>CAWFMM010000001.1:0-32193 GCA_963817035.1 uncultured Actinomycetes bacterium
CGGTCGCTGGTCACCGGCACGACCTCGCAGGCTACGCCGCTTTGCCTGACGACCTCGGCCGCCAGCTCGTGCCACGAGCGCGGGCCGGCGCCGGCGAGGTGGACGATGCCGGTCGGTGCGCGCCTCCGAGCGTCGAGCAGCGCGGGGCAAGGTGGCAGGGCTAGGTCGGCGAGCCGATCTGGTCGGTGACGACGTCGATCGCGTCGCGCTCGGCGGCGAGGGCGAGCGATCGTCGCGACGAAGTTGTTCCCGCCGCCACCGAACAGCCACGCGGTGCGGGCGATCGCGTGGTCGAGGTCGAGCGTCGCCACAGCCGCCTCGCCGAGGCCAGCTTGGTGGCGCCGTAGGCGTTGATCGGGGAGGTCGGGTCGGCCTCGGCGTAGCGGCGCCGTCGGGCGAGCGGCGCCGTCGAAGACGTAGTCGGTCGAGACGTGCGACGAGGCAGGCGCCGACTCGGCGGCGGCGGCGACGTGGTTCGACGCGGCGCCGTTGACGCGAAGGCGCCGCCGGGTCGGCCTCGGCGCCGTCGACGTCGGTCCAGGCCGCGCAGTTGCCCACCGCGTCGCGTGCCCGTCCGGCAGTCGCCGCGGCACCTCGCGGGGTCGGTGAGTTGCGGCCTCGGCCACGTCGACGGCGGCGACCTCGTGGCCGGCGGCCGCGGGCGGCGGCGACGACGTCCTGGCCGAGCATGCCGTCGGCGCCGGTGACCAGCACCTTCACGGGATGGCGATTTCGCAGTTGTCGCCGACCATGAAGCCGGTAGGCGCGCGGCAGGCCGCCGTCGCGGGTGATCTTCACGTTGCGGCCGATCAGCGAGGACTCCATGCGGCCGTCGAGGTCGCTGACCGACGATCCCTCGAGCAGGATCGAGTGCTCGATCTCGGCGCGCTCGACGACGCAGTCCGCGTCGATCGCGGTGTACGGCCCGATGTAGCAGTCGGTGAGCTGCGCGCCGGCGCCGATGATCGCCGGGCCGCGCACGTCGCAGCGCTCGAGCCGCGCGCCGGCCTCGATGACCACGCGGCCCTCGACGCGCGCGTCGATCAGCTCGCCGTCGATGCGCGTCTCGATCGTGTCGAGGACGAGCCGGTTGGCCTCGAGCATGTCGTCGAGGCGGCCGGTGTCCTTCCACCAGCCGTCGACGATGTGCGGCTCGACGCGCTTGCCGTTGTCGACGAGGTACTGGATCGCGTCGGTGATCTCGAGCTCGCCGCGCGCGCGAGGCTCGATCGCGCGGGCGGCGTCGTGGATCGTCGCGGTGAACATGTAGACGCCGACCAGCGCGAGGTCGGTCTTCGGCTCCTTCGGCTTCTCGACCAGCTGCGACGACCGCGCTCGCCGTCGAGCTCGGCGACGCCGTAGTTCTCGGGGTCGGGCACCTGCGTGAGCAGGATCAGCGCGTCGGGCTCGTTGGCGCGGAAGGCCTGCGACGAGGTCGCGATCCCGCCCTGCAGCAGGTTGTCGCCGAGGTACATGACGAACGGTCGGTCGCCGAGGAACGGCTCGGCGGTCAGGACGGCGTGCGCGAGGCCGAGCGGCTCGTCCTGCTCGATGTAGGTGATCTCGACGCCGAACTGCGAGCCGTCGCCGGCCGCCTCGCGGATCTCGTCGCCGGTCTCCGGCGCGATGATGATCCCGATCTCGGTGATGCCGGCCGCGGCCATCGCCTCGATGCCGTAGAACAGCACCGGCTTGTTGGCGACCGGCACGAGCTGCTTGGCGGAGGTGTGGGTGATCGGGCGCAGGCGGGTGCCCTTGCCGCCGGAGAGGATCAAGCCCGCGCACGCGCTCAGTATGCCCCAGCGAGCTTGCGGTGATCCCACGTGACGCCGCTGTTCGACGAACTGCAGCGCGACGCGCTTGGCCGCCTGGGCCTCGAACACCGAGCGCATCTCCTGCGCGGCCTCGTCGCCGCCGTAGCGCGCAGCGAGCTCCATCCCGACGGCGGTCACCGTCTCGAGGTCGCGGTGCAGCGCGACCTCGCACTCGAGCATCACGCCGCGCAGCTGGTCGTAGGTCTCGCCGGCTTCGACCTGGACGGTGACGCGGGGGTCGCGCTCGAGGTTGCGGACCTTCTGGGACTTGGCGAACGTCCACGCCCACAGCTCGCCGTCGCGCACGACGTACCAGAGCGGCATCAGGTGCGGCCAGCCGCTCGTGCCGTTGGTCGCGCAGACGAGGGTCCGTTGCTCCTCGAGGAACGTGGCGACCTCGTCGTCGCTCAGCTGGATGAGCTCGCGGCGGCTCGGCATCGGGCGAATCTACCGTGCGGCGTGAACGGTCGCGCGGAGCTTCTCGATCGCCGTCAGCACGGCCTCGCGCGCGTCGTCGGGCTCGAGCACGACGGCGTCGCCGGCCTCCTTGAGGACCTCGCGCACGAGCCAGTCGCTGCCGGCGAAGCTGAGCTCGACGATCACCGAGCCGTCGGCCAGCTCCTGGGCGACCTGGCGCTCCTCGCGGGCCCAGCGGGCGCGCTCGGGCGAGACCCAGACGCGGGCGCTGCGCGACGCGGGAACCTCGCCGGTGCGCGGCCAGCCCTCGACGTCGGCGGCCGGATCGACCTCCGGCCGCGGCTCGAACTCGGTGTCGAGCACGGTGGCCGAGCGGATGCGGTCGAGGCGGAAGTGGCGGACGTCGTCGCGCTCCGGATCGAACGACGCGACGTACCAGCCCTCGCGGCCGTTGATCAGCGCGTAGGGCTCGACGACGCGCTGCGAGAACTCGTCCTCGTTGGACTTGTAGTAGTCCAGGCGCAGCATCCGGCGACCCACGATCGCCTCGGACGCGACACGTGCGATCGCCGAGTCGTCGCCCGACGTGCGGGCAACCTGGAGGCCCTGCTCCATCGGGTCGGCGCCGAGGGCGGCGACGATCTTCTCGCGGGCGGAGCTCAGCGACCCCTCGGGCAGGTGGTCGCCGATCAGGTCGATCGCCGCGACGAGCGCCTTGGCCTCGACCGGCAGCAGCCGCGCGGGGCGGGCGAAGTTGTCGGAGTAGGGCTCGGGGTCGACCTCGATCTCCCGGGTCGCCTCGTCGATCTCGGCGTAGAGCACGTACGAGCCGCCACCGAAGTTGACGACGTTGAGCACGTTGATGTCCTCGCGCAGCTCGGCGTCGGAGATCTGGAGGCGCTCGCAGACCTCGTCGATCGCGAGGCGCACGTTGGCGCGCCCGGCTTCGATCAGGATCGAGGCGAGCGTGACCAGGCGGGCGAAGCGCTCGGGGCGGATCGCGGCCTCGCGCTTGGCGCCGTGGGCCGGCGGGTCGTCGTCGGTGTCGAGTTGCACGCGGCGGGTGCGCGACGGCGCGGCGAGCTCGAGCGGCTTGACGTGGCGCTCGTGCAGCAACTCGACGCGCTCGGCGACGGCGTCGGCGAGCTCCGGCGGGCCCTCGACCCGGGCATGGCCGCCCATCCGCAGGACCCATGAGGCGAGCTGGCGCTCAGACGAGTACTGGGTCTCGAAGAGGATGCCGTCGTCGGCCTCGTGGACCTCGCCGAAACGGCCGAAGTGGCGCTGGACCTGCCAGCCGATGCGCTCGGAGATCGCGATCTGCGCGACGCCGACCGTGTCGCCGAACTGCCAGTCGGCGCGCGTGGCGTAGGGGCGCGGGTCGAAGTCGGTGGGGCGCTTGAAGTCGTGTTCGGCTTTCGTCGCATAGGCGACCTTGCCGCGGATCCGCGACAGGCGGAAGACGCGCAGCGCGTCGCGTTCGTGGGAGTGGCCGAGCAGATAGAACTGGCCGCCTTGGAAGAGCAGGTGGTACGGGTTGACCTTGCGCGAGCCGACCTCGTCGCGCTGCATCGTGTAATAGTCGAACGTGATCGTCTTGTTGCGGAAGATCGCCGTTTCGATCTTGGCCAGCCGTTGCGAGAGGTCGTGGCCGCCCGACGAGGCGGTGATACCCAGCGCGACCGAGTTCTGATCGGGCGCTCGCAGCGGGGAGGGGCGACCCCACGAGAGCTGCTGCAGCGCCAGGCGCAGTGGCTCGGCGTAGGCGAACTCGCCGTCGAGCAGGGTCAGCGCGAACTGGAGCGAGGCGAGCTCCTCGTCGGAGAACTCGATCGCCGGGAGGTGGAAGTTCTCGGGCCGCAGCGAGTAGTTCTCCTGCTCGGCGGCGCCGTCGAGCGGGCGCTCCACGGTCAGGCGGATCGAGAGGTCGTTGAGCTCCGCGCGGTCCGCGTAGAAACGGCGCGCAAACGCGTCCTCGTTCATGCCGCTGTAGCCCTCGACGTCCCGTCTGATCTCCAGAGCCGTCACCGGCCGGCGTTCTGCCATCAGATAGGAAATCAGGGAGAGCTGGCGGATGAGCTTCTCTGTGTCCTTGGCCATCCAGGGTCCACGATAGAGACAGGCGAGGGCCGAGGCAGGCTCGCGGTCTGGATGCGCGCCGCTCTTTGCGTGGTTTGTGGCTGGCTGTGCGTCGTTGGGAACGGCTAGCGTAGGCGCGGCGTTGTTCAAGCTCGTGCTCATCGACGACCATGACGCGCTGCGGGAGGGGCTCGCAGTGATGCTCGCGCGCGGTGGCATCGACATCGTCGGGACCGCCGGAAACGCGGCGGCCGGGGCCGATCTCGTCGATCAGGTGCAGCCGGACGTCGCGATCGTCGATGTCGGCCTGCCCGACGGCAGCGGGATCGACCTGACGCGCCAGCTGCTGCTGACCCATCCGGGGCTCGGGGTGATCCTCTATACCGGCGACGGCGATTCGGAGCTGTTGTACGACGGGTTGGACTCGGGCGCTCGCGGCTACGCGCTGAAGGCCGGAACGATCGACGAGCTGCTGACCGCGATCGAGCGCGTCGGCGACGGCGGCTCGTATGTCGACCCGCGGCTTGACCGGTTGCTCTTGTCGCCGCGCGCGACGGCGAAGGTGCCCGCGCTCTCGCCGCGCGAGCGCCAGGTCATGCATCTGATGGCCGAGGGCAAGACGGCGGACGGCGTCGCGTCGGAGCTCATCGTGAGCGTCGAGACCGTGCGCACCCACGTGCGCAACGCGATCGGCAAGCTCCAGGCGCGCAACCGCGTCCACGCGATCGCGATGGCGCTGGAGCGCGGCGAGATCGCGCTGGACCACAGCGGCGAGCCGGAGTGATGGACACGGACCTCGACGCCAACGAGCGCCTCCTGGGCCTCGTCCACGACCTGCGCACCCCGCTGATGCTGGTCACGGGATTCGTCGGGATGCTCGCCCGCGACGACGGCTCACTGACCGCCGAGCAGCGCGCGGACTACCTCGAGCGGTTGGCCGCCTGCGCGCGGGAGATGACCGAGATCCTCGACGCGCAGGACGTGCGCAGCGCAGACCCCTGATCGGCTACGCCGCTTGCGCGTGCTGCGGTTCGGCCGGAGCGGGCTGCTCGGCCGCGCGCGGCTCGCCGAAGTAGGCGCCGGAGCCCAGCGCGCGGTCGAATGAGGACCAGGCCTGGCCCGCGCCGAGCTCCTTCTCCAACCGATCGAAGGAACCGAGGCGGCCGCCGAGGTTGTCGATCATGTGGACGAGCGTCGCTTCGCGGGTACAGGGGACGACCGGCGAGCCGTGGGCGAGTGAGCCATGGTGGCTCAGGATGATGTGCAGCAGCGCCTCGGCAACCGCGGGATCGAAGCCGCTGATGCGCTCGATCTCAGACCGCACGCGGAAGTACCCCAGCGGGATCTCGCCCTGGAGCTTGCCCGCGTCGGTCATGTCGATGTGCTGGGCGTCCCAGTGGTAGGCCTCGAGCTTGCCGATGTCGTGCAACAGCCCGCCGGTGACCGCCACGTCGCGGTCGATGCCCGGGAACGTCGCGCTGATCGCGCCGACCGCCTGGGCCACGGTCAGCGAGTGCTCGAGCAGCCCATGGACGTAGGCCTGGTGGTAGATCTTGGCCGCCGGTGCCGCACGGTAGGACGCCCACGTGTCGCTGCCCTCGCCGAGGATGTTGTCGAGCAGCTCGCGCAGATCGGGCTGCTGGATCGTCGCGATCAGCTCGCGCAGATCCGCCTCCATCTGCTCGGCCGAGCGCTGCGGGCCGTCGACGAGATCGGCGAGGTCGTAGGTCCCGGGCTGGGCGCCGCGCAGCGCACGGACCGCGATCTGTGGGCCGTACTTGCTGTGCACTGAGTAGCGACCGATCACGCGGACGGGGCTGCCCGGGCGCGCGAGCTCGGTGAACTCCGAGACGCCTTCCCAGACCATCGCGGGGATGCAGCCGGAGCGGTCGCCGAGCGAAAGCTTGAGGTAGTCGCCGCCGTCGCGGCGCTGGCGCAGTTCGCTGTCGCGCACGAGCATGACCTGGTCGAGGTCCAGACCATCGGGGAAGTCACGCACGAGCATGGATCACAAGGTAAGAACGGGCTCGGACGACATCTGGTCCCGAACGATTCGCGCGCGATGCGAAGATGTCGCCGACATGGCGAAGACAGCGATCGTGACCGGAGCCGGCGGCGCACTTGGTGGCGCGGTTGCGCGCGACCTGGCCCAGAACGGATGGGCGGTCGTCGGCGTCGATCGCGAGGACCCGCAGATCGACGGCGTGCAGTGTGTGGCCGCCGATCTGCTCGCGCCCCAGGGCGCGCGCCACGTCGCGGAGGTCGCCGGCGACGAGCTGCGCGGCGTCGTGCACTGCGTCGGCGGCTTCGACGCCCCGGGTCGCGTGCACGAGGTCGAGATCGAGCGCTTCGAGCGCCAATACGGGCTCAACGTCCGCACCGCCTACCTGATCGTCCAGGCCGCGCTGCCCGCGCTGCGGCTCGAGGGCGGCGCGATCGTCTGCGTCTCGTCGCGCGCGGCGCTGCAGCCGTTCCCGGGCGCCGCGGGCTACATCTCCTCGAAGGCCGCGCTGCTGTCGCTCGTCGACGCGCTGGCCGTGGAGTACCGCGACGACGGCGTGCGCGCCAACGCGGTCCTGCCCTCGGTGATCGACACGCCGGCCAACCGCAAGGCGATGCCCGACGCCGAGTTCACGACCTGGGTCTCGCCGCAGCAGATCGCCGCGGTGATCCGCCACCTCGTCTCCGACGACAGCGGCGTGACGAGCGGCGCGCACATTCCCGTCTACGGACGCGCTTGACTTTGGACGCGCTTGACTTTGCGCCGGTCCTGATCGAACAATGGGCCGATGCCTCTGAGAACCCGAAGGACAGGCCCGGTCGCTGAGGCGCCGGCCGTCGTGAAACTGCGCGGCGGGATCGACCTCGGCGGAACCAAGGTGCAGGCCGTCGTCATCGACGGCGACAACCGGGCGCTCGGCCAGGCCCGTCACCCGACGCCGACGACCGGCGGCGGCGGCGACGTCGTCGCGGCCCTGGCCGCGGCGCTGACCGAGGCGGCGGAGGCGGCCGGCGTCGCGACCGCCGACCTGGCCGGCGTCGGTGTCGGCGCGCCGGGACAGATCGACGACGCCCAGGGCACGGTCGCCAACTCGTCCAACGTCCCAGGGATGATCGAGCCCTATCCCGTCGGGCCGGAGCTGTCGCAGGCGCTCGGCACGACGGTCCATCTCGGCAACGACGTCAGCGTCGCGACGATGGCCGAGTTCGAGCTCGGGTCCGGCAAGCCCTACCAGTCCCTGATCGGCGTTTTCTGGGGTACCGGCGTCGGCGGCGGGATCATCCTCGACGGCAAGCCGTGGCACGGTCGCGGCGGCGCCGGCGAGATCGGCCACATGGTCATCAAGCGCAACGGCGCGAAGTGCCCGTGCGGACGCCACGGCTGCATGGAGGCCTACGCCGGGCGCAAGGCGATCGAGGCCCACGCTCGCGCCAAGCACGACGAGGGAAGTAAGACGCACCTGTTCAAGATCATGGAACAGAAGGGCAAGGACCGCGTGACGAGCGGCGTCATCGCCGACGCGATCGAGCACGGGGACGAGCTGACGATCGAGCTGGTCGAACGCGCGATCCAGGCGCTCGGCGCGGGGATCGCCTCGGCCGTCAACCTGTTCGACGTCGAGGCGATCATCCTCGGCGGCGGCCTCGGTGTGCGCTTCGGCCAGGACGCGGCCGACCGGATCGTCACGGCAATGCATCCGCACCTGTTCAACGACCACAGCCCGCCCGCGTTCCACGTCGCGGCGCTCGGCGATCTCGGCGGCGCGATCGGCGCCGCCCGTCTGATCCCCGCGGCCTGAACGGGTACTTGCGCACGCGGCGGGGGTCGCTCGCTACCGTCGAACGATGCGCGTCCGCGTCATGTTCGTCTGCGTCCTGCTCGCGGCCAGCGCGAGCGCCGCGCATGCCCAGGCGCCGACCACGACGACCCCGACCGGTCCGGCGACGATCGGCGCGGGCGTCACCGCGGGCGGCGTCGACCTCGCGGGGCTGACCGTCACGGCCGCCGCGAAGAAGATCAGGGCGCAGACGACCACCCACGTCATCCGCCCGTTGTCGCTCGGCGTGGCCGGGCTGCACTTCCGCCTGAGCGCCGCCCAGGCCAGGCTGCGCCTCGACGCCACCGCGACCGCGACGGCGGCGCTGGCCGCGCCGTCGGCCGACACGAGCGGCCAGGGTGGCGGCGCCGCGGCGGGCACGGTCGTTCCGCTCGTCATCAGCCACTCGCCGGCCGCGGTCACCGCGTTCGTCAACCAGATCGCGACCCGCGTCCACGTTTCCCCGCAGGACGCGACGCTCGACGTCGGCCTGCGCCACCAGGTCGTCACCCGCGCGGTGACCGGCCACGAGCTCGATGCACCCGCGACGGTCAAGCTCGTCAACGACACGCTCGACGACCCCGACCAGACGTGGTCGCTGCACGTCGCCGTGGTCACGCTGCGCCCGAAGGTCAACACGGGCGACATCGAGCGCGCCAACCCGACGATCGTGACCGTCGATCGTGCCCACTTCGTTCTGCGGCTGTTCAAGCACCTGAAGATCGCCAAGCGCTACCCGATAGCCGTCGGCCGCGCCGGGCTCCAGACGCCGACCGGCACCTACCACGTGCAGGACAAGCAGATCAATCCGGCCTGGCACGTTCCCAACAGCTCGTGGGCCGGCTCACTCGCCGGTCAGACGATCCCGCCAGGACCGGGCGATCCGCTCGTCGCGCGCTGGATGGGCCTCGCCGCCGGCGTCGGCATCCACGGGACGAACGAGCCGTGGACGGTCGGCTCGGCCGCCTCACACGGGTGCATCCGCATGCGTGTCCCCGACGTGATCGCACTCTTCGATCGCGTCCCTGTCGGCACTCCGGTGCTGATCCGCTGACCCGGGGACGAGGAGCGGCGGCGCGAATCGAGCGCGCGCCGCAGCGAGCACGTGACGGGGCGAGAGCGTGCCGAACTCCCGAATCAGGATGACTCCGGAGATCACCAGCCCGGTGGCGCTGAGCAGCGCGCCGACGCCAAACGTGAACGCGGTGATCTCGGCGATGTCGACCGGGTCGCCGGTCACCTCGACGAAGCCGTAGGAGAGCATCGCCAGGCGCAGCCCGGCGCTCGCCGGACCGAGCGGGATGATCCGCCCGGCGCCCTGGGCGGCCATGACCAGGACCGTCGTCTCCAGCGTCACCGGCAGGTGAAATGCGCCCATGAACGCGGCCAGCGAGGCGAGCCGGATCAGCCGCGCCAGGGCCTGCCACGAGACGACGCCCTTGAAGTAGCGCCCCGGCGTTCCGAGGATCCGCAGGCCCTGGCGGAAGCGGTCGGCGGTCGCGCGGCCGCTGCGCTGAGCGAGGCGGAGGATCACGACGACGATGATCGCGGTGAAGCTGACGGCGACGAGCGTCGTGACCGGATGGGCGATGATGAACGAGACATCGAACGACGGCAGCTCGCCGAGCTGATTGGGGACCGGCAGGAAGCCGCGAGCGAGCCCCCAGGCGATCAGCGCGGCGCCGAACAGCGTCTCGAACAGAGTCTCGGGGACGAACGTGGCGACGAGCGTCGACCAGCTGGCGCCGGGGATATGACGCTTGACCAGCGCGAGCTTGACCACGTCGCCGCCGCGCGCCGGGATGATCGCGTTGAGGCCGGCCCCCGCGAGGTAGGCTGCGGTGACGTCGCGCGAGCGCAGGTCCGTCGACGACGGGTAGGCGCAGCGTAGGATCGTGTACCAGCCGCGGGTGCGCACGACCTCGTGGAGGATGTAGAGGACGGTCCCGAGTGCGGCGAGCCACGGATTGACCGACACGACGTCGTGGGCGATCAGCTCCAGCGCGTGCCGGGCGAACAGCAGAACGTCATGTAAACGTTCGATCACTCACCCAGAGTAGGGCGAGTCGGTCGATCAGGACGAAGCTCGTACCGTCGCCTCGTAGACCGGCGGGCGGTTCGTGTACCAATGCGTGAACCGCAGGACGGCGCAGCCGCCACCAAACCGCGCCACCGCGGCCGCAACACGCATCTCGAGCGAACGCTCGTCGCAGTCGACCACGCGCACGATCTGGGGCATGCCTCGATATTCGGCATCGAGCCGCCCTCCCCCTACCGCCCGGCGGTCCCAACTGGGGTCGACCGACGGTCCGGCACACCCGTTTCCCTCGCCGCCGCAGTTCAGCGCCCTACACCGCGACAGCCGCCTCAACCTCGAGATCCTCGACCCGCGCCCCCGCCCCCGTCCCCGGCAGCCGCGGGATCACCGTCGCGGCGATCACCGCGATCCCCAGCGCCAGCACCCCCGTCAACAGCAGCCCCCGGTCGTACCCGTCGGCGAGCGCCTGTGGCACTGTCGTCCCCGGCGACGAGCCCAACACCGCCGCCGTCCGGCTCGCCGCCACCGTTGCGAGGATCGCCAAGAACAGCGCGCCGCCGATCTGCCGCGTGCTGTTCAGAAGTCCTGACGCCAGCCCGGCGTCGCGCGACGCCACGCCGGCCGTCGCGCACATCGTCATCGGCACGAAACAGCACGCCGTGCCGAACACGCAGATGACCGACGGGACGCCGACATGCCAGAGGAAGCTGTCGCCCGCCTGGACCCGTGACAGCCAGATCGATCCGAGGAAGCAGAAGAACGGGCCGACGGTCAGGATCGCGCGCGGCCCGACGCGGCCGACGATCCGCCCCGAGATCAGCGACGCGGCGAGCGCCGCCGAGGTCGGCAGCAGCAGCGCGAGCCCCGCGTGCAGCGGCGAGTAGCCGTTGACCTGTTGAAGGAACAGCGACAGGAAGAAGAGCTGGCCGATGATCAGCCCGCCGAGCAGGAAGGAGATCGCGTCGGCGCCGGCCAGCGCCCGGCTCCGGAAGATGCGCAGCGGCACGAGCGGCTCGTCGGTCCGCGCCTCGATGAACACGAACAGCGCGATCAGGCCGAGCCCGACCGCCATCAGCCCGAGCGTGTGCAGCGAGCCCCACGGGTGCGCGTCGGTCGTGACGAATGCGTAGATCAGCATCGCCAGGCCGGCCGTGATCGTCACCGATCCCGGCAGGTCGAGCGAGCGCCGCGGCCCGCGGTCCTGGGGCAGGTGCAGGTAGCGCAGCGCCGTTGCGAACAGGGCGATCCCGATGGGGACGTTGACGAACAGCACCCAGCGCCAGTTCAGCTGGTCGGTGATCACGCCACCCAGCACGGTGCCGAACGCGCCGCCGGTCGCGGCGGTCGTCGACCAGGCCGTCAGTGCGCGGGTCCGCGCCGGGCCCTCGGCGAATGTCGTCGTCAGCGAGCTCAGCGTCGCCGGCGCGAGCACCGCGGCTCCGAGCCCCTGCACGGCCCGCGCGATGATCAGCACCTCGCCGCTCGAGGCGAGCCCGCCGACCAGGCTCGCGCCGCTGAACAGGGCGAGCCCGAAGAGGAAGACGCGCCGGCGCCCGTAGAGATCGGCCGCGCGGCCGCCGAGGAGCAGGAAGCCGCCGAACACCAGCGTGTAGGCGTTGATGATCCACTGCTGGCCGGCCGGCGTCAGGTGCAGCGCCTCGCGCATCGAGGGCAGCGAGATGTTCACGATCGTGACGTCGAGCACGACCATGAACTGCGCCACGCACGCGATGATCAGGATCGCGCGCGGGTGCGTGACGTGGCGTTTCGCGGCGTTCATGGAGGTTGTTCACGTTACGGGACCGGCGATGTTGCCCGTTGTTCGTCACGCTATTTCGGGTACGCCGGTTTTCAGACCGCAACGATGGAGGAGGTTGCGGGTTGCCAGGACTAAGCAGGAAACACTCTTGAGGAGCTGCATATGCGCACGATGAGACTAACGATGGCGGTCGCAGTCATCGCCCTGTTCACCACCACCACCGCGGCGTTCGCGGCCGGCAAGCCGGTCGTGACGACCGGGGGTCATACGAAGCTCACGCAGACGAGCGTGACGCTCAACGGCACCATCAATCCGAACGCGCTGTTGACGTCGTACTTCTTCCAGTACGGAACGTCGACCGCCTACGGAACCCAGACCGGTCCGGTTTCGATCGGCCAGGGCACGGCGGCCAAGGCCGTGGCGACGGCGGTCATCGGTCTCAAGCCGAACACGGGCTATCACTACCGCCTCGTCGCGATCAACAACGCCGGGACGACGCTGGGCAAGGACGCCTCGTTCACGACGCCCAAGCAGCCGCTCGGGCTGTCGCTGCTCGCGACGGTCAACCCGGCCCCGTTCGGCGGGGCGACCGTCATCAACGCCACGCTCACCGGCTCGGACAACTCTGGTCGCAAGATCGTGCTCAAGCAGCGCCCGTTTCCGTACACGGCCCCGTATGCGCCGGTCGGCAATGTCCAGCTGACGAGCTCGACGGGGCTGGCCACGTTCCCGATCCTCGGGCTGCTCATCAATACGCAGTACGTCGCGACGATCCAGGGCACAAACACGTCCAGCCTGCCGCTGACCGTCGGGTCGGCGGTCAAGGTCAGCCTGCTGCAGCTCAGTCGCAGCGTGCACTCGGGCAGCCTGGCGCGGTTCTCGGGCGCCGTCAGCCCGGTCGAGGATGGCGCGCAGTACGCCGTCCAGAACCTGCGCGGCTCGCAGTGGGTCAACGTCGCCGGCGGGTCGCTGAAGCACCACTCGACGACGGCGTCGCTGTTCTCGATCAACGCGCACGTCCGCCACAGCGGCGCGTACCGCGTCTTCGTCGGCATCGCCGATGGCGCCCACCAGGGCAACTGGAGCAAGACGATCAACCTCAAGGTGGTGCCTAAGCACCACCGGTAGATCGCTGCCGCCGCCACGGCCGCCCGTCCGGGGTGGCCGTGGCGGGCCGGTCGCGTCGCAGTGGCCGACGGCGCAGATGGCATGTAGGCTGGCCGCCTCATGCGACGCTCGTTGATCATCCTCGCCCTGCTCACCCTCAGCGCGCTCGTGCTCGCCGCCTGCGGCTCGAGGAAGAAGGACACGACGACCACCGCGGCTGCCGTGACCGCGACGACCAATGCGCCCGTCTGCACGCCCGCGCAGCTGGAGACGCACACGCCCGGCACGCTGACCGTGGCCACCGACTCGCCGGCCTATCCGCCCTACTTCCAGGACGACCCGTCCAACGGCAAGGGCTTCGAGAGCGCGGTCGCGTTCGCGATCGCCAAGCAGCTCGGCTACGCGGCGAGCGACGTCAAATGGGTGACCGAGCCGTTCAACGCCTCCTACTCGCCCGGCCCCAAGAAGTTCGACTTCGATGTCAACGAGATCTCGATCACGCCCGCGCGCGCCAAGGCGGTCGACTTCAGCGCGCCGTACTTCACCGCGCCGCAGGCGATCGTCGTGCCGAAGGGCTCCAAGTACGCCAAGGCCGCGTCGCTGGCCGACTTCAAGAACGCGAAGTTCGGCGTGCAGATCGGCACCACGAGCCTCGACGCGGTCACCTCGCAGATCCAGCCGTCCAAGGACCCGAAGGTCTTCGACAACTCCAACGACGTCGTCACCGCGCTGAAGGAGAACCTCGTCGACGCGGTCGTCGTCGACCTGCCGACGGCGTACTACATCACCGCGGCTCAGGTCGACGGCTCGTCGATCGCCGGCCAGTTCCAGGCGCCGGGTGGCGATACGTGGGGCGCGCTGCTGGCCAAGGGCTCGCCGCTGACGGCGTGCGTCAACCGCGCGATCGACCGGCTCAAGAGCTCGGGCACCCTCGACGCCCTACAGACCAAGTGGATGGGCGGCGCCTCGGCGCCGGCTCTGCAGTAAGCGCAGCGGGTCATGGACATGCCCGTCTCCGGCCGCCGTGCCGCCCGTGAGGCGGCGCGTCGCGCCCATGCGCGACGATCGACGACGATCGCCGTCATCTCGACGGTCGTCGTCCTCGGCGGCGCGGCGCTCATCATCTTTACCAGCGCCGGCTGGCCGAGCGTGCGCGAGAGCTTCTTCTCGTGGCCGGCGTTCAAGGCGTCGTTCCCGAGCGTGTTGCGCGGCTTCTGGCTCGATGTGCAGATGTTCATGGTCGTCGAGGTCTGCGTCCTGATCCTCGGTCTGCTGATCGCGCTGTGCCGGATCTCGACGCTGCCGTGGTTGTTCCCGCTGCGGCTCGTGGCGACGGTCTTCACCGACGTCTTTCGCGGCGTTCCGACGATCCTGCTCGTCTACCTCGTCGGCTTCGGCATCCCCGCGCTCCAGGGCCCCGACCCGAGCGCCGGCTTCATCCTCGGCATTCCGCTGCCGACCAACCCGATCGTCCTCGGCTGCGCGGCGCTGACGCTCTCCTACTCGGCCTACGTCTCCGAGGTCTACCGCGCGGGGATCGACTCGGTCCACCACGGCCAGACCTCGGCCGCGCTCGCGCTCGGGCTCACGCGCGTACAGGCGCTGCGCTTCGTGATCCTGCCCCAGGCGGTGCGCCGCGTGCTCGCACCGCTGCTCAACGACTTCATCTCGCTGCAGAAGGACGTCGCGCTGGTCTCGATCCTCGGTGTCGTCGAGGCGTTCCGGGCGGCCGAGATCTACGCGCAGTCGACGTTCAACTACACGTCGCTGCTCGCCGCCGCGGCGCTCTACCTGGCGGTGACGATCCCGCTCGCGCGCACGCTCGACCGGATGCAGGGGCGGGCGCGGGCGCGCCGCGGGGCCGGCGGCGCATGAGCGCCGCGCCGGTTCTCGAGGTCCGCGGCGTCACGAAGTCGTGGGACGACACGCCGGTCCTGCGCGGGATCGACCTCGCCGTCGCCGAGCACGAGGCGGTCGCGCTGATCGGCGCATCGGGCTCGGGCAAGTCGACGCTGCTGCGCTGCATCGACCTGCTCGTCGAGATCGATGATGGCGACGTCTTCCTCGACGGCGAGGTGGTGACCGATCCGTCGGTCGATCCGGTCGGGGTCCGGCGACGGCTGGGGATGGTCTTCCAGGCCTTCAACCTGTTTCCGAACATGACGGTGTTGGAGAATGTCGCGCTCGCGCCGCGGCGGGCGCAGGGGGTTGGGGCAGACGAGGCGCGCGAGCGCGCGCACGAGCTGCTGACGCGATTCGGCCTGGCCGGGCGCGAGGGCGAGTACCCCGACCGGCTCTCGGGCGGCCAGCAGCAGCGCGTCGCGATCGTCCGCGCGCTGGCCACGCAGCCGCGCGCACTGCTCCTCGACGAGGTGACCAGCGCGCTCGACCCCGAGCTCGTCGGCGAGGTGCTCGAGGTCATCCGGGGACTCAAGGAGGAAGGGATGACGATGCTGATCGCGACCCACGAGATGGGCTTCGCGCGCGAGGTCGCCAACGAGGTCTGCTTCCTGCACGATGGCCTGATCGCCGAGCGCGGCGAGCCCGAGGCGATCTTCTCGGCGCCCCAGGTCCCGGAGACTCAGCGTTTCCTGCGGCGCTTGCTCGATGCGCGCCGGTTGTAGGTTTGCTCAATGCGACTGCGACAGCTCGGTGACAGCGACCTCCACGTCTCGGAAATCTCCCTCGGCTCCTGGCTGACCTACTCGGGCGGCGTGGAGCGCGACCAGACCGAGGCGTGCACGAAGGCGGCGTTCGACGCGGGCATCACGTTCTTCGACACCGCCAACGCGTACGGGCGCGGTGCGGCCGAGGAGGCATGGGGCGAGATCCTCAGCGCCTACCCGCGCGACAGCTACGTGCTCGCAACGAAGGTCTTCTTCCCGATGTCCGATGACGACGAGGGGCTGTCGGCTGAGCAGATCCACAAGCAGGTCGACGCCTCGCTGGCTCGCCTGCAGACCGACCACATCGACCTCTACCAATGCCATCGCTTCGACGTCGGCGTCCCGATCGAGGAGACCATGGCGGCGCTGACCGAGGTTGTGGACGCGGGGAAGGCGCGCTACATCGGCTTCAGCGAATGGACGCCCGAGCAGATCGAGGCCGGCCTGGCCGTCGCCGACGCGGCGAAGTTCGTCTCCTCGCAGCCGCAATACTCGATGTTGTGGCGCGCACCGGAGGCCGAGGCGTTCGGCCTGTGCGAGGCCAATGGCATCTCGCAGGTCGTCTGGTCGCCGCTGGCCGAGGGCGTGTTGACCGGCAAGTACAAGCCGGGTGCGGCGCCGCCGCCGGATTCGCGCGCCGCGAGCGACGCGATGGGCGTGGTCATTCATCGCCGTCTCAACGACGACGCGCTGAACGCGGTCGCCCGGCTCGCCCCGATCGCCGACGGCCTCGGCCTGACAATGGGCCAGCTCGCGCTGGCGTGGGTCCTGCGCCGCCACGAGGTCGCGTCGGCGATCGTCGGCGCGTCGCGACCGGAGCAGGTCCACGAGAACGCGGCGGCCAGCGGCCAGGTCCTGTCCGACGACGTGCTCGCCGCGATCGACGCGGCGCTGGGCGACGTTCCGGTCACCGGCCCGACGCTGGCGCCGGGCGCGACTGCCGGGGTGCGCCATGCCGGGGACGGCCTGGGCGGCGGTTCGGTTTGAACGGCACCCACATCGCCAAAAGGAGTCAGCCCGTACCCACCGGATGCGGCATCGCCTGGCCCGCAAGCGCGGCCACGAGGTTCGCCGCCGCCAGCTCGCCCATCCGCTCGCGGGCGCGGACGGTGGCGGAGCCGATATGCGGCACGACGATCAGGTTGGGAGCGTCGAGCAGCGGGTCGGTTGAAGGCAGCGGCTCGGGGTCGGTGACGTCGAGCGCGGCGAAGGCGATCGTGCCGGCGTGCAGGGCGGCGGCGAGCGCGACCTGGTCGACGATCGGCCCGCGGGCGGTGTTGACGAGGATCCCGGTCGGCTTCATGAGGCCCAGGGCGCGGGCGCTGATCAGGCCCGCCGTCTCCGGGGTCAGCGGGCAGTGCAGCGAGATGATGTCGGCGTTGCGCAGCAGCGTTTCGAACGGGACGCCGCCGCTGCGGCCGCTGTGGATCACTGTCAGCCCGAAGCCGGCGGCCCGCGCGGCGACGGCGCGGCCGATGCGCCCGAACCCGACGATTCCGAGCGTGGCGCCGTCGAGCTCGAGGCCGAGGTGTGCGTGCGGGTCCCAGGTCGTCCACTCGCCGGCGCGGACGGCGGCGATCGCGCCCGGCAGGCGCCGGGTGGCGGCGAGGATCAGGGCGAACGCGAGGTCGGCGGTCGCGGCGGTCAGCACGTCTGGTGTGTTGCCGACCGCGATGCCGTGGCGCGCGCACGCGGCCAGATCGATGTTGTCGACGCCGACCGCGTAGTTGGCGACCGCGCGCAGCTGCGGGCACGCCGCCAGCAGCGATTCGTCGACGCGGTCGGTGAGTGTGGTCAGCAGCGCGTCGGCGGTCTGGGCGTGGGCGAGGAGCTCGTCGCGCGGCGGCGGTTCGCTTCCCGGCCAGACCTCAACCTCGTGGCCGGCGGCGCGCAGGCGGTCCTCCGGCGCTCCCGGCAGCATCCGCGCGACGAAGACCCGGGCCACGCGGGCAATGTAGCCAACGTCACGCTCGCTCCGTAACGGCCGTAACAGACCCGCGCCTGCGCGGTTGTCAGGATGTCAGCCATGTCCTCGCCACCGACTCACCGGAGGCCCTCCGTGTTCCCGCTCTCGCTTCAAACCGCGCGCCGTGCGCTCAGCGCGGTTGCGCTGGTCGCCGCGATGAGCGCGATCATCCCCGCCTCCGGACTCGCCACGACCGGCACGATCAAGGAGTTCGTCGTCCCGACCGCCGACGCCGGGCCGTATGGGATCACCGGCGGGCCGGACGGCAACGTTTGGTTCACCGAGCACGCGCTTCGGCGGCGGCACGCCGCTCAAGCCGATCGGCATGATCGACCCGAGCGGGCACATCACCGAGCACGCCGCCGACGTCGGTTCGCTGCCCGATTCGATCACGGTCGGCCCGCACGGAAACCTCTGGTTCACCGATCCCCCCAACAACGAGCTCGGCGAGATGACGCCGGCCGGCGTGTACACCCCGCACAAGGCTGGCCTGACGCTCGGCAACCCGCGCGGCATCGCGACGGGGCCGGACGGCAATGTCTACGTCGTTGACGCCGGGTCGCTGGGCGTGCCGCCGGCCATCGTCGAGGTCTCACCGTCCGGCGCGCTGGTCGGCACGAGCCCGATCCTCGCCTTCGGCACGGCGATGACGCCGGGCGACTCCAACCCGCAGCAGATCATCGGGGGCCCCGACGGCAACATGTGGTTCACCGAGACCAACAGCAACGCGGTCGGGCGCGTTGAAGCATCCACGACGGTCTGACGCCGCACACGATCACCGAGTTCCATGCCGGCATCAACACCGATCCGCGCGGGATCGTCGCCGGTCCCGACGGGAAGATCTGGTTCACCGAGACCGGGCCGGCGCCGCCCGAGCGGATAGGCCACGTCGACCGGCATGGCACCGGCGCCAACTACGGCCAGACCGATCTGATGCTGCCGGGCACCGGCGACCCCGAGGGCATGGCCCTGGGTCCCGACGGCGGCCTGTGGTTCGCGGGCTTTCTCGGCGACACGATCGGCCGCGCGAGTACGACGAGCACCGCCCTGGTGCAGTTCAACGTCGGCATCGCAGCCCCGAACTCAGGGCTGCGGTTCATCGCCCGGGGTCCTGACGGCAACATGTGGTTCACGGAGGAGATGAGCGACAAGATCGGCCGCGTCACCGTCGACCCGCCGGTGGCCGTCACGCCACCGCCGCCCCCGCCGGCCGACACGACGCCGCCCGTCGTCTCGAAGGTCTCGCTGTCGCCCAGCCGCTTCCTCATCAGCGCCACGACGACCGCGAAGATCGCGACCGCGTCGGGCACGACGATCTCGTACACGCTGTCCGAGGCCGCGTCGGCCGCGCTGAAGATCGAGAAGGTCTCGACCGGGCGCCGCGTCGGCGGGTCCTGCGTCCTGGCCACGCACGCCAACCGCAAGGCGAAGTCGTGCCTGCGTTACACGAGCTTCGGCACGCTCAAGCGCACCGGCGCCGCGGGCGCCAACACGGTGGCCTTCTCGGGCCGAGTCGGCTCGACCGCGCTCCTGCACGGCAGCTACCGCGTCTCGGTCACCGCGACCGACGCGGCCAAGAACGTCTCAAAGTCGGCGACCGCGTTCTTCACCGTCCTCTCTCCCCCGAAGCCCAAGCACAAGCACGCTACAGCGAGGGCGGGCGCAGCAGCAGCCGCGGGCCCTGTCCGGGCGCGTGAAACGCCCCCGTCGCGCCACGCAGCGTAAAGACGATCCGCGCGTCCTCGTCGGTCAGCACAGTCACCTCACGGCCGCCGCGCGCCAGCTCGACGATCACGCCGGCGACCTCCGCGTCGAGGTGGCGGACGGTGACCTGCATGCCGAGCTCGGGTAGTCGGCGGCCGGAAGCCATTGCATCAGCGTCGCACAGGTGACGGAAAACGGACGACCGCAACCCGGCGATGCCGGCGGCGTCCGGGTACGTGCCACGGGTAGGCTGCGCCGATGATTCCGGGCGAGTTTCCGGGCGACCGGCTCGCGGTCACGATGGAGCCTTCGGGCACGACGTTGAGCTACGGCGAGCTCGATGCAGCCGCCACCCCGCCCGCCGCCGCTTCGTGACGCTGCTCGTCGCTCCGGACTCGTTCAAGGGCACGTTCGCGGCGGCCGTCGTCGCTGAGGCGATCGCCTCTGGGATCGAGGATGCGGGCGGCGTCGCGGATCGCTGCCCGGTCGCCGATGGGGGCGAGGGGACGCTGGCGGTGTTGCTGTCGGCGCTCGGCGGGGAACGCGTCGAGGTCGTGGTCCGCGATCCGCTTGGCCGGTCGATCCGCGCGGTGTTCGGACTGGTCGACGACGGTGCGACGGCGATCGTCGAGGTGGCGCTCGCGTCGGGCCTGGGGCTGGTGGCGCCCGCCGAACGCGACCCCGAGGCCGCGAGCACGGTCGGGACCGGCGAGCTGATCGTGGCAGCGGCGAGGCGGCCAGGAGTGAAACGGGTGCTCGTCGCCGTTGGCGGCAGCGCGACGACGGACGGCGGCGCGGGTGCGCTCGAGGCGGTTGAGGCGGCGGGTGGCATCGGCGACGTCGCGCTCGTCGTGCTGTGCGACGTGACGATCCCGTTCGAGCGCGCGGCCGAGGTCTTCGGGCCGCAGAAGGGCGCGGACCCCACGGCGGTCGCGCGACTCGCCGCGCGCCTCGAGCACCACGCCGCCGCGCTGCCCCGCGACCCGCGTGGGCGCCCGATGACCGGCGCCGCCGGCGGCCTCGCGGGCGGGCTCTGGGCCGCGCTCGGCGCGGAGCTGCGGGCGGGTGCCCCGTTCGTCCTCGATGCGCTGGGCTTCGACGAGCGGCTTGCCGTGGCGAGCGCGGTCATCTCGGGCGAAGGCCGCCTCGATGCTCAGACGCTCAAGGGCAAGATCGTCGGCGAGGTCGCGCGGCGGGCGCGCCGCGCCGGCGTTCCCCTGCATCTCGTCGTGGGCTCGGCGACGCTGACTGCCGAGCAGCTCATCGCTCTCGACGTCGTGTCAGTCCGCGAAGCATCCGACGAGACGGCACTACGGCGTGCTGGCCACGCCCTCATGTCGTAACCATCGGCTCACTTCACCGTCAGCACAAAATGCATCCCGAGCGCCTCATGCGACTCGGGCGTGCCGGCGAAGAGCGAGCACACGAACTTGTACGTCCCGGGGGCCAGGGTGGCGCTCAGCTTGTCCGAGTGCAATGACGGGACGAGGACCTCGTGCGCGGCGCCCTTGGCGTCGTAGAACAGGACGTCGTGGTCGTCCATGCCGCGGTTGTAGACGTTGACGGTGACCAGCCCGGCCGCGACGACGGTCTGTGACGGGCGCAGCGTGTACTCGTTCTCGTCGATTGCGAGCGAGCTCGGCAGGTCGGGCGCGGGGAGGACGACGCGATGGATGCGCGTGCCGGGCTTGGGGTGCCGCGTCGCGGAGCCGGCCACCGCGGGTGCAATCACAAAGGCCGCGACCCCGGCTGCGACCAGCGTCGTGGCCCGGCGCATCACTTCATCAATACGTTGGGTCCGGTATGGCGGTTGAGGCCGGGGAACGGGCCGCCGGGCAGAATCGTGGTGGGGTCGCCGCCGAGCCATTCGCCGATCAACGCCTGGTAGACGGTTCGGAAGTCGGTGATCGGGTTGAGGTTGCCATCGTCGAGCGTCGTGAGCCCGGGGTGCTCGCCGGCCTGGCCGCCGCGTACCGCGGAGCCGCTGACCAGCATCATGCCCCCCGCGCCGTGGTCGGTGCCGAGCGAGTCGTTGGACATCACGCGCCGGCCGAACTCCGAGAAGACCATCGTCACGACGTTCTGCTCGATCCCGCGCGCGGCGAGGTCGGCCTTGAACGCGGCCAGACCGCTCGAGAGCACGGCGAGCTGCGGATCCTGAGAGGTCACCTGGCCACCGTGGGTGTCGAACGAACCCCAGTCGATCGTGATGATCCGCGTACCGAGGTTGGCCGACAGCAACGTCGCGGCGAGCTGCAGCTTGCGCGACAGGTCGGTGTTCGCCGGGTAGCCGGCGCCGGGGACGACGGTCTTCAGACCGCCGAGGCGGTTGGAGACGTCGACGGTCAGCCCGTAGATCCCGCGGGCGCGGTTCAGGGCGGCGTTGCCGGCGCCCGCCGGAATCCCGGCGAGCTTGGCGACCTCGGCGTTGGCATTGGTCGACGAGACGTTGGGGACGGTGAAGCTCGAGCCGTTGAGCGACTCGATCGCGCACACCGGAGCGGTGTTCGAACGGATCTGCTTCGACAGCGAGCTGTCGAGCGAGATCGCCTGCAGCGGGTTGTCGGGCGAGCCGTAGTTGTCGAGCCAGCGCCCGAGCCAGCCGGTCTGCATGCCCTGGAGCGCGCCGGCAAACCAGTAGTCGCGGCTCTCGAAGTGCGAGAGGTTGGCCGGCTTGTAGTCGGCGGCCGGGAAGACCGCGAGGTCGGACCCGAGGCCGCCCGAGCCGTCACCGTAGAGCGTGTCGAAGCCCTTGGTGTCGCCGTTGTTGCCGACGCCGGAGACCAGCGGGTTGGCGAACGACAGCCCGCCCGAGTTGCCCATCACGGTGGTGCCGACCTTGCCGCCGATCGATGGCCCGACGACGCGGGCGATGTTGGCGCGGGCGGTGGTGTAAGCGGTGAAGTCGGCCCCGGTGGTCGGGACGATCGCGTTGAGGCCGTCGTTGCCGCCGTTGAGGTAGATGCAGACGATCGACTTCTGCATCGGCCCGTCGGCCTGGGCGATCGCGGACTCCCAGATCGAGCCCCAGTCGAGCTTCGAGGCCGAGTAGACCGACGCCATGCCGAGCAGGCCGTTGCGCATGAACGTGCGCCGATCGAGCCCGCGCGAGGTGCGCTTGGCGTGGGGCACTCCGTCGGGGAAGCCGGCCAGCGCCTCGGCCGGAATCGGCAGCATCGACGTCGGGCGCAGGTCGTGGTCGAGGCTGTCGGAGTGCGCGCAGTCGGCGCATTTCAGAGCCTCGACGTCGGCGCTGTTGAAGAGGTCGGTATCGGGCTTGTCGGTCATCACATCACCTGTGCGTCGGGGCCGGCCAACATCAGAGCGCGGAGAATGAGCTGACGCTCGTTTCGGAGCTTGGGAGTGCTGGACTGCGCGCGCGTCGCGTAGTCGAGGATCGCGGCCTGGGTGGCCGGGGCCAGCCAGGGCTCGAGGACCGACGTGTAGGCACGCGCGTACGCGGCGGTCGGCGTCTCGCCGAGGATGTCGGGGATCTTGATCGTGCTCAGCAGCTGGCCGACGAAGCCGAAGCGAGCCAGCGCCGTGTTGGTGTTCAGCCACGAGAGGCCGCCCTCCCAGCCCGCCACCGTCGGCGGGAAGTAGGGAACCTGGCCCATCGAGTCGAGGAAGTCGCTCGCCGACGAATCGGTCACCCCGACGCCCAGCGCGCGCATCACGCCGGCGACGTACACGACCGGCGGCTTGACCATGTCCGGCTCGTTGATCGACGCGTAGAGCGCCGGGTCGGTGAGGATCGTCTTGAGCAGCGGCTTGAGTTGCATGCCCGAGCCGTTGTAGGCCTGGGTCAGACGCCCGAGCGCCGCCGCGTCGGGCGGCGTCGAGATGAACTCGTTCCACAGCTTGGTCACCAGGTACGGCGCGTGACTGGGCTGGGAGAGGACGAGATCGACGCCCGAGGTCGAGTCGAGGTTCTGGAACTTCCCGAAGACGATCTTCGGCCCGTTGTACCAGCGGTTCGGGTCAAAGCTGCTCGTCGCCGCGTCGGGGTTCGTGTCGTTGATCGTCCAGCCCGAGAACGCCTTGGCGAGGCCGTCGACGTCGCCCTGCGAGTAGTTGGGCTGGCCGGCGGCGTTGTTGACGCCGAGCGCGAACAGCTCCATCAGCTCGCGGGCGTAGTTCTCGTTCGGCGCGCCCTTGACGTTGCCCTCACCGGTCAGATACCGCAGCATCGACGGGTTGACGGTGACCTCGTGGACCATCGCGGGGAACGTGGCCGTCCCGTTGGTCGCGAGGTCGGAGTACTTGTGGAACAGGTCGTTCTGCTGAAGCAGCAGCTGCGGCGGGGAGACCGACGCGCGTGAGTTGGCGAAATGGCGATGCCAGAAGAAGGCCAGGCGCTCGATGAACGGCGTGTTCGAGCGGACCATCGTGTCGATCCGGCTCAGGACAAGATCGGTGTCCTGGTTGGTCGGGTCCAGAGCCTTGCCGTCGTTGGTCCCGGGCGAGCCGGCGATCGTCGACGGTGTGCCGAGCAGCGAATCGACGGCGGCGGAGACCGGCAGGCCGGTCCACCTGGCGCGATCGGCCTCGGTCGGGCCGAAGCCGGCGCGCCAGAAAAGGCGATCGACCATCGCCGGGCTCATCGAGGTCAGGTCGACCGAGGTGTCGGCCTCGGGCGGGGCGGGCAGGTGCGCGCGATGGCGCCGCGGCGTCGATGACGCGGCCGACGCCTTGGGCCTGCTCTTCCCCTTCGGCTTGACCTTGGCGGCAACGGCTGAGAGGTCGATTGAGCTCATCGACAGGCCCCTTTCAGCAGGGTCTTGAACGCGGTGGTGACGGGCTTGCCCTGGATCCTGAAGTCACCGTTCGGGTCCTTGACGTCGTACCAGATGACGCCGGCAAGCTTGGGCATCGACGTGGATTGCAACGTGGCGAGCGAGCGGATCCAGCCGGCTTCGTCGCCGCCCTTGGCCGTCGAGCCGGTGTCGGCGAGCCAGAACGGCTTGGCCGCCAGCGCCTCGATCGTCGAGTACGCAGCCGAGAAGATCGCGCCGGGCTCGGTCCACTTGAGGCCATGCACCGCGCCGAAGTTCTCGCCGCTGGCGCCGACGAGGTCGACCTGATCGGAGCCCGGGAAGTAGGCGCGGATCGCGTTGGGGCCGGTGTTCGGGATCGAGCGCGCGTACGGCGACCACAGCAGCTTGACCTTCGTGCCGCCCTTGGCCTTGCGGACCACGCTGCGGACCCGCTTCCACGCCTTGACGTAGTCGGCCGGCTTGTTGGAGTTGACCAGGCCCGACCACGGGTAGTACGGCGTGTTCATCTCCGGCATCGGACGCAGGACCACGCCCTTGTGCACGCGGCGAAACTGGCCGACGAGCGACTTCAGCGAGGCGTCGAACTTGCCCTTGGCGATCGCCGAGAGCTTGTAGGAAGGCTGCTTGGCACCGTCATGGCCGGCGTCGGGCTGCCAGGTGACGACGAGGCTCGCATGAGCCTGGTTGGCGGTCGCGACGATCGCGCCCGAGAGCGGGTGCCCGGCGGTCAGGTAGGTCGAGATCACCGTGACGCCCCTGCCGACGGACTTGTTCAGCGCCGGCAGCGCGGTCTTGGGGTTGTCCGCGTAGACGCCGACGGCGACGCACGATTTGGCCGAGGCCGCCGAGGCGAGGAGAAGCGACGCGAAGACGGCGATCGAAAGGCATCGTGCCAGTCTCATTTGGTGACCACCAGGTTCAGTGTCGTCGTCGTGTGATGGGTCCCGTCGGGGGCCGTCGCGACGATCTTCAGCGAGTACCTGCCGGTCTTGCGAGCGGTGAGCGGCAGGGCGATGGTGAGGTTGGTGGTTCCGGACTTGACCGCCTTGGACTTGAGCTTGAGGAGCGTCTTGGTCGTGGTCGTGCGGCCCTTCTTGACCTTGCCGTTCAGGGTCGCGTCGATCGCGCCCGTCCCGCTCGAGACCGTCTTGACGACCACCTTGAAGTGAGTGTGGCGCAGCTGCTTCAGCGAGAACTTCAACGCCTTCTTGCTCGCTTTGAACGTCGGCGCCTGGACGCAGGTCTGGGTCGCTGACGGCGGCTTGACGACGACGACGGCCGGCGCCGCGTCCGAGATCCAGCTGACGCCGGGCTGTAGCGCCACGACCGAGAACGAGGTCGGGACGCAGGTCTGGATCACGACCGGGATGCCGGTCGTCAGCGTGGTCGGCGGGAGGACTGTGGGCGCGCTCCCGGGCACGCTGCGGGTCACCTGGTAGCTCGCGGCATCGGGGCTGCGCGGGGTGAAGCTGAGCTTCAGCGTGGCCGGGTCGATCGTCACGCCGGTCGGCGACATCTCGGTCGCCCGTGCGCCGGAGGGGCCGACCGGGTGACCGGCGCCGCCGTCGGACTGGACGACCTTCTGGTCGTCGAACAGCGGGGCGTCGCTCCAGGCGAAGATCGGGCCGCCCGCACCGCCGGGTCCCTGGGTGTCGCCGTTGTCGCCGCCGTCACCGCCGTCACCGGTGATCGAGACGATCGAGCCCATGGCGTGCGCGACGACGTCGACGCGGCCGCCGTGTCCACCGGCGGCGCCGCTGAGGCCGGCGACTGAGTTGCCGCCGCCGGTGCCGCCCAGCGTCCGCACGGGACCGCCGAGCGAGAGCGTGCCGGTCGCGGCGCGCAGAAGGATCGTGCCGCCGTTGCCGGCCAGCCGCGCCGGGTTGGCGTCGCCGTTGGCGTTCGAGCCGCTGGCGTCGATGACCGAGCCGACGCTGAGATTGGTCTGGGCCGACAGCGCGATCGCGCCGCCGTCCGCGCCGTTGCCGCCGCCGGGGAAGCCGCCCTCGGTGTCGAGCCGGCCGGTCGCGATCGACGAGGTGTCGCTGCGCACGCCGATCGTGCCGCCGGGAGCAGGGGAGGCGAGAGCGGGCGCGTTGCCGCCGGTCGCGTCGACCGAGCCCATCGAGACGTGGCCGTTGCCGACCACGCTGACACCACCGCCACCGCCGCCGTTGGTCGGGGGGGCCGCGTTGGGCGCGTCGCCGCCGGCGACCGACAGCGGGCCGGAGTCGACGGTCTGGCCCTGGAGCGTGATCGCGCCGCCGGCCGTGCCGCCGCCCGTGCCCGTGGCTCCGTAGGCGAACGCGCCGCCTGAGATGACCAGCGGTCCCGCGGCGACCGCGGAGATGCGCTCGCCCTGGGTCGCGCCGAGGTGCGCGGAGCCCGTTCCCTCGGCGTCGAGGCGGCCGAGCACACTGAGCGCGCCGCGGGCGGAAAGGCTGATCGGAGCCGCGAAGCCGGCGGAGGTGTCGGCGCTCGATCCGCCGGTCGTGTCGATCGCGCCGACGCGCACGTCGCTGCCGCTGATCGCGACGGCGCCGGCGTTGCCGCCGAGCAGGCCCGCTCCGCCGGCGGTCGGGGCGTCACGGCCCGAAGCGTTGATGTTGCCGTTGACGCGCACGTCCCCGGCGACCGAGCCGACCGACACCGGGCCGCCGTTCTGGGCGCGCGAGGGGTCGGTCGGCGGCTGGTTGGCGGTGCCCTGGCTCTGGATGTCGCCGCCGATGTCGACCGAGCCACCGGCGCTGACGGACACGCTCGTGCCCGGGGCGTAGATCGCGCCGACGCTCAGCCCACCGGCCGAGTTCAGCGCCACGGCCCCGGAGAAGCCGCCGTTGCTGCCGCTGGTGTTGACGTCGCCCCCGATCGCCACCTGGCCGCCCGAGACGGTCAGCGAGCCGGCGGTCCGTGGCGTCCCGGTGCCGGCGGTCAGGTTGAGCCCGCCGGAGACCGTGATCTGGCCCGGGGAGCTGAGGTTCAGCGAGCGACCCGTGGTGCACGCGTTGGTGCCGGTGCCCGCCCCCGAGCCCTCGACGTCGCAGGTCAGGATGTTGGCGTGGGGGCCGAAGTAGATCGAGCCGGCGGTGATCGAGGTGTCGCCGGTGATCCGCAGCTCGCCGTCGACGTAGACGAGCGCGTAGTGCAGGTCGCCGGCGACCACGGCGTGGTCGCCGTCGAGCAGCAGCAGGTTGTCGGCACTGGCCGCCTGAGCGCCGACGAGCATCGCGAAGGCAGCGATGACGGTTGCGGCGAGCGCGCGGTGACGAGAGAGATGAAGGTTCAAGAGGTGCTTCGGGCTGGGGCGGGACGGCGTCGCGGATATGCGGTGCGGATTCGCTGTCAACTGCGCGACACCCTCCTACTCGGCGGGTTGCCCCGGCACCTTTACGTACCAGGCCGATCGTCCAGAAAGTACGTGGACGTTTGTCGAGCGTTTGACCGATGGAAGCTCCACCGATTCGCGGAAGAGCCTTCATTTGACCACGTGCCGCGGACGCATGTTGTGGGGTCTTTTGCGTCGTTTCCGGAGTATCGAGGCGTGTTCCGGGCGGTCGGCGGGGGCACCGACGAGCGATACTGCGAGGGATGTCCGATCGTCGCGACCACGCGCTCGACGGCCTGCGCGGCCTGGCGGCGCTCGCCGTCCTGTGCTTCCACACGTGGCTGTATCGGACGAATCGCCACCAGGGCTCGGACATCAACATCCTCGATCGCGTCCTGCGCGAGGC
The DNA here is from genome assembly GCA_963817035.1 of uncultured Actinomycetes bacterium. Taxonomy (GTDB): domain Bacteria; phylum Actinomycetota; class Thermoleophilia; order Solirubrobacterales; family Solirubrobacteraceae; genus AC-49. Next base: position 27,878 of record CAWFMM010000001.1, read on the forward strand.
CAACGTCGGGCTGCTGTGCTTCTTCGTGCTGTCCGGCTACCTGCTCTACCGCTCGTTTGCGCGCGCCGCGCTGACCGGCGGCGGGCCGGTCGGGCTGCGCAGCTATGGCCTGCGGCGCGCGGCCCGGATCATCCCCGCCTACTACGTCGTGTGCATCATCAGCCTGGTCCTCTACGCAATCGTCGGCTACGGCGCGAGCACGCCGACGCTGGGCCAGCTGCCGCTCTTTGCGGTCTTCGGCCAGAACTACTCGCGTGCGACCGTGATGCACATCGACCCGGTGACGTGGACGCTGTGCATCGAGGCCGCGTTCTACGTGGTGCTGCCGGCGATCGGGCTGCTGGCGTTGCGGCTCGGGCCGCGGCGCGCCGGGCTGCAGGTCGCGCTGCTGTTTTCGCTGGTGGCGTTCACGGCGGTGTGGAACACGCTCGTGTTCTCCAACGGCTGGGACGTGCAGGCGTCGAAGTCGCTGCAGGCGTGGATGGGCGAGTTCGCGCTGGGGATGCTGGTGGCGCAGTGGGTCGTGTGGCGCGAGCTGCGCCGCGGGCCGCAGGCGCGGTTGCGGCCGGCGGTGACGGGTTCGCTGGCGGTTGTCGGCGCGCTCGTGGTCTTCGCGGGGTGCTACTGGTACCAGAGCCGCTGGCTGACCGGGACGTCGGAGCGCTACGTGGCGATCTATCTCGTGGAGGCGCTGGGGTTCGCGCTGATCATCGCGGCGGTGGCGGCGGGGCACGGGCGCGTGGTGTCCGGCTTGTCGTGGCGCCCGCTGGCGTGGCTGGGGCTGATCTCCTACGGGGTGTACCTCTGGCACCTGCCGCTGATCCTGGCGCTGAAGCACATCGGCTGGCTGCCGGTGGCGCTGGGGCCGCGGCTGTTGGTGGTGTTCGTGTTGGCGGTGGTGTGCGGCTGGGCGAGCTGGAGGCTGGTGGAGAAGCCGGCGATCGGATGGGCGCACGGGCGGGCGCGGCGGTTCGGGGGGCGCGGGGCGCCGATTGCGGCTCCGGCGGTGCCAGGGCGCGGCGCGGTGCCGGCGGCTCCAACTGTGCAGTGAGAGAGGGAAGGGGCGCCGGGGCGCCCCTTTCGGGAAGTTTCGGACCGCTCAACTCTCCGGTGGCCCTTCAGCCCTTCCCTCGCCGCGCTGTTCGTCGTCCGCCGGCGCCTCATCCGCCTCCGGCGGCCGCAGCAACGCCAGATTCAGCTCCTTCAACCTCGCCTCGTCCACCACCGCCGGCGCGCCCATCATCACGTCCTGCGCGCGCTGGTTCATCGGGAAGGCGATGACCTCGCGGATGTTCGGCTCGTCGGCGATCAGCATGACGATGCGATCGATGCCGGGGGCGATGCCGCCGTGGGGCGGCGCGCCGACGCTGAACGCGCGGCCGAGGGCGCCGAAGCGCTCGTCGACCTGCGCGTTGGAGTAGCCGGCGATCTCGAACGCGCGATAGAGAATGTCGGGGCGGTGGTTTCGGATCGCGCCCGAGGAGAGCTCGTAGCCGTTGCAGACGATGTCGTACTGGAACGCCTTGATGTCCAGCGGGTCCATCGTGTTGAGCGCGTCGAGCCCGCCTTGGGGCATCGAGAACGGGTTGTGACTGAAGCCGATCTCGCCGGTCTCCTCGTCGCGCTCGTACATCGGGAAGTCGACGACCCAGCAGAACTTGTAGACGTCCTGCTCGACCAGCCCGAGCGTTTCGCCGACCTGGACCCGCACCGCGCCGAGCAGCTTGCGCGCGGTGCTCCGATCGGCGTCGGAGATCATCAGCAGCGCGTCGCCTTCCTCGGCGTCGAGCGCGGCGATCGTCGCCTGCTGGATCTCGGGCGCGAGGTGCTTGGCCAGCGGGCCGCGCAGCGTCGCGCCCGGCTCGACGAAGAACCACGCCAGCCCGCCGGCGCCCAGTTCACGCGCGAACGCGTCGAGCTTGTCCATACCCGCGCGCGAGAGCTCGGGCTTGGGGACGCGCAGCGCCGAGACGTGGCCGGCGGTGAGCGCGCGGACCTCGGAGCCGGCGAAGACCTCGGTGACGTCGCGCATCTGCAGGTCGATCCGCAGGTCGGGCTTGTCGGTTCCGTAACGCTCCATCGCGTCCTCGAACGCGAGCCGCGGAAACGGCAGCGGCGCGGTCTCCCATTCGGGCTTCAAGTCCTTGAAGAGGCCGTGGAGGACGTCCTCGACGACCTCGAAGACATCCTCCTGCTCGACGAAGCTCATCTCGATGTCGAGTTGGTAGAACTCGCCCGGCGAGCGGTCGGCGCGGGCGTCCTCGTCGCGGTAACAGACGGCGATCTGGAAGTAACGATCGAAGCCCGAGACCATCAGCAGCTGCTTGAACTGCTGCGGCGCCTGGGGCAGCGCGTAGAACGTGCCCGGATGCACGCGCGAGGGAACGAGGTAGTCGCGCGCGCCCTCGGGGCTCGACGCGGTCAGCGTCGGCGTCTGGATCTCCATGAACCCGTGGCCCTGCATGCGCTCGCGGATCGAGGCGATGATCGTCGAGCGCAGGACGATGTTGTCGTGCATCCGCGACCGGCGCAGGTCGAGGAAGCGGTAGCGCAGCCGGGTCTCTTCCGGCGCCTCGGTCTCGGGGAAGACCGGCATCGGCAACGGACCGGCCGGGCCGAGGACTTCGGCGCCGGCCGCCTGGACCTCGATCTCCCCGGTCGGCAGCGTGTCGTTGACCGTCGAGGCCGCGCGCGCGAGCACGTCGCCCTCGATCCGCAGCGCGGTCTCCTTGGGGATGTGGGCGAGGTCGAGACCCGAGTCGTCGCGCACAAGGATCTGCGTGATGCCGTAGTGATCGCGCAGATCGAGGAACAGGACGCCACCGAGGTCGCGGCGGTTGTGGACCCAGCCGGTCAGCGCGACGCGCTCGCCGACGTGGGCGGTGCGCAGCTCGCCGCACGTGTGCGTGCGCATGCGCGTGGGACGGTGGGGCGAGGGGTCGGACGGTGACGCCATGGACATTCGATCCTGCCACGTTCGTGCCGCGTGAGCGTTCGTGGCCGTCGATGGGCGAGACCGCCCGGTTGGTCAAGAACCCCTGCTCCGGGGCGATTGACAAGGGGCATGAGCCCTTCGCGGTCCGTCCGTGTGCTCGCGCGCGCGATCGCGGTGCTGGCGCTGTGCGCCCTCGCCGCTCCCGCGGCCGCGCTCGCCGATCCGCCCCCGCCGCCGACCCTGACCAGCCCGATCGACGATTCGTGCGTTGCCGTCACCACGCCGACCGTGGCGTTCGAGGGCATCGGCGGGAGCATCGCCACGCTCTACGTCAACGGTGTGTGGACGATGCAGAGCCTCGACATCACCGGCGATGGCGTCTTCTCGGGCTTCGTCCTCCCCAACGACGCGGAGGTCACGCTGACCGTCACGCAGACTGTGAGCCTGGTCGAGAGCGCGCCGAGCAACGCGGCCACAATCCGTGTGCACACCGCTGCGCCGGTGATGCCGAGCCCCGCAAACAACGCCTTCGTCGGCACCGCGACCCCCGATGTGGCCATCACGAGCGGACTTCCCGGCTGCTCGATCTACCTCGACATCACTGGCGAGAACCCGGTCACCGCACCCGTCGATTCCGCCGGCAACGCCGTCGTTCACCTGCCGACACTGGCGCAGGGCGCGCACTCGATCACGCCGGTCAACGTCGATGGCCAAGGGGTCTCGGTCTCCGGCGCGACCACCCACTTCACGGTTGTCGCGGCGCCGACCATCACCGCGCCGGCCGACAACGCGCAGATCGCACCGCACGGGAGCAAGGTGCCGGTGTCGTTCAGCGGCGCGACCTCCGGGGTGACGGTGACGCTGCTGATCGACGGCATCCCCGACAACGCGACCACGGCGACCGCCGGCGGCACCGGCACGATCCTGACGAGCGCCGTTCCCACCGACGGGACCTACGCCTACCAGCTCGTCGAGTCCGACGGCTCGGGCCACGACAGCGACCCGGGCGCCGTCACCCACGTGACGATCGACGCTATCGCCCCGGCCAAGCCGACGATCACCAGCCCGCCCGACGGCGCCTCCTCGACCGACAACCGCCCGGCCTTTGCCGTCTCGACCGAAGCCAGTGCCGTGGTCACGCTCTGGGCCGACGGCGCGAACGTCGGAACGGCGACCGCCGCGTCCAGCGGCATCGCGAGCGTGCGCCCGTCGGTCGCCCACCCGCTCAGCGAAGGCTCGCACACGGTCTCCGTCACCGCGACCGACAGCGTCGGCAACGTCAGCGTCCACTCCGACAGCCGGGCGATCCTCGTCGACACGGTCGCGCCCGGCGCGCCGGCGCTTCAGTCGCCGGCCGCCGGAGCGACGGTCGGCCGGCTCG
>CAWFMM010000002.1:0-27194 GCA_963817035.1 uncultured Actinomycetes bacterium
ACTTCGCCTACGTGACCGAGCCGTTGAGCCACGTCGTCGTCCGGATCGACGGCGCCGTGGCCGGATCGCAGTCGGCCGACGGTTCGGGTGCCGTCACGGTCCACGCATCCTGCTCGTGCGGCGACGGCTCGCACGCCGTCACGGCGACCGCGACCGACGTTGCGGGCAACGTGAGCACTGCGTCAGCGCCGGTGACGGTCACCTACGACACAACGCCGCCCACGCTTCCGGTTGTGACCAGCCCGACCCAGTTCGAGCACCTCACGAGCAGCGCGGTCGTCATGACGGTCCACACCGATCCCGCAGCGCGGGTCGTCATGAACCTCGACGGCACCGCGGACTTCGACCAGCCCGCCGACGGCTCCGGCAACGTGTCGTTCGACCTCGGCACGCTAGACGACGGGGCGCACGCCGCGAGCCTGTCCGCGGTCGATGGCGCCGACAACGCGAGCACCACCGTCGTTCGCGACTTCTTCATCGACGCGACCGCGCCGGCCCCGCCGACGATCATCAGCCCCGCCGCCGGCTCGTGGACGCTGAACCACACGCCGACGATCGCATTGACAACCGACGCAGCCGACCGCGAGGTGATCGTGACGATCGACGACGTCGTCATGGGCGGGGTGGCGTCGGCAAGCGACCACAGCGCAACGTTCAACATGGATCCGGGGGCGGCGCTCGCCGACGGGTCCCACACGATCACCGCGGTTGCGCGCGACGAGTTCGGCAACACGAGCGCGCTCTCGGCCCCCGTCACCTTCAACGTCGGCGTCGACCCGGTGCTGCCCGTGGTGCCGATCGACGCGCCGGTCGCCGATCCGCCGCCGACCGTGCTGCCGATCAGCCATGGGCCCAACCTCGCGCCGTTGACGCTGTCGAGGGTCGTCCTGCGTGGCCGCACGCTCAGCGCGTGCGCCAGGCGCGCCCGCCACTGCACCGAGAAGACGGCCAGGATCGGCTTCGCGGTCAACCAGGCGGCGACCGTCCGCCTGACGTTCAAGCGCAAGCTCCACGGGGCCTGGACGACCGCGGCGGCGGCGACGGTCAGGGCGATGCGCGCCGGCGCCGGCAGCTACACGCTGCACCGCCGCATCGGTGCGCGCACACTGGCGCCCGGCAGCTACCAGCTCGTCGTGCAGGCCACGGGCGCCGCGGACGCGACGGTCACGAGCCCAGCCGTCACGCTCACCCTGTCCGTGCGCTGAATCAGGCGACCCAGCGCCACGTGGCAAACCGCGCCGACAGGTACGCCAGCCCGATCCCGAAGACCACGTAGACGGCGATCTCCAGGCGCCGGTGGCCCTTGAGCACCATCGCCAGGTAGATGAAGACGGGGAAGTCGACGGCGACGTAGCGGATCGCACCGTTGAGGGGACCGACCGAGGCCGGCGTCGACAGCGCGGGCGCCAGCGCGAGGATCGCGTAGGTCCCGTAGGCCACGGGCAATCGTCGAAACGACGCCACGGCGAGGCCCAGAGCGGCGGTGCAGACGACGAAGATCGAGCCCTTGTTGACCGCCGAGGCGAAGAGTCCGGACATCAGATCCGAGAGCGACTTCCACAGCCCGAGCACGATCCCCGAGAACGGTCCCTGGAACGAGCGGTGGAAGTAGGTCTGCTGCGACGTCCACGCCGTGAACGGGTCGTCGAACGTCCGCCACATCGCAAACGCGACCGCGGCCAGTCCGACCGGCACGAGCGCCAGCCACAGCGCGTCGGTGCGCACGGGGAACCGCCCGCGCTCGCCCGGGCGATCCTCGCGCGGCCCGTAGAGATAGAGCAGCACCAGTGGCACGAGCATCACCACGCCGACGTTGCGCGTCGCCGCGGCGAGCATTCCGAGGATGCCCGCCCATACCCAGCGCCCCTGGCGCGCGGCGTAGAACGCGCCGACGGTCAGCAGCAGGAACAGCGACTCGGTGTAGACGGCCGAGAAGAAGACCGCGGCCGGGAACAGGGCGACGAGGAACACCGTGCGCCGCGCGACGACGGTGTCGATCTCGAGCTCGGCGAGCCGGCCGAGGAGGACGAGCGCGCCGAGAAACGCGGCGAGCGAGACGATCACGCCGGCGACGACCGTCGATCCGACGACGGTGTCGACCGCCCCGACGACCAGCGGATAGAGCGGGAAGAAGCCGGCCTGCTTCTTGACGGTGTATCCGTCCTGGGCGATCTGCATGTAGTAGATCGAGTCCCAGCGCATCGTCGGCGCCCAGACGACATGGCCGACCGAGCCGAGGCTGCCGGTCAGGTTCGTCGGGTCGGCGTGCTCGCGCCAGTCGCTGTAGCCGACCGCGAGCACGGCCGGGACCCCGGCGATCCAGACGATCAGCCGCGAGGCGAGCAGCGCCCACATGGCATCGCGCAGACGGGTCGACTCGCCCGGCACGGGCAGCGAGCGGCGGGCGATCGTCGACTCGGCCACTGGGCGGCGATGCTACCCGGTGGGGCTAGGTCGTCGAGCGGGACGCGCCCGCGAGCACAGCGTTGATCCCGCGCAGCAGGAACGGGCCGAGCGTGCCGGCGAAGCGCTGGCCGAGGTGGTTCGAGTCCTTGTGGACGAGGACGCCGCCGACGACGGGGTAGCAGACGTGGTCGGTGCAGAACTGGGGGGTGAGATCGACGATGGCCGCACCGCGCGCGGCGAGCTGCTGGGCCGCGGTGACCTCGGCGTCGCCGGTCATCGCAAACGTCCGCGGGACCGGGCACGACAGCGCCGCGTCCTTGCCGTGGGCGATCGCGCCGCGGATGCACTGGAACGTGTTCAGCTTGTCGATCGGGTCGTCGCGAAGCACGATCATGTGTTGGACCGACACGGGAAGCGACTGCATCGCATCCACAAAGCCGTTGACGCGCGTCTCGTAGCGGGTCTGACCCGCCGGGACGATCAGCGGATCACGCGAGTTGGCCGACAGGATCACCGTCTGGATCTGCGGGTTCGCCTCCAGGTACTGGATCACGGTCTGGATCCAGCCGGGGCAGAAGTCCGCGGTCGCCTGGCCGGCGTCGGGCATGGCCAACGAGAACGGGCAGTGCGGGACCGCGAACTCGAGCACACGCCAATGCTTGGCGAGGGCGACCGCCTGCAGCGCGGCGCGCCAGTGCGAGGCGTGGCTGTCGCCGAGCAGGGCGACCGTCTCGACGGCCTCGTCGGCGGGAACTCCGTAGGAGCACTGCTCGATCGCCGCCTGAACCTGGCCGGGCACGCACGCGAGGTTGGGCGTGACCTGCGCCTTGTCGGGCGACGGCGTGACGAGCAGCCGCAGCTTCGGGTTGGAGCACGGGTGCAGCGGATCGCGCGACGCCGCGCCGAAGCAGCGCGGGGTCGCGACGCCCGCGGCGTGGGCGGGAATGACCGCCTCACGCGCGGCCACCAGGGCCAGCATCGCGACGAAAGCAACGGCGGCTGGTCGTGCTGCGATCAACAAGTTCCTCTCAGCCATCTGCGGTCGGCAAGTGTAAAGAGCCACCCGGTGGGCTGCGTCGCATGCCCCCCGACGGTACGAACGCCTAGGGAGCCCGATCGATTCGCTTTCGCGTCGGCGATGTCGCGGACCGCGCTTGTCGCGATCGTCAGATCAACCCCGCCGCGCGGCGGGCCTGCTGTACGGTCGGGCGGGTTGGGCAGCCGGCGTGGTGGTCGTTGACCAGGCCCGTCGCCTGCATCAGCGCGTAGAGGGTCGTCGGGCCGACGAAGCGAAAGTCGCGGCGCTTGAGCTCGCGGGCGAGCGCCTGGCTCTGTGGGATGGTCGACAGGATGTCACCCCAGGTGGCGGGCGCGTCCGGTTGCGGGTCGGGCATGTGGGCGCGGATGACCTGCTCCAGCGTCTCTCCCGTGGCCCGCAGGGCTACGGTCGCGCGGGCGTTGGCCAGCGTCGCCTCGATCTTCGCGCGGTTGCGGACGATCGACGCGTCGTCGAGCAGGCGCGCGACGTCGGCGTCGCCGAACGCGGCCACCGCATCGGGCTCGAAGCCGGCGAACGCGGCGCGGAACCCGTCGCGTTTGTTGAGGACGATCCGCCACGACAGCCCGGACTGGAACGCCTCGAGGCTCATCCGCTCGAACAGCCCGCGCTCGTCGAGGATCGGGAAGCCCCACTCCTCGTCGTGGTAGCGCTCCATCACCGGATCACCTTCGCCGAAACAGCGCATGCAGGCGAGGGTACCGAGGTGCCCGCAGGGCTTGGACTCATCGCGACGCGCGTTAGGCTGGGCCTATGGAAGCGACGTCGCCCCCGGCCTCCGACGTTCGCACGACGCGCAACGGTCACGTTGCCACGGTCGAGATCACCCGCCCGCCGAACAACTTCTTCGATGTGGCGCTGATCTCCGATATCGCCGACGCGTGCGATGAGCTCGCCGCCGGCAACGAATGCCGCGCGATCGTCCTGTGCAGCGAAGGTCGCCACTTCTGCGCCGGGGCCAACTTCGCCAGCGGCGATCCGCTCGGCGGGCTCACGGGCCCGCACCTCTACGAGGTCGGCATCCGCATCTTCGAGCAGCCGCTGCCGATTGTCGCGGCATGCCAGGGCGCATCGATCGGCGGCGGGCTCGGCGTCGCGCTGGCCGCCGACTTCCGGGTCGCCTCGCCGTCGTCGCGCTTCGGCGCGAACTTCGCCCTGCTCGGCTTCCATCACGGCTTCGCCATGACCGTCACCCTGCCGGCCGCGGTCGGCCCCCAGGCCGCGCTCGACATTCTCTATACCGGCCGGCGCCTCGGCGGGGACGAGGCCCACGAGATCGGCCTCGTCGACCGGCTCGTCGGCGACGACGAGATCCGCGAGCAGGCGCACGCGCTCGCCGCGCAGATCGCCGCCAGCGCGCCGCTTGCCGTGCGCTCGATCCGCCAGACCATGCGCGGCCCGCTGGTCGAGCCGGCGCGCGCCGCGATGGTCCGCGAGCGCGCCGAGCAGGAGCGGCTGATGGCGACCGAGGACTGGAAGGAAGGCCTGGCCGCGGTCGGCGAGCGCCGCGAAGCGAACTTCCAAGGCCGCTGACGCGACCGCGGGGATGCCAGGAGCCGGCCCGGTCAGCTCGCGACTTCGAATGTCAGGCGCCGCGCACGGGCGTCGACGTCGTCCAGGCGGACAGTGGTGCGTTCGCCTGGCGCTGGAGCCGGCGCCGCGAGGTTCGCGCGGACCGGCGGCTGCGCCAGCTGGATCCGCGCCTTGTCGTGCTCTTCGGATATGACGACCGCGTCGAAGGTCTCGCCGACGCGGTGCTCGAGCAGGCGGGCCTCGACGAGGTCGACCAGCGCGCGTTCGAAGCGCCCGTTGTGCTGACCCGCCTGGGCCATTGCCGCGGGCAGGTCGTCCAGCGGCTTGGCGTCGGGCTCGCCGCAGAGCAGGTCGAGCACGTAGCGGTCGGCGAGGCGGCGCATCGGCGCGGTGACGTGCGCGTAGTGGGTGGCGAGCGCGGTGTGCAGCGACTGTGCCGGCGGCGCGCCGGAGAACGCGACGTACGAGGCGCGACCCATGGCGCGCTGAATCGCGGCGAGCAGCGCCATGTGCCGCGGATCGTCGCGGTGCAGCGTACGCACGAGGTCGTCGACCTCGACGTCGGTCGGCCAGTCGACGCCGAGCGCGCGAGCCGCATGGCGGGCTTCGGCGAGCGCCGGCTCCCACGTCGGCGCGGTCACGCGCAGCAGCCCGACGCCACGCTCGAGCATCAGCCGCGCCGCCTCCATCCCCGCCATCAGCGAGATCTGCTCGTTCCACCCCTCGATCGGAAGTTGAACCTCGAGCGCGAGCCCGTAGCCGGTGGGGCTGTCGGGGGCGGTCACGATCTCCTGCCCCGGGACATCGAGGCGGATCGCGTTGCGCTCCTGCTCGAGCGCGAGCCGTAGCGGGCCGATCTCGTCGAGCGGGGGCAGGCCCTCGTCCTGGGCCTCCTGGTAGCTCATCTTGCGCCGGCTTCGCACGAGCGCGCGCTCGACGACGGTCTGCGTCACGACGCCGCGTGCATCGAGATCGAGGGTGAAGCAGACGGCCGGCCGGTCGCCGTCGGGCAGCAGGCTCGCGGCGCCCTCGCTCAGCGACAGCGGGTAGACGGGCGAGCGCTTGTCCGGCGCGTAGGCGGTCTCCCCGCGCCGCCACGCCTCGGCCTCGATCGGCCCGCCGCGCGCGACGAAATGCCCGACGTCGGCGATCGCGTAGCGCACGCGGTAGCCGTCGCCCCGGCGCTCGCCGAAGTACGCCTGATCGAGGTCGAGACTGCCCGGCGGGTCGATCGTCACGAACGGGACGTCGCGCAGATCGGCTCGCCCGTCGAGGGTCGCCGGTCGCTGCGCCGCCTCTGCCGCCGCGCTCACGACCTCCTCGGGGAATTCCTCGGGGATGTCGAGCTCGGCCCGCAGCGCGTCGAAGTCGGCGATCAGGGGGCTCGGGAGCGGTGAGGGCGCGGTGAGCCGAGGGCGCGGCGCGGCAGCGGTCATCGTCTCAGGTGCTCACGGCCCGCAGGACGCGCGCGGGCGACCCAAGGGCGAACATGCCGGGCGGGACGTCGCGGGTCACCAGCGAGCCGGCGGCGATCACCGCGCCGGCTCCAACCTCGACACCGGGGAGAAGCAGTACCCGGCCACCGATGCGGGCCCCGCGGCGGATCGTCGGCGAGCGCAGCGGATGGTCGACGTCGCCCATCGACTGGTCGTTGACCGACGACAGCCGAGGGCCGATGAAGACGTCGTCCTCGACGATCATGTCGGTCGCGAAGCCACAGTAGTCGGCCGCGCGCAGACGCGCCCCCAGTCTCGCGCCGGTGTTGACGATGCAGCACTTGCCAAGCACCGAATCCTCACCGAGGTACGCGCCATCGCGCATCGTGGTCTGGTCGCCGAGAATCGCGTTGCGTGCGAGCGTTGCCCCGACGTAGACGATCGCGCTGGTGCAGACGATCGCGCCATCCTCGAGGACCGTAGGCGCCTGCACATTCCGCGGCGCGCGGGACCGGGCGCTCAGCCGCGGGCGCTTCCCCACGACCGCGCCGTCGTCGACGACGCACCCGGCTCCGATCCGGGTGCCGTCATGGAGCACGACGTTCGCGCCGATCTCGGCCGTCGGGTCGATCTCGACGCCGTCGCCGATGTGAAGTCCTGGGGCGCGGGAAGAGGCGGTCAGGGCCACGTCCGGCAGGCTAACGCCTCCGCAACCGATCCAGTGGGCGTGTGAGCCGCTGCAGCAGGCGCCAGCGTCTGGTTGCCTTCAGCGCGGTGATCCAGGCCTCGGCGTCCTTGGCGCGCTGCAGGACGGCGTCGTGCTGCTTCTCGCCCATCGCGATGGCGGCGTGCGCCTCGTCGGCACGCCGGTGTGCGAGCCGGGCGTCAGCGTGCGCATCGTCGGCGCGCCGGTTCGCCAGGTCGGCGTCGGTGCGGGCCTGGTCGCGCTCTCGCGCATACGCGTTAGCCGCCCACTCGGCGTCCATCACCCGCCGTTCGAGCCGCCAAACGATTCGTGCCATGCGCCCGAACTCGGCCACCGGCTCGGGCGGCGCAGGCGATGGCGCGAGCCGGACCAGGACCTCGCCCAGGCTCGAACAGTGATCGAGCACTGAGTGATGGGCATAGGCGAGCTCGCGTCCGGCCGCACCGAGCGACGGGTCGTACTTGCCGAGCTCCGCCGCCAGCTCGGCCGGTCCGGAGACGATCGGCGTTGGTCGGCCGGCGAACGCGTCGTCCTCGAGGACGGCGTAGTTGTCGGTCGTCACCCAGCCTCCGCATCCGATCTGGTCGTAGAGGAAGGCCGGTCGCCCGCACGCCATCGCCTCGATGATCACGCGGGCCTTCCCGGCGACGATGTCGGCCTGAGCCATCGCCACCTCGGGCCGCTCCTCGACCGCCGACAGCGACCCCGCAAGCCGAAGCTCGATGCCTCGAATCTCGCAGGCCTGCGCCAGCGCGTCGAGCTGCGAGCCGTGCAGGTAGTTGCCCAGCGACAGGAGCACGCGCGGCTCGGACGGCGGCGCGGTCGACGGGGTAAAGCGGGTCAGGTCAAGCGGCTGGCGTAGGCGCACGATCTCGGGCGCATGCGCCAGGCTGCGGGCCCAGCGCTCGGTGCTCCCGCTGAGCGCGACCAGTACCGACACGACGCCCGGGATCTGGGGCGGGACCGATAGGTCGAACGCCCGGCTGTGGAGGACGTAGAGCTGCGGCGTGCCGGGATAGCGATCGGCCAGCGCGTAGGCGGTCGGCGCGTCCTGGGTGATCAGTGCGTCGCACTCCTGGGGGAGGTTGGTCGCGTCGGGGGCGGCGACGACCAGGCCGCGTTCACGGGCGATCTCGCTGCTGCGGCCCTGCTCGATCGCCCAGACCACGACCTCATGACCCATCCGCTCCAGTTGCTCGGCGACCGTCAGCAGGTAGGTCTCGCTGCCCCCGAGGCCGGCCAGGTGCTCGGTGGCGAAGACGATGCGCATCGGCGGCCAGCCTGCCACATCCGTCTGCGACGAAGCGGCGCTGAGCCGCTACGATCGGCCGGCATGGTCCGGACCACGGCGCCCCACGCACGCTTCGCCGGCGCCCTGTTGGTCAGCCTCGCTCTGAGCGGGGTGGTCGGAGCCGACGCCAGGCCGGTCGACCGCGTGCCACCGACCTCCGCGCCCGCGCACACCGCGGCGAAGTCCAAGGCCAAGGCCTGCCGCCACGGCCAGACGCGGCTGCGGCTGAAGGGCAGGACGCAGTGCATCAGCACGCGCTCGCTCTTCCGCGGGCAGCCGAAGAACACCGCCGCGCTCGCGGGCCGGATCGTCGGCGCCTCGCGACGGATCGACGCCGCCGCCGGCGGCGCGAAGTCCATCACCAAGCTGCTGGGCACTGACGCCGCGGCGGTCGCGCAGTGGGAGGACGCCGTCGCGACGGCCGGCCTGACCGAGACCGACCGGCGCCTCGCCGCTGCCGCCACCCGCACCACCGCCACTGCCGCACAAGCGCAGCCCGGCCAGGAGGAGACGCTCGGGCTGCCGACGGTCCCGAGCTTCAGTGAGTTCGTCCAGAAGGCGAGCACCGCGATCGGCCTCGAGCCGAAGTCCGGCGCGCAGAACGCCCAGGCGCGCGCGACGGTCAAGGCGTCGCTGAACGGCAAGGGCACGAACTACCAGTTCGAGATCGACGAGACCAAGCCGCAGGGCATCTACTGCCCCGACAAGAAGGGCCAGGTCATGGCCCACGGCGGCGTCAAGGCCCGCCGCGACGCGGTCCGCGACGGCGAGACGATCACCGAGGGCTTCGATGCGACCTACACGGTCATCGGGACCGTCGACGACGCCGGGAATCTCAAGAGCTACGACATCATCGTCGACTGGGAGACGGCCACCGGCACCGTCAGGGGCATCAAGGCGACCGCGGTCGGCGTGCCGATCATCAACGCGAAGTCGATCGACATCAAGTGGCCCCAGGGGAGCCGATCCAAGGAGCTCGAGTTCGGCATGGCCGAGGTCATGCGCTATGCCCAGGAGCAGGCGAAGCGTCATCTCGACAAGGCCGAGGGCGAGTGGAACAAGGAGGCGAGCTGCGTCCGCGTCGAGGCCACCCCGAAGGTCGTCAAGGGCGGCGCGACGGCGCCGGTCACGGTCAAGGCGTTCAGCAAGGTCACCGGCCAGGCGATCGAGGCCGACGTCACGCTCGTGCCCAGCGGCGGTGCGTCGGTCGCGCCCGCGAAGATCAAGACCTCGCCCGGGAGCCCGGGCAAGACGACGGTCAAGATGCCCAAGAAGGCCAAGGGCAACAGGGCCCACGCCGCGGCGGCCGCGAAGGTCACCGTGACGGCTCGCTCGCCGCAGGGCGTCGGCCGCGCGTCGATCGGCTCGACCGACCTGCCCGAGGCCTTCGACGTTGCGCTCGATCTCAACGGCGTCGGGCGTTTCGCAACCCACGAGGCGACCGGCACGCTCAACGCGGCCTGGCGCGCCGCGGGCGCTGGCACCGCGCAATGGACGGGCGCCACGAGCGCCGTCTGGGCGAACCTCACGGTCACCTCGAAGCTCGACGGGTGCTTCTACGACACGCCAGTCGCCGGGAGCGGCCCGGTCAGCGTGACGATCGTGGCGAACGACGACGGCGACGCGGTGACCGTGACCTTTGCCTACGGCGCGGGAACGGGCGTCGTCGCGGTGTTGCAGTCGAGCTTCACCGTCCACTGTGAAGGGGGCCCGCCACCGCCCCCGCCGATCCCCGGTCAGCCCGGCCCCTCACTCGTCGCCGTCGGACCGACGTCGTTCACGCTCCCGATCACCGGCGGCGCCCAGCCGCTCGCGTCGGCGGCGGACGTGCAGCTCGGCGGCGAGGGCTTCTTCACGACCGGCACGCTGCGGCTGACGCCGGTCGGCGACGCCTGAGCGCGCGCGATCTCTTGCAGATGGCGAGACCGGGGCTCGAACCCGGGACACCACGATTTTCAGTCGGGCTGCCGTGTCTCTGAATCCCGCGCGTTACAGGTGATTCCCCGGTAGACGGTGAGGCCCGTCTGCCCGTTCGCTGGGTCGGCCCGTTTCTTGCTCACGGTGCGGGCGGCTGGACGCGGTCGCGCAGCCACGTGGCCATCTGCTGGTGGTCCTATTCGCCGGCGGCGATCGCGACGACGGCGCGCTCGGCGTCGTCGACGTCGGGCACGGACCGCCAGGTCCAGCCGTTCATCTCGAGGAACAGACGCATGGCGACCCAGGCGGCGCGTTTGTTATTCGACGGTCACTTCGCGAGACGTTCCAGCAGCTCGCGGTCGTCTTCGATGATCCGCCGCAGACGCTTCTTGAACTCCGGGTCCTGGCGGCGGCGTTCGACCGCTTCGGTGAGCGCCTGCTTGACGGTCTCGTTCAGGCTGGTGCCCTCGGCGCGCGCGATCGCCTCGGTATCGGCCGCGAGCTGATCATCAAGCCGCACCGTGAGGTTCTTCGCCATGACATCATGGTAGCACCGGCGCGCGCGGCTGCAGCATGACGAAGGCTTGCTCGCCGACCAGCATGCAGGCGGCGGTCTCGTCGGTCGGCTTGCGTGATCCCCCGTCCGACCGGAAGGGCGCCGCTCAGGATGGCGGTGCGGAGCCGATCGTGGACCGTCCCGACGACAGCGTTGCACGGACCCCGGGGGCTTCTAGATGATCCGCCCGGCTCGGGAGGCGAGTGCAACGGTCTCCCTGTCGGGCACGAGCCGCGCGGCGAGCCAGTCGGCCAGATAGTCGCTGGCCAGCACGGGGTTGTCGACTGAGCAGTGCTCTGACCCGCCGTCCTCAGTCGTGGACACCCGCAGTTCGCGATCGTGCGCGTTGGTGACTGAGTGCGCGCTCGTAGAGGACCTCCCGACGGGGGTCGTGCGGAGCGGGCATCCGCTCAGCGATGAAGAAGTACACCGCGGCCCGGCGCAGCTTTCGGGCGGCCGACAGCCGCCGGTGTCCCGCGAGGTCGTCGCGTCCTTGCTGTTCGGCGCGCTCGGCGACCCGTATCCACGAGTGCATCCACGTCTCCTGCGCCTCGGCGCTGTCGCCGTCGAGCACGAGCAGCGGCCGGCTCGCGTCATCGACGTCGGACAGGTGGGCACCCATGAACATGGCGTACATGACGCCCAGGTTCCACGGATAGCTTCGCGAGAAATACTCAAACACGGGAGATCCTCCATCGATCCGGCCGACCCTGCCGGCTTCATGACTCTAATCGGCGGACGCCATGGTCAGGCGACGACGACGACGGCAGCCCCGACGATGTCGTACGTCGCCTTGGCGCGGGCGTCGCGCGTGGCAAGCGTCGCTCCATGCTGCACGGCGGCGAGCGCTACGAGCGCGTCGTAGGCCGCTCCCCCCGCAATCCCCAGCCGGCTGAGGGCCTCGGGCAACCGACGGGCCGTGTTGGCGGCGAGGGTCAGCGGCGCCGCGAATCGTTCGGCGATCAATCGGGCGGCGTCGCTGGGCTCGAGGCGCAGATCGCCCGGTAGTCGCGTGAGCACCGAGTAGGTCTCGACGAGCGCGTGTCCGCATAGAGCGACAGCCCGACCGTCCCACCACTGCACCACATCGGAGTGCTCGCGGTGCGTCTGCACGAGCAACGGCACGGCGACGCTTGTGTCAAGTGCCAGAGCGGTCAACGGCGCCCGGTATCGATCAGCGCGAAGACGACCTGATCGTCGATGCTCGTGTCGCCCGTGGCGACCAGGGCTCCGTCCTCGGTAACCAGCCGCGCGACGCGCCCCGAGGGCGTCAACTGGAGGCCGTCGCCGTAGCGAGAGATGTCGACGGTTGAACCGGGGGTAAGTCCCAGCGCGTCCCTCAGCGGCTTCGGGACGACGATGCGCCCGACCGAGTCGATCGTGGTCTCCATTGGGAAGACGATACCAGCCGTTTCCCAAGTGCTCAAACCGGTTGGTAAGAGGCCGCCGAGTCCTGCGACGAGGGCGACGCCCGGCCTCTGACCTATCAGGCCGCCAGCCGTCATCGTGTTCTTCCCCTCCTATGGCGAGACCGGGACTCGAACCCGGGACACCACGATTTTCAGTCGTGTGCTCTACCAGCTGAGCTATCTCGCCGCAATCGGTGCTTGAGGGTAGCGCCTCGGGCGTTCGCTACCGTCCGTCGGGATGGACTTCCCAGAGATGACCGCCGCCGTGGATGAGGTCCAGATCGCCAACCGCGACGCGTAGCTCGGCGGGCCGCTGCCGGTCGACAGTCTCGGCGGTCGCGACGGTATCGGCGGTCGCGACGGCGCTGGTGGCCGCGGCGGACCTCGCCGAGGCCCGCGGCGCCGGGCTGGCCCGCCGCGTGCGCGGCGAGCCGATTGCGCCGGCCCGCCTCGCGCTCGCCCGCACCGCGGCCGCGCTGATGAGCGCGCTGCGCCCGCCGCATGTGCGGACCGCGGCGACTGCGGCCGGGTGCAGGGCCCGCGCGCTCTCGGGGGCGATGCGCCGGCGTGGGCCTGACGCGCGTCACCCAGTGCGTTGGTGTCGGCTGTTCAGAGCCCCGCACCCCACCCCGAACTCCTCACGCCTCAACCCGCCCCTACGGCGACTCGGCCAAGCGCCGCAGCAGCGTGACCGCCTCGGCGAGGACGGCCTGCTCGCGTGCGTCGAGCCCGTCGCTGATCGCGCCCGAGATCCACTCCACGCCGTCGCGGCGCAGCGCCTCCACGCTCGCGAGGCCCTGGTCACTCGGCTCGATCAACACCTGGCGCCCGTCGTCGGGATCCGGGCGGCGCTCGACCAGGCCGGCGGCCTCGAGCTCGGCGATCGTGTGGGCCATCGACTGCGGTCGAACGCGCTCCAGCGCGGCCAGGCGGCTCGTCGTCGCCGGCCCCGAGCGCACGAGCCGGCCGAGGACCGACGTCTGAGCGGCCGGCAGCGTTCCCTGCGCACGGAAGCGGCGCACGAGCAACGCGAGCGCCTCGCGCAGCTCGCTGCCGGTGTCAACCAGGTCCAGGGTCTTGGCCATCGGCTGACTGTACCGAACGTCCACAGTGAATCTGTACAGTCTCTCTGTAGACTCGCTCGTCTCGATGGCCTCCTCCCGCGAACGCGCCCTCGTCCCCGTCCTCCTGCTCGTGGGCCTCGTCACGTCGGTGGTTTCGAGCCTCGGCGCGCCGCTGATCCCTTCGATCGCGCGCAACCTCCACGTGAGCCTCGGCGCCGCGCAGTGGTCGCTGACCGCGACCGTGCTCGTCGGCGCGATCGCGTCGCCGATCCTCGGGCGGCTCGGGGACGGTCGCCACCGCCGCACTGTGATCCTCGCCGGCCTGGCGATCGTCGTGCTCGGGGGCGTGCTCGCCGCGCTGGCCGAATCGCTCCTCGTGCTCGTCACGGGCCGGGCGATGCAGGGCGTGGGTATCGCGCTGCTGCCGCTGACGATGGCCTGCGCCCGCGGGCACCTCCCGGCGCAGCGCTCGTCGCGGGTCATCGCACAGCTGTCGGTCGTCGGCGCCGCCGGCGTCGGGCTCGGTTACCCGATCACCGGCCTGATCGCCGAGCTCGGCGGCCTGTCGAGCGCGTTCTGGTTCGGCGCCCTGGTGTGCCTCGCGGCGCTCGTGGCCTCTTTCTTCGTCATCCCCGACCCGCGCGACAACGGGACGCCACGCCGGCTCGACGTCCTCGGGGCGATGCTGATCGGCGCGGGGCTCGTGGCCCTGCTACTCGGGCTCGAGCAGGGCCCGAGGTGGGGCTGGGCATCGCCGCGAACACTGATCCTGCTCGCGGTCGGCATGACGCTGCTCACGGCGTGGGCGCGCCACGAGCTCGCGGTCACCGACCCGCTGGTGGACCTGCGGCTCAGTCGCCATCGCAGCGTGGTGACCGCCAACGTCTCCGGCCTGCTGCTCGGGGCCACGATGTACATCGGCCTCGTGCTGATCACGCAGTTCGTCCAGCTCCCCGGCTTCGGGCTCGACGAGTCGGTCTTCGTCGCCGGACTGGTGCTCGTGCCGCTCTCGGTTCTCAGCCTCGTCGCCAGTCGCAGCCTGCCGGTCGCACAGGCTCGCATCGGCGTGCGCCCGATCATCCCGCTCGGCGCCATTGCCGTCGCGCTCGCGCTCGTCTTCTTCGCGCTGACCACGACGGCCCTGTGGCAGGTCTTCGTGACGATGGCGATGCTCGGGGTCGGCCTGGGCTACACGTTCGCCGCGATCCCGGGGTTCATCATGCGCGCGATCCCGCTGAGCGAGACCGGCAGCGCGATGGGCTTCTACCAGGTGTCGCGCTACATCGGCGGCGCGTTTGGCAGCGGGCTCTGTGTGACGTTCGTGAGCGCGTTCGCCGGCGGCGGCGCGCCGACGCTCGCCTCCATCCGCGCGACGGCGCTCGTGGCCGCCGGTCTCGCGGTCACGACCGCAATCGTCGCCTGGGTGCTGCCAGGGCCGACGATCGGCCCATCGCAGCCCCCCGACGCTGAGCGTGCGTTCGAGGAGGGCATCACCGCGGCGGCCGGGCTCGAGATGCTCGAGGAGCCGGTGGCGCGAACCGGAGCGCGGCTGGCGAGCTAGACGTTGCCGCGACGCAGCACGTGGCGGACGGTACGGACGAGCAGCTTGAGATCGAGCCACAGCGACCAGTTGGCCACATACAGGTAGTCCATTCCCACCATCTCCTGCATCGGTACACGGGCCCCCAGGATCTGCCAGGGACCCGTCATCCCCGGAGTGAGGTGAAGCCGGCTGCGGTCGAGCCCCACCACCTGCGCGTCCTCGTCGGTCACGAGCGGGCGCGGCCCGACAAGACTCATCTCGCCGA
The DNA here is from genome assembly GCA_963817035.1 of uncultured Actinomycetes bacterium. GTDB lineage: Bacteria > Actinomycetota > Thermoleophilia > Solirubrobacterales > Solirubrobacteraceae > AC-49. The sequence continues at coordinate 15,184 of CAWFMM010000002.1, forward strand.
GCAGCACGTTGAACAGCTGCGGTAATTCATCGAGCGACGTACGCCGCAGAAACCCGCCGACGCAGGTCACGCGCGGATCGTCGCTGATCTTGAACATGCCGTCGCCGACCTCGTTGAGATCGCGCAGAAGGTGCTTGCGCGAGTCGGCGCCGACCACCATCGAGCGGAACTTGAACATCCGAAACGGCCGCCCGTCACGCCCGACCCGCACCTGGCGGAAGAACACCGGCCCGCGGGTATCCCAGCGGATGGCGATCGCGACGCAGGCGAGAATCGGGGTCGCCGCCAGCAGCCCGATCGATGTCGCGACGATGTCGAACCCGCGCTTGAGCATCCGTGAGGATCGGGACAGGCCGAACGGCCGCACCGCCATCATCGTCATGCCGTCGATGTCCTCGAACTCGACCGCTGACCCGACCACCTCGAGCATCCGCGGAAGGACGCTGACCTGGACGCCGGCCGCCTTGGCCAGCCGGATCAACTCGACGATATCCGCGGACTCCGTCGTGGTCGGCGCGATGATGATGCGGTGGACATGCAGTTCCTCGACGAGGCTTCGTACGCTCTGAGGGTCGAGCAGATCCAGTCCCTCGCCCCACGGCAGAGTCGCGATCACCGTCGCCCGGGCATGGCTGGCGGCAAGCTTGCCCCGGACCCGATCAGCACGCTTGCGATCGCCGATGATCAGGCACCGCTCGGGTCTCACAGCGCGAGCGGTGACGCCGCGGGCCGCCATCCGCGCTCCCGCGACGGCCGCGAAGGTCGCCAGCCACAGGAGAGCGATCGCCTGACCATCGAGCGGCGTCTGCAACACGAGCGGCTGAAGGATCGCGACCCCGAGCGTGTACAGGCCCGTCAGCTGCAGCAGGAGCGGCGCTTCGTCCAACGTCGAGTTCGCGAGACGCAGCTGATCCCGGTCATAGAGCCCGGCGATCTTGAACAGGATGATCACGAGCGGAGTCGCGGCGAGCACGGCGAGCGCGCGCTCTCCGGAGCCCAGCAGCGACGAGACGAGCAGCAACGACACCGCCGCGCCGACAACGTCGGCGACCGCGAGCAGCCGCCGATGCCGTGCCTCGCGCTGCCCGTGCGTGAGAAAGCCCGTCGCGTCGGCCCGTGCGTTCGCGCCCGAACGCACGGCCGGCGCCAGCCGTGGCGCGCCGGTGATCCGTCGCCGGCGCACGAGCGCCCGGTCCACCACGGTGTCCTCGTGCATCGTTAGCGTGGTGGCAAGCTCGGGTGTCATTCGTGGTCGCGGTCGATCGACGAACCGGGGTCAGAGATTCCGGTGAACCGGATAACGAACTAACGCCTCACCGGGGAGAGAACTTGTTTGCGTTCACAAAGCGTTTACCGAAGGACGATCTCCGCGCCGTCGCCGATCGACACCCGGATCGCGCCCGGAAGTTGGAAACCGCGGACCACGCGCGCCCCGCGCCCGATCAAGCTCGACTCGAGGCGCGTACCGACGAAGCGCAACTCGGCATCCGCAAGAACGATGGAGTGCTCGATCTGTGCGCCTTCGATCGTCACATCGGCGCCGATCGAGGTGTATGGCCCGACGTAGGCGTCCTTGAGTCGTGCTCCCGGGCCGATGATGATCGGCCCGCGTAGGAGCGTGTGCTCGAGTCGAGCCGTGGGATCCACGCGAACCGGTCCCTGAACGGTGCAGTCCTCGAAGCACGCGGGGCTGCTGTCGGGTGTCAGGCACTCGAGGGCGCGGCGGTTGGCGTCGAGCAACGTCTCGACACGGCCGACCGACAGAACGCAGCCATCGACATTCTGGGCTCGCACCCGGCCCCCGTGACCGCGGACCGCGGACAAGGGGTTCTGTCCGGCCGTCGACCCGGCGAGGATGACGATCGCGTGTGGGCTCAGGAGGTACCCCGGCGTTCCGGCGCCAACGCACGGATCGATGGGCCCTGGCAGTCGCAGCGCGAGCGCGTCGAGCCGCTCTCGGGCGAACGTCGAGATGTGGGCGTGCATCCGCTCGCTCAGAAGTGCGCTGCCGTGTTGAACAAGGACGGGCTCACCGCAGAGGAAGTGTTCGCTGGCAGACAGCGCCCCCGCGAGGCCTGAGGTGGGCTCCCAGTCGATGAACCGAGTGTTGACCTCCCAGCCGCCCCCGTCGCCGACAGCGCGCCGAATGGGCTCGTCGCTGCCCCCTTCGGTGAGGATCGCGACTTCGAGCACGCCTGCGCGGTGCAGCGTGTCGAGGGTGTGGAACAGCGCCGGGCGATTGGCGATCGGGAACAGATGAGCGCTGCCGCGGAGGTCGGCCGGACCTCCGCGATCCTGACGTGACCGTCCGGCGAGTATGAGCGCCTTCGCGATTTCCACACGACAGCAACGGGCGAGAGAGGCCGGTGCGTTCGCGGGCTGTTGCGAAAGCGTTCGACTCTAGTTTCCGCACTATCGTCCGAAGCGCGACAGTTCGGCGCCCCGAGCGCCGTTAGTCGGGTGTGCCGATACTCCAGACAGAGACCCTCCTCGCGGGCCCCGATGCCGACGCATCGCTGCCCGCGTGCCGCTTCTGCGCCGCACCGCTGCGCCACACCTTCGTCGACCTCGGCATGTCGCCGCTGTGCGAGAGCTATGTGCCGCCTGAGCGCGTGAACGCGAAGGAGGCCTTCTACCCGCTCCACGCCAAGATCTGCGAGAGCTGCCTCCTCGTGCAGCTCGAGGAATTCGTGACGGGCGAGGACATCTTCGGCGAGTACGCGTACTTCTCGTCCTACTCGGACTCCTGGGTCGAGCACGCCCGTGCGTATGTGGACATGGCGATCGAGCGCTTCGAGCTCGGTCCCGGCAGCCTGGTCGTGGAGGTCGCGAGCAATGACGGCTACCTGCTGCGGCACGTCGTCGACCGTGGCATCCCTGCGCTGGGCATCGAGCCGGCCGCCAACGTCGCCAGCGTCGCGCAGGCGCTCGGGATCGAGAGCGTCGTCCGCTTCTTCGGGCGCGACACGGCCCGCGATCTCGCCGCTGAGGGGCGGCGCGCCGACCTGATCGCCGCCAACAACGTGATGGCGCACGTCCCGGACCTCAACGACTTCGTCGCCGGGTTCGAGATCCTGCTGGCCGACGATGGCGTCGTCACGATCGAGGTGCCGCACCTGCTGCGGCTGGTCGAGGACAACCAGTTCGACACCATCTACCACGAGCACTTCCAGTACTTCTCATGTCTCACCGCACAGCGCGTGCTCGCCCATCACGGGCTCGAGCTGTTCGATGTCGAGGAGCTGAGGTCGCACGGTGGCTCGCTGCGGCTGTATGCGCAGCGAGCCGCAACCGGGCGCCGGCCGGTGAATCAGCGCGTGGAGGACCTGCTGCAGCTCGAGCGCGATCTCGGCTACGACACGCTCGAGGGACACGCCGCGTTCCCCGCCAAGGTCGAAGAGACCAAGTGGTCCCTGCTCGAGTTCCTGATCGCCAAGCGGCGTGAGGGCAAGCGCATCGCCGGCTACGGGGCCCCCGGCAAGGGCAACACGCTGCTCAACTACTGCGGAATCCGCACGGACCTATTGGCGTACACGGTGGATCGCAACCCGTACAAGCAGGGCCAATTCCTGCCGGGCACCCACATCCCGATCCTCCATCCGGACGTGCTCGAGGAAGATCGCCCTGACTACATCCTGATCCTGCCGTGGAACCTCAAGCAGGAGATCGTCGCCCAGCTCGACTATGCGCGCGCGTGGGGCGCCACGTTCGTCGTGCCGATCCCCCGGGTGGAGGAGCTGTGAAGGTCGTCCTCTTCTGCGGCGGGCAGGGCATGCGCATGCGCGAGGCGTCAGAGCTAGTGCCCAAGCCCATGATCCCGGTCGGCAACCGACCGATCCTCTGGCACGTCATGAAGTACTACGCCCACTTCGGGTTCACCGACTTCGTGCTGTGCCTGGGTTACAGGGCCGAGGTCATCAAGCAGTTCTTCCTGACCTACAACGAGGCGCTGGCCAACGACTTCGTGCTCAGCGAAGGCGGCGCGAACGTCCACCTGCTCAAGACGGACATCCACAACTGGAACATCACGTTCGTCGACACCGGCCTGCACTCCTCGATCGGCGATCGGCTGCGCGCCGTGAGCCACCTGCTGCGCGATGACGAGATGTTCCTCGCCAACTACGGCGACACCGTCACCGACGTCAATCTGCACACGATGATCGACAACGTCAGGACGTCGGGGGCCATGGGCAGCTTCGTTGCCGTGAAGCCGAACTACAGCTTCCATGTCGTCTCCGTCAACGATGACGGCCGCGTGCGTGAGATGAGCGACGTCACGGCGTCGGACATGTGGATCAACGGCGGCTACTTCGTGATGCGCTCGGAGGTCCTCGACGACCTCCACCCGGGCGAGGAGTTCGTCGAGCAGCCGTTCCAGCGGCTGATCGCCGCCAACCAACTGCTCGCACACCGTCACGACGGCTTCTGGGCGCCGATGGACACGCTCAAGGAGAAGCAGTGGCTCGAGAACCTGCACGAGAGCGGCCAGGCGCCGTGGGAGCTGTGGACGGCCCCCAGCAGGGTCGACGCGGAGTCGCCTCAGCTAGCCTCCGCTTGATGCTGGGGGTGGGACTGGGCCGCGAGGGAGTTGCACCCCTCAAGGTGCTCGCACTTGGTGCCCATCCCGACGACGCCGAGATCGGCTGCGGCGGCACCATCTTCAAGCTGATCGCCGACGGCGCGATCGGGAGCATCTGCTGGGTCGTCCTCAGCGGCGCGGACGCGCGGGTCGAGGAGGCCCGCGCCAGCGCGGAGGCGATGCTTGCCGGCGTGCCCGAGCACACGATCCTGCAGCCGGGGTTCCGCGACGGCTTCTTCCCGTACGACGGCGCGGACATCAAGGGGTTCTTCGAGGACGTCGGGCGGGACTTCGAGCCCGACCTGATCCTCACGCACCAGCGCCACGATCTCCACCAGGACCACCGCATCACCTGCGAGCTGACCTGGAACACGTTCCGCGACCACCTCATCCTCGAATATGAGGTGCCGAAGTACGACGGTGACATGGGACGACCGAACCTCTACGTCACGATCGACGACCAGATCCGCCGGCGCAAGATCGACCATCTGACGACGTACTTCGAAACCCAGGTGTCCAAGCGCTGGTTCAAGGAGGAGTTGTTCACCGGCCTGCTGCGGTTGCGGGGCATGGAGTGCAACTCGCCCTCGGCGTACGCCGAAGCGTTCTACAGTCGCAAGGCTGTGCTTGCGTGACCACCGGGGAGACCGCCTACGCGCTCATGGAACGCTTGTTCCCGCTGTGCCGCAGCCTGACCGGCAGCGGCGTCCGAGCGACGTTGGACATCCTGTCCGAGCACATCCCCATCGCCCGCACCGAGGTGCCGACCGGCACGCAGGTGTTCGATTGGATCGTGCCCGACGAGTGGAACATCCGCGACGCGTACGTCGCGGCGCCGGACGGCACCCGCGTCATCGACTTCCGCGAGTCGTCGCTGCACGTCGTCTCCTACAGCGAGCCGGTCCGAACGACGATGCCACTCGAGCAGCTTCGCGAGCGCCTGTTCACGTTGCCCGAGCAGCCGGAGGAGATCCCCTACCGCACCTCCTACTACACCCGCACCTGGGGTTTCTGCCTACCGCACCGTCGCCTGGCGGAGCTTGAGCCGGGCGACTACGAGGTCGTGATCGACTCCACGCTGCGCCCCGGCCACCTCACCTATGGCGAGGTCGTGCTCGACGGTGCCGGCGACGAGGACGTGCTGATCTCGACCTATGTCTGCCACCCGTCGCTGGCCAACGACAACCTCTCGGGCATCGTGGTCGCAGCGATGGTGGCGAAGGAGTTGTCGGCGCGGCAGCTGCGTCACACGTACCGATTCGTCTTCGCCCCCGGCACGATCGGCCCGCTGACGTGGCTGCACGAAAACCAGGACACGCTCGACCGGGTTGCCCACGGGCTGACCATCTCCTGCATCGGCGACGCGGGCGGCCTGACGTACAAGCGCAGCCGCCGCGGCGACGCGGACGTCGACCGCGCCGTCGCGACGGTTCTGCGCGACTCGGGCAAGCCGCACAGACTCCTCGAATGGGATCCGTGGGGCGGTGACGAGCGCCAGTTCTGCTCGCCGGGGTTCAACCTTCCGGTCGGGACGCTGATGCGAACGCCGCACGGCGAGTTCGACGGCTACCACACCTCGGCGGACGGCCTGGACAGGATCTCGCCGGCCGCGCTTGAGGAGGCCATCGAGACGTGCCTTGCCGTGATCGACGTGCTCGAAAGCAACCGCACGCTGGTCAACCTGAGCCCGTACGGCGAGCCGCAGCTCGGCCGGCGCGGTCTCTATCGGTCGGCCGGCGGTGCCGTGTCGTCCCCCGACGATGAGAAGGCGCTGCTGTGGGTGCTCAACCTGAGCGACGGCACGGCGAGCCTGCTCGACATCGCCGACCGCTCCGGGATCGCCTACCCGCTCATCCGGCGTGCGGCGCAGCGGCTCGAGCAGGCTGATCTGCTCGCGCCGGCGCATAGTCCGGCCACGCCTGATCGCGCTCAGAGATAAGCCGCTCGTCGCTGTGCGGCCACTCGATGCCGAACGCCGGATCGTCCCAGCGGACGCCGTTTGCGGCCTCGGGCACGTACTCGTGGGTCATCTGATAGCTGACCTCGCAGTCGTCGACGAGCGTCTGGTAGCCCTGCGCGAACCCCTCGGGCACGAGGAGTGAGCGCCGGTTCTCGGCCGTCAGCTCGACGCCCTGCCAGCCGAGGTAGCTCGGTGAATCCGGGCGCACGTCCACCATCACGACCCAGACCGCGCCGCGCGTGCAACGCACGAGCTTGTTCTCGGCGTGGGGGGCTGCCTGGAAGTGCAGCCCCCGGAGCGTGTCGCGTTGCGGGCTGTGGATCGTGCTGCCCTGGACGAACCGCGTCGGCAGCCCATGTTCTGAGAACTCGCGCTCGCAGAACACGCGGGCCAGGAATCCGCGTTCGTCGCCGCGCGGCTCGACGTCGACGATCACCGCATCGCGCAGCCTCGTGGGCGTGAAGATCATCGGCCCCCGCCGACGGCGACCGGCGCCCAGCGCAGCTCGCCATCAAGCCGGCCGGCGTCCTGCAGCTCGCGGACGCGCTTGATGCGCAGGCCGCGCGGGCCCGTGAAGTCCGCGAAGGTCATGCCCCACTCGGCGTAGGCGCTCGCGAGTTCCTCGGCACCGCGCTTGACCGTCCACTGCGGCACGGCCGCCGGCAGGACGCGGGCGAGCTTTGAGCAGTCGACGCGGTAGGAGCGGGTGTCGGGCTCGCCGCCGCCGGCAGCGAACTTCGCCGTGGCGCCGGTGACCTCCGCGACGATCTCCGCGACCTCCCGGATCGTGTAGTTCTCGTCGGTCGAGCCGACGTTGAACGCTTCGTCGTGGACGAGCTCGCGCGGGGCGTCGAGCACCGCCAGCGCGGCGCGCGAGATGTCCTCGATGTGCACGAGCGGGCGCCACGGCTTGCCGTCGCTCTGAAGGACGATCTCGCCGGTCGTGTGGGCCCAGCCGACGAGGTTGTTGACCACGACGTCGAGGCGCAGCCGCGGCGAGACGCCGTAGGCGGTCGCGTTGCGCAGGTACGTGGGGCTGAACGTGTCGTCGGCGAGCGGCGAGATCGCCTGCTCGGCCAGCACCTTGGAATCGCCGTAGGGCGTCTGCGGCGCGAAGCCCGCGGTCTCGTCGAGCGCGTCGGCGCCAGGCGCCTTGCCGTACAGGCTGCACGAGGAGAAGAACACGAAACGCGACACGCCGGCCTGCTTGGCCTTCGCCGCGAGCTCGGCGGAGGCGATCTGGTTGATGTCGTAGGTGGTCTGCGGGTTGAGATCGCCGACCGGGTCGTTGCAGACCGCCGCGAGGTGCAGCACGGCGTCGAAGCCCTCGAGGTCGGAGACCTCGACGTCGCGGACGTCCCTGAGCAGGGAGTCCACATCGGCCGGCTCGGCCCCGAACACGCACGAGGCGAACAGATCCGAGTCGAGCCCGACGACGTCGTGGCCGGCTCGCAGAGCGAGCGGAACCAGGACGGTGCCGATGTAGCCGTGGTGACCGGTGACAAGAACGCGCAAGGGACCTCCTAAGGGCCTGTGGATCATTCGGATGGCCACGATTTCCGGCCACAACACTGTCAACGGCCGGCGACCCCGGTTTCGTGCGCGAGCCGTGGCGGCCAGGCGCGCAAGTTCGCGTTCAACGGCGGCGTTTTTGAAACGTGACTGACATCGCCATCATCGGCGCAGGCCCGTACGGGCTCTCGATCGCCGCCCATCTCCGTGCCCGCGGTGCTGACTTCCGGGTGTTCGGCACGCCCCTGAGCACGTGGCGCACCGCTATGCCCAAGGGAATGCTGCTCAAGTCGGACGGCTTCGCGTCAAACCTCTCGGCACCTGCGCCACACTCGTCGCTGGCCGACTACTGCCGCGACCGAGAGCTGCCCTACCACGACACCGACCTCCCGGTCCCGAGCCAGACCTTCGTCGACTACGGCCTCGACTTCCAGCGTCGATTCGTGCCCGACGTCGAGGAACGGATCGTGACCTCCGTCGGGCGCAACGGGCAACGCTTCCGTCTGAGGCTCGACGACGGCGAAGAGCTCGACGCTCGATGCGTGGTCGTTGCCGCCGGGCTCACGCACTTCGCCGTCATGCCGGAAGGCTTCGCCGATCTGCCGACGGATCGGGTCACCCACTCCAGCGCTCATCACGATCTCGAGCGGTTCGCCGAGAAGGACGTGACCGTGATCGGGGCGGGATCCTCGGCCGTTGATCTCGCGGTGGCCCTGACCGACGCTGGGGCCCGGGCTCGACTGGTGGCACGCGCACCTGTGCTGCGCTTCAGCTCGCCCCCGTCCGGTCGGCCGCCGAGCCTGCCCAGACGGCTGATGACGCCGCGGTCCGGGCTGGGCCCGGGATGGCGCTCCCGGCTGTGCTGCGACGGACCCGATCTGTTCCGGTATGTCCCGGCGCGGTGGCGGCCCGAGATCGTGCGCCGCCACCTGGGTCCCAGTTCGCCGTGGCACCTGAAGCCGGCGGTCGACTCGTCGGTCGAGGTCATGACCGGACTTGCCGTTCGAGGCGTCGATGTGAACGGCAGGGTCCGGCTGGATCTGGCCGGCCGCTCCGGCGCACCGACGAGAACGGTCGAGACCGATCACGTCATCTGCGCGACGGGCTATCGAGCTGACGTCGACCGGCTGCCGTTCCTTGACGCGAACGTGCGAACGGGCGTGAGGACCGTGGCGCGGGCGCCGGTGCTCTCCACGGGCTTCGAGTCATCCCTCCCGGGTCTGTACTTCGCCGGCATCACCGCCGCGGTGACCTTCGGGCCGCTGATGCGCTTCATGCACGGCGACGCGTTCGCCGCACAACGGATCTCGTCGCAGCTCGCCCGGAGCGGCGTTTGATCGCCGAGGAACTCCGCGGCGGGAACGGCGACACCGTGTTTGTGATCTGCGGTGCCGGAGGAGCGGCCGAGGAGCTCGCGGGGTTGGCGCGCGCACTGGCCGGCGATCGGCGAGTCATCGCCCTGGTCCCAGCGCCGGCCCCCGAGGACACCGGGCCGCCCACGACGGTCGAGGCGATGGCCGACGCCGCCGTGGCGCTGGTGCGCTCGCATCAACCAAGCGGTCCATACCGGCTGCTGGGCTATTCGTTGGGTGGAATCGTCGCGCTGGAGATGGGACGGGTGCTGGAGGAGAACGGCGAGCGCGTGGCTTTCCTCGGAGTCGTGGACGCCTTCTTCGACCGGCGGTACTGGCCGGGGCCGCTGTTCATCCGGGCGAGCGTTCGCCGGTCCGCCGTCCATGCCGGGGCGTTGCTCGGCAAGCCGCCGGCGCAGGCCGGGCGCGAGCTGGGTGGGCGTGTCCGCCGGCTCGCCATGCGCCTGGGTGGCCGCTTCAGCGCCCAGGACCTCGATGACCGCCCGCTGAACATGACCGTCGAGGAGTCCAACCTCCACGCGATGGCTCAGTGGCGGCCTCATGTGTTCGAAGGCGAGGTCGTGCTCTTCACCGCCGACGCGCACGACTTCGGATGTGATCTCGCCGATCTGTGGCGGCCGTGGCTGCCGAGGATGCACGTCCGGCGAATACCGGGCAGCCACGTCCAGTTGGTGCAGGAGCGCGAAGGCATCGCTCGGCTGGCGCAGGCCGTCGACGAGGCGCTCGCCGACTCCGACTCGCCCCAGCTTCGGACGTTGGTCGCAACGACGTTCCGCTGGTCGGGTGCGGCGCGGCTTGCGGTGGAGTTGCATGCCGCCGGCTGCGTGGTGCAGGCGGTCGCGCCGCGGGGCAGCGCGCTGCACAAGATCGCCGCCGTGGAGCGTAGCTACCCCCTGGGCCTCATCGATCCAGCCGGCAGCCTGCGGCACGCGATCGAATCGTCGTGCGCCGAGTTGATCATCCCGTTCGACGACCGCACACGGCGCGCGATGCATCGGATCCATTCCGACGCGGATCCGACGACCGATGCGGGTGCCCGACTGCGCAGCCGCCTCGAACGCTCACTCGGGCCGCCCGAGCTGTACCGATCCCTCTATTCCCGGGTCGCGATCATGGAGATCGCGACGCAGTGCGGGGTTCGTTGCCCCGCGACGGCCGCGGTGGGATCGGCGGACGACATCGCGCGGTGGCTCGTTCAGAACCCGGGCGCCGCCGTTCTGAAGACGGACGGCAGCTGGGGCGGACGCGAAACCAGGCTGATCTGCACCGAGGCGGACGCACGCAAGGCATGGCGTCAGTTGAGCCGTCCGCCGGGTCTCGCCCGCTGTATCAAGCGTCTGCTGCTCGAACGCGATCCGTGGCCGCTGCGGTCCCGGCTGTCGGGGGACCGCCCTCGGCTGAGCATCCAGTCATATGTCGACGGCAGCGCGGGCAATGCCGCCGTGGCATGCCTCGACGGCGACATGCTCGGCGCGGTTCAGGCTGCGGTGGTGCAGAGCAAGGGGCCGACAGGACCGTCGACCGTTCTGCGGGTCGTCGAGCATGCGGAGATGCTGGACGCCGCGCGAACGATGGTGAATCGGCTGCGTATGTCGGGTCTCATCGGTCTTGACTTCATCCTCGAGAACGGCACCGGCCGAGCCCACCTGATCGAAGTCAATCCACGTGCGACCCCGACGTCCCATCTCGTCTCTGCCGAGGGGATCGACCTTCTGGCGTCGCTGCGATCGGTCCTCGGCTACGCCGGTCCACCCCCCCGGGCGGGGGACTACCACGATGGGCGTGTGGCGTTGTTTCCTGGGGAACTCGAGCGTGATCCGACGAGCGTGATGCTCGACGACGCCTACCACGACGTCCCCTGGCAGGCGCCGGATCTGGTTGAGCTCGCTCTCGCCGGCCACCGTTCGCCGCGCTCGGGCGAGATCCGCGACCGACTCGCCAGCCTTGAGCGGGTTCCTGCACTGCCTCAAAACCCCGCCGTGTCCGCTGGAGCGCCCTTGTGAAGCGCACGCCAGTAGGCGCGCGAAGCCCGGTACCGGACGTTTCGATGAACGGTTCTCACGGGGCGACGCGGGCCTACTCGGCGGCCCCACATGGTCCAGAGGTTGTCGACGATCGGCCGCGTCGGCATCGGCGGTGGTGGCTTGTCGCTGCCGCGCTGGTGATCCTGGTCTGGGTGGTGTTCACGGCTCGCCTGTTCGTCTGGCCGAATCTGCCGCCGCTGCCTCAGCACGCGGATGCGATCGTCGAGCTTGGTGGACCCGGCATCGAGGGTCGTGACCAACTCGCGATCAAGCTCGCGAGCGAACATAGGGCCACGTTCCTGGTGCAGTCGACCGTCGTCGCGGAGGCCGGAACGAGTCGCTGTCTACCGGCGCCTCGCGGTGTAACGGTGCTGTGCTTCAACCCGGTACCCGGCACCACCCGTGGCGAGGCCGAGTGGATCGGGAGGGAGGCGAAGGCGCGCAACTGGCGATCGGTCATCCTCGTGACCACGCCGGATCAGGCCTGGCGGGCGAGGCTTCGTCTGAGCCGCTGTTTCGACGGGAAGGTCTTCGGCGCGACGTCGCCGCTGCCGTTCTCGAAG
>CAWFMM010000003.1:0-1067222 GCA_963817035.1 uncultured Actinomycetes bacterium
ATAGCGGGGGCGGGATTCGAACCCGCGACCTTCGGGTTATGAGCCCGACGAGCTACCAGACTGCTCCACCCCGCGACGCGACGACCATTGTACCGCGTTGGCGCTCGGGCCATCAACGCCTCGGCGGGGAGCCATCCGACCGGCCGCGAGGTCGCCGCTGTTAGCGTGGCGGACATGACCTACGTCGCGGCCGAGGCCCGCCAGGACCTGCTCGACATCCTCGCCGACCAGATCGAATCGATCGGCCGCGGCCTGGAATCGCTCGGCGCCGCCTACGAAGCGCTCGATGAGACGACCGCCGATCGGCTCGAGGAAGAGCTCTTCCGTCCCGTCCAGACCGCATACGGTCGTGCGCAGCGAACCCACAACGGATTCGCCGAGCGCCACGGTCTGCCGACCAAGACGTTCGCCCCAGCCTCGTCGAGCAGTCCCGGTCGCAGCGTGGCCGACCAGCTGGACCGCGCACTCAACGCGATCGGCGACGCCGACATCGGCCTCTCGACGCTGCAGGACTCGATGCTTCCGGTCGAGGTCGGCGACCCCGAGTTGCGCGCCGGCCTGGCCGACGTGCGTTCCCTGCTCGGGAAGCTCCCGGGCCAAGCGCGCACGTTCGCGCGCACGCTCGGCCGGTAGGCGCCGCGCTACGCCTCGGAGGCGCGCGACAGGATCTGCTCGTTGGTGTACTTCCCGGCCATCTCCGGATGCGCGGTCTCCATGTGCGCGTTGACAGCAGCGACGAACTGCTCGTCGTTCTCGCCGGTGATCTGCTCACCGCACGGACAGGTCATGGTCTTCATAGGAATCTCCTTTACGCCTTGAGTCCGATCGGGCAACTGACGCCCGTCCCGCCGAGCCCACAGTAGCCGCCCGGGTTCTTGGCCAGGTACTGCTGGTGGTAGTCCTCGGCGTAGTAGAACTCACCGGCCGGGGCCAGCTCGGTCTCGATCGCGCCGTAGCCTGCTGAGGCCAGCTGCGCGCCGTACATCGCCTTGGACGCCTCGGCGGCCGTCCGCTGGTCGTCATCGTAGTAGTAGAGCGCCGAGCGGTATTGGGTCCCGACGTCGTTGCCCTGGCGCATCGCTTGGGTCGGGTCGTGGCCCTCCCAGAACAGCTTCAGGATCGCGTCGTAGGAGGTCTTGGCCGGATCGAAGACGACGAGCACGGCCTCGGTGTGGCCGGTGCGCCCCGAGCAGGTCTCCTCGTAGGTCGGGTTCGGCGTCGTACCGCCCGCGTAGCCGACCGCCGTCGTGTAGACGCCGTCGACGTTCCAGAAGAGCTTCTCCGCTCCCCAGAAGCAGCCCATGCCGAACACGGCCTGCTGAAGACCGTCGGGAAACGGTGGCTTGACCGGCGTCCCGAGCACGAAGTGGGAGTTGTGCACGGGCAGCTCGGTGTCTCGACCCGGCAGCGCGTTGGCGGGGTCGACCATCGTTGGGGTGTTACGTGTGAAGAGCACGCTTCTACTGTACGCCGAGCACCCGATTCGTTACCGCCGACGCGAAGTACAGTGCGCGGCATGCGCGTCGCCGTCGTCGACATCGGCAGCAACTCCACTCGACTGCTCGTTGCCGACGTGGCCGGCGGCCGCGTCGTCGAGCTCGCGCGACGCTCGACCGTCACTCGCCTCGGGCAGGGCGTCGAGCGAACCGGGGCGCTCGCGGACGAGGCGATCGCCCGCGTTCTGAGCGCGCTCGACAGCTACCGCATGGTGATCGACGAATACGACACCCAGCGCGTCGTCGGTGTGCTGACGAGCGCGACGCGCGACGCCACCAATGGCCCCGCAGTCCTCGCGCGCGTGCGAGAGGACTACGGCATCGACGCCCAGGTGCTGAGCGGCGACGAGGAGGCTCAGCTGACGTTCGCGGGCGCGCTCTCGGACCGCCCGACGGCGACCGCGCCGATCGCGGTGATCGACATCGGCGGCGGATCGACCGAGGTCGTCATCGGGACCACGGCCGACGATCTGGACTTCCACGTCTCGATGCAGCTCGGTGTCGTGCGCCAGAGCGAGCGCTTCATCGACTCCGATCCACCGCGTCACGAGCAGCTCGAAGCGCTCACCGGGGACGTCCGGGCGATCCTCGCGCGCGATCTGCCCGATGACGTCCGCGAGCGCGTGACCCGCGCGGTCGCGGTGGCCGGGACGGCGACGTCGGCAGCGGCGATCGCGCTGGGGGCCGATCCGTATGACCCCAACCTCGTCCACGGCTACCTGCTGCCGACCGGGGTGCTCGAGGAGTTGATCGCCCAGCTCGCGGCATTGACTGACGCTCAGCGCCGCGATGTCCCGGGCCTGCATCCCGACCGCGCGCCGACGATCGTCGCCGGTGTGATCATCCTGCGCGAATGCGTCCGTGCCCTCGGACTCGGCGTCGTCGAGGTCTCCGAACACGACATCCTGCGCGGCGCCGCTCTGCGCGCTGTGCCCAGTCCCTGACCAAAGCAACGCCGCCCCTTGACACGGCGTCGATAATCGTGCGGTCGGGTCAGGGTGACGCGCCTTTGAAGGCGCGCTGCCACCCCGGCACATAGGTCCGGGCGAAGCCGCATTCGTGTGGCGCCTCCCGCCGCCCGGGCCGTCGAACCCGGCCCTTTCATGGCACGTACCCCTGCCCGTCCTGATTGGGCCAGCTTTGGAAGCCGCTCTTCGGAGCGGCTTCCGGCTTTAGGCGACCAGGGCCTCAGCCGAGGTTGGTCGAGCGCGGGTAGGCCACCGACGGATCGGTGAGCACGTTGACGAGCGCCGGAAGCCCGGACTCGAATGCGCGGGCCAGCGCGGGCTTGACGTCCGCGGGACGCTCGACGAGCTCGCCGTGTCCGCCGAGCGCCTCGACAACCTGGTCATAGCGGGTTCCAGGCCGCAACTCGGCGGCGACCGAGTAGCCGTAGAGGAACTCCATCGGGTGCTTCTCCAGGCCCCAGATCCCGTTGTTGCCCATTACCGCGACGACGTTGACGCCGTGGCGGGCCAGTGTGTCGAACTCCATTCCGCTGAAGCCGAACGCGCCGTCGCCAAGCAGCAGCACCACCTGGCGCTCGGGGTGCGCCAGCTTGGCCGCCAGCCCGTAGCCGGGACCGCTGCCCAGGCAGCCGAACGGCCCGGGGTCCAGCCAGCACCCGGGCTGGTAGGAGTCGATCATGCGCCCGGCGTAGGAGACGAAGTCGCCGCCGTCGCCGATGACGATCGCGTCGCGGTCGAGGACCTCGCCGAGCTCGCGGTACAGGCGCATCGGGTGCAGCGGGGCGCGCGGATCGTCGAGCTGCTCGCGCTCGGCCTCGCGGCGCTCGGTCTCCGTCGCGCGCAGCGCGCTGACCCAGCCGCTCGTGTCGTGGGCCGCCTGCCCCCCGAACGGGGGGTCGCCGACCAACGCGCCCAGCGTCGCGGCGATCCCGCCGTAGAGCTCGCAGGCCACCTCGCGCACCGGCTCGCGGGCCGGCTCGGAGCGATCGACAAGGACGATCTCGGTGTCCTGGCCGAACGCCTGACCGAAGCCGAGGCGGAAGTCCATCGGCACGCCGATGACCAGCGCGACGTCGGCCTCCGAGAGCCCCTGACGGCGCGAGCGCGAGAAGAACAGCTCGTGATCGGCCGGGACGCAGCCGCGGGCCAGGCCGTTGAGATAGACGGGAATGCCGCGACGCTCGATCAGCTCGAGCAGCGCGTGCTCACCGTGGCCCCAGTAGAGGTTCGATCCGGCCATCACGACCGGCCGTTGGGCGCCGTCGAGCAGCTTGAGCGCCAGCTCGACGCCTTCGGCCACCGGCTCGGCGAGCGGATCGGGCACCGAGGCCGGAGCGCCGTCGTCGGGCGCCTCGCTGAAGACGTGGTCGAGCGGGAAGTCCAGGAACGTCGGCCCCGACGGCGGGCCCATCGCGACGCGCAGCGCCTCATCGACCAGGCCGGGGATCTCCGCCGGCGAGTCGGCAGTCTGCGCCATCAGCGTCAGCGGGCGCACGAACGGGACGTGGTCGATCTCCTGCAGCGAGCCCTGCCCCCAACGCAGCGCCGGCGCGCGGCCGCCGAGGACGACGATCGGCGACTGGCTCTGCTGGGCGGAGCCGAGCGCGCTCATCGCGTTGGTCACGCCGGGGCCGGCGGTCACCGCAGCCACACCGGGCTCGCGCGTGACCTTGGCCCAGCCTTCCGCCGCGAACGTCGCGGCCTGCTCGTGGCGCACGTCGACGATGTCGATTCCCTCCGCCCGGCAGCCGTCGTAGATCGAGAAGATGTGCCCGCCCGACAGCGTGAAGAGCTTGCTCACGCCATGGGCCTTGAGGCGCCGAGCAACGAGAAGGCCGCCGTGAACTGAGGCGCTGGTTTCGGTGTCCGTGGACATGAAGCCACCCTACCCCCGTGCACGCGCGGTTTGGAAGCCCGGTGATGGTCCGCTCAGTCCTCGCCGACGGCGCGCAGGTCCGGCTTGACCGGCAGCGCCGCTCGCGGCGCCCACAGCGCGACATGCTCGGTCTTGCCCTTGAGCTGTCCCGTGGTCCGCGAGACGAAGCCACCGTGCTCGAGTTCGAGCAGGTCCAGCGTGGCCTGGGTCACCAACACGACGTCGCCCGTGACGCGCGTCATCTCCTCCACGCGCGACGCGGTGTTGACGACATCGCCGATCACCGTGAACTCGACGTGCCCGCCGCCGCCGATCGTGCCCGACACGACGGTGCCCGAGTTCACGCCAACCCCGATCTCCAGCCGGCCGCGGTAGTTGCGGCGGACGGCGCGTGCCACCTCGAGCGCCGCGGCGACGCCGCGGTCGGCGTGATCGGGCAGGAAGTCGGGGGCGCCGAACACCGCGAGCAGGCCATCGCCGACGAACTTGTTGGCGTGGGCGCCGTGCTCGGCGAGGATCGGAACGACGAGGCTGTAGAAGGTGTTGAGCTCGGCGACGACCTCCGGAGCGGTCGCCTGTTCGGCGAATGCGGTGAAGCCCCGAATGTCGAGGAACAGGACGGTGACCTCGACCTCCTCGCCCTCGAGCTGGGTGCCCTCGGCGATGACGCGCTCGGCCAACGCCGGGTCGACGAACGCGCTGAACGCCTCGCGCAGGCGCTCGCGCTCGCTCAGGCCGGCGACCATCTCGTTGAACGACCCGGCCAGCGAGCCGGTCTCGTCGGAGCCGAGCACCGGCACCCGCACGCTGTAGTCGCCGTCGGAGACGCGGGCCAGTCCCTTGCG
This sequence comes from uncultured Actinomycetes bacterium, assembly GCA_963817035.1. Lineage (GTDB taxonomy): Bacteria > Actinomycetota > Thermoleophilia > Solirubrobacterales > Solirubrobacteraceae > AC-49. The sequence continues at coordinate 5,186 of CAWFMM010000003.1, forward strand.
CAGCTCGGTGATCGGCTCGAGGATCGAGCGCGACAACAGGACCGACATCTCCAGGGAGATCGTGAACGCGACAACGATCGCCACGAGCACCCCGACGCCGAGTGACCGCACCCCGGCGTGCGGGCTCGACAGCCCGCTGACGACGACGCCGGTGACGATCGTGATTGCCGGCAGCGCGATCATCATGCGCAGCCGGGTCGGTGCCGTGACCGCCCCGAGCACCACGCCGTCGGGAAGATCGACCGAAACGTCCTCGAGCACCGGCCGCACGATCGCCTCGAGCGTGAAGAAGCGCACGAAGACGCCGTAGACCAGAACGATCGTCGTGCCGGCCAGCAGGACTGGCAGCGACGAAATGCCGCGATCGAGCTCGACGGTCAGGTAGATCGAGATCGGCACGACGTTGAGGACGAGTGGGAACACGCCGCGCGAGCGGATGAAGTCGACCGGTAGCCCGGCCAGTGCCCGCCACGCGGCGACCGCGGTCTGCGGCGTCCGTTCGCCGTTGAGCCACGGATCGGCCGGGGCGAGCAGACGGAACGAGACGCGCGTCGACCATGCGTTCTCGGCGACCTGGATGAGCTGCGAGAAGATCAGCGCGTGGATGAAAACGCTCTCGGGCATCTCCACGTAGAGCGTCAGCAGAAGCAGCCCGCCGAACGCGACGAGATGCGAGAGCTGGAACTGCACCACCGCTGCGCTGCGGGCGTAGCGCGGCCCATATCGGGCGTAGGTATTGCGCAGGGGCGATCGCAGCATACCCCGATTGTGACGATTTGCAGTGCGTGCGGGAAGAACAAGGTGGGTAGACCCGTCTTTCGAACAGTTGTCCACATAGGCCATCTGTCCTACCGGACGTAGGTGTAAGGTCAGGCTAAGAACGGCAACGTGCCAAGGCAGAGGCTTTTCCCGGTCCGCCCCAATCCAGGAAAAGGAGGTGGCTAATGCCCATCGCACCGCCACCCAAGCGTCACCCCTACAACCAATGGGCGCCTGATGCGCGCGCCCTCGATCTCGTTGGAGACAAGTGGACGTTGTTGATCGTCCGCGACCTGGCGTCGGGTCCTCGGCGCTTCGTTGAGCTCCAGCGTGTGCTCCCAGGAATTTCCACCGAGCAGCTGCGTTCGCGACTGAACCGCATGGTCGCGGACGACCTGTTGACCCGTCAGCGCTACCGCGAGGTCCCACCGCGCGTGGACTACGAGCTGACCGAGCGATCCCGTGACCTGCTGCCCGTGATCGGCGCGCTCGCGCGCTGGGGCTACCGCTGGGCGTGGGGGCCGCCCGACGCCGGCGAGGCGATCGACATCGGCGCGGTGCTGCGGTGCATCCCTGGCTTCGCTCCGGCCGCTGACGTGACCGGCGTGGTCGAGTTGACGGTGCGGCGCCCGAGCGGCGACCTCAAGCGCTACGTGCTGTCCAACGAGGACGACGAGATGATCATCGAGGAGCGGTCGGCGCCCGACGCCGATGCGCGCATCGCCGGCACCGAGCGCGGCTGGGTCGATGCGCTGGGCCCCGCCGCGTCGAGCGCGGAACTCGTGATCTCGGGTGATGAGCACCTCGCCGAGGCCCTACTGAGCGCGTTGAGTTCGATCGCCGGTCGCGCCGCCGTGGTGGCGTAGCCGACCAGAATCATCTGAGGTGCCCGGGGAGGGATTCGAACCCCCATGCCCCGAAGGGCGAGCGGTTTTAAGCCGCCCGCGTCTGACCAGTTTCGCCACCCGGGCGGGGCTGCACAGTGTGACGGAGCGACCGAATGCGGGGCGGTACAGCGCAACTTCTGGGTATACCTGGGGTTGTAAACTCGAATTCGACTGTTCCCGCACGCGCGTGGAAGTCTCAGCAATCAAACACCCGGCGGTCCTTCGCGGCCCAACACCGTTCCTTCGCCTCCAGAGCGACGAGCGGCTGGTTGAGATGACCCGACGCGGGAATCAGGGCGCCTACGAGGCCCTGGTCGCCCGCTATCAGTCACGGCTGCAGTCGTTCTGCCGCCACATGCTGGGCTCCAAGGAGGATGCGGAAGACGTCCTTCAGGAGGTCTTCGCCGCGGCATTCAACGCGATGATGGCCGACAACCGGCCGCTCAACGTGCGGCCGTGGCTGTACCGAATCGCCCGCAACCGCAGCCTCAACCACCTTCGGCGCCAGCGCGCGATCGGCGTCGACTCGATGGACATCCATCTCGCCGAAGGCGGGATCACGACCGCGGAGAAGGTGCAGAAGCGCGAGGACCTGCGGCTGCTCGTCACCGACGTCCAGGGCTTGGCCGAGACGCAGCGCACCGCACTGCTGCTGCGCGAGATCGACGCGCTGAGCTACGACCAGATCGCCGAGGCGATGGAGACGACGGTTCCGGCGATCAAGTCGCTGCTCGTACGGGCGCGGGTGTCGCTCGCCGAATCAGCCGAGGCGCGCGCGCTGACCTGCGACGAAGTCCGCGACGAGCTCGGCGAGGTCGCCGAGGGCCTGACGCGGATGAGCCCGCCGGTGCGCCGCCACATCAAGACGTGCGATCGCTGCTCGTCGTTCAACAATCTGCTGAAGACCAACAACAAGGCGCTGGCCGCCGTCTTCCCGGTCGGCGTGCTGATGCTCGTCAAGAAGCTGCTGCTCGCCCACGTCGGCGCGTCCAACGCCGCGGTCGGTGCCGGTGCCGGCGCCGGTGCCGGCGCCGGCGCCGGTGGCACCGCCGCCGCCGCTTCGGCCGGTGGCTCGATGGCCGCCGGCAGCGCGCTGTCCGCCGGCCTCGGCGCGGTGGCGACCAAGGCCGCCGCCGGGCTGGCCGCCGTGGCGATCGTCAGCGCCGGTGCCGTCGAGGTCCACAACGTCCGCGTGCACCCCGCGCACCACCGCGCCGCCGTCACCGCTCTGGCGCCTGCGCACGTTGCGATCCACGCGCCAGTCATCGTCGCCAGCACGCGCCAGCCGGCCGTGGCACCGCCCGTCTCGGCTCTGCACCACCTGCGCCATCACCACGCGCGCAGGGTCATCCACGCCGCCACGGCGATCGTCGCCGCGACGACGCCGGCCGTCACCGAGGTCGTCGCACCACCGCCCCCGACCCCGGTCGTCGAGACGACACCGGTCGACACGACGCCGGCGGCCGCGCCGCCGCAGACCGAGTCCGACGCGACGCAGCTCCCGGGCGGCTCGTCGACGACTCCGACGACCCCGGTGGTGACCGTCCCGGTCACCACGCCGACGCCGCCGCCGGTCGTCACGACGCCCGATCCGCCGGTCGACACGACACCTGCCCCGCCGGTCGATACGACGCCTGTCGACACCACCCCGGTGCCGCCGGTCGACACGACACCCGTCGTGCCGCCCGCCCCGCCCGTCGGCCCGTAGCCGCGCCTACGGCCGCTCCGTACCGAGCCGGAACGAGCGAAACGGCAGCTTCAGCGGCGACGTCGACCCGATCGCATCGGCCTTTGGCAAGCGCTTGGAGAGCACGCCGACCATCTCGAGCACAGCTCCCGTTCGTGCGCCGAGCTCATCGGGGACGACCATGATGTCGCGGCCGAACGTGGTGCGGCCGTTCTCGGTCATCTGGAACGTGACCTGGTAGCCCGGCGTCTGGAGGATGCGCGCGCGACCCTCGCCGCGGATGATCAGACCTGGGTGGGTCGCCTTCAGGTAGCGCTCGAGCGCGACCGAGTAGAGCAGCAGGGCGCCGCCCGGATCACCGCTGTAGCGCGGCAGGTTGAGCGCGCGCACGGCGAAGCGCTGCGGATCGGCGGCGCCGGCCGGCAGCGACAGCCGCGCCAGCTCACCCGGCCCCGGCGCGACGCGCTTCAGCGGCGACACGTAGACGAAGTTGAACGCGTTCGGGCCTCGCACGACGAGGGCCTTGCGCCCATCACCCTCGGCGCGCTGCGCCAAGAGGTAGATGACGAGCGCGCCAAGCACGACTCCCATGGCGATCCGCAACGCGCGCGGCAGCCTGCGCCACTGCGGCCCGACGAGGTCGTTGAGCGTGGGCCGGAATTGCGGCTGGACGAGCGGCTCGGACATCGCCGACAGCATGGCGCAGCGGCTGGTCATATGTCGCGCTCATTACGTGGACATGTGTTCTAGCCGTCCACCGCAACCTGCTAGGCGGCTGATGCGTTGGTCGATGAAGAGACGCGATGACGACGTTTTCCACAATCCTGACGTACGACACCGGGCGCAAGCGCCTGTGGATTGCTGGTCAGCGCTGCCATCACGGTGCCACCGGGGCGCTGATCGCCGGTCTCGCCGGGATCGGACTCACCGTCAGCCACGCCCATCGCATCGCGACGCTCGCGATCGCCGCCACCGCGGCCACGGGCTCGCTGCTGATGGTCCACGACTGGAAGGACCGCGCGATCTGGTTCCAGCGTGGCTGGCAGGACCAGCCGTGAACGCCTGACGTCCGCTACTCGCCGATCGAGAACATCGAGTCGAGGTCGTGCGCCGAGAATGCCTCGAAGGCGACCATCGTCTGTGTGCGGGCGACGCCGGGCAGAGTCAGGATCGCGCCGGTGATGATGTCGGCGAGCTGCTCGTGCTCACGGACGCGGATGATCGCGACGAAGTCCCACTCGCCGGTCACCGAGTAGGCCTCCGCCACGCCAGGGAGATCGGCCAGCGTGCCGCCGAGCGTCGACATGACGTCGCGCTCGGCTTCGATCAGAACGATCGCATGGGTCATGGCGTATGCGTGTCTCCGGGCGCGAGGATCACGACCTCCGACGCCGTCGAGGTCTCGACCTCGGCCTTGAACGCCTCGGCGTCGGTCGCGATCGGCGGGAACGTGTCGTAGTGGCACGGGATGACCTGGTGGGCGCCGATCAGCCGCGCGGCCTCGGCGGCGTCGTGGCGATCCATCGTGTAGTGCCCGCCGATGCACAGCAGCGCGGTGTCGATCGGCTCGCGGCGACCGACGAGCGACAGGTCGCTGAACAGCGCGGTATCGCCGACGTGGTAGATGACCTTGTCGCCGAAGCCGATCAGCAGGCCGCCGGCCGGGGTGACCGTGCCCTTCGGCGTCGTCGAGCTGTGCAGCGCGGGCACGAGCCGCGCCCAGCCCCAGTCAAACGTGACGGTGCCCCCGAACAGCGGGTCGAAGACCTGGTTGTCGGGAAGGTCCTCTGACAGCTCGTCGGCGATCTCCTTGATCGCCATCACCGACGCACCCGTGCGCTTGGCGATCGGCACGCAGTCGCCGATGTGATCGAAGTGGCCGTGGGTGAGCAGGATCGTGTCGGCCTGCAACTCGTCAGCGCTCAGCGCGGCGTTGGGATTGCCGGTTGCCCACGGATCGACAAGAACGGTCGTCGTGCCGTCGCTCAGGCTGAAGGTGGCGTGGCCCAGAAAGCGAATGTCCATGACTAGCGTTCCCTCTCGTCGTCGGTGCGATGCAGTTCTCGGTGCAGCTCGAACCCTACGGCCACGCCCACGAGCATTCCGAGGCGCGTTTCCTGCGCCACGAGCGTCCGCACCGCAGTGAGGCGCTCGTGGATGTCGTCGATCGCCGTGACCGCCGCGATCTGAGTCTCGTGCTCGGGCCCGAACCAGCCGCCGATGTCCAGCGCGTCATCGAGCACCCGCTGCAGTCCCGGCGCGGCGTGAGCGACGACCTCCTGCGCGTGCTCGAAGCGCTCCGGATGCTCGTCGAGCGCCCGCACGGCGGCATCGACCTGTTCCGCGGTATACGTCTGGTCAGCCACCGCGGGAGATCATAGGCGCGCGACACGGCGCGCCGGCACAAGCCCGGCGAGCGCACCGACGACCAGTCCGGCGAACCCGGCGATCGCGCTGGCCTCGTGCGTCGCCGCCGGCATCGCGAGCACAACGACCGCGATCACCGCGGTCCCCAACAGGTCGCCCTCGCGGTCGAGGTCGCGCAGCTCGCGGACCAGCTCGGGCACCGCCCAGTACGCGAGCAGACCGAGCGCCGCGCCGTTGCCGCCAAGCGCCAGCGTGTCGGGCGCGAGCGCGACTGACAGCGCGACGCCACCCATGCCGCAGACAACGAACAGGGCCACGACCAGCAGCGGCCCACCGTGGTTGCGCTCCAAGCGCCAGCCGTAGATGGCGATCGCCACCACCGCCGCGAGCTGGTACCAGACGCTGATGTAGATGAACGGCGTCGTCACGACCCGCCACCAGCCGGTGCCGGTCGGCTGGCCGACGAGCGCGATGTCGCCGAGCGCCGAGACGACGATCGCCAGCAGCAACCCGAAGACCGACAGCCCGATCAGCGTCAGCGTGACGTACGGGCGGCGCGTCGGGTCGGCGCTGATGCCTGGGATCTCCCCCGCGCGCAGCGGCCCGAGGGTCGGGCGGGAGACGCGGCGCGGCGGCTTCGACGGGCGATCACGTTCGATCTTGGGAGCGCGCTTGCGCAGCCGCGCACCGCAATACGGGCACTCGGTGATGTATGGCGAGACCTCAGAGCCGCAGCTCTTGCAGACCACGAACAGTTCAGGACCCGGGGACATCACTGCGATTGTCGCACCGCCCGCTAGGGAGCGGTTGCAGCGACGATCTCGGCCATGACCTCGCGGAGGTCATGGTTGGGTTCGTAGACCAGGCGATCACCTGCTCGATGAAGTGACGCTCCATGCCCGAGGCAGCCTACCCGGGCTATGCTCCGTCCAGACTTTTTGAGACAAGGAGAACCCATGGCCCTGGGCTACGACGGCAAGCTGTACATCCTCGCGTTCGACCATCGCGGGTCGTTCCAGACAAAGATGTTCGGGATCCAAGGCGACCCGACGCCCGAGCAGACGGCGACGATCGCCGACGCCAAGCACCTGATCTACGAAGGCCTGGTCAAGGCCATCGCTGCCGGCGGCGTGGCCGCCGGCCAGATCGGCGTGCTCGTCGACGAGCAGTTCGGCGGCGACATCCCGGCCCAGGCCAAAGCGGCGGGCCTGAAGCTCGCGATGCCGGTGGAGAAGTCCGGCCAGGACACCTACGACTTCGAGTACGGCGACGCGTTCGGCGAGCACATCACGTCGTTCGATCCCGCGTTCTCGAAGGTGCTGGTTCGCTACAACCCCGAGGGCGACACGCTGGCCAACCTCGACCAGCTCGAGAAGCTCAAGCAGCTCGCCGATTGGCTGCACGCCAACAACCGCCTGTTCCTGTTCGAGCTCCTCGTTCCGGCGACGGGCGATCAGCTCGCCAGCGTCGACTCCGACGTCGACCGCTACGACGCCGAGCTTCGCCCGGAGCTGATGCGCCGCGCGATCGCTGACGCTCAGGACTACGGCATCGAGGTCGACATATGGAAGATCGAGGGCGTCGACGAGCGCTCCGACGCCGAGATGCTGGCCGAGCAGACGCGCGAGGGCGAAGGCCGCGAGAACGTCGTCTGCGTCCTGCTCGGGCGTGGTGCGTCGGACGAGAAGGTCGATCATTGGCTCGCTCAGGCCGCTCCGGTCGACGGCTTCGTCGGCTTCGCGATCGGACGCTCGATCTGGTGGGACGCTCTGAAGGGCTTCCTCGACACGTCGCTCGAACGCGAGGCCGCGGCTCAGAAGATCGCTGACAACTACCTGCGCTTCATCAAGGTCTACGAGGCCAGCGAGCAGGGCGCGCCGGTCAGCTGACCGGCAATCGTGGCGAGATAGCGCAGGACTGCGACGGGGCGCCCACGGGCGCCCCACGTTCGTGTTGCACGACGGCTCGCCGTCGCCGCGAGCGCCTACGGTGGGCCGATGCAGATGCGGTCGCTGATCCCATGGCTCGTCGCGCTCGTCCTCGGCGTCGGCCTTCTGACCTACCACCACGACAGCGGTGGCGGCGGCGCTCTCGATGACCGTCCTGGTGCCGAACTGGCCGCCACCGTCCTGCGCGTGGTCGACGGCGACACGATCAAGGTCGCCATCGCCGGGCACCAGGAGACGATCCGCTACATCGGCATGGACACGCCCGAGTCGGTCAAGCCCAACACGCCGGTGCAGTGCTACGCCGAGAACGCGTCACACGAGAACACCCGGCTGCTCAAGGTCGGCGAGCCCGTCCGCCTGGTGGTCGGCGCCGAGGCCCGCGACCGCTACGACCGGCTGCTGGCCTATGTCTACCGCCGCTCCGACGGCGCGTTCATCAACGCGCTGCTGCTGCGCCGCGGCTTCGCCCACACGCTGACGATCGCGCCGAACGACCGCCTCGCCCCGCAGTTCGCCCAGCTCGAGGAGGAGGCGCGCGCCGCGCATCGAGGCCTGTGGAAGGCCTGTCCGGCCCTCGCGGCGACCTACGGGTAGCTGGCACCGGCTACCCTTCCAGTTGATGGCAATGAAGATGCGCCAGTCGATCGCTCACTTTGAGCAGGCGTTCCACGAGGAGGCATACGCCGACCGGGAACGCCGCGAAGCGCTGCGCCGCCAGGCGGTGCGCCGCTCACGCAAGCGTGTCATCGAGCGCAAGCACAGCCGCGGGCGCTGGCGGTTCTTCGCGCTGGTGCTCGCGTTGCTGGCAACCGCTGTCGGCGTCACCATCGCGATGTTCCAGACGCTGATCCTCGTTCTCGGCTGAGCGGCCGCCGCGGCTACGGCGTACCGAGCTTGCGCAAGGCCGCGTCGACCTCGCCGCTCACCGAACCGGTGATCGCGAGATCGTCGGCACGAGCGTGTTCGTCCTGAATCTCGAGGTAGACCTCCTTGCGGAAGACCGGGATCTCCCGGGGGGCCTGGATTCCGATCCGGACCTTCTCCCCGAGGATCGACAGGACGGACACCTCAACGTCATCGCCGATCATGATGCTTTGATTGGACTTACGCGTGAGTACGAGCACTTGGTGGCTTCTCCCTACCTGGGCGCCAATGACTCTCGCATGACCCGTGCCCACATGCAAGGCGGGCCGAACACGGACGTTCCTATAACCTGGGCCGCTGCTATGGCACGCCGCTCACTCCGCCCCCATCTCAATCAGATCCGCACCTGGGTTCGCCAGGGCCGGACCGACGCATGGATCGCGCACCAACTCGAGGTGACCGTCCAGCAGATCGATGCTTTCAAGCGTGAAAACGAACTGGCGCCCGAAGGCGAGGCGCCCAACGGCGCCGCCAGCGTCGACTTCGATGACGAGGTCGATCTGCGCGCCGAGGACGACGCCCTGATCGCCGCCGAGCTCGAGGCCGAGGCAGCACGTGCTGCGCTCGAGCCCGATGACGAGGAATCCGACGATGACGAACCCGGCGAGAACGGCGATCCCGCTCCCCGGCGCCGTGGGCGCCGCGGTGGTCGTGGCCGTCGGCCGCGCGGCCGCGCGGCCGCTGCGCTGGAAGGAACCTTCGAGCACGGCGAAGAGGGCTACGGGCTATGGCTCGACCCCGCCATCGCCGACAGCCCGATCTACGCCGAGCACTGGGCGGGCCACCGCCCGGTCGAGGTGACGATCGAGGAGGACCGGATCGTCATCCGGCGCGCCGGGCCCGACGCCGACGGCGGCGACGAGCCCGAAGACGACGGCGACGAGTAGTTCGTCGCGCCGCTACGGCTGGGCTTCCATCCGACGGCCGCCGGCGAAGTCCGCGGCCCCGCGCAGGTACCGCGCGAAGGCCGCGTCGGCGACCGTCCGCTCGTCCCACGCCCACGGCGCGTCAGGCGCGGTGCGGTAGGCGAGGTCCAGGCACCAGCTCGTCCCGCGGTCATACAGCTCGACGAGCTCGGCGGCGGTGAAGCGCCCGCCGAGACGCCGGCGCAACTCGGCCAGGATGGCGTCAACGACGCGGTCCATCGCCAGACGCGCGGGCGCGGGGGTCGCGGTGAGGCGCTGTTCGCCTGCCCGCCACTGCTGGATCGCCATCTCGAAGCTCTGCATGGGCTCAGTGCCCGCAAGGCTAGCGAGGAGCGTTCACGGTCCCTTGGGCAGGCCGCTGAGCACGTAGGGCTTCTCGCCCGGACGCAGCATGCCCAGGCGGCGTGCCTCACGCTCGAGAGCGGCCGGGTGCGCGAGCGCGCCGCGCCGCGCCTTCAGGCGGGTGTTCTCGTCGCGCAGGGCCCGCACGACGGCGCTCTGCTGCGCGGCACGGTGGCGCGTTGCGACGTACGAGCGCACCGGACCGATGTAGAGGATCAGGATCCCGACGAGGACGAACAGCATCGCGATGCGCGAGACACGGTCCCAGCGGATCCCGGCCGGTCGGCCCTGGCGCGCGCCCGCCACCGCCCGGGGCTTGGCCGGACGCCGATCAGCGTCACGGCGCGGAGCCGGTCGGGCGTTGGGTGCTGCGGCCATCCAGACAGCCTTCGCCGCACCGCGGCGAACTCCTGCGGTCCCTACGAGCGGAAGACGGATCGCCCGGGATAGACCGCATCGGCGCCCAACGCCTCCTCGATCCGCAGCAGCTGGTTGTACTTGGCCACGCGATCGGAGCGCGACGGGGCGCCGGTCTTGATCTGGCCGCATCCGGTGGCGACGGCGAGGTCGGCGATCGTCGTGTCCTCAGTCTCACCGGAGCGGTGGGACATGACCGCGGTGTAGCCGGCGGCGCGCGCGGTGGCGATCGCGTCGAGCGTCTCGGTCAATGTGCCAATCTGGTTGACCTTGACGAGGATCGAGTTGGCGACCCCGGTATCGATTCCACGCCCGAGACGCTCGGTGTTGGTCACGAACAGATCATCACCGACGAGCTGCACCCGATCGCCAAGCCGGTCGGTCAGCGACTTCCAGCCGGCCCAGTCCTCCTCAGCCATGCCGTCCTCGATCGAGACGATCGGGTAGCGGTCACAGAGCTCGACCCAGTAGGCCGCGAGATCGTCGGCGTTCAGGACACGGCCCTCGTGGTGCAGGTCGTAGGCGCCGTCGCGTTCGATCTCGCTGGTCGCCGGGTCCATGGCGATCGCGACGTCCTCGCCGGGCCGGTAGCCGGCCGCTTCGATTCCGGCCATCAGCATCTTCAGCGCGTCCTCATTGGACGCCAGGTCGGGCGCGAAGCCGCCCTCGTCGCCGCCTCCGGTCCCGAGTCCGCGGTCATGAAGGATCCCCTTCAGCGCGTGGTAGACCTCGGCGCCGACCCGTAGGCCTTCGGCGAACGTCGATGCGCCACACGGCACGACCATGAACTCCTGGAAGTCGACGCTGTTGTCGGCGTGGGCGCCGCCGTTGAGCACGTTCATCATCGGCACCGGCAGGATGTGCGCGTCGGCGCCGCCGAGGTGGCGCCACAGCGGCAGCCCAGCGTTGGCCGCCGCGGCGTGGGCGGCGGCGAGCGAGACGCCGAGGATCGCGTTGGCGCCGAGACGCGACTTGTTGGGCGTGCCGTCGAGGTCGACAAGGACGCGGTCAATCGCCGCCTGGTCGGCGATGTCGTGGCCCGTCAGCGCATCGGCGATCTCGCCGTTGACGTGGCCGACCGCGCGCGTGACGCCCTTGCCGCCGTACTCGGCGCCACCGTCGCGCAGCTCGGTCGCCTCGAACTCGCCCGTCGAGGCGCCCGACGGCACGGCCGCGCGGCCGACCACGCCGGTGCTCAGCCCGACCTCGACCTCGACGGTCGGGTTGCCGCGGGAGTCGAGGATCTGGCGGGCATGGATGCGCTGCATCTGACTCATGACTGTTGGTGCCTCGCTTGTGCGTAGTAGCCGAGCTGGCGCTCGGGCGTGAGAGTGTTCCAGTCGTGGCCGTGGGCCGCGGCCAAGGCCTGGGCCGCTTCGACCCGTCCCCGGAAGCGCGCGGCGGACGCACGCAGCGCGAGCTCGGGATCGACGTGCAGCTTGCGCGCGACGTTGACCGCGGCAAACAGGACGTCGCCGAGCTCGTGGAACTCGGCCTCCTTGCCCTTGGCGTCACGCAGTTCCTCGAGCTCGCCTTCGATCGCGTCGTACGGGACGCCGTCGAAGTCGAAGCCCGTGCTCGCGGCGCGGCGCTGAACCTTGCGCGCGTAGAGCGGGCCGGGCAGGTTCTCCGGGACCTCGCCGAAGATCCCGGCCTCGCGGCCGGGCTCGGTGCGCTTGATCTCATCCCAGTTGCGCAGCACCTCACCGGCATTGGATACCTCGGTGTCGCCGAAGATGTGCGGGTGGCGGCGGACCAGCTTGCGGTGGACGTGCTCGGCCACATCGGCGAGCGACCCCGCGCCGCGCTCCTCGAGCAGCAGCGACAGGAAGTGGACCTGGAACAGGACGTCGCCGAGCTCGTCGAGCAGCTTTGCGTCGTCGCCGGCGTTCGCCGCGTCGGCGAGCTCGTAGGCCTCTTCGAGGGTGTGCGGAACGATCGAGCGCTCGTCCTGGTCGCGGTCCCACGGACACTCGCGGCGCAGGCGCCGCGTCAGCTCGTCCAGACGCTCAACAGCCTGCGCCGAGGAGCGGGCCGAGCCGTCCACAGGTGCTAGCCGGTGGTCGACTGGACCGTCGAGGGCGCGGCGGGCTCAGCGGCCGTCGCGCCGGTCGTCGACGTCGACGTCTTGGGCTTCACGAAGTTCTTGCAGATCGCGATGATGTAGCCCTTGCGGCAGGTCGTCTGCTTCGTCCACTTCTTCTGGAAGCCGGTGACGAACTTGTTGAGCGCGGTCTGCTGGCCCTGGGACTGCAGGATCTGCTTGATCGACGGCGTCGCCTGGGCCACCGTCTGCTGAACCGCCGGCGTGATGCCGGTGACGTCGAACAGGTAGTAGCCGAAGTTCGTCTTGATCGGGCCGGTGAGCTTGCCCTTCTTGGCCGAGAAGACCGCCTTGTCGAGGCCCGGATCCTCCTGCCCCTTTGTCACCTGGGAGAGGACTCCGCCGGTGGCCTTCGAGGTCGGATCGGTCGAGTACTTCTTGGCCACCGCGGCCCACGACGCGCCCTTGCGCAGCGCCTTGAGCGCCTTCTTGATCTGGGCCTTGTTCTTGTTGAGCACGACGCGCATCGAGCGGTGCTCAGGCGTTCCGAACGTGGCCTTGTTCGTGTTGTAATAGGCCTGGATCTGGGCGGGCGTGACCTTGGTCTTGGCCGAGACGATCTTCGTGCGAAGCTTGTTGGTCAGCAGCTGGAGCTTGACGTTGGCGTACAGGTCGTCAAGCGTCAGTCCCGAGGTCTTGAGGAACTTCTTGAAGTCCGCTTCCTTGGGGAACTGCTGCTTCTTGAGCATGTTGAACTGCTTCTTGACCGCCGCGTCGGTGACCGTGACCTTCTGGTCGGCCGCCTCTTGAATGATCCAGTCGGCCTGGACCAGCGACTGCAGCACGCTGTCGCGCAGCTGGCTGTACGACGTCTGGCACTGCTTCTTGTAGGTCGCGTCGGTGACCGCGGGCTGGCCCTTGGCCGGCTTCGGCGCGATCTTCTTGGCGGCGGCGATGCAACCCTTGAAGTCCGGTGGCTTGGGAACCCCGGCGGCGCTCGCTGCGCCGGCGGCGGGGCTGGTCTGCGATGCGCTGCCCAGGTAGGTAACGAGCAGGCGGTGATCGAACTGGTCGGTCTTGATCGATTCGTCGCCGACCTTGGCGACGGAGTCTCCGGACAGTGAGCTGCCGCACCCGGCAACCGCGACGAGCACCGCAAAAAGGGTGCAGAGGATCAAGAGCTTTCCGGCGAGCTTCGGCATATCGGCGGGCAGTCTAGACATTCATGCGGCGGCGCGCGTCACTACCAGCAGCGCGTCGGCGGCGGCGACCACGGCCGGGAAGCGCTCCTGCGGATCCTCGGGCACGCGAACGGACAACTGCGACCGTCCGGGCTCGTAGGTCGCGGCCGGTAGCGCGGCGCGCAGCTGACCCGCGCGCTCTGCGTCGAGATCGATCGGCGTCACCGCGAGCGTCGCACCGCGGAACGAGACGACGCGGGCGCCCGCCTGGCCGAGCTTGATCCGCGCCTGCTGCAGCGCGAGCAGATTCGCCAGCGGCTCGGGTACCGGTCCGAAGCGATCCTCGAGCTCCTCGCGCAGCACTCCGAGATCGGCGACCTCGCGCGCCGCGGCGATCCGGCGGTGCACGTCGATCTTGGCCTGCTCGTAGGGGATGTAGTCGACCGGGACGTACGCGTCGACGTTGACGTCCATCCGCACGGGTTCGATGTCCTCCTCCCCGGCAGGCTCGGGACTCGCGTCACGCACCGCCTCGTCGAGCATCTGCATGTAGAGCTCGAAGCCGAGCGCCGCGACGTGGCCCGACTGCTCGTCGCCGAGCAGGTTACCGGCGCCGCGGATCTCGAGATCGCGCATCGCGATGCGGAAGCCGGCGCCGAGCTCGGTGTAGTCGCTGAGCGCGCTGAGGCGCTTGGTCGCCTCCTCGGTCAGGGCGGCGTGCGACGGGTAGAGCAGGTACGCGTAGGCGCGCTCGCGAGAGCGTCCGACGCGGCCACGGATCTGGTAGAGCTGGGCGAGGCCGAAGGTGTCGGAGCGCTCGACGACGAGCGTGTTGGCCTGCGGGATGTCGATCCCCGATTCGATGATCGACGTCGCGACGAGCACGTCGGCGTCGCCGCGCAGGAACGTCAGCATCCGCTTCTCGAGCTCGGTCTCGTCGAGCTGGCCGTGGGCGACCTCGAAGCGCACCCCGGGGCAGAGCCCGCGCAGGCGCTCGGCCGTCTCGTCGATCGACTCGACGCGGTTGTGGACGAAGAACGCCTGGCCGCCGCGGTCCTTCTCGCGCATGATCGCCTGGCGCACGAGGTCCTCCTCGTACTCACCGACGTAGGTCTTGACCGGGCGCCGGCCCTCGGGCGGCGTCTCGATGACCGAGATGTCGCGCATCCCGCTCAGCGACATCTGCAGCGTCCGCGGGATCGGCGTCGCGCTCATCGCGATCACGTCGACGCGCAGCTTGAGCTGGCGCAGGAGCTCCTTCTGCTTGACGCCAAAACGCTGCTCCTCGTCGACGATCAGCAGGCCGAGGTCCTTGCCGCGCACATCACGGCCGAGCACGCGGTGGGTCCCGATCAGGATGTCGGTCCTGCCCTCGTTGAAGCCGGCGACCGCCTCGCGCTGCTGCGCGGCGCTGCGGAAGCGGCTGACGTGGTCGACGGTGAACGGGTAGTCCTTGAGGCGCTCGGTGAACGTGCCGGCGTGCTGCTGGGCGAGGATCGTCGTCGGGGCAAGGATCAGGACCTGCTTGCCGTCGGCCGCGGCCTTGAACGCGGCCCGCAGCGCGACCTCGGTCTTGCCGTAGCCGACGTCGCCGCAGATCAGCCGGTCCATCGGGCGCGGCGCCTCCATGTCGGCCTTGACCTGCTCGATCGCCTCGCGCTGGTCGGCCGTCTCGGTCCACGGGAACGCGTCCTCGAACTCGCGCTGCCAGTCGCCGTCGACCGCGAACGCGTAGCCGCCGCGCCGGGCGCGCTCGGCGTAGAGGTTCAGTAGCTCGCCGGCCAGCTCGCCGGCCGCACGGCGGGCGCGGGCCTTCATCGTCTCCCACGACTTGCCGCCGAGCTTCGACAGCGTCGGCGCGGTGCCGCCGGCGCCGACGTAGCGGCTGATCTTGGTCAGCTGGTCGACCGGCATGAAGACGCGATCAGACCCGGCGAACTCGAGGTCGAGGTAATCGCGTGTGACGCCGGCCACGGTCTTGGTGTCAAAGCCGGCGAAGCGGGCGACGCCGTGGTCCTCGTGAACGACGAAGTCGCCGGTGCGCAGGTCGGCGAACGAGCGCAGCGCGCCGCGACGGCGCTTGCCGCTGACGCTCGGATCGGCGCTCTCCGAGCGTCGGCGGCGGAACAGACGGTGCTCGGGGATCACCGCGAGCTTGAACCCCGCCGCGATGAAACCGTCACGCAGACGCGCCTCGGCGAAGCGCACGGTCTCGGCCGGCGGGACGTCGGTGTTCTCGCCCATCCATGCGGCACGGACGCGCGCGAGGTTGTAGGCCGTGCGCTCGCCCTCGCCGCGCCGCGGCCAGGCGACGACGGTCGTGTAGCCCGAGCGGATCAGCTTCTCGAGCTCGGGCTCGGCCTCCTTGAGCGAGCGCGCCGCGAGGTCGGCGCTCTGGGCGCGCAGCGCCAGCGGCTGGTCGGCGCTCAGCGAGCTCAGGCGCACCCGGGCACGCGTGTCGAGCGCCGCCTGGATCGGCTCGGGCGCGACGTAGAGGTGATGCGCGTCGGCGTCGTGGAACGCGGCGCAGACGTCCTGCCAGTGATCGGCGAGCGCCGGGCCGACGTCCTCGGCGGCGGCGATCAGGACCAGGGCGTCCTGGGGAGCGAGATCGAGGAACGGATGGAAGCGATCGACGGGCAGTAACTGCGCGACGTCGGGACGGTCGTCGGCCTCCTCGAGCGCGGCGATCTCGGCCAGCTCGCGATGCTCCGGCGCAAGCTCGGCCGCCGGGGCGATCTGCACCGCATCGGTCTCCCCCAGCGAGCGCTGGGTGAAGGTCGAGAACCAGCGCAACGTGTCGATCTCGATGTCGAACAGGTCGACGCGGACCGCGTGGTCCTCGGTCGCCGGGAAGACGTCGAGGATGCCACCGCGGATCGCGAACTGCCCACGATCGTCGACCTGATCGACGCGTTCGTAGCCGGCCGCGACGAGATCGGCCGCGACCTCGTCGAGATCGACGAGGTCGCCCTTGCGCAGCCAGAACGACGACGGGCGCAGCGCCGGGTCCGGGACCTTCTCGCTCAGCGCGACCGCGCTGACGACGACGACGGGCGGTTCACTTCCACCATCGCCGTCGGTGTTCAGCAGCGCGTCGAGCGCGGCCACGCGCAGTCCGACGAGGTGAGGCGGCGGCGCGAGGTGCGACTCGTAGGCCACGCCACGACTCGGGTACAGGTGGACCGGGCGCGGCGCGAGCCACGCGCGCAGGTCGGCCGCGAGATCGCGGGCCTGGCGATCGTCGCCGGCCACGACCAGGGCCGGGCGCCTCTGCGCCTCGACGAGGCCGGCCAGGACGTAGGCCCGCAGCGACAGCGAGACGAACGCGTCGCCGCCGTCGGCGACCAGGGTCGCCCCCGCGGGGTCATCGGTGAGGTGTCTGAGGAGGGGACGCAGCGACATCGGGCACGCGCAGCGACCGCGCGAGACGCGCGGCCGGGTCGGCCACGCATTCTGGCAGGCGCGCGTCGCGGCTCAGTCGCGGGGGTCGGGCGCCTCGATGAGACGGGCCACGTCGTCGGTCGCGCGGGCGATAAGCGCGTCGACCTCCGCGCGCGGGCGCTGCCAGCGACCGAGGACGTGCGACGAGACGATCTCGGGGTCGGTTGTGTCCGGGCGCCCGACGCCGATGCGCACGCGCTGGAAGTCGGCCGAGCCGAAGCCGGCCTTGAGCGACTTCAAGCCGTTGTGCCCGGCCAGGCCACCGCCGAGCTTGACCCGGATCTCGCCGAACGGGAGGTCGATCTCGTCGTGGACGGCGATCACATGGTCGAGCGCCACCTTCAGCGCACCGCGCGCCGGGCCGGCGCTGTTGCCCGACTCGTTCATGTAGGTCTGCGGCAACAACACGGCGACGCGCGGGCCGCCGGGCATCGAGCGGCCCTGGGCCACGAGCGCGTTGAAGCGCCGCCGCGGCGCCCCCAGCCCCCAGCGGTCGATCAGCGCGTTGGCGACGTCGAAGCCGACGTTGTGCGGCGTGCCCTTGTAGCTCGGCCCCGGATTCCCGAGGCCGACGATCAGCCAGTCGACCGGGGCTCCGGCGGTGCCGCCGCGTAGCGCGGAGCGCAGGCCCACGGGCGACTACTCGTCGCCGGAGGAATCCCCGCCGGCGTCGTCGGCCGCCTCGTCGCCCGTCGCGCCCGCAGCGGCGTCGCCGACGCGCTCGGTCTCGGACTCGATCTCGTCGTCGACCTCCTCGACACGCGGCGGCGCGAGGACGGCGATCACCGTCTCCTCGAGGTCGTCGAGCAGCGTCACGCCGGTGGGCGGGGTGACCGAGCTGAGGAAGCGGTTGTCGTTGATCTCCATGTCGGAGACGTCGAGCTCGATGAACTCGGGGATGTCCGACGGCAGCGCCTCGACGTTGATCTCGCGCGTGACCTGCTCGAGCGTGCCGCCACCCTCGCGGACACCCGGGGCGTCGTCGACGCCGACCAGGTGCAGCGGCACGGTGGACTGGATCGGCTTGCTGAGGTCGACCCGAATCAGGTCGACGTGCAGCGTCTCGCCGCGGACCGGATCACGATGGATGTCCTTGAGCACGACCGGCGTGGTCATGCCGTCGACCGAGAGCTCGATCACGGCGCCGCGGGCGGCCAGCGCGTGGCGCAGGACGCGGGCGTCGACCGAGAAGCTCACCGGCTCCTCGCCACCGCCGTAGAGCACCCCGGGAACGCGGCCTGCGCGGCGCAGTCGGCGGGTCGCCCGGGAGTGTCCGGGCTCGCGGATCTCAACTTCAAGCTGTGTCTGTGTATCGGCCATGGCGACGGCGGATGGTAGCGGTCAGCGTCGCTTGGCGACGGGGCCGATCTGCTTGGTCGCCTTGAAGATCGCCTGCAGATCGGCGAACGCGGGCTTGTAGAAGTTGTCCATCGTGATCAGGCCCTTGGCGAAGATCGGGGGCACGGGACGTGGGTTGCCGCCCGTCCAGCCCGGCCGGACGCGGAACTCCTTCAGCGCCCACCATGCCGCGCCGCTCAACCACGGCTTGGTCGCGAAGACCCCGAAGTGGTACTTGGCGTAGGCCTCCTGGAACTGGTAGGTGCCGTGCTCCTCGACGGGGCCGTTGCGGTTGGCCTCGGCCCCGGTTTCGGTCACCGCCATCGCCTTGTCGGGATAGCACTCGTGCATCGCGTCGAGGTTCTCCGACAGCAGCGTCTGGTCGGCGGCCTCGCCCTGCGCGCCGGGATACCAGCCGAAGTACTCGTTGAGGCCGAGTATGTCGAGCGGCTTGTATTCGGTCTGGCAGCCGGTGGACGATCCGATCGCGACGGCAAGCCCGACCGGGCGCGTCGGGTCGTCGGCGTGCGCGGTGTCCGCGGCGAGCTTGATGTAGGCGCCCTGGACCGGGCCGGGACGCGAGCTGAGCTCGTTGCCGATCGACCAGACGATGACCGACGGATGGTTCTGGTTGAACCGGATGTTGCGCTGGATGTACTGCGTCGCCAGCTTGCGCACGAGCTCGGACTTCAGGTACTTGGCCTTGATCGAGTAGACCGGCACCTCGGACCAGATCATGATCCCGAGCTTGTCCGCCTGCTCCTGGATGTAGGGGTTGTACGGGTAGTGGGTGCGGATGAACGTCGCGCCGAGCTGCTTGACCTGTTTGAGGTCCTCGAGCATCAGCTGGTCGTTGAGCGCGAAGCCGTAGGCCTGCGAGTCCTCGTGCAGGCCGACGCCGCGGAAGTTCAGCGGCCGGCCGTTGAGCATCAGGTGACCGTTGACGACCTTGATCGAGCGGATGCCGCTGGCAAAGTAGTAGCTCGCGACCTGCCGCTTCTTGATCGTGGCCGAGATCGTCGCGTTGTAGAGGTGCGGAGAGTCGGGCGTCCACAGCTGCGGATGGGCGACGGTGATGTTCTTGGCGAACGTCGCCGACCGCCCCGGGCCGATCGTCTGGGTGCCGAAGGTGAAGGCCACGGCGCCGTACTTGCCGCTCAGCGAGACCTTCTGCGGATGCGTGGAGTAGTTGTGCGCGATCACCTGCTCGGCGATCGTTGCGTCGCACGTCGCGCACGTCAGCAGCGGCCGGATCTGCGGGCTGCCGAGATCGATCCGGTCGACCTTGCGCAGGTAGACGTCGCGCAGGATGCCGCCGTCGTTCCACCAGCCGCCGAGCGGCGTCCCGGTGACCGACAGGCCCGACGGAGGGAAGTCGTAGCCGTGGCGGCGGTTGTCGGTACGCACGACGATCGTGTTCGTCGATCCGAGCTTGAGATCGCCGGGCGGCAGTTCGAGCTCGAACGGCAGATACGCGCCGGTGTTGTGGCCGATCGGATGGCCGTTGAGCCAGATCGTCGCCGTGTAGTTGACCGACTCGAAGCGCACGATCCAGTTCAGCGCCGACGAGCTGCTCGGCAGCCGAAAGTCCTTGCGATACCAGGCCACGCCGCCCGTGAACGACTGGACGCTGGGGTCAAGCGCGTTCCACGACTCGGGGACCGTGATCTTGGTCCAGCCGGCGATCGACGAGCTCGACTGCCAGCGCTGCTTGAGCCCGACCTCGGTCGGGTCGTTGCGCCACAGCCACGTGCCGTCGAGCAGATAGCGCCCCGACGGTCCGTCGACGTAGTTGGCCTTCTCCGGCGGAGCCTCGGCGGTGTAGCCCGCGCCGGGCTGCGGCGGGCCGCTGGAGCCGGGCGCCGGGACCGGGCCGAGGGTAACCGTCTGGGTGGGCAGCGTGGGCGGAAGCGAGACCTGCGCGCCCGCGGCCGCGACGGCGAGCGAGGCCCCGGCCAGCGCGACGAGCACGAGCAGGAACTGGACCGGGGGACGGCGCATGGATCGGTGGACAGTATGGGCACGGCGCCGGTCGTGCGCCATCAGCATTCCCCCGTGCGCGAGATCGGTGGCGAGAGCGAGACGAGCCGGATCTTGCGCCCGGCGAACGCGCTGCCGGTGCGTTGCACAAGCACGCATTGGACGACCGGCAGGCCGTGGTCCAGCGCCTCCCAGGCGACCCGGGTCAGGCCCTGCGCCGAGCCGAGCGCGTAGGCCGTCGACGAGCTGTAGGCGAGGATCTTGACCTTGCCGCCGCGCTTGAGACGACTCGCATTGCGCCGCGCCAGGGCGACGCACGCGGGCTTGGCCGCACAGCCGTCGAGGTGGTCGATAATCGTCTGGGCGTCGCCGTGTCCCTCGGCCTGGACGAGCGTGAAGACCGCGCTGCGCTCACTCGATTCGGCCGTGAAGAAGCGCGCCAGCTGAAACGAGATGGCGAGGAAGACGAGGATCGCCAGAGCGATCAGCGCGAGGCGCACGGGGCGAGCCACGCGGCGGGACGCTAACCGACCAACTGCTCGAACAGGCGCAGTAGCGTGGCCTGCGGGTCCTCGCAGACGCCCGTGTGCACCGCCGACGGTTGGATGATCGTGCTCGCCGGCGCGACGAGCCAGTGGAAGCGCTCGGACTGTGGCTGGCGGGCGATCGCGCCGGCCTGCGGATCGCCGGCGGCGATCCGTTTGAGGGCCTCGAGGTGGGCGGCGACGGCGTCGAGATCGACGTCGGGATCGAGTACCCGCAGTCGTTCTACGGGCACCGTCACCTCGATCGCCAAGAACGACCTGCGCCGGCAGTACAGGACGACACCGGCGTTGACCGCCTCACCGCGCTCGAGGTTCGGAACGACACGCAGCAGCGCGTAGGCGAACGCCTCACCGTCGGGCATTCTCAGCCTCCATCACGAATGCCCGCGGCGACTGTAGACGCGCGCCGAGCACGTCTATGTACGCGTCGGGGTCGGCCCATTCGCGCGGGATCAGCTCCTTGAGCTCCTGCAGGTCATAGCCGTCGAGCTTCGCCGCCAGGCGCTCGTCGGCTTCGACGATCGAGCCCGCGACGCCGAGCAGGACGTGGTCGGCGATCTGCGCAAACGGCGATGCGGCGATGGCGTCGCCGTCCCATCCGGGCAGCTCGGCGCCATGGTGGCGGTAGAACGCGGCGCCGTGGTCGATCAGCCACGGAGCGCCGTGCCACAGCAGCAGGTTCGGGTTGCGCGGGGTGCGATCGACGTTCATGACGAGCGCGTCGAACCACACCACGTCGGCGGCGAGCTCGGGATCGATCGTGTCGAGCGCGGTGAAGGCCAGCGAGCCGGGCAGGAAGTCCAGCGCGAGGTTGAGCCCTTCCGATGCCGCGAGCAGGTCCTGAATCTCGGCATCTGGCTCGGCCACGGAGATCCGCGGGTCGAGCTGCGCGAAGACGATCTCAGGGACCGGCAGCCCGAGCCTGCGCCCGACCTCGCCGGCCAGCAACTCGGCGACCAGCGCCCGCGGACCCTGCCCGGCGCCACGGAACTTGAGCACGTAGAGCCCATCGTCGTCGGCCTCGACGAGCGCCGGGAGCGAGCCGCCCTCGCGCAGCGGAGCGACATATCGGGTCGGGGCGATGGTCCGCACGCGTGCGGACCCTAACGGGGCGTCAGGCAGCCGACGGAAAGTCCTCGCCGCTGATCTCCATGAAGCGCCGCACCGAGTTCTCCTGGTGCTCGAGGCGCTGCGCCATGCGGCGTGCGTGCTCGGCCGCGCGCTGCGCGAAGTCGATCAAGCAGGCCTCCGGGTCGTCGGGCAGCGGGTAGACGTGGGCGACGTCCTGCTGGGCACAGACGATCCCCAGTGGCGGGCGGCCCTCGGCCAGCGTCCGCGCTCCGCACACTGGCGCGACCATGATCTGACGCTCGGGGGCGACGAGCGCGATCGGCATCAGCCGCGGCGCGGGCAGGTCGAGCGGCAGCCTGACCGAGCGCTGAAGCGAGACCTCACACTCGACGAGCTCCTCCAGCGGCTCGCGCCAGACGGCGAGCACGGTGTCGGCGGCGAGCAGAGCATCGCGCAGCGTCCGGGCCTGCTCGGCGTAGAGCTCCTGGGCCTCGTCGCGCGAATCGGCGCTGGCCAGATCGAGGTCACAGGGCACGCGCAGCAGGTCGCTGGGGCTGATCGCGGCGCCGGCGCCGTGCGCACCGTTGGCCACATAGGTCTGCAGCGTGCCGAGGTCCTGGCGGCCGTGGAAGACGATCGTCAGCTCGTCGGCGAGCGCGAGACCGTCGATTCGCAGCGCGACCGCGACCGTGGCCTCGGCGTCCAGCAACGCCCTCCGGAGGAGCTCGTCGGAATCGTCGAACTGCTCTGCCACGTGCCCACCCCCTTCAAGAGAGTCGTCGAGCGTGTGATCATGCTGTGTGCTGTTCACCATTGTTATCGACCGGCAGGCGGAAGAAGTTCACCACGGGGTCCATTCATGAAGCTGCTCTACAAGCCATTCGGGATCGTGCTGGGCATCCTCGCCGGACTGCTCTCCAAGCGTCTGTTCAGCCGCATCTGGGGTCTGATCGACAATGAGGAGCCGCCGACGGCGACGACACAGTCGGCGACCTGGCCGAAGGTCGTGACCGCGGCGGCGGTCCAGGGCGCGACGTTCACCGCGACCCGTGCGGTCTTCGACCGCGCCGGGGCGCGCGGCTTCGAGCACCTGACCGGCGTCTGGCCGGGGACGAGGAAACCGAAACCCGACGAGTAGAGGAGTTCCCGTGAGGGCACGCCTGGCGAAGCTGGTGCTGGCCACCGCGACCTGCGGCGCGATCGTCGTCGCTCCCGCCGCCGCCGCACCGCAGTGGTTGCCCGCCACGACGCTCGTCGGCCCGCTGCCGACCAAGGTCGTCGGGGTGAACCACGCCCCGTCGATGGCGCCGGGCCCGGGGGCGGCGTTCGACGCCGACGGCGACCTGTTCGTCGCCTACCGCCAGTGGGACGGCAGCCACTATCGCGTCGGCGTCGCACAGCGTCTGCGCGGCGGAGCGGTCAGCACCCAGACGCTGGGCACACCCGGCGCCGATGTCGACGCCGGCTCCGTGGTCCTCGCCGTCTCGCGCAACGGGGACGCGATCGTCGCCTGGACGGAGAACGCCGGGATGGTCTTCGCCGCGCTCGGTCACGCCGGAGCGGACCTCGTCGCGACGAGCCTGATCGGCACCGCCGTCAACTCCAACTCCACCTCGCAGTTCAACGTCGCCGCCGGCGACGGCGGCGATCTGGCGATCGTCTTCCAGAGCACCGCGCCGGGCACAATCCTCGTCGCACGGCGTGGACCGGGCGGCCCGCTCGGGGGCGCGACCGCGATACCCGGGTCGCTGACCTCGTCCTCCGCGATGGCGATCACCCCGGCCGGCGAGACGGTCGTCGCGTGGACCAAGCAGACGACCACCGCCACCGCCCGCGTGACCGACGAGGTCGACTCGAGTGCCGCGCCGCGCGCCGGGACGTTCCCGGCCCCGGCGCTCGTGCCGGGCACGTCCGGGCCGACCCCGACGAACGACAACGAGGAGCAGGGCGGGCAGATCCGGATTCTGGCGACCGACGCCGCGGGCACCATCCACGCACTGACCGTCCAGGCCCACAGGATCGGGTCCAACACTGCCGGCGACCTGCGCGTCGCGCTGCGGCCCGCGGGCGCCGCCTTCGGCGCAGCCGCCGTGATTCCCGGGACGGCGACCGCAACGTCGATCGGCGGCATCACCGGCGGGCTGTGGCCCGACCGCGCGGGCGACGAGCTCATCGAGGCGTTCGACGGCCTGACGTTCGTCCCACGCGCGTACACACGACGCCCCGGCGGCGGATTCGCGCCTGGCGATCCGCTGCTCGGCGGCGACACGGTCAGCGGCGCGCCGGCGACGACGATGGGTCCGTCGGGCGCGGCCGGCACGCTGTACCGCTCGGCGGCGGGTACGGGCGGGGAGCTGTTTCGGCCGGTCGGCTTCGACGGCGCCGTCGGCGCGGCCGTGACGCTGTCGACGGACGAGCACCTCATCTTCTCGCGCGGCGCAGTCGCGTTCGACGAAGCGGGCGACGGCGTCGCGGTGTGGCCCGACTTTGACACCCCGAGCGAGAGCATTCGGATCGCCGGATTCGACAGCGCCGGCCCGCGACTGAGCGCGGTGACGATCCCGGGGACGGCGGCGCCGGGAGCGGCGGTGTCGTTCTCGGCGACCGCGTCGGACACCTGGAGCACCGTCGGCTCGATCACCTGGGACTTTGGCGACGGATCGGGGACGGCGACGGGGTCGCCGGTCACCCACACCTACCCGGTTCTCGGCAGCTACACGGTGACCGCGACGGCGACCGACGCCCTCGGAAACACGGGAGCACCGGTGGCCGGCGTGCTGAACATCGCCGCGACTCCGCCGGTTGACCGCACGGCACCGAAGATCGCCAAGCTCTCGGTCTCACCCAAGCGCTTCGCGGCCGGATCGTCATCGACGAAGAAGGCCCGCAGCGCCGCTCGCCGCTCACCCAAGCACGTGACGCCGCACGGGACGACGATCCGCTTCACGCTCTCCGAGGACGCCAAGGTTGCGTTCACGGCGCTCGGCCCGAAGCTCAAGCACTGCCGCCAGGTGCACGGCCACACCCACTGCACGATCACCACGCCGAAGTTCACGATTTCCGGTGGACGCTCGTTCAAACTCGGGGCGGGTCATCTGACGTTCAGCGGACGTGTCGCCGGCCGGGCGCTCAAGCGCGGACGCTACCGGCTCGAAGCGGTCGCGACCGACGCGGCCCACAACCGCTCCAAGACGGCCACGACGAGCTTTACGATCGTGAGCGGATGACGAAGCCGCGGCGATCGAGCTCGCCCAGCGCGTCTTCGAAGGCCGGAAAGTCACGGGCGACGAGATGGTCGAGCGGGCGGCCCGCCGGACCGGCGGTGCGCAGCCAGCGGGCGAGCACCGCCTGACCCAGGCGCTCGACCGGATCGTCGGTCAGCGCGAGCAGGATCCCGAGCTCGGGGCGATGGTCGAGGTCGCCGGCGACGAGCTGCAGCGGATCAGCGTCGAGGACCGCGAGCAGCTCATCGTCGGTCAGGCCCAGGCGCTGTTGGAGGACCGATGCGGCGGTCGCGCTCACGCGCGGAACACGACCGGCGGCAGTTCGTCGTGCATAACAGCAGCCTACTTGCGTTGATGGAGTGCCAGGCCGTCGTGGCGGGTACCAACCGACCCTCTCCGCGAACGAAAGGAATCCGCAGATGCCCTCTCTCGCCGAACGTGTCGTCACCGTGAGCGCCGAGCTCGGCGTCCGCATCCTTGCCCCGATCGAGCGCTGGATCGGCCGGCGCTCGCCGATCGGCGACACCGCGTTCTACGACCCCGCGGTCCTCTCGTGGACCGACGAGTTCGAAGGCCACTGGCTCGAGATCCGCGAGGAGCTCGACGCCGTCCTCACCGACCGCGACGCGATCCCGGCGTTCCAGGATCTCTCGGTCGACCAGATCGACCTCTCCGACGACGAGCGCTGGAAGACGTACTTCCTCTTCGGCTACGGCTTTGAGGTGCCCGAGCACACCGCCGCCTGCCCGCGCACCGCCGAGCTCGTGCGCGCGATCCCCGGGATGAAGACCGCGATGTTCTCGATCCTCGCGCCCGGCAAGCACATCCCGCACCACCGCGGTCCGTACAAGGGCGTCGTGCGCTACCACCTCGGGCTGACCGTGCCCGAGCCGGCGGCCGACTGCCGCATCCGCGTCGGTGACGAGATCCGCCATTGGGACGAGGGCGCGAGCCTGCTGTTCGACGACACCTACGACCACGAGGTGTGGAACGAGACCGACGGCGAGCGGGTCGTGCTGTTCCTCGATGTCGTGCGACCGCTGACCGGGATCGCGGGCCACATCAACCGTGTGCTGCTGTGGGTGATCGCGCACTCGCCGCTGGTCGCCGACGCGCGGCGTCGCCAGCGCCGGTGGACCGCCGAGCACAGCCGGCCGGAGACCGTGGCGGTGAGCTAGCTCAGAACAGCCGCGGTGGCCCCCAAGCGCCTAGATTCGCAAGAGCGCCAGCGCCTCATTCGCGACGAAGCTCACGCGGCCACCAACCCGCTGTTCTTGCACGACCCCCAATTCGGCGAGGCGCCGTAGCGCCAACATGGCCCCCTGCTGAGTGACCTGGTGCTGCCGGGCTATCGCTGGTGCTCTCACGATCGGGGAACCGATCAGATCGCCTGCCACTCGCTCCGCAACGCCCGAGACGCCAGCAAGTCGAACGCGCTCCAGGGCTTCCTCACGCCACGTGAGCAGGCGCTCAACACGCTCCCTCGTGGTGTCGGCAGATTCGGCCACGCCGGACGCAAAGAAGTAGATCCAATCGTCCCACTGTCCAGAGACACTCAGATCGAGGAGGCCGTCTTGGTATGCGCTCCGCCGGGCCTCGAACCAAGGTGAGACCACAAGAATCGGCTCCCGTAGGACGCCGTCGCGCATCAGGGCCATGGCGATCAGCAGCCGCCCAATTCGGCCGTTCCCGTCGAAGAACGGATGCAACGTCTCGAATTGGTAGTGAGCCATCGCCGCTCGAACGACAGGCGAGAGGTCGTCCGGTGGATCTCTGACCCACTCGAGCCAGTCTGTTACCGCGGCGCGGAGTGCGGCCCCCGGGGGCGGCGGCACGAAACGCGACTCCTCGATAGGCAGCCCGCGTGAGCCGATGAAGACTTGCCGATTACGAATCTGCCCGGGGTCGTATCGCTCACTTGTCGTGTTGGCGACAAGTACGCCTTGAAGGTGCTCGATGAGACCGACCGTGAGGGGGCGATCCTGCACCCAGCGGAACCCTTCCTCCGCGGCCACCACGTAGTTGAGCACCTCGCGCACTTCGATGGACAGCGCTTGGCGATCTTCCGGTTCCGAGGCAAGCACAGTTTCGAACGGCGCATACGTGCCCTCGAGAGCGCTCGTGCTTTGGGCTTCCCGACGAAGGGCGGGTCGCCGTAGCAGAGCCGGCTGCGGAAATTGCTGCGACGCTTGGTCGAGACGGCCCAAAGCCGCCTCGGCTGCAGCGACCTGCTTCCAGGTTGCCGATCGAAGCTGCACCTCGAGAGGAAGCTTATGCGGAACGTAGGCGAAATGATCGAAGTGGCGGCCGTTCAGTGGATCGGTGCCCTCGATCGGCACAACCGTCCCCAAAGGCGACTGAGAGAGGGCTTCATGGTCCATATACCAAGTATACGCGTAGTTTAGTTGGTATCTAAACCACGAAACCAAGTGTGGTGCGGGTTTCGATTGCGAATGTAAGCCGTGAGGCTCTTCAGTTGGCCGAGTTGCCAACGCGACAACTCAACTTGGCACGACTTCGCAGGACACAAGCGATCTCGCCATTTAGTTGGCAGCGAGGACGTTCCGGCAGTTGCGTGGTACACGTCCAGTAGCCCTGCGGCCTCCACCTCGTTCCCGGGCATTAGATGGCCGTACCGGTCGAGGGTGATCGGGACGCTGCGGCGGCGATTGCCAGGCTCGCGAACGTGTGGCGGCAGTCGTGCAGCGTGACGCGCCGACTGTCGCGCGGCCCTAGTTCTTGGCACTGCAGCGCGGCGCGGGTCAGAACAGCTGGTTCTCGCCGCCGAAGACCTCGCTCACCGAGTCGTCGGTGAAGATCCGGCGGATCGAGTCGGTGAGCAGGTCGGCGCAGCTGAGGACGCGGATGTTGTCCGGGGCGCCGGCGCGCAGCGGGATCGTGTCGGTGACGACGATCTGCTCGAAGCGCGAGCTGGCGAGGTTCTCGAAGGCGTCGCCCGAGAGGACCGCGTGGGTCGCGGCCGCGTAGACGCGCGCGGCGCCCTCGTCGAGGACGGTCTGGGCGGCCGCCTTCAGCGTGCCGGCGGTGTCGATCATGTCGTCGACGATGACCGCGGTCTTGCCGCGCACATCACCGATGACGTAGCCGATCTCCGCGACCTGCTGGGCGGGGCGCTCCTTGTCGAGGATCGCGAGCTCGGCGCCGACCTTGGACGCGAACTTCTTGTTGAGCTTGACGCGGCCGGCGTCTGGCGCGACGACGACGAGGTCGGTCAGTCCGAGGTCGACGAAGTACTGCGTCAGCATCATCAGCGCGGTCATGTGATCGACCGGGACGGTGAAGAAGCCCTGAACCTGGCCGGCGTGAAGGTCCATCGTCACGACCCGGTCGGCGCCCGCGGCCTCGAGCATGTGGGCGACCAGCCGGGCGCTGATCGGCTCGCGCGGGGCCGACTTCTTGTCCTGGCGGCTGTAGCCGAACCACGGGGTGACGGCGATCACGCGGTGGGCGCTCGCGCCGATCGCCGCGTCGATCATGACCAACAGCTCGATCAGCGCGTCGTTGGCCGAAACGCCGGTGTAGGGGTTGCCGCAGGTCGGCTGGATGATGAAGACGTCGGCGCCGCGGATCGACTCGTCGAAGCGGCAGTAGACCTCTCCGTTGGAGAACGTCTTCAGCGTGATCGCGCCGAGATCGACACCGAGCTTGTCGGCGATCTTGGCGGCGAGCTCCGGATTGGCGCGGCCCGAGAACAGCATGAGCCGCTTCTCGTTCTCGCTGTGGAGGCTCGTCGAGGTGCGCACCATCGGGGCGAGCGTTGCAATCGAGTCGGACATGTGGGAAGGAGCTCCTGGGCGAAGGGCCGGACGTCGTTCAGGGGTCCTGCTTCCTGGCAGCGTACCCGTCGACGTTGCGCTGGCGCGCCCGAGCCACCCCGAGAGCGCCGTCGGGGATGTCGTGGGTGATGACCGAACCGGCCGCGGTGTAGGCGTCGTTGCCGACCGTCACGGGCGCGACGAACGACACGTCGACGCTCGACTTGACCCGGTCACCGATCGTCGTGCGGCTCTTCTGCTTGGTCTTGCCGTTGTAGTTCGCGGTGATCGTGGCGGCGCCGAGATTCGTGTCCTCGCCGACGTCGGCGTCGCCGATGTAGGAGAGGTGAGGGACCTTGGAACCGGCGCCGATGTCGGAGTTCTTGACCTCGACGAAGGTGCCGACCTTCGAGCGCTCTCTCAACACCGTTCCGGGACGCAGATAGGCGAACGGGCCGACGGACACACTGTCGCCGATCTGGGCCTGGTCGGCCCACGTGACGCGAACGGTGGCGTTCGCGCCGACGGTCGTGTCGATCAACGTGGTGTCAGGACCAACAGTGGAATTCGGGCCGACGCTCGTGGCGCCCTTGAGCGAGGTGCGCGGCTCGACGGTCACGTCCTGGGCGAGCTGCACCCCGACATCGACAGTCGCGCTCGACGGATCCGTGAACGTGACGCCATCGAGCATGTGGCGCTCGAGGATCTCGCGCTGGGCGATCGCGCGGACGTGCGAGAGGGCGATGCGGTCGTTCACGCCAAGGACGAGGCGCGGGTCGTCGACGGTATGGGCCGCGGTCCGGCCGTCGATCAGCTCGAGGACCTGCGGCAGGTAGAGCTCGCTCTGGGCGTTGTCGGTGGTCAGCTTGGCCAGCGCCTCGATCAGCGCCGGACCGTCGAAGCAGAAGATGCCGGTGTTGACCTCGTGGATCGCGAGCTCCGCTTCGCCGGCATCCCCGGGATTCTTCGTCTCGACCACCCGCGCAACCGAGCCGTCGGCGTCGCGAACGACACGGCCGTAGCCGGTCGGGTCGTCGAGGACCGTGGTGACCATCGTCGCGCCGCCGCGGTGGCCGCCGACGAGGTCGCGGATCGCGTCGGCGCTCACCAGCGGGACGTCACCGGCGAGGACGACGACGGGATCCGCGTCGCCGTTGAGCAGCGAGGCGGCGGCGCGCACCGCGCCGCCGGTCCCGTCGGGCTGGGGCTGGACGACGATCTCGACGCCGTCGGGCAGGATCGCTTCTGTCGGCCGTTGCGGCGAGTCGACGACGATCACCCTGGCGGCCCCCGCCTGCTGAGCGGCCAGGATCGGCCATAGGACCATCGGCCGCCCACAGAGGTCGTGTAGCACCTTGGGGACCGAGGACTTCATGCGGGTCCCCTGGCCGGCGGCGAGGATGACGGCGGTGAAGGACATGGGTGGCATGGTACGGCCGCTCGACGCGGCCGACCTTGCGGCTTTGCAGTCGATCGCGGCGGCGGATACACCGATCGCGTTCTCACTGACCTCGGTCGGGCGCTTCGACCACGCGCTCTATCTGGTCCCCGAGCCGGCCGGGCCGTTCGTTGCTCTGACCGACGCCATCTGGTCGCGATGGCCCGCGCACCCGCCGTACGGCGGCGCGTTCGCGAGATCGTGCCGCACCTGACGGTGGCGGTGGGCGAGTTCGACGAGACCGTGGTCCGCGCGGCGCTCGAACCACGGCTTCCGATCGAGTGCCGCGCGCGTGAATTACGGCTGGTCGCGCAGCGCGCCGACGGGATGTGGGTTCCGCGTGAGCGCTTTCGGTAGGGCGAAGGCGTCAGTATCAGGTTGATTGGGACGTGGGGTAATGGCAGCCCGTTCGACTTTGGCTCGAAAAACCCCGGTTCGACCCCGGGCGTCCCAGTAGCTCGGCCTTGTCTTCTCGATCGCCATTGCCATCCGCGCGGAGTGCGAACATATGTTCGTGCCGCCGCGCTATTCAGAGACCGAAGCCCGCGATGGGGTGGCAGCATCGAAGAGCTACTCCGAGACGCTCCGCGTTCTCGGTCGGTGCCACACCGGGGGTTCCCCAAAGACGCTGAAGAAATGGATCGAGGTATGGCAGATCTCGACGGAGCAGTGCCGCGGCCTCAGGAGCGCGAGGCGGCGTGAGTCAGTCGAAGCGGAAGTGACTGCCGATCGAGGGCGGCGGGCCCGCGGCGGCGATCCGGGGGATCGCGGCGGCGAGGGTGGCGGCGAAAGTCGCCGAGCTGGCGCCGACGAGGCGGACGAGCTCGGCGACGGGCGTGGGGGCGTCGGGCCTGATCGCGTTGGCGTAGTCGGTGGCGTAGCCGAGCAGCGCGTAGGGGATCTCCGCTTCGCCGGCGAGCACGGTCTCCGGGCCGGCGGTCTGCGAGACGCAGGTCACGCCGGCCGCGCGGAGCTGGGCGACCTCGCTGCGCGTGTTGAAGCGCGGGCCGTCGACGTGGCCGTAACAGCCGCCGTCGCGGACCGCATGGCCGATCTCGGCGGCCGCGCCGAGCAGCGCCACGCGCAGCGGATCGCTGAACGGCGCCTCGAACACCCAGTGCCCGCGCCCTCTCTCCCCCGGCTCGTCGAACAGCGTGCACAGCGATCCGTCGCCGAGCCGGTTGGCGAGGAAGTGCAGGTCGTCGAAGACGACCAGCGACCCGAGCCCCATGTCGGGATCGAGCGTTCCGCAGACCGTCACGCCGAGGATCGCGTCGGCCCCCAACTCGCGCAACGCGGCGATGTTCGCGCGGTGGTTGACAGCGCTGCTGAGCCGTGCATGGCCGGCGCCGTGACGGCTGATGTGCAGCACGTCGGCGCCGCCGAACGCTCCGCTCGACACCTGCGCGGCGCCGAAGCGCGTCTCGACGTCGACCGCGGGCTCGCCGTCCAGGCCCGCGAGGGCGTATGTCCCCGAGCCGGTGATGATCCCGATGCGCATTGCGCCGGGATCGTAGAGCGCGGGCGACGGCCGGTCAGCCCGCGGGGGCGGGGTCCGGCGCGACGGCGTCGGACGGCGGGGCCGATGTCGGGACCGGATCGGGCGTCGGCTGCGTGGCGGGCGGGGTCGGATCGGCCGCCGGCGTGGGCGGCGCCTGGTCGGGTGCGGGAGCCGGGGTCGGGTCGGGAGCCGGGGTCGGGTCGGGAGCCGGCGTCGGGTCGGGAGCCGGCGTCGGGTCGGGAGCCGGCGTCGGGTCGGGAGCCGGCGTCGGGTCGGCAGCCGGCGTCGGGTCGGCAGCCGGCGTCGGGTCGGCAGCCGGCGTCGGGTCAGGCACCTTCACGTAGGCGACCGGGTCGGGGTCAGGCGCCGGGGTCGGATCGACGATCGTCGCCGGGTCGGGCGTCGGCGTCGCATCCACCGGGGAGGGGTTGGCGATCGGCGTCACATCAACGGGCGCGGGATCGACCGGAGCCGGATCGACCGGAGCCGGATCGACCGGGGCCGGATCGACCGGGGCCGGATCGATCGGCGTCGGGTCGATCGGAGCGGGATCGATCGGCGTCGGGTCGATCGGCAGCGGATCGATCGGCGTGACGTCGATCGGCGGCGTCACGATCGGCGGCGCGTCGTTGTGGCTGGGATCGGTGCCAGCGGCGAGCTCGTGGGTGTTGCTCGCCCCATCGCCGTCGCTGTCCTCGTCACCGTCGGCGATGCCGTTGCCGTCGCTGTCAGCCTTGGTCGGGTCGAGCCCGAGCTTGAGCTCGACGGCATTCGGGATCCCGTCGCCGTCGCTGTCGAGCGCGCCATCGGCGACCTTGGGCGTCGTGTCCTTGGCCCCCGGGTTGAGGTTCAACGTCTGCTCGGTCTTGTTGGACAGTCCGTCGCCGTCGGTGTCGTCGGAGCCGTCGTCGACGCCGTCGTGGTTGGTGTCGGCGGCGTGTGGGTTGTCGTTGACGCGGTACTCGGTGCCGTTGGTCAGCCCGTCGTTGTCGGGATCGCCGCCGGCGTCGGAGACCAGCGGGTTGAGGCCGTGCGCGATCTCCCAGGAGTCGGGCATGCCATCGCCGTCACTGTCGGCGCTGTTGGGGTTCGTGCCGGCGGCCTTCTCGTCGGCGTTGCTCAAGCCATCGCCGTCGGAGTCCAGCGACGGGTCGTCGGACGTCGCCGGCGTCGGGATCGTCGAGTTGGAATGATCGACCTGCGGTGCGCGTGGGACGGTCACGGCACCCGGCGTGAAGTTGACGAGCTCGGTGGTGGAGGTCCGCGGCGCCGCGGCGCCGGGCAGCGTCACGAGCGGACCGGTCGCGCGGACGTCGGCGCGGACCTCGGCCAGCCGCTCTGGGCTCAGGGCACCCGGCAGGACGACGGCGTGCCCGTCGCCCGAGGACGATCCGCCGGGCCATACGCCGATGCCAAAGACCGACTGATTCAGGCCCGCCAGGCCGCTCGCGATGAGCATGAACGCGACGACAAATGCAGCTCCTGCGGCGAGTAGCCCACGGCGATCCCGGTAGTCACGTACGTCCACACCCTCTGCATCGGCATTTTTGGCTCCAGCATGAGCCCAAATCCCCCAGATCACGCTTTGTCTAGAGGCGCATCGCGATCCCGGCAGAAATGCCGGTTCTCGGTGCAAAGGAAGCGCCCGGCGGACTGCAGGTTCAGCGGCGTGGAACGCGGCCCGCTTCGGCGCCCGCTTCGCCCGCCGGACCCTGCCGAGCGACGATTCCCAGCACCCGCATCGCCTTGAGCCCGAGGCTCAGCTTCTCGCGCCCGTCGCTCGACCCGACGTCGAGCCCTGACAGCTCGCGGACGCGCTCGAGGCGATAGCGGATCGTGTGACGGTGGGTGAACAGACGCTGCGCGGTACCGGCGACGTTGCCGTCGTTGTCGAGGAACGCATCGAGCGTCGCGACGAGGTCGGTCTCGTACTGCTCGTCGTAGGCGACCAGCGGCTCGACCGTCTCGGCGTAGAAGCGCTGCAATTCGGCCGGGTTCTCGCTCATTGCCGACAGCAGCAGACGATAGGCGCCGGTGTCGTCGAACGACAGCAGCGGACGCTCGGGGTCGCCCTCGGCGACGTTGCAGGCCAGCAGCGCCTCGGCGCCGGCGCGGGCCAGCTCGCCCGCGTCGGCGACGCGGCTCACGCCGACCGCGAACGTGTGGCCCGGAAGCGCCGCGCCGAGCTCCTGGAGGATCGCTTCGGTCGTCCGGCGCGCCAGCGCCTCGTCGCCCCCGGGGAGGAGGACCACGACCTCGCCGCCGGTCGCATCGGCGTGGTCGGCCGCGGCGGCCAGGGCCAGCGGCGACGCGCCCCGCGCTCCGCGCAGGGCGATGCCGAGCACACGCTCGCGCCAGCCGTCATCGACCGGCACCAACGCGTGGGCACGCAGCGCAACCATGCTCGCTCCGGCAGCCAGGTCGAGCCCGAGCTCCTCGGCGCGCGCCAGCACGTCGTCGCGCTGGGCGAGCTCACCGCGCGACACCGTGCGCAGGAACGCCGCGGCGGCCTCACCCGACGCCCGCTCCGGGGCGCGCACGCGCTCGACCTCCGACGCGACGAGCGTCGTGACGAGGCGCAGCAACGCCGCGTCGGGCGTGATGGCGTCGGAGCGCGAGCGCATCCGCAACGTCCCGACCGGCTCGTCGGCCACGCGCAACTCGACCGTCTCGACGCCCGCACCCTCGCGCGACAACGACGCCTCATCGGCCGGAGACTGCGCGGCCACGGCGAGGGTCGCGCCGCTGCGGTCGGTCAGGATCAGGCTCGCGTCGAGGGCCCGCGCGGCGGCCCGCACGACCTCGGGCAGCCCGGCGCCCGACTCCACCGCATCGGTGATCGCCCCGAGCGCGTAGAGGTCGAACCCAGCCGGAATGGGCGCCTCGGTCATGCGCCAAGTCTACGACGTGCCCTGCGCGCGCCCGGGCGGCAGCTACCAGCCGAAGTCCTGCCACAGCCAGAGCACGCCGGCGGCTCCGACGAGACCCAGACCGAGGCAGGCGGCAAGGATGTAGAGCGAGAGGAACGTCGCCGCGGCGCGCTCCCAGATCCGCGAGTACGACTTCCAGGCGGGCACCACGAGCAGCCCGATGTAGGCCGCGAGCGCCGCGATACCGGACGCGGCACTGATGACGTAGATCTTGTCGGTGTTGCTCATCGCGCGGCCGAATTGTGGCGCAGGTGGACGACGGTCTGCGCCGCGATGGTCATCGCGCCACGGTCTGACATGCCTCGGCGCCGAGCTGGGCGGCCGCTTCGGCAAGGGATCGCTCATCGCGGAAGAGCCCGAGCACGGTCGGGCCGCTGCCGCTGACCAGCGCGTGATCGGCACCGGCAGCGCGTACCTGCTCGAGCGCCTCGGCGATCGGCGGGCAGAGGTCGATCGCGGCATCCTGGAGGTCGTTGATCGCGAGGCCGTCGGTCAGCGACGGCAGCCCCGCTCGCACGTGCTCCAGACACGCCGCGAGGTCCGCCCGGTCACGGACCAGGCCGAGCTCGCGGGCCCGCGCGAACACATCGCCGGTGCTCAGTTGGTGCGCCAGGGGCAGGACGAGGACGCCGTACGGCGCGATCGCCGGCAACGGCTCGAGCCGCTCGCCCGCGCCCGTTCCGAGATAGCGCCCGGGACGCACCTGAGCGGGCACGTCGGCGCCGAGCAGCGTGGCGATCCGCCGCAGCTCGTCGTCACCGCCGAGGCCGGAGTGGCGGGCGAGCAGGCGCAGCGTGGCGCCCGCGTCGGCTGAGCCGCCGGCCAACCCGGCGGCGACCGGGATCGACTTGGTGATGGTCACACGAACGGGCGGGCCGTCCCAACCGGTGTGGGCGCGAAACGCCTCGATCGCCTCGACAGCGAGGTTCGGCCCCTCAACTCCCGGACAGACGACCTCGTCGATACCCGACCGCTCGAGCTCGACGACATCCTCCAACGACACAGCCTGGAAGACGGTCACGAGCTCGTGGCGACCGTCATCGCGCCGGGGCCCGACAAACAGGCAGACGTTGATCTTGGCCGGGGCGTGCTCGATCACAATTGCAGCGCCTTGGCGAGGGCGGCGAAGTCCGCCGGCGAGAGCCGCTCGGCGCGCGCGTCAGCGGGATGGCCGAGGGCGACCAGCGCCTCCCGCGTCCGCTCGCGGATTCCGTCGGGCGCGCCGGCGGCCAGCGCAAGCGAGCCGGCGAGCGCCTTGCGGCGGTGCGCGAACGCCTGGCGCACGATCGCACGGACCGCGGGTGGCGGTGCCGGGCTGTGGCGCTGCAGCACGACGAGCACCGAGTCGACGTTCGGGACAGGATGAAAGACGCTGCGTGAGACGGCCCGCGCCACGCGGACGTCACAGGCGAGCTGGGCGAGGACCGACGGCACCCCGTAGGCCGACGCTCCAGGCCCGGCGGCGAAGCGCTCCCCGACCTCGCGCTGGACCATCGCGACCCAGGTCGTCACCGCGTCGAGCTCCTCGATCGTGCGCAGAATCGCGGTCGCGGCGATCCCGTAGGGAAGGTTCGCGACGACCTTGGTCACGGCCGGTGAGAGCGCCGGTAGGTCGAGGTCCATCGCGTCGGCGACGTGCAGCGTGACGTTGGCAAACGGGTCGAGCGCCTCGCGCAGCGGCGCCTCCAGGGCCCGGTCGACCTCGACGACGTGCAGATGCCCGCAGCGCGGCGCGAGGTACTCGGACAGCACGCCGAGCCCGCCGCCGATCTCGAGCACGACGTCAGCGGGCGCCAGCGCCGCCTCGCGGTCGATCACGCCGAGGATGTTCGAGTCGATGAGGAAGTTCTGGCCGAGGTCGCGCTTGGGCCGCACGTCGTAGTCGCGCAGACGGCGCAGGCTCGGCTGGCGCACGTCGGGGTCGTTCACCACGAAAACAGCGTCGCGGCGTTGCGCGTGACCAGGGCGTCGAGCTCCTCGTAGGCGATGCCCCGCTGCTGCGCGACGAAGCGCGCGGTGTGGGTGACGCGGTCGGGCCGGTTGCGTTGCTTGCGCACGGTCTGCGGCGACAGGTAGGGCGCGTCGGTCTCGACGAGCAGCCGCTCGGCGGGCGCGGCGGCAGCGGCGGCGGCGAGATCGGTGGCGGCCGGGTACGTGACGTTGCCGGCGAACGACGTCCACCAGCCGCGCGCCGCGCAGTCGTCGAGGCGGTCGGGCATCGAGAAGCAGTGCAGCACGATCTCGAGCCCATCGGCGTGGGCGTCGAGGATCGCGATCGTCGCGTCATCAGCGGCCCGCGTGTGGATGATCAGCGGCTTGCTCAGCTCCTGCGCGAGCTCGATCTGAAAGCGAAACGCACGTTCTTGGTCGGCGCGCGGCGCGCGGTCGCGGTAGAAGTCCAGGCCCGTCTCGCCGATCGCGACGCAGCGCTCGTGTCGGGCGAGCTGGGCCACGTCGTCGAGGTCTGAGTCGGTGACGTCGGCGGTCGCGTTGGGATGGCGCCCGATCGCCGCGAAGACCTCGGGAAACGTCTCGGCGGCGGCGAGCGCCGAGCGCCCGCTCTCGCGATCCATGCCGACGGTGAGGATCCGGGTCAGGCCCGCGTCGCGCGCCGCCGCAACGAGCTCCTCGTTCGGCGGCTCGCACGAGTCGAGATGGGTGTGCGAGTCGATCACTGCTGCTTGGGGAACAGCGGCGCGAGCTCGGAGATCTCGGCCAGCGAGCCGCTGCCGAACGGCGCGACCGCAAGCGAGGTGTCGGAGGCGTTGAGCGCGCCGAGCAGCGTCTCGATCGTTTGCGGCATGTACGCCCACAGCAGCACGGCGAGCGCGCGAAGGCCTTCGGTCAGCGAAGCCAGCACCTCGTCGAGCTCGGCGGCCCGCCCCTCGTCCTTGGCCAGCTCCCACGGCTTGCGCTCCTCGACGTAGCGGTTCAGTCGCCGCACGCGAGCCCAGATCTGCTCGAGCGCGCCGGTCAGGTCGCCGATGTCGAACCGCGCGCGGACGTCGTCGATCAGTCCGTCGAAGTCGGTGGTAAGCGATGCCTCGAGCGCCACCGCCGGAACCGTTCCGCCGCGGTAGCGATGGACCATCGCGATCGTCCGGCTGGCGAGGTTGCCGAGCTCATTGGCCAGCTCCTTCTCGTAGCGCTCCTCGAAGGCGACGGTCGAGACCGAACCGTCCTGGCCGAACGTCACGTCGCGCATGACGTAGAAGCGCAGCGCATCGGCGCTGAAGCGGTCGATGATCGTGAACGGGTCGAGCACGTTGCCCAGCGACTTGGACATCTTCTCGCCGTCCATGAGCAGGAAGCCGTGGACGAAGATGTGCTCGGGCAGCTCGATGTCGGCGGCCATCAGCATCGCCGGCCAGAAGACGCAGTGGAACTTGAGGATGTCCTTGCCGATCACATGCAGCTGTGGCGGCCAGAACTGGTCGGTCAGATCCTCGCCGTCGCGGGCGTAGCCGAGCGCCGTGTAGTAGTTGAGCAGCGCGTCGAACCAGACATAGAAGACGTGGTCGGTGTCCCACGGAACCTGGACACCCCAGGTCAGCGACTTGCGTGACAGCGAGACGTCTTCGAGCCCCGAGGCGATGAACGCCCGCGCCTCGTTGAAGCGCGTCTGCGGCATGACCCAGTCGGGCCGGTCGGCGTAGAGCTTCTCGAGCGGCTCCTGGAACG
The DNA here is from genome assembly GCA_963817035.1 of uncultured Actinomycetes bacterium. Taxonomy (GTDB): domain Bacteria; phylum Actinomycetota; class Thermoleophilia; order Solirubrobacterales; family Solirubrobacteraceae; genus AC-49. Next base: position 43,597 of record CAWFMM010000003.1, read on the forward strand.
TCGAGAGACGGAAGAACCAGTTCTCCTCCTGTTTGAGGATCAGCTCGATGTGGTGGATCGGGCAGCGGTCGCCGTCCTCGATCTCGTTTTCGGACTTGAAGTCGGCACAGCGCGGGCAGTACAGGCCCTCGTAGATGCCCGAGTAGACATGGCCGTTGTCCTTGACCCTGGTCAGGATCTCCTGCACGCAGCGCTTGTGCTCCTCGTCGGTCGTGCGGATGAAGAAGTCGTTGGCCGCGTTGAGTCGCGGCGGCAGCGTCTTGAAGATCGCGGCGTTGGCATCGGCGAGCTCCTGCGGCGTGACGCCTTGGGCGAGCGCGGCGTCGGCGACCGGTTCGCCGTGCTCGTCGGTTCCGGTGAGGAAGAACGTCGGGATGCCGCGCTGGCGGTGGTGACGGGCGAGCACGTCGGCGGCGATCGTCGTGTAGGCGTGCCCCATGTGCGGCGCGCCGTTGACGTAGTAGATCGGGGTGGTGATGTAGTAGCTGTCCACAGGCGTTCGCTTGTCAGGCTACGAGGTGAGCGCCTTGTACAGCTCATTCGCGCTCGTGCCCGTGAGCCGTGCGACGACCGTGGCCGCTGGGCGCGGCCGCGCGCCGGCTTCAACCAGCGCCCGCAGCGCCTCGACGGCGTCGGACAGCTCGCCCGCCTCGGCGGCCGCCGGACCGATGACGAGCACGACCTCGCCACGGGCCGCCTCTTCGGAGTAGCGCGCGGCCAGTTCGGTGACGGTTCCGCGTACGACCTCCTCGTGGAGCTTTGTCAGCTCGCGGCAGACGGCGGCAGGTCGTTCCGGGTCGAGCGCGGCCGCCGTCTTCAACGTCGCGGCGAGGCGCCGCGGCGATTCGAACGCGACGACGGTCTCGGTCGAGCGCAGAACCGCCTCGAGCTCCGAGCGCTTACGCGGCAGGAAGCCGACGAAGCGCCACGTCTGCGCGGGGAGCGCGCTGGCGACGAGCGCGGCCAGCGCGGCGCTCGGTCCGGGCAGGACCTCGACGCCGAGGCCCGCGGTGACGCATGCCTGCACGAGGACGTAGCCAGGATCGGAGACCAGCGGCATCCCGGCGTCGGAGACCAGCGCGACGGTCTCCCCCGCCTGCATCCGCTTGACGAGCTCGGCCGAGCGGGCCACCTCGTTGTGCTCGTGGTAGCTGACCAGCGACGCGCTGACCCCGAAGCGGTCGAGCAGGATCCGCGTGCGCCGCGTGTCCTCGCAAGCGATCACGTCGGCGTCGCGCAGCGCGCTGAGGACACGGAGCGTGATGTCCTCGAGGTTGCCGATCGGGGTCGGGCAGACGACGAGCTGGCCGGCACTCATCGCGGTGACACCTCGTCCCACGCCAGCGCCGCCGCACCGAGCATTCCCGACTCGGCACCGAAGCGGGCGGGCAGGATCTTGACGACGTCGCGAGACGGGGATAGCGCCCGCTCGCGGACGACCTGGCGGGCCGGCTCGAGCAACAGCTCGCCGGCCGCGCTGACGCCGCCGCCCACCACAACCACCTCGGGGTTGAAGATATTCACCAGGCTCGCGATGCCGATCCCGAGACGCGCGCCGATCAAGGCGACGACGTCGCGCGCGGCCTGGTCGCCGTCGTGGGCGAGCTCGGTGACCAGTGCGCCGGTGATCCCGGCGCCCGCGTCCAGCGCCCGGCCGAGCGCGGTGTACGGAGCACTCTGGGCGACCCGCAACCCCTCAACCGCGAGTGCGGTTCCCGAGGCGAACGCTTCGAGACAGCCGTGGTGGCCGCACGCGCACAGCGGCCCGTCCTCGTCGACGATCATGTGCCCGAGCTCGCCGGCCGCGCCACTGAAGCCACGGATCAGCTGGCCGCCGGCGACGACACCGCCACCGATCCCCGTGCCGAGCGTCAGAACGAGCGCGTCGGAGGCGCCGCGCGCGGCGCCGAAGCGCCACTCGGCGATCGTCGCGCACGTCGCGTCGTTTTCGAGGACGACGGGCACACCGAGGCGCTCGGAGAGCATGTCGCGCACCGGGATGTCTCGCAGCGGCAGGTGCACGGTGGTCACCGCGACACCACGCTCGCGGTCGATCAGCGACGGGATCCCGACCCCGACCGCGAGCAGCTCCTGCTCGGCCGCGTCACGGGCTTCGGTGATCGCGTCAACGAGGGTTTCGAGCACGACGGTGTGGTCCTCTGCCGCCGACGAGCGCCATGCCCGGTGGTGCACGGTGAGCTGTGGATCGACCGCTCCGGCGATCAGCTTCGTGCCGCCGAGGTCGACGCCTATGCAGCAGCCGCCGGCCATACCGGCCACCATACAGCGCCATGCCGGACGTCCCCGAACCCGAAGAACGCCCGCAGTACACGCTGTATCGCGCGCGCCGCCGCCTCTGGCGCCGCCGCGATGACGGCTCGGCGATGGCTGCCCTCGCGGCGAGCTCGTCGCGCCACGGATGGCGGCGGTTCGTCCCGCGCGGCCGGATCGGACCGGGGCGGATCTTCAAGTGGCTACTCGTGGCCGTGGCCGGGTGGATCGTCCTCAGCATCCTGCTCTTCATCATCAGCGCGACGTTCGTGCAGGACGGCATCGGGTCGGGTGCGGAGGGCACGCTGAGCGATTCGGGCTTCACGCTGACGAGCGCGAACACGATCCTCGTGCTCGGCTCCGACGCCCGGGTCAAGGGGACCCACGAGCCCGGCGCCGATGTCGGCGCCCCGAGCCGCTCGGACACGATCCTGCTGCTGCGCCTGGGCGGCGGGCACTCGGCGCGGCTGTCGATCCCGCGTGACACCGTGGTCCCGATTCCCGGGCATGGTCGCGACAAGATCAACGCGGCGTACGCGATCGGCGGGGCGGGACTGACCGTGCAGACGATCGACCAGTATCTCCACCTCAAGGTCAACCACGTCGTCGAGATCAACTTTGCGCACTTCCCGGCGCTGATCGATGCGATGGGCGGGATCGACTACAGCGGCACGTGCGTCGTCTCGAAGATCAACGGCGGCTTCAAGAACGGCGGCTTCACCTTGCGCCTGAAGACCGGTACGCACCACATCAACGGCAAGCAGGCGCTGGCGCTGGCCCGGACACGCGAGAACCTGTGCAACAAGGCCGAGGACGACCTGACGCGCGCTCGCCGCCAGCAGAAGATCTTCTCGGCGATGAAGTCGCAGATCATGTCGCCGTCGGGCTTCCTGCACCTGCCGTGGATCGCCTGGCAGGGGCCGCAGGCGATCAGCTCGGACATGGGCGCCGCGGACCTCGCGGGGATGTTCGGCGCGATGGCGATCGGGGGGACACCGCCGACCCAGGTGCTGAAGCCGACGGGCTTCATTCAGTTGCCGGATGGTGGCGCGGGGCTGACGGTCGCGCCGGCAAGTCGGGCCGCAGCGGTCGCGCGGTTCATGAAGCGTTGACGCCGGTCGGCAAGGCGCTGACCAGGCGGGCTCAGGATCGGAGGCGGCACCCGCGAGTCGACGAGGACGCCGTCCAGATCGAACAGCACGGCGTCGTGATCGGTCACGCGTCAGCCCGACGCCGGCTTGCTCTTGCCTGACCCCGACCCTGACATCGACCCTGACCCTGACCCTGACGACGGCTTGTCCTTGGACGCCGAGCCGGCGGCCGGCTTGTCCGCGGACTTCTTCTCCTTGGTCTCGCCCTTCTTCTCCGACTTCTCCGACGACCCACTGTCGCTCGAGGACGACTCCGACGCTGTCTTGCTCGACGAGTCGGCGGTCTCCTTCTCGCGTGCACGCTTCTTGGTTCCGTAGTCGGTGTTGTAGAAGCCCTTGCCCTTGAAGTGCACGGCGATCGGGTGAAAGACGCGCTGGACCTCAGCCCCGCAGCGGGGGCAGACGGTGACCGGGTCGTCGATCATCCGCTGGACGACCTCGAAGGTGTGACCCTTCTTGCACTTGTATTCGTACGTCGGCATCGGTCTCGGCAGGGTACCGGGGTTCTTAAGTAGGGTCCTGGGATGGTCGCCGACATCGTCACCATGGACAAGATCGTGGCGCTCTGCAAGCGCCGCGGCTTCGTCTTCCCGAGCTCCGAGATCTACGGCGGAGTCGGCTCGACCTACGACTACGGCCACTACGGCGTGCTGCTCAAGCAGAACGTCAAGGGTGAGTGGTGGCGCGCCATGCTGCAGGAGCGCGACGACATCGTCGCGCTCGACTCGGCGATCATCCAGCACCCGCGGGTGTGGGAGGCCAGTGGGCACCTCAAGGGCTTCACCGATCCGCTGATCGACTGCAAGGCGTGCAAGCACCGCTTCCGCGAGGACCACGTCTCAGAGAGCCAGTGCCCACTGAAGCCGTCCAAGCGTCCGGGTGAGTTCGAGAAGTGCGAGCTGACGGCGGCGCGCGCGTTCAACCTGATGTTCAAGACGACGATCGGCCCGGTCGAGGACGCCGGCGAGGTCGCCTACCTGCGTCCCGAGACGGCCCAGGGGATCTTCATCAACTTCAAGAACGTCCTGCAGTTCGCGCGCAAGAAGCCGCCGTTCGGGATCGCGCAGATCGGCAAGTCGTTTCGCAACGAGATCACCCCGGGCAACTTCATCTTCCGCACGCGCGAGTTCGAGCAGATGGAGATGGAGTTCTTCGTCCCGCCGACCGAGGCCCAGCAGTGGTTCGAGCACTGGCTCAAGGAGCGCTACGGCTGGTACACGGACCTCGGTATCCGCCCGGATCATCTCCAGCTGCGCGCTCACGACGACGACGAGCTCAGCCACTACTCGTCGGGCACCAGCGACGTCGAGTACCTCTTTCCGATCGGCTGGTCCGAGCTCGAGGGGATCGCCAACCGCGGCGACTTCGACTTGAAGGCGCACGCCGAGTTCTCCGGCGAGAAGCTCGAGTACTTCGATCCCAACACGAAGGAGCGCTATGTCCCGCACGTGATCGAGCCCGCCGCCGGGGCCGACCGCGCGACGCTGGCATTCCTCGTCGACGCCTACGACGAGGACGAGATCGGCGGCGAGACGCGGACCGTGCTCAAGCTCCACCCGCGGCTGGCCCCGGTCAAGGTCGCGGTGTTGCCGCTCGTGCGCAAGGACGGCCAGCCGGAGCTGGCGCGCGAGATCTACGCAGCGTTGCGCGGGCGCATGCAGTCAGAGCTCGACGAGGGCGGGTCGATCGGCAAGCGCTACCGCCGCCAAGACGAGATCGGCACGCCGTACTGCGTGACGATCGACCACGAGTCGCTGACCGACGCCACCGTGACGATCCGAGATCGCGACTCGCTCGAGCAGGAGCGCGTGCCGATCGACGGCCTCGCCGACCTGCTCGCCGCCCGGCTCGCCGCGCCGTGGCAGACGCCGAAGCTCAGCGCGTGACCTTGACGGTCTGCGTCAGCAGGGTCGGCGGCGCGCCGAGCGTTCTCGCCATACCCTGAAGCTGGAGGGTCAGCAGTTGGCGCCCGGCCAGCGCCGCGTTCAGCGTGCGGACGGCGAGCGGCGAGAGCGTCAGGTTGATCGGCGTGGTCGTGCCCGCGAGCAGCTTGCGGGTCACCGACTGCAACCGCACAACCGTCTGGGCGCGGTGCCTGGGCGGTGCGCCGGCCGGCGCCAACGTGCCGCCGAGCTGCAGCGTGCACGCCTGGTCGCAGCGCGCGCTGGCCACGACGCCGCGCTTGATCACGCCGTTGCGGCGCACGAGCTTGAACGTCAGCTCGGCCGGCGGGTCGGGCGGGCCGGTCGGCAGCTTGATGTTCGGCGTCGTGCCGACGGGCGGCAGCGCGGCGCAGGCGACGGTGCTCGGCGCAAGCGGCGCGAAGGCCTGGAGACGGTTGGCGCCGGTGTCCGAGACCGTGACCGTCCCCGTGCAGCCGACCGCGATGCCGTCGGGATGGATGAGCTGGCCCAGGTTGGTCCCACGCTCGCCGAACGAAGCCAGGCCCTTGCCGGTCGTCGAGTCGAGCTGCTGCACGCGATTACCGCCCCGCTCGGTCGTCCACAGGTGCCCCGCCGGGTCCAGCGCGATCGCCCCGAGGGTCAGGAAGTGCCCGCCCTTGCGGCCCTGACCGCCGTACTGCGTGATCTGGGCGCCCGCCCGGTCGAGGACCGTGATGCGGTTGGTCGCCGAGTCGGCGCCGTAGATCCGCGACCCGTCGGGCTCAACCGCGATCCCTTCGATCTCGGTGAAGTGCCCGATCGACGGCATCGGCGTACCGTCAGCGGCGAAGCGGACGATCCGCCCGTTGCCGGTGTCGGCCACATAGATATTGCCCGCCGCGTCGAGCGCGATCGCCGACGGCGACTGCATCAGCCCCGGGCCGAGGCCGGGGCCGCCGAGCTTGCGGATGATCGTCCCGGCGCGGTTGAACACGACGACGGTGTCGTGGCCCTGGTCGAGGACGTAGCCGTTGCCGACCGCGTTGAACGCGACCGCGACCGGCTGCTCGAGCAGCGTCGGACCCGGAGACGGCGCCCCCCACATCCCGGCGAGCGTGCCGTCGGGGTTGAACAGCTCGACCCGACCGTCGATCGAGTCGGCGACCGCGCGAATGCCGCTGGCATCGATGCCGATCCCGAGCGGGACCGTGAACTGGCCGGGACCGCGACCGTTGAGACCGAACGGCGGACGCAGGGTCAGACCTGACGGCGTGAACATCTGGATGCGGTCGTTCGCCGTGTCGGTGACATACGTGTTGCCGGCGAGGTCGGCGGTCAGCGCCCGCGGGTATTCGAGCTTGCCGACGGCCGAGCCGAAGCCACCCCAGAATGCGCGATAGGCGTGGGCGGGCGGCGGGCCGTAGCGCACGATCCGGTGGTTGAGATTGTCGGCGACGTAGAGGTTGCCGCGGGCGTCAGTGGCGACGTCGTAGGGGAAGTTCAGCTGGCCGGGAAGGTTTCCGGGTCCCTTGCCCAGCTCGCGCAGGAAGGCACCATCGCTGGAGTAGAAGACGAGCCGATGGTGGTCGTCGTCGGGCACGACAATCTTGTTCGCGACCGCGAGCACGCCCTGCGGCTTGGAGAGCTGGCCGGCGCCGATGATCAGCGGGTTGTTGCCGTCGAGGTCGAAGCGCTGAATACGGTCGTTGCGCGTGTCAGCGACGAAGACGTGGTTGGCCGAGACCGAGACGCCGCCCCCGCCCGGCGACGCGTGGGTGCCGCCGGCGCCGAACGCGAAATGCCCGAGGCCGGTGCCCGAGCTGCCCCACGAGCCGAGGTACTGGCCGTCGAGCGTGAAGCGCTCGATGCGGTCAAAGCTGTCGGCGACGTAGACCGAGCCGCTCTTGCTGATCGCGATGCCGCCGACCGCGCCGAACTGGCCCGGGCCGGTCCCACCGGAGCCGAACTCGCCCTGGAACGAGCCGTCGGGATTGAAGATCTGGACCATGTGGGTGAACACGTCACCGACGTAGATCCGCCCGTCGTAGCCGCGCGCGATCGCCTCGGGAAAGCGCAGCGTTCCCTGGCCCTGCGTGCCGATGATCGACGCGCTGGAATAGGGACACTGGGTCGCGCCGGGGCAAGGAGCCGCGGACGCCGACGCGGTGAAGGCCGTCAACGCCAGCAGCGCCAGGGCCACGATGGGTCCTGATCCACGCATTTGCCCCACCGTAGAACAGGCTGCGGCGTGTGTGTCGCACCGACCCCCCGCTGCAACGAATCTTGGCGGCGGACTGATCCCTACGCCTCGGCGAGCAGCGGGCGCAGTTCCACGGTCTCGTCGATGACCTCGCGGCGCAACGTCCCCGAGCCCTCGATGACGTAGGCGCCCATCCGCGACAGCGGCGGCGAGTAGGCATGGAGCGTGACCGCCGGAGGGCCACCCGCGTGACGCACGCGATGGATCTCCGAGGCCTCGAAGTCGAACACCTCGCCGGGGCCATAGATGTTGGCCCCACCCACCCGTAGCGGGCCGCCGACGACCAGGCGCTCCTCGATCACCGACCCGGATGCGACGGCGACGGCCCCGTGGGACGTGTCGTGGTCGTGGAATCCTGTGTCGGCGCCGTCGTTCCAGCAGATCAGCCAGGCGCTCATCCGCCCGTCACGGGCGATCTCGGAGAACGTGCGCTCACCGAGTTCGTGATGGACCGCGTGGCGCCAGCGCCCTGGATTCGCGAGGAACCGCTCGACGACGAGGCGCAGCTCCGCGCGAAGCAAGGGAGTTGGGCTCATCCCGCCATATTACCCCTATTGTCAATGGAGTTTATGGGAATTGCCCCAATTCACGCGGCGGTACCGAGCGTCCGGTCCTCGAGCTCGATGCGCGGCAGGGCGCGCTGGAGCGGCCGCGGTAGCCACCAGTTCCAGCGGCCGAGCAGCTTCATCGTCGCCGGCACGAGGACGAGCCGGACGATCGTCGCGTCGACCGTGATCGCGACCGCGTTGCCGAGCCCGATCTGCTGGATCGACGGCACGCCGGTGAGGACGAAGATCATGAACACGCAGACCATGATCAGCGCCGCGCTGGAGATCGTCCGCGCGCTGGAGGAGAGGCCGCCGGCGACCGCCTCCTCGGTGTTGCCGTGACGCTGGAAGCGCTCGCGGATCCGCGTCAGCAGGAAGACCTCGTAGTCCATCGAGAGACCGAAGACGACCGCGAGCACGAGCGGCGGCGTGATCGTGTCGACCTTGCCGAACACGAGCGTCAGCACGCCGTAGGCCGCCCCGACGCTGAGCAGGTTCATGACCACGGCCTTGAGCGGCAACACGACCGAGCGCAGCAGGACCAGCAGCACGAGATAGGACAGGGCGAGCACGAACAGGACGATCTTCCACATCGAGCCGGAGACCTGGTCGTGGAAGTCACGCAGCAGCGCCGAGTCACCGCCGACCTGTGTGCCCGTCGGCAGCGCGGCGCGGAGGCGCCCGATCGAGGCCTTGGCCACGTCGGCCTCGCCGTCGGTCCGGGGCGTGGCGAGCAGCAGGACGCGCGGTGGTCCGGCGACCGAACGCTGCCCGGCGCTGACCGAGACGACCTGCGGGTCGGCCGCGAGCACCGTCCGGGCCCGAGCCACGTGGGCCGGCGCGACGGAGACCTGGATCGGCGTCGCGGCGCCCGCGCCGACCAGCTTCGTCGCGGCCTCGACGCCCTGGCGGGTCTCGTTGCCGGCCGGGAACTGGCGCAGCGCGCCGTCGACCGTCGCCAGGTTCAGCGCGGGGGCGGCGAGCCCGAGCAGGACGACCACCGCAGCAGTGGCGCTGAGCGCCGGCCGGCGCATGACACGCGCCGTCCAAGAGGCCCAGAAGTCGCTCTTGTCGCGGGCGTCGGCCAGCGCCGCCTGCGGCGAGCGCCTGGGTCGCAGCGCGCGGCTGATCCGGCTGAGGTGGCGCCCCGACTCGTGGGCGCGCTTGCCCATGACGGCGATCAACGCCGGCAGCAGCGTCGTCGCGGCGAGCACCGAGACGGCGACGACGAGGATCGCGCCGAGCGCCATCGAGCGCAGCGCGGTCGAGTGCACCAGGTACAGGCCGGCCAGCGAGACCATCACGGTGACGCCCGAGAACACGACGGCGAGCCCCGATGTGGACATCGCGGTCGCCCGCGCGGCGTCGGGTTGCGCGCCGTCACGGATCTCCTCGCGGTAGCGCGCGAGGACGAAGAGCGAGTAGTCGACGGCGACGCCGATCCCGACCATCGAGGCCATGTTGGTCACAAAGACCGACATCTGCATGACCGTCGACAGCGCGTAGATCAGCGCGCCGGTCATGAGAACGGAGACGAAGCCCAGCGCCAGCGGCAGCGACGCGGCGGCGAGCGAGCCAAAGATCGCGAGCAGGATCAGCAGCACGATCGGGAAGCCGGCGCTCTCGGCCTTCGAGAGGTCCGCCTTGGAGAGCTTCTGCAGCCCGGCCCACAGCGCGCCCTGGCCGGTGAGGTGCACGGCGACGGGCCCGCTCGAGCTGACCTTCAGGGGCGCGAGCAGCTTCGTCGCGACATCGGTCGACTTCTCGAGGTCGACATCGGTGGACAGCGGGACGAGCATCGGGCGCGGGTGATCGGAAGCCTTCAGCGCAGCGTCGCGCGCGGCCGGGGTCAGTGCGACATGTGCGGTCGAGCCCGCGGCACGCGAGATCCGCTGCACCGCGGCGCGGACCTGCGCCGCGGTGGCGTCGGCGCGGGGGACGAGAACGGCGGCGAGCGGCGCCTTGGCCGCCCCGGGGAACGCGCGAGCGAGCTCGGACGTCACGGCCGCCGACTGCGAACCGGGCACCGCGAAGCCGCCGCCGGTGAGGTGATCTGACTGACGCATCGCAAACGGCAGTGCCGCGACGAGAAGGACGAGCCAGAGGCCGAGCACTGCTCGGCGGTGACGATTGACGATCCGGTCGAGGTGACTCATGACTGCGTTCATGTCGTGCCCTTTCGCGGTGCGCTGCAAGGCCTTAGCTGGCTGGCCAGCCAGACACTAGCACAGGATCTGGCTGGCTGGCCAGCCGGAAGCTACTCGAGGGCATTTGGGGCGTCGAGTGGGAATCATCACAAGACGGCCTACGGGTCGACGAACAGCGCGCGGGCCGCATGGAACGCGGCCTCCATCGTCGCCGAGTGATCGCGGTCGGGCTCGCCGATCAGGCGCATGCCGAGGCCGTCGCCGAGCGCTCCCAGCACGTCGGCCACCGCATCCGGCGAACCGACGAGACCGAGGACGCCCTCCTCCTGCTTGGCGGCCAGGACCTCGGCGATCGTCTCGCGCGGGCGCCGCATCAACTCGACGAACTCGGTCGCGATGTCCTCGTTGCGCTGGGCGAGCGTGAACATCTCGAAGACGACGATCATGAAGTCGGGCGAGACGTTGACGATGTCCTTCATCCAACCGCCGAGCAGATCGATGAAGTCATCCGACGTCGTCGCTCCGCGCAGCTGCTGTTCGAGCAGCCCCATTCGCAGCACGCAGTCGCGGCGCACGACCTCGGTCAGCAGCCGCTCCTTGGTGCCGAAGTAGTAGTGCAGCAGCCCGCGCGAGACGCCCGCCTCACGCGCGACATGATCGAACGTCGACCCGGCCACGCCGCGTTTGGCGACCGACGAGCGCATCGCATCGATGATCCGCTGGGCCTTGTCGCCGGCGAGCGAACGGGTCTCGGTATCAGGGGTTGCCGCGGACATCCCCTACATCTTAGCTGGCTGGCCAGCCATGTTGTCGAAACGTCCAGAAGGACGGTCGGATCAGGTCGTGCTGGCGGGCTGGGCCTCCGGCGCCGACGCGGGCGTCGTCGTGGAGGTGTAGTCGAACTCCTCCTCCTTGCCGAACAGTGCGTCGAGCACCTTGGTGCGCAGTCCTTCGCTGAGCGCCAGCGCAAGCCCGGCGCCGAGGACGATGATGACGAGCGTGCGCCCACGGCGCTTGCGCTTGGTCTCCGGCGCGGCGCGCAGCGAGTCGGCGGCCGTCTTCAGCGACTCCGCCGCCTGCTTGAGGTCGCGGTGCAGTTTGCGGTCGTCCATCAGCGCCTTGGTCGTCGGACCCTTGCCGTTGCTCACGCGAGCGTAGGCGCTCTTGGCCGCGGCGACGGCGGCGAGGACGTTGTCGTGTAGTTCCTCGTCCTCAACGATCTTGCGGACGTAGGGGTTCGAGCGGGCCGCGGAGAACTTCTCGGCAGCCGTCTCGGCCGTGTTTCGTACTCCCATGGTGATGACCTCGCTCTTTGCGGCTCTGGTGCGGCGATTCTATACGCGCATCAGGCAAACGCGTCAACGCCGGTCAAGTCGGCGGACAGCGTCGACGGGCGAGTGGTGTGTTGCCCTGTGGACATGAACCAAAGCCTATGCTCATTGACGATGATCGAGTCCGAGCCGCTCCTGCGATCCGCGTACAAGGCGTTCAACGCCCGTGACCTCGAGGCCGCGGTCGATCTGATGCACCCCGACGTCGATTGGCCGAACGCATGGGAGGGCGGCCGCGTCGTCGGCCGTCCGGCCGTTCTGGACTACTGGAGCCGGCAGTTCTCGGCCGTCTCGAGCGAGGTCGAGCCGCTGGGGTTCACGCAGGAGCCCGACGGCACAGTGACCGTCGAGGTCCATCAGATCGTCCACCACGCCGAGACCGCCGAACGGCTCTCCGACGAGATCGTCCACCACCGCTACCTCATCACCGACGGCCTGATCGCGCGGATGGAGGTGCTCGACGAGCCTCCGGGCGACTAGAGAATGAACACCGCGCCCTCGGTGGCGATTGTCACCTGACCGCCGTACTCCGCCGCCGCCTGCTCCTGCGCCAGCGCCGTGTCGAGCTCATCGCTGATGTGCGTGAGCACGAGTTCGCGCGCGCCGGCCCGACGAGCGTGTGCACCGGCCTCGGCGGCGGTCAGATGGCCGCGCGGCTCGCGTTCGGGCCGAGTCAGCGTCGCCTCGAGCATCAACAGGTCGGTGCCACGGGCGAAGGCGACGAGCCCGTCGTCGGGGGCGGTGTCGGCGCCGTACGTGAAGCGCCCCGTGTCGTCAACCGTCGAGGTGATCTCCGCCGCGAACGTGTCGGTCCAGTGGCTGACCGGCTGGAAGCGCACCCGCAGCGGGCCGATCTCGACGACGTCCTTGGGCGCGTACTCCTCGAGCGCAAATGCCAGCTCGAGCAGGTCCTCCTGCCCGAGCGATCGTGCGATCTGGCGCAGCATCTCGCGCGCGCCCGCAGGGACGACCAGCCTTGGGCGGGCCGGCGTGTTGGTTCCGGGCCACGCCCCCACCGGCTCGGGCTGCTGGCGCGGCGAGTGGAGCAGCGCAATCGCGTACGGGATCAGATCGAAGAAGTGATCGGCGTGCATGTGCGTGATGACGACCGCATCGACCTGGTCGTACTCGCGATGGGTGCGCAACTTGCCGAACACGCCGTTGCCGCAGTCCAGCAGCATGCATGCGCCGCCCTCCTCTTCGATCAGGTAGCCACTGCACGCCCCGCCGGCGTCCTGCCATGCCGGGGACTTGCCCAAGACCGTGATGCGCAAGCTGTGTTCTCCTACTGAAGCGGGCTACCGCGAGGGTCGCATGGGACTCTACCCGGATGCACGACTTCGATACGGCCGTCGCGGTGCTCGGGGCACTGCTGATCGTCGGGGCGCTCGTATCGGGTCTGGCGCGGCGCTCGCTGCTGTCGCTGGCGGCGATCTTCGTGCTCGTCGGCTTCGCGCTGGGCGACGGCCAGCTCGGGGTCCTGAACTTCCAGAAGGACTCGGGCTTCGTCGCCGACCTGACCGTCGTCGCGCTGATCGTGATCCTGTTTCGCGACGGGCTCGAGGTCGAAGGCGAGATGCTGCAGTCGGCATGGCATCTGCCGGTGCGCAAGCTCGCGGTGGCGATGCCGCTGACCGCGGTGATCGTGGCAGCCGGCGCCAAGGTCCTGGTCGGCTTGAGCTGGACCCAGGCGCTGCTGCTCGGCGCGCTGCTGTGCCCGACCGACCCGGTGCTGACGTCGAGCGTCGTGACCAACCCACGCGTCCCGCGACTCATACGCCACTCGCTGAATCTCGAGAGCGGGCTCAACGACGGACTGGCACTGCCGTTGGTGTTGGCATTCGCCGCCGCGCTGAAGGGCGGCGACTTCGTGTGGTGGCAGTTCGTGTTGGAGAACGTCGGGTTCGGGCTGGCGATCGGGCTGGCCTGCGGACTGCTCGCGTCGGTGCTGCTACCGCGCGGCAGCGGGCTCGAGGAGGGCATCCCGCCCCACCAGCGCGCGCTCTACGCGCTCGGTGTGGCGTTCGGCTCCTATGCGCTGGCGGTCGCGGCGCCCAAGGGCAATGGCTTCATCGCCGTGTTCGTCTGCGCGATCGTGCTCGGCAATCGCCGCCACGACATCCGCGCCGTGTTTGCCGCGCGGTCGTCGGAGATCGTCGAGATCGTCAAGCTCGGCGTCTTCGTCGTCTTCGGCTCGCTGCTGACGATCGACGGGCTGTTCGCCGACGGCTGGGCGGCGATCGGCGTCGTCGTCGTGACGCTCCTCGTCGCGCGTACGGTCTCGATCTGGGTCGCGCTGGCCGGCACCGGCGTCGACCGCGCGACGAAGGGGTTCATAGCGTGGTTCGGCCCCAAGGGCGTCGCGACGATCGCCTTCTCCCTGCTGGTGCTCGGCGAGTCGGTGCCCGGCGGCGAGGAGATCTTCAACCTCGCCGCCCTGACCGTCATCACCTCGATCATCGTCCACGGGCTCAGCGACACGCCCGGCGCGGAGTGGATCGCCCGCCGCGCCTCCTGAGCGGCGCTCAGCTGTGCAGCGCGGCCTGTGCCTGGGCGTCGGGGAACGCGAAGGCGACGTGGGTGCGGCGCTCGTGACGGAAGACGAAGCGCATCTGGCGCGCGGGGCGCAGGCCCTCCGGTGCGTTGGGCCGGTAGGTCGCACACGGCTTCTTGTCCTCGAGCGCACAGAGCAGGTTGCAGCCGAAGAAGCAGCTCTCGCACGTGGGCTTCTTGCGGGACGTTGTCGCGGGCGGCGGGGGCACGGCAGCCATCAAACACCGGGCGGCGCGGAGGCGCAACGGGCACTTCCGCAAATGGCGATGTTTTCGGCCGAACCGAAGATCAGGCTGCAAACGCGCGCTTTTCGCCCCCACCCCGCGTGAACAGCCCGCACGTTGCGTTCTTTTACAACTGCGATCAGGATCTGAAAGCGGCGTCGGCACGATCGGCGATCAGCGAGGCGATGGCCAGCGACGACGTCGCGCCCGGCGATGGCGCGTTGCGCACGTGCAGCGCGCCGGCGGCTTCGCTGAAGACGAAGTCGTCGACCAGCGCGCCGTCACGGCCGACCGCCTGGGCCCGGACTCCGGCCGGCCCGTCGATCACATCGTCGGTCGTCAGCTCCGGGACGTAGCGCGCGCACGCCGCGACGAACGCGCGCCGGCTCGCCACCATGTGCAGCTCGTCGATCCCGGTCCGCCAGAAGCGCCGCATCACCCGCCACGTCCCGGGCCAGCCGAACGTCGAGCGCACGTCGGCGAGGCGCACCGTGCGCAGCTTGTAGGCGTCGCGGGCGCCGGCGAGCAGCGCCGACGGACCGAGCAGGATCTCTCCGTCGATGCGCTTGGTCAGATGGACACCGAGGAACGGCAGCTCCGGGTTGGCGACCGGATAGATCAGGCCACGCACGAGCGAGCGGCGCGCCGGCGCCAGGCGCAGGTAGCTCCCGCGAAACGGGACGATCCGCGGATCGCCCGACGCTCCGGACGCCACAGCCAGACGATCGGACCACGCGCCCGCGCACGCGATCACGCGGCGCGCGGAGGTCGTGCCGAGGTCGTGGGTGAGGCGGGTGCTCGTGCCGGAGCGCTGTACCGCGCGGACCCGCGCTCCGGTGACGATCTGCGCGCCCTGCGCTGCGATCTCCGCGGCGTAGGAGCGCGCGACGGCGGCGAAATCGACGATCCCCGTCCCCGGCGAGTGCAGTGCGTCGATCCCGGTCGCGTGCGGCTCGAGCGCGGTGATCTCATCGGGCCCGACGCGGCGCAGCCCCTCGACGCCGTTGGCGCGCCCGCGACGCTCGAGCTCGTCGAGGCGGTCAAGCTCGGAGCGATCCAAGGCGATGATGAGCTTGCCGCAGCGCTCGTAGGCGATCGAGTGCTCGTCGCAGTAGTCGTACAGGCGCCGGACGCCCTCGACGCACAACTGCGCCTTCAGTGACCCAGGCGTGTAGTAGATCCCGGCGTGCGCAACGCCGGAGTTCGAAGAGGTCTGGTGGGCGGCGATCTGAGACTCGCGCTCGAGCACGACGACCCGCAGGTCCGGCGTGCGGCGCAGCATCTCGCGCGCCGTCGCGAGACCGATGATGCCCCCGCCGACGACGGCCAGGTCGTACTCCTGCTCGGGGTCCACGGGCCGGATGGTAGTCCAGGCCTTGCACGGGTACGGTCAGTGGCCATGCGGATCCTCGTCACCGGCGCGAGCGGGTTCGTCGGCTCGGAGCTCGTGCCTGCGCTGCTTGCGGCGGGGCACGAGGTGCACGCGTTCGCGCGCTCGGAGGAACGGGTGCGCGCGGCAGGACTGCTCGATCTGCGCGTCGTCGTCGGCGATGCGCTGACCGGGTCCGGGCTCGACGCCGCGCTCGACGGCGTCGACTGTGCCTACTACCTGATCCATTCGATGGAGCCGGTGAGCGACGGCGCGGACTTCGGCGTGCGTGATCGCATGGCCGCGGAGACGTTCGCGGCGGCCGCCCAGCGCCAGGGCGTGCAGCGCGTCGTCTATCTCGGCGGCCTCGTGCCCGCCGACGCGCCGGCCTCGCCGCACCTGGCCAGCCGGCTCGAGGTCGAGCGGATCCTGCTCGATGCGGCGCCGAACGCGGTGGCGCTACGGGCGTCGATCGTCATCGGCGCGCGGTCGCGTTCGTTCCGCGTCATGGTGCGGCTCGTCGAACGCATGCCGGTCCTGCCGCTGCCGTCGTGGCGCGCGAACCGCACGCAGCCGATCGACGCGCGCGACGTGTTCGCGTTCCTCGTCGCGGCGGCGTCGAGCGAGCACGCCCGCGGCGGGCTGTCGATCGACATCGCCGGACCCGACACCACGAGCTACGGCGCCCTGATCGGCGCGATCCGCGAGCAGTTGCTCGTCCGCCGCCCGTCGCTGCGCCTGAGCTTCGCCGCGACACCGTTGACGAGCGCCGTGGTCGCCGCGGTGACCGGTGAGCAGTCCGAGCTGATCGGCCCGCTGATGTCAGGCCTCGAGCACGATCTGCTGCCGCGCGACGATCGCGCGGCGGGGTTGCTCGGCGTGCGCCTGCACGGCCTGAGCGCGGCGATCGAGCGCGCGCTGCGCGACTGGGAGGCGATCGAGGACCTTGCGGCGCGCTAGTGTCGCGCGCCGATGAGCGAGGTCCACGCCACCATCGACATCGCGGCCGCCCCTGAACAGGTGTGGGCGGTGGTCATGAACCCACAACGGCTGAAGGAATGGGTGACGATTCACCGCCGCCTCGGCCGCGCGTCCGACGGACCGCCGCAGCGGGGTGACGAGATGGAGCAGACGCTGCACCTGCGCGGGTTCAACTTCCGCGTGCGCTGGGAGCTCGAGACGTGTAAGGCACCGGTCAACGCGATCTGGCTCGGACACGGGCCCGCTCGCTCGCGGGCCGAGACCGAATACGGCCTGACCGCGCACGACGGCGGGACCCGATTCACCTACCGCACGGTGTTCCATCCGCCGCTCGGCCCGCTCGGCGCGGTCGCCAGCCGGGCGATCGTCGGCGGTCTCCCCCAACGCGAGGCCGACGCGTCACTGACCAAGCTCAAAGCCTTGGTGGAATGCACAACCACCGATTGACCTGCGTTACGGTGTCTGCCAGTGTCTGTAACAGTATGGGTCCCTATTTACGGAGAACACATGCCTGATTTTCTTGACGAGAAGCGCCAAGAGATCAAGTCCCGGCTGGACGAGATCAAGCCGCTTGTCGACGAGTACCACCGTCTCGACGCCGCCCTGCAGGCGCTCGACGGTGTATCGCCCACCACCGCCATGGCAGCGCCGATACGACGACGCGCACGGGCGACGACGGCGAGCGCCGCTGCTCCGCGCGAGCGCGCGTCCACCGGTACCGGCAAGCGCGGGCGCCCGAAGGGCAGCGGCACCCGCGCCAAGGAAGCGCTCGCGTTGGTCACCGAGCGCCCCGGCATCACGATCCCCGAGATGGCCGCGGCGATGGGCATCAAGCAGAACTACCTCTACCGCGTCCTCCCCTCCCTCCAGAAGGACGGCCAGGTCAAGAAGTCCGGCAAAGGCTGGGTTCCGCGCGGTTAGATCAGACCCAGCTCGGCGACGGCCGCGCGCTCCTCATTCAGCTCGGCGACGCTGGCGTCGATGCGGGCGCGGGAGAAGTCGCTGATGTCGAGGCCCTGGACGATCGAGTACTCGCCGCCGGATGTCGTGCACGGGAACGAGGAGATGATCCCCTCGGCAACCCCGTAACTGCCGTCGGCCGGCACCGACATGGAGACCCAGTCACCCGGCGGCGTGCCGAGCACCCAATCGTGGACGTGGTCGATCGCCGCGTTGGCCGCCGACGCCGCGCTCGACGCGCCGCGCGCCTCGATGATCGCCGCGCCGCGCTTGGCCACGGTGGGGATGAACGTATCCGCGTACCACTCCTGATCGTTCACCTTGTCCACAGCACTCTCACCCGAGATCTTGGCGTGGTGAATGTCGGGATATTGGGTGGTTGAGTGGTTGCCCCAGACGATGACGTTGGTGATGTCCTTGACCGCCGCGCCGGTGCGCTTGGCGAGCTGCCCGATCGCGCGGTTGTGGTCCAGGCGCGTCATCGCGGTGAACCGCTCGCGCGGGACGTCGGGCGCGTGGGACATCGCGATCAGCGCGTTGGTGTTGGCGGGATTGCCGACCACGAGCACCTTGACGTCGTCGGCAGCGCCGGCGTTGATCGCCTCACCCTGGGGCTTGAAGATGCCGCCGTTGGCCGACAGCAGATCGGAGCGCTCCATGTCCTTGGTCCGCGGCCGCGCGCCGACGAGCATGCCGATGTTCGACCCGTCGAAAGCCTGCTTGGCGTCGTCGAACGCGTCGATCGATGCCAGCAGCGGGAACGCGCAATCGTCGAGCTCCATCATCACGCCCTCGACGGCACCCATCGCCTGGGGGATCTCGAGCAGCCGCAGCGCGACGGGGGTGTCGGGACCGAGCAGCGCGCCGCTCGCGATCCGAAACAACAGTGCGTAGCCGATCGCTCCGGCCGCGCCGGTGACGGTTACCTTCTTGACGTCGCTCATGTGGGGATAGATCTCCTGTAGTTGTCTGGCTCAGGCGGCCGCGACGGCGGCCTGAAGGTTCTCGTCGATTGCGGCGAGGAAGTCCTGGGTGGTGAGATGACCCTGGTCGGCGCCGACCAACAGCGCCAGGTCCTTGGTCATCTTCCCGCTCTCGACCGTCTCGATGCAGACGCGCTCGAGCGTCTGGGCGAAGTTCCGGACCTCGGGTGTCCCGTCCATCCGCCCGCGGGCGTCGAGGCCCCGCGTCCACGCGAAGATCGAGGCGATCGGGTTGGTCGACGTCGGGTTGCCCTTCTGGTGCTCGCGGTAGTGGCGCGTCACCGTCCCGTGGGCGGCCTCGGCCTCGACGGTCTTGCCGTCGGGCGTCATCAGCACGGACGTCATCAGGCCGAGCGAGCCGAAGCCCTGGGCGACGGTGTCGGACTGCACGTCGCCGTCGTAGTTCTTGCACGCCCAGACGTAGCCGCCCTCCCACTTCATCGCCGCCGCGACCATGTCGTCGATCAGGCGGTGCTCGTACGTGATGCCGGCGGCGGCGAAATCGGCCTTGAACTCGGCGTCGAAGATCTCCTGGAAGAGGTCTTTGAAGCGCCCGTCGTAGCGCTTCATGATCGTGTTCTTCGTCGACAGGTACACGGGCAGGCCGCGGTCGAGGCCGTAGCGCAGCGACGCGCGGGCGAAGTCGCGGATCGACGAGTCGAGGTTGTACATCGCCATCGCCACGCCGCCGCTGGGGAAGTCGTAGACCTCGAGCTCGATCGGCTCGTCGCCGTTCTTGGGCGTGTAGGTCATCGTCAGCGTGCCCGCGCCGGGGACGACGAGGTCGGTGGCGCGGTACTGGTCGCCGAACGCGTGGCGGCCGATGATGATCGGCTTGGTCCAGCCCGGCACGAGCCGCGGCACGTTGGCGATGACGATCGGCTCGCGGAAGATCACCCCGCCGAGGATGTTGCGGATCGTGCCGTTGGGCGACCGGTACATCTCCTTGAGCCCGAACTCCTCGACGCGCGCCTCGTCGGGTGTGATCGTCGCGCACTTGACGCCGACCCCGTGCTTCTTGATCGCGTTGGCGGCGTCGATCGTGATCTGGTCGTCGGTCGCGTCGCGGCTCTCAATCCTGAGGTCGTAGTACCTCAGGTCGACATCGAGGTAGGGCAGGATCAGCTGATCCTTGATGAACTGCCAGATGATCCGGGTCATCTCGTCGCCATCGAGCTCGACGACCGGGTTGGTCACCTTGATCTTCGCCATGTAAACGGGTCCTCGTAGAAGTTCGGGCACCGCAGGCTAGTGATCGTGGTTCACTTGATGGGCGATGGCCACGCATGAGGTCCTCAACCAGGCGCCGCCGCTGACGGGGCGCAACCTGTTCGCTGACAACCTCCCGCTGGTCGAGGCGCTCGCGCGCGAAGGTGGCGAATGGGCCACCGAGCGCGCGCTGGAGGCCGGGGCATTCTGGGGCGGCGAGCCCCAGGAATGGGGGCGGCTGGCCAACGAGAACCCGCCGAAGCTGCGCACCCACGATCGCCACGGCCATCGCATCGACAGCGTCGAGTTCCATCCCGCGTGGCACGAGCTGATGGCCCGCGGCGTGGCCGACGAGATGCACTCGCTGCCGTGGACGAGCGCGGAGCCCGGCGCCCACGTCGCGCGCGCCGCGATCTACATGTCGGGTACGCAGGCCGAGGCCGGCTTCGGCTGCCCGATCACGATGACCTTTGCCGCCGTCCCCGCCCTGCGGGCCGGCGCGGGTGGGACCGATCTCTACGACGAGTGGGTCCCGCGGCTGATGGCGACCGGCTACGACGGCGACCTGAAGCCCGCGACCGAGAAGCCCGGCGCCCTGTGCGGGATGGCGATGACCGAGAAGCAGGGCGGCTCCGACGTGCGCGCCAACACGACGACCGCGACGCCGATCGCTGAGACCGGGCCCGGCCAGGAGTACGAGATCGTCGGCCACAAGTGGTTCTGCAGCGCGCCGATGTGCGACCTCTTCCTGACCCTCGCCCAGACCGAATCGAAATCGGGCCCACCCACCCTCAGCTGTTTCGCGATGCCGCGCTTCCTGCCCGACGGCACCCAGAACGCCGGCTTCCAGATCCAGCGGCTCAAGGACAAGCTCGGCAATCGGTCCAACGCTTCGAGCGAGATCGAGCTGTGCGGGGCGTGGGCGCGGATGGTCGGCGAGCCCGGGCGCGGCGTGCCGACGATCATCGAGATGGTCAACCACACGCGGCTTGACTGCGTGATCGGCACTGCGGCCGGCATGCGCTCCGCCGTCGCCCAAGCCGGTTGGCACGCATCTCACCGCGCGGCGTTCGGCGCGACGCTGATCGACCAGCCGTTGATGCGCAACGTGCTCGCCGATCTGGCGATCGAGTCAGAGGCCTGCACCGTCCTGGCCATGCGCCTCGCGGCGGCCTACGACGACCCGCAGCAGAACGTCTTCCGCCGCCTCGCCACCGCAGTCAGCAAGTACCACGTCTGCAAGCGCTTCCCCGGCGTCGCCTACGAGGCGCTCGAATGCCTCGGCGGCAACGGCTACGTGGAGGAGTCGGGGATGCCGCGGCTGTACCGCGAGGCGCCGCTGGCCTCGATCTGGGAGGGCTCGGGCAACGTCATGGCGCTCGACGTGCTGCGCGCGATGGCCCGCACCCCGGCCGGGCTGGAGGCGTTCCTCGAAGAGGTCGACCTCGCCGCGGGCGCCGACGCGAACCTCGACACGTTCGTCGCCGCGTTGCGCGAGCAGCTCGCCCACGGCGATTCGCTCGAGACCCGCGGGCGGCGGATCGTCGAGTCGATGGCGCTCGCACTTCAGGGGTCGCTGCTCGTGCGCCACTCCCCCGCGGCGATCGCCGACGCGTTCTGCGCCGCACGCCTCGGCGGGGACCGCGGGCTGAACTACGGAACGCTCTCGCCGCGCGCGGATGTCGGCGCGATCCTCGATCGCCACATCCCGTCCTGAGCGACCCGTGCACGCTGGTTCCCGACCGTCAAGCTCGAGGCCTCGATGCCGATGATCGGTTCGTGCACTCCGACGACAGCGAGTTCATCGCGGCGCGGCGCCGACGCCAGGCCAAGGCCGAAGCGGCGTTCGCCGAAGCCCAGGCCAGGCGCGAGGCCGAGGCGGCCGCCAAGCTGCGCGAGCGCGAGTGGTGGCAGTCCCAGGGCAGTGCGCCGCCGCCGGACCAGCGCGAAGCGGCCTGACCTCAGCGGCGAACCTCACCGTCCTGCGGTGATGGCCTGCCACCATGGAGGGTGATGGGAACCGGGAAGATCCAGCTGGCACGGCTGTTCGGCATCCGGATCGGCGTGAGCGGGAGCTGGTTCTTCGTCCTGTTCTTCTTGATCTACGTCCTGGAGAACTACTTCCGCGACGTCCTGCCCGGCTCGGCGACGACGGCCGACATCGTCGCCGTCGCGGCGACGTTGCTGTTCTTCATCTCGATCATCCTGCACGAGCTCGGCCATGCTCTGGCCGCACGGCGCCAGGGGATTCAGATCCTCGGCATCGACCTGTGGTTCTTCGGTGGCATCTCGCGCTTGGCCCGCGAGCCCGAGACCCCCGGAGAAGAGTTCAAGATCGCCGCCGCCGGCCCCGCGGTGACGCTGCTCATCATCGCGCTGTGCTTCGGCCTCAGCCTGACCGTCGACCAGCTGTCGGACACGTTTCGCTCGGCGCGCTTCGGCGACGCCAAGACGACGCCCGCCGTCGCGCTACTCGGCTGGACCTGGCTGATGAACGTCGCGATCTTCGTCTTCAACATCGTCCCGGCGTTCCCGCTCGACGGCGGAAGGATCGCGCGGGCGATCGCCTGGAAGCGCACCGGCGATCGCAACAAAGCGACCCGGATCACCGCCTTCATCGGCCAGGTCTTCGCATACCTGGTGATGGGCTTCGGCGCATTCGTGGCGATCTACGACCGCGACCCGATCAACGGCGTCCTGTTCGGCGTCCTGGGGTTCTTCATGCTGCAGGCGGCGACGAGCGCGCGGATCGGCAGCGAGGTCGCTGAACGCCTCGAGGGCGTGACGGTCGCCGACCTGATGGACACCGATCCGGTGGCGATCCCCGGCGACATGCCGCTGCTCCAGGTTCACGAGGAGTTCTTCCTGCGCTACGGATGGCCTTGGTTCTGCGTCGTCGACGAGCGCCACCACTTCCTCGGTGTGTTGCGCGTCGAGCGCGTCGACGGCGCCCTGGCCGCCGGCCAGCCGGTGCTGCCCGCGCGTGAGTTGCTCGACGGCGACGAGAGCGCACTGCAGGTGCCGTCGACGACGCCGCTGCAGGCGCTGCTCGCGGCGCCGGGGCTACGAATTCTCGGTGCGCTGGCCGTCGTCGACGACGACGGTCGCTTGGCCGGAGTGGTGACGCTGGACCGGGTCCGCCGCGCGCTCGTCGCGGGTGCCGGCGCGTGACATCGCGCACACGGGGTCGCGCGAGCCGCTGATCTGCTGACCGCCTCTTATAGAGTCCCGCGCCGCATGCCTCAGCACGACGTACTCATCATCGGCGCCGGCCTCGCCGGCCAACGCGCCGCCCTCGCTGCGGCGGACGCCGGCGCGAATGTCGCGATCATGAGCAAGGTCCACCCGGTGCGCTCGCATTCGGTCGCGGCCGCCGGCGGGATCAACGCCGCGATCAACCCGGCCGACGACTGGCGCTCGCACGCGTTCGACACGGTCAAGGGATCGGACTATCTCGGCGACCAGGACGCGATCGAGGTGATGTGCTCCGAGGCCCCGGCCGAGATCATGCACCTCGAGCACATCGGCGTGACCTTCCACCGCAACGAGACCGGCCATCTCGATCTGCGCGCGTTCGGCGGCGCCTCGATGAAGCGCACCGCGTACGTCGCCGACATCACCGGCCAGGCGATCCTCCACGTGCTCTACGAGCAGCTCATGAAGTACAGCGATCGCGTGGACTCCTACGAGGAGTGGTTCACCACCTCGCTGATCCTCGACGACGCCGGGACCTGCGTCGGGTGCGTCGCGCGCGACATCCGCACCGGCACGATCGAGACCTTCGCGGCCAAGAACGTGATCCTCGCCTCGGGCGGCTCCGGCCAGTGCTTCAAGCCGACGACCAACGGCCTGATCTGCACCGGCGACGGTATGGCCCAGGCCTATCGCGTCGGCGGCGAGCTGATGGACATGGAGATGATCCAGTACCACCCGACGACGCTCGTCGAGAACGGCTTCCTGATCACCGAGGGCGCCCGCGGCGAGGGCGCCCATCTCCTCAATTCGCTCGGCGAGCGTTTCATGGAGAAGACGGCGCCGAACAAGATGGAGCTCGCGTCACGCGACGTCGTCTCGCGCGCCGCGCAGATCGAGATCAACGAAGGCCGCGGCGTCGGCCCCGACGGCTCGGGCATCGCGCTCGACATCACCGTCGTGCCGAAGAAGCGCGTGCTCGAGGCGCTGCGCGAGATCGTCAACATCGGCCGTGACTTCGCCGGCGTCGACATCACCGCCGAGCCGATCCTGATCCGCCCCGGCCAGCACTACATCATGGGCGGCGTCAAGACCGACATCAACGGCGCGACGAACATCCCCGGCCTCTACGCCGCCGGCGAGGTCGCCTGCGTCTCGGTCCACGGTGGCAACCGCCTCGGCGCCAACTCACTGCTCGACACGCTGATCTTCGGCCGCCGCGCCGGAGAGCACGCGGCGGCGCGCTCCGGCGCGATGGCGATGCCGCAGCTCTCCGATGGGCACCGCAAGCGCGACCAGGAGTGGATCGACGCGATCATCGCCCGCCCGAAGACCGGCCGCCGGATCTCCGAGATCAAGGAGGAGCTCGGCGTCACGATGAACCAGTACGTCGCGGTGTTCCGCGACGAGGCCGGATTGCAGTCGGCGCTCGAGGTCGTGCGTCGCCTCAAGGAGGAGGCCAAGAGCGCCTACATCGATGACCGCGGCACGATCTTCAATCAGGACGTGCTCGGCGCGATCGAGCTCGGCTACATGCTCGACTGTGCGGAGGCCAACGTCGTCGGCGCGATCGAGCGCAAGGAGTCGCGCGGCGCCCAGTTCCGCACCGACTACCCCGACCGCAACGACGACGAGTGGATCAAGCACATCGTCCTCACCGCCGACGACGACGGTTCCCCGAAGGTCGACTACGCACCGGTGACGTTCACCCAGTGGGAGCCGGAAGAGAGGAAGTACTGATGGCCGAGGTTCACAAGGAGCCCCAGGACTTCACCCTGCGCATCCGCCGCTACGACCCCGAGTCAGGCGAGGCCGCGTACTGGGACGAGCACACGATCCAGCTCGAGCCCCACCGCTCGGTGCTCGAGGCGATCCTCCAGGCCAAGGGCCGCTTCGACGGTTCGATCGGCATCCGCTGTTCGTGTCGCGCCGCGATCTGCGGCTCGTGCGGCGTCAAGGTCAACGGCGAGCCCGGGCTCGCCTGCCACACCCACCTCGACAAGGCGCTGGCCGGTGCCAAGGACGGCGTGATCGAGGTCGAGCCGATGGGCAACATGCCCGTCATCAAGGACCTGATCGTCGACATGGACGCGGTCCACTGGAAGAAGATCCGCCGCGTCACGCCGTGGCTGATCAACAAGCTGCCGATCCCCGAGCGCGAGTACGTCGTCGACGCCGAGGCGATGGTCGACGTGACGCAGTCGATGGCCTGCATCCAGTGCGGGGCGTGCGTCTCGGACTGCCTGACCATGGAGGTCGACCCCGACTTCATCGGCCCGGCCGCGCTGGCCAAGGCCTACCGCTTCGTCGGCGACCCGCGCGACGCCGAGCAGTTCGAGCGCCTCAAGGATCTCGCCGAGGACCCGTACGGCATCTACGACTGCACCCACTGCTTCCGCTGCATCGAGGCGTGCCCGAAGGGCGTCGCGCCGATGAGCCAGATCATGCGCCTGCGCCGCCGCGCCGGGTCCGACCACGAGATCAACGACTCCAACAACGGCCTGCGCCACGAGAAGTCGATCAGCTACCTGGTGCGCGACTTCGGCCTGCTGCACGAGGCGGAGATGCTGCCGCGCTCCTACGGCGGCTACTCGTGGTTCGCCAAGTTCGCGCCAAGTGCCGGGCTCGAGCTACTCGACTCGCTGCCGGTCATCACCAAGGCGCTGCTGCGTCGCAAGGTGACCGTGAAGGGCGCGATCTTCGGCCACAAGATCCCGGCGTCGGACCTCAAGGCGGTCAAGAAGATCTACGAGACCGTCGAGGGGCGCGACGAGCGCATCGAGCTGAACCTGTACATCTCCGGCGTCGACGAGGACAACGAGCCCAACGAGGCCCAGGAGGCCCCCGCCCCATGAAGGTCGCCTACTGGCCCGGCTGCGTGAGCCGTGGCTTCACCCCCGAGCTGCACGGCTCGATGGCGCAGGTCGCGCCGCTGCTGGACATCGAGCTGGTCGAGCTGGACCGTGCCTCGTGCTGCGGCGCCGGCGTGATCGCCGAGCACAACCAGGAACTCGCCGACACGCTCAACGCGCGGACGTTCGCGCTCGCCCAACAGGTCGAGGGCGCGGAGATGATGATGAACATCTGCTCGACGTGCCAGGGCGCGCAGACCGAGTGCCAGGAGCGCCTCGACGCCAACGCCGAGTACCGCGACATCGTCAACGGCCACCTCGTCGACGAGGGCCTGTCGTACGAGAAGGGCCTGACGAACAAGAACTTCCTCTGGCTGCTGGTCGAAGAGCTCGGGCTCGACACGCTGCGCGCGAAGGTCAAGCGGCCCCTGACGAACCTCAAGGTCGGCCCCTTCTACGGCTGCTACATCGTGCGACCGACCGACCGCCTCGGCATCAATGCCGAGCTCCCGCGCGACACGTATCTCGAACAGGTCATCGCGGCGCTCGGCGGCACGGTCATCGACTATGCCGGCTCGCACAAGTGCTGTGGCTTCCCGATCGTCACCATGAACAAGAAGGTGTCGCTCAAGCAGGCCGGGCAGCACGTCGGTGACGCGGTCGACGCCGACGCCGATTGCCTCGTGACGCCGTGCCCGCTGTGCCACCTGAACCTCGACCTCCAGCAGCCGCTCGCCGCGCGGACGGTGGGGCGCGAGCTGAATATGCCGATCCTCCACCTCCCCCAGCTCGTCGGCCTCGCCCTCGGCCTGTCGCCCAAGGAGCTCGGCCTCGCCCGCCACGTCGTGAAGCCGACCGCGCTGGTGGATTGGACGACGTCGGTCGTGGCCGGCGTCGGCGCGGGCGACTCCGCCGGCTGGTAGCGGCTCGGCTCAGGCCGACGCGGGCGCGCCGACGCGGCCGCGGGCCACGGCGAGCTCGGCGATCTGCACGGTGTTCAGGGCCGCGCCCTTGAGCAGGTTGTCGCCGACGACGAAGAAGTTCAGGGCGTGCGGGTCGCCGAGGTCGCGGCGCACCCGACCGACCGCGGTGTCGTGGCGCCCGGCGTACTCGAGCGGCGTCGGGGCCTCCTCGACGACAAGGTTCGGGAAGGCCGCGAGCGCCTCGAGCGCGTCGTCAAGATCGGGCTCGCGCGAGAACGTCGCGCGCACGGCGACCGAGTGGCCGACCATCACCGGGACGCGGACGCAGGTCGGCGACATCAGCAGCTCGGGCAGGTCGAGGATCTTGCGCGACTCGTTGCGCAGCTTCAGCTCCTCGTCGGTGTAGCCCTCGTCGTTGAGCGTGCCGAGCAGCGGCACGACGTTGTAGGCCAGCGTGTTGGCGTGGACGCTGTGGCTGACCTTGCGCGCGGCGGTCACACCGTTGTTGATGAGCAGGTCGAGGTCGGCGCCGACCGGGCCGATCTGCTCGGCGAGCTCGTCGATGCCGCTCTGGCCGGCACCGCCGGCGGCCTGGAAGCTCGTGGCGACCATCTCGGTCAGGCCGAAGCGATCATGCAGCGCCTTGGCCGGCAGCATCACGACCATCGTCGTGCAGTTCGGGTTGGCGACGATCCCGCGAGGCGCGTCGTCGATCGCCTGCGGATTGACCTCGGAGACGACGAGCGGGACATCCGGGTCAATGCGAAACGCGCTCGAGTTGTCGACGACCAGTGCCCCGCCGTCGACAAACGCCGGCGCCCACTCGCGCGAACGGGTCGCGCCGGCGCTGAACAGCGCCAGGTCGAAGCCGCTGACCGTCTCGTCGTTGAGTGGCTGCACAACGAGCCCGTCGTCGAGCGTGCGCCCGGCCGAGCGCTCGGAGGCGAAGGCCACAACCTCGTGGCCCGGCATCCGCTGCGCGACCAGGCGGCGCATGATCGTGCCGACCGCACCGGTCGCACCGACGATCGCGATCCTCATGACGCGAACTCCCCGAACGGCTGCTCGGGCCGGATCGTGTCAGGCCCGGAGAGCTCAAAGGCGGCGTGCAGCGCGCGGACGGCGTCGGGGACGCGGTCACCCTGGACGACGCAGGAGATGCGGATCGGCGAGGTGGAGATCATCTCGATGTTGATCTCGTTCTCCCCCAGGGTGCGAAACACCTTTGCCGCGACACCCGGGTGGGACTTCATGCCGGCGCCGACGATCGAGACCTTGCCCATCGCCTCGTCGGCCTCGATCGTGATCTTGAGTTCGTCGGCGAGCGACTGGAGGGCGATCTTCGCGTCGCCGAGGTCATCGCGCGGGACGGTGAACGACATGTCCGCGCCGCCGCCGCCGACGGTCTCGTTCTGGATGATCATGTCGATGTTCACATTGGCCTCGGCCAGGGCGGTCGCGACGCGGCCGGCGATGCCCGGCGAGTCCGGGACGCCGGTCAACGTGACGCGGGCTTCTCCGGTCGAGTGGGTGACGGCGGTGATGAGCGGGTGTTCCATGGTCGGGTCCTGTGCGACGACAACGGTACCGGGACCGTCGTGGAAGCTCGACCGACAGTGGATCCGCACACCGTGGTTGTTGGCGTACTCGAGCGCGCGCAACTGCAGGACGCCGGCGCCGGAGGACGACATCTCGAGCATCTCGTCGAACGAGACGGTCGTCAGCATGCGCGCATCGGGAACGATCCGCGGGTCGGCGCTGAAGACGCCGTCGACGTCGGTATAGATCTCACATTCGTCGGCGCCCACGGCCGCGGCGAGCGCAACCGCCGTGGTGTCCGAGCCGCCGCGCCCAAGCGTCGTCACGTCGCGCGCGGTCGAGACGCCCTGGAAGCCGGCGACGAGGACGATCGCGTCCTCGTTGAGCGCCTCGTGGATGCGGTCGGCGCGCACGTCGAGGATCCGGGCCTTGGTGTGCGAGGTGTCGGTGACGATTCCGGCCTGCGAGCCGGTCAGCGAGATCGCGCGGTGACCGAGGTCGTTGATCGCCATCGCGCACAGCGCGCACGAGACGCGTTCGCCGGTCGAGAGCAGCATGTCCATCTCGCGCGGGTCGGGATGCGGCGAGACCTCGTGGGCGTCCGCGATCAACCGGTCGGTCTCCTTGCCGCGCGCGCTGAGAACCGCGACAACGCGGTTTCCGTCCTCGCGCTTGGCGACGATCCGCTGCGCGGCACGCTTGAGCCGCTGAGCGTCAGCGACCGAGGTCCCGCCGAACTTCATGACGATGGTGGGGGGCATCCGGTGTCGGAGGCTAGCTCAACCCCCCGGTGCCGGTGATCCCGCGACGCAGTGCTTCGACGCGGGGCGCCGCGAGCCACCTCGGTGCGCGCCCGCAGGCCGTGGCACCCGCGCTTCCCCACGGCCAATCGTCGACCGTGGACGCGAGACCCGCATCGACGGGGTTGCGGTTGATGTAGTCGAGAACCGTGACCAACTGAGCGTCGCTCGTCACGCGCCTAGAGCCGTAGCGCCCGTGAAAGAGGTGCCCCGAGCGGCCGTGTCGTGCGTTGAAGAGCTCGGCGTAGCGGCCGTGCGCCCGCTGGAGGCCGAGACCGAGGTTGGGACGTCTCGTCTCGATCAGCAGGTGCACGTGGGTGCCCATGAGGCAGTACGCCAGGCAGAGCCACTCGAAGCTGGACACGGTCACGCCGAGGAGCTCGAGGTACGCCCGACGGTCGAGCTCGTCGACGAAGATCTGGCAGCGGTTGTTTCCGCGGGCGTAGACGTGATGAATCGCCCCCTCCAGCTCCTCGCGCGGCCGCCTCGGCATACCCCTACAAGGCTCGCCGCGGCCGAAGCTCGCCCCCCCAAAGGGGTCTGACCCCTTGCGTCGACCCCACTCAAGGGGTCAGACCCCTTGAGTGGCGGCCGCTCGTGAAATCTCAGTGCATTCGACTCAAGGGGTCTGACCCCCTTCCGAAGCGCCCGGGAGCTGCGGAGCGCGACGCCGCCCGAGGTCGGCTAGACCGTCCGGCGGCCGGTGAATGCGCGGCCGAGGGTGACCTCGTCGGCGTATTCGAGATCGGAGCCGATCGGAAGACCGCTGGCCAGGCGGGTGATGACGACGTCGGGGGATCGCTCGCGCAGCTCGGCGGCGATGTGCAGCGCGGTCGCTTCGCCGGTCGTCGTCGGATTCGTGGCCAGGACCACCTCGGTGATCGGCGGGTCGGCCAGTCCGACGCGCGCGAGCAGCTCCGCGATCCTGAGGTCGGCGGGGTCGACGCCGTCGATCGGCGAGAGCGCGCCACCGAGCACGTGATAGCGCCCGCGGTACTCGTGCGTGCGCTCGACCGGGATCACGTCGCCGGGCTCCTCGACGACGCAGATCAGCGAACCATCGCGGCGCTCATCAACGCAGATCCCGCAGCGCGGCGCGTCGGCGAGGTTGAAGCAGACCTCGCAGAGCCCGATCTTCTCCTTGACCTCGCGGATCGCGTCGGCCAGCGCGTTGGCGTCGGCCGACTCGGTGCGCAGGATGTGGAATGCCAGGCGCTGAGCGGTCCTCGCACCGACGCCCGGCAGCTTGCCGAGCTCGGTGATCAGGCGCTGGACGGGGGGAGCGAACAAAGGTGTTGGGGGCGGGTGGTGGGAATGGCTACATCCCCGGCAGGCCGAGCCCGCCGAGGTCGATGCCGCCGGTCAGCCCGCCGAGCTTGGCCTCGGCCAGCTCCTGCGCGGATCGAATTCCCTCGTTGACGGCGGCGAGGACGAGGTCCTCGAGCATGTCGGCGTCGTCGGGGTCGATCGCATCGGGATTGATCGTGATCGACTTGACGACCAGGTCGCCGCTCACCTTCACGGTGACCATCCCGCCACCGGCCGAGGCTTCGACCTCCTCATGCTTGAGCTGCTCTTGGGCGATGGCCATGTCCTGCTGCATCTTCTGGACCTGCTTGAGCATCTGGCCCATGTTCGGCTGGGGCATCAGGAGATCTCCTCGGCGTTGAATTCCTGCTTGAGGCGTTCGAGGAGATGCTCCTCGCCGCCCTCCTCCTCCTCGGCAACCTCGAGCGCGCGTGACTCGAAGGTCAGCTTTGGCACGGCTCCGGTCACGACGCGGATCGTCTCGACCAGCGCCTGGCGATTGGCCGACTTCTCGACCGTCGCGCGCTGGAAGCGATCGGCGGTCGCGAAGGCGATGATCAGACCACCGTCGGGACCGTCGGTGAGCTGGGCCTCGTCAAGCGCGGCGGCGACGACCGGCTTGTCGGCCCGCAGCGCGTCGAGGACCGCGGGCCACAGGTCGTGCAGCTCGCTGACGTTCAGAGACGGGCGGGCGGGCGCGGGCGCGGGCGGTGCGGGCTCGGCGGCGACCGGCTCGGGCTCGTGGTGTGCGCCGTTGGGCGGGGGCAGGGGCAGGGGCGCGGCAGCAGGCGCAGCAGCGCGCGCCGGCGCCACCGGCGCCCCGCCACGCAGCGCCTCCTCCAGCCGCTCCAACCGCGCGAGCAACGCCCGCGTCGACGGGTCCGTGTACGGCGCCGCCGCCTTGGTCAGCGCGAGCTCGAGCTGGGTCCGCGCGTCGGCCCCGTCGCGGACCGCGCGCATCGCGCCTGCGAGCAGATCGAGCAGCCGCACCACGTCGCCGTGGGCGATGCGGCCCGCCTGCTCGGCGAGGCGCTCGTCGCGCTCCGGCGTGATCGCGATCTCCGGCGGCACCGCCCCGAGCGTCTGCACGACGAGCAGCTCGCGCGCATGGGACTCGAGGTCGCGCAGGAACTGGGACACGTCGCGGCCCGAATCCGACAGCCCGGCGGCGATCAGCAGCGCCGCGCGCGCGTCGGCGGCGATCACCGCGTCGATCGCTCCGAACAGCTGATCGGCGTCGGCCACGCCGAGCACCGCGAGCACGTCCTCGATCGCGATCGAGCGACCGGAGTAGGTGATCAGCTGCTCGAGCGTCCCGAGCGCGTCGCGGAACGAACCGGTCGCATGGCGCGCGATCAGCGCGACTGCGTCGGGGCCGATCTCGATCGATTCCAGCTCGGCGACGCGGCGCAGCACCGCGGCGAGCTGCTCGACCGTCGGGCGGCCAAAGTCGAACCGGTGACACCGATCGACCACAGTGGGAAGCACCTTCTGCGCCTCGGTCGTCGCGAGCACGAAGATCGTGTTCGGCGGCGGCTCCTCGAGCGTCTTCAAGAACGCGTTCCACGCCTGCGACGACAGCATGTGCGCCTCGTCGAGGATGTAGACCTTCGATCGCCCGGAGACCGGCGCGTACGCGACCGACTCTCGCAGTTCGCGGATGTCGTCGACCGAGTTGTTGGACGCCGCGTCCATCTCGATGACGTCCATCGAGGTCGCCGAGGCGATCGACACACACGACTCGCACTCGCCGCACGGGTCGACGGTCGGCCCGGAGCGCGGATTCGCCGGCGTTCCGGAGCAGTTCAGGCACGCAGCGAGAATCTTGGCCATCGACGTCTTGCCCGTCCCGCGTGAGCCCACGAACAGGTAGGCGTGGTGGACCTGACCGCCCTCGACCGCGTTGCGCAGCGTGCGCACGACATGCTCCTGGCCGACGACGTCGGCGAAGCTACGGGGGCGGTGGCGGCGGTAGAGCGAGGGACCGGTGGACACGAAGGGCCAGTGTATCCGTGGCGCCGACCGCGCCAATCAACCGCCGACCCGGATAGCGTCAGCGCCATGAGCCGCGTGCGTTTCGCCGTCGGGATCGCTGCGCTGGCGGCGCTGCTGTGGCTGGTCGTCGGCCATCCGCTGGTCAACTACGACTCGCTCTACGCCCTGGACTGGGGCCGCGATCTCGCCCACGGTCGCACGCCGGACTACAACGTCGCGCTCGCCCCGACCCCGCATCCGCTGTGGACGCTGCTCGGCGCAGTGCTTTCGCCGCTGAGCAGCGCCGTGTCGGGTGGCATCCACGGCCAGGACGCCCAGACCGCCCTGCTCATCATCGCGATGGTCTCGCTCGCCGTGCTCGGCTGGGTCGTCTACGCGCTCGGCGCCGCATGGTTCGGCCGCGCCGCCGGCGTGCTCGCGGCGGCGATCGTGCTGACCCGCCGACCGGTGCTCGACTTCGGCGCCCGGGCGTACATGGACATCCCCTACCTCGTGCTCGTGCTCGGTGCCCTGCTCGCGGAGACCCGCAAGCCTAAACGCGGCACCAGCGTGCTCGTGCTGCTCGGCGTCGCCGGGCTGATCCGGCCCGAGGCATGGTTGTTCGCCGGCGCGTACTGGCTCTATCTATGGCGAACGACCGCCACGGCCTGGCGGCTGCTCCCGCTCGCGCTCGCCGGCCCGGTGCTGTGGGGCCTGTCGGACCTCGTCATCACGGGCGACCCGCTGAGCTCGCTGACCGGCACGCGCAACACCGCGGCGGAGCTGCACCGCATCCGCGGGCTGCAGCACGTGCCGTCGATCGCGCCGCGACGGATCGGCGAGATCCTGCGCATCCCCGTCCTGATCGGCGCGGTCGGCGGCGGTGTGATGGCCCTGCTGTGGCTGCGTGATCGCGCGCGGCTGCCGGCCGTCGTCGGCGTGCTCTCGCTCGTCGCGTTCTGCGTGCTCGCCGCTTCCGGGCTGCCGATCATCGGGCGCTACCTGCTGCTGCCGGCGACGATCCTCGCGATCTTCTGCGGGGCCGGCGCGTTCGGCTGGCTGCTGCTCGAGCGCGACGACCCGCACCGGCGCTGGTGGGCATGGTTCGCGGTCGTCGTCCTGATCGCCCTGGTCGTCTTTGCCCCCGCGCAGTTCACGAGCCTGCGCTCCGAGCGCCGTGCCCTGGTGCGCCAGGGACAGATCGAGAACGACCTGCGCCGGCTCACCCGGCCGACCTGGTGCACGCCGATCGCGGTCCCCAACCACCGCGCCGTCCCGCTGCTCGCGCTGTGGCTGAACATCGAGCCGCAGCGGATCGTCTCGGCCGAGCAGCAGCGCATCACCCACGGGACGTACGTCGTCCCGGCCAACCGCCGCGTCGCCCACGACTACATCCTCGATCCCAAGGATCCCCAGACCGTGGTTCCGAGCATGCCGCCCGGCTTCGCAGCGGTCGGCGCCAATCGCTCGTGGCGCGCCTACCAGCGCTGCTGAGCGGCCCAGGCGCGACTGACAGACTGTCATCGGTGGCCGCCCTGCCCGAACGCTCGCTCGACCGCCGCCTCGTCGCCGTCCTCGCGCTGGCCTGCGGCGCCACGGTCGCCAACCTCTACTACGCCCAGCCGCTGCTGGACGTCATCGCCGCGAGCCTGCACGTCAGCCCCGGAACCGCCGGCCTGCTCGTCACGGCGGCTCAGCTCGGATTCGCGGCCGGCCTCGCGTTGATCGTCCCGCTCGGCGACCTCCTCGAGCGCCGCGGGCTGATCTCGCGGCTGCTCGTCGTCTGCGCGGCCGGGCTCGTCGTTGTCGCGGTCGCACCAACGATCGGCGTCTTCGCGATCGCGATGATCGTCGTCGGCGTGACCTCGGTCGTCGCCCAGATCCTCGTTCCGCTCTCCGCGTCGCTGGCCGGCGAGCACGAGCGCGGTCGCGTCGTCGGCACGGTGATGAGCGGGCTGCTGATCGGGATCCTGCTCGCGCGGACGGTCAGCGGTCTCGTCGCTGAGATCGGCGGCTGGCGGCTCGTGTTCTGGCTCGCGGCGGCGGCGATGCTCGTCCTCGCCGTGGCGTTGCGCGCGATACTGCCGCGCAGCCAGGAGGCGACCGATCTGCGCTACGGGCCGCTGCTGCGCTCCGTTCTCACGCTCGTGCGCACCGAGCCCGTGCTTCGCCGGCGGATGGTCTACGGCGCGATGGGGATGGCCGGCTTCTCCTGCCTGTGGACCTCACTGACCTTCCTGCTCGCGGCAGCGCCCTACAACTACGGCGAGGGGACGATCGGGCTCTTCGGACTCGCCGGCCTGGCCGGCGTGCTCGGGGCGCAGGGTGCCGGGCGGCTCGCCGACCGCGGGTTGCTCCACGTCGGCACCGGCGTGTTCCTGGTCTGCGTCCTCGTCGGCTGGGGCTTCCTTGCCTTCGGGCACAGCTCGCTGGCCGCGGTCCTGATCGGCATCGTGATCATGGACCTCGGCATCCAGGGCCAGCACATCTCAAACCAGAACGCGATCTACGCGATCGCCCCCGACATGCGCAGCCGCTTGACGACGGCCTACCAGACGCACAACTTCCTCTGGGGCGCACTCGGCTCGGCGGGCGCGGCGATCGCCTACGACGCCGGCGGCTGGGGCGCGGTCGTCGCGATGGGCCTCACATTCGCCGGCGTCGCGCTGATCGCGTTCGTCGGCGAGCAGCTCGGGCGCCGCCGCGCGGCAGCGCCCGCGCTCAGCGCGTAGCGGACCGTGCACCCTCCTCCGTGACGTGTCGTCGGGCGGCGATCGCCAATCGGCGGCTCCGGTCCTGGGTGTCCCAACTACGCCCGCCGGGGACCGCTTAAGGCTGCTTCCTTCCGGACCTGACCTGGTTCACGGACCGACGTCGTGTGGGACCCAGGGCCATCAGCGCCACCTATCGGCGGGCCGACCCGACGGCCGCGTCCCTCGAGAGGGGATTCGGCCTCGCTAGAGCGGATTGCGAGCGACAGGGCACCGCTACCTCCCCGCCTAGCACGGTCCGCGGGCATCGTAGCGTCAGTGGCGCAGCCGCAGGCGATAGGTGCGCTGGCCGACGCTCGTCTGGCCGCCGCCGAGACTCAGGCGCACCCCGACCTCGACCCGGGTGCCGGAGCGTCCGGCGCCCCGCAGCGCCCGCAGAGCCGCGGGCCTGAGCTTGACCTTGACCTGGGTCGTACCAGCCTTCAGGAAGGTGCCCTTGGCGGTCCCGGCGCGCGGCAATCTGAACTTCGCCGAGCTCTTGGCGATGTGAGCCTTGGTTCCCGACGGTGCCAGCACGGCCGCCGCCTCGAACGCACCCGGAATCGTCGTCTTGACCGAGACCGTCAGCGTCCCGGCGGCGGCGAGCGACGCGGTGCTGAGGCTGATCGTCGGCGCGCTGGGCGGGGCGGGCGGTGGCGGTGCGGGCACGCCGGTCGGCACGGTCGTGTAGCAGAAGGTCGAGGCGGCGGTCGGCGCGGACGTCCCGGCCGGCGTCCGCACACGGATCGGCGCGGCCCCGGCGCCAGCCGGGACCGTTGCGTGGATCAGGGTGTCGGAGCCCGCGGTGAACGTCGCCGGAACGCCACCGACCGTGACCGCGCTGACGCGCCGCAGACCGTGGCCCGAGATCGCCACCGACGCACCCACCGCCCCAAACGCCGGCGTGATCGTCGCGACGCTCGGCCCGCTGATCGGACCGACTTCGAGACGGCCGATACGACTGCCGCCGAGATCGCCGAACCAGATCGCACCGTCCGGACCAGTGGTGATCGAGCTGACCTGAGAGCTGAACGGCAGTGGCGTCACCGTCCACGCACCGCCCGTCGTCATTCGCATGATGCCGCCGTCCTTGCCCAGCCCGATCCACAATGCACCGTCGGGACCCGTCGTGATCGAAGCGGGCGCCGAGTCAGCGGGCAGCGCGAACAGCGTCACCGCCCCGGTCGTCGTGATGCGCCCGATGCGATCGCCGTCGTACTCGGCGAACCAGATCGCCCCGTCGGGCCCCAGCGTGAGGTCGCTGGGGTCGTCGGGCACCGTGAACGGAGTGACGACCCCGGCCGTCGTTACGGCGTCGATCGCGTGCGGCCGCGCGACCCAGATGCGCCCGTCGGAGCCGTTGGCCAACGCGAAGCTGCTGACGAACGTGCCCGGGGCCTTCGGCGGCAGCGCGAGGTAGGTAAACGCGCCACCGACGACGAAGTGCCCGAGCGTCTCGGTCTTCGCCTCGGTGCTCCAGAGTGCGCCGTCGGGGCCGAGGACCGTGTCGCTTGGCCCGGTATCGGTGGTGCCGCCCGCGGTGTAGGTGAAGACCGGTGGATCGGCGACCGTCCCGCGCCACAGGCCGGAGATGGCATAGCTCGGGAACCACCACGCGCCGTCGGGCCCGGTGGTCAACCCGCCGAGCAGGCCCGCACCGGTCGGGGCACCGGCCACCGGAACGTCGTACTGCGTGACTCCGCCCGCCGGCGTGACGCGGCCGAGATTCGCCCGCGCGGTCGTGAACCAGACCGCGCCGTCGGGACCGGGAGCGACCGCCTGCGGGAACGCGCCGCGCGCGCACAGGGCGTAGTCCCCGCCCGGCGGGGACGAGCATGTCGGCCACAACGAGAGCCCAGACGCAGGCGAAACGCCAAGCGCGACCACGACGATGCAAAGCACGGCAACGACAAGCGACTGCGACGAGCGGGTCATGCGCTGCGGCCTCCTTACCTGCGGTGACCCCGATCCTCGCGCATCGCCGCTGCCGCGACAACTCGCTACCGGGCCGGCACGGTCTGGCTCAGGCGGGTGCCCTGCACCGAGACGAACGACACCGATAGGCGCTCGCTGCCGTTCGGCCAGTCGACGGCCAGGCTGTTGCGCCCCGGCCGGGCAGCGAGCTGGGCGACGCGGCCGAACCCGGCGGCGGTCTTCGCCGCGACGCGAACCTGCCCGGGATGCGACATCGACAGCACGACCCGGCGAACGCCGCGGCGCAGGGCGCCGAGCGCGAGCACGCGCATCGTCGGGGGCTGGCGGATCTCGTCGTACAGGCGCTGCGACGCCGCGCAGTAGGCGCCGCTCATCTGTCGCTGGCACAGCTGCTCGGTCAGCTGGGCCATGAGCGTCTGGTAGTTGAGCGGCGCGTAGTCCCCACCGCGCGAATACAGCGACCAGCCGGGGGTCAGATAGCCCGGAAGGTCGACTTGCAGCGTCTGGTCGAGCAACGTGGCGAGCGCCGCTGCGCTCGGGTCGACGTCGGCGATCTGCGAGACGGCGAGCAGCGTCTGGGCATGGGCGTTGGCGACGATCAGTTCCGGGTCGTCGGAGTACAGCAACGGCCGGCCGTCGACGATCAGCCCGCCGGCCGTCGAGATCGCCTGCACCATCTGCCGGCTTTCGGTCGCCAGTTCCGGACGGTTGAGGCGCTGTGAGAGGCGCAGCAGGGCGCGGGCGGCGGTCGCCTGCGTCATCGCCGACGTCCATCCGGTGTGCTCGCTGCGAAACGGCATCAGGGTGACCGCCTGCACCGTGTCGTCGGGTCCGGAGGTGAGAAGGGCGGCCGCCTGGGTGAGCCAGGTCGCAAGCGTCGCGGGCTTCGTCTTCGGGTCGTTGGCGGCGGAGCCGAGCCACGCCCACGTGCCGAGCTGGTGCGGCCACCACGCCCCGGAGTACAGGCGAACCTCGATGCGGGTTCCCGGGACGACCTGCCGTCCCTGCAACAGCTGCCGCTGCCCGGACGATGCCTGCAGACCCCACAGGGCCTGGCGAGCGTGCGCGCCGAGCTGGCGCTCGCGCGCCGAGCTGACCGTCGCGTCGGACGCGGCGCGCAGCGTCGCCGGCGCGGTCGGCTTGCGCCCGGCCCGGTACAGCGACCATGCCTGTGTGGCCTCGGCGGAGGTGATCTGCTGGGCAGCGACCGCGCCCTGAAACTGCACCAAGACCGGATGGGCGCCCGCCGCCGCGGGCACCGCGGCGGCGCCGAGCACGAGGGCCAGCGCGACCGCGGCCTGCGCGCCGGAGAGCATCGCCTGATGCTACGCACCGTCGCCCCTCGCGCACGCCGGTCCCAATCCGACCGCTACTCTGTCTCGGTCCGGGCGCGTAGCTCAGTGGGAGAGCGCTCGCTTCACACGCGAGAGGTCGCAGGTTCGAAACCCGCCGCGCCCATCAGAAGTCCCTGGTAATAGCGAAGTTCCGTCTTCGGGAGCATCGGACTCGGCACTCGCGGAAGCGCTTCCAGTGCCCACCAGCGCCCAATCGGCGCCGTTCATGAGGGCCAGGAGACGCTCCGGGTCGCCGGCGTCGCGGCGCATCGCATGGTGTAGACGGCGCGGCGTGAACGCTGCATTGGTGAGCCCGAGTTGGCCCATGACCTAGGCCGGATCGCGGCCGAGCGCGAACAGCACCGACGGCCCTACCGTGTGGGCGCTACTCCCGGCCCCAGTAGGACGCGTCGGTTCGGTCTCGGCGCTCGGTCAGATGCTCACCGGTGAACGGCCAGTCGACGAAGTCTGGCGTCAGGGTGCTCGGCGAGTAAACGACCTTGCGGTGGGCGATGCGCCACTCGCCGTCGCGCTTCTCGAAGCGGTCGCAGTAGCGGATCCGCACGAGGCGATCGAGCGCCGGAGCGCCGTTGCTCGCCGGCAGCCGGTTCGTGGCCAGGCAGTAGGTCTCGGTCCAGGCTTGATCGCCCTCGATCTCGATGCGCTGCGTCGTGTTGTGGTGCATCCAAGAGTCTTCCGGCCGGTGGGTCTCGCGCAGCCACTCGACGTAGCCCTCGATCGGACCGTTGTAGACCCCGTGGTCATCGATCGCCCCGGGCCAGAACATCGAGAGCAGGTATTCGTGGTCCATGCGGTCGATGCCGCGACCGTACTTGTTCAGGACGCGGCGGATCGCCGCCTCGTCGAGCAGGTACTGGATCTCGGGGTCTCTCGGAGCGTCGCTCATGGGCCGATCCAACCACCGATGGGAGAAATCGTCAATTGGGTTGCGTATCGCTAGGTTGTTGTCATTTCATACACTGGCGCCTAGGAGGATGCTGTGACCGATACCCGCAGCGCTGCGGCAACGCTGATCGCCGAGACGCCGTTTCCAGCGGCCGAGACGATGCAGTGCCCGTTCCCGTACTACGCGGCACTGCGCACCGGCCCGCCTCACCGGCTGCCGAGCGGGGACTTCGTCATCTCGCGGCGTGCGGACATCCTGGAGATCACACGCAATCCCGAGGTCTTCTCCAACCATCACTCCTACTTCGATGAGGGCTGGCTGCGACCGGGGACGATCGAACGTCATCGCAACCCGCACGGGACCTGGGGCCTGGCGGTCGCGGATCGACCCGACCACACCTGGAAGCGCAAGATCTCGTTCGAGATGTTCAAGCCCGGGCGCCTGCGGCGCCAGGAGCCGATGGTCACGGGCATCGTCGACGAGCTCATCGACGGCTTCATCGGCCGCGGCGAGTGTGAGTTCATCGGCGAGTTCGCCAACCGCCTGACCGCTTCGGTGATCCTCACCCTGTTCGGGCTCGATCGAGTCGAGTACCTCGATCGGGCGATGGCGTGGGGTCGCTACGAGGGGTTCGGCACCCGGTGGGCGGCGCCCGAGAACCAAGCGGCGGCGCGCGACGCGATCGTCGATCTCGGCGCGTTCATCCGCGAGCGGGTATATGAGCGGGTGGAGACCCCTGGCGAAGACGAGCTCTCGCTGCATGTCCATCGCCACATCGCTCTGCGCGGCGAGCTCGATATCGACAACCTCGTCGCCGACGCCACCACCCTGTTCGTCGGCGGCATCATCACCAGTGCGCACCTTATGGGCAGCATGATGAAGCTCTTCATCCAGCACCCCGACCAGCAGGCGAAGGCGCGCACCGACCGCTCATCCCTGCGCCGCGGGATCGAGGAGTCGCTGCGCATCGAGTCGCCGACGCAGATAATCCCCCGTCTCGCCGTCCGAGATGCCGAGGTCAGTGGAGTGTCGATCCCGGCCGGCTCGCAGGTGCTGCTGCTCTTCGGGGCCGCCAACCGCGACGAGTCCGTCTTCGACTGCCCCGAGAACTTCGACGTCGAGCGGCCCAACATCAAGGACCACGTCGCCTTCGGCAACGGCATGCACTTCTGCATCGGCGCTCCGCTCGCCCGGCTCGAGGCATTGGTCGCCTACGAGCGGATCTTCGCGCGAATGCACAATCTGCGCTTCGCCGACGGCCACGACGACCCTGCCAACGACTGGACACCGATCTTCCGCGGACCCAGCGAGGTCCACATCGAGTTCGACCCAGTCTCGTAGAAGTCACCCGGCGGCCGCGTCGGCGGGACTCGCCTGGGCGGGTATCGCCACCTGCGCGCCGTCTGCTCGGCGGCGCGCGATCAGCTTGCCCAGTTCCCAGAGGATGAACAGCACGAGGGCGGGAAGAGCGCCGATCAGCCATTGCCGGCCGGTGAGGACATTGGTGCCGAGCAGTGACGTCAGTGCGCCGCCCCGGGCGATCAGGAGTGCGAGGGCGATCTCCACCAGGATGGTGAGGTTCACGGTGGTGTTGTTGAGCGTCTCCTCGCGGAGGGTCGTGGCTGTCTGGTCGCGGCATTGCAGGGCTGCGACGACGAGCATGAGGGAGAACGCGACCAGACCGATCGTGCGGCCGATCCCGACGTTGTTGTAATGGTCCTTTTCGAGCACGATCAACAGGTCGATCGCGACGGACATGAACAGGCCGGCCAGTCCGACGGTCAGGATGACGGGACGGGACATGATCGAGGCGGCGCGCGGGCGCGGTTTGCGCTTCATCAGCCCTGGCGTCTCCTTGTCCAGGCCCAGCGCGATGCCGACGGGAGCCGTGATCAGGAAGTTGATCCACAGGATCTGGACGGCGGAGAAGGGCTGCCCGTCGGCGATGTTGAGCAGGCTCGCCAGCAGGAACGTCACCACGTAGGTGACCAGCGCCACCATCATGAAGCGGATGTACTTCAGCATGTTGTCGTAGAGCTTGCGGCCCTCGGAGACGGCACGCACGATGGTGGCGAAGTTGTCGTCGGTGAGGATCATCTTCGCGGCGTTCTTGGCGACCTCGGTGCCCGTCCCCATCGCGATACCGATGTCGGCGGCCTTGATCGCCGGAGCGTCGTTGACGCCGTCGCCGGTCATGGCCACGACGTCGCCCTTCTTGCGCAGGGTGTCGACCATCAGCACCTTGTGCTCGGGTGCCACCCGGCCGACGACGCCGATCTTGTCGATGCGGGACAACCGCTCGTCCTCGGAGAGGGCCGCGAAGTCCGCGCCGAGGATCGCCTCTCCGGGGATGCCGAGTTGCCGGGCGATCGCCTCGCCGGTGACGACATCGTCGCCGGTAACCATCCGCACGCGGATGTTGGCGCTCTGGGCGTCGCGGACCGCGTCCTTGGATTCGGCACGAGGCGGATCGATCATCCCGACCATCGCCGTCATCTCGAGGTTCGTGACCAGCGACAGCAGGTCGCCGTCGGCGTCGAAGTCCGCGGGGTCCAGGTCCCGGGTGGCCGCGACCATGATGCGCAACCCCTTCCCCCCGAGGCGGTCCATCTCCTGCGAGGACCGGGTGTTCTGCTCATCGCCCCAGGGAACGGTCTCACCGCCGGCCAGGGCGGACGCAGCGCGACCGATCACCGC
Organism: uncultured Actinomycetes bacterium; assembly: GCA_963817035.1. GTDB lineage: Bacteria > Actinomycetota > Thermoleophilia > Solirubrobacterales > Solirubrobacteraceae > AC-49. Next base: position 85,678 of record CAWFMM010000003.1, read on the forward strand.
CGGTCCGGCTCCCTTGACGAACGCTCGAACGATGGCCTTACCGGACGCGTCCTCGGCGTCGCAGAACACGGCCATGAGCTTGTAGGTGGGATCGAACGGCAGCGTCGCGAGCCTGGGATAAGCAGCCTGGGTGCCTTCGACGTCGAGCTTCGCCTTGTGTCCCAGGACGAGCAGCGCACCCTCGGTGGGATCGCCGACGACCTTGCCGTCGACGAGCTTGGCATCGTTCGCGATCATGAAGGGCAGGATCGCCTGCTCGATCGTGTTGGTGTTGCCGGCGGCGTGCTTGACGTCACCGTCGAGGCCATAGCCCATCCCGGAGATCGCGTAGCGGTCAGTGGGGTCGACCACCTCGACGACCGTGACCTGGTTCAAAGTGAGCGTGCCCGTCTTGTCCGAGTTGATCGCCGAGGTCGAGCCCAGCGTCTCGACAGAGGCGAGGCTCTTCACGACTGCGCCCTCCGCAGCGAGCGTCGTTGACCCGTTCGACAGGATGACCTGGAGGACGGTGGGCATGGCCATCGGCACCGCGGCCAGGGCCAACGCGATGGCCGTTGTGAAGATGACCTTGGTCGAATCGCCACGCGAGATGCCGAGGGCGAACATGATCGCAATCGTCAGGCCCGCCGCGCCCGCGATCCACAACGTCAACGTGTCCAGCTGCGCGGTCAGCGGAGTCTTCAGCGTGGGCGTCGACTTCAGCATCCCGGAGATGTTCCCCACCTCCGTGCCGGCGCCAGTCCCGGTGACGATCATCACGCCGCTTCCGTGCGTCACGGGAGAGTTCATGAACGCCATGTTCGACTGGTCGCCGACACCCGGCTTCGGGTCGTCGGCGATGGCCTCGGCGCTCTTCGACGCGGGAACGCTCTCACCGGTCAGTCCGGACTCGTCAATCTGCAGGGACGCTGCCTGGATGATCCGCCCGTCGGCGCACACGTCGTCACCCGCGGTGAGAAGGATCACGTCACCGACGACCACCTGATCGGCCCCGATCTTGACCTCGGCCCCATCGCGGCGAACCCGGGCGGACGCCTTCAACATCGACTGCAGGGCGTTCATAGCGCTCTCCGCCTTGCCCTGCTGCCGCATTCCCCCAAGCGCGTTGAGTGCCGTGATCGCGAGCACCGCGACCCCCGTGGAGATCTCGCCGATCAGCAGCGACGCGACGGCCGCACCGACGAGGATGATCTGCATGTAGCTGCGGTACTGGGCCAGGAACTGCTGCCACGCGGGTGTCGTCGCCTCGGCCGGAAGCGCGTTGGGCCCGTTCTTCGTCAGCAGCTCGGCGGCCCTCGCCGCGGTGAGGCCCTTGGCGGGATCGACGTCGAGTCGCTTCGCCACGTCCTCCGCTGTCAGGGTGTACCAGCCCGTCGCAGGAGCATCGCTCGAGCTCGGGGCCACGGTGGTCTCGGTCATCGCCAAGTCCTCTCCTTCGCTAGAACGGCGTCGGGATATTGGGCTTCGAGGAATCCGGCTCGACGTACCCGTCGGGGCTCGGCGGCGTGGGCATCTTCTCGTCCGGCGGCGCGAGTGGTTCGTAGGGGATCTGGCTGAGCAGGTGGGAGATGACGTTGAGCCGGCCGCGCTTCTTGTCGTCGTTGTCCACGATGTGCCACGGGGCCCACCCCGAATGACTGGCGACGAACATGGCGTCGCGAGCCCGCAGGTAGTCGTAGCGGCGCCTGTAGGACTTCAGATCCGTCGACGAGAGTTTCCAGATCTTGCGCGGGTCATCGATCCGGCTTTCGAGCCGCCGCGTCTGCTCGTCGCGACTGACGTTGAGGAAGTACTTGATCAGGATGATCCCGTCATCGACCATCGCCTTCTCGACCTGCGGAATCATGTCGAGGAACCGCTTGGTCTGCTCCGGGGTGCAATACCCCATGACAGGCTCGACGCCGGCGCGGTTGTACCAGCTGCGATCGAAGATCGCGACCTCGCCGGCCGACGGGAAGTGGGCGATGTAGCGCTGGACGTACATCTGCGACCTGACCCGCGCGTCCGGGGCGGGCAGGGCGATGTGCTTGAACACCCGAGGGCTCGTTCGCTCGGTGATCCGCCGAATCGTGCCCCCCTTGCCGGCAGAGTCCACACCCTCGAACACGACGCAGACCCTGGCGCCGGTGGTCTTCACCCACTCCTGCATCGCCACGAGCTCGCCCTGCAGGACCCGCATCTCCCGTTCGTACTCCTTCCGCGTCATCTTCCCGGGAGAGCGCGCGTCGGCCTCGGCTCGGGTCTCCGACGACGCGGACGAGCGACCCACGTCAACGCGGGTCGTCTTGTTCTTCTTGTCCTTCTTGCTGGTCTTGCTCATCTCTCTCCTCCGACCGATCGGGAATGAGCTGTTGGGCTCACCCCACCAGAGTGCCAGGTATCGGAGATCCGCTGGTCCCGGTCGCGGACTAGCGTTCGGCTTTGGACTCGTTCAGGGACACGGCGGCGCGAACGAGAGTCTTCAGAGCGTCCTCATCGATCTCCTCGCCCTCGCCGATGTCGATCGCGCGCCGTGTGTTCCCCTCAAGACTGGAGTTGAAGAGGCCCGACGGATCTTCCAGGCTCGCCCCTTTGGCGAAGGTCATCTTCACGACCTTCTTGTACGTCTCGCCGGTGCAGATGATTCCGTCGTGGTACCACGTCGGAACGCCTCTCCACTTCCACTCTTCGACGACCTCGGGATCGGCATCCTTGACCAGCGCGCGGACCCGGCTGAGCGTCTCGCCCCGCCAGTCGCCCAGCTCCTTGATCCTCGCGTCGATCAGTTCAGAGGGAGACTCGCCGTCCTGCGACCCGCTCTTCGTCATATGGCCGATTCTGTCACGTCAGGGCACACGCAAGCCATTGAGCTCATCGGTCGTCCTCTGTGACTGGCCCTCCCGTACTGCCGCGTCATCGCCCCGTGCCCGACCTTCGGGCTGAGGAGCGGGCGGGCGGCCCTCCGTGGCGCGCCTCCTGCCACGATCCAGCACGTGAACCCACTGCCGATCTCGCTGCCGACCGGCTTTCTCGCCGGCCACTTCACCGACCGCGAGGGCTGGACGGGGTGCACGGTGATCGTCGCGCCCGAAGGGTCGGTCGGGTCGGGCGAGGTACGCGGCGGTGGGCCGGGCTCGCGTGAGAGCGACCTGCTGTCACCCGCGACGTCGACCGACGGGCCCGAGGCGGTGCTGCTGACCGGCGGCTCGGCGTTCGGGCTGGCGGCCGCCGACGGCGTCGTCGCGTGGCTCGCCGACGCGGGGCGCGGGCATCCGACGCCCGCCGGGCCGGTGCCGCTGGTCGCCGCCGCGGTCGTCTTCGACCTGATGCTCGGATCGCCCACCGCCCGGCCAGATGTCGCGGCGGGACGGGCGGCGTGCAACGCGGCCGGGCCGGGCATCGCACGGGGCAGCGTCGGCGCCGGGACCGGCGCGACGGTCGGCAAGCTGCTCGGCCCGGAGCACTGGACCAAGGGCGGGCTCGGGGCGGCGTCGCTGCCGGCGGGCGACGCGACGATCGTCGCGATCGCCGTCGTCAACCCGATCGGCGACGTCCTCGGCCAGGACGGCGCGGTGATCGCCGGCGCGTGGCGCGACGGCCGCTACCAGCGAACGGTCGACCTGCTGGCCGCCGGCCAGCGCCCGCCGATCGAGGCGCGCACGAACACGACGCTCGTCTGCCTGTGCACCGACGCGCGCCTGACCAAGACCGAGGCATGGATCGTGGCCCGCGCCGCGTCGGCCGGCGTCGCGCGCGCGGTCTCGCCGTGCGCGACCGCGTTCGACGGCGACATGACGTTCGTGCTCGCCTCGGGCGCCGTCGACGCCGACCCGCTGATCGTCGGCGCGCTCGCCGCCGAGGCGACATCCGCCGCGATCCGCGATGCCGTGTCCAGCGCCGACTCCGCGCCGGGCTGCCCGAGCGCGACCGACCGCGGAGCGTGACCGGACCCGACCACCACTGGCGCGCGGGCCGTACCCTGAGCGCATGCGCATCGCCACCCACCCGGGGAATTTCCACGCCGACGATGTCTTTGCGGTCGCCACGCTGCGGCTCGCCCTCGGGCCTGCGGAGGTGCTGCGGACCCGCGACGAGCGGCTCCAGGCGGCATGTGACATCCGCGTCGACGTTGGTGGGCGATCGGACGCGGCGACCGGCGATTTCGACCACCACCAGAAGGGCGGCGCGGGTGAGCGGGCCAACGGGGTGCGCTACGCAAGCTTCGGACTCGTGTGGCGCGAACACGGCGAGCTGCTGGCCGGCGGCGCCGACGCTGCACGAGCAATCGACGAGCGCCTCGTTCAGGGCGTCGACGCCAACGACACCGGCCAGTCGATCAGCGAGGCATTGATCGGCTCGATCACGCCGATGACGGTCAGCGGCGTGATCGCGGCCCGCAACGGCGTCTGGGACGACGATCTCAGCGCCGAGCAGGAGGACGAGCGCTTCGAGCGCGCCGTCGACCTCGCCGTCGCGATGCTCGAAGCCGAACTGGCCGGCGCGGCCGCCCACGCGCGCGCCCAACAGCTCGTCCGCGACGCGATCGCCGCCGCCGAGGACCCGCGGATCGTCGAGCTGCCGCGCAACATGCCATGGCGCGAGATCGTCGTCACCACTGCGCCGCAGGCGCTGTTCGTGATCTACCCGCGAACCGCAGGCTGGGGTATGCAGGCCGTCCCCGAACAGGCTGGTGCGTTCGCCAACCGGCGTGACCTCCCGGCCGCCTGGGCCGGGCTGAGCGGCGCCCCGCTGACCGAGGCCACCGGCGTCGAGGACGCAGAGTTCGCCCACGCCGCCCGCTTCTATGCGTCCGCCGGTAGCCGCAACGGCATCCTCGCGCTCGCGCAGCTGGCGCTCACGTCAGCAGAACAGTGACAGGGCGCGGCCACATCGCCTACGCCGTCGCCGACGAGCTCGAGTTCTCGTGATGTCATAGTCCGCTCATGAGCAACATCACCCGCAGTCAGCGCGAATCGCGCGCGTACGCGCTCATCCTCACCACCGGTGGCGCCGGCGTCGCCGCGGTCGTCCTCTTCGTGCTCGCGATCGTCGGCATCGTCGGCTACGGGCTGTTCTTCCTCGCGCTCGTCGTGGCGATCGTCGCGCTGTTCCTCGCGCGCCGCACGCTCAAACTCTGACGCCGGGTCGCGTTGTACGCTGCGCAGCGCTGGACGGTCCCGCCCAATCTGGAGGTCAAACGTGTCCGTGCCGCTCCCCAAGCGTCTTGTTGCCGAGGTCATCGGGACCTTCGGTTTCTTCTTCACCGGCTTCTGCGGCATCGCCGCGCTCGTCACCCAGGGATTGACCGCAATCCAGTCGCTGGGGATCGCGTTCGGCTTCGGGCTCGGCCTGGCCCTGATGATCTTCGCCTTCGGCCACATCTCCGGCGGGCACTACAACCCGGCGGTGACGCTCGGGCTGACCACGGCCAAGCGCTTCCCGGCCTCCGAGGTCGCGCCGTACTGGGGCGCGCAGCTCGTCGGGGGGCTGCTCGCCGCGCTGCTGATCCGCGTCGTGTTCAGCTCCGTGGTCAGCAAGGCCATGGTCACCCATCCGGCAGCCAACGTCAGCAACGGCAAGGCGCTCGTGCTCGAGGCGGTGTTCACGTTCCTGTTCGTGCTCGTCGTCGCGACGGTGGCGACCGATGCCCGCGCCCCGTGGAACGGCGTGTTCGCGCCGCTGGCCATCGGACTGTTCATCTTCACTGCGGCGACGGTCTGCGGCCCGATCTCCGGTGGCTCGTTCAACCCCGCCCGCTCGATCGATCCCGCGATCATCGCCGGGAAGTTCGACGACCTGTGGATCTACATCGTTGGGCCGCTCGTCGGCGGTGCCCTCGGCGGCCTCGTCAACGCGTACTTCCAAGCTGAGTCGGCACCGGCTCCGGCGAGCGCGACCTAGGGGCCGACGACGAACTTGCCGGTGGCCTTGCTGACCACGTGGCCGGCCTGGCTGAGGCTGTACGCGACGGTGTAGTGCCCGCGGGCCAGCCCCTTGAGCGCGGTCAGCGGGAGGTTCACGGTCGCCGCGGGCACGATGCGCTGTGAGGCGATCGTAACCGTGCGCGCGCCGAGGCTGCTGGAGATCTTAGCCGTGCCGGTGATCGGCTCGATCGTGTTGCCAGTGTTGCGGACCGGCAGCACGACGCTCGCGCCCTGCACCTTCGGCGCCTTGACGGCGAGGGTGTACTTGCGCGCGGCGGCGTTGGCCGGGTTGAGGCGCAGGTTGCTGATCAGGCGATAGCCGACGCTGACGCCCTTGTGCTTGGCGGCGTCGACCGGGACCCCGATCGCCTCGATGCTGCCGTAGACCGAGCCGCCGGCCGGAACCTGGTTGACATTGATCGTGACGCTGCGACTCGCACCCGCGGGCAGGACGAAGGTGTTCGGGTCGACGACCACGATTTGCGGGCTCAGGCTCAGGCGCCGGTTGGGTGTCACCGCGCCGCCGGGCGACTGCAGCCACGGCCGCGGCATGACGGTGATCTTCAGCGCAGCCTTGGTCGTGTTGGCGAGGGTTACTGTCCCGGCCGGGCCGAGCGTCGCGGGGCGGTCGATGACCGCCGGGGTCACGGAGAGCCCGCCGCTCGTGGCGGAGCTCGAGTCGGCCTGCGCGATCGCGACGCCGAGGATCAGGGCACCGAGCGCCAGCGCGACGAGGGCGGTGCGGCGGACGCGCGCCATCGCTATGGACCCTGTCCGGAGACGGTCAGCAGCAGCAGCTTCTGGAAGCCGCTGTGGGCGGGGCCGCCGGCCACCGTCTGGCGCAGGCGCACCGGCGCGGGGACTTGGATAATCGCCGTGCTCCACTGCGCGAGCAGCGGGTCAGATGCCGTGTCCAGCGACTTGAACGCGGCCTTGCCGACCGTCGCTTGCAGCGCCACCGGAAGCACCGATTTGCCGCTGACCAGGTGTCCATGCTGAGCGCCACTCGCCGAACTTCCGTCGCTGATCGTCATCTGGATCGGCGAATCGGTAGCCGTGACCTGCGCGTTGATCGAGAGCGAGTAGTCGTGCGACCCACTGTGGGCGGGGAACGAGGCGAAGCCGTTGGGCTGCGCGACCGAAAGCTCAAGGAAGCTCGGGACGTCCCCGCCGACCTTGGTCTGCGCGCCGGCCACCACCGGAACGGCGGCGACAGCGAGGATCACCCCGGCAATGATCGTGCGTCGCAACATGGGCAGCGCACGATACCGGCGTGAGGTACGCGGTAGCGCCGGCAGGGGGGTGAACGGACTGGGGTAGCGGCTAGGCGCTGACCTCGCGGTAGCCCATGATCACCGAACCGAGCACGATGACATCGCCATCGGCGAGCTCGGCTTCCTTGACCGAGCAGCCGTTGACGAATGTGCCGTTGACGCTGCGGTCGTCGAGGATCCGCATCCCGCCACGGGCCTGCGTCGCGACGATCGCATGGCGGCGCGAAACCGTCCGGTCGTCAAGGCGAAGATCGGCCGAGAAGCCACGCCCGATGCGCGTGACGTCGGCATCCAGGCGAACGAGTCGCTCAACCTCGCCCTCCTGCACGACGAGATAGCGCCCGGGCTCGGGGTCCTCGGGTGCCACGACCTGGCGGCGCGTGTTGGGGTCGAGCACGGGCAGTGCATCGTGACGGGCGGTGACATCGGGGAGGGTTTCGGTCTCGGTCGCGGTCGTCATAGGCTGTACTGAAGCGCATCAACCTCAACGGAACCTGAATCCGCCTGACGAGCGGTCAGGCGGTGACGCGGCCGGCGCCGCCGTCGGGCACGATCGGCGCGGCCGACCCGTTGCCGTTGGCGCCGTTGTGCGTCGCAGCCGGAGGTGGCGTCATCGGTCGCTGCTCCTTGGTCCACAGCGAACGGCACGGGATCTTGTCGGGATTGCAGCGGTCGGCGTAGCGCTGGGCGATCTCCGAGACCTCGCGCATCAGCCCATCCTCGAGCGTGATCGGCTCCAGCCCGAGGTCGAGCAGTTGGCGATTGTCGACGCGCAGGTCGTTCTCAGCCGTCTCCTTACGCGGGTTGTCGACGAAGTCGATCTCCGCGCCGGTCAGCCGCGCGATCAGCTCGGCGAGCTCGATCAGGCGGTGCGTCTCGGTCATCTGGTTGAAGATCCGGACGCGATCGCCGCGCGCGGGCGGGTGGGCCACCGCGAGCTCGATACAGCGCACGGTGTCCTGGATGTTGATGAAGGCGCGCGTCTGGCCGCCGGTGCCATGCACGGTCAGCGGATAGCCGATCGCGGCCTGCATGAGGAAGCGGTTGAGCACCGTCCCGTAGTCGCCGTCGTAGTCGAAGCGGTTGATCAGGCGCTCGTCGAGCGCGGTCTCGGCGGTCTGCGTTCCCCAGACGATGCCCTGGTGCAGGTCGGTGACCCGGACCTCGTCGTTCTTGTTGTAGAACGCGAACATCAGCTGATCCTGGGTCTTGGTCATGTGGTAGACCGAACCCGGGTTGGCCGGGTAGAGGATCTCCTGCTCGACGTCGGCGCCGTCGTCGCCCTCCATCCGCACCCGCAGGTAGCCCTCGGGGATCGTCACGCCGGCGGTGCCGTAGCCGTAGACGCCCATCGTCCCGAGATGCACGACGTGTGCGTCGACCTCGGACTCGACGATCGCGGCGAGGAGGTTGTGCGTCGCGTTGATGTTGTTGTTGACCGTGTAGCGCTTGTGGCGCGCGCTCTTCATCGAGTACGGCGCGGCGCGCTGCTCGGCGAAGTGCACGACCGCGTCGGGGCGCAGCGTGGTCAGCAGGTCGACGAGCTCGCGGAAGTCCTCGGCGACGTCGAGATGGCAGAAGTCGATCGTGCGACCGGTGATCTCGTTCCACGCGGCCAGGCGAGTCGGCAGCGGCGTGATCGGGGTCAGCGAATGGGCGTCGAGCTCGATGTCGGCGTTACGCCGCGCAAAGTTGTCGGCGATGACCACGTCGTGGTCCCGCGCCGACAGGTGCAACGAAGTAGGCCAGCCGCAGAAGCCGTCGCCGCCCAGGACGAGGACCTTCACCGCGCCCTCCAGATCAGGTTTGAAGCGCCAGACATCCCACGTAACCTACCCTGGGTTGGCCTACGGGATACCCACCGCATCACCCATTGCGCCTGACGTAGGCTCATCCCGAGCCCGCGGACGGCGCACCAAAGCGGTCAGTCCGAGCGCCGCGGCGGGGCCGCTGAGCACGATCAGCGACACGTAGTAGCGGTAGCTGAACTGGTTGGCGATGACCGTCGAGCCGAAGACCGCGAGCGCCATCGTCGTGAACAGCAGCGAGGCGGAGCGCAGTCCCGAGCGCCGGGCGCGGCCGACGCCGAGCGCGGCGAGCAGCCCGGCGATCAGGCCCAGCGCCATCAGCGGGCCGGGGGTGAACGCGTAGCGGCGGTAGCCCTTGAGGAATCGCGCCAGCCCGACGTCGAGGTGCGGCGCCTCATGAAAGCTGTTGGCGTAGTACTGGGCCTCACCGCCGAAGAACAGCGGGAAGAAGGTCTGGAACTGCCAGCGGAAGATCGGCAACTCGCCGTCGCGGCGGGCCGGGATCGGATAGAAGGCGCGCAGGAAATCGTGGCCAACGGTCTTCGCGTAGGTCCACGGCTGGGCTTTGATCACCCGCTTGGCGAAGTCGCCGGCCAGCTTGCGGCGCTGGCTCTCGCTCACCGGGAGCGTCCACAGCGGCGAGTTGTTGCGCCCCCACATGTAGTACTCGACGCTCGAGCCGTAGACGCGGGGCCGGTGCCCGACCGGGTCGATCGGGCACAGGTGGCGTTCGATCTGCGGGACGGTGAACTTCGTGCAGTCGGCGAACGGGGCGACGCGCGCGTAGAGGAAACGTCCCCCCCAGCTGGTGATCGCGTACTGGCCGTTGACGCTGTGAAACCAGATCGCGTAGGCGCCCATCGGCACGATGAACAGGGCCAGCATCGCGGCCAGCGCGGCGACGACCGGCCGGGCGCCGCGGAACCAGCGCTTGGGGATCGCCAGCGTCTTCTGCGTCGTGTCCCAGCGCAGGCAGATCAGCGCGAGCACGGCGGGGCCGCACGCGATCAGGCCATTGGCGCGGATCAGCGCGACGTAGGCGAAGACGAGGCCGGCCGCCGCCGCGTGCCAGATCGTGGGCTTTCGCCGCCAGAGCAGGATCGCGCAGCCGACGATGATCAGGAAGTCGAACAGCGTCTCGGTCAGCACGTACTGCTCGAGGACGAGTTGGAAGCCATCGAGCAGGACCGGGGCCGCCGCGAGCGCGGCGCCCCAGCGCGGGACGCTCAGGCGCTGGAGCAGCACGTAGATGATCACGCCCATCCCGAGGCCCATCAGGTGGTGGACGAGGGGGACGACGCCGAGCCAGCTGTGGAACGGGAGCAGGTGCAGGAACAGCGGATAGCCGAACGGGCGCAACGCGTCGGGCCTGAGGTGCGAGGCCTGCTGCATGTAGCCGGCGGAATCCCAGAACACGAGCGCCGGCTGGTAGGCCAGCGAAACGATGACCCGCAGGCCGGCGCCGATGCCGAGGAGGACGCCGAAGAACGCGTGGCGCCGGACGAAGTCGAGATCCGGTTTGAGGCTGGCGCGGAACGCCTTGGCGCGCTTGCCGACCGCCGCCAGGTCGATCTTCGGTCGCCCGGTGACAAGCAGGACGGCGAGTTCGGCGACGACCATCACAAGGCGCGTCAGGACCGCGCCGGCGGCGGGCTGTCCGGCGGGCAGGATCCCGGCGAGCAGGGCGACGTAGACCGCTTCGCGCACGCCGACGCCGCCCGGGGCGATGATCACGACGAGGCCGGCACCCCACGCGACGCACGCCGCCCCGGCCACCGCCAGCGCCGCGTGCGAGCCGCTGACCGCGCCCTGGACGAGCACCGCGGCGCAGGCGTAGAGCCCGAACGCACCGAGGTAGTTGAACGTCGCGCGGTGGGTTCGCTCGGGCGCGAGCCGGGTGCGCTTCTGGAGTGCGCGAGAGCCGAGCGTCGGCACGGCGAGCACGACGATCAGGGCGAGCCACCACGCGGAGACGCTGATGGCCAGCGCGACGCCGCCGATCCCGAGCGCCGCGCACAGCGCGATCACGTTCTCTGCCGCGACCGTCGAGAGGCGATCGACCCAGCCTCCCTCGATCACGGTCGTGCGCGAGGCGGGTGCCCAGATCCCGCCCGGCAGGTAGCGCAGCGTCTGGGTTCGACACCACGTCGTGATGTCGTGGGCGGATGAATGGCCGGTGGCGAGCAGCGCCCAGCCGCGCGCGAGGCCGAGCCACCAGCCGGCGGCGAGCGGCAGCGCGAGGACCAGCGGCCACCACGTGAGATTGGCGAAGCTTGCGTGCCGCGTCGCGTTGATGAGCACGGCGGCGACGAGCGCGATGCACAGGCCGTAGCCGATCCTGCGTAGGACGGGGACGCGGGGCTCGAGTCGACCGCGAAGGCGATCGATGCGCGTCGGCGCGAGCGTTGGGGGTGCCTCGGTCAGTTCGCTCAGGCCTCGCTCGGCGACGGGACCGGTGGGCGGGTTCGCCGCTCGCGCCACCAGGTCCTCACCACCACGCGGGCGTACCGTGCGCCGTACAGGACGTCGTTGCCCTTCTTGGACTCACCGGCGACTCGCTCGTGCTGCACGATCGCGCGCTCGGCGATGCGATAGCCCTGGTAGATCGCCCCGATGAGCAGCTCCGAGGTCTGGTACTGGACCTGCTCCTGGCGCACGGTGGCGGTGATCTCGGCCCGCATCGCCCGCAGCCCGGTCGACGTGTCGGTGACGTTCGTTCCGGTGAGCATGCGCACGAGCGCGGCGAAGACGTGAACGCCCATCTGGCGGAAGGCGTCCTTGTTGTCGCTGCGGCCGAGGACGCGTGAGCCGAGGACGAAGTCGGCCTCGTCGTTGACGAGCGGCTCGAGCATCATCGGCACGTCGTGAGGGTCCCACTGGCCGTCGCCGTCGAGGGTGACGATGTAGCGCGCGCCGCGCTCGCGGGCGAGCTCGTAGGCGAGGCGCAGGGCTATGCCGTGGCCGCAGTTGCGTTGGAGCCGGGCGACGTGGACGCCGTGGGCTTCGGCGACGGCGCTGGTGCCATCGTCGCTGCCGTCGTCGACGACCAGCGTGTCGACGGTCAGGCCATGGGCCTGCGGGGCGATGCCTTCGAGCACTCCGCCGAGGCCGCCCTCCTCCTCGAACGCGGCGATGACGACGACGACCGGGGCGAATCGCAGCCCGGGGTAGCGCTCGTCGAACGTCCGGATCGCGGCCTCGCGAACCTCAGGGACATAGGGCTTCAAGACTTTGGCGCTGGCAACGCTCACGCGCGACGACCTCCTTCGCGGGCGTGCCGGATGGCGGCGCTGGCCCGCCCAGAAGTGTATCTGCCCCGCTACGCGGGGACCGGCGGGGCGGGATCCGGTGCGCGCCAGATGACGAACCGCAGAATCGTCACCGCGATCGCGCCCGTGACGGCCATCACCACGGCCATCGGCAGCGCATCGTGGGCGCCGCCGACCCCGACGAGCGGCGCCACCGTCCCGCCGACGGCGAAGCATGTCGCGCCGAACAGCGCCGACGCGGTCCCGGCCGCCCTCATGTGGCCGTCCATCGCCAACGCGGCGGCGTTGGGAATGACTGTGCCGACGCTCGCCACAGCGAGAAACAAGCCCACCAGCAGCACGCCGAGCCCGAGATCGCCAACAACCGCCCCGAGCACGACAACCGCCCCGAGCGCGCATGCGTGCAGCCCGATCGCCAACAGCCTGGCGGTACCCAGCCGCGCGAGCGTGCGGCGGCTGATCTGCGCCGCGATCAGGATGCCCGTCGCATTGAGCGCGAACAGCAGGCTGAAGCCCTGGGGCGAGATCCCGTAGATCTCCTGCAGGACGAACGGCGAGCCGGCGATATAGGCGAAGAGCATCGCGTAGACGAACGCGCCACAGAGCACGTACCCGACGAAGCGCCGATCCCTGAGCAGGCCGTGCATCACGCGCAGCGTCTCGGTGACGCCGCCGCGATGGCGCAGCGCGACGGGCAGCGTCTCCGACACGATCAGCCACGTCGCAACGAGCAAGACCGCCCCGATCCCCGCCAATGCGACGAACACACCGCGCCAGTCGGTGACGTGCAGCAGCTGGCCGCCGATCACCGGCGCCAGGACCGGCGCGATCGCGCTGATCGCGAACAGCACCGCGTACATGCGCGCCAGCGCGGCACCGACATGGCCGTCGCGAACGATCGCCCGCGCCAACACGATCCCGACTGCCCCGGCCAAGCCCTGGATGAACCGCACCCCAACCAGCGCCCAGACGCTCGGCGCAGCCGCGCACAGCAGCGACGCGACGACGTAGGCCACGAGCCCGATGAGCAGCGGCCGCCTGCGCCCCAGCGCGTCGCTGATCGGCCCGGCGAACAGCTGCCCGACCCCCAGTCCGACCAGGCATGCAGTCACCGTCAGCTGCGCCGCCGACGCCGGCGCCGAAAGATCGCGACTTATCGACGGCAGGCCGGGCAGGTACATGTCGATCGACAGCGGCCCGAACGCAGACAGCGCGCCAAGCACCACGACCAGCCTCCGCCCGGCCGCAGCAGGCATGGGAACTAGATCGGTATCGCGCTGATGACGAGACGCTGAGCCGCGCTGCCCGGCGGGTCGCACGCGGTCAGCACGAGCTTTTCCGGGCCCTTGCGATGACTGATGACCGCGACGTTGCTGGGGATCGTCGTGAATTTGTTGACGACGCGATACACGTAGCGGCCATAAGGCATCGTGACGATGATCCGCGAGCCGTCGTGGAGGCGATCGAGGTGACGGAACGGCGCCAGGAACGTCGTGCGGTGGCCGGCGACGGCGAACGTCCCCGGCAGCCCGGGCAGCATCGTGCCGCGATAGTGGCCGGGGCCCTGCTCGAGGTCGCCGGTCGACGTGCCTTCGATGACCGCAAAGCTCGCTCCGATCGACGGGATCTTGATCCGCCCGACCGCATGCCCCGGGCGCACCTCGTTCAGCCACTCCGCGGCAGCCACGTAACGGCGGGCTTTTGCCTCGCGAGTGGCCGCGTAGTGCAGATAGCGCGAGCTCCGCAGCTTGCTGAATGTCGGCAGGTTGTCGATCTGCTCGAGCTCCTTGGAGAGCCGGTGCTGCGAGCGGGCGGCGAAGATCGCGCTGACCGGCTCCTGCCAGACAATCGTCAGCACGCCGTCGATGACGATGAGCATGCCGAGGATCAGAGCGCAGACGACGAGCACGCGCCACGCCCGGCCGCGCGGGACGATCCGGAGCTCGTCGCTCACGACAGCCGGGGACGTGCGGGAACGGGGCTGCCCATCGAGCACCTGGCGCAGGGCATCGCGTTCGGCGATCGCCTCGTCGCGTTGGGCCTGGACCGCGAGCAGGCGGCCGGCCGCATCGGTGGCGACAGCGGCCAGCGTGCGTTCCGCCGCGCGGCGACGCTGTTCGGAGACCGCGAGCGCCTGCGAGAGGCGCCCGAGCTCTGAATCGAGCACGCCGCGTTCGAGCCGCTGGAGCTCCCCTTCGAGCCGCCGGCGCTCGCCTTCGTCCTGCGTATCGCGCAGCTCACGGCGGCGCGCGGCAATGGCGCTCGACGCGTCGGCGCCGACCGACCCGAGTCGCCGCGGTCGCGGGTCACCGATTCCTGCGGCTCCGGCGATCGACGACAAGGAGTGTCGCGGCGAGGGCGGCCAGGCCAGCCCCGAGCAGGATGATCCAGATCGCGTTGGCACCGGTGAACGCCATCTGCGTCGGGAGCACGGCGACCGGCGTCGCGTGCACCGTGCTGGCGGGAGCAGCGCGGTTGTCGATCGGCGTCGTGGGCGTCGAGGTCGTTACGGTCGCCGGGGCGGTATAGCCGCCGAGCGTCGACGTGTCGACCGACGTGCTCGTCGTGGTGGGTGCAGCGGTCGTCGTGGCAGCGGTCGTCGTGGCAGCGGTGGTTGGCGCCGCGGACTGCGCCAGGACGGGTCCCGCAACCACGAGGGCGCCCAGAGCGAGGAACACGAAAAGCCCAGCGAGATTACGTCGCACGCGTCTGTTCCTTTCTTGGATGATCGAGCTTCCGGACGAGCGTGCCCGCCCAACGGGCAGCCGGCGAGGCGCAGCCTACACAGTCGATCAGTCGCGCGCGGAAGCGCAACGACCGCGATGTTCGCTCAGAGCCAGACCTCTCCAGCGACCGTGTGGCCGCGCTCTATCGGCTCTTCCGGCTCCTGCGGTCCACGATCAGCAGCGTTGCCGCGATGCCCGTGAGACCAACACCCAGGAGGATGATCCAGGACGCGTTGGCGCCCGTGAACGCCAGCTGCGTCGGCGCCGCTGCCACCGGCGTCGCATCGACCGCACTGGTGGGCGACACACCGCTGGTCGTCGTCGGCTTGGCCGGCGTCGAGCTGGTGGTTGTACTCGTCGTTGGCGTGGTGTAACCGCCGAGTGTCGACGTGGACTGCGCCAGCGCAGGCCCCGCAGCCACGAGGATGCCCAGGGCAAGAACCGCAATAAGCCCAGCGAAGGTGCGTCGCATGAGTCGTTCCCTTCTCAGATGGTCGAAAGTCGTCACCGCGGGAGGCAACCTACAGACTTGCTCGGCCTGGACGCAAGGACCGTCCGCCCCTGACCAACCGCTAAGGTCAGCGCCCGTGCAGCGCCACCGCTTCGAGCAGGTCCTGATCGAGACCAATCGCCACCGCATCGCGGGAACGATGACGCTCGCTCCGGGCGGCTATCGCAGCCGCGTCTCGGATGTCCTCAACGCGTCCGAGCGCGACTTCGTCTCGCTGACCGACGTGACGGTCGAGCTGATCGATCACGACGGCCCCGGGACCGAGCACGCGTTCATGGCGATCTCGCGCCACCACATCGTGTTCGCGATCCTCGACCCGCGCTACGAGGACACCGGGCTCGACGACCCGGCCTGAGCGGGCTCGGCCCGCTACTCCTCCGCGTCGTCGACTTCTTCGGACTCCGGCGCCGCCGGCACGGTCAGCGAACGGACGCTGCCGGCCGCGCCGCAACTCAAGGGATCGGGGGCTCATGTGTCGATACGGCACGACCGATACACCTGTGTACGGTGTATCGTCGACCGCCGTCGTCGATCTTCCTCACGCAGCTGCTGCCGTCGAACACGCACCCCCTGCGCTCGCAGCTCCGCCAGCTGGTCCATCAGGCACTGATCGACTGACCGGTAGCCTCGGCTGGGTGCGGTACGAGAGCAAGGCCGGTCGCTGGGTCCTCGCCGTCGCCGTGCTCGGGTCGGGAATGGTGTTTCTCGACGGGACGGTCGTCAACGTCGCGCTGCCGAGCATCGGCCGTGATCTCGGCGCGTCGACGGCGACGTTGCAGTGGATGCTCAACGGCTACCTGCTGTCGCTCGCGTCGCTGATCCTGCTCGGCGGGGCGCTCGGCGATCGCTACGGGCGCCGACGGATCTTCGTCTTCGGCGCGTGGTGGTTCACCGCCGCATCGCTGCTCTGCGCCGTCGCGCCGACCGCGACGGCGCTCGTCGCCGCGCGAATCCTGCAGGGCGTCGGCGGCGCGCTGCTGACGCCCGGGAGCCTGGCGATGATCGAGGCGAGCTTCCGGCCGACCGACCGGGCGCGGGCGATCGGCGCCTGGTCGGGGCTCGGCGGGATCGTGACCGCCATCGGACCGCTGCTCGGCGGCTTCCTCGTCGCGGCAGTCTCATGGCGGGCGATCTTCGTCATCAACCTGCCGCTTGGCGCGTTCGTCGTCGTGATGGCTGCGCGCCACGTCCCCGAGACCCGCGACGAGACGGCGAGCGGACGGCTGGACTTCCTCGGCGCGACGCTCGCCGCGCTCGGCCTCGGCGGCACGACGTACGCGCTGATCGAATCCTCGGGGGGCGTCTCGCCGCTCGTGCTCGCCGCCGGGATCGGCGGTGTCGCGGCGCTGATCGGGTTCCTGTTCGCCGAGCACCGCAGCCCCAATCCGATGATGCCGCTTGAGATCTTCTCCTCGCGGCAGTTCAGCGCCGCCAACGGGGTGACGTTCGTCGTCTATGCCGCGCTCGGTGGCGTCTTCTTCCTGCTCGTCGCGTTCCTGCAGGTGTCGCTGGACTACACGCCGATCGAGTCGGGCGCGGTGATCCTGCCGATCACCGCGCTGATGCTCGCGTTCTCGGCGCGGTCAGGGGCGCTGGCCCAGCGCATCGGGCCACGGATTCCGTTGACCATCGGGCCGCTGATCATCGCACTCGGCCTGCTCTTGATGACCCGGATCCAGCCCGGCGACAGCTACCTGACGTCGGTGCTGCCGGCGGTGATCGTCTTCGGGATCGGCTTGGTGTTCGTCGTCGCGCCGGTGACCGCGACCGTGCTCGCCGCCGCTGACACCCGGCACTCGGGCATCGCGTCCGGAATCAACAACGCGGTCTCGCGCGTGGCCGGGTTGCTGGCGGTCGCCGTTCTGCCGTTGGCCGCCGGCCTGACCGGGGATCGATTCTACAAGCCGGCGGCGATGACCAGCGGCTTCCACACGGCGACGCTGATCTGCGCGGTGCTCGCCGCGGCGGGCGGGATTCTGGCGTGGCTGACGATCAGCTCCGAGGTGCTGCACGCCGAGGACGGCGACGAGCACGCGGCGCATCCGCCGGACTACGCGTGCGCGATCTGCGGGACGCCGCTGGCGCCGCGGGAGGCTGACATCGCGGTGGCGGGCTAGGCCCGATCCGGCGTCAGATCCATGTCACCGGTGTCGAAGACGACGTCGATCTCCTCGAGCACCACGCGACGCGGGCCGGCTTCGACGACACCCGCGAGGTGAGCGGCGAGGCCGAGCCCTTCGGCGACTTCGACGGCGCGCTCCCCCGCCCCGGCCCCGCAGTAGACCGCGTAGCCCACGCCCATGTTGAACGTCGAGTACGCCTCCGACGCAGACATCCCCGCGTGTGCCACGATGAACGCAAGCACCTCGGGGACGTCGGGCAGCCGCGTGATCCGGTAGGTCAGTTCGCGATCGGGGCGCATCAGTTTGAGCAGCCCGTGGCCGGTGATGTGGCTGAGGTAGTGGATCGGCAGCCCGTCGGCGAGCAGTGCCTCGATCAGCCCCGCGTACATGACCGAGGGGTCGAGAAGCGCGGCGCCGAACGTGCGGCCGCTGGGCAGCGCCGTCGGGTAGCCGTCGGGCAGCTCGGCGGCGATCGAGCGCGCCAGCGACGCCCCGTTGGCATGCAGCCCGGCGCTGGCCACGAACACGATCTCGTCGCCGGCGCCGAGGTCGGCACCGAGGATCGCGCGGTGGCCGTCGGGCACCGCGCCGACCGCGCTGCCGGCCAGCTCGATCTCGTCCGGGGTGACGAGCCCGGGCAGCGTCGGCGACTCTCCCCCACCCCACGTCGCGCCGGCGTCCTGGCACGCCTGGCGCCAGCCGTCGAGCAGCGCTCCGCGGCGCGGCGCGTCGTCGTACCAGTCCGACGAGCCGGTCGAGAAGTACGCGTTGACGACGAGCGGCAACGCGCCGACGCAGCAGAGGTCGTTGACGATCGCGGCGACCGTGTCGTAGGCGACGTTGAAGAAGTTCGTCCCGCCCTCATCGGGCGCGGCGCGGGCGATCATCGCCTTGGTCCCGAGCCCTTCGAGCACGAACGCGAGCGTCTGGCCGGCGAACTCGAACACGAACGCGGGCTCACCACGCGAGGCGTCGATCGCCAGCCCGCCGCGGGCGCGGAGCAGCGACGACGTGGCGAGCGCCTGGGTCAGCGCCGCGCGCTTGCCCGCGTCGAGGCTCTCGTAGTCGACCCCGGCGGCGCTGTAGGCGGAGGGCTCGGATCCGGGCGGCGGGCTCATTCCTCAGCAGCCTACGTCAGGCGGAATGCTTCGCGCCGGCCCAGAACACCTCGCAGTACCCGATCTCGTTCGTCGCCTACGAGTACCCGGCACCGACCCACTGCCACGGCCTCGTCCTGCCTCAAGGCCAGACGCTGTCGGGCCCGGCGCTCAACGCGCTGACCGCCGACCAGCAGTTCGCCCGGCCGTTCTACGACATCGGTCGTGCGGCGCGGCTGGCGGCACCGGCAACGGGTCGGCTCCGCTGCTGCGGGTGACCTACCACTACGTTCGGTAGGCCGACATGCGCGCCCTGCACCGTCGGCGGTCGTGACCATCGACGCGTAGACCGCCGGCGGGGCGCAGGGCCCGCGCTATCCCGCGAAGGTCGCGAAGGTCCAGTGGTTGCCGTCGAGGTCCGCGACGGTGACATCGCGCGAGGGGTAATCGGTCTGGTCGGTGAGCGGGTGAACGACCGTGGCGCCGAGCGCGACCGCGCGGGCGTGCACGGCGTCGGGGTCGGCGGTGACGACGTGCAGTGACGCCGTGCCCGCGCGGCACGGCGTCGGCCGCTCGCCGCTGCTCGACAGCATCACGCGGCCGCCCTCGGGCCAGTCGAGCTGGCTGTGATGGATCGTCCCGACGCGCTCGCCCGGGATCATCAGATCCTCCACGAACCCGATCCCGATCAGCCACCCGCGCAGCGCATGCGCATCATCGCTGACGATGCTGGGCCAGACGCCTTCCTGGCGCTTGCCGCTTGTCGTAACGGTCATGACTACACAGGCTATCCCTGTCCACCATCGTCGAGCCCTGCGTGCGCCGATGCTGCGCCGGCGAAGCAGGGGACGGCACCGAGTGTGGCTGGTCCCGCTTTGCTCAGGTGAGCGTCAGGTCGGGTCGACGAGCAGACTCAGGCCCGTAGCCTGGTTGGAGTCGCGGCTCGTGTGCGTCCGGAATCGGTGGGGTCGAGAACCCGCCATACCCCTTGGCCGATGGCGAGCATGCCGCGGGCGGATAGCGGCACGTCGCCGATCCTCGGGTTGTCTTTGAGCCGAGCGGGCTGTCCGAGGTCGAAGCCCTCGAACACCGCGCGCGACTCGTTGACGAAGTACATCCGCTCTGGCATCAGCGTTCCCCGATGGCCGCTGGGCATCACTCCCGACAGCTGAAGGTGGCCCAACCCGAGCGCCGTCCCGACGCGTTCACGGGCGCGGAGCATCGGCTCGCGACGCCATGAGCCCTCGGGGAGCTTGTCGCTGATGCGGTTCAGCGCGCCTAGAAGTCGTGTCTGGCTGGCCGTGAGCGTCCACTCCAAAGCCGGCTTGTCCATCGTCACTCGCAGAGTTGCGGGACCGATCCAGGTGATCTCGAGATGGGCGTATCCAGTGTGCTCGCACGCGGCGCCGTAGTAGCGCGGGCAGGCTGTATCCAGGCTTGGCCCATCGACGTAGATCGACCAACGGCCCGCAGGGTCGCGGTGCCACAGCGTGCTGTAGGGGGCGAAGTCGTTCTCTGGGAACACCCGGAGCGCGAGCACGTGTCCGGAATCGAACGGCAAGCCGAACACGCCCCAGCCCTTCACGTACTCATGGTTCGGCCACGGTGCCTGGCCGCGGACGGCTTGAGCATTGGACAGTCTGGAGGCCAGATCAAGTCGCACGGTCAGTAGCTGAACACGGTTGCGGGTTGGTCACCGATCCACTCCCACAGTGCGGTGGCGCCAGCGACGCGGGCATGCGCGACGAACTGGTCTGGATCAACGCTGCGGGCGTTGACGCAGAAGGGGCAGGCGAGCAGCTGGCCGCTGCCCTCGGCGTACTGCTCGAAGACGCGATCAAGCGGCGGGCAGCCGTCGCACGCCACGCCGGTCGCGTGGTCCGGGAGGGCGAGGTACACGGCGTCCTTGGTAAGGAACATCGCGACCTCCTTGCCCTGCGTGGTCGCGGCTTGCCCAATCAGGAATGCGACAAGCACGCGCTCGGGGTCCTCCATGCCGGTTGCGAGGTTGATGACGACTTTGTTGCTCACCGCTTCACCGCCTTGGTCGAGATTGAGGTGACGTCGTCTGGCCGCTCGTCCCTGGTGACGCTCTCGGCGAGCGCGGCGCGAGTCATGGCAGCGAAACTACGCCTAGCCCGGAGAGCTGGCATCGGGAGAACTCCCGATAGGTGCACAGAGGTTGGGAGTAGCGTTCGGGGCCGTGGAGACGACGGGACGGATCGAGCCGCTGACCGAGATGCGCCCGCGGCTGGCGGAGCTCGTCGCGGCGCTGTCGCTCGCCACCGATCTGGGTCTCGGCCAGGCGATGGAGCACGGACTGCGCGGCTGCCTGATCGCGACCCGGCTAGCCATGCGCGCCGAGCTCGACGAGGCCGCGATCGACGCCGTCTATTGGGTCAGCCTCCTCGCGATGGTCGGTTGTACCGCCGACTCGTTCGAGGTGCGGCTCGTGTTCGGCGACGACATCGCGGCACGCGAGGGGATGTTTGGCGCAGACCCGTCCCAACTCGGCCAGGCGCGCTACCTGCTGTCGCGGGCGGGCTCTGACGGCGGGGCGCTGCACCGCGCTCGGACCGGTGCCAAGCTGCTGGCGACCGGCATGCGCGCCGTCGTCGAGGCGATGAACACGCACTGCCAGGTGACGGGCGTTCTCGCGGACCGGCTTGGATTCGGGCCGGAGGTGTGCCAACCGCTGCAGCACACATTCGCGCGGTGGGACGGCAAGGGCGTTCCGCGCGGCATAGCCGGGGACACGATCGCGTTGTCGGCGCGGATCATGACCGTCGCCAACTACGTCGAGGTCGCGCATCGGCTGCACGGCGTCGAGCCCGCGCTCGAGCTTGCACGACGGTACGCCGGGCTGATCATGGATCCCGACCTCGTCGCCACACTCAGGACCAGTGCGACGGCGATTCTTGAAGGCCTCGACGACGGGCCCTGGGAGATGGTGATCGCCGCCGAGCCAGGGCCTCGGGCACGGCTCACAGGCGCTGAGGTCGACAACGTCCTCGCGGCGCTCGGAGACTTCGCTGACCTGAAATCCCCATGGTTCACCGGACATTCGCGCCGGGTCGCCGAGCTCGCCGAGGCGGCCGCGCGACGCATTGGCCTCTCGGAGGACGACATCGTGAAGCTACGCAGGGCCGCGTTCGTGCACGCGCTCGGACGCTCAGGCGTACCGAACACGATTTGGGACAAACCCGGTCCGCTGACCCGCACCGAGCGCGAGCGCGTCCAGCTGCACCCCTACTACACAGACCGGGTCTTGCGCCGAGGGAGCCTTGCATCGCTTGCCGACCTCGCGTCCGCCAGCCACGAGCGACTCGACGGCAGCGGGTACCCGCGCGGGCTCACCGCCGCCACGCTTCCTATGCCCGCGCGCCTGCTCGCCGCCGCCGATGTCTACCACGCGCTGACAAGCGCGCGTTCCCACCGCGAGGCGTTCGCGCCCGACCAGGCAGCTCGCGCCCTGCGAGAGGAGGCCCGCGCCGGCACGCTCGACGGTAACGCGACCGAGGCCGTCCTCGCCACGACGGGCCATCGCGGATACCCGCGCCTCTCTGCGCCCGCTTCGCTCACACCGCGCGAGCTCGAGGTTCTCAAGCTCGTCGCGACCGGCAGCACCACTGCGCAGGTCGCCGAGCGACTGACAATCACGCCGAAGACCGCCGACCACCACATCCAACACATCTACACCAAGATCGGCACATCCAACCGCGCCGCCGCGACCCTCTTCGCGATGCGCCACGGCCTGGTCTGACCGCGGCGTCCGCGCCCCGAGCGCCAACGAGCGGAGAGAGGGGTGTCTGGGTTCAGGACATGTGCAACGTAGCGGTGATCCCTCCTGACAAGCTGATCACCGCGATCCTGCCCTACACCGGCCACCCAGTCACGCTGTTCGGTGACTGGGGCACACCCGACGCCACCCGCGAAGCCAACGCGATCACCAACGGCCTCACGGGTTGGAGCCGATCGCGATTGCCTGGCCCAAGCTCGGGAGGCCGGACCGTAGGGCCCGGTACGGCGGACAGCCTGCTCACGCCGAGCCAGGACCAGGGCTACAACAAGCGAACCCCAGCCCATTCTTCAGGGGCCAGGGTTCGCACGTCGCAAAGATGGCGGAGAGAGGGGGATTCGAACCCCCGAGCGAAGTTACCCCCGCTACACGATTTCCAGTCGTGCCCGTTCAACCGCTCCGGCACCTCTCCTGGTGGGGCAAATCTAGCGGCTCTTCAGATCTGCCAGGAGCCACCGCGCAGCACCGGGACCGCCTCGCCGCCGGAGCTCAGTCCGTCGACCTCCTGGTCCGACGAGCCGATCATGAAGTCGATGTGGATCGAGCTGACGTTGACCTTGTCCTGATCCTCGGGCCCCGCGGTGAACGTGTAGGCCGCGCCGAGCGCGACGTGGCTCGCGGCGTTCTCGTCGAGCAGCGTGTCAAAGAAGACGGTGTCCAGCGGGCCGATGCGCCCCGCGTCGTCGACCAATGCGACCTCGCCGAGGCGCGCCGCGCCGTCGTCACGCGCGACGTAGCCGCGCAGGACGTCCACATTCTCCTGCGCGTCGATGCGCACCGCACGCCCGTCGCGGAACTCGACCTCGAGACCGCTGATGATCGACCCGCCGAGCAGCAGCGGTTTGGTCGACCGCACGACCCCGTCCACACGCTGCGGATCGGGTGCGGTGAAGACCTCTTCGGACGGCAGGTTGGCCATGTGGGTGATGCCGCCGACCGTCTCCATCGTCGCGGCCATGAACGTCGAGGTCGGCAGCAACCCGACGGTCAG
Organism: uncultured Actinomycetes bacterium; assembly: GCA_963817035.1. Taxonomy (GTDB): domain Bacteria; phylum Actinomycetota; class Thermoleophilia; order Solirubrobacterales; family Solirubrobacteraceae; genus AC-49. The sequence continues at coordinate 109,179 of CAWFMM010000003.1, forward strand.
GTCGGTGCCTTCGGAGCGGAAGCGCAGCGCATCGAAGCCGCGCTCGTTGAGCGCGGCGGCGGCGCCCTTGAGCACCTTGACGCGCTCGGTCCACGCGGCGATCGGATCGTCTTCGTCGAGCCGGCAGGTGTGCACGACGTCGGCGACGAGCTTGTCGTAGGCCGCGTCGGGGTCGAGGTCGGGATAGACGAGCGTCGCCCAGTTGCGGGTCGGGCACGGGATCGCGGTCCAGTTCGTCGTCGCCTCGTTGACGACCGTCACCCCCTCCTTGACCGCGGGCAGCAGGTCGCGCCCCGCCCGCTGGGGATCGACGTCCTCGAGCAGCCCGGGAAACGCCGGGCCCGAGAGCCCAATCCGTGCGCAGCGCTGTTTGCCGAGCTCGAGCATCCGATTGCCGTACCACGACGGGACGAAGTCCAGCGTGTCGGGATCGGCGTTGAGCAGGCGCGCCCGTTTGACGTGCAGATCGAAGTAGGCCACGTCGACGAACTTCGCGCCGTGACGGTAGGCGCTGGCGACCAGCGCCCGGGTCAGGAGCTCCTTACCCGGCTCGGTGCCGATCGCGACGATCTGGCCGGGCTGGACGTTGGCGCCGAAGGCGATGGCCAGGTCGGCAAAACGATCGAGGTCGGGCTGGTTCACGTCGGGGAAGGCCCTACGGCTGGTCGACCATGTCCAGCGCTTCAGTGATCCCCGCGATCGCGATCACACGATCGACCGCGCTGTCTGTCGGCGCCCGGACGATCGTCAGCATCCCGCCGGACAGCCGCGCCGCGGCATGCCCCGCAACCAGGACGCGTACACCGCTCGAATCGATGAACTCCAGGCCGCGCAGGTCGATCACCACGCTGCCGCCGTCACGGATGACGGGCAGCGCCGCGTTCTCGAGCTCCGATGCGGTCGCGAGGTCGAGCTCGCCGCGCAGCGTGAGCACCAGGCGATCGTGCTCCTGGACCTGATCGATCTCAAACGGTGGTGGATCAGCCGTCATTGAACCCAGCAGCCTAACCATCCGACTCGATCGGGCGAAGGAACAGGTCGGTCTACCTCTCTCGGAGGCCGCACAGGGGACGCGAGGATGATCGCTCTCGTCACCGGCGTCGTCGTTACTCGCCGACGCGTGCGGTGTAGTGGTCCGCAATGACCGTCCCCGCGCGGCGTCCGGATGAGATTCGTGCCCTGAGCAGACTGGCGTTCTCCGAGTTACGGGGCGCGACGGCGGGAATCGGCGATCTGCACCAGGCGATCGCGGATCGCTCGTTCGGCTCGGCCGGGCGGAGCGCGTCGCCGGTGCGGACTGTGCACGACACGATCTCCGGCGGGGTCTATCGCGCGGTCGGCGTGGCGTTCGGGGCGGCCGGAGCCGTGGTCGACGGCCTGCTGGCGACTCGCGGCGCGAGGGGCGACGGACGCTCGGTGTCACGCTCGCCGCGCGGCGCCGCGGCCCTGGGGGCTCTGACCGGGCTGATCGGCGATCAGCTGGAGCGCGAGGGCTCAGATCTCCAGGAGCCGATGACGGTGCGCGTGGCTGGTTCTGTCGTGGAGTGCTCGCCGGCGTCGCTGTCTTGCGCGTTTGTGGACGCGGCGCCGGAGATCGTCGTGTTCGTCCATGGCCTGATGGAGACCGAGCTGTCGTGGCGACGGGGTGAGGCGGCGACATACGGTGCCCGGCTGCGCGACGACCTCGGGATGACGCCGGTGTACGTGCGCGTGAACACGGGCCGCCACGTCTCCGAGAACGGGCGCTCGCTGGCCGATCTGCTGGCCACGCTCGTGTCCGCGTGGCCGGTCGAGGTCCGGCGGATCGCTCTGGTGGGGCATTCGCTGGGCGGGCTGATCGCGCGCAGCGCGTGTCATCAGGCCGCTCTGGAAGGGGCGACCTGGGTGGAGCAGGCCGACCACATCGTCTCCCTCGGATCGCCGCATCTCGGCGCCCCGCTCGAGCAGGGCACGCATCTGGCCAGCGCGGCGCTGGAGCGCCTGCCCGAGACGCGGCCGCTGAGCGCGTTCCTGCGCCGCCGCAGCTCGGGCATCCGCGATCTTCGCCACGGGTCGTTGGTCGACGAGGACTGGCGGGGCTGCGATCCGGATGCGTTGCGCGCGCGGGCGGTGGCCGAGGTGCCGCTGCTCCCGGGCGCCACCCACTCGTTCGTCGCGGCGACGGTGACCCGCAGCCCACGCCACCCGGTCGGCCGGCTGGTCGGAGATCTGCTCGTACTGGAGGCCAGCGCGTCCGGGCGCGGGCGCTCGCGTCGCATCGGCTTCGAGGACTCCGATGGTCTGCACGTCGGCGGCGCCACACACTTCGCGCTGTTGAACCACCCGGCGGTGTATGCGGCGCTGCGTGAGTGGCTGGCGGGCGCGTGAACAGCGCGGCGAGGGAAACTGCCGCGCTGTTCAGAGCCCAACGCCCGCGTCCCGCTCCACCGCCGCCGCGGCGTCCTGCAACGCCGGCAGCAACACCCGGCGCATGTCGTCGAGGGAGGTCCGCGTCGCATGGGTCGAGACGTTCACGGCCGCCACGACCGTGCCGTCCGCGCCACGCACCGGCACGGCGATCGACCGCAGCCCGGTCTCGAGCTCCTGGTCGACCAGCGCCCAGCCCTGGCGGTGTACGCGATCCAGCACCGAGCGCAGCTCGCCGACGCTCGCCACCGTCCCGCGGGTCAACGGTTCCAGCTCGAGCCCGTCGAGGATCGAGTCCAGGGCGTCCGGCTCCAGCGCTGCCAGCAGCACGCGCCCCATCGACGTCGCATAGGCCGGGAACCGCGTCCCGACGGAGATCGTCACCGCCATGATCCTCTGCGTCGGCACGCGCGCGACGTAGACGACGTCAGCCCCGTCCAAGACCGACAGCGACGACGACTCGTGCACCCGCTCGACCAGCTGCACGAGATGCGGCTGGGCGACCTGCGGCAGGCTCAGACTCGATAGGTAGGCGTAGCCAAGCTCGAGGACCCGGGGGGTCAGCGCGAAGCGCCCGTCGCGCGAGCGCGCGTAGCCGAGTTGCTCGAGCGTGAGGAGGAACCGCCGAGCTGTCGCCCGCGTCAGATCAGCCTCGCGCGCGACCTCGCTCACGGTCTGCGGCTCGGCGGCACTCAGCGCGCGGATGACGGCCAGACCGCGGTGCAGCGACTGAACGAACTGGCCCGGGTGCGGTGCGCCGGCGGTCACGCCTCGGGCAGCTCGCCCTCCTCGGCCAGCGTCTGCTGGGCGATCGCGAAGGCCGCGTTGGCGGCCGGGACGCCCGCGTAGACCGCGGTATGGAGCAGGACCTCGGAGATCTCGTCGGCCGTCAGCCCGTGCTTCAGCGCCGCGCGCACGTGCATCGGGATCTCGGCGTGACAGTGCAGCGCAGTCAGCACCGACAGCGTGATCACGGACCGGGTGCGGCGATCGAGCCCGTCGCGCGCCCACACCTGACCCCACGCCGCGCGGGTGATGTAGTCCTGAAACGGCTGCGAGAACGGCGTCGTCGACTCGACCGCCCGATCCACGTGCGCGTCGCCGAGCACCTCGCGGCGCACCGTCATGCCCTCGTCGTACAGGTCGTCGGTCATAGGGCCTCCAGGATCAGATTGGTGATGGCGTCGGCCTGCTCGACGTTGGCGAAGTGAGCGGCGGGATGAACGACTTCGAAGCGAGCGCCTCCGATCGCGTCGGCGATCGCGCGGCCGTGCGCCGGCGGCGTGGCGACGTCGTCGCGGCCGGCGATGACGAGGGTCGGAGCGGTGATCGACGCCAGGTCGCCGCGCAGGTCCATGTCACGGATCGCCGCGCAGCAGCCGGCATAGCCGCCCGCCGGCGTGTTGACGAGCATCGTGCGCAGGTGCGCGACACCGTCGGGGTGCGAGGCGATGTACTCGGCGGTCAGCCAGCGGGAGATGATCGCGTCGGCGATCGGCTCAACCGAATCGGCGGCGAGAACGGCGTCGATCCGCTCCGTCCATCCCTCGGCCGGCGGCATGTGCGGCGATGTGCAGCAGAGCACGAGCTTGTCGATGCGCGACGGCGCATGCACGCCGAGCCACATCCCGACCATCCCACCAAGCGACAGCCCGCAGTACGACGCGCGCTCGATCTCGAGCTCGTCGAGCAGCGCGACGACATCGCCACCGAGGTCGTCGAGCGAGTACGGTCCGTCGACAACCGGCGACTGGCCGTGGCCACGATGGTCAAAGCGCACGACGCGGTGATGCTCGGCGAGCGCGGCGAACTGCGGGTCCCACATCGCCGTCGACGAGCCCAGCGAGTTGCCGAGCACGAGCACCGGCGCGTCGGGCGGCCCGTCGACGATGTGATGCACGGCGACCATCTCGGCCATCTACGCCCCCGGTCCGCGGTGCGCGGCGAGCGCGCGGTCGACCATCTCGCCGGCCACACCGAGGTAGCCACCCGGCGTCAGCGCAGCGGCGACGCCGTCGGCGCCGAGCGCGTCGGCGACCAGGGGCTGGGCGAGCAGCGCGGCGCTCAGCGTCACGTCGCCTTCCATCACGCGCGCCACCGCGCCGTTGACGATCTCTCTCGCCGTGACGAGCCCAACGTGGTCGGCGAGCCGCGTCACCACACTCTCGGTCAGCAGCAGCTCGCCGGCGGCCTCGACGTTGGCGGTCATCCGCGCCGGATCGACCTCGAGGTTCTCGACCATCTCGCGCACCCACGCGACCTGGGCGCCGACCAGCCGCAACAGCTCCGACAGCGTCTGCGACTCGGCCTGCCATGCCCCAGCCGAGCGTTCGTGTTCCTGGGTCATGCTCTGCAGGACGGTGGCGACAAGGCCGGGGACGCGAGTCGCGCAGGCGGTGGCAACGACCGAGGCAACCGGGTTGCGTTTTTGGGGCATCGCGGTGGATGTCCCGTGGCCCGCGCCGCCGCCCTCGCGCACCTCGCCGACCTCGCCCTGAGCAAGCAGCGCGACGTCGTAGGCGATCTTGGAGAGGATCCCAGCGAGGGCGCCGAGCGCGCCGGCCAGCGCCGCGGGCCGGGCGCGGATCGTGTGCCACGGCAGCGTCGGCTCGGGAAGGCCCAGATCAGATGCGAGGTCTGTGGCGATTGCGGGGCCGACCGTGCCGTAGGCGGCGAGCGTGCCGACCGCGCCGCCGAGCTGCAGCGCGAGATCGTGTTCGCGCACGGCGCGCAGCGCCGCCGCGGTCTCGTCGATGCCGACCATCCAGCCCGCCGCGCGCAGCCCGAACGTGACCGGCAGCGCCGGCTGCAGGAGCGTGCGGCCGACCATGACCGTGTCGCGGTGCTCGGCCGCGAGCTTCGCGCACGCGTCGGCCGTCGCGGCCGCGTCGGCCAGAATCGGCTCCAGCGCTCGGCGCGCGACGAGCATCGCCGCGGTGTCCAGGATGTCCTGGGTCGTCGCGCCGCGGTGCACGTAGGTCGCGAAGTCCTCGCCGACGAGCTCGCGCAGCATCCGCACGATCGCAAACACCGGCGTGCCGGCCTGACCCGCCTCGCGGCCGATCGCGGGGATGTCGAAGTCCTCGGCGCGCGCGGCGGCGGTGATCTCCTCAGCCGCTTCGGGCGGGCACATGCCGTGCCTCGCGCAGGCCCGCGCGAGCGCGGCCTCGACGTCGAGCATCGCCTGAAGCCACGCGCGATCGTCGACCTCGGCGGCCGCCCCACCACGCGCGAAGAGCTCGGTGAACAGACCCTCAGAGGGCAAAGAAGACGGTCTCCGCCGGACCCTGGAGGTGGATGTCAAGCCGGTAGCCACCGCCGTTGACCGGCTGGGCGAGCAGCGTCTCGCGGCGGTCGGGCGCCAGCGCGCTGAGCACCGGGTCGCCGGCGTTCAGCGCCTCCTCGTCGGCGAAGTAGATCCGCGTGACGACGCGGTCGAGCAGCCCGCGGGCGAAGATCGACACGAGCAGGTGCGGCGCCTGCAACACACCATCGGCGGCGGGGACCTGACCGGGCATCACGGTGACGATCTCATACCGCGCGTCAGCGTCGACGCACGCGCGCGCGAAACCACGAAACGCGTCCCACTCCACGGCGCCGCGCGGGTCGTCGGGATGGTCGAAGCGCCCATCGGGGTCGGCCTGCCAGCTCTCGACGATCGCGTCGGAGACGGGGTCGCCCGCACCATCGAGGACATACCCGGAGACCGTGAACGCGTCGCCGGGCACAGCGCCCTCGAACGTCGACGCCGAATCCCATGGCAGGCCGATCGCCCAGAACGGCCCGACGGTCTGCGACGGCGTCTCCCCGGGGCTCAATGCTCTTCCTCGAACGGTGTCTGCCCACGGCCACTGAGGACGATGTCGAACTCGTAGGCGAGCGCCCAGTCGGGCACCGTCGTCTCGATGTCGAAGCGCGAGACCATCCTCTGGCGCGCCTGTTCGTCGCGGACCGAGTTGAAGATCGGGTCGTACTGAAAGAGCGGGTCGCCGGGGAAGTACATCTGGGTGACGAGCCGCTGGGGGAACGCGCGGCCGAGCAGCGAGAAGTGGATGTGCTGCGGGCGCCAGGCGTTGTGGTGGTTGCCCCACGGGTAGGCGCCGGGCTTGATCGTGATGAAGTGGTAACGCCCGTCGGCGTCGGTCTCGCAGCGTCCGGCGCCGGTGAAGTTCGGGTCCAGCGGCGCGGGGTGCTGGTCGTCCTGGTGCAGGTAGCGCCCCGCCGCGTTGGCCTGCCAGACCTCGACGAGCGCATCGCGGATCGGCCCGCCGTCGGCGTCGAGCAGGCGGCCGCTCACCGTGATCCGCTCGCCCAGCGGCAGGCCCTGGTGCTGGCGCGTGAGGTCGTGGTCGAGCTCGCCGATCGGCGCCCAACCGTGGAGCGGGCCGGTGATCTCGCCGACGCCCTGGCGGAGCTTGACCAGCGGCTGCTTGGGCGCCCGCAGCGCCGTCGAGCGGTAGCCCTCGTCGTCGAGAGGAGGGTCGACCCCGGGGGCGCGGGTGTAGGGGGCTGGACCGTGTGTCGCCATATCGGGTTATGCCTCCAGGATCACGGCGAGTCCCTGGCCCACGCCGATGCAGATCGTCGCCATGCCGTAACCCCCGCCCTTGCGCTTGAGGTCGTGGGCGAGCGCGCCGAGGATGCGCACGCCCGAGCAGCCGAGCGGGTGCCCGATGGCGATCGCGCCACCGTTGGGGTTGAGGATGTCGGGATCGAGATCGGGCCAGTTGGCGACGCAGGCCAGCGTCTGCGACGCGAACGCCTCGTTGAGCTCGACGGCCTTCAGGTCGCCCCAGCTGATGCCCGCGCGAGCGAGCGCCGTGTTGGCCGCCTCGACCGGGCCGATGCCGAAGACGTCGGGATCGACGCCGTGCGCCGCGCGCGACACGATCCGCGCCAGCGGCTCGACGCCGAGCTTGGAGGCCATCTCCTCGGTCCCGATCAGTGCCGCTCCGGCACCGTCGTTGAGCGGCGAGGAGTTGCCCGCGGTGACGGAGCCGCCGGTGCGGAAGACCGGGCGCAGCTTTGTCAGGCCCTCGATCGTCGTGTCCGGGCGGATCGACTCGTCGCGCGTGACGTCGGTCCCCGGGACGGCGACGATCTGCGCGTCGTAGATCCCCTCGTCCCACGCCCGCTGCGCGTTGCGGTGGCTGCGCAGAGCGAACTCGTCCTGTGCCTCGCGGGAGATCGAGAACCTGTCGGCCAGGAGCTCGGCGCTCTCGCCCAGCGAAATCGTCCACTTCTCCGGCATCTCGGGGTTGACCATCCGCCAGCCGAGCGTCGTCGAGTGCATCGTCTCGTGGCCACGGGCGTGGCCACGCTCGGGCTTGAGCACGACCCACGGCGCGCGCGACATCGACTCGACGCCGCCCGCGACGATGAGATCCGCGTCGCCGGTCTCGATGGCGCGGCTCGCCTGGATCGCGGCCTCCAGCCCCGAGCCGCACAGCCGGTTGACCGTCGCTCCGGGGATCGACGTCGGCAGCCCGGCGAGCAGCACGGCCATCCGCGCGACGTCGCGGTTGTCCTCGCCCGCGGCGTTGGCGTCGCCGTAGATGACGTCGTCGATCTGTGCCGGGTCGAGGTTCGGGGAGCGCTCGACGATCGCCTTGAGCACGAGCCCGGCGAGGTCGTCCGGGCGTACGCCGGCCAGGCCACCGCCGTGGCGGCCGATCGGAGTGCGGACGGCGTCCAGGACGTAGGCGGCGGTCATCGGCTCAGGAGCTCCCTCAGGGCAGCCAGGTGTTCGTCGGTCGGCGGCTCGGTCGTCCGCAGGTCGTCGGCGATGCGCAGCGCCCAGCCGGTCGCCTCGCGCACCTGGTCCGGCTCGACGCCCGGATGGATCTCGGTCAGGACGAGCTCGCAGGTCTCCGGGTCGGGCTCGAGGACGCCGAGATCGGTGATGACGGCGCTCGGGCCCTTGCCGCGGAAGCCGAGCTTCTCGCGGGAGCCGGGGCCGTCGCCGAAGCCGACGGTCGTACGGAAGTCGAGCTGCTCGACGAACGTACGCGTGCCATGCGGGGCGACGACGACGACCTCGCCGCAGCTCGCCGCGATCTCGGGCGCGCCGCCGGCGCCGGGCAGCCGCGTCCTGGGGCGGTCGTAGTCGCCGATGACCGTCGAGTTGAGGTTGCAGAAGCGATCGACCTGGGCCGCGCCGAGGAACGCGACGTCGATCCGGCCGGGCTGAATCCAGTAGTTGAACATCTCGGGAACGGAGACGACGACGTCGGCGGTCTCGGCCAGCTCGCCGTCGCCGATCGACAGCGGGACGTGAAACGGCTTGGCCCCGATCGTCCCCGACTCGTAGACGAGCACGAGCTTGGGGTTGACGACCATCCGCGCGAGCAGCGCCGCAGTCGACGGGCGCCCGACGCCGATGAACACGACCTTCGCGTCGAGCAGCCGGCGCGCCGCGACGATCGTCTGAACCTCGTCGGTCGTCGCGGTCAGCGTGCTCACAGGACGTTCTCCTCCATCCACGCGGTGAAGTGGTCGCGGTCGCGCGAGAGCCCGTCCCAGAAGCGGTAGAAGTCGTTGTCGCGCTCGGTCATTCCCAGACTGTAGGACGGCAGCGACCCGCGCGGGGCCTCGGCGACCGCGGTGATGACCCAGCCGGGGATGACGATGCCGCCCGGGCGGGGCTCGAGCTCGTCGACGATCTGCTCGACGGTGACCAGCGAGCGCTGCGCGGCGAGGACCGCCTCCTTCTGCACGCCGGGGATCCCCCACAGCTGGACGTTGCCGTCGCGGTCGGCCTCCTGGGCGTGGACGATCGTCACGTCCGGGTTCAGCGCGGGAACTGCGGTCAGCTCCTCGTTTGTGAACGGGCAGGTGACCGACTTGACGTTCGTGTGCTCGGTGAGATCGGTCCCGACATAGCCGCGCATGATCGCCATCGGCATCGCCGACGCGCCCGCGGCGTAGCGGTTGGCCATGCCGGCGTGGCTGTGTTCCTCGACCTCGACCGCGTGCGGCCAGTCGTGCTCGATCGCGTCGCGGAAGCGGTGCAGCGAACCGACTCCCGGATTTCCGCCGTAGGAGAAGACCAGGCGACGGGCGGCGCCGACGCCGACCATCTGGTCGTAGAGGAGGTCCGGCGTCATCCGGATCAGCTCGAGGTCGCGGCGGCGCTGGCGCAGGATCTCGTGGCCGGCCGCGAACGGGATCAGGTGGGTGAACCCCTCGAGCGCGACGCTGTCGCCGTCGTGGACGAGCTCGGTGATCGCGTCAGGGAGGGAGAGCAGCTCAGCCATGGTGACCCCGGCGGTGTTCGCTATGCGCACACAACGTTACTGTGCGCACAGCTTAGCGTCGCTAGGATCGCCGGGACATGCGCACCCAGGTCGCGATCGTCGGGGCCGGTCCATCCGGGCTCCTGCTCGCCCACCTGCTCCACCTTCAGGGCATCGAGTCGATCGTGCTCGAGGACCGCAGCCGCGAGTACATCGAGGGGCGCGTGCGCGCCGGGCTGCTCGAACAGGGGACCGTCGACCTGCTCACCGAGGCGGGCCTCGCCGATCGCCTACACCGCGAAGGCCTTGTCCACCACGGCATCGAGCTGCGCTACGACGGCGAGAGCCACCGCATCCCGATCACCGATCTCACCGGGCGCAACGTGACGATCTACGGCCAGCAGGAGCTCGTCAAGGACCTCGTCGCCGCGCGGCTGGCCTACGGCGGGGCGCTCGAGTTCGAGGTCTCAGACGTGGCCGTCCACGACATCGCCTCGGACCGCCCGCGGGTCACCTACACGACGACGGGCGGCGCTGCGGAGTCGATCGAGTGCGACTACATCGCCGGCTGCGACGGCTTCCACGGCGTCTGCCGCCCGTCGATCCCCGGCGGCGTGCTGCGCGAGTACGAGCACGCGTACCCGTTCGGCTGGCTCGGGATCCTCGCGCACGTGAAGCCGTCGTCCGACGAGCTCGTCTACGCGCGCCACGAGCGCGGCTTCTCGCTGCTGACGATGCGCTCCAACGAAGTCACGCGGCTGTATCTCCAGGTCCCGATCACCGAGAAGATCGAGAACTGGTCCGACGATCGCATCTGGGCCGAGCTCCATGTACGGCTGGCCAGCGAGGGCTGGACGCTCGACGAGGGGCCGATCTTCGACAAGGCGATCGCGGCGATCCGCTCGTTTGTCGTCGAGCCGATGCAGTATGGGCGTCTGTTCCTGGCCGGCGATGCCGCGCACATCGTCCCGCCGACCGGGGCCAAGGGGTTGAACCTCGCCGTCCACGACATCCACCGCCTGTCGCGCGCGCTCGTCGAGCACTACGGCTCAGGGTCCGACGAGCTGTTGCATGGCTATACACAGGCGTGCCTTGCGCGCGTGTGGCGCACCCAGGACTTCTCGACCCACATGACGACGCTGCTGCACCGCCTCGACACCGACCCGTTCGCGATCCAACTGCAGACCGCGCGCCTGCGCTACGCGTGGACCTCGGAGGCCGCAGCGCGCAGCCTGGCCGAGAACTACGCCGGCTTACCGTACGACTGATCACGCCGGACGACGAGCAGCCCGTCGCCGACGCTGAGCACGGTGTTGATCGTGCGCGTGTCGGCTTGGACGTGATCGTTGAACGCGGCGATCGCCAGGGCGTCCTCGTCGTCGGGACGCGGCTCGATGACCTCGCCGCGCCAGAGCACGTTGTCGGCGACGATCGCGCCGCGCGCCGAGAGCTTGGGCAGGACCGCCTCGTAGTAGTGGACGTAGTCGCGCTTCCACGCGTCGAGGTAGACGACGTCGAACGGACCGGGCAGCTCGGCGATCACCTCGCGCGCGTCGCCCTTGATCAGGTCGATGCGGTCGGCGTACGGGCTCGCCTCGAAGTTCCTGCGCGCCAGCGCGGCCGAGTCGCCGTTGTATTCGATCGTGATCACGCGACCGCCGGGCGGCAGAGCCGCCGCCATGGCGAGCGCGCCGAAGCCGGTGAAGGTCCCGACCTCGAGGACGGTCTGGGCCTCCGTCGCGGCGACGAGCACTTGCAAGATTCGCGCCTCGGGAAGCCCGCTCATCATCATCGGGACGGGCGTATCGCGCACCGTCGCGGCGGCCACGCCTCCGAGATGGCCGTCAGGCGGCGTCGTGTGATCCAGGGCGTACCTGACGACCTCATCGCGTACAAGGTCCATCAGCGCCCCCCTGCCCGAGCGGCTAGCATCCGCGCAGCTTACTTTGCTGCCTAGGTATGACTTCCTTCGTCGCCAACGACCCGCGGGTCATCTCCGGAATGCGTGTCCAGCTCGCCGCGCGGCGAGCGCTGATGGAGGCCGGCGCGCACTCGTTCGGCTGGAAGATCGGCCTCGGCTCGACGGCCGCGATGGCGCAGCTCGGGACGACGGGGCCGCTGGTCGGCTTCCTGACCGACCGCTCCGTCGTGCCCGACGGCGGCTCGGTGGCGATCGGCGCGTGGGCGGCGCCGGGGCTCGAGTCCGAGCTCGCGGTGCGGGTCGGCGAGGGGATGGCGATCGACGCGATCGCGGCGGCGATCGAGCTCGTGGACCTTGGGCCGCACGACGACGTCGAGGCGGTCCTCGCGGCGAACATCTTCCAGCGCCACGTGGTGTTCGGCGAGCCGCAGCCGCCGTCGCCGATGCCTGGGCACAGCGCGGTCCTGCGGGACGGTGAGCTCATCGGTGAGACCGACGATCCGTTCGCGCTGCCCGGCGAGCCGGTCGCGCTCGTCGCCCACGTCGCCGCCTACCTCGACGCGGTCGGCGCGTCGCTGCGCGCGGGAGAATGGATCATCACCGGCATGACGATGGCGCCCCCGTTCGCGGTGGCGCCGGGCCAGCTGCTCGAGCACCGGCTGGACCCGCTGGGCGCGGTGTCGGTGCGCCTGACGGCATAGGGCGGATCCGGCGCTACGTTCACGGTCGAAGAGCGCTCGCTCTGCCGTCTCAATCCCCCGTCACGCGGTCGCGATCGGTGTAGATGTTGACGGAACCCGCGCGCGCGAAGCCGCCGAGCGTCATGCGCTGCTCGGCGGCGAGGCGGATCGCCAGCGAGCTTGGCGCCCCGACGCCGATGAGGATCGGCGCGCCAGCGACCGCGACCTTCTGCACGAGTTCGTAGGACAGGCGGCCGCTGACGCAGAGGATCGACTCACTCAACGGGACCAGGCCGTCGAGCAGCGCGCGCCCGATGACCTTGTCCATCGCGTTGTGGCGGCCAACGTCTTCACGGACGTAGACCAGCTCTCCGCTCGCGTCGAACAGGCCGGTGGCGTGGATGCCACCGGTCCGCGTGAAGGCGGGCTGGCGCAGGCGGTCGGGCAGAGCGGCGAGCAACGAACGATCGACGCGCGGACCGTCGGCCGCCGGCGCGGCGAGCACCGCGATCTCCTCGAGCGCGCCCCGCGCGCACACGCCGCACGACGACGTCGTATAGAAGCGCCGGGCCGGCAACTCGCGGATCAGCGGCCCGCTGACCACGACGACATTGGCCGCCAGGTCGTCGGTCAGCCCGACGGCGCGCGGCCCATCGATCAGCCCCTCGCCGTGCAGGAACCCGAGCGCCAGCTCCTCGTCGTGGCCGGGCGTGCGCATCGTCACCGCCATGGGCTCGGAGTCGACGCGTATCTCCAGCGGCTCCTCGACCGCGACCTCGTCGCGCTGGCCGTCGCGCACGACGACCTCGATCATGCGCGCCGCGAGGTCGTCGGTCACGCGGGGACCGGTGCGGCCTGCTCGCGCGCGGCCTCCACCGAGACGGCCACGACCTTGTACTCCGGGCACGACGTGTTGACGTCGGCCGATGCGCCGACGAGCAGGTTGGTGCGCACTTCGGGGAAATGGAACGCGGTGAAGACGTGCCCGGGCTCGATGCGCGTAGTCAGGCGCGCCTCGACCGTGACCTCGCCGACGCGGCTGCGCAGCGTGACGAGGTCGCCCTCGGTGACGCCGCGGGTCAGCGCATCGTCGGGGTGGATCTCCATCCACTCGCCGGGCAGGAGTTCGAGGTTCTTGGTCCGCCGCGTCATCGTGCCGGCGTTGTAGTGCTCGAGGCGACGGCCGGTGATGAGAATCAGCTGGAACTCATCGTCGACCGCGTCGCCGGGCGGCAGGTAGGGCAGCGCGGCGAACTGGCCGAGGCCGTTGGCGGTCGTGAACTCGTGCTCGTAGAGGATCGGCGAGTCGGTACCGTCGGCGGCGACCGGCCACTGCAAGCCGCCGCGCCCGACGCGCTCGTGGCTGACGCCGCCGTACTCCGGGGTCAGCGCCGCGATCTCGTCCATCACGTCGGCCGGCGTCTCGTAGCCCATCTCGTGGCCGAGCGCCCTGGAGACGGTGGTCAGGATCTCGAAGTCGGTCTTGGCCGCGCCGGGCGGCTCGATCGCAGCGTTGACCATCTGGAAGCGACGCTCGGCGTTGGTGAACGTCCCGGTCTTCTCCAGGAACGCCGACGCCGGCAGGACGACGTCGGCGTAGTTCGTCGTCTCGGTCTCGAAGATGTCCTGGCAGACGAGGAACTCGAGTGACTCCAAGGCCTTGATCACGTGCGTCGTGTTCGGGTCGGTCTGGGCGACGTCCTCGCCGAAGATGTACATCGCCTTGAGCCGGCCGTCGACCGCGGCATCGAACATCTGAGGGATCGTCATCCCCTTCTCGCGCGACAGCGGGACGCCCCATGCGGCCTCGAACGACCGGGCGACCTCCTCGTCACCGACGGGGCGATAGGCCGTGTAGGTGTCGGGCAGCGCGCCCATGTCGGACGAGCCCTGGACGTTGTTCTGACCGCGCAACGGCAGCAGCGCCGAGCCGGTGCGACCGATCTTGCCGGTCATCAGCGCCAGGTTGCACAGCAGGCGAACGACCTCGGAGCCGTACTTGTGCTCGGTCACACCGAGGCCCCACGCGAGGCAGCCGTTCGTCGCCTCGCCGTAGATGTGGGCGGCGGCCTCGATGTCGGCGGAGGGGACGCCGGAGATCTCCTGCACCGCCCGCGGCGTGTAGGCGTCGAGCAACTCGACGAGCGCGTCGTAGTGCTCGGTGCGCCGGGCGATGAAACCAGGGTCGGTCAGCCCGTCGCGCTCCAGCACGTGGGCGAGGCCGAGCACGACGGCGGCGTTGCTCCCCGGCCGCGGCGAGAGATGCAGGGCGCCGTAGTCGGCGAGCTCGATCCGGCGCGGGTCGATCGTCACGAGCTTCATCCCACGCAGCGTCGCCTGCTTGATCCGCGCCCCGACGACCGGGTGGCCCTGGGTCGGGTTGGCGCCGATGATGATCGTCGCGTCGGTGTGGTCGAAGTCGGTGAACGAACCGGTCGCGCCCGACAGGCCGAACGACCTGCGCATCGCCCACGAGGTCGGCGAGTGGCAGACGCGCGAGCAGTTGTCGATGTTGTTCGTCCCGATCGCCGCGCGCATCAGGCGCGTCATGGCGAAGCAGTCCTCGTTGGTCGCGCGCGACGAGGCCAGGCCGGCGATCGCGTCGGGTCCGTGTGCCCCCTTGATCCGGTTCAGCTCGGAGGTGATGCGGCGGATCGCCTCCTCCCACGTCGCCAGGCGCAGCTTGCCGCTCTCGCGGATCAGCGGCGTCGTGAGCCGCTCACGCGAACGGGTGAACTGATGGGCGAAGCGACCCTTCAAACAGGCGTGGCCCTCGTTCGCCGGGCCGTCGAGCGCCGGGCTGATCGAGGCGATCTTGCCGCCGCTCGCGTGGGCCTCGAGCCGGCAGCCGACACCGCAGTAGCCGCAGGTCGTCGAGACGATCGAGTCGAAGCGAGTGTCGGTCATGGCGTCTGGAGAGCGAGGTCGATCAGGGTCATCTCGGTGATCGCGTCGGTCGGGCAGGTGTCTGCGCAGGCCCCGCACGACACGCAGGTGGAGTCCTTGAAGCCGGAATCGAGCCCCGCCGCGACGTTCGAGTCGAAGCCGCGACCGGTCGCGGTGAGCGCAAAGGCGCCCTGGACCTCGTCGCAGGCGCGGACACATCGGCCGCAGGAGATGCAGAGCTCATGCCGGAATGCCAGGTACGGATGGCGATCGTCTGAATTGTACTCGTGGGTCGCCCCCGTCCAGCGCGATTGCGCGACCCCCAGCGACCGCGCGACCCCGGCCAGCTCGGTGTGCTCCGCGGGTTGGTGCGGGAGCTCGGAGAGCACGAGCTCGACGATGCCGACGACGACGCGCCGGGCGACCTCGTCGGTCGTGTCGATCGCCATCCCGTCGCGGCACGGGGTCGTACACGCCGGGATCGGATTGCGAGCACCCTCGACGCCGACCAGGCACACGCGGCAGGCGCCGAACGGGGCCTGTCGCTCGTCGAAGCACAGCGTCGGCACGTCACCGCCGGCGGCGCGCACGGCGGTCAGGACGGTCGTCCCCTCGGGGACCTCCACGGACGTGCCGTCGACGCTGACCTTCATGTCGTCGCCAGTCCGAGCTCGTCGGGGAAGTGCTGCAGGAGGCTGCGGATCGGCGCCGGCATACCGCCGCCGTGGGCGCACAGGCTGCCGACCTCGAGCACCTCGAGCAGCTCCTCCAGGAGCGCGCGGTCGACCGGCTGCTCGCCGTGGAACATCTCCTCGCCGCGGCGCAGGCCGATCCGGCACGGGAAGCACTTGCCGCAGCTCTCGTCGGCGCCGAACGCCATCAGGTGCTTGGCGACGCTGCGCATGTTCGTCTGCTCGTCGAAGGCGACGATGCCGCCGTGGCCGAGCATGCAGCCGTGCGCGGCGAGCGCGTCGAAGTCGAACGCGGTGTCGAGCTGCGACGCGGGCAGGATGCCGCCGAGCGGGCCGCCGATCTGCAGCGCCTTGATCGCGTGGCCGTCGATCAGGCCGCCGGCGAGGTCTTCGCACAGCTCGCGAATCGGGGTGCCGAAGCGGACCTCGTAGACGCCGGGCTTGGCGAAGCGCTCGTTGAAGCAGATGAGCTTGGAGCCGGGGGTCGCGTTCGGGCTCAGCGCGCGGTAGGCGTCGGCGCCCTCGCGCGCGACGAACGGGACGTTGCACAGCGTCTCGACGTTGTTGACCACGGTCGGCAGGCCGAACAGCCCGCGCTGGGCCGGGAACGGCGGCCGCGCCGAGACCGTTCCGCGCAGGCCCTGCAGGCATGCGAGCAGCGCTGTCTCCTCGCCGACGACGTACGAGCCCGCGCCCTCGACGATCGTCACGTCGAACGAGAACCCGCTGCCGAGGATGTCCTCGCCGAGCAGGCCGTCGGCACGCGCGCGCTCAACCGCCCGGTCGAGCGCCGGCTTCGACAACGGGTACTCCGAGCGGGTGAGCACGAACCCATGCGCCGCACCGACCGCGAAGCCCGCCAGCGCGAGGCCCTCGATCAGCAGCGCGGGGTTGCCCTCCATCAGGACCTTGTCGATGTAGGAGCCCGGGTCACCCTCGTCGCCGTTGGCGACGATGAACTTCTCCGCCCCCTGCGCCTCGCGCGTGAAACGCCACTTCGTCCCGGCCGGGAACCCGGCGCCGCCGCGACCGCGGATGTCGGCGGCGATGACCTCGTCGAGCAGCCCGTCGGGCCCGAGCACGACCAGCGCGCGGCGCAGGCCCGACCAGTCGCTCGGCGCCGTGAGCACCGGCTCCTCGAGCGTGCTGACGATGCGCGGCTCGGGCGCGGCCCGTTCGGTGGCGTTGAGCACACGGTCGATGACGTCGGGCCCGGCGTCGATCACGTCGTTGACCCGCACCGCCGGCGAGGCGTGGCAGTAGCCCAGGCAGACCGTGTGCGCAAGCGAGACCGAGCCGTCCTCGGCGCGCTGCCCGAGGTCCAGCCCGAGCCCATCGCGCAGCTCATCGATGTGCGCGTCGGCGGTCGCCGCGAAGCACGCGGTCCCCGTGCACACGCGCACGTGGCGCTCACCGCGCGGCTGGAGCAGATCGTCGTAGAACGTCGAAACGCCGTGAACCGTCGCCTCGGGCAGACCCGAGCGCGCCGCGGCCTCACGACGGTCGTCGTCGGTGAGCACGCCCCGCGCGTCCAGCGCCTGCTTGAGCACCGCCAGCGCCATCGGCGCGTCCTGCGCGTGATGACGACGGATGAGCTCGACGAGATTGCTGGACACGGCGAGGGTGAGCGCCTCCTAGATCTGGCTTACAGGCCGGCGGCGTTGCGGAGTGCGTCGGCTTTGTTGGTGGCTTCCCAGGTGAAGTCGGGGTCGTCGCGGCCGAAGTGGCCGTAGGCGGCGGTCTTCTGGTAGATCGGGCGGTGCAGCTGGAGTTCTTCTCTGAACGCGCCGGGACGCAGGTCGAAGTGGTCATCGACGAGCTGGGCGATCTGCGCGCGACCGATCTTCTCGGTCCCGAACGTCTCGACCATCACGCTGACCGGATGCGCGACACCGATCGCGTAGGCGACCTGCACCTCGGCACGATCGGCGATACCAGCCGCAACAAGGTTCTTGGCGACCCACCGCGCCGCATACGCAGCCGAGCGATCAACCTTGCTCGGGTCCTTGCCGCTGAACGCGCCGCCGCCGTGGCGGGCCATCCCGCCGTAGGTGTCGACGATGATCTTGCGCCCCGTCAGCCCACAGTCGCCGACCGGGCCGCCGATCACGAACCGGCCGGTCGGGTTGACAAGGAACTCCTTGGCCAACGCATCCGCGTCATACAGATCCTTGGGCAGGACGGGCTCGACGACGTGGCGCCACAGATCGGGCTTGATCTGCGACTGGGAATCTGCCTCCTCGCCATGCTGGGTCGAGATCAACAGCTTCTCGATCGACACCGGCCGCCCATCGCGATAACGAACCGAAACCTGGGTCTTACCGTCCGGCCGCAGATAGGGCAGCGTGCCGTCCTTACGAACCTTCGCCAACTGCTCAGCCAACCGATGAGCCAAATGAATCGGCAGCGGCATCAACGACTCCGTCTCGCTGGACGCGTAGCCAAACATCATCCCCTGATCCCCCGCACCGGCGATATCGAGCTCATCGTCGCCGGAGCCATCGGTGCGCGCCTCATACGCCCGATCGACACCCTGCGCGATATCCGGCGACTGCTTATCGATCGCGTTGAGCACCGCACACGAATCCGCACTGAACCCCAACGCAGCATCGACATAGCCAATCCGGCGGATCGTCTCCCGCGCAACCTCCTGCACATCCACGACAGCCGACGTCGAAATCTCCCCCGACACCACCACAAGCCCCGTATTCACCAGCGTCTCACACGCCACACGCCCATACGGATCTTCAGCAAGCACTGCATCAAGCACCCCATCAGAGATCTGATCCGACACCTTGTCCGGATGCCCCTCCGTCACCGACTCCGACGTGAACAGGTACTCGTTATCAGCAAACACACTCATTGATCTCCTCGTCGTGGACGCCTTGTGGTCCCGGGCCGGCACGGGACGGTACCGATCCTCGAGCCGGCGCATCGTCCGCGCGGCAGCGCTACCTTCCTTCTCGGTCTTTAGTTTCGATTTAGAAACCGCAACGTCGGAGGGGCTGAGGTGTTACGAGGGTCATGAGCGAACAGGCACCGGTGCTGAACACGCTTGAGCGGCCGCTCGACCGCCGGTCGCTGGCCAGCGTGCACGCGCTGTCCGACGCGATGGCCGGCCGGGGGCGGGTCCGCATCGTCGTCGTCAACGACCAGGAGATCGTGCAGTGGGCGATGCGCTCGCTGTTCGGGGCCGAGCCGTGGGTCGCGCGGTGTCTGGCCGCCCGGTCGGTCTCTGAGGGTCTGGCGCTGAGCCACCGCTACGAGCCGCACGTCGCGCTCGTCGATCCGGTGGTCAAGGGCGAGTCGGGGATCGGCCTGTGCGCCCGGCTGCGCCAGCTGTCGCCGGCGCCGCGGGTCCTCCTGATGGGTGGGTCCCATCAGGTCACGACCGCGACGGCGATGACCGTCGGCGCGTCGGGGATCGTGCACAGCGATTGGAAGATCTCCGAGCTCGCACTCGCCGTGCGGATGATCGCCAGCGGCCACGACCTCGGCGCTCCGTCGGACACGGTCGGCCTCTCGGCGCGCGAGCGCGAGGTCATGGCCGAGGTCTGCACGGGCGCGACGAACAACGAGATCGCCCGGCGCCTGTCGCTGTCGCCGCACACGATCAAGGACCACATCAGCTCGATCTACCGCAAGCTCGGCGTGCGCAACCGAGCCGAGGCGGTCGAGCGCAGTCAGCACCTGGGTCTGACGGTCTGAAGGCCGCGCAGGGCGTTGGTGATCAGGACGGCGTCGGCGATGGCGAGGTCGTCGAGGGTCAATCGGGCTTCCGCGGCGTCGGGGGTCGTGCGCAGGACGTGGGCGCGGGCGATGCCGGGGAGGATGCGGCCGTCCAGCGGCGGGGTGAGCAGGCGCCCGCCGATGAGCAGGAAGACGTTGGCGCGGGTCGTTTCGAGCAGCGCCCCGTCGAGGTCGACAAGCAGCGGCAGCGCGGGGGCGTGCTCGGCATCGAGTGCGTCGAGGAGCGCGCGATCGATCCATTTGTCGCAGCCGATGCCGCCGGGGACGACGACCGCGGCCAGCGCGGGCGGCGGGGCGAGCGAGCGGGCCCCGAGCGGGCGGACGACGACCTCCACGTCGATGCGGTCGCCGCCCGGCTCCGGCGTCGCCGTGATGTTCATGCTCGCGGGGCCGGCGCAGTCTGCCGCGGCATCTCGCGCACGCGCCGCGAGCGTCGCCGGCAGTGCCGCGCCGTAGACCGTCGCGAGCGAGCGGCGCAGGCGCTCGAGGTGATCGTCGAGGTGCAGCGCCTCGCCACCGCCGACGAGGAGCGTCTCGAACACGCCCGCGGCCGGGTCGGGGCGCGCCAACGGGCGCGGCCCGAGCCGTGCCACCGCGGGGCCACGCGTGGCGACCGCGACCGGCTGCGCCCCGCCCAGCGCCGCGAGGATCGGCGCCGCCTTGCCCAGCGCCTCGCGACCCTCGGCCGCCGGGTCGGAGTCGGCGACGATCCCGCCGCCCACGCCGAGCCAGACACGGTCGCCGGAGATCTCGAGCGTCCGGATCGCCACGCTGAGCTCGAGCCCGGCGACCGGCGAGCAGATCCCGATCGCGCCGGTATAGGCCTCGCGCCCGGTCGACTCGAGCTCGGCGATCACCGCCATCGCCGCGACCTTCGGCGCCCCGGTCACCGATCCGGGCGGGAACGTCGCGCGCACGAGCTCGCCGTCGCCGACGCCGTCGCGCAGCTCGCCGCCGACCTCGGAGACCATGTGCCAGACGCCGGCGTGCGCGCGCACCTCGCCGAGCACGTCGACGCGCACGCTGCCCGGCCGGCAGACGCGCCCGAGGTCGTTGCGTACGAGGTCGACGATCATCACGTTCTCGGCGCGGTCCTTGGCCGACTCGGCGAGCGCGCGGCGCTGCTCCTCGGCGGCCGCGGGGTCGTCCGGATGGGGCCGCGTGCCTTTGATCGGCGCACTGCGCACACGGCGGCCACGGCGCTCGAGATAGAGCTCCGGCGAGAGGCTGACCAGCGCGCCCCACGGACCGCTGACGAAGGCGGCGTGGTCGGTCGGCAGCGCCTCGTTCAGCGCCAGGAACAGGTCGAGCGCGTCGCCGTGCAGGCGCCCGTCGAGGCGCAGCGTGAGGTTCGCCTGGTACAGGTCGCCCGCGCGGATCCGCTCGATGCACGCGGCGACCGCGCGTCCGTGGCCGTCGAGCGACGGCGTCCACGCCCACTCGTCGATCGAGGCCAGACCGGCGACGCCGAACGCCGGCGCGGCCAACCGCTCGCGCAGCTCCCCCAGCCGCGCCGCCACCGCCGCCTCGCGCTCCGGCGTGACCAGCGCCTCGAACCACCACGCACCCGAGGCGTCGCACCGCAGCACGTGGTCGTAGAACGCCAGCGCCCCGTCGGGCAGCGGTAGCGGGCGCGGCGGTGGCGGCGACGCCGGCTCGTCCCCGATACGCGCCCGCAGCTCGTTGCCGAGGTACCCGACCCAGCCGCCACCGACGAAACCGTCGCCGGCCGAGCCCTCGACGGCCGGCTGGCGATCGAGCAGCGCGAACGGATCGTCGCCCGCCCCCGACACCACCACCGGCTCGGACCCCACCACCGCCCCGCCCCCACCCCACGCGCCGACCAGCGCGAACGGGTGGGCGTCGTCGCGCAGGCAGCGCAGCACCTGCGCCACCGACGGCGTCGCATCGAGTGCAACGCAAAGCACGCGCGCCGGGCTCATGGCGCGCACGCTACCCGTCGGTGCGAGCGTGCCCGGCGACTCCCTTCACGCAATAGACGGAATAGCTAGGCTGGGGACATGACCGACGACCACGGCCTGCGCAGTCTCCCGAGCGACCGGTTCCGCGACGTGATCGGCCATTTCGCCAGCGGCGTCACGGTGATCACCGCACTCCACGACGGCCGAGAGCTCGGCACGACGGCGAGCGCGGTGACCTCGCTGTCGCTCGAGCCTCCGATGGTCCTGATCTGCCTGAACCGCACCTCGGAGACCGGGCGCGCGATCAGCGCCACCGCGCACTTCGCGATCAACATCCTCAGCGACAGCCAGCCCGACGCCGCGCGACGCTTCGCCGGCAAGGGCGACGACAAGTTCGCCGGCATCGCCACGACGCCCGGCGCCTACGGCGAGCCGCTGATCGACGACGCGCTCGCAACGCTCGAGTGCCGTGTCGTCGAGGACACGACCGGCGGCACGCACTGGGTCTTCCTCGCGGAGGTCGACCATGCGTCGGCGCGCCCCGGCGCGCCGCTGGCCTACTTCCGCGGCGAGTTCCACACGCTGTCGAAGCTCGAAAAGCTG
The DNA here is from genome assembly GCA_963817035.1 of uncultured Actinomycetes bacterium. Classification (GTDB taxonomy): domain Bacteria; phylum Actinomycetota; class Thermoleophilia; order Solirubrobacterales; family Solirubrobacteraceae; genus AC-49. Next base: position 131,274 of record CAWFMM010000003.1, read on the forward strand.
ACGCCCGAGGAGCTCGCAGCGGGCTACGCCGCACACGAGCTGCGGGCCGCGCTGGCGCTCATCGAAGCGCGCGTCTAACGCGGATCGTCGCGGTCGACGTTCCAGTAGCCGCCATCGCGCGATCCTATGCATACGATCCCGGGGGTGACCGAGCCGTTCATCCACGAGCTGCGCGTGCGCTACGGCGAGTGCGACCCCCAGGGCATCGTCTTCAACGCGAACTACCTCCTGTACTTCGACGTCGCGTTCACCGAGCTGTGGCGCGCGGCCGTCGGGCCGTGGCAGGACATGGTGGCCAGCGGCGTCGACATGGTCGTCGCGAACGCCGCCCTGCGCTTTCGCCAGCCCGCGCGGTTCGACGACGTTCTGCACCTGAACATGCGCATCGCCGAGCTCGACGAGACGCGCACGACCACCCGTCTCGACGTCATGCGCGACGACACGTTGCTCGTCGCCGGCACGCTCGAGCACGTCTGCGTCGACGCGCAGACGTGGAAGCGCACCGCGCTGCCCACCGCGATCGCGGCGGCGCTGCGCCCGTATGTCGCCGACGCTCAGTCGGCCACGCGCGGCGCGTAACGGTGGTGGAGCACCAACGCGTTGCCGTCGGGGTCCGAGAAGAACGCCATGTGACAGACGGTGGTGTCGATAGTGTCGCCCGCGAACTCGACGTCTCGCTCGGTCAGCGTCGCCCGCGCGGCTTCCACGTCGTCGACATGCAGCGCAACCGCGTTGCGGTTGGTGTGGAACTCCATGCCCATCTTCTCGGACACGATCACGCTCAGCGTCAGGTTGCCGGTCTCGAACTCGGCGAAGTGGTTGTCGGGCTTGTGGACCGAACAGTGCAGGCCCAGCTTCGTGCCGTAGAACTCCACGGCCGCCTCGAGGTTCTGCGTCGGAATGGCGACGAAGTCGACGCCGGTGACGATCTGGCTGCTGGTGGTCATCGCCCTAGCCTACGACGGTCAGCACGAGGCGTGCGCCCTTGGCGCACGCATGATCCCGAGCCGTCGGGCAGCCGACGAACCGACCGCGATCGAGCCGGACCGCGACGTTGGCGATCGTCCCGGCGAGTGGTCGATTGCGCCGCTTCAGGAGCTCGGGAGCACGCGCTGCCGGGACGCGGCCGCGCTGTCGGCGGCGGCGCGGGCGCTGACGCCCCATTCGTCGTGCTCGCGGATCGCGAGGTTGACGAGCACGAGCTCCGCTGCCCCGCGCGCCGCGGCCTCGGCCAGCAGCACCGCGACGATCGCGTCGGGCCGTTCGTCGGCGCCGCCCATCTGCGCGACCAGTGCCGCGAGCTCGGCGACCTCGGCGGCCGCCTCGGCGATCGCGAGCGGCGCGGCCGCCGCGAACTCGAGCGCCTCGGCGAGCTCGAGATCGCGCTGCTCGCCCTCCGCCGCTGTCACGCTCGGCGCCTTGGCGACCCCACGGTGCTCGCGGTCCTGCCCGGCGCGGCGCAGCAGCCCGCGCGCGTGCGCGTAGACCTCGGCGTCCGTGGCCGCCAGTGCCGACAGCCGCGCGCGCAACGCCTCGGACTGCGCGATCGCACCCCCCGCGCCGTCCCACGTCGTGCGCGCACTCCGCGCGGCCATGCAGGTGAGTGCCGCCGCGAACGCCGCGCTGAGCGCGGCTGACGAGCCGCCCGCGGCGGGGAACTGCTGGCGCGAGACGTCGTCGAGCGTGTCGCCCAGCGAGCGCGCCAGCAGGTCAGCCAACAGATCGCGCGAAGCCATCGCGGAGCGATGCTACCCGTCGCCACGTGACGACCAGTCGCCGCGACCGTCTCGTTGCGCGCAACGGCGGCCTCGGCTGCCATGCAGCCGAGGGACGCGATCGGCTCGACTACTGCTCGCCGTCGGGGCGTAGGCGCGCGAGCTCGGCGCGGATCTCCGCGAGCTCTCGCGCCAGGTGATCCATGCGCTGCGCGTAGGGGTCCTCGCCCTCGGCGATCGCCTGGCGCTGGTAGCGCGAGACGAAGCCGCCGGTGATCATCGCGATGATCACGGTCAGGAACGCCAGCCCGCCGAGGAGCAGGAACGAGCCGATGATCTTGCCCTCCGGGGTCACCGGGACGACGTCGCCGTAGCCGACCGTGGTGACGGTCTCCAGCGCCCACCACATGCCCAGCCAGACGGTCGGAAACGAATCCGGATCGGCCCACCGCTCAAGGACCCCGAAGATGACGATCGCCGCAAGCCAGGCGACCGTGATCAGAAACGCCGCGTCGCGGGGGCGCAGCCCGCGGCGCTGCCCGCGCCCTTCCGACCACTCGATCAAGCGCTCATGGATCGGCTTTTCGCGGGCCATCAACTTTGGGGGTTCGGCAGTCGGCGAAGCCCTCCTTTAGGCTCGGCGCCATGAGCGAGCTGCTGCAGGCCCCGATCGACAACTGGGTGGCCGCATTCGACGGGATCGTCCTCGAGATCTTCACTCCGTACCGCGAGGGATCGATCCGCTACCACGCCGGTCTGATGGTCGACTGCCGTATCGATGGCTCGGTGCTGACCGTCGACTTCCAGCGCAGCGAGATCGGGCTGTGGCCGTTTCGCGAGGAGCAGCGCCCGCAGGTCGAGACACTCGTCGCGGCGATCGCCGCCGTCCGCGCCGCCGCGGGGGCCGCCGCTCCGTGAACCTCCGCCGCCTGCGACGCGAGTCGTGGGGATTCGCGATCGGCTCACTGTGCTTCGCGCTCGGCGCACTGCCTGGCTACCTCGACCTCGTCGGACCGGTCGCCGACAACGTCACCTACTTCATCGGCTCGCTGTTCTTCACCACCGCTGGGTTCATCCAGCTGCGCCTCAGCGGCCGCTGGCGGCCGGGGGCCTGGAAGTCGCGCGAGGACTGGGACGACTGGTGGGCGGCGGCGATCCAGTTCGTCGGCACGCTGTTCTTCAACGTGTCGACCGGCGTCGCGCTGTGGTCGCACCTCAGCGCCGAGCAGGCCAAGCACCACGTCTGGCGCCCCGACGTGCTCGGCTCGATCTGCTTCCTCGTGGCCAGCGCGCTCGCCGTTGTCGCCACGACGCACCGCGATCGTCTCTGGGACCCCGTGGTCCGCAACTGGTGGAGCACGTGGCTGAACATGCTCGGCTCGATCGCGTTCGGTGTCTCGGCCGCCGCCGCGAAGGTCGTGACGTCCTCGGGCGAGGCGCGCAACGTCGAGGCGGTCAACCTCGGGACCTTTGTCGGCGCGCTCTGCTTCCTCGTCGCGGCGCTCCTCGTGCTGCCACCGAAACCCGTGGCGCAGTCGTGACCGAACCCGCCCGGCCGCGCGCGGCGAAGATCCTGCTCGGCCGGACCTTGACCGTCGGCCGCGCCGTGCAGATCCTCGTGACGGTGACGTTGTCGGTGACGCTCGCCGGCGGGATCCTGATCCACTTCGTCGACCGCCAGAACTTCCCCAACATCGGCAGCGGCGTGTGGTGGTCGGTCCAGACCGTCACCACGGTCGGCTACGGCGACATCGTGCCGACGACCGCCTACGGCCGCATCATCGCCGGGCTCGTGATGCTGGCCGGGATCGGCTTTCTCACGGTGATGACCGCCGCGATCACGTCGACGTTCATCGAGACCGCGCGGCGGCGCCTCGCGGGTGACCGCGAGGCCGAACTGAAGACGACGCTCGCGGAGATCAGCCGCCGCCTCGACGCGATCGAGACAAGCCTCGGCGAGCTGCGAGGGACGCCCGCGCCGGATCAGCCCGAGCGTTGACGGAGTCTCTCCGCGGGGCGTGCGTGTTTGGCGCGTTTCTTCCCGGTTTCGGGGCGGGTGAGAGCGCGCTCGGGTGCGGATCGGGTGTCGGGCTGCGCCGCGTGCGGGAAGCTCACGGTGAACGTGCAGGTGTCGCGGTCCTGGTGGTGTGTGGCGTCGCCTCCGTGGGCGCGTGCGATTGCTTGCACGATGGCCAGTCCGAGACCGGCGCCGGGGAGCGCTCGCCCCTGTGGTCCGCGCTCGAAGGGCGCGAACGGGTCGAGCGCGGGCGTGGGGCCGGGCCCTTCGTCGCTCACACTGATGCGGACGAGGTCGAGGTCGTCGACGGCATCGATCGTGACGGTGCCGGACCCGTGGCGCAGCGCGTTGTGGATGAGTTCGGCGACCGCGCTCGCGGCCCGGCGGGGGTCGACCCAGATGGCCGGCAGCTCGGCCACGCGCGGCGCCACTCGTACGAGGCCATCGCCGCCGGCCGATCGAACGGCGTCGCCGACCAGTGTTTCCACGGGTATCGCCTCGGGCTGGAGGCGGATCTCCTCGGCGCTGGTGACCTCGAGTAGCCCGTCGGCGAGACGGATCAGGCGCTGGACCTCCTCGCGCGTGGAGTGCAGGGCAGCGACGAGTTCGTCGCGCGGTCGCGGGCGCCCGAGTGCGTTCTCCAGCTCGGCGGTCAGGATCGCCAGCGGGGTGCGCAGCTCGTGGGATGCGCCGGCGACGAAGCGGCGCTCGCGTGCGCGCGCGCCGGACAGCCGGTCGAGCAGGGCGTTGAGCGTCCGGCCGAGCCGCGCGATCTCGTCGTCGCCGGGCGGCACGGAGAGGCGTGCGTCGGGCGCCGCGTCGCGGATCGCGTCGGCCTGGCGGCGCATCCGATCGACCGGGCGCAGCGCCAGCGCCGCGACGGCGTACCCGGCCAACGAGGCCAGCAGCAGGGCCAGCGCCCCGCCGACGATCAGCTGGGAGCGGACGTGGCTCAGTGTCGCCTCTCGTGGTCCGAGCGACGCACCGACGAGAATCACGAAGTGGAACTCCTCGACGTGCGTCGACTCGGCAAGGACGCGAATCGTCCCCCCGAAGCCCGGCGGCCCGGACGTCTGGACGATCTGCCCGTGGGCGACGATCGCCTGGCGGGCGGCGGGCGACAGCAGCGGTTCGGTCACCCGGGAAGGCGTGACCTGCAGGACGCGCCCGCTCGGTTCGATCAGCTGACTGACCTCGGTCCCGACGGGCGCCAAACGCGCCCGCGACGGCTCGACGTCGCCCCCAGACGCGAGCAGCAACCCGCGAACCTCGGCCGCGCGACCACGCAGCCCGGCGTCGACGTCCTGTGTGAGATCGCCCCGTAGTCGGTGCAGCACCACCGAGCCGGCGACGACGAGCACGAACGCCATCACGGCCGCGAAGATGACGGTCAGCCTGGCTCGCAGCGGGACGCGGGTCATACGGACTCTTCTCGAAGTTGGTATCCGACGCCGCGTACCGTCCGCAGCGAATCGGTGCCGAACGGGCGGTCGATCTTCTCGCGCAGGTGGCGCACGTAGACGTCGATCAAGTTGGAGCGCTGCTCGAAGTTCACGTCCCACACATGCTCGAGCAGCTCGCTGCGCGAGACGACATCGCCGGCTCGGCGGATCAGCTCCTCGAGCAGCGCGAACTCACGCGGAGTCAGGCAGACCGGCACTCCCGCGCGGGACACCTCATGCCGTGCGGGATCGAGACGCAGATCGCCGCACTCGAGCACCGTCGCCCGCACCGGACCTGGACGGCGCGCGAGGGCACGAAGCCGAGCGACCAGCTCGGCCAGCGCGAACGGCTTGACGAGATAGTCATCCGCTCCGGCATCGAGCCCGTCGACACGGTCGGAGATCGTGCTACGCGCCGTGAGCATGATGATCGGCGCCTCGCACCCCTCGGCCCGCAGTCGCCGGCAGACCAGCAGGCCGTCGAGGTCGGGCAGCATCCGGTCAAGCACGATCGCGTCGTACGGGGCGGCCCCGACCATCCACAGCGCATCCGTGCCTCGCAGCGCGACGTCGACCGCGACGCCTCGCTCCTGGAGGTGGCGGCGCACGATCTTTGCGAGCTTGATCTCGTCCTCGACGATCAGGATGCGCATTGCGACATAGCATCGCGCAGCGGATGAGAAATCGACGAACGTATTCATCGATCCTTCACGATCGCTCGGGCATCGTGGCGTCGATGCGAACGCCGGACCGCGTCGACAACTACCAGGAGAACGAAGCCCCCGAATGACGAATCGATGAACGCATTCATCGTCCCTTCACGGTCGGTCGCGCATCCTGCCGCCTAGTGCGTACGCCTCCTGCCTTTCTCGCTCTCGCCGCCACCGCCGCGACGCTCCTGTGCTCGTGCGGCTCGTCGAGCTCGAGCACGCACGCCGCACGGACGGCGCGTCCGGTCAGCTTCACGTCGACGACCCCCGCCCCCGCCGGCCTCGAAGGCGTCCCGGCTTTCGGGCACGTGTTTCTGATCGTCGGGGAGAACACGGCCTTCAGCCAGGTCACGCCCCGCAACGCGCCGTTCCTCACCGGCACCGTGATCCCGCACAACGCATGGCTGACCCACTACTACGGGCTCACCGACGGATCGCTCGGCGACTATGCCGCGATGGTCTCGGGCCAGTTCGTCCGATGCGAGCAGAACAACGACTTCTCGTTCACGAACGGCGACGTGCCCGGACAGCACGCGTGCCACCAGTCAGTGGACAACCTGTTCCATCAGCTCGATGGGGGCGGGATCTCGTGGCAGGAATGGACCGAGTCGGCCGCCAACGCGTGTGACATGTTCGACCATGGCGCGACCTGGGCGCGCAACCTGTTCGCTGTCCCACCACAGTCCGGCCCTTTACTTTGACGACGTTCAGGCCAACCACTCCTCGGAGGACGTGATTCCCTCGCCCGAGTGTCGACACAAGGTGCTCGCCGCAGGGACGACCGGCCCGGACGACATGAGCGCGTTCAACGCCGCCCTCGCGGCCGGCGCGGTCGCGCGCTTCGACATGGTCATCCCCAACAACTGCGAGAACGGCCACGACCACTGTGGAACGCACAACTCCGTACACCAGTTCGACGACTTCCTGGCCCGCGAAGTCCCAAAGATCCAGGCGTCGCGCTCGTTCGGCTCAGACGGCTTGATCTTCGTCGTCTGGGACGAGGGCTCCGATCTCGACCCGCTGCACGTCGCCACCGCCGTGATCGGCCCGCCGGTCAGGCCCGGAAGCACCAGCAGCGTGCACCTGAACCACTACAGCCTGCTGCGCACACTCGAAGACGGCTTCGGCATCAGCCACCACCTGGCCCGCGCGGCACGCGCTCACGCCTTCACCGGCATCTGGCGCTGACCGACATGTCTCCCTACCCTGGGGAAGGACCCGCGATGTCCCGTCGTGCACGCACCGTTCAACGACGATCGGCCCGGGCGTTCGTGGCCGCGGTGCTCATGCTGGCGCTGGCCGCGTCGGCGCAGGGGGCCGTCCCGCGGTTCGGCCACACGTTCGTGATCGTGGGCGAGAACACCAGCTTCTCGCAGATCACGCCCCGGCACGCGCCGTACATGACCGGCACCCTGCGCCCCCGTGGCGCGTGGCTTGAGAACTACCACTCGTTCACGACGTCCAGCAGCCTGGGCGAGTACATCGCCATGGTCTCCGGCCAGTTCAACCGCTGCGAGGCCAACAACCAGCTCCCAGTGCACTGCCACCAGAACATCCCCAGCCTCTTCAGCCAGCTCGCTGCCTCTGGACGCACCTGGAAGGACTGGCAGGAATCGATGCCCGCGCCGTGCTACCGCAAGGACGCCGGCCTGCCGTCCCGCCACAACGAGTACGGCGCCCATCACAACCCCGCGCTGTACTTCACCAATCTGGCCCCGTCATGCCCGGCGAACAACATCCCAATGGGCGGCACGGGCGCCGTGGCGACCAGCGCGTTCGACTCGGCGCTGGCCACCGGGAGGGTCGCCAACTTCAACCTCGTCGTCCCCAACGACTGCGAGAACGGCCACGACCCGTGCGGCGGCGACCCCGTCCGCCACTTCGACTCCTTCCTCAGGCGCGAAGTGCCGCGAATCGAGGCGTCCCCGGCATTCGGATCAAACGGGGTGATCTTCATCACCTGGGACGAGGGCGCCGATCCGCCACTACAACCCGGCCACGTCGCCCACCTCGTCCTCAGCCCGCTCGTGCGACCCGGCACGGTCGACAGCACTCGCCACACCCACTACGGCCTGGAGCGCACCCTGGCCGAGGGCTTCGGCCTCCCAGCGCTCGCCCACGCCCGCACCGCGACCGCGATCACCAGCATCTGGAAGTGAGACAGAGGCCGTCCCGACGCCAACCAGCGCACGCCGACGAGTCCCAGGCCCCGGGCGGGCGGGCTCGTTCTCCCTCTCTGCAGGGAGTTCAGACGAACCGCCACCCGCGGCCGCGCTACTTCTCCGACTGCGCCGCCGCCGCGTGACCGTGGAGGTCGTCGAGCGTCAGCGGATGCACGGGCGGATCGGGCAGGACCGTCGTCACCGTCGTCGTGAGGTCGGGCGCCACGTGGAGCAGCTCGCCCGACTGAAGCGGCTGCCAGTCGAAATCGCTGCCCATCTCCTCGCTCGCGACGGCGATCGCGGGCGCCGGTGTGTCGACCCCGAAGCGCAGGCGACGACGGCGGTCGCGGTGCTCGGTGGCGATGCCGGCGCGATCGTCGCACCACAGCAGGTCATGGGTCTCGGGGTAGCGCAGCGCCCACAGCTGCGAGTCGGTCGCGAGCAGCAGGTTGATCGCATAGAGCGGCAGCGTCTGCGCGATCCACGACGTCGCCGTGACGAGCCCGGCGGTGACGTCGCCGTCGTGGTCGTCGATCTCCTGGGTGATGAGCGCGAGGACGCGCTCGGAGTCGGTGTCACCGCCGATCGCCTCGCGGTAGCGGGGGCGCAGTCGGGCCTCGAGCTCATCGAGCCCATGGACGACGCCGTTGTGGGCGAAGATCCGCCCGTCGGCGATGAACGGATGTGTGTTGCGCTCGAGGTTCGCTCCGTTGGTCGCGAAGCGGATGTGCGCGACGAATATCCGCGAGCGCAGCTCGTGGGCCTCCTGCGGGAAGTTCCGGTCCTCATACGCCGCCTTCGCACGGCGCACGACGTGCGGCGCGCCCTGGGCGTCGAAGTGGCCGATCCCGTAGCCGTCGGGCTCGCGACGGCTCTGCTCCTCGACGCTGTTGGGCGTCTCGAGCAGGCCAAACGTGGCGGGGTAGGCCTCGAGCGAGGCGCGGCCGAAGAGACGGCACATGGCCGGAAGCCTAGTCCGCCTCAGGCGATGGCAGATGGACCCGCTACGGCGCGGGAACGATACGGATGTAGGGCCGCGGTGACTTCCAGCCGTCGGGGTACTTCTCCTTGGCCTGCTCGTCGGTCACCGAGCCGGCGATGATGACGTCCTCGCCGGGCTGCCACTGGGCCGGCGTCGCGACCGCGTGGCCGGCCGTGAGCTGGAGCGAGTCGATCACGCGCAGGACCTCGTCGAAGTTGCGCCCGGTCGTCATCGGGTAGATCAGCACGAGCTTGATCTTCTTGTCGGGCCCGACGACGAAGACGTTGCGCAGCGTCGCGTTCTGGGCGGGCGTGCGCTCCGTCGGGTCGCCCGAGACGTCGGCCGGAAGCATGCCGTAGAGCTTGGCGACGTTGAAGTCGGTGTCGGCGATGATCGGGTAGTTGGGCGCGGTGCCCTGCGTCTCCTCGATGTCCTGCGCCCACTTGTCGTGGTTCTCGGTCGGGTCGACCGAGAGCGCGACGATCTTCACGCCGCGCGTGTCGAACTCCGGCTTGATCGAGGCCATGTAGCCAAGCTCGGTCGTGCACACGGGCGTGAAGTCTCGGGGATGCGAGAACAGCACGGCCCAGCCGTCGCCGACCCAATCGTGAAACGAGATGGGGCCTTCGGTGGTGTCGGCCTGGAAGTCGGGGGCGGTGTCGCCGATCGTCGGCATTCGGGTCTCCTCGAGAAAAACAGGGAATATGGATCAGGTTTTACTGTACTCCCTCGGCGACGCGGGCCGAACGCCCAGCCGGCGGGCCACCGGTTCACGCGCTGCACGAATTCGGCCGATTGGGCCACTCCAATGAAGAAAGCCGCAGGGCTGGCCGAATATCCGGTCGATGGTCGGCCTATCCCGACGGACCGCAGTCATGCTCGTGCTCGTCCTTGTTGCCGTGTGTGTACCGGCGGCGCGAGCCGGCACGTACTCCACCGGGACCCCCGCGACCTCGACCTTCACGGTTCCCGCGGGTGTCGACACGCTGACCGTGACGCTCAACGGCGCGTCAGGCGGCGGCGCGGCCGGCGGTCTCGGTGGGCGCGCGGTCGGAACGCTGACCGTGACCGGCGGCGATGCCTTCATGCTCCATGTCGGCGGCGCGGGCACCACGTGCACCGGTTTCAACTGCGTTGCCGCCGGCGGCGTCAACGGCGGCGGCTCGTCGATCGGCAACATCGACTCGGGCGGCGGCAGCTACATCAGCGGCGGCAGCGGCGGCGGCGCGACCGACATCCGCAAGAGCCCGTACACGACCGCGGATTTCGTTCTCGTCGCCGGTGGCGGCGGTGGCGCGAGCGCCACGGCACCGTGCGGCGGGCCGGGCGGCGGCGCGACCGGCGGCGACGGCTGCGGCGCGAACCCCGCGACCGGATCGACCGGCGGGCTCGCCGGCGGCTTCGACGGCTCGACGGCCCAGGGCGCAAACGCCCTTGCCAATGGCGGCGGCGGAGGCGGAGGCGGCTACGTCGGCGGCGGATCGGGCGGCGCCGGCGGCGGGGGCGGCGGCGGCAGCGGCTTCGCGCTGAGCGGAGCACCGGTTCAGTCCGGCGCGACGCTGACCAGCGGGGTCCGCAGCGGCAACGGGAACGCGACCTTCGCCTGGGTGAGCCCCACGACGGTCGGCGTCGTCTGCGCCCCCGCGTCGGTGCACGTCGGCATCACCACGACGTGCGCGGTGACCGTCGCCGATTCGTCAGGGACGGGCGCGACGACGCCGACCGGAACCGTCAACCTCTCGCATAGCGGCAGCGGAACGCTCGGTGGCGCCTCGTGCACGCTGAGCTCGGGGGGCTGCTCGGTCACCTACACGCCGTCGGCGATCGGCACCGGGACGCATGCGATCACTGCCGCCTACGCCGGCGACTCCGACCACACGACGAGCCAGAGCAGCGTGAACGTGCCGGTCGGCGGACGCACCATCTCCACCGTGCTGCACTGCAGCCCGACAGCCGTCCATGCGGGCGTCCTGACCACCTGCACCGCGACCGTCAGCGACACCGACGCCGCGACGGCGATCACGCCGACCGGGACCGTCAACCTCTCGAGTTCGGGCAGCGGCTCGCTCGGTTCCGCATCGTGCACGCTCAGCTCCGGCAGCTGCTCGGTCACGTACCGGCCGTCGACCGTCGGCATCGGAACGCACACGATCACCGCCGCGTACGCCGGCGACAGCGCCCACGCGCCCGGCCAGGGGACCGACGACGTCACGGTCGCCGGCCGAACGACGTCGACCGTGCTCGATTGCCTTCCGGCCGCGGTCCACGCGGGCGTGCTGACGACCTGTACCGCAACGATCAGCGACACCGACAGCGGCAGCTCCAGCACGCCGAACGGCACCGTCAACCTCTCTCACACCGGCAGCGGCACGCTCGGCGCCACGTCGTGCACGCTCACGGCCGGCAGCTGCACCGTCACCTACCGGCCCTCGACCGTCGGCACCGCCACGCACACCATCACCGCCGCCTACGCCGGCGACAGCGCCCACACGACAAGCCAATCAACCGACGACGTCACGGTCGCCGGGCGTACCACGGGCACCGTCGTCGACTGCATTCCGGCCGCCGTCCACCCCGGCATCCTGACGACGTGCACCGCGACCGTCAGCGACACCGACGGCGGCACCTCCAGCAGCCCGACCGGCACCGTCAATTTCTCGAGCTCTCAGTCCGGCTCACTGAGCAGCGCGTCGTGCACGCTCGCCGCCGGCACCTGCTCGGTCACCTACCGACCCACCACGGTCGGCACCGGGACGCACACGATCACCGCCGCCTACGCCGGCGACAGCGCCCACGCGACGAGCCAATCGACCGACGACGTCACGGTCGCCGGTCGCACCACGGGCACCGTCGTCGACTGCATTCCGGCCGCCGTCCACGCCGGCGTCCTCTCCACCTGCACCGCGACCGTCAGCGACACCGACGGCGGCACCTCCAGCACGCCGACCGGCACCGTCGATCTCTCGCACACCGGCAACGGCGCGCTGGGCAGCGCGTCGTGCGCGCTCACCGCCGGCACCTGCTCGGTCACCTACCGGCCTACCACCGTCGGCACCGCCACCCACACGATCACCGCCGCCTACGCCGGCGACAGCGCCCACGCGACGAGCCAATCGACCGACGACGTCACGGTCGCCGGTCGCACGATCGCGACGGTGCTGCACTGCGTCCCGGCGGCCGTCAACGCCGGTGTCACCACGATCTGCACGGCAACCGTGACCGACTCAGACGCCGGGACGGCCTCCACCCCGACGGGGACGATCAGCCTCGCCCACACCGGACCCGGCGCGCTGGGCAGCGCATCGTGCACGCTGAGCGCCGGCAGCTGCTCGGTTACGTACACGCCCTCCTCGGTGGGGACCGGGACCCATACGGTCACCGCGGCCTACGACGGCGACGGCGCCCACGTGACCGGCCAGGACAGCGACGACATCACGATCGCCGGGCGGACCACGACGACGGCGGTCGTCTGCGGCCCCGCGACGCTCCCGTCCGCCACGGCCACGACCTGCACGGCGTCGGTCACCGATTCCGACAGCGGCACGGCCAGCCCCCCGACCGGGACGGTCAATCTCGCCACCTCGGGCACCGGCACGCTGAGCAGTGCGGTCTGCACCCTGAGCTCCGGACGCTGCCACGTCAGCTACACGCCGTCGACCGTCGGAACGGGCACCCACACGATCACCGCCGTCTACGGGTCTGACACCGACCACAAGTCGAGCCAGGGCTTCAACGACCTCACGGTCACCGGACGCAGCACGACGACGACCGTCGACTGCAGCCCGGCGACGACGCTCGCGGGCGCCGGCGTCACCTGCACGGCAACGACGGCCGACTCCGACGGCGGGACCGCCAGCACCCCGACCGGGACGGTCAGCTTCGCCACGTCAGGCAACGGCGCGTTCGACAGCGCCTCGTGCCCGCTGAGCGCCGGCAGCTGCCAGGTCACCTACACCCCCTCGACGGTCGGGGCCGGGACCCACGTCGTCACCGCGACGTACGACTCCGATCCCGACCACCGCAGCAGTCAGGCGACCAGCAACGTCACGGTCGGCGCGCGCGCCGACACGGTGGCCGTCGCCTGCGCCCCGGCCAAGGTCGTCGTGCGCCAGGCCACGACGTGCACCGCGACGGTCGCTGACGCAGCCCTGGCCCCCGGCGGAGCCGTGACCTTCTCGAGCAGCCTCGACGGCGCCTTCAGTCCGTCGACCTGCACGATCGCCGGCGGCTCATGCAGCGTCACGTTTGCGCCATCGGTCAGCGGCAGTCACACGATCAGCGCGGCCTACGACGGCGGCGACGACGTGCACACGGCGGGGGCCGCGACGACGCTGCTCGACGCCCGCGCGATCACCGCCTCGCTGGTCACGTCGCGCAGCCAGACCGCCAAGGGCTCGGCGCTGCGGGCGACGTGTGCCACGAGCGGTGCTCCGATCGCCAAGTGCGAGATCGTCCTGCGGCGCCGCGGCAGCGCGACGATCCTCGGCCGCGGTCGCGCGACCGGCCACGGAACGACGACACACTTGCGCGTGAAGGTCAAGCTCACCGCGGCCGGGCGCAAGGTCCTCAAGAAGTCGAAGTCCCGCGTGACGCTGGCGCTGACTGCGACAGTCACCCCCGCCGGCGGCACGTCGCTCAAGGCGAGCGCCACCACGCGCGCCCGCGCCAACCGGTAGCGCGGGCCGCGCTAGCGCCCGCGTCAGTGCGCGATCGGGTACCTGCGCGCCCGCGGCGCGTACTTCGACTTGCCGCGCAGCAGACGCCTTGCCCGAGACCGGGCCTTGTGTGGGCACGTAGCATTGGAACGTGTGAGCGCTCCGTGGTTTCGCCGGGTGGTCGCGGCGTTCGCTGCCACCGGCCTCCTCGGCGCCGGAACCGCAGCGGGCTTCGGCCCGGTCGGCCCGGATCCGATCGCCAACTATCAGCCGGTGATCTCGGCCTGTCCCCCGCCGCCGACGTCCGCGGCGTGCCTCGCGTCGGCTGTGGCCGACCTCGATCGGGCGCGAGCCAGTCTCGGGCAGCCGCCATACACGCTGCCGACGACGTTCGCCGCACTGGACCCGGGACAACAGGCGTTCGTGCTCGCGAATCTCGACCGCGTGCTGTACGGCCTGGCACCGATCCCCGGGTTGACGGACGACCTCGATCAGGATGCGGCCACCGGTGCTTCGTCGGGTCTCGACCCGAGCCCGACGCGGCGTGTCTCCAGCTACACCGCAAACTGGGCCGGCGGCTTCCCGAACATGCCGGTCGCCTACGAGTTCTGGATGTACGACGACGGGCTCGGCAGTCCCAACGGCGACTGTGCACCAGGCAACCTCGTGGGCTGCTGGGGTCATCGCCATGATGTCCTGTGGCAATTCGACAATGACGCCTCGATGGCGATGGGAGCGGCTGCCGCGGCGGGTTCGACCTACGCCATGCTCATCGTGGCGGGCCTTGCGATACCACCGATCTACACGTACACGTGGGCCCAGGCGGTCGCCGACGGCGCAGGCACGGCCGCTCCACCCGGAGCGCCCGTGCTCGGGGCGCCGATCGCCAACCAACCGCCACCGGCCGGCGGATCCCTGGCCGCACCTCTGCTCGTTCCCGTACACATCATCGTCCGCGGCCACGGGGACGTCGTCGACGGCGGAGGCACGCGATGCTCGGTCGGCCAATGCTGGCTGAACGAAAGCAAAGGAAAGCCGGCCACCTTCGCCGCCAAGCCGGACTCCGGCGCGGTGTTCGCGGGGTGGCACGGCCCGTGCTCCGGTACCGGCGTCTGCACGATCGTTCCCCTGGGACCCACGATCTCGATCACGGCGGTGTTCGCCCCGCGTCGCGCGGACGCGCCGGGTATATCGGGTCGAGGCTCAACCCTGGTCGCGACGGCCGCGGGAGTTGTGACCGCGCGGCTGAGATGCGTCGGGGCCAACGTCTGCAGAGGACGAGCGCGGGTGGAACTCACGATCCGCCGTCGCGTGGGTCGGACCGTCGAGGCGCGCCGCGAGATCCTTTCTGCGGCCTCGTATGTGGTGGCGGCCGCCGCCACGGAGGACATCGCCCTCAGGCTGAGAAGGATCGCGCGCAGGCTCCTTACCCGGATCCACAAGGTCACCGTGACGCTCACGCTGACGCCGGCCAGCGCACGCGCGTCCAGAGTCTCGAGGACGATGAGACTGGAGAGCCATGGGTAGCGCCAACGCGCCTGATTCGAGCAATCGAAGTGTTAGCGTGTATTAGGCCTCCACCGCGTTCAGGCTCGAATTCGGACAATTCGCTCTGTCACGCTTGCATTGAGAAAGCTCCAGGTTCACACTCCTTATCCACGAGTCGGTGTCGCGCCGTCGGTTCGCCAAGCATCGCCTGCGGCGTGTTCGAACGAACACAGGTATGACCCAGACCCAGTGGCAGCCATTTGTATTTCGCGGGCGCGACGCCCGATTTTCGCGCGGGGGTGGCCGGTTCGAGTCGGCGAAGCTGTCCGTTCGCTGCCTGGTTGTCAGCGAGGCGCAACTGCTTCGCGAGGCGCTCTCTTCCGTTCTCGTAAGGCATGCCGCAACGCGTGAATGCCGCCCGGACGAGATCACGGAGGGCTTTGCCGACGAGTGGTCGCCCGACGTCGTCATCGTCGGCCCCGCACCGATGGTCCTGCTCTACCCGCAGGCGCTGGACGTAGCGGCAACATTCCCACGCGCGGCGATTGCCGCGATCGTCCCCGAGGCCGACAGCGCAGCGGTCACGCTCGCTGCGCATGGCCGGCTTTCGGGCCTGTTCGACCTCTCCGTCACCGCCGCCGAGTTGAGCGCTGCCGTCCGCAGGCTTGCACGCGGACAGCGCGTCTTCCCCGCCACGATCATCGTCACACGGCACGAACGGGGGGCCCTCCTCTCGGATCGACAGCGCGAGATTCTCGCCCTGGTGGCGGCCGGCCACACGAATCAGGAGATCGCCGAGGACCTGACGATCTCGATCAACACCGTGAAGTTCCACGTGCGGTCGATCTTCAGCGAGCTGGACGTGAAGTCCCGCGTCGAGGCGGCCGACGTCTGGCGCGAGATGACCGCGCACGCCCTCAGCTGAGCGGGCAGTCGGCACGTTGGCACCGAACCACCCGATGGGGTGGGTTCGCGGTTTGGCCCGCGAGCAGGGGTACGGTCGCCACCACCCTTCAGGGTAGCCGCCAACCGCCCGCTGGCGCCGCCCCGACTACCCGAACGGTCGTTGTCGCGAGAACACGACAGGCATAAATTCGGTTACTCAAGGGGGCTGCACTGGATTGCAGCCCCGCGAGCAAGGAGAACAGTCCATGAGTGCTGGACGAAATCACCTCGCGCGACGGACTGCCTGCGGGCTCGCCGTCGTGTTCGCTTCCGTTCTGGCCATTGCGTCGCCGGCGTTCGCCGACGGCTCTGCGCCTCTGGTCGCGCCGAACTCGTCAAAGGGTCCGGACCTCCAGGCGACAAACATCCCCTACGTGGCCTGGCGCGGTGAGCAGATCCGCCTCGCCATGTGCTCGACCAGCCTCAACGCTGACGGCAACTATCAGTTCCTCGTCGAGAGCTGGACCGGCGATCAGAACACGCGACCCCAGATCGAGGACCCGACGCTGGCCAGCACCTACAAGAACCGCTGGGGCGTCTCCTGCGTCCGCGGCGACGTGGTCTCGCTCGGTGCGGGTCTCGCTCGCATCAAGCTGATCGACGCCAACGATCACGGCAGCAACCTCGTCAAGAAGCAGTTCCTGGCGATCTGGATGACGCTCGGTGACCCTGCCATCAGCGAGGTCTCTGATCCCACCGGCTCGCTCAAGGGAACCGCGTCGGAGATCGGCGACCTGCTCGGCGACGGCAACTTCAACGCCGGCTCGAAGCCCGGACGTATCGATGTGAAGGTCACGGGGAGCTTCCCGGACCCATCGGCCCCCGGCGGCACATGGTCGCTGCCTTCGCAGTGGCCGGCGCTCGCGGCACACTACGCAACCGACACCAACCCGGCCAACGCGGATACCGCCGCTCAGGACTGGGACATCCACGACACGCAGTCGTCGACGCCTCCTGACGGAGTCGACAACTTCCTCGGTGGATACACGCCGTTCTCCAACGTGTTCGGCGGTAGCGTGACGGGCCTCGGCCCGTTCGATCCGCTGCGCGCGGACGACACGCTGCTCAGCGATGGGCACCTGACGGCAGATGACACCCCGATGCCGGCCGCTCGCGTTGACGTGAGCATCGCGCCGAACACCGGCGGCCCGTCTGACATCAGTGGTGTCGGCTCGCTGGCGAGCGTCAACAAGACGGTCGTCGACAGCCTCGACCACAACGGCTCGACGACGCCGCACAACCTGTACGCGCCGTTCTACAAGCAGTACATCCCGGCCACCGCGGCGGGTCCCGAATCCAGCGGTATCGACGGTGGCACGGCAACCGACTACAACGGTTTCCTCGTCAACGGCCTGTACCAGAACTGGGCCGTCGCGTCGCACCTGCGTACGGCGATCTCCGTCAACACGCACTGCAACAACCAGATCGGCACCCTGCGCAAGACGCCGGGCGGCGATCAGTCGATTGCGGTGTACACCGACGAGCACGGCGAAGCGCAGGCGCAGTACAACCCGAACGCCGGTGGCTTCTACTACGACAGCCTCAAGCCGGCTGTCGACCAGAACCAGGCGTGTGACCTGAAGGGCATTGACGTCCTTGGCACGTCGGACATCTCGGCCACGGCTCGGTACCCATTCCAGCCCGTCGACGATCCGGCGCACCACTCGACGACGACGCTGCACAAGGTCGTGCACAGCCTGTTCTCCAAGGAGCTGTCGTACTGGGCCAAGGGCCCGAGCGCCGATGATCAGCTGGTCCGGATCGTCCTCGCCCACGCGAACGACGTCGACGGCAAGCCGTACGCCGGCGAGGTCGTCTGCTTCGCTCCCGAGTTCACGGGCGCGGTGCAGTCGTTCACCGGGTTCACCGGTCCTGGCAACCTGATCAACGTTCAGGGCACGCAGGCACCGATCCCGGGGAACACGACGTTCGTGAATTGTCAGTACCTGGACGCCAACGGTAACGCCGCGATCGAGATCATCTCGAGCAACGGCGGAACGGTTGACGTTCCGGCCGAGTTCATCGGCGAGCGGCTGTTCCGCGACGTCATGGTGAACTACAGCACCGCGAGTGGTGGCACCCCGCCGCCGGTCCCGGCGGCTCCGGGCGCGACGGTGACCCCGCCGCCCGCAGTGGTCGCACCGCCGGCACCGAACGAGGTTGACCATTATTTCTGGGTGACCGGTCAGAACCCGGATCCCGGGAAGAAGGAGAAGGGTAAGGCCAAGAACCGCCTGAGCACGGCGCGTGTCGTGCACAAGGGCAAGAAGCGCCAGCTGGTCGTCCGGGTGAACTCGGCTGACAAGTCGGCGTCAATCACGATCACGCTGACGGGCAAGAACCACCGCACGTCACGCAGCGTTCACAAGACCGTGTCCACCAACAAGCTGGTGACGGTCATGACGCTGTCGAGCGGAGTCTCGAAGGTGAGAGTGACCCTGGGCTAACTCCCGAGGAGTTCATCGCAAACGGCGACGCGCCCCGGGAGACGAACGTTCTCCCGGGGCGCGCGCGTTTGTCGTACAGGGGATGGAGGCACGGATGTCATCACCACGCGAATCGAGGAACGTTCGTTGCTCGCGCTCGTAGCCGTCACCACACGTCGGGTCGCGTCGATCGCACTGTTCGCAGCAGTGCTGTTCTCGTTCAGCGTCAGCGCTGCTCATGCCTCGGGACTCGGCTCGGAGCCGGACCTCGTGGCGATACTCGACTCCGGCACCTCGCCGATCTGCGCCGACTCGACCGCGTCCACCGTGCATGACACGCCGTCGGCGATCGATCTCGGCGCGCTGTGCGGTGACCCTGGTGGCGCCCTGACCTACGTCGTCGATCAGTCGCCCAGCCACGGCATCGCGACGGTGAGCGGCGCCATCGTGACCGACACGCCGGCGGCCGGGTTCGTCGGCACCGACACCTTCACCTACCACGCCACCGACGGAGTCGACCCGCCTTCGGCGTCGCAGACGATCACGCTGACGGTGACCGATCAGGCGCCCGTCTGTAGCGGTCAGAGTGTGAACGCGGTGCAGGGGCAGCCCAAGGTCGTGCTTCTGAGCTGCACCGACGCGGACGGCGACGCCCTGACGTACTCGATCGTCAGCGGACCAGGTCAGGGCAGCGTAGGTGCGCCCGCCGGTAACGCCGTGACCTACACGGCATCGCCGGGCTACGCCGGCGGCCCTGACAGCTTCACGTTCAAGGCCAGCGACGGCGCCCAGAGCAGCACGACCGCGACGGTCACGATCGTCGTCAACCACGCCCCGACGTGCTCTGCGGCCAGCGCCTCGACCCTCCACGACCGCGCCGTCGGCCTCGCGATGAGCTGCTCTGACGCCGACGGCGACGCGCTGAGCTACTCCGTCGTCAGCGGCCCCAGCCACGGCGTGGTGAGCATCGCCGCGCCGACCGCGACGTACACGCCGTCCGCCGGTTTTGCCGGCAGTGACAGCTTCACGTTCCACGCGACCGATTCCCACGGCATCTCCTCGACACCCGCCACCGCCACGATCACCGTCGCGGCCAACCGCGCGCCGGTGTGCACTGGGATCGACTCCGCGCACGCGGTGCCCGCGGTCCAGGACAACGCGGTGGACCTGACCCTCACCTGCAGCGACGCTGACGGCGATCCGATGACCTTCTCGATCGTCAACGGTCCGCAGCACGGAACGCTGGGCTCCGCTCTGACCGGCACCGGGAACACCCGCCATGTCACGTATACCGCGTCAGCGAGCTACGTCGGCGGTCCCGACAGCATCACCTTCAAGGCGAGCGACGGCATCACCGACAGCGCGACCGTGACGGTGTCGATCGCGGTCGACACGCCGCCGACGTGCACGTCCGTCGCAACGTCGACCATCCACGACCACGCCAAGACCGTTGCGCTGGGCTGCAGCGACGCGGATGCCGGCGACACGCTCACTTACCACATCACCCAGCCCGCCCATGGGACGTGGACGCGGACCGGGGGCAGCGTGACCTACACGCCCGCCGTCCACTACACCGGGCCCGACAGCTTCTCGTACTACGTGACCGATGCCGATGGCGTCGACTCGCCCACGCAGACCGCGTCGATCACGGTGACGGACGTCAAGCCGACCTGCACGACACCGGCGACGGTCAATGCGGTTCAGGGACAGCCGAAGGCGATCGCCCTCAGTTGCGCCGACACCGACGCAGATCCGGTCGTCCTCTCGGTCGTCGGCGCTCCGAGCAACGGCACCCTTGGCGCCATCTCCACGAGCTCCGTGACGTACACCGCGTCGGCCACCTACCCCGGCGGGCCCGACAGCTTCACGTTCAAGGCCAACGATGGCGTCCAGGACAGCGCCACCGTGACCGTCACGATCGCCGTCAACCACATCCCCGTGTGTACCGACGTGCACCTCACGACCCACCAGAACCAGGCCGTTTCCGTGAGTCCGGCGTGCAGCGACCTCGATGGGTCCGCTGACACGCTCACCTACTCCGTCGACAGCCAGCCCCAGCATATGCAGGGGGCGGTGACCCTCCCCGGAACATACCGGCCGCTCGACGGCTTCACCGGCACCGACACCTTCACCTACCACGCGACCGATTCCCACGGCATCGCCTCGGCGACGAAGACCGTCACCATCGCCGTCGACGACCGGCCGCCGGTCTGCCAGGCGACTCCGACGACCGTGGGCGCGGTGCAGGGTCAGCCGGTGATCATCGATCTGGGCCGGTACTGCAGCGACGCGGACGGGGACACTCTGAGCTACAGCGCCAGCGCCCCGACCCACGGCTCCGTGCACGTCGCCGGCTCGATCGTCACCTACACCGCTGCGGCCGAGTACGGCGGCGGTCCTGACAGCTTCACGTTCGTTGCCAACGACGGGGCGCAGGACAGCGCCACGAGGACGGTCACGATCGCGGTCGACCATCCCCCGGCGTGTACCGCCGCCACCGCCTCGGCCCAGCCCGCACAGGCGGTCACGATCCCGCTGAGCTGCACCGATGTCGACGGCGACCCGATCACCTACGCCATCACCGGTCAACCGCAGGGAGGGACGGTGAGCATCGACACCGCAGGCACGGCGACCTACACGCCGCAGGCGGGGTTCGGCGGCACCGACAGCTTCACGTACCTCGCCACCGACGTCCATGGCGTCTCGTCGCCCGGGGCCGGGGTCAGCGTCGTCGTCCCCGCGGCCTCGCCGCCGTCGCAGGGCGCTGCAGGTGGTGGCACCGGTAGCGGCACCGGTGCCGGGACCGGCACGCACCCGAACCTTCACCCGGTCGTCCTGACGGCGGGCGGTCAGCGACTGGCCGCCGTGCGCACGACGCGCGCGTTGCGCATCACGGTCGACGGCCCCGGCGGCAGCGCGACGCTTGCCGCCAAGAGCGTGCGTCACGGCACGAGCACGACGCTCGCGCGGCGGGTCGTGCATCTCGCCCCGGGCTCACACACCGTGACGCTGAGGATCTCCCGCACCGCTGTGATGACCATGCTCACCGGCCGCAGTTCCGTGTCGCTGACCGTCACGCTCGCGCTCGGGAAGACGACGCGGACGCTGCATCTCACGCTTAGCTGATCCTCGCCGGTACCCGCGATCGAGCACCGGTGCCCGCGATCGCCCTCGTCAGCCCCGTCTTGTCCGCGACCCGGGCCAGCAACGCGCTGCCGGCATGCGACACCAAACCCTCTGCGTCCGACGTGACTTCTACCTTGATCCGGCGCCCATCGCGTGTCACCTTCAAGGTGATCCTCCCGAGTCAGTCTTCAGGCCTTTGACATCCCGAAGAATCCCTGCTCAGGCGGACAGTCAAGCAGCCCCGAACCCCGGGGCCGCAACTGTCTCACGCACGATCCGGGCTAGAGCTCGCCGAGCCGTTACCGCTGACCGGGGACGAACTGCTGGCCAAGCGCTGCCGGCATAGCCGGTTTCACGGCGCGGCGCATCTCGAGAGCGGCTCGTACCGAGAGCGCGATCACGGTCAACGCATAGGGCGCCATGGACAAGAAGTTCGAGTTGATGGCCCAGCCGTGCGACTGCCCGACATTCACCAGGATCAGCATGATCCCGAACAGATACGAAGCACCGATCAAAGCCAGCGGCCGCCACCCGACGAAGATGACGAGTGCGAATGCGACAAAGCCTCGTCCGCCGGTCATCCCTCCCTGGAAGCCTGCGGCGATGATCACGCTGAAGACCGCCCCGCCGACGCCCATGAGCGCGCCACCGAGAGAGACGTACGCCATCTGAGTTAGGCGGACCGGCACTCCCGCTGCGTACGCCGCAGAGGGGTCTTCGCCGACGGCGGTCAGGTTGAGTCCTGCGCGCGTACGCGACAGCAACAGCGCGACCAGGATCGCGAGGAAGATCGCGAGATACACAGGCCACGTCTGTTGGAACAGGATCTCGCCGAGCCACGGGATCTTGTCGAGCAGCGGGATGTTGATCTGCGACAGCTCCACCTTCAGAGGCCGCCCGACATAGGAGTTGCCGAGTTGTGAGGCTAACCCGAGGCCGACGAACCAAGCCGCGAGCCCCGAGAGGATCTGGGGAACCCCCAGCATGACGCTTGGAAGTCCGATCATGACTGCCGAGAACACCGCGCCGGCGCCGGCGCCCGCAAGGAGCCCGAGCGCGACGCTTGAGGTGTTCACCGCGACGGCGAATCCGGCGAAGGCCCCGATCATCATGACGCCCTCGATCCCGATGTTCATCACCCCGGCCTTCTCATTGACGAGTTCGCCCAGTGACGCATACAACAGGGGAACGGCCGCCGCGACCGCCGAGATGAGGGAGGCTAGGACGACTCCGTGGTTCAACGTACTGCCTCTGGGTTCACGTCCATGTTGTCTGGCAGCTCGGCAGGTGGCTCGTTCGCCCTCGAAGGTTCCGAAACCCTGACGAACCGGTATCGAGCGATCACGTCGGCGAGACCGCCGACAATGATCAGTAGACCGAACAGCAGCAGGGCTGCGTCCGGTGACACTCCGGAGAGCTGGAGTGCAAGCGTCGCGGTGACAATGCCAGCGAGCACGACTCCCATAGGAATGCACGCCAGCGGCGAGGAGAGCGCGAGGACCGCCACGACGACTGCGAGGAATCCCGTGTTAGACGAAAGGCCAAGCGACACATTGTGGACCTGGTCGAGCATGACGGTGCCGCCAGCCAGTCCTGCCACTCCCGCGGAGACGAGGAAGACGAGCGTTCGACTGTGAGCGACATTGATGCCCGCGTACTCCGCGGTGATTTCATCGCTGCCTACCAGCCGCGCCCGGAACCCGGCCTCGGAGTAGCGGAAGGCAAGCCACGCGAAAACGCAGACAACGATCGCGATCAGGAAACCCGCGCCGATCGTGAGCGACCCGAGGCTGAACTGCGGAAGGTCCGAGCGGCGCGACAACTCCTTGCTCGCGATGTCCTGACTGTTGCCCGTTCCCCATGGGCCGGTCGCCCAGTAGGCGATCCACAGAGGCGCCATGAACGTGAACATCAGCGTCGTCAGAATCTCGCTGACGCCCAGGTACATTCGCAGCAGGGCGGGAATCAGCCCGTACAGGGCTCCGCCGATGAAGGCTGCCAACAGGCAGAGCGGGATCATCAGGGCGCTGGGCAGGGACGGTGCGCTGAAGGCGACTGCCGCCGCAGCCCAGGCGCCAAAATAGAGCTGACCGTCGACGCCAATGTTCCAGAGACCAACCTGCCGGCCGATCGCGACAGCGCAGGCGGCAAGTATCAGCGGCGTGGCAATTTGCAAGACGCTGGTAATTCCGAACGCGCTACCGAATGTGGCGGTCCATACGACCGAGAAGATCTCCGACCCAACGTGGGTCAGAGCGGCGATCAGCAGGAAGCCGAGAGCCATCCCCACAAAGATCAGTATCGAGCGAAGCCAAACACTCGGCACAGCCGTTGGGTCGTACATCCGCAACGCCACCCGGCGCCGCGGCGCGGGCCGTGCCGGCGCGTCGCGCGGGGGTGAGAGACTAGTCATCTGCCGGCACCCCAGCGGTTCTCCGAGCCGCAGGCCCGTCCTTTCGTGCCCCGCCCATCAGGAGACCGATCTCATCGCGCTTGGCGTCGGCTTGGGCAAACACTCCCTGCACTTTCCCTTCGTAGAGGACGAGAACCCGGTCGCTCAGCTTCAAGATCTCGTCGAGATCCTCAGAGATCAGCAGGATTCCCGCGCCTCGTTCCGCGGCACCGATCAGAGCCGTGTGAACGCGCTCGGTCGCCGCGACATCCAAGCCGCGGGAGGGGTGTGCTGCGATGATGACAAGCTCGCCGGCCCGAAGCTCGCGCTGGACGAGCAGCCTCTGCATCTGACCGCCGGATAGCGTGTTGACCCGGCGACCCGGTTCGATCCCCGGTAGATCAGCCGCCCCAAGAAGATCGGTGGTGAATTCACGGATCCGTCGCGGAGACAGCCCGAACGGAGTCCGGAGATGAGGTTCGTGCGTCGACTTCATTACGGCGCTCGTCTCCACCGACTCAGTCAATGCCATGCCGATTGCAGCATCCTCGGCGATATGCCCGATGCCGGCCCTGATGAAGTCGCGCGCGGGCGCGCCAGTAAGATCGCTGCCCGCCACCATGACGGTGCCGTCAGTCGGGCGGACGATCCCGGTCGCGACGGCCGCCAGTTCGGGCTGGCCGTTTCCGGCTACCCCTGCGACCCCGACGATCTCGCCGCCACGAAGGTCGAGGTCGACGTCCTGCAGCGTAGGAACATCCGCGCGGCTGGCGAGTGTCACGCCGCGCAGGGCGAGCACGGTCTCACCGAGCTCGGATGGAGGACGTCGAACCGCCGCGACCACGTCACGGCCAACCATGTTGCGTGCGAGTAGCTCGACCGTGCAGTCCTTCTTGGGGCTCTCCCAGACGACTCTCCCGCGCCGGACAACAGTGACTCGGTCGCAGATGTCCATCACCTCGTACAGCTTGTGCGAGACGAACACCACAGCCCGTCCGTCGGCGGCCAAGGCGCTAACAGTCTCGAAAAGCGAATCGACTTCCCGGGGGGTCAGGAGCGCGGTCGGCTCGTCGAGGATCAGGACACGTGCACCGTGAGCCAGGGTGCGCAGGATTGCCACCCGCTGAGCTTCTCCTGCCGAGAGGTCGTAGATACGCGCATCCGGGTTCACCGGCAGGCCATACCGCTCGGAGAGTTCCAACGTGCGAGATCGAAGTACCTTTCGCGAGGCAGCGCGCGGCGTCGCCGCCCAACCAACGTGCAGGTTCTCGGCGACCGTGAAATTTCGGATCAGCCGGTAGCTCTGGTGCACGATGCCGAGGCCGTTGCGGAACCCGTCCTGCGGCGAACGGATGCCTGCCTCCGTGCCGTCGACGAAAATGATCCCGGCGTCAGCACGCAGGATCCCGCACGCGATGTTCATGAGCGTCGTCTTGCCGGCGCCGTTTTCGCCCAAGAGCCCGTGGACTTCGCCTCCATGCACGGCGAAGTCCACGCCGTCGAGTGCGGTAGCTCCCCCAAACTGCTTGACGATGCCGGCCAGTGACAGGAACGCCGGGGGCGCACCGGAAGTGCTCGGCCCAACAGGGGCGGACGCCGCCGCCGGCCCGTCCCTGTTGGGTTCGCTACTTTGTGATGTTGTAGAGAGCACTCGTCGTGCCTTTGTTGCTTGCGCGCATGGTTGCGGCAGGCGTCAGCCTCCGATGACGCCCTTGACGGGATAGTTCCACTGCTGCGTCAGCTTCGGATCGCGCAGATCGATCGTCTTGCCTGCCGGGATGCGGAGCTTGCCGTTTGCGTCGTAGATCGGACCCTTGATCGGGCTCTCGCCGGAGTTCATCTGCTTGGATACCGCCTCGACCTTCGCCTTGACGTCCGCAGGGATCTTCGGCCCCCATGGTGCAAGCGGGATGTCGACCGGCTTCGGGGTCCCGTAGACGCCGGCTGGCAATGTCTTCTGCCTGAGGTCCGAGAACGTCCCGTTCTGGATCGAGTCGACGATCTGGCTGATCGAACTCTGGAGCGACTTGCTCCACTCAGGAGTCGTCACATACTTGTCGTCAAGCGGCGCCGATGGAGGTACGTACGTTCCAAAACTCCACACGCCCTTCCGCAGGGCCGCGGTCATCGCAGACTGGTCATCCTGCCAGTGGTTGATGACGTCGGCCCCCGCGTCGATCAGCGTGTTGGCGGCCTCGATCGATGCTGGCGGCTTGAAGTAGTCGTTGACGTAGATGTTCCGGACCTTGCAGTCAGGCTTGACCGACTGGCAACCAAGTGCATATGCGTTCAGGCCCGACTGAATGTTGGGGACCTTGTACGGGTTTACCATCCCGATCGTCCCGGACTTGGTGAGGAGGCCGGCCGCGATGCCCTGGAGATAGATCGGCGAGAACTGGTCCTGGTTCTGCCCAACGGTGTTCGCAGGCATCGTCACCCCGGGGGGTGGGGTCTGTTCGATGCAGTGAGCCTTCGGGAACTTCGCGCAAGCCTGGTAGAAGAGCTTGCCTGCCGCCACGGTGTCGAGAACGACGTTGTAGCCCTGTTGTAGAAGCTGGGTCGTTGCCTGCGTCATCTGCGCGTTGTAGGGAACGTCCTCCACGAGCTTGACGTCGATCCCGTACTTCTGCTTCAGGGTTTCGAACGAATTCAGGTACGCCCTGCCATATTCCTCAGAGTTGAACTTCGCGAGGTAGATCGCAGCCATCTTGACCGGGACCTTCAACTTCTTCGGGGTCGTTGAACTGCCGCTAGCGCTAGTGCTCCCGGAACCACTACTGCCGCTGCTGCCACATGCAGCCAACGCCAGCGCGGCAAAAATACACGCCAGCAGCGCAAGTACCTTCATCCTCGAGAGAGAGTTCATCCTCGACAAGCACCGTCCCATAATCTTCTCCATTTCGCCGATTACCAGGCGGAGCCAGCATCTGCGCCGGCAACACGTAGCACCAGAGTTCCCGGACGCCCAGCTGTCGCTGTGTAAGCCGCCACCCACGACGTCGTGCACACGGACCAAGCGCGCCGTTCGGACGTGCAACGCTCGCCGCTGGTCCAACATTCGCCCATGGTCCGACGCTACATCCTCGGATATTGAAGACCCATAGCTGATAGAGCGAAGTTCGCTGCGCCCGGGTCGTGTAAATCACGAAGAGCCCGATCGCCCCATCGGGTCATTGGATGCTGTACCCCGCGTCGGCGACTACGGTCGATCCGTGCAACGCCGAGGACTCGTCGCCCGCGAGGAACGCGATCACGCGCGCGGTCTCCTCTGGTTCGGCGAAGCGACCGGCCAGTGTGCGCGACGTATACCTCCGCAGCTCGCCCTCGGGGTCTGGAACTGCCTGGAAATACCTGCGATTGCCGGCCGTCATGACAGGCCCAGGGCACACGCAGTTGACGCGGATTCCCTCGCGGCCATGATCAACGGCGAGCGCGCGCGTGAAGTGGATCAGCCCGGCTTTCGACGCGCAGTAGGCGACGTAACGCTGCTCGGCAAGGAGCCCGAACTGCGAGCCCACCGTCACGATTGCCGCCGAGTTGCCCTGGCGCAGATACGGCAGGGCGGCGCGCACGCAGAAGTACGGCCCTGTGAGATTCACGGCCATGATCCGATCCCAGTCCGCGGGAGCGGTCTCCTCGGCCGTCCCGATCGTGGTTATCCCCGCGACGCAGATGAGGGCATCGAGCCCGGAGAGGCGGTCAGCCGCGGTCTGGATCGCCTGGTTGATGGCCTCCTCGTTCGCGACATCTGCGAGCAGCAGTCCGTCGTCGATGTCGTCGGACGAAGCTATATCTACGCCAACAACTTTCCAGCCGCGTGACTCGAGCAGTCGGCGTGTGGCTAGCCCGATCCCGGCCGCCCCCCCGGTCACGACGGCTCTCCGTGCCGGCTCAGACACCCGGACTCACCGGGCTGGGCCCGACGCTCACGGGGGACGGCACCACCGCCGTCAGCGCGGCTGGAAGCATCTCGCTCAACGTCGGATGCGCGTGCACGGTGCCGATGATGTCGTCACGCCTCGCGAGCATCGCCACCGCCAAGCTGCCCTCACCGATCAGCTCTGACGCATGGGGGGTCACGATGTGCACGCCGACCACGCAGTCAGCCTCGACATCCACCACGAGCTGGACGAAGCCATCGTCGGCGTCGAGTGTCGCCGCGCGACCGTTGCTTCTGGCGCTCGACTCGGAAACCACCACCTCGATACCCATCTGTTTCGCCTGATCTTCCGTGAGGCCGACCGACGCGATCTCAGGATCGGTGAAGATCACGCTGGGGATCGCGATCGAATCGTCGAACAGCGAACCGAGGCCGCAAAGCGACTCAGCCGCAGCTCGACCCTGAGCGCTCGCACGGTGGGCCAGCATCGGACCGGCCGTGACGTCGCCGATCGCCGCGACGTTCGGGGACGCGAGACATGCCGCGTCGACGGGGATGAAACCGTGCGCGTCCGCGGCGATCCCCAACTGTTCAAGCCCGAGGTCCGCGGAGTTGGGCCTACGCCCCACCGCGACGAGTATCCGCCCGCCGGGAATGATCGACTCACCCTCTCCTCCGATGACCGCCAGCCCCTCGTTGTCATGTCCGATGACGCGGGTCCCCAACACCACCCGCACGCCGTGTCGGTCGAGGGCCCGCCGTACCGGGCCTGTTAGCCGGGTATCGACGCCCGGCAGGATCTTGTCGGCGAGTTCGACGACCGTGACACTCGATCCGAGCTTTGCGAACGCCGTCCCAAGCTCGAGCCCGATATAGCCCGCGCCGACGACCGTCAACGTCGGCGGCAGCTCCTCGAGGGCCAAGACGTCCGTCGACGAAAGGATCCGGTTGCCATCGGGACGGAGCGCCTCGGGCCACGCCGGTGACGAGCCTGTCGCGATGATGGCCTGCTTGAACTCCAGGAAAATGGCCTTACCACCCTCGGCGCTGACGACGGCACGGTTGAGCGCGGCGAAGCGCAACCGTCCGTTGAGCACGGTGACGTTGTGCCGGTTGAGCAGGCCACGGACCCCGCCCTCAAGTCGGGAAATGAGCGATGCCTTCCAGCTCTGGAATGCGCCCAAATCAACCGCAGCCCCAGTGACCGTCAGCCCGGCGGGACCGAGCGACTTGGTCCGCGCGAACCCGCCGGCAAGCTCGATCAACGCTTTCGACGGGATGCACCCGACATGAAGGCATGAACCACCGAGCCCACCTTCGCGGCCCTCCTCCTCAACTAGAACGACGCTGCGCCCGAGCTCGGCAGCGCGCTCCGCCGCGGTGTAGCCACCCGGACCGCCACCGACCACGAGCAGGTCGACCGGCTCGGCGATCTCCCCGACGACCATTTCTACGGAGTCCCAAGGATGAGCGCGGGGTACTCGATCACTCCGACCACCTCGTTGACAAAGGCCTGCATCTCGGCGCCATCCATCGCGCGGTGGTCGGCAGCTAGGCCGAGGTTCATGATCGGGCGCACAACCACTTGGCCGTCGCGTACTACCGCTTTGTCCTGCACGCGGCCGAATCCAAGGTTCGCCGACTGTCCAGGCGAGACGAGCATCGTTCCTTGCGGGCTGCCGAGGGCACCGTAGTTGTTGACGGTGAACGTTCCGCCCGTGAGCTCCGCGTGTGTGAGCGTGCGGTCCGCTGCCGCCGCCGCAAGCCGAGCAATCTCAGAAGCGATGACGTCGATGGGAAGTCGGTCCGCCTGCCGGATGACAGGGTCGACGACACCGCCCGGCGAGGATATTGCCACGCTCAGATTCACCTCGCCGTGGAGCGTGATAGCACCACGCCCCATGTCGACGGAGGCATTCAGGACCGGGTGCCGGCGAACGACGACGGAGGCGATCCTGGCGAGCAGCGCCAGCGTCGTGATCCGCACCGGATCGTCGCGGCGCGCACGGTCGTAGAGCGCCTGAAGCCTGTCACGTGTCTCCAAGATCGCAGTCATGTCGACCTCCCGGACGTCCATGACGTGCGGAACCGTCTGCCACGACTCCGTCATCCGGCGGGCGATTACTGCCCGCGTCCCCTGAAGCGGCACGACCTCGCTCGCGGATGTCGCGCTTGGGGCAACGAGCCGAGTCGACGGCGGGTCCGCAGCGTGCGCAGTCGCCGCCGCGATGTCGGAAGGCAGAATCCTGCCGCCAGGACCGCCGCCGACGATCGAGGCAAGGTCCACACCCGCCTGCTGAGCGAGCTTCCGAACAGCGGGCGACGCCATCGGGGGGCGAGCTGACCCGGACCCTGCCGGAGCAGTCTCACCCGGAGAAGTCTCAGCCGGAGAAACCTCAGCCGGAGAAGTCTCAGTCGGAGAAGCCTCAGCCGGAGTCTCTGCGCGCTCGCTGCCGTGCGACACCTTCAGGGCGGCGGCCTGCGTCTCGCTGACCTCCGCGAACACAATGAGTACGTCACCGACGCTGATGGTGTCGTCGATCTCGGCGGCGAGCCGAGTAACGACGCCATCGACTGGGCTCGGGATGGCGACGATGGCCTTATCGGTCTGCACATCCACCATCGGATCGAACTCTTTGACGCGGTCGCCGACCCCGACGTGCCACTCGAGGATCTCGGCCCCCGCGGTTCCCTCGCCAATATCAGGGAGGCGAAACTCGAGGTTCATCAAGGAGCCTCGACCACGCGCTTGATCTCGGCAAAGATCCGCTCCGCGCTCGGGATGTACATCTCCTCGCTGGCGGCGAAAGGGTACGGCGTGTCATATGCCGTGACCCGGCCGATTGGCGCCTCCAATGCGTAGAACGCCTCCTGTTGGGCAGTCGCGATCACCTCGGCGCCGAACCCGCCGGTGTAGGGCGCCTCGTGGACGACGAGAGCGCGGCCCGTGGCTCCGACCTCCTCCGCGATGGTCTCCTCGTCGAGCGGTACAAGGGTGCGGAGATCGACGACGGTGCACGTGATGCCCGCCGCGGCGGCCAGATCTGCGGCCGCGTTCGCCACGTGCACGGCCGCGCTCCATGCGATGAGGGTGACGTCGGTGCCCCGGCGTACGACTCGTGCCTTACCGAACGGCACCGTGTAGGACTCGTCAGGGACTTCGTCGCGCTGAAGCCGGTATCCGCGCAGAGGCTCCAGGTACAGAACCGGATCCAGGTCCCGTATCGCTTCCGTGAGCAAGCCCTTTGCGTCGTAGGCGGTCGAAGGCGCGACGACCTTTAGGCCGGGGGTGTGCGCGTACTTGCTCTCCATCGCGTCGGAGTGCAGCTCGGGCGTCCGAACGTTGCCTCCGAAGGGCGCGCGAACCACGACCTGCATCTCGTGCTGGCCACCCGACCGATACCGCATCCGAGCAAGCTGACCCTCGATCTGATGGAACGCCTGAACACTGAAGCCGAGGAACTGGATCTCCGCCACCGGCACGAGTCCGCTGACGGCCAGCCCGATGGCCGAACCGACGATCGCGCCTTCCGCCAGAGGCATATCCACGACGCGCTCATCTCCGAAACGCTCCTGGAGACCGTCGGTCGCGCGGAAAACACCTCCAAGCCGACCAACGTCCTGCCCGAGGACCACGACCCGCTCGTCGCGCTCCATCTCGGCAGCGAGGGTGGAGCGGATCGCCTCCACCATGTTCATCTCGGTCATGCTCGAGTCTCGCCGCTGGCAGCCGCGCGCTGGCGCACAACCCGAGCCGGCGGGTTGGCGTAGACATCTTTGAAGAGCGAATCTGGACCGGGAGGAGGCACCGCTTCGACCTCGGTGATCGCCGCCGCGATTTCCGCGTCGATGGCGGCGCGTAGAGCGCCAGCTTGCTCGTCTGACAGGAGGCCTTGCGCCTCGAGAAAGGCGCGGAAACGCGCGAGGGAGTCGCGTACCGCGAACTGCTCCGCCTCAGGTGGATCGACGTAGCGGGTTGGATCATCGGCCGTGTTGTGTGGCCCAGCGCGATCGGTGACCGCTTCAATCAGTGTGGGACCGCCGCCCTCACGCGCGAGCGCGACCGCCCGCGAGGTAGCGGCGTACACGGCGAGGACGTCATTGCCGTCCACCTGCTCTCCGGCGATGCCGTAGCCGATCGCCCGCGCTGCCAGCGACGGCGCTCGTGTCTGAATGCGTGCCGGGGTGGATATGGCCCACCCGTTGTTCTGGAGCAGGAAGACCACGGGAGCTCTGCGGACGCCGGCCAGGTTGAGCGCCTCGTGGAAGTCCCCCTCAGACGACGCGCCTTCGCCGAAGTAGGTGATGACCACGCCGTCCTCGCCCTGCAGGCGCATGCCCCACGCGATTCCCACCGCGTGAGGGATCTGGGCCGCGAGCGAGATCTGGAGCGGCAAGACCTTGACTCCCGCCGGAAACGGACGAGCGGCAGGATGACCGCGGAAGTAGTGGAGGATCTGCGAAAGCGGGACGCCGTGGCGCTTGAGCGCGACCAGCTCCCGGTATTGCGGAACGATCCAGTCGCGTGCTGGATCGAGCGCGTAGGCGGACCCTACGATTGCCGCTTCCTGCCCAACAGCGCCAGCGAACGTGCCAAGTCGTCCCTGCCGCTGGAGATCGAAGGCGCGCTCGCTCAGCACGCGCGACATCAGCATCAGCTGAAAGAGTTCGACGAGATCGCCGTCGGACAACTGCTCCGGTCTTGCGCCGACCAATTCACCTTCTGTCGTCAGAACTCGTGTGATGCGAGGCAGGTCTTCGGCGGTGGCGAGCCCGGTGGAGTCCATCACGCCCTCCCTCTCGTGATCAATCGAGATTGGATAAAACCACAGGGCTCAGCGCTAGACCTCGTCGATACTTTGAACTCTGCTGGCATCTTCTCGGGTAAACCACGAGTGGGATGTGGTGCCGAGTGCCGGGACAGCATGACCCTCGATCCGACCGATGCGCTCGAGCACCGAGAGCAACGAACCGAGGCTATGTCCGCTCTCAAAAAGATCGAGATGCGGATGGGCGGCGCGCATCCCGCGCGTGAGCGGTTCGTAGCGCACGTCGGCCTTGAGCGGGTTCAGCCACACGAGACGGTGCACGGTCCGGCGCAGTCGCGCCGTCTCGCGCGCAAGCAGGTCGGGGTCGCCAGTATCGAGGCCATCCGAACAGATGAACGTGACCGCACGTCGGGTATCGGACCGATTCCGGCGCTCGTCCAGAAACGCGCTCAGCGCGTTGCCGATACGAGTGCCGCCGTCCCAATCCGGGACCGCCGACGACGCCTCGAGAAGGGCTTCGTCGAAAGACCTCTTCGCAAGTGCGCCCGTGAGATTGGTCAGGCGGGTGCCGAACGCATAGACCTCCGCGTTTCCACTGGTTCGCGCGAGCGCATGGGCGAACATCAGGTATCCGCGGGAGTAGGCCGCCATCGAGCCCGATACGTCGAGGAGGAACACCAAGGGACGAACGGTCACGCGGCGGTGGCGCTCACGGATCGAGAGCGGCTCGCCCCCCGTGGCGGCGGCCCGGCGCAAGACTCGCCGGACGTCGATCGGCCCGTGAGGTCCTCGCTGGTAACGCCGGGTGCGCTGAACGGGCAGCATGCCAGGAAGCGCGTGGAACAGGATCGCGAGCTCAGACCAGTCACTTTCGGTGCACAGCTCGAAGCTCTTCTCTTGCAGGACCTCGTTTCGGCTCGCGGTCCCAGCGGCTGATTCAGACTCTGCCTCGTGGTCAACGTCCGCCGAACGGACGCTCGGCCGAGCCAGGGCTTGGACGGACTCGTCGAGATCTGATTGGGGCTCGGAAACCTGACCAAAGAAGCGCTGGAACACATCGTCGTAGATCGGAATCTGGTCCGGCCCCCACAACAGCGAGGCGCGGCCGGCCCAATAGAGATCTGCCGGAGCTATCGCGGCTGCCGCCTCGCAGAAAACACGGATCCGCTCAGGCCCGACCGGCACGCCCTCGAGCCTGAGCGCATGTCCGAATCGGACTAGCGACAGGATCGACTGGTCATTCACGCGTGAGATCCGAAAGCGCGGCGGTCGCCCGTCGCAGGTCATCCCGGTTCTTAACAGCTGCGCCGAGAGTTCCCGCGGTCGCCGCCGGATCTGCGGCCACGGATTCCGCGCCGACGACGGTCAATGACCGTGCCCAATCGATCGCCTCGGCCGCGCCGGGTGGTTTGACCAAGTTGAGCTCTCGCAGGGAGGCCACGGCCTTCGCCACCGAGAGTGCAAGCTGTGGTCCGACTTCGGGCGCTCTCCGGTTGATGATCTCCACCTCCCGCTCCACGCTTGGGTAGTCGATCCAGTGGTAGAGGCATCGGCGCGTGAGAGCGTCGTGCAGGTCGCGTGTGCGGTTCGAGGTGATCACCACAAGCGGCGGCGTCTCCGCCGTGATGGTGCCCAGCTCTGGAATCGTGACGCTGAAATCGGAGAGCATCTCGAGAAGGAAGGCCTCGAACTCGGCGTCCGCCCGGTCGAGCTCGTCGATCAAGAGGACAGCGTCTGCACCGCGACGCAGCGCATGAAGTAGAGGACGCTCCATTAAGAATTCCGGTGCATAGAGGGCCGACAAATCCGAGGAGCTCGCGCGCGAGGCGAGCAGTTGTCGACGCCAGTCCCACTCGTACAGCGCCTCCGAGGCCTCAATCCCTTCGAAGCACTGAAGTCGCACGAGCTCGGCTCCGAAAACCTCTGCCAACGCCTTGGCGAGCTCCGTCTTGCCGACACCGGGCTCACCTTCGACGAGGAGCGGCCGGCGCAGGCGCGACGCGAGAAGGACGGCGGTCGCGATGCCGTGGTCGGGGAGATACCCAACGGATTCGAGCGCTGCAACTACTGCGTCAGCATGTTCGAAGCCTGGTTGCGACGAACCGTGGCTCACCTACGCCGGCCTACGTCCGCCGACGGCCAAGTACAAAGCCGACAACAAAGGCAAAGGCTGCGGCGATCGGAAGCACATATGGCCGGAGAGATTCTGCGATGGACCCGCCCACCACGCTCAGCAGATCGACCGACGCGCCGTCATCTTGCGTCCGGTCCACAGGGCGTGCGCCGTTACTGTCGTTAGAGCGAGCGGAGCTCTCGAGCGACGGATCCTGCGCGTCGCTATTTGTCATCAGGGCCTCAAGGTTTGTCCCGAACTCGACGAACATGCGCTTCGCGATCTTCTCCATCGGCCCGCTACCGAACTGCGCGACCCGTCCACGGACGGTGAGATCGGTCTCGACCACGACCCGCGACCCGCCATCGTCCTCGAACACGCAACTCTCAACTCGTGCCTCGGCCGATCCTTGGCCCCCCGCCTCATCTCCGCGGGCCAGCATGACTGCTCGCCGTCCTTCGGGATTCAGTTCCTCGAATGTGACAGTCCCGGCGTAGTCCGCGGTGATCGGTCCGACCTTGATACGGACAGCGCCGCGGTAGACGTCGTCTTCGTGACCTTCCATCCGCACGCCGGGGATGCATACCGCCACTCGCTCGACGTCGGCCAATGCCATAAAGACGTCGTCGGGCGGCAGCGGGAGCTGAATCTCATTGGTAAATCTCATGTCTCTTCTCCTGTCGCCGGAATCGCTGCAAGTAAGCGGACGCTATGCGCTCGTGGTAGCTGCCCGGAGCTTCTCGCGCAGATACATGGGCGTTACTGGTACGCGATCGATCGAAACCCCAAACGGAGCAATCGCGTCGGCGATGGCGTTGACGACCGCTGCTGGCGTCGAAATCGTCCCAGCCTCTCCGGCTCCCTTAACACCGTGGACGCTGGCGGGGGATGGTGTCTCAAGGCTGCGAAGGTCCATCATCGGAATCTCGCCCGTCGTCGGGTACAGATAGTGCAGCAGGCTCCCGGAGACGAACTCGCCACTGTCGTCGTACACCAGATCCTCGAGCAACGCGATTCCGACTCCCATCGCGACGGCACCGGCGACTTGGCCCTTCACGATCATCGGATTGAGCAGCACCCCACAGTCCTCGACGGCGACAAGCTGCTCGATTGTGACCGCGCCGGTCTCCACGTCTACTTCCACCACGGCCGCAGCGCACCCGTTGGCGTACGTCTCGCCAGGGTCATAGCCCGAGGTCGCTGTCAGCCCGCTCTGCTGAACTGACTCGGGTCGCGCGTCAGCTCCGAAGTAGCCGAACCCCGCGACCTGGCCAATAGGAATGGAGCGCGAGGGCGCACCCTTGATTGCTGCCGCGCCATCACGCAACTCGATGTCGTCGGGACTTGCCTCGAGCAGCGCTCCTGCGAGTTCCCGCAGTCTCTCTCGGATCTCACCCGCAGCTCCGACGATGGCTCCGGTCCCGATAACCGCGCTCCGGCTTGCCCAAGTCCCCATCCCCCACGCCGAACTATCCGTGTCACCGTACGTGACCCGCACGCTCGTCATCGGCACTCCGAGTTCGTCAGCTGCGACCTGCGCGAACGTTGTTTCGTGTCCCTGTCCATGGGAATGGAAGCCGGTTGTCACGTTGACCGAGCCGTCTGGCTCCATGCTGACACTTGCGCAGTCGAAGAATCCGCCCGGCGTACCCCCAGCCCTGGCGCTCTTCGTCGCCCAGCCAGTCGGCTCGACGAAAGGGCTGAAGCCGACCCCGACGTAGCGGCCCTCGTCCCGCAGCTGGCGCTGGCGCTCGCGAAATGCGTCGTAGCCGATGGCATCGCGGGCAGTCTCCACTGATTCGGCGTAGCTCCCGCCGTCATAGAAGGCGCCGAACGCATTGTGTCGCGGCTCTGGGCCGATTATGTTACGCAGGCGAAGCTGCACTGGATCGATGTCGAGAGCGCGCGCTACGTCGTCGATGGCAGTCTCCCGTGCCAGCTGGCCGGGAACCCATCCCACCCCCCGAATAGGGCCGTTTGGGCACTTATTCGTCAACGGGTTGTCGATCACATAGCCGGCGTCGTCGATCTTGTACACGGCTGGGAGCATCCCAGCTGCGGTCAGCGAATCAGAGAGTGGCGTAAAGGGCATAGCGGAGTATGCGCCTGCGTCACAGATGAAGTGGGCCCGGAACGCCTTAAACGTCCCGTCGTTGTCCGCAGCGATTTCGAATGTGCATACCATCGCCTTTGAGTGTGCGCCGGCAGCCAGGTTCTCCCACCGATCTTCGATCCACTTCACCGGCCTTTCGAGCCTGCGGGCGACTTCGGGAATGACCGCGTCCTCAGGGAAGATGGAGCACGTCAAGCCGAAGGCGCCTCCGACGTCAGGAACCTTGATGGTCATCCGAGCTTCTGGAATATTTAGCACAGGCTGGAGGATCAGCCGGAGTAGGTGCGGCATCTGAGACGAGGGATGAATTGTCAGGTGACCGCCGTCGTAGTCAGCCACAATGCCACGCGTTGCGACGGGGGCCCCAGTCGAGCGGCCGACCACGAACCGTTTGGTGAAGACGTGATCTGCCCCAGCGAATGCCGTCTCCACATCACCGACGGAATGCTCGATATGGGCTACGTTGTTCGTGCCCATCGACTGGTCGAGAAGCGGAGCTTGAGCATCCAATGCCCTCTCCGGATCAAGCACAAGGGGCAGGGGCTCCCACGTCACGTCGACCAGATCGCGCCCATCCTCAGCTACGTAGGGACTTGTCGCCACGACGACGGCTACGGCCTCGCCAACGAAGCGGGCTTTGTCTCGTGGGAGAGGATGGCGATGGGGATGCAGAAGCTCTTCGCGCTGGACGATGTCAGGAATAAATGGGTTCAGGTCGCTGAAATCCTCACCCGTGAAGACGGCCACAACGCCGTCGAGAGCGAGGGCCTGGGACGTGTCGATCGATACGATACG
Organism: uncultured Actinomycetes bacterium; assembly: GCA_963817035.1. Lineage (GTDB taxonomy): Bacteria > Actinomycetota > Thermoleophilia > Solirubrobacterales > Solirubrobacteraceae > AC-49. Next base: position 169,004 of record CAWFMM010000003.1, read on the forward strand.
CGCGTGCGCGTGTGGGCTTCGTACGAATGCGGCATGCACCATTCCCGGAAGCACGAGATCATCGGCGAACCGCGCCTTTCCGGCCAGCAGTCGTGGATCCTCGACTCGCTTTACCGACTGGCCGATATAGCGATGGCCAGAGCTAGCAGTGGTTGTCGCTTCAGCCGTCACTACGCCCCCTACGAAGCTCGGAGGCCTTCTGCACGGCCGCGACTATGCCCTGATAACCGGTGCACCGACAGACGTTGCCAGATAGGTATTCCCGGATCTCCTCCACCGACGGGTCGGGGTTCTCGTCCAAGAGCGCCTTGGTGGTCATGAGGAAACCGGGGGTGCAGTACCCACACTGGAGACCGTGCTCAGACCGATACGCCTCTTGAATCGGGTCGAGCTTGCCGTTCTCGGCCAACCCTTCGACCGTTTGGATCTCGCAGTCATGCGCCTGAACCGCAAAGGCCAAACAGGAGCGCACGGGCTCGCCGTCCAAGAGGACGGTGCACGCGCCACACACACCCTGCTCGCACCCGACGTGCGTACCGGTCAGACCGAGTGTGTGCCGAAGGAAGTCGCTCAGGAGCATCCGCGGCTCCGCGGCGGCCGCATATGACTCCCCGTTCACCTGGAGCTCGACGATCGTCGGGCCTTCTCGCTTTGTGATTCCCACGTTCAAACCTCCGCTCTTGCGGCATCGAGCACCGCGCGCCGAACGAGCGCAACGGTCGCTTCACGACGATATGTATCGCTGACATGCACATCCGATGCGAAATCAACGCCCTCAGGCGCAAGCGCAGCTGCTTCCCGCGCAGCGGTTTCGTCACCCAACTGTCGACCGACCAGTGCATTCTCTGCTTCGATTGCGCGCACCGGCCGATCAGTCACGCCGAACAGTGCCACGCGAGCGGACCCGATCGAACCACTCGCGTCCGTTTCCGCCGCGAACGCAACGCCCGCCAACGCGAAGTCGCCGTGCCGCCTGGCGACCTCGCGGAAACCCCACGCAGACGGAGTTCGGCCTGGAAAGCGCACCTCTGTGAGCACGTCGCCGGTATCGAGAGCGGTCGTGTAATAGGTCACGAAGAAGTCGTCCGCCGCCACCACCCGCTGGCCCCCAGAACGCTGGATCACCATTTCGGCGTTCAGAGCCAGCGCGATCGCCGGCAACTCGGCCGCGGGATCCGCGTTGGCGATACTTCCGCCGAACGTCCCGCGCGCGCGGTTTGCCGGATGGCCTACATGTCGCAGCGCCTCGTGAATCAAGGGGAATCTGGCGCCGATCGCCGAGTCGGCCAGCACCTGCGCCTGACGGGTCGATGCACCGATGGCGAGTTCGCCGTTGGTCCTCACCCCACAAAGCTCGGAAACGCCCGTCACGTCCACCAGCGCGCTCGGGCGGGCCAGGCGCATGTTCATCATTGGGACGAGGCTTTGGCCGCCGGCTAAGACCCTTGCATCCGAGCCGTGCTCGCCGAGCGCTTGCACGACCTCGTCAATCGTCTCTGGCGCGAAGTACACGAAGGGTGCGGGTTTCACATTCCTCTCCTGGTCGTGCTGAACAAGCGCTTGTATACCACGTACGCCGATGCAACCAGCCAAGGTGTCGCCACCCGGTGCTGTTACACGGACACGGGATCGAGTTGAACGGCCACGTCCGTACCGGCTCGCCTGCTGGACGCTATCTCGTTCCGGATCGGAGGCCCATAGCCGATAGAGCGAAGTTCGCGCTACGGGTTCGTGCAAACACCGAAGCGTTCCCGAGGCTGGAGCGCTCCAAGGTCCGCTTCAGGGTGTGGCGCCGCGCGGCTTTCCACCCGCAACGAGCATTTCCGCCAGCTCTGGGCTCGCCACGATGTCCCTCACCACTCCAGCGGCGTCAAGTGCCTGCGCCACCCGCAGGTCGGCGACATAGAGCTGCGCTCCGACGCGGAACTGGCGATCTACGCTTACACCGCCGAGCCCGGAACGCACTCGGCCGAAGCGCTCGCGCTGCTCGGGACCCTCGCAGCCAGCGTTGCCGCCGTGCGCTGGGACCGGCGGACCCCGAGTGGTCGGCGCTTCGTACGCCGTGGTCTCGAGTTGCGGCTGAGTCGCACCCGATAACCTCCCCACGATGCTGTCGACTGCGTCTTTGCGCGGCGATCGATGCTCCGATCTGCTGACAACCGTCGCACTCGTTGAGCACGATGCGCGCATAGCGACTATCCCCAGCTCTGCCGGGAGCACCGGAAAGAGCTCGCCGTAGCGACGCGGGGTCGCGAGGAACTTGTGAATTCGGAGGTTGCCCCCGACTACGCTGCTCTCTGGTCGCACCTCGAGCCAGAAAGCTCGCGACGGCTCGTGCTCGCGGCGCTTGATTGCTTCGCCGTCCACGGATACGAGGCATCGACGACGCGAGAGATCGCCAAGGTCGGCGGACTAAGTCCTGCTGGTGTCTACGTGCACTACAGGACGAAGGGCGACCTGCTCATCGAGATCATGCGCACGGGCCACCAGGCGGTGTGGACCGACGTGCTCGCCGCGGTAGACGCTGCGACGGGTCCGACTGAGACCGTCGTACGCTTCGTCGAGGAGTTCGTCCGCTGGCATGCTCGGTACCACACGCTGGCTCGGGTCTGCCAGTACGAGCTCGGCGCCCTACCTCCTGACGAATACCGAGAGGTACGAGCGCTTCGCGCGAAGTTTCAGCGCCTGCTTGAAGGCTCGCTCAAGGACGGGAACCAGGCCGGCGAGTTTGACGCTTCGGACGTGCGGGGGACGGCGCGAGCAATCCTCTCGCTCGGCATCGATGTTGCGCGGTGGTACCGGGACGAGGGTGGGCTAGCTCCGACGCAGCTCAGCGCGTTCTATGGGCAGCTTGCCCTGAGGATGGTTGGCGGCAGTTCGCAATGAGTGACGGGTCGATATGGTACGGTCGCCTAAGCGAGCGCTTACTTGATGCGGATCTTCGACCCCGAACATGACTGGTTTCGCGAGACCGTTGCCGACTTCGTTCGTCGGCACATTCGTCCAGATGCAGAGCGGTTCCGCGAGCAGGGGGGCATCGACCGCCGCGTGTGGCTCGCAGCCGGCGAGCAGGGTCTCCTCGGCCTTCTGATTCCCGACGAGTATGGCGGTGCCGGAGCAGTTGGAGACTTTCGCTTCAACGCGGTGCTGGGCGAAGAACTCGCAGCGGAGGGACTCGCCTTCGCATCGTCAATCGGCATCCATACTGATGTTGTTGCGTCCTACCTGACCGAACTCACGACACCTGAGCAGCGGGCGCGTTGGCTCCCGGGCTTCTGTAGCGGCGAGCTGACTACCGCCATCGGCATGACGGAACCCGACGCCGGTTCGGACCTCGCCGCCCTCAGAACAAGGGCGGATCCAGTCGACGGAGGGTGGTTGCTCTCGGGCTCAAAGACATTTATCACTAATGGGCTCTCCGCCGACCTCATAGTCGTGGCAGCGCGAACCGGCGGCGGCGCGCGCGGGATCAGCCTCTTCGTCGTTGAGGATGGCATGGACGGCTTCACTCGCGGTCGCAAGCTCTCGAAGATCGGTCAGCACGAGGCAGACACCGCCGAGCTGTTCTTCGACGACACGCTGATTCCCGAGTCGAACCTGCTCGGCGACCTGGATCGCGGCTTCGAGTACATGATGGAGCGACTGCCCCAGGAACGGCTGAGTGCCGCGTGCGTGAACGTGGCACACGCACGCGCGGCGCTGCACGCCACCATCGCCTACGTGAAGGAGCGCAAGGCGTTCGGGAGAGCGATCGGCACGTTCCAACACAATCGCTTCAAGATCGCAGAACTCGTCACCGCGCTCGACGTCGCGGAGTGCTACGTCGACCAGTGCCTCCTGCGGCACGTCAACGGTGAACTCGACTCGATCGACGCGGCAAAGGCGAAATGGTGGTCGGCCGAAGTACAGAACGACGTGCTCGATCAGTGTGTCCAGCTGTTCGGCGGCTACGGCTACATGGATGAGTACCCGGTAGCGCGCGCATGGGCGGACGCGCGGATCACCAAGATCTGGGCCGGATCGAACGAAATCATGAAGGAGATCATTGGGAAGTCCCTCGGCCTCGGCGAGGTGTACCTGGCGGGAGACTCCCGATGAACCGCTCCCTTCTCCGCACCGGCAAATCCGACGAGGGGTCTGCACCGCGAGACACGTCTCCTCGCACCCATGAAGGCGGCGCCGCCGAGCGCATCACAGCGGTGGCGAAGACGTCAAGAAAGACCACGCAAGCTTCAGGCTAGGTGGCCGTGGGTGCGGAGACGTACGCCACAGCATCGGCCAGGTCCACGACATCTCCGTATTTCTCGTCGATGTCGAACAGGCTCGCATCGTGTGGACCCTGCGCGCGGTCGCCGACGCAGTCCTTCGGGACTAGGACGCGAAAACCGCTCTGCACGGCATCGACCGCCGTCGCCCGTACGCAGCCGCTCGTAGTCGTCCCGCAGACGAGAACGGTGTCCACGCCGAACGCGACAAGCGTCGACGCAAGATTGGTCCCGAAGAACGCAGACGCTCCCTTCTTCTCAACGAGCACGTCCTGCCGCTCATTTAGCAGGCGCGGATCGAGGTCGACTGCGGCTGTGCCTTCGACGAGACTGGCGAGGCCCGCCGACTTGCCGAACCATGCGTAGGCCGAGCTGTCGATTTCGGCCTGCGTGTACGAGATCGCGGTAAAGAGCACAGGGATGCCGTGTGCTCGGCCAGCTGCGATGAGTTCGTTCGTCGCGAGGATGACATCAGTCAGGTCGGTGGCCGTCGCGAACTCTGGCTCGGTGAAGCCGCGCGTCAGATCGACGATGACCAACGCTGGATGCGTTCCGCGTGGCACACGCTGGCCAAGGCCCGCAGCCCGGTACGCGCGGTCTCTACCGTCGTCATGCATCGAGGGTCATGTGTATCAGCGTGTTCTGATGGTTGTTAGCGGCCGGCGGATGCAGGTCCCTCCGATGCAATCCGGAAGACATCTCCATACTCGGCCAAGAAGCCCTTAATGGTCGTGCCGTCCGGGAAACCGCAGTCGAGCGCGGTATAGAAGCGCTCCAAGAACTCGGCCGTTCGCAGCGCGGGCCGGATCTCCCAGCGGACTCGGGTCGGACCCTCGGCAGCCATCTGGTGTGGCACACCGGCGGGGACATCGAATTGCTCCCCCGAGCCGTACCACCGCTCGTCGCCTCCGACGACGGCGTGGATCGTTCCCTCCGTGACCTCGAAATGCTCATCCTGGGTTGGATGAAAATGCGACTGCGCAAGGGGCGCATCGCCGCGGTACTGGGCCTTCAGCACGAGAAGGTCGTCGTCGAGTGCCAAGATCTGCAAGGCGAAGCCATTGGCACGCTTGATCTTCTTGCCAACATGCGGCATTAGCTCTTCGGCCCCGCGCGAAGCGCCGACACGGCCTGCGTCGCAGCGCTCCGTCCCGTTGCGGATGTACGACCCAACGGCCGTTCCGAGTGTCCGGCTTCGCTCGATACTGATCTTGCGTGGGGATGGCCGTCGGCTTCCCGCGGGTCGCCGCGTGGGATACGGCTCAAGGTACCCGGACCATGTCATCGAAGTACTATATCGTGGGTGAGCATGCGCTTGCTCAGCATACTGGGCGCCTGGGATTCAATCGGATGGGAGTTCGGACATGGCGGGTAAGACAGCGATCCCGACAGGCGTGCCGGCGCACCGGTACGTGGGACAGGCAATCAAGCGCGTAGAGGATCCGCGACTTCTCGCGGGCAAAGCGTGCTTTGTCGACGACTTGTCACTGCCGGGGATGTTGCATGCGTCGTTCGTGCGCAGCCCGCACGCGCACGCGCGCATAGCGTCGATCGACGCTTCGGCAGCGCTGGGACTCGACGGTGTCGTTGCCGTCTTCACCGGCGAGGATCTGAAGGACTTGCAGCCATTCGCGCCCAGCATTCCTGGGCTACCCGCGCTACTGACGACCCTGCGCCATCCGTTGCCAACGGAGAAGGTCCTGTTCGTCGGCGAAGCGGTCGCGGTCGTCATCGCCCAGGATCCCTACACCGCCGAGGACGCGAGGGATTTGGTCGCCGTGAACTGGGAGCCGCTACCGGTGGTCATCGACTCCGAGCAAGCGCTGGAGCGGGACGCTCCGCTGCTGCACGAGGGGCTCGGCACGAACAACATTGCCCACATCGAAAACTCGTCGGGCGACGTTGAGCGGGCGTTCGCCGACGCCGATCACGTGTTCAGCAAGCATTTCCGGGTGGGACGCTCGACCGGGGCGCCGGTCGGCATGCGCGGAGTCGTCGCCGAGTACGACGAGCGCGGAGGTGGTCACTTGACCATCTATCCCTCGTCTCAGATGCCCCACTTGCTGCGGGCGACGCTTGGTCCGGTGCTCGGGATTCCCGAGGGTAGGCTCACGATCAAGACGCCTGATGTGGGTGGCGCCTTTGGCCTGACGTGCTCGATCTTTCCAGAGGACGCCGTCATTCCAGCTGTCGCACGTCGGCTCGGCCGCCCGGTCAAGTGGGCCGAGGACCGCTGGGAGAACCTGGCGACAGCGGCGCATTCTAAGGAGATGATCTGCAACTTCGACATCGCGGTCGACAGCGACGGCACCTTCAGGGCATTTCGTGCCCACTTCATCACGGATGCCGGCGCGTACTCCGCGATGCCATTCACGCCGCTAGCCGACTCGATTTCCGCCGGACAGATGCTCCCGAGCCTTTACGCTGTTGAGGATCTCGCGTACACGATCGACAACCCCGTCACCAATAAGTGCCAGATCGGGCCGATCCGCGGGGTCGGCTGGGTTCCGGGCCAGCTTGCGCGGGAGACGGCGATCGACGAGGTGGCGCGCGCGCTCGAGCTCGATCCGGTCGAGATCCGCTTGAAGAACATCATCGGACCGGAGCCGCGACAGACGCCGTTCGGGCCGGCGTTCGACGGCGGAAGCTACGCTGAGGCGTTGGAGCTTGCGCGCGATCAGATCGGCTACGAGGAATTTCGCGAGCGCCAGCGCACGCTGCGCCAACAGAACCGCTATGTCGGGGTTGGATTCAGCCCGTTCGTCGAGCCGACCGGGCTCGGGACGAAGGGTGCAAAGGCAGGCGGTATCCCCGTTGGGCTCTTCGATACGGCGCGAGTGACGATGGAACCCGATGGATCCGTCACGGTCGCGACCGGAATGCACTCGCACGGCCAGGGGCACGAGACCGTGTTCGCGCAGGTCGCCGCCGACGAGCTCGGCGTCCCGTTGGAAAGCATCCGCGTCATCTACGGGAACACGGACACCTCGGCGTGGGGTATGGGGACGTACTCGAGCCGCAGCGCGGTCGTGGGGAGCGGCGCGATCATCGAGGCTGCCAGCGAGATACGGCGGCGACTTCGCTCCCTCGCCGGCACGCTGCTCGAGGCGAGCCCTGAAGACATCGAGCTTCGCGACGGCACCGCACGGGTGAAGGGCGCGCCAGCGAGAGCCGTGCCAATCGGTGAGGTCACGGGGTTCGGTTACTTCGGCGCTGACGCTCGGCCCGAGGAAGTACAGCGGAGCGGCCTGACAGCGACATCAGGCTACGCCCCTGACGAGACGTATGCCAACGGGTGCGCAGCGGCTGTGGTCGAGGTGGACGTGGAGACTGGAGTCGTCACCCTTGAGAAGCTCGTTGCCGTCGAGGATTGCGGAGTGGTTCTGAATCCGATGATCGTCCAGGGACAGGTATCCGGCGCTGTCGCGATGGGAATCGGCATTGCGCTGCTTGAGGATCTCGTCTACGACGGAGAGGGCCAGTTCGTCTCCGGGACGCTCATGGATTACCTCTACCCGACGACGGCTGAGGTCCCGATGATTGACTACCACCGACTCGAGACGCCGTCACCGGCCAGCACACTAGGGGTGAAAGGCGTCGGTGAGGCGGGGACGATCGCCACCCCCGCCGCGATCGTCAACGCGATCTCGGACGCAATCAGCCCGTTCGGGGTTTCTGTGGCGAGAGCACCGGTGTCCCCGACTTACCTCCGCGAGCTGCTGAGAGCAGCTGACGCACCTGAGAGATGACTAGCGCGTCGTTCGCGATTTTCACGGCCCAAGGCCAGATAGGTTCCCACAATCAACGATGCCGCCGCCGCGTTCCTCTGGTTTAGTCGAGGTAGCGATCATGAAGGGGCCTCGATGAACGTTCTCGGCGGCGACGGCCGATGCTGATAGCCAGGCGGGATGGGCGCCTGATCCTGATCAGGCAACAAGACCATGGCGTGCTCGCCGGAGATATCGCCGACCTCTGGGGCAACGATCGCTTCGACGCGCCCAAGCCGTTGGATCAGGTGCGTTTGGGTGCGGCGATACACGACGATGCGTGGGCGGAACCCGATGCCGAGCCGCTCTTCCACGAGGGCGAAGGGCGGCCCCAGAGCTTCTGGGAGATGGAGATCGAAAAGCACATTCCGCTCTATCGCCCGGGTGTCGAGGCAGCGTTTCGAAAGGACCCGTACGTCGGTCTTCTGGTGTCGATGCACTGGACCGGGCTCTACCGCGGCCGCTGGGGCATGCAGTCCCGCATGATCCAACATGGCGTTAGCGGCCGGACGGCCGTTGAGCGAGATCTGGACGACGCAGTCGACGAGCAGGAGCGCCACTGGATCGATGTCAGGCAAGGCTTGATCCAAGGAGAGATTCGCAGCGAGTTCGAGGCCAACCTCTGGCACAACTACGACCTGCTACAGGCGTACGACTTTCTGTCGCTGTTTGCTGGTCTGGGCGATCACAGGCCGGCGCCGAACGCTGAGTCGCAGGTCTTCGCCGACATCATCAGAACCGTGGACCACGTGCCCGGCCCGCGGCGAATCCAGAATGTCCCGACGGCGATCGCCGGCCAGCGCGTGGAGCTTACGCTGACAGCCGTTGAGCCGAGTGTCGTCAGCGTCGATCCGTACCCGTTCCAGTCGGACGAAGTCGAACTAAGCGTCCAGGGCACGGCGATCGAAGATCGACGCTACTCAAACCAGGATGAAGCGCGCGCAGCACTCGAGCAGGGGGAGAAGCTTATGGTCACGTGCCGGATGATCCGGGGCACAAGGGTGACCCCGGGAGTTGAAGCGTGAAGTACGTCCGGCTGTACTCGGACGCAGACGGAGAGTCGCGGTTTGACGACGTCGTCTTGGCGGCTGAGACGCGCGGCGTGTCCTACGACTCGGAGCTGATGGTGAGGTTCTCCGATCCGATCCCGGCAGTCGACGTCATGCTGCGTGAGGTCGAGAAGGAGGCGTCGTCGGAGGACCCGCACAACGCACCGCGGCGCCAGATCATCGTTCAGCTGGTTGGCGAGTCCGAAGTTGAGACGTCGACCGGCGAGGTACGGCGCTTCGGGCCAGGCGCGATAATGCTGCTTGAGGACACCGACGGTAAGGGTCACATCACGCGCCGGGTCTCAGACGGCGAGCGGCTGACGCTGCTGATCACCCTGCCCGAAGACCCCGAAGCATGGCCCCCCGCAACAAGTGTCCGCTCCGCTGAGCCGCGGAACTGATCGAATGGCCGAGTCGCTCACAGCCACCTCTTTGTTCGACAAGGTGTGGGCGTCGCACGCCATCCGCGACGACCTCCTGTACATCGACCTGCACATGTTGCACGAGGTGTGCAGTCCACAGGCGTTTGAGGGGCTGAGGCTTACGGGTCGGCGGGTTCGCCGCCCGGATCGGACTTTGGCGACGGCTGATCACAACACGCCGACTGACGGGACGATGGCAGCACGCCTGATCGAAGACCGGCTGTCCCGCGCGCAGGTCGAGGCTCTCGAGCGCAACTGCCAGCAATTTGGCGTCCCGGTCTTCTCCCTTGGCTCGGCCCGCCAGGGAATCGTCCACGTCATCGGTCCCGAGCTTGGCGTGACGCAGCCTGGCATGACAATTGTCTGTGGCGACTCCCATACCGCGACGCATGGGGCTTTCGGCGCGCTCGCCTTCGGCGTCGGTACGAGCGAGGTGGAGCACGTTCTCGCGACGCAATGTTTGATCCAGAGCAAGCCGAAGGCGATGCGAATTCGCTACGAAGGAGCGCTCAGTCGTCTGGTGACGGCGAAGGATGTGATTCTCTCGACGATCGGCCGACTTGGTGTCGGAGCCGCGATTGGACACGTCGTCGAATATGCGGGTCCGATCATCGAGCAGATGTCGATGGAGGGTCGCATGACTATCTGCAACATGACGATCGAAGGAGGCGGTCGCGCCGGCATGATCGCTCCGGACGACCGCACCATCGAGTGGCTCGAGGGCCGCCCCGCTGTTCCGAGCGGGGCGAAATGGCATGAGGCGCTGGAGCGCTGGGGCGCGCTGAAGTCCGACACGGACGCCACGTTCGACACGGAGGTCGTCCTCGACGTATCCGAGTTTTCGCCGCAAGTGACGTGGGGGACGACACCGGCGATGACGGTCGGGGTCGCAGAGGCCGTACCCGAGCCGACAACCTCAGCAGAGGGACGCGCTCTCGCGTATATGGATCTGAAGCCCGGCACGCCGATTTCGGAGATCTCGGTTGACCGCGTCTTCATCGGCTCTTGTACCAACGCGCGGCTGGGTGACTTGCGCGCAGCTGCACGCGTACTCAAGGGCCGCAAGGTCTCGCCGACAGTCTCGGCGATGGTCGTTCCCGGTTCGCAGCAGGTGAAGTGGCACGCCGAGCAAGAGGGGCTCCACGAGATCTTCCTGGCCGCCGGCTTTGACTGGCGCGAGGCCGGCTGCTCGATGTGTCTCGGCATGAACCCCGACGTTCTGCAGCCGGGGGAACGGTGTGCGTCGACGTCTAACCGTAACTTCGAGGGCCGTCAGGGGGCGGGCGGCCGCACACACCTCGTGTCCCCCGAGATGGCTGCGGCGGCCGCCATCGAAGGGCACTTTGTGGACATCCGGGACTGGGATACCTAGCAGAGCTGATGGAGCCCATCTCACGAATCAGTGGTGTTGTCACCGTCCTTGACCGTGACGATGTCGACACGGACCAGATCATCCCAAAGCAGTTCATGAAGCTGATGCAGCGGTCCGGCTTCGGCGAATACCTGTTCTACGACTGGGCGCGGGAGCCTGGATGGTCGCTCCCGCAGACCCCGGTGCTGGCTACAGGTAGCAACTTCGGATGCGGCTCGTCTCGAGAGCACGCGGGCTGGGCGCTGCGCGATTACGGCTTCCGAGCGGTGATCGCTCCGAGCTTCGGCGACATCTTCTATTCCAACTGCACGAAGATCGGGCTGCTGCCGATTGTGCTCACGCGCGACGAGGTAACAGCCGTGATGAGTGCAGGCAACGTCAACATCGACCTGGCCGAGCGGACTGTGACGTGGAAGGGCGGCCACGCCACCTTTGACATCGATTCGGGCATTCAGTTCCGCTTACTGAACGGGGTGGATGACGTGCTCGCGACACTGCGGCATCTCGACGAGATCGAGGCGTACGAAAATGAGGCTACTGGCCATCTTACGAGCACCACCGAACTGGAGCGACTGCTGTGAGTCCTACGATCATTGTGCTGCCCGGCGACGGCGTCGGACCCGAGGTGATGACGCCGGCCGTCGAGCTGCTGTGCGAGTTCGGCGACTTCGACCTGATCGAGTTCCCGTTTGGTGGAGCTTCGATCGATGCCTATGGCGTGCCCGTGACCGATGAGGTGATCGCTGCGTGCCGCGAGGCTGACGCTGTCCTCGTGGGTGCGGTCGGCGGCCCAAAGTGGGACACGACCGACGCGTTGGCACCACGTCCCGAGCAGTCTCTCATGCGACTGCGGCGCGAGCTTGAACTCTACGTCAACTTGCGGCCGATTCGCGTCTACGAGTCGCTCCGCGGCGTCTCTCCGCTGCGGCCCGAAGTGCTGAAAGGGGTAGATCTCCTGATCGTCCGCGAGCTCACTGGGGGCATCTACTTCGGCGAACGCGGACGCCGCCCGGACGGGTCAGCGTTCGACGTTTGCGAATACTCGATTCACGAAGTCGAGCGCATTGCGCGCGCCGCTTTCCGGCATGCTCGCCACCGCGTCACGAGTGTCGACAAGGCCAACGTTCTCGAGACCTCGCGTTTGTGGCGCGAGGTCGTCGAGCGCGTTCACGAGGACGAGTTCCCCGAGATCGAGTTGCGCCATCTGCTCGTCGATAATGCTGCTTTCCAGCTCATTGCGCGGCCGGACCAGTTCGACGTCGTGCTCAGCGAGAACCTGTTCGGGGACATCTTGAGCGACGAAGCCGCCGTGCTCAGCGGGTCGATCGGACTGTTGCCGAGCGCCTCTCTGGGTGACGGGCGCCCTGGTCTGTTCGAGCCGGTACACGGCAGCGCCCCAGACATTGCTGGCAAGGGTGTGGCGAGCCCGCTGGCAATGTTCCTCACGATAGCGGCGCTTTTCGAGTACGGCCTCGATATGCCGGACGCGGCAGCAGCCGTCGTGGAGGCTGTCCGCGCTGCACTCGATAACGGACTGCGGACCCACGACCTCGGCGGCTCAGATACGACAGCCGAGGCGGCCGCCGCCGTCCGGTCTCTGCTGGTGGCTACGGCTTAGTGCGGTCGTCTACCGGAGCGCGCTGCGCCCACCTGTCCAGATCAGCACGCGCGCTATCTGCCCGTCGGGGGTCACGTCGAAGAAGTTGCAGTTGTGCATATCGTTATGCGTGCCGTCGGTATGGTCTCCGACGTAGTTCTGCACCGTCGCGAAACGCCAAGACGCCTCGTCGACCACGATCGTGCTGATCCGGTGATCGATGGACTCTGATGTATCGAAGAAGTCGCTGAACGTCCTACGGATCTGTGCCCGGCCCTCGGATGTGGCACCGTCTGTCAGCACGAGCACGGTCGCGTCGTCTGCGAACAGCGACACCAAGCCGTCGAGGTCCTTCTCATCCATCGCACGGAAGTAGTCCGCCGCGAGCAACTCGAGTCGTTTCCGTCGGTCCGTAGCCATTGATCAGTGGATGCTGTAGCCGGCGTCGGCGACGACGATCGACCCGTACAACGACGTCGACTCGTCGCTGGCCAGGAATGCGATCACGCGGGCCGTCTCCTCCGACTCCGCGAAGCGGCCTGACAACGTCCGGTCGGAATACTTCCGCCGCTCACCCTCTGGGTCTCCCGTCGAGTCGAAGTAGGCGCGATTCAGCGGAGTGTCTACCGGCCCGGGGACCACGCAGTTGATGCGGATGCCTTCCCGACCGTGGTCGACCGCCATCGCGCGCGTGAGGTGAGCGAGCGCGGCCTTGGACGCGCAGTAGGCAACAAAACGGTCTTTCGCAATCAGCCCGAACTGCGAGCCAACGGTCACGACTGTCGGCATCCTACCTTGCCGCAGATACGGCAGCGCGGCTCGGACACAGAGGTACGGGCCCGTCACGTTCACGCTGATCACCCGATGCCAGTCAGCTGGTGAGGTTTCCTCGGCGGTGCCGACGACGTCGATGCCGGCCACGCAGATGAGGGAGTCGAGCCCGGCGAGGCGTTCGACGGCTGCCGAGATTGCAGCGTTGACGGCGCTTTCGTCGCCTACGTCTGCGATCACCGTTCGGTCATCAGCGGCATCCGATCGCACCGTCAGGTCCAGTGCGATCACGTCCCAGCCGCGCGACTCGAGAAGCTGGCATGTCGCCAACCCGATTCCCGACGCGCCTCCCGTGACGATTGCTCTGCGAGCGTCAGACATGCGTACAATCTAGTGCCCAAGCCTCGCGGACGTCTTCGTGTTATCCACGGCTCCGAGCGGGAAAGTTCCCAAGATCACCGGAGTCCGGGCACGCCGGTAGTGGTTTAGTAGATCGCGAATGGTTCAACGCGCGGCATCGCAGCCGGAGGACCTCACGGGAGCAGCATCGCCAGTGGAGCGCATTTGACCGCCACCGCCTCAGAGCCCTTGCCGTTGTCGGCGCAGGAACTGCTGCGCACGACGCGCGCGGTTCGAAAGCGGCTGGACTTCGATCGGCCGGTTTCGCGCGAGCTGATCACGACGTGCGTGCGTGACGCACTTCAGGCGCCGTCGGGTTCCAACCGCTGGCCACTTCAGTTCATCGCGGTCGATGACCCGAACGTCCGGCGGCGACTCGGCGAGATCTACCGTGAGGCGTACGCGACGTACAAGTCGGCCGACGGTGTCTATATCGGGAGCATCGAGAAGGGGTCTGCCGTGCGGAATCGCCAACAACAGCGCACAGCGGGCTCGGCCGACTACCTCGGCGAACACATCGGCGATGCTCCTGCGCTCGTCGTAGGCGCCGTCCATGGGCGGACAAACAGCCTGACGCGGCTGGCGACGCTCCTGGGCTCGGGGATCCCAGGGATGTGGTCATTCATGCTGTCAGCGCGGCTGCGTGGGCTGGGAACGTCATGGACGACCGTTCATCTGCTGAAAGAGGCTGAGTTCAACGAGGCGCTCGGCATCCCCGGCGATCGGATAACAACGTTCTGCATGACGCCGGTTGCCTACACGAAAGGCACCGACTTCAAGCCGGCGCTTCGCCCCGATCCCGACGAGGTTCTGCACTGGAACCGATGGACGGACCGGTCGTGATCGCGAACTTGACATCCCGATGGACCCTGACTAGCTTGAAAAGCAAGCGCTTGGAAACGTGGGCAAGCACCACCCGGGAGCCGGAGGTCCCATGACCTTGGCCCAGACACATACCTCGCGACCGCCACATGGATAGCGTCGTGGTCGTCGGCGGCGGGATCGCCGGGCTCGAGTCGGTGGTCGCCCTCCGGGAGCAGGGCTACCAGGGCGCCGTGACACTGCTGTGCGCGGAGCCGAGGCTGCCGTACGATCGCCCACCCCTGTCGAAGGAAATCCTTCGCGGCGATGCGGACGAATCCGAGCTCGAGGCGGATTGGGACGAGCTCGATGTGGACGTGCGCCTAGGCTGCGCGGCCCGGGCTGTCAGCCAGGGGGTCGTCCAAACGGACGCAGGCGACATCCGCTTCGACGGCTTGGTCATCGCGACCGGCACCACGCCGCGCACCCTCCCCGGCGGTGAGGCTCACGACGACGTTTATCACCTCGCGACGGTGGAGGATGCACTCGCTCTTCGCTCGCGGCTGACGAGCGGCGCTCGTGTGGTGATCATCGGCGCCGGCTGGATCGGCGCGGAGGTGGCTACCACCACAGCGGATCGCGGCTGTTCCGTCACCGTCATCGAGGCACGCGACGCGCCGCTGGCGTGCGCCC
Organism: uncultured Actinomycetes bacterium; assembly: GCA_963817035.1. Classification (GTDB taxonomy): domain Bacteria; phylum Actinomycetota; class Thermoleophilia; order Solirubrobacterales; family Solirubrobacteraceae; genus AC-49. The sequence goes on from CAWFMM010000003.1 coordinate 184,140, forward strand.
TGCCACACGACGTCGGCATGTTGACAGCGCCCTGGTACGCGGCGGCGGGGATCGACCTCCATCTGGGCGCCAATGTGTTGACCGTGGAGCCCGGCCAGGTGCTCCTATCGAGTGGCGAGAGCGTTGGAGCCGACGTGATCGTCGTCGGGATCGGAATCCGTCCTCAAACGGATTGGCTGAAAGGCTCAGGCATAGACATGGACGCCCGGGGCTACGTGCTTGTCGACGCGGGCATGCGGACGTCGACGCCTGGAGTCGTCGCGGTCGGCGACTGCACGTCCTGGGAGTCCCGCTTGTTCGACGTGCGTATCCAGATGGCCCACTGGGATCACGCGCTGCGCTCTCCGGGGACCGCCGTTGCAAGCCTTCTCGGAGCGGACGCGGTTTACGATGCCGTGCCGTACTTCTGGTCGGACCAGTTCGGCCGGAGCCTCCAGTACCTCGGGCACCACATCGAAGGCGACGACGTGGTCATGCGCGGGGAGTCGTCCGCCGACGACTGGTCGATGTGCTGGCTACGAGACGGGCGGCTCGTGGCTTTGTTGTCGGTCGGGAAGCCGCGCGACATATCGCACGGACGACGCGTCATCGCGTCGCAGCATCGCGTAGACCGTCTGAAGTTGCAAGATGCGACCGTCGAGGTCGTCGAGGCCGTCGCAGCCTAAGCCTTATCAAAGCGGAGCGGACACCGAGGGAGCTCAAATGACTGAAACAAAGATTCCAAACCACCGCTGGGCGACGAAGTATCCCGACCTCGGTACTGAGCCGCTGTCGACCGAGCCATACATTTCGGAGGACTTCTATCAGCGAGAGCGCGAGCTGTTTGCGAAGAGCTGGCTGAACGTCGGCCACGTCGACGATGTCGGAAATCCGGGCGACTACATGGTCCGGGAGATCGTCATCTGCAACGTGTCACTCTTGGTAACGCGTGACATGGAGGGCGAGATTCACTGCTTCCACAACGTGTGCTCTCATAGGGGCAACAAGCTCGTCTGGGACCCGGATGGCTCCTGTCGTGGCCATATCTCGTGCCGGTTCCACGGTTGGACTTTCGATCTCAAGGGCAACCTCGCGAGCATCACGGACGAGGCGAACTTCTTCGGTCCCGACAAGAACCAGCTCGGCCTGGCGCCCGTTGCCAGTGCGGTCTGGAATGGGTTCATCTTCGTCAACCTCCAGCCGGAGCCGTCCGAGACGATCGAAGAGTACCTCGGAAGCCTTTACCAGGACATGCCGGAGATTCCCTCGGAGCTCCGTCTCACGTTCCGTTACGACGTATCGGAACGCACGAACTGGAAGGTCGCCCTCGACGCGCAGAACGAGGCGTATCACGCGCCGATGCTCGGACCGGTGCACGGCTCCTTCGGGGACGCCTTCACGACGACCGACGACGGTTACATTCGCTTGGCCAACGTTGAGCTGATTGGCAAGCACGTCTTCTGGTCGGTCGACGCCGACCCCGAGTATGAGCCGCCGGGTGTCCAGGCGGTCCTCGACAGTGAGCTGCCGCCGATGCGCTTCGAGCTGCCGAGCACCTCGGCGTTCGACTTCTACATCCTGTTCCCGAACTTTGTCTTCGGATTCGTTCCCGGTTTCAGGGGCCTGATGTTCACGTACAATTTCTGGCCGCTCGCCATCGACGACACGCTCTGGGAGATTAGGTTCTTCTTCCCGAAGGCCACGACGGCAACTGAAATGCTCACCCAGAACTACCTGAAGGCAAAGTTCCGCGACACGCTCGCCGAGGACATCGCGGGTCACGAGCGGACGTATCAGGGGCTCGCGTCGCGCGCGAAGCCTCACATCATTCTCCAGGACGAGGAAACCCAGATCCGCGGCTTCTACAAGACGCTCTTGGATCGTGTTAATGAGCTGGTTCCCGCGGAGGCTCCCCGATGACTCAGACCCAACAGCGTCCCAAGACTCTACCCCCGAACTTCCAAGACCTTGCTGTCTGGGAGGACTGGATCCTGTGGGTCGAGGAGGAGCGGATCCAAAAGCGCCTGGACTCGTCTATCGAGGAGATCCGCCACTTCTATGACGCGATGTTCCCTCGGCTCACCGACATCCTGCGTTACTTCGCGGGCACAGACCCGGGATCCATGAACGCCGAACAGATGGCGCTCTTCTGTCTCGCCACGTCCTTCATGGAGATCGCGGACACCGTCGAGTATTACGCGCCGGACTCGACCGCCCCATCAGCGATGCCCTTGTTCCTGCCGTCTCACGGCCTGTTCGGCTTGCCCGACGAGACGCGCCGTCAGCTCATCGTCTGAGAGATGGAAGCGTCGAAAGAGTGGCTGGTCATTTGTGAGGCCAGCGAGGTCGGACCGGGCGCGATGAAACGGGTGTTGCCGCCGGGTCTGCCAGCTCTCGCGGTCTACAACGTCGACGGGACGTTCTTTGTGACAGCAGACCGTTGCACGCACGCGGAGGCATGCCTGACCGAAGGCATGCTGCTCGGCGACGTGATCGAGTGTCCTTTTCATGGTGGTGCCTTTGACGTCCGAACCGGATCGGCCGTGAACCGCCCGGCCAAGAAGGCGCTGCAGACCTGGGAGGTCAATGTTCGGGGAGGAGACGTCGTGATTCATGTGCCCACAGAGGACGAGGGGGAAAACGATGCCTGACATCGCCACGCCCCAGACGAGCGCACCCGACTGGGTGCAGGAGCTGTTCCGCTTGATCGATACCGGCGATCCAAGTTCGTACCTCGACCGCTATTACGCCGACGACGCCGAGATGGCCTTCGCGTCGTATCCCAGGGTGCGCAGCAGCGTCGGTGTGGCTCGGCATCCGTCGCCTCAGGCGGTCGGCGGCACGAATGAGGGTGCATGAACCCGTCTGACGACCAGCCTGGCAAGACGTGCGACCTTGGAGTCGTGTGCCTTCCGCTCAGCCTCGACGACGTGCTTGCCGCGGGACGGGATATTGACGCTACCGGAGCCCGAGTTCTTTTCGGTGTCACGGATTCGCCCATGATCTTTGACGAGACGTACCTCGTGCAGCAGGCGCTGCTCCAGCAGACATCACACATTCACGTGGGGCCGTTCTGTACCAACCCGCAGACGCGCCACTGGAGCATTCACTGCGGCGCGCAGACGACACTGCGCGCTCTTTACCGGTCCCGTACCTTCATCGGGCTCGCGGCTGGCGATAGCGCTGTCCATTCAGTGGGGCTGCATCCCGCGACCGGCGGGCAAATGGCCAGCTACTTCAGTGCGCTCCGCGAGCACGGGCCCGAGGGGCTCCGGATCCAGATGACAGCCGGCGGTCTCAAGACCGCGAGCTGGGCCGGCCGAGTCGCAGACGAGATCGTAATCGGCCAGGGGATCGACACGGTCGCGACGCAACAGCTGACCGATGCCGCGCTTGCTGCGCGTCGCGAAGCAGGCATCGATAGACCTCTCCGTCGCTGGCTCTACGTGGTGGTGCATATGTGGAGCCCCGAAACGGGGGACGACCCCGAAGAGCTCGAGAAGTTCCAAGCGATCCTGATGTCCTACAGCCGGCAGGCGCTCGCGACGACACATGAGGGTAAGAACGTGCCGCAACAGTTGAGTGCGCGTCTGAAGGAGATTCATTCGAAATACAGCTTCGAGCACTACGGGCTAGCTGAGAACGCCCGGCTGATGGGAGCCTTCGCGGAGGAGGAAGCGTTCATCACGCACCGGTACGGTCTCAGCGGCACCCCCGTCGAGGTCGCCGCGAAGATGCATGAGGCGGTTAACGACACGGGTGTCGACGGAATCTGGGTGAATCTCGCTACCCGGCCCTCGCAGCCCCTGGCACGGGCGTTGGTTGAGGAATGGTTTCGTGGCCATGGATCCTCGGCCTTGTGAGAGCGCACCTGAGCTACCCGGACCACCCCAGTTCCGACCGTTTGTGATCAAGGCATGAACTGATGATCGTCAGCGACCTTGGCGACCGCGACAGGCCGTGAGGGCGAGTGTGGGCGTCTCGGAACGAGACCGGCTCCAGTGACCCCGTCTCAGAGTCGTTCGGCACTGACTTGCAGCCGCCCGCGGTGAACGCCTAGGCCACGAGCTGCTCATTCCACGCGACGGAGCCGTGCCGACCCGTGCGAGCTGGTGCGCCAGCTACTGCTCGTCGGGTAACGGACTGGCACCGCCACCCCGCTCGCGCTCCGGCCGGCGATGACACGCGACGGCCCGGCGGCCGGCGGAAGCTCGTCTCGCCGGGGCCATTCAGCACGTCTCGATCACTGGCCTGTACTCAGTCGCGCAGTCGTTCTAGCCGCTAAGCAAGCGCTCGCTGCTACCATCGCGGTATCGGCTTGCCCGCTCCCTGTGCGGTGTCTCGCGGACGGACGGCGACTGGCCCTGACCCAACCCCAGGAGGCGCATCGATGGACACTCAACCGTTCGTTCTCACACGCGAAAACCTCGCCGCTCTACCAGTCAGTTACTTCACTGCAGTCGACGCTATGGACGTCGACCGAGTCGTATCGCACTTTGCTCAAGGTGGAACTTTCACTGTGCCGACGAGCCAAGTGGAACTCACAGGCGCAGCCGAGATCCGCCAGTTCTTCGCAGATGCATATGCCGGCGAGAAGACGATCAAGCACGAGCTGACGAACGTTGTCGTGGACGAGACCGCACGCGCCGTGGCAACGGAGCAGAACTATGTCGGCGAGCTCGCTGACGGGACGAAGATCGCCATGCACAATTGCAACTTCTTCACCGTAAGCGACGACGGCAAGTTCACACGGGTAATCAACTGGGCGGCAGACAACCAACCCGCAGACGCATAAGCCTTGGACAATGCAGCAAAGAGAGAGAGCGCAATGACTGCTTCCGCGCGATGGCCGCGAATCGATCGACGCGGCTACTCACGCATGCGTTTTCCACGAGTGCGTGTCGAGAGGTTCGCGCATTCGGCATTGGCCGCCCAGCCTGCGCGAGATAGCGTGAGCAGCGGACTGGAAAAAGCAGCGGACTCCAGCGGGCTGTCCGGCCTCCAGGGTACGCGATTGCTCCGAATGATGAACATCTCAGCATGACGGTCCTCGACCTCTTCCGCGTCGACGGTCGTGTCGCGATCGTCACGGGCGCATTTTGCGGTCTCCGCGTTGCCCCTTCAGTTGCACGCGCTGAAGCCGGCGCAGATGTCGCAGTGGGCGCGCGACGCGCGGATCGCCTGGCGAATACGGTGCGACAGGTGGAGGCCACCGGTCGGCGCGCGATCGCGGTGGCGACCGACGTCACGCGACCCGCGGAGTGTCAGGTACTCGTCGACGCGGCAATGGCGGAGTTCGGCAGGGTTGACATGCTCGTCAATACCGCTGGCGTCGCCACGGCCGCGCCAGCAAGCCGGGAGACGCCGGATGCGTTTCGCTCGGTCATCGAGCTGAATCTGAATGCGTCTTATTGGATGGCGCAGGCGTGCGGCTGCGCTATGCAGCCCGGTAGTGTGATCATCGATCTGTCGAGCGTCCTCGGGTTGACGACGATGGGACTCCCGCAAGCCGACGATGGGACTCCCGCAAGCCGCCTACCCTTCGTCCGAGGCCGGTCTAATCGACCTGACCCGCTACCTGGCACAGCACTGGACAGATGAGCGCTGCGCTGATCTTCCTCGCGAGCGATGCCTCGGGCTATGTGACGGGCGTGACGCTACCTGTCGAAGACGGCCTGCTCACGAGATGAGGGAGGTCGGCGTCAATCACCATGAGTGAGGCTGTGCTGTGCCCCGACTGACGACTGCATCGCGCTGGAAGGAGACGCGCGCCTATGGAACTTGAACGTGCAAACCTGCGCCTCGTGTGCGACTGGCTTGGCGCGGGACACGAAGTTGCGACTGCGACGCTGGTCGACGCTGCCGGCTCGTCACCATTCGACATCGGCGCGCAGATGCTCGTTCGTGACGACGGGATGATCGAAGGAAGCGTTACGGGTGGCTGTGTCGAGGCAGACCTCGTTGAGCACGCGCAGTCCGTGATCGGTGGCGAGACTCCGCGTCTCGTCTCATACGGGATCACCGAGGAACTCGCGACAGGAGTGGGGTTGATGTGCGGCGGTACCGTGCATGTCTTCGTAAACAAGATTCATCCAGGCTCGCATAAGCTCTTTGAGCTTGCCGTTGATGCCACGGCCACGGGTCGCGAGGTGGCGATTGTCACTCTGCTCAGTGATGAGCACCCCGGCAAGACGATGGTGCTTTCCGACGGGACTTTGAGCGGTGGAAGTGACCTTGCCCCCGGGATACGCCGCGCCGTCGAGTACCTCGCACGCGGCTGCCTGGCGGGCGGGACATCCGCTCTCCGCGGATTTGGGCGTGACGGCCAGATCATGGGCGACGAGCTGAGGTGCTTTGTACAGGCATTCACAAGGCCGCCGTCGCTGACGATCTTCGGCGCGGTTGACATCTCCGCGGCTATGGCGCGGCTCGCGAAGCCACTCGGGTATTCGGTAACCATCTGCGATGCACGCGAGCCGTTTACAACGGCGTCGCGGTTCGAGGCCGCGGACGAAGTCGTGGTCGATTGGCCGGATCGCTTTCTGGCGGGCAGGGAGATAGGCCCTCGTGACGCAGTGCTCGTCTTCACCCACGACCCGAAGTTTGATGAGCCCGCGCTTCGGGCGGCGCTCACCACGGGCGCCGGCTACATCGGCGCACTTGGCAGCAGGCGCACAGTCGCCGATCGAAACGAGCGTCTCGTGGCGGCAGGCGTGACCGAGGAGGAACTCGATCGAATCGCAGCGCCGTGCGGCCTCGACATCGGCGGGCGCACCCCCGAGGAAACCGCGTTATCGATCCTTGCCGAGATCATCGCGCGAGCCTCGGGTCGCGCGGGCGAGCGGCTTTCCGCGACGAGCGGCGCGATTCACACATCTCGCGGCCGCTGACATCTCGGTGCCGGCGAGATGAAACGGTCCGTCGGGCTGTCCCTCGACACAAGTCATCGACAGTCCGCAGGTCTCGATCGCGACGCTCGTCACGGGTCGCAGATCTGCAGCAGCCCGCGTTGCAGGTTCAGCCGAACAGCGAGCCCGCTGCCGCGGGATCTGGCCGGTCGGCGAACAGTTCGATGCTGGCGACGGAGCGAAGAAGCCCCGAGAACGTCGTCGGATCCCACCCCGTGAGTTCAGCCCAACGATCCAGGCGGTACTTAGCGCTGTTGGGGTGAAGATGCAGTTCGCGCGCGCAGTCGACGATCCGGAAAGTGCGCGAAAAGGCGACCACTGTCTCCGCGATCTGTGGATAGTCGCGCGCGACTTGTGCGCCGGCACTGAGCGCCTGCTCTAGTGAAGTCCGTCCCGCGAACAGCACGGAAAGAGGAGCCGTCTCGGCGAAGAAGGCAACGCCGCCCATCTTGCACACGTCCATCGCCATCGAGGCGTCAGTCATACTCGCTTGCGCACCGGGAAGCCCGCGTCGCGGTAAGCCTACGCCGACAGGGACTTGCCGCTTCGCGAGCACCGACGTGATGGACGTGGGCTCGATGCTCTGGCACAAGGCCGTGACGACCCCGTCATGCGCCCAGATCTGCAGCACACCAATCGACGTAGTCTCGGGCCGGATCTCTGCCTCAACCTGGTCCGGCGAGCGCTGGCCTTGGTCAGGTATGCAGATCGCTTGGAAGGTTCCTGTCGGATCGAATCCGAGGCCGGCTGCCAGCCGCTCGACTGTCGGCCCTTCCGTCTCGCCTCGGCACAGGGCATCGAACAAACGCCGCCGGAGGTCAGCGCGCTCGGCGTAGCGGGTACGGGACGCCTCCGCGTGGGCGTTTGCGACCGCGCCGCTGAGTCGATGAGTCCAACTCCACAGAACGTCAACGCTGCCAAGAAGCTCCGCGCCGCCGCGATCCGAGCTGTCAGTGACCTCGACCAGTCGGCGCCACATCTCTCGGAAACAGAAGTGATACGCCTCCATGAGATCCTGCACGGGCACATGCTGCGAGGCCCGTCGCCAGCCTAGGTTCTCGGATCGTGCAAGGTGCTCCGGACCGGGCGGCCGTCCATGCACGACGCCGTCGAGCATGTCGTGCATCTGCGCGTGGACAAAGGTGACGTGCTCATCGAGCGGGACTGACTCGTACGACGGAAGGCGCTGCCGGAGGCGCTGAACGACTTCGGCCGCAAACTGGTCGAGATCGTCGAAGACCGCCGACAACTCGGGGCGCGTGTTCGCGATTTCCACTGGGAAAATCTACCATAGGGCCGCTACAGGACTGACGGGCCTGGCCGGGCTGGCGTCAGCTTGGATCCACGCCCAGGCCCGCTGACGAAGTGGCCCGTTCCGTCGACGGGGATCCTCGCCGCGTCAGAAGACCTTCGCGTCTCTCACGTGGCGCCCGGCGGCGAGCTCTCCGCGGTCTGGCGGTCCCCGTCCGGCTCGGTCAGGCGATCGAGATCGTTCGTGGTGTCTATGTCCGTAGGGGGTCCCGCGAGGTCGTCGCAGGCGACGAGCGCAACGCCGATCCTGTCGAGCACGGTCCGCGCTCCGACGTCGCCACTAAGCTCGGCCAGCTCCGGGATCAACGAAGGCGCGAACGCAACCGGGTGCCTCGCCTGCCCGTTCCATGAAGCCCGTGCCGCGCTCTCGCCGCCGATGACCGCAGCGACAACGCGATCGATCGCCGCCGGCGGGACCGTTGGCTCGTCCCCCAGCAGAACGACTACAACCCGGGCCTCGACGCTGTGGGCTAATCCGGCTTGCAGCGATCGTGCTTGGCCAGATTCCCACGCCTGGCACCGCACCACGCGTGCGCCGCTGAGGTCGGCCCGCGCCTCGATCTCGTCCGCATGGGCACCCAACACGACTACGGCGTGTTCAACGGCCGCTGATTGCTGCGCGATCCCAAGTACGTGCTCGATCAGCGGGCGACCGTCGAGTCGTGCGAGCTGCTTGCGACCGCCGAAGCGCTGAGCCGCGCCCGCGGCCAGGATAATGCACGTTGCGCTGCCCGGCACCTCCATGGTCGCCTCAGTGGGACTCGCGTGGATAGAGGGGCGCCGCCAGCAGGGACCGCCTGCTCTCAGGATCGTTCACAGATCCACATTGGCTTATCGCATCGCCGTTGACAAGGTGCCCTGGATCCCCGGTCAACGTCGCGGGAGGTCCTTCGCGACGCGAAGCGGTGATCGAGCTGGCAAGTATTGAGCCCGGACGACGCCCTAAGCAATGCGGTTCGCCGTCGGAGTGTGCCCCGCGACGAGCCCGCGGCCGAGCCAAGCTCATGGGGTTGCTTGGACAGGTCGCGTACATCGGCGAGAACCTGCATCGCCTGCGCCACCGCACTGACGCAGCCTTCCTTGAACGCAACGCCAACAGTACCCGTCATCGCCAAGCGCATTGCTTGGCCGACCTCGACCTAGACCCGTTCCTGTCGGCACGGGCTCTGGCCTCGATGGTCGGCACGGCCTACACCGTTTATGTCCTCGGCGAGGAATGCCCGTTGGAAGACCTCATCGCCACGCTGCAGCATCGCGATCACGTTCGACCGCTACGGCCACCTCATGCCTGGCGCTGTCGGCGAGGTCGGCGGGATGCTCGATGCGTTCCTGGCCGCAGGCACCGACGTGACGGCATAGCCGCCACGAAACCTCGGGGCAGTATTTGGGGCAGTCGGTCCCGTCCTCGTGCCCCAAGAGGCGGTTCTGAGCGGTTCGCGACGCTGCCCGCGCAGCACCCGCCAGACGCCTAGCAATGGCTCTGTGATGCGGGATTTGGCGCTATACCGAGCGGAGGGAGAGGGATTCGAACCCTCGGTACCCGTAAAGGCACAACGGTTTTCGAGACCGTCCCGTTCAACCGCTCCGGCACCCCTCCTCGACAAAGGCTAACGACGTGCGGCGAAGAACGCCCGCAGGAGATCGGCGCACTCGCCGGCGAGCACGCCGCCGGTGACCTGCGGCCGGTGGTTCAGACGCGGCTCGGCCAGCACGTCGAGCACGCTGCCTGCCGCTCCGGCCTTGGGGTCCGTGCAGCCGTACACGACCCGCGGGACCCGCGCCAGCACGATCGCGCCGGCACACATCGCGCACGGCTCGAGCGTCACGTAGAGCGTGCACTCGAGCACCCGCCACGAGCCCAGCGCCGCCGCCGCGCCACGCAGCGCGAGGATCTCCGCGTGCGCCGTCGGATCGCCGAGCAGCTCGCGCTCGTTGCGGCCGACCGCCAGCGGCTCGTCGTCACCAGCGCGGACGACGACAGCGCCGATCGGGACGTCGTCGTGAGCCAGCGCCTCGCGTGCCTGCGCGAGCGCGAGCGCCATCCAGCGTTCGTCGTCGGGGGGCTCGGCGGTCATCGCCGTCCATCATCGCGGCTCGACGCTCCGAAAAACGCAAGCCAACCGCCGCCGATCGAAGGGTTCGGCTGCGATCATCGACAGGGAATGCGCCTCGCGCTGATCCTTTCCACCGCCGCGTGCCTGCTCGCCGCCGCCAGCCCGGCCTCCGCGGCGGGGCACGAGCCGATCGCCCACATCGCCGGCTTCTCCCCCAACGACCCCGGCCGCGGCATCACTCCGGGCGGTTGGGCCAAGGTCCAGTGGAACTTCGCCGGACCGTTCGGCGTCAACGCTCCGACCGCATGGGACAACCTGATCGCCGCCGGTCACCCGGGCGGCAAGGGCGTCGTCATCGCCGTGCTCGACACCGGCGCCGCGTACTCGCACCGCAACGGCGGGCGCTACTCACCGGACCTGCGCGGCACCCACTTCGTCGCCGGCTACGACTTCGTCCATCACGACCCCTACGCCCAGGACGTCAACGGCCACGGCACCCACGTCACGTCGACGATCGCGGAGTCCACGAACAACGGCTACGGTCTCACCGGGCTCGCCTACGGGGCGTCGATCATGCCGGTCCAGGTGCTCAACAACCGCGGCGACGGCGGTGCCGCGACGATCGCCAAGGGCGTCCGCTGGGCCACCGACCACGGCGCGAAGATCATCAACCTCAGCCTCGAGTTCTCGCCCGGCGTCACCGCGTCGCAGATCCCCGAGCTCGTCAGTGCGCTCGAGTACGCCCACAACCAGGGTGTGTTCATCGTCGGCGCATCGGGCAACGAGGCGTCCATGAGCATCGCCTATCCGGCCAAGACCTCGGTCGTCATGTCGGTCGGCTCGACGACCGAGCACGGCTGTGTCTCGGACTTCTCCAACGGCGGGCGCAACCTCGACATCGTCGCACCGGGCGGCGGCGATGACGCCGAGCTGGCCGACGATCCCAACTGCAAGCCCACCGGCCACGCCGGGCACGACATCTTCCAGGTGACGATCGAGGGCGCCCCGGGCAATCGGCGCTTCGGCATCCCCGGCGGCTACGCCGGCACGTCGATGGCGGCGCCCCACGTCGCGGCCGCCGCGGCGCTCGTCATCGCCAGCGGCGTCATCGGCGACGACCCGAGCCCCGACGCGATCAAAGCGCGCCTGATGAGCACCGCGCGCCCACTCGGCTCGCCCGACGACAAGGTCAACTACGGCGCCGGCCTGCTCGACGCCGGCGCGGCAACCACGCCGCCGGTGACGACGCCGGTGCCGCTGCCGACGCCGGTCCCGACGACGCCGACCACGCCCGCTCCACCCACCGCCTGACGCTCGCCGCTACCTCGTGCGGATGATCAGCACGCTGCACGGCGCGTGGTGGCTCACGCGGTTGGGCACGCTGCCGAGCAGGAAGCGCTTGGCCCCGGTCATGCCCTTGTTGCCGACGACGATCAGGTCGACGTGCTGCTCCTCGGCGACGTCGAGGATCGCGTCGGCCGGGTCGCCCTGACGGGCGAACGTCTGCACCTCGATGCCGCGCTCGTGGGCCAGTTCGCCGGCGCTGTGCAGCGTCGCATCGACGTCCTCGCGCGGGTTGAGCATCCATTGCAGGTCGCGCGGCACGTCCTCGGCGGTGGAGCGCAGGCGCTCGTCGGTGATCGGCTCGTATGCGCTGACGATCAGCAGCCGCGCCCCGAGACGCTGCGCGAGCTCGGCCGCCTGGCGCACCGCCTCGGTGGCGGTGTCTGATCCATCGGTGCCGACGACGATTGCCTTGTACATCAGACCAGCTTCGCAATCGCGATGATCATGCCGGCGACGACGAAGACGACGATCACCGCTTGCATCCAGATCCAGGTCGGGCTCACAGACCGGATCTTCGCAGGCGCGGGTGCGCTACTCGGCGGCCTTGAAGACGGCAACGACCGTCAGGGCCAGGATCTTCGCGTCGAGCGGCAGTGACCAGTGCTCGATGTAGTAGTTGTCCCACTCGACCCGATCGGCGAGCGAGGTCTGGCCGCGCAGGCCGTGGACCTGGGCCCAGCCGGTGATCCCGGACTTGACGCGGTGACGGTCGCCGTAGCGGTCGAGGTCGCGCTTGAACAGGTCGACGAACTCCGGGCGCTCGGGGCGCGGGCCGACGAGGCTCATGTCGCCGCGCAGCACGTTGAACAGCTGCGGCAGCTCGTCGAGCGACGTGCGCCGCAGCAGCTTGCCGACGCGCGTGCGGCGGTCGACGCCCTCGACGCCGCCGGGCGCGTCGCCGCCGCCGGGGCGGAACTCGGCGTCACCGGCCGGCGACAGGCGCATCGAGCGGAACTTGAAGACGTCGAACTCGTGCCCGTCGCGGCCGACGCGGCGCTGGCGGAAGACGACCGGACCGGCCGATTCCACCCGTACGGCCAGCGCGATCAGCGCGAGCAGCGGGGCGCAGATCGTCAACAGCAGCGCGGCGCAGACGCGGTCGACGGCGTGCTTGACCGTGAACTGCAAGCCCTTGGGATCGGTCGAGCGCAGCGCCAGCAGCGGTAGACCGCCCAGCGACTCGTACTGGAAGCGATCGTTGACCGACTCGAACAGCCGCGGCACGAGCGAGACCTCGAGCCCGAGCTGCTCGCAGCGCCGCGCGAGCGGGACGAGCGTCTCGTCGGAGTCTGAGGAGAAGGCGAGCACGACGTGAGTGGCGCCCGTCATGCTGGCGATCCACTCGAGATCCGACGGGCTGCCGAGCACCGGCACCTCCCGGTCGCCGGCACGGGTAGGCGCGAGCGGGTCGGCGTCGAGGAAGCCGACCGGGTTCAGACCGTATTGGGGACTCTCGGACAGGCGCCGCGCGACACGCATCCCGACATGGCCGGCACCCACGATCAGGGTCGACCGGCTGACCAGCCCTCGCCCCCGAGCCTGGCGCTGGAGCACAAGGAGCGCGATCCGCCCGGTACCCGTGAGGCCCACGGCCAGCAGCCAGAGGTGAACCGGAACCGATGTTCCGAGCCGGTTGGCCCCGATGTAGATCTCGAGCACCACGACCGTCATGACGGCGATCGAGATCGCGCCGACGATCGGCGCGATCCCATCGAGCACGAACGGACGCATACGACGGCGATACATCCCGCGCATCAGGAGGAGCGCCATTGCGATCGGCGGCAGCAGGAACAACGGCCAGCCGTCGCTCGCGGGAATCGACGGCGCGCCCGGCCAGCGGAGCGTCCACAGCGTTGCGGCGGTCAGCAACAGCAGGTCGCTGATCGGCCGGGTCCACGTCCACCCGGTGCCATCGAGCACCCAGGCGATGCGCGAGGGCCGCGCGACGTTGAGTCGGGTGTCGAGAAGAGTGGACTGCGTGCCGACACTCGGTGCCGGATCCGGGGCCGGCAGCTCGACGGGCTGCGACGTCACGACGGGCCGGTCTGGCCTTCGACGAACGCTCGTGCCACCCTGAGCCGCGTTCTCATGCCGACGCTCCAAGTCCGAATCCAAATGCAGCACCACTTGCCCATACACTCCGTATCGCTCCGTATGCCTCTATCAAGGTGAACATCCGCAACTGTCTGGAGTTACGTCGCCGTGCCCAAAGTAGCAAACATCGTGGTCGCCCAAGCCGGTTGTCATAGGTCGGACACAAATTTTGCATATTTTGCGGATCCGGAAGTTGTTTACCCTCGGTCAACAGCACATTGGCGCCGCCCCGGCAAGCTCGGGACGGCGTAGCGCGAGATGCTCAGGGTCGGCATCGACCTCGTCTGCGTCGACACAATCGCGGACGCCGTGCGCGACCACGGCGAGCAATATCTGGCTCGCGTCTATACAGCGCGCGAGCGCGCCGACTGTGGGGACCTGCCCAACCGGCTGGCCGCGAGATTTGCGGCCAAGGAGGCGGCGATGAAGGTGCTGCAACCCGGGCCGGACGACCCCGTGACGTGGGGGGCGATCGAGATCGCTGCCACGCGGGGGGGCGCCTTGGAGGTCCATCTGGCCGGGACGGCGGCTGCGCTCGCGACGGCAGCGCGCCTCGACGACTTCTCGGTCAGCGTCGCGACCGCGAAGGGCATGGCGACCGCCGTGGTCATTGCGACCGCGAGCGGCGGCGGTCGATAATCCGAACATGAAGACGCAGATCCGTGAAATCCTGGCCGAGCACGCTCGGCTGCCCGTCGACGTCAGCACGCTCACCGACGACGCCGACCTCTATCAGGCCGGGATGACGTCGCATGCCAGCGTGAACGTGATGCTGGCGCTCGAGGACGGCTTCGATCTCGAGTTCCCCGACTCGATGCTCACTCGCTCGGCCTTCCAGAGCATCGATGCGATCGCTTTCGCGCTGACCGAGCTTTGGAACGGCGCCGCCGCATGACGGCCGGGCGCGACCCCCATGACGCGTTCCTCGCCGGTATCGCGCAGGTCGCGCAGACCGTCGCCGGCCCGCACGCCGAGGCGGTCGATCGTGACGCCCGGTTTCCAGACGAGGCGATCGCCGCGCTCCGCGAGATCGGCGCTCTGTCCGCGTTCGTCGCGGTCGAGCATGGCGGCGCCGGGGTCTCGATCGACGCACTGTCGGAGGCATGCGCCGTGCTCGGCCGCCACTGCGGCACGACGGGGATGGTCTACGCGATGCATCAGATCCAGGTGGCGTGCATCGTTCGCCACCACGCCGACCAGCCGTGGTTCGTCGCCTATCTCGAACGGCTCTCACGCGACCAGCGACTGATCGCTTCGGCGACATCGGAGATCGGGACCGGCGGCGACATGAGCCGCTCGATCGCCGCGGTGGCCCACACCGACGGTGTGACCGCGACCTTCGAGAAGCAGGCCCCGGTGATCAGCTACGGCCAACATGCCGATGATCTCCTGACCACGGTGAAGCGCTCGCCCGAGGCGGCCGAATCCGATCAGGTGATGGTGCTGACCAGTCGCGACCAGGTCACGCTCGACCCGATGGGATCGTGGGACT
The DNA here is from genome assembly GCA_963817035.1 of uncultured Actinomycetes bacterium. Taxonomy (GTDB): domain Bacteria; phylum Actinomycetota; class Thermoleophilia; order Solirubrobacterales; family Solirubrobacteraceae; genus AC-49. The sequence goes on from CAWFMM010000003.1 coordinate 199,325, forward strand.
CGCTCGGCATGCGCGGCACGTGCTCAACCGGAGCCACCGTGAATGCGACGTTCGGCACCGATCAGATCCTCCCTGGTGCGTTCGCCACCGTCGCCGCGCAGACGATGGTCCCGATCACCCATGTGCTGTGGAGTCATGTGTGGTTGGGGATAGCCGAGGACGCCTTCGGTCGGGCGCGGGCCTTCGCACGCGCCGCGGCGAGGCGGTCTCCCGGCCAGCCGTCAGCGGCCGGCCAGCGGGTATCGGTCGTGCTTCGCGACCTGTCGATACTGCGCGCGCTCGTGTCTCAGGGGCTGCGCAACTTCGTCGCGGCGGACGCAAGCGCCGAGCGAGCAGAGCTGACGACGCTCGCTTCGGCACTCGCGTTCAACACGCTGAAGATCGGCTCGTCGGAGATGACCGAACAGGTCTGCCGTGACGCGCTGCTTGTCTGCGGCATCCAGGGGTACAAGAACGACACGCCGTTCAGCGTCGGGCGCCATCTTCGCGATGCGTTGTCGGCGGGCCTGATGATCGCCAATGAGCGGATGCACGAGACCAACGCCCAACTGCTACTCGTCGCCAAAGACGTCTGAGGAGCACACTCCGGATGGCCCAGTTCCGACCCGGCACACCCGAAGAGGACGCCTTCCTGAGCGAGCTGCTCGGGGCGGGCATCATGATCGCCAGCGGCGTACCCGGGCTCTACGGGCGCGGCGCCGAGTTCGAGCGGGTCCGGCTGAGCGTCGATGAGCGGATCAACGCCGCCGCGTCGCCCGACGCCCCCGAGGCGATGCGCTTCCCGCCGCTGCTTCCGCGCCATCAGCTCGAGGCCAACGGCTACCTGAAATCGTTCCCGCACCTCGCGGGGACGGTGTTCGCCTTCGAGGGAGGCGAAGCCGAGGCCGCCTCGCAGTTCGAGCGAGCCGATCGCCACGAGGACTGGTCCGAGCATCAGAGGATGACCGACCTCGTGCTCACGCCGGCGGCCTGCTACCCGGTCTACCCTGCGATCGCGGCCCGCGGGGCGCTCCCCGCGGGTGGTGTGTGCATCGACGCCGGTGGGTCCTACGTGTTCCGCCACGAGCCCTCCGGCGATCCCGCACGCCTACAGATGTTCCACCAGCGCGAGATCGTGCGGATCGGCGAGCCCGACACCGTCGCGGTGTGGCGGGATCGCTGGCGCGAGCAGGCCGTGGCGCTCCTGCGCGCGCTCCAGCTCGATGCCGTCGCCGACGTGGCCTCTGACCCGTTCTTCGGGCGCAGCGGCAGAATGCTCGCCGCCAGTCAGCGCCAGCAGGCTCTGAAGTTCGAGGTCCAGATCCCGATCGCGGGCGACGAGCCGACCGCGGTGGCGTCGTTCAACTACCACCACGACCATTTCGCCGAGGTCTACGGACTGGCTATGGAGGACGGCTCGACGGCGCACACCGCATGCCTCGGCTTCGGGCTCGAGCGCATATCGCTGGCCCTGTTTCGCGCCCACGGACTCGACTCCGCACATTGGCCGGCCGACGTCCGCGCGGAGCTTTGGCCGGGATGATCAGCCTGTGGGAGCTCGACCCGGCGACGTACGTCCGGCATCGAATCCACTCGGGCGAACACACCTACGGCGAGACGAACTGCTACGCCGACGTGCTGATCGAGCTGCTGCATGCCCGCGGCGACGAGCCGCTGGCGGTGATGGGCTCGCTTGCCCGCATGGACTTCGAGGGCGATCAGTGGACGTTCTTCAAGCCCGCCCCCGCCGACCTCGAGACATTGCTCGGGATCGACATCCACGAGATGCAGCCCTACCTCCCGCTGCCGGAGCAGATCGCCGAGCAGCTCACCGAGGGCCGGACGCTGATCGTCGAGCTCGACTCGTTCCACCTGCCCGACACGGCCGGGACGGCGTATCGAACCGCGCATGTCAAGAGCTCGATCGCGGCCGAGGCGATCGACGTCGACGGCGAGCGCCTTCGGTACTTTCACAACCAGGGGCTGTACGAGCTGTCGGGCGACGACTACCGCGAGGCGTTCCGCTTCGGGCGCACATTCTCCGAAGACGTCTTGCCCCCCTACACGGAGATCGTCCGCTTCGACTCCGGGCCGGGGCTGATCGGCGACGCCCTCCGGGCCGCCGCCCGCGACGCCCTGGCTGACCACCTCACGCGACGGCCGGCCGACAATCCCTTCCCACGCTTCGGTGAGCAGCTGCACGAGACGCTGCCGGCGCTGCTCGCGGGCGACGCCGAGACCTACCACGCCTATGCGTTCGCCACGTCACGGATGGCTGGAGCGGGGTTCGAGGTTCTCGCCGCTCACGTCGACTGGCTGTTCGGCGAGGCGGCAGACTCTGCCGTGAGCGCTCTGGAGAGAATCGTGGAGGCGACCAAGGTGCTGTCGTTCAAGCTCGCCCGCCGCCGGGCCTTCGATCCGTCCGAGGCGATCACCGCGATGGCCGGCGACTGGGATCTCGCGATGCAACGGCTCGACGCCCTGTCGGGACGTCGCGCGCCATGAACGGCGAACACGCCCGCGCCAGGGTCGACGGACACGATCTGCTCACGGTCGACGGCGGCTGGGAGGTCGCGGCGACGGAGCCCGGCGCGGCCTTGGGGCCAGAGGACCTCGACGGCCTCGATCTCGGCTGGCTTGCGGCACGGGTCCCCGGGACCGTCGCCGGGGCGCTGCGTGACGCTGGCCGCTGGGGGCCCGGCGACGATCGCGACCTCGACGCCGCGGACTGGTGGTTTCGGACCTCGGTGGCGGTGCCGGCGATCGAGCACGACGAGGAGGTGGTGCTGCGTTTCGACGGTGTCGCGACCGTGTTCGAGGTGTTCCTCGACGGGCAGCCGATCGTCTCGGGGCAATCGATGTTCGAGCCACACGAGGTCGCTGTCGGGCCGTGGGCTGACGGGCACGAGCACGAGCTGTCGATCTGCTGTCGCGCACTTGCTCCGCTGGTGGCCCAGCGGCGGACACCGCGACAGCGCTGGCGCCAGAGCGTGGTTGACGGCGGCCTTCGCTTTCACCGAACGATGCTGCTCGGCCGCGCGCCCGGGTTCGCCGCCGGGCCGCCGGCGATCGGGCCGTGGCGTCCGGTCGTGCTCGAGCGCCGCCGACGACTCGTCGTCGAGGAGTGCCGTCTGCGCCCGCGGCTCGACGGACAGGACGGGGTGCTGGAGGTCCGGGTCGCCTTGCGGACACTCGGCGCTCGAACGGTCACCGAGATCACCGCAGTGGTGGCCGGCCCCGACGGAGCCCGCAGCGTCAACCTGGCTCACGACGCCGGTGTGTGGCGCGGGGAGCTGCGTCTGCCCCACGTCGAGCGCTGGTACCCGCACACCCACGGCGAGCCCGTCCTCCATCCGGTGAAGCTCGTCGTCGGGCTCGACGGTGCAAATGGGCCACTCGCGATCGACGGCAACCGCGTCGGTTTCCGGACACTGAGCGCCGGATCCGGCGCGACCCACGACATCCTCGAGGATGGCTTGGATCTCCATCTCAACGGAGTACGGGTCTTCGCCCGGGGGGCGCTCTGGACCCCGCCGGACTTCGTGGATCTGACCTCCGAGCCGCGGGTGCTGCGCGCCGCGATCGAGCAGGTGCGCGACGCCGGGATGAACATGCTGCGGCTGCCGGGGACCGGTGCGTACGAGTCGTCTCTGTTCCATGACCTGTGCGATGAGATGGGCATCCTGGTCTGGCAGGACCTGATGTTCGCCAACATGGACTACCCGATTGCGGACGTCGGTTTCCGGGAGATCGTCGCGCGCGAGCTCCAGACGCAGCTCGGTGAGCTGGCCGGCCGGCCGAGCCTCGCGGTGGTGTGCGGCAACAGCGAGATCGAGCAACAGGTGGGGATGCTGGGCCTTGACCCGCAGCTGGGCCGCGGAGAGCTCTTCGGACAGCTCATCCCCGCCGCGATGGAGGCTGCAGGAGCGGCGGTTCCGTACGTTCCCTCGGCCCCGTGCGGCGGTGCGCTTCCGTTCAGGACCGATCACGGAGTCGCCAACTACTTCGGGGTCGGTGGCTACCGCCGTTCGCTTCGTGACCCGCGCGAGGCGCGGGTGCGGTTTGCCGCCGAGTGCCTCGCGTTCTCGAACGTAGCGGACGCCGGGCTCAGTCCCGACGATCCTCGATGGAAAGCCGGCGTGCCGAGCGATGCCGGGACGGATTGGGACTTCGAGGACGTTCGCGACCACTACCTCCAGCTCTGTTACGGCGTCGAACCGGACACGCTGCGCCACGACGATCCCGATCGCTACCTCGAGCTGTCTCGCGCCGTGACCGGCGAGGTGATGGCCGACGTGCTCGGTGAGTGGCGTCGGGCCGGCTCACCCTGCGGCGGCGCACTGATCCTGTGGCTGCACGATCTGCGTCCCGGGGCGGGCTGGGGGCTGGTCGACAGCACGGGGCGCCCGAAGGTCGCCTGGCACCACGTCCGCCGCGCGCTCGCGCCGGTCGCCGTATGGATGACCGATGAAGGGCTGAACGGGATCGCGGTGCACGTAGCAAACGATCGCCCTACACCACTTCGCGCGCAGCTGCGGGTCGCGCTGTACCGCGAAGCGGAACTGCTCGCGGGCAGCGCCGAGGAGCTCGTCGAGCTCGGCCCGCACGACGCTCTGGATCGAGACCTCGAGGGAATGATCGGCCGGTTCGCCGACGTGACGTGGGCCTACCGCTTCGGGCCGCCCCAACAGGACGTCGTCGTCGCGAGCCTCGAGCGCGACGGGGCGCTGCTCTCCCAGGCTGTGCGCTTTCCCGTCGGCCCGCCGATGCAGCCACTGTCGGCGGGCGAGCTGGGAATCGTGATCGACGTGCGCACCACCAGGGACGGCGCGTCGTCGGTCGTCGTCGGCAGCCGCCGCGCCCTGTGGGGCGTGCGTCTCGCGCTTGAAGGGTTCACAGGGTCTGACGATGCGTTCGCTGTGGAGCCGGGCCGTGAACGAACCATCGAACTGCGCCCGACCGGCTCACCAGGTGAGCCGGTTGCGGGCGCGCTCACCGCCCTCAACCTCGCCGGGCAAGCGCACATCGGACCCACAGCATGATTCGCTCGACGCCCGTCAGAGCCGAGTCTGTCGTTGATAACCTCGAACACGGCCGGGCACTGCCGGGCCTGTCCGTGACGGCGGCCTGTCCGTGATGGCGTTGGCGACCTCGGTCGATCGTTCGTTGGAAACCTCTATCGCGACTCCCGTCTCAGATGCCATGTATCTGCACATCGGTGCGGAGTTCGTGTTCGCTCGCTTCCACGCACCCGAAGGACGCAAACGCGACGTTGCGGTGGTGTTCTGTCCGCCGTTCGGCTGGGAGGAGATGTCGTCGTACGGGCCGCGGAGGGAATGGGCCGAGCACCTGGCCGCCGAAGGCGTCGCCGCACTGCGCTTCGATCTGCCCGGGAGCGGCGACAGCTCGGGCTCACCCCACGACGCCGGACGACTCGATGCGTGGACACACGCACTGGACGGTGCCGTGCGCTGGCTGCGCCAGGAGACCGGCTGCGGTCGCGTGGCCGTGATCGGCATCAGCCTGGGCGGCATGCTCGCCGTACGGGCCCTTTCGCAGGGAACACCCATCGATGACCTCGTGCTCTGGGGCGTACCTGCCCGAGGTCGAACGTTTCTGCGCGAGGTGAATGCGTTCGCCCGCATGGAGTCTGCGATGCGAGCCGAGGCGGGCGATGTCGACGAGCCCGACGGGCTGCCGGACGGGTCGCTGTCGGCAGGTGGCTACATCATCAACGCCGAGACCCGCAGCGCTCTCGCCGAACTTGACTTGACGAGCCTTGCCCTCCCCGAGGGCGACCACCGCGTGCTGCTGCTGCAGCGTGATGGCATCCGGGTCGACCCGAAGCTCCAAGCGCACCTGGTCGACTCCGGGTTGCCGGTGACGGTCACCGACGGCCGCGGCTACGCCGGCATGCTGGTCGAGCCCCAGTTCGCGCGTGCACCGCTGGCCACATTGGCAAGCGTCTCGGCGTGGCTCGATACGGCGCCCCCGCCGTCCGAGCCCCCCGGGGCGGTCTGGGTCGCGCCGGCCACCACGTCGTACATGGACCTGAACGTGGACGGCGTGCCACTGCGCGAGACACCCGTGCGGCTGGCCCACGACGGGGGAGACATCTTCGCCATCATGACCACTCCTCGTGGCGGCGACCCCGCCAAGGCGGCGGCGGTGCTGCTGGGGGGGACCGGACACCGCATCGGCCCCAACCGCATGTGGGTCGAGATCGCACGGCGGTGGGCCGCGCGAGGCGTCCCGAGCATACGCGTGGACCTCAGCGGCGCCGGTGACGCCGGTGGCGAGATCCCAGCCGACGTCGCGGGACTGCACGCCCCGCTCTTCACCGAGCAGGTGCGCGCGATCCTCGAGGATCTCAGCGACCGGGGCATGCCGGACCGCTTCGTGCTTCTGGGACTGTGTGCGGGCGCCTACTGGGCCTTGCATACCGCGCTGCAGGACGATCACACCGTCCTCCCGTACATGCTCAACCTGCGGGTCTTCTCCTGGGATGACCAGGAACACACACGACGGATGAGCCAGCATTATCGCCGCCTGCTGTTCCGCCGGTCGACGTGGCAGCGTCTGCTCAATGGTGACATCTCACTCAGCCGCCCCTCGCGGGTCCTCGTCACGCGGGCGGCGACGCAACTGCGGTCACGGCGGCTCGGCCTCGCCTCCGGCGGGGCGTCGAGCGACGCGGTGAGAGAGCAGACCCTCGACCGCTTGAACGCCCGCTCCCCGGGTTCGCTGATGCTGTTCACGGGTCACGAGGACGTCTACGAAGACCTCAAGCGCAACGGCGGGTTGCAGCGGTTGGCCCGTTGGCCGAAGCTCCGCGTCGAAGCGGTACCGGGGCGTTCGGACCTGCACACGATGCGCCCGATCTGGTTGCAGCGCCGGGTCCACACGCTGGTTGACCAAGCGCTGACCGACGATCTGGCGAACGTTCCGTGACGCCTGGCGGCGTCGTCTGAGTGCCGAGGGGCGTGTGGGCATCGTGAAGCCGGTTGTCCTGCGCGAGCTCCGCAGCGCCCCGATCACGCTGCCATGTCTCGGCGCGCTCGGCGTGCTGGCGTGGTGGGCGGCCGGCGGCGGGTACGCGATCTCGCGCTTTGCGCCGGGCGGCATCGCGCTGGTCGCGCTGCTCGCCATCGCCCTTGCCGTGGTCCCCAACCGATGGGCTTCGATACCACGATTGATGGTCGGCGCCTGCGCCGCGCTGGCCGCCTACACCGCGTGGGCCTTTGCGTCGCTGCTGTGGGCGAGTGATCAGGGTGCTGCATGGCAGGGGGCGCTGCGCACGCTCGTGTATCTCGCCGTGTTCTGCCTCTTCGGCCTCTGGGCCCATCGACCGTCGACCGCGGCCGTCCTGCTCGGAACGTGGGTCGGCACGATCGGAACGATTGCTCTGGTCACGGTCGTGCGCATCGGTCTGGTCAGCAATCCCTCGTCGCTCATCGTCGACGGGCGGCTGTTATCGCCGACGGGCTATCCGAACGCCACAGCCGCCCTGTTCCTCATGGCGCTCTGGCCCGCTCTCGCGCTGGCCGCGGCGTCGCGTGTGCCCTGGGTCCTGCGCGGCGTGGCCGGGGCCGGCTGCGTCGTGCTCATCGACGCTGCTCTCTGCACGCAGAGCCGAGGGGCCGCAATCGGATTCGCTCTCACGCTGGTCGTGCTGTTCGGGGCGATCCCGAACCGGCTTCGCCACGCGGCGGCGTTCGCTGCCGTCGCCGTGCCCGTCGCCGCGTCTGCGCCGCTGGTCATCCACGCACTTCACGTCGTTCAGGCAGATGGTGCGCAGGTTCATGCGCCCCGGGTCGCGGTCGTGGCCATCCTGCTCGCCGCCCTCGTTGCCGGGACGCTGGTCGGCGGATGGGCCTTCGTCGAGCAGCGACGGAAGCCGAGCCGGCAACTGATCGCCCGCGCCACCAACGCGTGGCGGGGCGTCTGCGCCGTCGTCCTCGCCCTCGTGGTGATCGCGGGGGGCGTCGCGATCGGTAACCCGTCCGCAAGCGCCCATCGTGCATGGAACTCGTTCAAGGCCGGCTATGGGACCAGCACACCGGCGTCGACCCGCCTCGTCTCCGGCCTCGGCTCCAACCGCTATGACTTCTACCGCGTCGCTCTCCATACGTTCGGCGAGCACCCGCTCAAGGGCGCCGGCGTCGACAATTTCTTTGCTCCGTATCTGCGCTTGGGGCGCAGTCCCGAGACACCGCGCTACCCCCACAGCATCGAACTCGGAGTTCTGTCGGAAACCGGCGTCATCGGCGTGCTTCTGCTCTTCGGCGCGCTCGCCGCCGCGGCCCTGTGCGGGGTGCGCGCACTCCGCGGCGATCCGTTGTCCGGCGCGGTCGCGGGCGGCGCGCTGGTGGCCGTCGCCTATTGGCTGATCCACGGCTCGGCGGACTGGCTGTTCGAGACCCCGGTGCTCGGCGGGAGCGCGTTTGCGTTGCTCGGCCTCGGCGGCGGACTTGCGCCGCGCCGGGCACCCGGTCCGGGCGACCGCGTGGCGAGCACGGCCCCCCGCCGGGTGACACGGGCAGCGGTCGCGCTGGTGCTGCTCGTCGCGGTCGTCGCGCTTGGCGGGCTATGGACAGCGGACTACGAGACCCGGTCCGCTGGGGCGGACTATGCGGCCCACCCGGCTCGCGCCTTTGCCCAACTCAACCGCGCGAGGACGCTGAATCCGTTTTCCGATCTCCCTGACACCGTGGCCGGCTCGATAGCGGTGCAACTGGGTGACCTGGGCGGTGCCACACGCCACTTCGACCAGGCGTTGACGCGCTCGCCTCTGGATCAGTACGCGACGCTCCAGCTCGCGGCCATCGCCTCGGCCACCGGCCGACACGGGCGCGCGGTCGCGCTCGCGATGCGGGCCACGCAGCTGGCCCCTCGCGATGCGCTCAGCGCCGCCGTCCTGAAGATCGTGCAGAGGGGAGGACGTGTCGACGTTCCCGCGCTCGAGGCGCGCATCCGCGCGACGGCCCAGCAGCTCAATCACTGAGTCGATGCGCCCTTTGGAGCCACTGGCTCTTGCTACCGTTGTCGTGTGCTCGAACAGCAGCCAACGAGCCGAACGGCGATCTCGCTGCGTGCGCTCCTGACCGTCGTTGCGATCCTGGCCGCTTGCGCGTCGTACCCGATGTCCGCCCGTGCCGACAGCGCGCTGCTCAGCGGATACGGCGGTCCCGGGAGTAGCGAGCAGACGATCATCGGCCCGTCCGCACCCGCCGCCGGGCAGGGGTCCTCCGGCGCGTCTGCCGGTGCGACCGTCGCCCCCGGCGCTGCTTCGGCGTCGCTGGAGCAGGGAACCGCGACGGCGGTGGCGCAAGCGAAGCACCACTCGACCACCCCGGGCGGCTCCGGTTCCGGTACCCCGGTCGCGGACGAACACGGGTCGACGCACCCCGCGATCACCACGAGCGCGGCGCCCGCGACAACGGCGACCGGCACGGGCGTCGCCGGGTCGAGCGCCGGGATGCCGCTTTCGAGCCATCAGCTACTGCTCGCGCTTCTGGGCCTGCTGGGTCTGGTCGCCATCGCCTACGCGACCGGGCGTCTGGTGCGGGCCGCGAAGCCTGCCGACTCGCCCATCGAGTAGTCCCCAGCCGTGTCCGAGCCTCGCGACACGCGGCCCCTGTCGCCTGCCAACTCTGGGCGCGAGGCGTGGGTCGATGCACTCGTCGAACGCTATCCGCGGGCGGCGATCAGTCACGAATGGCTCACCGTGCCCGGCGGATCGGAGAACGTCGTCCTGGCGATTCTCGACCTGCTTCCGCAAGCCGAGCTCTATACGACGATCTACGACCCCGCGCCGTGGCCGCCGCGGATCACGGGGCGTCCGATCCATGCCTCGTGGCTGTCGCACATACCGGGAGCACGTCGACATTATCCTCGGCTCCTCCCGCTCATGGACAGCGCATTTCGCTCGTTCGACCTGGCGGAACTGGACCTCGTGGTGTCATCGAATCATGCCTGCGCCAAGAACGTGCGCACCCCGCCACGGTGCAGGCACGTGTGCTACTGCCACACCCCGATGCGCTATGCCTGGGATCCCCGGTTTCTGGAGGGCGAGCGCCTCGGACCGGTCGGGCGCGCCGCCTTTCGCCTCGCACTGCCCCGCCTCCGGCGAAACGACCTCCGCGGCGCCCGGGGCGTCGATTCCTTCATCGCCAACTCGACCGTGGTGGCCGAGCGCATCCAGCGCATCTACGGGCGTGAGTCGACGGTCATCCACCCGCCGGTGGATGTCGAGCGCTTCCTGCGTCAGCCCCGCGTCGCACGCGAGGATGCGCCGTACCTGGTGTTCGGACGCGTCATCCCGTACAAGCGGGTCGATCTGGCTGTCCGGGCTTGTGAGCGACTCGGGCGCAGGTTGATCGTGGCCGGCGAGGGTCGGGACCTGCGGCGCGTGCAGGCGCTGGCCGGTCGCTGGACGACGTTCGTCGGCCGCGTGTCCGACGTCGTGCTGGCAGAACTCATGGCCAACGCTCGTGGGCTCCTGTTCCCAGGTGAAGAGGACTTCGGGATCGTGCCGGTGGAAGCGCAATCGGCTGGTCTTGGGGTGATCGGCAACGCGGCGGGCGGGGTGCGTGACTCGATCGTCGACGGCGCCACCGGCGTTCTCTACAGCGGCACCGCGGTCGACGACCTGGTCGGCGCCATCGAGCGCTTCGAGGGGTTGTCCCTCGACGACTCGACACTGCGCGACAACGCAAGGCGGTTCGCCCCCGAGGTCTTCCGCGCGAGGTTCGCCGAGGCGCTACTCGCGGATGCAGCATGAGCATGGCCGTCGCTGGGGAGAGCGACGCGCCACCCCGAACGAGTCCGACCCCCCGGCCGTCGCGACGAGCGATGGCGATCATGGGCGCCGCCACTGCCGCCGCCCTCGCCGTCGCGCTACTGCTCAGCCAGGGAACCGAGAAGGTCACGCTGCCCTCACCGCTCGCCCGGGCGGGCGTCATCTCGGGAATCACGGCGAATGCTCTCGATGCCAACACGATCCCGACCCTGAACCAGGTGCGGCGGGTCGGCGCAGGATGGATCCGAGAGGAGTTCCGCTGGCCGGCGATCGAGCCACGCCAGGGGATCTTCCGGTTCGGACGCTACGACGCACTGATGACCGAGTCGGCGCGGCGCGGGTTGCATGTACTCCCACTGCTCCTGCAGAGCCCTGCCTGGCTGACACCTCAGCCGCTCCAGCTGCCGCCGTCGCTGCCGGCGTGGGAGCGGTTCGTGAGCGTGGTGGTCCAGCGATACGGCCCGGGCGGAACGTTCTGGAAGGCGCACCCGCACCTCGACGCCGCGCTGGCGCCTTCGATGTGGGAGATCTGGAACGAGCCGTATCTCTCGGCCTTCTCCTACGGCGGTCCCGATCCGGCGACCTATGCCCAGCTGGTCGCAGCAACCGTCGCCGCTGGGCGTGCGGCCAACCCGGCGACGCACTACCTCGTGGCGGCCGAGACCACCTACGTCAAACCAGATGGCAGCTCAGCTCCGTGGCTCCCGGCGATGTTCGCGGCGGTTCCTGGCCTTGGGGCCGACATCGACGCGCTCGCCGTTCACCCCTACACATCGGGCAGCCCGGGCGGGACCGCCGTCGCGAAGGACCAGCGGTTTCAGCGCATCCGCGAGCTCGAGCGCGAGCTCACCGCGGCCGGGAGTGGCCCGCGCCCGCTGTGGCTCACCGAGATCGGGTGGAGCACGTGCAGCGATACCGGCGCCGGATGCGTGTCGGCAGACGTCCAGGCTCGATATCTCAGCCGGATGCTGCGCCTGGTCGAGCATCACTATGCAGCGATCGTGAAGGCCGTGTTCATCTACCGCCTCGACGACCTCGCGGGGAGCGGCCCCGCGGATCCGCAATCGGGCTTCGGTCTCAAGCGGTTGGACGGTACGCGCAAACCTGCGTGGTTCGTGGTCGCTGCGGCAAACCGTCAGCCCTGATCTGCTACCGGACCTCGCGCACGGTACTGAGGGCCGGCCTCCGGCTCACTGACCACAGCTGACAGCTGCCCATGGCCCACCGCCAGTAAACCGATGAACGCGCCGACGATGATGCTCATACGAGGGTCTGGTCCGGCGAACGTCGCGGTCAACTCGGCGACCGCGAAGCCCACCGTCGTGGCTGCCGCACCGAGCCCGGCGGCCCGAATCAAGCGGTCAGGATGGCGTCTCCATATCTGCAGTCCCGTGACGACCGCGCGCCCGAGTATCCAGAGATAGCCGATCAGTCCGAGGATACCCAGCTTCATCCACCACCACAAGGCCCCGACGTGGACGTACTGGCGCGTGATGTTGCCGATCGACAGGGGCGAGTGCTGGATCCATCCGACCCCGAGCCCCAGGCCGGCAATCGGCGATGCCTGAAGGTCGGCCAGGACGTTTCGGCGCTCGTCGATCCGGTAGCGATCCTCGATGTTGCTCTGCAATGAGGACGGGTTCAGCGAGGCCAGACGACCTGACAGCGAGCCGGGATCGGCGGAGCGGGTGTCGAGCTGGCTCACCGCGGTCGACCCGACCGCCAGGTAGACGGCGATCACGAACGCGATCGCCAGCGGGAAGCCAAAGCTGCGCAGAGTGCGGCCGCTGCCCAGCAGCACGACAAACAGCAATCCGAGCACGGTCGCGATCCAGAAGCTCCGGCGATACGACAGCAGGAGCGCGGCGGTCACGAACGGGGTGCCGACCCACACCCATCTCGGCAGCGGCACCCGCATCACGGCCGCGGCCGCGACGACGAGGAGGAAGGCCAGCATCAGCGCGTTGGCGGGCGCGTCGTAGTAGGTGATCGGGTGGCTGCCCACGGCGACTGAGGTCAAGCCCAGGACCAGGGCGATCACCCCGGCGATCCCCTTGAACGTCGCCAGCGCCGCCCCCACCCCCAGGGCCCGGCGGACTGCGGCTCGCCCGTGGATCACCTGGACCACGATGAACGGCATGACGATCAAGAGCGCCGCCGAACGCCCCGCGTCGACGATGGTCTTGACCCCCACGCCTGCGTCGTGCCCCGTCACAGCTCCCGCGACCAAGCCCAACGCGAGCACACCTAGCGGACCACTGAACGGGCGCGGAAGAACGACCGTTCGCTTGCCGCTTGCGGTGAGCAGCACTGCCGCCGCCAGCGCGATGGCGACGAAAAGCTCGTCACCCGTGATGCGTGCCCCGGGCAGGTACTGATAGAGGTGCGCCGGCGCAGCCGACGGCCCCCAACCGGGATCAGCCTCGATGACGATCACGGCACCGACTGCGACGGTCATGGCGACAGCAGCCCGGTCCAGCAACAGCCCGGTCCCGACAAGGAGCAGCGGAATCCCGAGCGCCCGCGAGCCGAAGCGATGTGACAACAGAACCACCGCAGCGGCCGCCAGGAGGGCGGCGGCGGCCGCCGGAAGGTAGGAGCGCTGGGTCATGGACTTGGCGGCCGCATCAACCGTACTGTGGCACGAGCGCCCGACTCACGAGGTACAGTGCTGCCGCAATGGATGGTCTCGAGCCAGCCGGACGTTCGGCGGCCCTTGTGACGGCAGCGCGTCTGATTCGTGAACGATGGTGGATCGTCGCCGCGTCGGCGATCGTCTGTGCTGTGCTGGCGTTCGGGCTGGCGAACCAGCAGACGAAGGAGTATCAGGCGACAGCAACGCTCCTGTTCGGGACGACCAGCTCAGACCTGAGCGGGGTGCTCAATGCCAATGCCTCGAACAGCCTGGGCGATCCCCAGCGCGAGCAGGCGACGACTCTGCTCCTCGTCACCTCCTCCTCGGTCGCGGCGCGCGTCAAACGGGCCCTCAAACTCCCCGATTCCGAAGGAGTGCTGCGGGGAAAAGTCAGCGTTTCGGCTGAGCCGGACGCGAATCTGATCGACGTTACCGCTACGGACCCGGACCCACAGCGAGCCGCGATCATCGCCAATGCGTTCGCCGATCAGTACGTGCAGTTCCGGGAGTCAACCGACCGCGCGGCATTCGAGCGCGTGATCACGACGCTTCAGACCGAGCTGGGTCAGACTCCTGCCGCCAACAAGACCCAGCGTGCCAGTCTCCAGGCTTCCCTGACCGAGCTGAGAATCCTCACGGCCGGCCAGAACGGCGGCGTGCAGGTTGTCGACCGGGCCACGCCGCCGACGAGTCCGTCCTCGCCGCGACCCAAGCGAAACGCGATCCTCGGGCTTCTCTTGGGGATCGCGCTCGGAGTCGCGATCGTGTTCGCGATCGACCTCTTCGACGCCAGGCTCAAGACCGTCGCCGACTTCGAGGATCTCTACGGGCTGCCGGCACTGGCCACGATTCCGCGGTACCGGGCGGCGCCACACAACGACCGGGAGCGTGCAGCGGCGCTGGAGCCATTTCGCATCCTGCGCAGTGGGCTGGCCATGCTCGATGCCGACGGAGACGTGCGGGTCGTCCTCATCACCAGCGCGGTCCCCGGTGAGGGAAAGTCGCAGACGGCCGCCGGTCTGGCACAGGCGCTGGCCCTCAGCGGGGTGTCCGTCGCGCTGGTCGACCTCGATCTCCGCCGCCCGTCGTTGCACAAGCATTTCGACCTCGGCGCAGACGCCCGAGGTCTGACGAACGCGCTCGTCAGCGACATCCCGGTCGGGGATCTCCTTCGACCCGTCATTGCCGGCCTTCCGAAGCTTCAGGTGCTACCGAGTGGTACCGCGCTCTCCAACAGTGGCGAACTGCTGCATAGCGCTCCCATGGCTCGGGTCCTGCGGGATCTCGCGGCCATGTTCGACATGGTCGTCCTCGACGCTGCGCCGCTCCTCCCCGTGGCCGATACCCAGGGGCTGCTCGATCAGACCGCGATCGACGCCTGTGTGATTGTCGCGCGAGCCGGCCGGACGACACGCGACCAGGTGCTTCGCACCCGGGCCATCCTTGGCCGGCATCACAGCCAGCATGTCGGTCTGGTGGTCAACGGCCTGCGCCATGACGAGGTCAAGTACGACTACCACGCCGAACCGGCGGCGGTCGTCGACTGACCCACCGCAAACGGACACCGTACACCCGGCGCCCGAACGAACGTGAGCGTCTATATTCGCTGGCGCGGCAGCGCCCTCTTCGTCATGACCAAGCCCACGCGCGTCGCGCTCATCTCTGCTCTCCTGATCGGCGCACTGGCGTCGGGAGCCAACGCGTCCCCGATGGCCGGCCTGGCGATCCCGGTTTCCGACCCTGGCGCGACCGCCGGGTTGAAGACCGCGAAGTCGGCCGGCGTGAAGTTCGTGCGTCTGGGCATTGAATGGGCAGATCTCGAACCCTCGGAGCAAGGACAGTACGCTCCGGGCTACCTGGCACAACTGGACCGAGACGTGCATCAGGCTGGCCAACGCGGGCTCAAAGTCCTGCTGACTGCGGTTGGTTCACCGTGCTGGGCTTCGTCGGCGCCCGCAAGCCTGCGCCGAGGCTGTACGGGCCGGGTCACTACTGCGGCTGTCGCCGCCTACCCCCCGAGCAACCCGCGCACGTTCGCGTCGGTTGCCGCCTTTCTGGCGCGCCGCTACGCCCCATCGCTCGCGGGCTTCGAGGTGTGGAACGAGCCTGACCAGATCAATCAGCTGTACTTCGCGGGCCCGAACAAGACGACCGGGTATGCAGCGTTGCTGCGCGCCACGTACCCGGCGATCAAGGCTGCCGCCCCGAAGGTCCCTGTTCTCGGTGGTGCGCTCGTAGGTGGCAACGGTCGCTTCCTGCAAGCGCTGTATCACGCCGGGATCAAGGGGTACTACGACGCGCTCTCGCTGCATTTCTACGGCGCTCCGCTGTACTCGCTGCGCCAAACGCGCGCGGTTCAGTTGGCAAACGGCGACCACACGCCGGTGTGGCTGGCGGAGTTCGGCTGGAGCAGCTGCGCGCCCCACAAAACCGAGGACCAGCTCACCTGCGTCACCCCGAAGATACAGGGACAGAACCTGGCCGACGTGTTCAACGCGCTGCGCCACACCTCGTGGGTCAAGGCCGCGCTCGTCTACGCTGCGAACGACGACGCGACAAGCCACCTCGGCCTGACCACCACGACGTTCAAGCCCAAGCCTGCTCTGGCAGCTCTTCGCCGGGCGATCGCCCACCCACGTCCACCGCGAGTCGTGAAGCTGGCGATCGTCCGCTTCGGCGGATCCGCCAACCCGCGGGTCGCTGTCACCGGGTCCGGCCCGGCGGGAGACGTCTGGACCTTGTCGGTCTATAACGGCCAGACGTTGCGATTCCGCGCGGTGTTCCCGTTGAATGCGAGTGACCGCTTTCGGTTTCGGCTTCCCGCGGACATAGGGCCGGCCGACAGATTGCGCGCAGTGATCAAGTCAAGCTGGTCGCCCGGGCACGTCACCCGCGCGCGGCTGAAACTGCTGCCTTGACCACGGCGTAGGCAGGCTTCTGCGAGCCATCTTGGCGCAGGAGCCCGAAGTGCGACTCGCGGTTGGTCGGATCCGCCGCCGGAGCCGCCAGATCCTGGAAGTCGTAGACAAAGACGCCCTTCACGTAGCTGGCGTACGTCGTCCTCAGGAGGTCGGCGAGCTGCGTGTACTTCTGTGCCTGTGCCGATTCGCTGTAACAGTCTGCGGACGTACCGCCTGTGCAGGTGGCATAGCCGATCTCGGTCAGCCAGAATGGCTTGTCGGCCGCGCCATGGCTGACCAAATCGGCGCGCACGTTGTTCATGTCCTGGTAGAAGCCGTTGGTGGCCGTCGGATCGGTGAAGCTCTGGCCGTACGGATGAACGGCTACGCCATCGAAGTAGCTGTTGAGGTCCGGGACCGCCGCGTACATCGAGCCGGTCCACGAGGTCCATTTGGTTCCGTCGTTCCACTGCGCGATGCTCTCGATCAGCATCTTCGCCCCTGAGTCCGCCGCGTGTCCGGCCGCGCCGGCCGCCTTGACCAGCCGCGCATAGCGCGCCGCATCGGGCGCGTTATCCGAAAACCAGCCGTAGTACGGCTCGTTCCAGAGCTCGAACCAGGTCGACGGCGTCGGCGCCAGGGCAGGGTGTGCAGCCCAGAAGCTGCCGTGTGGACCGTAGCGAGCAACGACCTGGCCCACGAACGCCGCGTATCCGCTCGGGTCCGACGGGATCTGCGTCGGGCTCCCATCGGTCGACGCCCACCCCGGCGTCAGCATCAGCAATGGCAGAACGGTCATCCCGTTTGCGGCGGCCGCCGTGTACAGCGCGTCGGGGGTGCTCCAGTCCCAGGTGCCCCGAGCCGGCTCTACGGTGTTCCAGTCGATCTCCTCCCGAATCCAGCGCATGCCGGTCTCCCCGATGACCGCCTGACGTGCGCTCATCTGCGATCCCCACCCCTCCGTGTTGGCGACGGCGCCCCAGACGACAGCACTGGACGGAGGCGGCGCCGGGGTCGTGGCCGGCGGTGCAGGAGTCGTCGTCGGTGGTGCCAGGGTCGTCGTAGGCGTTGTCACGGTCGTGGCCGCAGGCAGCGCAGCGGTCGTCGCGGGCGGGAGCGGCGTCGTGGGAGTCGTGGACGCCGGCGTCGGCTTGTGCGTCTGTCCATGCGAGACCTTCACGTGAGCCCCGGCGCTCACTCGCCGCACCGCATGGCAGACCGCGGCCCGGGCAACGGAGCTCCGTCGCGTGTGCATCGTGTGGTGGATCGCCGTCCAGGCCACGCGACCCGTCCGTGCCCCCGAGCACGACGCAACAGTGCGGGTCATAGTCGCGTGGTGGGTAGCACCGGTCGCCGCCTGCACAGCGGTGACGGGGATGCCCATCGAGGCCAGCGTGGCAGCCAGAACCGCAGGGAGACGGTGGGAAAGCATGGCCGCGTATCGGACCGACCGCTTCCATGCGCTTACGCGCGCTACCGATGCGTGGACGGATGTCCGTGGACATCTGTTCTACCCGTCGTGTCGATCGGCCCACGCGCGCCGCTCAGGCTCTGGCTGCTTCCGGATCTCCGCTTTGAATCAGTGCCCGGATCTCGGAAGGTCGCAGAGCTCGCAGCAAAAGCAGGCCCGCGATCTGGACCGTCGCGGTAACGGCAAGCATCACGATGACTCCTGCTCCCAGCCTCTGCGCGACCCAGGCCGACAGTCCGGCAACCGCCGACGCGACCGTCGTGCGCGCAAGTCTCCCCACCTGCACGCGCATCTCCAACCGAGCCAGAACCGCGCGGCCGATGAGAGCGAGAACAACCGCCTCGGTGGCGACCGTGACCCACGCCGCCGCGATGTAGCCGTAGCGAGGGACGAAGATCAGGTTCCCGATCACGTTGCACACCAGCCCGACGAGTGCGCAGAGGACGAAGAGGCGCTGGAGCTCGAGCACGACGGTGTAGACCCCCATCGCGTAACCGCCGCAGACCAATACATACGCCCCCATGAGCACGGGCAACGTCGACGAGGCCGGCGTGAAATCCGGTCCGTAGATGAGCGCCATGACGGCGGTCGAGGCGACGAGCGTAAAGGCAAGAGCCGGCAGGGCGACCATCGCGAGAAGGTCGAGGGAGATCTGAAGCAGAACTCGAGCTCGCTGAGGCCTGGCGGGCCATGCGCGCGCCACCAGCGGTAGCAGCGTGACCGTAAGCGACAGTGGTATGAACTCGGCCTGTTCGAGGAGGCGATACGCCGCGCCGTAGAGGCCGGCATTGGTGGCGCCCGTTTGCGCATAGACGATGAGTCCATCGATCTTGCCGTAAGCCAGGATCAGGAGGCTGCCGATGCTCAACGGCACAGCCGTTCGCGCCAGCTCTCGCCACAGCTTCGACGTTCCGGCCAGGGGAACATGGATCATTCGCGCAGCGACCACGGACTGCGCCGCGATGGTGATCGTGGCGATGGCCACCAGAGCGAGCGCAAACGCGACGAGCGCAGCGTTGCGATCGACGAGCACGATCACCGCGACCGTCCACAGGATGCTGTTGGCCGTCATGAACATGACGGTCAGGTCGTTGCGGACCTGGAGCTGGAACACCGCTGCCATTGCCGCGGGAGCGGCGAGCAGCGCCTGCGCGGCGACGATGATCCCCGCGACCGCCATCGTCGTGCCGTGGGACAGCGCCACGACCACCGCGATACTGATCACCATGGTCGGGAGCGACAGCGCAGCCCGCGCGGTGACCATCGCACCGAGCCACCGGGCATCGCGTTCGGCCGCGGCACGCCGGACCGCGACCTGCATGAACCCGAGGTCGTTGAGATAGCCGACGAGCGAGGGAACGAGCAGGATCAACGTCCACTCGCCGTAGCCCGCAGTACCCAGCCCTCGCGCGAGTACGGCTGTGGCGACGATACCGAGTACGAGGTTGCCGGCGCGGACGACGATCTGCACCAGCACGTCAACCGAAGCCCGCAGCGCGGACACGCCACGCCCGACGGGGGTCGTGG
Organism: uncultured Actinomycetes bacterium; assembly: GCA_963817035.1. Taxonomy (GTDB): domain Bacteria; phylum Actinomycetota; class Thermoleophilia; order Solirubrobacterales; family Solirubrobacteraceae; genus AC-49. The sequence continues at coordinate 218,638 of CAWFMM010000003.1, forward strand.
GCGGTGCGGCAATCGACGCGGGAACGCTCTCAGGCGGATCAGCCAAATCCATCGTCGCCCATGCTGACAGGACCCTCGGTAGCGTTGAGTCGACCATGCGCCTGTTGGTCGTCTCCAATCTCTACCCGCCGATCGTGCGCGGCGGCTACGAAGTCGAGTGCGGCGAGGTGGTCGAGGCGCTGTCCGCTGACCATGAGATCACGGTCGTCACGTCTTCATACGGCCGCTCGCATGGTCCACCGGCGCCTGCCGGTCAAACCGTGCTGCGTGAGCTCGATCTCCTGCCGGTGACGAGGATGGGCACCGTGCGCGCGCCCTGGGCCGCGGTGCGCGGTGCGCGCACGATGCGTCAGGTCATCGAGCGTGTCGCTCCGGACCTGGCGTTCGTGTGGAATGCCGCCGGATTGCCGAGCAGCGCTCTGCGGGTTCTCGCTGACGCGAACGTCCCGATTGCCTATCGGATCTGCGAGCAATGGTTCGGCGGCCTGTACACGACCGACCAGTACATGCGCTATTTGCAGCCGGGCACACGGGGACGCGATCGCATGTGGGGAGCGGTGGTTCGCGTTGTGAGCCGATTGAGCGGGCTGGGCGAGAATCCGGTACCCCCGCTTCCCGGCGCGATCGCCTGGGCGTCGGAGGCGCTCAGGATCAGCTCGGGAGTGCCCGCGGCGGTCATTCCCGTTCTCGAGCGCACCATCCTTCCGGCGACCCGCCGGATCGACACCCTCCTGAACCTCGAGCGCGTAGAGGCGAGCATTCCCCAGATCGCGTTCTTGGGCCGGCTCGAGCCGGCCAAAGGCGCCGACATCGCGGTGCGGGCACTGGCGTACCTCCGAGATGAGCACGGGATCGACGCAAAGCTCTCCGTGACTGGGCCCTCGACACCCGGCGATCGTGCGCGCCTCGAGCGAGCCGCAACATCAGCGGGAGTGTCGTCCGCGGTGGACATCCGGCCACCGGTCGACGCCGACGGCTTGATCACGCTCTTTGCACAGTCCAGCTTGCTCGTTGTTCCGTCGGTGTGGGAGGAGCCGTTGGGAATGGTTCTGCTCGAAGGGGCGGCGGCCGGGATTCCTGTGGTTGCGTCGCGAATAGGCGGCATGCCGGAGGCCTTGTATCCGGACACGCACGCCCTGTTCTTCACCCCCGGAGATGCTCGAGGATGCGCCGCAGCGATCGCCGAGACAATCCGAGATGAGGCGGCCACGGCCCGGCGAGTCGCATGTGCCCGTGCTCGCGCCCGCTCCGTCTTCTCCGCTCACGGTCCCTCCATGGAGCGATTCCTGTATGACGCCGCGGACGCTCTGCACGTGCCTGCCACCAGTGTGCGGCGCGAGGAGCGGAAGTAGACGCTCGGGCGTGACTCGGTCACCTCACCTCGCTCGCCCTGTGGCCCATCGCGGCGCAATAGGCAGCGTCCAGGCCGTCACACTGCTGTTCGATGCCGAAGCGCTCCGCTGCGCGCCGGCGCGCGGCCGCGCCGAGCTCGGCCCGTAGCGAAGGGTCTCCGCGGAGTCGTCGGATCCATTGCGCGATGGCACCCGGGTCGTTGGCCGGCACTACGATCCCGGACTTCAGATGCTCGATCTGCTCGCGCAGTCCGCCGACATCAGTGACGATTACCGGGATGCCGACGGCCATCGCCTCGAGACTGGCCAGCGCGAATGGTTCCTGGCGCGACGCCATCACGAACACATCCATCGTGCGCAGCAGGGCGGCGGCAGGCTGAACCCCGGCAATCGTGACTCGCCCCGATGGCAACGTCGCGAGCTTCGCGTCGATCTCCGCCGCGAAGGGGGTCTCCCATGGAGGCGGCCCGACGTGCAGAAAGTCGACGTCAGGGTCGTGGCTGATCACCTCGCGGGCGGCATCGAGGAAGACGTCGGCGCCTTTGCGACTGGTCATACCCCCGACGGTGCCGACGATCAGCCGATCGCTCGTCCTCGGGCCCCTCGGATCGTCGAACGCCTCGGGCGGCAATCCGTTGTACACGCGAACGAACGGCGTCGCGCCGGCATGCGGCGCGAACAGCTCGCTGACCGCATTGGACACGGTCACCACGACATCGGCGGTCGACGCGACCCAGCGCAGCGTCAGGTCGGTCTTACGTCCGGGGGGCGGCAGCTCGTGCATGTGCATAACCACTGGGAATCCCATGCGATGAGCCAATGTCGCCTCCGGCAACACCAACAGCGTGTTGGCATGAACGACGTCGGGCTCGAGCTCGGCAAGCATCGACCGCAACGCACGGAAATAGCTAGGCAGCCCTGCGGCTCGCTTTCGGAGCCCGGGCTCGCTGAGCCAGCCGCGCACGCTGAACGCGAAGGAACCTTGTCGAAACCGGCTCCGGTCAACCAGCGGCTCGATCTGGGCCTGCAGCGGCCCCTGATAGGGAAACCAGGCATTTGGTGCCCACCCACGCTCGCGGAGTCCCGGTAGCACGCGTTCCACGGCGATCCCGGCTCCCTCAACTTCGGCATTGTGGAAAAGCACACACGAGCGGCGCACCCCGGTTACCGTGGTTTGGTCATCGGAATCATCGTCTGCCGCGCGACGTTACCCGGTACGCGCCGTCGCCAGCCGACGGCTGCCATCGTCTGACACACTGGCAATGTGAGCAAGCTGGCAACCGAGTCTGGCGCCACGTGGGGCGCATGGACCGTCCGCCGGCACTTCGGCGCCACCGGCTGGTCCGATGCCGGCGAGATGGCGGCGGTCCAGTCGCTCAGCGGTGCACTGGCCGGCGCGCGAATCCTCGACGTCGGCGTCGGCGCAGGCCGCACGAGCACGTTCCTGGCGCCGCCCTCGGCTTCGTACATCGGGATCGACAGCAGCCCCGGGATGATCCGCCTCGCGCGGCAGAACCACCCCGGTCTCGACCTGCGGGTCGGCGACGCGCGAGCCCTGACGGGCATCCCCGACGAGACGTGTGACATCGTGGTCTTCAGCTTCAACGGCATCGATGCTGTCGCGCCCGCCGACCGACACAAGGTCATCGCTGAAGCCCATCGCGTGCTCGTCAGGGGCGGGCACTATCTGGTCTCGATGCTCAACCTCAACGAGTCCGAGCCGGCCGATCGCCCGGTCCTCGGAGAGATCCTACGGCCACCGAGGCGGCCCGGCTGGCGGCGAGTCGCGGTTCCGGTCAAGAATGCCGTCGAGGTGCTCGCGTCGCTCTACAACTACCGGCGCACGGCACCCCGATCCAAGACCGGACCCGGATGGGCGTGGCGCCCGATGCGTGAGCACGAGTTCCGGTTTCTCGTGCAGTTCACCCGATTCGACCTGGCCGTCGCGTCGCTCCGCGATGCCGGCTTCGACGTGGAGCGCGCGTGGTCGTCACTCGGCGATCCGCTTGATGTCGAGGCCGCGCACCAGAACGTCGGGTACAGCCACTTCGTTGCCGTTCGCCGCCCGTAGCCGCCGGGGGTCACCCGGGACGCCGACCCCCGGCACCTCTATAGTCGCGCCGTGCGTGCACGTCCGACGCTCGGTGCCTTCCTGGCCTTGACCGTGGCGCTCACCGCGATCACGACGTCGGTGCCTGCCCATGCAGGCGCGCTGTCTCACCAATGGCCCGCCGGCCTTCAGATCGGACTCAAAAGCGACAATGGCCAAGCTCGGGCGCAGCGCGCGCAGGCTCCGTTCGGTTTTCGCTACGTCTACCTCACAGGCGGCGTCGGGACCGGCCGGGCGTGGAGCAGCCATGGCCTGAGCAGCTACCTGCACGAGTCTTTCGCCGCCGGAGTCGTTCCGGACCTCGTGTACTTCCAGATCAATCCGTCCGGCCCGCCGAGCGGCGACCCCGGCGCTCATGACATCGGTAACCTCGCCAACCGCGCGCTGATGCGCGGCTACTGGAGAGACGTCCGGCGAGTGTTCCGCACGGCCGGCAGATTCCGCGGCCACTTGGTGACGCTGCAGATCGAGCCTGACCTATGGGAATACGCGGAGCAGGACCGCGGCACCGCGACATCGGTCGCGGTCTCGTCCACCGGGGATCGCGCACTCCGCGGTCTGCCAAACGATCTGTCGGGCTTCGCAAAGGCGTTCGCGCGCTTGCGAGACCGCCTGGCTCCAAATGTCGCTCTGGGATGGCATCTGAGCGTCTGGGGGATGGGCCAGGTCGCGTCGCCCACCGTGTCGGATATGCGCCGCATGGCGGCGCGACGGGCTGCCGCATATCTTGCGCTCCACGTGCCGTTCGATTTCGTCTCGACCGACGTCGCCGACGACGACACCGGGCAGTCCGATCCGGCCGTTGCAGGCTGGGACGAAACGGAGTTCGAGTTGCATCTGGCACTGGTGGGCGCCTTCACGCGGCGGACGCACGCGAAGGTGATGGTGTGGCAGATCCCTGTCGGCAACACCAGCCTTCCGAATACGCCAGGCCGATATCGCGACAACCGGGTGCAGTGGTTCCTGGGTACCGACTCCGCCGCCGCGGCGCATCGCCGCGACGAACGCAACGCGGGCGTGGTCGCCCTGTTGTTCGGACCCGGGGTCGCCAGCGCGACGAGTCCGACGACCGACGGTGGGCTGTTCTACCGGTTGGCCGCCCGGTTCTACGCCGGCGCCGATCCAGCTCGCTAGCCGCCGAGGTGCCGCCTCGCGGCTCGTCGGACCGCCATCCGCCAGTTCCGCCGCGACCAGTACATGTGTTCTGCGGCCAGGCGTTCGAGGCGCTCGCGATCGGCCGGCGTGGATGCTCCGAGGATTGCCCGACGGTTGGCCAACGTCGCCCTGATGGCGCGGACGTTCGCCCACCACGCCACCAGCACCGAGGCATCACGATACCGTAGGCCCCGAACCACGGTCTTGATAGCCATCCGCCCGCTGTAGCGCAACGTCGGCCGCCAGGCCCGCAACTTCAGATGCACGTAGAGGCCGTTGCGTATCTGTTCGCCGCTCCAGCGGTGCCCGCCACCCGAGCCGTGAACGTCGTGAGCCGCAACGGCGTCCCAATCCTTGAGGACGCGACGCCCGGCCAGCCACGTCCGGTAGCAGAGATCGGTGTCCTCGGAGTACAAGAAGATCGAGGGGTCGAACCCGCCGACCGCATCGAAATGGGCGCGATCGACGAGCATGATCGCGCCCGCCATCGCTGCGACCTCCTCCACTCTGGGCTCGCGGACGTGCGCGGGGTGCATCGGCTCGTCGAGCGCCGGAACGACGATCGCCGCCTCGGGCGCTGCCCTCAGGTCACGAACCAGGCAGGCCAGCGTGTCGGGATACAGCTGAACGTCCGGATTGCAGAACAACAGCATGTCGGCGCGGGCGTGCTGCGCGCCAAGGTTGCATCCGCGCCCGAACCCGAGATTCTCCCCGCTCTCGACCAGCGTGATGTCGCTGCGCCCGCGGAGCACCTCGAGGCTCCCGTCGCTCGATGCGTTGTCGACCACGATCACCTCCAGCGGAGCCGTGTCGGCAGCCCAGATGCTGTCGACGAAACGTCCGATGACCAGCCCTCCGTTGTAGTTGATCGCGATGACCGAGACGCCCTGCGCGGAGTCCGACAATGAAGGCACGCGCGGGCATGATACGGGCAGGTCTCGGACCGCGGTACCGTTTCGCCGCGATGGTGCCGCGAGACCTCCTGATCACCACGTTCGTGCCGCGACTCGGTACCGGCCGCGACCTGCACACCTACGCCACTGCCCGGGCGCTTGCGGCCCACCGACCGCTGGACATCGCGTGGGTGCCGTACGGTGGCGACGAGCCGTCGCCCGAGTTCAAGGCGATCGAAGGGACGACGTTCCACCAGATCAGCCCATCGCGAGCGCTGCGACGTGGTGTCGGCTATGCGCTCAGGCGGGCCGAGGGGGTTCCGAACCCCATCGCCCGATCGTTCTCGCCGGAGATCGCCGCCGTCACCCGTCACCTCGCCAGCACACCCGATCGCGGGCGCGTGATCGCCGGCGACATCAACGCGATGACCGCTCTGCTCGGGCTGGCGCGGAAGCGACCGATCATCTACCGAGCCCACAACCTCGAATCGTCGTATCGCGACGACCCGTACGATGCGGCCTTCGGATGGCGCCCGATCAGTGTCCTCGAGCGCAGGCTGCTCGCCCGCGCCGAGGAGACCTGGATGGTCAGTCACCTCGACATCGAGCAGGGAGCCGAGCTTCAGCCCGCAGCCCGGATGCGGTACGTCCCAAACGTCGTCGACGTCGGCGCAATCACGCCTGCTCGCCGCGATCCAAGCGCACGGACGGTGCTGATGGTCGGCGATTTCAGCTACGGACCCAACCGCAACGGGCTGCACATACTCGTCGAGGAGGTGATGCCGAAAGTCTGGGCCACGCTGCCCAGTGCGAAGGTCAGAGTCGTCGGGCGTGGTCTGCCCGCCGGCACATTCAGCGACACGCGCGTGGAGACGCCCGGGTACGTCGAGCGACTGAGCGACGCCTACGACGACGCATCGGTCGTGGCGGTCCCGCTCACCGAGAGCGTCGGCACACCGCTGAAGTTCATCGAAGCGATGGCCTACGGGGTTCCCGTCGTGGCCACCCCGGCTGCCGCGTTGCGGCTGGCTGTCGTCCCAGGCGAGCACTATCGCCGCGGGGTCGACACGGACTCATTTGCCATGGAGCTCGTGGCGTTGCTGAAAGACGGTGACCCCGAGATGGCCCAAAATGCCCGTGCATTGGCCGAGCGTGAGTATTCGATCGAGACACTCACCCGCCTGCTCGCACCGTGACGCCACCTGCCGCGAACAGCGCGTGATCGATCTGGTCGATGCGCGACTCCCACGAGTGCGAGCTCGCACGAGCCGAGCGAGCAGCCCTCGCCTCTGGCGAATCGGAGGCCATCGCCTCGCCCAGGCGAGCCACCATCTCCGCCGCTCCGTCGACCGCGATGACGTCCTCCACCCCGGCCAGCGCGGGCAGGCGCGTCGCGACGAGCGGCAGGCCGGCCGCGAGGTACTCGTAGGTCTTCATCGGGAACACGCTGCGCATCTCACCGTCGGTGCGATAGGGCAGGATCGCCGCGTCCGACCCGCGCAGCACGGCGGGCAACTCCTCGTAGCGCCGCGGACCCGGCATCACGAGGTTCGCAATCCCGCGCAGCGCATCGACGTTCGTTCCCGGGTCGCCGGGTCCAACCGGGCCGATGAACGCGAACTGCCAGTCCGGCCGCGCCGCCGTCATCGCCAGGATGAGGTCCAGATCGAGCTTGTTGGCGACGAGCGCACCGGTGAAGACGACCCGCGGACGGGCCAGGGCCTCGATCGCGGGATCGACCGGGCCTGGTTCGAGTGCCCTGGAGAAGAGCGTCGTATCCGCGACGTTGGGAGCGAAGTGGACGTTGTCGTTGAGCGTGCGCATCCGCTCGGCGAGCTCGGGCGCACTGGCCAGCACGGCGTCGGCGCGGGCGGCGAACCGCTGCTCGGCCGCGGCGAAGCTGGCGCCATCGATGCCCTTCTTGGCCGCGTGATCGTCGTCGATGTAATAGAGGACCCGATCCGGAGACAGGGCGGGCACGAGGACCTCGGCCTGGGGTACGAACGACCAGAGCACGATGTCCCGCATTCCCAGCCGGCGCGCGGCGCGCCGCACCAGCCACGGAAGTATGCGCGCGTTGAGCCGCCGCACCGCCGCATTCGAATGGAATGGGATGACGAGCGGCGACAGGACATGGAGACCGTCGACCGCCCGCGGAGGCTGAACGCCGCGGACGAGCCGGCGCCCGACCCGCCGAAGATCTCGGCCGGCGACCTGCGGGCGCCGCAACCCCAGCGATTCGACGAACAGGATCCGGTTGTCCGCCGCCATGCGAACGAGCAGATGCTGCTCGTTGGTCAACAGCTCGCTGTTCCAGTCCGAGAATCCGACGCACACGATGTCGCGGCCCGCCATGGTCATGTCCCGGGCACCTCACGCGCGCCGAGCATCTGCGCTCGCAGCTCTGAGGGGGAGATCTGCGGGGTCGCGGCGCTGACCGCGCCGCGTAGCCGTCCCGGCACGAGCCGGAGGAGTCTGGTCGCGCGAGGCCCGAACGGGATGACCGCGTCGATGGCGCGAAGCTGCTCCTCGGTCTCGAGAGCGCGGATCAGCGAGAGCGCGCCTGAGCCGGGCAGCACCCGGCAGCGGATCTCGGCCGAGCGCGTAGGGGTGTCGGAGATCAGGGTCACATCGTCTCCCTCGTCGCGGGCTCGCGCCAGCCACGCATCGGCCTGCGCGATCGAGGACGCCCCGACGGCGAGCGCGACGACTCGCGGCTTCCCCACGCGAAACCGCCAGGCACCGTAGTGCAGCGCCGGATCGACTCCCGAGCGCCCGTGTGTCCTCCCACGGTATCCGAGCCAATGCCGTAGCCAGACGATGCTGTCCCCCGCGCAGTCCAGGCCGATCTTTCCCATACCGGTCAGCCCGTCGCGCCATCCGCCGTCGACGACCATGCGGTAGGCGAACTTGACCACCGGACGCAGCACCGCGCCGCGGACGACGGCGCCGACCGACCGGGGCGCATGCAGCTGACCGGCCTCGAGCTCGGCGTAGCGCCACACGTCCGTCCACGCCTCGCGCCACGTCCCGGCGAGCAGGTGGTCAAGGTCGCCTGTGAACGGGTGGACGGGGCCGTGCGCGACGATGCCCTCGTGGACGGTCCGAGCCTCGTCATGGCGGTGGGCGTCCCTGCGGATGAGACGGTGGCGGTATTTGGGGTACTTGGCGGACCGTTCCAAGCCGCGGCCGACGAGGAACTCCCGCAGCGGGAGACCCCCGAGATCGACGCCGGCGGTATCGCCGCTGACGAACGCGCGAATCTCGCGGGCCAGATCAGCCGTCACTCGCTCGTCGGCATCGACCTCGAGAACCCATTGCCCGCGTGCGTGGTCGAGCGCGATGTTGCGCTGCGCGGCGAATCCGCGCCAGGGCTCCTCGATCACGCGTGCCCCGGCCTCGCGAGCGATGTCGACGGTGCGGTCGACGGAGCCGGAGTCGACGACGACGACCTCGTCGCAGAACGCGACGCTCGCCAGGCAGTCCGGCAACCGCTGCTCCTCATCCCGCGCGATGATGCAGGCGGAGATGACGACCGGTGCGTGTGCGTCGTGGTTGCTCTCCGTTCTGTCCGTCGTCATTCGTGCCCGGATCGTACCCGCCGTCAATGGCAGGCCATTAGCGCCAGGTCGTCCTGCGCTCGCCGATCAGCCCGAACACGCTTCGCGCGCCGAGCGCCTCGGGCGCGGGGCGCGGCGGGATACCCGTGCCACTCAGGACGGCGAGCGGAACAGCGCGGGCGAGCCAGTCGGCCTGGGCGCCGAAGCCGGAATCGTCGAGGATCGACTCGATGGCGGGTCCACGACGCGGGCCTGCGTCATGCGCATCCGAGGCGACGTTGTGCACCATCCCGGATCTCATGAGACGCTCGGCGAACGTCTTGACCGTTCGCCCGAAGCGTCCCTCCAGCGATCCGGCCGTGATCGACGTGAGCATTCCCCGGGACGCGTACCGCTCGAGCCGGTGTGGGTCGCGCTGGAACGCCGGGCAGCGCTCGGGGTGGGCCAAGACGATTCGGTGCCCTCGGCCCTGCAGGGTGTCGAGAGCGTGATCGAACCCGGACGCGTCCGGGAGGAACGGACACTCGATCAGCAGCCAGGGGCCACCACCGAGACGCAGTGCCGTCAGCTCGGAGTCGTCGAGCTCGACCGCGCGCGACATCGCAATCTCAGCACCTGGCCGGATCTCGAGATCGAGTCCGGCAGTCAGGATCGCGGCGTTGACCTCGGCGATCTTCTCGGCAATCACCACGGAGTCGTTGTCAGGCCACTCCCACGAGACGTGCGGCGTGGCCACGATCGTCTTCGTCCCCGCGGCGACGGCCACGCGGGCCATCCTCAGGGCGATATCGAGCGTGGATGCCCCATCGTCGATGCCCGGGAGGATGTGGCAGTGCAGATCGACCATGGCGGGTGGAGAGCGGCGCGCCGTAGCCGGTCCTCAGGCCAGCTTGTCGTTGATCGTCTGGACGATCTCGTTGAAGTGCACGCGGGCCTTCGTCGATGACGCGGTGAGCGCCTTCTGGGCGTTCGGGAAGGCCTGCGGCTCGCCCTTCTCGATGACGTCGGCGTTGTGCTTGACCGACGCCTGGTAGATCGTCAGTACCTTGATCAGCTGGCGATGCAGCCCGGCGACCTCCGCCGGCGGCGTGATCCCGTGCAGCGTGCGGACATCGATCCCGATCGCCTTGGCCGCGTCACGTAGCGCCTTGGCGTCCGCGTGCGGGTCCGCGGTGCTCTCGAGCCTCCCGGTCGCCTCCTGGAACGAGCTCGCGAACAGGACCTGAGCCTGCTGGACCTCTTGCGCGTAGAGATTCGCCTTGGTGGCAGAGTCGTTGGATCCGCAGCCACCGAGCGCCACGGCGAGCAGAACCATGGCGGCCAGAGTCCTCATCTGGTGCAAAGGGTACCGGCGGTCGTGTGAGCGGGGTCGCACCCGGGTACCAATCAGATGCATGCCTGAGCCCGTCCCGCCTGTCGGCGAACCCGCTACCGATTCTCTGCAGTTGTTCCTCAACCAGATCGGGCAGCACCGGCTGCTCACCTCCACTCAGGAGATCACGCTGGCCCAGGCGATCGAGCGCGGCGATCTCGAGGCCAAGGAGGAGATGATCTCGGCCAACCTTCGGCTCGTCGTCTCGATCGCCCGGCGCTACCAGGGCAGCGGTGACATGGGCCTGCTCGACCTGATCCAGGAGGGCATCGTCGGGCTGATCCGCGCGGTCGAGAAGTACGACTGGCGCAAGGGCTTTCGCTTCTCGACCTACGCCACGCTGTGGATTCGCCAGTCGATCCAGCGCGGCCTCGCCGACCGCGGCCGCGCGATCCGACTGCCCGCCCACGTCGCCCAGCGCGAACGTCGCGTCGCCGTGGTGACGCATCGGCTCGCCGCGAAGATGAGCCAGGACCCGACCGACGAGGAGGTCGCCGCGGCGACCGAGCTCGAGGTCGACCAGGTGCGCGATCTGCGCAAGACGTCGCGCGTCGTCACGAGCCTCGACCGCACGATCGACGAGGCCGGCGAGACCGCGTTCGGCGACCTGATGGCCTCGACCGACCCTGGACCGCAGGAGGAAGCCGAGGTCGCGCTCGCCGTGACGGTGGTCCGCGCGACGATCGCCGACCTGCCCGAGCGCGAGCGTGCGGTGATCGAGCTGCGCTTCGGCCTCGGCGGCGACGGTCAGGGGTATCCGCTGGCCCACGTCGGGCGCGTACTCGGCATCTCGAGCGAGCGCGTGCGCCAGATCGAGGAGCGCGCACTGGACCGGCTCTCGATGCGACTGGAGCTGCGGGCGCTGCGCGACGTGGCGTAGGCGCGCCGAGGGCGCGTTTGTCGTGCCGGGCTCTTTTGCGGCGAGGAGTGCCGGGAGCGAGACGCACTGGTGTTCCCTCGTGGAACTCGTCCGTTTCTACCCCCTATAGGGCGCAGAAATGGACGGGTTGCCACGAATCAGGCCCGCGCGCCCTACCCCCACGCCACCGGCAGCGTGTTCATCCCGTAGATCCCCGGGATCGTCCCGAAGTCCGGCTCGCCGTCGAGGCGCAGATTCACCATCCGCGGCGCGAGGAACGTGAGCGCCTCCTCGAGTTCGGCGCGGGCGAGATTCGCCCCGAGGCAGTAGTGCACGCCGGCGCCGAAGGTCAGGGCGCGGGCGGGTGGGCGCTGCGCGGTGATGTCGAAGACCTCGCCCGACTCGCCCTCGCGGTTGGCCGTGACCGCCCCCACGAGCACGATCGTGCCCTTGGGGAACAGCACGTCGCGGACCTCGAGATCCTCGAGCATGATCCGTGCGGTGAACGGCGTGATCGGCTCGTAGCGCAGGATCTCCCAGACCGCGGCGCTCGCCAGCGCCGGATCGGAGGCCAGCAGCTCCCACTGATCGGGGTGCTCGGCGAAGACGCGGATCGCCTGGGCGAGCTGGCTCTGGGTCGTGTCGACGCCGCCGACCAACACGTTGAGGACGAGGTTGACGCACTCGAGGTCCGACAGCCGGTCGCCCCGCGCCTCGGCGGCCAGCAGCGACGAGATCAGATCATCGCCGGGATCGTCGCGGCGGCGCTCGAGCAGCGCCTGCGCCCACTCCATGAACTCGACGACCGCGAGCTCGATCTTGTCGCGCTCGTTCATGACCGCGTAGAAATCGAACTGGGCCTGGATCCAGTTGGACCAGTGGTGCAGGCGCGGCGCGTCGTCGAGTGACGCGCCCATCAGCGTCGCGATGGTCAGCGACGGATAGGGCTTGGCGAACGCCTCGACGAACTCGCAGCCACCGTCGCCGGCGACGCCGTCCCACAGCTGCTCGAGGAAGCCGCGCATCTGCGGGCGCCAGCGGTTGGCCGCCTTCGGCGTGAACGCCGGGTTGACGAGGTTACGCAGGCGACTGTGCCGCTCGCCGTTGACGTGGAGGATGTTGTTGGCGATCTCGTCGTAGAGCGGCCCGGGCTTGATGTCGAAGATCGTCGCCATCTGCCGGCCGGGGAACGTCGTCTTCTTGGAGCGCAGGAACAGCTCGCCCGCCTCGCGATCGAAGACGAAGAAGGCCAGCGGCGACGTCGCGAGCCAGTTCTGGGCGGCGAGATCGCGTACGACGTCGTGGTAGCGCCGGCCGCGCAGCGTGGCATCGCCGTAGTAGTCGAACGTCGGGAGATCCAACTGGGTCACCGTCTGCATCACCGCGCAGCCTACGCTTCGCTGATGGTTCGGCTTCCCGATGGCGACGTTGCGCCCGCCGATGGAGCGTTGCCCGCGCACGCCCTCGCGACGCTCGCCGAGCGCCCGCTCGGGATCTACGTGCACGTCCCGTTCTGTCAAGCGCGCTGCGGCTACTGCGACTTCAACGTCTACGTCGAGCCGGGGCTGCGAGCCGGGTTCGTCGAGGCGGTCGATGCGGAGCTGGCGCTGGCGACCACGGTGCTCGGGCCGGGCGCCCCGCCCGTCGCAACCGTCTTTCTGGGCGGCGGCACGCCATCGCTGCTCGGCGCCGAGCAGCTGCGTGCGATCCTGGCCTCGGTCCGGCGCCACTTCGAGATCGCGCCCGATGCCGAACTGACGGTCGAGGGCAACCCGGAGAGCGTCGACGCGGACCTGCTGGCGTCGCTGCGCGAGGCCGGGGTCGGCTGCCTCTCGCTCGGCATGCAGAGCGCGCAGCCGCAGGTGCTGCGCGCGCTTGACCGCCGGCACACGCCAGGGGCGGCACGTGAGGCCGCGCTGGCCGCGCGGGCCGCCGGGTTCGACACCGTCGGCCTGGACCTGATCTTCGGCGCCGACGCGGAGAGCGATGAGGACTGGGAGGCGACGCTGGCCGAGGTCGTCGCCCTGGCGCCCGACCGCGTCAGCGCCTACGAGCTGACGGTCGAGCCCGGCACGCGGCTGGCGGCGCAGGTGCGCTCCGGCGCGCGCGCCGCGCCCGACCAGGATGTCGTCGCGCACCGCTACCGACGCTGCGACGCGGTGCTCTCGCAGGCCGGGCTGTCCTGGTACGAGATCTCGAGCTGGGCACGCGACGAGAACGCGCGCTCCCGTCACAACATCGGCTACTGGACCGGCGGGAACTGGTGGGGCGTCGGGCCCGGAGCCCACAGCCATGTCGGCGGGGTGCGCTGGTGGAACGTCCTGCACCCGCGGCCATGGGCCTCGCGGCTGTCGACGGGACAATCGCCGGCGGCGGGGCGCGAGGAGCCCGACGAGGCGGCGCTGACGCTAGAACGGCTGATGCTCGAGCTGCGCCTCGACGTCGGCGCGCCGCTGTCGCTGCTCAGCGACGAAGGACGCGAGTCCGCGGCGCTCGCGTCCTCCGACGGCCTGCTCGAGATCCACGACGAGCGCGCGATCCTCACGCTGCGTGGCCGCCTGATCGCCGACGCTGTCGTCCGCGATCTGTCAGTCTGAGGAGCGCCTACGCCAGCGCGTCGGGCACCGCGAACTGCGCCTCGGTGCCGGCGCGAACCGCATCCAGGGACACGCCGTCCTGAAGCTCGACCAGCACCATGCCTTCAGGCCCGAAATCGAAGACCGCGAGGTCGGTGATCAGCCGGTGCACGACCCGCTGGCCGGTCAGGGGCAGCGTGCATTCGCGCTTGACCTTCGAGTCGCCGCTGCGCGTCAGGTGCTCCATGATCACGACGACGCGCTTGGCGCCGTTGACGAGGTCCATCGCCCCGCCCATCCCCTTGACCATCTTGCCGGGGACCATCCAGTTGGCCAGGTCGCCGCCCTGGGAGACCTCCATGCCACCGAGGATCGCGACGTCGATGTGGCCGCCACGGATCATCCCGAACGACTCGGCGCTGTCGAAGTACGACGCGCCCGGCACCGCCGTCACGGTCTCCTTGCCGGCGTTGATCAGATCGGGGTCGGCAGCGCCCGGCTCAGGGTAGGGGCCGATGCCCATCAGCCCGTTCTCGGACTGGAGCATCACGTTGTGCTTGTGAAACGTGTAGTCGGCCAGCAGCGTCGGCAGCCCGATCCCGAGGTTGACGTTCATGCCGTCGGCGATCTCGTCGGCGGCTCGGGTGATGATCCGCGTACGGGGGTCCATCGGCTCGGCGCTCATGCCGTCTTCTCCACCAGGCGCTCGATGCGCTTCTCATACGCGGGGCCGACCAGCAGCCGCTGGACGTAGACGCCCGGTGTGTGGATGTGGTCGGGATCGAGCTCGCCGACGCCGACGAGCTCCTCGACCTCGGCGATCGTGATCTTCCCGGCCGTCGCGGCCAAGGGATTGAAGTTGCGCGCGGTCTTGCGGTAGACGAGGTTGCCCAGGGGATCGGCCTTCCACGCCTTGACCAACGCGAAGTCGCCGATGATCGCGCGCTCGAGCAGGTGCGGGCGACCATCGAAGTCGCGCACCTCTTTGCCCTCGGCGATCGGCGTCCCGACTCCGGTCGGGGTGTAGAACGCCGGGATGCCGGCGCCGCCGGCGCGCATCCGCTCGGCCAGCGAGCCCTGTGGCGCGAACTCGACCTCGAGCTCGCCCGAGAGGTACTGCTGCTCGAACAGCTTGTTCTCGCCCACGTAGGACGAGACCATCTTCTTTATCTGGCGGTTCTCGAGCAGGATCCCGAGGCCGAAATCGTCGACGCCGCAGTTGTTGGAGACGACGGTCAGGTCCTTCGTGCCGCGCTCGCGCAGCGCCGCGATCGCGTTCTCCGGACAGCCGGAAAGGCCGAAGCCTCCGACGATCAGGGTCGCTCCATCTTCGATGTCACCGACCGCGTCGGCGAACGACGTCAACACTTTGCTGCCGGACACCGGCGCGACGCTATCAAACGCCCGGCCAGGCGCTCAGGCGCCTGACGCGCAGGCGTGCCGTCCGCCCAGGCGCGGTTGCGTCCGGCCCCACGGAGCGGCGCAACGCGCCGCGATCGCGGTCCTCACGGGATGTTTAGCCGCGGCTTGGATCCTTCTCACGGCCCTCGCCAATCCTGTTCGCCGTGACCTCAGTCCCCCTACCCGCAAACGCCGAGACCGTCGACGACAGCGACGCACGCGCCGGCGGCCTCGCCCGCCGCCTGACCCGCGTCCCGCCCGAGCTCGCCGGGCTGGTGGTCCTCGCCGCGGTCCTCAACCTCGCGGTCCTGAGCCGCAACCTGTGGGCCAACACGTACTACAGCGCCGCCGTGCGCTCGATGAGCTCGAGCTGGCACAACTTCCTCTACGACTCGTTCGACCGCTCGGGGATCATGACCGTCGACAAGCCGCCGCTGGCCCTCTGGGTCCAGTCGCTGTCGGTGCGGATCTTCGGTTTTCACCCGCTGAGCATGCTCATCCCCCAAGCGCTGATGGGCATCGCGACCGTCGTGCTGATCTACGACCTGACGCGGCGCCTGTGGGGCCGCCCCGCCGGCTTCGTCGCCGGCCTCGTGCTCGCCGTCACCCCGGTGACCGTCGCGATCTCGCGCCACAACAACCCCGACGCCCTGCTTGCGCTGTGCACCGTCGCCGCGCTGTGGTTCACCGTCCGCGCGCTGCAGGACGGCCGCACCCGCTGGATCGTCCTCGCCGGCGTCTCGGTCGGGCTCGCGTTCGAGACGAAGATGGGCGCCGGGCTGCTCGTCGTCCCCGGGATCGGCGCCGCGTGGCTGTGGATCGCGCCACGTGGGCGCCGGGCCGCGACCAAGGCACTCGCCGCGGGTGGCGCGGCGATGGTCGTCGTCGGCGGCGCCTGGCCGCTGCTGATGGCACTGACGCCGGCCGCCTCGCGCCCCTGGATCTCGGGCACGAACGACAACAGCATCCTGTCGCTGATCTTCGGCTACAACGGCCTCGGCCGCGTCGACGGCCAGGCCGGCGGCCCGCAGATCGCCGGTGGGGCGGCGGCGGCCCGTTTGGCGGCGCGTCGGGCCCACTGCGGCTGCTCAACGACGCGCTCGGCGGGCAGGCCGGCTGGCTACTCGGCACCGCGATCGTCGGCTCCATCGGGATCCTCGCGCTCACGCGCCTGCGGCGCAGCGATGTGCGCAGCGGCTGGCTGCTGCTCGTCGGTGGCGCCTTTGCGACCAGCGCCGTGGTCTTCAGCTTCGCCCAGGGCATCTTCCACCCCTACTACGTCGCCGAGCTGGCCCCGTTCAGCGCTGCGCTCGTCGGTGCGACCGTCGGCCTGTGCCTACGGCGCGACCGGCTCGCACGGATCGTCGCGCCGCTGGCGATCGCCGCCGGCGCGATCACCGAGCTCGTCGTCCTGAACAACGACTCGACGCAGCTCGGCTGGCTTCCCGTGGTCCTGATCGCCGGCTGTGTGCTGGCGGGCTGCGCGCTCGTCGCGCTGCGCGATCCGCGCGCCCGGGCCGCCGCGCTGGCCGGCGCGTTCGCGCTGTTGCTGATCGCCCCGGCGACGTGGGCCGTCGACACGCTCGGCCACACGACGAGCGGCACCTTCCCCGCGGGCGGCCCCGCGAGCGCCGGGTTCGGCGGCGGCGGCTTCGGCAGCCCGGGCGGCGGCCTGCGCGCCGGACGTGGCACCTTCGGCGGCCCGCCGGGCGGCGCCAGTGGGTTCCCCGGCGCCGGTCACTTCCAGGCGCCTCCGGGCGGCGGCGCGCTGCCGGGCGCCGGCAGCAATACCGTCCCCGGCGGTCCTCCGGGCGCCACGGGCAACGGCTTCCCCGGCGCCGGTCGCAGCGCGGGCGGCGGCGGTCTCGGCGGCGGCTTCGGCGGGCCGGGCGGCGGCGCGTCCACCGCGCAGACCACCGCGCTCGTGAAGTACACGACCGCCCATGGCGGCGGCACGATCGGCGTTTCGAGCCAGTCCGGTGCGGCCACCGCGATCATCGCCACCGGCGCGAAGGTCGCCGGCATCGGCGGCTTCTCCGGGCGCGAGAGTCAGGTCAGCCTCAGCTGGCTCGCCAGCGCGGTCCGCGACGGGCGGATCCGCTGGATCGTCGCCGACTCGACCGGCGGCGGCTTCGGTCGCGACAGCCGCATCGGGGCAAGCGACGTCATGACCACGGTCCAGAGCGTCTGCACCGCGGCCCAGGCGAGCGCGAGCTCCGCGACGACCACAGCCGCGGCGTCCTCCGCCCTGAGCAACGTCTACGACTGCGCGGGCAAGGCCGACGCGCTGTCGGCCGCCGGCTGAGCCCTGCGCCGCACCGCCTACTCCGCGTCCGGCACCGGTGGCGCCCCGGCGGGCGCCAGCGGCAGTTCCGTGCCCGAGGCGAGCGGGCTGGCGGCCGAGCGCGTCGCCGTGGCGATCTCGTCGGCGGTCACGTTGAGTGGGTTGTGACACGCCGCGATATGGCCGCCGGCGTACTCGGTCAGCGGCGGCTCGACGGCGCGGCAGATGTCGGTGACGTGCGGGCAGCGCGTGTGGAAGCGACAGCCGCTCGGTGGGTCGATCGGGTTGGGCGGCTCGCCGCCGACAACGCGCCGGGCCCGTGCGCGGTTCTCGCGCGGGTCGGGGATCGGAATCGCGGCGAGCAGCGCCTCGGTGTACGGGTGGATCGGCTTTGTATACAGCTCGCTCGCCGGTGAGAGCTCCATGAACTTCCCGAGGTACATCACCGCGATCCGGTCCGAGACGTGGCGCACAACTGACAGGTCGTGAGCGACGAACACGTAGGTCAGCCCGAGCTCTGCCTGCAGGTCCTCGAGCAGATTGACGACCTGCGCCTGGATCGAGACGTCCAGCGCCGAGACCGGCTCGTCGAGCATGATCACCTTGGGCTCCATGGCCAGCGCGCGGGCGATGCCGATGCGCTGGCGCTGGCCGCCGGAGAACTCGTGCGGGAAGCGGTTGACGTGCTCGGGATGCAGGCCAACGTGGCTCATGAGCTGGCGCGTCTCGTGCTCAACCTGGGCGCGCCCAACCCCGCGCAGGCGCAGCGGCAGACCCAGGATCTGGACGACGCGCTTGCGCGGATTGAGCGAGGCCTGAGGATCCTGGAAGACCATCTGCAGTTCGCGCCGCGTAGCGCCGAGCTGGCGCGGGCTGGCGTTCGTGATCTCCTTGCCCCGGAACAGGATCGCGCCTCCGGTCGGGTCGTTGAGCCGCGCCAGGGCGCGAACCAGCGTGCTCTTGCCACACCCCGACTCGCCGACCACTCCGAGCGTCTCGCGCGCCGCGAGCGTGAACGAGACATCGTCGACGGCGTGGACGAAGCCGGTCGTACGGCCGCGCAGGTTGCTCGAGCGGATCGGGAACAGCACCTCGAGATTGCGCGCCTCGAGGATCGGTGCGTCGGCGGACCCCGGTGCCGGAGCCGGCTCCTGGAGCGTCTCGGTCATGAGCCGCTCGCCGTGGTTGCGGGCGCGGCCAGCCCGATGCGGTCGCCAACCATCCGCAGCGACTGTTTGGCCTCGACGGGCAGCCAGCAGCGGTCGCGGTGGTCGGGCGCCTCGGGGAGCCGAGCGTCGAGACCCGGGACCTCGGTGCACGTCTCAAATGCGTGGGGACAGCGCGGCCGGAAGTGGCAGCCCGCCGGCGCGTGGATCATCGACGGCGGCTGGCCGCCGATCGCCGGCAGTCGTCCGCCGACGTCGCCGTCGATGCGCGTGATCGAGCCGAGCAGCCCCCACGTGTACGGGTGCTGGGGCTCATAGAAGATGTCGTCGAGCGTGCCCTGTTCGACGATCCGCCCGCCGTACATCACGAGCACGCGATCGGCGATGTCGGCGACCACGCCGAGGTCATGGGTGACGAGGATGATGCCGGTGCCGGTCTCGTCGCGAAGGTGCTCGAGCTCGACGAGGATCTGCGCCTGGATCGTGACGTCGAGCGCCGTCGTCGGCTCGTCGGCGATCAGCAGGCGCGGCGAGCACGAGAGCGCCATCGCGATCATCACCCGCTGGCGCATGCCGCCGGAGAACTCGTGCGGGAAGGAGCGCAGCCGGTCCCGTGCCCGCGGCACGCCGACGCGCTCCATCAGCTCGACGGCGCGGTCGAACGCCTGGTCCTTGGACGTGTGGGGCTCGTGCTCGAGGATCTGCTCGGCGATCTGGTCGCCGATCCGGTAGACCGGGTCGAGCGAGCTCATCGGATCCTGGAAGACCATCGCGATCTCCGCGCCGCGGATCTTGCGCAACTGCGCCGAGCTTGCCCCGATCAGCTCGGTGTCGCCGAGCCGCGCCGTCCCCTCGAAGTGCGCGTTGGGCGCGCGGGTCAGGCCCATCAGCGTCATCGCGGTCACCGACTTGCCCGAGCCCGACTCGCCGACGATCGCCACGATCTCACCCTTGCCGACCGTGAACGAGACGTCGTCGACCGCCTGCACGACACCCTCCTCGGTGGAGAACGCGACGCGCAGCCCGGCGACCGACAGCAGCGGCTGATCACTCACAGGCGAATCCGCGGGTCGAGGAACGCGTAGAGGATGTCGACGATCGCGCTGAAGATGACCACGAACGCCGCGCCGAACATCGTGATCACGAGAATCGGTGGCACGTCGAGGCGGCCGATCGACTCCGCCGCGAACTGGCCCACCCCATGGAGGTTGAAGACCGACTCGGTGAGGATCGCCCCGCCGCCGACGACCGCGGCGAAGTCGAGGCCGAACAGCGCGATGATCGGGATCATCGAGTTGCGCAGGACGTGGCGGATCATCACCCGGCGCTCGCTGATCCCTTTCGCCCGCGCGGCCCGCACGTAATCCTCGGTCAACGTGTCGAGGATCGTCGAGCGCAGCACCCGCGAATAAACGCCGATGAAGAGCACCGACAGCGCGATCCACGGCAGGATCATGTGGGTCAGCCACTGCCACGGGTTGCTGGTCAGCTTCACGTAGCCGCCGAGCGGGAACCAGCCGAGCTTGAAGCTGAAGAAGTACAGCAGCACCGAACCGAGCAGGAACACCGGCGTCGAGACGCCGATCATCGTCAGCGCGGTGATGCCGCGGTCGGTCCAGCGCCCGGCGGTCAGCGCCGCGAGCAGCCCGAACAGCGTCCCGAAGAAGAACCAGATGATCCCCGCGCCGACGGCCAGCGAGATCGTCGCCCCGATGTCGCGCTTGATCTCGTCGAACACGTTGATCTGCTGCGTGTACGAAATCACCTTGCCGGTGACGATCTTCTCCATCGTCTTCTCGTACTGGACGTAGATCGGCTTGTCGAAGCCCCAGGTCTTGCGGACGTCCTGGATCTGCTGCGCGGTCGCCAGCCGGCCGGCCAGCCGCTGGGCCGGATCCCCGTTGGGAATCGCCTGGAAGATCAGGAACGTGAGGATCGAGATCGCGAACAGCACCAGCACCACGGAGATCAGGCGCTTGATGATGAAGCGGACCATCTAGCGCTCGATCCGGACCTTCGACCGTGGGTCCAGCGCGTCGCGCACGCCGTCGCCGAAGATGTTGATCGCGAGGATCGTGATCACGAGCATCAGGCCCGGGACGAGGACCGTGTGGAACGCCGCCGGGAAGAACCGCAGGCCGTCGCTGATCATCGTCCCCCACGACGAGTTGGGCGTCTGGACGCCGGCGCCGAGGTAGGACAGCCCAGCCTCGAGCAGGATCGCGTTGGCGAGGATCAGTGGCACGAAGACGATCAGCGTCGATGCCAGGTTGGGCAGGATCTCCGACATCATGATCTTCCGCGAGCTGAGCCCCTGGGCGCGCGCGGCGTCGACGAACTCCTTCTCGCGCAGGCCGAGCACTTGGCCGCGCAGTGGTTTGCCGACATAGGGCGCGTAGACGACGCCGATGATCACCGCCGGAACGAACAGCGAGTTCCCGTTGACCTGGAACAGCCCGAGATTCAGGCCACCGACCGCGATCGCCGTGCCGAGCGCGACCCCGAGCAGAACCACCGGATAGGCCCACAACAGGTCGAACCCGCGGCTGATGAGCGCGTCGGCCCAACCCCGCTTGTAGCCGGCGACGACCCCGAGGAGCACGGCCAGGAACATCGTGATGAACGCGGCGATGAACCCGATCTCCAGCGAGTTGCGCCCACCGTAGAGAAGGCGCACGGCGACGTCACGACCGTTCTGATCAACGCCGAGGAAATACTTGGCGTGCCAGGTCGGGCCGTTGGGGATCCCGATGTTCGAGAGCTGATCGGGGTGGTTGATGGACGGCCCGGTGTGCGCGACGTACTTCGCGTAGACCGGGGCGAGCATGCACAGGACCACCATCACGACGAACACGCCGAGAGCAGCCAGCGCCACCTTGTTGCGCTTCAGTCGCCGCCAGCCGAGCGCGTAAGGCCCGATCCCGGGCGGAACGTCAGTGTCCGCGCCGGTCGCAAAGCCGGCGTGGCTCGGCTGCCCAAGACCGACTGCGGGGTTGCTGGGGTCTGTCGGGTCGATTGCGGTCATTGGCGTGAAACGACGTGGGACGGGAGGCGATCACCCCCCGTCCCACGATGACCTAGTTCTTGGCGAACGTCGTCCAGTCGTTGCCGTAGACCGGACTGACCTCCGTGGAGTTGAAGTTCATCTTGTCCGACATGAACTTCGCCACCTGCTGGTAGCCGAACGCCGCGATGTATGCCTTCTTGGCGAGATACGTGTCGAGCTTCGCCCAGGCCGGTGCAACCGTGGACAGCTTCGACGCGGGCACCGGGTTCAGCTTGGCCAGCGCCTTCTGCACCGTCGGGTCGTCCACCTGACTGAAGTTCTGGTTGTTCGTCGGCTGAATCGACTTGGCATCCATCAGCAGGTAGAAGTCCGACGGGTTGGGGAAGTCCTGATTCCAGTCGGCGAAGCCGGTCTGGGGGTTGGACTTCAGGTCACCGATCGTCGGGAAGTACGTCGAGTCGGCGATGATCTTCGTCGTCGCCTTGAACCCGATCTGATTCAACACACCGGTGTAGTAGTCGATGAACTCCTTGCGCGGCTCACGGTTCTGACCCCAGACGGTGACCTTCGCACCGACGAGGCCGGCCTGCTTGATCAGCGCCTTCGCCTTGGCCACGTCGGGCTTGCCGGCCGGGTCGGCGCCGTACGGGCACGGACCGGTCGGGTGCCCGGGCATGCCCAGGGGTAGGAAGAAGCACGCCGGAGTGAAGTTGCCGCTGTTGAGCTTCGACAGCGCGGTGCGGTCGATCGCGTAGTTGACGGCCTCACGGGCGAGCTGGTTGTTGAATGGCGGGGCCTTTGTGTTCAGGAAGAAGTAGTACACGGAGACGGTCGGGAGCTTCTTGAACCGATTGGCGGCCTGTGACTCGATCTGCGGCACGAGCGCCGGCGGAATCGAGTCGTACGTGTCGAACACGTCTGCGGTGTTGTTGAGCACCGACTCGGCCTCGGACTGGGTGTTGGCCGCGATGTTGACCTGGATTGTGTCCTTGGCGGCCGGGATTCCGGGGATGTTGAACGACGCCCACTTCGGATTCGGCACCGCCTTGAAGCTCTGGTTGGGCACGACGTTCTTGAGGATGTACGGGCCAACGCCGGCAGGCGGGTTGTTCGACAGGTTGACGACCTTCGTCGAGGCCGGCAGCAGTGCCGACGACGGGAAGGCGAGAACGTTGAGGAACGCGCCGTACGGCGCTACGAGCTTGATCGTGATCTTGCCCGTCGAGTCGTCAGCGGTGATGCCCGAGATCGAGGTGGCCTTGCCCTTGTCGAAGTCCTCGGCACCGGCGATGTTGCTGGTGTAGAAGGACTTGCCGCCCCAGTTGAGCTTCATCGAGCGCTGAATCGAAGCGCCGAAGTCGCTGGCCTTGACCGGAGTGCCGTCGGAGTACGTGAGGCCCTTGCGCAGCGTCATCGAGTAGGTCTTGCCGTCGGCGCTGATCGTCGGCAACGCGGTGGCCAAACCGGGAATGACCACTGATCCCGGAGCGCCCGTCTTGTGCGCGTAGGTGTAGAGCGGCGTGTACGTGATCCAGTCGGCCTCGGCCGCCTGCGTCGTGTAGCCCTCGCCCGGATCGAGGAAGTCGGGGGCGGTGCCGTACACGACGGTCACCGTCTTGCCACTGGCGCCGGACCCGGTCGTGCTCGTCGACGCACTCGTGCTCGCGCCGGTGGACGTCGACGCTTTTTTGTTACTGGAGCCGCAGGCACCGACCACAAGCGCCAACGCGGCGATGAAGGCGATGACGGCGGTCAAACGAAAGGTTTTCACCACGGGGTGCCTCCCCTTGAAAGGACGGACACGGTCAGGACGGACACGGTCAGGTCGGACGGCGAGACCGGTAACACGGGCTACTTATACCCGTGCCGCGGGTTCCGATGCATCAGATTTCCTCTGCGTGTGACAGAACGGCCAATTGGTAGGCCGTCGCTGCGCCGTTGGGATCACGCCTGCGCGCGGTAGCTGCCGGCGTCGAAGCGCGCCGTGCGGCGGCGGAAACGCCACGTCCAATCTGGCCACAGCGCCGAGTTGCGGCCGCCGGCGTCGATGTACCAGCTCGAGCAGCCGGCGCTCCAGACCGTGGCGGTCATCCGCTCGTCGATCTCCGCGTTGGATCGCGCCTGGGCGGCCTCGGTGACCTCCACGACGCCGACACCGCGGCGCTCCATCGTCGCCAGCGCGTCCATGACGTAGGCGATCTGCGACTCGGCGATGTAGACCATCGACGAGTGCCCGAGGCCGGTGTTCGGCCCGAGCAGCAGGAACAGGTTGGGAAAACCGGCAACCGTGCAGCCGAGGTGGGCGCGCTGGCTGCCATTCCAGGCATCGTTCAGCGTCTGACCACCGCGGCCGCGAATCAGCTCGCCGACCGGCGAGTCGGTGACGTGGAAGCCGGTGCCGAGGATGATCGCGTCGACCTCGCGCTCGGTGCCATCGGCAGTGACGATTCGGTCGGCACGGATCTCGTCGATCGCGTCGGTGACGAGCTCGACGTTCGGCCGGGCCAGCGCCGGGTACCACTCGTTGGAGGGCAGCAGGCGCTTGCAGCCGAACGGGAAGTTCGGCGTGACCTTCTCGATCAGGGCCGGATCGTCGATCTGGTCGGCGATGTGGCGCCGCGCCACGCGCTCGGGCAGCTTCATCAACCGCGGGCGCTTGACGAATCCCAGGACGAGCGCTTCACGCGCGGTGTAGGTCCAGCCCCGTAGGAGGCGCTGCAGCAGCGGCAGGCGCCGGAACAGGCCCCGTTCGCGCTCGGTCGTCGGGCGGCCGGGGTGCGGCAGGACCCACGGCGCGGTGCGCTGGAAGACGTGCAGCTGCTCCACGTCGGGTGCGATCTCCGGGACGAACTGGATCGCCGAGGCGCCGGTGCCGATCGTCGCCACGCGCCTGCCCTCGAGCGCGAAGTCGTGGTTCCAGCGCGCCGAGTGGAAGACCGCGCCCTCGAAGTTCTCGATCCCCGACAGCTGCGGGACCTTCGGCTCCGTCAGCAATCCGACGGCCGCGACGAGCACCCGCGCATTGACGTCGCCGGCCGTCGTCTTCAGCGTCCAGCGGCCGGCACCCTCATCCCAGCGCGCCGAGTCGACCTCGCAGCCCAGGCGGATGTTCGGCCGCACGCCGAAGCGGTCGGCGCAGTCGCGCAGGTACGCCCAGATCTCGGGCTGGCGCGAGAACGTCCGCGTCCAGCCCGGGTTCGGCGCGAACGAGTACGAGTAGAGGTTGGACTGGACGTCGCACGCGCAGCCGGGGTAGGTGTTGGCCTGCCAAGTCCCGCCGACCTCGTCGGCGCGCTCGAGGACGACGAAGTCCTCGAGCCCGGCCTGCTTGAGATGGATCGCCATCCCGAGGCCGGAGAACCCACTCCCGATGATCGCGATGTCGACGACTTCAGCGGCCATGACCGCTGATCATACGAGCGGCCAACGGGCCGGTTCTACCCGAGCTCGTCCATGTCCGCCCAGGCCTCCCGGGCCTTCGCTCTCTATGCGGCGGTTTCGCGCCCTACCGCGACGACGACGAACGCTGGCCGCGCGCGCGGCCGGAGCCGCGCGGGGAGGCCGAATGCACTGACGTCGGCGAGCTCGAGCGGCCGTTGCCGCCGCCACCCGAGCGACCGTTGCCGCCCCCCGAGCGTCCCTTGGAACCGGAGCGCGACCCGTTGGACCGCGACCCACCGCCACCGCCGCCACCGCCGCCGCCCGCCGACGACCGCGGCACATACGCCGGGCCGCTCATCCGGTGCTCGATCCCGAGCTCGCCGGCCAGCTGGGTCATCTCGCGGCGCTCCTCGCCGCCGACGAACGTGATGCCGACGCCGGTGCGCCCCGCGCGGCCGGTGCGGCCGATGCGGTGCACGTAGCTGTCGCGGTCGCCCGGAACGTCGAAGTTGATGACGTGCGAGATACCGGCGACGTCGATGCCGCGCGCGGCGACGTCGGTCGCGACGAGCGTGTCGACCTGGCCGGCCTCGAAGCGCGACAGCGCGCGCTCACGCTGGCTCTGGGACTTGTCACCGTGCATGGCGACCGCATCGACCCCGCGAGTGCCGAGGCGCTTGACGAGGCGGTCGGCGCCGCGCTTGGTGCGGACGAAGACGAGCGCCAGCTCGCGGTCGCCGCGCAGCTCGGAGATCAGCGCCTCGACCTTGCCGTCACGCTCGACCTCGACGAAGCGATGCTCGACGTCGGCCACGGTGCGGCTCTCCTTCGGGCCGTGCTCGTGGCGGACCGCGTCGGTCGTGAACGCCGACGCGATGCGACCGGCCTCACCGTCGAGTGTGGCGGAGAAGAACAGGGTCTGACGATCGCGCGGGCACTGGGCGACGATGCGGTCGACGGCGGGCTTGAAGCCCATGTCGAGCATCCGGTCGGCCTCGTCGAGAACGAGCAGCTGGACCTTGCTGAGGTCGAAGGCGCGGCGCTGGAGCAGGTCCTCGAGCCGGCCCGGGGTCGCGACGAGGATGTGCGAGCGAGCGGCGTCCTTGGCCTGCTTGGTCAGGCCGACGCCGCCGTAGACGGCGGTGATCCGCAGCGCGCGGGCGTGGGCGATGGCGCGGGTCTCCTCGACGATCTGCGAGGCGAGCTCGCGTGTCGGAGCGAGGACGAGAGCGGCCGGACGCGGGCCGTCGGCCTCGATGCGATCGACCATCGGGATGGAGAACGCGAGCGTCTTGCCCGATCCGGTCGGGGACTTGGCCAGGACGTCACGCCCGGCGAGGACGTCGGCGACGACGAGACGCTGGACGGCGAACGGCTCGTGGATATCGCGCTTTGCGAGCGCGTCGACCACGGCACTGGAGACGCCGAGATCGGCGAATGACTGATTGGACATGCGAAGTACTCCTAAGGCAGCCACTGAGGCCGCGAAACGATTCGGGAGGCTTACGGCTGACACCCGAACCGCTCTTGGCGGGACTCGAAAGCAGGCTTGCCTCGCGTCCGACGGCGTCGAACGCCCCGTCAGGCTAGCAGGCGCATCACTCCGGGTGCGACTCAGCGCCGCCCGCACGCCGGCCCGCGGAACAGGCCGAGCGGGACCGCACGCGCCATCGCCCGGTATCCCGAATCGGTCGGGTGGACGTTGTCGGCGCTGGCGTAGCTGCGGCGCAGCCGGTCGTGATCGGCCGGGTCGCGCAGCGCGGCATTGAAGTCGACCATGCCGTCGGCGATCCGCTGGGTGCGAATCCAACCGTTGATCGCGTTGCGGATCACGATCGTCTGCGGCATCCGGTAGTCGCCGACCTCGGAGTTCGTCGACGGCGTCAGCGTGCCGAGGATCACGTTGAGCTTCGCCGCGTGCAGGCGGGTGACGATCTGGCTCAGGCCGGCGATCACCGACGCCGCGTTGAGCGCCGCATAGCCGAACTTCGTCGGCGTGATGTCGTTCGTGCCCTCCAGCACGAGCACGTCGGTCACGCCCGGGGTGTCGATGACGTCTGTCGTGAGCCGCGACAGCGCCGCGGCGCCGCCGAAGCGGATCGGGAAGTCGCGCGTGATCCGGTTGCCGCCGATGCCCGCGTTGGCGACGGCCAGGTGCGCCGTCCCGGCCGGTGCGGCCGCGAGCCGGCGGGCAAGATCGTCGGGGTAGCGCGCAGCGGCGTCAACGGTGCTGCGGGTCCCGTCGGTGATCGAGTCGCCGAGCGTCACCAGGGTGCCGATCGTATGCGGGGCCATCACGTCGATCCCGGTCACGAACGGCCGCGTGATGATCTTCCGGGTGAACGCCGATCCGGACTCGTCGGCGGTGTGATCGCCCGACCCGGTCGGCGCGACGTAGGAGCTCTGGTCGGACTGGTAGTGCTCGGTCGCCGGCCCGCTGTCGCCATCGACGTGGACGCTGACCGCCAGCGTCGTGAACGCGACGAACGTCAGCGCCACCGGGTCGCTGACCGCATCCTGCCCCGCGGCGATGGTGATCGCGGGCTGCCCGGCGAAGCGCACGCCGACGACCGAGCCGTCGGCGACCGACGCGCCCGAAGTCTCGCGCGCAACCGTGACCGCCGAGAACCGCACCGGCTTCTCGCCGAGCCGATTGGAGAGGTGCACGCGGATCTGCTGGCCGCCGTAGGTCGGCGTGACGAGCAGGCGCAGCGACTGGTCGGTGTAGGACGCCAGCGCGTCCGACGGACTCGCGGCCCAGGCTCCGATCCAGCCCTGCCCGTGGCAGTACGCGGCGCTCGGAGCGGTCGGTGCTTTGCTGCGCCCGCGCCGCGCGGGCGCAGCCGGGGAGAGACTGACGAACGCCGCGACGGTGACCCAGGCGACGAGCACACCGCGTGCGCGAGGCATCGTGGCAACCTATCGGACAGTCCCCCAGGACGTGGACGAACGGCCTCAGCCGTCGGTATTGATGTGCTTGATCAGCTCGTGCAGCGTTTCGTCGAAGTGATCGTTCTCGACCTGGCACGTACCGGCGGCTTCGTGGCCGCCGCCACCGTAGGACAACATCAGCGATCCGACGTCGGTCTGCGAGGAGCGGTCGATGATCGACTTTCCGGTCGCAAAGACGGTGTTCTCCTGGCGCAGTCCCCACATGACGTGGATCGAGATGTTGCACTGCGGGAACAGCGCGTAGATCGTAAAGCGGTTGGTCGGGTGGATAACCGCCTCGTTGCGCAGATCGAGGACGACGACGTTGTCGTGGACCCTGGCGCAGCGGCGAATCTGCTCGACTGCGGCGGTCGCGTGCTCGTTGTAGAGCCCGACGCGCTCGGCGACGTCGTGGGAGGCGATGATGTCGTCGATCCCCATCGCGACACAGTCGTCGATCAGCTTCATCATCAGCTGATAGTTGGAGATCTCGAAGTCGCGGAAACGGCCGAGACCGGTGCGCGGGTCCATCAGGAAGCTCAGCAGGATCCAGCCCTGGGGGTCGAGGATCTCGGACTTCGAGAACTTGGCGGCGTCGGCCTGGTCGACGGCGTCCATCATCTCGGCGCTGATACGCGGGAAGCGCATCGCACCACCGAAGTGGTTGTAGACCACGCGGGCGGCCGAGTCGGCTCCGGAGACCATGACCCGGTTGTCGGGACGATCGATGACCCGCAGCTGCTCGGACGAGTGGTGGTCGAACGACATCGCCACCACGCGCTGGTAGGGCAGGTTCGTGGTGATGTCGCGGCTCGTCAGCTCGATCTTGCCGTCCTGGACGTCCTTGGGGTGGACGAACAGGATGTCGTCGAGCATCCCGAGCTCCCGCAACAGCGCAGCGCAGACCAGGCCGTCGAAATCACTGCGAGTGACCAGGCGGTATCGATGGGCGAAGACGGCGGCGGCTTCCATGGGTCGGGCTCCTCGGGGTTATGACTTCCTGCCTGTTCGTCGGCAGGAGCGCTCGGAGCTTCAGTCGCCGTCGCGCGCGGTCGCGGAGATGATCCACGTCGAGGCCGGCGCGCAGACGCCGTCGGGGCCCGCGAACCGGGCCAGTTCCTCGTGCAGCGCCGCCGAGATCTGCGGCCGTAGGCGCTCGGCTTCGTCCCCGGCCGTACGGATGATCTCCCCAGCCGGGCCGATCGCCATCACGAACTCGACCGCCGTGTCAAGATCGGCGCCGATCATGATCTCGCGGTCGCAGCGGCGCAGTGTGATGTCTTCGAAGCCCGCGTTGATGAGGACGTGACTTGTCGTGTCGGCGTCGGCCATCGAGAACGGACCCGGGCCGCACGTCGGCTCGTCGTGGTCCTCCGGCTCCGTCACGAACCGCTCGACGGCGACCTCGGCGCGGTGCACCCAGTCGTTGTCGAGCTTGCGCCGCCACACGACCATGCACAGACGGCCGCCCGGTCGCAGCGCGCGGCGGACGTTGCGCATCGCCGCCACCGGGTTGGCGAAGAACATCGTCCCCATGCGCGAGAACGCGTAGTCGAACTGCTCGTCGAACGCCGTCGCTTCGACGTCGGCGACCGCGAAGCGCGCGTTGGTCACCCCGGCGGCTTGGGCCTCGTCGCGCGACGCCGCGATGAACCGCTCGGAGACGTCGACGCCGAGCGCGGTGCCGTCAGGTCCGACGAGACCGGCGATCCGCTGCGTCGTGTCGCCGAAGCCGCAGCCGATGTCGACCACGCGGTCACCCGGCGCGGGCGGGTGCCAGGCCAGCGCCTGTTCACCGTGCGCTCCGAGCCCTGCCGTGACGATGTCGCGGAACTGGACGAAGCGATCGAACAGGACGCCGTTCCATGCCTCGTGGGTCTTCTCGTTGGCGGCGGCGATGACACTCATGTGCAGATCGTAGACCCGCCCCAGCGGAGATCCATTCCGCCACAACGTGCGAGTCTTTGGTCATGAGCATGCTGCCGCTCGGGCCGACCGGGCCACCCGCCGTCCAGACGCTGCGGTGGCTGATGCGGCCGATCGCGTTCATGGAGTCCTGCCGGCGGCGCTTCGGCGACGCGTTCAGCGTCAACTTCCTCGGCTTCGAGTCGCCGATGGTGCTGCTCTCGGACCCCGAGGTGCTGCGGGCTCTCTACACCCAGCGCGAGCATGGTCTGCCGCCCGGGCGCACGATCGCGCTGAAGCCCGTCATGGGCGCGAACTCGGTCCTGCTCCTCGAGGGTGAGGAGCACCTCGCCCGCCGCAAGCTGATGCTGCCCCCGTTTCACGGCGAGCGCATGCGTGCCTATGAGTCGATCGTCGCCGAGGTCGCCGAGCGCGAGATCGCGAGCTGGCCGACCGATCGCCCGTTCTCGATCCACCCGCGGATGC
Organism: uncultured Actinomycetes bacterium; assembly: GCA_963817035.1. Taxonomy (GTDB): domain Bacteria; phylum Actinomycetota; class Thermoleophilia; order Solirubrobacterales; family Solirubrobacteraceae; genus AC-49. The sequence continues at coordinate 249,076 of CAWFMM010000003.1, forward strand.
AGGCGGTGACGCTCGAAGTGATCCTCGGCGCGGTCTTCGGCGTGACCGACCCGGCGCGGCGCGAGGCACTGCGCGGGCGGCTGCCCGAGCTCCTCGGCGACAGCACGTCCGCCGGCCTGCAGTTCCGCGTGCTCCTCTCGCGCCAGATCGGCCGCGGCGATCCGATGAGCAGCCTCGACCAGACCCTGGGCCGGATCGACGAGCTGCTGTTCGCCGAGATCGCCGAGCATCGCGCCGATCCGCTCGCCCACGAGCGCGAGGACATCCTGGCGCTGATGGCCTCGGCGACCTTCGAGGACGGCTCGGCGATGAGCGATCAGGAGCTGCGCGACCAGTGCGTCACGCTGCTGCTCGCGGGCCACGAGACGACGGCGACAGCGCTCGCGTGGGCGTTTGACCTGTTGCTGCGCCACCCGGCGGCGCTGGCGCGGCTGATCGCTGAGGTCGACGAGGGCGCCTCGGACGAGTACATGCGTGCCGTGGTCTCCGAGACGCTGCGGCTCCGGCCTGTCGTCCCGATCGCCGGACGGCGGCTCGGGCGCGACCTCGACGCCGGCGACCTCCACCTGCCGGCCGGGACCGACGTCACGCCCGCGATCTGGCTCACGCACACGCGCGCCGATCTCTACCCCGAGCCCTACGCGTTCCGCCCCGAGCGCTTCCTCGAGAAGCCGCCGACGACCTACGGCTGGATTCCGTTCGGCGGCGGCATGCGCCGCTGCCTGGGCGCGGCGTTCGCCGAGCTCGAGATGCGCGTCGTGCTGGCGACGGTGCTGCGCCAGTGCGTGCTGAGGGCCGCGAGCCCGGACGCCGAGCACGTCACGCGGCGCAACGTCACGCTGTCGCCGCGCCACGGCACACGGGTGCGCTACGCGCCACGCCGTCGCCTCACGGCGCCGATGCCGGTGGCTGCGTAGCCGCGGCGCCCGGGTACTGTGCAAGCGCGCGACGCTGGGGCCGGCGGACCTGAACCTCGCGCGCGAGGATGTACGAGCCAAGCACGACGGCCAGCGCGCCGATCTGGGCCGCGATCGACTGCCAGGTCGCGTAGATGCCAAACCACCGGCTCGCCCACAGCGGGACGGTGAACGGGGTCGGCGTCGTCGGCACCCAGCCCAACCCCTGCATCACGTGAACGGTCGTCCCGGTCATCACCGCGAGCACGAGCGCGATCAACACGCCGGTGACGATCAGCATCTTCTTGTAGGGCAGCTTGGACTGGGCCGCAAAGGTCAGGCCGCCGATCGCCAGCACCCCGGCCATGCCGATCCCGGCGCCGAGCACGGTCGCGCCGGTGCCGGCGGAGACCTGGAGGTTCTGGAGGAACAGGACCGTCTCGAAGCCCTCGCGGTAGACGCTCGTCAGCCCGAGCAGCGCGAGCCCGAACACCTGGCCCGAGAGGAAGCCGATCCGGTCGATCTTCTCCAGGCGCTTGCGGCGGCGGTTGAAGCGGGCGATCCACTGGCTCCAGTACACGCGATGGAAGAACCAGTTCGTCACCACGAGCAGGACCGCGATCGCCAGGATGCCGGTGATCGCCTCCAGGCGCAGGCCGCCGGCGCCGAACTGGTCGATCACGAATTGGAAGACGAACCACGTGAGGACGCTCGCGACGATGCCGAGCAGGCCGCCGATGAGGACGGGGCGACGCAGTGCCTTGCGGGCGCCGACGAACGAGGCGGTGATCGCAGCGAGGATCAGAACCGCCTCGAGTCCCTCGCGGAACACGAGGATCGCGGCGTCGGTGACGACGGTCGCGCGACTGACCTCGACGTCGCCGAGCGACTGTTCGGAGCTGTTCAGCGCGCCGCGGGCGCGATCGGCGGCGCTCGCGACCGCCGTCGCCGTGAGCCCGCGCCGCAGGGCGACGAGCAGCCCCGGCTCGTCACGGGAGGTCGAGGTGAACGTGGCGCTGAGCGTGTCGCCATCAGGCCCCAGGCGCCGGGTCAAGCCGCCCGCGGCGGCGTAGGCGCCGAGCGCCGATGCGATCGCCTGGTCGCGGTCACCGTCCTTGGCGGCAGCGGTCGTCGCGTCGAGGTCGGCGCGAATCGCGTCGTAGGGCTTGGCGGAGATGCGCAGCGACGTGGCGCCGTCGGCCCGCTGCGCGGTCGCGGTGAGGCGGCTGATCTGGCTGACTGTCGGCCATGGCTGCAGCGTGTCGCGCGTCGCGAGGAGCGCCGTGGCGAGGCGGGCCAGCGGTGTGCCGGGTGCTGCGCGATCGGCGGCGACGAGCAGCGCCGTCTCGGTGCGCAACTGCGCGGCGACGGTGTCGTCGTGGACCATGACGGCCTGGCGGTACTGCGCCGGCAGTCCGGCGATCAGTGTCGCCTCGACGCCTGGGCGCAGCGGCGACGCGCCCGCCGTGGCGACCGCGCCGAGGGCGAAAAGCACGACCGCACCGGCCATCCCGGCTGCCCAGCGCATCGTCGGCTCAGCTCCCGAGGGCGCCCGAGATCTTGGCCGCCGAGGCGGCCAGCGGCGTGATCAGCGCGGTGAGCTTCTTGCGCTCGGCGTTGTCGACGGTCGCGTAGCTGGGGTAGCCGTTGCCCTGCTTGAGCGACGCCAACTCAGCCTCGACGGCGGCGAAGTGCTTGGCGATCGTCGCCGCGAGCGCGGGGTTGTTGGCCCGCAGCGTGGCGCCGAGCAGATCGACGCTCGCCTTGGCCCCGACGACGTTGGCCTCGAAGTCGTACAGGTCGGTGTGGGAGTAGCGATCCTCCTCGCCCGTGATCTTCGACGTGGCGACCTCGCCGAGCAGGCCGTTGGCGCCGTTGGCGAGCTCGTCGGGCTGGTACGTCAGCGCCTTGGTCTTCGCCTGCAGGTCCTTGACGTCGGCCAGCAGCTTGTCGGCGATCGGGGCCATGCCCTTCGTCGTGTTGTCGACGAACAACGCCTTCTCGATGCGGTGGAATCCTGTCCATGTGCCGCCCGGCTTGACGTCGTTGGCGCGGGCATCGATGTCGGGATCGAGCTGACCGAAGCTCTCGGCCACCGGCTCGATCGTCTCGTACGGGAACCGCGCGAGCGCGAACTGCTTCTTGGCCGCGGCGACGTCGCCGGCCTTGACCGCGGCGACGAACGGCTTGACGCGGTCGACGAGCGTGATCGCGTGCGCGGCGACGAACTCCTTGTAGCCGACGACGGCGGCGGCGAGATTCGCGTCGGAGGAGGCGGGGGTGGCCGTGCCTCCCACGGTCAGATCGCCCGTCGCCGCTGTCGAGCCGCCGGGGCAGCTGAGGGTGTAGTGCCCCGGCCTGAGGTTCAGCGTGAAGGAGCCCGACAGCCCCGGAACCAGGTTCTCCTTCTCGCCGAGGATCCGCGCGCCGTCGAGGACCTCCATCTCGCTGACCTTGTCCGTGCCGGCATTGGAGATCGTGAACGTCGTGCGCCCGGCGTCGACCGTCAGCTTGGCCGGGCTGCAGCCGGCGTCGACGAGCTTGATAGCGGCCTGCTGCGTGTCGCCCGAGCTCGCGGCGTCCGAGCCGGAGCCGGAGGAACCACAGGCGCTGAGCGTCAGCGCGGCGATGGCGATGGCGACCACGGCCAGCCCGCTCGCGCGGACGCTGGAGGTGCGCAGCCGCTTGGTCAGGTTGGCCGGCCACAGCACGTAGGTCATCATCGGCACGAAGTAGAGGACGTAGCCGATGACCTCAGCCTTCGTGGGGTCGGCACGCCAGCCGAGCATCCCGGTGAGGAGCGACGAGGACCAGGTGCCGGGCACGACCAGCCAGCCCAGGTCGAACGACGGGTCCTGCCCCATGTTGAGCCAGCCGGCCTCGTGGGCCGTGTGGATCGTCGTCGCCACGAGGCCCGCGGCGACGAGCACCAGCAGGGCGCCGGTGATCCGGAAGAAGCGCGAGTAGTTCAGGCGCACGCCGCCGCGGTAGACCAGCACGCCGATGAGCACGGCGCACGCGAGACCGAGGACCGCGCCGATGCCCCCGGCGACCGGGTCGGTGGCGCCCTGGAACACGGCCAACAGGAAGACGACGGTCTCGAGGCCCTCGCGGATGACGGCGAAGAACGCCATGCCGACGAGCGCCGCGGTCGAGCCGGACGCGAGCGCGGCGCCCGCGCTGGCGCGCAGCTCGCCTCCGAGGTTGCGCGCGTGGCGGCGCATCCAGACGACCATGAACGTGACGATCCCGACCGCGGCGACGCCGACGACGGTCTCCAGCATCTCCTGCTGGCGCTGGGGCAGATCCTGGTTGAGCACCTCGAGGCCGACCCCTACGGCCACGCAGATGGTGATCGCCGCGCCGACGCCGAACCACATCGAGCGCATCGCTTCGCGCGTGCCCTCGCGGCTGAGGAACGTCGCGATGATGCCGACGATCAGGGCCGCTTCGACGCCCTCGCGCAGACCGATGATGAATGTGGGAAGCACCGCCGCGAACTCCTTGTTAGGCCTGCCGAATTAGGTTGCCCTAATGAACCCTACCCCAGAAGTCGGGAATACGTGTTGTCGTAGCGTTCTCTGCGACTGGCAAAATGCAACGACCTCGGCTAGACTGACCTGGTGCCTTACCGCCCGTTCGAAGATCAGAACTGCTCGATCGCCGGCGCGCTGGCGATCATCGGCGAGCGCTGGACGCTGCTCATCCTGCGTGAGGTGCTGCTCGGCCGCCGGCGCTTCCAGGAGATCAAGCGCAATACCGGGATCGCCACGAACATCCTCACCGACCGCCTCGCGACGCTCGTCGAGCACGGCGTCCTCGAGCGGCGCCTCTACAGCGAGCAGCCGGAGTCCTATGAGTACTGGCCGACCGACAAGGCGCGCGACGCCCGCTCGATCCTGATCGGACTCGTCCAGTGGGGCGACAAGTACGTCAACGCCGAGCACGGCGCACCCCGCGTCTACGTGCACACGGCATGTGGGCACGACGCCGACCCGACGGTCATCTGCGGCCACTGCGGCGAGCGCATCGAGGCTCGCGACCTCAAGGTCCGCCCCGGACCGGGCGCCAACGAGCGCCAGCTCGCCGAGCCGCTGCTGCCGGCGGCCTGAACGCTCAGAGCAGCGGGCGACCGTGGAGCAGCAGCTCGCCGCCTGGGCGCCTCAGCTCGAGCTGTCCGCTCACACGCCGACCGCATCGACGCGGACAGGCTCGGCCACCGGCGCCCGAGCGGCGGCCGGCGTCGCGACCTGGCCCTGCTGCACCTCGCCGATCCCCCACCCGGCGGCGGCGGCGATCAGCGCGGTGATGATCATGAACGTCCACGCGTTGTCGAAGGCGTCGATGACGCCGCCCGGCGACGGAGTCCCGAGCACGGCGACGAGGATCGCGACACCGAGCACGAAGCCGATCTGGCGGGCCATCGTGACGACGGCCGAGCCGGTGGCGAAGCGCGCCGGGGGCAGCGACGCGGCGGCGGCGCTGGCGACCGACGGCAGGACGAAGCCGACGCCGATTCCGCTGATGATCATGCCAGGGAGGAATTCAGTCAGATAGTGGGGCTCGACGCCCAGCGTGTAGCGCCACGCCATGCCGGCCGCGAACAGGACACAGCCGAACGCGATCAGCCGGCGCTGGCCGACGCGATTGGCCCAGCGGCCCGACTGGAACGAGAACGTCGCGGCCAGGATCGGTCCGGGCGAGACGCCGAAGCCGGCCCGCAGCGTCGAGTAGTGCCAGACCTCGGTCAGGAACAGGATCGAGCTCAGGAGCATCGCCGCGAAGGCGACGGAGAACACGAGTGCCGAGGTGTTGGCCATCGCGAACGAGCGCACCTTCAGCATCGCCAGGTCCACGACCGGCGACGGGTGCCGGGCGCAGCGCGACCAGAAGACGGCCAGCCCACCGGCGGCGCCGGCGAGGCAGGCGAGCGTGCGGCCGTCGAGCCAACCCCAGTCGGGGGCCTTGACGAGGCCGAGCGAGAGGACGGCGATGCTCAGGGCGAGCACCACCGTTCCGATCAGGTCGGGCCATGGCTGCGGCCTCTCGTCGCGACTCTCGTGCAGGATCCGCACCGCGAACCAGGTGGCCGCGAGGCCGACGGGAACGTTGACCAGGAAAACCCAGCGCCAGCTCGCGACCTCGACGAGGAGGCCGCCGATCGGCGGCCCGGCCGCCGCGGCAACCCCGCCGACCGCCGCCCACACACCGATCGCCGCGGCGCGCCGGGCGGGCGGAAACTCGGGCAGCAGCAGCGCCAGCGACGTCGGCATCAGGAACGCTCCGCCGATCGCCTGGATGATCCGCGCGCCGACCAGCGTCTCGACCGACGGCGCCAGCCCGCACAGCGTCGAGCCGGCCAGGAACGTGATCAGCCCGGCGAGGAACGCGCGCTTGCGACCGATGCGATCGGCCATCCGCCCGGCAGGCACGAGCAGCGCGCCGAAGACGATTGCGTAGGCGGTCAGCACCCACGACAGCGAGGAGAGGCTCGTGCCGCCGAAGTTCTCGGCGATCGACGGGAACGCGACGTTGACGATGAACAGGTCGAGACTGACCATGAACACCGCGACCGATACGACCGTGAGCACTTTCCAGTGACGTTCCATGACCATCTCCAAAGGCGGTAGTTGCGTTTCGCAAGCAGCCTAGGCCATGAGCTTGCAAAACGCAACTCAGGGGTCTGACCCCTTTGTACGCCTCGACCCTGAAGATCCTCAACGTCTCGGTCTTAGAAGAAGAGCGCGTTCGTCATCAAGGGTCACCTCAGGCGTCACCGCCTCGGACGGCACCACGGTCGGCATCCACTGAGCCTCAACACAGCGCCCCGCGCTCGAGGTCGAGCAGCAGGCGCTTGCGCTCCATCCCGCCGCCGTATCCGGTCAGCGATCCGTCGGCCCCGATGACGCGGTGACACGGGACGATGACGGCGATCGGGTTCGCCCCGTTGGCCATCCCGACACCGCGCGCAGCGGTCGGCTGGTCGATGCGCCGGGCGAGCTCGCCGTAGCTGATCGTCGTGCCGTAGGGAATCTCGCGCAGGGCGTTCCAGACGCGCAGCTGGAAGTCCGTCCCGTCGAGCTCCAGCGGGATGTCGAAGTCGGTGCGTTCGCCGGCGAAGAACTCGCGCAGTTGGGCGACGACGTCGGTGAACGCCTCGTCGGAGCGCTCCCAGTCGGGCGCGACGACGATCGGCTTGCGGCCCTGTTGCATGAACAGGCCGTGGAGGCGCAGGCCGTCGCCGAGTAGCAGCAGCTCGCCGATCGGGCTGTCGACCGTGGTGTAGAGCAGTGGGCGGGTGGCGGTAGTGGGCATCGTGGTCTCCCTTGAGGTCAGGCGGCGGCCTGGTCGAGTGCGGTGGGGACGGTGGGGGCCAGCGAGGCCCACAGATGGACCAGCGCGTACGCGCGATACGGTCGCCAGCGTTCGGCGATCTCCAGGGCCGCGGCGGGGGATCCGTCATGGCCGAGGCGCTCAAGCGCGTGGTGGACGCCGAGGTCGCTGGGCAGGAACGCGTCGGGGTCGCGCAGCGCGCGCATGGCGATGTAGTCCGCGGTCCACGGCCCGATGCCGCGCAGCGCGAGCAGACGCTGGCGCGTCTCCTCGCGGTCGGCGCCGGCGTCGAGGACGATGTCCTCGCTCGCCAGCGCGGCGGCGAGGCCGATCACCGCCGTGCGCCGCGTCTTGGGCATCGGCAGTCCATCGGGGTCGGCCGCGGCGATCGCGTCGGCTGACGGAAACCGGTGGGTGACGCTGCCGAGCGGTCGCTCCAGCGGCTCGCCGTACGCCTGGACGAGGCGACCGGTGACCGTGGCGGCGCCGGCGACCGACACCTGCTGGCCGACCACGGCGCGGACCGCGAGCTCGTGGCCGTCGACGTGGCCGGGGACGCGGCGGCCCGGTGTGGCGGCGATCAGCGGGCGCAGTGTCGGGTCGTCGCCCAGCGCCTCGCGGACCGCGAGCGGGTCGGAGTCGAGATCGAGCAGCGCGCGCGAACGCTGCATCGCGGCGGCGAGGTCGCGCAGGTCGTCGAGCACGTAGCGCGCTTGGACATGGCCGTCGGCTGGACGCAGCTGCACGGTCCCGGCGCCGTGAGGCAGGCGCAGGCTGCGGCGGTAGGTCCCGTCAACGACCTCCTCGATGCCGGGGACGGCGCGCATCGCGAGGAACGCGAGCAGGCCGTCGCCGTCGAGCGGCGAGCGGTAGGGCAGGCGCAGGACGATCGCGCCGCTGTCCTCGCGGCGGCCGTGGCGCCGGGCCTTGATGCGCAGGTCGCGCGGGGTCGTCGCGAAGACCTCCTGGATCGTCGCGTTGAACTGGCGGACGCTGCGAAAGCCCGCGGCGAACGCGAGGTCGGTGATCGTGACGTCGGTCGTCTCGAGCAGCGTGCGCGCGGTCTGGGCGCGTTGGGCGCGCGCGAGGCCAAGCGGGCCGGCGCCGACGACCGCGACCAGCTGGCGATGGACATGGCGCTCGGTGTAGCCCAGGCGCCGCGCCAGCCCGGTGACGCCTTCGCGGTCGACGACGCCGTCGGCGATCAGCCGCATCGCGCGGCCGACGAGGTCCGCGCGGCGGTCCCAGTCCGGCGAGCCGGGCGTCGCGTCGGGGCGACAGCGCTTGCACGCGCGGAAGCCGGCACCCTGCGCCGCCGCGGCACTGGGGTAAAAGCGGATGTTCTCGCGCTTGGGCGTCCGCGCGGGGCAGCTCGGGCGACAGTAGATGCCGGTCGAGGTGACGCCGACGAAAACCCAGCCGTCGAAGCGGGGATCGCCGGTCTGGACGATCTCGTAGAAGCGGTCAGAGTCGAAGAGCACATCGACACCGTCGCACATCGAGCGGCCGGTGTCTGGCGGAAATCGGACGGGGGCGTCGGTCTCGTCGACGAAGTCCGATTCCCGCGGGTCAGATCGCGTCTATGACGGCCTTGGCGCGGGCGAGATCGGCAGATCTGTCCCACTCGCGATAGGCCTTGATCGCGCCGATCTTGTTGCCGGCGAGCACCATCGCGGTGATCTCCGGCGGCATCGTCGCCTCGGCCGGCTGCGTCACGACCATGCCGGCGTTCTCGGCGAGGACGCCGATGTTGGCCTCGATCACGCGGATCCGCTGGGTGAGGCGTTCGAGTGCTTCGCTGACGTCGTGCTCCATGCCGCTGAGCATATCCGCGACGCCGACCGTGCCCGCGCCGCCGCACTGGACTGAACGCCCAGCGCGGCGGCGGGCTCCGCGGTCGGTCACTGGTGGGCGAGCGCCCCCAGGATGTCGAGCCGTGCGGCCCGACGGGCGGGCATCGCGGCGGCCACGATCCCGGCCACGACCGCGACGATCACGAACGTGATCACCGACCCGACGGGCACCGAGAACGCCAGGCCGGCCGACGACAGCGCGGTCGTCACCAGCGCGCCGAGGAACAGCCCGACGGCGATCCCGAGCACCGCGCCGATCAGCGCGGTGATGATCGACTCGTGGCGGATCATCCGCCGCACCTGGCGACGGCTCATGCCCACGGCCCGCAGCATCCCGAGCTCCCGCGTGCGCTCCAGCACCGCGAGGGCCAGCGTGTTGACGATCCCGAACAGGCTCACGACGACCGCGAAGAACAGCAGCACGTAGAAGATCGAGAGCAGGCTGTCGATCTCATGTGCCGTGTCGTGGACGTACTGGGCCTTGGTCTTGACCTCGACGCCGCCGAAGGCCGACAGCCGCTGACGCAGCGCCGCCTCGACGTGGGCCGACGGCCCGCCGTCGAGCGACACGAAGCCGAGGCTCGGGTCGCGGACCGGGAACGTGCGCTCGAACGCCGACCGCGCCACGGTGATCTCACCGAGGCCCATCGGGTTGAGCGTCGCCGAGCGCTCGACGCCACGCACGACCAGCACCAGCGGCCGTTTCGCGCCGGAGATCACGGTGAAGTGATCGCCGACCGCGAGCTTGTGCTTGCGGACGAAGTCGTCGCGGACGAGCGCTCCGTCGCCCGACAGGCCGGCGAACGTCGCCTGCGAGCCGTGCGTGTAATCGAAGCGCAGCATTTGCGCCGCCGCGGCCGGATCGACGCCGTTGACCTTCGTCGGTTGACCGTAGCTGCGTGCCTCGACGACAACGACGCCGGCGGCCACCTTCACTCCGGGAACCCCGGCCGCCGCGGCGATCGCCCCGACCGGGACCGGACCCTCGCTCGACTGCTGGAGCACGTAATGCGCGGCGACCTCATTGCTGAGGCGGCCGTTGGCCGACTGCGCCAGCGCGTGGCCGAGCACCGCGACGAAGGTCACCAGCGCGATCCCGATCATCAGCGCGGCCGCGGTGGCCGCGGTGCGCCCGGGCGCCCGCATCGCGTTGCGACGGGCCAGCGCTCCGGCCGCGCCGCCGAGCCGCTGAGCCGGGCGGCCGAGGATCGAGGCCAGCGGTCCGGCCAGACGACCGGACAGCAACGCCACGCCGACGAACAGCGCCAGACACCCCGGGACCATCGTCAGCAAGCGGTCCGCGGTCGCCTGTCCCGGGGCGAACAGCGCGAACGCGAGCGTCGCGATGCCCAACCCGCCGATGGTCATCGCGGCGACGAGCGAGCGACGGCGCAACGGCCGGGCCGGCGCTCCGTCATGTAGGGCCGAGACCGGCGAGACGCTCGTTGCGCGGAGCGCCGGAACGAACCCGGCGACCAGCGTGGCGAGCACGCCGACCAGCATCGCGATGATGATCGTCCGGCTCGAGAACACCGTGTCGGCCCGCGGCAGATCGATCCCGGTCGAAGCGAGCAGTGCCAGCAGCCCGCCGGCGAGCGCGAAGCCCGCGGCCAGGCCGATCAGCGACGCGACGACGCCGAGCGTCGCCGTCTCGGTCATGACCGAGCCGAGCACCTGGCGGCGCGACGCGCCGACGGTCCGCAGCGTGGCCAGCTCGCGCGTCCGCTGGGCGACGGTGATCGACAGCGTGTTGAAGATCGTGAACGAGCCGACCACGATCGCGACGCCGCCGAAGGCGAGCAGGAACGCCTTGATGATCGAGATGAACTGATGCAGCCCCTTCAGGGTGAAGCGGTCGTCGTCATCTGCTGTACGGACCGAGAGCGACGCGGGCAGCGCCTGCGCGAGGGCGTGACGGACCGCGGCCGGGCTGACGCCCGGACGGCCGGCGACGAGCACGTCGTCGTAGCGCCCGACCTTGCCGAACAGCTTCTGCGCTGTCGGCAGGGCGAACACCGCCGCCGTCGCCGTCCCGATCGTGTCGACGCTGCCGAAGCGGGCGATGCCCACGACGGTGAACGCCTGCTTCGGCCCATGCGCGACCACGTCGATCGACTGGCCGATCGCGTAGTGCTCCGAGCGCGCGGTGCCCGCGTCGATGACGACCTGGCCGGGGCCGGTGGCCCAGTGCCCGGAGGTCAGGTGGAACGGGCTCAGGCGCTGGGCGCCCGCGGTCGTCGAGTCGTAGCCCATGCCGAAGTACGGGCCGGAGCCGATGAGCTTGCCCTTGGGGTCGATCAGCCGCGCCTGATCGAGGATGTCGCCGGTGGCGACGCCGACCTGCGGCACGGCCCGGACCTCCGACAGCACCGAGGCCGTGATCGGTTGGCGCGTGCCGACATCGGTCGAGGTGAAGGCGGTGGGTGCGCCGACGACGGCGTCGGTGCCGTCGTAGGCCGACGCCGACAGCGAGTTCGCGGCGCGCAGCATGGTGTCGGAGACCGTGAAGGCCGCCGCGATCATGCCGACGCCGAGCACGACGGCCAGAGCGGTCATCGCGGTACGTCCACGGCGGGCCATCAGCCCGCGGAGCGCGAGGCGGATCATCGTCCGACCTCCCTCAGCATCGCGACGATCGACGTCTCGGTCGGGTCGGCGATGTCGCCTGCGATGCGGCCGTCGGCCAGGAACACGACGCGGTCGGCCGTCGCGGCGGCCTTTGGCTCGTGGGTGACCATGACGATCGTCCGGCCGAACGTGTCGACCGCCTCGCGCAGCAGGTCGAGGATCTCGGCGCTGGCGTGCGAGTCGAGGTTGCCGGTCGGCTCGTCAGCGAACAGCACGGCCGGCTCGCCGACCAGTGCGCGGGCGACCGCGACACGCTGCTGCTGACCGCCCGAGAGCTGCGCCGGGCGGTGGTTGCGACGCTCGGCCAAGCCGACGCGCTCGATCACCATCTCGACCCACTCGCGGTCGATCGTGCGACCGGCGACGCGCAGGCCGAGCTCGACGTTCTCCTGCGCGGTCAGGACTCCGAGCAGGTTGAACGCCTGAAAGACGAAGCCGATCGTGTCGCGACGCAGACGGGTCAGCGCGCGATCGTTCATGCCGACGATCTCGCGACCCTCGATCTCGACGCTGCCGGAGTCCGGCTGATCGAGGCCGGCGAGCACGTGCATGAGCGTCGACTTACCGGAGCCCGAGGGCCCCATGACCGCGAGGTACTGCTCGGCGGGCACGGTGAGGTCGACACTGCGTAGCGCGTCGACGGCGGTATCGCCGTCGCCGTAGCGGCGCGAGACACCGCGGGCCAGGACCGCGGTGCTGTTGGGAGCGAAGGCCGGAGCGAGTGGCGCGGCCGACATCGACAGTGCAGACACGGTGGTCATTTCGGTGGGCTGTGCGGTCGAGGTGGTCATGGTGGGCACACTTCCAACGCCCTGGCGCCCGGTCGTCGTCCCGGCTGGCGATCCTTGCCTCGCCCGCAGGATGATCTGGTCCGTCGCTGTGGTCAGGCGAGCATCGCGGCGTCGTCCGCGATGACGAGAGCGCCATCCTCCGTGCGGACGATGCGCGAGGCTGGGTGCGGCGCTACCGTCGCACGATGCGGTTCCTCACCGCCATCCACGCGCGCTGGAAGGCCCTCGGCCCTGACCGCCAGGACCTGCGGTTCGGGCTCCTTCTGGGAGCCACCGGTGTGCTGGAGGCCACAGTCGAGCGCACACACGACAACCGGGCGGCGTCGGCGCTGACCGCGGTCGTCCTCGGCGGCGCGGTCGTGATCCGTCGTCGCCATCCGATCATCGCGATCATCGCGGTCAACGTCGGGCTGATCGGCGGCGCGCTGCTCGGCGGCTTCGCTCTGAACGCAGGGATCTCAGCGGTCCTCTGTGCGGTGATCGTCGCCTACTCGGTGGGCGCGTATACCGAGGGACGGCAGCTGTGGACGGGCGTCGCGATCCAGCTCGTCGGTTTCACGATCCAGGCGATCGCGTTTGCCGCCAACGGTGATGTCGTCGGCAACGTGTTCTTCAGCCTGCTGATGGCGTGCGGGATCCCGGTCACGGCCGGGGTCGCCATCCGTAACCGCCGGCGCCTCGGGGTGGAGCTGCGCAACCGCTCCGAGGAGCTCGTCGCCGAGCGCGAGCGCCGAGCGCGGGGCGCGGTCGCCGCCGAACGAGCGCGGATCGCCGGCGAGCTGCACGATGTCGTCAGCCACAACGTCTCGGTGATGGTCGTCCAGGCCGGAGCTGCGCGGCGGCTCGTCGCCACCGACCCGACACGAGCGAGCGAGGCGATGCTGGCGATCGAGACGACCGGACGCGCGGCGCTCGAGGAGATGCGCCGCATGCTCGGCGTGCTCCGTCGCGGTGACGAGGAACTCGCACTGGCGCCGCAGCCGACGCTGCAGCGCGTCGATCGGCTCGTCGAGCTCGCCCGCCAGGATGGCCTCGACGCGTCGCTGCTCGTCGAGGGCGACGCGGTCGAGCTGCCGCTGGGGCTCGACGTCGCCGCCTACCGGATCATCCAGGAGGCGTTGGCCAGCGCGCGCGCCCACGCACCGGGCGCTCAGGCCCAGGTCGTGGTGCGCTACGGACGCTCAGATCTGGAGCTCGAGGTCGTCAACGGCGCCGGCGCGCAGAGTGCCGGCGCGGCGCGGCCCGCGTCGGTGCTCGTCGGCTTGCGTGAGCGGGTGGCGTTGTTCGGCGGCGATCTGAATGCCGGGCGTCGCCGCGGCGGCGGGTACGCGCTGCGGGCGCGGTTGCCGCTGGTGGAGCGCGCGTCGTGAGCTGGTGGCGCAACCGCGATTCGCGCGACCTGGCCATCGGGCTGGTTGCCGGCGCCGCGATGATCGCGCAGGCGCTGGCCGGCACCCACAGCCGCGGGCCGGCGTGGGTCAACGTGCTGGGCTACGGCGCGATCGGCGCCTGTGTGGTCGTGCGGCGCCGCCACACGTTCGCCGCGTGCCTGACGATGTTCGTCCTCGCTGTCCTCGTGACGCAGTTCGGCACGCACGTCGCGGACGGGAGCATCGTGCTGTTCGTCGTCGCGTTCATGCTCTATACGGCGGGGTACGAGCTCGATCTGCGCCGGGCGCTGATCGTGCTCGGCGGCGTCGCGTTGACGGTGCTGGTCGTCGAAGCGGTCGGCCATCGGCAGCCGTCGATCTCCGACGACTTCTTCCCGATCGGCGTCTTCACCCTGACCTGGGGCGTCGGGCGCGCGCTGCACAACCACGCGATGCTGACCCGCGAGCTCGCGATCACCAACGAGCGCCTCGAGCTCGAGCGCGAAGAGCGCGCGCGTGAGGCGGTTGTCGACGAGCGTCGCCGGATCGCCCGCGAGCTGCACGACGTCGTCGCGCACAGCGTCTCGGTGATGGTCGTCCAGTCCGGCGCCGCGCGGCGGACGCTCGATCGCGACCCGCGGCGGGCCGAGCAGGCGCTGGCGGCGGCCGAGGAGAGCGGGCGCACCGCGCTCGTCGAGCTCCGACGGATGCTCGGCCTGCTTGGCGACGACGCACCCGAGGCCGGTCGTGCTCCGCAGCCGGCACTGCGTGAGGTCGCGGCGCTGATCGAGCGCGCGCGCGATGCCGGCCTCGATGTCGAGCTGCGCGAGCACGGCGAGCCGTTCCCACTCGCCGCCGGCGCGGACCTCGCCGCGTTCCGCGTCGTGCAGGAGGCCCTGACCAACACGATCAAACACGCCGGGCCGACGCGGGCGACGGTGACACTCGACTGGACCGACGAGGCGCTGGAGCTCGAGATCACCGACGACGGTGGTCGTGAGAGCTCGGGCGGAGGGCTCGGCGGCTCGGGCCAGGGGCTGATCGGTATGCGCGAGCGACTCGAGCTTTACGGCGGTCACGTCGACGCTGGCGCCGACCGGACCGGCGGCTTCCGCGTGCACGCATCGATCCCGCGGGATACGGTGATCGCCGCATGAGCATCCGTGTCCTCATCACCGATGACCAGGGGCTCGTGCGCACCGGCTTTCGCATGATCCTCGAGGCCGAGGAGGACATCGACGTCGTCGGCGAGTGCGGCGACGGGCTCGAGGCGGTCGACAAGGCGCGCTCGGCCAAGCCCGACGTGATCCTGATGGACATCCGCATGCCCGAGCTCGACGGGATCGAGGCGACGCGGCGGATCGTCCAGGCCGGGGGGGAGGACGCGCCGAAGATCCTGATGCTCACGACGTTCGATCTCAACGAGTACGTCTATGAGGCGCTGCGCGCGGGGGCGAGCGGGTTCCTGCTCAAGGACGTTCCCGCCGAGCAGCTCGCCGAAGGGGTGCGCGTGGTCGCGCGCGGCGACGCGCTGCTCGCCCCGACGGTGACGCGACGGCTGCTCGAGGAATTCGCCGCGGTACGACCGGCGAACATGGTCGCCCCGGACGGGCTCGACGAGCTGACCCCGCGCGAACTGGAGGTCTTCCACCTGATCGCGCGCGGGCTGTCGAACGCCGAGATCGCAGCCGAGCTGGTGGTCAGCGACACGACCGTGAAGACGCATGTCGCGCGCGTGCTCATGAAGCTCGGCCTGCGCGATCGGATCCAGGCCGTCGTGTTGGCCTACGAGTCGGGCGTCATCTTGCCCGGTTCGGCCCCCGCGTAACGTCTTCGCGCGGCCCCCGTTGTAGGAGCATGACGCTCCCGCCCTCCCCCATCTCCCGTCGCATCGCGGCCCCGTTCGCCGTCCTCCTGACCCTCGTCGCGCTGGCCATCGCCGGCCCGGCGACCGCGCTGGCCACGTCGCCCGGCTGCGCCTCCCATCCCCACACCCTCGCCGCCAAGAACGGCGGCAAGGTGTGGCGTTCGGGCTCGTCGCTGTTCGGATGCACGACCGCCTACGGCCCGTCGTTCGGGCACGCCCCGCGATCGAGCAAGCTCGGCCCGTGGGCGCCGGGGACGAAAGTCGCCTTCGACGGTCTGACCGCGGTCTGGACCCTGCCCAAGCCCGCCGGCGACCGCGTCTGGGCCGACGACCTCGAGAGCGGAAAGCGCTGGCTGACCGGTACGCGGATCGTGCCCGGGTCCGCGGGACAGCACTTCAGCGAGGGCCGCGTGCAGCGCCTGCTCTTGACCGACCAGGCCGCGGCGTGGATCACGACCGACGGACAGGCGGTCCTCGCCCTTCATGACCCCGCCGGCGAGACCCCGTCGCCGGTCGGCGCACTCGCCGCGCCGCTGTCGGCCAACAAGCAGCTGCTGCTCGTCGGCAACTACCCCGACGTCGGGGCATCGTTCCTGGCCGCCGGCGCGAAGCTCGAGATCGTCGATGGCGACGGCGACGAGTGCGGCGGTGTCGACAGCTACCGGCTGACCGTCCAGCCAGACCCCGCCGGGCCGCGACTCGGCGCGACGTGGGACGGCTACTGGGAAGTCCGCCACTGCGGGTGAGCCGGTGCGAGCGCCTCGAGATTGAACGCACAGCGTGCGGTCATCACCGGCCGCGGCCACACGATCCCGTCGCCCGGCGAGCCCTACAACGCGCGCCTCCACGCGTTCCTGATGCAGTGCGAGCTCCGTGCGCGCGCATCAAGGGGTCAGACCCCTTAGCGCGCTGCCACTCAACAAATCTCAGTCGGCGTGCATCAAGGGGTCTGACCCCCAACGGCGGCGGCGCGCCGGAGGGTGCAGGCCCTCGCTCCCGACCCGCTGCGGCGCCCTTACGATGGCTCAGCCGTATGGTCAGGCACGTTTGGAAGCCGCCCAATTTTCGTGGCTGAACCCGTCCTGGGACCGGCGCTTGCGCCTTGACCGGCTGTATATGGTTCCCTCAGATGACAGAGCAGATCGACGGACGCAGGCTGCGCTACCAGCATCGCCGCAGTGAGTTGCTCGAGGCGGTCGGTGAGTACGTCCTCGACCACGGGATCGCCAGTCTTTCGCTTCGTCGGGTCGCCAAGAACGTGGGCGTCAGCCACGCCACCCTGCAGCACCACTTCGGCAGCAAGGAAGAGCTCGTTGACGAGATCGTCGACCACCTGCTCGGGCGTACGCTCGTCCCAGGGCCGGACCCGTCGCGGCTGCGCGACCTGTGGGCGGGCTGGACATCGCCGACCGGTCGGCGCGACATCCGCCTGTTCTTCGAGATCGTCGGCCAGAGCCTGTTCGACGAGCCCGGGTACGCCGGCACGGTGAAGCGCTCAATCGAGAATCGCACCTCGGCGCTTACGACAACCCTGATCGATCAGGGTTGTCCGTCCGAAGAGGCTCCGGCGATGGCGACACTTCAGATCGCGGCGTTCCGCGGGCTACTGACGGACCTCCTCGTCACCGGAGACGATGAGCGCATCAGCGCGGCCTTCGATCTGCTGGTCGCGCACGCTCGCCGCCGTGTCATCGCCTGGAACCAGCCGTCCCTCGTGCCGGGCTGAGCCAGTCGCCGGGTCCTTGAGGCCAACGGCCGGCGACCGCCGGGACGGGGCCCTCACGATGCTTCGACCGCCTGCTTGATCGCAGCGCCGAACTCGTCGGCGCCCTTGCGCGCGGACTTCAGCGCGAAGCCGACGATCAGCCTGCCCAAGCCATGGCCCGCGAGCTCGTTGAACAGGCGCACACGCGTCGTGGCGCCCTCGCTGCTGAGGTCGTAGCCACCGCTCGGCACGGTGACGACGTTCTTGGAGCGCTCGGTCCAGCGGATCTTCGTCGGCGCCTCGAACTCGGTCAGCTCGAACTCGCGCCTGGTCTTCATGCCGCCGTCCTTGACCGTGCTCGCGAACACCGTGCCGACACCGACCGGACCGCCGGTGACCTTGCTGATCTCCTGAACCCGCGGGCTGAACGTCGGGTCGTTGGTCCCTTCGGCGAGGAACGCGAACACCGTCTCGATCGGGCGGTCGATGACGGTCGTTACTTCGAATCCGTTGTCCATCGTGTGACCCTATCGGACACTCAAACGCGCCCCTCGTGCAGCGCGCTCACGGTCTTGGCGACGCGGCGCGCGCGGGTCTCGGCGGCCTTCGCGCCCTCAATCGCGAGCACCAGCCGTCGCCGGTTGCTGTACGAGAGGCCGTCGAAGAACGTCTTGGCCTGCGCGTCACCGTCCAGCGCTGCCGCGAGATCCGGGGGCACGATCACCTCGCGCGGCTCGGTGTCGAGCTCGAGCATCACGTCGACCTCCTCGCCGGCCGCGACACCGGCGCCGGCACGCACCGCGGCGCTGACCGGCACCATGAACACGCCGCCTCGGGACGCCACGGTCGAGCGGTAGCTGTAGCCGGCGATCGTCACCGTGACGGCCGGCTTGCGGCTTGAACCGAGCTCGTCGACGACGGCCGCCGGGACCTCGATGCCGGTGGCCGACGTACCGGCGAGGATCAGGGTCGCGCTGAATGTGGGCATGACCGAGGACTTGTAACAGCCACGGCCGGGACGTGACGTAGCGGCGATGGAGATGCGCTTCACGAACTGCCATCGTCGCCGTCGGCAACACCGTGCAGACCGCGTTGGCGAATTCGCGACGGGTTGATCGTCGAGTGGCTGCGCGTGCCGGATCAAGAACCGCAGGGGACGCCGGCGTAGAGGGCGAGTCGGCCTTGCAGCCTCGGCTCGGCGGTGGCGGTCGCGCCGGTCCTGCGCCCCGGCGACGGAAGCCTCTCAGCCGGCGCGGGCGTAGCGCTCGGCGCTGCGGGCGCGGGCCTTGGCCGCCTCGATCTCGCGGTCCTTCGGCGGGGCGTTGGTCACGAGCTCTCCCAGGTAGCGCGTGGTCACCGCGGTGACGTCCTCGACCGCGCGGTCGAACGCCTCCTGGTTGGCCTTCGACGGCTTGGTGAACCCACCGACCTTGCGGACGAACTGGATCGCCGATGCGCGGACCTCATCGTCAGTGGCGGGCGGCTCGAAGTTGTGGAGTTGGCGGATGTTTCGGCACATCGACCGAGGGTAGCGTCAGTCGCGCAGTACGGCGAGGAAGTCGGGGCGAACGCGGCGGTTCGGTGATCCAGGTCCGCGAGACCAATTTGGCTATAGCTCCATGTTGTCTCTCGCGCAGTGATCGCTAGCGTGCGCGGCGCGATGAAGCTCGTCACCTGGAACGTCAACTCGCTCGGTGCTCGCCTCCCCCGCGTGCTCGAGTTCCTGGCTGCGCACGAGCCCGACGTCGTGTTCCTGCAGGAGACGAAGTGCGACGACGACGGCTTCCCGTTCGCCGAGCTCGCCGATTCGGGCTACGACGCGGCGCATCACGGCAGCGGGCGCTGGGCCGGCGTCGGTGTGCTCGCCCGCCGCGGCCTCGGCCTGAGCGATGTCGTCGCCGGGCTGCCGGGCGAGGCCGCGCCCGAGGAGGCGCGCTGGATCGAGGCGACGGTCGCCGATGTTCGGGTGGCCAGCGCGTACGTGACCAACGGACGCGAGGTCGACAGCGCGTGGTTCGAGCAGAAGCTCGCGTTCCTCGATGCGATCGCGGCGCGCGCGGCCGCGCTCCGCAGCGGCGCCCCGCTCGTCATCGCCGGTGACTTCAATGTCACGCGCGACGATCGCGACGTCTATGACCCGGCCGCGTTCGCCGGCTCGACGCACGTGACCGCCGACGAGCGCTCGCGCCTCGAGCTGATCCTCGCCGACGGTGGCCTCGTCGACGCCTACCGCCACGTCCATCCGGACGCCCAGCAGTTCACCTGGTGGGACTACCGCCAGGGTCACTTCCACCGCGGGCTCGGGCTGCGGATCGACTACATCCTGGTCTCGGACTCGCTGGCCGGCGGGCTGGCCGAGTGCGCAATCGCCCGCGACTTCCGCAAGGGCACCAAGCCCTCCGACCACGCGCCGCTGATCGCCGAGGTCAGCGTTCGGGGATGAGCCGCATGCCTTCGAACGGATTTTCGACCCGGACCCCCGCGTAGTTCTGGCCAGAGTCGAGGTCTTCGGAGAGGACCACATCACAGCCCAACGAGCGGCCCGCTTCGATGATCGCGGCATCCCAATAAGAGATCTGGAAGCGCTGATGAGTGACCAGCGCCGCGCCCATCACGTCGGTTGTGACCTCCTGAACCGGGAATCGCATGAACGACTCGACAAGTTTGGTGGCGTGGCCCTGACTCAAGGGATCGGAGCGACTGGCCCGCGTCGCCTGCACGTAGAACTCTTGCAGCACCTGTACCGAAAGCCCGAGGTCCCGGGCCGCAAGGATCTCGTTGGCCCGCTCTGCCTTGTCCTGCTCGCCCGGCTCTCGTGAGACTGCGTACAGCAGTACGTTGGTGTCAACGAACCGCACGATCGTGCACCTCGTCGCGGTCGAGACGATCGCCGGCGCGAAACTGCTTGATCCTGGCCTGGATCTGCCGTTGCTGGGCTTCGAGTCGGTTGAACTCTGCCTCGCTGGCCGAGAGCGAACGCAGGTACTCGCCGACCAGCGCGCTCACCGAACTACCACGCTCCGCGGCACGGATCCGGGCGTCTCGGTAGACGTCGTCAGGCACGGTGACCGTGATGTTCTTCACGAGAGAATGATATCACAATATCACGGAAACTGTGTGCCACAGCCTTCAGCCCAACGTGGCCAGCACGATCGGCGTAACCGCTGACGCCCCGGCGCCGCGGAGCTGGCCGCCGACCATGGCCAATGTCCAGCCCGAGAGGCGGCGGTCGTCAAGGAGGACGCCGCCGCCGGGCGAGGGCGTCGCGGTGATCGAGAAGGCGCCACGGACGTTGGCGGCCTGCTGGACCGCATTGGCGAGCTCGCGCTGGGGCGGGCGCGGTTGCGTACGCGCGACCAGGTCGAGGCAGGGAACACCGAGCTCGGCGGCGAGGCGCGGCGCGAGGTCGTCGAGGACCGCGCCAAGCGCCACCGACGGGACGCGGGTGACCCACGCGGCCGGGGCGCCCGCACCGCGCACGATGTCGGCCAGCGCGGTGACGATCTCATCGTCCATGCGCCCGGCGCGCAGCCCACGCTCGATCGCCGGCCACCAGCCGCCGTCGCCGATCCGCGCCAGCGCCCAGCCGGGCTCGGTGCGCATCCCCTCCGCGATCTTGCGCATCGTGCCGCCGGCGTCGGGCGCCATCTTGCGAACATCGAGCTCGAGCGGCCGCGCGCGCAGGTGGCGCTGGGCGATCTCGACGAGGCGTTCGTCAGGCGGCGTGGCGAACCGCGGCTCGGTGCAGACCGAACAGCGCCCGCAGATGCTGTCCCCACCCACCCCAGGATCGTCGAGCTCGGCCTGCAGCGCCCGCATCAGACAGCGCCCGTCGATGCCGTAGGCGGCCATCGCCGTCTGCTCGGCGCGGCGCAGCTTCGTGACCTGGGCGTAGCGCTCGCCGTCGTAGGTCCAATCGCTGTTCGGCACGACGCACCACTTCGTCCCGGCGCGCGTCACGGCGCCCTCGACGTCGAGGATCTTCAACATCGCCTCGATCCGCGTCGCGCCGAGGTTGACGACACCCATCAGCTCGCGCGTCGTTCGCCCATCGCCGCCGGACGCGCGCAGCTCGTCGAGCACCGCAGTGACGCGCTCGAGCGACGGGAACGCCTGCTCGATGAAGAAGTCCTGGATGTCGCGATCCTCGCCACCGCGGAGCAGGACGACGTCTGCATGATCGACTCCGCGCCCCGCGCGGCCAACCTGCTGGTAGTAGGAGACGACCGACCCCGGCGCCTGGAAGTGCACGACGAATGTCAGGTCGGCCTTGTCGTAGCCCATGCCGAGCGCGCTCGTGGCGACGACCGCCTTGACGTCGTTGGCGAGCAGCCGCTCCTCGGTCGCGATCCGCTGGGCGGTGTCCTGCTCACCGCTGTAGGCCAACGCGGGGATGTCGTTGGCGGTCAGGAACGTCGCGACCTGCTCGGCGTCGCGCTTGGTCAACGTGTAGACGATGCCCGAGCCCTGGAGCTTGGGCAGGTTCTCGACGAGCCACGCGAGGCGCTCGGCGGGGCGGCGCAGCTCGAGCGCCTCGAGGCGCAGGCTGGTGCGGGCGAGCGGTCCACGGTAGGAACGCAGTTCGTCGGTGGCGCTGGAACCAAGCTGCTCGAGCACGTCGGCGACGACGCGGTCGTTCGCGGTGGCCGTCGTACCGAGCACGGCGACCTCGGGGGCGAGCGCGTCGAGCATGTCGCGCACGCGTCGGTAGTCGGGGCGGAAGTCGTGGCCCCAGTCGGAGATGCAGTGCGCCTCGTCGATCACCAGCAGGCCGACCGAGGCGGCGAACAGCGGCAGCATGTCGTCGCGAAAGCGCGGATTGTTGAGCCGCTCGGGGCTGATCAGGAGGAGATCGATCGTGTTGGCGGCGAGCTCCTCACGGACACTGTCCCACTCGTCGCGGTTGGTCGAGTTGATCGTGTGAGCCCGAAGGCCGAGGCGCTGCGCGGCGGCGATCTGGTTGCGCATCAGGGCGAGCAACGGGCTGACGATCAGGGTCGGCCCGGCGTTGGCGTCTCTCAGCAGCGCGGTTGCGACGAAGTAGACGGCGGACTTCCCCCAGCCGGTGCGCTGGACGCAGAGCACACGCGCGCGATCGACGACGAGATCGGCGATCGCCTCGAGCTGATCCGGGCGAAAGTCCGAATGCGGGTCGGCGGTGAGGGTGCGCAGCCGGGCGAGGGCCTGGGTGGCGAAGGTGTCGGAGACGGTGGCGGACATGTGGTCGTGCCATCGTCGCAGCATCTCAGACGTGCGGAGGCATCTCTCAGCCATTCCGACACGAGGCACCCAGCGGGCCTGCCTGCGCCGCCGGCGGCCGGCCAGAAGCTGACCTGCGATTCCGGCAGCTGGGGCGGTCACCGTCGTCGCGACCAAGCCCGCGGTCTTCGCCCGCCACGACGCGCTGCTGCACTTCTTCCTTCAGCCGCCGGTCGTCACGCTCGACCCGGCGTCCAGCTCGACCGCCCGGTGCTCGACCGGGATCTGGGACCACTTCCCGACCACGTTCCGTTTCGACTGGTACGCCGGCCACAAGTCCTCCGCCGCGAGGCCGCAGGCCGGCAAGCGGATCGTCAGCCACCGCTCGAGCTATCGCCTGAGGGCGATCGACGCCAAGCGCTGGCTGACCTGCCGCGTCATCGCCTACAACGCCGCCGGCCACACGATCGCGTTCAGCACCCAGGTCAACGGCCACGCCTGAGCCCGTCAGGCAGGCCGGCGGCCACCGATCAGCGTCACCGAGCGCAGCGACGTGCGCGTGTGCAGCGCCGCATCGGTGGTGACGATCGCGATCAGCGAGGGAACGCGGGCCTTCGGAAGGAACTCGCCGGCGAGGCCGAACGACAGCCCCGGCAGCTTGATCGTGCGCGTGGTCCCGGCCGCCACGACGACGGGGTCGGCGTGGAACGGAACGTCGGAGCGGCGCTCCGTGCGCAGGTAGACCGCAAGCGTGACGGTGCAGCCCGCCGCCCCCGCGGCCCGCGGGCACGAGACCGGCACCTTGAGCAGCGGGAAGCGGCCCTCGCGCACCGTGGTCAGGAACGTCGTCAATGTCTTCGCCTTCGTCGTGGCGGCCACGGCGGCACGCGGCGACGTGTCGCCGCGCGTGTACCGTTCGCAGGCGAACACGTAGTCGAGCCAGTCGACCGTCGCCCGATCACGACCGGGTCCACAGTTCAGGTCGTCGCGACTGCCGTCGCGCGAGCTGAACGTGTCGTCGCCGAGGCCGCCGATCAGCTGGTCGAAGCCGCCGCGGTCGCTCAGCCTGTCGTTACCGGCGCCGCCGTCGAGCTTCTGATCGCCGTCGCCGCCGGTCAGCGTGTCGTTGCCGGCGCCGCCGGTCACGTCGGACTCGCCGATCAGCGTCACGGAGTCGCTGCCCGCGCCCGCGACCACGTGCGCCGGGCCGCCGCGGAAGCGGTCGTTGCCGTCGCCGAGATCGAAGTCGCCGCCTGCATCACCCGAGCAGACCATCTCGCGCAGGTCGCCGTCGGTCGTGTGGTCGCAGCCGGTCGAGGCGACGAGGCCCCGCTCGTCGCGCACCAGCGTGTCCATCGTCGCCGGACGGCTGGTGACAGTCAGGTCGTTGGCGACCCCCGGCAGGGCGGTGAAGTTGATCCCTTCCAGGAAGCCGCCGACACTCAGCGCCGGCCGCGTCACGTTCTCGCAGCCGGTCGCCGCCTCGGCGGCGATCTTGCCGATCGCCGGATCGACGCTGGCGCTGTCGTTGCCGGCGCCGCAGTCGACCAGGTCGCCGAAGCCGCCGTCGGCCGCGTTGATCGTGTCGTCGCCCGCGGCGCCGTTGATCGTGTCGTCGCCCGATCCACCGTCGAGTGCGTCGGGCCCGTTGGCGCCCTGCAGGACATCGGCGCCCGGCCCGCCGGTCAGCGTCGAGCCCGCGTTCATCGCCTTGAGCTGGTCGGCGCCCGGGCCCCCGTCGACGGCGATCGGGAGGTCGAGCCCGGTCGACGCCGACGCCGACTGCGCGTCGTCGCCATCACCGAGCGTGACGGAGATCCGAGCGACACCGATCCGCGGGCACGCGACCTCGTTGCTCGAGTCCAGCGCACAGCCGGGCCCGGCGCTCAGCGCGTTGCCCGAGTCGCGCAGGTAGATGCCCGCCGCCTGGATCGCGACCGACACGGTGTTGCGCTCGCCCGCGGCCGCGGTGAAGACGATCGTGTCGCCCTGCAACCCGGCCGTGGACGCCGACGCGGGTGCGGCAACCGCAAGCAGCCCGGCGACCGCGAGGGTCGCGGCGAACCAAGGCTTCCGAGCCCGTGCCATCGGCGCACTCTACGGCCCCACGATGCGCACACCGTCCCGTCCACCCCGACGACGGTTGATTCGACACCTCGTCAATAACCGGCGCAAGATCGCAAAGGTCTGCCTTAGACTCCTTTGATGCCGGGTCCCAGTCTCGATCGTCGTGCCTTTCTCTCGGGCACCGGCGGAGCAATGTTCTGCGCCCTCGGCGGCGCCCACCTGCTCGGCACGCGCAAGGACGTTCTCAAGGCCGACGCCCACGCCGCGGCGATGCCCAAGCCGCCGAAGGTCGCCCATCCCGACCCGACCGACGACCTGACGTTCGTCACTCCGGCGCCCCAGCCCGGCGGCCAGATTCGCGAGTACTGGATTCAGGCCCGGACGGTGAAGTGGGACATCGCGCCGACCGGCCGCGACGACTGGATGGCGATGTCGATCCCGGCCAAGCGCACGTTCCGCGCGTTCGCCTACCAGGCCTTCACGCCGGGCTTCGCCGCCCCGCTCGGGCCCGCCACGATCCCCGGCCCGACGCTCGAGGCCGAGGTCGGCGATGTGATCGTCGCTCACGTGCGCAACGCCGACGAGCATCTCAACCAGGCGATCACGATGCACCCCCACGGCGTCCGCTACAACCCCGATTACGACGGGTCCTACCTCGGTGACTACACGCGCGTCGGCGGCTTCATCGCCCCGGGCGAGGAGTTCACGTACACGTGGGAGGCGACGCCTGACTCGGTCGGTTGCTGGCCCTACCACGACCACGGCCCCAACCACCTGATCAACACCGCGCGCGGCCTGTTCGGCGCCGTGATCATCCGCGAGCCCGGCGCCAAGCGCCCGGATGTCGAGACCGTCCTGTACCTGCACAGCTTCCCGCCGAACATCACCGGCCTGAACCAGAACTTCTCGGTCATCAACGGCCGCACCGCGGCCGGCAACACGCCGACCGTCCGCGCCAAGGTCGGCCATGACGTCGCCTGGCACGTGTTCGGCGGCGACTCGATGCTCCACACCTTCCACGTCCACGGCCACCGCTGGAAAGACCCCAGCGGCGCCTACGTGGACAACCCGAACCTGGGCCCGCTCAACTCGGTCACCGCACGATGGACCGAGGACAACGCGGGTCGCTGGCTCTACCACTGTCACGTCGCCGCCCACCAGATGGGCATGGCGGGGTGGTACTTCGTCGATGAATGAGAGAGGAACACATTCCATGGGTCGCATCCTGTCCCTGACCGCCGTCCTGGCGCTCGGCATCACGGGGGTCGCGGGCGCCGCGACGCCCGTCTATCCCAAACCGAGCAATCCGAAGGTCCAGGCCAAGCCGAAGGGTCCGTTCAAGACCCTGAAGGTCGGCAAGACCGCGCGGTACAAGACGATCAGCGCCGCGGTCAGGGCCGCGCACGCCGGCGACACGATCAAGGTCGCCAACGGCATCTACAAGGAAGGCGTCGTCGTCCAGGGTTCGGCGAAGAGCTTCATCAAGATCGTCGGCAACAACGCCGATCCGTCGAAGGTCGTGCTCGAGGGCAAGGGCCTCCACGGCGGCGGCGCGCAGAACGGCGTGCAGGTCAACGGCGCCAACGGCGTGACGGTCAGCGGCATGACGGCCCAGCACTACAAGGCCAACGGCTTCTTCTTCGTCAACGTCAACGGCTACACGGCGACGAAGCTGCACGCGTTCCTGGTCGGCACGTACGGCATCTACGCGTTCAACTCGGTCGGCGGCACGATGACCGACGACGTGGCCGCGTGGAACAACGACGCCGGCTACTACATCGGGCAGACCCCGCCGCAGGTCAAACCCGTGCGCTCGATCGTCAAGAACGTCGTCTCCTACGGCAACGTGCTCGGCTTCTCGGGCACGAACATGCGCTACGTGACGATCACGAGGTCGAAGTTCTTCAACAACGGCACCGGGATCGTCCCCAACGCCCTCCACTCCGAGAAGTTCGCTCCGCCGGAGGACAACGTCATCATCGACAACGACGTGTTCTGGAACAACTTCAACTACTACAGGAACGCACCGTTCCCGATCGCCAAGAACAACAAGGACACGACGCCCTACCCGGTCGGTGTGGGCATCCTGCTGTTCGGCAGCCGCACCACGCAGGTCACGGGCAACCGCGTCTACGGCAACTACCTCGCGGGCGCCGGCATGGTCCAGCAGTTCCTGCTCTCCCAGGAGCCGGGTGCGCAGGACCTGATCGGCAACTCGTTCACCAACAACGCGTTCGGCCTCAACGGAACCGACCTCAACGGTCGCGACCTCGTCTATGACGGCAACGGTCAGAACAACTGCTTCTCCGGAAACACCGGCGTCGCGGTGACCGTTCCGGCCGACGGGTCGACGATGCCCGCCTGCCCGTTCACAGGCGCCAACGCGTTCTCGGCCGACACGCAGGCGACGCTCGTGTCGTGGGCGCTGGAGCCCACGCACGAGGCGCTCTGGGTCGTGCGCCCGCACGTCGCGCAGCCCGGCCTGACGCCGCTGGAGGACTACGCCACCTACACCGGTACGAAGGCCCCCTGATGTCCGCCTGGGTCAAGCGCATCGCGCCGATCCTCGTGGTGACCGTCGTCGCCGTCCTCCCCGCCTTCGCGGCGGGGGGGACGCTGGTGACGAAGAAGGTCACGGTCGGCGACGACTACTACGGACCGACGACGCTCATCGTCAAGAAGAACACGGCGATCAAGTGGTCGTGGGTCACGGAGAACACCAACTCCCACGACGTCAAGCTGTCGTCCGGTCCCAAGGGCGTCAGCACGTTCCACTCGCCGTCGGCGGCGTCGGACTTCTCCTACACCAAGAAGCTCACCGTCCCGGGCACGTACAAGATCATCTGCACGCTGCACCAGGACATGAAGATGACGATCCAGGTCAAGAAGTAGCCGGGACGGGCGCCCGACGCGTCAGTCAGGGCAGCAGGACGATCTTGCCGCGCGTGTGGCGCTGGGCCAGTTGCTCGAACGCGGCACGCACATCGGCGAGCGGGTAGGTCTTCGCGATCGGGATCTCGAGCTCGCCGTCGGCGGCGAGCGCGGCCATCTCGGCGAGCAGCGGCGCGGTGCCGATCGCGTGGGTGCCGATGCCCTGCACGCCGAGACGCTGCACCGCCTCGAAGTCGATGATCGTGTTGATCCGCTGCGGCGCGACGCCGAGCTCGATGGCGAGGTCGACGTAGCCGCCGCCGAACGTGTCGATGAACGCGTCGATGCCATTCGGGGCCGCCGCGCGAAGCCGGTCCGCCTGGCCGTCGCCGTAGGCGACCGGGACGATGTCGTGCTCGCGCAGCCACGCGTGGTTGGCCTCACCGGCCAGGCCCAGGACCGTCGCACCGGTGCGACGGGCCAGCTGCCCGGAGACCGAGCCGACGCCGCCCGCGGCGGCCGAGACGACGACGGTCTCACCAGCCTGGGGCGCCACCGCCTGCACGCCCGCGAGGCCGGCCATCGCGACGACGAACAGCGCGCCGGCGACTTCCCACGAGAGCGACGCGGGCTTCGCCGTCAGCTGACCCTCCGGCACGGCGACGAGCTCCGCCTGACCGCCGCGCTCCTCGGTCCAGCCCAGGACCTCGTCGCCCGCGGTGAACGCCGTCACGCCATCGCCGACCGCCTGTACGACGCCGGCGAAATCGGTGCCCTCACCCGACGGGAAGGTTGCCGGAAAGCGATCGTGCAGCATGCCTTCGCGGATCGCCATCTCACCCGGGTTGATCCCCGCCGCCTTGACCGCGACGAGGACCCGCCCGGGTCCGGCGACGGGATCGTCGACCTCGCGGACCTCCAGCACATCGACGCCGCCGTACTCATCAAACCGGACTGCTCTCATGCCCACAGCATGGCAGCCCCTGGCGATGGTTGATTCCACGGTCGACCATCTAGGATCCGTTCGTGGCCGAGCTTCCCGATCTGATCAGCGCTGCGGAGCTCGCCGAGCGGATCGATGACCCGTCGGTGCTCGTGTTCGACCCGACCGTGTACCTGGACCGCAGGGCGGACGGCGGACCGTATGGGGTCATCACGCGGCGGCCGGAGTACGAGATCGAGCACATCCCGGGCGCTGCATACGCCGACCTGATCGAGGACCTTTCCGACCCCGAGGCGCCGTTCCCGTTCGCCCTGCCGACACCCGAGCGCTTCGCGGCACACGCCGGCGCGCTGGGCATCGGCCCGGGGTGCCACGTCGTCACCTACACCCAGCTCGACCCAGGATGGGCGACGCGGCTGTGGTGGCTGCTGCGCTACTTCGGCTTCGACGATGTCAGCGTTCTCGACGGCGGACTGAAGGCATGGAAGGGAGCCGGGCTGGCGGTCGAGTCGGGGGACCACCGCCACCCGCCGGCGACGTTCGTCGCGACGCCACGCGCCGAGCTGCTGGCGACCAAGGCCGACGTGGCCCGGGTCAGCTCGGACGGCGGGGCGTGCCTGATCAACGCGCTCGCGACCACCACGTTCCGCGGCGAGGGGCCGAGCTCCTACTCGCGCCCGGGCCGCATCCCCGGCAGCGTCAACGTGCCCTGGGCCGGGCTCGTCGACCCCGAGACCGGTCGCTACCGGCCCACCGACGAGCTGCGCGCCGCGCTCGACGTGGTCGGCGGGGTCGACGGCGAGCCGGTGATTGCCTACTGCGGCGGCGGCATCTCGGCGACCGTCGATCTCTTCGCGCTGCACCTCGTCGGCGCGGACCGCGCACGGCTCTACGACGGCTCGCTCACCGAGTGGACCGCCGATCCGTCGCTGCCGGTGCACACGGGCTGATCGGCGCCGGCGACCGCGCCGCGCAACACGTCCTCGAGATCGGCGCCGAGCTGCGGCCATGCGTAGCGCTCGACCGCCGCTTCCTCGCCCAGGCGCCCGCGGCGCTCACGCTCGTCGGGGCGGTTGACCGCGTCGACGAGCGCGTCGACGAGGCCGGCCCTCGAGTCGACTTCGAACAGCCAGCCGGTCTCACCGTCGTCGATGATTCGCGACGGTCCGAGCGACGCGGCGGCCAGTGGCGGCACACCGCACGCCATCGCCTCGACGATGACCTGGCCAAAGCTCTCGCGGACCGACGGCAGGACGAGCAGGTCAGCCGCGGCCAGCAGCTCCGGCAGCTCGGCGTGGTCGTGCCAGCCGGCGAGGAAGACGTTGTCGAGGCGCAGACGCGCGATCGCGTCGGCCGGATGCTCGCCCTCCCACTCGCCGGGGTGGCCGCCGACGATGACCAGCGACGCCGCGGCCTCCAGCCGCGCTCCCGCGTCAGCGAACGCCTCGATCAGAAGGCTCAGTCGCTTGACCTCGGTGAATCGCCCGACGTAGACGAAGACCGTGCTGTCGCGAAGCGGGGCCAGCTGCGCAGCGGTATACGCGATGTCGCCGAGCGAGCCGCCGGGGCTCCAGCCGCGCGGCTTGTCGACCAGCACCCGCTGCCAGACCGCGTCGCGGTCGACGTCGAGCGGGCGAAAGCGCAGCGGGTCAAAGCCGTTGGCGAGGGTCGAGATGCGGTCGCGCTCGACGCCGAGCAGCTCGACGGCCCGCGTGCGATTACCCGGCGCGACGATGATCGCCTCGCTGCCCTGCGCCCACTCGCGCAGCCGCGCCTCCCACGCCGCGGCGTGCGGCCACGCCTGGGGGCCGCGCTGCGCGATCGCTTCGAGCATCAGCAGCTCGGTGCCATGTAGGTGACTGACCACCGGCACGCCCGGCGCGACGCGAGCCGCGGCGGGATGCAGCGGCGTCAGGTGATGCAGGTGCAGGACGTCGGCCTGGTCGGCCTCGATCTCCTCGAGGGCAACGGCCCACGCGCTGACCTGGCGCTCGAAATCGAGATCGGACAGCGCCGCGAAGACGCGGTCCGGCGCGCCTGGGCGATCCTCGAAGGACCCGTGCATCGGCGCGCCGTCGTACGCCATCGGGTCGGCGCCGGCCAGCGCCGCGGTGAAGTCGACGCGGTGCACATCTGCGCCCGCGTAGAAGCTCCGCGCATCGGCGAGGTCGCCAAGATCGGTGCGCGATCCGGTCAGGATCGACAGCTCGTGGCCGCGGTCGCTCAAGCATCCGGCGAGCGCGCGCGTGACGAACGCCGAGCCGCCACGGGGGAAGAAGATCGTCGCTGTGATGATCCTCATCGGCTACCCAGTGTGACGACTCGGCTACTCGGCCCCGAAATCAGTCTCCGGTCTCGTACTTGAACGAGATCGCCAGACGCACTCGATAGCCGCTGATCTTCCCGTCTTCGATCGTCACATCCTCGCGAACGACCTCCGCGACGCGCAGGTCGCGGATCGACTTCCCGGCGACCTCGACCGCACTGCGGGCCGCGGCCTCCCAGGACTCAGTGCTCACACCAATGACCTCGGTGACCCGATACACGCTGTCGGACATAACGTCTCCTCTCGTTTGGGCTGACTCGGGCAACCTACCCCGTTCGTTAGGTTGCACGCATGGCGGAGCAGCGGGTCAGCGGGGAGATCGAGCGCTGGCTCCAGTCGGAGGACGAGAAGACGCTCGGCAGCCTGCTTGCCCTGTTCGAGGAGAAGAGCTTCGCGATCGCGTTCGTGTTCCTGCTCGGCGTCCCGGCGCTCCCGCTCCCGACCGGCGGCGCGACCCATGTCTTCGAGATCATCGCGACGCTGCTCGCGCTGCAGCTGATCGCGGGGCGCGACGAGATCTGGCTGCCGCAGAAGTGGCACGGGCTCAAGCTCGCCGGCCCGACGCAGCAGAAGTTCATCAACGCGTTGATGAAGTCGATCCGATGGCTCGAGCGTTACTCGCGCCCGCGCCTGACCTTCCTGTTCGACCATCGCCTGAGCAACATCGTCTTCGGCATCCTCGTCATCGCCGGGACGATCGGCGCGTTCTTCGCCCCGCCGTTCACCGGCCTCGACACGCTGCCCTCGCTTGGCGTCGTGCTGCTGTCGCTCGGCGTGCTGCTCGAGGACATCGCCGTCGTCATCGTGGCGCTCGTGATCGGCGCGGCCGGTGTGGCGCTCGAGATCGTGCTCGGCACCGCGGCGGTCAACGGGATCGGGAGCCTGATCTAGGAGCGCCGCGCTCCTCGAGCGGTGCGATCACGCTCGGGTACAGCTCGCGCAGCCACGCGGCGGAGTCGCCGGCGAGCGGGATCAGGACGAACTTGGTCGCTCCATGATCGATGAAGCGCTCAAGCAGCGCGCGGGTCGCGTCGGCGCCGCACGCGACGTGGTCGTCGCGCGCCAGCTCCGGGCGGCGATCGAGCAGTCGCGCGGTTGACAGCGGGATCTCGGCGGCTGACGGCGCGCTGAAGATCGTCGTGCCGTAGTGGTCCTCGTCGATCGTCCGTCCGGCCTCGGCCGCCGCCGCGCGGATCAGCTCGACCTTCTCGCCGAATTCGCCCGGTCCGACGAACGAGCCCAGCCAGCCGTCGGCGATCCGCCCGATCCGTCGCAGCGCCGCAGGTGCGCGGCCGCCGAGCCAGAACTCGAGCTTGGCCCGATGCGGCGCGGGCGCGATCCGCGTCTCGGTCAGCGACCAGAAGCGCCCCGGCCGCGTCACCGGCTCGCCGCCCCACAGAGCCCTGATGATCGCCACCGACTCCTCCAAGCGCGCCGTTCGCTCTTCGCGCGCGACACCCATCGCCTCGAGCTCACGCGGCTCGTCGAGGCCGAGCCCGCCGGTCGGCAGCAGCCGCCCGCCCGACAGCGCGTCGACCGTCGCGAGCTCGCACGCGAGCAGCACCGGGTTGCGCGGTGGCAGCACAAGCACGTTCATCCCGAGCTTCAGCCGCTGCGTCCGCGCGGCGACCGCCGCGAGTGTCACGAGCGGCGCGAGCCCTCCGCGACGCGCGCTGTCGCTCAGCCACAGCGAGTCATAGCCGACCTCCTCGAGCGTCTCGATCAGCTTCCAGAACGAGTCGTCGGCGAGCGCCGCGCCCGACCCCGGGCTGAGGCCGACGCCGACGCGCACGCTCAGGCGCGTGGGGTCGGTCATGCGAGCAGGAACTCCGTGATCTGCGCCCACGCGTCGGGCGCGCGCTGCAGGAAACCGTGGCCGCCGTTGTGGACCTCAAGCCTCGCGCCGTCGATCGCCTCCGCGAGCCGCGTGACGACCGGCAGTGACGCGATCCCGTCGTCGCGGCCTGCCACGACGAGCGTCGGTACGCGCAACTCGCCGAGCCGATCCCACGTGTCGTGGGTCGAGCGCGCCTGCAGCTGGCGCATCTGGCCCCGCGAGGCGATGGCGTTCGGACGCGCGGCCCGATCGGCGGCGATGGAGTCGGTCAGCGCTTGGCGGCGGCGCTCGTCGTCGATCGTGCGCGTGTCGAGCACCGCGGCCATTTGCGCCAGCCGCTCGTCGGGCCCCAGCGCGTACATCTCGTGCAGCGGGTACGAGCTTCCGCCGGCGCCGCCCGGCGACGTGACGGCGAGCACAAGCCGCCGGACCCGATCGCCGGCGGCCAGCGCGACCTCCTGGGCGACCATCCCGCCGAACGAGATCCCGACGATCGAGAAGTCGTCCCAGCCGAGATGGTCGACCAGCGCGAGCGCGTCGGCGGCGAATGTCGCCATCGTCGGCTGTGCCGCCACGTGGTCGATCGACTGCCCGAGGCCACGATGGTCGTAGGCCAGCACCTCGAAGCCGTCGGCGCCGGGCCACCCGAACGGCCCCGGCCGGCGGCGCAGGTCGCTGCCCGTGCCGCTGATCATCAGCAGGCGCGAACCGTGGCCGGCGGTCTCGTAGTACAGAGAGACGCCGTCGAGCTCGGCGATCCCCATCAGGCCCCCGCCGGGCTGGCGGTCGGCTCGACCGTGCCTGCCTGCTGCGCGGCCGTCCCGCTCGGCATCATCGCGATCGCGACGGCGAAGGCGAGCGCCATCAGCCCGGCCATCGCGTAGACGACGATCTGGATCGAGTGCGCGAAGTCGAGTTGGATCGCGTGCAGGATGGCGGGCGATGCCTGGCCGGCGGCCTGCGCCGCGCCGCCGCCCGAGATCCCGCGCGCGATCTCGTCGGCCTTGTCGAGCGGCAGACCGGTCTTCGTCAGCGTCGGTCCGATGCGCGAGACGTTCTGCGTGATCAGGATCGAACCGAGCACCGCGAGGCCGAGACTGCCGGCGAAGTTGCGCACCGTCTGTGTCAGCCCGGTCACCGCGCCGTATGTCGCGCGCGAGGCACGGTTGACCGCGTCGGTGCTCACGGGCCCGAGAACGGCGCCCATCCCGGCGCCGGCAACCACCAGGTAGATCCACTGCGAGTTGAACGACAGCTCGTCGAGCTTGGACGCCCACAGGTAGAAGCCGACCGCGGCGATCGCACAGCCCGCGACAACCGCCGGTCGCGCGCCGCGGCTGTCGAGGATCCGCCCGCCGATCTGCGCGCCGACGATGAACCCACCGAAGAAGACCACAAGGAACAGCCCCGCCTGTGTGGCGCTGTCGCCGAGCGCGATCTGCGCGTACAGGGAGGCGAAGAAGAACAGCGGAACGAAGCAGGCCGAGAGCAGGAACAGCACGACGTTGTCGACCGAGAAGCCGCGGTTGGCGAACAACCGCATCGGCACGAGCGGCTCGTCGGCGCGCCATGTGTGTCGGGCGAACGCGGCGAGTAGCGCCACGCCGGTGATCAGGCACGCCCAGGTCGCCGCGCTGTTCCAGCCCCAGACCCCGGCCTGCTGGAGCCCGAGCACCGACAGGCTCATGCCGGCGATGACGAGCAGCGCCCCGCGCACGTCGATCGGCGACGGGTCCTTCTCCTCGCGTGGCTTGGAGATCAGCGTCAGGACGATCGCGATGATCGCGACCGGGATGTTGACCCAGAAGATCGCCCGCCACGTCCACTGCGTCAGGTAGCCGCCGAGGATCGGGCCGACCGCGGTCAGGCCACCCGAGACCGAGAAGAAGATCGCCAGTGCCTTGCCGCGCTCATGAACCGGATAGGTCGCGACGACGATCGCCAGCGCGGCGGGGAACAGGAACGCCGCGCTGACGCCCTGGAGCACGCGGAAGGCGATGATCCACTCCTGCCCGATCGAGCCGGTCGGGGTCAGGCCACAGAGCGCCGAGCAGATCGCGAACCCGCTCACGCCGATCAGCACCATCCGTCGACGCCCGACGATGTCGGCGACCTTGCCGCCGAGTGCGAAGAACGCCGACAGCGCGAGCAGGTAGCCGTTGACGATCCACTGCGCGCCGGTCGACGTCAGGTGCAGATCCTTCTGAAGGCTCGGGATCGCGAGCGCGACGATCGTCTGGTCGATGAAGATCATCGCCACGGCGAAGACCATCGCGGCGAGGACGAGATGCTTGTTCGGTGCAGGCATGCGTCTTGGTGACATATTGTCAACCCGCGGTGGCTTCATCAGATCTCAAACTCGCACTGTCCACCGGCTACTGGTCATCGGCCGCGCCGGAAGGGGCCGTCGCGGCAGTCGCGGCGGCCGAGGAGCTCGGCTTTGACTCGATGTGGACGGCCGAGGCGTATGGGTCCGACGCACTGACCCCGCTCGCGTGGTGGGGCGCCCACACCCAGCGGATCAAGCTCGGCACGTCGATCATCCAGATGTCGGCTCGCCAGCCGGCGGCGACGGCGATGGCCGCGATGACGCTCGACCTGCTGTCGGGCGGGCGCTTCATCCTCGGGCTCGGCGTCTCGGGACCCCAGGTTGTCGAGGGCTGGTACGGGATGGAGTTCGCCAAGCCCCTCGCGCGCACGCGTGAATATGTGTCGATCGTCCGCGACATCGTCGCGCGCAAGGACCGTGTGACCGCGCCCGGCCCCGCGTACCCGCTGCCGTTCCCCGGCGGCACCGGCCTGGGCAAGCCGCTGAAGTCGACGCTGCACCCGATCCGAGATGAGATCCCGATCTACCTCGCGGCCGAGGGGCCGAAGAACATCGCGCTGGCCGCCGAGATCGCCGACGGCTGGCTCGGGCTGTTCTACTCGCCCCACCACGAGGACCTCTACCGCCCCCAGCTCGAGGAAGGGTTCGCCCGTGACGGCGCCCGGCGCTCGTTCGACGACTTCGAGGTCGCCGTCTCGGTGCCGATCATCATCGACGACGACGTCGAGCGCGCGGCCGACATCGTGCGGCCGATGTACGCCCTGTACTTCGGCGGCATGGGCGCCCGCGACACGAACTTCCACGCCAACGTGCCGATCCGCATGGGCTTCGCCGACGAGGTCGAGATCATCAAGGATCACTACCTCTCCGGGCGCAAGGACGACGCCGCCGCCGCCGTTCCGACCGCGCTCGTCGAGCAGCTCGCGCTGATCGGCCCGCCGGACAAGATCCGCCACGACCTCGACGCCTGGCGCGACTCGGTCGTCACGACGCTGATGGTCTCCGGTGACGAGGTGCAGGTGCGGCGCGTCGCCGAGCTCGTACTCGGTTAGCGCAGCCCGATCAGCCCGCGGATCACCAGGGCCGCGCCGACGCCGAACGAGACGACGAGCATGATCACGCGCAGATGGTCGATCGTCCATTGCTGGATCGCTCCGACCGCATCGCGCGCGGCCTCGGGGCGCACGATGCAGACGGCCAACGCGCCGAGCGGGATCGCGAACCAGATCGCGTTGTAGAGCAGGACGGCGAGCAGGCCCTCGGCGGTCTTCGGCTGATTCTCGACGATGATGTTCAGCGCGACGAGGTAGAACAGCCCGGGAATGTGCGTCGCCGGACCCGCGACGGCAGCGGTCCTCAGCGTGAGCTTGTGCTTGAGCAGCCGGTCCCAGCGACCGGGCACGGCCGGCGCCTCGTGAACCTTCGGGCCGCCGATCCGTCCGCTGACGACGCCGGCCGCGAAGACCAGCGCGACGATCCCCCCCGCGACCTCGGCGACCGCCCGCGCGTGATCCGTTGAGGAGGTCACACCGATGCCGTGGAAGGCCCAGATCACGAGCAGGCCGAACGTCGTCGTGAAGACCAGCCCGGCAATGATGTAGACGGTCATCAACCGCCGCGGCGCCTCGGCCGACAGCAGCGCGTAGACCGCGGCGAGGCTGGTCGGGCGAACCGTGCTCGCGAGCGCCAGGATGATCACCTCGACCGTCATGGCATCTCCGTTTCGCGGTCGGCCAGCGTGATCATCACCGCGCCGCCGAGCGCGGCGGGCAGCGCGGCGAACGCGACGACCACATGCCAGCCCGGGCGTGTGAGGCGCTCCTCGTAGATGAGGATGCCGAGGATCACGCTGATCGCCCGGTTGGAGACCGAGACCGCAGCAATCGCCGGAGTGAGCAGAAGCACGGCGATGACGGCCGTGATCGCGAGGGCGGCGATCACGAAGTCGCGCGCGGGCGCTTGTTGACGCCCTGATCTGGATCGCCGACTCCGATGAACAGCGCCAGCCCGACCACGACGATCGCGGCGCCGAGCACCTGCCGGCGGTTGACGTTCTGCCGTGTCAGCCAGTGGCCGAGCGGCAGCGCCCAGACGTAGCCGGTGAGCAGGATCGCCGTGCCCGCCAGCAACACCGGGACCACGATCAGCCGCGTGACCCCGCCGAGCCCCTCGACCGCCCGGCCCTCGCGGGCGAGCGTGAACGTGCCGCGCTGCTGCAGCGCCGCGGCGAGCGTGCCGGTCATCGGGTGGTTCCACGGGCGACGAGGCGCCCGAAGGCTGCCGGCGAGCTTCCGACTCACGACACTAGATGACCGGCGGTTTCGGCGCGAGCGCCGGGACGAAGACCCCGAGCAGGCCGCGGGCGATCCCGATCGTGAAGTTCAGCCAGTCGAACGAGTCGCGCCAGACGGTGATCTGACCGTCGCGGACCTCGAAGCGGCCGTAGACCCAGAGCTGAATGCGCAGGCGCCCGTAGGTCAGCACGTCCGTGCGCTCGTTGAGCACGACCGGGCCGTTGGCGGCCGCCGAGTGCGTGTAGACCTCGAACCCGGCGCCTGGGCGGCCGATCCATCGCAAGAGCGCTCGCCGCACCTCCTCGCGGCCACGCATCGAGGGCAGCGAGACGTTCGTGTAGTGCACATCGTCGGAGAGCAGTTCGACCGCGCGTTCGATCTCGTCACCGGCCAGCAGATCGAGGAATTCCGTGACGAGGGCGATCGGGTCCGGTCCGTCAACGTCGGGCGACATCCACGGGACGGTAGCGCCCGCAAGAGTCTGGTAGCGCCTGACCGCTCTCGGGCCCGCCGTCGAATGGCCACCGTCGGCCGCCGTACAATCAGTCGATGACGTCCGGCGGAAATCCGCTGCTTGCCCCGGGCTCCGAGGCTGAATGGAACCGCATCGAAGCGGAGCAACGCGCGGCGCGCGCGCGACCACGCGAGTCGATCGAGCAGCGACTGATCCGGGGCCAGCGGCTCTCGGCCCAGGCAGCGGCACTACGACGGTCGGTGCGAAATGGCCAGAGCGCCGACACCAGATCCTGATCTCCGGGCCACGACGGCCGCGCTGCTGGGCGTGGGCGCACGTTTCGTCGTGATCGGAGGCTTCGCCGTCATCGCCAACGACTACGTGCGCGCGACCGAGGATGTCGATGCCCTGATTCCCGACAACGAGGCAAACGACGCGGCGCTCGATCGGGCGCTGGTGGCGCTAGACGCTACGTGGGCTGATGGTTCGCCGTTCGTCGCCGGGCAGCTCGCCGGTCGCGAGAACGCGTGCCTCTACACGTCGAGCGGCATCATCGACCTTCTGCGCGACGGCGTTGCGCCGCTCGACTTCGAGACCGTCGCCGCCGGAGCGATGACGAGCGACCTCGGTGACGGACCATTCCTCGTGGCCGGGCTCGAGAGCTTGGTGGCGTTCAAGCGGTTGGCTGGCCGTCCCCGCGACCAGAACGATCTACTCGAGCTCGAGGCGCGCCATGGAGCCCTGCCGATCGTTGAAGTCCCAGGACTCGACA
Source organism: uncultured Actinomycetes bacterium (assembly GCA_963817035.1). Taxonomy (GTDB): domain Bacteria; phylum Actinomycetota; class Thermoleophilia; order Solirubrobacterales; family Solirubrobacteraceae; genus AC-49. The sequence continues at coordinate 287,611 of CAWFMM010000003.1, forward strand.
CGCCCTACGACGGCGGAGCCTAGCCCCGCCCTTACCTCGCGCGCGCGGCCGTCTCGATGTAGTGGCTGGCGTGGCACCCGATCACCGAGCTTCCGTTGTAGCCACGGTTCGAGCCTCACTGCGTGAGCGTGTCGCCGCGGCTCGGCGGGGGCGTGGCGCTGCGGAACTTCGCCTTGTAGGCGTCGAGATCCCAGGCGTCGAGGAAGTCCGCGGCCGCCTTCTGACCGGAGTCGAAGAGCGCCTGGGCCTGCTCGGGCGTGATGTCGAACTGCGTCGTCTTGACGCCGAGGGTGGGGATCGGGATCGTGCGGGCGAAGTTGGCCTGCTCGATGTAGAAGCGGTCGTGGGCCTGGGTCATCGTCTCGACGATCACCTTCAGGAACTCGATGTCGGAGTTCACGTCGGGGAGCCCGGTGCCCTTGGAGATCGGCGGCAGGATCGGCGCGTCCTGGCCGGGCGCCACGAGCGCCATGCCGAACGTCGGGAACTCGGGCGGCTTGTCGGCCGGCGTGTCGAACAGCCAGACCGGATAGTTCGACAGCATCCCGCCGTCGACGATCACGTGGTCGTTGAAGACCACCGGCTCGAAGAAGATCGGGATCGACATGCTCATCCGCACGGCCGTCGCGATCTCGAGGTCGTCGGGGTTGGCGATCCCGATGTCGGCCGCGTCGCGCGGGAGGATCAGCATGGTGCGCTTGGACAGATCCGACGCGATCACCTGAAGCCGGTAGCGACGGTTCTCGTCGGTCGCGGTGTCGTCGCGCAGGTCGCCGAACGTCGTCTTGCCCTTCGCGACAAGCAGTTCGGTCAGCCAGTTCACGAAGTACGTGCCGCTGTGCATCCCGCGATGCAGCAGGAACTCGAGCCCCTCACCGACCACACCGAGGTGGCCGAGGAACGACGGGTCGGCGAACTTCGGGAAGTGCATCTGGTGCAGGACGATGTCCTTGATCTCGTCGGCGCTGTAGCCGACCGCGATGAGCGACGCGGTGATCGCGCCGGCTGACGTTCCGGCCACGCACTGGGGCTGGTAGCCGCGCCGGCCGAGCTCGCTGAACGCCCCGCCGAGCGCGATGCCCTTTACGCCGCCGCCTTCGAAAACGAGATCCGCTCGCAGTTCCACGCTCACAGCCATGCAAGTTACCAAAACCTGTTTGATTAGATTGACCCCTCACGCGCTGAGCGGATAGGCTGGGCGCGTGGCGGCCGGGATGCCCGTTCGCCCCCTCGCGAGCAGCCAACGTCCCGAGCTCCCAGGCCCAGGTCGGGTCTCGGCACGGTCGCGCTGTCGGACGACGAAGGGGGCGCCACGGCGCCTGCTCTCCCGCCCCCGAGCGCGTCGGTTCTCCGCCACATATCTGGCGGCGCACTCCCATGTTCGCCCGCCCGCTCCGCTGGCAGGTTGTCCTTCACCCAGACAACCCATGCCCATAGGAGGGCGAATGACATGCGCAATACCATCCTCACGACCATCGTCTGCCTCGCGGCATTCGGTGCCCAAGCAGCCTCGGCCCTGGCCGACGCATCCGTCACGACCAGCGGCAACGGCGTCGTCTACTTCGGCGACCAGGTCAAGGGCGAGATCCTGTCGGTCTACACCGCCAACAACTACGTCCACTTCGAGGACGACTTCCAGAGCCTGAGCTCCGGCAACGGCTGCTCCACGGTCAACTCGCACAACGTGCAGTGCTTCATCGACCCGAGCATCACCGAGGTCCGCATCTACGGCTTCGGCGGCAACGACGTCGTCGACGCCCGCGGCGTCAGCGGCCTCGCCACGCGCATCTGGGGTGACACCGGTGACGACGACGTCTCCGGCGGCGGCTCGGTCAACGAGCTCCACGGCGGGCCCGACAACGACAAGCTGACCGACGGCGGCTACGGCAGCGGCTCGGACCTGATCGAGGGCGACGCCGGCAACGACACGCTCAAGGGCAGCCCGGGCGCCGACACGATGATCGGCAACGACGGCAACGACACCTACAACGGCGGCCTCGGCGCGGACACGATGTCCGACGGCGGTGGCGGCGAGGACACCGTCACCTACGCTCAGGCGACCTCGGCGGTCACCGTCGATCCCAGCTCCGCCGCCAAGGGCGACGGGATGGCCGGCGAGGGCGACGTCGTCGGCTCCGACATCGAGGACATCGTCGGCTCCTACTACGACGACACGATCACCGGGACCGACTCGGCCAACATAATCGACGGCCTCTACGGCAACGACACGATCGACGGCCGTGGCGGCGATGACGTCATTCACGGCGACGGCGACAACGACACGATCAACGGTGGCGACGGTCGCGACCTGATCTACGGCGACGCCGGGATCGACACGCTGCGCGGCGGCAACGACAACGACGTCCTGATCGGCGGGACCGAGGCTGACGAGCTCGATGGCGACGCCGGCAACGACACGATGATCGCCGAGGCCGGCCCCGACCAGCTCTACGGCGGCGAGGGCGACGACTACCTCGAAGGCGGCACCGGTAACGACCTGATCGACGGCGGCGCCGGCACGGGTGACACCGCTGCCTACTCCGACCGCACGGCCGACGTCACTGCGACGCTCGGCGCGTCGGGCGGCGTCGCCGGCGAGGCCGACACGATCGACTCGACCAACGAGAACCTGATGGGTGGCAAGGGCAACGACACCCTGACCGGCGACGCAGGCTCGAACCGGATCGACGGCTACAGCGGCGGCGGCAACGACACGCTGAACGGCGCCGGCGGGGCCGACTCGCTGATCGGCGAGGACGGCAACGACGTCCTGCTCAGCCGCGACGGCGTCGCCGACTCCGACGACTGTGGTGCCGGGATCGACTCGGCCCAGGTCGACGCGCTCGACCTGGTGACCGCGTGTGAGACGGTCGACGCGCAGGTCGTGGCTCAGGGTCCGGTCGACCCCCAGCAGCCCGGTCAGACGCCCGGCAAGAAGGCCGGCCCGAAGGTCGTCATCGCCAAGACGGCGACCCGCAAGGCCAGCACGATCTCGGTCACGGTCAGCTGCCCGAAGACCGCGGACGCGACGTGCTCCGGCACGCTCGTCCTGCGCTTCGGCAAGACCAAGCTCGGCTCGCACGCGTTCGCGATCAAGGCGGGCAGGACCGACCACGTCAAGGTCACGCTGACCAGGGCAGCGACCCGCAAGGTCCGAGCCCACGCGGCCAAGAGCGTCAAGGTCATCGCCTCGGCGAGCGCCCACGACCGCTCGAGCGCCAGCGCGACGACGAAGCGCACGACCACGATCCACACGGCCGCGCGCCGCTAGGCGTATGGTCGGCACGGCGGACGGCGCCCCGCCCGCCGTGCCAAGCGAGGGGATCGAGACGGCTGCAGAGCCCGATCGGGCCAGAATCCCGGACGTTCCGAAACCACTTCTTCGCCATTCCGACACGACCTGCATAGGCACCAGCCCGAGGGTCCGCCACCCCAGGTCCCGGCCTCTACGCTCCCTCACCGCGGGCTGTTCAACGAACCGCCAAAACCGAACACCCCTTCTGTCGCGCCCGCGACAAACGCCGGCAAAGACCGAACATAGCGTCACGGCCATGCTCAACTTGCGCCGTCTCACAGCTCCGCTCACCCTCACCATCGCCCTGTTCGCCGCGGCGAGTGCATCCGCGGCCGTCTCCTCGAACATGCCGTGCGTCGCCGGTGCCACCACCGCCGTCGCGCGCCTCGCGGCACCGTCCGCGTTGAACTCCGGCGGCGTCCGCGTCTGCTCGCCGGCGGACCTCGCCGCGACGCTGAACTCCACCTACTCCGGCCGGATCATCATCCCGCGCGACGTCTTCTGGGACATGACCGCCTACAAGGACCTTCCGGTCAAGAACGGCGTCGAGATCGTCGGCGAGCGCGGCGCGCTCGGCAGCCGCCCGACACTGCACATGGGTGATCGCACGACCGAGTACTCGCTGTTCGTCGTGACCGGCAACAGCGTCCACATCAACGGGATCCACTTCATGGGTCCCAAGCCGCCGAGCACCCACGCGCAGACCGACCCCTACGAGAACGCGATCCTCGTGATCGAGGACTTCGACGCCAAGACCGGCCGCAACATCCTCATCGACGACAACGAGTTCGACCGCTGGGCCGGCGCCGGCGTCAACGTGACCGGTCCTGCGGACCGCCAGGTCGACTACCCCAAGGACTGGGATCCGAGCTGGGCCAAGCCCGTCCCGTCCGATGCGGCGCTCGTGCGCATCAACAACAACGACATGCACGACAACAACCGCGACGGCGGCGGCTACGGCGTCACCCTCGACGGTGACTGCTACGCGACCGTCGAAGGCAACGTCTTCAACAACAACCGCCACTCGGTCGCCGCCAGCGGCCGCGCGTACAGCGGTTACATCGCGAAGTTCAACTACGTCCTCCACACCGGAACCAAGCAGGGCGGCTACTACAACCAGCACTTCGACGTCCACGGGCGTCAGGACAACGGTTACGGCGGCCCGGCCGGCACGTACTTCGACATCTCGTTCAACACCGTCCTCGGCGCCCAGAGCTACTACGTCGTCAAGACGCGGCCGGTGCTGATGCTGCGCGGTCGCCCGGAGCTCGGGATGTACTTCCACGACAACGTCGTCGAGCACGACGACCTGGACTCGGCCGTCGCCCTGACGACCGGTGGCCTCAGCGGCCTCGGAATCGGCGAGGACGAGGGCGCGTTCAACTTCCACTCGAGCGGCGACACGTTCAACACCGACCACTCGCGCGAGATCGCCCACGGTGACTTCGACGGCGACGGCCAGCAGGACGTCTTCGTCGCCAGCGGCACCGCCTGGTGGTACTCGAAGGCCGGCGTGCGCTCGTGGCAGCTGCTGCACGAGTCGACGAAGCTGACCCGTGATCTCGCGTTCGACGACATCAACAACGACGGCAAGACCGACATCCTCTACCGCGACGGCGCCGGCAACCTCGGCTTCCTCAGCGGTGGGTCCGCCGCCCTCGTCCCGCTGACCACGCTGCCCGTCCCGATCACCGCCCTGCGCTTCGGCGACTTCGACGGCGACGGCAGGCAGGACATGTTCTACACGCGCAACGGCCAGTGGTACGTCTGGTACGGCGCCACCCACGCCTGGAAGACCACGGCGACGTCGAGCATGGCGCTCGGCAACCTGCTGTTCGGCGACTTCGACGGCGTGCGCGGCACCGACGTCGTCTCGGTCGTCAACGGCGCGTGGTCGCTGTCGTCGGGGAGCACCGGCTCGTGGCAGCGGCTCAACGCCAAGCTGACCGGCTCGTTCGACAACGCCGTCGTCGGCGACTTCGACGGCGACGGGCGTGACGACATCGCCGTCGGTTCGAGCTCGAGCTGGAGCTACAGCCGCAGCGGCAACGCGCCGCTGGTGACGATGCGCACCGGCTCGAGCCTGAGCTCGCTCAAGGCGGTGCAGATCGGGCGCTTCAACACCGGCCCGAAGGTCATCGCCGTCGCGTTCGTCGGCGACCGCCTGGCCCAGTGGAAGGGCGTCGGCGCGGCGAGCGCGTTCTACACGCGGTCGCTGCAGGACATGCGGTAGCTCTGCTGCCCGCCCCGGCGGCGTCGAGCCCAGCGCGGGCACGACGCCGCCGCAGTGCGCCAGGATGCCGGGCAGATGCCTCCACCGCGCAACCTCGTCAACCTCAAGGATGTCGGCAAGAGCTACGGCAGCCGCACGGTCCTGAGCGAGATCACGCTCGGCGTGGCGGCCGGCGACCGGATCGGGGTCGTCGGGCGCAACGGCGATGGGAAGTCGACGTTGCTGCGGCTGATCGCCGGCGTCGAGCCCGTCGACTCCGGGGTGCTGACGCGGGCTGGGGACACCGAGGTCGCGCTGCTCGCCCAGGCCGATGATCTCGCGGCCTCGAAGACAATCCGCCAGGAGCTGATCGGCGCGCGCGCCGACCACGAGTGGGCCGGCGACGCGGCGTTTCGCTCGGTCCTCGACGGGCTGCTCGGCGGCGTCGAGCTGCGCCGCTTCCCCGACGGGCTCGACACGCTGATCGGCCCGCTGTCGGGTGGCGAACGCCGGCGGATCGCGCTGGCGCGGCTGCTGCTCGACGGCCCGGAGCTGCTGGCGCTCGACGAGCCGACCAACCACCTCGACCTCGAGGGCGTCGACTGGCTGGCCCGCCATCTGGCCGCGCGGCGCGGATCGCTGCTCGTCGTGACCCACGATCGCTGGTTCCTCGACGCCGTGTGCACCGCGACGTGGGAGATCGCCGACGCGTCGGTCCATCAGTACGAGGGCGGCTACGCGGCCTACGTTCTCGCCCGGGCGGAGCGCGACCGTCAGGAGACGAGCCGCAACGCGCGCCGCCGGCAGCTGCTGCGCAAGGAGCTCGCGTGGCTGCGCCGCGGCCCGCCCGCGCGCACCTCCAAGCCGAAGTTCCGCATCGACGCCGCCAACGAGCTGATCGCCGACGAGCCGGTGGCGCGCGACAGCGTCGAGCTGCTGCGCTTCGCGACCGCGCGCCTCGGCGACCGCGTGCTCGACGCGATCGACATCACGATCGGGTTCGGCGACGGCCCGCCGCTGCTCGATGACGTCACGTGGCGGCTGGGCCCGGGCGATCGCGTCGGGCTGGTCGGCGTCAACGGCTCGGGCAAGACAACGCTGCTCAAGCTGCTGGCCGGCGACCTGAAACCGGCGGCGGGCGCAGTCCAGCGCGGCACGACGGTCCGCCTCGCCGAGCTCTCGCAGGACACGGCCGAGATCCCCGGGCACCTGCGGGTGCTCGAGTCGCTCGAGGCGGTGCGCGAGGTCGCGACGCTGAGTGACGGGCCGCAGATCACCGCGTCGATGCTGTGCGACCGCTTCGGCTTTCGCGGCGACCGGGCGCGGACGCTGGTCCGCGATCTGTCGGGCGGCGAGCGGCGCCGGCTGCAGCTCATGCGGCTGCTGATGGGCGAGCCCAACGTCCTGTTGCTCGACGAGCCGACCAACGATCTCGACATCGACACCCTGACCGCGCTGGAGGATCTGCTCGACAGCTGGCCCGGAACGCTGATCGTCGTCAGCCACGATCGCTACTTCGTCGAGCGCGTGTGCGACAACGTCTACGGGCTGCTCGGCGACGGCACGCTGCGCCACCTGCCGGGCGGGATCGAGCAGTATGTGGAGCTGCGCCGCGCGCCCGAGCCGTCCGCGCCACCGGCGGCGCGGCCCAATGCCTCGGCCGGCGCCACGGTCCACGCGGCACGCAAGGAGGTCCGGCGCCTCGAGCGGGCGCTCGAACGCGTGGGCGAACGCGAGGCGGCGCTGAACGAGCAGATGGCGGCCAGCGCGACCGACCATGATCGCCTCGGCGCCCTGTCCGCCGAGCTGACCGACCTGGCCGCCGAGCGCGAGACGCTGGAGGCCGAGTGGCTCGAGACGTCGGAGCTGCTCGAGAACTGAGCCGGTCGCTGCGCTAGCCTCGCGCCCCGTGCGCTCGCTGCCCGCTGTCGTCGTACTCGCGACCCTCGCGGTCTCACCCGCCGCGGCGCGCGCGACGACGCTCACCCCGAACGCGACGTGGATCGACCAGGACTCCCCCGCCTCCGGGGTGGTCGCCCGCAGCGACGGCGCAGGCCATCTGCAGTTCACGAGCTTCTGCGCCGGGGTCAACGTCCCCGGGATCAACGGCAAGCCGAAGGCCTATCACTGGTCCCGCGGCTCGACGAAAGTCGCCGCGTTCGGGTTCCCGCTCTACGCCGTTGCCTTCTTGACCGGCAACGCGCGCGCGTTCGCGCTGATCCATGTCTCGCTGACGCCCGACGGCCAGCAGATCACGGCGTCGCTGCGCAAGGGCAACGCCGGCCCGAACACGCGGCGGATCGCCGGATATCCGCAGCCGTGCGTCGTCTCCTACACGCGCCCGATCACGCTCGCGCGCGACCTCGGGCCTCCGATCGCGCTCGCGCCCGCGAAGGCGCTCGTCGCGCCCGTGCCGACCGTCCCCGGGCCGGGCCAGTCGGCGCTCTCGCTCGCCTGCCCGCCCGCGCTCTCCACAGCGCCGTGGATGGCCGGAATGGCCTACCCGCTCGCCGGGCAACTGGCGCCGGTGACGAAGGCCGGCGACACGATCGCCATCACGTGGACCGACGGCGCCGGCGCCCACACGCTGACCACCAAGACCACGCCCGGCGGGCGCTTCAGCGTGACCGTCTTCTTCGACGGCTCGGTCGCGCGGTCGCCGTTCGCGGTGACCGCGTCGTTCGCCGGGGATCTTCCCCGTGCCGCGTCCTCGGCTGCGTGCGGTGGCGTCTACCGGTCAAGCTTCGAACCATGAGCTGGCGCACCGCGGCCGGGCGCGTCACGGCGCGCTGACGCCCGATCAGTCGCCGTCGTTGAGGAACGCGGCGATCAGGTGATGGCCGATCGCCAGTGCCGGCGGAATCGTCATCGTCCCGTCGTCGAGCGCGGCCTGGAGCTCCGCGCGCGTGAACCAGCGGGCGTCGGTCAGCTCCTCGGGCTCGTGGACCTGGGCGTACGTCGTGTCGGGATCGGCAAACGCACGAAAGCCGAGCATCAGCGCGCCGGGGAACGGCCACGGTTGCGCGCCCAGGTACGTGCTCGAGATGACCTCGACGCCGACCTCCTCGCGCGTCTCGCGCACGATCGCCTCCTCAGGCGTCTCGCTCGGCTCGACAAAGCCCGCGAGCGCCGACCACATGCCCGCCGGCGCCCCGCGACGGCGGGTCAGCAGGCAGCGATCCCCGGCCTGTAGGACCATCGTCACGACGGGGTCGGTGCGTGGGTAGGAGGTCAGGCCGCACTCCGGGCAGCGGCGGCTGTGGCCTGCCTGCGCGGCTTCGGTCCGGGTGCCGCAACGCCCGCAGAATCGGGTCGGGGCCGACGAGGTCGTCGCCGTGGCCGGCACGGTCGTCGTCCGCCCTGACCCGCAGTTAGCGCCCGGTCAGCCGCCGGCGGTCGCGCTTGGTCGGACGCGGGCCGCCGCTCGGGCCGACCGGACCGGCGAGGCGCCGCTGGGCGGCGTGCAGTTCCCGGGTTGCACGGCTCTCGTCGGTCTCCTCGTAGAGCAGGACCGCCTCGGGCGCGGGACCGCGACGCTTCGCCGTGCCCCGGACGACGACGGTCATCCGCGACTGGCCGATCACGACCTCGAGCTCGTCGCCCGGCCGCACGTCCTTGCCCGGCTTGACCCGCACGCCGTTGAGGTGGACCCGCCCCCCGCGGACGGCGTCGGCCGCGAGCGGGCGGGTCTTGATCAGTCGCGCCGCCCACAGCCAGATGTCGATGCGGACCGGGTCCGACATCAGACGCCGAGCGCCGGCGGCCCCGCCGCCCCCGGGCGGTGGGCCTGCACGACCAGCCAGATCCCGCCGGCCAACAGCGACAGGACACCCAGCACGAAGCCGACGATGATCGCCTTCGACACCGGGCCGTCGGCGGCGACCACCTGGTAGCGGCCGTGGCTCGCGCCGCGGACGATGCGGTCCGCGCACGTCACCTGCGTCGTGCCGGACGTCGCGTTGAACTCGAGCACCCGTGACACGCCGAGCCGTTCATGGGCATTGACGGGCGGGTGCTCATCGGCGGGAGTGTAGGAGCGCCGCGTGACGCCGAGCACACAGATCGACGACGCCAGGCGCAAGACTGCGGCGATGACTGCGATGAAATGGCTGCGCTGGGTCGCGCCGATCGAGGCCACGAGCTTCCTCAGCCTCCTCGCGGCCTCGTACGTCAAGCACCAGGGCAACGGCGCGACCGGCGTCGCGATCCTCGGCCCGATCCACGGCCTCCTGTTCCTCGCCTACGTGGCGCTGGCGCTGATGCTGCGCGCCGAGGCGAGATGGTCCAACACGACGACGTTCTGGGTCCTCATCGGCGCCGTTGTCCCGTTCGGCGGATTCGTCGTGGACTGGTGGCTGCTGCGTCAGGACCGTCCCGCGCCTGCAGCCTAGACAGGGTCGGCGCGACGTGATACGCGGTGGATCCGTCGCGGCGCGCTGCGGTGGCGTCGTGGACGAAGCGACGGCTCAGCGCGCTGAGCCGTCTACGACGTCGAGTACAGGTGCTCGTCCTCGGCCCGCTCGGTGTACATCTGCCAGTACAGCTCGGCGATCGTGTGGGGCTGGGTCTCGGGCCCGCCCGAGCCGATGTACGTGGCGAGCGGTACGTGGGCGGCATAGATGCCCTTGTCGGCGAGCGCCGCGTGGAGGGCGCGCGCCCAGTTGCGCAATGCGCCGGCGCCGATCCCGATGTTCCCGAACACCGGGTTCGGCATCACCGACGACGCGCCGGTGGTGAACAACAGCGTCCCGCTTGCACGCTCGAGCATCGCGGGCAGCACCTGCTGGACCGCGGTCACCGCTCCGTACAGGTAGTAGTCGATCTGCGGCTGGATCGTCTCGACCGTCAACTCGAGCGCATCGACCGGGGCGAGCGCCGGGGTCGGCGTGTGCGGCGCGGGCGAGTACTCGAGCACGTCGACATCGCCGAACCGCTCCCTGACGCGCGCGAACGCGTCCACGAGCGACGGACGATCCAGGACGTCGGCCGTGAAGCCCGCGGCGTCGATTCCCTCGGCGCCGAGCTGTCCGGCCAGCTCATCGAGCTTGGCCTGCGTGCGGGAGAGCAGCGCGACAGCGAAGCCGTTGGCACCGAACCGGCGCGCGATCGAGAGCCCGAGCCCGGGGCCCGCACCGACGATGGCGATGGTCGGCACGCCGGCGGCGCCCATCAGCGGGTGGCCTCGTCGCCGAGGGTGACCGGCAGGCTGACGAGGCTCCGCAGGACCCAGCTGCCGGTATAGCGCAGGTCGGCGTCGCCGGCGATCATGATGTCGGGGTAGCGCTGCGCGAGCGTTTCGAAGACGACCGTGGCCTCGAGCCGCGTCAGCGATGCCCCGAGGCAGAACTTCGGGCCGAACCCGAATGCCAGGTGTCGCGCCGCGTCAGACCGCAAGATGTCAAGCCGGTCCGGATCCCCGAACACCGACGGATCGCGGTTGGCGGCGGCAACCGACATGGCAACCGTGTCGCCGCGGTGGACCTCGACACCGGCGAACTCGTGATCCTCGCCGACGAATCGCGTGGCGCTCTGCACCGGCGCAACGTAGCGCAGCAGCTCCTCGATCGCACCGGGGACCAGCGACGGGTCGGCGCAGATCGCCCGCCACTGGTCCGGATGCTCGAGCAGGGTGTGCAGGCCGTGGGAGATGAGGTTCGTCGTCGTCTCGTGCCCGGCGAACAGCAACACCAGGACCATCGCGATCAGCTCGTCCTCGGTCAGGCTCTCGCCGTCACGGGCCTCGAGCAGCGTCGTCATCAGATCGCTCGAGTCCGCGTCGGGCCGCCGTGTCGCGACGAGCTCGCGGATGTACGCGCGGAACTCCATGATCGCCGTGCCCGCCTTCAGCGCCGTGTCCCCGTCGAGGCGCGGGTCGAACGCCGCGCCGATCGTCGATGACCAGTCGTGGATCCGATCCGCGTCGGCAACCGGGCAGCCGAGCATCTCGACGATGACCAGCAACGGAAGGCGGTAGGCCACGTGCATCAGGTCGCCACCGCCGCCGGCGGCCATCTCGCCCAGCAGCTCGTCGAGGTACCCCTGCACCGATACCCGCAGCTCCGCGACTCGCCGCGGAGTGAAGTAGCGGTGGGCGATGCGCCGGCGGCGGGCGTGCTCCTCGCCGACACTGTTGACCATGAACAACGCGACGAGCTCACTGACCTCGCGCAGCGCCTGCGCCTGCTCGTTCGGCAGCTCGCGCAGCAGCTGCTGGACCATCTCGCTGTCCTTCCACTTCATGCCGTAGCGCTCGCTGTCGCTCATCGAGAACAGCTGCTTCGCGTCGTCGTAGCGGCTGAAGATCACCAGCTGGCCGAGGCGCAGCGCGGGCGCCTCCTCGCGCAGGCGATTCCACACCGGGTAGGGATCGGCGAGCGCGGCCGGATCTGACGCGAGCAGCGGCCCCAGCTGCTCGATCAGCGCGGGGTCGCTACTCACGGCCGTCGGATCGCTCATCTCACCATCCTATGGACGCGTGGAAACGCGCGTCCGTAGCGCGCCCGAACAGATCTGCGGCTTCTCACGGATGCGCCCCGATCTGCTGGATCTAGGGTGAACCACTATGGAAGAGAACGCCGCAGACGCCGAGCAGCGCGAGAAGCACGACCAGGAGATCTTCGATGACGAGGTCGCGCGACTGACCGGCAGATGGGTCGTGATCTTCGGCGGATTGGGGATCCTCGCGGCCCTGCTGATGTCGACGATCGCGCTGCTGGACCGCAACGGCCCGAACACCACGACGGTCACGGTTCATGCCGCGGCGCCCACGACGACCAAGACCGTCCCGGCGCTGACCGGGAACGCGCTCGGAGCGCAGCTGTTCGTCTCGGGGAACCCCAGCACCGGCGCGATCGGTTGCGCCTCGTGCCACACGATGAAGGCGGCGGGCGCGACCGGAGTGATCGGCCCGAACCTCGACAAGGAACTCAGTGCCGATCCCGCCGCGGACACGCTGGTTTCGGTCGTCGACCCCAACAAGGAGATCGTCCCGGGCTACAGCGCGAACGTCATGCCGACGAACTACGGGACCGCGTTGAGCAAGCGTGAGCTCGACGCGCTCGTCCACTACATCTACGTCAGCACGAACGTCAAGGCCAAGGCCCCGTAGCTCACGTGCCCTGAGCGTCCCAGTACGCCTCGGCCTCGGCCTCCATCTCAGCCAGGCGCGTGTAGTAATCGGGGAACTCATTGAGGTGAGCGCGGGCGATCTTCGCGGTGACCGTCACATCGTCGTCGGTCACGTTGGTCTCGGGATCGCGAGCGCCGTGCTCGAGTTCGACGTCCATTCCCATCCGGAACTGCTCGACATCGAACGCCGACGTCGCCCACACGATCCCGATCTCCTCACCCGCGCCACGAGCTTCGTCGGCGGTGAAGCGCGCTGTCTCGGCCATGGCCGAGACTCTACGCCCCGGCGGAACCCGGGCCTACCGTCACGATCTCGGCCGGCCCGATGCCCGCCAGCTCGGCCAGCAGCTCGTAGGAGCGCACCCGCGCGTTGTGGTCGTAGATCGCCGAGACGACCATCAGCTCGTCGGCGTCGGTGTGCTGGGCGAAGCGCTCGAGCCCGTCGCGGACCGTCCCGGGTGATCCGACGATCGCGTAGCGCAGCATGTGACTGGCCTGCAGCTTCTCGCGGGGACTCCAGTAGTCCTCGATGTCGTCGACCGGCGGCTGGTAGGGCCCGGGGGTCCCGCGGCGCAGGTTGACGAAGCCCTGCTGCATCGTCGTGAACAGCCGCGCCGCCTCCTCGTCGGTGTCCGCGACGACGACGTTCACACCGGGCATCACATACGGAGTGGCGAGCTGGTCCGACGGCTGGAAGTTGCCGCGGTACAGCGCCAGGGCGTCGTCCAGTGAATCGGGGGCGAAGTGCGACGCGAACGCGTACGGCAGCCCGAGCATGGCCGCGAGCTGCGCGCCGAACGTGCTCGAGCCGAGGATCCACAGGGGCACCTTGGAGCCCCCGCCGGGCACGGCCTGGACGCGCTGTCCCGGTTGCACCGGCCCCAGGAAGTGGGCCAGCTCCTGGACCTCGCGCGGGAAGTCGGCCACCCGAGCCTCGTCGCGGCGCAACGCGGCTGCGGTGAACTGGTCGCTCCCCGGGGCACGCCCGAGACCGAGATCGATGCGTCCGGGATAGAGCGCCTCAAGGGTCCCGAACTGCTCGGCGATGACCAGCGGCGCGTGGTTGGGGAGCATGATTCCGCCGGCGCCGACGCGGATCGTGCTCGTCGCGGACGCGAGGTACCCGATGACCAGCGACGTCGCCGCGCTCGCAATGGCGGTCATGTTGTGGTGCTCGGCGACCCAGTACCGGGTATAGCCCAGCCGTTCGGCACGCTGCGCCAGGTCGAGGCTGCGGTGCAGCGAGTCGCGCGGCGAGCCACCGGCGGTCACGGGCACGAGATCGAGGACGGACAGCGGTGGAATCACGTCCCGCGAGTCTCCCAGACCGCGCCGCCCAGCAAACCGTCAGCCGCCGCGCGACGCCTGCGCCGGGCGGGACAGCCGGTCCGTCAGCCCGACTTCGGCCTGCCCTTCCGCAGGGTCAGGTTCCTGCTCGTCGTTCCGGTCTGACCGAGGTCGACGACGACTGTGACCTTCGTGCTCGTGCTCTTGGCGAGCTTGCGGCCGAGCGCGTTGAGCTTGATCTTGACCTTGCGGCCATTGCCCTTTGTGAGGCTGAACTTCGCCGTGCCGAGCGAGCGGATCTTCTTGGTCACCTTGGCGGCCGCGACGGGGGAGCGCGACAGGACGTTGAGACTGCCGGCGCACGTGGCCTGGAGGCAGTTGAGCACCACGTCGAACGCGCCGCCGATCGGCCGCAGGACCGAGCCGGCGATCGTCGTGACGTCGGTCGGACGCAGCGTGGTGATTCCCCCGCCGGGGCTGATGACGGTCGCAACCGGCGTGAACGTGTACTGGAGCAGGATGTCCAGCCCGCCCTGGTGGCCGCTCGCGAACGCCCCGCCGGTGTTGGCGCCGTGCTCGGGGCCGAGCATCGGATGGAACGAGCTCGAGGTCAGGCCGTTGGGCGTGAAGAACGCCGGGCTGAACTGGCCGGGCACGAAGGCGATCGGAAGGGTGCCGCCGGTGCGCGCGCTGAAGCCGATCGCATCCTGGGTGATGATGTTCGGCTGGCGATTGTTCTCGACCGGCAGATTCACGGTGAACGTCGTCGTCGTGTTCGGCGTGGGCTGCAGCGGCGCCGTCTCGCCCACGAAGAAGCAGCACTTCGGCTCGCCCGAGACGGCGCCGAGCTGGGCGTTGGTGATCTGGCGTAGGATCACGAACTGCAGCGGCGCCGGGTACGGACCCTAGCTCAGCCGGGCTCCTCGACGAACGGGACGTAGGCGATGACGCTGGTGTCGCCGCTGCGGACACGATCGAACTGCGCCGCCAGGAGCTGCTTGCGCATCGGCCCGTCCTCCAACTCGATCCGCGCGCCGCTCGGGGTGCGGTGGTAACAGAAGCCGATCGGCCGGCCGTCGTCGCCCTCCGGTGTGGCCTCGAGCGGGAACCCG
The DNA here is from genome assembly GCA_963817035.1 of uncultured Actinomycetes bacterium. Lineage (GTDB taxonomy): Bacteria > Actinomycetota > Thermoleophilia > Solirubrobacterales > Solirubrobacteraceae > AC-49. The sequence continues at coordinate 302,645 of CAWFMM010000003.1, forward strand.
CGCTGCTCGAGCAGTGCGGAGGCGGCGATGAGATCGTCGACCCAGTAGCCGACATGATCGACGTAGTCGTGACCGCGCGAGGGCCAGAGCAGCGGAAGGCCGCCCAACCCGGCGATCTCGCCGAGCTCGACGTGTGGCGGACCCTGGAGTGACCATGCCGATCGCGCGGTGAACGGCTCCTGCGGGCCGAGCCCCGGACGGTGCAGCGTGACCGTGCCGGATCGCAGGGCGAAGGTGTAGCCGAGTTGCTCGTACTCGGCGATCGTCCGCTCGATGTCCTCGCACACCACACCGATGTGCGATTGCTCGGAGAAGAGCCAGTCGGCGGGCTGATCGGCATCGGTCATCGGACCAATCGTATGCTCCTCCGATGACAGCACTGGGCAGGTTCGGAATCTGGGGGCGCTATCTACGTGAGGCCGACCCGGGCGAAATCGCCGACGCCGCCGCGGAGTTGGAGGGGCTCGGCTTCGGCACGATCTGGGTGCCGGGCGGGATCGAGCCCAACGAGGCGGTGTTCGCCGACGTGGCACGCCTGCTGGACGCGACGACCAACATCGTCGTCGCCACCGGGATCGTGAACATGTGGCTCCACGAGCCGCCCGCCCTGACCGCCACCTACCAGGCGCTGCAGAAGGCCCACCCGGGCCGGTTCCTGCTCGGGATCGGCATCAGCCACCGCCCGCTCCTCGACGCGGTCGAGCCCGGTCGCTACGACAAACCGCTCTCGGCGATGAAGCACTACCTCGACGAGCTCGACGACCAGCCGCAGCCGATCCCCGCCGATCGGCGGGTGATCGCGGCGATGGGTCCGAAGATGCTCGAGGTCGCTCGTGATCGCGCGGCGGGATCGCATCCGTACATCGTGCCCAGCGCCCACACCCGCTTCGCCCGCGGAGAGCTCGGTACCGGACCGCTGCTGGCGCCCGGCGTCCCCGTGATCCTCGACGCGGACCCCGAGCGTGCGCGGCAGCTCGCGCGCAACTTCCTCGCGAACCCGTACAGCACGCTGCCCAACTACACCAACACATGGCTGGCGCACGGCTTCACCGCGGCGGATCTCGCCGACGGCGGCAGCGATGCCCTGGTCGACGGGCTCGTCGCGTGGGGTGACGAGCAGGCCGTCGCCGCCCACGTCGGCGAGCACCACGCCGCGGGCGCCGATCACGTGTGCATGCACGTCGTCTGCGAGGACCGCCAGCGGCTGCCCCGCGAAGAGTGGCGCCGGCTCGCAGCGGCGATGATCGCGTAGCTGTGCTGCGTGCGATCGCGTCCTACGCGGGGCGCGAGCGCGCGAGCTGCTGATCGAGCATCGCGACGAGATCCTCGAGCACCTGCGCCTCTGGACGGTCGGTGCGCAGGACGAAGTGACGGTCGGCCGTGACGTCGTCCTCGAGCGGCTCGAAATCAGCGCGCAGCCGCGCGGCGATCTCGGGGCCGGCATCCGAGATCCGGTCGACCTCCCGTTCGCGAGCTCGCGCGCGCGCCTGGAGCACCGACGCGGGGGCGCGGCACTCGAACACCACCGGCAACACCGTGTTCGACAGCTCGGCCAGGAGCGTCGCGCGATCACGTGACCGGCCGAAGGCGACATCGATGATCGCGCCGCCCTGGGCCCCGACATGCCCGACCGCGCGGCGCCCGACCTCGGCATAGGTCAGTGCGGTCGCCTGTGCGCCGTAGGCGCCGCGGGGCGCCCGCTCGGTCGGCGCGATTCCGGCCAGGCGCTTGCGCGTGACATCCGACCCGACGACCGGCAGGCCCGACGTCTCAGACAGCGCCCGCGCGAGGTCGGACTTGCCACTGGCCGGCGGTCCGCAGACGATCACGGTCAACGGGAGCCGCGCCTGCCACGCCAGCTGCTCGCCCAGGGCCAGCAATCCGAGCGCTTCGCCGACGGCCGCGGCGCGCCGGTCCGGGGCCAGCTCCAAGTCGTCGCCGACGAGCAGCGCCACCTTGGCGCGCACCCACGCCCTGATCGCGGCGTGGAAGGCGATCATCTGATCCGTTCCCGGATCGCCCCCCGCGGACCGATACGCGTCCACGAGCACGCGGCCGAGGTCGGGGCGCGCGAGGCGAGCGAGGTCCATCACGAGGAAGGCGAGATCGGCGCCCACATCGATCTTCCGCAACCCGGCGTCGAATTCCGCGCAGTCGACGATCTGCACGTCGTCGCCGATCACCACATGCTCCGCGCGGAGGTCGCCATGGCCGTCACGTACCCTCCCCTCGGCCATCCGCGCCGTGAGCGCCGCCGCGTTCGCGGCCAGGAACGCGTCGGTGAAGCGCTGGGCGGCGAGGACGCGCCGGTGCTCGATCGTGCCGCTCTCCAGCAGCCCTTCGAAGTTCCCGTCGGCGTTGTGGAGCACCGAGGCGACGCCGCGCGCGCGTCGATGCGACGGAGTGCTCGCGGCGTGAAAGCGCGCGAGTCGCCCACCGACCGCGGCGATCTGCTGCGCGGTGATCCGGCCGGTCACGACGCGGGCGGCAAGCGTGTCCGCCTCGTCGAAGCGGCGCATCTCGACAACGTGCTCGATGGCGTCCGGGCCCGGCCCACCGAGCTCCAACGCGCCACCACGGCGAACGATGGCGCGTACGCCGAGATAGATGTCCGGGGCGAGGCGGCGGTTGAGCTCGACCTCGAGCTCGCACATCTCGCGGCGGCGCTGCGCCGTGCCGTAGTCCAAAAACGCGAAGACGACCGGCTTCTTGAGCTTGTAGGCCCGCTCCCCCGCCAGGAAGACCCACGAGATGTGCGTCTCGAGCACCACCAGCGTCGTCGGCGCGCCCAGGTAGAAGGCGGGATCGCCCATCGCGGCGAGCACCTGCTCAAACTCGGGGTCCAGCACATCGCGAACGCTACGACGTGCCGATCACCTCGGCATCGTGGAGAACCCGCAACCGCTCTACGGCGCAGCCACGATGCCGGCCCCCGGCCGCGCGGGCAGGATGGACACATGAATGCCGATCGTGCGCATGAGCTTCTGCAACGCGAGCGAGAGCGGGTCGAGCGGGCGCTATCCGAGCTCGCCGAGCGAGATCATGAGATGCAGGCCGAGCAGCGCGAGCCGGGTGATCGGGGCTCGGAGAGCCTCTATCAGAGCGAGTTCGACGCGAGCCTCGCCGAGGACGTCGCTCAACAGCTCGGCGCTCTCGAGCGCGCCGAGGCACGGCTCGCAGCGGGAACGTACGGGTTGTCGATCGCAAGCGGAGAGCCGATTCCGGACGACCGCCTCGAGGCACTGCCGACGGCTGAGCGAACCGTCGACGAGCAGGATCGCCACCGGAGCCGATAGCCGCGGCCTGCCGCCATGCAGAGCCGGACCGAGGTGGATGCGCGGCACGCGCCGGATCCCGAGGAGGACGTCGATGCGCTGCTGCGCGACCTGCAGACCGGTCGTCACGGTCTGCACCCGCGCGAGGCCGAACGCCGGCTGGCCCAATACGGGCGCAACGAGATCACCCGGAGCGAGGGCGCGAGCCATCTGCGCGACCTTGCCCGGCAGTTCACGCACCCGTTGGCGCAGCTGCTGTGGGTGGCAGCGACGCTGGCGTTGATCGGCGGAACGCCCGCGCTGGCCGGGGCGATCGTGGCGGTGATCGTGCTCAATGCCGCCTTCGCCTTCGTCCAGGAGCTCCAGGCTGAGCGGGCGACCGAAGCGCTTGCGCGCATGCTCCCGCCACAGGCCCGCGTGCGACGGGCGGGCACGATCGTCGAGGTCGACGCGGCGACGCTCGTGCCGGGCGACCTCGTCGTGCTCAGCGAGGGCGACCGGATGTGCGCCGACGCGCGCCTGATCGAGGGAACGCTGGAGGTCGACATGGCCGCGCTGACCGGTGAATCTCAGCCGGTCGCGCGCAGTGCCTCACGCAGCCGGCGCGCGGCGATGCCGTTTGAGGCCGAGGACCTCGTGTTCTCCGGGACGCTGTGCACCGTCGGCGAAGCCCAGGCGGTCGTCTACGCGACGGGGATGAGCACCCAGCTCGGGCGGATCGCGGCGCTCTCCCAGCGCGTCCGTGGCGAGATCAGCCCGCTGCAGGCGCAGGTGAACAGCGTGGCCCAGCTGATCGCGATCATCGCACTGGGGGCCGGCGCCGTGTTCCTCGTGCTCGGTGTGACAGCCGCGGGGCTTGCGCTGCACGACGCGCTGACGTTCGCCATCGGCCTGCTCGTCGCCAACGTCCCAGAGGGCCTGCTGCCGACGATCACGCTCGCGCTCGCGGTGGGGGTGCGGCGGATGGCCAAGCGGCGCGCCCTCGTCAAGCGTCTGACCGCGGTCGAGACGCTCGGCTCGACCGAGGTGATCTGTACTGACAAGACCGGGACGCTCACCGAGGGACGGATGAGCGTTCGCCTGCTGTGGGGTGATGGCGTCGAGCTCGATCTGGCGGCTCCACAGGTGCCCGCGGCCGGGGGGCGCGAGCCGTTCTCGGGCCTCCTGCGCACTGCTGTGCGCTGCAACAACGCAACGATCCGGCAGGAGGAGGGAACGTGGCACCGAGCCGGCGATCCAGGCGAGAGCGCGCTGCTCGTCGCCGCCGCCCGGCTTGGCGAGGACGTCGAAGGGCTGCTCGCTCAGCGCGAGCGCTCCCGCCGCCACGTGTACCACTTCGACCCGCGTCTGAAGCGGATGACGACGCTCGACGCCGAGGCCGGTGAACAGCTCTGGTACCACGTGAAGGGCGCGCCGCTCGAGCTCCTCGCGCGCTGCAGCGCCATTCGCGGAGCCGACGCGGACCGGCCGCTGACCGCTGACGACCGCGCTGCGATCGCGACGGCGTTCGAGAGCTACGCCTCGAGCGGCTTGCGGGTGCTCGCGTTCGCCGAGCGCCATCGAGCGTCGGACGGTCTCGCCGAGCGCGATCGTGCCGAGTCCGACCTCACGTTCCTCGGCCTCGCGGCGCTCGAGGACCCGCCGCGCGCCGGCGTCGCTGACGCGGTCGCGCGCTGCCAGGAGGCAGGGATCCGGATCATCGTCATCACCGGCGACCATGCGCTGACCGCGGAGGCGATCGCCCGTGAGGTCGGGATCGTGCGCGGCACGCCGCGGATCGTCACCAGCGTGGAGATCGACGCGATGGGCGAGCAGGAGCTCGAGCGGCTCGTCGCCTCCGAGGAGGAGCTGATCATCGCGCGCAGCTCACCGGAGACCAAGCTGCAGGTCGTCGATGCGTTGCGCGCCCTCGGCCATACCGTGGCGATGACCGGCGACGGGGTGAACGACGCGCCGGCCCTCAGACGCGCGGACATCGGAGTCGCGATGGGCGCCTCCGGCACCGAGGTCGCGCGAGAGGCCGCAACGATGGTCCTCACCAACGACAGCTTTGCCTCGATCGTCGCAGCGGTCGAGGAGGGCCGGACCGTCTACGAGAACATCCGCAAGTTCATCACGTACATCTTCGCGCACGCTCCCGCCGAGATCGTCCCATTCATCGCGTTCGCGCTCGCCGGAGGGGCGATCCCGCTGCCGATCACCGCGATCCTGATTCTCGCGATCGACCTCGGCACCGACACGTTCCCGGCACTCGCGCTGGGCTGTGAGCGCGGGGAGCCGGGCACCATGGAGCGCCCCCCGCGATCACGCGCACAGGGCATCATCGATCGCCCGATGCTGCTGCGCGCATGGGGATCGCTCGGTCTTCTCGAGGCGCTCCTCGTGATGCTCGGCTTCTTCTGGGTGCTGCTGGGCGCGGGGTGGTCGCCGGGCGATGCGACCGGCTCCGGGAGCGCTCTGCACCACGACTATCTGGTCGCGACCACGATGACGTTCGCCGGCATCATCGCCTGCCAGGTCGGTACCGCGTTCGCGGCGCGCACGACGCACGAGTCGCTGCGCAGCATCGGCGTCTTCTCCAATCCGCTGCTGCTGTGGGGCATCGCGTTCGAACTCCTCTTTGCCGCCGCGATCATCTATCTCCCACCGTTGCAGAGCATCTTCGGGACCGCGGGGCTGGGCCCGCGCGAACTCGCACCGCTCGCCGCGTTCCCGATCATCGTCTGGGGCTCCGACGAGCTGCGTCGAGCAGCCGTGCGCCTCAGCCGAGCGACAGGACCGTCGCGCAGTCGCTGAACCCGTACGCGGCGGCTGCCGCGTTGGCGTCCTTGGCGCCCAGCTGCGCATCACGCAGCGTGGCGAGCACGTCGAGCGGATGCCCCGCCGCGAGCGCGACGGCGGCGTGCCCAAGCTCGTCGACAACCGCGCCGGAGAGCGACAGGAAGTGCCCGACCGCGTCGCGGTCGCCCTCAGGCGGTGCCAGTGCACGCAGGCGTGCGAGGTAGGCCTGCGCCAGCGCATGGATGTGGCGCCCGAGGGGGGCGAGCCTGCGCGCGCTCGCGGCGTCGAGCGACGCGGCACCGGCCGCGAAGCGCCGCAGCAACGGCGCAGATCGCGCACGGGTATCGCGGCAGACGCGGTCCGCGTGCGCGATGTAGTCGGCGCGACTCGGGCCGGCTGGGCGACCGCCGCCGCCGCACGCGCTGAGCATCGGCAGCGCGAGCGCCGCCGAGAGGCCGAGGACAACCCGGCGGTCCGCGAACATCGTCATCCCGCGGTTGGGGTGATCTCGACTCGTTCGTTCTTGGCTTCCTTGGGTAGCGGGATCGTCACCTCGAGGACGCCGTCGGTCGTCCGGGCCTTGACCTTCTTGGCATCGACCCCGGCGGGCAGCGCGATCGACCGCGAAAACGCGCCGTAGCGACGCTCGCGCCGCACGAACGACGCGTCCTTCGCCTCCGTGTGCTCCTCGTGCTTGCCCGAAAGCGTGAGCACGTCATCCTCGATCTGGATCTTGACCTCGCCGGGCTTGATCCCGGGGAGGTCGGCGTGCATCACGAGATTGCCGTTGTCTTCAACGACATCGATCGCGGGCATCCACTCGCGTTCGCCGGCGCCCGCGACCTCGTCGAACATCCGGTTCAACCGGGTGTGCAGGTCGGCGAACTCCGCGAAGGGCTCCCACCGCGTGAGTGCTCTGGCCATGACGAACCTCCGTAGGTCGATTGCTTGGACCCACGACCGTACGACGACCGGATCGCCAGGACATCCGGGGCACCCCTCAACGCCGTCCGTAGAAACCCCGCTCCGATCACAACCTGATGACCGCCGAGCCGGAGAATCGACCGGCGCGAAGGTCCTCGAGCGCGTCGTTGAGCGCCTCGAGCCGGTAGCTCGTCGTCTCGGTGCGGACCGGCACCTGCGGCGCGATCTTCAGGAGCCTCGTCCCGTCCTCGCGGGTCAGGTTGGCGACCGAGCGGATCGAGCGCTCCTCCCACAGATCGGAATAGGGAAACGACGGGATGTCGCTCATGTGGATGCCACCGCAGACGACGGTGCCGCCGGGCGCCACCGAACGCAGCGCGAGCGGGACGAGCGCCCCGACCGGCGCAAAGACGATCGCCGCGTCCAAGGGCTGGGGGGGCAGATCCTCCGAGGCGCCGGCCCACACGGCGCCCTCGCGTCGAGCGAACTCCTGCGCGACGTCGTCGCCGGCGCGCGTGAAGGCGTAGACCTCGCGGCCCTCCCAGGTCGCGACCTGGGCGAGGATGTGGGCGGCGGCGCCGAACCCGTAGAGGCCGATCCGCTTGGCGTCGCCGCACATGCGAAACGCCCGGTAGCCGATCAGTCCGGCGCACAGCAGCGGCGCGGCGGAGAGACCGTCGAACCCGTCGGGGATCGGGAAGCAGAACCGCCGGTCGGCGACCGCGTACTCGGCGAAGCCGCCGTCGATGTCACGCCCCGTGAACCGCGCCCTGCGGCACAGGTTCTCCCGCCCCGAGCGACAGTAGCCGCATTCGCCGCACGTCCACCCGAGCCACGGGACGCCGACCCGGACGCCGGTCTCGTCGTCGATGCCGACGATCTGATGGCCGAGGACCCGCGGGAACCGCGCGATCTCGACCTCCCCATCGACGAGATGCAGATCGGTCCGGCAGACCCCGCAGGCATCGACGCGGAGCAGCGCCTGCCCCGGTCCGGGGGTCGGCACCGGAAGATCGACGAGTTCGAGCGGCCGCCCGACTCCGGTGAGAACCATTGCGCGCATGGGCGAACCTCAGGCTACGCCGGTGACCGACGGCAGCGGCGGCGCGGCCGTGTGCGGCTCGATGCGGACCCGGGCGTCGACCGCGAGCGGGCCGTCGGGCCGAGCAACGACGGGGTTGAGGTCCATCTCGGCGATCTCGGGGTGAGCCTCGACAAGCGCGCCGACACGCTGCAGCAGCTGCTCGAGCCCGAGGATGTCGCAGACCGCGGCGCCGCGGTAGCCGTCGAGCAGCGGGAACAGCTTGAGCGAGCGCAGCATCTCGCGGGCGTCGAGATCGGTCAGCGGCGTCAGTCGCACGGCGACATCGCCGAGCAGCTCGGCACTCGTGCCGCCGGCCCCGCATGCGACGAGCGGCCCGAAGGCGCGATCCTGGACGACGCCGACGATCAGCTCGACGCCGGCGGCCGCCATCTCCTGAATGAGGTAGCCCTCGACGCTCAGCCCGGCTTCGGTCAGCGTCGCGGCCATGACCGTCGCGGCGGGCGCCACCTCGTCGGTCGTCACGCCGATCCGAACGGCTCCGGCATCGGTCTTGTGCACGAGCCCGGGCGCAATCGCCTTGAGCGCGACGCGACCGCCCAGTTCGGCCGCCGCGCGCCCGGCACCGTCGGGATCGGGCGCGATCCGCCACGCCGGCACGGGTATCCCGTAGCACTCGAGCAGGCTCGCGACATCGGCCGGCGCCAGCCAGCCGGCGCCGACGCCGAGCGCCCGGGCGATGACCGCGGCGGCCGCGTCGGGCCGGCAGTCGTCGAAGCTCGCGACGCGTCCGGCCGGCGCCTCGCGCCAGCGCCCGTAGCGACACGCATGCCCGAGGGCGCGGGCCGCGTCCTCGGGGAAGTCGAACACCGGGATCGGCCGATCAGGGCGGCCCAGCGCGAGCGGCACGCCGCCGTCGGCCATGAAGACGGTAGCCAGCGAGACGTCCGCCGGCAGGCACTCGGCGGCCTCGGAGATCGCGGCCGCGACCTCCTCGGGCCGGGTGATCAACGGCGGCACGAAGATCGCGATGATCGCGTCGGTCTCGCCGGAATGCCCAACCGCCTCGATCGCGCGCCGGAAGTCCTGCGCGCCGGCGGTGGCGATCATGTCCACGGGATCGGTGCTCGAGGCCTCCGCAGGCAGGAAGGACGAGAGACGCTGGCGCAGCGCGGCGCTGAACTCGACCACCTCGAGGCCGCTCGTCTCGCACGCGTCACTGCACAGGATGCCCGGGCCACCCGCGTTGGTGATGATCGCCACGCGGTTGCCGCGCGGCGCGGGCTGCGACGACAGGAGCGCCGCGACGTCGAGGAGCTCGCCGAGCGTCTCGGTGCGGATCACCCCGGCCTGGCGGAACAACGCATCGACAGTGACGTCCGACGCGGCGAGCAGGGCGCCCGTGTGCGACGACGTCGCACGGGCGCCGGCCGGCGAGCGACCGCTCTTGACCGCGGCGATCGGCTTCGTGCGCCCCACCTGGCGGGCGATGCGGGCGAACTTCCGCGGGTTCCCGAACGACTCGAGGTACAGGAGGATCGCCGCGGTCTCGGTGTCCTGCTCCCAGTATTGGAGGAAGTCATTGCCCGACAGGTCGGCCTTGTTGCCGATTGATACGAACGCCGACAGACCGAGCCGCAGCCGATTGGCGGCGTCGACGATCGCGATCCCCAGCCCACCGCTCTGCGACAGGAAGCCGATGCGGCCCGCGGTCGGCGCGCGCGGCATGAACGTGGCGTTGAGCCGGACGTCCGGCGCCATGTTCAGCACACCGAGGCAGTTCGGCCCGACGAGACGCATCCCGTGCATGCGACAGACCTCGACCAGCTCCTGCTGGCGAACAGCGCCGTCGGGGCCCGACTCACCGAAGCCGGCGGAGATGACGACGAGGCTGCGGACACCGGCAGCGCCGCACTCGCGCGCGACGCCGACGACGAGCGCCGCCGGCACGGCGATCACCGCGAGCTCGGCGTCGCCGGCGACCTCGCTGATCGATCCGTGGGCGGGCAGACCCTGAACCTCCTGTGCCGACGGATTGATCGGGTACAGCTCTCCCTCGTACCCGCCCGCGACGATGTTGTGGACGATCTCGCCGCCGACCGTCCCGCGGCGCCGCGAAGCGCCGATCACGGCGACCGACCGGGGGGCCAGCACGCTACGGACCGCCGCGACGCTGGCGATCGTGTCGCGCGCTTCGAAGCGCGCGCGGCCGTCGTCGCTGAGCACCGTCGGCAGCCGGACGGAGACGACGTCGGGAGCCGAGTGAACCTCGACCGGGAAGCCACTCTCGCGAAAGACCCCGATCATGCGGTGGTTCTCCGGCAGCGTGATGGCGTTGAACGTCGCGATGCCGTGGTCGTGGGCGTGGGCGGCGAGGTGGCCGAGCAGCGTGGTCGCCAGCCCCTGGCCCTGGCGGCCGTCGGCGATCGCGAACGCGACCTCGGCACAATCGTCGCCCTCGCGCACATAGCCCGCGTGGCCGATGATGTCGCCCTGCTCGCCGCTGATCGCGATCAGGCCGTAGGCGTCGTCGCCGTCGGCGTCGACGTCGACGGCGCGGCGGGCCTGGGCGCCGAGATCCGTCGCGGCGGAGAAGAAGCGCAGCGCGCGGGAGGACACCGACAGGCCGTCGAGGAACACGTGCATCAGATCCGCGTCGTCGCGACGCACCGGGCGAACCGTCGCCGTGGAGCCATCGCGTAGGACGATCTCGGTCATCGCGACCGTTCGCCGCCACGGTTGGCATCGCGCAGCGCGCTCACGTAGAGCGCCCGTTCGTAAGCCGCCTCATCGGCGCCGGTTGCCACGGCGAGCTTCCCGCGCACGTCGCCGACCGCGGCAAACCCCTTGCGCGCCATCCATTCGCACAACCCGTCCAGCAGGACGGTCGCGTAGGCAGGTCCGTGGCGCAGCAACGCCGATGTGGTCATGACGACATCCGCGCCCGCCAGGAGATAGGCGGCGACGTCGGCCGGTCCCTCGACCCCGGTCGTCGCCGCCAGCGCGGCGCGCACGCGTCCGTGCAGGAGCGCGATCCACGTGCGCGGGAGCCGAGCCTCGGCCGCACTGGAGAGATCCACCCCCGCAACCACCGCCAGCGTCTCGGCGTCGATGTCGGGGTACAGGAACCGGTTGAAGAGCACGAGCCCGTCCGCACCAGCCTCGTCGAGCGCGAGCGCCATCGCGCCGGTCGAGCTGAAGTACGGGCCGAGCTTGACCGCCACCGGAACGCCGACCGCGGACTTGACCTGTGTCACGACGTCGACGTGGCGCTGCTCGACGTCGCGGCCGCGTATGTGCGGGTCGCCGGGAAGGTAGGAGATGTTCAGTTCGATCGCCGCGGCGCCGGCATCCTGCATCGCGCGGGCGTAGCGCGCCCAGCTGGCGGGCGTGACGCCGTTGAGGCTGGCGATGACCGGTACGTCGACAGCGCTCGCCGCACGCTCGAGCAGGCTCAGATAGCGACGCGGGCCCGGCTCGCCTTCGGCCTCGGGCGGGAGATACGACAGCGACTCGGCGAAGCTCTCGGTGCCGGCCTCCGCCAGCCGCGTGTTGAGCTGCGCCTCGCGCTGCAGCTGCTCCTCGAACAGCGAGTAGAGCACCACCGCTCCGACGCCCGCGTCGGCCAGGCGCCGCACCCCGTCCACGGTCTTCGACAACGGCGACGCCGAGGCGACGACCGGGTTGCGCAGGGCGAGCCCCATGTAGTCGGTGGCCAGCTCCATCAGCGGTCCTTGCGCGCGTTGGCGGGGAAGCGCTGCGGCCCGTGCGTCGCCATCTCCTCGTAGACCTCCCAGCGCTGGGCGACCGCTCGCTCGGCCAGCCCGTGAAGGCGCTCGGCCTCGGCCGGGTCGGTGTTGGCGAGCGAGCGGTAGCGCAGCTCGCGGTCGGTGTAGTCGGCGAGCGCGATGCGCGGCCGCGGCGAGTCGAGCAGGAACGGATTGGCACCGGCGTCGCGCGCCATCGGGTCATAGCGGACCAGTGGCCAGTACCCGCTGGCCACGGCACGGTTCTGCTGGTCGAGCCCGTCGCGCATCTCGATGCCGTGGGCGATGCAGTGGCTATAGGCGATGATCAGCGACGGTCCGTCGTAGGCCTCGGCCTCACGGAACGCGACCAGCGTCTGCTGGGGGTCCGAACCCATGGCGACCCGCGCGACGTACACGCTGCCGTAGGCGATCGCCTGCAACGCGAGGTCCTTCTTCGGCACGGTCTTGCCCGCGGCGGCGAACTTGGCCACCGCGCCGAGCGGTGTCGCCTTGGACATCTGCCCGCCGGTGTTGGAGTACACCTCGGTGTCGAGGACGAGCACGTTGACGTTTCGGCCACTGGCCAGGACGTGGTCGAGCCCGCCGGACCCGATGTCGTAGGCCCACCCATCGCCGCCGACGATCCAGACGCTGCGCCGGATCAGGTGATCGACGACGCTGACCAGGTCCGCCACCACGGGGCCGTCGAGACCGTCGAGCCGGCCGATCAGCTCGGCGACCCGGCGGCGCTGGGCGATCAGCTCGGACTCCCGGCTCTGCGGCGACTCGAGGATCTCGTCGACGAGCGTTGCGCCCACGACGTCGCGCAGCTCGGCGAGCCGGCGTCGTGCCAGCTCGCTGTGCCCGTCGGCCGCGAGCCGGAAGCCCAGCCCGAACTCGGCGTTGTCCTCGAACAGTGAGTTCGACCATGCCGGACCGCGGCCGTCGGCGTCGGTCGTCCATGGTGTGGTGGGCAGGTTGCCGCCATAGATCGACGAGCACCCGGTCGCGTTGGCGACCATCAGCCGGTCTCCGAACAGCTGCGAGAGCAGCTTGACGTAGGGCGTCTCGCCGCAGCCCGTGCAGGCGCCGGAGAACTCGAACAGCGGTTCGAGGAACTGCGTCCCGCGAACCGTCCCGAAGTCGACGCGTGAGCGGTCGGTCGCCGGCAGCGTCTCGAAGAACGCGATGTTCTCGCGCTCCGTCTCCCGCAGCGGTCCACCTGATGCGAGGTTGATCGCCTTGCGGCCCGGCTCGCCCGGCGCCGCGATGGGGCAGGCCTCGACGCACAGGCCGCAGCCGGTGCAGTCCTCGGTGTAGACCTGCAGCGTGTACCGGCTCTCCGGCAGTCCCGGGGCGATCAGCGCCGCCGAGCGAAACGCGTCCGGGGCCCCCGCCAGCCGCGCCGGGTCGTAGTAGCGCGAGCGGATCACGCTGTGCGGGCAGACGAAGCTGCAGTTGCCGCACTGGATGCACGAGTCGGCGTCCCATTCGGCGACGAGCTCGGAGATGTTGCGCTTCTCGTAGGCGGCCGTGCCGCTGGGATAGGTGCCGTCGACCGGCAGCGCGCTGACCGGCAGGCCGTCGCCGCGCCCGGCGATCATCTCCGCGGTGACGGTGCGCACGAAGCGCGGAGCGCGGGCCGGAACCGGCGGCGAGAGCTCGCGCGTCGCGGTCGCACGATCGGGAACCTCGATCCGGTGCAGACCAGCGAGCGCGCGGTCGACCGCGGCCTCGTTGCGCGCCACAACCTCCGCGCCGCGGCGGCTGTAGGTCTTGGCGATCGACTCCTTGATCCGTGCGATCGCCTCGCCGCGCGGCAGCACGCCGGAGATCGCGAAAAAGCAGGTCTGCAGCACGATGTTGGTGCGGCCCGGAAGTCCCGCCTCGCGCGCGATCGCGGCGGCGTCGATCGCATGGACGTCGATCCCCTTGGCGAGGATCTGCTCCTGGACCGGACGCGGGAGCGCATCCCAGACCGCGTCGGGCGGATGGCGGCAGTTGAGCAGCAGCGTCGCGCCCGGCGCCGCGCGGGCGAGGACGTCGATCTGGTCGAGCAGCGCGAACTGATGGCAGCCGACGAAGCCGGCGTTCTGGACGAGGTAGGGCGCACGGATCGGCTGCGGCCCGAAGCGCAGATGCGAGACCGTCTGCGAGCCCGACTTCTTGGAGTCATAGACGAAGTAGCCCTGGGCGTGCAGGTGCTCCTGGGCGCCGAGGATCTTGATCGTGTTCTTGTTCGCCCCGACCGTCCCGTCCGCGCCGAGCCCGAAGAACACCGCGCGCACCGTCTCGGGCGGCTCGATGTCCAGCGACGCGTCGTAGTCGAGGCTCGTGTGTGAGACGTCGTCGTTGATCCCGACGGTGAACCGGCGCCGCGGCCGGTCTCGCGCGAGCTCGTCGAACACCGCGGCGACCATGCCGGGGGTGAACTCCTTCGACGACAGCCCGAAGCGCCCGCCACAGACGCGCGGCATCTCCCGCTCGCCGTCATCGTGGCTCTCGGACAGCGCGGCGAGCACGTCGAGAAACAGTGGCTCACCAATCGAACCGGGCTCCTTGGTCCGATCCAGCACAGCGACGCGGCGCGCGCTCGCGGGCAGCGCCTCGGTCAGCGCCTCGGCGGGGAACGGCCGGTACAGGCGCACCTGCGCGACGCCGATCCGTTCCCCCCGTGCGGTCAGCGCGGCCACGGTCTCGCGAACGGTCTGCGCACCGGAGCCCATGACCACGATCACCCGTTCGGCCTCGGGATGCCCGCTGTACTCGACGAGGCTCAGGGGCCGGCCGGTGCGCTCGCCCAGGCGGGTCATCGCGTCCTGCACCGCGCTGGGGACGCGCGCGTAGAACGGATTCACCGTCTCGCGCGCCTGGAAGGAGACATCGGGGTTCTGTGCGGTGCCGCGGATGAACGGCCGCTGCGGCGACAGCGCCCGGCCGCGATGGGCGTGGACGAGTTCCTCGGGCACGAGCGCGCGGAGGTCGTCGTCGCTGAGTATCTCGATCGTGTTCAGCTCGTGGGAGGTGCGGAAGCCGTCGAAGAAGTGCACGAACGGGACGCGCGTGGCGAGCGTGGCGGCCTGCGCGACCAGCGCCAGGTCGTGGGCCTCCTGGACCGAGGCGGAGGCGAGCATCGCGAACCCGGTCTGGCGCACGGCCATCACGTCGGAGTGGTCGCCGAAGATCGACAACGCCTGCGCCGCGAGCGACCGCGCGGCGACGTGGATCACGGCCGCGGTCAGCTCACCGGCGACCTTGTACATGTTGGGGATCATCAGCAGTAGACCCTGCGAGGCGGTGAACGTGGTCGACAACGACCCGCCCTGCAGCGCGCCGTGGAGAGCCCCCGCGGCGCCGCCCTCGCTCTGCATCTCCACCACCGCCGGCACGTTGCCCCACACGTTGGGGCGTCCTTGGCTCGACCACTCGTCGGCCAGTTCGGCCATCGGCGACGACGGCGTGATCGGGTAGATGCAGCAGACCTCGTTGAGCCGGTACGCGACCGACGCGGCCGCTTCGTTGCCATCGATCGTTGCGCGCGTCACTCGGAGTGACCGACCATCTCGATCGCGTGGACCGGGCACTGCTCGAAGCAGGCGCCGCAGCCGGTGCAGCGGTCGTATTCGAAGCGGTAGCGATGGCCGAGGCCGAGCTTGATCACGGCGTCCTCCGGGCATGCCCCGACGCAACCGTCGCACTCACAGCAATTGCCGCACGACAGGCAGCGGCCCGCCTCGAACGTCGCCTGTCCGAGGTCGAGGCCACCGGTGACCTCGGCGAACCCGGTGACCCGCTGCGCCGGCGCCAGCTCGGGCTGGGTGCGCACCGGGGCGTCGCCGAAGAACCACGGGTTCAGCAGGTCGAACGTCGCCACGTCGTGCTTGTGCGGGCTCGCGGCGGGCGCTCCCGTCAGCCATGCGTCGATGTGGCGGGCGGCCTTCTTGCCGTGCCCGACGCCGACCGTCACCGTCCGCTCGCTGGGCACCATGTCTCCGCCGGCGAACACCCCGGGGCAGCCCGTCATCAGCGACGACGAGACGATCACCGTGCCGTCGGGCTCGAACTCCACCTCCGGCACGGCACGCAGGAAGGCGGTGTCGGCCTCCTGGCCGAGCGCCAGGATCACCGTGTCGGCGGCGAGCGTCTCGAAGCGGCCGGTCGGCTGGGGATACCCCGACTCGTCGAGCTCCATCGCCTCGACCTCCAGCGCCGGCCCGTCGAACGCCGTGATCGTCCGCAGCCAGTTGATCCGCACGCCCTCGCGCTCGGCATCGTCGGCCTCCTCGGCATGGGCGGGCATCTGCTCGCGGGTGCGGCGGTAGACGATCAGCGCCTCGTCGGCGCCCATCCGGCGGGCCACGCGGGCCGCGTCCATCGCCGTGTTGCCGCCACCGTAGACCGCGACCCGGCGCCCGATGGCGGGCCGCTCGCCCGAGGCGACGCCGCGCAGGAACGACACCGCATCGACGATCCTGCCCGCGTCGCGAGCGGGGATGTCGATGCGCTTGGACAGGTGCGCGCCGACCGCGACGAAGACGGCGTCGAAGCGGCCCTCCCGCCGCTCGGCCGCGAGGTCGCCGACCGAGTGCGCGGCGGTCATCCGCACGCCGAGCGCCGCGATGCGGTCGACCTCGCCGGTCAGGATGTCGCGCGGCATCCGGTAGGCGGGAATGCCGTAGCGCATCATGCCGCCGGCCTGCTCCCCTGAGTCGCGGATCTCGACCTCGTGGCCCAGCCGGGCCAGGTGGTAGGCGGCGGACAGGCCGCTCGGCCCCGCACCGATCACGAGCACCCGACGGCCGCTGGGCGGCGGCGGGGGGTTTAGCGCCCAGCTGCGCTCAAGCGCAAGGTCACCGAGAAACCGCTCGATCGCATGGATCGATACCGCGCTGTCGAGCTCCGCGCGGTTGCAGACCCCCTCGCACGGGTGGTAACAGACGCGCCCGTGGATCGCCGGGAACGGGTTGTCGGCCACCAGCTCACGCCACGCCTGCTCGTGGCGGCCGGCCTCGGTGTGCGCCAACCACGCCTGGATGTTCTCCCCGGCCGGGCAGCCGGCGTTGCACGGCGGCAGCAGGTCGACATAGACCGGGCGCCGCTCGCGGGTCGGACCGGCGCGAGAGTGTCCGTGCACCAGGTCCGGCAGGGGTGTTAGGTCTTGCCGCGGGCGCGTTGGCTGGTCAGACATCGTAGAGCGCTTCGAAGCGCTTGTGATAGCGCTCGTTGACGGCCGGCCGACGGACCTTCAGCGTCGGCGTCAGCTCGCCGTCGGCCTGCGTCAGGTCACGCTCGAGGACGTCGAAGCGCTTGACCTGCTCGATCGTCGCGAACGCGGTGTTGACCGCGTCGATCGACTCTCGCAGCACGGCGCGCACTGCGGGATCGTCGCGCAGGTCGGCCACGTCGGCCTTGGCGACGCCCGCGTGCTCGGCCAGGGCCGTGGCCTGTTCGGGATCGAGCGTGACGAGCGCGACGAGGTAGGGCTTGTTGTCGCCGTAGACGACGGCGTGGGAGATCCAGCGCGTCTCCTGGAGCATCGTCTCGATGTTCGCCGGCGCGATGTTCTTGCCCGAGGACGTGATGATCAGATCCTTCTTGCGGCCCGTGATCGTCAGGTAGCCCTCGTGGTCGATCACTCCGAGGTCGCCGGATGACAGCCAGCCGGCGTTGTCGACCATCCCGCGCGTGGCCTCGGCGTCGTGGAAGTAGCCCGGCGACACGTTGGGGCCGCGCATGAGGATCTCCCCGTCGTCGGCAATCCGCACCTCCATGCCGGGCAGGGGCCGCCCGACGGTTCCGAAGCGGTGGGCCGCGACCGTGTTGAGCGTCGCCGCCGCACACGTCTCGGTCATGCCGTAGCCCTCGAGGATCGTGATGCCGCACGCGTCGAAGAAGTCCAGCACCTCCCGGCCGATCGGCGCGGCGCCGGTGAGGGCGCTGGCGAGGCGCCCGCCGAACAGCGCCTGCACCTTGGCCAGGACGAGCCTGTGGGCGACGGCATACTCGAGTCGCTCCAGCGCGTTCAGACTCCGCCCGGCGTCATGTGCGGCACTGGCTCGGGCGCCGACCCCGAACGCCCGGTTGAAGATCGCGCGGCGCACCGGATCTGCGGCCTCGAGGTTCGCAAGCGCGACGGTGCGGATCTTCTCGAACAGCCGCGGGACGGACGGGAAATGCGTCGGGCGGGCCTCGCGCAGGTCGTCGAGGAGCCTGGCCGCGTCGCCGCCCCAGAACGCGAGCTCGCCGCCGACCTTCAGAGCGACGAACTGCACCACCCGCGCCAGCACGTGCGCCAGCGGCAGGAACATGAACACCACCGGCTGCTCGCCGTCGTCGAGCACCAGCTGATCCTCATACATCGCGACCGTCGCCACGATGTTCGCGTGGGTGATGACGCTGCCCTTGGGTGGCCCCGTCGTGCCCGATGTGTAGACGATCGTCGCCGCATCGCCGGGCGCGATGGTGGCCGTCGCGGCGGCGAGCCGGCCGGCGTCGACACGCGCACCGCCGGTTCGCAACTCGGCGAGCGAGATCACGCCGTCGACCGGGGCCGCCAGGGACATCACGATCACGTGCTCGAGATCCGGGCATTGGTGGCGCACGCCGAGGATCTTCGCCAGCTGGACGTCGTTCTCGACGATCACCGCGCGTGCGCCCGAGTTCTCCAACACGTGGCGGCACTCGCCGGGCGAGTTGGTGTGGTAGATCGGAACGACAACCGCGCCCGCGCCCAGCGCGCCGAGGTCGGCCAGCGTCCACTCGGGCGTGGTTCCGGCCAGGATCGCGACGCGCTCTCCGGTTCGGATGCCGAGGTCGATCAGGCCACGGGCGGTCTCGGTCGCCCGGGCGTGGACGTCCATAAAGCTCAGTTGCGACCAGCCGCCGTCGCGTCGCATACGGATCGCGGGACCGTCCCGATCCGCCGCCGCGGCGATCATCGCCGGCAGCGTCGCGGGACTCGTGGCGAGCGCGGAGACAGCGGCGACGAGCATGGTCCGATGCTGCGCGTTGGACCGCTCCGGCGCATCGGTGCAATCCCGCATCGTGACGCGTGCAAACCACCGATGCGCAGCCGGCGAGGCGGTCGTACGGTCACCGCACCCCGGACATGAGGACGTTGTGATGTTGCATCTCGCTCGCCTCTCCATCGCCACGCCCACGGCCACGCTCACGCTGTGGGCCGTCCGCGTGCTGCCCGCGCTGCGCCGCGGTGGCCTGACGTGTCGTCGCTGACCACGGTGGAGATCGCTCCGCTGCCGCTGGAGCGCTTCCGCGAGGTCCTCGACGAGGACGGCTATCGCGACCTGATCGCGCTCGCCCAGCGCGCGCGGGCGCTCCTCGAGGGTCGCGTCGTGTGGTGCGCGAACTCGACCGCCCACGGCGGCGGCGTCGCCGAGATGCTGCGATCGCTGCTGGCGTTCACGCGCGGCGCCGGTGTCGACACACGCTGGATCGTGATCGACGGCACGCCTGAGTACTTCGCGCTGACCAAACGCCTGCACAACTGCCTGCACGCCGCTGCGGGTGCGATTGCGCCGGGGACCGAGGACCGCGTGGCCTACGAGGCGATCACCGATCGTGCGGCCACAGACCTCGCCGCCTTGGTCACGCCCGGCGACGTGGTGATCCTGCACGACCCCCAGACGACGGGCATGGCGCCGGCCATGGGCGAGGCCGGCGCGATCGTCGTGTGGCGCTCGCACGTCGGCATCGACGTCCCCGACGACGCGACGCGTGGCGCCTGGGAGTTCCTCGAGCCCTACCTGTCCGCCGCCGACGCCTATGTGTTCTCACGCGACAGCTACGCGTGGGACGTACTCGATCCACGACGCGTCGTCGTCATCCCCCCGTCGATCGACGTCTTCTCGGTCAAGAACCAGGCGCTGGACGCGGACCAGGTGGCCGGCATCCTGACCGCGATCGGCCTGCTCGACGGCGCCCCCGGGAACGCGACCTTCCCACGCTCCGGTGCGGGGCCCGGACGGGTGAGGCGTCGCGCGGACATCACCCAGGAGGCGCCGCTGGCTCCGGGTGACCGCGTCGTGACGCAGGTCTCGCGCTGGGATTGGCTCAAGGATCCGGTCGGGGTCCTCGAGGGCTTCTCCGCCGGGACCGCATCCATTCTCGACACTCATCTCGTGCTCGCCGGCCCGCCCGCCGGGGGCGTGCCCGACGACCCTGAGGGCGCCGTCGTGCTGACCGAGGTGATCGCTGCGTGGCGTGATCTGCCGGCCGAGTCGCGCGGCCGTGTTCACATTGCCTGCCTGCCGATGGAGGACGCCGACGAGAACGCGGCGATGGTCAACGCACTGCAGCGCTACGCCGACGTCGTCGTCCAGAAGTCGATCGCCGAGGGCTTCGGGCTCACCGTGGCGGAGGCGATGTGGAAGTCCCGGCCCGTCGTGGTCGGCGGGGTCGGGGGCATCCTCGACCAGGTGACCGATGGCGTCAACGGACTCGTCATCGACCCCACCGATCTGGCCGCCTTCGGCGCCGCCACCGCCCGGCTGCTGACCGATCCGCAGCTCGCCGTGCGACTGGCGCGCTCGGGGCGCGATCGCGTCGAGCGCGACTACCTCGAGCCGCGCCATCTCCACCAATGGGTCGACCTCGTCGAGCACGTCCTGACGACGGCGAGCCGGGCCACCGGCGGCCCGGTCCGCTGACCGTCAGTCGCGATCCGATCATCCCGGGGCAAAGTACGGACGCCAACGCGACGGGGTTACCGATGCCGGGGGGGCACGCGGGATGGAACCATCGCTTCATGGTTTGGCATCCCTCCGTCGGGCTCGTTGCGGCGACTGCACTGCTCGCCTTTCCCTCGGGTGCGCTGGGCGCGACCGGCACGGGCGGATTCGCCGTCTCGTCCCCCGCCGGATCGGGAACACAGGCCGCACACCTGCACTTCTGGCTTGCGCCGGGTTACAGGCAGCTCGTCGGTGCGCTCGGAGGCAACCCGTTGATCGGAGACTTCCGCAGACCCGTACCGCAATCCAGCCGGCACGCCTGCGTCGATGATCTCGAGGCGGTCGGACGCGCTCGACATGCCCCGCCGGTTCGCCGCGGCGACCGCGTGCAGCTCGTGCAGGGCAATGAGCCGGGCCCGGGCGCCCGCTCGAAGTACGTGCGCGTGGTGCGTTGGGGACACACCGGCGCGCTTCGCTGGTACGTCGGACCGACGTGGTCCTGGCCGCGGACCTCACCAGACCCAAAGCGCACCGAGCTCGCTGCGGTCGCGGCCATGCGGGCACCAACGCGATTCGTTTCACCGCGGCGACCGTGGGCTGTCGTGACGATCAGTCTGACCTCGTCGTGTCAAGAAGCGCAGCCCATACGGATCCGCGAACTCAGCCACGCGATCCGTACGTCGCGCATCGTCGCCGGACGCGCCCACGCCGCGCAGGGCGTCTCGACCGAGACGGCATGATCGCTCCGAGTCGGCGCATGCGCACAAACCCCTGACTTCGACGCGTAGCTGACGCGGATGCTCGCCGAGCCGAACGAACGTAGCGTGGTCAGCATGATGGTGGTCACCTCCAGATTGAGTGACTGCGTTCGGACAGCGGGCGAACTCGAGACGGTCCGTGACATCTTCGCCGACGCCGGGCTGCTCGCGCTTCGCGGCTTCGAGCGGCGCGGTCGACCGGACGCGCCGGTCGGTCGCCGCGGCCGAACGCCGGCTGGTCCTCGACCACGCTCGCGGGGAGGGCTGAGCCATCACCGTCCGGGCGGCCAACAACGGGTTCGGCCGCGTCGGGCGATCTAGCAATCAAGGAGCAGAGCCGTCATGTCACCGAGTCCGATCCAGCCGTTTCAGGGCAGCTACCTCACACCCGCGTTCGAGGACGCGCGCGTGGTCGATGCCATGCATGCGGGAGTGATCTCGTGCCCGCCCGACGCGTCGATGACCACCGTCGCGCGGATGCTCGCGATGAACCACGTGCACTGCATCGCCGTCGAGGGGTTGGATCCGCAGACCGGCGGCGACGCCGTCTGGGGGATCGTCTCGGACCTCGACATCGTCCGTGCCGCGGATCGCCAGGGCGCCGAGCCCACCGCCGCCGAGCTGGCCCACACCGCGCCGCCGACGATCGCGGCCGGCGCCCCGCTCGCCGACGCCGCGAGCCTGATGGCCGAGCGCAGCGTGCACCATCTCGTGGCCGTCAGCGGCTCGCCCCCGAGGCCGGTCGGCATCCTCTCGAGCCTCGATATCGCCGGCGTGCTGGCCTGGGGACGGGCCTGATCCCTGCCCTCCTCGATCCAGGCCCGCGCATGGCTCCCGACGCCGCCGGCGCTCGCGTCCGTCTCGAGCACCTCCGGCACCGCTTCGAGCCGGACCCGCCTGTCCTGTGCGACGTCTCGCGTGTCATCGAAGCGGGTGCGCTCGTTGTCATCTCCGGCGCGTCGGGGAGCGGCAAGAGCACACTGTTGCAGCTGATCGGCGGGCTCGATCGTCCCGACTCAGGTGACATCTGGGTCGACGAGACGCACGTCAGCGCGATCGCGCGTCCGGTCGAATTTCATCGCAACACGGTCGGCTTCGTCTTCCAGCTGCACCACCTGCTGCCGGCGATAAGCGCGCAGGCCAACGTGGAGCTCCCGCTCGTTGCTGCGCACGTGCCGAGAGCCGCACGCCACGCTGCGGCGCGCGACGCACTGCAACGCGTGGGGCTCGAAGACCGCGCTGCCCATCGCCCGCCTCAGCTCTCGGGTGGCGAACGCCAGCGCGTCGCGATCGCGCGGGCGATCGTCCATAGGCCCCGGCTCCTGCTGGCCGACGAGCCGACCGGCGCTCTCGATCGACGCAGCGCGGAGCTGATCCTCGACGTCCTGGCCGACCTCTCTGAGCGCGCGGGCGCCACGGTGATCGTCGTCTCGCACGACCCGACCCTGAGCGGCCGCGCACGACACCGCCTGGTCCTCGCAGACGGCCATCTCACCTCGGCGACGCCGGAACATGAGGAGTCCGCGGCGACGTGATCGGAGTGCTCGCCGCCAACCTGCTGCGGCGCCCCGGGCGCACGCTCCTGACCGCGCTTGGGCACGGCCATCGGCGTGGCGACGATCGTCGCACTGCTGGCGATCGCCGACGGCATCAAGACGACCGCCGGACAGCTCGTGCACCTCGGCCGCGCGGATCTGGGGCTCTTTCAGGCCAACGCGTCGGACCCCACGACGTCCGTGTTGCCGACCTCGCTCGTCCCGCGACTCGCCCATCAGCGCGGCGTGGCCGACGCGACACCGATCCTCCTGCTCGCCGAAGCCATGTCCGGCCAGCCGTCCGCGCTGGTCTTCGGCGCCCGGCCCGACGGCTTCCTGACCAAGCGCCTGGTCATGGTCGCCGGGCGCGCGGGCATCAGCGAGACCCAGGTGGTGGTCGGCGACAGCCTCGCCCGCCAGGCGCACCTGAGGCCCGGCCGGCCCGTCACGATCTCCGGCCACCGCTTCACGGTATCCGGGATCTACCACGCCGGCATCCCGTTCGAGGACAGCGGCGCGGTGATGGCGATCGCGACGGCCCAGAAGCTCGCCGGTCGTCAGGGCGAGGCGACGACGATCGCGATTCAACTGGCTCCCGGCGTGCACGCCAACGCCGCTGAGCAGGCGATCACACGCGCGTTCCCCGGACTCGTCGCATTCGACGAACCCGGTGAGGCGGTTCGCGCCGGCGCGAACGGCCGCCTGATCACCCAGGCCGCGACGGTGATCGTCGTTCTCGCCCTGCTGATCGGCGGCATCGCGGTCATGACGACCCAGTTGCTCGCGACGCTCGAGCGACGAGGCGAGTTCGCGGTGATGTCCGCCGTCGGGTGGAGCAGCACCCAGGTCGCTTCGCTCGTCCTCGCCGAGAGCGCGGCCACCGGCGTACTGGGAGCGATGTTCGGTCTCGTTCTCGGCGTCGTCGGCAGCGACCTGCTGATCACCGCGCTCGGCGCAGGCGAATTCGTCAATCCCCAGATCACGAGCTCCGTCCTGGCGCGGGGACTGCTCGTCGGTGGCCTGATCGGTTTGCTTGGCGGGCTCTACCCGGCGTGGCGTGTCGCCCGACTGCGCCCCGCGCCGATTCTCGCGGGGCGTTGACCACGGGCGGCCTGATCCCGGCGGGCGCGGAGTGTCGTCAGCACCAGCTCGAGTCTGCGCGCGCGAACCTGCAGGCGCCGCAACTCGACATCGCGACCCGGCGTCCGGTGCGCTGCGGGACCTACGCCGGCGAGTTGCGGTGACGAATGAGTTCCCCGAGCGACGACAGTCACGACACAGCGAGGGTGCCACGTCCAGGGGCCGCGCTTCATCCGAATCCGACCGCACGCGACTCAGTAGTTCGTACGGATCGCGGTGCTGGCCGCTGTCGGTTCAGTCGATGGTCCCGCGCGGGACGATCACCACGGGGAACGACGCCTCCCCGATGACCCCGGCGACCGTGCTGCCGAGCAGCACCCGTCTCAGTGGCCCGTAGGCGCGGGAGCCCATGACGAGCAGATCGAGACCCCGATCGGCGCGCGCGAGCTCCGCGACGGGTCCACCGTCGACGACCTCCGTCGTGACGTCCAGACCGTCCGCGACGCGGGCGCGCGCCGCCTCCACACGCTTACGCGCCTCGTCCTGCTCCGACCCCACGTGAGTCTTCCCACCCTCGGCGACGACGACCGGGGGATGGACGAAGACGAACGGGAAATCGACGACACCGATGATGCAGAGCGAGCCGCCGGCGGCTCGTGCCAGCTCAGCCGCCAGGTCGAGTGCGGCGTCGGACTCGGCCGAACCGTCGTAGGCGACGCCGATGACCGGGCTCGAGCTCAAGCCGACCGAGTCCGCGTAGCCCGTCGGCGCGACCCCAACGGCCGCCGGCGCGGCTTGGATCAGCCCGAAGGTGATGTCGCGATGAACGGCCCGCGCGGCGCCGCTGATGTGGCTGTGGCCGAGCACCAGGGCATCCGCGGCGACCTCATCGGCGACGGTGTGAAGCCCCCGCACCACGGAGGTCGCGTCGACGATGCGCGTCTCGACGGGCACTCCCGCCGAGGCCTCCGCGCGCAGACTCTCGAGATCGCGCGTGAGCGCGCTCACGCAGCGTGGCCTCATACCCGCGGTCCCCCACACCGAAGGGCGCCACGAACACACCGACGATCAAGACCCGGGCGTCTCGCCATCGCGCGAGCGTCGTGCCCAGGGCAAGCGCGTCGCGGCCGCGACTCTCGCTGTCGGCGGCAACAATGATCGTCGGGTCGGCGTCAGGAGTCATCCCACGACGCTAGGCACCGCGCCCCGGTCCGTCATCCGGGGTTCCCCGCGCCGGCGCGCGGGACTTTCACGGATTCGCGAGACGGGTGCGCTCGGGATAGTGGTGAGCGACTCATGGTCACGTCCTACACCGTCGCGCTGTTCTTCCACGTCGTCGGCGTGCTCGCGTTCATGTCGGGGATCGTCCTCGCCGGCGCGCCGTTCGAGATCGCCCGCCGACGTGACAGCCCGGCCGAGATCGCGACGATCCTGGGCCTCGCTCGCGCCGGCGCGATGCTGGCGGTCATCGGCGCGATCTTCGTGCTTGGCTTCGGGCTGTGGCTCGTGCACCTCGGGGGCTTCACGCTCTCCACCGGCTGGGTGCAGGCCGCACTCCCGCTGTTCATCGTCGCGCTCGCGCTCGGCGCCTACGGCGGCCAGCGACCCAAGCGGGCACGACTGCACGCCACCGAGCTCGCCGCCCACGGCGCGCCGATGGACGCCGAACTGCGCCGCCTGCTCGACGACCGCCTCTCGCGCGCCGCCAACTACGGGTCGACGCTGATCGTGCTGGTGATCCTCGGCCTGATGATCTTCAAGCCCTGAGCGGGACTCCAGACGCAGCCCCGGTCGGACGGTTCGACCAATCTGGATTGATGTATCTTGGCGTCCGTGACCGCGACAACGTTCAGTTCGGACGTCTCGCCGCCGAGCTTCGTGCAGCTCGCCGGGCACCCGCTGCGCTGGCGACTGCTGAAGGAGTTGGGACGAAGCGATCGGCAGGTGCGCGAACTGTGCGCCCTGATCGGACGGCCTCAGAGCCTGGTCTCCTACCACCTGAGGCGCCTGCGGGCCGAACAGTTGGTGTCGATGCGGCGCAGCTCGGCCGACCGGCGCGAGACCTACTACAGCGTCGACCTGGCGCGTTGCGGGGCGCTGCTGGTCGCGACCGGCGGGGCGCTGCATCCGGGCGTGCGACTCGCCGATGCAAGATCGAGTACGCGACGACGGCGCTCCGCGAGCGGGCGTCCGCAGGTGCTGTTCTTGTGCACCGGCAACAGCGCTCGCTCACAGATGGCGCAGGCGCTGGTCGAGCAGCTCGCGGGGCGCGCGGTCGAGGTGTTCAGCGCCGGCAGCGACCCCAAGCCGCTGCACCCCAACGCCGTGCGCGCCTTGGGCGAGCACGACATCGACATCGCCGGCCGGCGCTCCAAGCACCTCGGCGAGTACACGCAGCAGCGCTTGAACTACGTCATCAGTCTGTGCGACCGCGTGCGCGAGGTGTGCCCCGAGTTCCCCGACCGACCCGATCTCATCCACTGGAGCATCCCCGACCCGGCGCGCGAGGGCGCCACGGACACGCAGACCTACCCCGCGTTTCAGCGCACCGCGACCGAGCTCGCCACCCGCATTTCGTTCCTGCTCGAGCTGATCGAACACAACCTGAGAACCGAGGAGGCCAACTGACCATGCCCGACGATCTCGTCAGCGTTCGCTACATCGTCGATGACGTCGACGCCGCCATCGACTTCTACACAACCCACTTCGGGTTCACGGTGCGCTCGAGCGCCGCGCCCGCGTTCGCCGATGTCGTCCGCGGGCGGCTGCGGCTCCTGCTCAGCGGCCCGACCAGCTCCGCGGGGCGACCGATGCCCGACGGCCGCACACCCGAACCCGGCGGCTGGAACCGCATCCACCTGATCGTCGAGGACCTCGCGGCCGAGGCCCAGCGGCTGCGCGGGGCGGGTCTCACATTTCGCAACGACATCGTCAGCGGCCCCGGTGGCCAGCAGATCCTGCTCGACGACCCCTCGGGCAACCTGGTCGAACTGTTCCAGCCCGCCCACCCGTAGCGAGCCGGACAATGGTGGACCTCAGCGATGACCCGGCCGTCGGGCTGGGAACGGTCCTGCGCGAATGGGGACGCATCGGTTGCATCGGGTTCGGAGGGCCGCCCACCCACATCGCACTGCTGCGCGAGCTGTGCGTCACGCAACGCCGGTGGATCTCAGAGGAAGACTTCGAGCACGGGATCGCGGCGACCAACCTGCTGCCGGGACCGGCTTCCACGCAGCTCGCGATCTTCTGCGCTTGGCGGCTGCGAGGGATCGCCGGCGCATTGATCGGCGGAGCGGCGTTCATCGTGCCCGGCCTGGTGATGATCATCGCCTTGGCCGCGCTGTTTCTCGGCTCACCCCCGACCTGGGTGCGTGGCCTCGGCGCCGGTGCGGGCGCGGTCGTCGCGGCCGTCGCCGTGCGCGCCGGCACCGACCTCATCGGGCCCAGTCGCGCCCGCGCTGCCGACCCGCGGCGCTGGGTCATCTACGTCCTGATCGGCGTTACTGCCACAGTCTTGGTCGGCCCCTGGCTCGTTCTCGCACTGGTGGCATGCGGCGCCGCCGAGTTGCTGCGCCAACGCCTTGGGCGCGCGGGCGCCACGTTGATGATCGACCCGGTCGGGCCGCTCGCCGTGGTGGCTGCGATCGCGGCGGCGGGCGGGCTCGGGGCGCTGGCGTGGACGGCGTTCAAGGTCGGCGCGCTGTCCTACGGTGGCGGCTTCGTGATCATCCCGCTGATGCAGGCCGACGCCGTCACCCACTACCACTGGATGACCGATGGCCAGTTCCTCAACGCCGTCGCGCTCGGTCAAGCCACCCCCGGACCAGTCGTCCAGACCGTCGCCGTCGTCGGCTACGCGGCCGCGGGCATCGGTGGCGCGCTTCTCGCCGCAGTGGTCGCCTTCGCACCCTCGTTCTGGTTCATCCTGCTCGGCGCCGAGCGCTTCGAGCGCCTGCGCACCGACCCGCGTGCCGGCGCATTTCTCGCCGGGGCCGGCCCGGCCGCCATCGGCGCGATCCTCGGCTCGAGCATCACACTCGCGCTCGCGCTGACCGAGACCTGGCAACTCGGGGTCCTCGCGGGCGGCTCGCTGCTGCTCTTCGTCGCCCGGCGCGGCGTCCTGACCACGCTGCTCGCCGGTGGGGCCGCCGGCGTCGCATTCGCGCTCGCCGGTGCGCCGCTGCCGTCGTGACCGAACGCACGCGCTGCGGCCGCGTCGAATGGAAGCAGATCAAAGTCGCTCTCGGACTGCTGCAGCTCGACATGACGAGCCGTACACCAGGTCGAAGAGCAGCTCGACGACCGTCGTCTCCTGCGTCCCCCCGTCACGGCGGCGCAGGTGCGCGGGCAGCGCGGAGGAAGCGAGGGCAGACACGGCGCCTGCACCGAACCATGAGGGCCGGACGGCGGGGCGACCTACCATGTCCGAATGGACGCACCAGTGCATGCTGTTGGCTCGTCGACCACCGACATCAAGGAGTCGATCCTCGACGCCATCGGTGGCACGCCTCTCGTTCGCCTGAGCCGCATCGGAGCCGGCCTGACGTCACAGCTCGTGGCGAAGGTCGAGTCGCTCAACCCAGGCGGGTCGATCAAGGACCGCGTCGCGGTGGCGCTGATCGAGGCGGCGGAGCGAGATGGGCTCCTGCGTCCCGGAGGGACGATCGTCGAGCCGACGTCCGGCAACACGGGAACCGGACTGGCCATCGCCGCGCGCCTCAAGGGCTATCAGGTTGTCGCGGTCATGCCCGACAAGATGGCCCGCGAGAAGATCGACCTGCTGCGGGCCTACGGCGCCAAGGTCGTCGTCTGCCCGACCAACGTCCCGCCCGACTCGCCCGAGTCCTACTACTCGGTCTCCGACCGGCTGGCCGCCGAAATCCCCGGGGCGTTCAAGCCCGACCAGTACAGCAACCCGGCCAACCCGGCTGCGCACTACGCGTCGACCGGCCCCGAGCTCTGGGAGCAGAGCGGTGGCCAGGTCACCCACCTGGTCGTGGGCGTCGGCACCGGCGGCACGATCACCGGCACGGCGCGCTACCTGAAGGAGCGAAACCCCGACCTCGATCGTCGTCGGCGCCGACCCCGTCGGCTCGATCTACACCGCCCCGACCGAGGCCGACGTCAAGGGATACCTGGTCGAGGGCGTCGGCGAGGACTTCTGGCCGCAGACGTTCGATCCGTCCGTCGTCGATCGCTGGGTCCGCGTCAGCGACCGCGACTCGTTCCTCGCAACGCGCCACCTGGCGATGACCGAGGGCATCCTGGCGGGTGGCTCGTGCGGCATGGCCCTGCACGCCGCGCTCGAGGTCGCCGCCGAGCATCGACGACCACACGGCGATGGTCGCCGTGATCCTGCCCGATGGCGGGCGCTCATACCTGAGCAAGATCTACTCGGACGCCTGGATGACGGAGTACGGCTTCCTGGAGCGGACGGGAGAAGATTCCGTCGGTGATGTTCTGCTGCGCAAGTACGACGACACGATCCCGGCGCTCGTCACGGTCCGCAGCGATCAGCCGGTCAGCGAGGCCGTGGCGCTGTTGCACGAGCACCGTGTCTCGCAGCTGCCGGTGGTGTCCGCGCACGACGGCCAGGCGATCGTCGGTTCGATCGGCGAGCGCAGCGTGCTCAAGCATGCGATCACCGACCTTGATGTTCTCGATGCACAGGTCGTCGACGTCATGGACCCGCCGTTTCCAGCGGTCTCGTCGGGCGACCCGGTCCGCGAGGCCATCGAGCTGCTGTCCGGCGACCGCCAGGCGCTGCTCGTCATCCGTGAAGGGCGACCTGCGGGCATCCTCACCCGTTCCGACCTGCTCGAGGCGTTGGCCGCACGATGAGCGACCAGGACGCGCTCGCCACCCGCGTGGTTCATGCCGGCCTGGACCCCGACCCGACGTACGGCTCGGTCATCCCCGCGATCCATCAGACGTCGACGTTCCGCCAGCCGCACGTCGGCGAGTTCGTCGAGGACTTCGACTATGCCCGCAGCGCCAACCCGACGCGTGCCGCCCTCGAGCGCGCGCTCGGCGACCTGGAAGGCGGACATGGCACCGCGTTCTCCTCCGGCATGGCGGCCACCCACGCCGTGCTCACGGCCGTATGCTCGGCCGGCGACCACGTCGTGATCCCGGGTGACCTGTACGGCGGCACGTTCCGGCTCGTCGACAAGGTCCTCGCCCGATGGGGCCTTCGGTACACGATGGTCGATCAGACCGACCTCGACGCGCTGGCCGCCGCGGTCCGTGACGACACGCGCCTGATCTGGGTCGAGACGCCGACGAACCCGCTGCTGAATGTGGTGAACATCGCAGCGGTGGTCGCCCGCTCCGGCGGCGCGTTCGTCGCGGTCGACAACACCTTCGCCACACCGATCAACCAGCGGCCGCTGGAGCTCGGCGCCGACGCTGTCGTGCACTCCACGACCAAGTACCTCGCCGGCCACTCCGACACCGTCGGTGGAGCCGTGGTCACCGCGACCGAGGCCCATCACGAAGCAGTGCGCTTCGTCCAGAACGCGGTCGGCGCGGTCCCGGGTCCATTCGACGTGTTCCTCACCCACCGCGGCATACGCACGCTCGCCCTGAGGATGCGGGCCCACGCCGAGAACGCCGCCGCGGTCGTCGCCTTCCTGCACAGCGCCGACGGCGTGGCCGACGTGCGCTGGCCCGGCTTCAGCGGCATGGTCAGCTTCCGTCACCCCGACGCGAGGGGCGTGGCCGAGCGCACGCGATTGTTCACGCTCGCCGAGTCGCTGGGCGGCGTGGAGTCGCTCATCGAGGTGCCACAGGCGATGACGCATCAGTCGGTCGAGGACTCCGCCGCCGCGGTCCCCGCCGATCTCGTGCGCCTATCGGTCGGTATCGAGGACGCGGACGACCTCGTCGCGGATCTACGTACGGCCCTGGCCGGCGGCTCGGGCACGTCGGACCAAGACGGATAGCTCGCCGAGGATCTCCCGCTCACGGGATTGACCGGGATCACGCAGTACCGAGCCGACCGCCGTGATCGCCGCCCCGACCCCGTTCGTGGCGATCAAGATCGGGATTGCGACCCCGACCAAAGGACCCGGTCTCCGGCGCCAAGCTGCCGGTACCCGCCATCTCGGCGACGGGAACCAAGCTCTCAGGGCAGCTGCTGGCCTGGACCGCCGAGTAGAACAAGCTCTCGTTCAACCAGGGCGCCAAGGTGACCGGTACCTACAAGCCCAAGACCGGAGCGTTCGTCATGACGTGGACCAAGAAGGTCACCGGCGGCCCGTTCAACGACTTCTCCGGCGTCTGGCACCGCGATGACAACGCAGCGCCGAGCTCCAGCGTGAGATCGACCGTTCACACAACGTCCCCTAGGCATTGCGAGCTCGGCGCCCGCGCGCGCGGGCGGCCTGACGCACCAGGTGGTCGCGCTCGGCGACGTCCGTGGCCCGACGGGCGGCATCCGCGTACGCCGTGGCGGCGGCAGGGAGGTCGCCGCCCAGCTCGTGCAGGTGGCCGCGGACGGCGTGCCACCGGTGCCGCTCGCCGAGCACCTCGCGCAGCCGGTCGGCCTCGCGCAGCCCGGCGGCGGCGCCGAGGACGTGGCCGACCGCGACCGCGCGCCCGAGCACCGCGGCGGGGTCCTGGCGCACCGGGTCCTCGCTCAGCGCAACGAGGTCGTCGTACCACGCGAGGACCTGCGGCCAGTCGGTCTCCTCGGCGCTCGCCGCGTCGTCGTGGAGGGCGGCGATGGCGGCCTCGACCTGGTAGCGGCCGGGGCGCGCAGCGGCCAGCGCCGACTGCAGGACCCGCACGCCCTCGGCGATCTCGCGGGTGTCCCACAGGCCGCGGTCCTGCCGGTCGAGCGTGACGATGCGACCCTCTGAGTCCAGTCGCGCCGGGAGGCGGGCGTGGTTGAGGAGCATCAGTGCGAGCAGCCCGCGCGCCTCCGGTTCCTCGGTGGCGAGGGTGAGTTGGCGCGCGAGGCGGATCGCCTCGCCGGCCAGGTCCTGGGCAGGCGGGCCGGAATGCGGGCCAACATGCCCGGCCGTGTAGACGAGGTAGAGCACGCGCAGCACGACGGCGAGGTCGCCGGGCTGGTCCAGGCGGCGGGCGGGCGGGCCGGCGAGCGCGCGCTTGGCCCGGCTGATCCGCTGCGCCATCGTCGCCTCCGGCACGTAGAAGGCGTCCGCGATCTCGCGGGTGGTGAGGCCGCCGACGGCGCGCAGGGTCAGCGCCACCTGCGAGGCGGGCGCGAGGTCGGGGTGACAGCAGCAGAAGAGCAGGAAGAGAGTGTCGTCGCCCTCCTGGGTGACGACAGGCCCGCCCGCCCGCGGCTCGGCGCCCGTCGCCTCCTCGCGGCGGTGACGGGCGGCCTCGCTGCGGCGGGCGTCGACGAGCCGCCGGGTCGCGACCGTCGCCAGCCACGCGCGCGGGTCGCGCGGCGGGTGCTCGGGCCACACCCGCAGCGCCTCCAACAGCGCCTCCTGAAGCGCGTCCTCAGCGGCATCGAAGTCCTCGCCCCGCCGCACCAGGCCCGCGAGCACCCGCGGGATCAGCTCCCGCCCGAACCCAAGCAGCACGGATTCGGGCGGGATCCCACTCACCCGTTGTGTCGGATCCTCGATCACTCCGCGTCAGTCATCCGCGGGGCCTCCCACATGACCTCTCGGACGTCGACCCACTCGTACAGCGGCTCCCCGGCCGGGCCGGGCTCGGACGAGACGTATGCCGCGAGCTCGACCGCGCGCTCGTGCGACGCGACGTCGATCATGAACCAGCCCGCCACGAGATCGCTGGTCTCGGGCAGCGGCCCGTCGGTGGTTACCGGCGCGGCGTCCGGGCCGCCGTAACGCACCCAGGTCTGGGCCGGAGTGAGGGCCCGCGCGTCGACGTACTCGCCGCTCTCCTGGAGCAGCTCGCGGACGTGGCGCTGGAAGGCGATGTGCGCGTCGACGTCCTCGGGCGCCCACTGATCCATCGGGGGGAAGGGATGGTGGGGCTCCGGGCCGCCGCGGTAATGCTTGAGAAGCAGGTACTTCGGCATGGTGGTCTCCTGGTGTCGTGGACCGCGCCTGTCGTGGCCCTTCACCTGGTGAGCGGAGCCGGTCATGGCTTCTCGACATGAAATCACTCATCTGGCTCGAGACTGAGCGCCGCGCAGACCGCGACGTCATGCGCCGCGACGGCCTGACGCCCGCGACCTGAACGCGGACGCCGTCGCGCTCAGAAGAGCCTCGCGAAGCTCGAGCTCGACACCGCCAATGGCGCCTGAGGCCGGACCCCGGCGACGTCATCCGCCCGTCGGCCGTCAACGCACGCCAAGTGTCATCGGTTGCTCCTTTTCTCGATGTCTGCGGACTCAGAGGCGAACTTCCGGCATCCTTTGCTACAGGATCCTTTACCACCGTAGACTCACGGGCGGCTTTCTGAAGACCGAGCGTGGAAGAGACCAGCACGTGATCGCGAGATCGGTTCCGAGATGACAACGACGCACCGCGCTCGGTGCTCCCCCTCCACGGACGGATGAGGCCCCAAGTCGCTCGGCAGCGCGTCTCCGGTCACCTCGTTGTCCCCGCGTTCGTCGGCGTCCGCGTTGTGCGTGGCGAGCGCGCGGCCGCACGCTCGCCACGTGGGGGCAGGTCCGGTACGGTATTCCAGCAACCCAGGAGAGAGAGCGAGGGCCCATGCCGCTGCGTATTGAGCTGCCCGAAGGGGCGCAGGCGCCGATCCACATCCATGAGAGCCACGGGAGTCCCGCCCTGCGGAAGGCCCGCATGGACGTCTTTCAAACGATCTACAACGCGCCGGAGACCACGATCAGCCTGCGCGAGCGTGAGGCCATGCGCTTTCCGCTCACGGTCGTGATGGGCTGCGACGTCTGCAACGGCTATCGGATGTGGCGCGACTGGCCGGGGTACACCGGGGAGCCGATCCCCGAGGAGTTCTATGCTGCGGCCGAGGTCAAGGATCTCTCCTACTCCGGGTTCTCCGATCGCGAGCGCATCCTGATCCAGTTCGTCACGAAGTTCGACACGGAGATCGACACGATCAACGAGGACGACGAGCTCTGGGACGAGTTGCAGGCGCTGTTCTCCGAGGAGGAGATCGGCGACATCATCATCATGGCCGGGGCCTGGCTGGGCTTCGGCCGCGGACTCAAGGCCCTCGGCGTCGGGCACGCCTGCTCGCTGCCGCAGCGCGGGGCCGCCCCAGCGGTCACGGCCGCGTCGGCCTAGCTGTTCGCCCCGGAAGAACGCGGGGCCTTGACAAATTGAAACGACCGCGCGGCGCGCGGCCTCTGCGAGTCGCCGCTTGGGGTGGGCGGACCATGCCCGCGGTGAGGCTGGCGGCGACGTCGGCCCGGTCGATCGAGAAGCTCTGGCGGCATCGCGTCTAAAGGAGAACCATCATGGGCCCGAGCCCCGATCGCATCTTGACCACCCACGTCGGTAGCCTGCCGCGGCCGAAGGCGCTGCGCGACGTGCTGATGCACGGCGCCAGCGGGAGGCCGGACGAGGCGTTCCTGGAGCAGGTGCGCGCCGCGGTCGTCGACGTCGTCGAGCGCCAGGTTCGGGCCGGGATCGACATCGTCAGCGACGGCGAGATGGGTCGGCCCGGCTACATCCTCTACATCGCGGACCGCCTGGCCGGGGTGACGCTCGAGGCGAGCGCGGCCGGCACGGAGCGGATGATTCCGTCCGACCTGCTCGCTCACCCGGATGCGATCGAGTTCGCGCTCACTGGGGTAGAGGAGGCCGCGCAAGAGGGGCTGCTGCGGGACGAGGTGACGACGATCGTCAACAGCGGCCCGGTGTCCTACGGTCATCCCGAGCGTCTGGACGCGTCGCTCGCGATGTTCTCAGCCGCGCTGGAGCCGCACGGGGCGCGCGGCTTCGTCTCGGCGGTGTCGCCGTTCGTCGCCGGGATGATGCGCCTCGACCACTACGCCGACCGCGGCGAGCTGTTGACCGACCTCACGCAGGCGTTCGCGGTGGAGTACCGGAGGGTCGTCGACGCCGGGTTCACGCTACAGATCGACCTGCCCGAGGCCACCGCCAAGCACTATGCCGCAAACGACATGCCGATCGACGAATGGCGCGCGATCGTGCAGAACGGGATCGGCTACCTGAACACGGCGCTGGAGGGCATCGACCCCGACCGTGTCCGCGTCCACCTGTGTTGGGCCAACTACCCGGGCCCGCACGACACCGATATGCCGCTGCGTGAGGTGCTCGACCTCGTCTACGGCATCAACGCGAACGGCATCGCTCTCGAGGCGGCCAACCCGCGCCACGAGCACGAGTGGAAGGTCTTCGAGGAGCTGCCGCTGCCCGCGGGCAAGTACGTGATCGCGGGCGTGGTCGACACCTGCTCGCTCTTCGTCGAGCACCCCGAGGTCGTCGCCCAGCGCCTCGAGCGCTACGCGAGCGTCGTGGGTCGTGAGAACGTGGTCGCCGGCAGCGACTGCGGCTTCGGCTCCTCGGCGGGCCGCATCAACCTGCCCGAGAGCGTCGTCTGGTCCAAGC
Organism: uncultured Actinomycetes bacterium; assembly: GCA_963817035.1. GTDB lineage: Bacteria > Actinomycetota > Thermoleophilia > Solirubrobacterales > Solirubrobacteraceae > AC-49. Next base: position 337,980 of record CAWFMM010000003.1, read on the forward strand.
TCGAGTCGATCGGCGAGGGCGCGCGGCTGGCGAGCGAGCGGCTCTGGGCTTAAGACGCTGTTCGATCACCCGAGCCGGAACGGGTCTCGAGTGGCGCCGCTCAGCTCGACCCAGACGGCTTTCGTCTCGGTGTATTCGTACACCGCATCCGCGCCGTTCTCGCGACCCCAACCGCTGTGCTTGTAGCCACCGAACGGGACGCCCGGCGCCACGACGCGATACGAGTTGATCCAGACGCTCCCGGCCTTCACTGCCGCCGCCACGCGGTGCGCGCGCTGAATGTCCTTTGTCCAGACCCCGGCGCCGAGCCCATACCGAGAGTCGTTGGCGATCAGGACGGCATCGGCCTCGTCGTCGAACGGCAGCACCGCCAGCACAGGCCCGAAGACCTCCTCCTGCGCGATCCGGGTCGAGCGCCCGACGTCCGTCAGGATCGTCGGCTCGAAGAACAGCCCCCCCAGTCCGTCGGGGATCTGTCCCCCGTGGGCGACGCGGGCACCGTCACCGATGGCGTCGCGGACGAATCCCTCCACGGTTCGAAGCTGTGCGGCGTTGGCCAGCGGCCCCATCTCGCTGGCGGCGTCCATCGGGTCGCCGAGCACGATGTCCCGAGCACGCTCACTGAGGCGCTCGACGAACTCGTCGTGGATCGCGCGCTCGACCAGCAGACGGGAGCCGGCGATGCACGTCTGTCCGGTCGCCGCGAAGATCCCGGCCACGACGCCGTTCAGCGCCGCGTCGAGGTCGGCGTCCGCAAACACGATGTTCGCTGACTTGCCCCCCAGCTCGAGCGAGACGCGCGTGAGGTTGCTGATCGCGGCCTTGCCCACCTCGATGCCGACCGCGGTCGAGCCGGTGAACGCCACTTTGCTGACCCCGGGATGGGACACCAGCGCCTGTGAGATCGCTGCTCCCTGGCTCGTGATCGCGTTGAACGTCCCAGGAGGGAAGCCTGCCTCCTCGACGCGTTTTGCGAACTCCAACAGCGAGATCGGGGTGTAGTCGGAGGGCTTCGCGACGAAGCTGCACCCTGCCGCGAGCGCCGGGGCGAGCTTCCACGTCATCAGCAGCAGCGGGGAGTTCCACGGAGCAATGCCCGCCACGACCCCGATCGGCTCGTGGCGGCTGTAGATCATGAAATTCGGACGATCGGAGGCGATGAGATCGCCGGCGAGTTTGTCGGCGACACCCGCGAAGTAGCGATACCACTCAGGCAGGTACGCCATCTGCCCGCCCATCTCGCGCAGGAGTTTGCCGTTGTCGCGCGTCTCGACCTCGGCCAACGCCTGCGCATCACGTTCGAGGATGTCTGCGAGGCGTCGAAGAAGCTGACTGCGCTGCGCCCCGGTCATCAGGCCCCACTCGCCGTCCATCGCGGCTTGGGCCGCGGCCACCGCCCGGTCCAGGTCGTCGGTGCCGGCGTCCGGCGCGTACGCCCAGTTCTCTTGGGTGTACGGGTTGAGCGTGGCGAAGACCGCGCCGTCCTGCGCCTCGGACCACTCGCCACCGATGAACATCTTGTACCGCGGCAGGTCATCCACGCGGGCCTGCCTCCTCTCGCTGATCGCCGGCTGGGGTCTCGATGACCCCCGCTGCGGAAAGCTCTCGCAGTCGCTCGTCGGAATAGCCACAGATGGAGCGCAACAACTCGACCGTGTCTGCCCCGCGCGACGGTCCGCCCGCGGGCGCGGTCTCGTCGTGATCGAAGCGCAGCGGCGACCGCACCTGGCGCACCGTCCCGAGGCGCGGGTGGGTGTGCTCGACGACCAGGCCGCGAGCCTCGGCCTGACGATCGGCCAGCGCCTCACCGAGCGAGTTCACCGGGCCGCAAGGGACGCCGCTCGCCTCGAACGCTCCGAGCAACTCCACCGTGGTGGCGGTCCGCGTCCGTGCGGCGAGGATCTCGACCAACGGCTCCCGATTCTCGCGTCGGGCAGCGAAGTCGGCAAAGCGGGGATCGCCGAGAAGCTCTTCGGCATGCAGACACCGGGCCAGGCGTTCCCAGAACTTCTGCTTGGCGCACGCGACGACGATCCAGCCGTCCGACGTCGGCAACATCTGAAACGGCACGATCGACGGATGCGCAGACCAGGCGAGTCGCTCCGGCTCGAAGTCCCGGCTGGCGACCCACGTGGCGAGGTAGTTCGTCAGTGAGAGCGCGCTCTCGAACAGCGAGATGTCGCAGTCACACCCTTGTCCGGTGGCACCGGCCTGATGAAGGCCCGCCAGAATCGCGAGCGCGGCGACGTACCCGCCGGCGAAGTCGACGAGTGACAGACCGCTCTTGGCCGGCGGTCCGTCGGGTTCGCCGGTGAGCGACATCCAGCCGGACAGCGCCTGGATCGTGTAGTCGTACGCCGGCTGGTCGGCTCGAGGCCCCGTGCGGCCAAACCCGGTCAACGAGCAGCAGACGACGCGCGGGTTGACGGCCTTCAGCGACTCGAAGTCCAGGCCCAGCTTGACGGGCAGGTCGCCGCGCAGGTTGCAGAACACGACGTCCGATCCGCGGACGAGATCGCGCAGCACATCGCGTCCGTCATCCATCCGCATATTCAGCGAGATGCTGCGCTTGCCACGGTTGAAGGCCTCGAAGAAGAGCGAGTCGCCGGCCTCCGCGAACGGCGGGACGGTCCGGGCGACGTCGCCACCCACGGTCGGGTCCTCGATCTTGATCACCTCGGCTCCCATGTCGGCGAGCTGCATGGTCGCCCAGGGGCCCGCTCCGTACTGCTCGACCGCCACGACCCGCACGCCACTGAGTGGCCGTCGAGGCGCCATCAACAAGACCGCGGAAGCTGGAGCTCGTGCTGGGCCACGAAACTGAGCACGAGATCGTTGCTCACGGGCGCGTCATCCCACCGATGCGGCCATCGCCGCCACGCTCGGGGTCTCGCCGCGCTCGATCCACGCCTCGACCGACGGGCGCATCGCCTCGCTCATGTACTCGACCATCAGCCCGGTCTCCGGCGAGCGCTTGGTCCAGCACACCAACGTCTTGCCCGCGGGCGTGACCATCCGCGCCTCGGTGCCGATGCCCTTGCGCGTCAGCTCGGCGATGACCGCGTCGACGTCGGGCACGAACAGGCCGACGTGCTGGAGGCCGAGCCCATGGCGCTCGATCGAGTGCATGCCTTTGCCCGTGGCCTCGCCGAGCTCGTAGTACGGCGGCCCGTCGACCGAGAAAGAGAGGTGGGATTCGCTGTCGTGCGGCTCCTCGTCGCCGAAGTACCCGGGGTCGATGCGGCCGTGGGTCGTGACCCACCGCGACTCGCGGAACCTGATCCCCATGACGTCCGAGAACCAGGCGATTGCCTTGTTCATGTCCGGCACCAGCAGGCCGACGTGGTGGTAGGTGGGTTCGGTCATTCCGGCAGCTCCCGTCGTCGACTATTGATCGAGGTTCCCCTAGATTACGCTCTGGAGCTCGCGTCGCACGCCGACGGCACCGGCGCGCCGGCGCCGTCCCCCTCGTCCGACTCGTAGTAGGTATGGTAAGCCGCATGCGGGCCGCGATCGTGCACGAGTACGGGTCAGTCGAGGTCGAGGACGTCGAGATCGACCGGCCAGGGCCGCGTGAGGTCCTCGTCGACACGGCCGCGGCCGCGATCTGCCACAGCGATATCGGGTATCTCGACGGCTCGTTCCCGGTGCCGCCGCCGTTCGTCCTCGGCCACGAGGCGGCGGGCATCGTCACGGCGGTCGGCCCCGGGGTCACCTACGTCGCCCCCGGTGACCGGGTTGTCACGTGCCTGTCGCTGTTCTGCGGCCAGTGCAAGCAGTGTCTCACCGGACACGCGAACCTGTGCACGCGCGAGGGCCTGACGCTGCGCGGGGCGGATGATCCGCCGCGGATCGCCCAGGACAGTCGCCCGATCCCGCAGATGGTGGGTCTCGGCGCGTTCGCCGAGCAGATGCTCGTCCACGAGAACAACGTCGTGCGGATCCGCGAGGACATGCCGCTCGACCGCGCAGCGCTGCTCGGGTGCGGCGTCACCACCGGCCTCGGCGCGGTCCTGCACGCCGCGAAGGTGCCGGCCGGCGCGACCGTCGCGGTGATCGGCTGCGGCGGCGTCGGCCTGAGCGCCATCCAGGGCGCGCGGATCAGCGGCGCCTCGCGGATCATCGCGATCGACCCGGTGGCCGAGCGGCTCGAGCTGGCGCGGCAGGTAGGCGCGACCGACGTCGTCGACGCCTCCGCGAGCGACGTGGTCGACGCCGTGACCGAGCTGACCGGCGGCGGCGTCGAGTACTCGTTCGAGGTGGCGGGCCGCACGGACACCGCGGAGCAGGCGTTCGCCATGCTCGCGCCCGGGGGCACCGCCACGGTCGTCGGCGTGGTCTTCGGCAAGACGCTGGCCATCTCCACCGACCTGTTGCGCTCCGAGCGCCGCATTCAGGGGTCGCTGATGGGCTCGGCCCCGTTCCGCGTGGCGATACCGATGTACGCCGACCTCTACATGCGGGGCGACCTGCTGCTCGACGAGGTCGTGACCCGGCGCGGGTCGCTCGAGGAGATCGACAGCGCCATCGCCCCGATGCTGCGTGGCGAAGGCGCGCGCAGCGTGATCGTCTTCGACTAGAGGGAGCACTATGTTCGTCCGTGACAAGCTGTACATCGGTGGACGGTGGGTCGAGCCCGCCACCACCGAGACCTTCGAGGTCGTCTCGCCCGCCACCGAGGAGGTCGTCGGCCGCGTCCCCGCCGCGACGGCCGCCGACATCGACCTCGCCGTCGCCGCCGCGCGGCGCGCGTTCGACGAGGGGCCGTGGCCGTCGATGACCATCGAGGAGCGCGGCGAGTGCCTGCTGGCGATGGAGGCGGGCATGCAGCGCCGCATGGCCGAGATGATCGATCTCCAGATCCAGGAGATGGGCGCGCCCCGCCGGTGGATCTCCGTCGGCACCGAGAAGATGGTCGGGGCCACCAGCTTCAAGGTCGCGGCCGCCTCGGAGGTCCTCCTGCGGGAGGTGCGCGACGGCAGCCTCGGCAAGATCCTGGTGCTGCGCGAGCCGATCGGCGTGGTCGGGGCGATCATCCCCTGGAACGCGCCGATCCCGACGCTGCTGGCCAAGCTGGTGCCGGCCCTGATGATGGGCTGCCCGCTGATCCTCAAGCCGCCGCCGGAGAGCCCGATGAGCTGCTTCCTGGTCGCCGACGCCATCGACGAGGCGGGCTTCCCCGAGGGCGTGGTGAGCATCCTGCCCGGCGGGCGCGAGACCGGTGAGCACCTCGTCCGCCATCCGGACGTCGACAAGGTCGCCTTCACCGGCAGCGCGGCGTCCGGCGCGCGGGTCGGCGCGCTGTGCGGGGAGCAGATCAAGTCGGCAACGCTCGAGCTCGGCGGCAAGTCCGCCGCGATCCTGCTCGACGACGTCGACCTCGAGCGCAGTCTGCCCTTGGTGGTCGCCAGCGGCCTGCCCAACAGCGGCCAGGTGTGCGTCGCCACGACGCGCATCCTGGCGCCGCGCTCGCGCTACGACGAGATCGTCGACGCCCTCGTCGACCGCGTCTCGGCGATGCGCGTCGGCGACCCGAACGACCCGGACACCGAGGTCGGGCCGCTGGTCGCCCAGCGCCAGCGCGATCGGGTCGAGGGCTACATCCGCGCCGGCCGCGAGGACGGCGCGCGGCTCGTGCTCGGCGGCGGCCGTCCCGAGGGTCTGGACCGGGGCTGGTTCGTCGAGCCGACGATCTTCGCCGACGTCGACAACAGCCACCGCATCGCGCAGGAGGAGATCTTTGGCCCCGTGCTGTCGGTCATCCCCTACGAGGACGACGACGACGCCGTGCGGATCGCCAACGACTCCGAGTACGGCCTCGGGGGCGCGGTGCTCACCGAGGATCCGGAGCGAGGGATCGCGATCGCATCGCGGGTGCGCACCGGCACGTGCTCGGTGAACGAGGGGCCGCCCAACGGCGGCGGCGGCCCGTTCGGGGGCTACAAGCGCTCCGGGCTCGGGCGCGAGTACAGCCGCGAGGGCTGGGAGATCTACCTCGAGGTCAAGTCTGTGACCCTGCCACCGGGCTACGTGCCCGCTGCCGGGCGTTAGGGGGGACGGCATGCGCGCAGCAGTGATGACCGCGCCCGGGGCCCCGCTCTCGATCGAGACGGTGGAGCCCCTGGGCCTGGGCGAATACGACGCGCTCGTGCGCGTCGCGGCCAGCGGCATCTGCCAGACCGACCGCCTCCGCGTCGACGGCCACGCCGCGATCGACTGCCCGGTCGTCCTCGGCCACGAGGGCGCTGGCGTCGTCGAGGAGGTCGGCCGGCGCGTGACTCGCGTCGCCCCCGGTGATCGCGTCGTCGGCACCTGGGTGCCGGCGTGCGGCTCGTGCTTCTGGTGCGCTCGAGGCGAGAGCAACCTATGCCAGGACTTCGGGTCGACCGGCGCGATCCCGCGGCTGCGTCGCGCCGACGGCACCCAGACCACGGCGTTCACCGGCCTGGGCACCTTCGCCGACGCGATGGTCGTGCACGAGCGCTCGCTCGTGCGCGTGGAGAGCGACCTGCCGTTCGAGGAGCTGGCGCTGCTGGGCTGCGGCGTGATGACCGGCGTGGGCGCGGCGATCAACACCGCCCAGGTCGCGCCGGGCAGCTCGGTGGCGGTGATCGGCTGCGGCGCGGTCGGGCAGGCGGTCGTGCAGGGCGCGCGGATCGCGGGCGCCGCGCGGATCGTCGCGATCGACCCGCTGCCCGAGCGCCTGGACTCCGCGGTCGCGGCCGGCGCGACCGACCGCGTGGATCCGAACGGCGCCGAGGTGGAGGAGGCCGTTCGCGCGCTCACCGCCGGGCGCGGCGCCGACTACGTCTTCGACGCCGCCGGGCTGGAGGCGGGACTGGCTGGGGCCTTTGCGATGACGCGCCGCGGCGGCACGCTCGTGCTCGTCGGCGTCAGCAAGGCCCCGGCGGCACTGCCGTGGACCACGGGGGAGCACTTGGTCTCCGAGCGCCGCGTTCTCGGCTGCCTCTACGGCTCGGCCAACATGCGCCGCGACATCCCGAGGCTCATTGCCCTGATCGAGGCGGGCCGGCTCGACGTCGGCGCGATGGTCAGCCGCCGGATCCGGCTCGACGATGTCGACGCGGGCCTCGCCTCGCTGGCCGACGGCGGCGTGACGCGCAGCGTCATCGTCAACTGATCGGCGGGTCTCGCAAGGGTTACCGAGCTGCGGGCGGCGGCGGATCGGGCGGAACCAGCCGCCCGTCCCGGCGGATACACGGCTCAGGAGGGCAGCTGGAGCGCGCGCGGGATCGCGTGACGGAACAGACGCGACGCCGTGCCCCACGTCACGTCCCGCGCGAAGTCGTCTGGGACGCCCGCGAGCGCGGCGCCGTAGACCTTGCCGGAGTCCGGCCAGATGGTCTCTGGGTGCGGGTAGTCGGACTCGAGCATCCAGTCCCCCACCCCGGTTTCCTCGCCGACCCGGACCGCCACGTCGATCTCCTGGATTGAGAACCGGAACCAGCGCAGCAGCTCGGCGGGCTCCACGCCGGGGGCCGGCCAGCCGACGCGATGCAGAGCCGAACGCCCGACGATGTAGCTCATCCGGCTCAGCAGATGCGGGAGCCACGTGCCGCCGGCCTCACTCACGACGATCTTGAGGTCGGGGAAGCGCAGCGGGATGCCCGCCCAGATCCACTCGTTGACCATCCCCATGGCGTTGACCTCGAACATCGAGCTGCCCATGCCGAACGAGCCCTCCGGGGCGCGCAGCCAGTTCGGGTGCAGCTCGGTGTGGTGGCAGAGGACGGTCCCGGTCTCCTCACACGCCCGCAGGATCGGGTCCCAGTGCTGTGTGTACATCGAGGGGAGGCCCCGCGTCGAGGGGTTCATGAAGGTGACGGCCTTGAACCCACGGTCGACGTTGCGCCGGATCTCCTCGGCGGCGACCTCGGGGTCGTTGTAGAACGGGATCTGCAGCGCGACGAACCGCTCGGGGGCGATCGACACCCACTCCTCGAGAACGTAGTCGTTCCACGCGCGCACCGCCGCAAGGGCGAGCTCGGGCTCCTTTGGCGCCATGAAGAACTCGCCGCCGAACCCTGAGAACGTCGGGAACAGGACCGACGCGAAGACGCCGTCGATGTCCATGTCCTTCAGTCGCTCGACCGGGTCGTAGCAGCCGGGGCGCATGTCCTCCCAGGTGATGCGCCTCTCCGTCCAGCCGTCCGGGAGGCCGACGTAGCTCAGCAGGGCGCCGATCGGCCAGCTGGCCTTCCCCTCGAAGTGCCACGTCATGAAGCCGTCGGCGATCTCCATCCTCGGCGCGCGGTCGGCCAGCTTGGCCGGCATCCGCCCGTCGAACATGTCCGCCGGCTCGACGATGTGGTCGTTGCACGAGAACAGCGTCAGGGCCATGTGGTCGTCTCCAAGGTCTGTTCGGATGGGGTCGCGGCGAAGGTCGTCGAGCTCGGCGTCGTGGCCCCCGCCACCATCGCGACGATGTCGTCGGCATAGACGATCCGCGCGAAGAACGAGCTCATGCTCAGCAGCGACGCGTTGTGCAGCTCGTCGTTGTAGGTGGCCGTGGCGTCGGCGACGACGTAGACCTTGTAGTCGAGCATGTTGGCGTCGCGCACCGTGCTCTCGCAGCACACGTTGGTCGCGATGCCGACGACGATCAGGGTGTCGATCTCGCGCTCGCCCAGCAGCTGCGGGAGGTTCGAGGTACCGGGGACGAAGGCGCTCGGCCGGTACTTGCGAACCACCAGGTCCTCGGGGCGCACGTCGAGCTCGTCGCAGAGGGTGTTGCCCTCGGCGTCCGGCCCCAGCTCCGCCCGCCTGCGGGCGCGTCCCTCGGCGCCGCCGAGCTGCCACGCGGGGGTCCGCAGGCCGGGGTCGTCGCTGACCGTGTGGCGCAGGAAGACGACGGTCACCCCGGCCGGGCGGACGGCGCCGATCAGGCGATTGACGGTCGGCACGATCGATCGCGCCGGCGCGATCTCGAGCGCATATCCGGGCTCAACGAAGCCCTTCTGCAGGTCGACGACGAGCAGCGCCGTGCGCTCCCCCTCGAGGGCGCCGAAGTCGTGCACCGCGTTCGGCGGCTGGTCGGACACCCACGCCGGAAGCGTGATCTCATGCATGTCGATCTCTCCCGGCGCGCGAACGCGCGACAGAGAGAGCTCTCCTCAGCGCCGAGCGCTCATGTCGACCAGCACCCGCCCGTCGCGGACGGTAGCCGGATAGGTGCGGACGCGGAATCTCGGATCGGTCGCGCAAACGCCGGACTTGACGCTGAACGTCCAGCCGTGCAGCGGGCACTTCAGCATCGCTTCGTGGACGTCGAGGCGAACCTCGCCCGGGGAGCTGCAGCCGCGGACGATGTTCGGACGGCTCGATCCCTTGGCGAAGGAGTGCGTTTGGTGCGGACAGACGTTGCGTACGGCGAAGACCTCGTCGTCCCACAGCAGCAGCACGACCTCGCGGCGGCCGACTCTCACCACGTGGGGCAGGCCGGGCTCGAGCTCGCTCAGCGCTGCGACGTCGACCGCTGCGGTGTCGGTGGCGGCGGCCATCTCAGCCACGAGCCCCGACGGGCACGCGCTCGGCCTCGATCTCTGTGGCCGACCAGCCGAGCGACTCGGCGGCGTTCGCGAGGAAGAGCTTGCGGTGCCATTCGTCGGGCATGTGGTGCGAGACGAACTCGAACTCGTCCATCGACCAATGCGGGTAGTCGCTGGAGAAGCAGAGCATGTCCTCGACGTGCTCGACGGTGGTCAGGAGCTTGATCAGGTTGCGGGCATCGGCGGCGCCGACGCTCTCCATCGGCTGGATCCCGAACTTGATGTGTTCGCGGATGTACTCGCTGGGCAGGCGCTTGACCCATGGCGACTCGACGCGCAGCTGGTCGATCGAAGCGTCCAGGCCCCACAGCAGCGACGGCAACCACGTCACCCCGAACTCGGCCATCAGGACCCGGAGGCTCGGGTGGCGTTCGAACACGCCGTGCACGACGAGGCTGGCGGCGTCGACCATCCCGCGGAAGTTGACCTGCGAGAGGTGCTCGTTGGTCGTCCCGGGGATGCCGAGCGTGATCTCCAGCGTGGGGTGTGTGACGATCGCCAGCCCGGTCTCTGCGGCCGCCTCGAAGATCGGCTCGTAGAGCGGCTCGCCAAGCGCCCGGTTGAGCGGATCGCCGAGCAGCAGGACAGCCGACATCCGCGGATGGTCGGCGAGCCGGCGGATCTCGCGGGCTGCGTGCTGCGGGTCGCCGGGCGAGACCAGGACTCCCGAGTAGAAGCGGTCGTCGCGCGACAGCCAGCGATCGACGTTCCAGTCGTTTGCCGCCTGGCAGAGCGCGGCGCCGAACTGCGGGTTGGTCTGGAAGGAGTACTGGCCGAGGTTGTAGAGCAGCAGGCAGCGACGGATGTCGCACGAGTCGAGCAGCACCTCGCACATCAGCTCGTAGCCCGAACCCGGGTCGACCTGCTGCTCGATGCCCTCGCGCTCCCAGACGTCGGCACGCATCCCACCCGAGTGAACGAGCGGACCGGACGCCGCGCGCGGCGGTCGCAGCTTGATGCCGTGCTTCAGGCAGGCCTCGCCGTACTCGCGCCAGCGGCGCGGCAGGTACTCCACGAGCTCCGCGTCGTTGGTCGGGGCGTGGTGGACGTCGACGTCTACGATCGGTCCCTTGTACAGCGCCATGGTCAGGCCCCCTCTGCCCCAGCCATCGCCGGCGCGGTCGTTGATTCGGCGGTTGCGGGCCAACGGTAGAAGTCGAGGGCGTTGTCGCGCTCGATGCGGGAGCGCCACTCCTCGGGCAGCAGCTCCGCTGCCGCCTCGGGCCTCTGCCAGGTGCGCCGCGGGTAGCCGCTGGCGTACATCAGGATCTCGTCGACGCGCGGGATCGTCTCCAGCGCCTGGCGCATCAGTTCGACGCGCGGGCCCGACGAGGGCCTCTCGAGCGACCATGTGCCGATGCGGAAGTGTTCGGCGAAGTATTCGCTCGGGAGCCGGTGGAGCCATGGCGCGTCGTTGGGCACCATCCGCGTCCAATAGTCCATACGACCGAGGTGACCAGGGATCCACAGCGCGCCACTGCCGACGATCAGCACCTTCAGGGTCGGGAACTTGTCAAAGACCCCCTGCATGATCAGGCTGGTCATCGAGACCGACTGCGACTGCCACGACAGCGCCTGCCACTCGCTGAACGTCGCCGGCTTCCCACCAACGACGATCGGCTCCCGGTAATCCATCGCGCCGGCGCTCGCCACGGGCAGCACGATCGGCAGCTCGAGCTCGACAGCCGCCTGATAGATCGGGTGGTAGATCGGGTGGCCGAGCGCCATCCCCGCCGGGTTGGTGGTCAGCGCCACACCCACCATCCGCTCGTGGGCGCCCGCGCGCCGGATCTCGGCCGCGGCCTCCTCAGGCAACGCGCTGGAGACGACGACGAGCCCATGGAGGCGGTCGTCGCGCGCGAGCCACTCCTCCACGGTCCAGTCATTGGCCGCGCGGGTGACGGCATGCGCGATGAAGAACGTGCTGTGGATCGCGCTGTACATGCCGTCCTCGTAGCCGAGGACGACGCGCTCGAGGCCGCAGCCGTCGAGCAGCTGGGAGCACAGGTGGTCGACCGAGCCGGGCGCCCCCGCGGCGGGGTCGGTCGCGCCGAGCGGGTCGTTGTAGCGACGCGGACTGCGAATCGGGATGTTGCCGGACAGGATCTCCGTATAGCCCTCGGGCAGATATGGCTCGAGAGCGGCCGTGTCGGGCCATTCGTGGAATGCACAAGCGTCGATCACCGCGCCCCCTTTGGGTACGTCAACACCGGTCCGAGGCGCTATCGTAGCATTTACGGTACGGTCACGCCGACCGGCAGCGGCCGTTGCTTCGCGGGTACGATAGGCGACATAGGCGACATGCGAGCGCTGGCCGCTCTGTATGCCCATGCTACTTTTGACGGGAGCGCCCAAATGCGTATTGAGGTCGATCAGGAGAATTGTTGTGCTGCTGGTCAGTGCGTGTTGGCGGCGCCGGCTGTGTTTGGGCAGCGTGATGAGGATGGGGTGGTTGTGTTGTTGGTTGCGGAGCCGCCGGAGGAGTTGCGGGCCGGCGTCGAGGAGGCTGCGTTTCTCTGTCCGTCTTCGGTGATCGCCGTTACTGACAACTGACCCGGCCAAAAACCCCTGGCGTGACCACGGAGGTTTCGCTAAAGCCTCCCCAACGGTCCCCCCAGGACTCCTCGGAGCGGGGCGAGCGGATAGATTAGGCCGATGACCACTCCGACATATGGCCTGCTCGGCCGATCTGGCCTGCGCGTATCCCCCCTCGCCCTGGGAACCATGACCTTCGGCCAGGCGGGCTGGGGCTGCGATCGCGACGCATCACGCGCGTTGCTCGACCACTACCTCGAGTGGGGCGGGAACTTCATCGACACCGCCGACCGCTACGGGGACGGCGCGAGCGAGGAGATCATCGGTGAGTATCTGGCCGAGCGCGGGGTGCGCGACAGCGTCGTGCTGGCCACCAAGTACAGCCTCGGCACGCCCGACCACCCCAACGCCACCGGCAACGGCCGCATCGCGATGCGGCGCGCGATCGAGCGCTCGCTGCAGCGACTGCGCACCGACTACATCGACCTGTACTACATGCACGCGTGGGACGGGATCACCCCGGTCGATGAGGTCGTCGGCGGCCTACAGGATCTCGTCAGCGAGGGCAAGGTCCGCTACGTCGCACTCTCCGACTCGCCCGCGTGGTACGTCTCGCGCGCCCACACGCTGGCCGAGTGGCACGGCCACCTGCCCGTCTGCGCGGTCCAGCTCGAGTACTCGCTGGCCGAGCGGGGCATCGAGCTCGAATACCCCGCCATGTGCGCCGAGCTCGGGATGGACATCGTCGGCTGGGGCCCGCTGGCCAGCGGGCTGCTGACCGGCAGCCACACCCGAGAGGAGTCCCCCGCCGGCTCGCGGCGCCACCTCACCGCCGGGCACGTCCCGCCGACGCTGGACAAGGACAGCGAGCGCAACTGGGCGACGGTCGAGACGCTGCGCGAGATCGCCGAGCAGACAGGACGCTCGGGGGCCCAGGTGGCCATCGGCTGGCTGCTCAGCCGTCCCGCCGTCGGCTCGATCCTGCTTGGTGCCCGGACCATCGAGCAGCTCGAGGACACGCTCGGCGCCGCCGATGCCCCGCTGCCCGCAGAGGCGCTCGAGCGCCTGACCGCCGCCAGCGCGCCGGAGTATGTCAAGCCCTACGACTGGTTCGGCTGGGGCCAGGCCCAGACGAACATGAACGGCGCGGTTGCCCGGCGCTCCACGGCGCTGACCGCGGTGAGCCGCTAGCTTCCTCGGCGCCGTCAAGAGCGTCCGGGGCGACTACCGCGAGACGCCGCCCCGCGGCCAGACCGAGGCCGCGCATCCGCGCGAGCCGTCGTTCTCGTGACATTGCACCTCCACCGGCGACCGCGGGGCCGTCGTTGCCGGTGGTGTGTTGCGGGGAGGGTCGTTAGACGACGGGTGCTGCGACCTGGGTGTGGAGGTCGAGGAGCTCGAGCACGGCGTCGCGTGGGTAGAACTCGCCGGCGAGGCCGCAGACCGTCGCGACGCCGAAGCGCGGCAGGACCTTCTGGGCGGCGGCGATGCGCCGCTGCGTTGCCTCGAGGCCGTCCTCGATCGCCACGACGCCCAGGAACACCTCGGTCGCGTCGGGAAGGCGCAGATCCGCGAACGGCGCCAGGTAGGCGTCGACGTCGGTGGCCTCGCGCGGAACCGGCACGTGAATCCACTGCACCGGTCGGCCCAGCTCGGTGGCCAGGCGGCCCATGAAAGCCGCCTGGACGCCGATGTCGTCGGGCACGAACGCGTGTTCGTTGTTGCGACTCCCCAGACAGATGTGGATCCCGAGCGGAACGTCAGACGGAATGGCCGCGGCGAGGCGCTTCAACCGGACGATCGTGCCGGACTGGACCGAGTCCTCCTCGTACCACGCCTCCTCGGGGCCGCCGACCATGGCGACCGTCTCGGTCGGGATGTCAAAGCCGATCGTGACCTGGTCGTGCGGGATTCCGGCGAGAAGCGTCTCGACCTCGCGCAGGATCGCACGCTCATAGGCCGGCTCGACCGCCGCGCGAGACCCGGGGGCAATCAGGGCCCAGGTGACCGTGGTCGGCGAGGGCATGTTGACCTGCAGGCGCACGTCGTCGCGGACCACACCCTCCTCCTTGAGCCGTGTGAGGATCTCAAACGAGGACAGCGCCGTCCGCGCATAGCCGAGCTCGGGCAGTTCAAGGTCGTCGGGGTCAACGCCCTCGCGCAGCGAGAACGGGACGAGCATCACCGCGACCTCCTCGACCTGCTCGAGATGCGGGCTGGCCGCCAACACGCCCAGCTGCGAAGCGATCCAGTTCGTCTCGGTCTCGCCGTCAGGCATCCGGCGCAGCAACGGCCCGGCATGCTCGCTCAACGCCCGAAAGACGTCCTCTGGGCCGGCAAGCGGGACCCTGCCAACGATATGGGCTCCTACGGGTAAAGTCGTCATTCAACGCACCCTAAACCACCAATGACCACCAAGGCGTCCTCGTCGTGGCGGTTGTGCGGGCCGAAGCCCAGACACCGTGCACAGCAGTCGCCGACCGGCTCCTGGAAGCGCGCACGACGGCTCGCCTATCGCGGCGCCACGGTGATCACGATCTTGCCGCTGAGGTGCCCGGCCTGGCTGTCAGCCAGCGCCGCGGCGATCTGTTCGAGGGGGTAAGCGCGATGGATCGGCAGCTGGACATCGCCCGCGACGATGAGATCGACAACCGCTGTGATCGCGGGCGCGAACTCGGTCGAGTCGCCGACCAGCAGGGTGACGCCGTGGTCTTCGGCGTCGGGTGCTGCGATCGTAGCCACGCGATCGGTGCCGCCGGCCAGCTCGATCGAATCGGAAAGCTCGCCGCGCCCGGAGGCATCGAGCACCGCGTCAACGCCATCCGGGGCGACGGCCCGGACCGCTCCCACGAGGCCATCGCCATAGAGCACCGGAACGGCGCCGAGTGACGTGAGAAAACCATGGTTGCTCTCGCTCGCGGTCCCGATCACACGCGCGCCGCGCATGACGGCGAGCTGTGTCGCGATGAGCCCGACGCCCCCAGCGGCGGCGTGAATGAGCAGCGTGTCGCCTTCGCCGATCGCGAGGTGCTCAAGCGCCCCCCAGGCCGTGCCGCCGATCGCGGCGATCCCGCCCGCGACATCCCACGCCAAGCCCTCGGGGCGGCGCACGAGCCGAGCCGGGTCGGCGATCACCGACTCAGCGAACGCGCCGATCGGCGCCTGCCCGAGCACCTGATCTCCGACGACCAGATCGGTGACTCCTTCGCCGACTTCGTCGACGACACCGGCCACATCCATTCCGAGACCGGACGGAAGCTCGAGTGGCATGAACTCCTGGAGGTACCCCGCGACGAGCTTCCAGTCAAATGGGTTGACACCGGCGCTGCGCACCTCAAGGCGTACCTGGCCCGGGCCAGGAACGGGTTCGGGCACCGCAACGATCTTGACGACTTCCGGGCCACCGTACTCAGAGAACGTTGCTGCCTTGGACATGCGTGAGCCTTTCGAGGTGATCGAGCACCGTAGACCTGTCACCGAACGCGGGTACGGAGCCCATCCTAAGCCTCACGACACCGAACCTGACGGTCCCGTCTTGGCCGGGCGGGTGGCAGGCTTCTTCCGAGGCTGCTGGGCATCGAGCTGTGCCTGCATGCCGGTCAGCAGCAGGTCGACGCTGAAGTCGAAAAGCTCATCGTCGAATGGCGACGGTGTCTTCGGTGTCTGCCTTCCGCCGGCGGGCCGGCGCTGCGTTGAACGCTCGCCCCAGTCCTCCGAGACGCCCAGGACCCAGGGGTGTTCGTGCAGCACGAACCCGCGTACGAAACCGATGCACACAAGGTGCAGCTTGCGTGCGTCGTCGGCAGTGAAGCCCGCTGACCGCAGGAGGTCAACCGCCTGGTTCGACTGCTCGTTGACGAGCTCCGTGATGGCGCGGTCGGCGTAGAGCTCCTCGCGATGGGCCACGAAGACCTCGACGAACGCGCGGCTGCTCTCGAACTCGCGCCGGAGCGCCGCAAGGCGGTCGCGGTATGCCTCTCGCCACGGCGCGGACGGGTCAATCGGCGGCAGCCGCGCATGCACGTCGGCGGTCACACGCTCAGCCACCGCAAGGATCAAGGTCTCCTTGTTGCGAAAGTACCAGTAGATCGTCATGACACCGCACCCGACATCGCGCGCGAGGGCTGGCATGCTGAAGCCCGCGAAGCCGTCACGCTCGATGAGCTCCTGCGCTTTGCCCAGAATCTCGTCGCTGCTCAGCGATCCGCGAGCGCGGCGCTCGGGCTTCTGAGAACTGCGCCCCTGCGACTTGCGCGTATCTGCCATGCGGTGACGAGTGTAGCGGCGGCCTGGGCTGGGCCACCCCCCTACCGTAAGTACCACCGTATGGTCGCGCAGAACTGAACGAGCCAGAAGGACCAGTCGCGATCGACCCCCGAGGCGCGCAGGGACACGGGGCGTGGGCGCGGATCGCGTTGAACCGTAGTACGCTCGCCCGCCGATCCCGTTACCGGAACCAGAAATGACAAGCACCTCCCCACTCCCGACAGAGTACGTAGAGGACCATCCGCCGCTCGACTGGCAGCAGGAGGTCGCCGACGCGCTGCTCGCCAGCGGCATCGAGACGATCCTCTACGTGCCCGACAGCCGCCTACGGGGGGTGGTCGCCGCGCTGCGCGTCGAGTCGCTGCCGATCCTCACCCTCACTCGCGAGGAGGAGTGCGTCGCCTACGCGTTCGGCTACGCCGCCGCCGGCGGGCGCGCCGCCGTGCTGATGCAGTGCTCCGGGCTGGGCAACTCGCTCAACGCCCTCGGCTGCCTCGCGCCGTACGGCATCGGCATCCCTCTCGTCCTTTCGATGCGCGGCACGCTCGGCGAGGCCAATCCTGTGCAGGTGCCGATGGGCCGGGCGACCAAGCCGCTGCTCGACGCGCTCGGCATCCAGAGCTTCTCGATCGACCGGGCCGACGTCGCCGCCAGCCTCACCGCGGGCATGGTCCGCCTCGCCCAAGAGGCGGGCACGTCGGCCGCGGTGATCCTCGAGCCGCAACTGGGAGGACGACCCGAGTGAACGCCAACGACGCCGTCTCAGCCGTCATCGACGGCGCTCCCGACGCCCTGTACGTCAGCTCGCTCGGGACAGCGACCTCGGCCCTGCGCGACGCGTCAGGCGACGGCCCACACCTCTACCTCGGCGGGGCGATGGGCTGCGGCCTGCCAACCGCCCTGGGCGTCGCCGCACAGCGCCCTGAGCGCCCCGTCGTCGCGATCCTGGGCGACGGCGACCTGCTCATGGGCAGCAACTCGCTGCTGTCCTTCGCCGGCCTGGCCCCGGGCAATCTCCTCGTCGTCGTCCTCGACGACGGCAGCTACGCGATAACCGGCGGACAGCGCCTCTTGATTCGGCCGTCGCTGCTCGCTCTCGGCGGCGCACTCCCGGGCGTCACGACAGCCGAGGCGGCCACCCCCGACGAGGTGCGCGAGGCGGTGCAGACGCTCGCTCGGCCCGCGCTCCTTGCCGCGCAGATCACCGAACGGCGCAAGCCGACGGCAAGCCCGTTCGTGGACCCGCCACTGACCCGCGCGCGGTTCGCCGCCGCGGCGGCGGAGTCGGGCTGAGCCGAAGCCCCTGCCGGCGGGTCCGGCCGGCCGCGCCTACTCGCCCGCCTCGAATGAGGGCACCGTGGGCAACGCAGCCGTTGGACGTCGGCGATGTAATACTGCTTTCGGATCGGGCATCACCATATGTTTCGATGTGGTCGGCCCGATCTCCAGCCCGGTGCGACCAGACCAAACTACTGAGGAGAGACCGGATGCCCCAGGTAGCCGAGCACGCCACAACAGAGGTTCGCGACGCGGACGAGGTGATCTGCCCAACGCTGCACCACATCGGCATCACCACCAACCGCTTCGAGGAGATGCTCGCCTTCTACGAGAAGCTGATCGGGATGGTGCCCGTCAGGCGTTTGGACATGCAGCGGGAGAGCGGCATGGCGCAGATCGCCTTCCTGACCAACGATCGCGCCAACCACCGCATCACCCTGATCCACCACTCCCTGCTCAAGGAGATCGGCGGTCGCAGCAACTACGCCCGGGCCGGTCAGCACATCGCCTTCGAGTACGACACGATCGACGACCTGTTCCACAGCTACAAGCGCATCAAGCGGTTGGGCATCCATATCGGGCTCTGCGAGGCCCACGGGACGAGCACGAACATGTACCTGCACGACCCCGACGGCAACACCGTCGAGCTTCGCATCGACAACTTCAGCGACTGGGACAAGTCCACCGAGTTCCTGCGCAACACCGCGGACCCCCGCGGCGCCGGCCCGGTCGACTTCGACGCCATGATCGCGGCCCGCGACGCCGGCGCCACCCCCGAGGAGCTCTATGAGCGAGCGGTGGCCGGCGAGTTCCCGCCGAGCCACGAGCCCGACCTCTCGGTGCACTCCTAGCCTCGTGAGATCAGGAGCTCGTGATGCAGATGGCGGACCCGCGCCGCCATCGCCCGAGAGCTCATGCCGCAGGAGGGATGACCGCGACGTCGAGCGAGCGGCAAGATCCGCTCGCCGCCATGACCGACGACCAGACGCCCCTGACCGAAGTCCGCAGGCAGCTCTGCTACGCGAAGCGTGCCATGGCCCGCCGCAGGGCTTCGGACGTGGGGGCGGGCGGCATCGCGGGGAGCGCTCTTACCTTTCGTCACTGAATGGAGATGAGTATGGATCGACTCAAGGGTAAGGTCGCGATCGTGAGCGGCGCCGGTCGAGGCGTGGGCCGCGCAACTGCGAAGCTGTTCGCCGCGGAAGGCGCCAGGGTGGCTGTCCTCTCGCTCACGCCGGCGAATGTCGATCGCGTCGTTGCTGACATCGAAGCGGCGGGCGGGACCGCCCTTGGCGTTGTCTGTGACGTCAGCGACGCCGGTCAGATCACGGCGGCGGTCGAGAAGGTCGTCGCGGCCTACGGCGCAATCGACATCCTGGCCAACGTCGCCTTCGATCCGTCGGTGGTCGCGTCGTCGATCGTCGACCTCTCCGTCGAGCAGCTGCAGCGCAACCTCGACATGGGCCCGATCGCCTATCTACGGATGATGCAGGCCTGCTATCCGCACCTCAAGGCCAGTGGTGAGGGCCGGGTCATCAACTTCGCCTCGCTGGCGGGTGTCACCGGGATACCCTCCTACGGTGCCTACAACATGGCCAAGGAGGCGGTGCGAGCCCTGACACGGACCGCCGCGCGTGAGTGGGGCGCCGACCAGATCACCGTGAACAACGTCCTGCCCGTCGCCGACACATGGGGCGCGGGCGACCAGACGCCGCCCGCCACCAACCCGCTGGAGCGTCACGGATCGCCCGAAGACGACATCGCGCCGGTGGTCCTGTTCCTCGCCAGCAAGGACGCGCAGTTCCTGACGGGCTACAGCATCACCCCCGACGGCGGCGCGATCATCGACAGCGCACGCTGAGCGCAAACGATGGAGCGGTGGGTGCCGCGAGCTCTGCGAACCAGCGCTCACGGGGTCAGCCACGATGTGAGCAGAAGGCGGCGGCTCGGACGGCGAGGGCCGCCCGAGCCGGCAGCGCCTGATGCGTCAACCGTGGATCGCCGCGACGACCTTGGCGTGCGGGCTGGCGGCCGTCGCCGCCCACGCTTCGGGCGCCTGCGCGAGCGTGTACCTGGCGTAGTCGACGTCGATGCCGTCGGTGCGCGCGATGTCGAGCAGGCGGTTCCAGGTTGCCTGGCGGTCGGCGGGCGGGGCCTGTCCTGTGCCGACCAACGTGTGCGTCCGGAAGAGCAGGTCGGGGATGTGCAGGTTGGCATCCATGCCGGCCTGGATGCCGATGGTCATGATCCGCGCCCCGAACCGTGTCGCTTTGAGCGCCGCGACGAACGGCTCGCCGTAGACGATGTCCAGCACGACGTCGAAGCCGTCTCCGGCCGCCTCCTTGAGCGCTCCGGCATCGTCGTCGCCACCGAGCTGCACGACGTCGTCGGCGATGCCGCGCTCGGTCAGCCGCGCCAGCGCCGTCGCGTTGCGCGCCGCGCCGACGACCCGCCCGGCGCCCATGTGGCGCGCGATCTGAAGGGCGACCTGCCCGACGGTCCCGGTCGCGCCGAGGATCAGCACGCTCTCGCCCGGCTGGATCTGCGCCTGCTCGAGCGGCACATACGCTCCGGTGCCGGAGCAGCCCATCGTGATCGCGAGCCCGTCGTTGATGTCGTCGGGCACATCCCAGACCTCCTCGGCCGGCACGAGCGTGCGCTCCGCCCATGCCCCGAAGCGGCCGACCGGACGCTCGCCGAAGTAGACACGCCGGCCGTCGGGCGTTCGTCCCACGCCCTCGCCGCGCACGACACTCGGGTACTCGAATCCAAGCCGTAGGGCGTGGCCGCCGAGGATGTCAGGGGCGCCCAGGCCGGCGGTCTCGACCTCGATCAGAACCTGGCCCTCTCCGGGCTGCGGCTCCTCGAAGTCGTCAACGAGGACCGGGGTGCCACCGGGCTCAGTCAGAAGTGCTGCGCGCATCAGGGTCTCCTTCTCGGGCCGGACCGGGAACGGGAACGGCCCGCGTGCGCGACCCACCAGAGGCCGCGCCGCTTGGGGCGTAGCCCGGTGGGGGTTATATAGCACGCGACGAACGTGCCGCGCAGAGGCGTATCTGGAGGGCTGAGGGGTTGCATTGGGGGCTCGTCTGTCCCCCTACGGGTGGCACTTGCCGCTCCCCGTCGCCGACCGTCCATCCGCGATAGACCTCGTTGGTGCATCGTACGCTGCTCGCGACGCTACCGTATGCTTTTATGACGACGCTACGCCCATGCCCGCGGCGTCCGGCATGTAGTCGCCGGCAGCTGTGAGCCCGCAACCGGGAGACAAGAGAGTCATGGCCGACACCCTTACCGCACAGGAACCGCTGATCGACGAGAACGGCGCGCAGATCATCGCGCCGACACTGCACCACACCGGCAACGTCACCTCGCGGCCCGAGGAGATGCTCGACTGGTACCGCAAGGTGCTCGGCCAGTACACAACGCTGATCGCCGCCCCACCCGCCACGCCGATGCCCGGCGTCTGGACGACCAACGACTGGGCCCACCACCGGATGGGCTTCTTCAAGTTCCCCGTCAAAGATCAGCTCGACCCGAGCGGCCCGCATGTCAACCACGTTGCCTGGGAATACGACAACGTCGACGATTGGCTCGAGAGCGTGATGCGCATCAAGGCGCTGGGCATCATGCCTGCGTTCTGCGTCAACCACCTCACCACGTTCGCCTCCTACTATCGCGACCCCGACGGCAACCTTGTCGAGCTGCTCACCGACGGCTTCGGCGACCACGCGAAATCGTTGGACGCACAGCTGCACTCCGAGGAAGTGCAGGCCAACCCCCCGGGCGTCCCGTTCGACTTCACGCTGATGTATGCAGCGCGCCAAGAGGGCGCCACACTGGACGAACTGCGCATCCGGTCACGGGCCGGCGAATGGACGCCCGCGGACGCACCCAACCACGACGTCAACCCCGACCTACTCGAAGACTAGAGCCGACACCTCACGGCGGGGCGCCACCGCGCCCCGCCGGCGCGGCCCAGCGTGGCGGAGGAGCGGACGGCGATACGTCGAGGCTTGCCCTACCGTATGACGCACGTAACCTTGACTCAATGGAGCTCTCAATCGTTCATCCGTTCGATCCGCGCTTCCAAGCGTCGGCGTTCGAGGTCTACAAGGAGCTGCAGGAGTCGCGGCCCGTCTACGAGTTTCCCGAGGACAACCTCGTGATGGTGACGTCGCACGAGCTGATCGGGCCGATCCTGCGCGATACGAAGACCTTCTCGTCGCGGTTCGGCCAGCCCGGCGAGCAGTACTCCGGGAGCGTCGCCGACCGGATCGCGCAGATCCAGGCCGACGGGTGGCCCTACCTGCCGACGATGCTCACCCAGGACCCACCGGTCAGCACGCGCTATCGCAAGACGGTGGCCTCGTACTTCACCCGTGGGCAGATGCGCCAGCTCCAGCCCGTCGTCGAGGCGATCATGGCGAGCCTGATCAACGACCTGCCCGACGGCGAGCCGTTCGACGTCGTGCCGAACATCGCTGTGCCGCTGCCGATTCGGACGATCGCGGCCGTACTGCACCTGCCCGACGAGCGCCTCGCAGACTTCAAGCGCTGGAGCGACGACGCGGTCGCCGGGACGGGCGCCAAGCCCAGTGACGAGCGGATGCTCGAGGCGGCGCGAGGCGTCCTCGAGATGCAGCGCTACTTCGCCGAGCAGCTCGAGGAGCGCCGCCGCGAGCCGATCGGAGACCTTCTGACCGATCTGGTCCAGGCGACCATCGAGACCGACGAGCATGACGACAGCGGCGAGCCGGTCCGTCGGCCGCTCGAGATGGCTGAGATGCTCTCGATCCTGCGCCAGCTGCTGGTCGCCGGCAACGAGACCACGACCAACGCGCTCGCCACGGGGATCCGGCTGCTGGCCGAGAACCCGGACGAGTGGCGCAAGCTCAAGGCCGACCCCGAGCGCGTGACCGCGGTGACCGAGGAGGTGCTGCGCCTCGCCACCCCCGTGACCAGCATGTACCGCCTCGTCACCACCGACACCGAGATCGGCGGCTGCCCCGTCCACAAGGGCGCGCGGGTCACGCCGATGTACGCTGCGGCCAACCGCGACCCGGCCGTCTGGGGCCCCGACGCCGACGCCCTCGACCCCGATCGTCCCAGTAACGGCCACCTGGCGTTCGGACGCGGGGCCCACTTCTGCCTCGGCGCGCCGCTGGCTCGACTGGAACTCGAGACCGCGTTCCGGTGTCTCTCGAGCCGGCTGCAGACGATCGAGCTCACCCCCGACAACGAGTTCGAGTACCACCCGAGCTTCCTGTTGCGCGGCCTGCGGTCGTTGCGAATCGTCGCGCAGAAGGAGCCGGCCGTCACCGGGGGCACCGGATCCTGACCCCTGCGTGGTGCCGCACGGTTCGCCGAGTACCGTAGTGCTTGACGTTACGCGTCGGGAACCGAGCCTGCCATGACTTCATCGAGTAGCGACGCCGGGTCGGTGCACGGCCCACTGCACGGCGTGCGGGTTCTCGAGGTCGCGATCTACGGCTTCGTCCCCTCGACCGGCGCGATCCTCGCCGAGTGGGGCGCGGAGGTGCTCAAGATCGAGTGGCGTCAAGGGGGAGGCGATGCGCTCGAACACCATCGCCGGAGTCGGCAAGTCACTCTTCCTCTGGAACCTCTGCAACCGCGGTAAGCGAGCGCCGACGCTCGACCTCGCGTTGCCCGAGGGCCGCGAGATCGCGGTGCGACTCGTCGAAACCACCGACGTCTTCCTGACCAACTTCCTGCCGCCGGCCCGCCGGCGCCTGGTGTCGCTCGGCTTGGATCGCCGCAGCCTACCGACCTCCTACGCTACCGCCGCGCGCAGCGCGGGAATCTCCAGCTTCAAGGCTTGGATGGACGGCACCCCGGCGGATCTGGGTGTGTCACGCGGTGCGGCGGTTGCGTAGCGCGCCGGCGTTGCCGACTTCGATTTCGACGGTGTCGCCGGGCTGCAGGAATGGTCCGTCAGCTCCCTGTTCAATCGCGGTTCCGGCGGGGGTGCCGGATGTGAAGACGTCGCCGGGGCGCAGTGAGAGGAACTGTGAGATGTAGGCGGCACCGTCGCCGAACGAGCGGATCATCTCGTTCGTCGATCCGTTCTGCCTGATTTCGCCGTTGACGCGGCTGATGCACGCGAGGTCTGCGGGATCGTCTTCGCCGACGACCATGTAGACGCCGCAGGCGTTGCCGCCTTCCCAGTTCTTTTGCATCGCCCACGAGAGCAGTCCCTTGTCGAGCTTGCTCAGGCCGACACCCAGGTGCGGGTCGCGGACGCTGAGGTCGTTCCATCCTGTGTAGCCCCAGATCCGCAGCTCGGCCGGGTCGACGTTTCGTCCGCCGTTCGCGAGAACGGCGGCCGCCTCGACCTCGTAGTCGATGCGCTGCGCTCCCTGCGGTACAGCGAACTCGTCGTCGGGGCCGATGATGCTTCCAGGGATCACGTAGAACCCACCGGGCGGGTCCTCCGCCAACCGTTTCGCGAGGCTGTCATCGCCGCCGATCGCCGCCGACGCCGACGCGACATGCGACGCGAAGTTCGTGCCCAGCGCGAAGACCCGCGCGGTGGGAGACGGCAGCGGCGGGCGCAGCCGCACCTCGCTGAGCGCTTTGACGACCGCCCCGGCACCATCCGCCGCAGCCCACCCCGCCAGCTGCTCAAGCGCAGGCCCGACCGAGTCCCACGCCTCGATCAGCGGCACCCAATCGCGGCACCCATCGCTGCCCACCAGCGCGAGCAGCTCCGCATCAGCATCGGCAAACGAGGCCACCGACGCCGAAAGGTCAACCAAACGGTCCCCACCGACAAGAATGCCAGTGCGATCTTTATCAAATCGAGCGAGTTTCATCGTCGCCCAACTATACGTCGCACCCGGGCTTGCTGCGCCCCGGGCTACTGGGGTGGCGGCACCTCGTCGCAGTAGATCGCGTCGAGGGGGCAGGCGAGAGCGCCGTCTCGCGCCTGCGCTTGGAGCTCGGGCGCCACCGTCTCGAGGGCGACGTAGGTAAACCCCTGCTCGTCGCGCTTGTAGACGTCGGGTCCCGCGTGTCTACAGATACCGAAACCGCAGCACTTCTCTGAGTCGACTTTGACATACAACATGCCCCATGATCTCCTTCTTGGACGGCCGATTTCAGACGGCCAACAGACATCAGAGGAGGATGCTGTGCCAATTACGGACCGCTCGACGAAGGAGCCGCTGCTCAAGACGGGGCCCCTCAACCACGGGACGCTCTCGTGCGTCGACATCGTCAAGAGCAGACGGTTCTACGAAGAGGTGCTGGGGATGGAATGCATCCAGGTGGCCCCTCGGACGCTCGTGATGCGCAAGGGGACCGAACAGACCTACAGCGTGATCGAGACGGGCACAGAAAGCACGATGCCGTTGATCAACCACAACGGCTTTGAGGTCGGGAGCTACGAGGAGGTCGACGACGCCAACCAGAAGCTGCTGGCGATCAAGGACGAGTGGGGCCTGAAGAAGGTCAACAAGCCGATGCTGATCCACGCGGACTACACCTTCTACTTCGAAGACTTCGACGGCAACTGGTGGGAGATCACCTCCGTCAGGCCCGGCGGACTCAGCGCCGACTTCGACGAGCGCGAAGACGGCTGGGACCTCACCGGCCTCCACGACATCGACGGCATCAACGACAAACAAGCCCTCAACAACGTCCACACCCACAACCCCGAGTTCCGAGCAAAACTCCTCGAAGCAACACACTGACCCACCATCAACACCCGGCGCGACCAACCCAATCCGTCGACCGCCCTCATCCACCGCGATCAACGAGGGCGCCACGACATCGGATGTTCGCCTACGCCGTCGCCGGCGATGACCCGGTAGCCGCTCCACTCATCGCCGTCCTTGAGGCGCGTGACGTACTCGACGTCTCCGGTCCCGGCACCGACCGAGCGGTCGTACACGACGACCTGACGCGATCCTGAGATGCTCGCCTTCGGAACGGAGACCGCGCGGTCGGTGTTGCGACGGGCGACAAGCTTGACCGGCTGCTCCATGGTCCCGTCGGCCTTGCGGCCAAACGCCTGGATCTGGTTGATGTCGTGGTCCTGGTTGAACGCGCAGCACGACTCGGCGAACGCGATCAGCACGTTGCCGGCATGGTCGAACGCGATGCTGTAGCCGGTGATGAACCCATCCTGGTTTTGGGCAGCGTCGCCGCTGCCGTTGGTGGTGAACACCGGGCTCGGCGCGCCGAACGAGCCGCCGGCCGGACGCGTGACGAGCTCGGCGCGCGCTCTGCCGACACCCCCGTTGCCGAGGTCGGTCGTGAACATCACATCGCGTTGCCGCTGTCGTCGAACTCCACCTTCGGTCCGGCGGCGCTGTCGGAGCCCGGGCTGAGGACGATCGGCGCGCCGAAGTCGCCGCCGGGCGGGCGCACGGAAGCAACCACGTCGAAGAGCCCGGCGGGGCCGGTCGGCTACGGCTGGCTCCACGCGACGATCGGGGTGCCGTCCCGCGCGATCGCGACGTCCGGGTTGAGCGAGTCGACACCCGCCGCAGACATCGCCTTGGAGGCCGCGAAGAAGCCGCCCGCGGGCCGGTAGGACGCGTGGACGATCAGCTTGCCGTTGACCGACTAGCGCCACGCCCCGATCGCGTTGCCGTTCGGATCGACTTCGACCGCCGGGGCATCGGCGTCGGCGCCGGCGGGCGAGAGCGTCTGCGCCGCACCGAACTCGAGCTCGGCGGCGTGGGCGGACGGAGCGAGGATGAGCAGCGCGACGACCAGCGGCGGTGCGATCGTTCGGAGGCGCATCGCACCGCAGACTAGACCATGCCCGCCGCGCTCACGACATGGCAGCCTTACCCGACGCGGCGGGTCAGGCGTGATCGCCGTGACCGGCCACCGACGTCAGGAGGGACCAGGCTGATCCGGGCAGTCAGGCGGTCGACTTCGCAGCGTTGCGGCTCGCTTTGACGCGGTCGCCGGCAGCGAGCACGACCTTGCGCAGGCGCACGGCATCGGGAGTCACCTCGACACATTCGTCGGGACGGATGAACTCGAGCGCCTGGTCCAACGACAGTCGCAGCGGCGGCACGATGCTGATCATCTCATCGGCGTTGGCCGACCTGATGTTCGTTTGCTTCTTTTCCCTCACCGCGTTGACGTCGAGGTCATCCGTGCGTGCGTTTGAGCCGACGATCATGCCCTCATAGACGTCCTCACCAGGGCCGACAAACAGGCCGCCGCGCTCCTGCATCCGCATGATCGCGAACGACGCGGTCTTCCCGGCGCGGTCTGCGACCAGCGACCCGGCAGTACGGGTGGTGATGTCGCCCTGCCAGGGTTCGTAGCTCTCGAAGACCGAGTGCATGATCCCTGAGCCGCGGGTCTCTGTCAGGAATTCGGTGCGAAAGCCGATCAGGCCGCGGGCGGGCACCAGGTACTCCAGGCGCACCCAGCCAGTGCCGTGGTTGATCATCTGCTCCATGCGTCCCTTGCGTAGTGCCATGAGCTGCGTGACGGTGCCCAGGAAGTCCTCCGGCACGTCGATGGCCATACGCTCGATGGGCTCGTGGATCTTGCCGTCGACCGTCTGGGTGACGACCTTGGGCTTGCCGACGGTGAGCTCGAAGCCCTCGCGGCGCATGGTCTCAACCAGCACGCCGAGCTGCAGCTCGCCGCGACCCTGGACTTCCCAGGTGTCCGGGCGCTCGGTGTCCAGCACCCGGATCGACACGTTGCCGATCAGCTCGGCCTGGAGCCGCTCAGAGACCTGGCGGGCGGTCAGCTTGGACCCGACCTTGCCCGCCAGCGGGCTGGTGTTGATGCCGATCGTCATGCCCAGCGCGGGCTCGTCGACGCTGACCGGCGGCAGCGGCTTGGGCTCGTCAGCATCGGCGACGGTGTCGCCGATGGTGATCTCCGGGAATCCGGCCAGGGCAATAATCTCGCCAGGCCCGGCGCTGTCTGCGGCGATGCGGCCCATGCCTTCGGTGATGTACAGCTCAGCGACCCGCACCTTCTCGATGTCACCGGAGCCGTGACGGCACCAAGCCACCGTCTGGCCCTTGCTGATGGTGCCGTTGTGCACGCGGCAAAGCGCCAGCCGGCCGAGATAGGCGGAGGCGTCGAGGTTGGTGACCAGCGCCTGTAGGCCATGGCCTTCGGTGTGCATCGGCGCCGGGACGGCCGACACCAACAGGTCCAGCAGCGGCTTGAGGTCGACGCCGTCGACGCCCTGAGTCATCGAGGCCTGCCCGGCCCGCGCGTTGGTGTAGACGATCGGAAACTCGATCTGGGCGTCAGTGGCGTCGAGGTCCATGAACAGCTGGTAAACCTCGTCTACCACCTCGCTGATACGGGCGTCGGGGCGATCGACCTTGTTGATGATCAGGATGACCGGCAGGCTCGCTTCCAGGGCCTTGCGCAGCACGAACCGTGTCTGGGGCAGCGGACCTTCGGAGCTGTCAACCAGGAGCAACACCGCGTCGACCATCGTCAGGCCGCGTTCGACCTCGCCGCCGAAGTCGGCGTGGCCAGGGGTGTCGACGAGGTTGATCTTGACCTCACCGACCCCGTCCGCGGTGTAACGAATGGCCGCGTTCTTGGCCAGGATGGTGATGCCGCGCTCTCGTTCCTGGTCCATGGAGTCCATGACCCGGTCGGTCACTTCCTCGTGCGCGGAAAACGTGCCCGATTGCCGCAGCAGGGCGTCGACGAGCGTCGTCTTGCCATGATCGACGTGGGCGATGATGGCGACGTTGCGTAGATCTTGACGGGCGAGCATCACATCACCGTAGAGCAGACGCCGCGACGACCTCGGGCCCTCGGACGTCAGCCCGCGGTCGTGCGGTCCGGCGCCTCCATGCCGGCAGAGATCTCGTCGCGATAGGCCGCGATCCGCCCGGCGGCGTTCCATCCGAGAGCGCCCACGAGCTCACCCGAGCCCGAGGCGCGGAAGGCGACCACGAACGAGTCGTCCTCGAGCGTGCCGTAGCCCGGGGCGACCGTCGCGTCGGGGGGGACGAACCCCCAGACCTGCACCTTGACGTCGTACTGGTCGGTCCAGAAGAACGGGACCGGGCAGAACGCCGTCGGCACCCCGAGGATGTTGGCGGCCACTGCGCGTCCCTGCTCGTTGGCGTTCATCCGATGCTCGAGGCGCACGCGCCCGACCTGGGGGTGATGCCAGCTGGCGACGTCCCCGGCCGCCCACACCCCGGGCGCCGCCCGGCAGTGCTCGTCGCAGACGACGCCGTCGTCGAGGTCGAGCCCGCTCCCCGCCAGCCAGTCGACGGCCGGCGCGCAGCCGATCGCGACCAGGACGGCGTCGGCCGCAAGCCGGGCGCCGTCGGAGAGCTCGACCTCCCGCACGTGGCCCCGCTCGCCGGGATCGCCGTGGAAGGCCGTCACCCCGGTGCCGGTGAGCACGCGCACGCCGTGCTCGCGATGCAGGGCCAGCAGTCGCTCGGCCACCGGCGCGCCGAGCCGGCTCGCCAGCGGCCGCTCGAGCGGCTCGACGACCGTCACCTCGGCGCCGAGCTTGCGCGCCGTCGCCGCCGCCTCGAGCCCCAGGAAGCCGGCCCCGACGACCACCAGCCGCGTCGACGGCCCGATCGCCGCCCGCAGCGCGACCGCGTGGTCGAGCGTCCGCAGGACGTGGATTCCCGCGCGGTCCGCTCCCGGGAGCGTCCGCGGGCGCACCCCCGTGGCGATCACGACGGCGCCGTATCCGAGCTCGCGCCCGTCGTCGATGGTGACCACCCGCCGGTCGACGTCGAGGGCCGTCGCGCGCGTGCCCAGCAGCCAGCTCGCTCGCAGGCCGTCGCGTCGCTTCGCGGTCAGCAACGCGATCTTCTCGGCCTCCCAGTCGCCCCGGAGCACCTGCTTGGAGAGCGGCGGCCGATCGTAGGGCTCGTCGTGCTCCTCCCCCACGATCGTGATGACTCCCGGATACTCGCGCCGGCGCAGCACCTCGGCCACGGCGAGACCCGCCGCGCCGGCCCCGACCACGACGACCGACGCGGGCGCCCCCACCGTCGTCACGGCGCGACCGGCACGCTTAGGGGACCACGGACCATGACATCTTAACCGTAGTCGATCCGACCGCATCATCGGGCTGCGGTCCTCGGCGATGGCGCGCCTCTGATCCCCCCGGCTTGACGTATGCCGATATCGGTATATGATGCCAGGATGGCACGAGCAGCGACGACGTCGGACGTCTTCAACGCGATCGCCGAGCCGCAGCGCCGGGAGATCCTGGTGCTGCTGCGGGCGGGTGAGCGGCCGGTGACTGAGTTGGCCCGGGAGCTGGGGATGACCCAGCCGGGGGCGTCCAAACACCTGCGGGTGCTCCGGGAGGTCGGACTGGTGCGGGACCGCAAGGCAGGCAAGCAACGCTTGTACGGCCTTGACGCCCGCGAGCTGCGACCGGTTCACGAGTGGACCGGCGGGTTCGAACGGTTCTGGAACGAGAGCTTCGACAAGCTGGACGATTACGTGCAGGACCTCAAACAGGCAAGGCAGGAGGAGTAGCTGATGAGCGCGACGGGACGAGGAGCGCCGGCGCAGTCCGCGACGGCCGACCGCGAGATCGTGATCTCCCGGGTCATAAGTGCCCCACGGGAGCTGGTGTTCGAGGCATTCACCGAGGTGCGGCACCTGTCGCAGTGGTGGGGACCGGAAGGGTTCACCACCACGACGCGGGCGTTCGAGTTCCACGTCGGCGGGGAGTGGGACTTCGTGATGCACGGACCGGACGGGACGGACTACCAGGAGTGGATCTCCTGGACCGAGATCGCCCCGCCGCAGCGGATCGCGCTGCGGCACGGTGAGGCTCGCGACGACCCGAACGCCTTCGAGTCCGTCTTGACGTTCGCGCCCGACGGCGCGGCGACCCGGATCGAGATGCGCACGGTGTTCCCCACCAAGGAGCTGCGCGACGAGGCGGTCGAGAAGTACCACGCGATCGAGGGCGGCCAGCAGACCCTGAGCAACCTGGCTGCCTACGTCACCGAGATCGTTCGGGATTGAGGACTGATGGCCCGGACCTGACCTACGCAGTCCGGGAGCGCTAGGTGTCTCAACCTCAGCGCTCCCCCGCCGAGGTCGGCTGTCTCGCTACGATTGGCGCGCGATGGATCACCACGACGCCCGCGCGGCCCTCGAAGCCCTCGAGACGATGCTCGAGCCCGACGGCTACGGCGTCGTCGTTCAGGAGTGGCCGGCCGGCCCCGGCCACGCCCGGATCGAGGTCGTCGCGCTCGAAGGTGCGTGCGAGGACTGCCTCGTCCCCAAGGAGCTTCTCGCGGCGATCGTCGCCGAGCGCCTCCCGGCCGGCGTTCAACTCGAGGCCGCCGACCTCGTGTACCCGGGCGAGCCGGCCAGCAGCTCCTCGTAACCCGCCGGCGGCTCGATGACCTTGGTCGTCGGCTGGCCGTGGGTGTGGTTGGAGATGTAGCCGCGCTGCCAGTACATGTCGGGATTGCCGGCCACGACGATGCGGATCGACTCGGGGCTCAGGAAGCTCGGGATCAGGCGGTCGGGATCGCGCGAGCGCAGGAAGTCCTCACCGATCTTGCCCGTGGCAACCATGTTCTCGAGATCGAGGCCGGTGTAGAGCCCGCGCCCGAGCGTCGCCCGCGCGGGAACGCGCGACTCCTCATAGAGATGGCGGCGCACGTCGTCCTTGGACCAGCCGTGCGCGGCTAGCACGCGGGCGCAATGCGGGCTGAGGATGAGCAGCGGGTGAAAGCCGCCGTAGGTCAGGCCGGTGAACAGCCAGTACGACGCCGTGCCCTTGGCGAAGTACTCGACGATCGGCCGTAGGTAGGTGTAGGGGTTGTCGGAGTCGCCGCCGTCCTCGTACTCGCCCATCGGCGTCGAGGCCGCGAAGACGCTCTGCACCGTGACCCCGCTGCACCCCTCGGGGACGCCGTCGTCGTCGCCGGCGGTCGGCCAGCCGATCTTGCCGATCGCACCCTCGTCCTCGGCGAGCACGACGTGGAAGTTCTGCCCGATCCCGCCGCGCTCGGTCTCCCCCGGACGCAGCCCCGCGACGTTGCGCATGTACAGCCGCAGGAAGCGGCCGATCGAGCTGTTGGACCGCCGGCCCAGGCGCTGGGCGCCGATGCCGTAGTTGAACCCCAGCTGCTCGATGATCGGGCCGCTGACCGTGATCAGCGGCTCCCACGCCGCGCCGCTCGCCGAGTCCGGAAGCCGGAACGACGGCTCGGCGATCGCCTGCACTGCGGCGACGAGCACCGGCATGTACTCCGGGCGACAGCCGGCCATCACACCGTTGACCGCGACGCTCCACACCGTGGCCTCCCGGAACTCGGGCTGCAGCACGCCGAGGACCTCAGCGGGCTCACGGTCGGTGAAGGCCATGAACGCCTGGACCGCGTCGGTCGTCGGCGGCACGACCGGCAGGCCATCGGACCAACCCTGCAGGTCGAAGTGATCGTTGACCGGCCCGATCGAGCCGCTGAACACGGTCTCGTGCGGCGTGGGCTGCGTGGCCGGTGCGACGTGACTCGGCATCGACCCTGTGAACCCGGCGACGACCTGATCGGTGATCGTCGTGGTGATCTTCTCGGCGAATTGCTCGTCGCTGTCCATCGGAATCCGGCCCGGGTAGACGGCGAGCGGCAGACCTTCCATGCCGAACATCCGCGCGAGAAGGTTGGCCTGCTTCTCGAACGCGCTGCCAACGACCGACACCGTCGGATAGCCGGCGCGTTCGGCCGCGACGCTCGCGCGGATCGTCGCCGCGGTGCAACTTCCGCAGTGCCCGACGCCGCAGATCACCGCGTCGACGCCATGCTCGGCCAGCAACGCCGGGAGGCGATCGACGATCTCGAGCTCGTCGGCGCCGTGGATGTTCCCGAACACCGGGTACTCGACGAACGCCGCGCCCGGGAAGCGGGCGCGCAGCGCATCACGCAACAGCGGGTAGGCGTCATCGCCGCGGTAGAGGTAGTCCCACAGCTCCGCGATCACCATGCCGTTGAGGTCCTCGAGCCGGTCGCCGAGCGGCTCGCCCGCGCTCGCCTTCGGGCCCAGAGGCCAGACCACGTCGTAGCTCGGCTCGTCACTCATGCGATCTCTCTCGTATCGATCCACATCACGGTCACCGGCGCGCGCTGCGCCGAGTAACACCAAGACCCCGCGGCCGAGCGAGACAAACGGCCGTTTGGTGGGATCATCCTATCCTCGGCGGGTGTGATGTCAACGGCATTGTGAGCCAGGCCGGCGGTGGCGCCACGATGACCCGCGCGCCGGTCGGCCCGCCCTGGCTGAACCATGCCGTCAGCCGCGAGGCGGAAGCCTTCCCGGGGCCCGGGTTGCGAACGGTGACCGTGAGCGCGACGGCGTGACCGGTCAGCGCCCGGGCCGGAGCGTGGAGCCCGCCGCTGATCGTGACCTCGAGGCCGTCGTCCTGGGGAACGCGCCGCGCGATTGTTGCCGGGGACGATGTGTGTCCGGCTGCTCAGGCCGGGATCAGCCGGCCGCGCACGATGAGCGTGCTCGGCGCGCGCATCATGCCCAGCGGCGACCAGGTCATGCCCAGGGCGCGGTGATCGGCGGTCGTGGTGGCGTCGATGTGTGGCTGGCCGTCGACGTCGGTGATGGTGGCGTCGAGCTCGAGCCGAACGGTCTTGCCGGACGCGGACAGCTGCCCGGTCACGTTGAGGGTGTCGCCGTCGAGCGTGGCCGTGTCGGAGACGAACCGGACCTCGGGGTGGTGGTCGACGTCGAAGAAGTCCTTGGAGCGCAGGTGCTCGTCGCGTTTCTTCTGCTTGGTGTCGAGGCTGTCGGCCTGGATGGTCAGCGTGACAGCCGGCTCGGCGTGGAGGTCAATCGTGCCGGCGTACTGGTCGAAGTGGCCTTTGACGGTCATCAGGCCCCAGAAGTGCCGGACGTGGAACTCGATGCTTGAGGTCTCGGGGTCCAGGCGCCAGGCGCCGGAGGTCAGGGAGTCGAAAGCCATGCTGTGGATGTCCTTTATTTGGCGGTGCCGTCGAGGACGGCACCGATCGCTTGCAGTGTGGGGGTCGCGGGACGGCCCGCGAGACGCTCGATGTCACCGGAGGGGGTACCCGACCAGCCTACGCGGTAGGCGGCGTAGAAGCCCAGCATGGCCGGGATGAATGCAGCGGGCAGGCCGGCGGCGGTCATGCGGGCTTCGGCTTCGGTGTCGTCGATCGGTCGGTAGGCGATCGGCTTACCCGCGCGTTCGGAGGCCAGTGCGGCCAGGTCCGTCCATGTGACGGCATCCTGACCCGTCAGGTCATAGACCTTGCCCTCGTGGCCGTCCTCGAGCAGGACGGTCGCGATCGCCGCGGCCAGGTCGGTGCGCAGCACCGGCGCGACGCGCGCGTCGCCCACGGGGGCGGCGAGTTCGCCCGCGGCGATCGCGCCCGCGACGTCGCCGGCGATGATCTCGGTGTAGATGCCGTGCCGCAGGTGCGTGGCCGGGACGCCGGTCGCCTCGATGCCCTCGAAGACGCGCGTGTGGGCGCTGAGCAGCGGGAAGTCCAGGCCCTCCACCTCCGCCGCTCCCGGGTAGACGATGTGCTTCACGCCGGCGTCGGCGGCGGCCTGGGCGACCGGCAGCATCTCGGCCACGCGCGCATCGGGATCCGGGGTTGGCGTCGGCATCAGCAGCAGGCGATCGACGCCCGTGAACGCGGCGCGCATCGATGCAAGGTCGTGGTAATCGCCCCGGCGCACATCGACACCACGGGCGGAGAGGTCGGCGGCCGCCTCAGGATCGCGGACGCTGACGGCCAGCGGTGCGTCCGGCGCTCGCCGCAGGACCTCCTCGACGATCAGGCGGCCGAGCTGGCCGTTGGCTCCGGTGATCAACAACATGACAACCCCTTCGGTGGCATACAAGCGGAGATCGGTCCCCGCTGCAGGTCTTGCACGATAACACAAACGGGGATTGGTCTCCGCTTACGGTGGTACGGTTGATGTCGTGCCCGAACCGATCACGCTTCGCGCGGATGCTCAGCGCAACCGCGACACCATCGTCGTCGCCGCGCGCGCAGCGTTCGGCGAGCACGGCCTGGCCGCTTCTCTGGACGACATCGCCAAGCGCGCCAGAGTCGGCAGCGGGACCCTCTATCGCCACTTCCCCACCCGCGACGACCTGATCACGGCCGTGTTCCTGGAACGTATGGCCGAGAACCTCACTGAGCTCGAAGCGGCCCGGCAGAACCCCGACCCCTGGGAGGCGTTCTGCGACTACGTGCGACGGACCTGTCGCGCCCAGGCAGCCGACAAGGGCCTGGCGGACCTCATCGCCATCGGCCACCGCAGCAAGCAGCTACGCGAACTGCGCAACAAGGCCTACGACGGCCTCGTCGGGCTGATCGACGCCTCGAAAGCCCAGGGCAGCCTGCGCACCGACTTCACCTCCGAGGACGTCGTACTACTGCTGATGGCCAACGCAGGCATCATCGACCGCGCCGGTCGGGCCGCGGCAATCGCCTCTGAGCGCTTCGTGGCAGTCACCCTCGACGGCTATCGCGCCGAAGGCGCGACCCCCGCCTCGCCCTCCCCTCACCCTCACCACGAACAATGCTGATCGCCCTACGGCACCGGGGACGATAAGACCGGACCGATGGCAAGTGGAACGGGCTTCCCGATTCTGTGCTAACGTGAGCCCCAGGAGCGGATCGGCCGTTCCACTTACGAAAGGTGATGCCATCATGACCACGCAGACAGCCCCCCGTTTCCTGAACCAGGCGCCGCACGGGTTCTCCAACGTGGTGGAGGTTCCGCCGGGACGTCTGATCTTCGTCACCGGCCAGATGTCGATCGACGCGGCGGGCGAGCTGGTCGGCGAGGGCGACTTCGCCGCCCAGGTGGAGCAGGTCTTCGAGAACCTCGTCGCTCAGCTCGCGGCGGTGGACGCCACGTTCGAGCACGTGATCAAGCTGGAGACACTTGCCGTCGCCGACGCGTTCATGGAGCACATGTACACCTTTGGCGAGGTCCGCAACCGCTACATCAACCTGACGACCCCGCCGGCGAGCGCCGTCACCCTGGCCCCCAAGCTCGTCCACCCCGGCGCCCTGATCGACATCGCGGTGATCGCCCACCTTCCGAGCTAGCACCGCCCCGCCCGGCCGGGCGTGCTGCGCCCGGCCAGGGCGGCGGGGCCGGACGCGAGCCGGACGGTCCGCCGGACGCGTGGCGAGCTCGCCGGAGCGCAGCTTTTCGATCATGGCATTCGTCTGCTCGCGGTAGAAGGTGCCATCCGCGAGCTCGAGGACCGGTAGGAGCTTCTGCCCGGTCATCGCGACGACGTCGGCACACGACTTGCGCGACTTGCCGTAGCCGTGGGTCACGACCTCGAACTCGACTCCCGCCTCATCGAGGGCGCGTTCGATCCGCCAGCACGGGTCGGTCCCGACATGCAGGAAGGTGTAGGAACAGCGATGCAGCTTGACTTTGCTCATCTAGGAGGCCCCATCAGCGCTATTGGTCTAGGTGTCTCGCAGAGCGGAGGCCACGTGCGAGACGGGTGGCAAGTGGAACGAAGGGCCCACTTCGGCGGTCGACGGTACCAAACATCGGATAGGTCGTTCCACTTCCTATCCTGCATGCGATGACGTCACCGGAGAACACACCAACGGGCAAGCCCGAGAACGGCGGCGAAGGTCTGCGCGTCGACGCCGAGCGCAACCGAGCGCGAGTGATGGAGGCCGCGCGACGGCTCTACGCCACCCACGGGCTCGGCGTCTCGATGGCCGCGATCGCGCGCGAAGCCGGGGTC
The DNA here is from genome assembly GCA_963817035.1 of uncultured Actinomycetes bacterium. GTDB lineage: Bacteria > Actinomycetota > Thermoleophilia > Solirubrobacterales > Solirubrobacteraceae > AC-49. The sequence continues at coordinate 374,376 of CAWFMM010000003.1, forward strand.
GGCAAGGCAACGCTCTCGCGACGCTTCACTCGCGAGCAGCTCGTTCAGGCCGTGTTCGTCGACCAGATGGACGAGTTCGCCGCGGCCACGGCACGGGCGCTGAACGACCCGGACCCCTGGCAGGGCTTCACCCAATACATCGCCACAGTCTGCGCAATGCAGGCCGCAGATCGCGGGTTCGCGGACGTCCTGACCCTCACGTTTCCCGGAGCGGAGGTCCTCGAGGCCCGGCGGGCCAAGAGCTACGTGGCGTTCCTCGAGCTGATCGCCCGCGCGAAGGACACCGGCCACCTGCGCGCAGACTTCGCCTCCGAGGACCTGATCGTGCTCCTGTTCGCCAACGCCGGCGTCCTGGCCGGCACAGGAGGAGACGCGACCGGAGCCTGGCGCCGGCTCGTTGCGCACCTCCTGCGCTCCTTCGCCACGCCCGACGCACCAATGCCACCGATGCCGCCCCCACCAGACTCCGACGCCCTGCACCGGGTGATGCTCCAGAGTGCCGGCTTCCCGGCTCACGCCACCGGCAGCGATCCTCTCCAGGGCTCGAGCTGAGCCGCACCGTCGACGCTCTCGCGCCCCGCGCCTAGGAGGAGGGCGGCAGCGTGGAGGCGTCGATGACGAAGCGGTAGCGCACGTCGCTCCTGAGCACGCGCTCCCACGCCTCGTTGATCTGGTCGGCGGAGATCCGCTCGATCTCCGGTGCGATGCCGTGCTCGGCGCAGAAGTCGAGCATCTGCTGGGTCTCCGGGATGCCGCCGTTGGCGGAGCCGGCGAAGCTCCGGCGCTGCATGAGCAGTCCGAAGACCCCGACCGGCAGCGGCTCGCTCGGAGCGCCGACGTTGACGAGCGCGCCGTCGGTGGCCAGGATGCCGATAAGGCCGTTGATGTCGATCGCGGCGCTGACGGTGTTGATGATCAGGTCGAAGCGCCCGGCGAGCTCGTCGAAGGTCCTCGGGTCGCTGGTCGCGTAGTAGGCCGTAGCGCCCATCCGCAGACCGTCGTCCTGCTTGGACAGGGTCTGGGACAGGACGGTGACCTCCGCGCCCATCGCGTTGGCGATCTTCACAGCCATGTGCCCGAGCCCGCCGAGGCCGATGACGGCGACCTGCTTGCCGGGCCCGGCGTTCCAGTGGTTCAACGGCGAGTAGGTGGTGATGCCGGCGCAGAGCAGCGGCGCGGCCTGATCGAGCTCGAGGCCGTCGGGGATGCTCAGCACGAAGTGCTCATCGACGACGATGTCGCTGGAGTAGCCGCCGTGGGTGGGCGTGCCGTCCGCGTCGACGCCGTTGTAGGTCTGGGTGTTGCCGGGGATGCAGTACTGCTCCCGGCCCGCCCTGCAGTTGGCGCACTCGCGGCACGAGTTCACCTGGCAGCCCACGCCGACACGGTCGCCGACGGAGTGCTTGGTCACCTCGTCGCCGACGGCGGTGACGATCCCGGCGATCTCGTGGCCGGGGACCATCGGATAGACGACCTCGCCCCAATCACCGCGCACGGTATGGATGTCGGAGTGGCAGACCCCGCAGAACTTGACGTCGATGTGCACGTCGCGCGGCCCGAGCTCACGGCGCTCGATGGTCAGCGGGTGCAGGGGGTCCGAGGGGGACGTGGCGCCGTAGGCGCGTGCCGTCGTGCTCATGGGTTGCTCCAGGGATAGAGGGCGGACTGCGGGTGCGGTGTTGCCGCTCGCAGGGAGCAGATAAACACACATGTCGCCCGAAGGAGACACGCTGCGAAGGGCACCCCGCCACGGTGCCCTTTGGTGCGCCCAACAACTGTACGGTGAACGGCCGGAGGACGCGCGCAGCGAGATCCGAGAGTTCCTGACCACCCGCCGGGCCAAGCTCGAGCCCGCCGACGGCGGACTACCGGACTTCGGGCCGCGCCGTGTCCCTGGGCCGCGCCGCGAGGAGGTCACCGTCCTGGCCGGCGTCAGCGCCCCTACGACAGCCGCATGGAACGCGGCGAGCTCGCAGGCCCAACTGGTCGACCAAGGTACCATGCCTCGCTATGTCAACTGTCGAGCAGACGACGTGGCTCCCTGCTAGCCGATCCGACGAGCACGTGTTCCACGATCTGTTCTCGCCCGACGAAGTTCAGGCTGTGCGTCGATACGTCCGCGAGATCGTCGACTCCGAGTTGGCTCCGCTTGCTTCGGCGATCGGTCAGGGCGACGAGATCGCCGATGGGTTTCCTCACGATGCGTTTGGCCGGATGGCCCGCGCGGACCTCTTCCGGATCCCGTTCGGCCGGCCCCACGGGAACGGGCTCGACCACCCCGCGACCGCAACCGCCGTCACCGTCGAAGAGCTCGCGTATGCCTCCAACTCCCTGGCGGCCGTCTTCGACGTGCACTGCATCCTCGCCGGGCATGCGGTATCGCTCGCCGACGAGGGGCTCCGCGAGCGATGGCTGCCGCGCCTCTGCGACGGCACGGCGATCGGTTCGTTCGCGACCAGCGAGCCAGCCGCGTCGACCGATCTCTCCCCCGCCACGATCGAGACGATCGCCACACTCGAGGGCGACGAGTACGTCGTCCACGGGCGCAAGCGCTGGATCACGAACTCACCGGTCAGCGACTTTGTCGTCACCTTGGTTCGCACTGGCGACGCGCAGCTGTCGCTCTTGCTCGTGCCACTGAAGGACACCGATGGAGTGCGGGTCGGACGCGCGGACCGCAAGATGGGCAACCGCGGCCAACTCACGGCGGACATCCACTACGAGGGCGTGCGGGTTCCCGCCACAAACCTGATCGGCGAGCCTGGCCAGGGGCTGGGCCTTGCCCTGCGTATTCTCACCTTTGGACGCATCGGCATCGGCGCCGCCGGGGTCGGGATGGCCCAGGCGGCGTTCGACCTCATGGTGGGTCAGCTGAAGGGTCGCCACGCGTTCGGAGGACCGCTTGGCCGACTTCAATACTGGCAGTTCAAGCTCGCGGAGTACGCGACGGATATCGAAAGTGCCCGTTCGCTCTACCTCAAGGCCGCGATGCGCCTCGACTCTGGCATCGCGTTCCCGGAGCCCGAGGCCGCGATGGCGAAGCTGCGAGGCAGCGAGCTCGCCGTGACCATCGCCCGCGACGCGATCCAGATCTTCGGCGGCTACGGTTTCACTCACGAGCTCGGCGATGACGGCCGCAACTGCCGCGCCGAGGAGATCTATCGCGATTCGAAGATCGGCGAGATCTACGAGGGCGCCAACGAGATCCAGAAGTGGATCATTGCCCGCGGCGTCCTGGGACGCGAGATCACCGGTTAGCGTAGTCCGCAACGCTGCGGCGGCCTACTGCGAGAGACCCGTCTCACAGCTCATCGGACCGTCGATCGACCACGCCAGGTACGACCCACCGTCGCGCGCGTGCGGCTCCGCGTCCTATTGTCGGGGAGCGACGGTCAGCTTCACGATGTGAATTCCAAGTCGACGGTCGACCCGAGCCGAGGGCCGGGGCTGAAGGTGGCAGGCAGCGTGATCCAGCCGTTGGAGAAGCCGACTGAGTCATAGCGCTTCATGGCGTCCCGATCTACCTCGTAGTCGGGCAGACGTCGCAGCACCTCGCTGATCATCGTCTCGAGGAAGGCCCGCGCCACGTGGATGCCGAGGCAGCGGTGCACCCCCATGCCGAAGCCCAAGTGGCGGCGAGTGTCACGGTCGAAGTCGACGCGGTCCGGGTCGTCCCATGTGTCCTCGTCATTGTTGGCGGAGGCGATTGAGATCAGCACCCGCACGCCCGGCGTGAGTTGGTAGCCGGAAGGGGTGACGGTCGGCTCCTTGACCGTTCTCGCCGCCACCTGTGCGGGCGCGAAATGCCGGATCATCTCCTCCCGAGCATTGGGGATCACCGACGGGTCCTCGATCAAGCGCCGCCGATCGTCGGGGCTGACGTCAAGCCAATAGAACATGTGCGACACCGTTGCCGCGGTCGTCGAGTTGGCGGCACCGAGGACCACGTTGGCAGCGCTGACCGTGAGCTCGGGCGTGATCGGGACTCCGTCGAACGTTGCGGTCATGAGCGAACTGAGCATGTCGTCGCGAGGCTCGGTCTGGCGTGCGCGCACCTCTTGCCAGATGAGCTGATTGAGCCCGGCCGAACCCTTCCGTATCTCCACCCATTCCGGGGTGTCCGGCCGTGTGTGGACCAGGCGGTGATACACCGGCGCGTAGGTTCGCCAGTCGGCGAGCGAGAGGCCGAGCATCTTCATCGACACGATCCCGATCGCGGGCACGGCCAAGTCGTTGAGGAGGTCGATCCGACCACTTTCGATCTTTTCGTCGATCAGGGCAGTGACCAACTCGCGAAAGTAGGGCCCCCACCGCTCTTCGGTAATGGCGGCGCTGAACCAGGGACTCAGGACCCGGCGAATATACGCGTGGTCCGGCGGGTCCAGGTCGGCCGGGATGTTGGGAACCCCGTCGATATTCGGAACGGCCGGCAGGACCGCGCCGCCCTTGGTGTTTCCCGCTACCTCCCGGGCCGACGAGAACGTCCGGTAGTCGCGCAGGGCCGCCTGGCCGTCCTCGTACCGGGTGAGCACGTAGAAGCCGTCCCAAGCGTCGCTGTGGGCAACGGGACAGGTGCGTCGCATCTCCGCGAATCCCCCACGCCAGCCATGTGCGTGCTCGACGGAGTAGTGGTCAAAATGGACCTCCGGGACTTCGCGCCCCGCGACCTCTGGGACATCGGCCATGCGTCTCTCTCTCTCCTGTAGCGACGCAGGCGAGCGTAACAGAAACCACCGCCTTCGCTTCAGCCGACGCGCACGAGCCGTCGCCTCCGGTCAACGCGCTTACCAGGTCGTCAGCGCATTCGTTGATTCGACCGGCGCGTACTCACCGGAGAGCGCGCCCTCGCGCATGGCATCGAGCGACGCGCGGCAGTGCGCGTGGAGGAGGAACCTACCAAATAGACGGTTGGTGGAACGTATTGCTATCCTCCGGCCATGGCCGCCGTGGACGTGATGCCGCCGATGCCCGCGGCGCCGTCGTTGGAGGATCGCTACGAGCTCGCCGACGGCCGCGTCTTCCTGTCCGGCATCCAGGCACTCGTGCGCGTGCTCCTCGACCAGCACCGCGCCGACGTGGCAGCCGGATTACGCACCGCATCGATGGTATCCGGTTATCAGGGCTCGCCGCTGGGCGGATACGACCGTGAGGTGGCGCGCCTGGGCTCGCTGGCGGCCGAACACGAGATCGTCCACCGGCCCGGCCTCAACGAGGAGCTCGCCGCTACCACGGTGTGGGGCTCGCAGATGGCTGGCGGCCTTCCCGGGCCCCTCTACGACGGTGTACTCGGCGTGTGGTACGGCAAAGCGCCGGGTGTCGACCGCGCCGCTGACGCGATCCGGCACGGCAACTTCGCCGGCACCGATCCGCGTGGCGGGGTGCTCGCCCTGTGCGGCGACGACCCTGAATGCAAGTCGTCGACGCTGCCGAACGCGTCCGAAGGCATCCTCGCCAGCCTCGAGGTGCCGACGTTCTCGGCCGGCAGCGTGCAGGAACTGCTCGACCTCGGTCTCCACGCGATCGCTTGCTCGCGCGCTTCGGGATTGTGGTCGGCGTTGAAGGTCGTCACCGCCGTCGCCGACGCGACCGCTACGGTCGCCGTCGGTCCGAGGCGCGTGACCCCGGTCATGCCCGAGCTCGAGTACGAGGGCGTGCCCTATGTCCATCGCCCGTCAGCACGCCTGATCATGCCCGATTCGCTGACGATGGAACGCACGCTGCGCGAGGTGCGCCTGCCCCTCGCGCAGCTCTACGCGCGCGTCAACGACCTTAACCCGCTGACGCATCCGGCGCCGTCGGCGCGGCTGGGCATCGTCGCCTCGGGCACCGCCTACTACGCGCTGCTGCAGGCACTGGAGGACCTCGGCATGGCCGACGACCCCGGGCTGCGAATCCTCAAGGTGGGCATGGTGTTCCCGCTGGACGACGTCGCGGTGCGAAGCTTCGCCGCCGGCTTGACAGAGGTCGTCGTCGTCGAGGAGAAGGGGCCGTTCCTCGAGCGCTTCGTGAAGGAGGCACTTTACGGAATGCCCGACGCGCCGGCCGTGCTCGGCTCGCGCGACGATCGCGGCAACCGGCTCGTACCGGACACCGGAGCGCTTTCCGCCGACACGGTCGCCGAGGCCCTCGGCGGGCGACTGATCGCCCGCGGCGAAGCCCAGCCGTCCGTCGCTGCGCGCCTGGAGGCGATCGGACAGGCGCGTGGCCGCCTCGTCGCCGACATCGGTGCGGACCGCACGCCGTTCTTCTGTGCGGGCTGCCCGCACAACTCCAGCACGCGTGCCGACGACGACGTCATCATCGGCGCGGGCATCGGGTGCCATTCGATGGTCGTGCTCCAGCCCGCTGGCCGCGGTGCCGTCACCGGCCTGACGCAGATGGGCGGCGAAGCGCTGCAATGGGTGGGCGTCGCACCGTTCATCGAGCGCCGCCACTTCGTCCAGAACATGGGCGACGGCACATTCCACCACTCCGGCTCGCTGGCCATCCGTGCCGCGATCGCCGCGAAGCTGAACGTCACCTACAAGATCCTCTACAACGACACCGTCGCCATGACCGGTGGCCAGCATCCCGAAGGCCAGATGTCGGTTCCGTCGCTTGTCCGCCTGCTCGATGCCGAGGGCGCCGCCCGGATCGTCGTGACCGCCGACGACCCGTCGCGCTACAGGAGCCTCTCGCTGCCCGACGGCGTCGAGGTGCGGGGCCGCGACGAGCTACGACGCACGCAGCGCGAGCTGGCTGCCGTCGACGGCGTCACGATCCTCATCCACGACCAGGCGTGCGCCACCGAATTGCGCCGCGCACGCAAGCGTGGCGCGGCCCCCGAGCCGCCCCAGCAGATCCTCATCAACGAGCGCGTCTGCGAAGGCTGCGGCGACTGCGGCGAGAAATCCGGCTGCCTGTCGGTCGAGCCGGTCGACACCGAGTTTGGGCGCAAGACACGGATCCACCAGAGTTCGTGCAACAAGGACTTTTCGTGCCTGGAAGGCGACTGCCCCTCGTTCCTGGAGATCGTGCCGCCCAAGGCCGCCAAGCGCGCACCAGCCTCGCCGCCGCCGATCGACCTGCCCGACCCCGAGTTGATCGTCCCCGCTGACGACGCACGCATCCGGCTGGTCGGCATCGGCGGTACCGGCGTCGTGACCGTCAGCCAGATCCTGGGCATGGCGGCGTTGATCGATGGGCGCCATACAGCTGGCCTGGACCAGACCGGACTCAGCCAGAAGGCGGGCCCGGTCGCATCCGACGTACGCATCACCACGCAGCCAGTCCAGGCGGGCGCTGCGGCGTCGGCCGGCGGCGTCGACCTGCTCCTCGGCTTCGACATCGTCGGCACGGCCACCGCCCGGCATCTAGCGCTGGCCTCTCCGGAGCGCACGGTCGCGGTCATCTCCACCAGTGTCATACCGACGGCGCCGATGGTGATCGACGTGCACGCCGGAGCGCCTGACGTGCCCGCCGCCCTGGCGGCGATCGGCGCGGTCACGCGCGAGGCCGAGAGCGTAGCGTTCGACGCTCAGGAGGTTGCGGAGGCAATCTTCGGCGATCACATGCCAGCGAACATGATCGTGCTCGGCGCCGCCTTCCAGCGCGGCGGTATCCCGCTCTCGATCGACGCGCTGCGCCAGGCAATCACGCTCAACGGCACTGCGGTCGAGAAGAACCTGGCGGCACTGGAGTGGGGCCGCGCGTGCGTGGCCGCCCCTGACTTGGTCGCCGCGCAAACAACGGTCGGCAACGGCCTCGCACGGCTATCTGACGCTGACCGCGCGCTGGTCGACAAAGCGACTACGCACGAGGGCGAACTGCGCCGGCTGCTGGACATCCGTGTGCCCGAGCTGGTGGCGTGGGGCGGGCGTGGCGCCGCGCGGCGCTACGTGGACGAGGTCGCGCGCGTCGCCGCGGTCGAACGCGAGCGGGCGGCGGACGACAGCGCGATCGCCGAGGCGGTCGCGGCCGGGCTGTTCAAGCTCGTGGCCTACAAGGACGAGTACGAGGTCGCGCGCCTGCATCTCCTCGGCCTGCGCGACCTCGCGCCGGGCACCAAGGTGAAGTTCCTCCTGCACCCACCGGCGCTGCGCGCGATGGGGTTGCACCGCAAGATCAAGCTCGGACGCTGGTTCGTGCTCGGCTTTCGGTCGCTGGCAGCCGCGCGACGGCTGCGCGGAACGTGGCTCGATCCCTTCGGTCGCGCCGAGGTACGCCGCGTCGAGCGGGCTCTACCCGGCGAGTACCTCGCGATGCTCGACCGCGCTCTGGCGCGGCTGGAGCCGGCGACGGCCCCGACCGTGCTTGCGCTTGCGCAGCTGCCGGACGTGGTGCGAGGCTACGAGGCCATCAAGCTCGCCAATGTTGCACGCTTCCGCGCGGAGGCTGAGACGCTGCTGACGCAGCTCGACGCGTAGGTCTCGGCACGCTTGACAGCTTTGGAGCGTGGGCGTAAGGCACCATTCGCGCCCAGTAGTCCCGTACGACCGAGGCGGCCAGGGATCCACAGCGGCCGCGGCCGACGATCAGCACCGTCAGCGTCGGGAACTTCTGAATGATCCCCTGCATGATCAGGCTGGCCAGGGCCGGTCCCCGACCCGTCCGCCTGGCGGCGCCGGACTACTCCCCGTCGATGGTGACCGCGAGTTCCTGCCCGGCGGAGGCCTGGCGCAGCAGGTCCGACAGCGTCGCGCGCTGATCCTGCGTGAGCGCGGAGAGCACCTCGTCTTCCGCAACAGCGACGGCCGCCTCGGCGGCGACCAGCTTGCGCGCACCCTTGTCAGTGAGATCGACGATGTGGCGCCGGCGATCCTCGGGCACGCGGCGCCGGGCGATCAAGCGGTCGTCCTCGAGCTCGTTGAGCAGTCCGACGAGGTTCGTGCGGTCGATGCGCAACGCGCCGGCCAGAGCCTGCTGGGAGACCGCTCCGCGCTCGCGCAGCAGCGTGAGCGCAACGAAGTGCCGCGGGCGCAGGCCCAGCGGCGCCAGCGCGACCTCGGAGCGCACGCGCATCGATCGCGCGATGTGCGCGAACAGCGCCGCCGTACACGGCGGCGCCGGCGCGACCGTGTCGCTGAGGGCGTCGGTGGCGTTGAGCGTCGCCATCCGGTCAGTCTACGGGTCTGCTAGGGCGTAGGCGAGCGATAAATGTCGTGGTTGACAACAGAGTTGCCCTGACACTACGCTTGACTAACTCAAAGTTCGTTCGAAAAGGGAGGGCTCGATGTTGGGTTCACGAACGGTTGTCCGCCTTGTCGTCGCTGCGGTGCTCGGCGCGCTCGCGCTGCCAGTGGCATCGGCTACGGCCCACAACTCGCGCGGGCCGGGCTCGCTGCACGGCCCGTTCGACCACGGCGGTGCTGTCACGTGGCCGAACTTCCGCTTCGACCTCGGCCGCACCGGGTTCAACCCGTTCGAGCGGATCCTGTCGCCCGCGACGGTCGGCCACCTGAAGCTGGCCTGGCGCTTCAACACGTTGCGCACGGCCGACTCGGTGCCCGCAATCGTCGGCGGGATCGCCTACTTCGGCTCGGACTCGGGCTATCTGTTCGCGGTCAACGCGCGCACCGGCGCGCCGTTGTGGTCCCAGCCCAACGGAACTTACGACAACACGTCGCCGGCAATCAGTGGCGACGTCGTCTACATGGTCGGCACGAACATGCTGCGCGCACGTAACCGCTTCACCGGGGCGCTGCTGTGGGCGAGCCCGATGCCCAAGGGCCCGTTCAGCCTGTCCTCGCCGGTCGTGGTGACCCCACACCAGGGATGGTGGCGCCACGGTCCCCAGCCCCACGGCGTCGTCTACATCGGTGGCGATGACGGCCTCTACGCGTTCGACGCGCAGACCGGAACCCAGCTATGGAAGTTCGCCACGCCGGCAGGCGTCGGCTCGTCGCCCGCGGTCGACCACGGGCTCGTGTTCGCCAGCACCGGCGCGACGGTGTACGCGATCGATGCCACGACCCACCTCGCGAAGTGGTCGTTCGTCACCGGCGGCACGACGTTCCTAGCGCAGGGGTCGGTCGCGGTCAAGCACGGCCTGGTCTACGTGGCCGTCGGCGGCCAGCAGCTACGCGCGCTGGACGAGCAGACCGGCGCCGTCGTGTGGTCGGTCTCCAACCCGGGCTTCAGGTTCTCGTCGCCCGCGGTCGCCAACGGCATCGTCTACGAAGGCTCGACCGATCACAGCCTCTACGCGTTCGATGCGCGCACCGGCGCGCCGAAGTGGTCGTTCGCCACGGGTACGAACATCGCGTTCAACTCGCCGACCGTCGCCAACGGCGTCGTCTACGTCGGCTCCTACGACGACAACATCTACGCGCTGAACGCCCTCACCGGCGCCAAGCTGTGGTCGTTCGCGACCGGCGGGATCTTGGAGGGATCGCCGATCGTGGTCAACGGAACGCTGTACTTCGGCTCCAACGATTACTTCATGTACGCGTTCTCGCTCGACGGGCATGCGCCGGCTCCCGCGCAGGCGGCGGGCTGTCAGATCCAAAACGGCCTGTACCTGCCACCGCAGGGCCTGGTTCCGGGCGTCTGCCACTTCGCCTTCGCCCCTGGTGCGACGTACTCCGGTGAGGGCAGCTTCAAGATCACGTGCTCCAACGGAGCAACGTTCACCGCGGTTGGCTACAACCTGCCGCTGACCGGGTGCGCGGGCACGGTCAGCATCCTGGCCACGAACCCGGTAACCGGGAGCGCCGGCGGGCCTGGCGGCGGGACCGTCGTCGGGGGCAACATCTCGCCCGACGAGGTCCCGGGTGCCTGCGACGCGACCTGCTTGGTCCGTACGCGCGCCCGTGTGACCGCTGGACTGGCGACTAACCCGCCGTTCGGGGTGCTGCCGCCGCCGCTCCCCTACTAGCGAATCGGGCAGGGTCGGAGGGGGTCCGCTCTGGGCCCCCTCCCTCCCTCGTGCCCGTGTCGCGCCGCGAACTCGATGATCCCGTCCCCGGGAAGCCATCGATCAGCTCATCGCACGCCGCCCGGATCGCGGGCGTCAGCGGCTTGAGCTGGTGCTTTCCGAAATACGCCTGCGCCTTACGCTGGCGCGTATGGCGCGGCGGGTTCTGGGAGATCATCGAGTGCTGCTGAAAGTTGTGAAACGGGCAGTTCTCCTCAAAGCCCAGCGCCACCGCGACATCGGCCTCGTTGGCCTCGAGGCTATCGCTGTTGATCAGCGTCGCGATCACGTCTTCGTAGCGAAACACCCACGTGCGGCCGATCCCAACCCCGGTACACCGGGTCATACGGGTTGACCAGCTCAGGTGAACTGGCCGCCGCGATCTCGCTCATAGTGCACCTCGAGATCGGCGGATCGCCACAATCGCCATCCTCAACGCGGCGAGGGTCTCGTAGGAGCGGCATGCACCGCTCCACCGCGACCCTTGAGGTGGCACCGGCCAAGGTCGCCAAGAAGATGGCGAAGCTGCACCGCTGAGCGGCGCGGCCCGGGTCAGTCCCGGGCCATCTCGAAGAACCCGCCCGGGCCCAGCCCGATCACGGTGTCGACGTCGATGATCACGGCGACGCCGGTTGTCTCGGCCTCGGGGTGGGCGTCCTTCTCGCCCTGGGGCGTGTTCGCCCAGACGCCGTCGTTCGCGGACGCATCGACGCTCGCGCGGCCGGTGAAGCTGAGGTAGGTCGGCGGCGTGCCAGGCGAGTAGTAGAGCAGCGACACGTCGGGGTGCGCGCCGATCTCGGCCGCGAGCCCGCTCTCGGTCGTCCGGGCCCAGATCGCCAGCTGCGTCGGGCTGTGGACCTGCGTGCTCGCGCGAAACGACAGGTGAGGCTTCCCATCGTCGCCGACGTACGCGACGGCGACCGGACGATCGTGCACCGCGCTGGCCAGGGTCGCTGCGATGTCGTCGTTCAAGGCCAGTTGGGTCATGGGTCGTCCCTCTCGATTGGGTTGGGAAACGGATGGCGGCCTCCGCAGGGTACCGGCGCGAAGGCCGCCTCCGATTCCGGCTAGACCGTCAGCGCGTGACGGGAGATCCCGGCCGACGTCGTCACCGAGACGACGTAGTGGCCGTGGCGCAGCACGCGCGGCGGGCTCAGCGTGATGCCGACCCTACGTAGACGCCCAGTCGTTTGTAAAATGCAGACCACTGGCCGCGTGCGTCGGGGCCCGGTCTAGCGCGATGAGGCCGTACAGCGCGTCGCGCTGCTTCGCGTCCGGCGCGCCGAGGAGCAGGTCCGGCGCGCTGACCACGCCGCCTCGGCCGGCGAGCCGTCGCCGGCCTCGGGTGTCAGCTCGATCGTTGACGTTTGACTAACGATCTGGAAGGCTACGCACCATGACTGCATCGACCTACCATCATGTCTGCCTGCTCGTCCCCGACATGGAGAAGGCGGTCGCCTGGTTCTCCGACACGTTGGGCATCACCTTCCGCGGCCCGCAGAGGGTGACGACGCAGGGCCGGATCGATCCGGGCTATTTCGGCGACGAGGAGCCGCACGAGGGTCAGTCGTACATCACGTACTCGATCGACGGGCCGCCGTACTACGAGCTCGGCGAGGCGACGGGCAAGGGGCTGCACGACAGCGCCCGTCACGGGGTTGGATTGCAGCACGTCGGCATGTTCGTCGACGATGTCGACGCGGTCATGGCCGACCTGGCGAAGCGCGGAATCGGGACCGAGGCGCGGATGGTCACCCCGGACGGGAAGACGCTCGTCTGCTGGACCGAGCGCGCCCCGGAGACCGGGCTGATGGTCGAGTACATCGATCGCAGCCTCGAGGCGCCGACCCAGAGCTGGATCGAGACTGGCGTCTTCCCGACGACCGCCTCCAGCGCGCCGGCCGAGTCATGACCGCCACGGCGATTGACACCGAAGCGCTCGCCGCGTCGCTCGCCGGCCGCGTCCTCGTCCCCGGCGACAGCGACTACGACGTCGAGCGGCGCGTGTGGAACGCGATGATCGACTCGCGCCCCGCCGTGATCGCGCAGTGCAAGGGCGTCGCCGATGTCGTCGCCGCGGTGAAGTTCGCCCGCGAGCACGACCTACCGATCTGCGTGCGCGGCGGCGGTCACAGTGTGGACGGCAAGTCGATGGCCGATGATGCGTTCGCGGTCGACCTCGGCCCGATGGATGCGGTCTGGGTCGACGTCGAAGGTCGCCGGGCGATCGTGCAAGGCGGGGCGCGCTGGACCGCGGTCGACCGTGAGACCCAGCTCCACGGCCTGGCGACGACCGGCGGAACGGTGTCGAACACCGGAGTCGGCGGGCTGACGCTCGGCGGCGGCCTCGGCTGGTTGATGCGCAAGCACGGCACGGCGGTCGACAACCTGCTCTCGATCGACGTCGTGACCGCGGCCGGCGAGGTCACCCGCGCCAGCCTCGACGAGAACCCGGACCTGTTCTGGGCGATGCGCGGCGGGGGCGGCAACTTCGGGATCGCGACATCGTTCGAGTTCCAGCTGCACCCGGTCGGCCCGGAGGTGCTGTCGGGCGCGCTGATGCATCCGGTCGCCAGGGCCGGCGAGCTGTTGCGCTTCTGGCGTGACTTCATGAACGACGCGCCGGACGAGCTCGCGTCGATCGCCACGGTGATCCGTGCGCCGGAGCTGCCGATGTTCCCGCCCGAGCTGCAGGGGAAGGTCATCGCGATCATCCAGCTCGCCTACATCGGCGACATCGCCGACGGCGAGAAGGTCGTCGCCCCGCTGCGCGAATGGGGCCCGCCGGTCGCCGACGCCGTGCACGTGCAGTCCTACGTCACGGTCCAGACCACGCCCGAGCTGATGTTCCCGCAGACCGGAACGACCGCGGCCGCGCGCTGGTATGCCAAGGCCGGCAACCTGCCGACCCTGACCGACGAGGTCATCGACATCATCGTCGAGCACGCGCAGAACTCGCCGGTCGCGGTGTCGGGACGCCCTGACCTCCCGATCATCGGGCTGTGGCCCCTGGGCGGCGCGGTCGCCCGCACCCCGGTCGACGCGATGGCGTTCACTCCCGGCGACTCCGGCTACTACTGGGACTCGTCGGTCAACTGGCGCGATCCGGCCGAGGACGACCGCTGGATCGCGTGGGAGCGCGGTCTCGGCGCGGCGCTGGAGCCCCACAACGCCGAGGGCGTCTACCTGAACTTCACCAGCGACGAGGGTGACGCGCAGATCCACGAAGCCTTCGGAGCCAAGTACGAGCGCTTGGCCGAGGCCAAGCGCACCTGGGATCCGGACAACGTGCTGCGCTTCAACAAGAACATCGCGCCGGCCGGCGAGTAGCGGCGGCGGGACCGGTGTCCTGGCGGACTGTCAAGGAGCGGTCAGAGTGATGGGTGAGGCTCAGAGCGCCGAGGTCCTTGCGCTCAGTGATGCGCAGATCCTGATCGGCGACCGCTGGCTCACCGAGGGATCAGCGGGCGTCTTCGATCACGTCAGTCCCATCACCGGGCGTGTCCAGGGCCGCGTGGTAATGGCCGGCGCGCACGAGATCGATGCCGCGGTGGCGGCAGCCAAAGCCGCCGGACCCACGTGGCGGGCTATGCCGGGCGACCAGCGGCGCCGGATCATGCAACGGCTCGAACAGCTGATTCTCGACGATAGCGCGGAGCTTGCCCGGCTCGTGACTCTCGAGGTCGGCACGCCGATGACGGCCGCAGCAAACTATGCATCGCTGGTCGCGTCGTACTTCGGCTACTACGCGGGCTGGGCCGACAAGATCGAAGGACGGACCATCCCGCTGTTTCCGGCGACCGGCTTCGACTTCACGATCCTCGAGCCGTACGGCGTCGTGGGGATCATCATCACATGGAACGGGCCGCTCGCATCAGTTGGGATGAAGGTCGCGCCCGCGCTCGCGGCGGGGAACTGTGTGGTGCTGAAGTCGCCCGAGCTCGCGCCCTTTGCGATCGATCGCTTCGCGCGGCTCGCGCTAGAGGCCGGCCTTCCTCCTGGTGTTCTCAGCGTGGTGCCGGGTGGCGCGGCGGCCGGCGACCGACTCGTCCGTCACCCTGACGTCGGGAAGGTCTCGTTTACCGGCGGCGGCCCCACCGCCCGTAAGCTGATGGACGCTGCACGCGAGAACGTGACGCCCCTCGTCTTGGAGCTCGGGGGAAAGTCCGCGAATCTGCTGTTCGCGGATGCCGATCTCGAGACCGCCGTGCCGCAGGCGGTGGTGTTCAGCATTGTCGCTAACGCTGGCCAGGGTTGCTCGTTTCCCACCCGGCTACTTGTCGAGCACACGATCTACGAGGACGTACTCGAACGTATCGCCGATATCGCTAGCGCGGTCAAACTTGGCAACCCATTGCATGCCGAAACCACGATGGGGCCAGTCATCGCTGCTGCGGCGTGCGAACGAATCATGGCCAGCATTGACGATGAGCGCGAACGGGGACAATCCCGGCTCATCGCTGGTGGCGAGCGACTCGGAGGAGAACTCGCGGGAGGCTATTTCATCACCCCCACGATCTTCGCGGACGTTGCCCCCGGAAGCGCACTGTCACAACAAGAGATCTTCGGCCCGGTTCTATCGGTCACGCCGTTCTCGACTGAGCGGGAGGCCATCGAAATCGCCAACAACACCGCCTACGGACTCGCGGCGTACATTCAAAGCCGTGATCTCGGCCGCGTGATGCGGGTCATTCCGCAGTTGAGGGCCGGCACAGTTCAGGTCAACGGCAAATCGGTGATGCCGCCGTCCGCGCCGTTTGGAGGCTTGGGTGAGAGCGGCTACGGGCGCGAAGGCGGCAAGCCCGGCCTTGACGAGTTCCTGCGGATCAAGAACGTGTTCATCCAGTCTGTCGGCGAGACCACCTGAGAGTCGGTCCCGTGGCAGCCCACTGGGCTGCCACGGTGGTAGAGCGGCACGCAACCAGCCGGCGGAAACGGGTCGGCCCTTGGCCGGTCGCTGGGGGCGGCGTCGACGCGTCATCGCGCCGTCGGCGCGGCTGGCCGTGTCAGGGCGCCGGGCTTGGTCGTGGCGGCCAGGCTGCCGAGCAGCGCCAGCGACTCGGCGGAGCGGGTGCCGGGATCGGCGGTGTAGACGTAGACGGTGAGGTCGCTATCTGAGGCGACCTCGAGGCCCTCGTAGCGCAGCTCGATGTCGCCGACCTGTGCGTGGTGCAGGCGCTTGAGCCCGCTGTTGTGGAAGCGCACATCGTGACGCGCCCAGGTTTGGCGAAATTCCGGACTGCGAGTCGAGAGCTCGCCGACCAGGTCGCTGAAGGCGCGGTCGTCCGATTTGCGTGCGGCGGTCGCGCGCAGGGCGGCGGCGACGTCGCGGGCAACGCTGTCCCAGTCGCGGTAGAAGTCGCGCGCGCGGGAGTCCAGGAAGATGAAGCGCGCGAAGTTCGGGCGTTCCTGCCCGTCGAGCAATTCGGTGAACAGTGCTCGGCTCAGCCCGTTGGCCGCAAGGACGTCATGGCGTTCATTGAGGAGCAGAGCGGCAGCGCCGGTGATCGCGTCGAGCACATGCTGCATCGACGGTCTCACGCCCTCCTTCGCGGGCCGCCGTCGCGGCCGCGGCGGGAGGGGTTGCACGGCGCGGGCGAGATCGATGAGATGCGCGCGCTCGGCATCGTCGAGGCGCAGCGCGCCCGCCAGCGCGTCCAGGACGCCGTCGGAAGCGCCCGCGAGGTCACCGCGCTCCATGCGGCTGTAATACGGGACGCTGACGCCCGCCAGGACGGCGACCTCCTCGCGACGCAGGCCAGGCACGCGCCGAGTGCCATAGTCGGGCAGCCCGACATCGGTCGCTTTGAGCCGTGCTCGCCGGCTGGCGAGGAACTCCCTGATCTCCTGGCGTGCATCCATCAGCTCTCCATCGTAAACGCAGTCAAACGCTTCACGGGCACCCTGCCAGGGTCACCTTCACAGGGTGTCGCTAGCCCGGCGAAGCGGTGGTTCTCTATGCAGGGAGACCACGACAGGAGAAGCCAGATGCCCCTCACCGACAACTACATCTTCGAACTCGACGAGAACGTCACGCGCACGCCGGTGTCGTACAAGAACCGCTTCGGGATCCGGATCGCCGCCGACCTCTACCAGCCCAAGAACCCCGACGAGTCACTCGAGCACGCCGCGATCATCGTCGGAGCGCCCTACGGCGGCGTCAAGGAGCAGGGGCCCGGGATCTACGCGCAGAACATGGCCCTGCGCGGATTCGTCGCGCTGACGTTCGACCCGTCGTTCAACGGCTACAGCGGCGGCGAGCCGCGCCATCTCTCCTCGCCCGACATCTTCGTCGAGGACTTCAGCGCCGCCGTCGACTACCTGGGCACCCGATCCTTCGTCGACCGGGAGCGCATCGGCGTGATCGGCATGTGCGGCAGCGGCGCGCTGAGCCTCAGCGCCGCGCAGATCGACCGCCGCATCAAGGCCGTCGCGCCAGTCGTCATGTACGACCACCACCGCCTCTACGCCGAGGGCTTTGAGAACTCACTCACCGACGACCAGCGCAACGCGTTCATCGACGAGCGCCTGCAGCAGCGCTACCTGGACTTCGAAGCCGACGTGCCGCTCCTGACCCCGCGTGACGCGCCGATCGGCTTCGACGAGAACACGCACCCAATCGGCGTCGAGTTCGGCGAGTTCTACTCCACGCCGCGGGGGTATCACCCCAACTCGATCACCCAGTCGACGACGACGAGCAGCCTGTCATTCATGAACTTCCCGCTGCTGGCGAACATCCAGTGGATCTCGCCGCGGCCGATCCTGTTCGTGACCGGAGAGCACGCGCACTCGCGCTACTACAGCGAGGATGCCTACGAGCGCGCGGCCGACCCGAAGGAGCTCCACGTCGTCCCGAACGCCGGCCACGTCGACCTGTACGACAAGACCGAGCTGATCCCGTTCGACAAGCTCGAGGAGTTCTTCACCGAACAGCTCGCGACCGCGTCGAGCCGTGCCCCTGCGGAGCTCGCCGGATCCCGGTCCTGAGCCGCGCCAACCAAGACGTCCTGCTAGCTGTGCTGCGGGCATCCCGCCGACCCAATGTAAAACCGAACGAGAGTGAAGGATCGACATGATCAAGGACAAAGTCGCAATCATCACCGGCGCGTCATCCGGAATCGGCGAGGCGACCGCGAAGGCGCTCGCAAGCAGAGGCGCCAAGGTCGTCCTCGGCGCCCGGCGCGCAGATCAGCTGAAGCAGATCGTCGACGAGATCGAGAGGGACGGCGGCCAAGCCGTCTACCACGAGCTGGACGTGACGGCCCCATCCGACAGCGACGACATCGTGAAGCTCGCAAAGGAGACCTTTGGCGGCGTCGATGTCGTCTTCTTGAACGCCGGCATCATGCCGAACTCCCCGCTCTCCGCGCTGAAGACCGACGACTGGCACCAGATGGTCGACGTCAACATCAAAGGCGTCCTCAACGGCGTCGCCGCCGTGCTGCCGACGTTCACCGAGCAGAAGTCCGGTCACGTGATCGCGGTCTCGTCTGTCGCCGGGCTCAAGGCCTACCCCGGCGGCGCCGTATACGGCGGCACGAAATGGTTCGTACGCGACTTCATGGAGGTTCTCCGCATGGAGTCCGCCATGGAAGGGACGAACATTCGCACCGCGACGATCTATCCCGCCGCGATCAACACCGAGCTGCTCAGCACGATCAGCGACGAGGACACGGCCGAGTCGATCCAGGATGTCTACGACCAGTACGGAATCTCGCCTTCCCGGATCGCGGACCTCGTGGCATTCGCAATCGACCAGCCCGAGGACACGACGATCAGCGAGTTCACAGTGGGCCCGGCCAACCAGCCGTGGTAGTGCGGGGACGGCGTCCGGCCCTTGCGAACACCGCCCTCGTCCCCGGCACCGGGGCGCGGGTCGTCGTGCCGCCGCCGGAGATCGGGGCGGCCCGCGAGCTCACCCGGGCCCACGTTGCGACCGCGTACCCCAGGGCAGTGCTCTAGCCGACCGGGACGACGTTGACGGGAATCGCCGTCATCCTCGGCATGGCCGTGATCGACTCGAAGTCGCGATCGGTGCTGATGAGCATCCCGGTGCACGCTCCCGCGGCGTCGTCGGACTCCTCGTCGGGCAGCCCGCCGAAGCCGTGGGCCATCGAGACCACCCCGCGGCGAAGCCGATCGTCGGCGGAGACGACCGCGGCGATCCGGTCGTTGTCCGACACGATCTCGACGAGGGCTCCCTCGTCGAGCGCCAGATGCGCGAGGTCGTCGGGATGCAGGAACGCGGGATTGTGGCGCGGGCGCCGCGATGCCTCGGCCCCCTGCGGCGAGAGGCTGTTCATCACGTGACGCATCCGGCGCACGGTCAGCTGGTGCGTGAAGCCGCCCGTGTCGGTCGGGCGGCTGCCGTAGTCGCGCAGTTCCTCGCGCACGTCGGCGGGCATGACGTCGAATCGCGCGGCGGCGTCCGGTCGCGGCGGCTCGACGACGACCGGCGGCAGATCGAAGACCTTGCCGCGGGGCTCGCGCCGGACCTCCTCGAACGACACCTGCCCGTCGCGCATCGCCAGAGCGAGCAGGTCGTCGGTTGTCGGCGGGCGCTCCATGTCGAGCGGGACGCCGCGATACTCGATCTGGACGCCCAGCCGCTTGGCCAGCGCCCAGAACACATACCAGTCGTCGACGACCTCCGAGCCCGCCGGCGGCGAGACGACCGCATCGGTGTGCTGTGTGAACGAGAGCGGGAAGCGAGCACCCCGGCCGAACGGGGCGGGCATGTCGGAGCGCTCATACATCAGCTTCGGCGGCAGGACGTAGTGGGCGAGCCTGGATGTCGCCGTCATGAACGGGTCGACGGCGACGAGCAGATCGAGTGAGCGAAAGGCGCGAACGACCTTGCGCTGATCGGGGATCGCCGTGGCGGGATTCCCGCCGCAGACCAGGAGGGCGCGGATCTGCCCATCGCCCGGGGTGAGGATCTCGTCGGCGAGGATGCACGACGGGAGCTCGCCGCCGGTGTCGGGCGTGGTGATCAGGCCGAGCTGTCGCGTGCGCGCCTTGTAGCCGCGTTCCCAGGAGCGCGTCGGAGCGATGACCTCCGCGCGCTTCGGCGTCCGGGGGGCGATCGGAAGGCCGTTTTCGATGACCTCCCCCGCGCGCCGGAAGCGGCCGCAGACGACGTTGAGGCACTCGATCAGATGGTCCGTGAGGTTCGCGTGGGCCGACATCGTGACCCCGGTGTGGCTGACCGCGCACCCGCGCTTGCCGGCGCCGCCGAACGCCCGCGCCGTGCGGACGAGATCCTCGGCCGGGATGTCGGCGCGCTCGGCGACGCGCTCGGGCGTGTAGGGCTCGACGGCGGCGCGAAGCTCGTCGAGTCCGTGCGCCCAGCGGGCGCAGAACTCCGCGTCCTCCAGGCCCTCGGTCAGGATGATCCGCAGCAGCCCGGCCGCGATCGCCGCGTCCTCCCCGGGACGCGGCTGCAGGAAGATGTCGGCCCGCTGTGCGGTCTCGGTCCGGCGCGGGTCGACGACGATCAGCTTCATCCCGCGCGCTTTGGCCTCCCTGATGCCGAGCGACGGGTTGGTGGCGGGGGCCATCGAGGCCACGCTGGTCATCGACACCATCGGGTTGGTGCCGAGGAGCAGCCAGACGTCCGCGTCCGTCCAGGGCTGACGTCCGGCGCTCCAGGCGCCCAGGCGGCCGGGCGTCACGACCTTGCACGGGTTGTCCACCGTGAGCGCGCTGAAGTAGCTCGGCGAGCCGATCGCCTTCATCCAGTCCGGCGTCATCAGGAACGCCGACGCCGTCAGATAGCCGTGCATGCCCGCGAACGACGCGACCGCCTCGGGGCCGCAGCCATCGATGATCGTCCGCAGCTTCTCGGCTATCTCGTCGAGCGCGTCCTCCAGCGGGATGGGCGAGAACGAGCCATCCTCACACCGTTTGAGCGGGTGCAGTATCCGGTCGTCCCGCGCGTGCATCTGCCCGGCCTCGCGCCCCTTGCTGCACACGAAGCCGCTGGTGATGGCATGCCCTCGGTCGCCCTCGACCGAGATGATCCGGTCGTGCTCGTCGATCTTCAGGGACGTTCCGCAGCCCGCGATGCAGATCCGGCAGAAGGACAGCGCCGTTCGGACGGCTCCGGGATCCCCGTCGCCCGCCTTCACGCGCGTCGCCTCGCAAGCTGCGTCACGCTTGGACCTTAACAGAGAAGAGGGGCGAGCGACGACGGATCGGTCAGACATTCTGGTCTTGGGCCACGGGGGTGAGGCGCAGGGCCTCTGGGATACTCAGTCCGTGAGCGGTCGCCAGGAGACGCCGACGTTCTGCCGCATCTGCGAGGCCCTGTGCGGACTCGTCGCGACCGTGGAGGACGGTGAGCTCACCCGGCTGCGGCCCAGCCCCGCGCATCCGCTCTCGGAGGGCTTCGCGTGCCCGAAGGGGATCGCCATGACGGAGATCGTCAACGATCCGGATCGCGTGCTGCATCCGCTGCGGCGCCGGGCGGGTGTGCCGCCCGGCCCGGCCGGGCCCGACGCCTTCGAGCGGATCACCTGGGATCAGGCGCTGAACGAGGTCGGGGCTCGACTCGCGCGGCTGATCGACCAGCATGGCGGCTCGTCGGTCGGCTGCTTCTCCGGAGCGGCGACGTTCTTCGACTCGTCATTGGCGCCGGTCATCCAGGGCATCATGGCCGGACTCGGCTCACCACATCGCTACTCCAGCGCCTCTCAGGACGTGACCGCCCGCTACACGGCGAGCAAGTGGCTCTACGGCTCACCGACGGTCGTGCCGATCCCGGACCTCTACCGCACCGACTTCCTGCTCGTTATCGGGGCGAACCCGCTCGTCTCCCACGGGAGCTTGTTCAACTCCAAGCGTGTCCGCGAGACCCTCAATGGGATCGTGGGGCGTGGCGGCCGAATCGTGGTCATCGATCCGCGACGGACGGAGACGGCCGCGACATACGAGCATCTGCCGGTGCGCCCGAGCGCCGACGCCTGGATGCTCCTCTCGATGCTCGACGTGATCTTCGCCGAGGGCCTGGAGGATCGTGAATCGATCGCGACGCAGGCGCGAGGCGCCGACCGCCTGCGCGAACTTGCCGCGCCGCACCCGCCCGAAGTGACCGCTGAGCGGACCGGCGTCCCGCCGGATCGCCTGCGGCAACTCGCGCGAGATCTCGCCGGCGCGCCGAGCGCCGCCGTCTACGGACGATGTGGCGTCAATCGCGGTCGCAGCGCGACCCTTGTCTCCTTCCTGATCGAGGCGCTCAATCTCGTGACCGGGAACCTCGATCGCCCCGGAGGCTCGATCATCGGCAGGTCGCCCCTGCGGGGACAGTCCTACGGCTCCCACGGCACGCAGCGCAGCCGAATCGGCGGGTTCCCCGACATGTCCGGTCTCATGCCCGCCGGCGTGATGGCGAAGGAGATGCTCACGCCGGGCGATGGGCAGCTTCGCGGGCTGTTGACGGTCGCGGGCAACCCGATCCTGAGCGTGCCCAACGGCGCCGAGCTGGCTCGTGGCCTGATGGGGCTCGACATGCACATCGCGATCGATCTGTACCTCTCCGATACCGCGCAGTACGCCGACTACATCCTTCCGGCGGCCTCGTTCCTGGAGCGCTCGGACATCAAGCCGCTCGCGACGCAGGCATGGCATCTGACTCCGCACATCGAGTGGTCGGAGGCGGTGCTGGCGCCCCGCGGAGAAGCGCGCCCCGATGCCGAGATCGTCGAGGACATCGCGCGCAGCGCGGGGATCAAGCTCGAAAGCTCGCCTCTGAAGCGCGTGCTCGCGCGCGCCGGGCTGCGGATCTCCTACGAGCGCAAGCTCGACAAGATGCTCCGGCTGGGACCGTACGGGGATCGCTACGGGCTACGTCGCAGCGGCATCAGCCTCAAGAAGCTCCGCGCACGGCGGTACGGCATCGTCCTCGCCGAGCATCAGCCGACCGGCGTCCTGCAAGAGAAGGTCCGCCACCCCGACAAGCGCGTGTGTCTCGATCCTCCGGAGATCGCCGTGGAGGTGCGCGAGCTCGAGAGGCGCCATGCGCCCGACCAGAACTTCCCGCTCCTGCTGATCGGGATGCGTGAGTTGCGCTCCATCAACTCGTGGATGAAGAACTCTTCCAAGCTGATGGCCGCGGATCGGACGCACGCTGCGCGCATTCACCCTGACGACGCCGCCGCGGCGGCCATCAGCGACGGCGCCATCGTCCGCGTCAGCTCGAAGACCGCGACCATCGAGCTTCCCGCTCGCCTCACCGACGACATGGTGCGGGGAGCGATCGCCATTCCGCACGGCTGGGGGCACCACGAGGGCTACGGCAGAATCGCCGGCGCGTCGGGCGGCGCGAACGTCAACCTGCTTGCGTCGACCGACATCGACGACATCGAGATGGTCTCCGGCACGTCGCACCTCGACGGCATTCCCGTCCGGATCGAGCGAGCCGACGGCCCGACCGAGCGCGCGTCGGCCTGAGCTGCCGACCGAAAGCTCGGCCAGAATCGCTCACGAGCTTCCGAGCCACGCACCCGGGGCCGTGAGCGCCCGAGACGAAGTCTCTGCATCTGCCACGATCTTCCGAGTCTCGTTACGCGCCCGAGGATTCGAACCTCTGACGTTCGGTTCCGTAGACCGACGCTATGAGCGTCGATTTGGCTCTACAGGGTCAAATTTGGTCACCAGGCCGGCGACCGCGACGAAAAGCGGCGACCAGCTCGGAGCGGTGTGCGCGGTAACCGACGCGGCGACGAGCGCCACGCTCGATTCCGACCATGGCCTGACGGCCATCGCGTGTCCCGCGAACGACACGTGCGTTGCGATGCGCGACGACGGGATAGGTGCGCTGACCTTCGATCCCGGAACGCTGCAGGTCGAGGCCAGTGGGACGATCGATCGCTTCGGCGCGATCCAGGCGGTTACGTGCCCGTCGATCACGGTGTCCGTGGAGCGCGGAGCCCGCGGCCATGGGCCGCGCCGACGCACCATGCAGACACAGCCACGGCGAGAAACCAAAGGTCCTGCGCCTATCCTCGCGGCGTCACTGTGAATGCGGGAGGAGCTGACGATGATGGAGGGCGAGGTTTCGCTTCACGGTGGTACCCCGGAGTCGCGCAAGCTCTACGGGAGGATCCAGCGGGCGATCGGGCTGACAGAGCGACTGAATCGCATCCCGTTCGCAGACGGCGATGCGATTCGCCAGGCCTGGAGCGAGCTGACGGGTGGGCCAGTCGATCCGACGTTCTCGCTGATCCCACCCGTGTACAGCGAGCATGGCTTGAGCATTCGCGTCGGCCGCAACGTATTCATCAACCAGGGGTGCACGCTCAACGACATCGGCGGTATCGAGATCGGCGATGACGTCCTGATCGGCCCGCGAGTGAGCCTGATCAGCTCCGGCCATCCGGTCGATCCGAGTCAGCGGCGCGGGCAGATCGTGGCTGCACCGATCGTCATCCAGCGAAACGTGTGGCTCGGCGCCGGTGCCATCGTCTTGCAGGGCGTGACGGTCGGAAAAGACTCGGTGGTCGCCGCCGGCGCGGTCGTCACGCGCGACGTCCCGCCCGCAACACTGGTCGCTGGCGTACCGGCCCAGGTGCTGAGACCGATCGGCGTCGACGCCTCGCCGACCGGCTGAGGGAGCCTGCCCGCGGAGCGGCCGTCCGCGCCGGCCGCGTGGGTCAGGAGGTGGCTGGCACCGGGTCGGGGTAGAACTTGCGCATCGCCCCGACCATGGTGTTCGAGCAGGCCATTCCGCCGTCGACGGCGATGAGGGCGCCGTTGACCCAGGAGGCGTCGTCGGTGGCGAGGAAGACCGCCATCTTCGCGACGTCTTCGGGCTCGCCGAGGCGCGGCGAGTTGGCCACGCTCAGGTAGGCGGCGTTGATCTCCGGGGTCGTCCCGGACTGCTGGGTCTCGGTGCGGATGACGCCGGGCATGACCCCGTTGCAGCGGATGCCTTGCTTGCCGACGCGGGTCGCGATCGTCTGGACGTACCAGTTCATCGTCGCCTTGGTTGCCCCGTAGCAGAGGGAGTGCAGGTCGCCGCCGAGTGCCGCGATCGATGAGGTGAAGATGATCGAGCCGCTTCCCTGCGCGAGCATGTGCGGGAGCGCGTGCTTGCAGGCCAGAACGCCCCCGACGACGTTGACCTCCATGAAGCGCTGAAACACCTGGGGGTCGAACTCGAGCAGGTCCTGGTCGCGGGCCCAGCAATCCGGCTCGAGCATCATCGCGTTGTTGTGCAGGATGTCGATGCGGCCGAACTCGTCGATCGCGGCATCGATCATCGCCTTGTTGGGCTCGGGATCAGAGACGTCGGCCTTGACCGCGACCGCGCGACCGCCGGCGTCGCGGATCTCGGCCGCGACGGTCTCCGCGCTGTCGCCGCTTAAGGACGCGACGACCACGCCGGCACCCTCCTGAGCCATCAGGTGCGCCGTCGCGCGGCCGATGCCGCTGCCGCCGCCCGCGATCACGGCTGCCTTGCCCTCAAGTCGCCCTGTCATGGAAGGTCCTTTCACCTCGACCATTAGAGCCCGGTGATCTCGCTGGCGGTCGCC
This sequence comes from uncultured Actinomycetes bacterium, assembly GCA_963817035.1. Taxonomy (GTDB): domain Bacteria; phylum Actinomycetota; class Thermoleophilia; order Solirubrobacterales; family Solirubrobacteraceae; genus AC-49. The sequence goes on from CAWFMM010000003.1 coordinate 399,804, forward strand.
GGGTCGACCTCTTCGAGCGTCAACGGCTTGTTTGCGGCGTACATTATCTCCCCCGTCATGTACCGATTCTCTTTATCGAACGGGTTATAGACCGCCGTGTAGAACCCGATGTGGTACCACTTGTCCGCGTCGACTTCGGCGAGTCCGAGGAGCGCGCCGCCGGGGAAGACTCCGTGCTGGATGCACTCCTGGGCGACCCCGTTGGCGCCGAACGTGTAGGTGAGGTTCTCCATCGGGCCGATGACCACCCCAGCGTCGCGTGAGTTGTCGTACAACTCCTGGACCGCCTCCCGCGACTCGAGGCGATCGCCGTCAATGCCGAGGAACGCGCCTCCCTGGAAGCGGTACAGGATCGGCTCGCTGGTCGTGAGCGTCGCGATGATGGCCGGGACGTCCCAGACGACTTCTGCCCAGAAATGATCCCGCATCACCTCGAGCATGTGCCGGTGCACCGGGTTGTCGAGTCGCTCGATCTGGGCGTTGATCTCCGCCAGGGTGTCGGTTGACTTCAGACGCGCTTGTGTCGCCATTGCCTGCTCCTACTCTCACAAGCGGTTGCTTGACTTGTGGGTCTTGCCTACGTCGGGTCGGCCGCAGAACATGGCGGTCCAGCCGGGACCTCTGCGATCTGGAAGGCGACGAACACGTCGTCCTCGAAGACCAGCGCGTCGTGCGCCTGCGTCTCGAGCGAATCACGAACATGGCAGCTCATGGCTTGCGCTCGGTGATGATCAGCGGCGAGCGGCTAGGCGGAGGCGGGGACGGACAGGCGGCTGAGGAACTTCAGCGCGTTGCCGCTGCGGATCTTCTCCCGGTCGGCGTCGCTGAGGCCGATTCCCTCGGTCAGGTCGCCTTGGAAGTTGTCTGCGCCACCGAGGTTGTCGCCGTAGACGAACCGGTCAACCCCGAGCATCTCGACCAGGGCCTTGCGCATCACCGGCTCGTGGATGTCGGGGTCAAACAGGAAGTTGCCGAGGTAGTCCTTGACCTCGCGCTCGTTGACGGAGTCCGGCGCCATGGTCTTGTTGGTCTGCGCGAAGCGGCCGAGGTGATACGGGAAGAACCCGCCGGCGTGGGTGACGTAGAAGCGCAGGTCCGGGTAGCGATCGAACACGCCGCCACAGATCAGGTTCCACATCGCGAGCGTCTCGTAGTTGTTCATGCCGACGATCGACGACGCGTCGAACTCGTCGTGGCGGCTATCGCCCGTGGCGGAGTGGTTGTAGCCGTGCACGAACCCGGGGGCCTTCAGCTCGACCATCTTCGCCCACAGGGGATCGAAGACCCGGTCGTGGATCTCCAGGCCACCGAAGTCCACGCCGCCGGTCATCATCCCGACCGCGCCAAGCTCGACAACCGCGCGCTCAAGCTCAGCGGGGGCGGCATCCGGGTCGGCCATCGGGACCAGCGCCCAGAAGCCGAACTTGTCGGGATCCTGCGCGACGAACTTCGCCAACTCGTCGTTGACGGCGCGCGCAAAGCTCGTGCCGAACTCGCCGCCCCAGTACATGAACATATGCGCCGGCTGGCAGACGATCAGCTTGTCGATCCCGCGCTCCTGCATCCGCCCCAGCTGAGCCTCGAGCGAGAAGTACTCCGTCGGATGGGGCTGGTTCTTGTTCGTGTTCCCAAGGACCCAATCGCCGATCTTCAGGGTGTTGTTCTCCCAGAACGGTCCCCAATGGGGATCAAGGTCGAACATCCCTTGGGTCAGCTGGTGGGCATGCAGATTGATCAGCATGAGGGGCCTCTCGTCTCAAGATCGCAGTTGGAGTCACGCTTGGGGGTGGCGGACGGTGGGACACTAGCACGCGTATCAACCGAGCGGTCGGTAGAAATGTTCGATGCCGACGTGCCCGCGAATCCGACCCTGCAGCGGTGAGGCACGGCGCTGACCGCACCCTTCGAGAATGACGCACGCAGCCTCGTACGCCACCTTGCCGGCGGCGACCCGCACTCGCCTCGATGCCTCTCTTCGGCCCGCGTGAGCCCGGCCGTGAGCGCCCGAGACGAAGTCCCTGCATCTGCTCACGATCTTCCGAGTCTCGTTACGCGCCCGAGAGGATTCGAACCTCTGACCTTCGGTTCCGTAGACCGACGCTCTATCCAGCTGAGCTACGGGCGCAGTGCGGCAGGGACCTTATCGAGCCTGGGCGCGGCGGCGGTTGCGACCGATCTGGCCCGCTGCGAGCATCGCCACCATGCCGATCGCCATCACCAGTACCCCACTGACGGTCGCGGTTACAAAGAAGGGCACCGCGATCACGGTCACCGACGCCGACGGACAGGTCGTCATGGACGGGGTGCGCGGCAAGGCGGCTGAGCCGGCCACCGCGGTGCTGACGACCGCGAGCTCGACGTGGACGATCACCGAGAAGCAGGACGGCGTGCGCCAGGTGCTCGATCCCGCCGGACTCGTCGTCGCCGAGATCCGCGGCAACGGCTGGACCCACGACACCATCTACACGGGCGACGGCAGTGAAATTCCGTCCAAGGGCCGTCGCAGCCTCGTCGGCTACGGCGCGTCGTTCGGCTCACTCGCCGCCGCGAAGGCCCCGATGGTCATGCCCAAGCGCCCGTTCAAGCTGATCCTCAGCGAAGGACTCCTCGCCCGCCCCGACCACGAGATGCTCGTCGCCGTCTTCGCCCACATCGCGCGCCAGAAAATCATCAGCTCGGTGCGCAGCGCGGCGAGCAGCAGCGTGCCGAGCTGACCCCGCCTTATACGAACCGGACAGTCAGGCTCCCCCCTACCGCGCCCCAACCGGGTTGCCGACCCCACCTCTCGGGCAGTACGTTATACAGACCGTCTATCCGCGGAGGAATGCAGTGACTACGACCCCACATCGTGCGACCTCGACCGAAGGCATCGATCTTCAGGCGGTCGCGCGACGCAACCTGTGGATGCACTTCACGCGCATGGGTGCCTACGACGCCGAGCACGAGGTTCCGATCATCGTGCGCGGCGACGGCTGCTATGTCTACGACGAGCGCGGCAAGCGCTACCTCGACGGCCTCTCGTCCCTCTTCTGCACCAACGCCGGCCACGGGCGCACCGAGATCGCCGATGCGATGGGCGAGCAGGCCAAGGAACTCGGCTTCTTCACCAACTGGAGCTACGCGCATCCCCGCGCAATCGAGCTGGCCGGCCGCGTCGCCGCCCTCGCTCCCGGCGACCTCAACCGCGTCTTCTTCACCTCGGGCGGCAGCGAAGCCGTCGAGTCCGCGCTGAAGCTGGCCCGCGCCTACCACAAGCTCAACGGCGAGGCACAGCGTTACAAGCTGATCGCGCGCGAGGTCGCCTACCACGGCACCACGATGGGCGCCCTGTCGGCGACCGGGCTCACAAGTCTGAGGTCGCCCTTTGAGCCGATCCTGCCGGGCAACTGCCATGTGCCGAACACGCTCGACTACCGCTGGCCCGCCGACCGCGACCCACTCTGGGCCGCCGAGCAACTCGAGGAGCGCATCATCTTCGAGGGTCCCGAGACCGTCTCGGCCGTGATCCTCGAACCGCTGCAGAACGCCGGCGGCTGTTTCGTCCCCCAGCCCGGCTACTGGCAGAAGGTCCGCGAGATCTGCGCCCGTTACGGCATCCTGCTGATCTCCGACGAGGTCATCTGCAGCTGGGGGCGCCTCGGCCACTACTTCGGCGCCGAGCGCTACGACTACCGGCCCGACATGATCACCACGGCCAAGGGCCTGACCTCGGCCTACTCGCCGATGGGCGCGGTCATCGTCTCGGACCGGATCGCCGAACCGTTCATGCACGGCACCGAGTCGTTCAGCCACGGCATCACGTTCGGCGGGCACCCGGTCTCGGCCGCCGCCGCGATGGCCAACCTCGACATCTTCGAGCGTGAGGATCTGTGCGGCCACGTGCTGGCCAAGCAGGGCGAGTTCCGCGCGATGCTCGAGTCCCTGCGCGACATCCCGATCGTCGGCGACGTCCGCGGTGCCGGCTACTTCCAGGCGATCGAGCTGGTCAAGAACCAGGAGACCAAGGAGTCGTTCGACGACGCTGAGTCCGAGACGCTGCTGCGCGGCTACCTGTCGGGCGCGCTGTATGAGAACGGCCTGATCTGCCGCGCCGACGACCGCGGCGATCCGGTGATCCAGCTCGCGCCGCCGCTGATCGCCGACAGCGAGCAGTTCGAGGAGATCGAAGGCGTGCTCAGGCTGGTTCTGACCGAGGCGACCAAGCGTATGACCAGCGGCGCGATGCCCAAGGCCAGCGCGCCGGCTACGCCGAGCCGGCTGAGGTAGCGCGGTGCTCTCCGTCGGCAGTCTGGTCTCCTCGTTCGGACTCGAGCTGTTGTGCGGAGCCGACGCCGCTGACGCCCCGGTCCGCTCGGTCCACTCCACGGAGCTGCACGACCCCACGCCGTTCCTGTCCGGTGGCGAGCTGATCCTGACGACCGGCCTTCAGCTCCGGTCGATCCAGGAGCAGCGCGCGTTCGTCGCGCTGCTGACCAAGCGCGGACTCGCCGGCGTCGGCTTCGGCACCGGCTTCGGCCACGACGAGGTCCCGCCCGCGCTGGTCGAGGCGGCCGCCGCCGCCGGTCTGCCGGTCTTCGAGGTTCCGTATGACCTGCCGTTCATCGCGATCACCGAGAAGGCCTTCACCCAGCTCATCAACGAGCAGTACGCGGCACTGCAGCGCGGCACCGAGGTCCACCGCCGGCTCGAGCGCCTCGTGCTCGAGGAGCGCGGGCTCGGCGAGCTGCTGACCGGACTGGCCGAGGCGATCCACGGCTCGGTCGTCGTGCTCGACGGTCGCGGCGAGACGCTCGCCGGCACGCCGGGCGACGCGCTGGCCCCGGAGACGCTCGAACGCCTGCGGGACGAGGTCCACGAGCGCACGCTCGCGCTCGGGCGGTCGGGCGACACGAGCGACGGGATCGAGATCGCCTCCGAGCTGCCGGCCGGCGGTGTGCTCGTGCTGCCCGTCGTCACACACGGTCGCGGCGCCCCGCAGGCGTGGCTCGTCGCGGCAAGGGTCGCCGGAATCGGCGACTACGAGCGGCTGATCGTCCAACAGGGCGCGACCGTCGTCGCGCTGGAACTGATGCGCCAGCGTGCGATGCGCGAGACCGAGCGCCGGCTCGCCGGTGACGTACTCGCCGAGGCGGTCGGTGGATCGCTGGCCGAGCGCGAGACGAGCGTGCGGCTGCGGCCGTTCGGCATCGGCGCGCGCAGCGCCCTGATGGTCTTCCAGTGCGCCGATCCGACCGGCGCCGAGCGCGACCTCGAGAAGCTGCTCGCCGACGCCGGAGTCGCCGGGCTCGTGGCGACCCGCGGGACGCTGCTGTGCGCTGTCATCGATGCCCCCGACTCCGACGAACAGGACCCGCTGGCGCTGGCGGCCCAGTTACGCGACGGGCTGCAGCGCAGCCACGGCGCGGTGCGCGCCGCGACGAGCCGTGGCGGCCCGTCGGGCCGCGTACGCCACGCATTCCACGAGGCGCGCTGCGCGCTGGAGGCGACCGCGCTGGCCAACGGATCGGCTCCCGACGTCGCCTCCTACCGGGACCTCGGCGCGTTCCAGCTCCTGCTCTCGCTCCAGGACGACGAGGCGCTGCGCCTGTACTGCGACAGCGTGCTCGCGCCGCTGCTCGCCGGTGGCGAGGAGTACGGCGACGAGTTGACGCGCTCGGTCGAGGTCTTCATCGAGTGTGGCGGCCAGTGGGAGCGCGCGGCGCGCGAGCTCTACTGCCACCGCCACACGCTGCGCTATCGGATCCGTCGCGTCGAGGAGCTGACCGGGCGCGATCTCAGCTCTGCGCGGGACCGAACCGAGTTCTGGCTGGCACTGCGAGCAAGGGAGTTAGTTGCATGAAGGTCGGAGTTCCAACCGAGATCAAGACCGACGAGTACCGCGTCTCACTCACCCCCGCCGGCGTGCGTGAGCTCGTCGACCGCGGGCACGAGGTGCTCGTACAGTCCGGGGCTGGTGAAGGCTCGGCGATCACCGACGCTGACTACGTCGGTCAGGGCGCGACGATCCTGCCCGACGCGCCCGAGGTCTTCGGCGCGGCCGAGATGATCCTCGGCGTCAAGGAACCGCAGTCGTCGGAGGTCCCGCTGCTGCGCGAGGGCCAGACGCTGTTCACGTACCTGCATCTCGCCCCGGTGCCCGAGCTGACCCAGGGCCTGATCGACACCGGCGCGACGTGCATCGCCTACGAGACGGTTGAGGACTCCAAGGGACGGCTGCCGCTGCTGGCGCCGATGAGCGAGGTGGCGGGACGGCTGGCCACGCAGACCGGCGCGTTCTATCTGCACCGCGCCAACGGCGGGCGCGGCGTACTGCTCGGCGGCGTGCCCGGTGTCGCGGCGGCCAACGTGATGGTCATCGGCGGCGGCGTCGTCGGCTTCAACGCGGCGACGGTGGCGATCGGCATGGGCGCCGACGTGTTCACGTTCGACCGCTCGATCGACCGCCTGCGCGAGCTCGATATCGCCTTCAACGGCCGCGCCTCGACGGTCTACTCCTCGACGCTGGCGATCGAGCAGCTGCTGCCGACGGTCGACATGGTCATCGGCGCGGTGCTCGTCCACGGCGCCCGCGCGCCATGGGTGATCTCGCGCGAGCAGCTCAAGCTGATGAAGCCGCGCGCGGTCTTGGTTGACGTGTCGATCGACCAGGGCGGGTGCTTTGAGACGTCGCATGCGACGACGCATTCGGACCCGACCTACGAGGTCGACGGCATCCTGCACTACTGCGTCGCCAACATGCCCGGCGCGGTGCCGATCACCTCGACCTACGCGCTGACCAACGCGACCCTGCCCTATGTGCTCGCGCTCGCCCAGCACGGTGTGGCCGGAGCTTTGGAGCGCGATCCGGGGCTGCGCCCGGGCGTCAACGTCGCCGCCGGGGCAGTGACACTCGAAGCCGTCGCGACCGGAACCGGCTTGCCTTACACGCCGCTCGACGAGGCGCTCGGCGCCCTCGCCGCCTAACTGATTTCACTCAGAGTTTTCGAAAGGAGAGCCATGGCTGCCACCACCCAGACCACGCTGCGCAACTTCATCGGCGGGTCGTTCGTCGACTCGGCCGAGGGCGCGACCGAGGATGTCCTGAACCCGTCGACCGGCGAGGTCATCGCCCAGGCCCCGCTGTCGGGTGAGCGCGACGTCAACGCCGCCGTGGCCGCGGCCAAGGCCGCGTTCGCGACGTGGTCGGTCACGACCCCGGCCGAGCGCTCGCTGGCTCTGCTGAAGTTCGCCGACGCGATCGAGGCCAACGCCGGAGTGCTCGCCGATATCGAGTCGGCCAACGCGGGCAAGCCGCACGCCGCCGTGCTGTCGGACGAGGTGCCGGTGATGGCCGACAACATCCGCTTCTTCGCCGGCGCCGCGCGCAACATGGAGGGCAAGGCGTCGGGCGAATACCTCGAGGGCCTGACCTCGATCATCCGCCGCGAGCCGATCGGCGTGATCGGCCAGATCGCGCCGTGGAACTACCCGATGATGATGGCGATCTGGAAGATCGGCCCGGCGCTGGCCACCGGCAACACGCTGGTGTTGAAGCCGGCCGAGACCACGCCGGCGTCGTCGCTGAAGCTGGCCGAGATCGCCGCGGAGTTCTTCCCGCCCGGCGTGTTTAACGTGATCTGCGGCCACGGTGAGCCGGCGGGCGCGAAACTCGTCACCCATCCTGACGTCGACATGGTCTCGCTGACCGGCTCACCGGGTACCGGCAAGTGGATCGCCCGCGCGGCGGCCGACTCGCTCAAGCGCGTGCACCTCGAGCTCGGCGGCAACGCGCCGGTCGTCGTCTTCGACGACGTCGACATCGAGACCGCGATGGAGGCGATCGCCGGCGTCGGCTACTACAACGCCGGCCAGGACTGCACCGCGGCGACGCGCGTGCTCGCGTCGAAGAAGGTCTACGACGACGTGGTCGCCGGTCTCGCCGAGCAGGCCAAGGGCCTCGTCATGGGCGACATGCTCGCGGCCGACACGACGCTTGGGCCGGTGAACTCCGCGCGCCAGCGCGAGCGTGTCGAGGGCTTCTTCGAGCGCAAGCCCGACCACGCCGAGATCGTCACCGGCGGCGGCCAGCCCGACCGGCCCGGGTTCTTCGTCGAGCCGACCGTCGTCGCGAATCTGCAGCAGGGCGACGAGATGGTCCAGCAGGAGATCTTCGGCCCGGTCATCACCGTGCAGCAGTTCTCCGACGAGGCCGAGGCGATCACGTGGGCCAACGACACGGTCTACGGCCTGTCGTCCTCGGTCTGGACGCGCGACGTCGGCCGCGCGCTGCGCGTCGCCAACGCGCTGCGCTTCGGCTGCGTGTGGATCAACGACCACCTCCCGCTCGCCTCCGAGATGCCCCACGGCGGCATCAAACAGTCGGGCTACGGCAAGGACCTCTCGATGTACGCGCTCGAGGACTACACGTACGTCAAGCACGTCATGGCGAGCCTGGGGTAGGCGCGGGGCAGAGCGCGAGGAGGCGCTCGGGGTGCGTGTGAACGAGGTCCGGCGGAAGGCGCCGAACGGTCCAGCCGGCCGCGCGCCAGCATGCCTCCTTGCGAGCGTCCTCGCCGATGTCGAGGTGGAACGGGCCGCCGTCGATCTCGACGATCAGGCGATGGCGGGTCCAGCTGAGGTCCGCCTCCTCGCCGGCGATGCGGTGGTTCAGGCGCGGCATTGGGCGCCCGTGATCGCGCAGCAACTCCAGCGCGCGGACCTCCGCGCCGCTGCGCGCTTCTTCGACCGGCAGATTGGCGTAGCGCGCCACCGCGGCGATCAGCTTCGCGCCGCGGGGCCCGCGCGCTGCGGCGCGTTCGACGATCGCCGCTTTGGTCGTCAGCCTCAGGCGCAGGGCCTCGCGCAACGCCCGCGCGAGCGCCGGCGCGCTGATCTGCGGCACGAGATCGAGCAGCGTGGGTGGCACCGAGGTGAGCGGGACGCCGCGCAACCGCGCGCGATCGGCGTCGGGGATCACCGCGCGAAACACGAGCACGCCACCGAAGCGCCGTGGTCCACCGTTCCCTGGCCGGACGATCGTCTCGAACTCTCGCGACCGATCCCAGAAGCCGTATGCCGCCGCCGCACTGGCGAGGTTCAGCATGCTCCCAGGAGCAGTGAGGGTCGCCTCCATGAAGCGGCCCCACTCGTCGTGGTGATCGCCTTGTCAGACAGCCCCAGCTCGCGGAGCTGAGCCCGCGACACGCGGTTGAACTGCCGGCCCGCCAATTTCGCAACGCCGGCCCGCCAATTTCGCAACGAACTCGTCCATTTCTACCCCCTCTAGGGATCAGAACGGGACGCCTCGCCCCCCGCTTGTAACGTGGCGCCACTTTGAGACGCGCGTGCTGATCGCGGGCGAGCGGGCCGGTCGGGGCGCAGCGAGCGTGCGCTCAGACCCGGCGGGAGTGCGGTACCCGTACGGGTGACGGTGCGCCCGCCTCGGTTTCACCCCAGCGTGGCTGATGACGAAGTTCCAGCGAATTCTCTCGACGAGGCCGGGCGAACGCCATCGTGCCGTCGTCGACCGCGCCGTAGCGCAGGGTCACGACATCGCGCGGGTAGTTCTGGCGCAGACGCCACGGCGCCTTGGACCCCTGCTTGGGGAAGTTTTCGATCGAACGCTGCACGTAGCCCGAGGAGAAGTCGACCAACGGCTCCTCGATGACCGACGGGTCGTTGCGGGTCGGCGTCGCCTGCACGTAGCCGCGCGCGTCCATGTGGTTCAGGAGCCGGCAGACGTACTGGCACGTGAGGTCGCACTTCAGCGTCCACGAGGCGTTGGTGTAGCCGATCGAGAAGGCGAAGTTCGGCACGTCGGAGAGCATCATGCCCTTGTAACTCATGGTGTCGGGCAGATGGATGTCGCGACCGTCGACGGTCATCGTCATGCCGCCGAACGCGAGCATGTTCAGCCCCGTCGCGGTGACGATGATGTCGGCCGGCAACTCGGCGCCGGAGGCGAGCTTCAGCCCGGTCTCGGTGAACGTCTCGATCTGGTCGGTGACGATCGACGCGCGTTCCTCGGCCAGCGCCACGAACAGGTCGCCGTTGGGGACGAGGCACATGCGCTGGTCCCACGGGTTGTAGCGCGGCGTGAAATGCGTCTCGACGTCGTAGCCTGCGGGCAGCTGCGATAGCACACCCTTCTTGATCAGCTTCTTCATGAGCGTCGGGCGACGACGGCTGAGCTGGAAGCTGAGCATCGTCAGCAGCACGTTCTTCCAGCGCACGACCGAATACGCAAGTTTGGTCGGCAGGACGCGGCGCATGACGTCGGCGATCGGGTCGACCGCGGGCAGCGCGACGACGTAGCCCGGCGAGCGCTGGAGCATCGTCACGTGGCCCGCCGTCTGCGCCATGGCGGGAACGAGCGTCACCGCGGTCGCGCCGCTGCCGATGACGACGACGCGCTCGCCGGCGTAGTCGAGATCCTCGGGCCAGTGCTGGGGATGAATGATCGGGCCGGCGAAGCGCTCGGTCCCGGCGAAGTCCGGCGCGTAGCCCTGGTCGTAGCGGTAGTAGCCGCCGCAGGTCAGCAGGAAGTTGCAGGTCAGCTGCACGGTCTCGTCGGTCTCGGTGCGCTGCGCCTCGACCGTCCAGCGCGCGTCGTCCGAGGACCACTCGGCGTGTATGACGCGGTGGTTGAAGCGGATATTCCGCTCGATCCCCGCCTCACTGGCAGTCTCGCGCACGTAGCTGAGGATCGACGAGCCGTCGGCGATCGCCTTCGCCTCGCTCCACGGCTTGAACGCGTAGCCGAGCGTGTACATGTCGGAGTCCGAGCGGATGCCGGGATAGCGAAACAGATCCCACGTCCCGCCGATCGCATCGCGCGCCTCGAGGATCGCGTAGGACTTGCTCGGGCAGTTCTCCTGCAGGTGGTGGGCGGCGCCGATCCCCGAAAGGCCGGCCCCGACGATCAGCACATCCACGTGGTCGTGTGCCATGGAGCGCCGATGGTAGCTTGACACCGCGTCAGCGGCCACGAATCTAGCCGCCGGCCAGCGCGACGAACCCGTCTAGCGTGACCTCGTCGATCGCGGTCACCGTGATCGTGTGCGTACCCCGCTTGAGGTTGCGGGCGAAGACGATCTGGCGATCGGCGGCGTCGCCGCCGACGTTGACCGTCGTGCACTGACCGTTTGCGAGGCAGATCTTGACCCTGCGGGCCGGCCCGTCCTGCTTGCGCATCACGACGGCCACGGCATGGCCGAAGAGCTTGAGCGTCGCCGTGGCCCCGGGCTCGAGCGTCCGCGCAGTGCCGCCCCAGGCGCCGGGGTACGTCGCGACGTCGGCCGACTGAGTCGTTCCCGTGTAGGTCACGCCCGCGTCGGAGTCCTGATAGAAGAGGGCCAGGTGCGGCGTGAAGTCGGCATGCCCGATGTTCCCCGCGAGGTCGCGCGCCTCAACGCGGAACGCGGTCCGCAGCCCGGGCCCCAGGACGGTGTCACGGCGCGTCGACGGGCCGAACTGCTCCGTGGTGCTGAACGGCGCGAACGGCTGCGCCCGGCCGTACTGGGCGAGCAGCTCGAACTGCAGCGTGCGGCCCCTGGTCCGGTCGTCGCGCCCGTGCCACGACAGGTCGATCGGCGCCGCGCCGTCGGGATAGGCGGCGTTGACGAGGATCTGGCCGCCCGTCGTGAGCTCGGAGAACGTCGAGGTGATGACCGGCTTGCGCAGATCGACGTCGATCGCCACGCGCGCCGGCGTCGGGTCGCGCACGCCGAGCTTGTCGATCGCGCGCACCGTCAGGACGTGGAAGCCTTCCGTTGGGAAGTGCAGATGGATGACCCCGTCCGACTGCGCGCAGACCGTCGGCTTGCCGCCGTCGACGGTGCAGTGAAAGCGCGCGCCCTTGACGTCAGAGGACACCCGGATCGACGGCGTGCGCGTGTTGGTCTCAAGCCCACGAGGCGGGGTGTCGACGATCGTCTCCGGCGTGGTCGGCGTGAACAGCACGAGGCGGTCGTTCTCAGAGTCGCTGACCCAGGCCCCGCCGCCGTCGGCGACCGCGACGCCGCCTGGCGTGAACGGGCCGCGCGGCCCGCGCTTGGCCTTCAGCGTCGCGACGAGGACGCCGTCGGGCGTCATCTTGTCGACCCGCTGGCCCCGCCCCTCGGCGACGTAGACGAACCCGTACCGATCGACGTCGATCGCGGTCGGCTCGTTGAACGCGCTGCCGCCCTGTGGACGGGTCCAGGTCGCGGTCAGTGTCCCCCCCTTGAGGTCGACGTCGACGACCGTGTTGGCGATCCGGTCCAGCGCGTACATGTGCCCGTTCGGGCCGAACGCGACGCCCCCGTCGGTGGCCTGCGGGCCAACTCCGATGGTGTTGAGGAACTGGCCGGACCTCGTGTAGGTCTCGCCGAAGCCCCGGAAGCCCGGGACGATCAGGGCGTTGTCGGGGTCGATGTTGTCGTAGCGCCCGACGAAGACGTGCCCGTGCAGGTCGGCCGTCGCCGAGACGACCACGCCGGGTGAGTGCAGCGTCAGCTCACCGAGCCAGACGCCGTTGGTATCGAAGACCTGCACGAGCTTGCTCTGGTCGACGACCCAGATGTCGCCATGCTCGTCGGCCGAGACGGTGTGCGGCCCCGACAGCGTCGTGTAGACGAGATCGCCCGAGCGAAACCAGTCGTTCTGGTAGTCGCCGTCGGTCGCGTCGGTCTTGACGATCCGGTTGTTCAGTGTGTCGGCGACGAACAGATGGTCGTGGCCGTCGAGCGTCAGGCTGCCCGGGTCGTTGTACTCGTTCTCCGCGCCGCCGAGCTTGCCGACCGTGCGGGCCACGCGGTAGCCCGCGAGCGCCGGCGCCGCAGTGATCAGCAGTGCGATGCCAATCGCCAGCACAACCGTCAACCGCAGTTTCCGTGTCATGGCCGTAGAACCGCTCAGACCACAACAAGTTACGGTCGGCACGTTCTTCAGCGGAGAGGGCGGGATTCGAACCCGCGATGGAGTGTGAACCCCATACTCGCTTAGCAGGCGAGTGCCTTCAGCCACTCGGCCACCTCTCCTCGCATTTCCGGGGCCGAGTGTAGACACTGTGCTGACGCCGCATGCCCAACCCCGACGAGCCCCCCTCCTCCGGCAGCCAGGCTGCGGCGCTCCAGGCTGTGGCGCGAATCGTCACGGCCGCGAGCCGTGGCGCCCACCCCGACATGCTGCGCCGCTCGCTCGTGCGCGAGGCGCGGTCGATCTTCGGCGCACAGGCCGCGATCGTTGTCGCGCTCGACAGCAGCGAGGGCATCGTACGGCGCCTGGCCTCTGATCCGGCGCTGACCGACGACGACGGGCAGGCTCAGCCGATGGCGCCGCTCGCCGCGATCGAGGAGCTCGTCACCCAGCGGCGTCCCCTTGTGCAGGCCAGCGGCGTCGCCGCCCGCGCCGTCGCCGCGGCACTCGACGCGGAGCCGGCCGACACGCTGATCGTGCTGCCGATGCGCGCCGGCGAGGCGCTTGAGCACGCGCTTGTGCTGCTGGCGCCTGACCCGAGCCTGCGCGGGAATGACTGGCTCGACATCGCCGCCGGCTTTGCCACCGCGACCGGCGCCGTCCTCGGCCAGTCCCATGCCGTCACCCAGCAGGCCACCCACGCCGCGCGCCAGAGCGCGCTCGCCCGCGCGGCCAAGGCGCTGACCGCGTCGCTCGATCTCCAGGCCGTGCTCGCCTCGATCTCCCGCGAGGCGCAGCGGATCCTCGACGCCGACGTCGTCGCCGTCTACCGCGACGACGGTGGTGGTAAGGGTCTTGTGCTCGACGCCGGGCACAATCTGGGCGACGCGCCGCTGGGCCATCGCATGTCCCCCGGGCAGGGCCTGTCGGGAAAGGTGATGCTCGCCGACCGGCCGATGCTGACCAACGACTACCAGCGCTTCGTCACCCCCGGCGGCAGCTCACCGTTCGCCGACGTCCGCTCCTGCCTCGCCGTTCCGATGCGCTGGGACGGGGCGCTGCGCGGCGTGCTGTCGGTCGGCTACACGCGCCCGCGGTTCGTCGTCGGCGACGACCTGACCCTGCTCGAGGCGTTCGCCGAGCTCGCTGCCGCGGCGTGTCGCAACGCCAGCGCCGCGACCGGCCTCGCGCTGGCCGCCCATAGCGATGGGCTCACCGGCTGCCTCAACCATGCCGCGCTGCACGACGCGCTGCGCCGGGAGATCGAACGCTGCGCTCGCTCCGGGCAGGAGCTGAGCCTCGTCCTGATCGATCTCGACAACTTCAAGGCGGTCAACGAGCGCCATGGCCACCTGTTCGGCGACGAGCTCCTGCGCCGCGCCGGCCACGCCCTGCGCATCGCCACGCGGCCGTACGACGTCGTTGCGCGCTACGGCGGCGACGAGTTCGCGATCCTCAGCGTCGACGCCGACGAGACCGTCGCGTGCGAGATGGCAACGCGTGCGATTGAGCGGCTCGCCGAATCGGTCGCCGATCTCGACGAGGAGACGATCGACGGGGTCGCGACCGCGGGCGTCGCCCAGTGGGAGGCCTCGTTCAGCTCGTCCCAGCTGATCGAACAGGCCGACCGCGCGCTGCTGTTCGGCAAGCAGGAGGGTCGGCGCGGCGTCGCGATCGCGGCCTCGACGATCCCCGACCTGTTTCACCCTGGGCGCTTCAACCGGCCGACCGCTGAGCCGGTGCCCGAGCCGGTCGACAAGTGGCGCGCGGCCGGCGCCGAGCCCGAGCGCCTCGCGCGGCGCCACCGTCACCTCGCGATGGCCAACGCGCTCGGCACGCGCTTGGCAGCGATGACCGATGTCGACGAGATCGTCCGCGCGGCCGTCGAGGAGCTGCATCGCGCGTTCGGCTTCTACAGCTGCGTCGTCGTGCAGATCGTGCCCGACGGCATGCTCAAGGCGCTCGACGGGCGGGGCGCTCCGTTTCAGGGCCTGAGCACGAGCGGATGGAGCCAGCCCGTCGGCACCGGGCTGATCGGCCGCTGCCTACGCGAGCGCCACGTGGTGCTCGTCAACGACATCACCCAGGACCCCGACCACACGAGCGGGCCCGAGACATCGGAGGTCCGCTCCGAGCTCGTCGCACCGGTGGTCGTCGGCGGCGCCGTGTGGGGCGCGATCAACTGTGCCGAGACCGAGATCGGCGCGTTCGACGAAGACGATGCGCGGCTGCTGCAGACCGTCGCCGACCAGCTCGGAAGCGCGCTGCGTAGCGCGGTTCTCTACGAGCAGCTCGCCGCCGCCTACCTGGGCACGGCCGAGGCGCTGGCCGCGGCGCTCGAGGCCAAGGACTCCTACACCGCCACGCACGCGCGCTCGATCGTCGAGTGGGCCGAGGCGGTCGGCCGCCGGCTCGGCCTGCAGGACGACAACCTGCGCGACCTGCGCTACGGCGCGGTCTTTCACGACATCGGCAAGATCGCGATCTCGGAAGCCATCCTCAACAAGCAGGGCCCGCTCGACGACGCCGAGCGCCGGGAGCTCGAACGCCATACCGAGGTCGGCGAGCAGATCCTCGCGCCGGTCAACTTCCTCTCCGGCGTGCGGCCGCTCGTGCGCCACGAGCACGAGCGCTGGGACGGCGCCGGCTACCCCGACGGGCTTGTCGGCGAGGCGATCCCGCTCGGCGCCCGGATCGTCTTCGTCTGCGACGCGTTTCACGCGATGACCAGCGACCGCCCCTACCGCGCCGCGATGACCGCCGCCGCCGCGCGGCAGGAGCTGCTCAACCACGCGGGCACCCAGTTCGACCCGGCCGTCGTCGACGCGTTCCTCGAGATCCTCGAGAGCGGCTCGGACCGCAACCCGGGCTCGGTTCTCTAGCCGCCGGCGAGGCGCTTGACGAACCGCGGCAGCGCGGCCACCGGGCCGCTCAGGTCGTGGCGTGCGCGGCGAAGACGCTCGCCGCGAACGCGACCGCCCGTTCTTCGATCTCCTCGTGCTCGTAGTCGAGCGTCGCGACATGGAAGCTGCGCGGCAGCTCGACCAGCTGCACCGGGCCACCGAGCCCGGTCTCGACGGCGGTGTTCGCGCTCGGCGGGACGACGTGGTCCTGGAGGGAATGGATGAGCAGCGTCGGGATCGTGATCTCGCCCAGCCGCGGTGTCAGCTCGAGGCTCGCGTCCATCAGCGAGATCGCCGGGGCGACCGGCGTGTCGGCGTAGGCGAGCTCGGGCGTCGCGTCGGGGTCGGCGACGTCGTTGCCGATGCCCGGGACGATCGTCAGCCCGGCGTCGAGCGCGCCGCGCAGCGCCGCCACGGTGTCGGTCGTCTCCTGCGTGGCCATCGCGGGATTGACGAGCACGAGCCCGGCGATCTCCGGCTGCTCCAGCGCGAGCCAGACCGCCAGCGTCCCGCCCATCGACAGTCCTGCGACGACGACCTGGTCACAGCGCGCGGCCAGGTCGCGGTAGGCGGCCTGGACCGTCGCTGTCCAGTCCTCCCAGCTCGTGGTCAGCATGTCCTCGATCGCCGTGCCATGCCCGGGCAAGCGCGGCAGCTCGACCGTGTGACCCGCGGCGGCGAACGCCTCGGCCAGACCGCGCATCGACTGCGGGCTGCCGGTGAAGCCGTGGACGACCAGCGCGCCGTGGGCCCCGCCCGAAGCGGAGAACGGCTCGGCACCGGGCAAAATGGGGTACGTCGGCTCAGAGGTCATGCGGCGATGCTATCGACGGGAGCGAAGCTAATCTCCCGCAAGGAGGGGTGGCAGAGTGGTCGAATGCACCGGTCTTGAAAACCGGCAGGCGTGCAAGCGTCTCGAGGGTTCGAATCCCTCCCCCTCCGTGTCTCAAGCGAGCTGGAGAGCCAAGAATCGAGGGGCGAGCGACGCAGCGACCAGGCGCTCGCTATGTGAGCGTGTCCCGAATATGTCCCGGCAGAAGGCTGTGCGGGACACGTCGTCAAGCTCTACCGGACCGCGCCCTGGGTCGCGGAGCGGGCGTCGCGCGATGGAACAAAACGTGTACATGAGGGGCCATCGTGTGTACGATTTGTTCCATGCCAGAGAGCGACAGTCCCAGCATCGCGCTCCTGCGTGAGCGCTTCGATGCGCGGCCGTTCCGCGTCTCGGAAGCCGTTGAGGCGGGCGTCAGCCGTACCACTGTGCATCGGCTGCGGAACAGCGGAGCGTTGGAGGCGGCGGGTCGAGGGGTCGTCCGGCTGGCCGGCGCAGGGATGGGGATGCTGTCTGACCTGGCGGTGGTGTCGGCGCGCGCGCCAAGCGGCACCATCTGCCTGAACTCGGCGTTGGCATACGCAGACCTGACCGACGAGATCCCAGCGCAGGTCCACATCGCCGTGCCCCGGGGCACACGTCCGCCCGCGATTGATCAGCCTGCGACCAAGGTCCACACCTTCGACGCGCGCACCTTCGAGCTCGAACGCGAGCTGGCTCACACGGACGTCGACGAGCCCTTCTGGATCTACTCGGCCGAACGGTCAGTCGTTGACGCCATGCGGTTGGCCCGCTGGGTTGGCCAGGACGTGGCGTTCCACGCACTGCGTCGCTACATGGACCGGCGCAGCTCGAACCCCGCTCGACTGGCTGAGCTCGCCCGCGAGCTGGGAGGAGAAAAGCGTGTCCGGTCTGCCCTCGAGGCGCTACTCAGTTGACCGATCAGGGCGCGATCGACCAGGCCGCCAACGCTGCCTTCAAGGCCCTCCAGGCCGAGGCCCGTGCCAAGCACGGCAGCAACACAGGGGCATTGATGGTCGTCTACGCCGTGGAGTCCTTTCTGAGACGCCTGGCGATGTCCCCGTACTCCGACCAGATGGTTCTCAAGGGCGGAATGCTGATGGCTGCCAACAGCATCCGACAGATGACGAAGGACGCCGACCTCTCTACGCGCGGCGTCGCCAACGACGAGGTCAACGTCCGCGGGATCGTTGAAGAGATATGCGGACTAACGCCGGACCCTGCGGACGGGATCGTCATTGAGTCCGGGTCGATCAGGAGTGCGGTCATGCGCGAGGACGCCGAGTACCAGGGTGTCCGCTGCAAGCTGACAGCGGGCCTCGGACCGGCAACGATCCCCTTCGCGCTGGACTTCTCGTTCGGTGACCCTGGTGAGTCGACGACGATCGAGCTGCGGTCAGTCATAAGCCAACCCGTCGTCAAGTTGCAGGCCTATCCGCTCGCGCTCAACCTTGCCGAGAAGATCGTCACCGCCATGCAACGTCGAGAACTCAGCACCCGTGATCGCGACTTCGCCGATCTTTGGGTCACGAGCCGCCTGCATCGCGTTGACGCCTTGGAGCTCCGCGGGCATGTGATCGCCGTAGCCGATCACCGCCGCCAGCCGATCATCACCATGGAAACGGCGCTCGCGAACATGCCAGACCGCCAGCAGTCGTACGCAGCGATGGTGGCCCGGATGTCGTATCTGTTCCCGCCCCCCGAAGGCTGGACGGATCTGATAGCCGGGGTGATCGACTTCGTCGATCCGCTCCTGGGCGACCAGGACGCCGCCCTGTTGCACTGGGACCCGACGCTGTTGCTTTGGGTGGGGCATCCGGACGCCAGCTAAGCGCACAGCCGAGCCTCGCCCAGACGTGTCCCGAACCATGTCCCGAACTCGGCAGATATGACCTGCCACTAGCTCACGTAGCGTGACGAAACATCCTGCAAACCGACGCTATCTGACCTCGTTCTGGCGGTCTTGAAAACCGGCAGGCGTGCAAGCGTCTCGAGGGTTCGAATCCCTCCCCCTCCGTCTGTCGATCGAGACGCAGAGCCGAAAATCGGCGGTGAGTCTCGCCGCAGCACGGTGCGCGAAGTGCTCGCGTGTCCCGATGTGTCCCGGTAAGGCTGCTGGACATGCGCCGCGACGCACTCACGGACCGCCCGACGCCGGGCTACCATTGGCGGACATGTCACCACCCGATCATGAGCCGGCATGCTGGACCGCTGACGAGATCAGGCGTGAGGAGGAGGCGCGAGCCGAGCGGCTGCGCCGAGACGCCGAGAACGGAACCGACCGGAATCTCGACGACGGTGTCCGGTTGATCGAGTTCGCCCGGCGGTTTGCTGCGGCGTTCAGCGCCGATCAGCCATCCAGGTGACCGCACCGCTCGACCCCGCTCGACTGTTTACCAGTCTCAATGCGGCGGCCGTCGAGCACGTCGTCATCGGTGGCTTCGCCGCCTGATCCGAGCGAATCGCCCGCAAACCGACGCTATCTGACGTCGATCCGACGGTCTTGAACACCGGAGTCCCTGCAAGGAGACCGCGGGTTCGAATCCCGCCCGCTCCGTCTCCCGGGTCGCGGATCGCAGAACGCGGAACGCGTTCGTTGTCGCCCGCTAACACGATCGTCACGGCCGAGTCACATGGCCTCCCGGCGAGCGATCGATCATCCGGCGCACCCCAAGCTATCCGGTACAGAAGGGATCCATCATGCGCCGCGTTCGTTCAGTCCGTCGCCGTCTCGTGGTCGCGGCCGTCGCCGCCCTGTCGCTGGCGGTCGTCGCAATGCCAGTCGCACTCGAAAGCGCGGCGCCCGCCCTCGCATCATCCCACTCGAACTACGACGGCCTCGGGATCGCCCCCGGCAAGGTCAAGCACGTGTGGCTGATCATCATGGAGAACAAGTCGTTCGACGCGACGTTCACCGGCCTCAACAACAACACGTACCTGTGGCACACCCTGCCCAGTCAGGGCGTGTTGCTCGAGAACTACTACGGCACGGGACATTTCAGCCAGGACAACTACATCTCGATGGTCGCAGGCCAGGCGCCGATCACCGACACCCAGTCCGACTGCCCCCAGTACACCGACGCGACCGGCTCGGTCAGCGCGGCGGGGAGCCTGGCGAGCAACCCGAACCTCGGGCAGTTCGTGTCCGCCGCGGGTCCGAACGCGGCTCCCGGCCAGATGGGCTGCGTCTATCCCAGCTCGGTCCCGACGGTCTTCAACCAGCTTGACAGCGCGCACGTTCCGTGGAAGGGCTACGCCCAGGACCTGACGGCGGCCGCGGCCGACAGTCCGCAACACAGCACCGGTGTCGCCTCGTGCGGCGCCCCGTTCGCGACCCCGGGCACGATCGGCGACGGCAGCCACGCGAACCCGGGCTCGGCGAACGCGGCCGATCAATACGTGCCCAAGCACTTCCCGTTCCCCTGGTTCCACGCGCTGCTGGACAACAGCCAGGACTGCAACGCCGGTCACATCGCCGACGTGTTCGACCCGACCAGCGGCCTGTACCACGACCTCCAACACGAGTCGACGACGCCGGCGCTCAGCTGGATCAGCCCCAACAACTGCAGTGATGCCCACGACGCGGTCTGCCACGGCAACAACCTGTCGGGCGGCTTCTCGGACCCGAACACCGCAAAGCCGCCGGCCAACTTCACCGGCGGCCTGTACGCCGGCGACATCTTCCTGCAGCACGTCATCCCCGAGATCGAGGCGTCGCCGGCGTTCAAGGACGGCGGCCTGATCGACATCACCTTCGACGAGGCGTTCCCGCCGTTCACCTACACCGGCAACTCGTTCGCGGACTCGACGACCCAGCTGCCCAACGCCTCGGCCTCGCTGCTCAGCGACGCCGCGGGCGAGACCCTGTTCGGCAAGACGGTGCACACCGAGCCGACCGGCCCGAACACGCCGCTGCTGACCGACGCGATCGGCGACGCGCTGTACCCAGGCCCAGGCGACAACTCGTTCATCGACCGGCCAGGCAACTGTGTGGCGCAGACCGTCCCGCCCCAACCTGCGGGCACCTGCCTCCTGGGTGGCGGCAGCCACTCGCCGGCGGGGCGCACCGACGCCGGCGCTACGGCGGCGACCGCGACATCGACGATTGCCGACAACGCGATTCTCGCCGATGACCTCGGCCGCGCCGTCGCCGGGACCGGGATCCCGGCTGGCGCGTTCGTCGGACCGGTGACGCACGTGCCGGTGACCGCGACCCAGCCGAGCCAGAGCGGCGGGTTCGCCTCGACCGGGTCTTTCACGCTCGTGAACAGCTCCGGAGTGCCAGTCGTGACGACGGGCGCAGTCAGCGGCATCACCCTGGCGGCCCGAACCGCGCAGGATGACCCGTTGTTCACCGCAACCGGGTCGACCCCCGGCGGCGGCGACACCGGCAGCGTGCTCATCAGTCCGTACATCAAGCCGGGCACGACAAGCACCCGCTACTACAACCACTACAGCTGGCTGCGCACGATCGAAGATCTGTTCGCGGTCGGTGCCACGTCGCATGGCATCGACGGGCTCGGCCACATCGGCTTCGCGGCTCAGCCGGGCCTCGCGCCGTTCGGCGCCGACGTGTTCAACAACGCGCACGGCTTCTTCGGCGACTGGTCACACGGACGCCGGTCGAGGACCGGAAAGGCCGGCCACCGCTCGACCCGTCGCGCCGGCCGGAGAACGTGACGCGCGCGAAGGCCAGTTCGAACGTCGTCGCCGGCCGGGCCTTCGCGCTCGGCCGGCCTCGTATCGCGGTCGCAGTGGCCGCTGCCACTGCGGCGACAGGGTTGCTGGCATGCGGGGGATCGACGACTTCGGGGACGAAGACCTCGGCGCCGATCGACGTGACCGCACCGGCCAGTGTTCGAGCCCAGCAGCAGGCACTGCACAAGCAGGTGATCGCGTCGTTGCACCACACCTCCGACGCCGCCTACGGCGAGATCCCCAGCTACCTACCCAAGACGAAGGTGCCGACGGGGCGCGTCGTCACCGCCACCCCGGAGCATCCGGCCCTGGCGATCGAGGGCGTCGGCGTCGCCGTCAGGCTCCCGCACGGTCGCACCGACGCTACGATCGTTGGTCCCGACGTCCCCGAGAAGGATCAAGGCACGTTCCAGAACACCGCCAAAGTGTCCTTCGACGCGACCTTCGCTGACACCTACGGCACGGTCCTGCTCGCAGCGTCGATGTTCACGATCACCGACGAGCTCGGCACGATCCACCACCCGAACGTCACGGTCATGCACGGGGGACAGCTTCCGACGACGCTGCCACACGGGAGGTCCATCACCCTGCTCCTGCGCACCACGCTCCCGATCGGCAACGGGCGAGTGAAGTACCGGCCGGCCGGCCGGCACGCCGTCGTGTCCTGGGACTTCGACAGCGAGACCGACTGAGCTGTCGGCCGCGGCGCTGCGACACCGACCTCACGTCTGACGCCTGCGGGACGACCACTGTCTGGACGCCAGCCGACGAGCACTGCGTCGTCGCGCACTACTCGGTGGCGCCGACTCAGGTTCCGACGCGAACCGCTACCCGAGGGCATGTCCGGTGGGTACTCGTCCATCCCGGGCTATCTGTTAGGACGGCTTGCGCTTCACCGAGACCTCCAAGGCCAAGGACTCGGCGGCCAGTTGCTCCTCGACGCGCTCGAGGTCATCGTGGCCGCGCCGCACATTCCGCCGGGCGCGTGATCGTGGTCGACGCGATCGACGACTCCGCCGCGAGGTTCCGCGAGCACTACGACTTCAAGCGAATCGGCGCGGCCGACCGCTTGGTCCTGAAGGTCGCGACCGCCAGCGCGGCACTTCAGGGCGCCCGACCCTGGCCACGACACCGTGTCCCGAACTCCGTCTCCCAAGACGCTACGAGACGCGGTGCCGGTCGAACCCCGGGGTGACGAGTACGGTTTCGTCGGCGAGGATCGTCATGGCACCGTAGCCCGAGAGTGTCGTGGTCCACTGCGCCCCGTCGAGGCCCATCGCGAACGCCGCGGTCGCGTAGGCATCGGCGGTGCCCAGATCCGGTCCGGCGACCGAGACCGAGAGAACGCCGCTGGGCGCGCCGCCGCCGACCGGGTCGACGATGTGCTCGCCGCGTTCGTACGTACCCGATGTCGCAACCGCGAGGGCCGACGACTCGAGCACCGCGGCCAGGGCGTCGCGCTGCAGGGGATGCTGGATGCCGATCCGCCACCGTTCACTGGGCGCGGGCCGTCCGTGGACCCGCACGTCCCCGCCCGCGTTGATCGACCAGTCGCACATCCCCGCCTCGGTCAGCAGATCGGCCGCGCGGTCCACCGCCCAGCCCTTCACCAGGCCGGTGGGATCGATGCCTCCATCGCCGGCGCAAAGCGACGCGGCATCGAAGTAGCCGCCCGTCTCCGCGCGCAGCTCGACGCAGCGCTCAATGACGCCCCACACGTCCGGATCGGCGTCAGCGACGTCGAGCTCACCGCGATTGATGCGGGAGATGTCACTGTCCGCGCGGTAGGTGCTGAACACCGCGTCGACGTGCCGGAACCATCCGTACGCGCGGTCGATCAGATCGGCATTGGCGCCCGCGTCGCGGACGTCGATGCCGATCGGCATCCCCATGATGTGCTCGACCGCAAAGGCCATCGTCGGGATTAGAGGTGAGCCTTGTCGAGCGCGGCCTGCAGCGATTGTGCGTAGGCGTTGCTGGTGTACGTGGCGCCCGAGACGATGTTGATCTGTGCGCTCTGCGCCTTCAATACCTCCTGGCGCAGCAGCGGCCCGGCCTGGCTGTTGATGCGCTGCGAGCGTGGTCGCTCGGTTGGCATGACCGCGGTGACCCTGACGATCTTCTTGCCGCGCACGCCGATCGTCACCGTCACGGGCCCGAACTTCATGTTGACAGCGGGGCCGCGGTAGGTCTTCGTCGTGGCTGCCGTGGCCGTGGCGAGGGCCGACGGCGAGAACGCCGCGGCGATCGTGGTCATGAGAACTGCGATATGCCTGTTCATAGGGCTCCTTCTGGGGTTCAGAGCGCGAAGCGCTCGGTGTGGATGTGCTTGCGCGGGACGTCGGCGTCCCGGACCGCCTTCGCGATCACGTTGGTCATCGCGGGCGGTCCGCAGAGGTACACCTCGCGCGCGGGAAGATCCGGGACGAGCTCGCGCAGATGCTCCGCCGTGAGCAGGCGCGCGCCGTCGTCGGTGGCGTGGTCGCCGACGACGTAGTGCACCGTCACGCCGTCCCGCGCGGCGATCTCGTCGAGCTCGTCACGGAACACGATGTCGTCGTCGCGCAGCGCGCGGTAGATGACCGTCACGTCGCCGTCGAACTCCTCGACCATCGCCCGCACGGGCGTGATGCCGATGCCGCCCGCGATCAGTGCGACGGACTCACGGCGGCGCACGGCGCCGGTGAACATGCCGAAGGGCCCCTCGGCCAGCACGCGTGTCCCCGGCTTCAGCTCACCGATCCGCGCGGTATAGCCGCCGACGGCCTTCACGGTGATCCGGAGCCCGTCAGGCCCGGGGAGCGCGGAAAGCGAGAACGGGTGGGCCTCCCACGGACGCCCGCCGCGACCGAGAAACCGCCACAGGAAGAACTGGCCGGCACGGGCGCCCAGGCGATCGAGGTGCCGCCCGGTGATCCGCACCGAGACCACACCTGGGCCCTCCCGCTGCACCGACGCGACGCGCAGGCCGAAGTAGGCGGCCCGGCCGAGGGGGCGCGCGACCCGGAAGACGACGAGCATGGCCAACGTGAAGACGTACAGCGCCGTCCAATATGCCGACGCCGTTGCGTTGACCGTCAGCTCGTTGCCGGTGGGGATCTGGTGACTCCAGGAGAGCGCGATGCCGACGTATGCGGTCAGGTGCACGAGGTGCCAGAGCTCGTACGGCAACCGGCGGCGCGCCACGACCAGCGAACTGATGACGACAAGCAGCAGCAGCCCGGTTCCGATCGTCGCCGTGATGAGTCCCGGATAGTCGTTGGCCAGCGAGGAGATCTCGCTGCCCAGCGAGATCGCGTCGGCCTGCTGGTAGCCCCACGTGATGAAGACCATGTGCGCGAGCAGCAGGCCGATGCACACCTTCCCGTTGCGTCGGTGCCACACGGTCAGCCGATCGAACCCAACGAGGCGCTCCAGCGGTGGCAGGCGCGAGAGCATCAGGACCTGCAGCAGCGCCGAATATGCGCCAAGCAACCCCGTGATCCGTCCGATGCTCGTCAGCCGATCTGCACCGGTTCTCGCCCCGGAGATCCCGCCGCCATGCAGCCACAGGTAGACGATCACGCCCGCATTGGCGACCACGATCGCCCACAGCACCCACCCCACGGGACTGCGCGCACGCGACCTCGCGGGCGTGAACGAATTGGCCGGCAGGATGGCAGCGGTCTCGGCCACGGACCGGCGACTCTCGACGCCGCCGGTAGCAGCCGGCTAAGCGGACCGTGAGAAACGTCTTAGTTGCTCGGCTTCCCGGCCTTGATCGTGGCCTTCGCAGCGGGGCCCCCTTGCGTTGCCCCGCGTCAGGCCGGTCGCGCCGACGGTCGACGCGATCGAAGTGAACGTCGCGGGCGCGGATATAGGGACGCTCGCGCTCTCGGACGACGGAAGGGGCGCCCACGGCGCCCCTTCCCCACACGTCCTCGCCGCGCTGTTTCGCGCCGCAGCAAACGCAGGCCGAGCCCTACGTCTTCGCCGCGACCCGCTCAGACACGAACGGGATCACGTGCTCGCCGTAGGACCGCAGCGTCGCGTCCTTCGCGTCGTGCTGGAGGTACAGGGCGAACTGGTCGACGCCCAGCGCCTCGAGCTCCTGCAGCCGCGCGATCTGCACCGCCGGCGGGCCGATCAGGCAGAAGCGGTCGACGATGTCGTCGGGAACGAACTTCGTGTGCGTGTTCTCGGCGCGGCCGTGCTCGTTGTAGTCGTAGCCCTCGCGCGCCTTGATGTAGTCGGTCAGCGCCGTCGGCACGCCGGCCGCGCCGTCGGCGCCGTAGCGGGCGACGATGTCGGCGACGTGGTTGCCGACCATCCCGCCGAACCACCGGCACTGGTCGCGGCCGTGGGCGAGATCCTCGGTCACATAGGCCGGCGCGGCGACGCAGATCTTCACCGCGTCGGGGTCGCGCCCGGCGTTGGCGGCTGCCTTGCGCACCGTCGCGATCGACCACTCGGTGACCGTCGGGTCGGCCAGCTGGAGGATGAACCCGTCGCCGACCTCGCCGGCCAGCCCGAGCGCCATCGGCCCGTAGCCGGCGACCCAGATCGGCAGCTTCGAATCCGGGTTCCACGGCAGCCGCAGCGTGGTGCCCTTGTACTCCGCCGCCTCGCCGTTGGTCAGCGCCCGGATGACGGCGATGCACTCGCGCAGCTCGGCGATCTTCACCGGGCGGCCGTTGATCACGCGCACGGCGGAGTCGCCGCGGCCGATCCCGCAGATCGTGCGGTTGCCGTACATCTCGTTGAGCGTCGCGAACAGCGAGGCCGTCACGGTCCAGTCGCGCGTCGCGGGGTTGGTGACCATCGGCCCGACGTGGAGCTTGTGGGTCTCGTTGAGGATCCGGCTGTAGATGACGAACGGCTCCTCCCACAGCAGGTGCGAATCGAACGTCCACGCGTGCGAGAAGCCGTAGGTCTCCGCCTGCTTGGCCAGATCGATGACCCGTGCGGCGGGCGGGTCGGTTTGCAGAACGACACCGAAATCCATCTCTCATGCCTCTTTCAGATCGCCGGCCGCGATCAGGTTCAGGGCGCCGGCCACGGTGCGGCCGTACGCGTCGATTGCGATCCGTAGCGCGCTGTCCGGTGAGTCCTCGATCTCGGTGTGCGAGACCGGGGGATCGGACTGGGCGAAGATCATCACCGTCGGCACGAGGCGCCCGATCTCGGTCGCGTCGTGCAGCGGGCCGCTGGGAATCGGCTCCCCGTCGCCGCCGCCCGCAGCGGCGACCGCCTCGCGCGCGAGCGCGACAAGCTGCGGATGAAACGGCGTCGGCGTGGCGCCGAAGACGCGGTTCATCTGCACCGTGCAGTCGAAGTGCCTCGCGCCGCTCTCGCACGCCGCCTCGCACTCGTCGCGCATCGTGGCGAGCGTCGCGGCGTCGAGGTGGCGCATGTCGAGCATCATCTCGCTGAACCCCGCAACCGCGGTGATGATGGCCGGCTGCGAGCGGATCGAGCCGACGGTCGTGACCCCGTTGTGGCGGATGCCGACCTCGCGGATCGCCAGCGCGGCGGTCGCCGCGGCGGCGAGCGTGTCGCGGCGCAGGTGCATCGGCGTCGAGCCGGCGTGGGCGGACTGGCCGGAGAACTCGACGAGGTAGCGCTCGTCGCCGACCGTCCCGGCAACCGCGGAGGCCGGCCGCCCGGTGTCGAGCAGGACGGGGCCCTGCTCGATGTGCAGCTCGAAGTAGGCCAGGGCGCCGTCGAGCCGCGCGGTCGCGGCGCTCGCGCCGTCGAGGTCGATCCCGTTCTCGGCCATCGCGTCCTGCAGGCGAACGCCGGTGGCATCGAGCAGAACACGGACCTCGTTGGGCACGAGCGTGCCCGCGACGGCCGAGGAGCCGACGAGCGAACGGCCGAAGCGCGCACCCTCCTCGTCGGCCCAGTCGACGAGCCGAACCGAGACCGGCGGCGGCGTGCCGGTCGCCGCCAGCGCGCGCAGGAAGCCGAGCGCGGTCGCCACGCCGAGCGCACCGTCGAGCCAGCCCCCGGAGGGGACGGCGTCGATGTGCGAGCCGACGATGATGAACTCCTCGCGCTCGCCCGGCAGGGTCGCCCACAGGTTTCCGGCGGCGTCGCGCTCGACGGTCACCGGCAGCGCGTCGAGCTTGGCCTGAAGCCACGCCCGCGCGTCGCGCCAGTCCTGCGACCAGGCCAGGCGCTTGGCGCCGGCGTGCCTGCCGCCACTGGCCTCGGCGAGCTCATCGAGGTCGGCGAGGACGCCGTCGACGTCGATCGACGTCATCCGGTGGCCCGCGCGACGTAGCGGCCGTGACCGGGCGAGGTCCTGATCTCCCCCTGGTCGTAGACGAGCGTGCCGCGACAGTAGGTCTGCCGCACCGAGGCGCTGGCCGTCTCGCCCTCGTAGAGGTCGTAGTCGACGTTCATCAGCGAGTTTGCGATGCCGTAGGGCTTCGGGGTGTCGGGATCGAAGACGACGATGTCGGCGTCCTTGCCCGGCGCGATCGCGCCCTTGGTCGTCAGTCCGAAGCGCCGCGCGACGGTCGTACTCGTGCGATCGACGAGCTGCTCCGGCGTGATGTGGCCGGCGACGACGCCCTCGTCCCACAGCTTGGCCAGGCGGTGCTGGATGACCGGCAGGCCGTTGGGGACCAGCGAGAAGTCGTCGAGACCGCGGCTCTTCTGCTCGTCGTCGAACGGGCAGTGGTCGGTCGAGACGCTCTCCAGCACGCCGCGGGAGAGGTAGTCCCACAGCGGCTGGTGGTTGGACTCGTCGCGCAGCGGCGGCGAGCAGATGTAGCGACAGCCCTCGACGCCGGGGCGGCGCAGGTCGTCGATCGTGTTGACGAGGTACTGGGTGCACGTCTCGCCGGCGACCTTCGCGCCGAGCTGCTGGGCGGCCTCGATCTCCGCGGCCGCCGCCGCACACGTGACGTGGACGACGAACAGCGACGCGCCGGTGTGCTGCGCGATCCGCGCGGCGCGGCCCGTCGCCTCGGCCTCGACCATCTCGGGCCGGGTCAGCGCGTGGTTGATCGCCGACGTGTCACCGGCCGCAAGCGCGCGC
This sequence comes from uncultured Actinomycetes bacterium, assembly GCA_963817035.1. Classification (GTDB taxonomy): domain Bacteria; phylum Actinomycetota; class Thermoleophilia; order Solirubrobacterales; family Solirubrobacteraceae; genus AC-49. The sequence goes on from CAWFMM010000003.1 coordinate 428,161, forward strand.
GTGACGAACAGGTCGACGAGGTCGCCGTTCTCGGCGTGGACCATGGTCAGCGCGCCGAGGTCGCGCGCACGATCCATGACCGCCGCGAGCTCGTCGTCGCGGACCATCAGCGCGCCCTTGTAGGCCATGAACAGCTTGAACGACGTGACACCGGCATCGACCATCGCGGCCATGTCACCGATCGCGCCGGGGGTCGCGGCGGTGATCGCCATATGGAAGCCGTAGTCGACGTGCGCGGCGCCGTCGGCGCGACCCTGCCACTCGGCGAGCGACGAGGCGAGCGAGTCCGGGTCCTGCTGCAGCGCGAAGTCGACGATGCAGGTGGTGCCGCCGGCCGCGGCGGCCTGGGTGCCGGTGTCGTAGTCGTCCTGCGACCACATCCCCATGAACGGCATCGTCAGATGCGTGTGGTTGTCGATCAGCCCCGGCAACAGCAGGCAGCCGGAGACGTCGACGACGTGCGCATCAGCCGGCACCTCGATCGCGCCGACCGCGGCGATCCGCTCGCCGACGACGAGCACGTCGGCATCGTAGGAGCCCTCAGGGGAGACGATCCGTCCGCCGCGGAGGACCGTGCTTTGCGTCGCGCCGGTCATCGCGCGATTCTGCCACGCCCGAAGACCCGTGGGCCCTCGTTCTATGAACTGCCCGCGAGACCGCGAGGCGGTCGACAAGCACGGGTGATCGACGACGATGACGCGCAGGGCCACGGACGGCGGTGCTACCGGTAGGGTCGAGCGCGGCCCCCGATGCGCAACGTCGAGCTCAGATCACGCGATCCCGAACCGGCTCGGACGCTCGAGCTCGCGCTCGCTCTGGGCGCCGAGGACCAGGGCGAGATCGTCCAGCGCGACACGTATTTCGCGCGGGCGCGCGGGCGCGTGAAGCTCCGTGAGCAGACACCGGGCGACGACGAGCTGATCGCCCACCGCCGCCCCGACGACATCGACGCGCGCACGAGCGAGTACCTGCGCGTCGCCGTCCCCGACGCGGCCGCGCTCAACGCCGCGCTCGACGCCGCCTACGGCACGATCGTCGTCGTCGCCAAGCGCCGCCGACTGCTGCTGTGGCAGGACGTGCGCATCCATCTCGACGAGGTCGAGGGGCTTGGGTCCTACATGGAGCTCGAGGCTGTCTCACTGCCCGAGTCCGACCTGAGCGCCGAGCATGCGACGATCGCCCGCCTGCGCGAGACGCTCGAGATCGACGACGTCAACCTGATCGAGGCGAGCTACTCCGACCTCCTGCTCGACGGAACGCAGGCCCTGCTCGAGGCCGCGGCGGCGGCGATGGCCCACGCCCACGCGCCGTACTCGGGCTTCCGTGTCGGCGCGGCGCTGCGCGGCGCGGGCGGCGGGATCCACGCCGCGGCCAACGTCGAGAACGCGGCCTACCCGCAGAGCCAGTGCGCGGAGGCGTCGGCGATCGGGGCACTCGTCGCGGCGGGCGAGACGCGGATCACCGCGGTCGCGGTCGTTGCGGAGAAGCTCGATGTCTGCCCGCCGTGCGGCGGCTGTCGCCAGCGCCTGTCGGAGTTCGGCGGCGCGGACACGCCGGTCCACCTCGGGCGCCCCGGGGGCGACATCACGACGGCGACGCTCGGCGAGTTGCTGCCGCTGTCGTTCGGGGTGCAGGAGCGGCAGTCGTGAGCGCGGCCGGCACGATCACCAACCTCGCCGAGGGCATGTCCGACAAGGAGGAGTGACACCGTGGCCGTAACCCGTCTCGCCGTGGCCGGCCCCGCCGACGATGGCGGCCGGCTGAGCGACGAAGTCGAGCTCTACCAGCGCACGTACACGACGCTGCTGCGCTCCAGCGGCGAGACCCGGTTGCGGGTACTCGAGTCCTCACATCGGGCGATGGGTTCGAGCCTGCATCCGCTGGCGGCCAGCGACGAGCTCGACCTCGGCGCCTTCCTCTACGCGATCCGCCGCCTGCCCGACGGGATCGTCGGCGCGTCGCACGTGGTGATGGGCCAGGAGGTCGGGGCGTTCGCGGCGCAGGGGATGGCGATCGACTCGTGGACCGAGGCCGAGGCGCCGGCGCGCCGGCGGCGCTGGTACGACGGCGGCGAAGGGACGCTCGCCGTGCTGCTGGCCTCGATCTCCGACGTCGACGACCTGCTGCCGACGCTCGTCGCCTTCCAGATCGAGTGGAACAAGATCCGCGTGCACCAGCGCGCGGCGCAATGGCAGACCGCCGACCTGAGTCCCGAGCACCTCGCCACCCAGCTCGGCGGCCAGGCCGACGACTGGGCCCGCCTCGAGGAGACATGGGGCGATCGGTTCGCGGAGCGGATGGCGATGATCGCCGACGGCGACCGACTGTCGCTGCGCGTGCGGATGCTGGGCGGCACGCATATCGGTTACGCGCGGATGACGCGGCGCTGGTGGGCGCCGGTCCACGCTGAGATCGCGGTCGACGGACTCATCGACCGCCCGGTCTACTTCGTCAGCTCCAATACGCATTCGATCGTCAACATCGCGACCGGCGTGGCCCGCGAGCGCGAGGAGACGCTGGTCGAGTTCGTCGAAGCGCTGCCCGAGTCCGACATCCTGCGCGCCGAGCTGACGGCGTTCCGCGAGGGCGCGACCGAGGGCTCGTGGGAGAACTTCCTGTACTTCGTCGCCCGCGACTACTGGGACGCGCGCGGCGAGGACGGCCGCGCCGAGCGCGCCGCCGCCGAGCGCGCGTGCGGTGTCACCCACCTGCGCTCGAAGACGGCGCTGCGCGTGCCGGCTCAGATCATGCCGCTCAACCAGCTCCTGTGCGACCGGCTGGACCCGCGGCTCGGGGCGGTCGACGCCGCCGCGCTGGCCGCGTCACAGGCGACGATCGTCAACATCGACTACCCGCTCGGCGTCGCCGCGTACAACATCCTGCGCGAGGTCGCCGTCGACAGCTCGGCGCTGCGCGGCGTCTACATCCTCGGCAAGGCGGCGACGCTGAACGCCGACGTCGGCGACGTGATGCTCTCGAGTGTCGTCCACGACGAGCATTCCAACTCGACCTACTGGCTCGACAACGCGTTCAGCGTCGACGACCTCGCCGGCGATCTGCGCTTCGGCACCGGCCTCGACAACCAGCGCGCAGTGACCGTCAAGTCGACGTTCCTGCAGAACCGCGCCTACCTCGACTTCTACTATCGCGAGGCGTTCACGGTCGTCGAGATGGAGGCCGGCCCGTTCTGCAACGCGGTCTACGAGATCGCCGACCCCGACCGCCATCCGGTCGGCGAGGCGGTCAACTTCTCCAAGCTCCCCATCGACTTCGGGATCATCCACTACGCCTCTGACACTCCGTACACGCAGGCCCGCACCCTGGGCGCCCGCGGGCTCTCGTACTACGGGATGGACTCCACCTACGCGTCGTCGCTGGCGATCCTGCGCCGGATCCTTCAGCTCGAAGGCGCGCTGAGCTGACCCGAGGTCTTGATCGAGCGCTGGCCGAGCGTCGCGGCGCGCACGCTGACGCGATCGACGTGAGGGAGCCGACGGGTCACGGCTCGAGGTATGACGCCGGCGATAGCCTGCGCCGCATGCGTCGTGTCTGCGTGTTCTGCGGTTCCAGCCCCGGTGCGCGGCCTCACTACGCGACCGCCACGGCCGAGCTCGCGAGCGTGCTGGCGCGCCGCGGGATCGGCGTCGTCTACGGCGGTGCGAGCGTCGGGCTGATGGGCCTGCTGGCCGACACCGCGCTGGCCGCCGGCGGCGAGGTCATCGGCGTGATCCCGAAGGGCGTCTTCCCCAATGAGATCCCCCATACGGGGCTGACCGAGCAGCACGTCGTCGAGACGATGCACGAGCGCAAGGCGCTGATGGCCGAGCTCTCCGACGGCTTCATCGCGCTGCCCGGAGGCACCGGGACGCTCGAGGAGACGTTCGAGGTCTTCACCTGGGCCCAACTCGCGATCCACGGCAAAGGCTGCGTGCTCCTGAACGTCGCCGGCTATTACGACGCTCTTGAGACGTTCCTCGATCACGTCGTCGCCGAGCGGTTCCTGCGCCCCGAGCACCGCGCGATGATGCTCCGCGCCGATACGCCCGTCGCCGCGTTGGAAGCGCTGGAGGCGTTCGTCCCGCCGCGGTTCGGCAAGTGGATGGACCGGCCGAAGCCGTGAGCCGCCGAGCGTTCGTCGTCGTGCTCGACGGGTGCGGGGTCGGCGCGTTGCCCGACGCCGGCGATTACGGCGACGCCGGGTCCAACACGCTGGCCCATCTCGCGCGCGCGGCCGGCGGTCTGGACCTACCGGTGCTCGCCCGCCTCGGCCTGGGCTCGATCGTGGCGCTCGACGGCGTACCGACTGCGGACACGCCCGTCGTCCACGGCCGCCTCGCGGCACTCGGGGCGGGAAAGGAATCGACGACCGGCCACTGGGAACTGATGGGCGTCGTGCCCTCCCGGCCGCTGCCGACCTACCCCGAGGGCTTCGGGGCCGACGTCATCGCGGCGCTGGAACAGGCGACCGGCCTACGCTTCTGCTGCAACGCGCCCTACAGCGGAACTGCGGTGCTCGACGACTTCGGCCCGCATCACCTCGAGACCGACGAGGTGATCCTCTACACCTCGGCCGACAGCGTCCTCCAGCTCGCCGCGCATATCGACGTGCTCACCGAGCCGGAGCTCTACGCCGCGTGCGAGGCGGCGCGCGAGGTGATGACGGGGGAAGACGCCGTCGGCCGCGTAATCGCGCGACCCTTCGATGGCGGGCCGGGCGCGTTCGCGCGGCGCGAGGGGCGCCACGACTACTCGGTGCTGCCGCCCGGGCGCTCGTATCTGGAGGAGCTCCAGGCCGATGGCGTGCCGGTTCACGCGGTGGGGAAGATCTCCGACCTGTTCGCCGGTGTCGGCATCGACGTCACGCACGGCGCCGCGACCAACGCGTCCGGGATCGAGGCGACGACCGCGCTGCTGTCATCGCTCGACAGCGGGCTCGTATTCATCAACCTCGTCGAGACCGACCAGGTCTACGGCCACCGCCACGACATCGAGGGCTTCTCGGCCGCGCTGCGCGAGATCGATGCGGCGGTCGGCCGCTGGCTCGGGCTCCTGCGCCCTGGCGATCTGCTGGTCCTCACCGCCGACCACGGCGTCGACCCGACCGTCGACCACACCGACCACACGCGCGAGCACGTCCCGCTGCTCGCGACGTTCGACGGCCACGACCGCCGCCGCCACGACGGCCCGATGGCCGACGTCGGCGCCAGCGTCCTACGCTGGCTCAGCGCCCGCGACGCCCCCGCGCTCCCCGGCACCTCGTTCGTCGCCTGAACTCACCACGGGGTCAGACCCCTTGCGAAACGCGCACGCCCGAGGGCGAGGCGCCGTTCGAGGTCACGGTCCGCACGAGTTCGCCGCCGAGAGGGCCAAAAGTCCTCGCTGGCGACGGCTAGCTCCGCCTTCAGCCCGCGACACGAACCGCCCGTACACTGCCCCGCATGCGAAACCTTCTCGGAGTCTTGGTCGCCTGTGCCGTCGCCCTCGCGGTCGTCGCCGTCCCCGTCGGCGCCTCGACGCTGACGAAGTGCAAGACGGTCATGACGCCGACGGGTTCGAGCGGCCCCGTCTATGAGTCGGGTACGACCTGCGTCACGGCCCGCGACATCGCCCACAAGTTCTCCAACACGGGCAAGGCGAAGGGCTGGATCTGCAAGGCGTTCGCCTACGAGGGCGGCGCCTCGATCAGCTGCCACAAGGGCACCGGCCCGGCTCAGAAGCGCGTGCGCTTCCAGATCGCCGACTGAGGCCGGTGAGCGACGTGGGGCGGCTGATCCTGCGGCTCCTCGGCGTCGCGGCAATCGCCGTCGCGATCGTCATTTTCGAGATCGCGCTGTCGGACATCATCGACCTGCCGTCGTGTAGCGACATCCTCGCGCGCGCGAAGCCGCCTCACACCGCCTGCGCGCCGGGCACGACCGAGGCGATCCTGCGAATCGTCGGCTCAGCACTGCTGTTCTTCATCGGCTTGGCCCTTGACGCGCTGGGCCGGCAGGGGCGCGACGGGATCGGCATCGTCCTCCCGCTGGCGATCGCCGGCTTCGTCGCTGCGGTCGTCGTCGCGCTGTGGCCCGACCACACGTCCGTGGCGCTCCTGATCGTCATCCCGGGCGCGTTCCTCGCCGCGATCATCGCGGTGATCCTGACCAGGAGTCACCGACGAGCGAGCTGACGGGCGACGACGGCGGGCCGACCCCGCCCGGCGCCTACTCGCCGAACGCGGAGTTCGCGGTGTCGTTCGTCGGCGGTGCGGCGGCAGCGACCGGTGCCGCCACGGCGGCGGGAGCAGCCGCGGGGGCCGCCGGAGCAGCCGCGGGCGCCTCAGCCGGCTGGGCGCTGGCCTCGACGACGGCGGGCTTGTCCTCTTCGTTCTCGCCGGTGACCGAGGCCTTGAACTCACGCATGCCGGTACCGAGGGAGCGGCCGAGCTCGGGCAGGCGCTTGGCCCCGAACAGCAGCACGATGATCACCGCGATGATCAGGAGGTGAAGCGGGTTTTCAAGTCCCATGGCTGTGAACTCTACGCCTCCGTGTCGCTGGTTGATGCAGGAGCGGACGCAATCGCCGCGCTGAGGTCGGTCTCGTGACTGTCATCGCTGATCGAGCCGCGGAACTCCTTGATGCCGTTCCCGACCGAGCGGGCGACGTCCGGCAGGCGCTTGGGGCCAAGCACGAGCAGTGCGATGGCGAGGATGAAGACGAGGTGAATCGGATTGGAAAGTCCCATGGGGATGGGTGCGTCGCCGTCGCGCGATCGGATCACTGACCGGGTCAGCGGTGGCGATGCACGTGGCCGCGGGCGCGCCGCCTATGCGCCCGCCTGGCCACGTGCTGGAACGCCTGGGGACCGTCGATGAGGACACATCCCCCGATCGTCGGGGAGAGTGTCGCGACGATCGTGCCGGCCGCCTGGTCCGCCGAGACGACGACACCACGCACGACGGTCGCTGCGGCACTCTGTGAACCGCTATCCGATCCAGATCCGCGGCTCAGCAGGGGCCTCGGGCGGATGGTCTTCATGTCAGGCAACGTACGCCCCTCGCGCGCACGCCTGGACGTTCGTATCAGTCATCGCTGACCCCGGCGACGGTCGGCCCGTGGCGCATCGACCCATGGGCGCCCGTCGCGACGGCGGTGGATACCGGAGCGGGTGGCCCGCCGTGGACCGTCGGCGAACGTCGTCGTGTCGCCGTCGGAGAGCAGGATCACGAACAGCGGGCCGATGAAGCTCAGCGCCAGCGCGATGACCAGCGGCCCGGAGTCATTGACCGCGAAACCGAGGATCGCCAGCGCACATGTGGCAACGACACCGGCCCGCAGCGCGGACCCGGAGGGCACCAGGCGCCGACGTCGCCGCGCGCTCGACAGCGCCCAGGCACCGAAGACGAGGAACACCGGCAGCATCCACGTCCACACCGTGTGACCGATGAGACCGACGTTGACCGACACCTTGCGCGCGATCGTCGTCCGCGCGCCGTGGCCGCCGTCGTGGAAGAGGCCGCTGAAGAAGTCACCGATATCGGTGCGCGCCCCGAACGGCGCGAGCAGGTCGAAGCCGACCGCGACGGCGAGAACCGCGACGGTCGCCAGCGCAGCCAGCACCCAGGCGCGCGGCGTGAGCCGGCGACCGACCAGCGCGACCATGAACAGCACGTAGATCGGGACGAGGGCGAGGATGCCGCCGACGTCGGTCCCCAGCGAGGGCGAGCCGTCGACGAGCACGATGTACCCGAGCCCACAGGCGCAGCCGACGAGCAGGTCGGCGCGGCGCCCCAACTGAGTGACCAGAACCGCGCAGAGCAGCAATGCGGCGGAACCGACGACGGCGAAGGTGCTGTTCGGCCAGCCGTAGAAGCGCCCGCCGCCGACGAGCGAGAAGCCGAGCAGGGTCGACCGGTGCAGCGGTCCGCCGATGATCACGTCGATCACCGGCACGGTGATCGTCAGCGCGAGCGCCCATGCCAGCGCGGCGAGTGGATGGCGGCGCGCGCCGGCCCACAGACACAGCGCCGCAGTACCCACGGCGAGGCCGGCCAGCCCGGCGCTGGCGACCGGAGCGCTGGCTCGGGTCGCGCCGGGAACGACTGCGACGAGGTAGGTGGCGAGCGGGAACGTGACGATCGTCAGCGCGGCCAGGCGCCAGCCGGCCGGCCGCAGCCGGCGATGCGTCCACGTACACAGGATCATCAACGCGAAGACCATCGCCTCGAAGACGATGGCGCCGATGATCGCCGGGCGATACGCGCTGGTCTGGGTGGCGCTGCTGGCATCCATCGCACGGAAGCGCGCGAGCCCCGGGTGCCCGGGAGTGACGTTCAGCGGATGGCCGACCATGCCGGCGGGCTTGGGCACGTGCAGCGCGCTGAGGATCGTCGGTGCGAGATCGGTGACGGCGACGAGCCCATCGCGCTTGGTCGACGACGACGACAGCGTCCCGCGCACGACGCCGGGGCCGAGCGCAAGCGTCGGCGTCAGACCCGCGTCGGGCGGCGGCGAGACCGAGACCACGAGCACGAGCGTCTTCGCGGGCAGGCGCTTGAGCATCGCCCCGAGCAGCGCGTCGGTGCGCAGCAGCGCCGCGCTGCGACTCGCCGCGGCGGGCCCAGGCAGGGCCTGCTGGGCGAACGCGGCCGCGCGGTCCATGTCGCCCGGATCGACGACGACGGCGTCGGCGTCACGCAGCGCCGCGCTCGTCGCGCGCACCATCGCCGCCGGATCGGCGTGGGCGCCGCCGCGCGGGGTCCGCTGGACGAGCAGGCGCCGGTCAACCTGGCCGGTCGACAGCGCGAGGGTCCTGTCCATCAGCGCCAGGGCGGCGGGGCGCGACTGGCGCCAGCGGGCGGTCGCGAGGTTCGGGACGTCGGCGTTGGAGACGACGCCGGTTTCGCGCCCGGCGCGGCGCAGCGCGGTGCCGAGCGCGCCCGGCGTGCTGGCGATGTGGCGCCCGATGTTCGCGCGCAGGACGGGGACGCCGGCGGGAACGACGATCGTCCCGTCGGGTGCGATACCGGTGCGGATGGCCAACGCCTGGCCGGCGGTCGAGCTGCCGTCGGGCGCGTCGGCGGCGACCGCGAGGCCGGCCGACTTCGGCGCGGCGAGCCGCGAGCCGGCGCCGAGCGTCGCGTAGCCCTCGAGCGTGTTCGGCCGCGTGTCCTGCGAGCGGACGGTCGTCGCCGCGATCGCCGCACGCGTGTGCATGAGACGCCAGAGCACCGGCGTCGTGTGCGGACCAAGGTCCGAGAAGCCCAGATGCGGGATGCCGAAGACGACGACCTTCGCGTCACGCGTGGCGACCGGCCGCCCGCTCGCCTGCCAGCGCCCGGCGAGGCCGAGCGTGACCGCGGTGACGAGCAGCCAGACGCCGGCCACGATCGAGATCCGCAGCGCCATCGGCTTGGCCGACCAGGACATAGGACAACGATGATGGCAACCTCGGCGCGCGGCGGGCGGGCTTCAGCGTGCAGGCGGGCGCGAAACAGCTGCACCGAGGGAAGGTTGGGAGGCGCCAACGGCGCCCCTTCCCCACTCTCCCTCGCCGCGCAGTTCGCGGGCCCCGCAGACAGTCCCTCAACGCGCCCCGTGCACCAGCGCGGAGTTCGCCATCGCCACCAGCGCGGCCTTCTCCGTCTTCTCCGTCCCCACCCGCGCCTGCATCTCATACGTGAACCCGCTACGCCGGAACTCGATCGAGGCCGGTGAGCACGAGCCTCCGCACGACGTCGCGCGGAAGTACCCCGTTGCGCCCCCGGTCAGCCTGACCTTGACCGTGTTGAACGGCGCCTGATGGCTTGAGCTGAACTCGGCCACGAAGCACGCGTTGGCCCCGTGGCACCCCGGCGCCGCGCCGATGTCGAGCTCGTACGCCTTGCCCGACGAGTCGACGGTCGGGTAGAGCTTTCCCCTGTAGTCCCCGGTCGGCATCGTCTCGGGCAGGTAGATCGGTCCGATCCCCTTGCCGTGCAGCGTCGCGATCTGATGCTTGAACAGCGGCGGGATCTTCACCGTCGCGGTCGCGGCCAGTGCGCTCGACGCGAAGGCCAGCAGGGCGACGGTCAGAATGAACGTGCGGCGCATATCGGCATGTTGACAGCGGAGCGCCTCCCCGGCAGGGTTGACCCCACCGCTTTCCATGGCCTTCTCAACCCCGAAATTTGAAATGCGTGAGCACGTCATCGACGCGCGGACGCAGGTCATCAGCGTCAGCGGCGAGATCCACGTCTCGACCGTGCCCGAGTTCGCCCAGCGGCTCGACCATGCGATCTCGCTCGGCAAGACGCGGGTCATCCTCGATCTCGCCGGCGTCGAGTTCATCGACTCGACCGGGCTGAGCGTCCTGCTCAACGGCCTGCGCCGCGTACGCCGGGCCCGGGGTCGCCTGATCCTCGCGTGTGAGAACCCGACCGTCCTGCGGCTGTTCGAAATCACGCGCCTCAACGACACGTTCGAGATCGTCCCCAACCGCACGATCGCGCTGCAGTGCCTGAGCGGCCTCGGCGGTCAGGACGACGCGGGCGCGAGCTCGGCCGGCGCGCCGTAGGGCGCGAGCGCCGCCGGCAGCGCGATCGAGCCGTCATCGCGCTGGCCGTTCTCGAGCAGCGCGATGATCGTCCGGCCGACCGCGACCGCGGTGCCGTTGAGCGTGTGCACGATCTCGAGCCCGCCCACCCGCTCGCCCGGTGCGCGCTGGCGGATGTCGAGCCGGCGCGCCTGGAAGTCGGTCGTATTCGAGGCCGAGGTCAGCTCGCGGTAGCGCTCCTGGCCGGGCAGCCACGCCTCGCAGTCGTACTTCTTGGCGGCGCTGGCCCCGAGGTCATTGACCGCGATGTTCACGACGCGGTAGGGAATCTCGAGCTCGGAGAGGATCTCCTCCTCGATCGCGAGGATCCGCTCGTGCTCGGCTGCGGACTCGCTCGGATCGACGTAGGCGAACATCTCGACCTTGTCGAACTGGTGCACACGGAAGATCCCCCGCGTGTCCTTGCCCGCCGAGCCGGCCTCGCGGCGGAAGCACGGCGAGAAGCCCGCGTAGCGCAGCGGCAGCTCGGCCGCATCGAGGATCTCGCCGGCGTGCAGTGACGCCAGCGCGACCTCGCTGGTGCCGACGAGGAACAGGTCGTCGTCGGCGAGGCGGTAGATCTGCTGCTCGGTGTCGGGCAGCATTCCCGTGCCGAACAGCGCCTGCTCGCGCACGAGCACCGGCGGGATGACCGGCTCGAAGCCGTGGCCTCGCAGCTTGTTCAGCGCCCACTGCACCAGCGCGAGCTCGAGCATCACGAGCTCCCCGCGGAGGTAGGCGAAGCGCGCGCCCGAGAGCCGCGCGCCGCGTTCCATGTCGATCCGCTCGCCGGCCAGCTCAAGGTGGTCGCGCCCGGTCTTGGTCGCGTCGCCGACGACACGAATGACCACGTCCTCGGGCTCCGCCGCGTCGGGATCGGGCAGGTTGGGCAGGGTGATCAGGACGGCCTGGAGCGCCTCCTGGGCCACCTCAGCCTGGCGGACGGCCGTCTTGACCTCGGCCGACAGCGACTTCATCCGCCGCAGCTCGGCATCGACCTCGTGGCCCTGCGCCTTGCCCTGGGCGATCGCGTCGGACGCCGCCTTCTGCTCAGCGCGCAGCGTCTCGGCGGTCTGCGTCGCGTCGCGCCAACGAGCGTCGAGCGCCAGCAACCCGTCGATCGCCGCGGCGAGATCGGGCGCGCGGCGCGCCAGCCCCGCGCGGACCGCCTCAGGGTCGCGCCGGATGACCTTCAGGTCGAGCATCGCCGGCGCTCGGTCAGCCGGCGGGCGACGGCGGGGACTTCGCCTGGGTGCCGGCGTAGTGCGCCAGGAACTCGGCGATCTGGCGGGCCTGATGGCCGACGACGATGTTCTCCGGCATGAACGCGCCCGAGTAGCCGCCGTTGCGGATGGCGTAGAGGATGCCGTCCACCGTTTCCTTGCGCACGTTGAAGTTCGGCCCGTCGACGCGCTCCTTGTCACGGACGTTGGTCGCCGAGCCCTTGGCCCCGACGGCGTCGAGCGTGTGGCAGCCCGAGCAGTGCTGCGTGAACAGCACCGAACCCCTGTGGTACTGCGCATCGACGCCGGTCGTCGACACGGAGTTCCCCTTCGACCCGCAGGCGCCGAGGAAGCCGACAAGCGCGACGGCGCAGGCGAACGTGAGCGTGCGGCGGGCCATTGGCGGCGCAGTCTATACGGGAGAATCCCGGCCGGATGCTCCGCCCCACCATCCTCGCTGCGGCGCTGGCGGCTACCGCGGTCGGTGGCTGCGCCGCCAATCCCGCCCCGGTCAACGTGCACGGCACGGACCTGACGCTGCGCGTCGGCGAGTACATGATCCGCCCCCAGGTTGTCCGCGTGCACTCGGGACCGCTGCGTCTGGCGATGCTCGACATCGGCGTCCTGGCCCACAACGTCCATGTCCTCGGCCAACCTGATGACCCGCGCGGACCCTCGTTCGACTACGGCGGCACGCCGAGCGCCCACCCGGGCGACACCGTGCGCGCACCCGAGCCGCTGCGCCTCGAGGCCGGGCGCTACCAGCTCGTCGACACGATCTCCGATCACGCAACGCTGGGCGCGACAGGGACACTTATCGTCGTTCCATGAAGCCTTTTGCACGGACTTTCGGCGCGAAGCGCCCACAAAGTTGACTGACGCATGGAGGAGCCCTGCGTCACGCGACGAACATCACAGCGACCCGGCGTCACCATGTAGGCAGTCGCATCTTTTTTCACACGCGCGATCTGTCTCCAAACGGCGGCAACCAAGGTTGGCGCCGGGTCACCTAATTTCCGCCGCGAATATGCCGCAGTTCTGGCCGCGCGGCATGCGGTCGGGATGTTCGGCGCGGGCCTAGCGCGCGTCGCTACGCCGCAATCGCGACCGGCTTCGCCGCGACGGCCACCGGCTGGGCCCAGGCGACGGCCTCGGCGTAGGTCGCCAGCATCTCGGGGTCGGTCTCCGTCCCTGTCTCGCAGCGCTCGCAGGCGTCCAGCGCGGCGCCCATCGGCCCGCCACGCTCCAGCAAGGCGACCCGCACCGAGTCGGACAGCGGAAGCTCCGACAACACCTCGTCCATCGGCGCGCAGATCAGCGCGTCGGCGACCGACAGCAGGCCGCAGGCAAACCATGACTCGGTGTCGGACGAGCCGTGGCGGGCGGCGATCAGCTCGGCGGTGCGCGCGCGAACGAGCGCGATCGTCAGCAGCGCCTCGCGGCCACCGCTGATCCCGGCCAGCACGTGGAGCATCGCCCACTGCTTCATCCGCCGCTCACCGAACATGACGACGGCCTGGTGCACGGAGGCGACGCGATGAGGCAGCGCCATCCACGCGGAGTTCAGGTGGCGCAGCAGGCGCAGGCTCAGCCCGGCGTCGAGCGTGACCGCCTCCTGGATCTCCTCGAGCCCGGCCGATGGGTTCGACAACGCGGCGACGGCGATCAGCGACTGGCGGCGCACGGTCGGAACGGGGCGCCCGCTGACCAGCTCGGGTCGGCAGAACCAGTAGCCCTGAAAGAGCGTGCAACCGGCAGCCCGGGCGGCCTCGGCGGTGGCGGCGTCCTCGACCTTCTCGGCGACGATCGTCTTGCGAAACGGGGCCAGCTGCTTGATCGTCTCGGCCAGGCCATCCAGGCCGAGCACGAGTACGTCGAGCTTGATCGTGTCGGCCTGACGGACGAGCGGGAGTAGCCGCGGGTCCCAGGAGAAGTCGTCCAGCGCGATCGAGAAGCCGAGGCTCCGGAGCTCCTGGAGACGCTGCAGCAGCTCGCGTGTCGGCTCGGCGCCCTCGAGCAGCTCCAGCGTGATCCGCTCGGGACCGAACGGGAGCGGGTCGATGTCCAGCAGGAACTGTGCCTCGATGTTGATCCACGCCTTCGTCGCCCCAATCGTCGCGTCGAGACCGATGTCGCCGAGCGCGGAGACGAGCACCGACGAAGTCGCCGCGCGGCCGTCGGACGCGAAGCCGCGATGCAGCAGCTCGTAGCCGACGATCCGCTGATTCTCATCGCAGATCGGCTGGCGAGCGAACAGCGCGTTGCGAGCGTGCTCGGGCACGACATCCGAGGCGGCAGCCATGTCCTGATGGTCGGCTGACTTGCGAAGAACCTGAAGTTTGTTGTCAGCTTGTCCAGCTGGGGTCAACGGCGTTGCGGATGGTGGCCAGAACCTTGCCGCCGCTGAGCGAGACCACCGCGACGTAGCGGCCCTTGGCGTCATGGCCGGTGACCAGCGCGCGCGCGCCGTCGTGCGACATGCCCTGAACGAAGGTGAAGGAGCCCGGCACGAGCGTGATCCTGTGCGTCCGCGTGGTCACGTAGCCGAGCCGGACGCCGCCCGGCCGATCCTCTTCGATCAACAGGCGCTTGCCGTCGTCGCTCCAGCCGTCGGGGTAGGTGTCGTAGGCGCTGCGCACGCGAAAGCGGGTGCGACCGGTCGCGGTGATCAGCTGCGTGAAGACCCGCCCCTTGGCTGGGCTGACCGCGAACGCGATCACGTTGCGCTTGCTCCACGCGATGCCGGTCGCGCCGGTGGCCTGCTTCTGCAGCTGCTTGGCCTTGCCACCACCGACCGGGAGCGTCTGCAACGGCAGATCGGGTCGCGTGGCGCTGTCGTTGTAGCCGTCGATCGCGACCCGCTTCGAGGCCGGGCCGAACGACAGCCAGCCGTGATCGGCCTGGGCCAGCGCGATCGGCGATCCGCCGTCGGCCGGGACGTCGAACAGCGTGGTCCCGATCTGCGCGCCGATCTGGCGACTGTCCGGCGACCACGTCGCGAACCCGCTCCAGACCCCGGCGACGACGCGCACCGGCTCGGTCGGCGCGCCGAGCGCGACGACGGTCAGCTGGCCCTGGGTGTTGCCGTACGCCAGGCGCTTGGCGTCGGGCGAGATGTACGGCGCGCTGCCGTGGCCGATGACGTGCGGCGAGCTGCCGTCGTCGTTGGCCTCCCAGATCGCGCTCGACGTCGTCGAACGCCAGACGACGACGCCGGCGTGGGCAGCCGGCGCGATGACGGCGGCAAGCACCGACCCCAAGAGCGCGATACGGGTGATCAGACGCATGCCATCGAAGGTACTAAGGAAGGCCGGAGTTCGCGGCGGTCTGGGAAGAGGCGTGGGTTCCCGTACTAGGAATAGTTCCGTGTTTGGGGGCCCATGCCTGGACGTGGCCTCCCCCGAGCCCGAGACCAGCCCCTCACTACACCCCTACCTCATTGCTGCAGTGACGCGCCCGGCCCAAGGGCTCGCGCCCGGGTGGCGTGTCGAAACTGCAGCAATGAGGAAGAGGGAGAACCCGGGAGGCCGGCGGAGGGCGCGCTTTTGAGCCGACATCCAGGCGCGGGCCCCCGTACTAGGAATAGTTCCTAGTACGGGAACCCACGCCCCGCTACAACCCCGCGCTGGTGCTCGCCGCGCGCAACGCCAAGAAGCAGATCGCCGCGGCGGCCGCCGTCATCACGCCGAGCTCGCGGTGGAGGATCGCGTGGACGATGCGGCGCTGGCCGGCCTCGTCGAGATCGCCGACGGCCTGGGCATCGGCCAGATCGTTGGAGTCGAGGACGGCCTGCGCCGCGGTCAGGCGCAGCTGTTCGGCGATCAGCGAGATCGCCACGGGCAGCAGGGCGTAGAGCCAGTAGAGGCCGCTGTCGGGCCGATCGCCGAGCACCGCGGCGACTCCCGC
This sequence comes from uncultured Actinomycetes bacterium, assembly GCA_963817035.1. GTDB lineage: Bacteria > Actinomycetota > Thermoleophilia > Solirubrobacterales > Solirubrobacteraceae > AC-49. The sequence continues at coordinate 443,842 of CAWFMM010000003.1, forward strand.
GAGCACCGCCTGAGCAATCGCGGCGGCCTGCCCGGCGCGCAGCAACGGCCAGAAGAACCGCGCGTCGAGCGCGCGGACATAGACCACTCCCCCGACCCCTGCAGCAAGCCCGTTGACAACCGCGACGACGAGCGCGATCAGCTGCGCGGCATCGGCCATCCAAAGCGTCCTTTGCCACTATGTATCAATGCGTCACAAGGCGTGATAGAACCCGGCGAAATGTTGAGTTCGTACCTGCCAGCGATCGTGTTTGTCATTTTGGGCGCCGTCGTCGGCATCACGTTTGGTGTCCTCAACAAGGCATTCGGGCCGCGCCGCCAGATCCGCACCAAGACCGATCCGTACGAATGCGGATTGCCGTCGGAGGTCAAGCAGGGTTTCCGCTTCGGGATCAGCTTCTACCTGATCGCGATGCTGTTCATCCTGTTCGACATCGAGGTGATCTTCCTCTATCCGATCGCCGTCGATCTGCGGGCGTTCGGGGCCTTCGCCTTGACCGAGACCGTCGTCTTCATCGCCCTGCTGTCGATCGCGCTGATCTACGTCTGGCGGCGGGGAGCGTTGGAGTGGAGATAGTCAGCCGCGAGAGCATCGGCGCTCCCGACGACTTCCGCATCCGCCAACTCCAGGCGCGCGACATGCTGCGCGGCGACCTCACCGGCGAGGACCTCGAGAAGTACGTGCAGGAGCGCGTGATCACCACCACGATGGACCAGGCGGTCGCGTGGGCACGCGGCAACGCCCTGTTCCCGATGACGTTCGGCCTCGCCTGCTGCGCGATCGAGATGATGTCGATCGTCGCCTCGCGCGTCGATGTCGCCCGCTTCGGTTTCGAGGCGTTTCGCGCCTCCCCGCGCCAGGCCGACCTGCTGATCCTGTCGGGGCGCGTTTCGATCAAGATGGCCCCGGTCGTACGGCGCATCTACGACCAGATGCTCGAGCCGAAGTGGGCGATCGCGATGGGCGCCTGTTGCAGCTCCCAGGGCGTGTTCAACAACTACGCGATCGTCCCGGCCGACAAGTTCATGCCGGTCGACGTCCACGTCCCAGGCTGCCCGCCGCGGCCCGAGGCGCTCATGCACGGCGTGCTCAAGCTGCGGTCGATGATCCAGAACGACCCCGCCGCCGGCTGGCGCGAGCGCTACGACGCGGTCGGCACCGAAGAGATCGTTCCCGGTGCCTGACGCGACCGGCCTGGAGCTGCTGGCACAGGAGCTGGGCGACGCACGAACCGGCAGCGTCGTCGGCACCGCGCATGCCCACGGCCAGGCGAGCCTGCAGATCGACCCGACGACGATCCGCGCCACGCTCGCGCAGCTGCGCGAGAAGGGCTACGGCTTCCTGGCCAGCGTCCACGGCGTCGACTATTACCCGGAGGAGCCGCGTCTCGGCGTCCTCTACGAGCTGCTCGACATGCACGCGCTGGACCGCCTCACGGTCAAGCTTCGTTTACCGATCGCGAACCCGCACGTCGAGTCGGTCGCCGTCGATTGGCCGACCGCCGACCACCAGGAGCGCGAGGTCTACGACATGTTCGGCGTGGTCTTCGACGGCCACCCCGACCTGCGCCGGATCCTGATGCCCGAGGACTACGAGGGCCACCCGCAGCGCCGCGACTTCCCGATCGGCGGCGAACCGGTGCTGTTCACCCGCGATGCCGCCGCCGGCCGGGACTACACGCTCGATGACTGACCTCGACTACCGCGCCCTCGAGGACTCGATCGACCTCGCCCACGTCCCGACCGCACCGGCGGTCGGCGCCTCGGGCCAGGAGCTCCTGACCCTCAACATGGGGCCGCACCACCCGGCGACGCACGGCGTGCTGCGACTGCTCGTGACGCTCGAGGGCGAGGTCGTGCGCGACCTCAAGCCCATCATCGGCTACGTCCACACCGGCATCGAGAAGACGGCCGAGGACAAGGCGTACTGGAAGGCCATCCCGGTCATCGAGCGGATGGACTACCTCAGCTACTACTTCAACGCGATGGCGTATTGCGGCGCCGTCGAGACGCTTCTCGACTGCGAGGTGCCAAGGCGCGGCCAGTACCTGCGCGTCATCCACCTCGAGCTCAACCGGATCATGAGCCACCTCGTGTGGCTGGGAACCGGCTCGCTGGACCTCGGCGCGATCTCGATGTTCTGGTACTGCTTTCGCGAGCGCGAGCTGATCCTCGACCTGTTCGAGATGAGCTCCGGCCAGCGCATGCACACGCGCTACATCCAGGTCGGCGGCGTCTTCGAGGACATCCCGCTCGGCTTCGAGGCCAAGCTGCGCGAGTTCCTGGCGATCATGCCCAAGCGCGTCGACCAGTACCTCGACATGCTCAACCGCAACGAGATCGTCCTGCGGCGGCTGCGCCATGTCTGCCCGCTCGACGAGGAGACGCTGCTCGGCTTCGGCGTCACCGGGCCGCTGCTGCGCGCCGCCGGCAACCCGTGGGACCTGCGCAAGGCGATGCCATACAGCTCCTACGACGACTTCGAGTTCAAGATCCCGGTCGGCACCGAGGGCGACAACTACGACCGCTTCGCCGTTCGCGCGGCCGAGATGAAGGAATCGGTGAAGATCATCGAGCAGGCGCTCGACGGTCTGCCCGAGGGACCGCACATCACCGAGGACCGCAAGATCGCACTGCCCCCGCGCCACGAGCTGGCAACCTCGATGGAAGCGCTGATCCACCACTTCAAGCTCGTCACCGAGGGCTTCCGCGTGCCAGACGGCGAGGCGTACTACCCGCTCGAGTCGCCGCGTGGCGAGCTCGGCTGCTTCGTCCGCTCCGACGGCTCGTCGAAGCCCGCGCGCGTGCACATGCGCGACCCGTCGTTCGTCAACCTGCAGGCGCTCGCGCCGATGGTCAAGGACGCCTACATCGCCGACCTGATCGCGACGCTGGCGATGCTCGACCCGATCCTCGGCGGGATCGATCGATGAGCGTCCCTCGCTATGCGCACGGCTCGCGCGTTCCGGGCTGGGACGCCGCCGCCGACCTGACCAAGGCCCCGGCCGCGGTTCCCGATCCGGCGACAACGCCGGTGCCGGCCGACCTGCGCGCACAGATCGAGGGTCACATGGCGCTCTACCCCGACACACGCAGCGCGGCGATCCCCGCGCTGGCGGCGGTCCAGCGCCAGTACGGCTGGTGCACGCCCGAGGGCATCGAGCAGGCCGCGTGCGTCATGGGCCTGACCCCCGGCTACCTCAGCGCCGTGGCGACGTTCTACGACATGCTCGAGACGACGCCGGTCGGCGACCAGACGGTCTACGTCTGCACGAACATCTCGTGCTCGCTACGCGGAGCCGACGCGCTGCTTTCGCGCATGCGCGAAGAGACCGACGGCGACGCGCGCTTCAACGTACGCGGCTTCGAGTGCCTCGGCGCGTGCGACATCGCGCCGATGGCCAGCGTCAATGGCGCGTACATCGGGCCGATCGAGCTCGACGAGGTGCCCGAGCTGATCAGCGCGCTGCGCGCCGGCCGCGAGCCGCTGCCCGACAAGGCGCTCCTGCGCCGCCCATCGGCGGACACGCCATGACCCAGAAGCTGCTATTCGAAGGAATCGACGAGCCGGGGCTCAACACGCTTGAGGTGTATCGCCGCCGCGGCGGCTACGAGATGGTGCAACCGGCCCTGCGGATGGACCGCGAAGCGCTCGTCTCCGAGCTCAAGGCGTCAGGCCTGCGCGGCCGTGGGGGCGCCGGGTTCTCGATGGGGACCAAGGCGTCTTTCATGCCCCAGGGCGAGATGGACAAGTACCTGGTCTGCAACGCCGACGAGTCCGAGCCGGGCACGTTCAAGGACCGCGAGCTGATGCAGAAGTCGCCGCACATGCTGCTCGAGGGCATGATCGTCGCGGCCTACGCAGCGGGCGCGAACCGCTCGTTCATCTACATCCGCGGGGAGTACCAGCAGCAGGCCGACATCCTCGACGCCGCGCTGGCCGAGGCGCGCGAGGCGGGCTTGATCGGCGAAGACATCCTCGGCACCGGCTTCTCGTTGTCGCTCGTCGTGCACCGTGGCGCGGGCGCCTACATCTGCGGTGAGGAGACCGGACTGCTCGACTCGCTGGAGGGCAAGCGCGGCAACCCGCGCCTGAAGCCGCCGTTCCCGGCCAACCAGGGCCTCTACCAGGGGCCGACGCTGATCAACAACGTCGAGACGCTGGCCACGATCCCCCACATCCTGCGGATGGGTGGCGAGGAGTACGCGAAGATCGGCGTGGCGGGGTCGAGCGGGACGAAGCTCGTCTCGGTCAGCGGCAACGTCAAGCGCCCCGGCAACTACGAGATCGAGCTCGGCATGTCGTCGCGCGAGCTGATCTACGAGATCGCCGGCGGCCTGCCCGAGGGTCGCGAGCTGCTGTTCTGGTTCCCGGGCGGATCGAGCTCGCCGGTCCTGACCGCGGACGACCTCGACGTGACCTATGACTTCGATTCGCTGGCCAAGGCCGGCTCGATGCTCGGCTCCGGCGCGGTGATCGTCGTCGACGACTCCAACGAGGTCGTCGACGTCGCGTTGAAGCTGGCCCAGTTCTACCGCCACGAGTCGTGCGGCAAGTGCACGCCGTGCCGTGAGGGGACGAACTGGACCGTGAAGATGCTCGAGCGCATGCGCGGCGGCCTCGGTACGCCGATGGACCTCGACATCATGGCCTCGGTCCAGACGAGAATCATCGGCAACTGCCTGTGCGTGCTCGGCGACGCGATGGCGATGCCGATCGGCTCGATGATCGCCAAGTTCCGGCCTGAGTTCGAGGCCTACATGGAGGCGCGGCGCCTCGCGGTCGCCGCCGAAGTCGCCGCCTGATGCCGCGCCCCGAAGTGAAGACGATCACGTTCTCGATCGACGGCCGCGAGGTGCAGGCGCCGGCGAACTCGATGCTCGTCGACGCGGCCAAGCACGGCGACGTCGAGATCCCGGTCTTCTGTTACGAGCCCAAGCTCGGCCAGCCGGTCGGCGCGTGTCGCATGTGTCTCGTCGAGATCGAAGGGATCCCCAAGCTCCAGACCGGATGCTCGACGCCGGTCAAGGACGGCATGGTCGTCCACACCCAGTCGGCGCGGGTCAAGGAGGCCCAGCAAGGGGTCGTGGAGTTCCTGCTCATCAACCACCCGCTCGACTGTCCGGTGTGCGACAAGGGCGGCGAGTGCCCGCTGCAGGACATCTCGTTCGGCTGGGGCGGCGGGCAGTCGCGCTTCATCGAGCCCAAGCGCCATTTCGTCAAGCCGCTCGCGCTCTCGCCGTTGATCGCGATCGATCGCGAGCGCTGCATCCTCTGCTACCGCTGCGTGCGCTTCAGTCAGGAGATCTCCGAGGACTACCAGCTGATCCTGCTCGAGCGCGGCGCGCACTCCTACGTCGGCACGTTCGACGGCCATCCGTACGTCGCGCCGTTCAGCGGCAACATCGTCGAGCTGTGCCCGGTCGGCGCACTGACCTCGCAGGCCTACCGCTTCCGCGCGCGCCCGTGGGACATCGAGCAGTCGGGCAGCGTCTGCACCCTGTGCCCGGCGCAGTGCAACGTCTCCTACACGGTGCGCGACGAGCGCGTGATGCGCGTGCTCGCCCGCCAGCACGACGGCATCGACGACGGCTGGCTGTGCGACAAGGGCCGCTTCGCCTACCAGTCCACGCACTCCGACGAGCGGATCACGACGCCGATGCTGCGCGACCACGGCGAGCTGCGCCCGGTCAGCTGGGAGCACGCGCTGGACGAGGCGACCGCTGCGCTGAAGCGCGCGGGCACGAACGTCGGCATGCTCGTCGGTGGCGAGGCGACCAACGAGGAAGGGCTGCTCGCCGGGCGCTTGATGCGCGAGGTCATCGGCTCGTCCGACATCGACTCGCGCGTCGGCGCGCCGCTGCCGCGCGAGCTCCACGCCGCGCTGCACGACCCCGAGCTGCAGGCCACCGTGCCCGACGTCGAGTTCGCCCACGCCGTCCTCGTCCTCGGCGTCGAGCCGGTCGACGAGATGCCGATCCTCGATCTACGGATCCGCAAGGGCGTGCGCCGTCATCACGTCAAGCTGTGCGTCGCGACGAGCCGCCCGTCGTCGCTCGATGCCAACGCGGTCGCCGTGGCGCGCTACGCGCCGGGCGCCGAGGAGGCGTTCGCCGCTGCGCTGAGCGCCGCGCTCGCGGGCTCCAGGAGGGCAGGATCGGCATCATCGGACGCCGAGAAGAACGTCGACGACTTCGCGCGCGCCGCGGGCGCCGACGCCGACGCCATCCGTGCGTTGGCCTCCGTGCTCGCAGAGGCCGGCGAGGACGTCGTCATCGTCTGGGGCGAGCGACTGACCGACGGGCCGCGCGGCGAGCACGCCGCTCGCGCGCTGCTCAACGTCGCCGGTCGCCTGACCGCCCGCAGCCACGACGGCGCCGGGCTGCTCGCCGTCCCGGCGGGAGCCAACGGCCGTGGGCTGCGCGAGGCCGGCGTGCTGCCCAACGCCGGACCGGGGCTGTCGGAGCTCGAGACCGAGGGCCGCGGCGCGCCGCAGATCGCCCAGGCCGCAGCCGACGGTGAGATCGCCGCGTTGTATCTCCTGCGGGCCGACCCGCTCGAGTCGCACCCCAATCGCGCGCTGTGGGACCGCGCACTGGACCGCGCGTCGACCGTTATCGCCCACGCCCAGTTCATGACCGCCGCGATCCGGGAACACGCGACGATCGTCTTCCCCGCCCAGGCCCCCGCCGAGAAGGACGGGACGGTCACCCATCCCGACGGCCGCGTCCAGCGCCTGCGCCCGGCGATCGCCCACCCCGACGAGGTTGGCCCCGAGTGGCGGATCATCGCCAACCTCGCCGTCCGCCTCGGCGGCGACCTCGGCGCGCACACTGGGGCCGAGGCGTCTGCGCAGCTCTTCGAGACGCTGCCGTTCTACGCCGGGCTGACACTCGACGAGCTCGGCGGCCGCGGCGTGCGCTGGCCGGTCCGCGAGCAGGCCGGCGCCTGGCCGAGCGCCGACGCCGGGCCGTTCGGTCTCGACACTCCGCCGCCCGCCGCGACCCCCAACGGTGCGCTGCGCCTCGGTAGCTACCGCTCGATCTGGGCCGGGGCCGAGGTCGCCAACTCGCCCGCCCTGAGGTTCCTCAGCGTCGACGGCCACGTCGAGCTCTCGCCCGTCGACGCCCAGCGCCTGGCGCTGGGGCAGGGCGACCGCGTCGTCATCACCCAGGGCGACAACGCGATCGAGGCGACCGTCGCACTGCGCGAGGCGGTCCCGGCTGGGAGCGCGTTCGTCGAGGGCACCGCGCCGTCCGGCGGGCTGGCCGAGGTGCGCCGCGCATGAACGTCGTGGCCACCGTCGGCTACGCCGAGCCCTGGTACGTCCAGATCCTCAAGGCGACCATCCTGTTCGCGATCGGCCTCCAGCTCGTGCCGATCGTGCTGATCGTCGAACGCAAGCTGCTCGGTCGCTTCCAGCAGCGCTACGGACCCAACCGCGTCGGCCCGTTCGGGCTGCTCCAGCCGCTGGCCGACATCGTCAAGCTCGCGACCAAGGAGGAGTTCCGCCCGCGGACGTCGATCGGCTGGCTGTACATGCTCGCGCCGATGATCTCGATCCTCGCCGCCGTCGCGGCGTTCGCGATCATCCCGTTCGGCGACACCCAGAACATCTTCGGGGTCGAGGTCGGCTTCTACGGCGTCGACCTGTCGATCGGCCCCCTGTACCTGTTCGCGTTCGGTGCGATCGCGTTCTACGGGATCATGCTCGGCGGCTGGGCCTCGGGCTCGAAGTACTCGTTCCTGGGCTCGATGCGCGCCGCCGCACAGCTGATCTCCTACGAGGTCTCCCAGGGCCTGGCGCTGATCGGCGTCGTCATCACCGCGGGGACACTCTCGATGACCGAGATCGTCAACGCGCAGGAGGGCATGTGGTACATCGTGCCCCAGTTCGTCGGGTTCCTCGTCTTCCTCACTGCGAGCTTCGCCGAGACCGCCCGCACGCCGTTCGACCTGACCGAGGCCGACGCCGAGCTCGTCGGCGGCTACAACACCGAGTACGGCGGCGGCGGCTTCGCCTCCTACTACTTCGCCGAGTACCTCAACGTGATCGTCGTCTCGGGCGTGGTCGTCACCGTCTTCCTTGGCGGCTGGCTGCTGCCGTTCGGTATCGACCCGCCGGGATGGGTCGACCCGTTCATCGTGCTCGGCAAGATGTGGATCTTCATCATCATCTTCATCTGGGTGCGCGCGACGCTGCCACGCCTGCGCTACGACCAGCTGATGTCGTTCGGCTGGAAGGTGCTGCTCCCGATCGCAACGCTCAATGTCCTCATAACCGCGATCGTGGTGGTCTCATGACCTGGCCTCCGAGTGATGACCTGCTGATCGTCCAGCACGCCCCGAGCCCCGGCGGCGCGGGCGGGCTGTACCGCACGTTCGGCGAGACGCTGCGCGGACTCAAGACGACGTTCGCGCGCGTCGTCGAGGGGCCGACGACGATCCAGTACCCCGAGGAGAAGGTGCCGGTCTACCCGCGCTTCCGCGGCCGCCACAAGCTGCACCGCTTCGAGGACACGGGCCTGGAGAAGTGCGTCGGCTGCTCGCTGTGCGCGGCCGCGTGCCCGGCCGACTGCATCCGCGTCGTCGCGGCCGAGAACACGCCGGAGAACCGCGTCAGCCCCGGCGAGCGCTACGCCGCGGTCTACGAGATCAACCTCTCGCGCTGCATCTTCTGTGGCTACTGCGAGGTCGCGTGCCCGTTCGACGCGATCACGATGGGCCACGACTACGAGCTGTCGGACTACGAGCGCTCGGACCTCATCTTCACCAAGGAGATGCTGCTGGCCGAGCCGATGGAGCGCACCCCGTTGCGCAACGAGGGGGAGTAACAGCGATGTCCGCGGTCCTCTTCTTCATCGCCGCGATCGGAGCGATCGCCGGGGCGATCGGCGTCGTGCTGATGCGCAACCCGTTCTACAGCGTGCTGTCGCTCGTCTTCCATCTGCTGTCGCTCGCCGCACTGTTCCTGCTCCTGCGCGCCGAGTTCGTCGCCGCGGCTCAGGTCGTGGTCTACGCCGGCGCGGTGATGGTCCTCTACGTCTTCGTCGTCGCCTACGTCGGCGGCGCCGACGAGCCGCTGCGACCACACTCCGGTCCAGGGCTGCGCGCGGCGGCGCTGCTGTTCAGCGGCGCCCTGTTCGTCGAGCTCGTGATCGCATTCCTCGGGTCGTCGCTGAAGGGCATCGACAGCAAGGGCGCGACGGTCGCCACCGACGCGAGCTTCGGGACGCCCGAGGAGATCGGCCGGCTGCTGCTGACCAAGTTCCTGCTCGCGTTCGAGCTCGCGTCGTTCCTGCTGCTGATCGCGGCGGTCGGCGCGGTCGTGCTGGCGCGCCGCCGCGGCGGCATCGGCGACCTCGACGGCGGCGAGCACGGCGTGCTGACGATTCGGGCCACGCGGCCTATCGAGACGGGCACCCAGGCCGAGGCGGTCGGCGCCCTGACCACCGGAGGCAGCGAGAAATGAACATCGCCTGGTTCCTGGTCGTCAGCGCGATGGTCTTCTGCATCGGCGCCGGTGGCGTGCTCACGCGGCGCAACCCGCTGGTCATCCTGCTGTGCCTCGAGCTGATGCTCAACGCGGCCAACCTGTCGCTGATCGCGTTCTCGCGGATGTGGGGCAACAGCCAGGGCCAGATCTTCGCGATCATCGTGATGGTCGTCGCCGCGTGCGAGGTGACGATCGGACTCGGTGTCGTCGTGGCGATGCATCGCCGCAGGCTGCCGGTCGACGTCGACGAGATGCGTGAGCTGCACGGATGAGCCTGTTCGCCTGGCTGATCCTCGGCTTCCCCCTGCTCGGCGCGATCGTCATCGGGCTGTCGTTCAAGGCGCTGAGCGGCCGCGCGGCCGGGATCGTCGGAACGCTCGCCATCGCCGCGGCGTTCGTCTGCGCGATCGTCGCGACGATCAAGCTCCAGAGCCACGGGGCCGACGACCGCGAGCACGTCTCGGTCCTGTGGAACTACGCGGTCACCGCGGGGCTCGACGCCAAGGTGTCGATCCTGATCGACCCGCTGAGCATGTTCATGGCGCTCGTCGTGACCGGCGTCTCGATGCTCATCCATCTCTACTCGGTCTCCTACCTGTGGAGCGACGAGGGCTACAACCGCTTCTTCGCCTACCTGAACTTCTTCGTCTTCTCGATGCTGCTGCTGGTCCTGGCCGGCAACTTCGTCCTGCTGATCGTCGGCTGGGCGTTCGTCGGCGCGGCGAGCTACATGCTGATCTCGTTCTGGTATCGCCGCACGACCGCCACGCGCGCCGGCATCAAGGCGTTCGTGATCAACGTCGTCGGCGACATCGGCCTCGTCCTCGGCACGTTCTTCATCTTCCAAAAGACCGGGACGGTCGACTTCCTCGGTTCGTTCCACGCCGCGCCGCACGTCTTCGCCGGCCATCAGAACTACGTCACCGCGGGCTGCCTGATGCTGCTCGTCGGCGCGTTCGCCAAGAGCGCCCAGGTCCCGCTGCACACCTGGTTGCCCGACGCGATGGAGGGTCCGACCCCGGTCTCCGCCCTGATCCACGCGGCGACGATGGTCACCGCCGGTGTCTACCTGATCGCGCGCATGTACCCGCTGTTCCAGCTTGCCCCGGCGGCACAGATCGTCGGCGCGACGATCGGCGCGCTGACGCTGCTGATCGCCGGGACGATCGGGCTCGTCCAGACCGACCTCAAGCGCGTGATCGCCTACTCGACGATGTCGCAGATCGGTTACATGGTCATGGCGGTCAGCGCCGGCGCGTACGTCGCCGGGCTCTTCCACCTGATGACCCACGCGTTCTTCAAGGCGCTGCTGTTCATGGCCGCCGGCTCGATCATCGGCGCGATGGCCGGCGAGCAGTCGCTGGACAAGATGGGCGGCTTTCGCAAGGTCATGCCGTTCACCTACGGCTGCTTCATCATCGGTGGCCTGTCGCTGGCCGGCGTGCCGCCGTTCTCGGGCTTCTTCTCCAAGGACATGATCCTCGCCGACGTCGGCTCGCTCGGGGGCTGGCACTGGGCGCTCTACGCCGCGGGCTACGTCGGCGCGCTGCTGACCGCTATCTACACATTCCGGATGATCTTCCGCGCCTTCCACGGCGAGCCGGTCGCCGAGGCACGGGAGCTCGCCGAGGGCCACCTGCACCACGCCGAGCAGCCGACCAACCCCAACACCGGCGAGATTGAGGACAACCACGTCGGTTTCCCCGGCCCGCTGCACTTCATCGCCGAGCAGGAGCTCCCGATGCGCCTGGCGATGGGAGCGCTGGCGTTCCTGGCCATCGTCGGTGGCTGGATCGAGATCCCGCACCTGACGAGCGTGCTGAGCAACTTCCTCGACCCGGTCTTCGCCGGAGCGACGACGACGCCCGACCCGTCGAACGCGCTCGAGACGGTCGGCTTCGTCCTCGGCACCGTGCTCGCGCTGCTGGGGATCTGGATCGCCTGGTTCGTCTACGTCAAGAAGCCCGGGACCGCCGCGGCGTTGCAGGAGCGGATGTCGGGCCTGCACCGCGTGCTGTTTCACAAGTGGTACTTCGACGAGGCGATCGATCTGCTCGTCGTGCGCCCGTTCGCGTGGTTCGGACGCGTCGGTGAGCAGGCGATCGAGCGGATCGTCATCAACGGCGTCATCGTCGGCGGCACGAGCGGGCTGGTCAAGGCCAGCGGCGCCGCGGTGCGCGCACTGCAGTCGGGCTTCCTGCGCGCCTACGTCGCGCTGCTGCTCGGCGGTGTCGCCGTCCTGACCCTCTACCTGCTGCTGCAGAGCTGATGTCGCTTTCGATCCTCATCTGGCTCCCGGCCGCCGGCGCCCTCGTCGGCTGCGCGCTGCCCGGGCGCACCGCACGCTTCGCCGCGCTGCTCTCCTCGCTCGGCGCGCTCGGGCTGTCGATCGCCTTGCTCGTCCAGGTGACGGCGGCCAAGAGCGCCGGGCTGCACGACGTCACCGACAAGCTGTGGATCAAGCCGCTCGGCGTCCACTACGCGCTCGGCGTCGACGGGCTCAGTGTGACGCTGATCGCGCTGACGACGCTGATGTTCAGTGCCGTGATCGCGTGGTGCGCGCGCTCGCAGTGGCACCACGAGCGCAGCTTCTATCTGTACCTCGGGGTCGCCCAGTCGGCGGTCATCGGGGCGCTGTGCGCGCAGGACGTGATCCTGTTCGTCGCGTTCTTCGACCTGATGCTGATCCCATTCTTCTTCCTCGCCGGGATGTGGGGCGGCAAGCGCAACCCTGACGGCTCGGCCGACGCGGCGACGATCTCCGGCGTGACGAAGATGGTCATCTACACGATGGTCGGCTCGCTACTGATGCTCGCGGCCGCGATCGCCGCCGGCGTGCTCGTCTCCACCCAGACCGGCAACCCGATCGACTTCACCTTTGCGGCCCTGCGCGAGTCGCCGTTGTCGACCCAGTCGCAGGAATGGATCTTCCTGTTCTTCGCGGCGGCGTTCCTGGTCAAGATGCCCCAGTTCCCGCTCCACGGCTGGATGCCCGACGGCTATCGCGCGATGCCGCTCCCCGTGCTCGCGGTGTTCAGCGGCGTGTTGAGCAAAGTCGCCGCATACGGCTTCCTGCGGATCGTGCTGCCGATCTTCCCGGCCGCCTCGGTGCACTTCCAGGATCTGATGCTGCTGATTGCGCTGGCCTCGATCATCTACGGATCGGCGCTTGCGTTCACGACGACCAACGTGCGGCTCGTGCTCGGCTATTCGTCGGTCGCCCAGCTCGGCTTCATCGTCTTCGGGATCTTCTCGCTGCAGAAGGCAGGCGACCAGGGAGCGCTGCTGCAGTCGCTCAACCACGGGCTCGTCGTCGTGCCGATGTTCCTGATCGTGGCGCTGCTGTCGGCACGGGCACGGGGGTCGGAGGACCTGCGCGACCTCGGCGGGATCGCGCTGCGTGCGCCGGTTCTCGCGACGCTGTTCTTGATCGTCTCGTTCGCACTGTTGGCGATGCCCGGTTCGTCGAACTTCGTCGGCGAGTTCCTGATCCTGCTCGGCGTGTTCAAGACCAAGATCGCGTTCGCGGTCCTCGCCTTCACCGGCGTCGCGCTGGCGGCCGTGTACGCGCTGCGGATGTTCATCCGCGCGATGCACAACCGCGTCGGGCCCGATGTCGAGTCGCGCGAGCTGTCGTGGGCCGACGGCGCCGTGATCGCGCCGCTGGTTCTGGTGATCCTCGCGCTCGCGCTGTATCCGCAGTTCGCGCTCAAGCGCGGCAATCTGGCGGTGCAGGCGACACTGCAGCCGGTGCAGCTCGTGCTTGATCCGCAGACGCCGACGGCGGCGCTGCTACCGGCGCCGGCGGGTGGCGCCGGGCCGCGGACGGGAGCGACGACGCCATGATCGCCGCCGTCCACCCGCACCTCCACGGGCCGCACATCAACGTCGCCGGCCTGTCACCGCTCATCGCGCTGCTCGGCGGCGCGGTCGTCGTCCTGATGCTCGGCCTGTTCCGCTCGCGCGTCGCGCGGACGGTGCTCGTCCCGGCTTTGACGATCGTCGTGCTGGGCGTGGCGTTCGGGCTGTCGATCTGGCAGTGGTCCGACCACACGACCCTGGTCGCCGGTTCGATGGCGCTCGACGACCTCGGCCTGTCGATCTCGTTCATCGTCTTCATCGCGGCGATCGCCACGGTGCTGCTGTCGTGGCGCTCCTCGGCGCCCGTGCAGGCGGCCCATGGCGAGTATTACGCGCTGCTGCTGACCAGCACCGCCGGGATGGTCGTGCTCGCGCAGGCGATCAACAGCGTGACCGTGTTCGTCGGCTTCGAGCTGTTGTCGATCCCGCTGTACGTCCTGTGTGCGACGGAGATGAACCGCGCGTCGTCGCTCGAGTCGGGGCTGAAGTACCTGATCATCGGCTCGGTCGGATCGGCGACGCTGGTCTACGGCCTGGCAATGCTCTACGGCGCCAGCGGCTCGACCGACTTCTCCGCGATCGCGGCGGCCGGTTCGGGCTCGATCGGCCACGACGTGCTCTACCTGACCGGCATCGCGCTGGTGTTGGCCGGCCTCGCGTTCAAGGCGTCGATCGCACCGTTCCACGGCTGGACACCCGACGTCTACGAGGGCGCACCGACGCCGATCACCGCGTTCATGGCGACGGCGACCAAGGCCGCCGCGTTCGCCGTGCTCGTGCGGATGCTCGACACCGCGATCGTCCACAGCCAGCTCGACTGGGGCCCGCTGCTCGCCGTACTCGCCGCGATCTCGATCGTCGTCGGCAACGTCGGCGCGCTGGCCCAGAGCTCGCTCAAGCGGATGCTGGCGTGGTCATCGATCGCGCAGGCCGGCTACATCATGTCCGGCGTCGCCGTCTCGACCCGCCTGGGCATCGACGCGACCGCCTTCTACCTCGCCGTCTACCTCATCATGAACATGGCCGCGTTCGCGGTGATCGTCGCGCGCGAACGCGAGACGACGCTCGGCGACGACATCTCGTCGATGGCCGGGATCGGAGCGACGCGGCCGTGGCTCGCGTGGCCGATGACGTTGGCGATGCTCGGGTTGGCCGGCATCCCAGCGACGGCGGGCTTCGTCGGCAAGCTGTTCTTGATCGAGGCCTCGGTCGATGGCAGCTTCACCTGGCTCGCCATCTTCATCGTCGTCGGCTCGATGGTCTCGCTCGGGTATTACCTGCGCGTCGTCGCGGCGATCTGGATGCGCAAGGCGCCCGAGGGCGTGGGCGTGGCGATCAACGGCGTCCCCGGACAACCGGTGCTGGCCGGCGCAGCCTCGGATGGCGCTGCGGCGCCGGTGGTCGCGCGGCCCCAGCTCGAGGTCGCGTTCGTGGCCATGGTCTTCGGCGCGGCGATCATCGTGCTGGGGATCGTGCCCACGCCGCTGTTCAATTTGGTCAGCCACGCCGGCTCGGCGTTCACGAACCTGTTCTGACGGCGCGACACAGCGCGGCGAGGGAAGGACTGTGAAGCCGGTTCGGCCCGCGAGACGCCACGGCCTTCCTATCGAGGGACGACACGTCCGAATCGCCCGCCGCGGCGCCCTTTCCCACACATCTGCTTAGGATGACGCGGTGCGCATCACCGCCAAGGCCGACTATGCCGTGCGGGCCGCCGTCGAACTTGCCGCGGCCAGCGCGGGACCGACCAAGGGCGACGCGATCGCCAAGGCCCAGGGAATCCCACTCAAGTTCCTCGAGAACATCCTCGGCGACATGCGTCATGCGGGGATCGTCCGCAGCCAGCGCGGCGCCGACGGCGGCTACTGGCTGGCCCGCGACGCGAAGCTGATCTCGGTCGCCGACGTGATCCGAGCGGTTGAGGGGCCGCTGGCCTCGGTCCGCGGCGAGCCGCCCGAGGAGATCGACTACGGCGGCGCCGCCGAAGACCTGCAGAAGGTGTGGATCGCCGTGCGCGCGAGCCTGCGCAGCGTCGCCGAGCGCGTGACGCTGGCCGACATCGCCGCCCAGAAGCTGCCGGCCCGGATCGAGAAGCTCGCGGCCGACCCTGAGGCATGGGTCACCCGCTGACGCCGCCCTCGCTGCGCGACGCTACCCCGGGGGACCTCGACGCGATCGTCGCGATCTACAACCAGACGATCCCGGGGCGCATGGCGACGGCCGACCTCGACCCGGTCCACCCCGAGCAACGCGCGGCGTGGCTCGCCGACCATCAGCCCGATCACCACCCGATCTGGGTCGCCGAGCGCGACGAGACCGTCGTCGGCTGGCTCTCGATCGGCCAGTTCCGTGACCGCGTCGCCTATGACGCGACCGCCGAGGTCAGCGTCTACGTCGACGCGCAAAGGCGCCGCGGTGGCATCGGCGCGTTGCTCCTCGACGAGGCCGTCCGCCGCGCGCCACAGCTCGGGCTCGAAGTCCTCGTCGGCCTGATCTTCGCCCACAACGCCCCGAGCCTCGCGTTGTTCGAGCGCGCCGGCTTCGTGCGCTGGGGCCTGCTGCCCGCGGCCTGCCGGCTCGACGATCGCACGGCCGACGTCGTGATCGTCGGGCGCGCTACGCCTTGACCGGCGTCTCGGTCGGCGCGCGCACGTAGACGATGTCGCCCGCCCGCGGGTCCAGGGCGGCCGCCTCCTCGCGCGACAGCTGAGCGCTGAGCACCTCGCCGTCGGGCAGCGACAACTCGACGCGAACCTCGAAGCCGAGATGAACGACGCGCGCGATCATCGCCTCACGCGATCCCGGCTCGGGCTCGGCGCTGAGCAGCAGATCATGGGGGCGTACGAGGCTGCCATCGAGGCGCGCGACCGGGCCGAGAAAGCCCATCACGAACTCGTTGGCCGGCCGCTCGTAGAGCTCGCGCGGGGCGCCGACCTGCTCGATCCGGCCGTGGTTCATCACCGCGATCCGATCGGCGACGTCCATCGCCTCTTCCTGGTCGTGGGTGACGAGGACGGTCGTCACACCGACATCGTCATGCAGCCGCCGCAGCCACGTTCGCAGCTCCGCGCGGACGTTGGCGTCGAGCGCGCCGAACGGCTCGTCGAGCAGCAGCACCTTCGGCTCGACGGCCAGCGCGCGGGCCAGGGCCATGCGCTGGCGCTGGCCACCCGAGAGCTGCGACGGCAGCCGATCGGCGTAGCCGGTCAGGCCCATGACCTCGAGTAACTCGTCGACGCGGCGCGTCGTCTCGTCCTTGGGCCGCTTGCGGACCTCGAGGCCGAACGCGATGTTGCGGCGCACGCTGAGGTGCTTGAACGCCGCGTAGTGCTGGAAGACGAAGCCGACGCCGCGGCGCTGGGGTGGGATCCCGGTCGCGTCCTCGCCCGCGATGATCACGTGCCCGCTGTCGGGCGCCTCGAGGCCGGCGATGACTCGCAGCAGCGTCGACTTGCCCGAGCCCGACGGGCCCAACAGCGCGGTCAGCGAACCCTCGGGCACGTCAAGCGAGATCGAGTCGAGCGCGAGGAAGTCGCCAAAGCGCTTGACGATGTCGGTGGCGGCAATCACGTTGCCTCCCGGCGACGATTGACGGAGGTCATGATCAACAGTGTGCCGATCGCGAGAACGGCGAGCACGACGGACGCCGCATAGGCGCCGGCGACGTTGAAGTTCTGGAAACGCTGGGAGACGAGCAGAGTCAACGTCTGCGTCTTACCCGGCACGTTGCCCGAGATCACCGCGACGGCGCCGAACTCACCGAGCGCCCGCGCGACCGACAGCACGATCCCGTAGACCAGGCCCCAGCGGATCGCCGGCAGCGTGATGCGCCGGAACGTCTGCCACGAGCTCGCGCCGAGCGTCGACGCCGCCTGTTCCTGCTCGTCGCCGATCTCGCGCAGGACGGGCGTGACCTCGCGCGCGACGAACGGCAGCGAGACGAAGATCGTCGCCAGCACCATGCCGGGGACCGAGAAGACGACCTGGATCCCGTGCTTGGTCAGCCACGGCCCGAACCAGCCGGTGCGGTCGTAGAGCAGCAGCAACGACAACCCGATGACGATCGGCGAGATCGCGAACGGAAGGTCGATCGCCGCGTCGAGCAGCGCCTTGCCGCGGAACGTCCCGCGCGCCAGCGCCAACGCCGCGAACACTCCGAAGATCGCGTTGAGCGGCACCGCGATCGCCGCGATCTCGATCGTCAGCCAGAACGCGCTGATCGCCGCCGGCGTCGTGATCGAGTCCCACACCGCCGCGATCCCGTGCTCGAACGTCCGGTAGAAGACCACGGCGACCGGGATCAGCAGCAGGATCGACAGGTAGGCCAGCGCGACGACGCGCAGGCTGACGCGCCAGCGGCGTTCAACGGCCACGCTGCACCTGCCCGGCGAAGCGGATCACGAAGAGGATCGCCAGCGAGATCGCCAGCAGCACGGTCGCCACCGCGGCGGCGGCGGTCGTCGCGTCGGACTGCACGAGCCCGTAGACGTAGACCGACGAGACCTGGGTGTGGAACGGGATGTTGCCCGAGATCAGGACGATCGAGCCGAACTCGCCGACCGCGCGGGCGAAGCTCAGCGTCGCGCCGGACAGGATCGCCGGGAGCAGGTTGGGCAGCACGACGCGGCGAAACGTCGTGCCGGCCGAGGCGCCGAGCGACGTCGCCGCCTCCTCCATCTCCTGGTCGAGCTCGAGCAGCACCGGCTGCACCGAGCGCACGACGAACGGCAGCGTCACGAACGCCAGCGCGAAGATGATCGCCGCGCGGGTGAAGGCGATGTCAACGCCGAGCGGCGAGCCGGGACCGTAGAGCGACAGCAGCACGATCCCGGCGACGATCGTCGGCAGCGCGAACGGCAGGTCGATCATCGCGTTGACCACGCGCTTGCCCGCGAACTCGTCGCGCACCAGCACCCAGGCCACAAGCGTTCCCATGACCGCGTTGATCGCGCTGACGACGAGCGCCGACACGAGCGTCAGCAGCAGCGCCGAGACCGCGACCCGCGAACTGACCGCGTGCCAGAACTCCGACCAGCCGCCGCTGAACGCCTGCGAGACGAGCGCGGCCAGCGGCAACAGGACAATGAGGCTCAGCCACAGCGTCGTGACGCCGAGCGACAGCGTCAGCCCGTTGGTACCGCGCCGCGCGCGCCGCCGTCGCCGCGAAGCCGCCCGCGGGATGGCGGGCGGCGCGGTTGCGGCCTCACTTGGCAGTGCTGACTCCCGCGCCCTGCTCGATCTTCGCCACCGATCCGGTGTCAGGATCGAAGAACGTCGTCATGACCTTCGGCCAACCGCCGAGTGAGGCGATCGTGAACAGTCCGCTCGGCGTCGGGAAGTGAAACTGCTTGAGGACCGATGGCACGACCGGCCGGTAGCCGTGATCGCCGAAGATCTTCTGCGCGGGCTCGGTGGTCAGGTAGTC
This sequence comes from uncultured Actinomycetes bacterium, assembly GCA_963817035.1. GTDB lineage: Bacteria > Actinomycetota > Thermoleophilia > Solirubrobacterales > Solirubrobacteraceae > AC-49. The sequence goes on from CAWFMM010000003.1 coordinate 462,624, forward strand.
GAGGAACGCCTTGGCCTGCGTCGGGTGCTTGGTCGTCGACACGACGGCCGCCGGATTCTCGATCAGGATCGTGTCGTCGGGCACGACGTAGTCGACCGACTTGCCCTTGGCCTGGGCGGTGATCGCCTCGTTCTCATAGGAGATCAGCGCGTCACCCTTGCCGGCCAGGAACGTGTTCAGCGCGTTGCGCGCGCTGTCGGCCTGGACCGGGACGTGCTTGGTCAGCAGCGTCTTGAGGAACGCGAGCGCCTGGGCCGGCGACTTGCCCTCGTTGAGCTGGGCGCCGTAGACGGCCATGATGTTCCAGCGCGCGCTGCCCGACGTGAACGGGTTCGGCGTGAGCACCTCGACGCCCGGCTTGATCAGGTCGTCCCAGGTCTTCAGGTTCTTCGGATTGCCCTTGCGCGTGACGATGACGGCGACGCTGTCGGTGACGATGCCCTTGTACTGGCCGCTGTCCCAGTCGGCGGCCACGAGCTTGCTGTCGACGAGGCGCGTGATGTCGGGGGCGAGCGAGAACGCGACGACGTCGGCGGACTGGCCCGAGTCGACGGCGCGGCTCTGGTCTCCCGAGGCGCCGAAGGACTCGCTGAAGCTGACGCCCGCGCCGGCCGCGGTCTTCTCGAAGCCGGGGATGATCGCGTCGTAGGCCTCCTGGGGAGTGGAGTAGCCGACGAGCGCGAGCTTGGCCGACGTGCCGCCGCTGCTCGTGGAGGCGCTGCCGGCGGACGTGTCGCTGCTCGAATCCGAGCTGCCGCCGCAGGCCGCGAGCCCGAGGGTGAGCACGGCCACGAGCAGCGCGATGATCGTCCGGCGGTTCATCAGATCTCTAAATTCCCTAATTCCCATAGGGATTTACTCTATCATGCTGATGGAGAAAGTTGGCCCAGTCCCGCCGAACTTCCGTCTGCGCGGGCGCTAGAGTCGCCGGCCCCCGATGGACTACCCGGTCGAGACCTTCAGCGAGGCCCAGCAGGCGACCCTCGCCCCCTACGTCAGCAACCTCGACCGGCCGGTTTTCGCGCTCACCGCGCTGCCCGAGACGGTCAAGGGTGCCCTGTTTGCGCGCTACTCCCGCTACCAGGGAACGCTGCGCCAGCTGTTCCTCGACGAGTTCGCCGATTCGGTTCCCCCGGGCGCCACGGCGGGCGGCGAGGTCGAGGGCGAGCGGGCGGCCAAGCTCTACGAGACGATCTTCCTCGGCTACGGCGACGACTCGGTGGCCCAGCTTGGTGGCGCGCACGTCGCCTGCGAGTGGGCGTCCAACGTGCTGACGAAGGTCCTCCAGCGGCCACGGCCCGCCGCCTACCTCGAGCAGTCGACGCGCTACATCGCCTATGACGTCCCGATGCCAGGTGGCGGGTATCGCTACTACCGCGATGCAGCGCTGGGCCCCGAGTACGTGACAGCGATGGACGAGATCTTCGCCGTCTACGCCGATTGCCTGCCGCGCGTCGTCGCATGGATCGACGCCTCGTTCGAGGGCGAGCCATCGCCGGCGCGCAGTCGCGCGATCAAGGCCAAGGCGTTCGATCTTCTGCGCGGGCTGCTGCCCGCGTCGACGTTGTCGCACATGGGCATCTACGCGAGCGGCCAGACCTACGAGCAGCTGATCCTGCACCTGCTGGCCCATCCGCTGCCCGAGGCGCGCGAGTACGGCGCGATGATCCTCGACGCGGTCAAGGCGGTGATGCCGTCGTTCGTGACGCGGGTGGAGCGGCCGGATCGGGGCGGCGAGTGGATCTCCTATCTCCAGGAGCGCGATGCCGCCGGCGCGCGCTGGGTCCAGCGTCTCGGGCTCGAGGGCACCGCCGCGACCGAAGACCGCCCGTCGGTGCGCCTGCTGCACGTCGACGGCGACGAGGAGTCCCTGCTCGCCGCGCTGCTGTTCGAGGCGGCCGGCTGCTCGGAGGACGAGACGCGGATGCGGATGGCGACGCTCGGGGCCGACGAGCGGGCGGCGCTGCTCGGCGACCTGGTCGGCGAGCGGTCCAACCGCCGGCATCGACCGGGGCGCGGGTTCGAGGCGCTGCGCTACCGCTTCGAGATCGTCTCGGACTACGGCGCGTTCCGTGACCTGCAGCGCCATCGGATGCTCACGGTGCAGTGGCAGCGGCTGTCGCCGGCGCTCGGTGCCGGAGTTCCGGATGAGGTCGTCGCCGCGGGGTGCGGGGACGACTACCAACGGGCGCTGGACGTGTCATCGGGCGAATGGCAGCGGCTCGTCGACGGCGGGCACGACCCGCGTGCGGCGATGTACGCGCTGTGTCTGGGCTACCGGATTCGCTACGTGCTGGACCTCAACGCGCGCGAGGCGATGCAGCTGATCGAGCTGCGCTCGGGCCGCGAGGGCCACCCGAGCTACCGCGCGGTGGCACACGAGATGCACGCGCAGATCGCCGCCCTGCATCCGATGGTCGCGGCCGCGATGCGTCACGTGGATGTCGAGACCGAGCCGCGGCTCGAGCGCATCCTCAGCGAGATGCGCACGCAGGCCAAGCGCGACGCGCTGGCGTAGTCCGCGCTGCGTGTCGGTTCTCACTCAGCGTGCGCGGGGACGCGACTACGCTGGATGACCAAGGCACGAACAGGAGAATCGTTATGCGCAGCGGCGTACCCCAGCACGTGATCGAGATGCTTCGAGCGGTTCCGCTCTTCTCCGATTCCAGCCCGGCCGAACTGCGCTCCATCGCCCAGCTCGGAACGGCGATTGCCGTGCACGAAGGTCGGGTGCTGACGACCCAGGGCCGGCCCGGCTCGGAGTTCTTCCTGATCGTCTCCGGCCGCGCAAGCTGCACGATCGACGGCGAGCAGGTGGCCGAGCTCGGTGCGGGCGACTTCTTCGGCGAACTGGCGCTCCTCAGCGGCGAGCCCCGGTCGGCAACGATCGTCGCCGACTCGGAGATGGAGGTCATCGTCTTCAGCGCCCGCGAGTTCAGCACCCTGCTGGCGGACAGCCAGCCGGTCGCGACCCAGATGCTCGGCCGACTGGCCGACCGCGTCTCCGTGCTGGAGCACGCCGCAGCGGCCTGAGGTCAGCGGCGGACGAGCACCGTCGGGTCGCCGGCCGTTGGGCGGCGGACCTTCGGGTTTTGCCTATGCAGTCGTGTCGGAACGGCTGACAAATGCCTCCGAAACGGACGTGCCCAACATTGTGCGTGCCGTAGCACGCACAATGTTGGGCACGTCTGAAATTCGGGCCCGTGCGGGCTCTCACCCGCCCCGAACCAGTGAAGAAACGCGCGGAACACGCACGGACTGCGGAGAAGCTCCCCCTCCGCCACCGGCGCTGATGCCCAACTCTCCCTCGCCGCTGCTGTTCAGCGCCCGGCACCAGCCCCCCGCGCACTGCCCCGCCCGCCTCGCCGCGCCACAACCGAACGTAAACGTTCGCGTTCAGGGAATTGACACCGCTCCGCGTGGTGTCGAACTGGTGCAACCAGCGACCTTCGATGGGGTGAGATAGGTCGATGGCCTCCGCACTGATCTTCCCTGGGCAAGGCAGCCACGAGCCCGGCATGGACGCGCCGTGGCGTGACAGCCCGACGTTCAACCGCGGCATCGAGCTGCTCGGGTTCGACCCGTTCGACAAGCTCGGGGACGGAACCCGCTACCAGCAGCCCGCGCTGTTCCTCTGCTCGGTCTGCGCCTTCGAGGCGCACACCGACGACGACGCGATCGCTGCTGCCGGCCACTCGCTGGGCGAGTACGCGGCGCTCGTTGCCGCGGGCGTGCTCGACTTCGACGACGCCGTCAAGCTCGTCGCCGAGCGCGCCGACGCGATGGCCGAAGCGGCCGACCGCCGCCCCGGCGGGATGGTCGCGATGCTCGGCGGCGATACGCACGAGGTCTGGGAGATGGCCAAGCGCCACAATCTGACCGTCGCCAACGACAACGCACCCGGCCAGCTCGTGCTCTCCGGCGCGGTCGAGGACATCGAGGCCGCCGCGGCCGACGCTCGCGAGGTCGCGGGCGCGCGTGCCATGCGGCTCGACGTCGCCGGCGCCTTCCACTCCCCGCTGATGCAGCCGGCCGCCGCCCGCCTCGCCGCGGCCCTCGACAACACCCCGATCCACGAAGGTCGCATCCCCGTCTACTCCAACGGCTCGGTCGCCCCGTTCGTCGACGTCCGTCGCGAGCTCGCCGAGAACCTGCTCAAGCCGGTGCGCTGGCGCGAGACCCTGCTCGCGCTGCGCGGCGCCGGCGCCGAGCGCTTCATCGAGCTCGGCCCCGGCTCCGTCCTCACGGGCATGGTCAAGCGGACCCTGGCTCTCGCGGCGTGACCAAGGCCGCGGTCATCGGCATCGGTTCGGCGCTGCCCCCCGGGCGCGTGACCAATGACGACCTCGCCGCGGGCGGGCTCGACACCTCCGACGCCTGGATCATGCGCCGCACCGGTATCCGCGAGCGCCGCCGTCTCAACGGCACCCAGTCGCTGACCGACCTCGCCGTCGAAGCCTGCGAGGCCGCCCTGCGCGACGCCGGCCGCAGCGGCGAGGAGGTCGACCAGGTCCTGTGCTCGACCGTCCAGGCCGACAACGTCACGCCCGGCCTTGCGCCGATGGTCGCCTACCGCCTCGGCGCCACCAACGCCGGCGGCACCGACATGAACGCCGCATGCGCCGGCTTCGTCTACGCGCTCGATCACGCCGCCGCGCTGATCGAGACCGGCCGCGCGGAGCTCGTCCTCGTCTGCGGCGCCGAGGCGCTGTCGCGGATCACCGACTCGACTGACCGGGGCACCGCCGTCCTGTTCGCCGACGGCGCCGGCGCGGCACTCGTCGCCGGCGGCGACTTCGAGAACGGCTTCGCGAACTTCGATCTGCACACCTCGGGCGAGCACCTGCCGCTGCTCTACGCCGACCTCGACGACCGCTTCCTGCGGATGGAGGGCGCCGAGGTCTACCGCCACGCCGTTGCACGCATGGTCGAGTCGACCAAGGTGATGCTCGAGCGCACCGGGCTGTCGGTCGACGACATCGACCTGTTCGTCGCCCACCAGGCCAACGCCCGCATCATCGAGGCCGCCGCGCACGAGCTCGGGCTCGACATGGACAAGGTCATGGTCAACGTCGACCACGTCGCCAACACGTCGTCGGCGTCGATCCCGCTCGCGCTGGCCGAGGCCGAGGCCGACGGTCGCCTGAAGCCCGGTGACACCGTCGCGCTGACGGCGTTCGGCGCCGGCTTCTCGTGGGGCGCCGGCATCCTGACGTGGAAGGAGGCCGCCCGTGTCAGCGCCTGAGGGAAGCTGCGCCGTGGTCACCGGCGGCACCCGCGGCATCGGCGCGGCGATCGCCACGCGACTGAAGGCCGACGGCTTTACCGTCGTCTCGATCAGCCGCAGCGGCGGCGACGCGACGTGCGACATCACCGACCCGGCCGCCGTCACCGAGACGTTCGCCGCGGTGCAGGAGCAGTACGGCCCCGTGCTCGTGCTCGTCAACAACGCGGGCATCCGCGCCGACACGCTGGCGATCTCGATGGACTCCGACTCGTGGACCTCGGTCGTCGACACGAACCTCAACGGCGCCTTCCACTGCACCCACGCGGCGCTGACCGGAATGCTGCGCGCGCGCTGGGGGCGGATCGTCAACATCTCTTCGGTCGTTGCCGAGCGTGCCAACCCGGGCCAGTCCAACTACGTCGCGGCGAAGGCCGGCCTGCTTGGCTTCACGCGAACGGTCGCCCGCGAGATGGCGCGCAAGGGCATCACGTGCAACGCGGTGACGCCGGGCGTCATCGAGACCGACATGACCGCCGACCTTGAGGGCGACCTGCTGTCCGCCGTGCCCGCCGGGCGCGTCGGCCGGCCCGAAGAGGTTGCCGCCGCAGTGAGCTTTCTCGTCTCCGACGAGGCTGAATACATCAACGGGGCCACGCTGTCAGTCGACGGCGGCCTGGGCGCTTGAAAGGGGCCCTTTCCACATGAGCACACCATCAGAGACCGACGTCCTCCAGGCCATCCGCGAAGAGCTCGACGCCATCAAGGTGCCGGGCGCGATGGACGCCGAGGCCGGACAGACATGGCAGGACCTCGACGTCGACTCGCTCGACCTCGTCGAGCTCGTCAAGGCGCTCGAGGATCGCTTCGGCGTCGCGATCGTCGACGGCCGCCTCAAGGAGATCAAGACCGTGGGCGACGCGATCACGCTCGTCCGTGAGCTGAGCTCGGAGGGCGCGCCGGCGTGACGAGCGTCGTCGTGACCGGCCGAGGGGTGACCACTTCGGTGGGCGAAGAGGTCGACGTGCTGTTCGACGCGCTGCTCGACGGGCGCTCGGGCATCGCCGACGGCATCGGCGCGTGCGCCGACTTCGACCCCGATGCCGCGATGACGCCAAAGGGGGCGCGCCGCGCGGATCGATTCAGCCAGCTCGGCGTGGCCGCGGCCGACAAGGCATGGGCCGACGCCGGGTTCGGTGAGGACACCGACATGGAGCGCGTCGGCGTGCTCATCGGTACGGGAGTCGGGGGCCTGATCACCCTGGAGACCGAATGCTCCAAGTTCCTTCAGGGCGGCGACCGGGCGGTGTCACCGCTGTTCGTGACGATGATGATGCCCAACGCCGCGTCCGGGCTGATCTCGATGCGCATCGGCGCACGGGGGCCGAGCTTCTCGGTCGCCTCGGCCTGCGCGACGGGCAGCCACGCGATCGGTGAGGCGAAGCGGATCATCGAGCGCGGCGAGGCCGACGTCGTCGTCGCCGGCGGCTGCGAGGCCGCGCTGACCGGGCTGTGCCTGGCGGCGTTCAAGCAGATGGGTGCGATGTCGGACGACGGCGTCTCGCGCCCGTTCGACGCCAACCGCACCGGCTTCGTCATGGGCGAGGGCGCGGGCGTGCTCGTGCTTGAGCGCGAGGAGCACGCCAAGGCGCGCGGAGCGACGATCTACGGGCGCATCGCGGGCTACGGCGCGACCAGCGACGCCTACCACATCACCGCCCCCGATCCCGACGGCCGCGGCTCGTCCAAGGCGATCAAGCTCGCGCTCGCCGATGCCGGCGCGATCGCGTCGGACGTCGGCTACGTCAACGCCCACGGAACCGGCACGCCGCTCAACGATGCTGCCGAAACGAAGACCCTGCATTCGATCTTCAACGGAGGTGCACCGCCGGTGAGCTCGACCAAGTCCCACCTCGGCCACATGCTCGGCGCCGCGGGCGCCGTCGAAGCGGTGATCTGCCTCGAGGCGGTGCGCCGCGGCGTGCTGCCGCCGACGATCAACCTCGAGACACCCGACCCCGAGTGTGATCTCGACTACATCCCGGCCGGTCGTCGTGAGGCCCCGGGCATCTCGCTCGCGCTGAGCAACTCGTTCGGTTTCGGCGGGCAGAACGCCTGCCTGGCGGTGGCGGCGGCATGAGCGGCATCCTCGAAATCCACCCCAAGTCCGTCTCACTGGCCCGGGTTCGCCTCGAACTGCTGTTCGACGCAGGCACATTCTTCCCCGGCCGCAGCGAGGTCGCGGACGGCGTCGTCTGCGGCTCTGGCCGCGTCAACGGCCGCCCGGTCTGCGCGTGGGCGCAGGATGGCGCGTTCAAGGGCGGCTCGCTCGGCATCGCCGGCGGCGAGACGATCGCCAAGACGATCCGCCGCGCCAACGAGCTCGGCTGCCCGGTCGTCGGCTTCCCCCACTCCGGTGGCGCGCGCCTGCAGCAGGGCACCGGCGCGCTGGCTGCCTACGGCGCGATCTTCCACGCGCAGTCCAACGCGACGGTCCCGCAGATCTCGGTCATCGGCGGTCCGTGCGCGGGCGGCGGCGCGTACTCGCCGGCCCTCGGCGACATCGTGATCCTGGCCGGCGATCGTGCCCGGATGTTCCTGACCGGCCCGAAGGTCGTGCAGGCGGCGATCGGCGAGGACATCAGCTCGCGCGACCTCGGCGGCCCCGGCGTGCACATGCGCAACGGCGTCGCCCATCTGCTGGCCATCGACGACGTCGACGCCGCCCGGATGACGCGAGAGGTGCTGGCCCACCTGCCGTCCGCGATCGGCGGCCCACTGCCGATGGCGCCCCCGGTCGACCCGGTGCGCGGCAACCCCGCCGCGGTGATTCCGCCGGCGATCGAGGGCGACCAGCCCAACGGCAAGCCGTTCCCGAAGCCGTTCTACGACATCCGCCACGTCGCGATGCACCTGATAGACGGCGGCGAGATGCTCGAGCTGTCGCCGCGCTGGGCGCGCAACCTCGTCGTCGGCTTCGCCCGGATCGACGGGCGACCGGTCGGCATCGTCGCCAACCAGCCCCGGCACCTCGGCGGCTGCCTCGACGTCGAGGCCAGCGAGAAGGGCGCGTGGTTCATCAACCTGTGCAACAAGTTCGGCGTGCCGCTGCTCGTCCTGATCGACACGCCCGGCTTCCTGCCCGGCTCGGTCCAGGAGAACGCCGGCGTGATCCGCAAGGGCGCGTCGCTGGTCCACGCGTTCGCCTCGGCGACGATCCCGCGGATCTCACTCACCGTGCGCCAGGCCTACGGCGGCGCGCACATCGCGATGAACTCCCGCGACCTCGGCGCGACGCTGACGATGGCGTGGCCGAACGCGCGCATCGGGATCATGGGCGCACGTCAGGCCCGCGAGATCCTCGGCCACGACGTGCCCGACGACCCGGTGCGCGACGCCGCGGCCGAAGGCCACGTCGACGAGGTCATCGAGCCGACGCGGACGCGGGCGCGGCTGGTACACGAGCTCGACATGGCCTGCCAGAGGTAGACGGGCAGTTACTCTGGGGGTTGTGTCGACGCCCCCGATCTCCCGCAATCCGACCGAGGAAGCGATCCTCGAGGCCGCGCGTGAGGCGCTGCTCGACGAGGGCTTCGATCGACTGACGATGGACACGATCGCCAAGCGAGCGTTCGTGTCGCGGACCGCGGTCTACTTCTATTTCTCCAACAAGCGCGCGGTCGTCGACCGGCTGATCCAGACCGCGTTCGCCGACATGTACCAGGCGGCGTCGGCGTATCTCGAGAGCGACGGAGATCCGCGGGTCGAGCTGCGCGTGGCGCTGGAGCAGACGGTCGACGTCGTCAATCGTGAGCAGGACGTGCTGCTGCTCGCCGCGTCCCTGAGTGGCAACGATGGCCAGATGCCGGCCGAGTGGGCCTCCTACATCCTGCGCTTTGTCAACGGCGCGGCGGCACGGATCGCGCGCGATCAGGCGGCGGGACTGGCGCCGGACGACATCCCGCCGCGGATCGCGGCGCAGGCGCTCCTGTCGATGGTCGAGCGTTCGATCGTCCGCGAGCTGATGATCGGCCGCGGCAACGCCGACGAGTCGAGTCGCGTCGTCGCCGAGCTGTGGTGGCGCGCGGTGTACGGGTTGGCGGCGCGGTGACGCTCACACAACGGGCGCTCAGGTTCCCGGGGCGACGGTCCGAAGGCCGGCGAGGCGGGCGGCAGCGGCTTGACGTTCGTCGTAGGTGACGAATGCGTCGAGCGGGGAGACGTCGATCGCGGCGGCGACATGGATCGCGTCGAGCGCGCGCAGAGTCGGCATCGTGATCGCTCCGGCGGCCGCGAGGAGCCCGCGATCGAGCGGCAGCAGCGCGACGGCGTCGAGCAGCTCGCCCGTGCGCTCGAGAAGCGTGCCACGGGGAAGTGTCGGGTTGTCGGCGGTGACGCGGTGCACAGCGCGCGGAATCTCGGTGAGAACGAGCTCGCAGGAGACGAGATCGGCGTTGGCGACGAATCGACGCAACGCCGCGCTCTCGGGCTCGTCGCGCACGAGCTTCACCAGCGCAGACGCGTCGGCGTAGAAGAGCGCCACGCTCAGTGATCGCCGCGGATCTCGTCCAGTGCGCGACTCAGAGCGCGCGGATCACCGGCGAGGTCCAGCGGCTCGGGCAGGCCCCGACGAACGGGGCGCGGAACGCGACCTTCGGCGATCAGACGATCGAGCGCGGCACCCGTCGTGGGAGCGGGACCAAGCTCGGCCACCGGACGGTTGCGGTCGGTGACGACGAGCCGCTCGCCGCGGGCGACGCGCTCGAGGTACCGGCTCAGGTTCTGTCGCAGCTCCGCAACGCCGACGGTCTGGCTCATGTACACAAACGTAGCAGGTACGTCACCCGGCGTCAGCTACCGGCGGCGCGCCGCCCGGCGCGCCGACCGCGTGGACGCCACCGTCGGCGTGGAGGATCTCACCGGTGACCGCGCGGGCCAGCGGCGACAGCAGGAACAGGCACGCGTCGGCGACGGGCATCGGGTCGGTGAGCGACCAGCCCAGGGGCGCGGCGTCCTCCCAGATCTGCGACAGCCCGTCGAAGCCCTCGATCGAGCCGGCCGCCATCGTCTTCAAGGGCCCGGCGGCGACGAGATTGCAGCGGATGCCGCGCGGGCCGAGGTCGCGGGCCAGGTAGCGGCTGACCGACTCCAGCGCGGCCTTCGACACTCCGGCCCAGTCATACGACGGCCAGGCGACGGTGGCGTCGAAGTCCAGCCCGACGATCGCGCCGCCGCCCTCGGCCTTGGCCAGGAGGTCGGCACACGCCGCGCTCAGCGCCTTCAGGGAGAACGCGCCGGTCGTGAAGGCTGTCACCGCCGACTCCGCCGGCGCGGTTAGGAAGTTCCCGCCCAGCGCGTCGGCCGGGACGAACGCGATCGCGTGGACGAGGCCGTCCAGCGCGCCCCAGCGCGCATCGAGGTCCGCGACAACGGCCGCGATCATCTCGGGATCGTTGACGTCGAGCTCGAGCACGTCGGGCGGTGACGGCAGGCGCCCGGCGATGCGCTGGGTGATGCGCATCCCACGGCCGAAGCCGGTCAGCACGATCTCGGCGCCCTCCTCCTGGGCGCGCTGGGCGACGGCGAAGGCGATCGAGGCCTCGGTGAGGACCCCGGTGACGAGCAGGCGCTTTCCCTTGAGCAGCATCTGCCCATCCTATGTCGAGCGCTCAGCGGTTGAGCGTCACGTGCCCAGGCATCAGGCCGGCGCCGCGCGCTCCGCCTCCCGTTCGCGCAGCTCGATCCGCCGGATCTTGCCGGTGAGCGTCTTGGGCAGATCGGCGACGAACTCGATCTTGCGCGGATAGGCGTAGGCCGACAGCCGCCCGCGGACGTGCGTCTGGATGTCGCGCGAGAGCTCCTCCGACGGCTCCTGGCCCTCGACGAGCACGATGAACGCCTTGACGACGTTGCCCTTGATCTCGTCGGGCGACGCGACGGCCGCAGCCTCGCGGACCGCCGGGTGCTCGAGGCACGCCGACTCGACCTCGAACGGGCCGATCCGGTAGCCGGCGGCGATGATCACGTCGTCAGCACGGCCGGCGTACCAGATGTAGCCGTCCGCGTCCTGGGTCGCCGCGTCCTTGGAGTGAAACCACTCGCCGCCGAACGTCTCACGGCCCGCCTCCTCGTTGTTCCAGAAGCCCAGTGGCCAGTGCGGGTTGGACCGCGCGCGCAGGCAGATCTCACCGCGCTCGCCCTGGGCCACCGGCTGTTCGTCCTCGTCGAGCAGCTGCACGTCCCAGCCCGGCATCGGCTTGCCCATCGAGCCCTCGCGGACCTCCATGAACGGGAAGTTCGCGCACAGCGGGTAGGACTCCGTCAGCCCGTAGTAGTCGAGGACGGTGACCCCGTACTCGTCACGGAACCAGCGGATCGCCTCCGGGTTCAGCGGCTCGCCGGCGCTGCACACGCGGATGAAGCGCTGCGGGTAGCGCTCGCCGGCGTCCTCGATCGCCATCATCGCCCGCATCGCCGTCGGGGTCGTGAACACGTGGGTGACCTCGTGGCGGCTGAGGAAATCGAGCTGGCCCTCGGGGTCGAAGCCACCCTGGCGTTGAAGCACGCACTGCACCGCCCCCAGGCGCCACGGGCCGAGCAGCGGCGCGATGCCGGCCGCCCACGCCCACTCACCCATGCCGTGGAAGCGAACGCCGTCGGAGACCTCGTGGCAGTAGGTGAACTCCTCGTGGGCGAGCAGGTAGCGATGCGCGTGGACGATCCCCTTGGCCAGCCCGGTCGTGCCCGAGGTGTAGTAGAGCTGCGCCGGATCGTCGGCCGCGGTGTCGGCGGTGACGAACTCGGTCGAGGCGCCGTCGAGCAGGCCGTCATCGAGGATCAGCAGCTGCTCGACGAGCGACGGGTCGAAGCGCGACGCGTTGGCGCGATCGGTGACCAGGACCTTGGCGCCCGAGTCCTTGAGCCGATGGCGGATCCCGTCGTCGCCGTAGAGCACCGACATCGACAGCAGCAGCGCCGCGTTCTTCCACACGCCGAAGAAGACCGCCGCGGTCTCGGGCGTCGGCGGCAGCACCACGGCGACGCGGTCGCCGCGCTGCACGCCGGCGGCCGCCAGCACGTTGGCGGCCTGGTTGGCGAGATCCTGAAGCTCGCCCCAGTTCACGTCGCGGCGCTCGCCGTCAAAGCGCTCCCAGACCATCGCCGGCTTGTCGCGCGGGTGCTTTTCGCAGACGTCCTGCGCGATGTTGTAGCGCTCGGGGACGTTCCAGGAATGGTCGGCGCAGGCCTGCTCGTACGTCACGTTGTCGCTCCTCGTCGAAGGACCCGAGCCCACGGTACCGCTCCGGTAGCGTGCCTGTCATGTCCCCAGTCACCGTGATTCACTTCACCGATCCTGGCTGCCCGTGGGCCTGGTCAGCCACGCCATCGCTCGCCGTCCTGCGCTGGCGCTTCGGCAACCAGCTGACGTGGCGCCACGTGATGATCGGCCTGCGCGACGCCGACAGCGACACGCCGATCCCGGCCGGCTACACGCCCGAGCGCGCGGCGCTGGGCTGGCAGAGCTTCCGCCGTTTCGGCATGCCGTTCGCCCCGCAGCCCAAGTCGAAGGTCTCGGCCACATCACCGGCGTGCCGCGCGATCGTCGCCACGCGCCTGAACGCACCGGACCGCGAATGGGCCGTGCTGCGCGCGCTGCAGACGATGCAGTTCACGAGCGCGGGGCTGCTCGAGAACCCTGGGGATCTGCGCGACGCGCTGGCCCACGTTGGAGATCTCGACGCTGACGCGATCGTCGCCGCGATCGACAGCGACGCGGTGACCGAGGCCTATCAGGCCGACACCGCCGAGACGCGCCGCGCCGCCGGATCACCGACCGAGGCACAGGGCCGCCACAGCACGCGCGACGGGCCGTCGCGCTACACGGCGCCGTCGGTGATCTTCGCCTCCGACGGCGACAGCATGGAGGTCGGCGGGTTCCAGCCGATGGAGGCCTACGACACCGCGCTGGCCAACCTCGACAAGTCGCTCGAGCGCCGCGAGCCGCCCGAGGATCCCGCCGAGCTGCTCGACGCGTTTCCCGACGGACTGTTCACCGCCGAGGTCGCGGCGCTGCTTGCGGAGCGTCTCGCCCCGCTGGATCAGGTCGGCGCCGAGGCGGCGATGATCAAGGCGATGGCCGAAGGTAGGGCCCGTCGGGTTGCGGCGGGCGACAGCGCGCTGTGGGTGAAGGCGTAGCGCGCAGGGTCCCGGGCGTTCGTGCCGGGCTCGGAACAGCCTGCGACGAGGGAGGGTGGGGGCCGGGCCTTGGGTGGCGGACCCTCGGGTTTTGCCTAGGCAAGTCGTGTCGGAATGGCTGAAAAATGCCACCGAGACGGACGTGCCCAATCCTTTGCGTGCTGTAGCACGCACGATGTTGGGCACGTCTGGCATTCAGGCCCGATCAGGCTCTCACCCGCCCCGAAACCGGCGAAGAAACACACGGAACACGCACGGACAGCGGAGAGACTCCCCCCTCCGCCACCGGCCCTGGGCGGGGCGGGCTCATTCTCTCCCTCGCCGCCGCTGTTCAGAAGCCACCACCAACGAGACGAGCCCGCGGAAGCTACACCGCGTACAGCGTGCGCTCCGGCCGATCGTTGCGGCGGCGCTTGGCCGCGTAGAGCGAGACGTCGGCCTCGGCGTGCAGGACGATCGGGTCGGCGACGCGCATCTGGCAACCGCCGAAGCTGACGTCGACGGGAACCTCCGCTGTCGCGTTGGCAGCGTCGAGGTGACGACGGATGCGGGCGGCGAGCGCGGGCAGGCCGTCGGCCTCGGTCTCCGGAAGCAGGATCGCGAACTCGTCGCCGCCGATGCGGAACGCCTCGTCGGTCCCGCGCACGGCGCGCAGCGCGGACGCGATCGTGATCAGCATCTCGTCGGCGCGGGCCTCGCCGAGGTTCTCGTTGTGCGCGGTGAAGTCATCGATGTCGAGCAGGACCAGCGACAGCGCGCGGTCGTGGCGGGCGGCGCGGGCGATCTCGGCGGCGAGGCGCTCGTCGTAGGCGCGGCGGTTGCCAAGACCCGTCAGCGCGTCCTCGCGGCTGGCGCGACGACCCTGCTCGCAGGCCGCCGGATGCGACATCTGTGAGCTGATGACCTCGGCGAGCAGCGTGAGCAGATCCTGCTCGTCGGTGCCCAGCGCGCCAGGCTCGGAACGATAGATGGTGAGGACGCCCTCGACGATGGCCTCGTGGACGATCGGAGCACAGATGACCGAGACCGCACCGAGACGCCGGCTGGCCTGCCCGTCGACGCGGGGATCCTCGCGTGTGTCGTCACAGTGGATGACCTTCGCCTCGCGAATACACGTTCCGACCAGGCTCTCGGCGACCGCGGCGCGGCGGCCGATCTGGGGGGCAGCGATGCCGCAAGCGGCGCGATAGACGACCTGGTCGCCCTCGACCATCTGGACGAGCCCGCCGTCGGCGCCGGTGATCGTCATCGCCAGTTCGGAGACGAGATCGATGACGCCTTGGAGATCGAGACCCTTGGCGGCAATCTCGTTCTGCGTGCTGATGATGTCCCGTAGGACGGTGAGGTCGTTGGAGGTGGTCACGCCCCGTTCATCGTCCGCCGTCGAGGCTAATCGCGCCTACCTGGACGGATGTGCGGGTCGATGTTCTAGACACCGGGTGCCCAAACGTTCCCAGCCATGACCGAACCGTCACGTTGCCCCACATCCAGGAGTCATAGGGACTCCCTGCAAACGCGCGGGATCAGTCTTCGTCGGCCTGTCGGGATGCGATCCGATCGCCGAGTTGAGCCATGACATCGGGATCGCGAAGCGTCGTGACGTCTCCGAGCTCCCGTCCCTCCGCGATGTCACGCAGAAGACGGCGCATGATCTTCCCCGAGCGGGTCTTCGGCAGGTCGTCGGCCCAGATGATCCGTTTGGGCCGCGCGAGCTTGCCGATCTTCACCGCGACGTGCTCGCGGATCTCGGTCACCAGCTCGTCGGTGCCGTCGAGATCGCCCTCGAGCGTGACGAACGCGGCGACCGACTGGCCGGTGTCCTCGTCGGCCTGCCCGATCACCGCCGCCTCGGCGACCTTCGGATGCGACACGATCGCCGACTCGATCTCGGCCGTCGACATGCGATGGCCCGAGACGTTGAGGACGTCGTCGACGCGCCCGATGACCCAGAAGTAGCCGTCAGGGTCGCGCTTGGAGGCGTCGCCGACGAGATACGTCTTCGGGCCCCACTTGGAGAAGTAGGTCTCCATGAAGCGGTCCTCGTCCTTGTAGAGCGTTCGCAGCATCCCCGGCCACGGCTTGCGCAGCGCGAGCAGGCCCTGGGTGCCGTCGTCGACCGGCTCGCCCTCCTGGGTCAGCACGGCGGCGTCGATCCCGGGCAGCGGCGTCCCGGCCGAGCCGGGCTTCGTGTACTGGGCGCCGGGGAGCGTCGTGATCATGATCGCGCCGGTCTCCGTCTGCCACCACGTGTCGACGATCGGACAGCGCCCGCCGCCGATCACCTTGTGGTACCAGAGCCACGCCTTGGGGTTGATCGGCTCACCGACCGTCCCGAGCAGCCGGAGCTTGGACAGGTCATGGCGCCTGGGGTACTCGGCCCCCCACTTGATGCACGAGCGGATCGCCGTCGGCGCGGTGTAGAAGATCGTCACGCCGTAGCGCTCGCACAGGTCCCACCAGACGTCCTTGTCGGGGTAGTCCGGAGCGCCTTCGTACATCACCGAGGTCGCGCCGTTGGCCAGCGGTCCGTACACGATGTAGCTGTGGCCGGTGATCCAACCGACGTCGGCCGAGCAGAAGTACACGTCCTCCTCGGGCTTCAGGTCGAAGACGTGCTTGTGAGTCCATGCGACCTGGGTCAGGTAGCCGCCGGTCGTGTGGAGGATCCCCTTGGGCTTGGCCGTCGAGCCGCTCGAATAGAGGATGAACAGCGGGTGCTCGGAGTCCAGCGGCTCGGCGGCGCACTCGGCGTCGGCCGCCGCGAGCGCCTCGTGGAACCACACGTCGCGCCCGCCGGCCATCTCGCAGTCGACGCCGGTGTGCTGGACGACGAAGATCGTCTGCAGGTCGGCGAGCTCGCCCATCACCGCGTCGACGGACGCCTTGATCGGCGCGGTCTTGCCCTTGCGCCGCGCGCCGTCGACGGTCACCAGCGCCTTGGCCTGGGAGAACTCCATGCGCTCCCTGACCGACTCGGCGCTGAAGCCGCCGAAGACGACGTTGTGCAGCGCGCCGATCCGCGCGCAGGCGAGCATCGCGACGACGACCTCGGGAATCATCGGCAGGTAGATGCCGACGACGTCGCCGGCGCCGATGCCGCGGTCCTTCAGCGCGTTGGCGAAGCGCTGGGTGTCGGCGAGCAGCTGCGCGTAGGTGATGTCGCGCTCCTCGCCCTCCTCCCCACGCCAGTGGAAGGCGACGCGGTCGCCGATGCCGGCGTTGACGTGGCGGTCGAGGCAGTTGTGCGAGACGTTCAGCTTGCCGCCGTCGAACCATGTGTAGAACGGCGGGTTGGAGTCGTCGAGGACGGAGTCGAAGTCGGTGAACCAATCGAGCGCATGAGCCTGCTTGGCCCACCAGGCCTGTGGGTCGGCGGCGGCCGAGTCATGCTCGGACCGATCCCTGATCAGGGCCCGGGCGGCGAACTCCGCGGGCGACTCGAACTGCTCGATCTCGAGAAGCTCACCGAGATCTCGCTGAAGCGACGACTGCTCTTGCATGGACATGCGCGCAGTCTGCCACCGCGCGCATCCGGGCGTCGCTCAGCGGCGCTTGCGCTTGCGCTTCTTCGACGACGGATGCGGCGCCGGCGTCGGAGCCCCGGCCGGAAGCGCCTCGGTCGTCGACGTGGTCGCCGGCGCGGGCTTGCTCGCGCGACCACCGCGCGGTGACGAGCCACGACCGCCGCCGCCCTTGGCCGCCTCGCGCGCCTCGCGAACCTCCTGCGCCGTCGGCCACGGCTCGGCCTTGCCGCTTGCCCACGCGGGCGGGGCGCCGCCGGGCCAGTGACCCCCGATCAGCACCCCGACGCAGAGGAGCCAGATCACGAACACGAAGATCAGCAGTCCGCCGCCGAACGCGAGCACGAACGCGACGCCGCTGATGATGCCCAGCGTGCCGACGAACTTCGTCAGCAGTCCACTGCGCATCGCGTTGAGCGACAGCAGCACGGTGCCGACCGCGCTGAGTAACGCGGCAAAGAACGAAAGGTAGCTCGCGCCCTGGTTGAGGGAGTTCGAGCTCACGACGGCCTGAGCCGCGTCATGACTGAAGTCATGACCGTGGACATAGGAGTGCGCGTGGGTCAGCTGGGCGACCTGCTGAACGATCGTCGTGACCGCCAGCAGGCCCAGGCCGATGAGGAGCACGTAGAGGACCCAGCGCCGCAGCTCCGGCCGGCGCGCACGGGTGGCGCGGAACAGGAAGCCGAGGCCGAGGATCGACACGGCATAGCCGCCACCGGTCATCGCCGCGCCGAACAGCAGCGACGAGGAGCGCTCGAGGAGGAAGTGGTAGACCGGCGTGCGCAGGTCGGACTGCGCGATCGAGTTGGCGTGGCGCAGCGCGGTGAGCAGCGGCACCTGGGGCACGTTGCTGAGCGCGGCGGCCTGCGCGAACACGCCGATCAGCAGGACGAGCCCACCGACGACCGCGCCGGCGCTGGCCGTGCGCCGATGCTCGGCCTCCCAGGCCAGCGTCTCTTCGACGGGCGTCGTCTCGTCACTCATACCGGGTACGGGTCCTTAGGTGCGTGATTCCACGGCCGGTGCGTCCAGATGGCCGTTGATCGCCCCGACGGGGCGGGCGGGAACGTGATCGAGGTCGCGGGGCTCGACGATCCGCGATATCCGGTCCCCGGTCTGCAGCAGCAGATTGAGGAACGGCTCAGCGATGCGGAGTCCCGCTTCGATGCGCCCGCGCCATGCGAGTTGGGTGGGCGAAGGTGCCACAGTGCGGCAATCCTACGGATCGTCGGGGTCTTCGCGTCGGAACCAGAACCACCAGATGCCGCCGAGCACGACAAATGACAGCGCCATGGCGACGCAGATGGCCACCTCAAGGACGATCACGAGGCCAGTGTAGAGGCGTCGAGCGCAGCCGCCGCGAGGTCGCCGTCGTCGCGGCGGGTGGCCGCGGGCAGCAGCTCGGCGAGCGCGTTGGCCGCCGCGGCGATCGTCAGTGGCGTGTCGGGGCCGGTCAGCAGCGTGATCGGAACGGTCATCGCGCGCAGCTGGGCGCGGGTGACCGGCCAGCTCGCCAGCCCGGCGTAATCGGCAAAGAACGCGCGATGGGCCGCACGCGCCCGGGCCAGCCGCGCGCCGTCGACGCCCTCGCCGAGCCATGCCTCGACGGCGGCCGGCGGCCCGCCACGCACGAGCGCCTGCTCGAGCGCCGCGCGCTGCTCGGAGAGCTCGGCCGTCGCTTCGGGGACGAACGCGAACGCCGGCGGCTCGGCGGCCACGACGGCACGGACGAGACCCGGCTCCTGCATCAGAAGCTCCAGCGCGATCAGCGCGCCCCAGCCGTCGCCGACAACGAGCGCGGGCGCGGCGTCGAGCCCGCGCAGCAGCGCAACCGCGTCGAGCGCCTGCTCGGAGACCGTGGTCCCGTCGTAGGGCTCGGGCGCGCCGCTCTCGCCGTAGCCGCGGCGGTCGTAGGCGATCGCGCGTCCACCGCTCGCGGCGAGCGCCGTGGCGAGCGGCTCGAGCGCCTGGGCGTCGGCGGCGATCCCGTGGATCAGCAGGACGGCGGGGCCGTCGCCGTACTCGCGGTAGGTCAGCTCCACTCCGGAGCCTTCGATCGTCGCCATGGCGAACAAGGTAGCTACGATCTGACGATGGAAGGTTTCGAAGGGATGTTCGGTGACCCCGAGGAGATGCAGCGCCGGCTGGCCGAGTTCGCCGCCTCGATGCAGCAGCAGCAGGGGCTGGCGTGGGCCGACAACGCGATCCAGCTGGCGGTTTCGATGACCGTCGCGGCGATCAACCGAATCAACGTTCAGGGCACGACGAGCGAGCAGGCCGAGCAGATCCGCTCGGTCATGGCGATCGTCTTCCCTGAGGCGGTCGCTCTCGTGCGCGAGGCGCGCCAGGGTCTGCAATAGCGGCAGCTTCCTCTTCCTCCTCGGCCGCGCGCGCCGCCTTGCCCGCGCGGATCACCTCGCCGAACGAGCGGAAGCGGAAGATGAAGAACACCGCGGCGAAGCCGAGCGCGAAGCTGAAGATCGCGATCGCCAACTGCTGGCCGACCGCGTAGGCGGCGACCGTCGCCGCCGACGCGTTGCCGGCGAAGACCTGGAGCAGCAGCGCCTGCTGCACCCCGGCGCCGCCCGGCGTGAACGGGACGATCGTCGACACCGCGTTGACCCCGAACACGAGCAGAACGTTGCGCACCGAGCCGCCGACGCCGAACGCCTCGAGCAGGAACCAGAACCCGGTGAAGCGGCACAACCAGCCGAGGAACTGCACGAAGTAGACCTCGCGGAAGTAGCGCCGGCGATCACTGAGGATCGTGTAGCCCTGGCGCACGCGCGCCCAGAACGCCCGCACGCGCGCGCTGAGCAGCGCCGTCGCGACGACGAGGGCGACGCCGAGCGCGGTGATCACGAACAACGTGAACCGGGTGTGCGAGGCGAAGTACGACAGGTCGAACGCGTTGAGCTTCGAGAAGTCCGGCGGCTTGGGGAACACGCCCTGGGTGAACGAGAAGATCAGGACCGGGATTGCGATCGTCGCGTCGAACAGCGCATCGACCGTCATCCCCGCGCCGACCGCCGGGTAGCTCGAGTTCGGGATCGAGCTGCGACACAGGAACAGCTTGATGATGTCGCCGCCGCGCGCCGGGACGACGGCGTTGAACCCGACGCCGGCAACGTAGGCACCGAAGATCCGCCGGAATTGGAAGCGCTCGGCCGGGTAGGCGGCGCGCAGCACGTTGAAGGTCGCCCGCGAGCGGAAGGTCAGGTTCAGGCCGTGGAACGTCAGCCCGAGCACGAGGTAGCCCCACTTCAGCGCGGCCAGGCTCGCAAAGAACGAGTTGACGCCTTCCAGGAAGGTGTTGAGGCTCGAGTCGGCGAGCACGGCCCAACCGTACCCAGCTACGCGGCGCTGATCCCCAGCGCCGCGGCGACGCGCGGGTCGGTGAGGCTCGGGCAGACGAGGTCGGCGTCGTCGAGCACGACGCCCGGGAACGAGGGCACGCCGATCGTGTACGCCCCAGCGGCCCGTGCCGCGGCGACCCCGGTCGGAGAGTCCTCGAGCGCGACGCACCGCTCCGCCGTCGTGCCGAGCTGGTTCGCCAGTGCCACGTACAGATCTGGCGCCGGCTTGGGCTGGTCGACGTCGTCGGCACTGAGGACGGCGTCGAACGCGTCAGCGATGCCGGCGGCGGCGATCACCGCCTCGACGAACGGGCGCTGCGAGTTCGACGCCAGGCCGAGCGGCAGTCCTTGCGCGCGCACGCGCGCGAGGAGGTCGAGCGCGCCGGGCATCGGCTCGGCGCCGCCGCGGGTCTCGACCATCACGAGGTCATACAGCTCGACCCGCAGCTCCTCGCCGCGGTCAGGCTGCTGGAGCGCCGTGGCGAGCAGGTGCGCCTGGCGATCGCCCGACGAGCCGAGCATCGCGCGCTTGTCGTCGACGGTGAACGTGGCGCCGTAACGCTCGAACAGCTTCTCCTCGGCGCGCGTCCACAGCAGCTCGGTGTCGAGGAGCAGCCCGTCGTTGTCGAACATGACGGCGGCGGGCGGCGAGGGCACGCCTCCCAGCCTAGATGGCGGCGACATCGCGCCACATCAGCCACAGCTTCGGCCCGTCCCTGGGCATCTGGACCTCATCGGTGACGCGAAAGCCGAAGCGGGAGTAGAAGGCGATGTTTCGCTGCGTCGACGTCTCGAGGTAGGCGGGCAGGCCTTCGGCGTCCGCGAGCGCCAGGCCGGGGCCGAGCGCCGCACTGCCGCGCCCCTGCCCCTGGGCCAGCGGGTCGGTGCCGAGCAGCGCGAGGTGCATGTGGGGCTCGGTCGGGTGGCGGCGATCAACATCGGCCAGGCCGCCGACAACGCTGGGCAGGTAGCGGATCATCGCCGGCGCGATGCGCACGAACAGCGTCAGCGCCTCCCACGTCGACTCGCGCCATCGGCCCGGCAGCGCCCACAGCGCGACGGCGGCGCCGTCGCTGGTCATCGTGACCTGTTCCTGCGGCGCGAGGCGCTTGAGCAGCCACAGGAAGTAGTGGCGCGCGTAGCGGTCGCGCGTGGCGTCCGAGCGCAGCAGCCAGCGGTAGAACGGATCGTCGGCGAACGCGCGGCCGAGCATGGCGGCCAGCGCCGGCGAGTCAGCGGGTGTGGCGAGGCGAACGTCGATCGGCGGACTCAGCGGGCGTTGCCGAAGATCCGCAGCAGGCTGATGACCAGGTTGATGAAGTCCAGGTACAGCCGCAGCGCGCCGAAGATCGCGAGCTTCTGGGTCGCGGCGGCGTCGCCGGCGGCCAGCACGCGCATCTTCTTGATCGACTGGATGTCGTAGGCGGTGAAGCCGGCGAAGATGATGACGCCGCCCCAGCCGATGATCAGGTTGAGCGTCTCGCCCCCGATGAAGATGAACGCGATCGACGCGACGATCAGCCCGATCAGCGCGCCGAACAGGATCCCGCCCATCCCGCTGAGGTCTCGCTCGGTGAAGTAGCCGTAGGCGGCCATCCCGGCGAACACTCCGGTCGCGCCGGCGAACGCGCCGACGACCGAGCCGGTCGTGTAGATCTGAAACAGGACGGCGAACGTCAGGCCCATCAGCCCGGCATAGAGGCAGAAGACGATCGCGGCCATGGTCGCCGACATCTTGGGTAGCGCAACCGTCAACGCGAGCACCACGACGAGCTGGGCGGCGAACAGCACCCAGAGCGCGGCCGGGTGCTGGTTGAAGTAGTTCAGCAGCCGATCGGATTGCGAGAAGTACGCCGCTACGCCGGTCGTCAGGGCGACCGCGAGGATCATCCACGCGAAGACCTCGCGCAGGTAATTGCGCTCGGCGACGGCGTCATCGATCGTTCCAAAGGCCGTGTTGGAGGTGATGCTCATGGATCACACGATAGAGCGTGGGTTCAGGCGGCCGCAAGCTCCGCAAGCGCCGTGAGCACGTCGTCGTCGTGGGTCTTGGGCGAAGCCTTCTCGATGACGTGGCGCACGACGCCGTCGGCGTCGAGGATGAACGTCGAGCGCTGGGCGCCCATGAACGTCCTGCCGTACATCGACTTCTCGACCCAGACGCCGTACTGCTCGCAAACAGCGTGGTCCGCATCGGCGAGCAGGGTGAAGTTCAGGCCCTGTTCGTCATGGAACTTCTTGACCGCCTTGACCGGGTCGGGCGAGACGCCGACGACCGTCGCGCCGGTGGCGCCGTAGTCGGCCTGGTGGTCGCGGATTCCGCACGCCTGGATCGTGCAGCCCGGCGTGTCGGCCTTGGGATAGAAGTAGAGGACGACCTCGGTGCCGCGCAGGTCGCGGAGGCGGACGGGGTTGCCGTCGTGGTCGGGCAGCGTGAAGTCTGGGGCGATGGTTCCGGGCTCGATCATGGGCGTCACTTCAGCAGACGCGAGAGGCGGCGGTCCTTGAGCACGCGGCCGCCGGTCTGGTCGGTGGGGCAGTAACACATGACGTAGGAGTCGTAGTGGACCGCCTCGATCGTCGTGCCGCAGTTCGGGCACGGCTCGCCGGCCTGGCGGTGGATCTGGAGCGGGAGCGGCAGCTTGTCCGGGATCGGCAGCGCGACAACCTGCTCGTAATGCTCGATCGCCCCGCCGAGCCGGGCGACCATCGCCTCGCGCAGCGCCGTCGCCTCGTCCTCGTCGAGGCCGTCGGCGCGGGCGAACGGGGAGAGCCTGGCCGTCCACAGGATCTCGTCGACCCATGAGCGACCGATGCCGGTGATCACGCGCTGGTCTCGCAGGACGCCATGGAGTGGGCGGGCGCCCTGGCCGGCGAGGAGCTCACGCAGGTCGTGCGGCGGGTCGGGCCAGGCCTCGGGGCCGAGGGTGGCGAGCGCGTCGTCGTCTTCGAGCTCGGGTGCCCGCAGCAGCTTCACCCACGCCGCCTGACGCGTGCCGAACTCGCGCAGCCGCAGCTCGCGCTCGTCGCCGGCGATGCGAATCAGGAGTCGGGACGTGCGGTCGCGGGGGCCGGCGTGCTTGTCGAAGAGCTGGAGGCGCCCGGCGGACATGAGGTGGATCAGGAGGACGAGGTCGCCGTCGATGTCGACGACGAGGTGCTTGCCGCGCCGGCGGATGTGCTCGATCTTCCTGCCTTCGATCGTGTGTAGCGGAGGATCGAATGTCTTCAGCGCGTTGAGGCCCGGGGTCAGAGCCGAGGCGATCGTGGCTCCGCTGAGCGCCGCGTCGAGGCGGCGCGCGGTGATCTCGACCTCGGGGAGCTCGGGCACGGTGTCAATCGTAGGGCCGGGAGCGCGGGTTCCCGCTCACGCCCGCAGCAACGCCCCGACCGTCCGCGCCACCGACGCTCGCACCCCCGCCTCGTCCAGGCCCTGCGCCTCGAGCCGCCGCCGGTGCGGCTCGCCGCACGCCGACTTCAGCGCCGCCAGCAGCACGCGCCGGTGCTCCGGCCGCGCGGCCTCGAGCTCGGAACGGAACGCCACCTCGACCGCCACGCCGCCGTCGAGCACCGACGCCAGACGATCCCCAAGACCGACGCTCACCGGATTCGCTCGATCTCCCGCGGGCGCAGCAGCACCAGCAGCTCTCCGTCCCCGCCCTCGGTCCGCACACCGACGATGCCGCCCTTCTTGATGTCGGCGCGAGCGCCGGTCAGGTCGTGGACGACCTGGCTGAAGTCCGGCTCGTGGCCGACGACGAGGACGCGCCCGTCGTCGCCCACGGCCTCCAACAGTTCCCGCGCGTCACGCTCGCTGAAACCGGAAGCGAGGGGGACGTGCTCGACCGGCTGCGCCCCGAGCGCCTCGCACGCGTACGCCGCCGTCTGGGCCGAGCGAACCTTCGGGCTCGTGAAGACGGCGTCGAAGTCCCCGACGAGCGCCTGGAGCGCCCGCCCTGCCGCTCGTGACTGATCGATGCCGCGCGGCGTGAGCTCGCGTTGCGAGTCCTCGCGCACGCCGTGCGGCTCCGCGTCTCCGTGGCGGAGCAACCAGAGCTGACGAGCCATGTGCAGAGTGTCCCAGGACGCCGGATCGTGCAGGCGATATTGCGGACGGGCCTGTCACCTATCTGCTGCATCGCGGCGAGACGATCGTCGTCCTGCCCGCGCCCACGCGATCACGGCCGCGAAATAGCGCCCTCGCGCTCGATCCGCGCGCGCAGCTCCTCGCCGCGCCCCGCGGCCACTGCTCGCGCCGCGCGCGCATCGGTCAGCTCGACGCCCTCGCGTCCCGCCAGATCCAACAGCTCCTGGCGCTCCTCGCCCTCGCGCGCGGCCTTCAGGAACAGCCAGCAGAACAGGCCGAGCGTCAGCATCGATTCCCAGAACATCATCAGCGCGCCGGCGTCGATCTGGTCAGCCGCCGGCGAGACCCCGCGGGCCGCCTCGCCCGCCGCGTAGACGTCGTAGAAGTGCCCGCCGCCGAAGACGAAGACGTTGCCGAGCACCCCGCCGATCAGGCGCACGGCGATGATGTAGCCGAGCTTCGCGCCGTTGCCGAACCACGTCGGCTTGGGCAGCGGCCCGAACAGGCACATCCACATGTTCGCGCCGAGCGCGATGAACAGCGTGTGCTGAAGCGCGTGCAGCCCCGCGTGGTTGACCGCCGCGTCCTGGAGCGCCGGAAGGTGCCAGGCGTAGAAATCCAGCGCCCACAGCGGCAGTGCGATCAGCGGGTGCGTGAGGATCCGCAGGCGGTCGAAGAACGCGATCTTCAGCACCGGCGCGAGCAGCGGCCCGGTCAGCCCGAGGACGAGCAACAGCGAGCCGACGTCGCCGAGCAGCAGGTGCTCGAGCATGTGGACCGCGAACAGGTCGTCGGCGAGCTTGCCCAGCGGCGACGTCAGCGTCCCGACGATGACGAGCAGGCCCGCGTAGAAGCACCACTGGCGCCAGCCGGGCACCGCCCGCGGCGTGTTGGCCAGCGTGTGGACCCGCTTGGCATAGAGCATCCCGCTGATCGCGGCGGGAGCGAGTTGCAGCGGTTCGAGGGTCGGGCCGGGAATGCCTGCGGCGATCAGTCGCGTGACCCTCGGCCCCAGAGGAACCCGTACATGCGCACGATGCCGCGGCTCGCCTTGGACGTGTAGGGGAACATCTGCAGGTCGCGCTTCATGTGGAAGCGCGAGATCAGGATCGACTGCTGGGCGCAGTACTTGCGGATGCCGCCGGCGCCGTGGCGCGAGCCCAGGCCCGACGCCTTCCAGCCGCCGAACGGTAGCTCGAGCGCGCTGTAGTTCATGACCACGTCGTTGACGCAGATCGCGCCGGACTCGACGCGCCGCGCGACCGCCTCGCCCTTGGCGATGTCCTTGGTGAAGACCGACCCGCTGAGCCCGTAGGGCGAGTCGTTGGCGAGCTTGATCGCCTCCTCGGCGTCACGCACCTTCATGATCGGCAGCGTCGGGCCGAACGTCTCCTCGGTCATGCACGTCATCGCGTGATCGACGTCGACGAGCACCGTCGGCGCATACGCCGTGTCACCGATGCCGCGTTTGCCGCCGACGAGCACGCGGGCGCCCTTCTCGACGGCGTCCTTGACCTGGCTCTCGATGATGTCCAGCTGCGCCGGCGAGGTCAGCGTTCCGACCTCGACCGTGCCCGGCCCACCGGGCGTGCCCTGGCGTAGCGCCTGCACCTTCGTGACGACCTTGGCGACGAACTCGTCGTAGGCCGGCTCCTCGACGTAGACGCGCTCGACCGAGATGCATGTCTGGCCGGCGTTCTGCATCGACCAGAAGACGGCGGAGTTCGCGGCGCGCTCGAGGTCGGCGTCGGCAAGCACGATCATCGGATCCTTGCCGCCGAGCTCCAGCGACGCTGGGATCAACCGTTCGGCGGCGGCCTTGGCGACCTGGCGGCCGGTCTTCGTCGAGCCGGTGAACATGATCATGTCGACCTCGTCGATCAGCGCCCGGCCGGCCTCGCCGCCTCCCGTCGCGACCTGGAAGGCGTGTTCGGGCATGCCGCATTGCGTCAGTCCCTCGGCGAGCAGCATCGACGTCAGCGGCGTCAGCTCCGACGGCTTGAGGATCACGCTGTTGCCCGCGGCGAGCGCGGGGATGCAGTCGCCGAACGAGTTGACGAGCGGGTAGTTCCACGGGCCGATCACGCCGATCAGGCCGAGCGGGCGGTAGCGCAGCTTGAGCTTCTTGCCGAGGACGAAGACCGAGCCCGACTTGACCTTCTGGTCGGCGAGGTACGTCTCGGCGTTCTTGGCCCAGAAGCCGAACGCGCTGGCGCCGTAGGAGAGCTCGAGCAGGCCGGCGTCCTCCCACGACTTGCCGGTCTCCGAGCAGATAGTCGCGATCATCCGGTCGGAGTTGTCGAGCAGCCACTTCTGCGCGCGGCGCAGCACGCGGGCGCGACCGTCGAAGCCGAGCGCGTCCCATGCGGGCTGGACGGCGCGGCCCTGGCGCGCGAGGCGCGCGATGTCCTGGGCCGAGCAGTCGGGAACGGTGGCGATGACCTCGCCCGTCGCGGGGTTGGTGACGTCGATCGTCTGCGCCGCGCCCGATCCGTTGGGGGAGACCGCGTCGGGTGCGGTCGTCTGCTCCTGGGTACCGGCCATGTCGACTTCTCCTCGATCGCGTGAGACGCAGACCTAGAGGCTAGCGCGCGTAACTTCGCGCGGTGGGTGTCGTTGTGGGGACATGACCAACACGAACGCCCACGGATCGGAGGCCGCGCGTCGCGCGGCCGTGACGACCGTCAGCGTTCGCGTTTGCTGTCCGGCCCGTCGGGGATCGTTGATGGCATGGTGCCGCGTCCAAAGTCGGTGAAGCGTTCAGCCGCTGAGATATTCAGCGCGCTTGGGCAGGCGGAGCGCGTCGCGATCCTGAAGTGCTTCGAGCCGTCCGACGGGGATGCCAAGGCGATCGAGCTGTCGGCGAAGATGCTCTCGCAGCGGCTTGCCAAGCCCATGTCGAATATCGCCTACCACGTGAAGGCGCTGCGGTCCGCAGGCCTGTTGTACACGGCGCGCTACGAGCAGCGCCGCGGCGCGCGCGAGAACTACCAGAAGCTGACCGCGCTCGGAGAGCGGGCCATGGACCTCATCGAACACGCGGAGAACGTGGCCGCCGGCTGAAGACTCGCCCTCAGGCGTCGGCGAACGTGACCGACTCGATCGTCACGTCGTCATGCGGGCGATCGCGGCCATCGGTCGGCGCGGCCTCGAGGCGCTCGACGACGTCCATGCCGCTCGTGATCTCGCCGAAGACGGTGTGCTTGCCGTCGAGCCACGGGCAGGCGTCGGCGGTGACGATGAAGAACTGCGAGCCGTTGGTGTTCGGGCCGGCGTTGGCCATCGCCAGGGCGCCCCGGACGACCTTGTGGTCGTTGAACTCGTCCTCGAACGTGTAGCCCGGGCCGCCGGTTCCGGTGCCCTGCGGGCATCCGCCCTGGATCATGAAGTCCTTGATCACGCGGTGGAAGACGAGGCCGTCGTAGAAGCCGTCGTTGGAGAGCTTGCGGAAGTTCTCGACGGTCTTGGGTGCGTCGGCGTCGAACAGCTCGAGCTCGATCGGCCCGTCGCTGGTGGTCATGGTGGCTGTGCTCATCAACCGAACACTGACAGTTCGGCGATGCTGACCGTGTCCACGCCCAACGGCGGCGGGGTTGTCGTCGTGTCGGTCGTGGTGACCGGCGGCGTGGTCACCGGGACGGTCGGCGTGGTGTCGGTCGGTGTCGCGTCGGTGGCCGTCACCGGGACATCGCGCGTTCCGGCCGCCGCGGGCGGCTGGTGGGTCAGCCACACGAGCAGGTAGCGGTACGTGGAGACGCCCTTGCCGTGGATGCCGAGGCTGATCGTCGCGTTGCCGTCGACCGAGCCGAGGTCGGCGCCGTTGCGCAGGTGCGTCCACCCTGGGCCGGGGACCGTCTGGGGGAACTGCGGCCCGGTCGTGCTCGTCGGGCCGGGGGCGCCGTAGATCTCGACCGAGAAGCCCGGCGTCGGGGTCTGGAGCCTGATCTGGGTGACGCGGCGCACGGTGCTCAGGTCGATCGTCAGTCCTACTCGCATGCCGTCGGCGCTCGGCGCGGTCGACACCGTCCACACGGTGCTCGGGTCCTTGTCGGTCAGCGCGGCGGGATCGGTCGCGCCGATCGCGCGCGTGAACGGGTCGTAGAGCACGATGGCGTTCTTGGCCAGCGTGACCTTCGTCGCCCTCGTGGTCGTGGTCTTCGTGGTCGGCGTGACACGCGGAGTCGGCGTCGGCGTGACGGTCGTCGTCGGCGTGACGGTGCTCGTGTCATCGGTGGGGGTGGTGGTGAACGTGTCGTCGGGCGTGACGGTCGGCGTGTTGTCGGGGGCGACCGGCACGTCGTCCGACGTCGTCGTCGGCGTCTTGGGCGCGGGTGCCGCGGTCGTCTTGGGAGCCGGCGTCGTCGCGGTCGTGGCCGGCGCCGGCGCGACAACCGGCGGAGCGGCGGCGACCAGGGTCGTCTTGCTGCCATGCGTCAGCGCGGCGTAGCTGGCGCCGACCGCGGTCACGAGCAACGCCAGCGTGAGCACCCCGACGCGGGCCGCGGTACGCATCCCGATGCGATCCTCGACGCGCCCGGGGGCCGCCGTCCCGCAGTTCAGACACCAGTCCTGATCCGGGGCCATCGCGGCGCCACAGGACGCGCAACCGCCGGGAGCGGGCACGAGTTCAGGCTCAGCGGACGCGCCTGCGACCGGCGCGGCGACCTCGTTCTCCATCGTCACAGGGTAGAAGACCGTCGGACGCCCAGCGCCGCAACGCCCCCCAAAATCGCATTCCGCATAGGTTGCGGTACTGCAACGGACACGAAGTTCCTGCTAATCGGTCAGGAACCGGCGCGCTCGACGCGCAACGCGACACCGCGGACATCGGCGCCGTCGACCGCGTCGGCGATCCGCTGGGCGTCGCTGGCGGGCACGGAGAGCAGCGAGAAGCGCTCGAGCACGCGCACATCGCGCACCGCTTCGCCGTCGACGCCGGCGGCCGACGTGACCGCGTGGACGATGTCTGCAACCTCGAGGCCGTCGGCCTTCCCCGCCGCGATCAGCAGCTTGGCCTCGGGCTCGTCGCCGTTGCTCGAAAGGTGGGGCTTGGTGTGCCGGCGCGGCTTCTCGACCACCGGCGCCGGCTTCGTGTGGGCCCCGGCGCTCCAGGGGCTGACCGGCAGGCCGATGTGGCGCTCGATCGCCTCGAGCTCACGCGCCTGGCGCGACTCGACGAAGGTGATCGCGCGACCGGAGCGACCGACGCGGCCGGTGCGGCCGATGCGGTGGACGTAGACGTCGGGCGAGACCGGGACGTCGTAGTTGATGACGTGGGTGACGGTCGAGATGTCGAGGCCGCGCGAAGCGACGTCGGTCGCGACGAGCACCGGGACGCGCCCGCCCTTGAACGCGAGCATCACCCCGTCGCGCGAGCCCTGGGTCATGTCGCCGTGCAGCGCGCGGACGTTCATCCCGCCGTCGCGCAGCTTGCGGTAGAGCTGGTCGCAGCGGACCTTCGTGCGGACGAAGACGATCGCCTGATCGGGCCGCTCGGCCTTGAGGACCTCGAGCAGCTTGTCGGGCTTGTCCTTGGAGCTGACGTCGAGCTGGAACTGCTCGACCGAGTCGACGGTCAGCGTGGCCGACTTGACGCTTACGACCAGCGGATCGTAGAGGTAGCGGTCGGCCAGCGCTCGGATCGGCGGCGGCATCGTCGCGCTGAACAACGCGGTCTGGCGGCCGTTGGGGGTCAGGCTGAGGATCTTCTCGACGTCCTCGAGGAACCCGAGGTCGAGCATCTCGTCGGCCTCGTCGAGGACGACGTACCGGCAGCTGTGGAGCATCAGCGAAGCACGCTGGATGAGGTCGAGCACGCGGCCGACGGTGCCGACGACGATGTGGCCGCCGGCGCGCAGCTGGGCCTGCTGACTGCGGATCGGCGCGCCGCCGAAGACGGCGACGACGTCGACGCCCTTGCGCTCGCCGAACGTCCGGATCGCCTGGGTGACCTGGATGCAGAGCTCGCGCGTGGGCGTGAGAACGAGCGCCTGGACCTCGGGGTCGGATGGATCGACGTGCTCGATCATCGGCAGGCCGAAGGCGGCGGTCTTGCCTGAGCCGGTCTGGGCCTGGCCGATCACATCGCGGCCTTCGAGCAGCGGAGGAATCCCTTCCTCCTGGATCGGACTGGGCTTCTCGTAGCCCACGTCATGGACAGCCTTCAGGGTCTCCTCGGACAGTCCGAGGTCAGCAAATGTTGTCATCGACCGATGCACTCTAGTGTGCGCGGATTGTTGCGCCCCGTATGCATCCTGTGGAAAACTGATGCATACCGTGAGCGATGTGAGGCGCACCTCGATGAACCTCGACCGTGAGAAGGTTCGCGCGGCGGCTGACGTGCTCGGCACGACAGGCACGACCGAGACGGTCCACGCGGCGCTGGATGAGGTCGTCGCCGTCCGCTCCCGCCAGAAGATCTTCCGCTACTTCCCGCCGACCACGCTCGCCGAGCTCAACCGGTGGCGGGCCGAGACGGCCGAAGACGACATGGACGACTGATGGTTGATTTCGCGGAATCAACCATCTAGATGGAGCTCGTCGACTCCTCGGCCTGGATCCACGTCATGCGCGCCGGTGGCGCGCGCCGAGCGGAGCTCGAAGCAGCGGTCGACGACGGCCGTGTCGCGACGTGCGACATCGTCGTCCTCGAGGTTCTGCGCGGGTCGCGAAACGCGCGCGAGCTCGACGAGCTGCGCGAGGGCTTCAACGACCTTCCCCGCTGTCCCGTCACGCAGCTCACCGTCGGCCGCGCCCTGTGGGTGCAGGCCCAGCTCGCGCGGCGCCGCGGCGGTCAGCACCGCGTGCCGCAGTCCGACCTGCTCGTCGCCGCCGCCGCCGAGGCCCGTGGCATCGCGGTCGCCCATCACGATCGCCATTTCAACGCGATCGCGGCGGTGACCGGGCAGCCGGTCCGCCGGGTGTAGCCGGCGCGACGAACGGTCATTCGAGACGGTGCGCGACGCGGCGAGGCTCCTCGGCGTTCAGGCCTCGACACTGCTGAGCGGCCAGAGCTCAGGCCCGGCCGTCGCTCGCGACGGCACGCTGCTCGGCGGTTCTGTTCGAAAGTCTCGCGACGCTCTCCGTGCGCGCCTACGGCGCCCACAGCGCGGCGAAGATCGGGCATCTTCGGACCGCGCTCGGCCGGTGACCCGCGACGCTCAGCCCGACGGATCGAGCAGCAGCTTGCCGCGCGTGCGCCGCGCGAGCATGTCCTCGTGGGCGCGCACGGCCTGCGACAGCGGGTAGGTCTCGCCGACCACGGCGCGCAGCTCGCCGCGGGCGGCGCGGGCGAAGAGGTCGGTCAGCGCGTCGTCGATCATGTCGGCCCGGCCGAGGCAGTGCCAGAGCAGGAAGCCGACGACCGCGCGTGAGGTGCGCAGCAGCTTGCCGGTGCGAACCTCGTTCTGTTCCTCCGACGAGATGCCCGCGACGACGAGGCGCCCGAACGGCGCGAGCGCGTCGAAGGACTGCGTGAACGTCTCGCCGCCGGTCAGCTCGAAGATCACGTCGACGGGCGCGCCGTCGTTGGCGTCGAGGATGCGCTGGGTCAGCCCGTCGGCCGGCGAGTCGATCGCGACGTCGGCGCCGAGCTCGAGCGCGAGCGCGCGGCGATCCTCCGACGAGGCGACGGCGATGACGCGCCCCGCGCCGAGCGCGTGGCCGAGTTGCACGGCGAGCGAGCCGACGCCACCGCCGGCCGACTGCACAACGACGCTGTCGCCTGGGCGCAGCTGCGCCGAGGTGCGGTACATGTGCCACGCCGTCAGCCCCTGGATCAGGAGCGCCAGGGCCGTGCCGTCGTCCAGGCCGTCGGGGATCGCGAAGACGCGGTCAGCCGGCGCGCTGACCAGCTCGGCGTAGCCACCGGTCTGCGTCAAGGCGATCACGCGCTCGCCAGTGTCCTCGCGCACCCCCGCGACCTCCCCGCCGGGAACGAACGGCAGCGCGGCCTGGCGCACGTAGGTGTTGCGCGTCGAGTGCGTGTCGCCGAAGTTGATCCCCGCCCGTGAGACCCGCACGAGAACCTCGCCCTCGGCCGGCTCGGGGTCCGGCAGACTCAACCAGCGCCAGCACCTCCGGCCCCCCGAACTCCGTGATCTGAATCGCCCGCATGACAGCCGCGAGATTATCCGCGCGTGTACTCTGCCCCGCCCATGAGCCTCACTGTCGTCGGTTCGATTGCGTTTGATGCGGTTCAGACCCCGTTCGGGAAGCGTGATCGGATGTTGGGTGGCGCGGCGACGCATTTCGCGTTGTCGGCGTCGTTCTTTGACGAGGTGCGGGCGATCGGGCCGGTCGGTGATGACTTCGACGATGCGGCGTGGGCGTCGTTGCGTACGCGTCAGATCAACACCGACGATGTCGAGCAGATTCCGGGCGGCAAGACGTTCTTCTGGTCGGGTGTGTATTCGGAGAACCTCAACGAGCGCGAGACGCTGCAGACCGATCTCAACGTCTTTGAGACGTTTCAGCCGAAGCTGTCGGATGCCGCGGCGGCGTGTGACGTGCTGTTCTTGGCCAACATCCAGCCCGATCTGCAGGCCGGGGTCCGCGCCCAGTGCACGCGGGCGAAGTTCGTCGCGATGGACTCGATGAACCTGTGGATCGACATTACCCGCGACTCGCTGGTCAGTGTGATCAAGTCGGTCGACTGTCTGATCCTCAACGACGAGGAGCTCGAGCAGCTGACCGGCAAGCCGCTGGTCGCCGCGTGCCAGGAGCTGCTGACGTGGGGCCCGTCGGCGATCATCGCCAAGCAGGGCAAGTACGGCGCCGCGCTGTTCACCAAGAACGACTACTTCGCGCTGCCCGCCTACCCGATGGTCGACGTCGTCGACCCGACCGGTGCCGGCGACAGCTTCGCCGGCGGCTTCGTCGGCTACGTCGCCGCCGCGCTGAAAGCCGGAACGGCGACCGGGATCGGCCACGACCTGCTGTGCACGGCAATGGCCTACGGCACCTCGCTGGCCTCCTACAACGTCCAGGACTTCGGCACCGAACGCGTCCAACGCCTCACCGCCCCCGAAGTGCAGCAGCGCGTCACCGATCTGCAGCGCATGACCACGTTCGACGCCGCGCCCGTCCCGCTGCGCGCCTAGCTGATCGGTCATCCGCTGAGTCAAACGGCCCGGTGTTCGGGGTTAGGAGTCGTGCGGTCGATGGGACCTGAGCGTGGCCATGGAGGCCACCGAATCCGCCAAGGAGGCGAACGTGCAGGGCCGCCCCGGCCGCCGAGTGCTCGCACTCGCGGCCATCTTCGTTCCGTTGCTGTGCGCCTCGATGGCGCAGGCAGCCACCGTGAGGTCCCGCCGCGCCACCCCGGTGCGCCGTACGCCGGCGCCCGTTGTGCCACCGAGCGAGTGGGGTCTGACGACGATCGCGGCACCCGCGGTCTGGGCCCAGGGCGGCCAGGGACAGGGAATCGTCGTGGCGGTCGTCGACTCAGGCGCCTCGCTGACCCAGCGCGACCTGGCCCCGAACCTGTGGGTCAACCCCAACGAGATTGCCGGCAACGGGATCGACGACGATCGCGACGGCTACGTCGATGACGTCAACGGCTACGACTTCGTCGGCCGCACCGGCGCGCCGACCGACACCAACGGCCATGGCACCCACGTGGCGGGCATCGTCGCCGGCGCGTGCAAGGTCATCTGCGGCGTCGCCCCGCAGGCCAAGCTGATGATCGTCCGCGTGCTCGACAGCCAGGCCCAGGGCGATGCCGCCACCGTCGCCCAGGGCGTCCGCTTCGCCGTCGACCACGGCGCGAAGATCGTCAACCTCTCGCTCGCCGGTCCCGACGCCGACGCGCCGCTGCAAGCCGCCATCGAGTACGCCGGAGCGCAGGGAGTCCTCGTCGTCACCGCCGCCGGCAACGGCGCGGCGAACATGGATCTGACGCCGAGCTACCCCGCGTCGTTTCAGACGCCGAACCTGATCTCGGCGGCGGCGATCGGCATGGACGGTCGCCTTGGCGGCGAGTCCGACTACGGCAAGACAGTGAGCATTGCGGCGCCGGGCCAGTCGATCATGCTCGACGGCGCTGGGGGGCGGGACCGAATGGCGCACCGGCACGTCGATGGCATCCCCGATGGTCGCCGGCGCGCTCGCCGACCTGTGGTCACGCGACCCGACCGCGAGCTGGCGGCAGCTGCGCGACGCGATCCTGACCGCGGCCGTCCCGGGCCCAGCGGTCGGCTCGGGCACGCTCAACGTGGCAGCCGCGCTCGACGTGCTCAACGCCGCGGCGCCCCGGACGCCGGCCAAGAAGACCGCGGTCAAAGAGACGGTGGTCAAGAAGAGCACGGTCCATCGACGCCCCTGAAACGCGACGAAGCCCGCCCGCCGAGACCGGCGGACGGGCTTCGATTGCGTCCCGGGGGACGATCAACCGACGATGAAGCCGGTGCCCTTCACCGCCTTGAGGATCTGCGCCA
Source organism: uncultured Actinomycetes bacterium (assembly GCA_963817035.1). Lineage (GTDB taxonomy): Bacteria > Actinomycetota > Thermoleophilia > Solirubrobacterales > Solirubrobacteraceae > AC-49. The sequence goes on from CAWFMM010000003.1 coordinate 497,447, forward strand.
TCGACGCGCCGACCTCGTAGGAGCCCGACGGGGAGATCGGCTTGTTGATGAGCTCGGCGACGGCGCCCGCGTGGCGGGCCTCGACGGCGAGGATGCTCGCCGCGACGCCGAGGTACGCGGGGTTCTTGAAGTTGCCCGCCTGCCCCAGGTAGGCCTGCACGCCGGCGTTCTCCAGCGTGTGGGCCGTGTCGAGGAACTTGGCCTGGCTGGTCACTGCGGCGCCGAAGTCGAACTTCGGCGACTTGACCGCGTTGGCGCCGAGCGCCTTCCTGAGGCCCTCGACATGCGCCTGCTCGACCGGAGCGATCTGCTTGGCGAACGCCGAGGCCGGGCCGCGCAGGCCGGCCTTGGCCAGGGCCTGCTTGTAGAACGCGGCCTCGAGATACTCGAGCGTCAGCGCGTAGTTGAGGATTGCGATGTCGCCCTTGGCCGACGGCTTGGTCGCCGCGGCGGCGAAGGACGGCAGGCCACCGAGCAGAGCGCTGCCACCGAGCAGACCGCCACCGGCGATCGCGCTGCGACGGAAGAAATCTCCGCGACCGAAGCCGGCGGCCTCAGCGGTCTCCTGGACTGCGCCGTCGATGTCGACGGCTTCGAGCGAGATGAGGTCAGACATGGTGCGAGTGCCTCCTGATTATTTGACGATGACGGTCCCGGCCATGCCGGGGTGGATCGTGCAGGCGAGCGTTGCGTTTCGATGCAGGCGCATATCCCGTTCGTTCGAACGATCGGGCAATGTGGATCACAAGCTGGCGGGTTAGCGCTCGCTGACGGTGGCGCGTGCGATCCGTTGCCCACGGGGGTACGCTCCTGGCATGACGTGGGGCTTCCTGTGGCTGATGCTCGCCCTCAAGATCCCGATCGGCGGGCTGCTCTACATCGTCTGGTGGGCGGTCCACGACGTCGACGAGCCGGCGGGCGCTCCGGAGGCCGGCGACGGCGGCTCCAAGCGCCCGCTGCACCCGCACGGACCGCTGCCCCGCGCCCCGCGTCGCGGGGCGCACAACACCCCGGCTCCGAGCCCCCCGCCGCGCGTGCGCTCAGTCGTCGCCCGCGCCCGCAATCTGCCGCCGGTCTAGATGCCGACGTCAGTGCTCTCCGACGGGACGATCCGCCGCCTGATCGAGGAGGGCCAGGTACGTATCGACCCGTGGGACGAGGCGATGCTCCAGCCCGCCAGCGTCGACCTGCGGCTCGGCACCTCGTTCCGCGTCTTCCACAACTTCCGCGTCGCGGCGATCGACCTCGCCGACCCGCCGACGAACCTCACCGAGCACATCGAGATCGCCCAGGACGAGTCGTTCGTCATCCATCCCGGCGAGTTCTGCCTCGGCGGCACGCAGGAGTGGGTCGAGCTGCCCGACGACATCGTCGCCCGGATCGAGGGCAAGAGCTCGCTCGGGCGTCTGGGGCTGATCGTCCACGCCACCGCGGGCTTCGTCGACCCGGGGTTCAAGGGCACCCTGACGCTCGAGATCACCAACCTGACGCGCGTCCCGATCATCCTCTGGCCGGGCAAGCCGATCGCCCAGCTGTCGTTCATGACGCTCGATGCACCCGCCGAGCGGCCCTATGGCCACCCCGGCCTCGGCAGCCACTACGTCGGCCAGCGCGACGCGACCGAATCGCGCTACGAGGGCGGCCCGGCGGCGTCAGCCCGCCCGGTGGGGTAGATTCGCGCCCGAAATGTTCGCCGCACTGATCACCGCCGCCGAGCAGGCCGAGCCCTCGAAGACCGGGTTCTACGTCATGGGCTTCGTGCTCGTGGCGTGGGCGTTCGGCGTGACGTTCTTCGGGATGCGCTCGTCGAAGTGGCCGAGCAGCCTCGGCGGCGAGCGGGGCGTCGTCACGGTCAGCGTGCTGCTCGTCGCGGGCACGATGGCCGCCGCGATCCTCACCTCCTAGCCCGGCGCCGGTGTCCGTGTCTGACGACGACGGCTACGCGATCTCCTACAAGGTGCTGCCGACCGGCACGCCCGTGGTCACCAGCGACGGCGTCGCGCTCGGCACGGTGCGCGAGGTGCTCGAAGCCAAGCGCGAGCACATCTTCGACGGGATCGTGATCGACACGCCGCACGGCACGCGGTTCGTCGACGCGCCCGAGATCGCGCGGATCGCCGAGCGCGCGGTGACGTTGACGATCGACGCCGCCGAGGCCGCGCAGCTGCCCGAGAGCGACCCCAAGGGCTCGCGCGAGTTCCGCGCCGACGCCCGCACCGCCAAGACCCCACGCGTGTTTGGCGGCGGCTGGCGACGGAGAAAGTAGTGTTCCCGAGCCCATGAGCAACGACGCCGACACGCTGAGCGTGACCGACAACCGCACCGGCAAGACCTACGAGGTCCCGATCACGGACGGCACGGTCCGGGCGATGGACTTCCGCCAGATCAAGACATCCGACGATGACTTCGGTCTGATGACGTACGACCCGGCGTTCACGAACACCGCGTCGACGCGCTCCGCTATCACCTACATCGACGGCGACGCGGGGATCCTCGAATACCGCGGCTACCCGATCGAGCAGCTCGCCGAGAAGTCGACCTACCTCGAGGTCGCCTACCTGCTCGTCTACGGCGAGCTCCCCACCGCCGACGAGCTCGCCGAGTGGACGCACCTGATCACGATCCACACGTTCGTGCACGAGAACGTCAAGGAGTTCATGGCCGGCTTCCGCCACGACGCACACCCGATGGGGATGCTCGTCGGCTCGGTCGGCGCGCTGTCGACGTTCTACCCCGACGCCAACGAGATCGAAGATCCCGAGAACCGCGCGATCCAGACGATCCGGCTGCTGGCCAAGATGCCGACGCTCGCCGCGTTCGCCTACCGCCACACCCAGGGGATGCCCTACGTCTATCCCGACAACGACCTGAGCTACCCCGAGAACTTCCTGTCGATGATGTACAAGATGACGGAGCTCAAGTACCAGGCCGATCCGCGCCTGGCCCGGGCCCTGGACATCCTCTTCATCCTCCACGCCGACCACGAGCAGAACTGCTCGACCAACGCGGTGCGCTCGGTCGGGTCCTCGCAGGTCGATCCCTACTCGGCGATCACCGCCGGGGTTGCCGCGCTCTATGGGCCGCTGCATGGCGGCGCCAACGAGGCGGTGCTGCGGATGCTGCGCCGGATCGGGTCCACCGAGAACATCCCGGCGTTCGTCGACGGCGTGAAGGCGGGCAACGAGAAGCTGATGGGCTTCGGCCACCGCGTCTACAAGAACTTCGATCCGCGGGCGACGATCATCAAGTCCGCGGCCAACGACGTGTTCGAGGTGACCGGCGTCAACCCGCTACTGGCGATCGCACTCGAGCTCGAGAAGATCGCGCTCGAGGACGAGTACTTCGTCTCGCGCAAGCTCTATCCGAACGTCGACTTCTACTCGGGCCTGATCTACGAGGCGCTCGGGCTGCCGGTCGCCATGTTCCCGGTCATGTTCGCGATCCCGCGCACCAGCGGCTGGATCTCACAGTGGCTCGAGCTCGTGACCGACTCCGAGCAGAAGATCGCCCGCCCGCGCCAGATCTACACCGGCGAGCGCAGCCGCGACTACGTCGCGATCAATCAGCGCTGACGGTTGGCCGCCCGCTTCAAACTGACGATTCGCGAGGGCTCGTCGGTCGACAGCTCGTACTTCGCTTCGCTGGAGGGGGCGCTGGCGGAGCTCGAGGCGCAGCTCGTCGAGGTGGCGGCGCGGACCGATTTGGCGCCGACGCACGTCTTCAAGCGCGAGGTCGCGCCGGTCGCGCAGATCGCGGCACGCGGCCTGGTGCACGGGCGCGGCGTGCACGGCGGGGTTGACGTCCGCGGCGACGGGTCGACGGAGGCGTGGACGGGGCGCTGGGTCCGGGCGGTCGTGGAGCGCCGGCGCAAGGAGTCGGCGTACGCGGCGCTGCGGCGGGTGCTCGAGGGGTGAGCCGGGGGAGCTATTGCCATTTTCGGAACCCAACCCCCCGCAGCTGTGCCGCGTACGGCCCGCGGCCTGTCAAACACGCCGCCCCGCAACGCGCCGCCAGCTCGACCGCGCCCTGGATCCCCAGTCCGGCCGCCATCCCGTACGTCAGACCGGCCGCGAACGAATCGCCGCAGCCGTACGCGTCGACCTTCGGCCCCGGCAGCGGCGCCGCCGCCCACGTCCCCGACGAGCCGTCGGCGCCCGACCACGAGCCACCGTGAGCGCCGTGGGTGCGAACCACGAACGCGGGATCCGATGACAGGTCACCCGAGACATACGCCTCGCCTGGATCGCCGGCGCTCAAGACCAACGCGTCGAGCGCGACGGCGCCGGCCTGCAACACGTCCAGCGCCCGCGGCGTCGCCACCAACACGCGAGCCCGGCGCGCGAACGCCAGCGCCGCCACGTCACCACCGGTGAAGTAGACGCCGTCGACGGCGTCAAGCGACTCCCAGTCCAGCGCCTCGTCGCCGTGCGGAACCATCCGCGGCCCGAGCACCGTGATCGTGCGCTCGTGTCCCGCGTCGAGGAAGACGAATGCCCGGCGCTGCTCCGTGCCCGCGCGCACCGTCCCGTGGACGGTGACGCCCAGCTCGGCCAGTCCGGACAGCGCCGCCGAACCGACCGCGTCATCACCGACCACGGTGAAGAACTCCGCCGCGCCGGCCAACCGCGCGAGCTGCACCGCCGCCACCGACCCGCCGCCCGCGACCGCGGAGAACACGGAGTCGGCGTGGACGATCTCGCCGACCGCCGGCACGCGCTCGACAACCGCGAACTCACCCCATTCGACGTGGCCGACGACGGCGACCCGCGGCGGGCTCACAGCACCAGCGACGCCCCATGGTCGCGCAGCCAGCGCCGCGGGCGGCGATAGTCGGGCACGTGGCGCTCGACCAGCGCCCAGAAGCGCGGCGAGTGATCCATCACGCTGAGATGGCAGGCCTCGTGCCAGATCACGTAGTCCAGGACCGCCTCAGGCGCGAGCAGCAGGCGCCAGTTGAAGCTCACCGCCCCGCTCGGCGAGCACGAGCCCCAGCGGGTGCGTTGCCCGCGAATCGAGATCGGTCCGTGCGTCACACCCAGCGCGGCCGCCGAACGCTCAAGGCGCGGGGCGATCTCGTCGCGCGCGGTGCGCCGATACCAGCGCTCGAGCGCCGGCCGTGCGTCGCCGGCGGGTACGAGCAGCTCGTTGCCGCGGCGGTGCACGCGGACGCGATCGACCTGCGCGCGCAGCACGAGCGAGTGATCGAGGAACGGGACCGTCGCGCCCCTGGCGGCGATCCGCGCACGCAGGGCGTCGGCCTCGCCGAGGCGGCGCTCGATCCACGGGCGCAGTTGCGCGACCGCCGCCGCGGCCTCGCGCTCACGAGCGCGACGCGGCAGCACGACCTCGACTCCGGTGTGCGGGTCGACGGTGACGCGCACGCGCCGGGCGCGATCGGAGCGGCGAATGGTGTACTCGATCTCCACGGCGACCAAGCGTAGGGACCGGGGCAGACCGTGCGGCGCTTGTCATGATGGCGCGACGATGCCCACGTCGATCGTCAAGCTGCCCGCGTCGGTCGGCGCCGAGTTCGAGGTCTTCATCAGCGGCGTGCCCCAGCGCGCCGGGACCGACTACAAGGTCCACGGCCGCGAGCTGCACTTCGACCGCGAGCTGCGCAAGGACCGCATCAGCGGCTGGCGCTGGCTGCTCGGCGCCTGGGGCGTCGGCACGTACCGCCAGAACGACTCGGTCGACGTTCGCTACCTGGCCGCCGACGGCTCGCCGAGGCTCGCCGAGGCGCTCGAGATCACCTACCCGGACGCCTGAGGAGACACGACGACCATGCCCATGGCGCAACAGATCGCCGACGCGGCGGGCGCCTCGATCCGCAAGCTCGCCGCGCTGGAGCGCGCGGCCGACGCCGCTTGAAAGACTGCCGCCCATGGGCAAGCGCGCACGCCGCCGCGGCACGGTTGAGAAGCTCACCGCACCGAGCACCGACCACATCTCCGCCGACGGCGACGTCCTCACGTTGCGCGGTGCGCTCTCGCCGGCCGCTCGCACCGAGTACACCCAGACGCTGTCGGGCAACGTCCTCTCCCGGGAGGACGCGTGGCAGCGCGCGACCGAGCTGCTGTTCGAGCGTCTCGCGGTGCGCTGGGTGATCAACGACGTGGAGACCGAGGGCCAGCGCGATCTGCTGCTGCGCTACCGCGCCGCGTCGCAGGACGAGCGGCGCTTCGTGCGCGACGCGCTGCGCGCCCACCTGACCGAGAACTTCCCCGAGCTGGAAGCCCCATGACCGACCTGCCCCGCCGACTGCTGCTCGGCGCCGGCCCGAGCCCCGTCTCCCAGCGCGTGCTCGACGCCCTGAGCCAGCCGACGATCGGCCATCTCGATCCGGCCTTCGGCGCGCTGATGGACGACGTCGCACGGCTGCTGCGCGACACCTTCCAGACCGACAACCGCGTCGCGTTCCCGGTGTCGGGAACCGGCAGCGCGGGCATGCAGGCGATGGTCGACAACCTGATCGCCCCGGGCGACCGCGTGATCTGTGGCGTCCACGGGCTGTTCGGGATGCGGATGGCCGACGCCCTGACCCGCCGCGGCGCGGACGTCGTCCGGGTCGAGGCCGACTGGGGCCGCGCGATCGACACGCAGCAGCTGCTCGACGCCGCGCGCGACCCGTTCGCGGCGATGTTCGTCGTCCACGGCGAGACGTCGACCGGCGTCCTGCAACCGCTCGACGGCCTCGCCGGCGCGTGCGCCGCCCACGACGCGCTGTTGCTGATCGACTGCGTGACCTCGCTCGGCGGCGCGCCGCTGAACCTCGACGAGGCCGGCGTCGACGCCGCGTTCTCCGGGACCCAGAAGTGCCTGGCCTGCCCGCCCGGCCTGGCCCCGTTCACGCTCGGCGAGCGGGCCGCGGCGCGGGTGCTCGACAGCCCGTCGTGGTACTTCGACATGAAGGCGCTGCTCGGGTACTGGCTCGGCGACGGCGGCCGCGCGTACCACCACACCGCGCCGATCAACATGGTCTATGGGCTGCACGAGGCGCTCACCGCGGTGCAGGAAGAGGGCCTGCCCGCACGCTGGGAGCGTCACGCCAAAGCCCACGCCGCCCTGCGCGCCGCTCTCGCCCCGCTCGGATTCGAGCGCCTCGCGCCCGACGGCGAACAGCTCGCGCCGCTGCTCGCGCTGCGCCTGCCCGCAGGCGTTGACGATGCGGCGACCCGCGGCGCGCTGCTCGCCGACCACGACATCGAGGTCAGCCCGGGAGCCGGCAAGCTGGCCGGCCAGATCTGGCGCATCGGTGTGATGGGCGAGGGTGCGAGGCCCGAGCCGCAGGAGCGCCTCGTCACCGCGCTGGGCGATGTCCTGAGCGTCGACGTCGGCGCATCGCTGCGCGAGCTGTACGACAGTTGGGCGTCATGAGCGCCCTCGATCCCGCCCGCTTCGCCGACCTGCTCGTCGGCTACTGCCTCGAGGTCGAGCCGCACGAGGAGATATTGATCCGCTCGACGACCGAGGCGGCGCCGCTGCTGCTCGAGCTTCAGCGCGCGGTCCTCCAGCGCGGCGCGTGGCCCCTGCTGCGTGTCGAGCTCGCCGGCCAGACGCGCGGCTACTACGACCACGCGCAGGGCCTGCAGATCGACGACATCTCGGAGATCTCGCTGAAGGAGGCCCGCGGCGCCGACAAGCACCTCTCGATCCAGGCGCCCCACGACACCCAGGCGCTGCACGGCGTCGACCCCGAGCTGATCACGCGCACGCTGATCGCCCGGCGCCGGATCCAGGACGCGGCGATGCGCAAGACGTGGTGCTCGTCGCTGTGGCCGACGCAGTCGCTCGCCGACCAGGCGGGAATGACGCTCGAGGCGTTCAGCGCGTTCGTCGCCGGCGCGCTGTTTCTGACCAGCGACGACCCGGTCGTCGCGTGGGCGTCACTGCGCCGCTTCCAGGACAAGCTGATCTCGCAGCTCAAGCCGGCCAAGACGCTGCGCCTCGAGGCGCCGGGAACGGACCTCACGCTGTCGGTCAAGAACCGCACATGGGTCAACTCCGACGGGCGGCGCAACATGCCGTCGGGCGAGGTCTTCACCGGGCCGATCGAGAACAGCGCCAACGGCACCGTGCGCTTCTCGATCCGCTCGTCACCGCCCGGTGTCGAGGTCGACGGGGTGACCCTGGAATTCCGAGACGGCGAGGTCGTAGGAGCGACGGCCGAGGTCGGCCAGGAGCACCTGCGCGCCGCGCTCGGCGCTGACGACGGAGCTCGGCGGTTGGGCGAGGTCGGGATCGGGACCAACTACGGCATCGACCGCCCGAGCGGCACGATCCTGTTCGACGAGAAGATCGGCGGCACCGTCCACCTTGCGCTCGGGCGATCCTACCCCGAGACCGGCGGCAAGAACGTCTCCGCCCTGCACTGGGACCTCATCTGCGACCTGCGCGCCGGCGGTCGCCTGAGCGCCGACGGCGAGGTCATTCAGGAGAACGGGCGCTTTACGTAGCGGGCGGTGGGCCGGCCGCTGCCGGCGTGTCGGCCTCGTCGAGCTTGCCGGCCTTGATCCGCGCGACGAGCTCTTTCGTCTCCTCGCGCAGGACGACACCGTCCTCGAACTCGATGATCGGCAGCAGCCTCTGACCGCTGAGCTTCTCGACCTCCTTGCGACGGCCGCGCGGGAGGGTCGGATGCTTGACCTGCTCGTAGGCGATGCCGGCTTCGTCGAGAGCCTTCTGGACCTTCCAGCAGGCGTGCTGATCGATGTGAAGGAACGTCGCTCCGCAGGTATGCAGCTTGATGGGCATCGGGCGACCATACCCGACCGCTACTGTGCTGGCCGTGGAACGCCGCACGAAGATCGTCGCCACCATCGGGCCCGCGTCGCGCGACCGCGATCTGCTGACGCGGATGGTCGAGGCGGGGATGGACGTCGCGCGGCTGAACTTCTCCCATGGAACCGCCGAGCAGCACGCCGAGACCGCACAGTGGGTCCGCGACGCCGCGGGCCGCGCGGGGCGCCCGGTCGCCGTCCTCCAGGATCTCCCCGGGCCGAAGCTGCGCATCGGCCCGCTGATCGGCGACGTCGTCGAGCTCAAGCCCGGCGACCGCATCGTCTTCGAATGCGGCCACGGCGACGGCCAGCCCGGGACCGTGGACCGGATGTCGATCACCTGGGCCGGGCTTCCGGAGGCGATCGAGCCCGGCGAGATCATGTACCTGGCCGACGGATCGGTTCGCCTCCGCGCGACCGCGGTGCGCCCTGGCGACCACGAGGTCGAGACCGAGGTCGAGATCGGCGGCAGCGTCGCCTCGCGCCAGGGGCTCAACATCCCCGGCCCGAGCGCCGACGTGCTCCCGGCGATCCCCGACGAGGACCTCGCGCACCTGCGCGTCGGCGAGGAGATCGGCGTCGACCTCGTCGCGCTGAGCTTCGTTCGCCGCGCCGAGGACATCACCCAGCTACGCGAGCACACCCGGATTCCGCTGATCGCCAAGATCGAGAAGCCCCAGGCGGTAGCGGCGGCGCGCGACATCATCAAGGCGGCCGACTGCGTCATGGTCGCGCGCGGCGACCTCGGGATCGAGCTGCCGATCGAGCAGGTGCCGATGGTCCAGAAGAGCCTTCTGCGGATCGCCGGCGAGCTGGCGCGCCCGTCGATCACCGCGACGCAGATGCTCGACTCGATGGTCACGAGCTCGCGTCCGACGCGCGCCGAGGTCGCCGACGTGGCCAACGCGATCCTCGACGGGACCGACGCGGTGATGCTCAGCCAGGAGACCGCGGTCGGCAACTACCCGGTCGGCGTGATCGAGATGATGGCCTCGATCGCGCGGACGACCGAGAAGGAGGCGCCGTACAAGATCTGGAACGAGAGCCGCGTCACCCACGACTACCGCGACCCGGCCTACACGCTGGCCCACGCGGCGTGCGAGGCAGCGCTCGACCTCCAGCTCGACGCGCTGGTGATCCCGACGCTGTCGGGCCGCTCGGCGCGGCTGGTCAGCGCCAACCGCCCGCAGGTGCCGATCTACGCGCTCTCACCCGGCAAGGAGACGGTGCGCCGCTGCTCGCTGATGTGGGGCGTGCGCTCAGCCCACATGCGTAAGCACACGGTCACCGAAGAGCTGATCGCCGACGCCGCGCGCCGCGTGCTCGAGCTCGGCTGGTGCCAGCCGGGCAATCGCATCGGCATCACCGCCGGGTTGCCGAGCGGCTCGCCGGGCAGCACGAGCCTGTTCCAGATCCAGACGCTCTGAACGAACGCACGGCCAGCGCCACGCGGTACTCGCGCCTGGGACGCCGCTGGCCGTCGGAGCGATCGCCACCACGTTGGCAGCGATCGCCCGGTTCGGCTCAGCGTCCTAGCGGGCTTACGAGGTCGGCGCGGCAGCGCAGATGACCCATACCTCGGGCGTGATGCCGGTCGCTGACGCCACCCACCGAGGGTTGGTCACGGTGATCTGCCAACCAGTGAAGCCGGTGCCGGACCTTCGGAGGCTCCTGTTGCCACGCTGTCGACGGCCGCGACGACGTCACCGATGTCGCGTCGGAGTTCGAGGTCGTCACCGCGCCGCCGCCGCCGATCGCGTTCTGGCCCGCAGGGCAGAAGACGTCGTAGGAGTTGCTCGCGCCGTCAGCGAGGTCGCTCGTAGGTGCGCTGAAGGTGCTGCATCGTGACGGCACCCAGCGCGCCAGTGTCGCCCTTGGGTCCCCGGCATTGACGATCCCCGGCGTGCAAGCACGGTGAGCGATCGACGTCATCGGTGGCGCACGAAGTACGGGGCGTGCAGGACGAGGCGCACCGGTTGAAGGCGTTGGAGCAAGAGAACAGCCGGTTGAAACGGATTGTCGCCGACCAGGCTCTGGACATTTCGATGCTCAAGGATTTGCAGAAGGGAAAATGGTGAGCCCGTCGCGCCGTCGTGATGCCGTCGTCTACCTGCTGGGACGACATCGCGTGTCGGAGCGTCGGGCGTGCCAGCTGCTCGGTCAGCACCGATCGACGCAGCGCTACGAGGCTCAGCCACCAGAGCTCGAGCGTGTTCCGGTGCAGCGGATGAACGTGATCGCGGCGACGCATCCGAGGTATGGGTATCGGCGTGTGTGGCAGCTGCTGCGCACCGAAGGCTTCGCCGTGAACCGCAAGCGCATCGAACGCCTGTGGCGCCTGGAAGGCCACCGTGTTCCGCCAAGGAAAGCCAAGAACAGCGGGCAGAAGGCCCGCGGGAACGCCGGCGGCTCGACCTGGGCGATCCAAGCCCATGCCCCCAACGATGTCTGGTCCTATGACTTCGTCGCGGCCCGCACCGAGGACGGTTTGCCGCTGCGGATCCTGAACATCGTCGACGAGTTCACGAGGCGCTGCCTGCTTTCCCATGTCGATCGCAACATCGGCGCCCGCGACATCCAAGCCCAGCTCGCCGAGCTGTTCGAGCGCCATGGCCGCCCGAAGCTGTTGCGCTCCGACAACGGCCGCGAGTTCATCGCCGCGAGCCTTGCCGACTGGCTGAGGACTCAGCGAGTCGGGCAACTGTTCATCGAGAAGGCATCCCCGCAGCAGAACGCATACGTCGAGCGCTTCAACGGCACGATGCGCGACGAGGTCCTCAACGGCGAAACGTTCCGCTCCGTCCTCGAGGCCCGGGTCGTGATCTCCCAACGGGTCCAGGTCTACAACGAGATCCGCCCGCTCCGCGGCCTGGGCTACAAGACACCCGCCGCGTTCTATGCGACCCTCGGTGAGGGCAGCAGATGAGAGCCACTACCCACCGAGCAACTGGACCAGCCCAAACCGCGACCTGCGAAGGCCGCCGGCGATCCAAAACTGCCAGTTACAAAAAGAGACACCCTCACAGCAGGCGGACCAAATGCAGGGGGCCACTCAATTGCGAGAAAATAAAGGCTTCCGCCGGTGGTTCCACCGCGAATACAAGGAAGACGTCGGGCAGGGGGTGGGCGATCGAACCAACTCCGATCTCGATCGAGACTCAGTCCGCGAGGCGTACGAGGAATGGAACAACCTGGGAAGGCCCGGTGGCTAAAGATGTATACGGTTTTCCGCATAACGGCTCCGGCTAGCAAGATCCAGGACCTCACGCGAGCCATCGACGCGATCCACGCTCACAGTTCAAGTGGGCGTGTTGAACGACGTCGGCGAGGCGACGGATACGTCGTCGAGCTGTGTGATCAGCCATCTTGGGCGGAGCACTCTGCGGCCGTCTTGCTCTTCGTCGAGGGTAACCGAGAAGCGCTCGCTCTCGCACGAGCGGACGGCGCCACTCTCGCCGTGGATGTCGCCGTAGAACCCGAGGACGGCCAAGACGCTCCATGGCTTTCGCTGACTCTCTCGGAGAGCCTCTTGGATGCGCTAGCTTCGATTACGGCGCGATTTGTCGTCTCGATATATGTGGACGCTTCTTGAGGTTGTCCCGGCCGTCCTGGAAGTTCGCGGTGGCGGTCCTGTGATGGTCAGCTGACGGTGGCGAGCGTATCCGCCTCCCGGCGCGTCGTGGGGATGAGCACCTGAGGACGGCGGCTCGCAAGGTCGCGCATGGCGGCGACGGCGAGTTTGGCACGGTCGGCGTAGCCGATGATCTTGCGGAACTGTTGCTCTGCTTCGAGCATGCCGGCGGCCGTCCAGCGCAGGCACATGTCGCCGGACTGCCAGCGCTTGACGTTGCGCGAAGTGCGGCGGACGATCTCGATGTAGGGTCGGCGGCGAGACGCCGATGCCGCGCTTGTGCGCGGTGGTCTTCTCGCCGCCGCCCTCCGAACCGGACGTGCGCGTTCCCGCTGTGCCCTTCACGGTCGTGTTTCAGTTCGAACCGGCCGATGATGGTCTAGTCCGCGAGCGATTCGAGATCGCCGGGCACCTCGGCATCGCGGACGGCGATCTCGCGGAGATGTTCGCGTTCGCCAATCGCGCTCGCGCATTGGTGGTCGACGGCCAACGCCTGATCGCAACCGCCGGCGAGGTGAGCCGTCCCGGATCTACGGAGACTTTTGATCTACCCCGAGAAATTCGGAGTCCGGGTCGTGAGGTCAGGCGGGCGCGCATCGCTAGCGTCGCATCCCCCACGCGAGTGCCCGCGCCTCGAGCGCGCCGACGTACGCGGCCTTCCCTGCGATGTACGCGAGCCGATCGTTTGGGTACGCACTCGCCAGCTCCCGCTTGAGCGCCGCGTACCGCGCAGCCTCGTCATCGTGGGCGCGTAGGAAGTCGCGGACGGCGAGATGGCGTACTTCGTCGTGGCTCCCGGCCCGGCAGACGTGCAGGTGATGCGACCTCGGTCGCTGCGGCGGCAGCGCGAAGAAGTGAAAGTCGGGGAACTCGGGATCGGCGACGAACAGGTAGCCGAGCTGCGCCAGCGGATCGCCGTACGAAGTGAGCGGGTCGATCTCCGCAACTGACAGCTGCAGATCGATGATCGGCTTCGCCGCGAGCCCGGGCACCGCGGTCGAGCCGACGTGGTCGAGCCGGACGGCGACCTGACCGAGCGCGTCCGCGAGCCGCGCCAACTCGTCGCGTGCCCGGACCGGCCACGACACGTCGTAGTCGACGATGCGAATCGCCGGGTCGAAGCGATCGTCGAGCGACGGGTGGCGCCCGGCCACCGCTACGCCGCGGCGCGGCCGGCGAGGAACGCGGCCTCGGCGCGCCCGAGCTCGGTCACCGGGTGGTCGCCGAACATCCACTCGCGCGCGATCCGGTGCCAGTTGGCGCGGGCGTGGAGCTGGCCGAGCACGGCGAGGGTCAGCGTCTCCAGGCGCCGACCGAACAGATGGTCGCGCGGCAGCGTCTCGTTGCGCATGTCGCCCCAGTGACGCGAGCGCGGGTCGCTCATCTGAATCGTCACGTCGGTCGCGATCTCCGGCGTGAGCTCGATCTCCTCATCACGCGTGTACCACCACATGATGTCGTCGAACATGCTCATGATCTTCTCGTCGTCGTAGTTGGCGGGATCGGCGATGAAGCCGTTGGCGTGCATGTGGGCGATCAGCTCCTGGCTGCGCCCCTCGACGCCGAGACGCTGGCTCTTGAGCTCGATCTCCGCCGCCTCGGCCGAGATCCGCTTGAACAGGCCGAAGTCCAGGAACGCCATCCGGCCGTCGTCGAGCAGCAGGCAGTTGCCCGGATGAGGGTCGCCGGAGAACTGGCGCAGGCGATACATGCAGCCGAAGTAGAAGCGGAAGATGATCTCGCCGATGCGGTCGCGCTCGGCTTGAGGGAGCTGCTTCATCTCCTCGAAGCCGCGGCCGTGGACGAGGTCGGTGACGATCACCTTCTCGCGCGACAGCGACGTCACGACATCGGGGATCACGACGAACGGGTGGCCGCGGAACAGCCGTGCGAGCGAGCGCTGGTTGGCCGCCTCGAGCTCGTAGTCGAGCTCCTCGTCGATCCGCTCGCGGATCTCGGCGCCGATCTCCTTGGCGTCGAGCCCCGGCGCGACCCGCTTCATCAGCCGCAGGATCATCCCGAGGTTCTTCATGTCGGCTCGCACCGCGCTGCCGACGCCCGGGTACTGGACCTTGACCGCCACCGCGCGGCCGTCCGGGAGCCGCGCCTTGTAGACCTGCCCGATCGACGCAGCGGCGATGGGCACCGGATCAAACGTCTCGAAGACCTCGTCGATCGAGTCGTCGAGCTCTGACTCGATGACCTTCTTCATCTGGCCGAACGACACCTTCGGCGCCGAGTCCCGCAGCTGCGCGAGCGTGGCCTGGAACTCCTCGCGGTACTGCTCGTCGACGAGGCCGACGTCGAGGAACGACATCACCTGGCCGAGCTTCATCGCCGCGCCCTTCATCGTCCCTAGGGCGGCGACGATCTGCTGGGCGGTCTCGAGCTGACGGCGCGCCATCGCCTTCTGCGCGGCCTCGTCGGAACGCGTGACGTTGGCGGCGCGGGTCCCGAGCTGGCGCGCGGCGGTCCCGGCCGCCAGCCGCCCGACCTTCGAGGAGCGGGCGATGCGCGACGTCGGGATCTTGTCGTCCTGGCTCACTCGTTGCTGCGTTTCACCTGTGAGCCGGGAACGATGTCGTCAGAGCCGTCGGGCCAACGGACCCATGCCTTGTGGCCGCCGTCGTAGTCGTCGCCGAGCAGGACCAGGGTCGCCGGCTCCCCCATCGCCGTGCACGGCTCATCGCCCTCGGGATCGAGGCCACGCCAGACGCGGATGAAGCGGTTGGTCTCCCACTCCTCGCCGACCGTGGTCGGGTCGGTGTGGCCGGGACGGATGACGGTCTCGGGCGGGAGGCCCATGAGCGTGTCCATGATCGACGAACGCAGGTCCTCGTAGGTCGTGTGGCCGGGCGCGCGCACACCGCCGACCGAGTTGCGAAACAGCGTGTCGCCGGTGAACACGTTGCCCCGCACGAGCAGCGAGAGCATCCCGTTCGTGTGGCCGGGCGTGGGCAGCGGCGTGACCTCGAGCGAGCCGACGGTGACCGTCTCACCGGGGGTCATCGTGCCGGTCGTACCGTCGACCAGCGACCGCTCGTCGCCGTGGATCAGGACCTCGAGATCGGGCCAGCGCGCGGTCAGCTCGCCGATGTCGGAGACGTGATCGACGTGGTGATGGGTCAGAAGGATGTGGGTCGGCGTGATGCCGTGCGCGTCGGCCGCTTCGATCAGCGGGCCGACCGGGCCGCCGGCGTCGACGAAGAAGCCGCTGCCGCCCTCCTCCCCGACGAGATAGGTGTTCGACAGGAAGTCCGGGTGCATCGAACGCTCGAGAACCATGGCGGGTACATTGACAGCCATGCCCTCGCTCCTCCATACGTGCTACCGAATCGGCGACATCGATCGCTCCGTCACGTTCTACGAGGCCCTCGGGTTCGAGGAGCTGCGGCGGATGCCGATCCGCGACGAGGCGATCAACGTCTTCATGGGCCTGCCCGGCGACGGCCCGCGCCTCGAGCTGACCTACAACCACGGCGTCGACTCCTACGAGATGGGCACCGGCTACAACCACATCGCCGTCAACGCCGAGAACCTCGAGGCGACGCTCGCGCAGCTCGCACAGCAGGGCATCGAGCCCGAGAAGCCGCCGTACCGCATCGGCGGCGAGAACGGAACGCTGATCTGCTTCGTCCGCGATCCCGACGGCTATCGGATCGAGCTGATCGAGCGCGCCGACGGTTAGGCAGGGGACGCTCGGCACGGACTCCTCCGTCCGAGGAGATATGCTCATTTCAAACGGTCGGATGGTTGAGGTCCACTGGAGTGAGTGCGGCAACCGAGGGTGAGGTCGAGCGCGAGCGCGTGATTGTGCGGTTCGCCGGGGATTCCGGCGACGGCATGCAACTCGTGGGCGGCCGGTTCACCGACGCGACGGCGATGCTCGGCAACGACCTCGCGACGCTCCCGAGCTTCCCGGCCGAGATCCGCGCCCCGGCCGGCACGTTGGCCGGCGTGTCGAGCTTCCAGATCCACTTCGCCTCGCGCAACATCCTCACGCCCGGGGACACGCCGAACGTGCTCGTCGCCATGAACCCGGCCGCGCTGAAGGACAACGTCGCCGAGCTCGAGCGCGGCGCGACGATCGTCGTCAACGAGGACGCGTTCACCAAGCGCAACCTCCAGAAGGCCGGCTACGACGAAAACCCGCTCGACGACGGCTCGCTGGATGGCTTCATCGTCCGCCGAATCCCCATGAACACCCTCTGCCAGCGCGCGATGGAGGGCATGAACGACGTCTCGGCGCGAGATGCCCTGAAGGCCAAGAACCTCTTCGCCCTCGGCCTGCTGTCGTGGCTCTATGACCGCCCGACCGCCGTGACCGAGACCTGGATCGAGCAGAAGTTCGCCAAGAACAAGCCGGCGTTGGAAGCGAACCTGACCGCGTTTCGCACCGGCTGGGCGTTCGGCGAGACGACCGAGCTGATCGGCAGCCAGATCCATGTCGCCGCCGCCACCGACATCACCCCCGGCACCTACCGGACGGTCAACGGGACGACGTCGATGGTCCTCGGCCTCGTCGCGGCCAGCACGCGCAGCGGTCTGCCGCTCGTCTTTCCCTCCTACCCGATCACCCCGGCCTCCGAGCTCCTGCACGAGCTCGCGCGCTACCGCAAGGCCGGTGTTCGCACGATTCAGGCCGAGGACGAGATCGCCGCCGCGGGGATGGCGCTCGGCGCCGCGTTCGGCGGCTCGCTGGGCGTCACGGCGACGAGCGGACCGGGGATGGACCTGAAGGCCGAGACGATCGGGCTGGCGGTGATGCTCGAGCTGCCGATGGTGGTCATCGACGTCCAGCGCGCCGGGCCGTCGACCGGGCTGCCGACGAAGACCGAGCAGTCCGACCTGCTGATGGCGCTCTACGGCCGTCACGGCGAATCGCCGGTGCCGATCGTCGCCGCGGCCACGCCCGCGCAGTGCTTCGACGCGGCGCTCGAGGCGGTCAGGATCGCCGTGCGTTACCGCACGCCGGTGATCCTGCTCAGCGACCTGTTCCTCGCCAACTCGTCCGAGCCGTGGCTGATCCCCGACGTCGAGTCGCTGCCCTCGATCGACCCGCACTTCGCGACGCGCAACGGCGACGGCCCGTTTCAGGCCTACTCGCGCGACAGCGACGGCGTGCGGCCGTGGGCGATCCCGGGCACGCCCGGCCTCGAGCACCGGATCGGCGGGCTCGAGAAGTCCCAGCCGACCGGCGGCATCTCCTACGAGGGCGACAACCACCAGCGCATGACCGACGAGCGCCGGGCGCGCATCTCCGGAATCGAGGTGCCGGACCTCGTCGTCGACGCCGACGACGACGCGGAGCTGCTCGTGCTCGGCTGGGGGTCGAGCTACGGCACGCTGCGCGCGGCCGTGCGGCGCCTGCGTGAGGGCGGGCACCCGATCGCCCACGCCCACTTCTACAACCTGAACCCGCTGCCATCGAACACCGGCGAGGTCCTCGCGCGGTTCAAGCGCGTGCTCGTCGCCGAGATGAACGACGGCCAGCTCGTGAAGGTGCTGCGCGCAGAGTTCCTGCGCGATCTGGACAGCTACGCGGTCACCGCGGGGCGGCCGCTGTTCGCCGCCGAGATGGAACGGGAGCTTCTGAATCGCCTATGAGCGCGACGACCAACGGATCCATCGAACTGACGAAGGCCGACTTCCAGTCCGACGTCGAGACGCGGTGGTGCCCTGGGTGCGGCGACTACGCGATCCTCGCCGCCGTTCAGGGCTTCCTGCCCGAGCTCGGGATCCCGCCGGAGCGCACGGTCTTCATCTCCGGGATCGGCTGCGCCGGGCGGTTCTCCTACTACATGAACACGTACGGGATGCACGGCATCCACGGCCGTGCCCCGGCGCTGGCGACGGGCCTGGCGGCGGCGCGCACCGATCTCTCGGTCTGGGTCGTGTCCGGCGACGGCGACGCGTTGTCGATCGGCGGCAACCACCTGATCCACGCGCTGCGCCGCGACGTGCCGGTCAACATCCTGCTCTTCAACAACCGGATCTACGGGCTGACCAAGGGCCAGGCGTCGCCGACCAGCGAGCTCGGGAAGGTGACGAAGTCGACGCCGTTCGGGTCGACCGACGCGCCGTTCGACCCGATCTCGCTCGCGCTCGGCGCGGGCGCCACGTTCGTCGCCCGGACGCTCGACACCGACAAGCATCACCTGCCCGCGATGCTGCGCGCCGCGGCGGCCCACCCGGGCGCCGCACTGGTCGAGATCTACCAGAACTGCCCGATCTTCAACGACGGCGAGTTCGACTCGCTGACGGCCAAGCAGACGCGTAGCGCCAACGTCATCGAGCTCGAGCACGGCAAGCCGATCCGCTTCGGCGCCGACAGCGAGCACGGCATCGCGCGGGGCGCCAACGGCGAGCTCGAGGTCGTCGAGGTGGCCGCCGTCGGCGAGGACGCGCTCGTGCGCCACGACGCACACCGTGAGGACCCCAGCCTGGCCTTCGCCCTGAGCCGCCTGCCCGCGCTGACGGGCGGCGTCACGCCGATCGGCATCTTCCGCAGCGTCGCGCGCGATTCGGCGTTCGCGACACTGTCGGTCGACGCAGCGGCTGCCCACGCCGGCTTCGACGACGACGCGCTGACGACGCTGCTGCACGACGCGGACACCTGGTCGGTCACCGGCTGACCTGCCGCAGCTCCGCGCGCCTGGCATCCTGAGCTCCACGCCGATGCCCGGGTTCTTCGCGCAACGCTCCTCCACGGGCCCTGTCGCCGCGCCATCGGTCGATGAGCAGCGCATCGCGGTCGTCGACCTCGGCTCGAACTCGTTCCGGCTCGTGGTCTTTGCGACCCGCGACGGGTGGTGGCGGCGCGTCGACGAGATCTACGAGCCGGTGCGCGTCGGCGCGGGGCTCGACGAGCGCGGGACGCTGGGCCGCGAGCCGATGGCCCGCGCGCTCGGAGCGGTCGAGGTGTTCGCCCACTTCTGCCGGGCCAGCGGCCTGGACGACGACGACGTTGCGCTCGTGGCGACGAGCGCGATCCGCGACGCGACCAACCGTGACGAGTTCCTCGACGCGGTGCGGCTGGTGTCGGGCCTCGACGTTCGCGTCCTCAGCACCGAGGAGGAGGCGCGCTACGGGTACCTGGCGGCGGTCAACTCGACGACGCTCTCCGACGGCGCCGTGCTCGATCTCGGCGGCGGCTCGATGCAGCTCGTCGGCGTCGCGTCGCGCATTGCGACCGAGCTTTGCTCGTGGCCGCTGGGGGCGGTGCGGATGAGCGAGCGCTTCCTGACCGGCGACGAGCCGGCGACGCGCAGGCAGCTGAAAGGCCTGCGCTCGCACGTCAGCGACGAGTTGGGCAGCGCGCCGTGGCTGACCCGCCGCGGCGGGCGGCTGGTCGCGATCGGCGGCACCGCGCGCAACCTCGCCGCCGCCGCGCAGCGCCTGCGTGGCGAGCCGTCGTTCGGGGTCCAGGGCTACGTGATCTCACTCGACGTCCTCGCCGAGCTCGTCGAGCTGCTGGCCGGGATGGCAGTCGCCGAGCGGGGCGGCGTCCCCGGCGTCAAGCCCGAGCGCGGTGACCTGATCCTCGCCGGCGCCGCGGTGATCCAGGCGGTCGTGATTGCCGGCGGGTTCAACGGCGTCGAGGTGACCGAGGCCGGGCTACGCGAGGGCGTGTTCTTCGAGCGCCTGCTCGAGCCCGCCGACCCGCCGCTGGTCGACGACGTCCGCGCGCGGTCGGTTCTCAACCTGGCCGGCCAGTACAGCGTCGACCCCGCCCACACCGCGCACGTCGCGACGCTCGCGCTGGGCCTGTTCGACGATCTCGCCGCGGCGCAGTTGCACGCCGGCGACGCGCTCGAGCGCGAGCTGCTGTGGGCCGCGTGCACGTTGCACGACATCGGCGTCGCCGTCGACTACGACGATCACCACAAGCACTCGCGCTACCTCGTCCTCAACGCCGGGCTGCCGGGCTACAGCCCGCGCGAGGTCGCGCTGATCGGCCAGATCGTGCGCTACCACCGCAAGGGAACGCCGGACGCCGGGCCGTTCGCCGCGCTGCTCGGCAAGGGCGACGCGGCGCTGCTCGACCGTTGCTCGACGCTGCTGCGCCTGGCTGAGGACCTCGAGCGCAGCCGCGACCAGTCCGTCCGCGCGGTACGCACCGTGATCGATGGCGACGATGTGCGCCTCGAACTCGAAGCCGAAGGCGACGTCAGTGTCCCGCGCTGGGCCGCGGCGCGCGAGGTCGACCTGTTCGCGCGGGCGTTCAGCCGGCGACTGGTCGTGGCGTAGCGGTCACCCGATCTCGCCGCCGACCGACTGGGTGCTGATCGCCTCGACCACCTCGACGACCTCCTCGGCGATCTCGTTCTCGTGGTCGCCGTCGCACAGCACGCGGAAGTTGCCCGAGACGCCGTTGTCGCCGTGGATCGTGATCCCGGGCAGGATCTCCTCACCCTCGTCGAAGCCCAGGCGCTCCATGTCGAAGTGCGTGAGGCCGATCCCGTAGGCGTTGTGCGTCGGGTTCTCGCGGTCGTGCGAGTTGACCGCGATCGCAAACGCGCGCAGGTTCTTGGCGATCTTGCTCGTGTCAGCCATGGCGCGCCGTGAAGTCTTGCACCGCCGTCGCGGCCACGCGAGCTCTACGTTGCGCCGACGTCGACGGTGACGCCGGCCCGCCGCGCGATCGACGCGGTCAGCGACGCGACGGTCGGGACCGGCACGTCATGGCGGGCGGCCGCCCGCAGCACCGACCCGGCGATCGCGTCGAGCTCGGGCTCCCGCCCGGCTTCGACGTCGCGGGCCATCGAGGAACGCAGCTCGGGATGAGCCTGATCGAGCAGCTCGGCCTCGGTGACGAGAGGATCGATCGTGGCGCCGTCGCCGACGCCGGCTGCAGCGGTCTCGTGGATCGCGGCGATCAGCGCCGCACGACGGTCGGCGTCCTCGCGGATCGCGCCGAGCGGCGCGTCGAACGCGGTCGTGGTCAGCGCCAGCGCGTTGAGGCGAACGAGCTTGGACCACATCACCTGCGGCTCGGATCCCGAGGTTCGCGTCGGGATACCGCTGCGCTCGACGACGGCCGCGAACTCGCGCGCACCGGCCATGTCGAGGAGCAGGTTCGGTCCGCGCTGCTCGATCGTCGTCGGCGCGACGCGGGTCGCGTCGATACGGATCGTCGCGGCGACAACGGCGTCGCCGAAGCGCTCGCGCAGCACCGCGAGGTGGTCCAACCCGTTGAGCTGGGGAATCACGAGCGGCGGGTCGACGTTGATCCGGTGAAGCGCGTCGCGCAGCACGGTCGCCTTGACGGCGACGAACAGCGCGTCGACGTCCTCGTCGAGCGTCACGGCCGCGCGCGGGCGCTCGCGTATGTCGCCGATGGCCGGGCTGATGACCGTCAGGCCGTCGGCGGCGATCGCGGCGACCGTCTGCTCACGGGCGATGACGATGGCGTCGTGACCGTCACGAGCGAAGGCTGCAGCCAGGAACCCACCGACGCCGCCGGCGCCGAGAACGGCGATGCGCATCAACCATCCATTCGTGGACGTGGGTCGGTCATGAGCCGCGCGAGCCTAACCTGTCGGGTCCATGGCTTCACCGCCCCAACCAAATCTGCTCGCCCGCGGGCCGTGGCCGGTCCAGAGTGTCAGCGCCCGCTGGCGCGACGACGAGTACGTCCCGCCCGCCGACAAGACCGCGGCGGCCGACGCGGCGATCCTCGCGCTGCGCGAGCGCGGGTCGCCGAGCCACGACGGCCTGGCGGCACGGCTGGTCGGCCATCGCACGTCCGACGGTCGCCTCGAGCTCGAGCTACAGCCGATGCGCTGGGCCCTGCGCCTGGTTCCCGGCGACGCCAGCGACGCGATCGCGGCGACGTGCGTCACGCGCGACAGCGAGGGCCGCTGGCTGGCCGGGCGCCGCGCGCCGTGGGTGGCGTCATGGGCCGGGCGCTGGGCGCTCGGCGCGGCGGGCGCGGTCGACCTCGGTGAGAACCCGGCCGACACGCTCGCGCGCGAACTCGATGAGGAGTGGTCGGTCACCGCGGAGCGCGTATCGGTCGAGGCGCTCGTGCACCTGCCGGCGCAGTTGTTCATGGTCGTCGGGATCGCATGGCTGCCCGAGGGCGCAGAGGTCGAGCCCGACCACGAGCACGACGCCTACGCCTGGTGGCCGGCCGACGTCGCCGAGTGGCCCGAGGAGGCCGACGCACCGCTGCGCCTGCTGGCGGACCTGGTCGCGTGATCACCTTCACGCGGCTCAAGCACGGCTCGTTCATCCACTCGGCGATCTACCTGGCGCTGCTCGCGGTGTGGATCATCCCGGGGCTGAAGGGACCGACCTTCGTTCTCGGTCTGGCCCACGGCATCGGCTGGATCGTGATGTCGCTGACGTGCCTCTACGCGGTGCGGACCAAGGTCGTGTCGTTGCGCCTCGGTGTTGCCGTGGCGGTGATCGGCGCGATCGGCCCCTTCGTCGGCAGCTATGAGTTCGTGCGCGAGGAACAGAAGACGTCTGCGCGACCGGAGTCTGCTTCTAGACTCTGCCCGTAGATGGCCCTCGCCGCTCGTCTCGTCCTGTTCGCCGTCTTCGCCTTCGCGGGCGTCGCCAAGCTGCTCGACCGCGAGGGCTCGCGGGAGGCGGCGCGGGGCTTCGGTGTCCCCGAGCGTCTGGCCGGGTTCGTCGGCGTCGCGCTTCCGGTCGCCGAGCTGACCGCCGCCGGGCTGCTGCTCTTCCCCGCGACCGCGCAGGCCGGGGCGATCCTTGCGCTGGCGCTGCTCGCGACGTTCGTCGTCGCGATCTCGGTGGCGATGGCCCGCGGCGAGGCCCCGGACTGTCACTGCTTCGGCGCCCTGCACTCCGAGCCCGCGGGCGCCAAGACCCTGATCCGCAACGTGATCCTCGCCGCGGTCGCCGTCGTCCCGATCGTCGATGGGCCGGGCGCGAGCGCGTGGGGTTGGATCGGCGACCTCGACACGACGCAGACGTGGCTGCTCGTCGCGGTCGCCGTCCTCGTTGCCGTGCTCATCGCCCAGGGTGCGTTCATGTTCGCGCTGCTCAAGCAGAACGGTCGCGTCCTGCGGCGCATCGACGCGCTCGAGGCCGGTGGTGCACAGAGCGCCGGCGTGGCGCCCGCGTGGGACAGCGCCGGGTACGGCCCGGCGGTCGGCGAGCTCACGCCGACGTTCGATCTCCCGGGGCTCGATGGCGTTCCGGTCACGCTCGAGCAGCTGCGGGCGCCCGGTCGTCCCGTCCTGCTGCTGTTCACCGATCCGGACTGCGGCCCGTGCGGCGAGCTGATGCCCGAGGTCGGGCGCTGGCAGCGCGAGTACCACGACGAGATGACGATCGCGCTGGTCTCGCGCGGGACGACCGAGGCCAACCGCGACAAGACGGTCGAGCACGGCATCGCGCGCGTCCTGCTGCAGACCGACCGCGAGGTCTCGGAGCTGCTCAACTGCCCGGCCACCCCGACCGCGCTGGCGATCGGCGCGGACGGCCGCGTCATCCTGCCCGCCGCTCCCGGCGGCCCGGCGATCGAGGCGCTCGTCGCCGCGCTGGTCGGTCGCCCGTCACCCGCCCCGGCGCTCAACGTCGTCCCGCCGGCGCCCGCCCCGCCGCCCGCGCTCGCCATCGGCTCCCCCGCTCCGGCGCTGTCGCTGACCGACCTCGACGGCGAACCGATCGACCTCACCGACCCGCGCTCCGGCGGTCGCCTGCTCGTGTTCTGGAACCCGTCGTGCGGCTTCTGCGCGCAGATGCTCGACGACCTGCGCGTGTGGGAGGCCGCCGCCCACCGCGACGGCCCCGAGATGATCCTCGTCTCGACCGGCTCGGAGGAAGAGAACCGGGCGATGGGCCTGCGCGCGCGCATCGCTCTGAACCCCGGCTTCACCGTCGGCGCGGCGTTCGGCGCGAGCGGGACGCCGTCGGCGATCCTGCTCGACGACCGCGGCCATGTGGCCGGTCCGCTGGGCGTCGGCGCCCCTGAGGTCCTCGCCCTCGCCGGGGCCTAGGACCTTTTTTCATACGACACGCGATGACGCGGCTCGCTGTCGGGCATCCGCGCGCTAGTGTTCGTACGGCATGGCAGTGAACACAACGATTGAGGTCACGATGCCCAAGATGGGCGAATCGGTGACCGAGGGCACCATCCTCGAGTGGCGCAAGCAGGAAGGCGACACGATCGAAGCGGACGAGATCCTCGTCGAGATCTCGACCGACAAGGTCGACGCCGAAGTCCCTTCGCCCGCGGGTGGCACGATCCTCAAGCTCCACAGCGCCGTCGGCGACACCGTCTCGGTCGGCCAGGTGCTGGCTGAGATCGCTCCGAGCAACGGCTCGGCGCCCGCCGCACTGGACACGGAGCCCGAGCCTCAGCAGTCCACCGGTGAGATCGTCGACATCGTCACGCCGGCCGGCGGCGAGTCGGTCACCGAGGGCACGATCCTCGAATGGGCCGTGAAGGTCGGTGACGTCGTGGCCGACGGCGACACCGTCGTCGAGATCTCGACCGACAAGGTCGATATGGAGCTTCCCGCGCCGGGCCCGGGAACGATCACCGAGATCCTCGTCGCCGAGGGCGAGACGGTCACCGTCGGGCAGGTCATCGCGCGCATGCAGAGCGGCCCCGCTCAGCCCGGCGGACCCGCAGCGTCCGCACCCGCCGCCTCCAATGGCTCGCCGGCGACCGAAACCTCGAGCAACGGCGGCTCCGCGACCGCGATCCCCGACGGCACCCGCGTCTCCCCCGTCGCCGCCCGCGCAGCGGCCGCCGAGGGCGTCGACCTCCAGGGCGTCAGCGGCTCCGGACCCGGCGGGCGGATCGTCAAGGCCGACGTGCTCGCCGTCGCCGAGAACGGCGCCACCGCAGCCTCAGCCGCCGCCAGCTCCACCGTCATCAAGGGCAGCGCCGCGATGCTCGCGCGCTACATGGACGAGAGCCGCGCCATCCCGACCGCGACCTCATTCCGGACGCTCACCGTAACGACGATGGACGCTCGGCGCCGCGAGCTCAAGCAGCACGGCGAGAAGGCTTCGTTCACCCACCTGATCGCCTACGCGATCGCGCTCGCGGTACAGAACGACATGCCGGTCATGGCCCACCACTTCGACGAGGTCGACGGCAAGCCACACCGCGTTGACGACGCCGCCGTCAACCTGGGCATCGCGGTCGACGTCGAGAAGAAGGACGGCAGCCGCACGCTGATGGTCCCGGTCATCCGCGACGCCGGGCGGATGGACTTCACCGCGTTCCGTGCCGCGTTCGACGCGCTGATCACCAAGGCGCGCGAGAACACGTTGACCGTCGACGACCTCGTCGGCGGCAACATCTCGCTGACCAACCCGGGCGGCATCGGCACCGTGGCCAGCGTGCCGCGCCTGATGGTCGGCCAGGGCACGATCGTCGCGACCGGCTCAATCGCGTACCCGGTCGGCCTCGGCAGCGTCGGCGCGGTGATCGGCGCCGACAAGGTCATGACGATGACCTCGACCTACGACCACCGGATCATCCAGGGCGCCGAGTCGGGCCGCTTCCTGCAGACGATCGAGGCCTACCTCCAGGGCGAGAACGGCTTCTACGAGTCGATCTTCGACTCGCTCGGCGTCGCGATCGGCCCGCTGCCCGCGCCGCCGGCCCCCGCTGCGGCCGCCGCCGTCGCCCGCGACGCCACGCCCGCCGCCGGTGGCGCCCCGAGCGAAGACCTGCTCCAGGCCGTTCAGGCCGCGACGTCGCTGCTCAAGGCCCACCGCACCCACGGCCACCTCGCGGCCAAGCTCGATCCGCTCGGCTCCAACCCCGAGTCCGACCCGGCGCTCGAGCCCGAGCCGCTCGGCCTGACGCCGGAGCTGATGGCCCAGATCCCGGCCAAGATCCTGCGCATGTACGTGCCCGGCGCGACGCTCGCCGACGCGCTTCCCCATCTGCACGAGACCTACTGCGGCACGATCGCCTACGAGGTCGAGCACATCGGCAGCCACCGCCAGCGTCTGTGGCTGCGCGAGAACATCGAGTCGGGAACGTTCCGCAAGTCGCTGACGACCGACGAGCAGCGCGCGCTGCTCAAGCGGCTGATCGAGGTCGACGCCTTCGAGCGCTTCATGCACAAGGCCTACCTCGGCCAGAAGCAGTTCTCGGTCGAGGGCCTCGACATGACCGTGCCGATGCTCGACGAGCTGATCCAGCTCTCCGCCGCGCACGGCGCGCGCGAGGTCGTCGTCGGGATGGCCCACCGCGGCCGGCTCAGCGTGCTCGCCCACAACCTCGGGCGCCCCTACGAGACGATCTTCGCCGAGTTCGAAGGGGCCTCGACGCTCGAGGCGGTCACGACGATTCCGCAGGGCGGCACCGGCGACGTCAAGTACCACCACGGCGCCCAGGGCTCCTACCAGCTGCCCAACGGCGAGTCGATCCTCGTCAACCTCGAGTCCAACCCGTCGCACCTCGAGTTCGTGCACCCGGTCGTCGTCGGCGCCACGCGCGCGGCGCAGACCACGCGCCACGGGCCGCACGCCCATCGCGACAACGCGTCGGCGGTGCCGCTCGTCCTGCACGGCGACGCGGCGTTCCCCGGCCAGGGCGTCGTGGCCGAGACGCTGAACATGCAGGCGCTGGACGGCTACAACGTCGGCGGCACGGTCCACCTGATCCAGAACAACCAGATCGGCTTCACGACCGATGCGGAGGATGCCCGGTCGACCCGGTGGGCCTCGGACCTCGCCAAGGGCTACGACGTCCCGATCATCCACGTCAACGCCGACGACGTCGCCGCGTGCATCACCGCGGTGCGGCTCGCGTTCGCGTTCCGCCAGGAGTTCGGCCACGACGTTGTCATCGACCTGATCGGGTACCGGCGCTTTGGCCACAACGAGGCCGACGAGCCCGCGTACACGCAGCCCGAGATGTACGCCAAGATCAAGACCAAGAAGCGCGTGAGCGAGCTGTTCGCGACACAGCTGGTCGAGCAGGGCGTGATCACCAAGGCCGAGGTCGACGCGCAGAGCCAGGAGATCTGGGACGAACTGTCGCGCCTGCTCGCCGAGCTCAAGGCGGCGATCAAGAAGGCCGACGAGAGCGGCGACCACGACCAGACGACCGGCGAGTACACGCTCGACCGCTCGCCGTCGCCCGAGGTCAAGACGGCCGTCGACTCCGAGCGCCTGCTCGGCCTCAACGAAGAGCTGCTCAGCACGCCCGAGGGCTTCACCGTCCATCCCAAGCTCGTGACCCAGCTCGAGCGCCGCCGCAACGCGGTCGGCCCCGACGGCGGGATCGACTGGGCCCAGGCCGAGTCGCTGGCCTTCGCGTCGCTGCTGACCGAGGGGATCCCGATCCGCCTGACCGGCCAGGACGCCGAGCGCGGCACGTTCTCCCAGCGCCACCTGGTCTTCCACGACGCCAAGACCGGCCAGACCGTCTCGCCGATCCAGAACCTGCCCGGTGCGCTGGCGCCGTTCGAGCTGCACAACTCGCCGCTCAGCGAGAACTCGTGCCTGGGCTTCGAGTACGGCTACTCGCAGGAGGCGCCGGAGACGCTGGTGCTGTGGGAGGCCCAGTTCGGCGACTTCGGCAACTCGGCCCAGGTCATCATCGACCAGTTCATCATGAGCGGCCTGGCCAAGTGGGGCCAGACGTCACGGCTGACGCTGCTGCTCCCCCACGGCTACGAGGGGTCCGGTCCCGAACATTCGAGCGCGCGGTTGGAGCGCTTCCTGATGCTGACCGCCGAGGGCAACATCCGTGTCGCGAACCTGACGACGCCGGCCCAGTACTTCCACCTGCTGCGCCGCCAGGCGCGGATCGCCAAGCAACGCCCGCTCGTCGTCATGACGCCAAAGTCGCTGCTGCGCCTGCCGCAGGCGACCAACCGCATCGAACACCTCGCGGAGACCCAGTTCTACCCCGTACTCGGCGAGCCGCGGGTGCCGATCGAGAAGGTCACGCGCCTGATCCTGTGCACCGGCAAGATCTACTACGACCTCGTCGGCCACCCCGACCGTCAGGGCAACGAGGGCGTCGCCGTCGGTCGAGTCGAGCTGCTGTACCCGTTCCCCGAGGCCCAGGTCTTGGAGCTCGTCGAGTGCTACCCGAACCTCCAGGAGGTCGTCTGGGTCCAGGAGGAGCCGCGCAACATGGGCGCCCGCGCGCACATGTCCCCGCGGCTCATGCAGATCCTCCCCGAGCACCTCGCCTACGGCTACATCGGCCGCCCCGAGCGCGCCTCACCGGGCGAGGGCTACCCGGCCGCTCACGTCGCCGAGCAGAACCGCATCGTCCACACCGCGCTCGACCTCTCGGTCCCGGTCTCGCTGTACCCCAAGAAGACGCCCGGCGAGCGGTAGCGCGCGTAGACTCGCGGCCATCGCCGAGGTGATCGCCGAACCCCGCGAGGACAGCGCCCCGAACGTCAAGCTGGTGTTTGCCGGCCTGATGCTGGTGATGTTGCTGGCGGCGCTCGATCAGACGATCGTCGCGACCGCGCTGCCGACGATCGTCGGCGATCTCGGCGGCCTGAACCATCTGTCGTGGGTCGTGACCGCGTACCTGCTCGCGCAGACCGTGGTGACGCCGCTCTACGGCAAGCTCGGCGACCTCTACGGGCGCAAGATCGTCCTCCAGGTCGCGCTCGTGATCTTCCTCGTCGGCTCGGCGCTGTGCGGGCTCAGCCAGTCGCTGCCCGAGCTGATCGCGTTCCGGGCGCTTCAGGGCATGGGTGGCGGCGGTCTGATGGTCTGCGCCCAGGCGTCGATCGGCGATGTCGTGTCGGCCCGCGATCGCGGGCGTTATCAAGGGCTGTTCGGCGCGGTGTTCGGGCTGGCCAGCGTCGTCGGGCCGCTGCTCGGCGGCTTCCTGACCACGCACGCGTCTTGGCGCTGGATCTTCTACATCAACCTGCCGCTCGGCATCCTCGCGTTCGGCGTCCTGGCCGTGACGCTGCCGTCGCCCAAGGAGCGCGTCAAGGCGGTCATCGACTACCTCGGCGTCATGCTGCTCGGCGGCGGGCTGACATCGATCGTGCTCTTGACGACGCTCGGCCAGAGCCACGGCTGGGGCTCTGCGCTGATCGTCGGCCTCGGCGTGGCAGCGGTCGTGCTGCTGGCCGCGTTCGTGTGGGCCGAGCGCCGCGCGGAGGAACCGGTGCTGCCGATGCATCTGTTCTCCAACAGCGTCTTCGTGGTGACGAGCGTCGTGGGCCTGATCATCGGCTTCGCGATGTTCGGGTCGATCACCTACCTGCCGCTGTTCCTGCAGGTCGTCAACGGGGCGAGCCCGACAGGGTCAGGGCTGCAGCTGCTCCCGCTGATGCTCGGGCTGCTGGTCACCTCGATCGGGTCGGGGCAGATCGTCAGCCGCACCGGCCGTTACAAAGCGTTCCCGATCCTCGGGACGGCGGTGATGGTCGTCGGCCTGTACCTGCTGTCGCTGATGGACTCGGGGACGACGACGCTCCAGGCCTCGTCGTACATGTTCGTCCTCGGGCTCGGGCTCGGGCTCGTCATGCAGATCCTCGTCGTCGCGGTGCAGAACTCGGTCGACTACTCCGACCTCGGCGTCGCCACGTCCGGCGCGACGCTGTTTCGCTCCATCGGCGGCTCGATCGGGACGGCGCTCCTCGGAGCGGTGTTCGCGACCCAGCTGGCGACAAACCTCTCAGCCGCGTTCAGCGCGCTCGGCGGCGGGCACGTGCCCGGCGCGCTGACGGGCGGCGGGGTCAATCCGGCGGTGATCAACCAACTCCCCGGGTCCGTGCACACGACCTACGTCCACGCGTTCACCGACTCGCTGAACACGGTCTTCCTTGTCGCGGCGGGGATCGGGCTCGTCGCGTTCGCCGCGAGTTGGTTCATCGCCGAGCTACCGCTGCGCGAGACGGTGACGACAACCGGGATCGGCGAGAGCTTCGCGATCCCGAAGGGCGATCGCTCGCTCGACGAGATCGCCCGCGCATTGAGCGTGCTGATGAGTCGCGATGCGAAGCGGGAGATCATCCAGCGCATCGCCGCCCACGCCGGCGTCGACCTGTCCCCTGCGCAGGTCTGGATGCTCGCGCGCATCAATGAGGATCCACAGGCGAACCCGACGGCGCTCGCCCGCCGCGCCGACCTCGCCGCGCACATCTTCGAGGACGCGACCGAGGAGCTCGAGCGCCGCGGGCTGGTCGAGGCCGGCGACGATGGGACTCGTGTGCTGACGCCCGCCGGAACCGCGACGTTCGACCGCCTCGTGGCCGCGCGCCGCGAGCGACTCGCCGAGCATCTGGCGGGCTGGGCACCGGAACAGCACGCCGATCTCGCGGCGCTGCTCAATGGGCTGGCGCGGGAGGCCGAGGTGCCGGTGGCGGCGACGGCCTGAGGCGCGGGTTCCCGTACTCGGAACTATTCCGAGTACGGACCGCGCCCTAGCCATCCCCCTGAATCGTCGCCACCAGCGACCGCGCGCCCCCGTGGTCGCGGTGCTCGCATAGATATATGCCCTGCCACGTGCCGAGCATCAGCCGGCCTCCGTTGATCGGCAGGGTCAATGACGGACCGAGGAGCGAGGCCTTGATGTGGGCCGGCATGTCGTCGGGGCCCTCGAGCGTGTGGGTCCAGCCTTCGTACCCCTCGGGCACCGCATCGCCGAACCACGTCTCGAAGTCGCGCCGCACGTCGGGCGACGCGTTCTCGTTCAGCGTCAGCGACGCCGACGTATGGCGGATCAGCAGGTGCAGGAGTCCGACGCGGACGTCGCGCAGCTCGGGCAGCTCGTCGAGCACCTCGCGCGTGACGAGGTGAAAGCCGCGCTCGCGGGGCCGGAGGACGATCTCACGCTGGGTCCACATCCTCGGGCAGCCTAGCCTCGCGCATCACCACGCGACCGCGACGAAGCGGGACGCCCTCCTCGCGCAGATGCGCCGCCTGGCGCGCCCCCTTGGCCAGCGAGCCGTCGGCGCGCACGACGCGCCACCACGGCACGTCGGGGTCGTCGCTGTCGAACAGCACGCTGCCGGCGAATCGCGGCGCGCCCGGCGACACGTCGCCGTAGGTGCGAACGAAGCCCTCGGGAATCGCCCGGACCCGCGCGAGGACCGCGTCGCGGCGGGACCCCGAGCTCAGCGGCCCTTCCACACCGGCGCGCGCTTCTCGGCGAACGCGGTCGAGCCCTCGATCGCGTCCTCGGAGCTGAAGACCGATTCGGTGATCGCCTCTTGGCGGTCCCAGAACTCCTCGCTCGGCCAATCGCGCTGACTCTCGAGCACCTCCTTGGACGCCACGAGCGCGAGCGGCGCGTTGACGGCGATCGCGGCCGCGAGCTCCAGGGCGCCTTCGACCGCGCCCCCCGGCTCGGTGACGCGATTGACCAGACCAAGCTCGTAGGCGCGCTCGGCGTCGATCGTGTCGCCGGTCAGCGCGAGCTCCATCGCGATGCCGTAGGGAATCCGCGCGGGCAGGCGCAGCAGCGCGCCGCCGGCCGCGACCAGCGAGCGCTTGACCTCGGGGATCCCGAGGCGGGTGCCCGTGGACGCGACGATCAGGTCACAGGCCAGCGCGACCTCGAGGCCACCAGCGACGGCGAAGCCCTCGACCGCGGCGATCAGCGGCTTGCGCGACGACCTGCGCACGATCCCGGCGAAGCCACGGCCCTCGACCCACGGGCGCTTACCGCTGACGAACGCCTTGAGGTCCATGCCGGCGCTGAAGCCCTTGCCGGCGCCGGTCAGCACGCCGACGCTCAGGGTGTCGTCGGCGTCGAGCTCCTCGAGCGCGGCGGCGATGCCCTCAGCGACATCGAGGTTGATCGCGTTGCGCGCGTCGGGGCGGTTGAGCGTGATGAGCAGCACGCCACCACGGCGCTCGGTGAGAACGGGATCGTCGTCGGCCATGGGCCGGAGCCTATTTCAGGCGTTGAAGAGCACAAGGTCCGGGTCGCGCTCGCCGCGCAGCACCGCGAGGTCGACCTCGACGCACTCGATCCCGCGCGACTCGGCGAGCACTCGCGCCTGCGGCTTGATCTGTTGGGCCGCCAGCACGCCGCGGCAATCGGTCATCGCCGGGTCGATGCGGATGCGCTCGAGGTAGCGCGTGAGCTGCTCGACCGCATCGATCGTCGCGACACGCTTGATCTCGACCGCGATCCAGCCGTCGGTCTCATCGCGGCACATCAGATCGACCGGGCCGATGTCGGTCGGCCACTCGCGACGGACGAGCCGGAACCCCTCGCCGCACCAGTGCGGCGCCGCCGCGAGCTGCTCCTGCAGATCACGCTCGACGCCGTCCTTCTCCAGCGCCGCCGCCTCGCCCATGTCGTGCTCGACGTCGCTGATGACCTCGGCGATCTCGATGTCGAGGCGATCCTCGGTCGAGCCGGCACGCTTGCGGACCACGATCAGGGTGGGTGGGGACGAGGTCTCCTCGATGACCGTCGGCGGCGTCATCCAGTTCTGCGGCTTGAACCCTCCCGTGTCGGCATGCACGAGCACCGACCCGTCGCCCTTGATCATCAGCAGCCGCAGCGCCATCGGCAGGACGGCGGTCAGGCGTCCGGAGTAGCGAACCTCACAGCGGGCGACGATCAGGCGCATCGTTGAAACCTAGCGTTATCGACGAACGCGCTCAGCCGTCTTGCCAATCTAACGCCGCTTTTGCGTCTCTTGATAAAGCACGACAAGACTGCCGATATCGGCGCGTGCGCGCACAAGACAACCCGTACACGCCCAACGCCGGCGCGCGCCCTCCTGCGTTGGTGGGACGCGCAGCCGAACTCCAAGCGTTCGAGGTGTTGCTCGACCGCCTACGGCGCGGCCATACCGAACAATCGATGCTCATCACCGGACTCCGGGGGGTCGGAAAGACCGTACGCAGCTCGGGCCGACACGGTCGCGCCTTGTCGACAAGGGCTTGCTCTACACGCCATCGCACGGCTACGCGGCGTTCACGGTCCCGCAGTTCGATCGCTATATGCGTCGCGCGCACGTCCTCGCGGTGCCTGAGCCCGCCACGCGCAAGCGGCGATAAGTCGCCCGCGATCAGCGATGGTGCTTCTTCGCCATCGTGATCGTGAAGTACTTGAACGGCGAGGCCGCCGGCTTGAGCGGCTTGGGCGGCGTGAACTTGACCTGGACGCGCCACTGGCCGGGCTTCAGGCGCTTGGTCAGCTTGAACGGCTTGTTGGCGTGCATGCCCTGGACGTACTTGGTGCGAAACCGCTTGACGTGGCGCCCGTGGCCGCCCTTGACCCGAACGCTGCGCAGCAGCTGCCAGACGGCCTGCATCTTGCCGCCGTTCTTGCCCCCGGGCAGCGGGTCGCCGGCCGGTGTCAGACCCTGGCCGCCGATCGTGCAGACCGCGCCGTTGCAGCTGAACTTCTTGACGCCGATCTTCACCGGGCCCACCGCGAGGATCGAGTTGATCGAGACCTTCTTGACCTGGACGCCAAGCGTGCTGACGTTGCCGTTCTTATCGACCGCGGTGACGTTGATCGTGTGCGAGCCGATCGACAGATCGGCCGCGCCGCCCCACGTCAGCCCGACCGACTGACCGTCGGCCGGGTTGGCGAAGTTGTCGATCGCGTCGGTGTTGTCGTCGGCCTTGAACGTGATCCGGGTCACGCCCTGCGGATCGCTGGCCGAGGCCATGATCGGCAGCGTCGAGGCGTACGTCTGCCCGAGCTTCGGCGTCTGGACCGTGATCTCCGGCCCGTCGAAATCCCCGCATTTGCCCGTGAGCTGGTCGCCTTGGGTCGCCAGGAGGCTGAACGCGTTGTAGTCCGGCTTCGGCGCGCCGGCGCCGTTGATCAGGCCGTAATGGCGCAGCGAGTCCGAGGGCTGGCTCAGGTCGTCGTAGAGCGTGAACCAGTTGGCGACCTGGAGATAGGGGTCGGCGTCCATGCAGTGGAAGGCCTGGGTGATGAACTGCGCCTGCTGATCCGCGGTGACGCCCGACGCCTTCTTGCCCGCTCCGGCGCCCTCCTGGCACGTCGAGCCGCCGGCGGCGGTCTGCGACGAGTTCCAGCCGAACTCCGTCATCCAGATCGGATGGTCGCCCTCACCGTGGGCGACCATCGTCTTGTGGACCTCGCGATAGCTGAGGAACACGAACTGCCCGAGGCGCCCGTTGGTCATGTACGTGCCGTCGGGGCCGAAGTCCAGGCAGATCGTGTCGGTGTGCACCGCGACCGCGTCGGTGAGGCCGCTGATCCCCTGGCCGTAGAGATCGCCGAGGAAGTCGTAGTTGTTGCCGGTCGTAGGCCCGAGGATGACCTTGGCCGTCGGATCCGCGTGGCGCAGCGCGGGCGCGGCCGCCTTGACCAGCGCCGCGTAGGCGGCCGGATCGGGCGCTCCGGTCCACCAGGCGGGCGAGTCCTCCTCGTTCCAGAGCTCGTAGGCGACGCCCTGGCCCTGGATCCCCGGCGTGCTCGCGAACTGGGCCAGGAAGTTGGCGTAGTCGGCCGGGTTGTTCGGTGGATGCTGGACGTCGGCGCTGCCAGTCTCCCAGGACGGCGCGCGCACGACGACGAAGTCGACGCTGACATTGTCCTGGCTGAGGGTGCGGACGATGCCGCCGTAGGCGCTGACCAGCCCCGCGTTGAGCGCGCCCCTGGCCGGCTGCACGTCGGACCACAGGACGAACATCCGCACGGTCTTGGCGCCGAGCTTCTCCGCCTGCGCGAGCTGCGGGGGGGTCGGCACGCCCGCAATGTTCAGGCCGACGACCGGAAACGCCGACGCGCTCTGCGCGCCGATCCCGGCGATGGCACCACTGAGCGCGGCGGCGAGAAACGCCACGCGAAGACGAGCGGACATGGGCGCCAGCCTAGCGTGAGCACCCGCGATCCGGCGACAATCGGGGGATCAGCGACGCGCGGTGAATGCGGTGAGCGGCGCCGTCGACGGCTTGAACGGCCCGGAGCCGGTGTAGACGATCTTCACGCGCCACTGGCCGGCGCGGGCCAGGCGCTGGACGACGCGGAACGGGGTGCGCGAGTTGCGCGATGCCTTGTGGCGCGAGATCCACGTGGCGCCCTCACGGATCTGGAAGTAGAAGCGCACGCGGCCCTTGATCGAGAACGGCAGCGTCGACTTCACCTGCCCGGTCACCGTGCGGATCAGCCCGCTTCCGGTGACCTTGGCCACGACCCACGTCCGCTGCGGGGCGAGCTTGGCCAGGTCGACCTTCGTGACGACGACGTCGGACGTCGACAGGTTGCCGGCCTTGTCGGTGGACTGGACCTCGATCTGGTGCTGGCCGGCCGGCAGGTTGCTCGAGCCGTACCAGGTCATCGTGATGACCTTGTCGCTGGCCACGGGCGAGAAGGTGGCGACCTTCTTGCCGTCGCACAGGAAGCTGATGCGGCTCAGGCCGTCGGCGCTGTGGGCCGAGGCGCTGAGCACGAGGTTCGACACGAACTGCGCGCCGGCGGTCGGCTGGTTGACCTTGATCGTGGGACCCGAGAAGTCTCCGCAGCCACCGGTCAGCTTGTCGCCGTTGAGCGCCTCGTTGCGGAACGCGGTGTAAGCCGGCTTCTGCGTGCCGTTGGGGCGCAGAAGCCCGTAGCGGTTCATCTCGGTGTCGGCGGTCCCGGCGTCGTTGAGCGTGAACCACTCGGCCACGGCGATCGCCGGCTCCTGCGCCATGCAGTGATAGGCCTGCTGGAGCGCGGTGGCCTGGCCGGCCTCGCCGACGCCGGCGGTCTTCCCGCCCGCCCAGGTGCCGCGCTCGCACTGGGTCACCGTCGAGGACCAGCCGAGCTCGGTGATCCAGATCGGGGCCGGGTCGTTGTTGGCGATCATCGTCGTGTGGAGCTCGCGGTAGCCCAGGAACGAGAAGCGCCCGATCCGGCTGCCGTCGCGGTAGTACTGCGTCGGGCCGGAGTTCAGGCACGCCGTGTCGGTGTGGACCGAGACACCGTCGTAGGAGCCCTTGGCGCCCGCGGCGTACATCTGGGCCATGAAGTCGTAGTCGTTGCCGCTGAACGGACCCGAGAGGACGACGGCGCCGGGGTCGGCGGCCTTGGTCGCCGGGTAGACGGCCTTGAGCAGGGCCGTGTAGCGGGCGGCGTCGAGGGTTGCGTGCCAGAACTCGTTGCTGTCGGGCTCGTTCCAGATCTCGTACGCGGCGACCTTGCCCTTGAGCGCCGTCGCCAGCTGGCCCATGAACGTGGCCATGTCGCGCGGGTTGTTCGGCGGCACCATGCGATCCGGGCTGCCGTTGGCCCAGCTCGGGGCGGCGGTGACCACGAGGTCGACCTTGACGCCGGCGGCCTGCAGCTGGGCCAGCGACGACTGGTAGGTCGCGAGCAGGGGGGCGTTGAGCGCGCCTGGAGTGGGCTGCATGTCCGACCACAGGACGAAGTAGCGGGCGTACTTCGCACCGGTGGCGATCACCTGCGCGGCGTTGCCGGCCGTCGGCACGCCGGCCACGTTGATGCCGGGCGTTGCGGCCTGGGCGCTGCCCGTGAGGGCCAACGAGACGAGCAGGACACTGAGGACGATCGAACGCAGGCGCATTAGCCGGACCATCGGAGCATAGGCTCGGGCGCTTGACGATCGAGCGTCGCAACTGGACGGTTTCTGGACGCGAAATCGGTGCGTTGTCGGCGGACCGAGAACCGAGGCTATGCGGCGGGAAGAACCCGCGGCACCGCGCTACGCAGGCGGGCGAGCAGCTCGGCGACCTCGGCGTTGCTGCGATCGAGCGACAACGCACGCTCGCACGCTTCGATCGCGTCGCCGATGCGGTCGGTACGCGCGAGTGCGTGCGCGTGCCGCGCCCACGCCGCAGCGCTGTCGCGAGCGAGCTCCGTCGCCTGCTCGGTCGCGCTGACCTCGGCGCCGACGTCGCCGGACAGGTGATGCACGAGCGCCAGGTCGAGCAGCGCGTCCTCGGTCGGTCCGAGCGCCCGCGCACGCTCCAGGGCGGCGAGCGCCAGATCGCGGTGCATCAGCCGCAGGCGCAGCCGCCCGACGCGCGCCCAGGCGTCGGCGTCGGTCGGCGCGCGTGCGGCGACACGGTCGGCCGCTTCGGCCGCGAGGTCGATCGCGCCCATGTCCTCGTAGATGCGTGCGGCGAAGCGATGGGCCGCGGGACGGTCGCCGTCGAGGCGCGCCCAGTCGCGCACCGCGCGGCCGGCGGCCGGCAGGTTGCCGGCCTGCCAGAACGACAGCGTCAGCAGCCGCAGCACGGTCGTGTTCGTCGGCTCGGCGTCGCGCGCGTAGATCAGGCGCTGCGCGGCGAGCGAGTACTCGCCGTCGGCGATCGCGTGCTGGGCGGCGGTCAGGAAGCGCACGACACGGTCGGCGCCCGGATCGGGCTTCGAGAAGTCGACGAACTGCAGCGACCCGGCCGGGACGGTGCGCACGCCGGGCTGGAACTTGACCCGCGCCCACTGCATCGTCGCGTCGCCCTCGCCGGTGAAGTAGATCCCGGTCACCGACCCGACGCCCCACTCCGGGTAGGTCACGCAGCGGGCGTAGCGGTGGACGACTGAGTGGTCGGGGACGCGCGAGCCGAACGGGTCGTGCTGCTGGCGCTCCTTCGCGTCCTCGCGCGCGCGTTGCTCGTTGGCGTAGTTGCGCGCTCCCTCCTCGGCGCGGCGCTGGCGCGCCGCGGCGGCGCTCGCCTTGACCGCGTTGCGCGAGACGCGCCCGTTGCGCGAGCCCTCGGCCAGCGACTCGAGCGTGTCGGCCGCCTCGTTGATCGCCTTGAGGTGGCGTTCGTGCTCGAACTGCTTGCCCGGCGGCGCGATGTCGGGGTGCCAGATCTTCGCCTGCTTGCGGCGGGCGAGCTGGACCTGGCGCTGATCGAACGGCGGTTCGATCTCCAGCAGGAGCAGCGCTTGCTCGATATCAAGGACTTGGGGCACGAGCGTTTCACGTTAGCGAAGGCGCCCGCGCTGGGTGACCAGGTCTCGGCCGACCGAGCGTGACCCCTATCCTGGACAGTCGATGTCGACCCAATACGTCTACACCATGCACCGTCTGACCA
This sequence comes from uncultured Actinomycetes bacterium, assembly GCA_963817035.1. GTDB lineage: Bacteria > Actinomycetota > Thermoleophilia > Solirubrobacterales > Solirubrobacteraceae > AC-49. The sequence goes on from CAWFMM010000003.1 coordinate 535,781, forward strand.
AGACGTTCCCGCCCGACAAGACGGTGCTCACCGACGTGACGCTGGCCTTCCTGCCCGGCGCCAAGATCGGCGTCCTCGGCTACAACGGCGCCGGGAAGTCGACCGTCCTGCGCGTCATGGCGGGGCTCGACACCGAGTACCGCGGCGAGGCGCAGCTCGCGCCGGGCGCGACCGTCGGCCTGCTCGAGCAGGAGCCCCAGCTCGACGAGGCCAAGGACGTGCGCGGCAACGTCGAGGACGGCATCGGCGAGATCCGCGACCTGCTCGATCGCTTCAACGAGCTCGCGGCCAACTACTCCGAGGAGACGGCCGACGAGTTCGCCGCGCTCCAGGCGAAGATCGATGCGGCCGACGCCTGGTCACTCGACACGACGGTCGAGTACGCGATGGACGCGCTGCGCCTGCCGCCGGCCGACGCCGACGTGACCAAGCTCTCGGGCGGCGAGCGCCGCCGCGTCGCGCTGTGCCGGCTGCTGCTGAGCGCCCCCGACCTGCTGCTGCTCGACGAGCCGACGAACCATCTCGACGCCGAGTCGGTCGCGTGGCTCGAGCGCCACCTGGCCGAGTACAAGGGCACGATCGTCGCGGTCACCCACGATCGCTACTTCCTCGACAACGTCGCCGGCTGGATCCTCGAGCTCGATCGCGGCCGCGGCATCCCCTACGAGGGCAACTACTCGGCGTGGCTCGAGCAGAAGGAGAAGCGCCTGGCGCTCGAGGAGAAGACCGAGAGCGCGCGCCAGCGCACGATCGCGGCCGAGCTCGAGTGGGTGCGCAAGAACCCGCGCGGGCGCCAGACCAAGCAGAAGGCGCGGCTGGCCAACTACGAGGCGCTCGTCGCCCAGGAGCGCAACGTCAAGCTCGACGAGGTCCAGATCTTCATCCCCGCCGCGACCCATCTCGGCGACGTCGTCGTCGAGGTCGACAAGCTGCGCAAGGGCTTCGGCGATCGGCTGCTGATCGAGGACCTGTCGTTCTCGCTGCCCCGCGGCGGGATCGTCGGCGTGATCGGCCCCAACGGCGCGGGCAAGACGACGCTGTTCAAGATGATCACCGGCTCCGAGCAGCCCGACTCCGGGACGCTGCGGATCGGCGAGACCGTGCAGATGGCCTACGTCGACCAGTCGCGCGACGCGCTGGACCCCGACAAGAACGTCTGGGAGGAGATCTCCGACGGCCTCGACCAGATCAAGGTCGGCGACCGGGTTCTGAACTCGCGCGCGTACACCGCAGGCTTCAACTTCAAGGGCTCCGACCAGCAGAAGAAGGTCGGCAAGCTCTCAGGCGGCGAGCGCAATCGCCTGCACCTGGCCAAGCTGCTGCGCACCGGCGGCAACCTGCTGCTGCTCGACGAGCCGACCAACGACCTCGACGTCGACACCCTGCGCGCGCTGGAAGAGGCGCTGCTGTCGTTCGCCGGCTGCGCGGTGGTCATCTCCCACGATCGCTGGTTCCTGGATCGCATCGCGACGCACGTGCTGGCCTTCGAGGGCGACTCGCAGGTCGTGTGGTTCGAGGGCAACTTCGAGGCCTACGAGGAGCACCGCCGCGAGCGCCTCGGCGACGAGGCCGACCGACCGCACCGCATCACGTACAAGCGGCTGACGCGCGCCTAACTCGCGTCCAGTTGAGACCAACTCGACACTGACACGGCCACGCGGAGCGCGCGATGGTGCGGCCCCATGAGCTCCCGCACGCTGGTCGCTGTCCTGGTCGCGCTGTTCGTCTTCGTGGCGGCACTGTCCGCGCTGCCGCGCCCGGCCCGGCCGGCTCGCTCGCCGTCCGCGGGTGCGCCCGCGGGCGGTTGCGGTGGCCGGCTGCTCGACCTCGCCGATCGCGGCCAACGCCAAGTTCTCGGCCATCTCGGCCGACGGCACGACGGTCTACACCTCGGGCGCGACAAGCTCGAGCCTCGGCGTCCTCGCCGCGTGGGCGGTCGATCGCGCGACCGGGGCGATCACGCTGCGCAACTGCATCACCTACGAAGCGAAACGCTCCTGCGTCGCCGACCAGCGACCTCTACCAGGCGGGACAGGTCGCGGTCGGGCCCCACGGCGTCTACGTGGCGACGCTGACCGCGGTCTTTCATGGCGGGCGTCAACGCCCGACGGCTCGCTCACGGCTATCGACAGCTGCGTGACCAGTGCTGCGTGCAACGAGCACCTGCAGCAACCTGGCCGGACTGCCAGACGATCCTCGATGTTGCGATCACCCCCGACGGGCGCACGCTTGCGGTCACCGCCGGCGACGCGACGAAGGGCAGCCTGTCGCTGTTCGGGTCGATCCGGCCAGCGGCGCGATCAGCGTCGGCCGGCTCGCGTGCGCGTCGGCGGCGAGTCCGTTGCCGCGCGGGCTGCACCACGGTCGCCGGCATCCAGCGGGTGCGGGCGGTCGTCGCGACGAACACGTCGTTCTACGCGGCCAGCGACGACGGGACGTTCGCCGGCGTCTACCAGATCGACCGCGATCCGATCACCGGATCGTTCGCCGCCTTCGCCATCGACTCGTGCGTGCAGGAGGCAAGCACTCTCGGCCCCGTCGCTCGGCTGCACGGACGGCCGCGGCCTGGACTCTCCCTACCGGATGACGATCAGCCCCGATCACCGCAACCTGTACCTCGATCGCGCCGGAGGACGACACGCACGGGTTCCTGGCCACGTTGTCGATGGCGGCGAACGGCCATCTGTCGGGGCAGTCAGGTTGCCTGGGCTCGGGCGCCGGCGGGGCATCGGTCAGCGGGTGCGCGGCGGCCCGGGGCTGTCGTCGCCGATCGCCGCGACCGGTCTCGCCCGACGGGCACCAGGTCTACGTGACCTCGACGAACTCCAACAACGGTGGCGAGGTCGCCGCGTTCACGCGCGACACCGGCTCGGGAGCGCTGACCACGCCGCCGCTGGACTGCATCGCCTCGGCGGCGACGATTTGCTCGGGCTCGGCGGTCGGGCCGCGCCGTCGCCGGGCTCGCGGGCCGCAGGCCGTCGTCGTCGATCCGGTCGACGGGCGCGAGGTCATCACCGCAGGCGCGCCGGCGTTCCACGCGGCGCCGACGGCTCGTCACCTCGTTCGCCCGCGAGGTCGGGCCGACCTGTCCGCCGATGCCGCCACCACGACGGTCGGCGTGCCCGTCACGCTGGCGCCGGCGTGCAGCGATGCCAACGGCGACGCACTGACCCTCGCGGTCGCGACCGCGCCGCTCAATGGCCTCGCCGCGCCCGTCGCGGGCGGGATCACCTACACACCACGACGCCGGCTTCCTCGGCACCGACTCGTTCTCGCTCGCCGCCAGCGACGGCTCGCTCACGTCGCCGCCCGCCCAGGCCACGCTGACGGTGGGCCCGACGCCGGTCGTAGGCCGCGCCGCCGACGACGACCGACGCAACGCCGCCGCCGGTCCCGACGCCGACGCCGACCGACGCCGTCAAGCTGACGATCAGCAACGCCGCACCGCAAGACGACGACGATCAAGGGAACGGCGAGCGACCCCCACGCGATCAAGAGCATCACCGTCGGCATCACGATGAAGCTCAAGCACGGCCACTGCCGCCAGCTCGTCCGCACGCACGCCCGCGCCGCCGGCCGGCTGTCATCGTCGACCTCGTGCTCCGCGCGCTACGCGGTCGTGGCCAAGGGCACGACGAGCTGGTCGGTGACGCTGACCTCGCCGCTGAGCGCCGGGACCTACACCATCTACGCGCGCCTGACCGACACGACCAAGCACGCGACCACCGCGCATCGCGCCGTGGTGCTTCGCTAGCCCAGGAGCTCGAGCAGGCCGTGTGCGTCGTGCGCCACGGCGTCGGCGGCCGCGAGCTCGTCGGCGTCGAACGGCCCGGTGGCCACGGCGATCACGCCGACTTCGTCGGCCCGCGCGCACGCGATGTCGTGCGGCGTGTCGCCGATGACGACGGTGTCGGCGCGCGGGAACGGGTGCTCCGCGGAACCCGCCCGCACTCGCGCCACCCGCGGCAGCTCGTTGCGGTTCTCCGAGTCCGAGCCGTAGGCACCCTGGCCGGGCTCGAAGTACTCGGCGATCCCGGCGCGGCGCAGCTTGAGCCGCGCGATCGGCTCGATGTTCCCGGTCAGCAGCGAAAGGCGCACGTCGGGCCGCGGGGCCAGCGACTCGAGCAGCTCGGGGATGCCCGGCGCGACGCAGTGGCGCAGCGACTCCGGCGCCAGGCGTGAGTAGTGATCGCACGCCGCGTCGCGGACCGCTGCCTGGCCGGCGTCGATCGTCGCCTCGTCGACCCCGGCCAAGGTCAGGACCGAACGCGCGATCGCCAGATCGGTGCGCCCGGCCTTCTCGACCGGCGCGTCGGGGATCTGGATCCCGTGCACCTCGATCATCGCCGCATAGAGCGCCTGCGCATGCTCCATCGACGCGCGGCGCAGCAGCGTCCCGTCGATGTCGAAGAGCAACAGCCGCATCGTCACAGCGGTGTCTGCTTGCGATCGCGCAGCATCTCGGCCGCGTTGGCCGCCCGGCGCAGGCGCGTCTGCGGGCGCACCGCCGAGCCGACCCACTCGGCGTACTCGCGCCGGTGGCTGACCGAGAGCGTGTCGAGGAACGCCCGCTCGTCGGCGCCCAGCGCCGCGATCAGCTCCTCCGGCAGCTCGACCGTGCGCGGCTCGTCGTCACGCTCGATCTCCAAGACGACCTCGTCGCCGGCCTCGATACCCGACATCGCGCGGAACTGGGCGTTGAAGCCGACGTAGCTCTCGCCGCCGTAGACCGCGATCGTCGTCCGCAGCAGCTCGCCGTTGACGGTCACCCGCACCGGCGGCCGCGCACGGCCGAACGCCTCGCGCACGTCGAACGACAGCTTCGCCACAACGCTGCGACCGCGCGCCTCGAGGGTGACCTTCTCGCGCACGACGACCTAGCGCTCGAACGTCGTGCCGGGCTCGAGCGCCATGCAGAAGGCGGCGATCACCTTCGCCGCAGCCTCGATATCGGTGAGCTGGACCATCTCGACCGCCGAGTGCATGTAGCGCAGCGGCAGGCCGACGAGCGCGGTCGGGATGCCGGCGCGCGAGAAGTGGATTGCGTCGGCATCGGTGCCGGTGCGACCGGCCGACGCGGCGACGGTGAACGGGACATCCGACGCCTCAGCGGCCGCGTGCAGGGCCTCGAACACGGCGGGATGGAGGATCGAGCCGCGCTCGAGGATCGGGCCCGAGCCGAACGCGTGCTCACCGATCTCCTTGGCGTCGACGCCCGGCGCATCGGTCTCGTGGCCGACATCGACGACGATCGCCACATCGGGCGTCAGCGCGTGCGCGACCGTGCGCGCCCCGCCGAACGTGATCTCCTCCTGGACCGCCGCGACCGCGACGACATCCCCCGGCGCCCCGCCCTGGGCGGCGACCAGGCGAGCCGCCTCCAACGCCACGTAACAGCCGAGGCGATTGTCCATCGAACGCGAGACGACGCGCTCGTTGGGCAGCTCGATCGGATCGCCTTCGATCACCGCGACGTCACCGACGCGCACGAGCGAACGAGCGTCGTCGCCGTCCTTGGCGCCGATGTCGATGTGGAGGTTCTTGAGCTCGGCCGCCTTCTTGCGGTCCTCGCCGTCGAGCAGGTGGATCGGCTTCTTGCCGATCACGCCCGGCACCGCGCCGTCGCGGGTGGCGATCACGACCCGCTGGGCGACGAGGACCTGCGGATCCCAGCCGCCGATCCCGGTGAAGTAGAGGTAGCCCTTGTCGTCGATGTGGGTGACGACGAGGCCGATCTCGTCGATGTGGCCGACGATCGCGACGGTCAGGCCACCGGCGGTTCCCGGGACCGTCGCGGTGGACGAGCCCATCACGTCGACCTCGACTTCGGCGAACGATGCGCATGCGTCGCGCCATACTGCGGCCGGCATGGACTCATAGCCCGAAGGCCCATGGGCGGTCAGCAACGAGCGAAGCGTGTCATCGAGGGGCATGGCGATGAGACTACATTCCGCATTGATGGCCCACGCGCACGCCCACCACCATCACCACACCGTCGCGGCCGACGCGCAGCGCGGGCCGCTGCTCATCGCGCTCGGCCTGATCGTCGGACTGATGGTCGGCGAGGTCGTCGCGGGCGCGATCGCCGGCTCCGTCGCGCTGCTCACCGACGCGGCGCACATGCTCACCGACGCGGCCGCGATCGGCCTGTCGCTCGTCGCCCTGCGCCTCGCCGCGCGGCCTCCGACCGGCGCGATGACCTATGGCCTCAAGCGCGTCGAGCCACTCAGCGCGGCGATCAACGGTGCGGTCCTCGGCGCGCTGGCCGTCGTCTTCAGCGTCGAGGCGATCAGCCGGCTGATCGATCCGCGCCCGGTCAAGGGCGGGATCGTGCTCGTGATGGCGCTGATCGCGATCCCCGTCAACCTGCTCGCGACATGGGTCCTGTCGAGAGCGACGTCCGACTCCGGCGCGCGGTCGATCAACGTCGAAGGCTCGTTCCAGCATCTGCTGACCGATCTCTATGCGTTCATCGCGACCGCGATCGCCGGGCTGATCATCCTGACCACCGGCTTCGATCGCGCCGACGCGATCGCGGCGCTGCTCGTCGCCGTGCTGATGGCGCGGGCCTGCGTGAACCTGCTGGCCGACGCGGGGCGGATCTTCCTCGAGGCCGCGCCACGCGGCATCGACCCGGCCGACGTCGGCAACGCGCTCGCCCGCGCGGACGGGGTCGTGTCGGTCCACGACCTGCACGTGTGGGAGCTGACGACCGACTTCCCGGCGCTGTCGGCGCATGTCGTCGTCGGCGCCGACGTCGATTGTCACGCCGCGCGAGCGGATCTCGAACGGCTGCTGCGCGCGGACTTCGCCATCGACCACACGACGCTCCAGGTCGAGCACGAGCCCCAACACCTGCTGAGCATCGAATGAAGGCCCGCATCCAGCGGATGTCACTGCGGCGCAAACTCGCCATCGGCTACGCGATCGCGATGGCGCTGGTCCTCGCCACGACGGCGATCGTCGTCGAGATCACGTTCGAGGACGAGCTCGAGTTCAACATCGACGCCGGCCTGCGAGCGCAGGCCGACGCGCTGGCCACCGTGGTGGCCGGCGAGGGCTCGAGCATCACGCCGACCGCGCTCCGCGCGCTCGTCAACCGCCAGGCCGGCTACGCGCAGGTCATCGGCGCAAGCGGGGCGATCGAGATCGCGACTCCGGCGGTGCGCGATGTCCCGCTCCTGCCGGAGGGCAGGCTGGCCGAGGCCCAGCGCGGCACGGTCGTCGTCGAGCGCAAGCGGATCGCCGAGCTGGGCAAGCACATCCGCATGGCGGCCGAGGCCGTGCCGGGCCAACCTGGGCAGATCGTCGTCGTCGCGCGCAGCGTGCGCGACCGCGAGCGCGGGATCGACTCGCTGCTCTCTGCGATGGCCGTCGCGTTCCCGCTCGGGTTGCTGCTCGCGGTGATCGCCGGCTACATCGTGTCGGCACTCGTCGTGCGCCCGGTCGAGCGGATGCGCCGACGGGCCGAGACGCTGTCGCTGGCCGAGCCCGGCGCCCGCCTGCCGGTGCCCGAATCCGGCGACGAGATCGCCGCGCTCGGCGAGTCGCTCAACGACATGATCGCGCGGCTCGAACGCTCATTCGTGCAGGAGCGGGCACTGACCGCGCAGACCAAGGAGCAACTCCACGCACCGCTGGAGTCGCTGCGCGCCGAGCTGCAGACCGCGCTGGCCCACAAGCGCCCGGTCGAGGAGATGGAGGCGGCGCTGCAGGCCGCCGCGACCGAGACCGACCGCCTCATCCGCCTCGCCGACGAACTGCTCGTCGTGGCGCGCGCCGACGAGGGGACGCTGCCGGTCGAGATCGAGCAGACCGACCTGACGTGGCTGATGGTCCAGGCCGGTGAGCGCGTCCGCAGCCGCGCCGCCGACAGCCACCGCGAGGTCGAGGTGGTCGCGCGGCACACCGTCCCGGTCCGAGCCGACCCCGAGCAGGTCGGCCAGGCGCTCGACAACCTGCTCGACAACGCGTTCGTCTACGGCAAGGGCCGTATCCGCGTCTTCCCGGTCGAGCGCAACGGCGACCTCGAGGTCCACGTGACCGACGAGGGGCCCGGCTTCCCCGACTCGTTCCTGCCCCGCGCGTTCGAGCGCTTCACCCGCGCCGATCCCGCCGAAGGCCGCGGCGGTGCAGGCTTCGGGCTCGCGGTCGTCGAAGCGGTCGCCCACGCGCACGGCGGGCACGCCAGCGCGGCGAACCGGCCCCGAGGGGGTGCCGACGTATGGATCTCGCTGCCGCGCGAGCGCTGAGCTGCGCGGCACCTTCAGACCGCCAGCAGCTCGCGCAGAACGTAGGGCAGGATGCCGCCGTTGCGGAAGTACTGCGCCTCCTTGGGCGTGTCGATCCGCACGCGGACCTCGAACGACGTGTCGTCGGCGTGCACCGTCGAGCTCTCGCGGCACCGCCCCGCCGGCATTCAGCGGCTCGGCGATGCCGGAGATCGAGAACATCTCCGTGCCCGTCAATCCGAGCGACTCCGCCGTGTCGCCGTCGGCGAACTGCAGCGGCAGTACGCCCATGCCGACGAGGTTCGAGCGGTGGATGCGCTCGAACGACTGCGCGATCACCGCGCGGACACCGAGCAGCGCGGTTCCCTTGGCCGCCCAGTCGCGCGACGAACCCGAGCCGTACTCCTTGCCCGCCAAAACCACCAGCGGAACACCCTCGGCGATGTAGTCCATGGCGGCGTCGTAGATCGACATCTCCGCGCCGTCCTTGATCGTCACCCCACCTTCCGTCCCCGCCGCCAACTCGTTGCGGAGCCGGATGTTCGCGAACGTACCGCGCATCATCACCTCGTGGTTGCCGCGCCGCGAGCCGTAGGAGTTGAACTCGTCCGCCGGGACCCCGTGCGCCTCGAGGTACCGCCCGGCCGGGCCGTCGCGGCGGATGTTGCCGGCCGGCGAGATGTGGTCGGTCGTGACCGAGTCGCCGAGCTTGGCCAGCACGCGCGCGCCTGTGATATCGGTCAGCGGGGCCGGCTCGTGGCGCATTCCCTCGAAGTACGGCGGCAGGCGAACGTAGGTCGAGTCGTCATCCCACGCGAAGCGGTCGCCGCCCGGCACGTCGAGGCCCTTCCAGCTCGCGTCGCCGTCGAACACCGCGTCATAGGACGAGCGGAACATGTCGGACTGCACCGCCTCCTCGACCGTCTGGGCGATCTCGCGGCTCGAGGGCCAGATGTCGCGCAAGTAGACGTCGTTGCCGTCGGTGTCCTGTCCGAGCGGGTCGGCGACGATGTCGACGTCCATCGAACCGGCGATCGCGTAGGCGACGACGAGCGGCGGCGAGGCGAGGTAGTTCATCTTCACGTCGGGGTTGATGCGGCCCTCGAAGTTGCGGTTGCCCGACAGGACCGAGACGACGGCGAGGTCGCCCTCGTTGACCGCCGCCGAGACCTCCTCGGGCAGCGGGCCCGAGTTTCCGATGCACGTCGTGCAGCCGTAGCCGACGAGGTTGAAGCCGAGCTCTTCCAATGGCTCGGTCAGCCCGGCGCGATCGAGGTACTCGGTCACGACCTTCGAGCCCGGCGCCAGCGACGTCTTGACCCACGGCTTGCTCGTCAGCCCCTTGGCCACCGCGTTGCGGGCCAGCAGCCCCGAGGCGAGCATGACCGACGGGTTCGACGTGTTCGTGCACGACGTGATCGCGGCGATGACGACGTGGCCATGGTCGAGCGTGACCTCACTGCCGTCGGCCAACGTCACGTCGATGCAGGTGGGCGAGCGATCGGCGACGGCCGTCGTGGCCGCGGGCGTCGACGGCACCGCGGCCGGCTGCTCGTGGCCGGTGACCCCGTTGGCGGGCGGGTCCGACGCCGGGAAGCTCTCGTCGATCGCCTCGTCGTGGGCGTCGCCGACGCCGTCGTCGCCCGGGCCGATCAGCTCGGCCAGCGAGGTCCGAAACGCCACCTTCGCGACGTCCAGCGACACGCGATCCTGGGGGCGCTTGGGCCCGGCGAGCGACGGGACGACCTCTCCGAGGTCGAGCTCGATCGTGTCGGAGAACGTCGGCTCCTCGGCGTTGGCGTCGTGCCACAGGCCCTGTTCCTTGGCGTAGGCCTCGACGAGGTCGATCTGGCCCTTCGGCCGGCCGCTGAACGCGAGGTAGCGCAGCGTCTCGGCGTCGACCGGGAAGATCGCGCAGGTCGAGCCGAACTCGGGGCTCATGTTGCCGATCGTCGCGCGGTCGGCGAGCGGCAGACTGGTGATGCCTGGGCCGTAGAACTCGACGAACTTGCCGACGACGCCCTTCGCGCGCAACCGCTCCGTGACGGTCAGCACGAGGTCGGTCGCCGTCGCGCCCTCGGGCAGTGCGCCGTGGAGCTTGAAGCCCAGCACCTGCGGGATCAGCATCGACATCGGCTGGCCGAGCATCGCCGCCTCGGCCTCGATCCCGCCGACGCCCCAGCCGAGCACGCCGAGGCCGTTGATCATCGTCGTGTGCGAGTCGGTGCCGACCAGCGTGTCGGGATACGCGACACCGGTCTTCGAGTTGATGAAGACGACGCGCGCGAGATACTCCAGATTCACCTGGTGGACGATCCCGGTGTCCGGCGGCACGACGGCGAAGTCGTCGAACGCGCCCTGGCCCCAGCGCAGGAAGGCGTAGCGCTCCTGGTTGCGCTCGAACTCGCGCTCGGCGTTGAACTGGAACGCGGCGCGCGTGCCGTAGGCGTCGACCTGAACCGAGTGGTCGATGACGAGCTCGGCCGGGACGAGCGGATTGATCTTCGCCGGGTCGCCGCCGAGGTCGGCCATCGCGTCGCGCATCGCGGCGAGGTCGACGACCGCGGGCACGCCGGTGAAGTCCTGCATCAGCACGCGCGCGGGCGTGAAGGCGATCTCGATGTCGGGCTCGGCCTTGGCGTCCCAGCGGGCCAGGGCCTCGATGTCCTTGGCCTGCACCGAGCCGTTGCCCTCGGTGCGCAGCAGGTTCTCGAGCAGCACCTTGAGCGAGAACGGCAGCCGGGCGACGTCGAACGACGCCTGCAGCGCGTCGATGCGAAAAATGTCGACCTCACGGCCACCGACGGTGAGCGTCGCGCGCGCGTCGAACGAGTTGGTGGACATGTGGGGCTCCTCTGCTGGTGCTGGTCTCGTGCTGCTTCAGTGTGAACGGTGGGACATCCATGCGTCCAAGACCGAGTTGACCTTGCATTCATAAGCGATCATTATGGGTCTGTGGAGCTCCGTCAGCTGCGCTACTTCGTCGCCGTCGCCGAGCACCGACATTTCACGCGCGCGGCGGCTGACCTGCATGTCGCCCAGCCCGCGCTGAGCCAGCAGATCCGCCGCCTCGAGGATGAGCTGGGCCTCGAGCTGCTGGCCCGCACCAGCCGCTCGGTGGCGCTGACCGAGGCGGGCGAGCTGCTGCTGCACCGCGCGCGCCGCGCGCTGGCCGAGGTCGACGGGGCGCTCGCCGATCTGGATGCGCTCAAGGGCCTGGTCAGCGGCCGCGTCGTCGTCGGCGCGATCCAGTCGCTGGGCCCGTTCGATCTCCCCGGCCTGCTCGCCGGCTTTCACGCGAGCCACCCGGGCGTCGACATCCTGCTGCGCGAGGACACGACGCAGCGCCTGCTCGCCGCGCTGAGCGCCGACGAGCTCGACCTCGCGGTCGCGACGATCGACCCGCCGCCACCGGACGAGCTGGCGTCGATGGCGCTCTACGAGGAGGAGCTCGTGCTCGCCGTGCGCCCCGGCCATCCGCTGGCCAGCCGCCAGCGGATCGCGCTGACCGAGCTCCCCGACGACCCGTTCATCTTCTTCCGCGAAGGCTCGGGGCTGCGCGCGACGACCGAGCGCGCTCTCGCCGCTGCCGGGATCGAGCCGCGCGTGCGCTTCGAGTCCAGCGAGCTGTCGCGCGTCCGTGCGCTGGTCTCCCGCGGGCTCGGCGTGGCGATCCTGCCGCGCTCGGAGACCGGCCGGCCGGGACCCATCACCCCTCGGGTCGCGGCGATCGCGCTGGGGCCACCGGCGCTGACGCGCCAGGTCGGCCTGGTCTGGCGCCGCGAGCGCCGCCATCCGCCTGCCGCGCAGGCGTTCCTGCGCTTCGCCGAGCGTGCAGCCGGCGCCTCGCAGGCCAGCGGCGCCTAACCTCGAAGAGCGCGGTTGGCGATATCGCGCACGTCTCATGTCCGCTCAATCCCACTCCCCACTGCCCGCACCGACCGCCGACCACTGGCCGCTCGTCGGCGCGCTGGTCACGTTCGCGATCGGCGTCGGCGTGCTGATCTACGCCCTGACCGCCGCGGGCGCGGCCCCGGCGTCCGACGAGGTCCACCGCTTCCCGTCGCCGGCCATCGCTCGGGCCACGGTGCCGGCTCCGGTCGCGGCGAGCACGCCGGTCGCCCCGGTCGCCAGCCCGAGCGCCGCCAGCCAGGAGGCCCAGAGCCTCAACGTCGCGCGGATGTCCGGCGCGACCCACATCACGCACGCGTGGGCCTCGGGCTTCTACCCCGTCTACTCCGAGGCGGCCAAGACGTTCGCCGTCAACCCGCTGCTGATCGCGTCGGTCCACAAGCAGGAGAGCGCGTTCTCGACCGCCTCGACGACCTACCACGGGCTGAACTTCGCCAACTGCTGTGCCGGGCCGATGCAGTTCAACGTGACCAACGGCCCGATGACGACGTGGCGGCGCTTCGCCGGCGCCTTCCGCTACGGCACGCGCCCGGCGACCTACCCGCACGCCACGCACGTGCACCCGTCGGTCTACGACGACTTCGACGCGATCATGGCCGGCGCGTGGCTGCTGCGCGCCTCAGGCGCCGGCGCAGTGCTCGACGGCGCCGCGTGGCAGGCCGCCTATGACTACTACGGCCACGACGCGACCGGCGTCGCCTACGCCGACGAGGTCCTGGCCCGCGCGATGGGCTGGGAGCGCCACGGGTTCTGTGTGAACTGCGGCGTCGAGAAGGCCCTGATCTGGAAGGCGTACGCCGATCACGGCGCATCCGCGATGGCCGCGCTCGCCCCGGCGCCCAAGCTTGTCACGCACCAGCGCCATTCACACCACAAGCGCTGAACCGCCCCGCCCCGCCGCTTGCACCATCTTTAGGTGACGCATATGCTCCTCTCAATCCAGGGGGGAATTTACGGCATGTCATCACCAGTGTTTGCTCGACGCGTCGTGGCAACCGCGGTCGGAGCACTGGTTCTCGTGCTCGCCGTCTGCGCCGCCGCGCCGGCGGCCGAGAAGAAGGTCGTCACCCATAAGGTCACGGCGACCTCGGCGCTGACCGCTCTGGTCAGCCAGACCAACGCCATATCGAGCTCGTCGATTCCGAGCATTCGCAAGATCAAGCTGTTGCGCCTCGCGCACCACGCGCGGTCCGTCGTCGTGCGCACCCCCTGCGCTTCGGTCAAGGATCTCAACGCATTCCGCCTGTCGCTCAAGGCGACCAGGCTGCGCCCGAGCGTCCGGGGCTCCAAGCGCGGCGCGTTGCGCCGCCGTCTCTCACAGCTCGGTGCCACCTCGTTGACCGCGAGCGGCAAGCTGCTCGCATCGGCGACGACCAAGAAGTGCGGCGGCGGGATCAAGCCGAACACACTGGCGGCGCCCAAGACGAAGGTCTTGAAAAGCGACATCAACGGCATGACCGTCCACGTCGAGCTGCCGGCCCTGAACTTCGTCCCGCGGGTCGCCGGCAACGAGACGTTCACCGAGCTCAAGGCGCCGAACACCGACTCCCCGGGCGCCGCCGGGACGCCGGCGATCCCGGTCGACGCGAGCACGCTGGGCGTTCCGGACGGCGCGACGATGACCGTCAAGGCGAGCTCGGTGCAGTCGTATACCGTCGACGGCGTCAACGTCTACCCCAACCAGCCCCCGCCGCTGGACCAGGCACCAACGACGCTGACCTCGCCGCCGGACTTCACCAAGGCGCCGTTCATCCCGCCGCCGTTCCAGCTCGACAAGAAGGCCTACCACACCAAGGGCATGGTCCCCGCCGCGCCGGCTGACGGTGTCGTGCTCGGCCAGTCGCGTGACATCACGGTCGGCTCGCTGCAGATCCCGACCGCTCAATACGACCCGGTCACCGACCAGCTCAAGGTGCTCACGGGCGTCGACGTGCAGGTGGTCTTCAACGGCGGCGCGAAGTCGTTCAACCCGTACATCAACTCGCCGTATGAGACTGCGCAGCACAGCCTGGCCCTGACGCTGCTCAACTCGTCGGTCATCGGCCGGTTCAACCAGCGTGATCACCTGGCGCCCGTGCGGCGAGCAGATGCTCGTCATCACCAACCCCTCGACGCTCACGGCGGCGAACACGCTGTCCGCCGCGCGCAACGCCGCCGGCATCCTGACCCGCGTCGTCCAGACCGGCACGGGGACGGCCAACGCCGGCACGACCGCGCCCCAGATCCAGGCCTACATCCGCGCCCAGCTGACGACGACGAACCTGTTCTGCGTCCACCCGAGCTACGTCGCGATCATCGGTGACGACGTGCTCGTGCCGACGTTCACCGACGGCCCCGACGGCGTCGGTGCGTCAGACCTGAAGTACTCGATGAAGAACGACGCCGACGAGCTGCCCGACGTCGCGGTCGGCCGGATCCTCGGCGAGGATCTGACGCAGGTCACCAACGCCGTCGCCAAGATCGTCCACTACGAGCAGACGCCGCTGACCGGGCCGATCCTCACCCACGCGACGATCGCCGCGTACTTCCAGGACGACACCGGCACCGTCGGTACGGAGACGCGGACGTTCGTGCAGTTCGCCGAGACCGTCCGCAACGGCCTGCTACTGCGCGGCAACACGGTCGACCGCGTCTACACGGCCGAGACCAACCAGAGCCCGAAAAAGCTCAATGACGGCACGGACCTGCCGGCCGCCCTGCTGCGCCCGACGTTCGGCTGGAACGGCACCGGCGCGGACGTCAGCAACGACTGGAACGCCGGTCGATTCCTGATCATCCATCGCGACCACGGATACCCGGAAGGCTGGGGCTCACCGGGCTTCTCTGGCTCGGACGTCAACGCGCTGACCAACACCGTGGATCAGCTCCCCGTGGTCATGAGCATCAACTGCGCCAGCGGCGACTTCGACCAGGTCAACGACTCGTTCGCCCAGACCGCGCTGATCAAGCCCAACAGCGGCGCGGTCGGCGTCTTCGGCGACACGCGCAACAGCCCCTCGTGGGAGAACACGCAGCTCGGCTTCGGCCTCGTCGACGGGCTGCTGCCGAGCGTGCTCCCGAGCGAGGGTCCGACGAGCCCGCAGCGGGTCGGCGACGCGCTGATCAACGGCAAGCTGCGCCTCGCCGGCGTCGCGCCGCCGGCGACCGACGAGTCGAGCCGCCAGGAGCTCTATCTGTGGCACTACTACGGTGACCCGTCGATGCAGATGTGGGGCGGCGGAAGCCCGCCGCTGACCTTCGACCCGGGCCGCTTCGTCGTCGCCTACGAGCCGAAGTTCATCCCGATGCCCGGTGATCCGCCGCCCTATGGCGTGCACGTCGTCGTGCCGGGAGAGTTCAACGGCCAGGCCTTCGCCCTCGTCCACGACGGCGTCGTCGTCGGCAAGGCGTTCGCCGCCGACGGCTCGGTCGACATCCCGGCGCTGTTCGACTCGGGCCCGCCGAAGCCCGGCTCGCTGGCCGTCGCACTGGACAAGGACGGCGCCGCGCCGCTCTCGATCCCGGTGCCCGACGTGCCGCCGGTGCCGACGACGCTCACGCAGAACTGCCCGGCGGGCGCCACGGTCAACCTGCAGACCCTCTCCGGCACGCTCGCTCTGACCGGCCACCTCGCCGGCGCACCGGCCGCCTCGAAGGTCACGGTCACGTTCACCGGCGGCAAGCCCACCCGGACCGCGACGGTGCCGGTGACGACCGACGCCTCCGGCAACTGGAGCGCATCGACGCCGATCACCCGCACGGATCAAGGCAACTGGACGATCACCTCGGCCTACGCCGGCGCCGAAGGGATCGCGGGCTCGCAGGCCGGGCCGTGCACGGTGCCCGTGTCGGTCGGCTGACGTGACCCTCGACTGACCCTGTTCGTCGGCTGACCGGCCTGACGCCGGTCGGCGTCAGGCGACGTGCGAGAGGCGCATGTCCTCGCCGACCAGCACGGCCGGATCGCCGACCATCTGCACGAGCCGGGAGAACGTGCGCTCGCCGATGCGCTTGGCGAGCTTGCCCGGGTCGGGCGGCTCGCCGGTCGGCAGGTCCGAGGTGAAGAGGATCGACTTGCCGGCCTCGTAGCGGAAGTTGACGATCGTGTAGAGCTGCTCGAGCGTCCAGTCGGACTCGCGCGGCGCGGTCAGGTCCTCGAGCTGGAGCAGGTCGACGGCGACGGCGCCGTCGATGATCTCGGCCGTCGTCCAGCGCGCGCCGTCGCGGTAGCTCTCGCCGAGGCGGTTGAACAGGTCGACTGTGTTGAGGCTCAGGACGGAGAAGCCGCGGTCCAGCGCGGTGCGGGCGACCATGTAGGCGAGCGTCGTCTTGCCCGTGCCCTTGTTGCCGAACAGCCACAGCCCGCGCCCCTGTTCGAGGTTCTCGGCGATGTGGTCGCAGTAGCGGCGCACCTCGCGGGCCGGTGACGGATGCAGCCCGGTGATCTCGGCCAGCGGATTGCGGTCCCAGGCCAGGTCGCTGAAGTGCTTGGGAATCGACTGGCGCAGCTTGCTCTGCAGCTGCTGGCCCTGCTTGCGGGCGATCATCTCGGGCCGACAGCGGCACGGGGCAACCGTGCGCTCGCCGGCGGCCACGAAGCCGGAGCCGTCGCAGGCGCCGTAGGGACATACCCAATCCATCAGTCGGTGCAGTCAACCACCGCGGGCGGCGGCGGTGAGCGGGACAACCCGCTCAGAGCGACCTAATCCCACTGGCGGCGGAAGCGCGGGGCGCGACGATCGATCTCAAACCAGACCCGGAACCCGGCATCGCTGCGCGCGGTGCCCCAGCTCGTGGCGAGCTTGTCGAGCAGGCGCAACCCGAGGCCGGCGCTGGCGGGATCCTCAGGATCGAAGCCCGAGCCGGTGTCGGCGACCTCGATCCGGACGTGGTCGTTGGCAACGCGCCCGAAGAGCACGATCCGGCCGTCCACCGGGTCCATGTCGGCGTGGCGGACGCAGTTGGCGACAAGCTCGGTGACCAGCAGTTGCGCGGTGCGCGTGATGTCGTCGTTCAGATCGCAGGCGCCGATCTGTCCGCGCGCCATCCGACACGCCTCGGGGCGCAGCGGCAGTGCGACGAGCATCCGTGCGGGTGACCGAGCGATTGGCATGCCGCCTTGAGCATGCCCCTCTGGCCGACTGCTAATCACGGGCGGTCCGTCACCGCGTATGGAGGGTGCCGGATTGCACGACCTCGAACGACGATCCGGGCACGCGCTTGAGCTGGTCGAGGTCGTCGTCGTTCCAGCGCGGGTCCGGCGCGCCGGAGATGTACCAGTTCGAACCGTTGTCGGCCACGATCATTCCGTAGGTCTTCAGCGCCCTGAGAATCGCCAGCGCCTGGCCGTGGTAGCCGGACGTGTTGAAGCTCGCCTTGAGCCGCACGCGCATCCCCATCGGCGGGAGGTCGGGGCTCGTGTCGTTGGACGCCGCGTGACGGGCCGGCGCCACGTAGGCCTTGCGCGAGCGCGAGACGGTGAAGCGCAGCGCGTGGTGGATCGCGCCGGCCGAGGCCTCGTCGGCGCGCGCGAGCCCGGGCGTGATCGGCAGGCCGGCGGCGTCGGCGCTCGTCCAGCCCGCGGGGCGCTGACGGTCGGAGTTCAGATCGAAGACGGCGCCCGAGTCGGCGCTCCAGCCCTTGGCGGTGCGCTTGGCCGCGTAGAGCTCATAGAGCTTGCACGAGCCCTGTTGCACGACGAGCACGTGGCGATCGCCGTCGGCATTGGCGCCGCCCTCGACATGGGCGTCGAGCGGGACCGGGTACGGGCCGGGATCGGACTCGTCGCCGTAGGCGGTGAAGGTGATCGGGACCTTCGGCTGATCGGCCGGAACGACGGTGTAGGGGATGCCGTAGTCGCCGTACTTGCCCGAGCCGAAGTCGGGGTGCAGGTTGCCGCCGAGGCCGGCGATCAGCTTGTCCGAACGCGGATCGACGGCGGAGCGCGAGACGTCCTTGTTCCAGGCGTTGTCGGCCGGGAACACCGAGCAGCCGCCGATCGTCGGTGTCGGTCCCGCCGGGCCGGTCTCCCCTGAGCCGGTCGAGACGTGCACGCGCGCCGCCGCCGAGCAGCCCTTGGCGTTGCACGCCTTGACGGCGAAGACGTACGCGCGACCGGGGCGCAGCCCGCTGACCTTGACGCTGGTGGCGTTGGCCCGGGCCGTGACGGTGTGGCCGGCGAACGTGATCCGGTAGCTCGTCTCACCGTGCGCGTGATCGCTCCAGTGCAGCACGACGCTCGTCGTGCTCGTGGCGCTGCCGCGCAGCTTCTTCGGCGCCGCGAGGTGGCGGGCACCGGCGGCCGGAAGCACGACCGCGAGCCCCGCGACGACGACGAGAACAGCGATCGTGACGAGGCGGCGCATCGCGTCATGTTCGCGTATCGGTGCCGTCTGACAAGCCGCGTGCCTACTCTGTGGACATGCGCCGCTGTTCTGTGCTCGCCGTTGCGATGCTCGCCGTCGCGGGTTGCGGCTCGAGCCCAAAGGCGCCGACGGTGACGATCGGGAAGTGGCAGGCACAGGCGCCGCCGCTGTCGTCGATCCCGCCCGCGCCGGTGATCAAGCCGGTCGCCGAGTTCGTCAAGGACGCGGTCAAGACGCAGGCCGCCGAAGCCGCGACGACGCCGGCGGCCGCCGCCCCGGCCGCCGCCCCGGCCGGGGCGGACGGCGGCCGCGCCGACGGGGTCGCCGCGGGCGCGCCGTCGGACGCCGAGGTCGCACGCGAGCTGCGCGCGGCGTACGGCGACAAGGGATCGAGCGCCGAGTCGCTGATCGACCGCGCCGGGCTCAGCGGCGGCCTGGCGACGATCCCGCCGACCGCGCCGCCGAAGGTCGCCGCGGTGATCTCGGCCGCCAACTCGGTCGCTCGCTACCCGTACGTGTATGGAGGCGGCCACGGCACGTTCGAGGACAGTGCCTATGACTGCTCGGGATCGCTGTCGTTCGCGTTCGCCGCCGCCGGCATGCTCCACACGACGCTTGTCTCCGGCCAGTTCGCCCAGTGGGGCGCGCCCGGGCCGGGCAAGTGGATCACGATCTACGCCAACGCGACCCACACCTGGATGACCGTCGCCGGCCTGCGCTACGACACCGGCGGCCTGCTCACGTCGACCCACTCCCGCTGGCAGGCCACGATGCGCCCGACGACCGGCTTCACTGTCCGCCATCCGATCGGTCTTTAACTGCGAACGGCCGCCCGGGACGTGGCGGCCGTTCACGGTTTCAGCGCTGGACCGAAGGCAGTCTCAGCTCAGTGGTCGGTCGTCGGCTCCGCCGGACCGTTGTCGTTGGCGTTCTCGGCCGCAGACTGGTCGACTGGCTTGGGGTCCTTGCGAACGACCTTCTCGCACGAACCGTTGGGGTTGGTCGGCGTGGCATCGGTGATCACATCGACGTTGTCGAGCAGCGCGACGTCATTGCCGTCGCCGCACGTGATCTGGTCGACCTCACCGTCACGGGTGCGGAAGACGTCGTCGCCGGCACCGCCGTCGAGGGTGTCGCCGACCGTGTCGGTCTCGCCGTTCGGACCGGGGTGGACATCGCTACGGGCCAGCGCCCACAGCGTGTCGTTGCCGTCGCCGCCGTAGCTCTTGTCGACGCCGGCGTTGGCGAAGATCGTGTCGTTGCCCGGACCCCCGTAGGAGGTGTCGTCGCCGGCGCCGCCCTTGATCAGGTCGTTGCCGCCGTTGCCGACGATCTGGTCGTTGCCGTCGCCACCGACCAGCAGGTCGTTGCCGTCGCCGCCCTGGAGGCCGTCGTTGCCCGGGCCGCCGTAGAGCTTGTCGGGGGAGACGAGGTCGCCGGCGTTCGGCACGTCGCCCTGCAACTGATCGTCGCCGGGACCGCCCTGGAGCAGGTCGGCGCCCTGGTGGCCGAGCAGCGTGTCGTTGCCGCGGCCGCCCCACAGGCGGTCGTTGCCCTGCTGGCCGTCGATGTTGTCGTTGCCCGGGCCACCGTGGACACGGTCGTCGCCCGGGCCGCCAAGGACGTTGTCGTCACCGGGGCCGGCGTCGACGACATCCCAGCCCTGGCCGGCGTCGATCGTGTCGTTGCCGGCGAGCGCGATGACACGGTCAGGACCGCCCTTGGCGTCGATCGTGTCGGGGCCGCGCGTACCGATGAGACGGTCGTGGTGGTCGGTGCCGATGATCGTCGCGGCCATGGCATAGGCGGCCATGACCGACAGCGCGACCAGTGCCGCGGCGAAGATCAGAGTGAATCGGGGCATACGGTGCTTCATCTAGCAAACGCCTCCCTTGAGAGCGTCCGGGGTTGGTTCGTCCAGACCAAACGAACACAGACCCCGGTAAGGAGTTGCGCAAGGCGCGAGTCTCGATGCCGCTGCCTATACTGGCCTGACCGTCCACGGGGGCGTAGCTCAGTTGGTTAGAGCGCCGGCCTGTCACGCCGGAGGTCGCGGGTTCGAGTCCCGTCGCTCCCGCTCGGAAAGGCCCTGCACCGCGGGGCCTTTCGCTTTTCACCGTTCGTTTGCAGGGCGTCGGCGAAGGCCCGGAGTAGCGCTGCGGAGTAGCGCTCAACGGTTTTTGATGTCGCCGTTCGGGCGCCAGGCGGCCGGGTCATCAAGCGGCGCGACCGCGGCGGCGATGCGTTCGCGGAGGAACAGCCAGCGCCGACCGACCCTGCGTGCGGGCAGCTCGCCGCGGCGAGCGAGCTCGTGGACCGTGGAGCGCGGGATGCCGAGCAACTCCGCGACCTCGGAGGTTGAGAGGACATCGGTGCGAGTGACTCGTCGCACCGGATGGTGCACGTCTGTGTCGGGTCTGCAGTTGAGGTGCGGTCGCTGTGTCGGGTCTGATGCCTGTCCGCTCGGTGGCTTACGCGGGTGTTGGTTCGTGAGGGCTTGGTGGTGTCGGCTCGACGCGAGCTGTGGCGTGCTCTCAGCAGGCCCGCGTACGCTCTCGACTTCGGTTCGCCGACCACGGGCGGCCATTCGGTCGGGCTTGGTAGCGTCACCTCAACCCGTGGCCGACGACGAGCACATAGCGACGAGCAGTACCGCTCTGGGTAAGGGCAGGATGGAGGCGTTCAGCGACGGCGTGCTGGCCATCGCCATCACGCTGCTGGTGCTCGACCTGGCGCTGCGGCCGCCCGGCTCGCCGTGGGAGCAGTTCCTGCGCGACTGGCCGGCCTACCTCGTCTACCTCATCAGCTTCCTGACGATCGGCGCAGCCTGGATCGCCCACAACAGCCTCACCGAGGATCTCGACCACGTCGACCGGATCTTCCTACGCCTGAACCTGCTCTTCCTGCTCACCGTCGCGTTCCTCCCGTTTCCCACCCGGCTCGTCGGCGACGCCTTGGAAAAGGGGACCTCCTGGCAACGCATGGCCGTCACCGTGTTCGGGCTCACGGTAATGGCCACCCGACTGATCTTTACCGCCATGGCCGCCTACGCCCGACACGAGCACCTGCAACGAGCCGGTACGCCCGATGTCGACCTCCAGGACG
Organism: uncultured Actinomycetes bacterium; assembly: GCA_963817035.1. GTDB lineage: Bacteria > Actinomycetota > Thermoleophilia > Solirubrobacterales > Solirubrobacteraceae > AC-49. The sequence goes on from CAWFMM010000003.1 coordinate 557,373, forward strand.
CCCAGAAGAAGTTCCGCGCGACAATCGCCGCCTACGTGGGGGCGATCACCCTCGGCCTATTCTTCCCGCGCGCCGCGATCGTGCTCTACTTCGCCGTGGCGGTCTTCCTCGTCGTGCCGTTCAGGGCCGTCGCTCAAGCGCTGGCCAAAGGCCGGCAAGAGAGACGCTAGAGCCGCGAGCGGACCGGACTACCCGGCCTGCTCCTCAGCCTCGAGCTCGGCCTCGGCCGCGATGATCACGATCCCCAGCGCCTCGGTGATCCGTCCGGCGGCCGACATGGTTCGTGGCGTGCCGATGATCGGCGCGACCGCGACCAGGATGCCCTGGACCTGGTCGATGGTGACACCAGCCTCCATCGCGGGACCCATGTGAGCGAGGTACGAGAGTGCGGGCGCGTCGACCGCCGCCAGGGCGGCGAGTCGCGCGGCGATCAGCGAGTTGTCGTCCAACGTGCAGCGCGCGAGTGACTCCGCGGTCATCGCGGCCAGCGTGTCGAGCACGGGAGTTTCAGAAGATGCGTCAGCCATCACGGTTCCTTCTCATTCGGATTGGTGTTCGACCCTACCCCAGCACAGCCCGGGCGCCTGAGCATCCGTAGAAATCCCGGGCTCGCGGCTGCATCCGGAAGTGGACTCCGGCCGCGCTCATGTGGGATGGTCCGGGGCGGGCAACCGATGAAAGCGCGCTCCCACACCAAAACGCGACACACCGACCGGACCAGACGCAGGGCGCCCGTGAGGTTGGTGAGGCGGTGAGCCCGTTCAGTCATGTCAGGAGCGGACTGTCAGATGCGGGCAGGCTGGCGCGGGTTGTGTACCGCGATCCGGAGCACGTGGCCGAGCGGTTGACGCTGCACGCGATGGAGAGGCTCGGTCCTCCGTCGCTCGAGTGGGCGCAGACGACGCGGAAGAACCGCCCCGACGATCCTCCGGTGAAGATCGCCGACGAGTTGCGTGGCCAGTCGGGGCGGCTGGCGCGGATCGATGGCGCGATCGCGGGAACGCCGTTCTACGCCGCGGTCGTCCCTGGCTACCTGGGGTTCCTGTGGCAGGGAGGCCGGATGACGTCGCGCACCGCCGCGCTGTTCGGGCACGATCCGACCGAGCTGCGCACCGCCGCGTCGGGACTCGCGCTGCGCGGTGTCCATCCGACGGTCGAGAGCGCGGAGGCGTCACTGCGCGCGGTCAGCGCCGTCCCGATGCCCGAGAAGCCATCGGAGCGTCGTTCGCTGCGCACATGGCTCCACAGCGGCCATGTGATCCTGATCTTCGGCGGCTTCCTGTCGGCTCCCAGCGGAAAGCCGAGCGTGCCGAAGAAGGGCCTCGCCTATTGGGTGCCGACGACGCTGACCATCGTGATCGGTGCGGTGGTCTGGGCGATCACGTGGATCCTGCCGCTGACGTTCATGGTCGCGATGGCCTGGGGGTGCGAGAGCCAGACGCGGGCGCTGGGCCGGCGAGCACTGGCCTTCTACTCAGGCGAGACGAGCACGACCCATGACGCGATCACCGTTGCCGACAAGAGCCAGGACCAGGGGCACACCGTGCGCCAGATCGTGCGCAGCGTCGTGCTCGCGCTCTCGGTGGCGATCCCGGTCGCGTTCGTCGTGTACGCCGATCACCTGCGCCAGTCGACGGGTCTCAACTGGCTCGGCGCGCTGGGTGGGCTCGTCGCCCTGTCGCTCGTGATCGCGACGGCGGTGTGGGGCGCCCGGCGTTAGACGCATCGCGCCCGTCGGGTTTCGCTGTCGGGCAGGAGCGGCCGGTTGGGACCCCGAATCTTGACCGGTGCCCGGTGAACCTCAGGAGCGTGGCCGCCGGCGTCGTGTGAGCGTCCCTCGCGAGTCACGGCTCGAAATGGCCGAGCGGATCGCCGACGCTTACGGTCTCGTCCTCGCCCTGATCGCGGTCACGTTCGTCGTGATGATGACGCTGCCGCCCGAGGGCTGGGGCGGCCGTGTGGCCGCCGTCGCGGTCGCCGGCGTGACCGCGATCGTCGCGTTCACCAGCTCCGACGTTCGCCGGGCCAGGGTGCGCCTGGCGGCGCTGGTCGTCGTTGTCGCGATCGTGGCGGCGTTCATCGCCGAGCGCATCTCATCGGGCCGTCTGCTCGGTCTCGCGTTCGGCGCGGTCGCGATCCTGCTGGGTATCGCAGCCGTCGCGATCCTGCGGCGCGTGATCATCGGCATCAGCCACGTCGACTTCCGCACCATCCTCGGAGCGATCAGCGTCTTCACCCTGCTCGGCCTGCTGTTCGCGTTTCTCTACGTGACGTTCAGCCACTTCACCCACGCCGGCTTCTTCACCGGCGAGCCCCACGCACGCGCCAGCGACTTCGTCTTCTTCAGCTACACGACTCTCACCACAACCGGCTACGGCAACCTCGTCCCGGCCGGGACGGTCGGGCAGTCCTTCGCGGTCCTGGAGATGCTCGTCGGCCAGGTCTTCATGGTCACACTGGTCGCCGGGCTCGTGGGCCTCTGGCGCCCCGGCCGCACGAACGCCCCGGCTCCCCAGGGCGACGCGTAGGAGACCCGCGCGCGAGGGCCGATGGCAACCGCGTCGCGCTCGGAGATTCGACTGGTGCCCTCAGGTCTCTCCGGCCGTCAGTAGCGTGAGCGCTGTCCGGTACGCGGGGCGGGCGACAGTCGCCTGTCTACTGGTGCCGTGGTGATCGAGCCGGTCCTGGAGATCGGCGCGCTTGACGATCCGCGCCAGCTCACCGGCCGGTCCTCGCGCTCGCGCGATCTTCTCGACGTGCGCGCGATACGCAGCGGCGCCGGCGTCGGGCTTGCGGGTCAGCAGCCTCACCGCGCGCAGCTCGTCGGCAGTTGCGCCGGCCGCTCGAAGCTCTGCGGGGGAGACGGTCGTGCACTCGAGGGTCTCGTGGAGCCACGCGACCGTGCGCGCTGTCGGCGGCACCCCGGCGGCGACGCGGCGAACGTGGTCGAGCACCGGCTCCCCGTAGCGGTCCGTGACGCCGGCGTGGGTTCGTTCAGCAAACCGCTGGGCGCTACGAGTGGTCACCGGTCACTCCTGTCGTGCACTGTCGTCGCAGAACACGGTGTGAACGCTAGGTGAAGCGCAGCCCGCGGCACAACGGCGCAACGCGCGGTGCATAGTCCGTGGTTCGCCACGGTCTGAACGCCAGTAGTTCCCCCGGAGTACGCCTGCGCGTTAGGGCTGGGGTTGGCCAGGGTGGTGTCCCGGGTGGCACTCAAGCAGGAGCAGCGGTCCGCGCCGGCAGCGACGTCTTGACCTGCGAGTTGACGTTGTGCAAGGCCCATCCGGCGGCGATGAACAGGAGTCCGCGGATGATGAGCACGATCCCGATGATCACGGCGAGCGTGGACAGGCCGAGGTCCGGCCAGGCGAGGATCACGGCACCAGCGATGACGTCAAACACGGCGATCGCGATGCTCGAGCCGCGCCCCTCGGGCGTGGAGAACGCGCCGACGAAACGCACGATGCCCGCGACGACGAGCCATACGCCGATGATCAGCGCGAAGATCACGAGCGTGTTGAATGGGTGCTTGATCAGGACCAGGCCCGCGATCGCGCTGAGCACCCCGATCGTGGCGAGCAGGCCGCGGCCCTCGCCGTGGCCGAAGATCGACGCGATGACGGCCAGGGCACCGTCGACGAGCAGGAAGATCCCTGCGATGACGGTGAACGTGGTGAGCGTCTCGTGCGGGGAGAAGACAAAGAAGACGCCCACCCCGATCGCGGTCACACCGACGAGCACGAACAACCACCACAGCGACGTCACCGGCGCCAGCTCCTGCGCATCGGCCATCGTCAGGTCAGGATCTGCTGTGGACATCTCAACACCTCCGAACTATGGGAACAGGGAATTAGCTGCACGGGCACCTTCTGACGACGTGCCGGATCCTCAGAAGCTCCGCCGGTCGCGTCGCCGCTCGCGCCTGCGCATCCCGCACACCGAGACCGGTGACAGCGGCCGGCCGAACGGGTCGATGAACAGGGTCACCGGCCCCGACTGGGCAGGGAGCGTTCCCTCCAGGACATCGATCGAGTACGACAGCCGGCCGTCCCGAAGCTGCGGCTCCTTGATCACGACCACGGCCTCCTCGGGCACCTCGCCGCCGGGCTCTAGGAACGACAGCACAGCGTTGGGCGGATCGGCCGCGAAGCTGTTGTCACCCTCATCCCACAGGCCGACGAAGTCAGCCGTCGTCATGTGTCCGACGATCCGTTGCGGGCGATCGGAGAAATACAGCGTCGACGGCGTCACGCCGGTCAGGGTGAGAGTCGTGGCGTCGCTATCGATGCCCTGTGCAGTCTGCACGAACATCGACTCCTCGGCCTCGAGCTGCTCAATCAGTTGCTGATCCATGGTTCTCGCTCTCCAGCACTCGGTCGCCGAGCGCGTTGGTTGTCATGGCTTCGAACTCGCGGTACGTCTCGTCTGGGGTGGGTCAGCCGCTGCTGCCGAGGCTCTTGCAGGAGTCGGCGCTCTTGAATGCCGACGACAGGGCTTGCTTGGAGCTCTTCAGCGTCGAGATCGTCGTCTGCGCCGTGGTCGCGAGACTCTTGACCTGAGGCGCGAGCCCGAGCGCGGCAGCGGCGAGAGCTGCGGTCGTCGCGTTGGCAGGGAGTCCGGCGGCGGTGGTCTTGGCCGAGGCGGCGGTCGTCGCGAGCTCGGTCGACAGCTGATCGAGCTGCTGCTTGGTCGCCTGGCCCTGTGAGGTGTTCGGCGGCGGGACCGCCTTGATCTCCGTGGTGAGGCTCTTGGTCGCTGATTCGGCCTGCGTCACCGCGGACTGGAGCGACGCCTGCGAGATCCCGCTGCTGAGGCCGGTCGCGATGCTCTTGACCTGCGTCTCCCAACTGGAGATCGCGCCACAGACGCTGTTCGCGTACGCCTCGTTCGCCTTCTGGTCCGCGCTCTTGCCGCCGCATCCGGCCGCCACAAGGATCAGCACCAACAGCGGTGCCGCGGCGTAGCGTCGGTGACGTCCGGTTCGCTCGTCAACCATCGAGAGCCTCCTGGCCAAGTGTCACGGGAAGCCCGCGGCTCCCCTTCAGTGACGTGACCATACGCCGACAGCGATCGAGTCGACATCGGCCAAAAAGGCTGAGATCGCCGCGTCAGTCGCGGTCCGGATCCGGGATCGCGATCCGATCCCCCGTCGATCCGAGGCCGGACCGATCGATGATCTCGACGGCTTCTGACCTGCCGGGGACGCCGAGCTTGGTGTAGATCGACGCGACGTGGGTCTTGACGGTCGCACGGGAGAGGTAGAGACGATCGGCGATCTCCTGGAGCGACAGATGCGTCGGAAGGAAGTGGATGAGCCGCAGCTCGGCCGGTGTGAGCGCGTAGTCCTCTCCTCGCCTGATCCGCGCTTCGAGGCGGTCCAGCCGGGCGGGAAGCGTCCCGGCATCGGGATACCCCTGGAGTGTGTCGCGCGCAATGTGCTTGAACGCGAGGGCGCCGGCCAGGTCGCCCAAGCTGAGGCTGATGCCGGCACAGCGCAGCGCGACGTCGGCTTTGAGCCACGGGACTCCGCGGAGCAGCGGGCTGAGCCGGCGGACGTTTTCGAGGTGGCGTGCGGCCCCGGTGTGGTCGCCATGCTGCTGTCGCGTCAGGGCTCCCGCGGCGTAGGCGATGGCGCTCTGGGCGATCTCGCTGAGGTGCGCTGCTTCGACGAGCTGGACTGCTTCGACGGCCCATCTTGTCGAGTTGCGCGGATCGTCGATCTCGGCGGCCGCGAAGGCCATGTAGCCCAGACAGAAGGCTCGCACGTGCGCGAGCTCCGGGCGGCGGTTCGCAAGCGCGAGTGCCTCACCGAATACGTCGATCGCCTGCTGCGGCCGGCCAAGGAGAATGTTCGCCGTCCCCAGTGCACGACAGGCGCCGATCAGCCAGCGGGTACCGGCCGGCTTCTCCGCCGCGTAGGCGAACTCGGCGTCGCGCAGCAGCCCGTGGATCCCGTCGGGAGCGGCCACAGTTCGGACGATGGCGAGCGAGGAGCGCAGCGATGTCGCCCCATCGGCCGACGCGACGTCGAGCGGCTTGCGCTCGGCGGCAGCGACGAACCGCCTCGCTCGGATCCGATCGCCGAGCAGCACGGCGACCCATGTGGCGGCGATCGACAGCTGTGCGTCGGTTTCGATCTCCTCGTCGGTGCAGCGGTCGAGCCAGAGGCGAATGGTCTCGATCTGCCCGCGACCGGTGAACTCGTCCCAGTGCCCGAGAGCGATCCGGCCGGCCTGCGCGAGATCACCGCTCTGGTGTGCGTAGTGAAACGCCTCGTCGGGGGTTCCGTACATCTCACACCAACCCGCGGCCTGGGCAAGGTAGTGGCGAAGCAACTCCGGGTGGCGCCGCTTGAGCTCGGCGCGAAGGAGATCGCCGAACAGGTGGTGGTAGCGGTACCACTCGCGGTCACCGTCCAGGGGAATGACGAGCGCATTGGAGCGCGAGAGGGCCTCCAGCGAATCGGCTGCGTCATCGATCCCGAGCACGGCGTTGCACAGCGGGGGCGTCATCCGGTCGAGGATCGACGTCCCGAGCAGGAACGTCGCGAGATGGTCCGGCTGGCTCTCGAGCACCTCTTCGAGGAGGTAGTCGGCAATCTGCTGCTGGTTGCCCGACAGATCGGCGGCGCGCTCGGCGGCATCCTCGCGGCCACGTAGGGACGTCGCCGCGAGCACGACCGCGCCGGCCCATCCCTCCGTCCGCTCTTGAAGGGCCTTGGCCGACTCCCGCGTCAGGTCCAGCCCAGCGCTCGCGGCAACGGCGCGGGTCTCCTCCGCGTCCAGTGCGATGACCGCTGTCTCGATCTCGACCAGGTCCCCGTTCGCTCGTAGTCGGGCGAGTGGCAGTTCGGGACTGCCACGTGTGACGAGCATCAGCTGTGAGCCAGCTGGAACCCGGTCGGCGATGAACGCGAGGACCGCGAGGCTCTGCTGGGCCGTGACGAGGTGCGTGTCGTCCAGTACCAGCACGAACGGGCTGTGCTCGTCGAGCTCGGCAGCGAGGAGGGCCAGGACGACGTCGTCGATCCTTGGGTTGTTTCCCGACAGTTCGTCGAGCAGCTCACCAGCGGCTGATCCGATGTGTTCGAGCGCCGTGGCGATGTTGGTGAGCAAGACGACGGGGTCGTTGTCGGTGCGATCTAGATGCACCCAGCCGACAACCCTCGGATCGAGCTGGCTCCACTCCGCGGCGAGAGTCGACTTCCCGTAGCCCGCGGGCGCACACACGAGCACCAGCCGACTGCGCTGCGCGGTCTCCCGCAACGACGCGAGGCGCGCTCGCGGCACCACGCCGGACCGGAGCGTCGGAGCCCGAAGCTTCGACTCCGTCAGCAGCGGCACAGGACTTGGAATGAGGGAGCTAGCCACGACGCGAGTCTCGGGCTTCGTTGGGTTGGCCGCCTCCATCGCTGGGAGCGGCGGGGATCTCGAAAATATCAACCTTTGTGGCCGATGCCGCATCGGTCGCCCGGGACATACCGTGGTGGCCATATCGCCACGCAGCCGAGGAGATCCCGCGAGAACGGTTGTCCTGACGCCGGCCGAGGCCCGCGTCCTGGCCCTTCTTGCGACCTACCGGACGCTCGCCGCCATCGGTGACGAGCTCGGCATCCGCCGTTCCACAGCGAAGACACACGTGCACAACATCTACAGGAAGCTAGGGGCCAACACGCGAGCCCAGGCCGTTGAGAAGGCCGGCAGGGCAGGCTTGCTCCGAGGTTCCGGCTTGCCGCGATGACCAACTTCGATCACATCGAGTCGACGGACGTGTCTGTCGAGTCACGTACGAGCCGCTAGGGGAGGCCAGCATGGCAAAGGTCGAGAAATCCAAGACGAAGAAGTCGGGCAGCCGCGGACGGGGGGTCCTCGATCTTCCCAAAGCGGTCGAGGACCGCTTGGCCGAGGGGCGTGCTGAGCGCGAGACGGTGCCGCTGGAGGCACATGGCGAGTGGACGACGCCCGGCGATCGTCCGGACGCGGTGGGTGTGCTGGAGGAGCAGAATCGGGCGCGTGTGCCTGAGCTTGTGCCGATCCGTCATGGGCGGATGATCGTCTCGCCGTTCACGTTCTACCGCGGTGGCGCGGCGATCATGGCGTGGGATCTGTCACGCACGCCGTCGACCGGCCTGCGCGTGCAGTGCTGCGGCGACGCGCACCTATCGAACTTCGGCGTCTTCGCAGCGCCGGACCGGCGGTTGGTGTTCGATCTCAACGATTTCGACGAGACGCTTCCGGCGCCGTTTGAGTGGGACGTCAAGCGCCTCGTGGCGAGCATCGTCGTCGCGGCGCGCGGCAACGGCCACCGTCCGAAGGAGCAGCGGGCCGCGGCGCGCGCAACCGTCGCGGCATACCGCAGAGACGATGGCCGCGGCTTCAGCGATGCGGTTCCTCGACGTCTGGTACACGCGGGTCGACGTCGACGAGCTGTTCGCGAGCCTCACCGCCAGCGCGGACGCGGCCACGATCAAGTTGGCCCAGAAATCCCTGTCCAAGGCCCGGTCGCGCACCAGCCTCGGCTCGCTGTCCAAGCTCGCCACGAAGGTCGATGGCGGCTACCGGATCAAGCAGCAGCCGCCGATCATCGTGCGCCCGCCCGAGCACCAGCGCGAAGATGCCGAGCAGCTGGTTCGTCAGGGGCTGATCGACTACGCCGTCACACTGACGCCCGACCGCCGTGTCGTGCTTGACCACTACCACTACGAGGACTTCGCGCGCAAGGTCGTCGGCGTCGGCTCGGTCGGGCACCGAGGCGTTCATGATCCTGCTGATGGGCGACCTCGAAGACGACCCGCTGTTCCTGCAGGTCAAGGAGGCAACGACATCGGTGCTCGCCCCGTATGCCGGCGCCAGCGAGTACGTGCACCAGGGCGAGCGGGTCGTGCAGGGACAGCGGCTGGTCCAGGCGGCCAGCGACGCGTTCCTGGGCTGGGTCACCGGGACCGGCGAGCAGCGCCGCGAGTTCTACGTGCGCCAGCTACGCGACGGGAAGGGCTCGGCCATCGTCGAGGGAATGCCGCCGTCACGGCTCGCGCTCTACGGCCAGATCTGCGGCGCCACGCTCGCCCGAGCGCACGCCCGCACCGGCGACGCGGCGAAGATCAGCGGCTACCTCGGCGACGACGACACGTTCGACCGCGCCATCGAACGGTTCGCGAGCACCTACGCCGACCAGAACGACGCCGACTACACGGCGTTCACCCAGGCGGCCGACGAGCATCGCATCGCCGTCCAGCGCGGCGTGTGATCGGGCGCGAGCGCTGTGGCGACGGACAGTGCGGTGATGACGGGGACCGGTCGGCGGACCAGCGCCGCGGGGCTCGTGCTGCTGACGTTGGCGGCGGGGCAGTTCGTGATGGCGCTCGATACGACCGTGATGAACACGGCGATCGCGACGGTCGCCAAGGACGTCGGCACGACGGTGACGGGGATTCAGACAGCGATCACGCTGTACGCGCTGGTGATGGCGTCGCTGATGATCACCGGCGGGAAGGTCGGGGAGATCGTCGGACGCAAGCGGGCGTTCACGATCGGCTGCGTGATCTACGCGTGCGGGTCGATGACGACGGCGCTGTCACAGAGCCTGGGGATGCTGCTGTTCGGCTGGTCGCTGCTGGAGGGCCTGGGCGCGGTGCTGATCATGCCCGCGATCGTGGCGCTCGTCGCCGCGAACTTCGACAAGCCCGCGCGCCCGCGCGCGTACGGGCTCGTCATGGCGGCCGGAGCGATCGCAGCGGCGCTCGGGCCGCTGATCGGCGGCTTCTTCACAACCTACTTCTCGTGGCGCTACGTCTTCGTCGGGGAGGTGCTGATCGTCGGGGTGATCCTCGTGCTCGCCCGCCGCGTCAACGACACGCCGGCCGAGGAGGGCACGAAGCTCGACCTGTTCGGCACCCTGCTGTCGGCGCTCGGCCTCGGCATGATCGTGTTCGGCATCCTGCGCTCGGGCGAGTGGGGATTCGTGCGCGCCGCCCCCGACGCGCCGCAATGGGTCGGCCTGTCCCCGGTGATCTGGCTGATCCTCGGCGGCATGGTCATCCTCGCGTTGTTCCTGCGCTGGGAGACACTGCGGATCGGCCGCGGCGAGGGCGCACTGCTCGACCCAAAGCTGCTGCGCAACATCCAGCTGCGCTCGGGCGTGCTCTCGTTCCTGTTCATGTTCCTCGTCCAGATGGGGACGTTCTTCGTCGTGCCGCTGTTCCTGTCCGTCGCGCTCGGGCTGTCGGCGATGGAGACCGGCGTCCGGTTGCTGCCGATGTCGCTGGGGCTGCTCGTGTTCGCGATCGGGGTCCCGAAGTTCGCGCCGACGGCGAACCCGCGGCGGGTGGTCAACGCCGGGTTCATGCTGATGTTCGCGGGGTTGGTGCTGCTGATCGCGCTGCTCGACGTCAACGCCGGACCGGAGGTCGTCACCGGCCCGCTGCTCGTGATCGGGTCGGGGCTCGGAGCGATGGCCTCCCAGCTCGGGAGCGTGACCGTCTCCGCGGTCCCGGTCGAGCAGAGCGGCGAGGTCGGCGGCCTGCAGAACACAGGCAGTCAGCTCGGCGCCGCGATCGGCACCGCGCTCGCCGGCGCGATCCTCATCTCCGCGCTCAGCGCCTCGTTCCTCGCCGGCATCCAGAACAACCCAGACGTCCCCTCCCGCGTCGTGTCAAAGGCTCAGAGCACGCTGTCGAGCGGGGTGCCGTTCCTCTCCGACAAGCAGTTGAAGGCCGCCCTCGACGACGCCCACGTGCGGCCCAAGACCGCCGACGCGATCGTCAAGACCAACGCAGACAGCCGCATCGCCGGGCTGCGCTCGGCCCTCGCCGTCCTCGCGCTCATCAGCCTCCTCGCGCTGCTCTTCACCCGCGGCCTCCCGACCATCCAACCCGGCGCCGAAGCGAAGCCCAACGCGCCGCCCCAACCGGCACCCGCCACCGCGTGAACACGTTGCTCGCAGGTTCCTCGTGCGTCCACGTCCTGTCCCACATCACCGAATGGAGATATTCATGGCTAATGACAACCTGACCCTCTACGCCGCTTCATACGCCGATGCTTCGGCTGCCGAAGCCGACTTTCAGTCGCTGAAGGAGGCGCAGACCGCCGAGGATTTCGCGGTCGTCGGCGCGGTCGTCGCCAGCTGCGACGATGCCGGCAAAGTCACCGTTGACGAGCACGGGGTCGCCTCGCCGGTCGGCGGCGGTACCGTGCTTGGCGCGGCGGGTGGCCTCGTCGTCGGGCTGTTCGCGCCGCCGCTGCTGCTGGCGACCGCGATCGGCGCCGGGATCGGCGCCGCGATCGGCGGCCTCACCAAGCGCCACCAGGAGAAGAAGATGGGCGTCGACCTGGAGGAATACCTCTCGCCCGGCTCCTCGGCCGTGATCGTGGTCGTCGACGACATGTACGCCGATCGCGTCGACAAGGCGCTCACGAAGTCGACCAAGAAGATCAGCCAGGCCGTGGACTCCGGCGACTACGACCAGCTCACCAAGGCACTCCAAGACGCCGACAAGAACGTATCGAAGGCCGTCGACTCCTGACCATCGCGACTGGGGCGCTGGCTCACGAGAGGTGGACTTGCCCCCTTTGCTGTCCACGAAGCGGGGGCAAGTCCAGAGGTATCGCAGACGACCCGTGGCGACCGGCGGCCTAGCCCGGTCGAACGCGAGGTGTGAGTCGGGTGACCCGGGGTCATCCTGATCAGCTCACCTCGGCGAATTCTGCGTCGGTCGACGCTGCGGACGACGCGAGCGCGCGCGTGAACCTGCCGGCCATCTCGGTCGCCGAGCGGGCGTGGAGGTAGCGCTCCGTCGTCGTGATTCGAGAGTGCCCCATCGCAGCCTTGACCGACGCCAGGTCGACCCCGCCCGCGACGAGGAGCGAGCCGTACGTGTGGCGCAGATCGTGGAACCGCAGTGCGCGCAAGCCGGCGCGGTCGCGTGCGCGCTCGACGCGCCGACGCAGTGCGGAGGCGTCGAGTCGGCGACCGAGACGGTTGACGAAGACGAAGTCATCCGGGCTCGTGAAGTCGCGGCGCTGCGACAGACGGTCGAGCGCGCCGGAGGCCTGATCTGGGAGCGGCACGTCGCGGGCGCGGCGGGATTTCGTCGACGCCGCCTCGACGTTCGCGCTGATCGCGCGTTGCACGACGATCTTGTGGCGCGTGAAGTCGACGTCGCGCCAGCGCAGCGCGACGAGCTCGCCGCGGCGCAGGCCGGTGTAGGCGGCGACACGGACGATCTCGGCGTCCTGGCGATCCTCGCCCGCGCGCGCTTCGGCCTCCGCGTCGTTGACGGCGGGGCGCCGCGGGTCGCGGTGCTGGCCGGCGGCGACGGCACGCGCGAGCGCCTCGACCTCCTCGGGTGAGTAGAAGTCGAGCCGGGCGCGCTCGGGCTCGGGGCGACGGTCGGAGGACGTTGCCGGGTTGCGCGCGAGTCCGAAGGTCGACTCCCGGCAGGCGTGGCTGAAGATCGCGCAGACGAGCTGTCGCGTCTTGTTGACCGTCCGCGGCGAGACGCCGCTCGCGGCCTGGCCGGCGAGGAGCGCGTTGATGTCGCGCGTGGTGATCTCCTCGGCCGGCCGATCGCCGAGCGCGTCCATGATCCGCCCGCGGTGCTCACCACGTCCGCGGCGGTGCGGCGTCCCTGGCTCGATGAGGAGGTAGCGGTGCTCGAGGAGCGTCTTGGGCTTCGCGTCGCGGATGTGCTCGAGCCAGCTCAAATACGAGTGCGCGATGACGCGGAACGTTGGTGGAGCACTGGCCTGGCGCTCCTGCGCGTGAGCGCGCTCCGCCAGCTCGCGCTCTACCTCGCGCACGATCCGGTCCTTCGCGACGATCGCCGCCGGCTCGTCGAGGAACCCCGGCCGCAGTCGGCCGCGACGACGCGCGAACGTCCCGTCAGGAGCCTGCTCCAGCCACGCGGGCCCGAGCCTGCGTTTCATCGTGCGCAGCACGCCATCCGCGTCGCGGTGACGCCATCCGGCGTCGTACGCGAGTGCGCCATTACGGGCCGCTGACACCACGAGCCAGGAGGGCGGAAGGTCGTCTGACGGGTTGATCGTCGGCACGGGCAACGCGACGATAGCGCAGCGGAGTAGCGCTGGAGTAGCGCAACTGGCGGAGTAGCGCTCGGAGTAGCGCTTGACCCTTGAAAGGCCGGATTTACAGGCCTATCGTCGCCTCAAACTGACGCAAACTCCGCGCTCCGGACCCCTGGTTTCCCGCTGTCACGCCGGAGGTCGCGGGTTCGAGTCCCGTCGCTCCCGTTCGCAAGAGGCCCTGTAATCACCACCTGTGGCGCCATCGGCGCGCTCAGCCATCGTCGGACGTCAGCCCGAACGAGCCGGGTCTCTCCACGTCGCTCGGCGCGCCAATCCTCCGACGCTTCGGGAAGGGCACCGTGGCGGGTGATCACGCCGAGCCAACCGTCTGGCACGCGGTTGCAGAGCTACGCCTGTTACGCTCGCGCGTCGCGTGTTCGAGTATTTTCCGACGAACTACCCGTGGAGCCTCGCCGTCCTGATGACGCTGGCTCAGGGAGGTCAGATCAGCGAGATCGACGACGCCTGCCGGCCGTTGGTCGAACACGTGGGCGACGGCGAGGCATGGACCGAGTCCTGGCTACGCGTCGCGCAGCGGGTCGAGAGGCAGGGCCGCGCCGACGAGGCGGCGGGCCATGCCCTCAGCGCCGCAGCGAAGCTCAAGCGGGCGGCGGCCTACACGATCATCGCCGAGCGAATCCTGCCGGTTCGCGACCCCCGCCACGGCGGGCTCTACCGGCATGCCCTCGACACGTTCCGAGACGCTGTAGAGCTTGCGGGCGAGCGTACGACGTTCGTCACGCTCGACACCGGGCACGGGCCGGTAGCCGCGGTCTACTGCGCCGCGGAAGCCTCCACGCCGGCCCCGGCGATCATCACCGTCAATGGGCTCGACGCGTACAAGGAGTACTTCTACCTCGGTGGCCTCCGTGACGACGCGCTCGCGCGCGGCCTGTCGGTTCTGCTCGTCGACCAGCCAGGGGTCGGCGAGACGCTGCGCTTCAACGGGATCGGGCACAAGCACGATGTCGAGGTGACGGTCGGCGCGGCGATCGACTGGCTCGCGCAGCAGCCCGAGGTCGACCCGCACCGCATCGGGCTGATCGGTCCGAGCCTCGGCGGCTACTACGGCGTGCGCGCCGCGGCGCGGGAGCCCCGCCTCGCCGCCACCGCCCTCTATGGCGCAATCTGGGACTTCGGGGCGAAGGTACGACAGCACGTGGAAGGCACTCCGGCGGAGGCGACATCGGTCCCCGAGTTCGTCGACTCCATCATGTGGTTCTTCCAGGTGGACACGGTCGCCGACCTGCTCGAGGCGACGAAGCGTTTCGCGGTGCGCGACCTCGCCGCAGAGGTCACCGGGCCGCTGCTGATCGTCCATGGCGAGAACGACCGGCAGGTCCCGGTCGAGGACGCGAGGAAGGTGCACGCGGCCGCGGTGAACTCCCGCGACCTCGAGCTCCGGGTCTTCACGCGCGACGAGGGCAGCTGCGAGCACTGCGGGATCGACAACCCGTCGCTGCAGACACACTACATCGTCGACTGGCTGGCCGAGCGGCTACGGCGGAGTGAGACGAGTCCCTGACGTGACGGAACGTCCGGGGAAGCCCACAAGGGCAGCTACACCACCTCCTGGGGACTGCCGGCGCCCTTAGACTGGTGTGTCATGACAGCGCTCACGCAATCTGCGGTGTCCGACACTGTCCGAGCCGCCGATGCAGCGGCGGCCACGTTGCGCGAACGCATCGTCGGCCTCGAGGCGCCGGGCACGCGCCTGGGCTCGGTTGCCGATCTGTCCGCGGAACTGGGGATCAGCGTGCCGACGCTGCGCCAGGCGTTGCGCCTGCTTGAGAACGAGGGCCTCGTCGTCGCGCGCCGTGGGCGGAACGGCGGGATCTATGCAGGCCCGCCGAACATCGGCGCTATCTCAGGAGTAGCCGAGACGTATCTGCGGATGGCGCACGTTCCGCTCATCGATCTGCTGAAGACGACCGGGATGCTCTCACGCGAAGCCCTGAAGCTCGCCGTCAAGGACGCTGGCGATGACGAACGGCAGGCCCTCGTGCAGCTGTACTCGCGCCCCTTGGTGGGGATGGACCCAGAGGAGATCTTGGACCTGGAATGGTCCATCAACGAGCACCTCGGTCAGGCCACTCGAAGCCCCAGCATGGCCCTCCTCCTCATAGTCATACTCGACATCACCGATCACGCCCTGCGCAGGGGCTTCTATGCATGTCCGACTCTCGTCGAAGTGCAACAGCAGGCCAACCGAGCACTGGCGCGTGCGATGCAGGATCGTGACCCCGACGCCATCGACGGCATCCTGGACACGTTTAACGAGCGGGCGTTCGACGCGTTCGTCGGCTATGCCAGCGTGCCGACAAGCGAGGCTAGAGCGCGGGCGTGATGTTCGTGCTGAGCCTGAAGACGTTGTCCGGGTAGAAGCGGCTCGACACTCCTCACGCACTGGACGGCGCGCCCGCCGAGCCGCTCACTTGCTCATAAAGCGGCAGCACCGTCTGTGCCGTGTACTGGCTGTCCATGTGCTCACGCAACGACTGCACCTTCCCGTCTTCGATCACGAAGAGGTGGTGATAGACGTTGTGGTACGGCCGGCCGTTTTTCAGCGTGCCGCGCACTTCGAGCTCCACCGCCACGCGGTTGCCCTCGGCTGTGGTCCCGAGAATGGTGACCTCCAAGGGCAGATGGAACAAGGCGGGCATGGCACTCCAGAGCTCGCGGAGCTCCTCCTTGCCCCGGGCGACGTCGGGCGTCAGGCTGGGCGCAACCCAGTGGGTTGCGTCATCCGCCGTCAGCGCCAGGGCGTCGTCATGGCGTCCTTCTGTCTGCGCCGCCAGCCAGGCGAGCGCGAGTGCACGATTGTCTTCGATAGTCACCTGGGCTCCCTTCGCGCGATCTCAGACCTTCACGGCCCCGAGTCCGCACCTGAATTGGTTAACACAATCGCGTCGCGTTGCAGCAGTGCGGCACGACGCTATATTAACTCTGCGGCGTGGTCAACCGGTCACCAAAACTCTTGACGCTCTGCGCCCTATCTGGTGAAGTAGGCGCCATTCCCTGGTGCTGGCCGGTTAATGGTTAATGATTATCTATTTCGGCTACTGCACAGTCGACGGCCGCGGGGCGGGTGGACACGCCCAGGGACAGGCCATAGAGCACGGGCGCGCGCCGCCGACGGCCGCTCGCGCCCGCCCTTTCGTTCGTAAACAAGGAGGACCGTCACATGCGGGAAAATGTCGAGCCGGCCGAGGTCTTGTTCGAGCCGCTCTCCATCAACACGCTGACACTCGCCAACCGGATCATCTTGAGTCCGATGGCGGTGCTCGCGCCGCACGCCGACGGTCGCCCCAGCGCCCAGACGATTGCGTTCCTCCGTGAGCGGGCGAAGGGAGGCGTCGGCATGATCATCGTCGGAGGTGCGGCGGCAACCCGCCGCGCCTTTGAAGAGGCGGCGGCCTGGGAGCTCGTGCGCCTGGACGACGATCAGTTCGTGCCCGACCTCAAGCGGATGACCGACGCCGTCCACGAGTACGGGGTCCCGATCGTCGCCCAACTCGTGAGTGGGTTCGGTCCGATGAGTAAGCCGACGCCTGAGTGGCCGATGATCGCGGCGAGCCCCATGAACATCGTGATGAAGAAGGACCAGTTCCCGAAGGGCATCATCGCTCCGGGCGATCGTGTCACGGCAACGCCCCGTGAGGCCACGATCGAGGAGATTCGTCAGCTGGAGCGGGAGACGGCCGCAAGTGCGCTGCGCTGTCAGCGCGCCGGCTTTGACGGGGTCGAGATCGGCGCGCAGATGAGCTATTTCTTTGCGTCGTTTCTTTCGCCTCGGACGAACTGGCGAACCGACGAATATGGCGGCAGCACCGAAAATCGCGCCCGATTCATCGTCAATATCGTGCGCCAGGTTCGCGAGCAGGCCGGACCGTCGTTTGCGATCGGTCTGCGGATCAGCGGCAACGACCATGTCGCCGGCGGCCAGGGCCCCGAGGGGTTCGCGGCCATCGCGCAGGAGGTCGAACGTGAGGGCCTCGACTATGTCGCACTTACCGACGGTAACTATGCGTCAATAAAGGCTGGTGCGCCAGAGACGGACGCTCCGTCGATCGAGCACGGAGAGGCGCAGATCTTTCGCGAAGCGCTGTCATGCCCGCTGATCCTCGGCTGCATTCATGATCCGCACCGCGCAGCGGAGGCGATCGCCGCAGGCCACGGCGACGCCGTGATGTTCGCCCGTCAGATGCTCGCCGACCCCAATTACGCCAACAAGGTTCGCGAGGGCCGCGCCGACGAGATCGTCTGCTGCGACCGCAACAACCTCTGCATGCGCCGCCTGATCATGAGCATGCCCATCCGCTGCAGCGTGAACCCGCGGATGGGCCGGGAGAGCCGGCCGCCCGGCGAGCGCCCGCCCGTCCAACGCATGCTGAAGGCACCCGTCGAGCGCGCCGTGCTCTGGGCGACCGGTTCGCAGCGCATCATGAACCTGGCCGGCAAGGTAACCACGAAACAAACCGCCCGCTGACCGAGATCCTGCGCTGGCTCCAACAGCCACAGCTCGACGGGCTCTCCCCCTACCTGCGCGCCAGCCAAGCCGAACGCTCATGGACGACGCGCTTCTGCCCGACAACCCGCAGCTACGGAGCCCTTCCATGTCGGTGCGCCGGCCGATCCGGCCCGGCTGTCCGTATCGGTCCGGGCGGACGCTCAGGCCATAGGCTCGCGCGTCGATGCCGCACGTACTCCACCACGGCGGGTTGGGTGGCGAACCACGCTGACGCCATCGGCGGGAAAGACGATCGACTCGTGGTCCTCGTCCCAACGGACGCGAAAGTGCTCGTGGCCGGGCCTCCCGAGAACCTCGAGGATCTCTCCTCGTCGGACCGGCTGGCCATGGATTCCGCGCGCCTCAAGCCAGTCGCCCGGCTTCGCGCCATCTCGGTGCTGCGTTGTGCTCATGACATCCTCCTGTCTGAGGTTCCATCACATCGCAGCGCGGTGGGGCGGACATCCGCCGCGGCCACGCAACCGGGGTGCGGGGAACCACGGATCGGACTGCGGATCGGCGCGGATGCCCACGGTTGCCGCCCGCGCGAGGATGCGCCCATGGAGAACGCGATCGTTGTCTATGAATCGATGTACGGGAACACCCACGCGCTGGCCGAGTCGGTAGCCGAGGGGCTCGGCGGAGCGACGGTGCTGGCGGCCCACGACGCAGCCGGACGGGTTGACGACGCTGAGCTCCTGGTCGTCGGGGGCCCCACGCATATGCACGGCCTCGCCACCTCGATGAGCCGCAAGGCGGCCGCCGAAGCAGCCGAGAAGGACGGCGCAGCGCCCGTCGAGGCGCAGGCCACCGACGAGCCCGGTCTGCGCCAGTGGTTGCAAGACCTGCCGGGCGATGCGCATGTCGCGGCCGCCGCGTTCGACACGCGCCTCGACAAGCCGGCCGTACTGACCGGCTCGGCCGCGCGCGGCATCGCTCGCCGGCTGCGTCGCCACGGGTACGACGTCGTCGACACCAAGAGCTTCCTGGTCACCGAGTCGGAGGGGCCCCTCGAAGACGGCGAGCTCGAGCGGGCGCGTGAGTGGGGGGCGCAGCTCGCCGCGCGGCTCCACCGGACCGTCCCCTCGTCGACCGCCAGATGACCCAGCACGAGGTCATACGCGACGGCGCCGAGGTACGAACCGGAGGCGACGTCGCCCGCGCCACGTGACTTCCGGATCCGCCGCTCGGTCGAGCATCCGCTTCACGACATTGCCTCCGCGTAGCGCCTGAAGAAGTCCGCCTCGGCGACGATCGCCTTCTCGAACTCGTCGAGCAGCACTCGTTCGTTGGGCCCGTGGATGTTCGCGTAGCCGTCGGCGGTGCCGACGAGGAGCGCCTCGGCGTCGGGGAGGGCGCCGGCGAGCGCGCTGACGATCGGGATCGAGCCGCCGCTGCCGGCCATCATGACCTCGGCCCCCCACGCCTCGGACCAGGCGGCGTCGGCGGCGGCGTAGGCCGGACCGGTCGTGACGGCGGCGAAGCCGTTGCCGGTCGCGGCGGGCTGCACGTCGATCTCGATTCCGAACGGCCGGACCTTGCGCAGGTGCTCGACCACGGCCGTCTGGGCCTCGACGGCGTCCTGCTCGGGATGCACGCGCACGTTGAGGACGGCGCGCGCGTGCGGTGAGACGGCGTTGACCGCGCCGTCGACCGATGGCACGTCGATGCCGATGACGGTGATCGCGGGGCCCGACCAGACGCGCGAGCCCAGGCCACCGGTGCCGATCAGCGGCATCTTGGGCAGGACCGTGCCGAGCTCGCGGAAGTCCTCCTCGCTCTGGGCCGGACCGTGCCACTCGTTGCGCCGCAGTCCCGCGACGGCGACGTCACCGTGCTCGTCGTGCAGCGTGGCGATCGCGTGCAGCAGCGCCAGCAGCGCGTCGGGCGCGGCGCCACCGTATTGGCCGCTGTGCTTGCCCGACTGCAGCGTCCGTACCTCGAGCGTCACGTTGCCCATGCCCCGCAGCGCCGTCGTCAACGTCGGGGTTCCGGGGCTGATGCTCCCGGCGTCGGCGATGATCAGCGCGTCGGCGCGGAACAGATCGGGGTCGGTCGGCGGGTAGCTCGGCAGCGCGCCGCTGCCGATCTCCTCGTAGCCCTCGATACATATCTTGATGCCGACCGGCGGCCGCCCGTCCCAAGCGCGCAGCGCGCCGATGTGGGCGATGACGTTGGATTTGGTGTCCGCGGAGCCGCGCCCGAACAGCGCGCCGTCGCGCTCGGTCGGCTCGAACGGCGGCGAGTCCCACTCGGCCTCGTTGCCCGCCGGGACGACGTCATAGTGGCTGTAGAGCAGCACCGTCGGGGCACCCGGCGGCGGCGGGATATGACCGACGACGACCGGCGCGGTGTCGGGTAGGTCCAGGCGACCGACCTCGACTCCAACCTCGGCGAACAGGCGCGCGACCATGGCGTGGGCTTCGAGCAGCGGGGCGTCGATCCGGCCCGGGACGGAGACCGACGGGATCCGCATGAGGTCGTCGAGGTCGCGACGAAGCTGGGGCATGAGGTCCTTGACCGCGGACGCGATGTCTGAGCCACTCATGCGGCGCAGTATGTCTCACGAATCCGCGGCTCGGCCACCGAACGCGTGGCGGCAGTGCTCCGAGCAGAAGTAGACGAGCCGGCCATCGCGTTCGGCGGTCAGCGCCTTGGCGCGGTCGACCTTCATCCCGCACACCGGGTCGGTGGCGCCGCGGCGGGCGGTGAGCCAGAAGAGGGCGGCGAAGACGACCAGGCCGAGGACGTTCAGGGCGAATGTGTAGTCGAGCTCGATCGACCCGAAGACGTCGGCGGTTGTCGGGCGCGTGGCGGGGATCAGGCCAAGCGCGCTGAACAGCGCGTCGATGATCAGCGCCGCGGAGATCATCGTCACGAGCATCAGCGAGACGATCCGCGCCGTAAACCGCGCGCCGTAGTACTTGCGGTAGATGAGGATGATCGGCAGGACGATCAGGTCGGCGAAGATGAACGCCATCACGCCGGAGAAGCTGATGCCGCCGGACCACAGCACCGCGGCGAGCGGGATGTTCCCGACCGAGCAGACGAAGCTCGCCACAGCGATGACCGGCCCGATGAACGCGCCCCAGAGCGTCTGGACGAGCGGCGGCGAGTCGGTCAGGAAGAGGGAGTTGAAGAAGCTGTCGCCGAGTTGGGCGACGAAGCCGGCGAGCACGAAGCCGATCGCGATCTCCTTGTAGAGCATCTGCCAGTCGCCGCGGAAGTTGTGGGCGACGTCGGACCACGCCGCCGAGGACGTCAGGCGCTCGCGCCAGTGGAGCTGCTCGGAAGCCATGTGGTGCTGATGGCCGGTGTCGGCGTCCTGTGCGTGGGCGCGGGCCTGCTCCTCGAGCTTGGGCGAGACGAACAGGCGCAACATCAGCGCCATCAGGACGATCATCACGAGGCCGCCGAGGTACTCGGCGAGCGTGAACTGCCAGCCGAGCAGAACCCAGAGCACGAGCCCGAGCTCCCAGACGAGGTTCGTCGAGGCGAACTGGAAGGCCAGCGCCGAGGCGGCCGAGGCTCCTTTCTGGAACAGGCTCTTGGCGATGGCGATCGCGGCGTAGGAGCACGAGGACGACGCCGCACCGAGGCCGGTGGCCCACGCGATCGGCTTCGGCCCGCCGCCGCTCATCGCGCCCTCGACGCGCTCGCGCGGAACCCAGGCCTGGACGATCGCGGAGATGAAGAAGCCGAACACGAGCGCCCACCAGACCTCCCACGCCATCAGGAACGAGTCCTTCAGGCCGTGCCAGATCACGTTGGCGACATCGGTCATCGGCTCAGCTTATCATACCCATAGGGGGTACCTGTATCTGCTAGGATTCCGCCCATGGCATCCTCAGCAACGCCCACCCGCGGCTACAGCGCGACCAAGGACCAGCTGACCTCCCGCCTGCGCCGCATCGAGGGCCAGGTCCGCGGGGTCGAGAAGATGGTCGACGACGAGCGCTACTGCATCGACGTCCTGACCCAGATCTCGGCCATCCAGGCCGCGCTGGACAAGGTCGCGCTCGGCCTCATGGACGACCACGCCCACCACTGCGTCGTCGGCGCCAAGACCGCCGACGCGCGAAGCGAGAAGACCGACGAGATGATGGCCGCCGTCGCGCGGCTGATGCGGCGGGGTTGACCTGCGCGCAAACTCGGCTCCACCCGGTCGGCATCACCCGCGATGCCGGCGAGGAGTTCGGTCCCACCGGGCGCGAGACCGTGATCGCCTACCGCCGGGTCGACAAGCTCTTCGCGCGCCTCGCCCGGCCGGACGACGGGGACGACCCGTCGCCGTCGAATGCGTTCGGCGACTAGACCGGTCTCAGTCTTCGTCGCGCGCGATCACGCGGTCGATCGCGACCTGCTCGCCCGACTTCGTCTCCGGGTGCACGACGATGACCTGCGGCGGGCCACCGAACCAGGCGCTCGTCTCGCCCTCGCCGACGTAGATGCCGGGCCGTTGCGAGCCGTCCTCGTCGATCACCCAGACGGGCTGGCCCTTGTGAAACGCACCATCGCCGATGTCGGTCATGGATCAGATCCTACGGCGAACGGAGATCGTCTTGCGCACCGTGCTCCGGTTGCCCGCGGCGGGCTTGCGCCGGAGCTTTGACGCGAGCCGGTCGACGGTCACCTGCGGCGCCGTGCGGTCGACGACGGGGTCCGACCCTCCGGCCCCGCCTACGCCGCGCGTACCTCGAACTCGGTCAGCGTGATCGGGCCGAACGAGGTGATCAGCGCGACGTCGACCGCGTCGCGTCCCCGTCCGACGACGACGCGGCCGACGCGGCGGCGGTTGTTGCGGGCGTCGAACGTGTACCAGCGCCCGTCGAGGTGAACCTCGAACCACGCGGCGAAGTCCAGCGGCTCGGTCGCCGGCGGGACGTCGATCTCCGGGATGTAGCCGAAGACGTAGCGCGCGGGGATGTTCAGCGCCCGGCAGAACGTGATCGCCAGGTGGGCGAAGTCGCGGCACACGCCCTGGCCGGCGCGGTAGGCGTCGGCCGCCGTCGTCCACGGGTTCGACGCGCCCTCGACCCACTCGAGGTGGTTGTGGACGTAGTCCACGATCGCCTGCACGCGCTCCCAGCCGGGCTCGAGCGCGCCGAAGCGCTGCCACGCCTCGTGGCCGAGCTCGTCGGGCAGGCAGAAGCGGCTCGGCATCAGGAACGAGATCATCTCGTCGGGCATGTTCTCGATCGGCGTCTCGGGCGTGCCGGGAACGATGATGTCGGCCGGCGTATCGATGACGACGTCGGCCTCGTAGACCACGCGCGACGCGCCCGCGACGATCGTCATCCGCTCGCAGCGATTGCCGTAGAGGTCCGTGTAACTGTGGTGGCGATCGGAGCCCGTCTCCCAGCGCTCGGCCCGCACCTCGAAGCCAGGACCGGAGGGGGCGACCTGGAGGACGGCGGAGACCGGCCGCGGGGTCTGGAAGCCGAACGTGCAGCCAACCGTGAGCGGCAGCGGTTGGGCGATATCGGCAGACACCGCTGCACCGTACCGAGCGCCGCTCATCAGCGTGCGTCGCGCGGCTCGGCACGGTGGCGGCGCGGGACGCGCACGCGGAGCCAGCCCGACATCGCCAGGACGACCGCGAGGCCGAGCAGGCCGATGAACGTCCGCCGCCCGCCGACGAGCTCGTCGCTGTGCTTCACGCCCCATGCGATCAGGAACAGCGGCACGGCGATCGTCAGGGCGAGGAGCGCGGCCATGATCCGCCGGCGACGGCGCGGCGGGCGCGCTCCGGAGCCCACGCCATCGCCGAAGTACGCGATCGCGCGCGAGCCCAGCCGACGCGTGCTGCCGTCACACGAGTAGGCGATCAGCAGCATCAGCGTGACCGGGAAGAACCAGGTCAGCACCCACGTCAGGCCGCCGAACGTGAAGACGATCGCCAGCAGCGCATAGCGCCGCCACTGTGGGATCTCCTCGTCGTGGGCGGTCGGCTCGCCGAGGATCCCGATCAGCACGAGGAAGCGGCGCACGGTGTTGTAGAGGCCCTTCACTCCCCCGTCGATCCGGTGATCGGGGCGACGGTCGAGATCGGCGATCTCGACCCGCGCCTGCTCGATCGTCGGGTGCACACCGCGCAGCACAAGGATCCGCGCCGCCATCTCCGCCGGCGGCAGCTCGCGGTCGTGCAGCGCAGCGATCCGCAGGACCATCCGCACCTGCTCCCACAGAAACGCGACATAGGCCGGGACCAGGGCGATGAAGAACGGCGTCCCCGCGACCGCGCCGTCGACCTGACTGATCGCGATCACGCGGCGGCGCTCGTCCTCGCACAGCTCGTCGGGCGTCGCCTCGGGGTTGGCCGCGCGCATCACGTCGGCGAACTCGCGTGACTCATCGGTCAATCGCGTGACCGCGGTCATCATCAGACGCTCGCCGGCATGGGCCGGATCAGCCCACAGCGCACCGAACAGCTCGCGCGGAACCGGGACCCGGGCCTTGATCTGCGCCACCGGATTGGGAGGATGTCTCAACGCGTCGCCATGCTCCCAGACACCGACCACCGAGGGTGACCCATCGTGAGCGCCGACATACCGACACCGACCGCCCCACCCGAGCCCAAACAGCCCCGGACCCCCGAGGAGAAACGGCGTATCGCGATCGGCGTGCTGATCGGCATCGTCGTGATCTTCGCGCTGTTCAATCTGGACGAGGTCAAGGTCAGCTGGGTCGTGACCACGTGGAAGACGCCGCTCGTCGTGGTGATCGTCGTCTCGGCCCTGCTCGGCGCGCTGGTCGGGATCCTCGTCGACCGCAAGAAGCATCGCGCGCCATCGCCTCCGCCTGACTGACGTCCTCAGCTCAGCCCCGAGATCCCGTCGCCGATCAGCTTCGCCGCGATCACGGCGCACAGGACCGTCATGATCGCCGCGCTATGGACGCCCATCCAGGTCTTGAGTGACGCGAGGATCTCGGCGCCGCGCTCGCCCATCGTCAGCGAGATGACGACCGGGATGGCGGGGCCCACCGTGCCGATCAGCGCGAAGATCGCGAGCGCGACTTCCTGCGTCACGGCGCTCGTGCCCGTCTGGGCGATCGCCGCGGCGGCGCCCACGGTGAGCAGCAGGTTCTTGGGGTTGACCGCCGACAGCAGGACCCCGGCCCCCGCCGCCTTGACCGGCGTGAACGCGTCCAGGGTCTCCATCCAGTCCGGCAGCTCGGCCTCCTCTCCGGGTTTGGGGCGACCCTTCCACTGCCGCAGCGCGACGGACGCCAGCACGACGCCAAGCCCGATCTTCAACCAGCCGACCCGCGTCGCGGGCTCGCCCTCGGAGCTGGCGCCGGCGCCGCTGGACACGAGCAGGACGACGGTGCCCAGAACCATCAGGCCGGCCAGCCAGCCGACCAGGAACGCGGGTCCGTTCACGCGTCCGCGCGGTGTCGCGAGCATCAGCACGACGGCGATGATCGGGATCGGAGAGATCGTGACCGCGACCCCGAACGCCAGGACCTGTCCGATCGCGTTTCCCATCAGCCAACCCTAACCACACAGCGAAAGCCGATGTGGGTCGTCGACGTGTCGACCTCCTCGCGCTGGCGCGCGGCGGGACGAAAGCCCAGGCAGTACGACGGCGAGCACAGATGCGATCCGCCCTTGATCACGCGGTCCTCGATGACCCCCGCCGCCGGCAGCTCGCGCTCGGGACCACAGCACGCGGGCTGCGCGTGGTCGCGGCCGAAGCGATCGGTCGCCCATTCCCAGACGTTGCCGCAGACGTCGAACAGCCCGAAGCCGTTGGGCGCGAACGAGCCGACCGGCGACGTGCCCCTCGCAACCACCGGCGCGCAGGTTCTGCCACGGCCGCGCATCCTCTCACCCGTCCTGCATGAATCCCCATCGCCCATGTCGTGCGATCATGCGCGGATGAGCGAGACCGTCGAAGTCGCCGTCACCTCCACCGCCGACGAGTCGCCGATCACGGTTCCGTGGTGGACGCTCGCTCTCGTCGGCGTGATCTCGATCGCGGTCGGCATCGCGGCGATGGTCTGGCCGAAGCCGACGCTGGCGATCATCGGCGTCCTGTTCGGGGCCTACCTCGCGTTCTGGGGCGCCGTCGCCCTGCTCAACGCGATCGCCGCACCCGACGACGGCCACACCGGGCTGCGGATCATCGCGATCCTGATCGGCGTCCTCGCGCTGCTCACCGGGCTCGTGCTGATCGTCCACCCCGGCAAGTCGGTCAACGTGATCGTCTGGATCCTCGGCTTCTGGTGGTGCCTGCTCGGGACGCTCGAGATCATCCGCGCGCTCGTCTCGCGTGAGGGCCGTGTGTGGCACCTGATCTGGGGGGTCGTGATCCTCGCGGCGGGCATCATCCTGCTCTCGGACTCGAACGTCGGGCTCGGCACGTTGGTCGTCATCGCCGGCGTCAGCCTGATCCTTCAGGGCCTGATGGAGATCGCGCTCGCGTTCGCGGTCAGGAGCGTGCAGAAGACATGACGCGCCGGATCGCCGTCGTCCTGCTCACCGCGCTGATGCTGAGCGCGGGCGCCGTCGCCGTGGCCGGGTGTGGCGGCTCGTCCAAGCCGTCGCCGCAAGACACCGCCAAAACCAACGGCGAGGCGGTCGGCAAGGCGACCAAGCAGCTCGTCAACGCACGCAGCGTGTCGGACGTCGAGGCCGCGGTCCCGGCGCTGCAGGACGCGCTGAAGACCGTGCAGGCGAACGTCAAAGACCAGAGCGGCGAGATCACGGCCGAGATCAAGGCTCAGGAACAGTCGATCACCGCGTCGTTCAACAGCCTGAAGAGCGCGGTCAAGTCAGCGAACGTCAGTGCCGCCTCGACCGCCGTCGACTCGCTCCAGGCCTCGCTTCAGGACATCGGCAGCAAGGCGCAGTCGCTCGCGTCGAGCGGCGACTCGGTGACCAAGGCGTTCTGGAACGGCGTCAAAGAGGGCTACGACAACGGCTGAGCCGTCGCCGGAAGCCCGCCCTCACAGGCGCTCTTCCCAGTTCACCAGCAGCTGGTAGACGATCACCACGTCGAACGTGATGACGAGCATGCCCCACAGCGGGAACGCCGTGACGATGCCGAACTGCGCGAGCGCACTGAGCACCGCGAAGGCGATCGCGAACCACCGAGCGATGCTCGCTCCGGAGAACAGGCCCAGCGAGACCAGGACCTGGGCCGAGCCGATGATCAGCGTGATCCAGCCCCACGTCGTGAAGTCCCAGATCACGACGCCGTGGCCGCCGCTGCCGACCGTCGCGACCTGGTCGTTGAGGATCGCGGCGAGGCCGTAGAGCACGCCGAAGCAGCCGGTGACGAACAGCAGGACCGCCGCGAACGCGATCCAGGCGTTGGCCCGTGCTCCGGTGTACGGGATCTCGTCGGGCGAGGGTGAGGGTTGCTCAGACATGGCGGTCCCTTCGAATGGGGAAACGGGTTCGCAGACCAGCGTGCGGGAGCGGTGGGTGAACTCGCGTCACCCGGGCGGGGTGACGTGCCGCGGACGCGCTACGGTCCTGCAATGCCGGATGCTGGGGGTGTCATCGCAGATCGTCGGGCACACCCGGTTCGAGGCCGGATCGACAGCCGCGGACTGGTCATCCGCCAGCGCCTGCTCGACGCGCTGGAGCCCCCGGCCGCCGCACCGCTGACGATCGTGACCGGGCCGGCCGGGGCGGGCAAGACGATCCTGATCAGCACCTGGGCGACGGCGCGCGGAGCCGCCCGCACCCCGGTGGCGACGCTGGATACGTCGGCCCGGACGGTCGGCGGGCTGTGGGCCAAGCTTGCGCCTGCGCTCGGCGTGACGGCGCTCGACGACCCGCCGCAGACGCCGGACGATCTCGCCGAACGTGTGCTCGCGATCGCCACCACGAGCCCCGACGACCTGACGCTGGTCCTCGACGACCTCCATCTCGCCGAGGGCGCGACGACACGCCAGGCACTGACCCGCCTGGCCGCGGAGCCCGACACGATCCGCCTTGTGCTGTGCAGTCGCATCGATCCAGGTCTGGCCCTGCACCGGATGCGGCTCGCCGGCGAGCTGAGCGAGATCCGCAGCCCCGACCTCGCATTCACGATCATCGAGGCGGCGGAGCTGCTCGAGCATCAGAAGATCGCGCTGTCGTCGGGCGCGCTGCGCCAGCTCTGGAAGCGCACCGAGGGCTGGGCGGCCGGCCTGCGTCTCGCCGCACTGTCGCTGGCCGGTCACGCCGAGCCCGAGGCATTCGTCGCGGACTTCGCCGGAGACGACCGCGCCGTCGTCGCCTACCTGATCGACGAGGTGCTCGAACGCCAGCCTGAGAACGCCCGTGAGCTGCTGATCGCGACGGCGGTCGTCGACCAGATCAGCGCCCCGCTGGCCAACGCCCTGACCGGCCGCGACGACGCGGTCGTGGTGCTCGACGCGCTCGTCGCGGCCAACGCGTTCGTGATCCCACTCGACCGCCGCGGCGAATGGTTTCGCTGCCACGCCCTGCTTGCCGACCTACTGCGCAACCAGCTCTCGCGCCGGGGCCCGCAGGCCGTCGAGCGCCAGCATCGCACGGCCGCGCGGTGGTTCACGGCTCAGGACGATCCGCGCTCCGCGCTGCCCCATGCCGTGCGCGGCGGAGACTGGGATCGCGTGACGTCGATCCTGTCGGATCGCTGGATGGAGCTGCGCGCCCACGACGCCGGTCCACTGCTCGACGACGCGCTCGCGGCGTTCCCGCGGCCCGCGCTGGCAGCGCGCCCCTACGCAGCGCTGGTCGCAGCGGTCCGCTGTCTCGATCACGACGAGCCCGACCAGGCCGAGTCGTTCCTGCAGATCGCGCTCGCCGCGCGGACCCGCCTATCGGGCGCGCGCCGCGTGCGCTTCGCCCGCGACCTGGCGCTCGTCCGACTCCAGCGCGCCACGCGCGACGGCGACGTTGCCGCCGGGCTCCGCCAGCTGCCGGTGGTCAGCGCGGTCGGCGACGAGGAGCCCGCGCGGGCGCGCCAGGCCGGCGCGCTGGCCCACCTCGAGCTCGGCCGGCTGTACGCGGCCGACGGCGACGACGACGCGCGGCGTCATCTCGGGATCGCCGCACGCCTGGCCCGCGAGAGCTCCGACACCGAGCTCGCGTCGGCGGCCGACGGCGAGCGGGCATGGCTGCACATGCTCGACGGCGAGCTGCGAGGCGCACGCCTGGCCGCCGACTCGGCCGACGCCCGGATCGCCGATGACGCCGCCGGATCGACCGCGGCGCTGCTCGCGCACGCGCTGATCTCGGCCGAGATCGGCGATCTGCGCCGCGCGAACGAGCAGCTGCGCTGCGCGCGCACGCAGATCGACGACTGCCCGACCGAGCATGGCCGCCTGCGCGCCCTGGAGCTCGAGCTCGTCGACGCGCGGATCGCCGTGCTCGGCCGCCGTTCGGAGACGACGGCGGCGTATGACCGGTTGCGGACAGCACTTGACGGCTGGGACCCCCCGCACCGCCTCGCCGATCTCGCCCAGGCCGCGCTCGCCGATCTGCTGATCGCCCTCGGCCGGCCGGCCGAGGCGCTCGAGCAGCTGCCCCCGGTCCCCGATCGACGCAGCGGCCGCGCGATCGGCATCGCCCGCGTCGCCGCACTGCTGGCGCTGCGCCGCAGCGAGGAGGCGCTGGTCGAGGGGCGCCTCGTCGCCGGAGCCGAGCGCCTGCCGCTGCCGTCGGCGGTGGCCGCGTCGGCGCTCGCCGCGGGCGCCGCGGAGGCCGAGGGCGACCGCGGCGAGGCGCAGCGCCACGCCGAGCACGCCCTCGATCTCGCCGAGCCCGAGGGCGTGCGCTTGGCGCTCGCGGTCGTGCTCGACGGTCTTGACCCGGTGCTGCGGCGGCTACTGCGGGTCGGCACCGCGCACCGGTCGCTGATCGGTGAGGTCCTCGAGCTCGCGAGCTCCGGCTACTCCCCGAGCACCGAGGGCGTCGCGCCGCTCCATGACCCGCTGTCCGAGCGCGAGCTGACGGTGCTGCGGTACCTACCGACTCTGCTCTCGTCGACCGAGATCGCCGGCGAGCTGTTCGTCACCGTCAACACGGTCAAGAGCCATCTCAAGGCGATCTATCGCAAGCTCGAGGTGCGAAACCGCCGCGAGGCGGTCGGGCGCGCTCGGGCGCTCGGGCTGATCGCCGCGTCCGGGCTCGGCGTCGCGCGGCGAGCACCGGCCCGCGCGGTCAGGGCTGAGAGCCCGGGCTGACCCGCCGCGCCGCGATCAGCTCGCAGCCGAACTCCGACAGGCGAGCGAGAACCCCGCGCAGCTCGGCCTGGTCAGCGATCTGCGCGCGCATCACAGTCTCGCACGCCTCGAAGTCACGCAGCGCATCGGCGAGCTGAGCCCGTTCCTTGTCCCCCAGGCCACCGCGAATCCGGATTTCGTAGAGGTCACTCATCGTTGTGTACCTGGTGCACCTCGATCAGCTCCAGCCCGCGGTCGGACAGGCGATCGAGCAGCTCGTTCAGCCCGTTCGCACCGGTGACATCGCCGCGCAGGATGGTCAGCGCCGCTTGCTCGCGGCTCTCCAGCCCGTGAAAATCGGCGAGCAGGTCGGCGCCGACGCGTCCCTTGACGCTGATCTCGTACGCCGTCATCGGCAGATGCTCGTGCGTGCACGGAGGACTCGGCGTCACCCGACATGGGTGATCCACGTCCACCCGGTCGCCCGCGAGCCTGCCGCGTGAGCGTCGCCATCGCGATAGCGTCCGGCCGATGACCAATGCCGAGAAGCCCGACGTCGACGTTCCCGTCGGCGAAGACCCGTCCTACCAACTCGAGCTCGACGACATCACGGTCGGCGACGGCGAGGAGGCGGCGGCGGGTCATGTCGTCGAGGTGCACTACGTCGGCGTGTCATGGGCGACGGGCGAGCAGTTCGACGCCTCGTGGGACCGCGGCGACACGTTCAAGTTCGGGCTCGGCAAGGGCCAGGTCATCGCCGGCTGGGACCAGGGCGTCGCGGGGATGAAGGTCGGTGGGCGCCGGCGGATCACGATTCCGCCGATGCTCGCCTACGGCAAGCGTGGCGCCGGCGGAGTGATCGGGCCCGACGAGACGCTGGTCTTTGTCGTCGACCTGGTCGGCGTCAGCTGAGGCCGCCGACCAGCCCGACCAGCGCTGGATCTCGATCGCGAGTACCGCGCCGGCCGGCGACTGAGGCGCAACTCTAGGCTGTGGCCGATGGATGACGACGAGCGCCGAGCCCGCCGGGACTCCCAGCGCCGCGCGCGCGTGCGACGGCGGCGACTGCTGGCTGGCGGTGCGCTGGCGATCGTCGCGATCGCCATCGTCAGCGTCGCGGTGGCCGGAAGCGGGGGCTCGGACTCGCCTTCGACCGCCGCACACGCGCAGACCGCGGCGGCCACGACACCGAAGCACACGGTCACTCGCCCCCACCACGCCGTCCGCACCGTCGCGACGATCCCGACTTCGACGGTCTCGCCCAACGCCAAGGGCACCGGCCATCCCGGCCACGCCTCGGTCCCGATCCTCATGTACCACGTGATCGCCGATCCGATTCCCGGCGCCGCGTTCCCCGGGCTCTACGTCCCGGCCAGCGAGTTCGCCTCGCAGATGAAGGCACTCAAGAACGCCGGCTGGCACGCGGTGACCCAGGACCAGCTCCTCGCCCACTGGCGCCGCGGCGTCTCGCTCGGTCCGGGCAAGCCGATCGTCCTGACGTTCGACAACGGCTACCACTCCCAGG
Source organism: uncultured Actinomycetes bacterium (assembly GCA_963817035.1). GTDB lineage: Bacteria > Actinomycetota > Thermoleophilia > Solirubrobacterales > Solirubrobacteraceae > AC-49. The sequence continues at coordinate 588,640 of CAWFMM010000003.1, forward strand.
CGGCCAACGCGATGCCGGTCCTGCGCAAGCTCGGCTGGGTCGGCGTCGAGAACATCCAGCTGACCGGGCTGCCGCCGTCCCAAGGCGGGCTGACCCGGTCGGAGGTTCGCAAGCTGCTCGCCGCCGGCTGGGAGCTCGACACCCAGGGCCGCAGCCACGCCGACCTGCCCGCACTGAGCGCCGCCGAGCTGCACAACGAGGTCGTCAACACGCGCCACATCCTGCAGAAGCGCTTCGGAGTGCAGCTCAACTGGTTCTGCTACCCGTCGGGCCACTACGACGCAACCGTGATCAACGCGGTCAAGGACGCCGGCTACGTGGGCTCGACCACCGTCATCCCCGGCTGGGCCCACGGCTCCGACGACCGCTACCGCCTCAGCCGCCTGCGCGTCCTCGGCGGCACGTCGGGCGCCCAGCTGCTGAACCAGATCGCCAGCGCCAAGTCCGCCGGCCCGGCGCCGGCGGCGTACACCAGCGCCGGTTAGCGGCGCAGCGTCAGGCTGATCGTGCGCGGCGTCCCCTTCTTGCCCGCGGCATCGAGCGGCGTGATCACGGCCCGGTAGACCCCCGACTTCAGCGGGTGGCCGTGGACCTTGGTCGGCAACGACAGCGAGTGCGGGCCGGCGCCGAGGTTCTTCCCGCTCAGTGTCAGCACCGTCGCGTAGTAGGTGCACCGCGTGGCGTGGCGGCGCGACCCGGCGACGCACGTGCCCTTGGCCTTGTGACCCGCGGTCGCGCGCTGCAACCGCACTCGCACCGAACCGACGCCGGACAGCTTGAACGACAGCTTCGCTCCCGTCGATGACTTGACGAGCTTGAACGACGAGACCTTGGGCACCGGCGGCGTGGGCAGCGGAGCGGGACCCGGGCCGGGACCTGGCGGGGGCGGCGGAGTGACGCCCGGCGGGTACTGGATCACCGCACTGAGCGGTGTGTAGGTCTCGACCGCCAGTGGCAGGTTGATCTCCGGGTTGACGTCGGCGCGCACGCGCATGCGCACGGTCATCCCGTAGTCGGCGGCCTGCAGGACGTAACCGGGACCGGTCTGGCCGATGATCGGCTCGCAATCGCTGCCGTCGGCCTCGCAGCGCTCCCAGCGGCGCTCGTAGAACGTCGCCGGACTCTTCCACACGCCGACCCCACCGACCAGCGACGATCCGACATACGGAGTGCCGATCAGCGTCGGCGGCGAGACGTTGGCGGCGGGCAGCGGGATGACCTGGTTCGTCGCACCGCTGATCGGCAGCGTCGCCGAGCCGTTGGCGTTGTGCCCAGTGACGAGCACGCGGATCTTGAGCCCGTTGTCCTCGAACGTCAACTTGTACGTCGGGTTCTTCGCCCCCGGGATGTCCTTGCAGTTGTTGCCGTTCTCGTCACAACGCTGCCACTGGTAGGTGACTGAGGTGGCCGGCGGGTTGAACAGCCAGCCCGATCCGCCCCCCGGCGCGCTCAGCGTGTCGCCCTCGGTCGGCAGGAACTGATCCTCGACCGGCGACACCTTGACCGACGGCGCCGAGCCATTCGACTCACCGGGCAGCGGCCCGGCCTCCGCCCCCACGACGCTCGTCGAGACACTGCTGCACGTCGTATGCAGCGCCTTGATCGGCTCGGGGAAGTCGTTGGTCGCGCTCACGCAGAAGCGGTAGTAGGAGTTCAGATCAAGCGACGAGAACGTGTAGAGCTGGTCGGTCGCGTCGGCGATGTCGGTGCAGGTCGCCGAAGACGGTCCCGAGCAGCGCTGCCATTGGTACTCGTAGTCGATCTCCGGGCTGCCGTTCCAGCTGCCCTGCGTTCCGACGACCGGTTCGCCGACCTTGAACGCGATCGCGGGCGCCCCGATCCAACTCGGCGACGACTGGTTGGTGACCGGCTCGAGCGTCAGTGCGTAGCCGCCGTTGGACTGCGTGCCGGCGAGCAGCGTTCCTGGTGTCGTCGTGAAGTTCGACAGCGCCCACAGGGTCGTGTTGGTGCCCAGGCCGCTCTCGGTTAGATGGCGCCACGAGACCTTGCCGGGCACGCTGACCGAGCCAAGCGGGCCGGGCAGCGTGACGTTCGGGACCGTGGCGATCCAGACGCCGTCGCTGGTCGCCGTGTAGAGGCGCGTCTCCTTGTCGCCGCTGAACTCCTGGACCGCGCGGATCGTCGGCGTCGAGCTGCCGCCGAAGTCCTCGAGGTTCAGAGGCTGCCAGGTGATGCCGCCGTTGAGCGTGCGGTACAGGCCGCTCGACGACGTCGCGGCGTAGTAGATCGTCGGCACCTTGGCGTCGGCGAAGACGTTGAGCGTCGTGGCGCTGGCCGGGATGCCGTCGCTCGACAGCGTCCATGTAGCGCCGAAATCCAGCGAGCGGTAGATGCCGTCCGATGTCGCCGCCCAGACGAAACCGGCGAAGTTGGCCAGACCCCAGACGGTCGTCGAGTCAGGCATGCCGTTGGCCGGCGTCGGCGGCGTCCAGGTGGCGCCGGAATCCGCCGAGCGGAAGACCCCCCCGGACACGACCCCGGCGAGCATCGTGCCGCCGGGCAGCGAGATGATCGCCTGGGGCGACTCGTTGAGCTTCGTTGCGTGGCCGGGATCGTCCTCGGGCCCCTGGGCGACCGGCGTCCATGCGCCGCCGCTGGTCGGTGTCGAGAACAGCCCGGCCCCGGTGCCCGCGTAGACCTTGCCGTTGGCCAGGTAGATCGTGCGGATGTCTCGAGCGTTGGACGGCAGCGTCCCGAACGCGGTCCAGTTCAGGCCCGAGTTGAGGCTGCGGAAAACACCGTCCCCCTCCGAACCCGCGTAGATCGTGGTCGGCGGAGTCCCGGTCGTGTACACGCGCACCCAGCTCGGGATGGGAGCGGACAGCCCGATCAGGCTGCTCCACGTGCTCAACCCGGCCTGCGCGGCCGGGGCGGCGAGCAGCAGACCGCAGAGCACAGCGACGAGGACGGGAGTGAGACGGGCGAGACGACGCGGGGCGGAAGTGGGCATCGTCGCACCGTAGGTACCTCGATCCACCGATTCAATGGAAATAGACCGGGTTGAGACCGGGTTGAGACGCCCGTTCGCTTCAGATGATTCTTACGAACCTCCCACCGAGTTCCAACACTCGGCGGTCAGCCTATGGCCATGTCCCCGCAGCTCGACATCGTCATCCCGGTCCACAACGAGGCCGCCGGGCTTGAGCACAGTGTGCGCACGCTGCGTCGGTTCCTGCTCGCGTCGGACCTGCCGGCATGGCGGATCATCGTCGCCGACAACGCAAGCACCGACGCCACGCCGGCGATCGCGGCGGAGCTCGAGCGCACGATGGAGCACGTGGCGCTGCTGCGCCTCGAGCGCAAGGGGCGCGGGCACGCTCTGCGCGTCGCCTGGTCCCAGAGCACCGCAGACGTCCTCGCCTACATGGACGTCGACCTGTCGACCGACCTGCGCGCCCTGCCGCCGCTCGTCGCCCCGCTGTTCTGTGGCCACAGCGAGGTCGCGATCGGCACCCGTCTGGCCAACGGCTCGCGCGTCCAGCGGGGGATCAAGCGCGAGCTGATCTCGCGCGCGTACAACGCGATCCTGCGCACCGTCCTGCGCGCGCGCTTCACCGACGCCCAGTGCGGGTTCAAGGCGCTGCGCGCCGACGTCGCCGACGAGCTGCTGCCCGAGATCAAGGACGAGACGTGGTTCTTCGACACCGAACTGCTCGTCCTCGCCCAGCGCCGCGGTATGCGCATCCACGAGGTCCCCGTCGATTGGATCGACGACCCCGACTCGCGCGTCGCGATCGTCTCGACCGCGCTCGACGACCTGCGCGGCGTCGCGCGTCTCGCCCTACGGCGCAAGCCCCAGCAGCCGGATGGCGTTCTCACGCAGAACGAGCGGGCGGACCTCGTCCTTGATCTCTAGCTTGGCGAAGTCGGCCAGCCAGCGGTCGGGCGTGATCAGCGGGAAATCCGAGCCGAACAGCATCTTGTCCTTCAGCAACGTGTTGATGTAGCGCACGAGGATCGCCGGGAAGTACTTCGGCGACCAGCCCGACAGATCGATGTAGACGTTGGGCTTGTGCGTCGCGACGGCCAGCGCCTCCTCCTGCCACGGGAACGACGGGTGCGCGAGGATGATGTTCAGATCCGGGAAGTCGGCGGCCACGTCGTCGACGGCCATCGGATTGGAGTACTTCAGCCGCACCCCGCCGCCGCCGGGCATCCCGGCGCCGATCCCGGTCTGGCCGGTGTGAAACAGCGCGATCAGGCCGGCCTCCGCGATCACCTCATACAGCGGATAGAAGTCCCGGTCGTTGGGCCAGAACGCCTGGATGTTCGGGTGGAACTTGAACCCGCGGATCGCCGGGTACTCCGCGATCAGCCGCTTCGCCTCGCGAACGCCGAGCTTGCCCTTGTGCGGATCGATCGACGCGAACGGGATCAACACATCGGCGTTCTCAGCCGCGGTCTGCATCACCTCGTCGTTGGACAGCGCGTGGCGCCCCATCCCCGCCTCGTCATCGACGAAGAAGACGACCGCGGCCATGTTGCGCTCACGGTAATACGCGGCAACCTCGGATGTCGTCGGCTGCGGCGGCGAACCGCCGAAGTACTTCGCGGCCGCTTCGAGGATCTCGGTCGTGACCGGATCCGGCTCGCCATGGGCCGAAGCCTCGGCGTGCGTGTGGATGTCGATCGCGACGATCGAGTCGAGGTCGAGATTCGACGTGGGCATCGTGCGGAACACCCTAGAACGATCCAGGGTGTTCCGCCCGTGCCCGGCTCAATGCGCGTGCTTGGGCTTCGCCTTCGGCGCGACCGTCACGTTCAGCACCGAGGTGCCGGCGCCCGCGGAGCGGAAGTCGCCCTGCCACTGCGCGACGAACTGGTTGGCTCCGCGCCGCAGGTTGCTCCACGTCGATGTGAACTTGCCGTTGGAGTCGACCTTCGCGATGTGCGACGTCCAGTACAGCGCGCCGGCGGGCCTCGAGCTCACGACGACCTCCTCGAACCCGCTGGCCGGAGCCAACGTGCCCGAGACGGCGATCGTCGAGGGCTTGCTCAGCCGCGCCCGTGACGCCTTGATCGTCAGCTTCGAGGACTGCCCCCAGTCGCCACCGGTCGTCGTCGAGAGCAGACGCGAGCTGTTGCTCAACAGGTAGTCGGTCGATCCCCCGGCCGCGACGCCGCGCGGGTTGATCGGGTCCGACACGATGAACTGCGGATGCCAGGAGCGCCCGCCGTCGGACGTGCGCAGCAGGAACCCCGAGTTGGTGGTCACCGACCCGAAGCGGTTGATCACCAGGTAGCCGTTGGCCGCGCTCGAGAAGGCCATACCGGCGGCGTTCTCCGTGCCGGTCGCGGACAGCTCCGTCCACGTCCTTCCCGTGTTCCTCGTTGACCACAGCCGCCCGAGCCCGTCGAGCAGGAAGCCGGTCGTGGCGCTGACGAAGTCGACCTTGTAGACCGGCAGGCGATTCACGAGCAGACGGCCGTGCCGGTGGTAGGGACCGGGCTTGTGGACACTCGTGAACGACTCGCCGTCGTTGCGTGACTCGAGGATCAGCTGTGGTCCATAGACGACCACCGTCCCGGCGCCCGCAGTATCGACGTCGCTCAACGGCACGAGATTGATCTTCGGGTCAGACGTGAAGTCCAGGCCCGAGTTCGTGCTCCGCCGGATGCCGCGCGGGCCGACGACCATCACGTGACTCGCGCTCGACGCGTAGACCGCGTTGGGCTTCGCCGTGGAGCCGGTGTCGATCGATTTCCAACTCGCGGCGCCGTTGGAGGTCGTGTAGAGCGCACCGGACGAATCCAGCGCCCAGCCGTGCATCGGGGTCGGGAACGAGACGTCGACGATGTTGCCGGCGCCTCCGACCTTGGCCGGTGTCCACGTCTTGCCACCGTCGATCGTCTGCGCCAGAGCGCCGTTGGGGCCGGCCGCGTAGGCCGATCCGTTGGCGCCGCCCGCGCGCAGGCGTGTATAGGCCGAGGGCAACGGCTGCCCGACGCGCGTGTAGCTGACGCCGCCATCGGTCGAGATCGCCGTGCCGCCACTGTTGCCGACGCCGAGTACCTGCGTGGCCGACACGAACGCGACCGCGTTGACCTCGACCGGCGGGTGGGGCTGGGTGAAGGTCAGGCCACCGTCGAGCGTCGTGTCGACGATGTCGCCGCGGCCCGTCGCGATCGCGCACTCGCTGTTGGAACAACTGAGGTCGGTCAGATTCTCGGTCGTCCCGGAGTCGTGCGGCACCCAGGTCGCGCCGGTGTCGATGGTCGTCAGGAAGGTGCCGCCGGACCCGGCCGCGTACCCGATCGGTCCACCGTTGGGGAACGTGATCCGCGTGATCGGCGCGCCGGCGTAGACCGCCGACCACGTCTGGGCGCCGTCGGCGGTGCGGTAGATGTGACCGTCGGTCGTCGAGGCGAAGCCGGTCATGCCGTCGGCCAGGAACGTGATGTCCAGTGGCTTGGCGGGACCACCGGTCGGCGAGCCGGCGGTGCCGGGCAGGCCGGTGGTGTTGGAGAGGAAGGACTGGCCGCCGTCGGTCGTGTGCTGAACCTCACCATCGTCGAGCAGGTTGTAGCCCGCGCTCCTGGAGCTGTAGGAGAAGGCGACGACGCCATGCGGGCAGCCGACCTCGGACGCCGCGAATGGGATCCGGCTGAACGTCGCGCCTCCGTCGGTCGAGATCCGCATGACGCAGCCGCCGCCGGCGATCACGCTGCCGTCGGGCAGCGACTGAACCCGTGTGAGGTTGGTGAACGTACCGGCCGGCAGCCCGGTCCAGGTGGCGCCGGAATCGGTCGTCTTGACGATCGTCCCGAAGTCACCGACTCCGTAGCCCGTGGTCGAGCCGGGCGCGAAGGCCAGGTCGTGCAACGTGTTGCCCTCCGGCTGCGGGTTGCCCCACTGCCAACCCGACGACCCGACCTGAACGTTGGCCGATGCCGTCGCCACCGACGCGACGGTGGCCAGGATCAGGCAGGCGATGGCGACCAATGCACTGCGGATGCTCCTCGTCACGATGAACCTCACTCCGTCCGAAGGGGATAGTGAGGCCTAAACGGGTTCTGGCGCGCGCAAGTTACGAAGAAGTCGATAGGCTGCGTCGCGCTTTGCCGACCGGACACGCCACGGCGAGCGCTGCACCGGTCGCCCCCACCGCTGCCGCGCCGCACGCCTTCGCGAGCATTGATCGCTTCGCCATCGGATTCGATGAGCGCGACCGCGCGCGCCTGCACACGTTGTGGGACGAGATCATCGACGGCGGCCAGTGGTCGCACGCCTCGTTCAACGACCGCTGGGAACAGGCGTGGACCGCGTGGAACGGCGCCGGCGCCGTCGCGACGTCGTCGTGGGCCGGCGGCACGATGGCCGCGCTCGCCTACGCGGGAGTCGGCCCGGGCGACACCGTCCTGTGCCCGTCGAACACGTTCATGGCCACGCCGCTGACCGCGATCCGCGCGGGCGCCGAGGTCCAGTTCGTCGACTCGCGCCGCGACGATCTGTGCATGGACTTCGCCGACTTCGAGCGCAAGGTCGCCCAGTACAAGCCCAAGGCCGCGCTGCTCGTCCACATCGGCGGCCACATCGCCTTCGACGTCGAGAAGATCGCCGCGCTGTGCCAGGCCGAAGGGATCTTCCTGATCGAGGACTGCGCCCACGCCCACGGCGCCGATTGGAACGGCCGCAAGCCCGGCACGTGGGGCAACGCCGGCGTCTACTCGTTCTACGCGACGAAGACCGTCTCCACCGGCGAGGGCGGAATGCTCGTCTCGACCGACGACGACCTGCTCGAATACGCCCGCGCGTTTCGCAACTACGGCAAGCCGTCGTATGAGGTCGCAGGCCTGAACTACCGCGCGAGCGAGTTCACCGCCGCCGTCGGCCTCGTCCAGACCGAGCGGATGCCCGAGATCGTCGCGTGGAAGAACGCCGCCGCGCGTGCCGTGCTCGATGCCAAGCACCCCGGCCGCCTCCAGCTTCCCGACGGAATGACATCCGGGCTCTACAAGTACGTCGTCTTCGATCCGATCGAGAAATCGACGGGCAAGGTGTACGACGAGCCCTGCCATCGCCTCATGGGCCATCCGGTGGACCTGCCAGGGTCCGATTGGATTGCCGAGCACCACTGGTGCGTACCGCTCTACTACCGACCTCAGGAGAACCCGAACCCGTGACCCTCAAAGTGCTCGTCACCGGTGGATCCGGCTTCATCGGGTCCCACGTCGTCGACAAGTTGCTCGCGGCCGGCCACAAGGTCCGCAACTTCGACATGGTCGCCTCGCAGTACCACGACCCCGCGGTCGTCGAGCAGTACCAGGGCGAGCTGACCGACGAAGAGGCGATGCGCGACGCGCTGAGCGGCTGCGACGCGGTCATCCACCTCGCCGCCGTGGCCGACGTCAACCAGGTCACGCTCGACCCGGTGTTCGCCGAGAAGGTCAACTCACGCGGGACCGCGGTGCTGCTCGAGGCCGCGCGCTCGACGGGTATCAAGCGCGTCGTGTACGCCTCGACGATCTGGGTCTACAACGGCCACTCGGCGACCGAGGTCAACGAGGACTCCGAGATCGCGCTGCCCAACCACCTCTACACGGCGACCAAGTTCGCGGGCGAGATGTACTGCAGCTCCTACGCGTCGCTGTACGACCTCGACTACACGATCCTGCGGTTCGGGATCCCCTACGGCACGCGCGCCCGCCCGGCCGCCGTCGTGCCCCAGTTCGTGCGCAAGGCGCTGGCCGGCGAGCCGCTGACGATCGCCGGCAAGGGCGACCAGTCGCGGCGCTTCGTCTACGTCGAGGACCTCGCCGACGGCTGTGTCGCCGGCCTCGAGCCCGTGGCCGCCAACCGCGTCTACAACCTCGTCGGCACCGAGAACACGACCGTGCTCGAGATCGCCGAGGTCGTCCGCGACCTCGTCGGCGACGTCGACATCGTCCACACCGAGGCCCGCCTCGGCGACTTCAAGGGCGCCGAGGTTTCGCACGAGCGCGCCGAGATCGAGCTCGGCTGGACCGCGAAGACGACGTTCGTCGAGGGCGTGAAGCGCTACTACGAGTGGTACCTGGCCGAGCACGAGACGGCCACGCAGGACGCGGTCTGAGCGTTCACCACGCCGCCCGTTCGTAGTCCTTGAGAAAACAGCCGTAGAGATCCTCGCCCGCTTCGCCGCGGACGATCGGGTCATAGACACGCGCGGCGCCGTCGACGAGATCGAGCGGGGCGTGGAAGCCGGCGTCGGCGAGGCGCATGCGCGTCGGCTGCGGGCGCTCGTCGGTGATCCAGCCGGTGTCGACGGCGGTCATCAGGATGGCGTCGGTGGCGAGCATCTCCTGGGCGCTGGTGCGCGTGAGCATGTTCAGCGACGCCTTGGCCATGTTCGTGTGCGGATGGCCGGGCCCCTTGTACCCGCGGCTGAACTGGCCCTCCATCGCCGAGACGTTGACGATGTAGGTGCGGCGGGCTGCTGACGCGGCGAGCGATTCGCGCAGCCGGCTGATGAGGATGAACGGCGCCGTCACGTTGCACAGCTGGACCTCGAGCAGCTCGAGCGCGTCGACCTCGTCGATGCGCTGGACCCAGCTGTTGGACGCCGACGGATCGAGGACGAGGCCGCCGGCGTCGATCTGTGTCGCCGCGACGGCGGCGGTCCGGGCCAGCGCGGTTGCCGCGGCGGGGTGCGCGTCGGCGCTGCGCCCGAGGCTGATCATGTCGGGGCTGGGGCCCAGCGGCGACGGTTGCGCCTCGGCCGCGGCGAGCAGCGCGTAGGACTCCTCGGGCCGGCGCACCGTCTGGGCGGCGTTGTTGATGAGGATGTCGAGCGGACCGGCCGCGGCGACCTCGTCGGCGAGCGCAGTCACCTGAGCGGGGTCGCGCAGGTCGATGCCGACGATGTGCAGGCGATGGCGCCACTCGGCGCTGTCGGGCATGGCGGTGAAGCGCCTGACCGCGTCGCGCGGGAAGCGCGTGGTGATCGTCGTGTCGGCGCCGTCGCGAAGGAGTCGCAGCGCGATGTACATGCCGATCTTCGCCCGCCCGCCGGTGAGCAGCGCGCGACGGCCGGTGAGGTCGGCCCGGGCATCGCGGCGGGCACGGTTGCGCTGGGCGCAGTCGGGGCAGAGCTGGTGGTAGAACGCGTCGACGGTCCGGTAGCGGCGCTTGCAGATGTAGCAGGCGCGGGAGCGAACGAGCGTGCCGGCGCTCGTTTCGGTCGCGTTGGCGTTCAGCGGCAGACCCTGGGTCTCGTCGTCGATGCGGCCCGGCGCAGCGGTCGCGGTCAGGGCGGTCACAGCGGCGTCGGCCGCCTTTACGGCCTCGCGACGCTCGGCACGGCGACGCTCCTTGACCGTCTTGAAGATCGCCGCCGTCGCGCGCCGCACCGCTACTGCGTCGGGGTGCTCGACATCGAGCGCGTCGAGCTGCTCGAGCACGCGCAGGCAGGTCTCCAGGTCGGCCGGGTCGATGCCGGTTTCGGTCTCACGCACGGTCAAAGACTGTAGGCATCCGCTCGCATCGCGAACGTCGCGGAGCACCCTACAGCGCGCGCAGCGCCTTGCTGACCTTCGTCGTCGCGCGCTCGCGAGCCGGCATTTGCCCGATCTACGACGGAGTGGCGAACTTCAGGCCCTGTTCGGTCAGGACGTCGATGATCTTCGGCAGCGCGGCCATCGTCGCGTGGTGGATGTCGGGGACCGAGTAGGTGTCGGCATCGTGGAGCAGGAGGACGTCGCCGGCGGTGACCTTGTGGGTGATGCGGTCGAACACCGAGCGCCCTGTCGCGCGCGCGGTCCAGTCCTGGCCGTCGCGTGACCACAGCAGCGGCCGCCACCCACGGGACCGCACCTCGGCAAGCCCGCGGCCGGTGTAGATCCCCATTGGCGAGCGATGCACTGGGATCGTCGGCTCGATCTCCTGTTCGGCCGCGGCCAGATCGTCGGCCACCGCTCGGCGGCTCATGCGGAACATCGAGCGGTGGCGGTCGCAGTGGACGGCGATCTCATGGCCCGCGGCGCGGATCTCCTGGGCCAGCGTCCCGGTTGCGCGTACCTGGTCTCCCGTCAGGAAGAACGTCGCTTTCACATCCTTCGCCCGCAGGATCTCGAGCACCGCCGGCGTCGCCTCGGGGTGCGGGCCGTCGTCGAACGTCAGAACGACCGCGCCATCGAGCCCCGGCTCGCGCCGGGCGATGTCCAGCACGCGCGCCAGGATAGGCAGCGGCTGGGCGAGCGGAGCCAGCGGCGAGAGCAACGGCACGCGCCGAGAATAGCTACCCCGCGATCTGCCACACGTCGGTGTCGCGCCCGAGAACCGGATTGAAGACCGAGCCCTCCAGCGCCATCCCGAGCTTCGCCGCCACACGCTGCGAGCGCACGTTGTCGGGGTGGATGATCGAGATCAGCTCGGGCAGCGCCAGGCGCTCCAGCGCGTCGTCGCGCGCCGCGAGCGCCGCCTCGGTCGCCAAGCCCAACCCCCAGCTCGCGCGCCCCAACCGCCAGCCGAGCTCGGCCCGCGCCGCCAGCGCCGCGAGGTACTCGGGGTACCCGACGCCGACGAACCCCAGCAGCACGCCGCGCAGCTCGCCGGCGCGGCCCTCGACCGCGAACGGCCCGAACCCGAACCGCGCCCAGTGGTCGAGCATCCCGGCGTGGAACGCCCGCATCGACGCATCGTCGGTCGGCCGGTTCAGATACCGCGCGACCTCCGGGTCGCGGTTGATCGCCGCCATCGGCTCGACGTCGGCGTCGCGCCACGGGCGCAGCACGAGACGCTCGGTCTCCAGGACGAGCGTCATCGAAGCACCCGAGAGCGAGCGAGCGCCAGCACCTCGTCCGCCGCCGCCGGCAGCCGCCGCAGCGCGTCGTCGGGCGCCACCGGATGCGCCAGCGCGTCGCGCAACGCCACCCGCAACTGATCCGGGGTCCGCGCCACCGCGGCCATGCCGAGCCGCTCATAAGCGTGGTTGTTGGCGCGGATGTGCCCCTTGCCCCAGCCGTAGGAGATCACCCGCGTCCCGCGAATCTGGGCCTCGAGCACGGTCAGCCCCGCCGTCGAGTGCACGAGTACATCGGCGGCGGCGAGCAGATCGCTCATACGATCGGTGAAACCCCACACCTGCGCGCGCGGCTCACCCGCGAACGAACGCGACAGCTCGGCGTGCAACCCGGCGCTCGTCCCGGCCAGGCAGACCACGGTCAGCCCGGAGATCTCAAGCGCCACGCGCACGGCGCCGGCAAGGTCGCCGACCCCCCAGCCACCACCCGACACGACGACGACGTCGCCCTCGGCCGGCAGCTCCAGCAGCGCCCGCGCCGCCACCGAATCCGTAGGAGCCAAGAACGCCGGATCAGTGAGCCCGCTCACATGCGCAATACGGGTCTCCGTACCTCCGAGGGCTCTCACCTCGTTCAGGGATTCACCATGCGTGATCAAATGCAGAGCGACCCCCGGTTCGGCCCAGTAACGCAGCGCAGCGAGATCGGTGATCGCCGAGACGATCGGTGTGCTGATCGTGCCCTCGCGCAGCAACCGGGCGAGCACCGGGTTGAATCCCGGGTAGGTCGAGACGACGACATCGGCCCGGTGCGAGACCACCACATCGCGCATCGCTCGCCATCCGAGCAGCCAGCTCAGCCGACCGACGACCCAGCGCCCGACGCGCAGTTGCGTCGCCAGCCAGTAGGACAGATCGAAACCGGGACCACTGGCGCTGGAGGTCACGATCCCCTCCAGCTTGGGTCCGACGGCCTTCAGCCCATCGACGACGACCGCGTCGGCGCCACGCTCGCGCAGCCCCTGGGCGAGCAGCTCAGCGGGCAGGTCGTGGCCGGCGCCGATGCCCGCGGTGAGAACCAGGATGCTCGGCGTGAGCGGCACCGGTCCTTTGTACAGTGGATCGCCGTGCCGCGCCGTCGCATACTCCTGACCGTTGCCGTCGCATGTGTGCTGATCGCCGGCGGCGCGCGCCAGCCGACCGCGCCGGCCCGGGCGCAAACCGACACGACGCCGGCCCAGTCAAGCGGCTGCGTCGCCGACGGACACGAGGTGCGCCGCCACGCCGACGACACGACCGACAAGGTCGTCGCGCTGACCTTCGACGACGGCCCCAGCGAGTTCACGCCGCAGGTCCTGAGCATCCTGCACCGCGCCGACGTCCCGGCCACGTTCTTCGAGCTCGGCAAGAACATGGCGGGCCGCGAGGACGTGATGCGCCAGATCATCGCCTCGGGCAGCGAGATCGGCGACCACACCACCCACCACGTCCGCCTCACGGCCCTGAGCTCGGCCGGGATTCACTCAGAGCTCGCCCGCACCCAGGCGCAGATCGAGACGATCACGGGCTTTCAGACGTGTCTGTTCCGCCCGCCGTATGGCCTGCTCAACGGGACGGTCAACAGCATCGGCGCCAAGCTGGGCATGCTGGCGATCCTCTGGTCCGACGACTCCAAGGACTTCACGACTCCCGGCACCAGCAAGATCTACTCGAACGTGATCAAGGGTGTCCGGCCCGGCGGGATCGTGATCATGCATGACGGTGGCGGCGATCGCAGCCAGACGGTGGCCGCCCTGCCGCGGGTCATCTCGACGCTCAAGGCGCGCGGCTACACGTTCGCCACCGTCTCCCGGCTGCTCGCCCTGCAGCAGCTGAGCACGCGCTGAGCACGCCGCTAGATGGGCCGGCAGACTGGATGGTTGAACTGATGAGGCGGCATGCAACGAACGTCCAGACCGCGACTCTGGGCGATAGGCCGTGTTCTGGGGGACAGACAACGAGCGACCACCCACCACGGGTCACATGGTCGCCGTTCATCCCGCTACGGAGGGTTTTTCCCATGTCCCGCATCACTCGTCTCATGGTCGCCGCCGTCTTCTGCGTCGCCCTGATGGTCCCGGCCATCTCGTCCGCCAACGTCCAGCGCAGCTTCAACCACACCTTCCCCGTCGCCTCGGGCCTGTGCACCCACGCGACCAACGGCCACCTGCCCAAGCGCCTCGCCTCCTCGTCGGACGCGATCCTCGCCGCGTGCGCCACGCTGCACACGAGCTTCACCGACGCGCAGAACACCTACTCGACGACCGTCGGCCCGCTGAAGACCGCCGGCGTCGAGGCGCTGAAGACGCTGCGTCAGACGTGCAAGGACGCCCGCCAGGCTCACACGCCGAAGGTCTGCCGCACCGCCCGTCAGGCGACGCGTGCCACGATCCACGGCCTTGTCCAGCAGGCCCGCACCGCCGGCCAGACCTACCACGCGTCGGTCGACGCCGCCCGCAAGGCGTTCTGGACGACGATCAAGGCCCTCAAGGGTGCCGCGAACGTGGCGACCGACCCGACCGTCCCGCCCGCGCCGGTCGTCGCGATGCCGAGCGACTCGCAGATCGCCACCTCGTAGAACCGCAGGACAGTCGTCCGTCGGCCACGGGGCGTCCTTCAACAGGGCGCCCCGTTGTCGTCGGTGTGACAGTCTGGAGCCTGTGAACGTCGAGATCCGCGGGGAGATGATCCGCCTCGGTCAGCTGCTCAAGCTGGCCGGCGTGGTCGACACCGGCGGCGAGCTCAAGCAACTGCTCGCCGACGAGCCGATCCTCGTCAACGGCGAGCGCGACGCGCGACGCGGGCGCCAGCTTCACCCCGGCGACGTGGTCGCCGTCCGGGGACAGGAACTGCAGGTCGTGGCGCGCGTCTAGGTGCAGGGCTCGCCGACCGGGCCCCAGAGCTTGCGCAACGACTTGGGAACGCTGCAGATCGATCCGTCGTCGCCACGGTCGTGCCAGACGTGACCGGCGAGACGGCGGAACGTCTCGGGCTGATCGTCGAGCGGGTGACGGTTCTCCTCGAAGTCCGCGATCGCCCACCGCGTTGACCCGCACTTGCCGTAGAACGTCGTGCCGGGCAGCGGCCCGGTGATCGTGCGCTTGGTTCCGTGCACGGTCTTGTAGGCGAGGTGCAGCCCCGGCTTGACGTCGGGGGTGATCGAGAGGTTCACGCACCCAGACGAGGCGCCGGCCGATCCCGTGATCGCCGCGAGGGCGGTGGCGCCGATCACGGCGGCGAGGGCAACGACGACGGAGAGGCGCATCCGCGGAACTTAGCCGCAGCGAAGCGTGAAAGGCAACTCAGTCATCCTCCGGCACGTCGGGCACGTCGGGCTCAGCCGCCGTTTCCTCGCTCGCGTACTTCGCCTTGGCCTTGTCGGCCAGATCGTCGAGGCGCCACGCGATGCTCCGCGCCAGTGACGCCAGCTCCTCGAGCGCCGGGCCCGAGGCTCGCTCGAGCTGCTCGCGCAGCCCATCCACCCAGCTCTCGATGCGTTTGGTGTCGCGTTCGAAGCGGGAGGGCTGATCGGGTTCGGTGTCGCTCATCCGTTCAGCGTAGCTTGCCGGCTCACGAGCCGAGCCGCGCCGGGAACGTCACATGGACGACCGAACCGTCGCTGCTCTTCGTGCAGTCGCCGTGGGCGGAGAACACCCGGAGCATGTCGGCGTTGACCGACAGCACGTCGGCTTCGAGCGTTTCGATTCCGAGCTCGCCGGCCTGGCGCTCGAGCGCCGCCAACAGATGCGTGGCGATGCCGTGGCGGCGCCACGGCTTGGCGACCTCGAACGCGACCTCGGCGTGACCCGGGCCGCTCGGAACCAGAGCGCCGTGCCCGACGATCTCGTCCTCGACGACCGCGACGAGCCCGAGGCCGTGGGGCGGGTCAAGCGCCCAGCGGGCCGCGGCGTTCAGATCGACCGCCGCCGAGAACCAGCGCCGATAGCGCGCGTCCATCGACAGACCGCCGAGCAATGCCTCGACGCCGGCCAGATCGGCGGGCTCCACGGGACGGATTCGTACCCGCGGCCCGGACGGCAGGCGCTCGGCGCGCTGCTTGATCCCGCGCAGCATCTTGCGCTCCATCACGAGCGAGCCGGGCTCCATGACCGCCAGCGCGAGGCGCGCGCCGCGGCCTGGGAGCCGGTAGCGGTTGCGACTGATGAGCCGCGTCCGCTCGCCGTGATGGGTGAGCACGAATGTCCAGACCCAGTTGCCGTCCTGCGATTGCCAGCTGAGCGAGCGCTCCGGATCCAGGCGCCGCAGCGCCATCTTCCGGGAGCCGAGGGTGATCGTGTCACCGATCCGCGGGTGCTGGAACTCGGGCAGCACGCCGTGCGCGCTGTGCATGTCGAGGCCGAGCACGTTCTCGATCCAGTCGTAGCTGTAGGCGCCACCGCGGGGGGACGGGCCCATCTGCGCCAGCCACGGCCACACGGTCCAGCTCGGCGCGTCGATCTCGATCGCCCGTGTCGTGACGCCATCGGCGATCTCGAGCAGGTCATCGCCGGGCATGCGTGCCTCCGACTCCGCGGCCGTCGCGCCCCAGGTCAGGATCGCGTGCCGGAGGCCCATGACGCTTACGCGCCGCCGGCGTCGGCCGAGCGCCCGCGCAGGTTGATCGCCCAGTTGGCGAGCGGGAGCACGAACAGCAGGCCGCCGGTGAGGATCAGGATGAGTCCGGCGATCGTGGCGATCGAGCCGACGACCGACCAGCCCCAGGCGCCGAGCAGCAGCCCGCGCAGGGTTTCGCCCTGGAACAGCGCGGTCTTCTGGCCCGCGAGCGCCTCGTTCTTGGGGTCGGCGAGGGCCTTCGTCGAGACCTGGGCGTAGGTCTGGCCGCCCGCGATCTTTGTGACGTGGACGCCGATGAAGTTGTTGGCGTAGGCCTTCGCCTGGGCGCCCGTGGTCAGCTGCTGGCCGGCGTACTGCTTGATGCCGGGGAGCAGCGCCGGGCTGCCGGCGGGCGGGAAGAAGATCTTCTGCGGGGCGAGCTGGTCGTGGACGACCTCGGTGGCGTAGTTGCCGCCGACGACGGCGGCCGCGCCGACGAGGATCATCGCCGCGGCGGCGACCGTGGTGACCGCGGTCAGGCTCGTAAGCCGTGCGAGCAGTCGGCTGCGCGGCGCCGGAGCGCTCGCGACGATCGTGGGGCTGGCCGAACTGTGGCCGTTGCCTACGGAGACTGCGTCGGGCGTGAGCGTGGGCATGCGTGACCTTCCAGGGTTCGTGTCGGGTCCAGGACGGAGCCGAGCAACCGGTGTCCACTCTGCCGGTGCGCTGATCGCGCTCCATCCGCTCCGACTGCGCGACCTCCTCAGTAGGAACTACCCGCGGCGAAACAGCTCGGTCGACCGTGTCGCGAGCCTGTGAGATGCTGGCGCCCAGGCCATGTCCGATATGTGGAACAGCGTCGCCGGCGCCTGGGACCGCAACGCCGATTTCGTCGATGCGCACATGCTGGCCGCCACCGGGGCGATGCTCGACGCGGCGCAGATCGGCGCCGGCGACGCGGTCCTCGATCTCGCCGCCGGGCCGGGCGGTGCGGGCATCGCCGCCGCAGCGCGCGTGGGTGGCTCGGGACGGGTCGTCATCACCGATATCGCACCCGCAATGGTCGAGGCCGCCGCGCGGCGGGCCGCCGCCATACCACAGGTGATCACGCGGGTCGGCGATCAGCTGACGATCGGCGCGCCCGACGCGAGCTTCGACGCGGTCATCTGCCGCCACGGCCTGATGTTCGCCGAGCCGCCGGCCGACGCGGTGCGCGAGGCCGTCCGCGTGCTGCGCCCGGGCGGGCGCTACGCCGCGGTCACGTGGGACGCGCGCGCCGCCAACCCCTGGCTCGGGCTGATCTTCGATGCGGTCGGCGAGCAGTTCGGCGTGGAGTTCCCGCCGCCCGGCATCGCCGGGCCGTTCGCGCTGGGTGATGCGGGCGGGCTGGCCGACGCGCTGCGCGACGGCGGGCTCGCGGACGTGGACGTCCAACAGATCGCCACGCCGATGCGCGCGGCGTCGGTGGAGGAATGGTGGGACCGCGTCCCCGAGCTCGCCGGGCCGCTGGCCGCTGCGCTGGCCGCGATGGACGACGATGTCCGCGACGCGATCCGCCGGCGCGCGATCGACCATGCCGCGACCGTCCTGCGCACGACCGACGCCGGCATCGAGCTGGACGGCTCGGTCCTCGTCGCCTCGGGCCGGCGCCCGGACTGACGACCGGAAGGCGCCCACAAGCCGTGACGGCGTCTCGCCGTTAGCAAGCATGGGTGCCCGTGCCGGCAGCGGAAATCCCGATGGTTGTGAGGCGCGTCTGAGCGGTCGATCGTCTGACGTCCGGGGTTTGCGCTCACTCGGCCCCTGGTAGTTCTACCGGCATGCGCCACGACGAGGACAGCAACGTGAAAGACGAACCGCGCGAAGACGAGCGCGAACCCAACACCGAGCAGACCCACGACGAGAAGGCCGCCGAGATCTTGGAGAAGTGGACGCCGCGATCGGAGGCCGTCCGGCGGGCGATGAGACGATCGCGCGAGTAGATGTGCTCGGGATCGGCCCGGTGGCAGATATCCGGAACTCCGGAACTGTTTGCGGGCACCGCCAGGCGACGGATGGATCTGCCGCCCGGCGGCCCGCAATCGTGCATTGCCGAGGCCCGGAGGAGGTGGGCTGTGGCAATGCGCCTGGCCGGCGGGTCAGACCGGCTGCGTTCAGTACAGCGGACGTCTGTGACTGCTTGTGTGCGTTTGCTCCGCCGGCACGGGGAACTGGTCGAGCGGCGGATTGCCCTACTCCTTCGCCCTCGCGGCGAGCCGAAGTTCCAGGAGGCGCGCCGCGCCTTAAGGTGGTCGCATGGCTGAGACCAAGAAGAGCGCGAAGAGCGGGTTCAATGCCGAGGAGCGCGCCGCGATGAAGGCGGCCGCCGCTGAGCGGAAGGCGTCGCAGAAGCAGCAGGACCTCGACAAGGCGCTCGCGGAGGCGATCGCCAAGCTCCCCAACGACGAGCGGAAGATGGCGAAGAAGATCGACGCGATCGTGCGCGAGCATGCGCCGATGCTCGCCTCGAAGACGTACTACGGCATGCCGGCCTGGGCGCGCGACGGCAAGGTCTGCGTCTTCATGCAGCCGGCGAGCAAGTTCAAGGTGCGCTACTGCACGATCGGCTTCGATCCGATCTCGAACCTGGACGACGGCGACATGTGGCCGACTTCGTTCGCGATCCTCAAGATCGGCCCTGCCGAGGAGAAGAAGATCACCGCCCTCGTTAAGAAGGCCGTCGGCTGAGTGGACGCCCGTGTCAGCGATCCGGCCGATCTACACCTCGCGTCGCTGCCACCTGCACGCGAACCGAATGCATCTCCCTCCAGCGGCCATGATGGGCTCGAAGTTGCCCATTTCCCGCGGGCTGTCGCTCATCGCTTGGGCACCAGGGTCTGCGCGAGGGCTCCGCTTCGAAAGCGTTGCTCTTCTACGACCTCGAGCTTCAGATGCTCTTGTAGGCCCGCGAATGGGCTGTGGCCCGCGCCGATCGCAATCGGGACCGTCGACAGCTGGTACTCATCGACGAGGCCGAGGCGGGTCAGCGACTTAGCGAAGTCAGGACCACCATGGACCAGGACCGTCCCTTCGTCATCGCGGGCCTTCAGGTCCGAGATGCCTGCGCTCAGGTCCCCGCCGAAAATCTCGGCCGGTCCCCAGTCCGCCCTCTCCAGGGTGCGGGAGAAGACGGCCTTCGGCTTGTCGTTCATCGCCGTTGCGATCGGCCCCTCCGACGCGGCCCAGTGTGGGCCCATGATCTCGTAGCTCCGGCGACCCATCGCGTGAACGCCGGCCTCCTGGAGCGCGCGGAGGCTTCGCTCGGTCGAATCGTCGCCAAACCACTCGAACATCCATTCATGGGTCCCGTCGAGGCTCGTGG
Organism: uncultured Actinomycetes bacterium; assembly: GCA_963817035.1. Taxonomy (GTDB): domain Bacteria; phylum Actinomycetota; class Thermoleophilia; order Solirubrobacterales; family Solirubrobacteraceae; genus AC-49. The sequence continues at coordinate 608,335 of CAWFMM010000003.1, forward strand.
CAAAACCGTCGAGGGACATGACCATCTTGAGAATCACTTTTCTCTCGCTCATGACAGTGGAGACCCGCCCTCTCGCGTGAACTCATCGCTCGTGGACGGACTCTGGCCGATAGCCGCTATCCAGATGACCAGGAGTAGCCGGCGCCAGAGTTGCGAGGCGGGCGTTTGGCTCGCTTCTGGTTTGCGCGACGGATGAAAGTCAAGTGGTGTTGCTTGCCTCCGTGGTGGTGTGGGATCGTTCGTGTCGGGCGCGAGTGACTGACGTAGCGAAGCGCAGACGTCCGGGGCTGTGGTCTGCCACGCGGCTTTAGCCCTTCGAGGGCTCTTTGAATGCGTGCCCCCTTGTCGCACTCGCGCCCGCCTTCGCCGGCCGGGCTGCCTGCCAGTCGCGACGTTGCGCTTTTAGGCCAGCTCGGCCTGCTCGGCGAGGGCGCGTTCGGCCTCGCGCATCGCGACGTTGGTCGACCAGACCTGGGTCTTGCCGCGGGCCTTCGGGGCGCCCGCGGTGAGCTCGAGACGACGCAGCTTCTTGGCGGTCAGTGATGGCTGGCCGTAGGCGTAGTCCTCGCCGCGGGTCAGCATGCACCAAAACAGACACGCGAGTTTGCGTGCTGAGGCAACGATCGCGATCTGATGGCCGCGCCGCGCGCGGACTCGCTGATAGAACGCGTGCAGCGGGCCGGGCTGACGGACGGCGCTCCAGGCGGCCTCGACCAAGGCGTGACGCCCTGGGGCGGAGCCCTGCTTTGAGATTCGCCCAATGCTTGGCCGGCGCGTCGCCGGATTGGCGGACCTTGGGGTCCAGGCCGAGGTAGCCGACGATCTTGTTGGTGTTCTCAAAGCGCCGGACGTCGCCGACCGCGGCGAGGAACGTCGCAGCGACGATCAGGTTCACGCCGGGAACGGTCATCAACCTTCCGATCTGCGGCCACTGCATCGCTTGCAGCGCAATGACCCGCTCGACCTCGGCGATCTCGCCATCGAGGAACGCGATCTGCCGCAGGCCGGCGTCGACGGTCTCGCGCTCCGACGACCGGCAACTCCTGCTCGGCAAGCCACCGGCGTCCCTTGATGCCGAACCGATCACTCGCCGGCGGACGGCCCTTCAAACGGCGAACCAGCACGGCGTGAATCTCGTTCTTGACCCGCGTCCTGGCGATCACCAATTGCGAGCGCCGCGCGAGCCGGCGGCGCATCATCCTCACGGGTTCGTCGGGCATCCAGACCGCATCCAGCGTTCCGGCTGCCAACAGCTTGGCCAATGCCAACGCGTCCAGGCGGTCGGTCTTCGCGCGGGCCTGACGAATCCCGGTGTCGGTCGGGCTGACGACCAGCACCCGCGCGACGTGTGGCTCGAGGATCCGGGCGATCTCCCACGCGTTGCCGGTCACCTCCAACGCCACCCGGTCCGTCGGCGCGAGCGACTGCGCGAACAGCTGCAAGCTCTCGCGGGTCGTTGGGACCCGGCCCCGCGACCGCGGGCCGTCCTGATCGATGATCGCGACCTCACAGAAATCGCGGTGAACATCCAAACCGACCGACCTCATCCCAGCTCCTCTCACTCGATGACGGTTGGGAGAACCGGTGGGCAAACGACACAGACGGATTCGCGCTCTCAGCGCAACCGGGCAAGTCGCAGAGGCGGCCAACGATAAGGCGGGCTCGAAGCCCATCGCGCAAAAAACGGCCTGCCCCTCAGCGTTCTCCCAGGAGCCCCTGTCCCAGTCCGCTCGACGCTAACCCGCCACCCGGACCGACCAACAGCCCCCATAGAGCAGTTTCATGCCCCGATTTCGGAACGCCTCAACCTGGTGGCGCTGCACATGGGCCGGCGGAGGCACGCATCCCGGCGACACAACGAACTCCATCTCAACACACTCGCCGGCCGATTCGGCGCTCGGCCGCCGGACGATGTACACGTTGCCGTCGGGCATCTCAACCTGGTCACCGGCGGACGGCATCGCACCACCTAGCGACGCGACGGCCACCTCGACGACGACGGCAGCCGGCATAGATCGACCTGCTGGATCGGGGCCCTTGCTGGTCAATCGCATCGAACGCCGTATACGGGACTCGGGTATCCGTGGTCGTGGGTGAATACGATCGCGCCCGTGGCGACGGAGGACTACGGCAGCGCGAGTTACGAGATTTGGCAGGCAATGGCGGCGGGATGGGACCGCGAGCGGGGTTGGATGGCGGACGTCTCGCGCGCGGTCTCCGAGCAGATGCTCGAGGCGTTACAGCCTCTCCCTGGCCAGACGATCCTCGAGCTGGCGGCCGGCACCGGAGAGACCGGCTTTGCCGCTGCCCGTGCGATCGGGCCCGAGGGCCGCGTGATCTCCACCGACTTCGCACCCGAGATGGTCGCCGCCGCGCGGCGCGAGTCGGAGCGTCTTGGCCTGGCCAACGTCGACCACCGCGAAATGGACGCCGAGCGTATGGATCTTGCCGACAGCAGCGTCGACGGGGTGCTGTGTCGCTGGGGTTACATGCTGATGGCCGATCCGGCGGCGGCGCTGGCGGAGACCCGGCGGGTGCTTCGCGACGGTGGACGAGTGTCGTTGTCGGTGTGGGGCGCCGCGGAGCGAAACCCCTGGGCTTCTGTGCCGGCCAAAGCGCTGGTGGAGCACACCGGCGCGCCGGCGCCAAAGCCGAACGATCCAGGCATCTTCGCGATGGCTAACCCGGAGCGCGTGACTTCGCTCTTGCGGGACGCGGGCTTCGGTCAGCCCCATCTCGAGGAGGTCGAGGTGTCCTGGCGCTTTGAGCGTTTTGCCGATTACTGGCGGTACATCACTGAGCTGGCGGGCGGGATCGCGATGGTGCTCCGAGCGATGCCCGAGGCAGACCGAGAGGCGGTACGGTCGCTGGTTGAACGCTCCGCTGGGGACTTCCGCGCGAACGGCGCGCTGGAGCTACCGGGCGTAGCGCTCAACGCATCGGCCGGATAGCCCTGCCCGACCCCGAGCGCCGCAATCGCAGACTCAGCAGGATCTGGAGGTTGAGGGGGTCGGTGGGTGATGGCTGCAGACCGTGGCGTTCGTAGAACGAGCGGGCGGTCTCGTTGATGGCGTGGACGGGCAGGATGCGGATGCCGAGCTCGTCGGCGGCGTTGAGCGTCCGCAGCATCGCGTCGCGCAGCAGCCACGCGCCGATGCCACGGCCCTGAACGCTCGTGTCGGCGGCGAGTCGTGCAAGGAGGGCCGCCGGGATCGGCCTGCGCGGCATGCCCTTCGCTTCTATCTCATCGGCCCACGGCACCTCCAGGCGACGAAACCCGGCGCAGATGGGCACTTCCCCCGATGGGCGGTACAGGGCTCGAACCTGTGACCTCTCGCTTGTAAGGCGCGATTCGGGGGTGGAGGAGCAGCCGCCGGAGCAGGGGCGATTGTTCTGATTTGCAGGGGAGACGCGCGGGTCGAGGCGCGGCGTGGCTGTCGTGGCTCGGATCCTCGCACTTTGCGGGGATTTGCTGAGCGTTTGGGCACTGGTGCCCAGACGACCGTGCCCGCGTTTCATGCGAGAGGTCACAACGGCAGCTCCGATTTCAGTCGCTCGGCCACAGGCGCCGGATCTGTCCGGCATACACGCCGAAGATGTACGGACCCGGCTGTGCTGCGACGCGCAGGATCCGCGGCACGTTGTCCACGAGCCGCGCGGCTTGTTCTTCGGCGCGGAGGTTGCCGCTGACAAGGCAGAAGGCACGGACGCCGAACTGTTCGACGGCGCGCAGCTCGGCCGGCCGGTAGCGGATCTTCGCGTCCTTCATGAGGACGACCCAGTCGTTCTCGCCTGCCTCGCGTAGCCAGACCTCGTCGTTCAGGCCTTGCCCGATCTGCTCGCCGTAGACGTCGGCCATGCTGTGCACCGTCAAGCCGGCGGCGCGCAGCGCCCCGGGGACGACGTGACGCCCGAGGCTTCGGTCGACGAAGAATTCAGGCGTTGAGCCGGAGGGCGACTCGGATGACATCCTCGACCTCGTCCGGCGGCACGGCAAAGTCCGCCGCGATGTCGGCGAAGCCATCGCCGGCCTGGAACCGATCGACGAGGTCCTCGACTCGGGCGCCGCCGTGAACGACGACCGGCTGCCCGAACGCGGATCGCGGATCGACGATGACGTCGGCGGTCGCGTAGGCCGGTAGCCGGACCTTCTGCGCCCAGCCGTCAGCTCCGTAGGTGATGCGCTTGAGGTATCCGCGCACGACCTGCTCGAAGTGCTGCTGCCCGGTGCGGACCACGGTCAGCAACGCTTCGTCGTCGCCGCGTTGCTGTTGGCGTAGTCGAAGATCAGTTCCGCGCCATCCGTGTACACGCGCTTGGAGGCCAGCGCATGCTCGATGCCGAACTCTTCGCTGAGTCTCGCGACCGCCGGGCGAATGCGTTGCATCGGCACACCGGACCGGCGAAGCGTGTTGAGGACGAACGCCTCAGCGAACCCGACGAACGGCACATTGGCGCTACGGCCGGCGCGCGGAAAAACCGTGAGCAGCGGCTCGGCATCCCTCGGACGAGCCCAATGCTGCAAGGTCGCGGGCGGCATCTCGAGATAGCCCGCGGTTTCGCGCAAGGTGAAGAGAGCACGGTCGACCCGGGGGTCGTCGGGCTCGAGACGAGCGAGGGCTATCGCGGAAGAGGCCAGACAACGATCGTAGTGGCCTGCTCCGTCGGCACGCATGCCATCTACCCAGAGCGTCCGAGCGTCCCCTTGCGGTCGGTCAAGAGCTGGGTCCGGAGCAGTCAGCGGTGCGTCGTCGAACATCGATAGGGCGCCCGCCCGCGGCGCTACGCTCAAGCGGTGGCCGAAGCGCACCCAACGGTGAGGATCACGGAGCCGGACTACGCCGGCCTCTACGTCGTGACCGAACAGCGATCAGACGGGTCGCTCTTGCTCGCGCCGGAGAGCGTCGACCACGTCGTGAACGAGCTTGCCGACCGGCCGCTCAGCGAAGCCGAACACGACGAGTTGTTCGATCGCCTCGACGCCGCCGCGGATCGCATCTCGGCATCGACGTGGCTGACCTCTCCCCTCAACGTCGCGGCCACTCGATCTTCGGGCACTGCTCAGGTGGGCGCCGGTGCACCCTGCTGGCGGAGTGCGCCGACCCTGCGGCGAGACGCCTCGACTCTTCCGCCCGTGCCGGAGTGCTCCTATCACGCGAACGGGGCGCACGGACCTGCTTGTCCCGGACTAGCACAGGCCTAAACGAGGTGGCCGTCGGATTCACGGCGGGCAAGCACCGCGTCGGCTAGGCCTGCGTCGCACGCAAGAGCGCGGGAATTGGCTACTAGGGCGCCCATAGCAAACGGGTACCGCACCGGCATCCCGTCGAACGTTACAGGCACGAAGTCATGATGGTTTAGTTGGTCGCACGACAACAGCAGGGGACCTGCTCGCCGCCCCGGCCAGTCTTCGTCGATCGACGTCTGGGCGCTATGGGCCTCGGCGAGTGTCTCGAACATCGCGAGCTCCTCGTGCGAAAAACAAGGGCGCGAGGTTGCGAACGTGAGGTAACACTCGATGCCGAGTTCTCGAACCGCGTCGCCGACGACCGTCAGGACTTCGATGTCGCCCGCCTCAACACGTTGCTCTCCTCCTTTGCACTCGCCCACGAGCATCGCTGGGCGACCGTTGCGTGTTCGCCACACAGCTACGACGTCGCACTCAGCCTTCCACGCGTCGCGCTCGAGGTTGTAGCTGGCCTCGACGAACGCACTCCTGCCATTGAGATCCTCGTCTAGCCGCATCATGGTGAGAACTACCGCTAGCGCCCCATGTGACCCCAGCGTCTCGAAAAATCCAGATGGCCGATATCGCCATTGGGTTTCCTGGAGGAGCGGGGCGAGTTCGTACCACTCGTTACACCGCAAACATCTCATCTCGGCCTCAACGTCCGAGAGCCTGTAGTCACCACGAACGTTGCACTGCGGACAGACGATCGTCAGAACTGGGTGGAGTGCGCCGCGTGCAATGACGTCGCGTAGCAGCTTTGGTGCGGCGGGAACGTTCCGGTAGCGCGAGTATCCCCCCTCGTCGTGGAGTACCGACATAGCCGAGCGCCAATTGCGTGCGTGTGTCCCCGACGCGAGCAGTTTCTGAAGTCCAGGCAGGCGCAACCACCGGCACCGCTGAAGCCCTCCCATCTGGGCAACAATCCGGTTGGCCGCCTCACCTGCCGGGCTCGTCACCGCGCTGAAGCCTGCCTCCGTGAGTACGCGGGCAACAACGGCTCTTCGCTCGACAAGCATCAGCGAGATGCTGGTGGCGTCGACCTCAGCGAATATCGCGAGGCCGTCCGACTCAAGTCGGACCGCACCGATTGCTTGCAGCTCGTCGCTCGCCCAAGGAGTAAGCGTTGGCACCATGGGGACGTCAAAGGTCAACTCGTCGAGATCGAAGTGCCGATACGTCGTCACGGTGACGAGCCATTGCTGGCGATCCCCGGGCCGCGGCTCGGCTGGCGCGAAGGGGCTTGGAGGCAGCGTCGCGACGAGCTCTTGCTTCCCGAACCGGTTCTTCTCAACTGTGGCGAGAACCGCGCGCTTCCGAGTACCCCATACGGCCGGCCGACACTCGGCGGACGTCCAGATGGCGTCGGTAAATCGGCTCCGAACACCCGTCGTCGAGCAGCTAGCCAGCATCGCTTCGAGGTCGGGTGGTAGTTCGTCAATCTGCTCGCCGACGCCAGCCCACACATCGAGATATGGCCCGTCCGCATCGATAGGCGTGCCCACGAGTCGTTCGACGTCGGCACGAACGAAGGCTCCGAACTCTTCTAGACCGTCGATAGGCCAGAAGACGACATTGCAACCCACGGACCTTAGGTTCCAAAACCGCCGCAGCGCCTCGGCTGAGAAGATCGACCCAACGACGATGCCGGTAGCCCTCGGGCCGTGCAGGGACTCGAGGAAGCTGCCCGTTAGCGAGATCGGCGTGAACGTGTCGAGAGACGACGGCACGCTCTCGGGCCCGACGGTGCCCGCAGCCAAACCCTCGACGAACGCCCGTCGGTACGGCTCGCCCTCCGGTCCGTACCTGAACTGGCCAAACAGCACGCTCAGAAATGCGCGACGAGGCTCATCCTCCGACCACCGCACGTATAGCGCGTTGCTCGGAGCCCCGAACCTAAAAGTCGTTTCGTGGAAGTGGCGACAGATAAGGCGTGTGTCAGCAAACGGCATTCCGCCGTTGCTGCCTTGTTCGAACGGCGCACGCAACATTGGCCGATACTCCAAGTGCTGCGTCGCATCGAGGACGGCTTGTTGGGCAGCAGTCGGTGTCCCGATGACGGTGACGAGGTCCACCTGGAACTCGCGGATCTCCTGTATCGCGACGTCGGAGTCGGTGCCGACCGCGACCATCGGATTGAAGACGCCGCCCCAGGTGTGGCTGCTTGCTTGAGCGGCCTCGATAAGGTCGTCGAGTGATCCAGCCCGGACAAGGGTCGCGATTCGCGGTGGACGGAAGCCGATGTTGACCGTCGTGGTTGCCACAGCCCCACATGGTGGGGCACGCTCCCGACATATTGTGCTGTGGCTTCGATCTGGAGCCCGACCCGCCGGCTCCCTCGGACGTGGCGATCGCGACGACTGCGCGTGACGCTTCCCACGCTGATGGAGTCGCCACACGACCGACTGCACCCCCCGACTGCTCCTATGCACGATGGGCGGAACCGCGCCGCAGGCGTGTGCTGGGCTAGCGTGCGCACTACCCAGGAGCGGGCTTGTCAGGCTTTCGACGCGGAAGGCTTGTCGTCGTTCCGGGCGTTGATGACGACGATCGACTCTTCGTCGGTGAGGCCGAGCTCTCGCAGGATCTGATCTACTCGCACTTGGTCTCTCGCCGTGAAGCAGACGATGACCTTGACCGACGCTCGGGTCCCGTTGGCGGCCTCGTAGATGGCGACCTGGTTCTGCAGGTTGCGCTTCAGCTGGCTGTTCGTGGCGAGCTTGAATTCGATCAGCGACTTGTCCCCTGAGCCCATGCTGGCCTTGAAGTCGACCGGGCCACGGCCGTTGTTGACCTCGCGGTTGACGTCCAACTGGGAGCCGGCCCACACCAGCTTGAACGCCAGCTGCAGGTCGGGCTCCTTGGACGGCGGCCTTGTGCCTGTGGGGTTGAATAGCCGGTAGCCGTCCTCGTGCTCGATGAAGCTCTTGAAGATCCCGACGCGTTCCAAGCACTCTTCATAGCTGGTCCACGGAGTGTCGTAGAAGCTGGTCTTGTCCTCGAGGTCGGCTAGCGCCGACCGAACAGCGTCTACGAATCGTTGCCGGGTGTCGCTGACGTTCTCGGCGCTGATCGATACTGCGCGATCGCCGTCCTCCTCGCGGAGCCTGATGTAGATATCAAGCAATTCGGGGAACTCGCGGATCAAACCCTGGGTAATCTCGGCGCGTTGCTGGAAGGTCGTATCGGACGTAAGCCGCTTGTGGAGGTAGGCATTCATCTTGGCGCGTTGCTCATGGTCGGAAACCGCGTCGGGCAGTCGGGAGACCCGCGTAACCATGTCGCGCTGATTGATCCACGTCGCGTGTCGCGTGAGGATCGCCGCCGGTGTCAGCAAGATGTAATCGTCACCCTTCGAAGGGAGTTCATAGCGCTTGGTGGCCCACGTCTCGGTCGTGTAGTCGAAGGCCGCTCGAACGACGGCGAAGTCCGCGCGCTTATCGGCGCTCAAGTGCTTGCGCGCGAAGACTTGGGTGTACTCGCACAGCCAACTCTTGATCAGGTTGGTCGTGAAGTCACTGATGTTGTCTTGACCGACGCCGGAGCCGACGAGCGTGACCTTCTCGAAATGACTGCTCTCAGTCAGGGTCTCGTCGCCGAAGTCCTTCAGGATGCCGCGGAGAGCGGCGTGCAGTGCACGGGCGAACTTCTCGCCAAGGCCGGAACCGCCGTTGCCCAGCTGTGTGTACCCGAGCCAGTTCTGCTTGACCTCCTTGAAGCAGTACAGCGAGCGCATGGTTCCGACATCGAGCGTGCCGTCAGATCGGTCGCGCAGATAGACGAGGTACTTGAGCATCTCATCGTGCAGGGCCACGTACTCGGGCTAATCACTGTTGAACAGGAGGAACGGGTCGACGAAAAGCGGGAGATCGGACACGACGCTTATAGCGAAGGCACCGTAGTCCTCCAGAACCGACGGGTCGATGCGGAAGTAATCAGAGAAGTACAACTCCATACAACCGACGATACGTGGCGCGGCGGACTCGCTCGCCGTGATCCGCGCCAAACCGGATCCGATGCCTGAGCGTCCTCAAGGTCGGGAACCCATGCTTCGCGCGGCCTCGGCAACCCATCGAAGCTCCGGGAGGGTGCGTACGCCGCCCAAGCCAGAGATTGGCTCGTGACCGACCCCCGCGTTGCTCAGTACTCCTCTGCGCGATAACCGGCGCTCCCGACGCGGATCGCGACGACGCGGGCGCGGTCGCGTGCGCCTGCGACCCATTGCCGCACCCGGCGAGCAGGACGGTCAGACCGGCAACGCCGAGGGCGGCTGGACCGCCCCGTGACCGCCGCCGACGTTCGCCAGCTGGGCGCTGGATGCGCACGAACCACACCAACCCGCCGATGCACAGCACCACGGCGACGAAGAAATTCAGCCGCAACCCGAGGATGTGACGCGCCGGGTCGGTGCGCAGCAGCTCCTCAAAGATCCGAAACCCCGAATAGCCCGCAACATAGAGCGCGAACAGCCCCGGAGCCCGGATTCGGCGGTGGCGACCGAGCCACACCAACGCTCCTGCGAGTGCGAGGTTCCAGATCAGTTCGTACAGGAACGTGGGGTGAAACGTGCTGTAGGCGCCATAGCCCGCCGGGCGGTGCGCCGGATCGATCTGAAGTCCCCACGGGAGGCTCGTCGGGCCGCCGAACAGCTCCTGGTTGAAGTAGTTGCCGATCCGCCCGATTGCCTGCGCAACAAGGAGCCCGGGGACGGCGGCGTCCATGAATCGCGCGACATCGGCCCCGCGGCGACGCAGCACCCACACACCGACCGCGGCGCCCAGTGCGACACCGCCCCAGATCCCAAGCCCACCGTCCCACACTGCGATCGGTCCCCACCAATGCGCCGGTACCTCGTTCCAGCTCGTGGCAAGGAAGTACAGGCGCCCCCCCAGCAGCCCGGCCGGAAACGCCCACAGCGCGACCTCGTAGACGAGCTCGCGCGAGCCGCCCTCACGCTCCCACCGTCGCGTGGTGATCGCGACCGCCGCCAGCACTCCGACGACGTACATCAGCCCGTACACACGCACATCGAACGGACCCACGTGAATGCCATTGAACGACGGGCTCGGAATCGATGCGAGCATCACCAGCAGCATTGCAGCACCGCGCGGTACAGCCGCCGCGTGCTCGTGTTCGGCTACGAGACGCGGCTGCTGCTTTGCGCGGAGGATGTCGCACAACCACTCCAGACACAGGTGCGCCAATTGGTCGTGGGACACCACCATGCATCGGCCGCCGTGAAGCGCCCCGTTTCGTGGGACGGCGACCTCAAACGGAGCCAGTCAGCGCGGACATCTCCCACCGTTTCGCGAACCAACCAATTACCGCCATTTGTGCGACATCGTCCGCGAAAACCGGCACGTGTTGGGAACCTCGAGCGGCTTCACGTCGTATAAAGGAGTATGAGACTCGCCCGGTGGTGTGCGCTGACCGTGATCGCTCTCGCGGTGGTCGGGTTCGCGAGTCACAAGGCGTCAGGGCGATCCGCGGCGTCAACACCGCTCACGGTGTCGTGCGACAACATCATCGGCTCATCGAAATGGGCGTACGTGTCCGACGGCTATCGCGTCGTGCTGGGCGGAAGCGTGTCCGCACCGCCCCCGTACTTTCGTAAGCCCACTGTGTTGAAAGGCCCCAAATGGCTACGCTGGATCAAGGCGGGGCTCGTCGTCCGCGCCGGTCGAGGCCCAGTGACCGTCACACTGCCGAACGCCTGGCGGGGACGAGCGGCCATCACCTGGGGCAACGGCCTCCCCGCTGTCAACACACTTCAGATCGCCACGTGCGACCCAGCCCCCGATGCATGGAACGGATACGCCGGCGGCATCCTCATCCGTTCCGCGTCGGCCTGCGTCCCGCTTACCTTTCGCATCGGCACCCACTCAAAGACGCTCAGGTTCGGGATCGGTCGACACTGCGGCACGCCGTAGGCCGCACCCCTGTGCTGAGAGTGCTGCCTTGCGCGACGGGCAGGTGCGAGCAACCAGGTTGCTGACTCGTGGTGCGGCTAGACCGCGAGTGCGTTGAAGCGGGTGTCGACGGCTTGACGGACGCGGTCGAGCGCCGTGTGGTCGGAGGTGGCGACGAACTGCATATTGCCGAGGACCATGTAGGCGTTGAGCTCGAAGGCGATCTGTGCAGGGTCGGCGGCGGGATCGAGCTCGCCGGCTGCCTGGCCGGCGGCGACCTGCTCGGCGAGCAGCGTGAGCCAGCGTTGGCTGAATGCGATGGCGCCGTCGCGCATGGGGCCGGGATTGGCGTCGAATTCGTTCATGGTTGAGACGAAGAAGCAGCCGCCGGGGAAGACCGCCTCCTCGACATGCTCGAGGAACCTGTCGACGTAGGCCCGTAGGCGTGGGACGCCGGCCGCTTCCCTACCCGCGGGCTCTATGACGAGTTCGTCGAAGATCGCGCTCGCCTCGTCGATGGTGGCGAGTTGCAGCTCTTCCTTGGAGCCGAAGTGGGCGAATAGCCCGCTCTTGCTCATTCCGACAGCGTCGGCCAGGCGGGCAAGCGACAAGCCGTCAAGGCCTTCGACGGTCGCCATTCTCGCCGCCTCGCGAAGGATCGCGGCTCGGCTGCGTTCGCCGTCAGACCGCTGTCGACGGGCCGGTGGTGAGGCGGAGTTCTCTGCGGGATTTGCGGACATGCACTTGACAAGTTAGCACGACCGGTCGTACTGTAGTTAGCACGAACGATCGTGCTAACTTGATAGGAGCATTCCCATGACAACGACGACGCAGATCCCCGACCACGATCCAGGCAGCGGCGTCGACGCCGCCGAGCTCGCCCGCCATATCGCGGCGATGTACCGCGATGTCGCAAACGAGACCGGGCGCGACCTGCATTTCCACACCGGGCGCGTGCTCGCGGAAGCGCTCGGCTACCCCGCCGATCTCCTCTACCAGCTGCCGACCCGCGCGGTGACCTCGTTCGCGGGCGTCGGCTACCACCTCGGTCTCGCACGCGTCGCCGCCGGCGAGCGCGTGCTGGACCTCGGCAGCGGGTCGGGCATGGACGCCTTCGCGGCCGCGGTCCAGACGGGGCCGGCAGGATCGGTCGTCGGCGTCGACATCACCCCTGAGCAGCTCGCCAAAGCCGAGCTCCTGCGCCGCGAGGCGCATGTGGCCTTCCGCCACGCCCGCATCGAGGAGCTTCCCTTCGACGACGCGTCGTTCGACGTGGTCATCTCCAACGGGGTCGTCAACCTCTCGGCCGACAAGCCGGCCGCGTTCGCCGAGGCAGCCCGCGTGCTGCGGCCCGGCGGACGACTCGCGATCGCCGACATCGTGACGCAGCGCCCGATCGCCACGCGCACCGCCGCCCAACCTGACCTGTGGGCAGCCTGCATTGCCGGAGCCAGCCAACAGGATGACTACCTCCACGAGATCACGGCCGCCGGCCTGGAGTTGCTCACCGTCCAGTACAACGGCGCGTACCACTTCGCCAGCGAACGGGCACAGGGCACCGCCGACAAGTACGGCGCCCACACGATCGAGTTGCTCGCCACCAAGCCGACTCAGGAGACGTCGAAATGAGCCCCGATCGCCTGCAGGTCGGACCCATCGGGAGACTCGGTCGCTGGACCGCCGCGCACTTCCGCATCGTTGCGGCCGCTTGGGTCCTGGTCGTCGTCGGCTTGGGCGTCCTGGCGCCCCGCGCCGAGCACGCGCTGTCGGGAGCCGGTTGGGAGGCGACCGGATCCGAATCCGTCCACGCGCGCCAGCAGATCGACAAGAACTTCAACGGATCCGGGAGCTACGGCCTGACGGTCGTCGTGCACGCCCGCGACCGGACCGTCTCCGATCCCGCGTTCCAGCACGTGCTGCATGCGGTGACAGACAGGCTACGGAGCGATCCCGCTGTCACGGCGGTCGCCGCGCCCCGGGTGGGGGTGTCGATCTCGGCCGATCGCCATGCTGCCGTCATCCAGGCGGGCGCCGCGCGCAACGCGAACGACATGGTGAAGGCCGCCGCGGATCTGAAGGGCCCGCTCGCGAAGCTCGGCTCCGGCCGTGTACAGGTCAACCTCACCGGCTCGCCGGCCATGTGGTCCGACTTCAACCAGGCCAACAAGGCGGCGATGATGAAGTCCGAGTTGATCTCGTGGCCGGTCACGCTCGCGATCCTCGTGCTGGCTTTCGGATCGCTGGTCGCCGCCGGGCTGCCTTTGATGCTGACGATTGCCGGACTGATCGCCGCAGCAGGCTCGCTATGGATCGGGACGCGCATCGCCGCGATCTCGATCTGGTCGATGAACTTCGCGTTGATGTTCGCGCTGGCGCTGGGGATCGACTACACGCTGTTCGTCGTCTACCGCTTCCGCGAGGCGCACTTCGGATCGAAGCTGTCCCCGCAGGACGCCGTCGCCTCGACGATGGACACCGCCGGCAAGGCCGTACTCTTCTCGGGCGTGACGGTGCTGATCTCGTTGAGCGCCGTGATGCTCGTTCCGAGTCCCGCATTTCGGTCGACGAGCCTCGGCATCATGCTGTCGGTCGTCTTCGTGCTCGCGGCGGCGCTCACCCTGCTGCCGGCGGTCCTGGCGAAGCTCGGACCTCGAGTCGACCGGTTCGCGCTTCCGTGGGCCAGGTCGGGCGAGCACCGTTCGCCGCGCTCCGCAGCATGGGGTGAGCGGCTCTGGCGCCACCCACGGCGCTACGGCCTGGCGGCCCTGGCACTGCTCGTGGCACTGGCGCTCCCGGTGTTCGCGCTGAAGACGGCGATGCCGTCGATCAAGGTCGTTCCATCCGGAGACAACTCGCGCAAGGGATACGAGGCGGTCCAGAAGGCGTTCGGCCCGGGCTCGACGGGCCTGATCCAGATCGTTGCCCCGAAGGCTGAAGCCGCACAGGTTGTGGCAACGGCACGGCGCGATCCCGGAATCGCCCGTGTGCTGCCCGCGCGGGCGGGAGCACGCGGCATGGCGCTCGTGCAGGCGATCCCGGCGACCGACCCTTCGGCCACGGCGACCGGGGCGGTCGATCGACCGTCTTCGCGCGGGGCTGCCGAGCGGTGCGCTCGTCGGTGGCCCGGTGGCAGAGAACCACGATCTCGAGGCGGCGCTGACCGCCAACACGCCGATCGTCGTCGCTGTCGTGCTCGGCCTCAGCTTCCTCCTGCTGATGGTCGCGCTCCAGGCGCCGGTGATCGCCGCGCTCGCGGTGGTCACGAACCTGCTGGCGACCGCGGCCGCGTTTGGAGTGGCGAAGTGGATCTTCCAGGACGGCGTCGGGCACTCGCTGCTCGGCTTCGAACCACAGGGCTTCCTCGACGCCTGGGCGACCGGTGTTCTTCTTCGCGATGATCTTCGCGATCTCGATGGACTACACCGTGTTCCTGCTGTCCTCGGCCAAGGAGCACTGGGACCGCTCGGGCGGCGACGCCGAAGGCAGCGATGGTCGGCAGCATGGCCAGCACGGGGCGCGTGATCTTCGCCGCCGCCGCGGTGATGGTCGCGGTCTTCATCACGTTCGCCCTCAGCGGCCCGCTGCCACCAAAGGAGATGGGCTTGATCCTCGGCGTCGCGGTACTGCTCGACGCTGCGCTCGTCAGGCTGTTGCTCCTGCCGGTCCTGCTGCGCCTGCTCGGCCGATGGGCCTGGTACGTGCCCAAGCCGCTCGGCCGGCTGTTGCCCAACGTGCGTTTCGGCCATGCGTGACCCGGCACCGAGATGATCACCTCGGTGCCGATAACGCCACCCACCAGCACGACGTCAAGTCCATCCCCATCAAGGCGGTGAAGTCATGAGTGCCAAAGTCGTCATCAACCTCGCAACCGGCATGGAAGACACAGAGCGCGTGATGATCGCGTTCCTCGTCGGCCACGCCGCGGCGGCGAAGGGCAAACGGGTCACGATGTTCCTCACCAAGGACGCCGTCCAGCTCGCGATTCCCGGCCACGCCCAGGGCGAGGCATGCGACGGCTGCCCGCCGATCGAGCGGCTGTTCGCGCAGTACGCCGAGGCCGGCGGCGAACTGCACGTCTGCCCGATCTGCGTGAAATCGCGCGGACTAGAGGGCACCGAGTTCGTCGCCAACGCCACCGTCGCCGGCGCCACCCCACTGTGGGAGTGGATCGGCGACGAGGCCGCGACGGTCTTCAGCTACTGAAACCACCGCGCCGGGTCATCCGTCCGGGTGACCCGGCAAGGGGTTGCTCACGCCTTGAGGACACCCGTGTGAGTGGCCCCTCGGCACACTTCGGCACGAGCGCAGCATGATCGCCGCATAGAAACGATGGCCGAAATCAAGCCCATCCCTCTCGCCCCGGTTGACGCTCTGACGATCACGATGCTCGTCGACAACGTCACCGACATTCTCCTGGTCGACGACGGGCCCGCCCTACGGCCCCGACTCGGATCCGGTCCGCGCCTCCCGGCTCCCATACTCGAAGGTGGGCAAGCGTTCGACGCGCTGCGCGCCGAAACACGGGCTCGCGGCGCTGGTCACGGTCACTCGCGCCGGGCAGAAGCATCGCCTCCTGTTCGACACCGGGATCACCCCGGACGGCCTCGTCGAGAACATGCGCCGACTCGAGCTCTCTCCACGCGATGTCGAGGCGATTGTCCTCAGCCACGGTCACTTTGACCACGTCGGCGGGATGGACGGACTGGTCCGCGAGCTCGGCACGACCAACCTCCCGCTGTTCCTGCACCCAGATGCCTGGAACAAGCGGCGGATTGCGCTTCCCGGCCGCGACCCCGTCAGGATCGCCTCCCCGAGCAGAAGCGCGATCGAGGCGGCGGGCTTTCAAATCGTGGAGGAAGGCCAGCCTTCATTCGTCCTCGATGAAGCGCTCCTTGTCACGGGAGAGGTAGATCGAACCACCACCTTCGAACAAGGCCTCGCACCCAGCCACCAGGCCTTCCACGACGGCGGGTGGCGGCCCGACCAGCTCGTGCTCGACGACCAGGCGCTTGTTGCCAACCTCAGAGGAAGGGGGCTGGTGGTGCTCGCCGGATGCAGCCATGCCGGGATCATCAACACGCTGCACTACGTGCGCAAACTCACCGGCTGTGATCGTCTGCACGCGGTTCTGGGCGGCTTTCACCTCGGCGGTCCGCGGTTCGAGCCGCTTATCGAACCGACCTGCGACGCGCTCGCAGAACTCGCCCCAACTACCTCGTGCCCGCTCACTGCACGGGCTGGAAGGCCACCTACGCACTCGCCGCACGCTTCCCCGGACGGTTCCTGCCAAGCGCCGTCGGCACGACCTTCGAGTTCAACGGAACCGACGCCCACGCCTGACCGTGCGGGTAGCGCGAGCGCGCCAGCGGATCGCTGGCGCTCGCCGCTTCCGCTTTGCGCGACGGCCGAGACCGCGTCGGCTTACTGCCGGAGCTCCATCGGACCGGAGCTAGCCGCTCATGTCCACGGCGTAGACGTTCTCTGGCTCGATGGTCACGACGACTCGGCCTTCGCCTGGCCTGTCGTGCTCACGGAGATCGGCACCGCCGTACTTCGCTCCGACTTTGTCCGCAAACGTGTAGTCGGGGTCGGGCACGACGGTTGCTCGGCCGCGGATCTCGAGGTAGCGGTAGGGGTTCTCGAGGTCGAGGATCAGGAGGCCGCACTCGGGGCGTTGCATGAGATTGCGCGTCTTGCGGCGCGAGGTGTCAGCGGGATCTTCGATGCCCGTCCTCGTGCAGGGACCAGACGGCGGTCTGCTGGGGGATCCCGTTGGCACCGATCGTCGCGAGCGTCCCGATTTGCGCGTCGAGAAGATCGCTGTGTGAGCTGGGGAAGTTGGTCATCCCCAGATTGTTACCCACGGCCACAGTCCGAGTTCGCGGCCGCCGTCGACGGCAGCAGACCTTCCAGGTTCTCAGCTCAAAGCTTCCCGTTTCGCCACCACTACGAGGCCCGGCGTCGGCGCTACTTGTGCTTCTTCGGCCGACCCGAGGAGATCGTGAGCTTCACCTTGGTGCCCGCCGGCCGGGAGCCCGGGCCGGGGGAGGTTGAGATCACGGAGCCCTTAGGGACGGTCGTCGAGCTCTTCTTCGACACGGCAGCTGGCTGGCAGCTCAGCGCGGTGAGGATCTTCTTGGCGACCGCGAGCGGGATGCGCTTGAGCGCGATCACGTGACAGGAGGTTGCCGGCGGCGCGGGCCCGGCCGGAGTGCTGGCCTGGACCGTGAGCGAATCGGTGGCGGCGTTGTTGGCCAGGTTCGGGTCCGCCAAGCTCGCCGTGACGGTCCCGGTGTTGGTGAACGTGCCCGCGGTTGTGGTCGAGAACACGATCGAGATCGGCACCGAAGCCCCCGGGACGAGGGCGATCGAGCAGGACACAAGTTGACTGAGTGTGCTGCAGGTTCCGGAGCCCGCCACCGCAGACAGGATCGAGAGGCCGTTAGGGATGCTGTCGGAGAAGCTCACGGTCCCGGTCGATACGCCGGTGTTCGTGAGTGAGAAGGTGAACGCGCCGATCCCGCCGGCTGTCGCGACGGCCGGTTGCGTGGCGATCGTCAGCCCCGCGTCGACGGTCTGCAACAGATTCGCCGAGACGTTCAGGCGCTCACCGGTACTCGGCGAGCCGAGGAACGTGTAGGTCTCGCTGTTGGCGGGGACGCTGAACGGCCCTCCCGCGATGTACTGGTCAGCGGGGCCGCCGGCGTACACGCACTCGGCGCCCGACGGGGTGCCGCCGTACAAGCCGAGAACCGCGCCGGCTGGTGCGGCGATCGGCGTCGTGGGCGTGAACGTGACCGTGCTCCCCGGCGGCGTCGGGAGCGGAGTCGGGAGAGTTTTGGTGTCGAAGGAGGCGACCTGGTAGGACGTGGTACTCAGCTGTGTCAGCACCAGCAGCGACACCGACGCGCCGGGGGACGCGCCGAACGTCGCCATGGACCAGTGGTCGATGACCCCGCCGCCGGCCGGGATCGTGTAGCTCGGCGCGATGGAGGACGGCTGTGCGAACACGACGCCGCTTGAGCAAGTGCCACCGCTGGTGGGCGCGACCTGCCCAACCGTCACCGCACCGGCAGGGGCGCTCAGCGCGAGCCCACAGACGAGCGCCGCCATCGCCATCGCCCCAACAACCCGGTTGCGACTCCTCATCCGACCGAATCTACTACTTCCATCCGACAGTGCGCTTGCGCTAACTATCGTCGTGAGTCGAGGCACCACCTCCGTCAGCGGGCGGCCCAACGGCCGAGCGAGCGTGTCACACGCCGCTCCCCGTTTGCGCGAAACGTGACACCGCGCTGAGGCATCGGTCAAGCTCCACGTCAATGGCCGACCGGGTTGACGATTTCGTTGCGGCAGCGGGACCGCTCTGGCGGGTGCGGGGCTGCCGCGATCCGGGACGGTCCGACACCGTTTTGGACTGGTGGGCCACGTGACGAAGCCGCCCAGCGCCCCAGAGCCGGTGCTTCGATTTGCTACGGCAGCCGATCTCGAGGCGTGGCTGGACGCCAACCACGATCGCAACCCTGGCATCTGGCTTGAGATTGCCAAGAAGGGTTCGCGCGATCGCTCCGTCACCTACGCCGAGGCGATCGAGGTAGCGCTCTGCTTTGGGTGGATCGACGGGCAGAAGCGGCGCGGCGACGACGAGCACTGGCTGCAGCGCTTCACGCCGCGCTCGACCCGCAGCCGGTGGTCGAAGATCAACCGCGACAAGGCCGAGCAGCTCATCGCTGCCGGCCGGATGCGTCCTGCAGGGCTCACCGAGGTCGACCGCGCACGCACGGACGGCCGCTGGGCCGCCGCCTATGAAGGGCAACGGGGATCCGCGATCCCTGACGACCTCGCGCACGAGCTCGACCGCGACCCGAAGGCTGCCGCCGCGTTCGCCGAGCTCGACGCGCAGAACCGCTACTCGATCGTCTGGCGGATCACCGACGCCAAGCGACCCGAGACCCGCGCCAGACGAGTCGCCAAGTACCTCGACATGCTGCGCCGCGGCGAGCGCATCCACGGATGACGTTCGCCCGCGACCGAGCTGGGTACGTGGAACCGAACGTTGTCGAGGTCGAATACGAACCCCTCCAGCGCGCCAGTGCCTCCGCGTCCGATCCCGCTGGGCGCTGTATCTACGGGCTGTCGCGTTCAGCGTGCCGGGCCTGACCGATGTCGACCTCCGGGCGAGCCGGGTGCGCTGACCTAGTGGCGCCGGCATGCGGCGACGCCGCCGACCCGCCGAGCCCGACGGTGGACACCAGAAGCGCGGCAGTGAAGAGCGCAATCGTCAGGCCGCGCAACCGCTTCGGCGTCAGCCAACGCGGCGCGTACACCTGAAGCCATGTCCTGGCACCGGTCGCTCCAGTAGCCGCCGCCATTGCGCACGCCGCACACATGCTGCCCAAGAGTAGCTCGACACACCACAACGGAAGTCGACGGCAACACAACCATAACCCACCGTAAGTGGTGTTCCCATCGCGACCATTTCGGACTATGGGTCGAGGACTACGCCGGCGAGTTTGGCGAGGCTCTGACGCTAGCCCCCAAGGGTGCAAAGACGGCACGCGAGCTATGGGGGCGGGCTAGTGGGCGCGGCAGTCGCCTGCCCGCTTTGCGAAACCGCCTGACCAGAACGTGACCGCGCGGCCGTCGGTGGCTTTGCTCGTGCGCTGATGCGGGCCGCAGGCGGTCAGCGTGACGCGGGCTTTGGAACCGGCGAGGGCGGTGCCTCCTTCGGTTTCGGGCATGCCGATGAAGCCGGTTGTGCGTGGCGGTGTCTGGGCGATCTTCATCGTGACCGTGTGGCCGCGGAGCACGGCCGCACCGGTTTTGAGCCACTCAGGTCTCGTTTCGGCGGTGATGTCGGTGTTGGCGTACGTGCGGCCTGCGGGGAGCGACATGGGGCCGAGGACGGCGGCCTGCGGGCCGCCGAACCGTACGCTGGTGGCTATCGATTGATGGCCGCAGTCCGCGACGGGTGGATGTCGCGCTGTCGCGTTCGTCGCGGCCCAGGCGACGATCACCGCCCCGAAGACCCCCACGGTTGCTCCGCCAGCGCTGCGATGCATGTCGCAATCGTCGGCGTTGTCAGGCGGGGAGTTAAACGCCTTGGAGTGAAATACCGGTGACTGCCGTCCTGGGCGAGTTGCGCGTTGCGGGAGACGCGACACTGGGCGTGGCCCGTCGGACCGCGGAGTGTGGGGTGCTAGTCGAAGCCGCAGGCGCGGGCGGCTACGAGGAGGCCTGCGAAGAACACGAGTGCCAGTGCGAGCGGTACGAGGGCGACGGTCACGGCGAGCGCGTGCCAGGACTTGATGCCGTCATCCTGCAAGCGCACCGCGATCAGCGCGACGCCCAGGATGTAGGCGAACGCGCCGACCATTGCGGCTGGGCCGAACCACCCGGCGAGCGGGTGGCACCGTCCCATTCCGCCAGCCAGAGCTACCAGTGCGAGAAGTGCGGTGGTCGGCGCGAGCGTCGAGAACGCGATGGACCGCCATGCCTCAGCCGCGCCGATGCTGCGCCTGTCCTGAGTGTCGAGTCGATTGGCCACGAGGCGGAGGTCCTCTATCTCCAGCCGGAGTCGCGTTTGTTGCGTTGGTAGGCGTACGCGATGAATCCGATCCCGCCAGCGAGACACGCCGCAGCACTCGCGCCGTAGCCGGTGGCGTCGCCCCATGAGCTGCCCGCCTCGTAGCTCAGGGACAGCCACGCACATCCGAAGAGCACGAGGGCGGCGAGGAACAGCAGGCACCCGATCGTGAAGGTGAAGCCGACCATCAGCCATCCGATCCGAGGTCGCGCTGGCGTTGTTCGGCGCCAAGTGACCGACCGCCGCGAAGCATCGCGGCGACGATGCTGGCGAGTCCCACCACCAGACAGACCGCGCCGCCGACGAGCGACTTGACCGCGGTGGGATCCCTCCACGAGCTGTATGACTCGCCGGTCGCCTGCATGTCGGCACCGGCGAACAAGAGCACCGTGCCAAATAGCAGGATCACCCCGAACACGCCCATCGCGAGGTTCACCACCGTCTGCCTCTGCTCGTGGGTGGGCCGCATTGGCCAGGTATAGACCGGTGGTCAATAGATTTCTAGGGTTATCGACCGCCGGTCGACAGATGTTCTACCCAGCCAGCGGCGCCAAATGAACGCGCTCCTGCGTTGCGCGATTTGCGCAACTCCTGGATGGTGGGGCACCGACCAAGCGGGTTGCTATGGGGCGAGGTCGGCGACGGGCTCGACATGTAGGTGTAGCCCCTTGCCGGGTGCTGCTGGGGAGGCGCGCAGCGACAGCAGCCACCATTGTTGTCCGGCACGCAGGATCTGCAGGTCGCCGGGGCCGATGTTGCGTTCGTCGAACAGAACCCGTCGCCGTGCGCCGTCGGCGGTCGCGAGCGTCGCGACGGAGCGGAACGTGTCGTCGCGCAGCTCTGATTGTTCTTGCCACAGAAGATAGGGCTTGCCGTCGATCGCGACGGCGTCGCCCTGTGCGCTGATTCCGATCTGGCTGAGTTGAGGACCGAGCGTCCAGCGGCCGCCGGCGAGTGACGCCGAGCGGATGCCTGGAGCGTTGCCACCGGCGGAGGACAGTGCGATCGTGACGCCGTCCGACGTGGCGACTGGTCCGCCGATCTGTGGCCCGTTCGCTGCGACGGCGAGATTCGGTCCGTGCTGGACCCAGCCATGGGGTGTGAGCTGGTACAGGGTGCTGGCAGCGTGGTTTCGCGTCGCGCGGCCGAACAGGAAGACCTTGCCGTCGCCGGTGCCGATGGTCGGGATGACGCCCCGCTTCGCGTTCACGGGCCACCCGAGGTGCTGGATCGAGTTTCCGACGAGCTTGAACGTCGTGTGTCGATCACCATGCAGAGTGGCGACCACGACGGGCGCCCCAACGCCGAAGGCGACCTCATCGGTCGTCATGCGTCCGGGCAATGTGACGATCCGCCAGCGACGTTGGTTGAAGCAGGCGATCCGTCCCTGCGCCTGCTCCACATAGCTGGCACAGACGTCGTTGTGCCAGACCCCGAGCGACAGTTCAGCGCCGTGATCGGGAGTAGCACCGATCGGGGCCATGCGCGACCAACCGTTGCCGTCCCATAGGTAGACGAGGAGTGCCGCATGCGTCTGGCCGCTCGCACGGGTGACCTGTTCGTCGACGACCCACAGATGACGGCCGTCGGTCGCGGCTTTGGCTTGGAAGTCATCTCCAGCCGAAAGCCCCAAGGTGGCGCTACCCGGCCAGGCCGCCGTGCTCGGGCTGTTCCCAGTCGAGCGCCCCGCCACGGCGAGAACGAGAACGAGAACGCTGGCCGCCGCGACAAGGGCGACCCAGCCCGATTTCAAGCGATTGTGTCCGATGATCATCGACGCTCCTCCACCGACCGGCAAATCTGGCCCGGGCGTGAACGGCCCCGGGTTACACCATACAATCTGATCAAGAGCAACGGGTCGACCAGGACACCCAAAACCAGCGCCGCGATGCGCGATTTGCACAACTCGCAGTTCCGGCAGTAGGAACGACCGCCACGGCGCGGAGCCTTGGCGGTGGCCGGCCGTCAGCGGCGGAACTACCAGTCCGCTACCGACTGGCGGCGCGCAGGCGCTCGGCGATCAGGCGCAGCGACTCGACCCGGCGGTAGACCTCGGCGCGCCGGGGAGCGTTGCGTTCCTCCATCGACCGGACGAGTTCACGCATCGAACCGGGCGGCGGAGGTGTCGTGGTTGTCGGGCGGGAAGTCATCGCGGTTCCTCAGGGTAGGGGACGTCATGGACGAGCGCCTTCGGCTGCACGGGCACTCGCTCAGCGTGTTGATCTCCACGTGTTGATCTCCATTTGTTGATCTCAGACGACAACGGGCCGTCGCCCCGCCTCCGGCCCAGATTTGGCTCTACGCCTGGCCTTGCGAGGAAGGGGGGTCCACCGCTTCGCGCTGGACCCCCCTTCCTCGACCTGCCAGATAGATGTGGTCGGCTCAGGCTTTGGGACATGGGCCGGAGGCGGGGCGGCGGCGGCGGGGCTGGAGCGAAGCGAGCAGGGCGGTTGGCGTCAGCAATGGGTTCAGAGTCGGAGTGGGCACGGCGGCAAGTGGTGGGCGGCGGGCTGGCGGCGTGGGCGACGGGGAGGGAGCGGTGTGTTGGGCGGCGGCGGGATTCGGTGGCGGCGTCGGGGTCGAGCTGCGGATGGGCGCTGACGTCGAGTTGTAGGGGCCACGTTCGGTCCCCGTTGCTCTTCATCGCATGACGATCGACTCCGCCCGCGACTGCCTCGTCGAGCTCCTCGATTGCCGCGAGCCGCGTGCCCTGCTCACGGCCGCCGCGGTCGCGCAGCGCCTGAGCGTCGACCGCGGCTGGGTCTACGCCCACGCCCTCGAGCTTGGCGCGGTGCGACTCGGGGACGGCCCGCGTTCGCGGCTACGGTTCGACCCCACCGTCATCGCCGAGCGACTCACGCCGCGTGCAAATCGGCCACCGCGGATCGGGCGCCCCACCCGGCGCGTCGCCGGCGCCGCGCTTCTCCCGATCAAGCCGTCTCGATCACGTAGTCTCGAACGGACGACATGACACGCCGCGCGACCGGGCAGATCATCGAGAAGGCCACCGCGAACGGGACCGCGTTCGCCCTGCGCTTTCGCGCCTACGGCGAGCGGCGCTACCTGCGCCTCGGCTCGGCGGCGGACGGGTGGACGCGGCGGCGCGCTGAGCAACAGCTCAGCCACGTCCTCGCCGACGTCGAGCGCGGCATCTGGGTCCCGCCACTGGACCGCGCGGCCGACGCGCCTGACCTGCCGACCTTTCACGAGTTCGCCTCCGAGTGGCTCGAGGCCCGGCGCCACGAGCTGCGCGAGGCGACGGTCCTGGACTACCGCTGGCAACTCAGCAGCCACCTGCTGCCCTTCTTCCACCGCCACCGCCTGCCGCAGATCACCGTCGGCGAAGTCGACCGCTACCGCGACTTCAAGGTCCGTGAGGGAGCGCTGTCGGCCCAGTCGATCAACAAGACGATCACCCGGCTGGGGCAGATCATGGCCGTCGCCGAGGAGCGCGACCTGATCACGCGCAACCCGGTCCGCGTCAACACCCGCAACCGCAAGCTCAAGACCCCACGCCGGCGCCCCATCTACCTCGACCACGCCGAGCAGATCGTCGCGCTCATCGACGCCGCGACGATCATCGACGCCGACCCGCAGGCCAAGACCGCAGGCCGGCGCGCGCTCATCGCGACGCTGGTCTTCGCCGGCCTGCGGATCGGTGAGGCGACCGCGTTGCGCTGGCGCGACATCGACCTCGCCCAGTCACGGATCGCGGTCGGTGCGTCCAAGACCGACGCCGGGATCCGCGAGGTCGACATCCTCCCGGTCCTCCACGACGAGCTGACCAGCCACCGCATGGCAAACGACGCCGCGGCCGCGGACGAGCTTGTCTTCCCGACCGCCAACGGCACGCCGCGCGACAAGGACAACGCGCGCGAGCGCGTCATCCGCCCCGTCGTGGCCCGGGCGGTCGAGCTGCTGGCGCAGCGCGGCCACGCGCCGCTGCCCGACGGCGTCACCGCGCACAAGCTGCGCCACACGTTCGCGTCGATCCAGTTCGCCCGCGGCGAGGACCCGGCCTACGTCATGAGCCAGCTCGGCCACGCCTCACCCGGGTTCACGTTGCGCGTCTACGCCCACGCGATGCGCCGCGACCCGGGCGACCGAGAGGCCCTCAAACGCCTCGTCGAGGGCGCCCATTGGGCACCAATGGGCACTGGGACCCCTCCAACCGGCCAAAACGAGGCCCCGGCGACCGCACCAACAGAGGTCAAAACTGGCTCAGATGCAGGCACTTCCCCCGATGGGCGGTACAGGGCTCGAACCTGTGACCTCTCGCTTGTAAGGCGAGCGCTCTACCAGCTGAGCTAACCGCCCGGGCACGGGGAGGCTAGTGGTTCGTCCTGTGAGTCCGTGCATGCGTGGGCGGTCGCTGGCGTCGCCTGGCAAGAACGCAGTGAGGGAGTTTGGCTTTGCCAAATGACCGAGCGAGGACACCGCCAGGCGGTGATCAGCGGCCGATCCAAGCAGGTGCGGACTTGCAGGATGAGCCACTAGATGGTCGGCGGCGAAGAGAAGTCTCAGGCCGCGCACATTGTCCACTCAGGCCGCGCTCCTAGCTTCGCTGTTCCGCCGGGTCCAGGTGCCGCGCGGGTTCGTCACACCGACAAGACGGCTCCTGGGCCGCGCGAGGAACCAAACACAATGATGAATCGGACCGTCCTTCCGGCGACGATCGCCGTCGCCCTGATGTTGATGGCGTCGGCCGGGTTGTCGGCGTGCGGGAGCAGTTCGGCAAAGAGCCCACCGCCTGCGGCGACTGTCACCGCCGCCGCGGTGACCGCCGCGACGACCACGACGACAGCCGGCTCGTCGAGCGAGCCCAGCCGCGTGAAGGTGGCACTGAACGAGTTCACGATCGCACCAGCGGCGACGTCGGCGCCCGCGGGTCACGTCGTGTTCGTCGTCCGCAACTCCGGCAAGCTCAAGCACCAGTTCACGATCATCCGCACCAACAAGTCAGCCGCGACCGTGCTGTCCAAGCAGGACCCCAACGACGACATAGCCGGCGCTCGCGGCGAGATCGCGACGATCGCGCCGGGCACGACGAAGACCCTGACCATCAAGAACCTCAAGCCCGGCCACTACGCCCTCGTCTGCGCACTCCCCGGCCATTATCAGGCCGGCATGCACGCCGACTTCACCGTCAACTGAACAACACGGCCCGGTCCGGGCGCGCCTCATGCTCCGCCCGAGCCCGGGCCCTCACGCGATCCTGGAGGCCCTGGCGGCATGGTTCGGACGGGGGCATGACCGGGCGGCCGGTGCAGGCGCGCGAGCGCTGGCTATGCTGGCCGCCATGGACCTTGGCCTGACTCGACGCGCCGCGCTGGTCACTGCCGCTTCGAAGGGGATCGGCCGTGCGATCGCCGCAGAGCTCGTGGCCGAAGGCGCACGCGTCGTCGTCTCCTCGCGCTCGGCGACCGACGCGACCGCGCGCGAGATCGGGGCCGAGGCGGCGTTGCAGTGGGACAGCGCCGACATCGACGGCGCGACCGGGCTGGTCGACCGCGCACAGGAGATCGTCGGCCCGCTCGACATCCTCGTCTGCAACACCGGCGGCCCGCCGATGGGCCCCGACGCACTGGCGTTCACGCGCGAGCAGTGGCAGGCGGCCTACGAGACGCTCGTGCTCGCGCCGATGGCGCTGATCGAGCACGCGCTCCCGGCCATGCGCGAGCGCGGCTGGGGTCGCGTGATCAACGTCGTCTCGACCAGCGTCATCGAACCAATCGGAGTCCTGATGCTCTCCAACGCCCACCGCTCGTCGATGATCGCCGCGTTCAAGACGATCGCGACGCAGGTCGCGGCCGACGGCGTCACGCTCAACAGCGTCCTCCCCGGGCGCATCGGCACGAGCCGCCTCGCTGACGTCAGCGGCTCGCTCGACGCGGCGCAGGAAGCCGCGCGCACCATGATTCCGGCAGCGCGACTGGGGACGCCGGAGGAGTTGGCGGCCGCGGCGGTCTTCCTGTGCAGCGACCGCGCCGGGTACATCACGGGCGCCTCGCTGGCCGTCGACGGCGGCCTGCTGCGCAGCGTGTGACGATCAACCGCTCCGTCCTGTGGCGCGCGGCCGTTGTGCAGGCGATCGCCGTCGCCGTGCTGTCGGTCGTGCTCGCGGTCTCGCTGGGCAAGGCGTTTTTCGAGGACTGGGGATGGCTCGCCGGGCCTGGAGCGTGGATGCTCTGCTCGCTGGTCACCGCGCGCGTCCTGTCGCTGCCCACGCGGCGAACCGGCATCGGCGCGGCGCTGGCCGGAATCCCGGCCGGCATCGCGGTCCTGATCGGCGTGCACTGGCTCGGCACGGTGCTCGCCATCGGGCTCTTCGCACTGTGGTGCGCAGTACCCCCAAGGGGAATCGAACCCCTGCTTCGAGCGTGAAAGGCTCGCGTGCTAACCGCTACACCATGGGGGCTGGCGGCCCACCAGTCTACGAAGAGAGGACCGACAGACCGATGAGGGCGACCAGCGTGCGGCGCCTGATCCCTCTGACCCTCGGGTTCGAGCGGCTGCCCAAGGCCTACAGCGTCCATGGCGACACGTCTGGCGAGGTGCTGGTCGAGCCGGTTCCGGCGGTGCTGCTCGACACCGACGACGGCTGGACGTTGCTCGATGTCGGCTTCAACACTGCGCTGATCCACGACAAGTGGCTCTACGAGCGATTGCACGGGCGCAACATGGAGATCACGCCGCTGCTCGAGGGCGGTCACGAGGCGCTCGAGATCGAACTGCGCAAGCACGGCGTTGCGTTGAGCGACATCGCGCGGATCTACCTCTCACACCTGCACAACGACCACGCCGGCGGGCTGCGCCTGTTCGGCTACCACGTGCCGGTCTGGGTGCAGCGCGTCGAGTACGAGTACGGGATGGGCGACCACCCGTTCCCCGAGGAGCACGGGATGTTCCGCATCGACTACGACGACCCGCGGATCGACTGGCGCTTCATCGATGGCGACACCGAGATCGCGCCGGGGATCACCGCGATCTTCACCCCTGGCCACACGCCCGGGCACCAGAGCTTCGTCATCGACCTGCCTGACGGCTCCGGCTACGTGCTGCCGTTCGACGCCGGCGACCTGACCGAGAACTTCGAAAGCGAGATCGCACCCGGCGGCTTCGTGCACTGCACGGCCGACGATGCGCTGGCCTCGGTGCTGCGCGTCAAGGAGGTCGCGGCGCGGACCGGCTACGCGATCGTGCCGGGCCACGACCCGGTCGCGTGGCCGGCGTTCACGGAGAAGATGGTGGGCTGAGTGGTCGCGATTCTCGGCGGGGCGGGCGCCGCGGTCGCGTGGGCGGTCGGCGCGCTGTGTGCGGCGCGCCTGTCGCGGACGCTCGGCTCGATGCACGCACTGGCGTGGGTGATGGTGCTCGGCCTGCTCCTGCTCGTGCCGGCGCTCGCGCTCGCGCACCGACCGCACGTCGACACGGAGACGATGACGTGGCTCGTGCTCTCAGGCATCGCCAGCGTGGCTGGCCTGTTGATGGTCTACCGCGCGCTGGGCACGGGCCGAATCGGCGTCGTCGCGCCGATCGTCTCAGCCGAGGGCGCGGTCACGGCGGTGCTGGCGATCATCGGTGGGCAGGCGGTCGGCGTCGGCCAGGCGATCGCGCTCGCCGCTGTGGTCGGCGGCGTCATCCTGATCGCCCGCCATCCCGACGACGCCGTCGGCGACGAGCCCCCGACCCGCGCCGCCGCCTGGGCCGGCGCGGCGGCGCTGACGTTCGGCTGCGGTCTGTACTTCACCGGTCGCGCGGCGGCCGACGTCCCGGCCGTGTGGGCGGTCCTGCCGCCGCGGCTGATCGGCGTGGTGGTCCTCACCCTGCCGCTGGCCGTCGTCGGACGGATGCAGCTGCCACGGGCCATGGCGCCGATCGCCCTGCTCGGCGCGATCTGCGAGGTCGCCGGCTTCCTCTGCTATGCCGCGGGCGCCGCGCACAACATCGCGATCGCCGCGGTCCTCGCCTCGACGACCGGCGCCGTCGCCGCCGTCTTCGCATGGCTTGTGCACACCGAGCGCCTGACGCGGATCCAGGTCGCGGGGGTCGCGGTGCTGACGCTCGGCGTCGCGGTGCTCAGCGCGCTGACGGCCTGAGGGCGTCGAGGCGGGCCAGGCGCGGGTCGCCGGGCCCGAGCATCGAGTCGACCTGAGCGCTGACCGCGTCGACGTCGAGCGTCCCGGCGTCGGCCATCTCCTGAAGATCGGCCCAGTCGCGGACGCGGTCGAACATGACCTTGAACACCGCCAGCTCCACTGGGCCGAGCACGGGGATCCTCACCCCCTCATACGGCACCACCCGTCGATGCGCCGCAGCATCCGCGTGAACCGGAACGTAGTCGAAGAACAGGTCGACGGGTGTCCCGTCCCACCACAGCCGGATCTGCCCGTCGCGGGCGATGAGCCGCGCCGCGTCTTCAGCCACCAGGACTCCTTCGGGGAGCGCGGAGAGCACACGGGTCGGGTCGGATGCGGGCACGAAGACGTTGACGTCGATGTCGCTGGTGCCGCGTGGGTTGAGCGTCCAGAACGTCAGCGAGATCGCGCCGCCGAATGCGTGGGGAACGCGTCCGCGTGACAGTGCGCGGTGCAGCGCAACCAGCTTCTCGGAGAGCGTCATCGACGAGTCGAGAGCCGCGGGTAGCGCAGGGTTGGCTCATGGCGCACGGGGAACGTCTCAGCGAAGGCGATGACCTCAGCCAGCCCACGGCCGGCCGCCGCCAACTGCGTGGCACTCGGCTCGACGATGGCACTAGGCGCGTCGGCGACGCTGAGGCGCATCCCGGTCGCGGCCAGGAGCCGGCTGAGCGTCGCGACAGCCGGCTCCTTGGCGCCGCTCTCGTACGCAGAGATCGTGGCCTGTGAGGTGCCGGTCGCGGCGGCCAGCGCCGCCTGGCTGATGCCGGCCCGGCGGCGCGCGTGGCGCAGGATCGAGGCTGCGGAATCCATCCCGCCATTATATCCGATCAGATATTGCCACTCCACCCGCCGACGCGCCACGCGACAAGGTCGACCTCGACCAGGGCACCGACGGCCAGGCCTGAGGTGCCGACGCACGTACGGCTCGGCAACCGCGTGGGGAACCAGGCCTCGTAGGCCTCGTTGAACGCGCCGTAGTCGGCGGCGAAGTCGAGCAGGTAGGCGCGGGCGGAGACGACGTCGTGCAGCGATCCGCCGGCGAGCTTCACCACCTGGGAGAGGTTCTCCATCACGCAATCGGTCTGCTCGACGATCCCTCCCGAAACGAGGCGGCCGCGCAGGTCGGTCGGCATCTGGCCGGTGACGTAGAGCGTCTCGCCGGCCGCGGTCGCATGGGCGAACGGCGCGACCGCGGGCGGCACTCCGTCGGCCGGGCCGAAGGTGAAGGCGCGGATCACCTCGCCGACCAGCGCGGGAAGCATGTCGTGTCGATGCGCCCGTGCACACCGTGGCGCCCGTCGACCACCTGGGTGATCGTGAAGTCGACGGCCAGCGACGCGAACGCGTAGGCGTCGTCGCGGCTCAGCCGGTAGCGCGACTGCAGCACGCCGAGCGTGCGCAACGCCGCTGCGCGCATCGCCTCGTCGAGCGTGTCGCCGAAACCGTGGACGAGGACCTCGCCGGCGGTCTCGAGGATCGGCACATGGACATCGAGGTCGCGGCGCACGGTCAGCCGCAGCAGCCCGTTGAGCGACGACTCCAGCGCGGTCCCGGCGATCTCGCCGTCGCCCTGGGAGACGTGCGGATCGCCGACGGACAGCAACGCCCCGTCGACCTGGATCGGATAGAGCATCCGCCCGCCGGCCCCGATGCGCCAGTTGTCGATGTTGCCACCGTGATCGCCCGGCGGGACCGACGAGTGCCGGCCTGGCGCTGCGGGCGCGACGCCCATCGTCCCGAAGTGCGGGCGCAGCGGCACGACGACACCGTCGAGCGCCGGCTCGCGCTCGACGCTGCCGGGGGCGACGATCGTCCCGGGCTGGTCGTAGAGCGGCGTCGTCTTCCAGTCGTAGGCGAACAGCGCCCGCGCGAGCAGCGCGACCGGGTCGAGCTCAAAGACCGTGACGCGCTCCTTCTGGAAGACGTCGTAGAGATGACCCCAGTGGCCGCTGACGTTCGCGCCGTAGGGCAGCCGCGGCTCGGCGCGCAGGATGTCGACCTGGAGCACGTCACCGGGCCGCGCGCCCTCGATGGCGATCGGGCCGGTGAGGATGTGCGGGCCCGGGCCGCGCTCCTGCACGCGGTCATAGACCGCCTCGACGCCCGCGTCCATCAGCAGGTCGGGCGCGTCACCGGCCTGATGGGTCAGCGTCTCGATCTCGACGAGGTCGCCGCTGCGCACCGTCAGCACCGGCTCCAGGGACGGATCGAAGTGGCCCCAGTGCACGGTCTCCGGCGTCGCCGGCAGCTGGTGAACCGCGCTCATGCCGGTAGGGCGCCGGCGGCGCTGGCCTCGCGCGCCAGGTGCGCACGCCAGCCGCCGAGCGCCGTCACGTCGCGTGCGCCGTCCAGCTGCGCGGCGAAGCCCTCGCAGATGAAGCCATGGACCTCGCTGCCGTCCTCGAGCACCGCGCGGCCGATGCCCAGCGGCGCCGGGACCTCGGTCATCAGCTCGCCGAGCGCGGCCGGCGAGAGCTCCCAGACCTCGGCTTCGATCGCCCTGCCCCCCTCGGCGACGCGGACCAGCCCCGGCCGCGCAAGGCCTGGGCCGGGCAGGGCATACAGCCGATACACCGGCGCCGTTGAGGTGATCGCGACGAGCCTCGCGCCGCGCCCCGTGAGCTGGTGGTTGAGCGGCAGTCCGGACAGGTGAGCGCCGACGACGGCCAACCGCACGGTGCCCGGTGCGCCGGGCACCGGCGACTCGCCGCGCCACTGGGCGGCGAGCTCGAGCAGGCGATGGTCGTGGAACGCGGGCGCGAGCAGCGTCACCCCGAACGGCAGCCCATCGGTGCGACGCGGCGCCGGGATCGCGATCGCCGAGAGATCCATCAGGTTGACGAAGTTGGTGAAGCGCCCGAGCGCCGCGTTGGCCCCGACCGGGTCCGCGGCGACCTGGTCCAGGGTCGGGTGGCCGGGCGTCGTCGGCAGCAGCAGCGCGTCGGCGGCCGCCCAGACCGGATGCGCGTCGCGGATGCAGCGCGCGAGCTCGTGCATCGCGCTGAAAACCGCGGCGCCGGTCGTCGTTGCGCCCTGCTCGATGATCGACGCGACTGTCTCGTTGAGCCCGTCGGGCTCTCCCGCGACGATCGCCCCGAGGTCGGCGGCGCGCTCGGCGACCCACGCGTCGTAGAGCAGCGGTGCGGCATCGAGCAGCGGCGCGACATCGACCTCGACCAGATCGAAGTGTTCACGCGCGTAGCCGAGCGCGGCCTCCCACGCGGCCTGCGCCTCCGGCTCCTCGAACGTCAGCTGGCCGGGTCGCGGAACCGCGACGGTGCCGATCCGCGGTGCCGTCGGCGCCGCAGCGACGCGGCTGTACGGATCCTCGGGATCGTGGGCCGCACTGACCTCGAGGACGAGTGCCGCGTCGGCGACATCGTTGGTCATGATCGAGACGCAGTCGAGGCTCGCGCACGCAGGAACGACGCCGGTCGTCGAGAGCATGCCGCGCGTCGGCTTGAGCCCGACGAGCTCGTTGAAGCCGGCCGGCACGCGGCCCGACCCGGCGGTGTCGGTGCCCAGTGCGAAGGCGACGTGGCCGAGCGCGACGACCAGCGCGGAGCCCGAGCTCGACCCGCCCGAGATCCGCTCGCTGTCGAAGGCGCTCGACAGCACGCCGTACGGGCTCCGTGTGCCGACCAACCCGGTCGCGAACTGGTCCATGTTCGTCTTGCCGATCAGGATCGCCCCGGCGTCGAGCAGCCGCTGTACGGCCGGAGCCGTGCGTTGCGCGACCGGCGCATAGCCGGGGCAGCCCGCCGTCGTCGCCATCCCCGCGACGTCGATGTTGTCCTTGACCGCGAACGGCACGCCGTAGAGCGGCATCGAACGGTCGGCGCTCGCGAGTGCGGCGACGGCGGCGTCGAGGGTCTCGTCGTCGACCAGCGCGATCCATGCCGCGACGGCCGCGTCGGCGGCAATCCGCGCGCGCACCTGGGCGACGACGTCGGTCGGGTCGCGACGGCTGGCGCGGTAGTCCTCGAGCAGGCGCTGCGCGCTGAGCATCATGCGCGCCGGGCGGCCAGAGCCGCGGTCGCTTCCCAGGCGCTGCGCTCGTGCGCGAACGCCGCCTCGCGCTGCACGCGGAACGTCGTGATCTGGTCGTCGTGTTCGGCCAGGAACCGCTCGTGCGCGGCGAGCGAGAAGTCCTGGGGCTCGGTGCGCGGCGCCCACTCGCCGGCTGCGCTGCGCGCGCGCAGGACCTCGAGCTCCTCCTCGGCGACGAGCTCGAAGCGCAGCTGGTCGAAGTGGCGCAGCAGCCACGGCGGCTGCGATGCGGTGTGCCAGACCGGCACCGTTCGACCGACGAGCTGGTACCCGCCCGGCCCCTCGACGCCGTACACGCACAAGAACGCGCCGCCGATGCCGACGGCGTTGGCTGGAGTCCACGTGCGGGCCGGGCTGTACTTGGTCGTGACCAGGCGGTGGCGCGGGTCGATCGGCACGGCGACCGGCGCGCCCATGTAGACGTCACCGAGGCCGAGGACGAGGTAGGACGCAGAGGTGACGATGTCGCGCACCGCATTCTCATCGGGAAGGCCGTTGATGCGCCGGATGAACTCGATGTTGTCCGGGCACCACGGCGCGTCTTCGCGGACCGAGGTCGCGTAGCGATCGACAGCAGTCTGAGCCTGTGAGTGGCGCCAGGCCAGCGGCAGGTAGACGGTACGCGCGGCGACGACGATGTCATCGGGGGCCGGAAGCTCGGCATGGATGCGGACGATCGCGCGCAGCAGCGCCGCCTCGCGCACGATGTCGGGGTCGAACTGCACATGCAGCGATCGCACACCCGGCGTCAGGTCGGTCACGCCCGCGATCGGCTCGGCCTCCAGAGCTTGGCGCAGCGCATGCGCCCGCACCCGCGAGCGCAGGTCGAGCACCGGCTCACCAAACTCGACGAGCAACGCGCGCTCGCCCGCTCGGCGATAGGTCACCGGCCCGCCCGCGTGCTCGCGTGGGATGTCGAGCACCGGGGCCGGGACCGGACGCGGCGCCGGTGCAGCAGCCGGCGGCCGTCCCGCGATCTCGGAGTCGTGCGCCGCCGCCAGCGCCGCGGCATCCTCCGGCGCGATCGGCTCGAGCACCACGCGATCTCCGGCCCGCACCTGCCCCAGTCGCCACAGGTCGGCACGCACGACCTGCCCGACGGCCACGAAGCCACCGAGGCTCGGCCCGTCCGGGCCGACGACAACCGCCATATCTCCCGCCAGCATGATCGTCCCCACACCGTAGGCGCTGTCGAGGATGTTCGACGGATGCAGACCCGCCTCGCCCCCATCACCGCGCGCGAAGCCGGGCAGCGGGCCGACGAGGCGCACGCCCGTGCGATCGGAGTGGTGGTGCACGGTCCACGGCTCGGCGAACAGCGCCGCGAGGCCGTCGGGGCGCAGCAGATCCGGGGCTCCGTGCGGCCCGGGCACGAGGCGCAGCGTCCATTCGTTGCGGATCACGGGCGCGGCGACCGCGGCCGTCGCCGGCTCGTCCACGGCATCGCCACCGTCGACGCTCAGCACGTCGCCACGGCGCAGCGGTCGCCCGCCGAGCCCGGCCGCCACGAACGTCGAGCGGCTGCCGAGCGCCGGCGTGCCGGTCAGTCCGCCGCGCACGAGCACGTACGCGCGCAGCCCGACGCCGCGGATCGCTCCAAGCTTGAGGACGCTGCCGGCCGGAACCGACAGCGCCCGCCACTGGTCGACCGGTACGCCGTCGACTGTCACGACGAGCGCGGCACCGGTCACCGCAATGACAGCGTCCGAAGCGAAGCGCAGCGTCGGCCCGGTCAGTGCCGCCTCCAATCCGGCCGCACCTTCGGCATTGCCGACGAGTCGGTTGCCGATCCGCAGCGAACGGTCGTCCATCGGCCCGGACGGCGGCACCCCGACCTCCCACAGGCCGGTGCGGCCCGGGTGGTCCTGAACGGTGGTCAGCGTTCCCGGCGAGAGCACCTCAAGGCTCATGCGGCCCCCACACCAGAAGCCGTACCGGCGTCGGGTCATAGCCGTTGCACGGGTTGTTGAGCTGGGGGCAGTTGGAGATCAGCACCACCGTGTCGCGCTGGGCCCCGAGCTCGACGTACTTGCCCGGCGCCGAGATTCCGTCAGCGAAATCGAGCCCGCCATCGCTGCTGACCGGGACGTTCATGAAGAAGTTGATGTTGTTGGTCAGGTCGCGTTTGTCGAGGCCTCGCCCCCACACGAGCGCCTGGGCCAGGAACGTGTTGCGACACGCGTGCATGTGGCGCGTGTGCTCGCCATAGCGGATGGCGTTTGACTCCTGCGAGCACGCCCCGCCGAGCGTGTCGTGGCGCCCGCACGTGTCGTCGACGATCGTCACCAGCGGCTCGCCGTCGAGCGCCAGCAGGCGCGATCCCAGCGTCAGGTAGACGGCTCGCTGCTCACGCAGCGTGTCGACCGCGCTGTAGCGGTTGGCGTAGTCGTGAGCGTCGAAGAACAGCGTGTCGACCGCCTGGTTTCCGTGCAGATCGACGATCCGCAGCACCTCGCCGGCGCCGAGCTCGCCGATCCAGCCGTCACCCGCGCCGACGTCGAGCGACAGCCGCGCGGCGGCCGGGTCGCGGACGATCGCGCCGTTCGCGCTCATCGCAGCGACGCCTCGGTCACGGCGAAGCCACGCTCGTTCTCCGCACACGCCAACCGCGTCTCGTCGCGCGGGTCGGCCGGCGCGACGCTCTTGAGCACCAGCCGCACCGGTCGCGGGCTCCAGGGCGTGTCGTCGAGCGGATGGGGAACGCTGCTCAGCACGACGAGCGTGTCGAGCTCGAAGCGCAGCGTCACCCTCGACCCTGGCTTCGACCAGCCGCCGACGAACCCCAGCTCGCCGTCAGGCCCGATGCCGACCTTCGAGAAGAAGTTGATGTTCGCGACGAGGTCGCGCGCGCCGAGCCCGTGCTTGGCCAGCTCGATCAGCAACGCGTCACGTGCGCTGCGCCGCCACGCGTTTCGGTGCTCCTGGTAGCTCGCCGCGCCCCACTGCTCATCAACGATGCGGGTCGTCGCGTGGCCGGTGATCGTGTCGTGCCACCCGAGGCTGTCGTGGGTGATCGACGCGAGCACTCGCCCCATGTCGGAGTACAGGCCGACCCCGGACGTCAGCCGACTCACGCGCTGGGCCTTGAGCGTGTCGGGCATGCAGTAGCGCTCGAGCGGATCGCCGGCCGCGTACAACAGGGCCGCCACGTTTGCCCCGCCCTCGAGATCGGTGAGCGTGAGCGCGGTCCCGCGGCGGCAGGTCCGCGACCAGCTCCCCGCCGGAGCGAGGACCGCTTCGAGCAGCGGCCCAGCCATCAGATCGTTCGGATTCGCGGGTCTGCCCAGGCTTGGGCGAGGTCGACCATGAAGTTGACGAGCACATACGCTGTGCCGAGCAGCAGCGTCGTGCCGGTGATCGCCGGAAAGTCCGAGTACTGGATCGACTGGTCCAGATAGAGCCCGAGCCCAGGCCACGCGAAGATCTGCTCGACGACGACGACACCGCCGAGCAGCAGGCCGAACTGCAGCCCGCCCATCGTCAGCACAGGCCCCGAGGAGTTGCGCAGGGCGTGGCGCAGGATCACCTTGCGCTCGTGCAGGCCCTTGGCTCGCGCGGTGCGCACATAGTCCTCGCGCAGCGTCTGCTCGAGCGACGAGTTCAGCGTCCGTGCGATCGCCAGCGCCGGGAGCAGCGCGAGGGTGAACGCGGGCAGCAGCAGATGCTCGAGTGAGTTGAAGAACAGGTTCGGCTCACCGTGCAACAGCGAGTCGACGCTCAGCAGCCCGGTCGGCCCGCCGGGGACGATCAGCGTGTCGTCGACGCGCCCCGACGCCGGTAACAGGTGCAGCATCGAATAGAAGACGAGAATCAGGGCCAGGCCGGCGAGGAACGTCGGCACCGACGCCCCGCCGATCAGCAGCAGCCGCAGGCCGCGGGCGATCCGTCCGCCCGCGGCGAGCATCAATCCCAGGCCGACGCCCATCAGCGCGGCGAGGAACGCGGCGAACAGCGCCAGTTCCATCGTCGCCGGCGCGAAGTCGGCGAGATCGTTGAGGACCGGATTGCGCGTACGCAGCGAGTCCTCGAGATCGCCGTGGGAGAGGCGGCCCATGTACGCGACGAACTGCTGGGGCAGCGACTGGTCGTAGCCGAGCTCGTGGCGCTTCTCGGCCACGACCTGAGGCGTCGCGCTCGCGCCGACCATCGCCCGAACGGGGTCGGACGGGATCACCGCCTGGAGCACGAACACGATCACCGCCAGTCCGAAGAGGACGGCGATCAGCGCGGCGAACCGGCGTCCGACCAGTGGCAGCACTACCCAGCGCTCCGTTTCAGCGTGGCCAGCGTCACGGTCCACGGGTACGCCGGGATCTGCTGCACGTTCGTCAGGTTCTTGTCGAGGACGAACACGTTCTTGACGTCGCCGAGGAAGAGGATCGCGTTGGAGTCGATCAGCTTCTGACCGGCCTGGTTGTAGAGCGGGTTGGCGGTCGCCGACGGCGCGCTCACCGCCTTGTCGAGCAACGCGTCGATCGATTTGTCGCTGTAGCCGAAGAAGTTCAGCCCGCCGGTCGAATAGAACAGGATCCGCGCCCAGGTATCGGGGTTGGCGGCGTCCGGCGTGTTGGTCGTCAGCAGCAGATCGGGCGCCGACTTCAGGTTCGAGATGTAGCCGTAGACCTGCGGCAGCTGCACCTCCTTGAGCGTCACGTCATATCCCGCGGCCGCCAGCTGCGCCTGCACGAGCTCGCTCGCGCGCCGCAGCACGCCCGACTCATCCGAGGTGTAGGCGAGCGTGATCTTCTTCGTCGTCGCCCTGTCGGCCGCGGCCTTGGCCTTGGTCGGGTCGGGCGCGTAGGGCAGTGACGCCTGACCCGGGAGGATCCCCGGCGGGTAGACGCCGGTCGACTGCGTCGCCGTGCCCGAGTAGGCCTGCGACACGAGCTGGTCGACGTCGACCGTCGATCCCAGCCCGCTTCGCACCGCCGCCGACGAGAACGGCGCTCGGTGGGTGTTCACGTAGAGCAGGAGCTTGAGGAACGACGGGACCTTCACGACCTTCAGGTTCGACGGCAGCGAGCTGAGCTCCGAGGCCGGGAACGAGTGCAGGACCGCGTCGAGGTCGCCGTTCTGCAGCTCGAGGCGCTGGGTGCCGATGTCCGGCGTGATCTTGAACAGGATCTGCTTGAAGAACGGCGCCGGCCCCCAGTACTTGGGGTCGCGGGTCATCGTGTACTGCTGGCCGCGCTTGAACGAGGTCAGCATGAACGGGCCGGTACCGTCGTCGTGGGTCTTCAGGTACGTCTGGCCGAAGTCCTTGCCCGCGTTGTCGACGATCGCCTTCGGGCCGATGACCTTCGGTCCCCAGCTCGACGCGAGGTAGGCCATGAACGGGTCGACGGGGTGCTTGAGCTTGACGACGAACGTGGTGTCGTCGGGCGTCGTCATCGAGGCGATCGGCTTGATCATGTACGACGGCGCCTGACCGACATCGAGGCGGCGCTCGAAGCTCGCCTTGACCGACTTCGAGGTCATCGGTGTGCCGTCGTGGAACGTCACGCCGGGGCGCAGCTTGAAGGTGTAGGTGAGGCGATCGGGGGAGATCGTCCAGCTCTTGGCGAGGACGGGGACGATCTTGGTCGAGCTCGGCGCGTAGCGGACGAGGCCGTCGTAGGAGTTGAGGATCACCGAGTTGCCCTCGATGTCGTAGAAGACATCGGGGTCGGGCACCGACATGTCGGCCAGATAGGGAATGCGCAGCGTGGTGTTGGTCGACGCTGCGGAGGCGGTCGTTGCGGTGTCGGTCTTGGTCTTGGCGCTTCCGCACCCGGCCACGAGCAGGGCGAGGGTGATGAGGGCGCCGAGCACCGCTCCGGTTCTGGTCGTCATCGTGAGTTCCTTTGGTCGAGGCGGCGGTTGATGGAGTCGCCGAGCAGGTTGGCCACGAGGGCCAGCAACGCCACGGCGATGGCAGGAGCGATCGGCACCCACGGGTGACCGAACAGGTATTCGAGCCCGCGGGC
Organism: uncultured Actinomycetes bacterium; assembly: GCA_963817035.1. Lineage (GTDB taxonomy): Bacteria > Actinomycetota > Thermoleophilia > Solirubrobacterales > Solirubrobacteraceae > AC-49. The sequence continues at coordinate 647,214 of CAWFMM010000003.1, forward strand.
GCTCATCGCCCCGAGCTCGGCGGCGGGCGCCGGGGCGCCGAGGCCGATGAACGACAACGTGGCCAGGACGAGGACCAGGTTTCCGACGTCGAGCGACATCGTCACGACCACCGGCCGCACCGCGCCGGGAAGCAGGTGATGGCTGACGAGCCGCCGGCGGCTGACGCCGGCGAGCTTCGCCGCCTCGGCGTGCGGGCGCGAGGCGAGCGCCCGGACCTCGCCGCGGACGATCCGTGCGTACCACGGCCACCACACGATGACCAGGGCCAGGAGCGTGTGGTAGAGGCTCGGGCCGAGCGAGGCGACGACGGCGATCGCGAGCACCGCGGCGGGCAGCGCGAGGAACAGGTCGGTGATCCGCATCAGGACGGTGTCGATCCAGCCGCCGAACGTCCCGGCGATCGCGCCGACGAGCCCACCGAACGTGGCGCCGATGATGATCACCGCGAGCGCTGCGAACCACGAGGTCCGTAGCCCGTAGAGGACGCGCGAGAAGACGTCGCGGCCGACCTCGTCGGTCCCCATCAGGGCGTGCAGCGACGGGCCCTTGAGCGCGCCGACGTGGGTGATGTCGAGGCTCGAGTACGGCGCGAGCAGCGGCGCGGCGAGGAAGACGAGCGTGACGATCCCCAGTGGCATCAGCGCGGCGCGCAGGTCGCCGCCGCGGATCTCGGCGTCGGGCGCCGGCGCCTCGCGGTGGCGCCACAGCAGGCTCGCGCGGCGCGGTGCCGCGATTGGGGCCGGCGTACGGACTCCGGCGCCGGTCGTCACGTCGCTCATGCGGCCGCCATCTCGACGTCGGGCACGGCGGCCAGCAGCTCCCGCGTGTACTCGTGCTGCGGGGCGCCGAACACGTCCTCGGTCGCGCCGCGCTCGACGATCACGCCCTCGCGCATGACGACGACGTCGGTGGCGACGGCGCGCGCGGCGGCGAGGTCATGGGTGACGAAGACGAGCGCGATGCCGAGCGCGCGGCGCAGGTCACAGAGCAGGTTCAGGACCTGCGCGGCGAGCGAGACGTCGAGCGCCGAGACCGGCTCGTCGCAGGCCAGCAGCGCGGGTGGAACGGCGATCGCCCGGGCGATCGCGGCGCGCTGGCGCATCCCGCCCGAGAGCTGGCGCGGGACAGCGCGCGCGGCCTCGGCCGGCAGGCCGACCGCTTCCAGCGTCGCGATGACGCGGTCCGTGCGCTCGCGCTTGGGAATGGCGAGCGCGGCGAGCCGCTCGGAGATCTGGTCGCCAACGCGCATCCATGGGGTCAGCGACGAGCCGGCGTCCTGGAACACGAGTTGGGGCGACGCGCCGGGACCCAGTGCGACGGTTCCCGCGGTCGGCTCGAGCAGGCCGACGATCATCCGCAGCAGCGTGGACTTGCCTGAGCCCGACTCGCCGACGATCGCCAGCGCGCCACCGGCCGGAACGGTGACCGAGACGCCGTCGACCGCGCGCAGCGGCGGCGGGGCCGCCGCGAACATCCGGGCGCGGGGTCGCGCGAACTCGCGGACGAGATCGGTCGCCACGAGCGCGGGGACCGGCTCGGCGGCGGGCGCGAGGTCGTCGGTCCAGTGGCCGGGCGAGAAGATGCGCGCGTGGGGCCCGCCCTGCGGCCAGCGGGTCAGCACGCCGGGGTGGTGGCACTCGTCGCGGCGCCCCCCGTCAACGTGCACGGGGACGGCTGTCGAGCACAGCGCGTCGGCCGCCGGGCAGCGTACGGCGAACGCGCAGCCGCTCGCCGGCTGCCGCGGGTCGGGCGGGCGCCCGGGCAGCGTGGGCAGGTCGCCGCCGGCGACCGTGCCGTCGAGCTTGGGCCGGCTGGCCAGGAGGCCAACGGTGTAGGGATGCAGCGCGCCGCCCAGGATCTGGGCCGACGAGCCGAGTTCGACGATCCGCCCGGCGTAGGCGACGGCGATCCGGTCGCAGACGCGCGCGGCGACCCCGAGGTCGTGGGTGACCAGGAGCAGCGACACGCCGCGTTCGCGCGCGGCGCCGGCGAGCAGGTCGAGCACTCGGGCCTGCACGGTCACGTCGAGCGCTGTCGTCGGCTCGTCGGCGACGACGAGGCGCGGTGAGCGGGCGAGCGCCATCGCGATCATCACGCGCTGGCGCAGGCCGCCCGACAGCTCGTGCGGGTAGGCGCGCGCCTTGATCGAGGGCTCGGGGATCCCGGTCTGGGCCAGCAGTTCCACGACCTCGTCGCCGGTTGCGCCGCCGGCCGCCTCGGAGACCTGGCGCCCGACGCGCATCGACGGGTTCAGTGAAGTCATCGGGTCCTGGAAGACCGCGCTGATGTAGGCGCCACGGCGGGCGCGCCGTTCGTCCTCCTGCGCCAGGACCATGCATTCGCCGTCGAGGCGCACCGACCCGCTGATCAGCGGGTCGGACTCGGGCGGCAGCAGCCCGAGCGCGGTCAGCCCGAGAACGCTCTTGCCCGAACCGGACTCGCCGACGAGGCCGACGATCTCGCCGGCGCCGATCGACAGCGTCGCCCCGCGCAACGCATGAACGTCGCCTGCGCGCGAGCGAAACGTGACGTGCAGATCCTCGACGTCGAGGACCGGCGTCGTCGCGACGGCGCTCACGCGGCGATCCCAGACGGGGCCAGTGCGGCAAACGTCGCGAGCACATCGTCGCTCGTCACGAGCGCGTCGGACTGCAGGTAGCTCATAGCCTGAAGCGATGCTTCGTGCGCGGCCCGCGACGAGCCGCCGACGCAATCGGTCACCACGCGGCAGTGGTAGTCGTGCTGGTGGGCGTCGACGAACGTGTAGTGCACGCAGACATCGGTCAGCGCACCGACGAGCACCAGTGTCTGCACACCGTAGGAGCGCAGAACGAGATCAAGCTCCGTCGCGAAGAACGCCGAGTAACGGCGCTTGCGGATCAGGTACTCGTCGGGGCGCGGATCGAGGCCGTCGGCGAGCTCGGTCGCCAGGTCGCCCTCGAGCCCGTGGATACCCTCGACGCCGTCGAGCTCGCGGCCGAAGTCGACGAGCGTGCGCTTATGGACCTCCTGGATGAAGACCGGCGGAATCGAGGCCGCACGGGCGGCGCCCACGACCTCGAGGATCCTCGCGTGACGTTGCTCGCCGCCGTCCATGATCGGGATGCCGCAGCCCTCGGGCAGCACCTCGCCCTTCTGGACGTCGATCACGATCAGTGCCGTCTTGCCGTGCAGGTGCATCCGGTCAAAAACCCCCTCAGAAATGCAAAAGGCCCGAGAGATCACGACGTCTCCCGGGCTTTTGTCCCTCCGTGTTGGCTCGGCTATGTGCGGTGCCGGCCTGCCCTCTCGGACCAGTCCTGCCACATGAGCGGCAGCGGAACCCTAGGGCGACGCCCACACTAGGCGGGCAGGTTTGCGCGATCTACACCCCGACGGGCCATAGTCGCGCGGCCCCGTCTATACCGACGGTCCAGGCGCGTCAGTTGGCGACGCCGGCGCGGTACTCGCGGGAGCAGCGATCGGTGTACTCGCGCAGGCTGCCGTCGTCCTGGCGCGCCGCGCCGAGCTTGCGAAATGTGACGTCGCCGTCCTCGTTGAAGCCCTGCCACCAGCCGCCCGACTGATCCATGAAGCTGATGTAGCCGCCGGGGGCGATCTCCAGCGGGTGCTGCACCCCGCCGGCGTGGGACACCGGCGTGTGCGGGCCCGCCGAGGACCGGTAGAACGCGGGCAGCAGGAAGTCCGACAGGTTGACTCCAGCCACCGGATAGCTCGTCGCCTCACACGGGTCGCCGACCTCCACCAGGTAGCGAACCCGCGGCCCGTCGCCCGGCCAGCCCTGCGGCGCGGCGGCCGCGTGGAGGCGGTTGCCCCACGGGTCGGCGAGCATCTCGAGCAGCTCGTGTGACGCGGTCACCGGCCAGTCGTCGGCGGGGGTGGAGCCGCCCTTGCCGCCGGTGAGGTCGACGCGGGCCAGCGGCTGGTGGTTCTCGTCGGTGTGGAAGCCGAGCGCGCCGGGCTCGTCGAGTCCATCGAGAAGATGGATCGCCCACGTGCCCGGCGGGGCCTTGGGATACACGCCGACGCTCGCAACGACCTTCCAGACCGGACTGAAGTCCGCGGCAACCTGCTCGCTGAGCGCCGCCGCGACATGGGCGAGCTCATCGGGGTCGATCGTGTTGGTGTCATCGACCAGTGCTACGTGAACTGGGATCGCCGCAGTGGACACGTCGGATCCAACGTAGCGCCGGATGGTCGACGGGTCAAGCGACTAATCAACGGGCTACCCTTTGGTCGCGCAAGCGGAGAGCGCCCATGCGACTGGGGTCCTGGGTACCCTGTACCACGTGACCGACGAGGAAGAACGGCGCGTCCGAGAGGCCGAGCAGATCCGCGTGGAGCGCCTCCGCGCCGACGCGCGGCGCTCAATGAGCGAGAACCTGCGCGAGGGCATCGCCCTGAGTCACAAGCTGCTCGCGTTCACCGGCGCCGCTCGCGTCGAGCCGTGAGCGGCCCGGCATTCGACGAGCTCCTGCGGCGACTGGTCGAGGCCGATGTGCGGTTCGTCCTGATCGGCGGGCTTGCGGTCAACGCGTGGGGCGTCGTCCGCGGGACGAAGGACCTCGACATCGTTCCTGATCCGGATCCGGACAACCTGGCGCGGATCGCACAGCTCGCCGTCGAGCTCAACGGCCACGTCCAGACCACCGATGCACTCGCTGGCTCCGTCTTCTCGATTGCCGCGCTGCTGTCCGCCGGAGCCCAGGTGCACATCACCACCGACCTGGGGGCGCTCGACGTGGTGCAAGGACTGCCCGGCGTTCCCGACCACGCGACGCTCGCCCCCAACGCGACGACCGTGGAGATCCTCGGGGCCTGCGTGGCGGTGTGCTCGCTCGAGGATCTGCGCGGTATGAAGCGCGCCGCGGGACGTCCTCGCGACCTCGCGGATCTCCAGGACCTCGAAGACGCGGCACCGTCCAGCTAGCGCCCGGTCAAGCTGAGCACCCTTAGCGGCGCTTGGCCAGATCAGCGCGGCGATGCCGCATCCGATTGACAGATGGTCGGGAGAGGCGGAGCATCGCCACATGCGTGCAAGCGTCGCCGCGGCAGCCGGGACGGTCGTTGTCGCGGCGATCTCGACCTTGGCGGTGGCACAGGCGACGCCACCCCGCCCCTCCGCGAACTGCGCGAACCAGTCGATCGCCATCAGCCCGATCTCATTCGGTGGACCGGGCTCCGTCGTCATCGGGCCCGTGTCGCTCGGCGCCGCGAACTACGCCCACACCGACGTCACCGCCGCGCGCCCCGCGTACCTCAAGACCGGAGCGCTCGTCCTGCGCGGCCATACCGTGACGATGAAGATCGCTCAGACCCCGCCACGCACGACCGGCTTCATCGGCATGCCGGAGGGCAGGGGAACCTACGCCCTCGCCGACTCAAAGGCCGAGGTCACGCTGACGGCGTGCGGGCGCCATCAGCGCACGAGCCGAGCCCGCGATGGGCGAGGCGTCACCTTCTGGTCCGGCGGCTTTGTGAAGCCGGCGGCGCCGGTCTGCGTCCCGATCGACGTCTATGTCGACCACTCCCGCCGGAGCCGCCGCATCGTGCTGTCGTTCGGGGCCGGCGACTGTCCCACAGCGCCATGACGATCACGATTCGAGGTACGGAGAATGCCCGCCGTGGTGCGCCCAACGCACACCGTGTCCACGTGCGCCCGGGCCTGCGCGACGAGCACGTCGACGAGCTCACGTGCGCCGCGCACGACGATCTCCCCCGCGTCGCGAAGCTGGCGAGGCGAGCGCCGTATCGAGCGTCCGACGACGTCAGGCCGTAGTGAATCCAGCGCCCCGCGTCACCGGCGCTCGAGCCGGGCACGTCGGTGACCTTCTCGCGTTCGTTGTCGGCCTCGACGGCGAACGCGCGCGCGGATCGCTTTCAGGTTACCCTTGGTCGGCCGTCCATCTCCTCGCATGCCGCGACCTCGACGCGCCGCCCCGCCCCCATGCGCGCTTGGTCGGTCCAGACAGCGCCGATGTCGGATCGCGTGTGTCGCGCGATCACGTCGTCAGCCGAACCACCCCCACTCGACGGTTCGGTACAGACGAGGAGTCGTGACGCCGATCACCAATACACATGATCATGCGCCGATCGATCTGCTCGCTCGTCCTCGTCGCGATGGCGGCCGCACTTGCCGCTCCGACCGCCGGGGTCGCGGGCGACTCGAAGATGCCGCCACCCGGCCCGTGCGCTGCGCGGCCGACGGCGATCACGCGAACGATCACCGTCGCCGTCGAGGGCGACGTGCGCGAGGTCGTCGTCCACCTCCCGGCGCGGGCGGCCGACGCGCCCCTGCAGCCGTTCGTCATCGCGCTGCACGGCGTCGGCGGCAACGGGGCGTTCATGGAGGCGTATTCGGGCCTGGACGCGGTGGCCGACCAGGGCGCCTTCGTCGTCGCCTATCCCTCAGCTCAGTCGTGGCCGCACATGTGGCAGCTGCACCCCGACCCCGACGCCGCCCGCGACGACATCGCGTTCATGCGCGCGCTGATCGACCAAGCGATCGCGACGCTGTGCGTCGACCCAGCGCGCGTCAACGCGGTCGGCGTCTCCAACGGCGGCGCGTTCGTCGCGCGGATGGCGTGCCAGCTCTCCGACCAGCTCGCGTCGATCGCCACCGTGGCCGGGAGCTACAAGGTGATCCCGTGGTGCCGCCCTGCGCGGCCGTTGTCAGTGCTGGAGATCCACGGCACGGCCGACGTCGTCGTCCCCTACAACACGGTCTCGCCGTGGCTGTCGCAGTGGCGCATCCACGACCGCTGCCGAGGCGCCGCCGCGCGCACCCACATCGCGTGGGACGCCGACCGCATGCAGTGGGCCTGCGCCGGCGGGACGATCGTCTCCCACGTGCGCCTGTACGGTCTCGGCCACGCGTGGCCGGGCAGCCCGCTCGACCCCGTCGGCGGCATCCATGCAGCGGACAAGGTGTGGGACCTGTTCGCCCGCCGCGCCCAGGCGCCGCGTTACAGCCGGTAGCCGAAGCGGCGCTGGAACTGAATCCGTCGCCCCGGACCCGAGCGCGGGGTTCGTCTCGGGGTCTCACTCCGGATCACCGGTCGGGTTTCGTTGCAAGCTCGGCGAGCATGGCCTTGAGTTGCGCGAATCTCAGCGGTCCGAGTTGCTCGGACCATTCCTGCTCGAGTTCGACCATCGCCCCGCGCATCACCACGACGACCTTTCGGCCACGGGGCGTGAGCGCGACCAGTTTCGACCGCCGGTCGTCGGGGTTGTCGCGTCGCTCGATATAGCCGAGCTCCTCGATCTGACCCAGGAGGTAGTTGACGGCCTGCCGGGTCATCCCCCGCTGGGCAGCGAGATCCGACGGCCGCTTGCCGTGTGGTCCGGGGTAGAGCAGGACCGCCATGTGCGCGACGTACAGATCGGTGAAGCCGGCCGCGTGCAGTGCGTCGAGAAGACGCTGGCGAGCGATCTCCCACGGGATCCTCAGGAGCGCGCCGATCAGTTGCTGGGGTTGCTCTTGCACATCCGGGATTTTATACAGACTCTTGACAAACCGTCCCGCTCACTCGTAAGGTTTGTAAAGATCCTATACGACCTTCGACGCGAGGACCCGCTATGACCACCGCCCCGCCAGAGACCATCCACGTCGGATCGATGAGCGTCACGTTCGTGCTCGAGGCCGAGCAGACGGCCGGCACGTTGTGCGCGTTCGAGTGCGGGGTGCCGGCCGGCACCGTGATGGCAGCGCCGCACAGCCACGACGGGTTCGACGAGACGATCTACGGCCTCGCCGGCACGACGACATTCACCGTCGATGGCACAGAGCACGAGGTCGGGCCCGGCGGGGTGGTCTTCGTTGCGCGTGGTTTGGTCCACGGCTTCGTCAACCGCGGGGCGCAGGACTCCCGATTCCTCGCCGTCGTCACTCCGGGCCTCTTCCGGCCCGCCTACTTCCGTGAGATCCACGAGGTTCTGACCGCAGCCGCCGGCGGCCCGCCCGACCGCGAAGCCCTCAACGAGGTCATGCGCCGCCACGGGCTGACGCCGGCGCCGGGTGAACTGCGATGACGACCTACATCCATCGCGCCGCTCTGCTCAGCGCGCACGTCTTGCGGCGACCTATTCGTGCTCCGACGACAATGTCGTCGCCTCGTGCGCCGGGACGACCTCCAGGCGACGACGACCACGAAGAACCGCTCCAAGGTCGTGCGCGCGGCGTTCCGGATCGTCGCGCGGTGATGCCGGCGCGTCGCATGAGGCTTGCAAGAAGATGGCCGCGGCACTCGGCCCCGATCAGTATCACTTGGCGAAGCCAGATCTGGGGGAGAGTGCCCCCGGCTGGGCTCGAACCAGCGACCGACGGATTAAAAGTCCGCTGCTCTACCAACTGAGCTACAGGGGCCTGTAGTCAGCCGGTGACGATAAACGGCCGGGCGCGTTGGTCGCGCCCGGCCGGCACCTCGGGGGATCGATATCACGGCTACAAGCGTGCGCTGCGGCTCGTGCCGCCCATGAAGAAGAGGACGATGGCGACGATGGCCAGCGCGAAGATGACGGGGTGGATGATCGCCCCGCCGGCGATGGCGATGATCAGCAGGACGATTCCGAGAAGCAGCAACATAGGGTCTCCTTTGGGGCTGGGACACGTTGGGTGGCGTCGAGGTACCCGGGCTCTCAGAGGCGCAACCGCCCAATCTCATCGAGCCGTCAGCGTCGCGACGGCGTGCCGGTGAGCTCGTCCAGCAGCAGTGAGCACGACCGCTCGAGCTGGGCGATCGACGCGTCGTCTACGCGCTTGATCCCACAGGCGCGGTTCAGCCACGTGTTGATCTGCGCGTGGCTGCGGCCGTCGCGTTTGCGCAGCTCGCTCACCAGGCGATGGCGCTTCTCGCGCAGCAGGGTGCGCCGTTCGTGGGCCGGCAGCACGCTCTCGTCGACCTCCTTGACCGCGGAAGCGAAGACCACCGGCGCGGCGCTCGGCGAGCCGAACAGCGCGAGCTGCGGCGCGACGTCGGCACTCAGCGGAACGAACGCGGGCTCCTCGGAGGGCTCGGTGCGCAGCCGGTCGGGAACCTCGTCTAGGCCATCGCCTTCGCCCGGCGGGCGCAGCACCTGGCGCAGCTCGTGCTCGATGTCCTCGGCGTGGCCGCGCAGGATCGGGTCGCCGGGAAGGTAGAGCCAGCTCATCTGCACGCCGCGGCCGGCGATCACGCGCACGAAGCGCCCGACGATCTGGCGGAAGATCAACGGCGTCTTGGCCGCCGTCGCGTAGACGCCGACGCGCAGGCGCGGGATGTCGACCCCCTCGCTGACCATGTTCACCGCGACGACCCACGGCTCTCGAGACGTCGTGAACTCCTCGAGCTTGCGCGACGCCGCGGTCTCGGTGTGCAGGACCACGACCGGCGGCTTGCCCGTCACCTCGCGCAGGACCTTCGCGATCGCGCGGGCGTGCTCGCCGTCGGCGGCGACGACGAGCCCGCCGGCGTCGCGGTGCTCGCCGGCGCGCAGCTCCATCAGCCGCTGGTGCGCCGCGGCGAGGATCCGCGGCAGCCCGTCAGGCAGGCCGACGCTGATCGCGGTGCGGTAGCGGCGCGCCGTCTCGCGGGTGCTGAGCACATCGGCGAACGTCGCCTCGACCTCGTCGTCCCCGCTCTGCCAGCGCAGCGTCCCGTCGTAGGGGATGAAGGTGACGGGCCGGCAGACCGCGTCGCGCACCGCGTCGGCGTAGCAGTAGCTGACGTCCGGAACCGCGAGCCCGCTCGCGTCGTAGCGCACCCCCGGAATCGGTGTGGCATCGCTGCGAAAAGGGGTACCGCTGAGGAGGAGCTGACGCCGGGCGCGGCCGTAGGCGGCCTTGAACCCCTCGCCCCACGCCAGGTCCTCACCCAGGTGGTGGGCCTCGTCGGCGATGACCAGCGTGTCGGGCGGGCACTGCGCGCCCCAGCGCACGCCCGACGTCGCGAGGCGCGCATAGGTGACGGCGACGCCGTCGAAGCCCGGCGGCGGCTTGGGCCGGCCGACGTCGGGCGCGAGCTGGAGGCCGAGCTTTGCGGCCGCGGCCGCCCACTGACGGGTCAGCGGAGTCGTCGGGCAGACGACGGCGATCCGTGAGATCGCCTTGGCCCGTAGCAGCTCGCGGGCGATGTGCAGCGCGGGCCGGGTCTTGCCGGCCCCCGGCGCGGCGGCGATCAGGAACGGACCGTCAGACCAGCCTGCCATCTCCGCGACGGCACGTTGCTGCCATGGGCGGAGATCTGAACCAGGCGAGGACAAGGAGCGGGCATCCTGCGCGATGGGCCGGACGGACCGCAGCACGCACCACGCACTTTGCGTTGACCCGTCGTGCAATTGGGCGTAGCGTCGCTCGTCATGGCCAACCCAGCGAAAGTCGACCGCCAAACCGTCGATCTCAGCGGCTATCCCGACATGGTCGTGGTCTATCTCGGCATGCGGGTACGCAAGCCCCGGGGCCTGCTGCGGCTAATCGGCCTCGGCCCGCAGATCCGCAAGTCATGGCAGGAGCAGCCTGACGGCCTGTTACTGCACGAGGACCTCGTCTGGTCGCTGATCCCACCGCACGCCGGGATGCGCCAGTACTGGCGCGACTACGACAGCCTCGAGCGCTGGACGCGCTCCGAGCCCCATCAGCTCTGGTGGCGCCAGTTCCTGCGCGACTCCGGCGGCACCGGCTTCTGGCATGAGGCGTACTTCATGCGCGGCGGAGCCGAGGCGATCTACGACGACCTCGGCAAGCCCGTCGGTTACGCGCAGTTCGCGCCGACCCAGGCGGCCCGCGGAGCGATGTTCTCCAGTCGCCGCCGCGCTGGTCGCGACGAGCCGCAGACGCTGCCGTCGGTGATCGGCGAGGAGGAGTACTACGAGACGCCGGCGCCGAGGTAGGCGTCGGCCTCGATCTCGACCAACATCCGCGGGTCGATCAGGGCGCTGACCTCGACCATCGTGCTGACGGGCGGCGCGCCGCTGAAGATGTCGGCGTGGGCGCGGCCGACCTCGTGCCAGCGGGAGATGTCGGTGACGTAGATGCGGGTGCGCACGACGTCGGCGAACGTGGCGCCGGCGAATGAGAGCGCCGTGCCGACGTTGATCAGCGCCTGGCCGACCTGGCCGTAGACATCACCCGGATAGACGACGACGCCGTTCTCGTCGGTCGCCGTGCACCCCGCCACATGGACATAGGGACCGGCGCGCACCACGCGGCAGTAACCGACCTGACCCTCGAACGGGCTGCCGGAGCCGTGACGCTCGATCGCCACCGCGACGGCCAGGCCTAGTGCCTGAAGTGGCGGCGCCGCGTGAGCACCATCGCGACGCCGGCCTCGTCGGCGGCGGCGATGACCTCTTCGTCGCGGATCGAGCCGCCGGGCTGGATGATCGCGTGCACACCGGCCTCGATCGCCAGCCCCGGCCCGTCGGCGAACGGGAAGTACGCGTCCGACGCCAGTACGACGCCCTCGAACGAGTCGACCCGGGCCTTCTCGACGGCGATCCGCACCGAGTCGACGCGGCTCGTCTGGCCGGCGCCGATGCCGACGGTCGACAGGTCGCGGGCGAGCACGATCGCGTTGGACTTCACGTGACGGCAGATGCGCCAGGCGAACAGCAGATCGCCCCACTCGCGATCACTCGGGGCGCGCTTGGTCACGACCTCCATGTTCTCGCGGTCGTCGCGATCGGAGTCGGGGTCCTGCACGAGCAGACCGCCGGTGACCTGCTTGATCTCGGGCTCGCCGAAGAACGGCAGGCGCCGCTCCTGATCCTCGAGGATGCGGATGTTCTCCTTCCCCGTCAGAAGCTCGACCGCGCCGCTCTCGTAGGCGGGCGCGATAACGACCTCGATGAACTGCTCGTTGAGCCGCGCGGCCAAGTCCTGATCGATCGGCCGATTGAACGCGACGATCCCGCCGAACGCGCTCAGCGGATCGCAGGCCAGAGCCTTCTCGTAGGCCTCCAGCGGGCCCGTTCCGAGGCCCGCGCCGCACGGGTTGTTGTGCTTGACGATCGCGCACGCCGGGACCTCGTAGTCGCGGATCACCTTGCGCGCCGCGTCGAGGTCGAGCAGGTTGTTGAACGAGATCTGCTTGCCGTGGTGCTGCTTGACCATCGACAGCACGTGGGCGCGCGAGCCGACCTGCTGGTAGTACGCGGCACGCTGGTGCGGATTCTCCCCGTAGGGCAGATCGACGATCTTCTCGTAGGCGCGGAGGAACAGCGGCGGGAAGTCCTCGCCGCGCTCGGCGAACCAGCGGGCGATCGCGGTGTCGTAGCGCGCGGTGTAGGCGAACGCGTCGGCGGCGAGCGCTTCGCGCGTGGAGAGCGACAGCGTTGCGTCGGCGTCGCGCAGCTCCTCGAGCACCGCGTCGTAGGCCTCGGGGTTGACGACGACCCCGGCGAACGCGAAGTTCTTGGCCGCGGCGCGGATCATCGTCGGGCCGCCGACGTCGATGTTCTCGATCACCTCGGCCTCGCTGACCCCGCGCCGGCCGGCGGTGCGCTCGAACGGGTAGAGGTTCACGCACACGAGGTCGACGAACTCGATGTCGTGCTCGGCGGCCTGGCTGAGATGGTCGGGGTCCGAGCGCACCGCCAGCAACCCGGCGTAGAGGCGCGGGTGTAGCGTCTTGACGCGGCCGTCCATGATCTCGGGGAAGCCGGTGAAGTCGTCGACGGTGCGCACGGAGATTCCGGCGGCGTCGAGCGCGGCAGCCGTCCCCCCGGTCGAGACGATCTCGACCTCGAGGTCGACGAGGCCGCGAGCGAACTCCACGACTCCACGCTTGTCAGAGACGGACAACAGCGCGCGGCGCACCCGTACTGCACCTGGCTGAGTCAACTGAATGTTCGTTGTTTCGGCGATGGCCTTGAGGATATCCCTGCGACAGGCGTTCTGAGCGATTGACCAGCGGGCGCGTGGGGCATCATGTCCGGGGTACCCGTAGGCAGGAGCATTCCGTGACGGTTCAGACTGATGTGTCGGAGCGCCCCACGGCGCAGTTCGACGACGACGAGGAAATCGACACCTCGGGCTTCGACGATCCCGAGGTCGAAGACGAGGAAGAGGACGACGACGACGCGGCGTAGAGGCGTAGCATCGACGCTACCCGGTCTCTCTCAATGAAAGGTTGATCATGGACACGTACGTGATTCTTCGTCGTAACGGCTGGCGGTCCGGGGAGGACCTACAGGCCGCTGCGGCCCGATCGACGACGGTCGGCGACGACGAGATGTCCGACGACATCCGGTGGATTCGCAGCTATGTCCTGGCGGAGGACGGTGGCTCGCTGGGCACCGTCTGCGTCTATCAGGCGAGCAGTCCTGAAGCGATTCGGGAGCACGCCGAACGTGCCGGACTGCCGGTCGACGAGATCATCGCGGTCGCCGACACGGTCCTCGTCCGCCCGGACCCGGAGCCGGCTTCCGCCTAACCGACAATGACCCGGCGGGCGCTCGCCGGGTCGCGTCGGATCGCCCCACGCGCAAAGAGCCTGACCGCGTCGGGCAGCAGCGTGTGCTCGAGCGGGCGCAGCGCCTCCAGCACCTCCGCAGCCTCCTGCGCGTCGGGCAGCTCGATCGCGCGCTGAAGGACGACCGGGCCGGTGTCCATCCCCTCGTCGACGAGGTGCACGGTGACGCCGTGGACCTTGACGCCGTAGGCCAGCGCGTCGCCGATCGCATCGACCCCCGGGAACGCCGGCAGCAGCGACGGATGGACGTTGAGGATCGCGTCGCGGAAGCGGGCGATGAACCCGGCGTCGAGCAGCGACATGTAGCCGGCGAGGACGACGAGCTGCACGTCGCGGCTCTCAAGCCAGTCGGCGATCGCGCTGTCGCGGGCGGCGCGATCAGGGTAGGCCGAGCGTTCGAAGACGCCGGTCAGCACGCCCGCCGCATCGGCGCGCGCGAGCGCGCCGGCGTCGGAGCGGTCGCTGGCCATCGCCACGATCTGGACCTCACGGCGGTGGACGGTGTCCAGCAGCGCCTGGAGGTTCGTTCCGCCCCCGGACGCGAGGACGCCGACGTTCACGCAGACACCGCGCGCAGCGTCGGGTAGGCGCCGCCCGTCGAGCTCAGGCGCCCATCGGCGAGTAGCGCGTCGACGCGGTCGAGCACGTCCTGTGCGCGCAGGTGATCGAACGCGCCGTAGCCCGGCAGTCCGTCCCACGAGTTGCGCAGCACGGTCTTCGAACGCCCACCGCGCAGGATCTCGACGACCTTGTTGCGCCCGACCGACGGGCGCGCCGACTCGACGACGCCGACGATCGCCTCATCCAGGTTCTCGACTACGACCCCACCCGGCCCCGCCGCGCCGCCGCTGTCGGCGCGCTGACGGTGGCCGGATGTCGCGGTCAGCGCGGCGACCGTCTCGGGCGCGCAGACATCGCAGCATGGAACCTCGGGCGGGGTGGGTGGGGACGAGGTCTGGTCACCAAAGTGGCGCAGGATCGTCTCGCGGCGGCAGCGGTCGCCCTCGACGTAGGCCCAGATCGCGCGGTACTGACGCCAGCGGGCGCGACCACCCTCGGCGGCGAGGGTTCGGCATGCCGCACGGGCTCGGCCGTCGAACGGGCCGAGCACCTTGCCGCGCAGCTGGTCCATGGGCGCCGGCGACGGCGCGATCACCCCCGCCTGGGCAAGATGCCCAATGACCGCGCGGACGCGATCGTTGTCGTCGGCATCGAAGGCGATGTCGCCCAGCTCAAGGTCATAGCGCCCGGCGGGCGCATCGCCGAGCAGCCGCTGAGCGACCCGCGCGATCAGCTCCTCAGACACCTCGCCGCGCTCGATGAAGAAGACGTGCAGCCCCTTGTCGCGCTGGGAGGCGAAGAGCAGCGCCCGTGCGGGCCGGCCGTCGCGGCCCGCACGCCCGGCCTCCTGGTAGTAGGCCTCCAGCGACGACGGCACCGCCTCGTGGGCGACCGTCCGCACATCGGCCTTGTCGACGCCCATGCCGAACGCGTTGGTCGCGACGACGACCTCGACCTCGCCGGCCATGAACCGCCGCTGGGCCTCGGCCCGTTCATCGCGCGCGAGACCCGCGTGGTAGGCGGGCACCTCGATCCCCAACGCCGTGGTCAATGTGCGCGCCAGGCCATCGGCGACCTTGCGCGTGCCCGCGTAGACGATCGCCGGGCGCGCCTCGGGGTCAGCCAGCGCCGCGGCGATCCGCCGGTGCTTGTCGGCCGCCGCGCCGCACGGCACGACGCAGAAGGACAGATTCGGGCGGTCGAAGCCGGTCGACACGCGGACCGGCTCATTGAGCTTCAGCCGAGCGGCGATGTCGGCGGCGACCTGCGGCGTCGCGGTCGCCGTCGAAGCGACGATCGCGTCGGCGCCGAGCCAGCGCGCGGCGTCGGCGAGGCGGAAGTAGTCGGGGCGGAAGTCGTGGCCCCACTGCGAGACGCAGTGCGCCTCGTCGACGACGAACAGGCCGATCGGCACCTCGCGCAGCGCTTCGAGAAACCCTGGCGACGAGAACCGCTCCGGCGCCACGTAGAGCAGCCGCAGCTCGCCGGCCCGCGCCCGCTCGATCACGTCGCGATTCTCCGCCGCGTCCTGCTGGGCATTGACGAGCGCCACACGCCCGGGCGCGCGCACACGGAGCGCGGAGACCTGGTCCTGCATCAGCGAGACGAGCGGCGAGACGACGATCGACAGGTCGTCGCGCAGCAGCGCCGGCAGCTGATAGCAGAGCGATTTCCCGGCCCCGGTCGGCATGACGACGAGCACGTCACGCCCCTCGAAGGCAGCCCGCACCGCCTCCTCCTGTCCCGGCCGGAAGGCGGAGAAGCCGAAGTGCTCGTGGAGGGCCTGATGGAGGTCGGACATCGACGTTCGACCATAGCGAGGCGGGCGGCGGGGCTCGACGGCCTGCACCGTTGTTCCGCAGTTTTGTCGCGACCCGTACGCTGCCACGCATGACCCATCGCATCCAACGCGCGGGGCTCGTCAACGTCTACCTCATCGAGGAGGACGACGGTCTCACGCTCATCGACACCGCGATCGGCGGCTCGGCCAAGGCGATCCTCGCCGGCGCTGCCGCGCTGAACAAGCCGATCGTCCGCATCGCGCTGACCCACGCCCACCCCGACCACGTCGGCTCGCTCGACGCCCTGGCCGAAAAGCTTCCGGACGCCGAGGTCCTCATCTCCACGCGTGACGCGCGGCTGCTCACGAAGGACAAGTCGCTCGATGCCGGCGAGCCGCAGTCGAAGATCAAGGGCATTCTGCCGCGAGTGAAGACGACACCCACGCGCACCTTCGCCCATGGCGACATGGTCGGCTCGCTGCAGGTCGTCGGGGCGCCCGGCCACACCCCCGGCCACGTCGCGTTCCTCGATCCGCGCGATCACACGCTCTACTGCGGCGACGCCTACACGACGGTCGGCGGCGTGGTGGCGACAACGTCGGCGTTCAACTGGCGCTTCCCGTTCGCGAGCGCCGCGACCTGGGACCGCCCGACCGAGCTCGCGACCGCCCGCGCGTTGCGTGCGCTCGACCCGAGCGCGCTCGCCCCGGGCCACGGCAAGATCGTGGAGAGCCCGGGCGCGCGGATGGATGCGGCGATCGCCAAGGCGACGAAGGGCTGAGTCGGTTGAGTAGGGCGCGACCTGCCTGCAACGAGGGAGTGCCGGGAACGGGCGCCGTGGCGTCCCTTTCCGGGCGTCTTTCGCGGCGAACGTCCCGTTCTGAGCCGGCGGTTTCAGGTGGTCATCGCAATGAGTTGGTGGAGTTTCTCAGCTGGGGTGGCCCAGTGGAGGGTTTGGCGGGGTCGGCCGTTGAGCTCAGCTGCGACGCGGTCCAGTTCGGCTTGGTCGTGAACTGAGAGGTCGGTGCCTGTGGGGAAGTACTGGCGCAGCAGTCCGTTGGTGTTCTCGTTGGAGCCGCGCTGCCAGGGGCTTTGCGGGTCGCAGAAGTAGACCGGTAGCCCGGTCTTGATCGTGAAGTCGGTGTGGCTTGTCATTTCGCTGCCGCGGTCCCAGGTCAGCGAGCGGGTCAGGTGCTCGGGCAGCGAGAGGATCTTCTCGGCGATCGCGGCGCAGACGGCGGGGCTGGTCTTGTCGGCGCCGACCTGGGCGAGCAGCACGTAGCGGGTCTGGCGCTCAACGAGGGTGATGATCGCCGAACGGTTGTAGGTGCCGAGGATCAGATCGCCTTCCCAATGGCCTGGGACGGCGCGGTCCTCGATCTCAGCTGGACGATCGGAGATCACGACGATGTCGCGCAGCGGACCACAGCGCGCCGCGCGGCCTTGGGCACGCCGTCGGGTGCGGCCGCTGCGCAGGCACCTCGTGAGGTCCTTGCGCAGCGCGCCGCGGGCCTGGACGAACAGCGACTGATAGATCGTCTCGTGAGAAACCTGCATCGAAGGATCATCAGGGAACTCGAGCTTCAACCGGGCCGCGATCTGCTGCGGCGACCACCGCTGCTCCAGGAGCTCCTCAACACGAGCCTGCAACGCCGGGCTGGTCGCGAGCTTGGCCGGCTTGGGCCGCAACGCGCGGCGATACGCCGCACCATCCGCGGCGACCGCCCGGTAGCGCCGACGGCCACCGTTGTGGTTGACCTCCCGCGACACCGTCGACGCTGATCGCCCGATCGATCGGGCGATCAGCGCAAACGAGTCGCCGGCCTGCACGCCGACACGGATCTCTTCGCGGTCCTCCAACGACAACCGCAACACCGACCGAGGGCGCCGGCGAGCCCTCACACCCCCCAACGCCGCCAGCAGCCGGTTCACCGAACGCCCGGTACACCCCACCGCGAGCCCAGCCTCACCCGGCGACGATCCCGACGCCAGCATCTCCAACACCAACAACCTGTCATCACGCCTCATACGCGCAAACTTCGAACGCCCCTCGGACATCACAACCTCCAACAGTCGTGCAACGACCACTAGAAGCCGCCGCCTATAGGGGGGAGTTCGGGACGTTCGCGCAACCGGACCCGCAAACCGACGCCCCGGGCACCCCTATCCCATCAATGCTGCTTTCCCGAACCCGCCAACCACGATCGAGCGCCCCGCCAGTACGCATCTAGGGACGCCGGCGCTCCCACATCTGCAGCCGCGCGACGCTGCGGTAGCCCATCCGCTCGTAGACCGGTTCGCCGAGCCTGCTCGCGTCGAGCGTCGTAGTGGTGGCGCCGGCGTCGCGAGCGGCGCGCAGCACCGCGGCGGTGCAGTGGGCGGCCAAACCGCGACGGCGCATCTTCGGATCGGTGGCCACGAACGCGACGTAGCAGCTACCCGCGTGGATGTGGCCGACCGCGCACGCCCGCGGCTCGCCGTCGACCAGCGCGACCGCGCGGACGTGGTCGGTCGTCTTCATGTCCGCGACGATCGTCCCCATCGTCGGCGGACCCCCGTACGCGATCCCGTTGAGCCGGCCGAGCGTGAGCCAGTCGGGGTCGTCGTCGATCGGGTAGTCGTGGCGCGGCTCGAGATCCAGGTCCGCGAGCTCGGCGCCCATGACCGCCGGCGTGGCGTCGAGCACGTGGCCGGCCCGCTCGCACGCCTTCGCGGTCTCGGCATCGTCGTGGTGAACCCAGACCGTCCACGCCTTGATACCTGCGCCGGTGTACATTGCGTCGAGCTTCGGCAACGCGGCCGCCACCGCCGGGCCATCGTCGTAGAGAACGGCGTTGAAGAACGACGCGTGGAAGACCTGCGGCGTCACCAGCGCCATCAGCCCGTCGGCGTGATGGACCCATGTATCCGGCGCTCCGACCATCGTTTCGTAGAAGCGCCGCTGCCCAACCCGCTGGGCCGCGAGGATCGCCGCGTCGTCCATGGGGTGCATGGTTTCAGAGGCGATGTGGGACGGTCGACTACACCCAGCCCATGACGTTCAAGCGTCGTCTTCCTCGGCTAGCTCCTCGAGGGCTCGGGCGAGCTGGCGCGCCTGAGCTGCGCTCAGCTCCACCGGGTCGCCAGCTCGGGTCACGGCCTTGGCGGGATGGGCGAGGACACTCGCGAAGAACCGCGTTGCCGGCATCCACGACGAGCGCTTGCCGTCGTCCTGTTGCGGGATGTCCTCCATCAGCGCAGTGTCATCCACCAGGCGGCGGACGCAGCGATCAGACCGAAGCGAGTGGCAGCGGGTTCTCGAACGCGAACTTGCCGCTCGCGTCGTCGGTGCCCTCGAGCGGGTACGTGCCGGAGAAGCACGCGTCGCAGTGGCGGCCGCGTTCTCCGCGGACCGCCTCGTAGACGCCGGCCAGCGAAAGGTAGGCCAGCGAATCGCAGCCGAGCTCGGCGGCGACCTCGTCGACGGTCCGGCCGTGGGCGATCATCTCCTCGCGCGTCGACATGTCGATCCCGTAGTGGCAGGGGTTCTTGATCGGCGGCGCCGAGATCCGCATGTGGACCTCGAGCGCCCCCGCGTCGCGCAGCATCTGCACGATCTGCCGCGTCGTGTTGCCGCGGACGATCGAGTCGTCGACCACCACCAGCCGCTGGCCACCGACGATCTCCGGCAGCGGGTTGAACTTCAGCCGCAGGCCGTGCTTGCGCAGCTCCTGCCCGGGCTGGATGAACGTCCGCGCGACGTAGCGGTTCTTGACGAAGCCGTCGTCCTGGGGCAGCCCGCTTGCGCGTGCGTACCCGCGCGCCGCGGCGTTGCCCGAGTCGGGCACGGCGATCACGAGGTCGGCGTTCGGCGCCGGTGATTCGCGTGCGAGGATCTCGCCCATGCGGCCGCGCGCGGCCTGGAGCACCGTTCCGTTCATGCGCGAGTCGGGGCGCGCGAAGTAGATGTACTCAAAGACGCAGAAGGCCTCGCGCGCATCCTCGACGACCATCCGCTCCTCGAGGCCATCGGTCGAGATCGAAACCATCTCACCCGGGCGCACGTCACGCACGAGCGTCGCGCCGATGATGTCGAACGCGCACGATTCGCTGGCCACGCAGTAGCGCCCGTCGCCCATCGAGCCGAGGACCATCGGCCGAACACCGGCCGGGTCGCGAAACGCGACGACGCGGTCCTTGGTCATGACGACGGTCGAGAACGCGCCCTTGAGCCGCGGCATGATGTCGGCGACCGCGTCCTCGATCCGCTCGGCCGGGTGGGTCGCGATCAGTGCGGCGATGATCTCGGAATCCGACGTCGAGCTGAACGTCACTCCCTGCGCGCTGAGCTCGGCATGGAGCTCGACGGCGTTGATCAGGTTCCCGTTGTGGGCGAGCGCGAGCTCACGGCGGTTGCCGCCGCTGCCGGCGCTGCGGTGCACGGGCTGCGAGTTCTCCCATTCGTTGGAGCCGGTCGTCGAGTAGCGCACGTGGCCGATCGCAAGGTCGCCGCCGAGGGCCCGCAGGTCGTGCTCCTTGAACACCTGGTTGACGAGCCCCATCGCCCGCTGGGTGACGATGTAGCCTCCGACGTCCGAGGCGGCGATGCCCGCCGACTCCTGGCCCCGGTGCTGGAGCGCGTACAGAGCGAAATAGGCCAGTCGGGACACATCGCGTTCGGGGCTGAAGATGCCGAACACGCCACACTCATCTCGAGGCCCATCGCGGGAATCGAGGTCGGAAGTCGGGAGAGTCAATGGGCCTCCGGGCACACGTCCAACGATTGCGGGCAGGTATTGCAGGCTAGCAGCGAGGGCGGGTGAGCTTTCACGGGAACAGCGCGGCGAGCCAACGGTGGGCGACCTGGAGATCGGCCAGCGGCCACGCCTGCTCGCCGATGCGCAGCGCGTCGCCGCCGACCGTCCCGAGGACGATCGCGCCGGGCAGCAGGCGCTCGATCGCCTCACGCTCGCCCGAGACCACGAACGCCCGCCCGGGCGCCTCGCCGTGGTGGCGCGCCTCGCCCCCGGCCATCTCGCCGACCGCCGCGCCGACGGCGCCGGCCAGGCAGCACTCGGCCAGGGCCACGGCCAGTCCGCCTTCGGCGACGTCGTGGCAGGAGACGAGCAGCCCGGAGCGCACGGCGTCGCGGACCGTCGTGTGTAGCGCCACGACGGCGGCAACGTCGATCTCGGGCAGGCCGTCGGGCAGCGGCTCGCCGCGCAGCTTCGCCAGCTCGCTCGCCCCGAGCGACGGCTCGCCGACCTCGACCAGCGCAACGGCGTCGCCTGCCGAGCCGAACGCCAGACCCGCGGTCCGCGTCGGGTCGGGCAGCTCGCCGACCATGCCGACGACGGGGGTCGGGTAGATCGGCCCCTCGCCGCCCTGGTTGTAGAGCGAGACGTTGCCGCCGACGACCGGCACGCCCAGCGCCCGGCACGCGTCGCCCAGCCCACGGACCGACTCGGTCAGCTGCCAGGCGATGTGCGGCTTCTCGGGGTTGCCGAAGTTCAGGCAGTTGGTCAGGCCCAGCGGCGCGGCGCCGACGCAGGCGAGATTCGCCGCGCATTCGAGCACCGCCTCGATCGTGCCGGTGTATGGGTCGGCGGCGACGCGGCGGCCATTGCCGTCGATCGCCACCGCGATCGAGGCGCCGTTCTCGAGCGCCAGAACGGCGGCGTCGGCCTGCTCGGGGCGGCGCACGGTCCGCGAGCCGACGAGGCAGTCGTACTGCTCGAACAGCGGTCGGCGCGACGCGATGTTCGGCGAGCCGATCAGCGCGAGCAGCGGGTCGTCTTCATCGCCGATCGTCGCCACCGGCGCCGGGTACACGGCCGACGCCGCAGCCTTTGCCGGCGCGAGGTCATAGAGCGGGCAGTCGTCGACGAGCGCTTCGACGGGCATGTCGCCGACGAGCTGGTCGCCGCGGAAGATCCGCATGTGGCGCGTGTCGGTCACCGAGCCGATGACCGTACCGCCAACCTCCCACTTCTCGCAGACCGCGAGCACGGCGTCGGTCTGCGCGGGCTCGCAGACGCAGAGCATCCGCTCCTGTGACTCAGAGACCATGATCTCGAACGGCTCCATGTCGCCCTCGCGAAGCGGGACGCGCGCGACGTCGATGTCGATCCCGAGCTCGCCGGCGCTCGCCATCTCCGAGGCGCTCGACGTGAGCCCGGCGGCGCCGAGATCCTGAAGCGAGACCAGCAGCCCCAGCGCCAACAGCTCGAGCGAGCACTCGATCAGCTTGGACTCGGCGAACGGATCGCCGACCTGGACCGACGGGCGCTTGGCGTCATCGGCGTCGTCCAGCTCGGCCGAGGCGAGCACGGACGCGCCGCCGATCCCGTCGCGACCGGTCGAGGCGCCGAACAGGATCACCGGGTTGCCGACGCCGGCCGCGGCGCTGCGCACGAGGTCGTCGGTCCTGCCGAGGCCGAGCGCCATCGCGTTGATCAGGCAGTTCTGCTCGTACGGCGCTTCGAAGTAGAGCTCGCCGCCGATCGTCGGCACGCCGACCGAGTTGCCGTAGTGGCCGATCCCCGCGACCGCGCGGTCGAGCAGGTAGCGCGAGCGCTCGGACGACGGCTCGCCGAAGCGCAGCGAGTCGAGCACCGCGATCGGCCGCGCACCGATCGCGAAGATGTCGCGCAGGATGCCGCCGACGCCCGTCGCCGCGCCCTGAAACGGCTCGACCGCCGACGGGTGGTTGTGGGACTCGACCTTGAACGCGACCGCCCAGCCGCCGCCGACGTCGACCGCGCCTGCATTCTCACCCGGCCCCATGACGAGCCGGTCGCCCTCGGTCGGCAGCGTGCGCAGCTGCTTCTTGGAGTGCTTGTAGGCGCAGTGCTCGCTCCACAGCAGCGAGAACATCGCCAGCTCGACGTCGTTGGGCTCGCGGCCGAGCTTCTCGATGATCAGTGCATACTCGTCGCGCGTGAGCCCGAGCGCGACGGCCTGATCGACGGACGGGAGGGTGGTCGCGTCAGACGCCAACACGCACCCCCGCCGCCATACCGGCGAACAGCTTCAGCCCGTCGGTCGAGCCCGTCAGCGCGTCGACCGCATGCTCGGGGTGGGGCATCAGCCCCATCACGTTGCCGGCCGCGTTGGCGACGCCGGCGATGTCGCGCGCCGAGCCGTTGGGATTGTCGCCCGGCGCGTAGCGCAGAACGACCTGACCCTCGGCTTCGAGCGCGTCGAGCCGGTCGTCGGGCGCGTAGTAGCGGCCGGTGGTGTGCTTGACCGGGATCGACAGGCGATCACCGACGGAGCACCTGGACGTGAACGGCGTGGCCGCGCTGACGACCTCGAGGTCGACCTGCCGGCACAGGAAGCGCAGCCCGACGTTCGGCAGTAGCGCGCCCGGAAGCAGCCCCGCCTCACACAGGACCTGGAAGCCGTTGCAGATGCCGAGCACCGGTCCGCCGTCGGCGGCGAACGCGATCACGGATTCCATCACCGGTGAGAAGCGCGCGATCGCCCCGACGCGCAGGTAGTCGCCGTAGGAGAACCCGCCGGGGACGACAACCGCGTCGACACCCTGCAGGTCACGGTCGCCGTGCCACAGCAGCACGGCATCGCCCACGCGCGCGCACGCGAGTTGCGCGTCGAGCTCGTCGCACGAGCCGGGGAAGCGGACGATGCCGAACGTCACGGAGCGGCGGAGCCCGCGGGCTCGTCGGCCAGGATCTGCACCTCGTAGTCCTCGATCAGCGGATTGGCGAGCAGCTTCTCGCACATCGCCGGCAGCTGATCGGGGTCCTCGACGTCGAGCTCGATCAGGCGCCCGACGTGGACGTGGTCGACGCCGCTGAAGCCCAGCGCGGGCAGCGCGCGCTCGACGGCGATGCCCTGTGGATCGAGGATTCCGGCCTTCGGGCGAACGAGCACGCGCGCTCTCATGACGGCGCCGTCCGCGCCAGCCATTCGGAGAACAGCTCGCCGCTGATCCGCTCGTAGGCCTCGACGTACAGCGCCCGCGTGCGCGAGGCGATGTCGTCGGGGATCTCCGGCGCCGGCGGCTTCTTGTCCCAGCCGGTTCCCGCGGCCCAGTCGCGCACGAACTGCTTGTCGAACGACGGCTGCCCGTGGCCGGGCTCGTAGCCGTCCGCCGGCCAGTAGCGCGACGAGTCGGGCGTCAGGACCTCGTCGCCGACGACGAGCTCGCCGCTGCGGTCGAGGCCGAACTCGAACTTCGTGTCGGCGAGGATGACGCCGTGCTCGCGCGCGTGCGCCGCGGCGGCGGAGTACAGCGCCAGCGACACGTCGCGGACCTTCGTCATCAGCTCGCGGTCACCGACCAGGCCGACCGACGCCTCGAAGTCGATCGCCTCGTCGTGGCCGACATCGGCCTTCGTCGACGGCGTGAAGATCGGCTCCGGCAGAGCCTGGGACTCCAACAGCCCGGCCGGCAGCTCGATCCCCGAGACGGCGCCGGTCGCGAGGTAGTCCTTCCACCCCGAGCCGGTGATGTACCCGCGAACGACACACTCGACGGGCAGCATCTCGAGCTTGCGCACGACCATCGCGCGGCCGCGCACGTCGTCGGGGACACCGTCGGTCGCCGAGAGGAAGTGATTGGGCACGATCGACGCGGTCTGCGCAAACCAGAAGTGCGAGAGCCCGGTCAGCACGTTTCCCTTGTCGGGAATCGGGTTGGGGTGCACGACGTCGTACGTCGAGATCCGGTCCGAGGCGACCATCAGTAGGCGATCACCGAGGTCGTACATCTCGCGGACTTTCCCCGACGCGATCAGGGGGAGGTCGGCGACGGTGCTCACTGCGTCGATGCTAGCTGACGTGGCGGCAGGTCAGAGCACCGGCACCGGCGGCAGGACCGGGCGGGCCGCGGCGAGCTCTTCGTCGCCGAAGTCGAGCGCTCGCAGCTTGGCGGTGAATGCAGCGGAATCGTCCGGTTGGCTGTTGACGATCGCCCGGATACGGGTGCCGAGGTAGACGACGACGAGCAACGCCGCGAGCCCGAGCAGGATCGAGAACGCGACGATCAGATCCGGTGCCATCGCGTGCTTTCCGTGGGTGATCCGCAGCAGCTCGGCCGCGGTCGCGAACTCACCGAAGACCGCGAACAGGACGACCGTCGTCCCGAGCAGGAAGCCTCCGAGCGTGCCCTGGTACTGCGCCGTCTCGGTCGTCGTCTTGGCCTTGATCCGCGTCGCCACGGCCCGGCGCTGCAACACGATGTAGATGAACGGGCCGATGATGGCGGCGAGGCCGAAGAGGACGTTGAGCGCCACGAACGTCGTCGTCACGTGCGCGGCGATGCCGGTCGGGAGCAGGTTGGCGGCGAGGATCGTGCCGATCGCCGCGCTGAACACGGTCAGGTTCGCCGTCCAGCTGGTCCTGAAGTCCCAGTTCGCCGGGCCCATCCGCCGGCGCAGATCGACGCCGCGGTCCTCGGTCATCGGGTAGAAGGCGAGCACGACCGCGATCGCGGTGATCGCCGCGGCGACCAGGACCTTGCCGCTCCATGTCTCGGCTGCATCGAACACGGCCGACAGAATCGTTGACCGGGCGGACGGTTGTCTAGGACCGCGAGTCCACAGTCCACGACAATGCGCCCATGGAGATCATCAACGCGACCGCCGGGACGCCCGGACCCGCCGAATGGTTCACCGGCGACGTCACCTTCCAGCCCCTCGCCGTGCCGGGCCGCGCCGCCGTCCTGCGCGTCCATTTCGAACCACGCGCCCGGACGGCCTGGCACACCCACCCGCTCGGCCAGACGCTGCACGTCATCGAGGGCTCGGCTCGGGTACAGAGCGACGGCGGTCCGGTGACGACGATCCCGACTGGCGACACCGTGCGCTTCGCCCCGGGCGAACGCCATTGGCACGGCGCCGGGCCCGACGCCGCGATGACCCACATCGCGATCCAGGAGGCCGACGACGACGACGTCAGCGCCGCGTGGGCCGAGCACGTCAGCGACGACCAGTACGACGGCTGAGCGTCAGTCGGCGGCCAGCCACGCGCGGATCGCGTCGCCGTCGGCGTCGAGGCCGGGTGGGGCTTTGCGGTAGCTGACCGGCGTGGCGCTGAGCCCGATCGGGTCGGCGACCTGGCGCCCACCGTCGGCCATCTCGACGATGCTGCCCAAGCCGAGACGCTCCGCGAACCCGAACGCCTCGTCGAGCGTGTTGACCGGCCCGCACGGCACACCCACCGTGGTCAGCCGCTGCGCCCAGGCGGCCCGGGTCCCGAGGCGCAGCCGCGGCGCGATCGCGTCATGCAGCGCGTCCATGTTGGTCACGCGGCCGGTGTTCGTGGCGAAGAGCGGGTCGGTCGCAAGGCCGTCGACACCGAGCTCGCGGCACAGCGCGGCGAACTGGCGGTCGTTGCCGATCGCGATCACGAGCTCGCCGTCGGAGGCGTGAAAGGACTCGTACGGCGCGACGCTCGGATGGCGGTTGCCCATCAGGCCCGGAACGCTGCCGGCTCCGACGAACCCTGTCGACTGATTGGCGAGACCGGCGAGCAGCGACGCCATCAGCGAGACCTCGACGCGCTGGCCGACACCGCTGCGCGCCCGCTCGTTGAGCGCGGCGAGGATCCCGATCGTCGCGAACAGACCCGTGAGGACGTCGACGACCGCGACCCCGACCTTGCTCGGCGGACCGTCGGCCGGCCCGGTGATCGACATCAGCCCGCCGACCGCCTGGATCAGCAGGTCATAGCCGGGCAACGTCGCGCCTGCGCCGGCACCGAAGCCGGTGATCGAGCACGAGATCAGGCCCGGGTTCGTGGCGGCGAGCTCGTCGTGCCCGAGACCGAAGCGCTCCATCGTCCCGGGGCGGAGGTTCTCGATGATCACGTCGGCGCGACGGCCGAGGGTGATCGCCAGTGCCCGGTCGTCATCGTCGGCCAGATCGAGGACGACCGAGCGCTTGTTGCGGTTGACCGACTGGTAGTAGGTCGCCGTGCCGTCGGGGGTGAACGGCGGGCCCCAGCCGCGCGTGTCGTCGCCGCTGGGATGCTCGATCTTGATCACGTCGGCGCCGAGATCGGCGAGCATCATCCCGGCCAGCGGACCGGCGAGCACGCGCGAGAAGTCGGCGACGACGATGCCGTGAAGCGACGCGGCGCGGTCGCTCATGACGTCGCGGCAATCGCGTCGAGGCGCCCGACGATCTCCGCGGCGTGGCGCGTGTAGTGGCTGAGATCGAAGATCTCGTCAAGGTCGAGGCCGCCGAGATGCTGGTGCTCGAGCAACTCACGCAGCGGGATCCCGCTGTCCCACGCCTGCTGGGCGGATTCCTGAACGATGCGGTAGGCATCGTCGCGCGGCAGACCGCCCTTGACCAGCGCGAGCAGGACGCGCTGGGAGAACAGCGCGCCGTGGGTCAGCTCGATGTTGGCCGCCATCCGCTCGACGTTGACGACGAGGTCGCGACTCACGCGGATCGCCAGCGACTGCATGTAGTCCAGGAGGATCGTCGCGTCGGGCAGGATTACGCGCTCGGCCCCGGAATGCGAGATGTCGCGCTCGTGCCACAGGGCGACGTTCTCGAGACCGGCCTGGGCGTAGCCGCGCAGCACCCGCGCGAGGCCGGTGATGCGCTCGGTCGTGATCGGGTTGCGCTTGTGGGGCATCGCCGACGAGCCCTTCTGCTCGCCGCTGCGAAACGGCTCGGAAGCCTCGCGGACCTCGGTGCGCTGGAGGTGGCGGATCTCGGTCGCCAGGCGCTCGAGGCCGGCGCCGGCGAGCGCGATCGCCTGTAGGACCTGGGCGTGGCGATCGCGCGGGACGACCTGGGTGGAGACCGGTTCGGGCGCCAGATCGAGCCGCGCCAGGACGCTCGCCTCGAACTCCGGGCTCGTCGCGGAGTAGGTCCCGACCGCGCCGGAGATCGCCCCGACCGCGGCCTCGTCGAAGGCGCGCTGCAGGCGCTCGAGATTGCGGTGGGCCTCCATCGCGAAGCCGGCGAGCTTGATCCCGAACGTCGTCGGCTCGGCGTGCACGCCGTGGGTGCGCCCGACGCAGACCGTGTCGACATGCGCGCGCGCCTGGGCGATCAGCACGTCGACGAGCTCGCGTGCGCCCGCGATCAGGATCTCGCCGGCGCCGCGCAGCTGCAGCGCCAGTGCCGTGTCGAGCACGTCGGATGAGGTCAGGCCGTAGTGGACCCAGCGCCCGGACTCCCCGGCCGACGCACCGAGCACGTCGACGAACGCCGCGACGTCGTGGTCGGTCACCGCCTCGCGCGCGTTGACCGCCTCGACGGTGAACGTCGCCGCGCGGATCGAGACGAGATCGTCCGGCGTCGGTCCGTCCATGTCCTCGCACGCGGCGACCTCGACGCGCCGCCAGGCCTCCATGCGCGCCTCGTCGGTCCAGACGGCGCCCATCGCGGGGCGTGTGTAGCGCGCGATCACGAGCCAGACCCTATCGGCGTCTGCGACTCAGTAGCTGGGATGCGCTCACTCCGCAGCGCGACCCGTGTTCGGTCTCCTCGCGACCGTCGGCGCGGCGACGCAGGCGTGGGCCGCGCCCAGGGAACCGTGACCAGTGTCGATCCGTTCGATCCGGGCCCTGCCGCGCTGGCCCTGTCGGCCGGCCGTTGCCGCGTCGTCGTCGCGGGAACCGCGAGCTCCCGGACCGCAGCGGTGACCGTCCGGCGCTCAGGCGCTGAGGATCCGCAGCGCCAGGTGCCCGGCGTTGCGGGCGTTGTCCAGCCCGACCGCGGCGACCGGAACGCCGGGCGGCATCTGCACGATCGAGAGGATCGCGTCGAGGCCGCCCGCGGCGCTGAGGCGGCTGGTCAGCGGGACGCCGATGACCGGGAGATCGGTGTGGGCGGCGGCGACGCCGGGCAGCGCGGCGCTCAGGCCGGCGCCGGCGATGATCACCCGAAGCCCGCGCATCCGCGCGTTGGAGCAGTAGTCGGCGACCATCTCGGGGTCGCGGTGGGCCGACATGACGCGGATCTCGAAGCGCACACCGGCGTCGTCGAGCACCTGCCCGGCCCGCTCCATCTCCTCCATGTCGGACTTCGAGCCCATGATGATCCCGACCTGCGGACTGTCGGTCGCCAGCTCGGCGAACTCTGCCTCGGGCTCGACCTGGGTCGATGGGGTGGTGGTCTGGTTCTCGAACTCGGTCATGAGACTCGGTCGGCGGCGCGGCGGGCGATGTCGGTACGCATCTGGCGCCCATCGAAGGTGATCGACTGCGCCGCAGCATACGCGGCCTCCCGGGCTGCTTCGATGGAGTCGCCGAGCGCCGTGACGTTGAGCACGCGCCCGCCCGCCGTGACGACGGAGCCGTTGCCGTCTCGAGCGGTGCCTGCGTGGGTCAGCTCGACGCCGGCCGCGATCTCCGCCAGCCCCGCGATGACGTCGCCCGACGACGAGGACTCGGGGTAACCGCGACTGGCCATGACGATCGTCACGGCG
Organism: uncultured Actinomycetes bacterium; assembly: GCA_963817035.1. GTDB lineage: Bacteria > Actinomycetota > Thermoleophilia > Solirubrobacterales > Solirubrobacteraceae > AC-49. Next base: position 676,400 of record CAWFMM010000003.1, read on the forward strand.
GCGCGCGGATCCCAGTCCATCGTCGTGTCCTTCAGCCCGCCGATCCGCGACGCGCCCACGAGCAGATCGAGCAGGTCGCCGCGCAGGCGTGGCAGCACGGCCTGGGTCTCGGGGTCGCCGAAGCGCGTGTTGAACTCGAGCACCTGCGGACCGTCGGCGGTCAGCATCAGCCCGGCGTAGAGGACACCGTGGAACGGGCTGCCGCGCCGGGCGAGCTCGTCGACGACCGGCTGGTGGACGGTGGCAACGATCTCGTCGATATCGCCGCAGCCCGGGACCGGCGAGTAGGCGCCCATGCCACCGGTGTTCGGCCCCTGGTCGTCGTCGAAGATCCGCTTGAAGTCCCGGGCCGGCGCCATTGCCAACGCGCGGACGCCGTCGCACAGCGCCAGCAGCGAGAGCTCCTCGCCCTCGAGGTGCTCTTCGACGAACACCTGGCCGTCGCCGAAGCGCCGCTCCTCGATGAACTCACGCAGCGCGGCGCGCGCGTGATCGGCGTCGGTCGCGATGACCACGCCCTTGCCGGCCGCGAGCCCGTCGAACTTGATGACGACGGGGTAGCGCTCGATCGCCGCCATCCCGTCCTCGACGGTGTCGACGACCGTGAACGCCGCGGTCGGGATGCCGGCCGCGGCCATGATCTCCTTCGAGTAGGCCTTGGACCCCTCGAGCCGCGCCGCGGCGGCGGTCGGCCCGAACGCCGCGATCCCCACCTCGGTCAGCGCATCGACGAGCCCCGCCACGAGGGGCACCTCGGGCCCGACGACCACGAAGTCGATCTCCCGCTCGCGCGCCGCGCGCACGAGCCCGTCGATGTCATCGGCCGCGACATCCACCAGCGTCGCCTGCTCGGCGATCCCCGGATTCCCCGGCGCGCACCACAACTCCGGCCCCTGCGGCGAACGCGCCAGCGCACGCACGATCGCATGCTCACGCCCCCCGCCACCGACCACGAGGACCTTCACGTCGCTGCGCCACGGCGCCCTTTGAGGGAGCGATCGTCGTGGCTGGCCAGTAGCGCGGCCGGGGACAGTGCGCCAGCACGGACCCGGGCGCAGCGACGCCGCCAGGCGCGACGAGGGCCCCTCACAACGAGGCGATGAAGTCGTCTATGGGAATCGCCGCCAAGGTCTCGTAGCGGCCGGTCCCGCGCGAGCCGAGCTCGAGCGAGACGCGGGCGATCGTGGCAGCATCCGGTGCCTCGACGATGTTGACGAAGTCAAACTCGCCGAGCGTGGCCCACTGCGCCTTGACGACAGCGCCGAGCTGCTCGATCTCCTTGTTGACTTCACGGATCCGGTGCGGGTTGTTCTTCACGGTCTGGACGCCCTCGGGCGTCAGCGTCGTGAGCATCACGTAGGTGGGCATGCATTCGTTCTACCAGTACCGTGGCAACGGTGACCACCCGACTCGCCGCGCCGCTCGGTCTGGCGCTGGTGCTCGCGCTGTGTGAGCCCGCCGTTGCGGCCCCTCAGATCCGTACTGAACGCCGTTGTTACCCCGCGCCGAGCGCGCCGACGGCGCCGGTCGCGTTCACGGCCGGCGGCCTCGATGCCGGCCGGCCCTACGTGATCGCTCTGGACGGCACCGACGTCGTCAGCGGGACGACCGAGGCGACCGGCGCCGTGGCGGCGACGATCCGCATCCCGCGACTGCGCGCCAGCCACGGCTCGGTCACGCACACGCTGGTCGTCACCGAAGGCGCCAACACGGCGACGACGACGTTTGGCGTGGCGCGGGTCTTCGCCTCGTTCTCACCGGCGACCGGTGACCCGAACCGGCTGCGCGTGCGCTTCGCGGGGACCGGCTTCGCGATGCAGAAGTCCAAGCCGAACGTCTATGTCCACGAGGTCGCGCCCGGAGGCCGCGTGGCGCGGACGTTCGCTCTCGGCCGCGCGACCGGCCAATGCGGGACGATCGCCCCGACGAGGAGGATGCGCCTGTTCCCGACCCCGCCGCGCCACGGCGCCTGGCACCTGCAGTTCGACACGAGCAAGGCCTACCACCGTGGGCGAGCGGCGTTTCTCTATTACACGCTCGAGGTGACCGTCTCGCGTTGATCGGCCCGCTCGAGCACCAACTCGCCCTCGTGGTTGTCGACGAGGACAGCATCGCCCGGGGCGAATCGGCCTTCGAGCAGCGCGATCGCCAGCGGATCGACGAGTCGCTTCTGGATCACCCGCTTGAGCGGGCGTGCGCCGTACGTCGGGTCGTAGCCGAGGTTTCCCAGCAGGGTGCGGGCGTCGTCGGTCAGCGTCAGTTCGATCCCGCGCTCGCGCACGCGCACGGTGAGGCCCTCGACCTGAAGGCCGACGATCGCACCGAGCTGGTCGCGGTCGAGCGAGTGGAATTCGACGATGTCGTCGAGGCGATTGATGAACTCGGGCTTGAAGTGCCCCTCCGCTCCGGCCAGCCCGCCGGGGATGTTTGACGTCATGACGAGCACGACGTTCTTGAAGTCCACGGTGCGGCCCTGGCCGTCGGTCAGGCGCCCATCGTCCATCACCTGGAGCAGGACGCCGAAGACGTCGGGATGGGCCTTCTCGATCTCGTCGAGCAGCACGACGGCGTAGGGACGGCGGCGCACGGCCTCGGTCAGCTGGCCGCCCTCGTCGTAGCCGACGTATCCGGGAGGCGCACCCACAAGTCTCGATACCGAGTGCTTCTCCATGTACTCCGACATATCGATGCGGATCATCGCCTCGGAGGAGTCGAACATGAAGTCCGCCAGCGCGCGGGCGAGCTCCGTCTTGCCGACTCCCGTCGGGCCGAGGAACAGGAACGAGCCGATCGGGCGATTGGGGTCCTGCAGGCCGGCACGGGAGCGGCGCAGGGCGTTGGAGACCGACTCGACCGCCTCGTCCTGGCCGATGACGCGGCCGTGCAGGCGCTCCTCCATGTGGATCAGCTTCTCGACCTCGCCCTCGAGCAGGCGCGAGACGGGAATGTGCGTCCAGCGGGCGACGACCGTGGCGATGTCCTCGGCGTCGACCTCCTCCTTGAGGTAGCGGGCGGCCGTCGTCGATGCGTCGTCGTCGCTCTGCGCCTCGGCCTTGGCGAGGCGGCGGTTGAGCTCGGGGATCTCGCCGTGGCGCAGCTTCGCGGCACCCTCGAGATCGGTGTCGCGCTCGGCGCGCTCGAGCTCGCGCTGGGCCTGCTCGAGGCGCTCCTTGATGTGCTGGACGCCGGTGATGGCCTCCTTCTCCGCCTGCCACTCGGCCTTCATCGCATCGCTGCGCTCGCGCAGCTCGGCGAGCTCGCGGTCGAGCCCCTCGCGCCGGGCGATCGACGCGTCGTCGGTCTCCTTGGCCAGCGAGGTCAACTCGATCTCGAGCTGCAGGATACGGCGGTCGACCTCGTCGATCTCGGTCGGCAGCGAGTCGATCTCGATGCGCAGCCCAGAGGCGGCCTCGTCGATCAGGTCGATCGCCTTGTCGGGGAGGAAACGGTCGGCGATATAGCGGTCGCTCAGTGTGGCGGCGGCGATCAGCGCGGCATCCTGGATGCGGACGCCATGATGGACTTCGTAGCGCTCCTTGAGCCCGCGGAGGATCGCGATCGCGTCCTCGACCGACGGCTCGCCGACCATCACCGGCTGGAAGCGGCGCTCGAGCGCGGCGTCCTTCTCGATGTGCTTGCGGTACTCGTCGAGCGTCGTCGCGCCGACCGCGCGCAGCTCGCCGCGGGCGAGCATCGGCTTGAGCAGATTGGCGGCGTCGACGGCGCCCTCGGCGGCGCCGGCGCCGACGATCGTGTGCAGCTCGTCGAGGAACAGGATGACACCTCCGCGCGCCTCCTTGACCTCGTTGAGGACCGCCTTCAGGCGCTCCTCGAAGTCGCCGCGGTACTTGGATCCGGCGAGCAGCGCGCCGATGTCGAGCGCGATGACGCGGCGGTCCTTCAGCGACTCGGGGATGTCGCCGGAGACGATCCGCTGGGCGAGGCCCTCGACGATCGCGGTCTTGCCGACGCCGGGCTCGCCGATCAGGACGGGGTTGTTCTTGGTCCGGCGGCTGAGGACCTGGATGACGCGGCGGATCTCGTCGTCGCGGCCGATGACCGGGTCGAGCTCGCCGGCCTCGGCGCGCTCGGTGAGATCGACGCCGAACTTCTCGAGCGCCTGGATCTTGTCCTCGGGCGTCTGGTCGGTGACGCGGTGGCCGCCGCGAACGTCGGCCAGCGCCTTGAGCAGCGCGTCCTTGGTCGCGCCGATGGTTCGCAGTGCCTCGCCGGCGGGGGAGTTGTGACCGGCGAGCGAGAGCAGCAGGTGCTCGGTCGAGATGAACTCGTCGCCGAGCTCGCGCATCTCGTGCTCAGAGGCGCGCAGGACCTGGAGCAGCTCCTGGGACGTGGTCGGCTCGGCCTCGGTACCGAGGGTCGGGAGCGCGTCGAGCTGCTGCTCGATGTCGGTGCGCAGGGCGTTCGGGGTGACGCCGAGCTTGCGCAGGATCGCGGGGACGAGGCCGTCGGGCTGATCGAGCAGCGCGACGAGGAGGTGCTCGGGCCGGACGTCAGCGTGCTTTCGCGCGTGCGCAGCGTCGATTGCGGCCCTCAGTGCCTCTTGGGACTTGATGGTGAATCGATCGGGGCTCATTCGTAAATCTCAGTCTATGTGACTCAGATTTTTCTGTCAAGGCGCGGAGCCGCAGGGGTGGGGCGTTCTGCGACTCGATAGGCGTCGCAACTCGACCCACCCCAAGGCCGGCAGCTCGCCCGCCACAAAACTGCGCCGCGAGGCGAAGAAACTCAGGAGGCGCGGCGGCGCGGCGGGGGAGCGACGTCGCGGGCGAGGAGGACGTCGGTGGAGTGAGCGCGCTGGTGGACGATTTCGGCGCGGAAGGACCGGCGGACGGCGTCGATCTCCTGCTCCATCTCGGCGCGCATCTCGGCCGAGCGGCGCTCGAGCTCCTCGAGGCGCGCGGTGGCGCTGGCCAGTTGGTTCTCGAGCTCCAGCACTCGCTCGACCCCGGCCAGATTCAGCCCGAGCTCGTTGGTCATCTCCTGGATGCGGCGCAAACGCTCGACGTCGGCGTGGGAGTACAGGCGCGTGCCCTTGGGCGATCGGGCCGGCGTGATCAGGCCGCGCGCCTCATACATGCGCAGCGTCTGCTGGTGCATCTCGGCAAGCTCAGCGGCGACCGAGATCATGAAGACACCGCGCTCCATGTGGACCTCGATGGTCGTCGTTCGCCGGACGCCCATCACGCCTGCTCCGAGAACAGCTGCGCGCGAGGATCACCATTCATGACCTTCGAGAGCTTGTCGACCGCCTCGGACTGCTCGTCGCTCAACGACGCCGGGACATCGATGATGAAGCGGTAGTGAATGTCGCCGCGGGCCGCCGGCGAGCCGCTGCGCAGCTTCGGCGGGCCCTCGCCGCGCAGGCGCTGGACCGTGCCGTGACCGGTGCCCGGGGGCACGCGCAACTTCTTGCGCCCGTTGAGCGTCGGCACCTCGACATCGGCGCCGCGGATCGCCTCGGGGATCGTCAGCGGGACGTCGATCTCGAGGTTGTCGCCCTTGCGCCGGAAGATCGGCGACGCCTCGACGTGGGTGACCACGTTGAGGTCGCCGGGCGGACCGCCGTTGCGCCCGGGTTCGCCCTTGCCCGCGAGCCGCACGCGCGTGCCTTCCTTGACTCCCGCCGGGATGTTGACCTTGTAGCGCTTGACCGTCCGCTGCGCTCCCGACCCGGCGCACGTCGCGCACGGGTTCTCGATGACCGTCCCGCTGCCGCCGCAGCGCGAGCACGGCTGCGAGATCGAGAACAGGCCCTGGCCCTGGGACTCGATCCCGCGGCCCTGACACTTGGGACAGACGGTCGGCGAGGTGCCCGGCTTGGCGCCGGTTCCGCGACAGGTCTGACAGGTCGTCGCGGTCGGCACCGAGATCGGGATCTGGGCGCCGTCCATCGCCTGGGGAAAGGAGATCGAGACCTCGGCCTCGAGGTCGCGCCCACGCTCGGGCCGCGGCCGCGCGGAACCGCCGCCGCCGCGCCCGCTGCCGCCGCCCGCGTTGCCGAACAGGTTGCCGAGAATGTCCGAAAAGCCTCCGACGTCAAACCCGCCGCCAGGGAAGCCACCCGCGCCACCGCCGCCGAACACGCCGCCGCGGTCGTACTGCTTGCGCTTGTCGGCGTCGCCGAGGACGTCGTAGGCGGCCGAGATCTCCTTGAAGCGCTCCTCCGCCTTGGCGTCGTCGGGGTTGCGGTCCGGGTGGTACTGACGCGCGAGCTTGCGGTAGGACTTCTTGATCTCCGCGGGCGTCGCCTTGCGATCGACGCCGAGCACCTTGTAGAGGTCGGGGGCAGCCATCAGCGCATCAACCTGACACGACCACCTTGGCCGCGCGCAGCACGTCGTCGCCGAGGCGGTAGCCCGCCTGGTAGACCTCGACGATCGTGCCGCTGACCGTCATCGGCGCGGCCGGAAGCTGGGCGACGGCCTCGTGCAGATGCGGGTCGAACTGGTCGCCGGTCTCGCCGTAGGTCTCGATGCCGACGCGGCGCAGCGCGTTGAGCATCTGCTCACGCGCGAGACGGATGCCCTTGGTCAGGTGATGCTCCTCGTCGCCCTCCTGCGCCTCCGCATGGGTCAGCGCGCGCTCGAAGTCATCGAGCGCGGGCAGCAGCTCGACCGCGATCCGGCGCATCCCGTCGCGCGTCGCCTTCTGCACCCGCTGGGCGGTCTGCTTGCGCACGTTCTCGAGCTCGGCCGCCTTGCGCAGGGCGATGTCGCGCCAATCGGGCTCGGCCTCGACGGCCTCGGGCTCCACCTCGGCTGAGGTGTCCTGGGGCTCGTCGACGACCGACGCGGAGCGATCCTCCGCGTCGGTCGCCACCGCCGGCTGGGGCTCGTGGGCCATGACCTACCGGCCCTCGTCCACTACCTCGGCGTCCACGACGTCCTCCTCGGCCTCTTCGGTCGCGGACGCGCCGTTACTCGCAGCGGGCTCGCCGTCGGCCTGGGCGCTCGCGGCGCTGGCCTGGGCCTTCTCGTACATCGCCTCGGAGACCTTGTGGAACGCGGTCTGCAGCGTCTCGGACTTGGCGTTGATGTCGTCGGGATCCTCGGACGTCAGCGTCTCGCGGACCGCCTTGATCGCGTCCTCGATCTCGGTCTTGGAGGCCTCGTCGACCTGGTCGCCGAGCTCCTTGAGCTGACGCTCGGCCTGGTAGGCGGCGTTCTCACCGTTGTTGCGTGCCTCGGCCAGCTCGCGCGCCTTGCGGTCGTCCTCGGCGTGGGTCTCGGCGTCGGAGACCATGTTCTTGATCTCGGTGTCCGACAGGCCGGAGCCGGCCTTGATCTCGATCTTCTGCTCCTTGCCTGTGCCCAGGTCCTTCGCCGACACGTTGAGGATGCCGTTGGCGTCGATGTCGAAGGCGACCTCGACCTGCGGGATTCCGCGCGGCGCCGGCGGGATGCCGGTCAGCTGGAACTTGCCCAGCGACTTGTTGTACTGGGCCATCTCGCGCTCGCCCTGGAGGACGTGAATCTCGACCGACGGCTGGTTGTCCTCGGCCGTCGAGAAGACCTCGCCCTTGCGGGTCGGGATCGTCGTGTTGCGCTCGATCAGCTTCGTCATGACGCCGCCCTTGGTCTCGATGCCCAGCGTCAGCGGGGTCACGTCGAGCAACAGCACGTCCTTGACGTCACCGGCGAGCACGCCGGCCTGGATCGCGGCGCCGACGGCCACGACCTCATCGGGGTTGACGCCGCGGTGCGGCTCCTGCCCGGTGAGCTCCTTGACCTTGTCCTGCACTGCGGGCATGCGGGTCATGCCGCCGACGAGGACGACGTGGTCGATCTTCGCGGCGCCCTTGTCCTTGGCGTCGTCCAGCGCCTGGCGGACCGGGGCGACGACGCGGTCGAGCAGGTCGGCGGTCAGCTCGTTGAACTTCGCGCGGGTGATGCGCACGTCGAGGTGCTTCGGCCCGCCGGCGTCGGCGGTGATGAACGGCAGGTTGATCTGCGACTCCTGCGCCGTCGACAGCTCGATCTTGGCCTTCTCGGCCGCCTCGTAGAGGCGCTGTAGCGCCATCGGGTCGTTGGTCAGGTCGATCGCCTGGTCCTTCTTGAACTCGCCGGCCAGCCAGTCGACGACCGCCTTGTCGAAGTTGTCGCCGCCGAGGTGGTTGTCACCCGCGGTCGACTTGACCTCGAACACGCCGTCACCGATCTCGAGGACCGACACGTCGAACGTGCCACCGCCGAGGTCGAAGACGAGGATCGTCTGATCGTCCTCCTTGTCGAGGCCGTAGGCGAGCGACGCGGCGGTCGGCTCGTTGATGATGCGCTTGACGTCGAGGCCGGCGACCTTGCCGGCGTCCTTGGTCGCCTGGCGCTGGTCGTCGTTGAAGTACGCGGGCACGGTGATCACCGCGCCGTCGACGGTGTCGCCGAGGTAGGCCTCGGCGTCGGCCTTCAGCTTGCCGAGGATCATCGCGGAGATCTCGGGCGGGCTGTACTGCTTGCCGCCGGCGTCGACGCGGGCGTCACCGTTGGGGCCGGAGACGACCTTGTAGGGGACGATCGACTCCTCCTCGTGGACCTCGGCCTCCTTGCGGCCCATGAAGCGCTTGATCGAGAAGACGGTGTTCTGTGGGTTGGTCACGGCCTGGCGCTTGGCGACCGTGCCAACGAGGCGCTCGCCGGACTGTGCGAATGCGACGACAGACGGGGTGGTGCGCCCGCCCTCGGCGTTCTCGATGACGGTCGGCTCGCCGCCTTCGAGGACCGCCATGCACGAATTGGTCGTGCCCAGGTCGATACCGATGGTCTTGCCCATGCTTGCTCCTACGACTGGGGTGCGGAAAAAATCTGAGTGGGATCGTAGCAGATATTCAGCGTCAGGCCACTGCAAGGGGTCTGACCCCTTTTCGCACTACCGACGGCGCGACGGGCACATCCGGGCGAGTGCGCACGCCCCGCAATCGGGGACCCGGGCGTGGCAGGTGCGCCGGCCGTGGCGCAGGAGGTTCATGTGCAGCTCGAGCTCGGCACCGCGCGGGGTCAGGGCGAGCATCGCGTCGTGGAGGCGATCGAACGAGCCACCATCGGGCAGCAGCCCCAGCCGCGCGCCGACGCGCGAGACGTGGGTGTCGACCGGAACGTCGCGCAGGCCGAAGGAGAAGAGCAGGACGCAGGCCGCCGTCTTGCGACCAACGCCGGGCAGCGAGCACAGGTACTGCTGGCCCTCGGTCACCGGCGCGTCGGCCAGCCAATCCAGCGACAGATCGCCAGACCCGCTGATCGCCTGGAGGATCGCGACGATCCGCGCGGACTTGACGTTCGAGATCCCACCCGGCCGGATCGCCGCCTCGACCTCGGACACGGGCGCGTCGCGCACCTGCTCCCACCGCGGGAATCGCTGACGCAACCGCAGGTATGCCACATCGCGGTTGCGGTCGTTGGTCGATTGGCTGAGCACGGTCAGGATCAGCTCCGCGAGCGGGTGTCGGTGCGGGCCCAGCGGCGGGACGCCGTAGATCTCGGCCAGGCGCGAGCGGATGCGAGCGACGGTGGCCATCGCGGCCAACGCTATCTTCCGGCGCCCTGATGTCCGCCGTCGTCACGACCCGCGAAGCCCTGCTCGACGACCAGCCCGTCGTCTGGCGCGAGGCTCCGGGCGCCGACGTCCTCTACCTCCACGGCGCACCGACGTCGAGCAAGGACTGGACCTCCTTCCTCGAGCGGTCCGGCGGCGTCGCCCCCGACCTCCCGGGCTTCGGGCGCTCGGGCAAGCGCGCCGATCTGGACTACTCGATGCACGGTCTCGCCGCCTGGATACCGCGCTTCCTCGACATGATCGAGCTCGACCGCGTCACGCTCGTGGTCCACGACTGGGGTGCGGCCGGGCTGATCTGGGCGATGCGCGAGCCGCAGCGCATCGAGCGGCTCGTCGTCATCAATGCCGTGCCGCTCTTCGCCTCGTATCGATGGCACCGCAGGGCACGGCTGTGGCGCGCGCCGATGGTCGGCGAGATGGCGATGGGGGCGACGGGGCGACGGCTCATGACGCGCGGTCTGCGCGGCCTCGACAAGAAGCCGCCGCCGCCTGAGTTCGTCGACGCGATCATGGCCGACTTCGACCTCGGCACCCAGCGCGCGCTGCTGCGCCTGTACCGCTCCGCGTCGCCCCAGGCACTCGGGCGCGCCGGGGTCGGACTGAGCGACATCACGTGCCCGGCGCTGGTCGTCTGGGGTGATCGCGATCCCTACATCCCGACCCATTTCGCCGAGGAATACGCCCACGCGCTTGGGGGAACGACCGAAATCTCGCACGTTGCGGACGCCGGTCACTGGCCGTGGCACGACACGTCGGAGGTCGTCGACATGGTCGTCGGCTTCGTACGTTAGTGTGCCCCGCTGCTCCCCACGGTAACCGCAAACACGGTCGCCGCTGCCCCAACGCACGACGGAAGGGAGACTCGTCCGTATGCCCGCACCCGCTCCCCCAGCGCCGCCGCCACTCGCGATCGTCGCCAGTATCAACCGCGTTCGCGTCGAGCATCGCCTGCCGAAGCTCAGGACGACTCGAAGCCTGGCCAAGATGGCCATCGTACATGACACCGACATGCTCACCCACGGGTTCTTCTCCCACGACGGTGAGGGAACGAACTTCCTCGGCCGTACCCGCCGCCACGTCCGTTTCAGCTCGGTCGGCGAGACGATCGCGTGGACGAGCGGTCGCCCGACGGCGTGGACGATCGTGCGACAGTGGCTGAAGTCTCCCCCGCATCGCGCCGAGCTGCTCAACCCGCGCTTTCGGCGGATCGGCGTGGGCGCCGCCGCCGGCCGGCTCGGTAGCTACGGCACCGGTGTGGTCGTCACCGCGGACCTGGCCAGCAAGCGCTAGGAGTCCGCCGTCGCCGTTGAGACCGGGGCACGGACGATCGACGTCGCGGCTCCCCAGCCGCTTCGTAAGCCCCTAGCGTCACAACCGCCGTCCTCACGGCTCCAAGCCCTTCCCGCCTGGCCGCTCGCGGCGCTGCTGGCACTCGGCTACCTGCTTCTCAACCCGCCGAGCGCGGACCTGGCGGCGCAGGTGTATCGCACCAACCTGTTCGCCGATCACGGCTTCGTGCTGTGGGACAGCGCCTGGTACGGCGGCCATCACGTGCCGGGCTACTCGATCCTGTTCCCGCCGCTCGCGGCACTGCTCGGCGTGCGTGTCGTCGGCGCGCTGAGCGCGGTGATCAGCGCCGCGCTGTTCGAGCGCCTCGCCCGCGAGCATTTCGGGGGGCGGGCATGGTTCGGGGCGATCTGGTTCGCGGCCGCGACCGCGATGAACCTGATCACCGGGCGGCTCGCGTTCGGCCTCGGGATCACGTTCGCGCTCGCGGCGGTGCTGGCGGCAACCCATCGGCGGATGGGGCTCGCTGCGCTGCTCGCCGTCGCGACGACGCTGTCGAGCCCGGTGGCCGGCCTGTTCCTCGGCCTCGGCGCGATCGCGTGGCTGCTTGCCTCGCGGTCCGCTCCGGCGTTGTGGTTCTCGGTCGCGTCGATCGCGCCGACGCTTGCCCTGATCGTGCTGTTCCCCGAAGGCGGGACCGAGCCGTTCGTCGCCTCGAGCTTCTGGCCCGCGCTGATCAGCTGCGCGTTCGTCGGAGTCGCGCTGCCGCGGCACGAGCACACGATGCGCATCGGCGTCGTCCTCTATGCGCTGGCCTGCGTCGCGGCGTTCGTGATCCCGAGCCCCGTCGGCGGCAACGTCGTGCGCCTGAGCACTCTGTTCTGCGGGCCGTTGCTTGCCTGCCTGCTGTGGCGCCGCCAGATGGTGTTCCTCGCCCTCGCCGCGATCCCACTGCTCTACTGGCAGTGGAACGCGCCGGTGCGCGACGTCGTCCGCGCCGACCACGATCCGGCGACCCGCCCGTCCTATTACCAGCCGCTGCTGAGCTTCCTGCACGCCCAGGGCGGCCCGCCGTTTCGGATCGAGATCCCGTTCACCACCAACCACTGGGAGGCCGCCGAGGTCGCGCCGTCGTTCGCGCTCGCGCGCGGCTGGGAGCGCCAGCTCGATCGCCAGGACAACGGGATCTTCTACCGCCCCGGCCTGACCGCCGCGGGCTACCGCCGGTGGCTGGGGATCTACGCCGTGCGCTACGTCGCGCTGCCCAATGTGCGTCTCGACGAGTCCGCCAAGGCCGAGGCCGCGCTGCTGCGCCGGGGCCAGCGATGGCTCCAACCCGTCTACCGCGACGCCCGCTGGCGCGTGTGGAAGGTCCGTTCGCCGACGCCGCTGGCCGGCGGGGCGGGGACGCTGACCGCGATCGATAGCGACTCCTTCACATTGCATGCCACGCGCCCCGGCACGATCTTCGTACGCGAGCGGTTCACGCCCTATTGGGCGGTCACGTCGGGAACCGGTTGTGTGCGTCAGGCGCCCGGCGGCTGGACCGAGGTCACCGTCCGTGGCCCGGGGGCCGTACACGTGGCCGCGCGATTCTCGCTGACCCGAGTGATCGACCACGGGCCGCGATGCAGTTCGTGAAGGTCTGGCCGGCGCTACGATCCCTGGTCGTATGCGTGCTCGCCTCCGTACAGCACAGGCGCGCCTGTTTCCCCACGGGGTCCTCGACGTGCTTCGGCAGGTGTTCCTGTTCGCTCTCGCCTACCAGGCGTACTCGCTCGTGCGCGGGCAGGTCGACGACGCGCGCGGCGCCACGCTGGCCTTCGAGCACGGGCGCGACATCATCTACACCGAGCGTACGCTGCACATCTTCATCGAGCCCTCGGTCCAGGCGTGGGCGCAGACCAAGCCGGTCATCATCGACACGGCGTCGTGGATGTACCTCAACGCCCAGACGACGGTGACCGTCGGGGCGCTGATCTTCATCTACCTCGTCCACAACCGCCAGTTCTACTTCGTGCGCAACATGATGATCGTGGCGATGGCGCTGGCCCTGATCGGCTACGTCACGTTCCCGGCCGCACCGCCGCGCCTGTTCCCGGAGTGGGGCTTCGTCGACTCGGTGTCGAACTTCGTCGGCGTCAACCACAAGGCGCCGGTCAACGACCTCTTCAACCCCTACGCCGCCGTGCCGTCGATGCACGTCGCGTTCTCGCTGATGATCGGCTGGAGCCTGGCCCGGATGTGCAAGCATCGCCCCGTGCGGGTCTTCTGGGCGCTCTATCCGGTCTTCGTCACGTTCGTCATCGTCGCCACCGGAAACCACTTCGTCTCCGACGCCATCCTCGGCGCGCTCGTCGCCGGCCTCTCCGCGCTCGCCGCGAAGTGGCTGGCCCAGCGCCGCCCGGCCGTCTGGTCGTTCTCCCCCGCCAACGCCGGCGTCGCGACCTAGATGCCGACCGCCGCCGGCGAGCGACGGGAGCTGGTGCGCAACCGGCTGATCGAATCGCGCCTGACGCCCAACGCGATCTCGCTGACCGGCTTCGTCCTCAACGTCGTCGCCGCGGTGCTGGTCTGGCAGACGTACTTCATCCTCGGCGGGATCGCGTTCATCGTCGGCTCGATCTGCGACACGCTCGACGGGCGGTACTCGCGGATGTCGGGTAAGGGCACGCCGTTCGGCGCGTTCCTGGACTCGACGCTCGACCGCGCCGAGGAGGGCGTGGTCCTGACCGCGGTCGCCGTGTACTTCGCCAGCCAGAACATGCAGTTCGCGGTCGCGGCGGTCGTGATCGCCGTGATGTCGTCCCTGCTGGTCAGCTACACCCGCGCTCGCGCCGAGGCGCTCGGGGTCGAGTGCAAGGTCGGGATCGCCAGCCGCGCCGTACGTGTGGTGATCCTCTCGGTGGGGCTGTTGTTCGCAAACGGCCTCGGTCTGGGAGACTTCCACCTTCTGGCCCCGGCCGTCTACGTGCTGGCGGGTCTGGCGACGATCACCGTCTTCCAGCGCATCTTCCATGTGCGCAAGTCGCTCATGGCAGCGGCCACAGCGTGAATTGACCGCCGGTCTGTAGTAACCCAGCCCGCCCCCGCGGTGTAGGTGGCCTCGAACTTCAAAAAGGGACGAACTTGTGAGCACGAACGGAAACGGCAGGGCCTCCACCAACGGCAGCGCCCGCTATCAGTCGGACAAGGTCCGCGTCGCGATCATCGGCGTGGGCAACTGCGCGAACTCGTTCGTTCAGGGCGTGCACCACTACGCCGACGCTGACCGCAGCGAGCCGGTTCCCGGCCTGATGCACGCTGAGCTCGGCGGCTACCACATCTCCGACATCGAGTTCACGTGCGCGTTCGACATCAACACGCTGAAGGTCGGCAAGGACCTCGCGCAGGCGATCTGGGCCAAGCCCAACAACACGATCAAGTTCACCAACAAGGTCCCCAAGAAGCTCGGGGTCCCGGTCTACCGGGGCATGACCCACGACGGACTGGGCAAGTACCTCAAGCAGAAGATCACCAAGGCGCCGGGCGAGACCGCCGACATCGTGAGGATCCTCAAGGAGACGCACACCGACGTCGTCGTCTCCTACCTGCCGGTCGGTTCTGAGGACGCGACCAAGTGGTACGTCGAGCAGATCCTCGAGGCCGGCTGCGGCTTCGTGAACTGCATCCCGGTCTTCATCGCCCGCGAGGACTACTGGGACAATCGCTTCAAGAAGGCCAACCTGCCGATCGTCGGCGACGACATCAAGTCGCAGGTCGGCGCGACGATCGTCCACCGGGTGCTCGCGCGTCTGATGCACGAACGCGGCGTGAAGATGCTGCGCACGTCGCAGCTCAACGTCGGTGGCAACATGGACTTCTACAACATGCTCGAGCGCGAGCGCTTGGAGTCCAAGAAGATCTCCAAGACCAACGCGGTGACGTCGATCATGGGTCACACACTGCCCGCCGACGATGTCTACATCGGCCCGTCGGACTACGTGCCGTGGCTGACCGACCGCAAGTGGGCGCACGTCCGGCTCGAGGGCGAGGCGTTCGGCGGCGTGCCGCTGAACATGGAGATGAAGCTTGAGGTCTGGGACTCCCCCAACTCCGCCGGCATCGTCATCGACGCCGTGCGCTGCTGCAAGCTCGCGCTGAACAACGGCGTCGGCGGCCAGCTGGATGGCCCGTCGTCCTACCTCATGAAGTCTCCGCACAACCAGCGTCCGGACGACGAGGCGCGTGAGGAGACCGAGAAGTTCATCGCGAAGTACCAGCGCAAGGCGGGGGTGGGTGGGCCGAAGTCCCGCGCGGCGGCCAAGAAGCCGACGGCTCGCCGCGCGGTGGCGAAGAAGTCCGCCGCGAAGGTCTAGCGGCGGCGCGAAACAGCTCCAGTAAGGGAAGGTGGTTGGAGGGCCTGGCGAGCGAGATTCACTCGCCAGGCCCAGGGGTGTGGCACGTTGATGTTCGCCACGGTCCCTGGGGTGCCACACCCCCCTCCTCCGCCTCGGCCCCGGTCCCCAACACCCCCTCGCTGCGCTGTTCGTAGCGCCCCGGCGCCAAGACCCGGCAAGATGTGCCCCACAGTGCGCCGCGCCACCGCTCAGGTCACTCCCTTCGCATGGGAGGACGGCCACGAGGTCAATCTCCACATTCAGCGTGTCAGCGAGCAGTTCGCGGCGCGCGGCGATGCGGTGGTCATCGTCGCTCCGTCGCGGTCGGCCGAGTTGGTCAACCAGGGGCGCCGGGCGGTCAAGGACGGCGTCGTCCCGATCTTCGGCGAGGTGCGCGTCATCGCGGTCGCCGAGGCGGTCGGGGCGCCGCTCGGCGCGCCGCGGCGGCCATCGCTGCCGATCGACGTCTCGCGCACCGTCGAACAGCTGCTCACCGATACGCCGTTCGACATCTGCCACGTCCATGAGCCGTGGGCGCCGAGCGTGGCGTCGGCGGCCCTGCGCCACTCGCGCTCACTGAACGTCGGCACGTTCCACGCGCCGGCCGAGCGGATCGTCGCCACCCAGGTCACGCGCAAACTCGTCGAGCTCGTGTTCGGGCGCCTCGACGCGCGCGTCGCGAGCTTCGAGGCGACCCGCGATCTCGTTGCGCGCGCGTTCCAAGCCGAGTACCGGATCGTGACGCCGGGCGCCGACGTCCATGATCCGCCGGACCCGCCGACCGCGACCTATCCGCGCCCAGTCCGCATCGCGTTCGCCGACGACGAGGAGCGCGGCGCCCTGCGGCTGTTCATGCGCGCCCTGCGCCATCTCGACGAGAGCCTCGCCTGGGAGGTCGTGGTGCGCAGCGCGCGCGGCTCATCGAACTCGATCCCGATGCGCGCCGCACTGCGCGAGCGCCTGACGTTCTCCAGCGACGGCGACGTCTTCGAGGGCGCCGACATCGCGGTCGCCGGATCCGACAGCGCGCGCCCCGCGCCGGGCATGCTGCTGCGCGCGATCGGCGCCGGCGCGGTCGTCCTCGCGCCATCGCTCGCGGTCTATGAGGAGGTCCTGCGCGAGGGCGAGCTCGGGCTGCTGTTCGCGGCCGACGACCCGCAGACCCTGGCCGCCCAGCTCGAGCGACTGATCGTCGACGACGCGCTGCGCGCGCAACTCCAGGCCGCCGCCGCGCCGCTGCGCGAGACACTGCGCTGGGAGCACGTGACTGACGAGCTCAACGAGGTCTACGAACGGGTCCTGGCCCGCCGCCACCCGCTGTTCGGCGATCCGACGATCCGCCGCCGGCTCGAACGCCGCAAGCTGATCGACGTCGATCTGCACATGCACACCGATCACTCCAACGACTGCGCCACTCCAGTCGAAGTGCTGCTCGCCACCGCGCGCGACCAGGGTCTCGGAGCGATCGCGGTCACCGACCACAATGAGGTCTCCGGCGCTCACGACGCACGCGAGAAGGCCGCCGAATACGGCGTCAAGGTGATCGTCGCCGAGGAGGTCAAGACCGCCAACCAAGGCGAGGTCATCGGACTGTTCATCGAGGAGAAGATCCCGCGCGGGATGTCGTTGGACGAGACGGTGGCCGAGATCAAGCGCCAGGGCGGGCTGGTCTACGTCCCGCATCCGTTCGACCGCATGCACGCGGTCCCCGACTACGAGCACCTGCTGACGATCATCGCCGAGATCGACGCGATCGAGATCTACAACCCCCGCGTCGCGATCGGCTCGTTCAACGAGGAGGCGGCGCGCTTCGCCGCCAAGTACCGGCTGCTGGCCGGCGCGGGCTCCGACGCCCATGTCGCCCAGGGGCTCGGCTCGGTCCGCGTCCGGATGCGCGACTTCGACGGGCCGGCCGAGTTTCGCGAGTCGCTGCGCAGCGCCGAGATCCACACCAAACCAGCGAGCCTGCTCTACGTCCAGGCGCTGAAGTTCCTCCAGACCAAGGCCACGCCACCGGCCGCGCGGAAGGCTTCGAGAGACCGCCGGGTGCGCCGCGCGGCTCGCAAGGCGTGATGCACGGTGAAGGAGGGTCGACGTCCGCCGTCAAAGAGCGGGACGTCCATGCCTCAGACCGACGACCAGATCCGTGAGAAATACCTCGAGCGCGCGATTCGCGAGCTCAACACCCTGACCCGGGAGATCCAGTCCTGCGAACACTGCCCGCGCGGAAACCTGATGCCGGTACTCGGCTCGGGCCATCCCCAGGCCGACGTCTTCCTGCTCAAGTACGCCCCCGTGGTCTCCGAGGTCGAGGAGGGCGTCGCGTTCTACGGTCGCTCGGGCAGCGCGCTGATGAAGTCGCTCAAGCGCCTCGGCATCGATCCGCTCGCGGTCTACGGCACGCTGTGCGTCAAGTGCCCGGTCGCCGATCCATCGCTCGGCGACCCGGCGTGCACCGCGCGTGTGATCGAGGAGCTCGCGATCGTGGCGCCCAAGATCGTCGTCACGATGGGCGAGGACGCGATGAACGTGCTCAACGATCTCGATATCCCGCTCGCGCGGCCGATCGAGGCGCGCACCGGCGTGGTCCAGCACCTGACCCTCTCGATCGACGCGCTCTACGTCCCGAACATCGACGAGGCGCTGGACGAGGAATCGGCCAAGCGCGAGTTCTGGTCGGCGTTCAAGGCGCTCGGCGACTGGTACGCCGAACTGCCGCCGTACTGACCCCACGGTCAGTAGCATCGCCCGCTCGGGCGGGTGGAGGCGCCATCGGTCGTCATCGAACGGAGTGGGTCATGGGTACGCGGAGCACCGCTGTCGTCATCGTCGCGTTGGTGGCCGGAGTTCTCTCGAGCTCCGCCATCGCCGCCAAGAAGACCGCCAAGCCGCGCCGCGGCCCGACCGGCGTCGCCTTCTACACGCCGCCCTCGCCGATCCCGGGCAAGCGCCATGGCGACCTGATCTGGTCGCGCGGCAAGCTCGTCCTCTACCGCTCGACGTCGATCGCGGGCGCGCCGATCGCCGTCTCGGGGACGGTCGCGCTGCCGACCGGCAAACCGCCGAAGGGCGGCTGGCCCGTGATCACGTGGGCGCACGGCACGACCGGGATCGCCGATCAGTGCGCGCCCTCGCGGCTGAGCGTCGCGGCCACGTCGCCGTTACAGGCTCGCTGGCTGAAGGCCGGCTACGCGGTCGTCAACACCGACTATGAGGGCCTCGGCACCGCGGGTGTCCACCCGTATCTGATCGGCAACTCCGAGGGACGCGGCGTGCTCGACATCGTGCGCGCGGCCCAGCAGCTCTACCCCGGCAGGCTGAGCAACAAGGTCGCCATCGCCGGCCACTCCCAGGGCGGTCAGTCGGCGCTCTTCGCCGCTGCGCTGGCGCCGACCTGGACCCCGGAGCTGAAGGTCCAGGCGACGGTCGCGTTCGCGCCGGTGTCGCACCTCGAGGACCAGACCGGCCTGTTGGCGAGCACGAACATCACGAGCCTGTCGGGTCTCGTCGCGATGATCATCCGCGGCGACGACGTCGCCGACCCGAGCGCCAACATCTCCAGCCTGCTGACCCCGCAGGCCGCGGCGCTCTACCCGCAGACGTTGACGAAGTGCCTGGGCGACCTCGACAAGCCCGACTCGTTCGGCTCGCTGCCGCTCAACCAGATGATCCTCGCCGGCGCCGACCTGTCGAAGGTCATCGCGATCCAGAAGGCCAACGACGCGGCGTTCCTGCACATCCACACCGCCGTGCTGATCGAGCAGGGCAACGCCGACACGACCGTGTTCCCGGTCTACACGTCACAGCTGCAGAACACCCTCGTCGCCAACGGCGTGAAGTCGACGCTGCACACCTACCCGGACGTCACGCACGGGACGGTGGTGACCGGCGCGCCGGCCGACGACGCGACGAACTACCTCGAGATGGAGCTCCCGCCGGGAAGCTGACCCTCACCCGGTGTCTACGGTGCGCGCCACGTCGGGGGTGGCGTGGCGCCGGAGACGGTCCACAGCTCAACCGCGCGGGCGATGCGTGTCTCCTGCAATTCGTAGAAGCCCATCACGTGCTCGGTCGACGTGGCCGTCGTGATCACGGCGTGGACGGCGACCAGCTGCTCGCCGGAGGCCGTGTCGACCACCTTGACCGTGATCTCGCCGGGACGCAGACGGTGTAGGAGCACGTAGGCGTCGGGGCCGACCAGACGCTCGCCGGTCGCCGGCAGCTCGACAACGATGCTGGGCTGCAGCTGTGCAGCGACCGCGGCCCAGTCCCTGAGGCCGATTGCCCGCCACAGACGCGCGACCGGGTTCACGGCAGTAGGACGACCTTCCCCAGCTTGCCGCCGGCGGCGAAGCGCTCGTAAGCGTCGTGGACCTCATCGAGCGGATAGGTCGCGGCGACCGGCACCCGCAGCTCGCCGCGATCGAACAGCGGCAGGACGTTGCGCTCGAGGTGGCGCGCGGTCATCGCCTTCTCCTCCAACGGCCGGGCTCGAAGCGTCGAGGCCATGATCCGCGCGCGCTTGCCCATCAGCGCGAGCAGGTTGAGCTCGGCCTTGTTGCCCGCGCCGACGCCGATGACCGCGATCCGTCCGCCGATGGCCAGCGCGTCGAGGTTCGGGGCGAGGTTGGGGCCGCCGACGAGCTCGAGCACGACGTTGAAGGGGCCGTGCTCGGCGAAGCCTTCGGGGTCGAGGACGACGTCGGCGCCGAGCTTCGCCACGGCGTCGCGATGGTCGGGGTTGCGGACGGTCGCGGTGACGTGGGCGCCGGCCGCGTGGCCGAGCTGGACAGCGGCGGTGCCGACGCCGCCGGCCGCTCCGTGGACGAGCAGGCGCTCACCGAGCTCGAGGCCGGCCTGGGTGAACAGCGCGTCGTGGGCGGTCGTGAAGACCTCGGGCATCCCCCCGGCCGCCGGCCAGTCCAGCGCGTCGGGGACGGCCATCGCCTGGCGCTCGTTGACCGTCGCAAGCTCGGCCTGCGCGCCACCGCCGACGATCGCCATCACGCGCTCGCCGATGGCGAAGCGGACGGCGCCGGGGCCGAGGCCGACGACCTCGCCGGCGAGCTCCAGCCCGGGGATGTCCTGCGGTGAGCCGGGCGGTGCCGGGTAGAAGCCGCGGCGCTGGAGCATGTCGGCGCCGTTGAGGCCGGCGCCGCGGACCGCGACCAGCAGCTCGCCGGCTCCAGGCTCGGGGTCCGGGTGCTCCTGAACCTCGACTCGTCCGTCGACCACGGTTGCCGCGCGCATGGGGCGGGAGTCTAGATGGGCTCCGCGGTGAGATATGTTCGCGCTCATGCGTGCTGCCCTGATCGCCCTTGCCCTGTCGACGTCCGCCTTCGCCCTCATCCCGGCCGCCGGTGCGGCGACGACCCACGCGTGCGCTCCGACGAACCGCACCGACCAGTTCCTCAAGCCCGATCCGCACGGAATGTTCGGAATCTTCGGGATCAAGGTGACCGGGGCGACATGCGCCGAGGCCGACACCGTGACCGATGCGTTCTACAAGGTGCAGATCCTGCGCTCGACCGCGAAGCCGAAGCTGAGACTGAACGGGTATTCCTGCGTGCTGCTCAAGCCCGACGCGGCCCAGCAGCTCAAGGCGGCGTGCTTCAAGGGCAAGGGCAAGCGGATTCGCTTCCACATGGAGATCCCGAACGGGTAGCTCGCTCGTGGACCTGAGTCCCCCTGAGATCCGCGTCGTCGGCTGCCTGATCGAGAAGCAGCGCACGACCCCCGACGCCTACCCGCTGTCGGTCAATGCGCTGCGCCTGGCGTGCAATCAGTCGACCAACCGCGACCCGGTCGTCAGCTACGACGAGGAGGAGATCCGCATCGCGCTGGCCCGCCTGCGCCGCCGCGGCTGGACCCGGCTCGCCGGCACCGGACGCGCGTCGAAGTACCGCCACCTCGTCGACGACGCGCTCGGCCTCGACGGCGAGGAGATGGCGCTGCTGTGCGTGTTGGCGCTGCGCGGCGAGCAGACCCCAGGGGAGCTCAAGCAGCGCACCGAGCGGCTGCACGGCTTCGCCGATCTGGCCGGCGTGATGGCCGGGCTCGACCGCCTGATCGCCCGCGGGCTGGCGGTGCGTCACGAGCGCCGCCCCGGTCAGAAGGAGGATCGCTTCGACCACACGCTCGGGGACGACGGTGTGGCGGAGCCGACCGGTGCGGTGGCGCCCGTGGCTTCTGCGCCGGCGCCGGCGCCTGCTGCGCCCGCGGTCGATCGGCTCGGGTCGATCGAGGAGCAGTTGGCGACGCTGCGGGCCGAGGTTGTGGCGCTGCGGGAGCGGATCGAGGAGCTCGGCACGCACGCTGACGAGCTCGGCGCTCAGAGCTAGACGCTCGCGCCGCGCTCGGCCTGAACCGCGCGGCCGCGGGCGTACGACCCGAGGTCGGCCAGGAACGCGAGGATCACGAGGAACCATTCAAACCCGGTCACCCCGTGGTGACCCCAGTCCCACATCCACGCGTACGTCAGCGTCGTCCACGGCAGCAGGAAGAAGCCGAGGAACGGAACGACCCAGCCGTTCATCGACTGGCTCAACACATCGCTGAAGATCGCGGTGAAGATCAGCGCGACGCGCGGTCCGATCAGGGCGAAGAGGATGACGAAGCAGCCCATGCGTCGTCGATCATGTCACGGTCAGTCGAACGCGGCAGGCTGACGGTCGGCGATGCGGTTGGGGTCGTGGCGCTGCGTGGGACGCGCGCGGTCAGGCGCGTTCCAGCAGCGCCACGCACTCGATGTGCGGGGTCTGCGGGAACATGTCGACCGGGCGGACGCGCTTGAGCGTGTAGCCGGCCTCCACGAGCTGGGCCGCGTTGGGGGCGAGCGTCGTCGGGTTGCACGAGACATAGACGATGCGCGGTGCCGACGCTTCGATCAGGCGGCGCACGACCTTCTGCGACAGGCCGGCGCGCGGCGGGTCGACGACGAGCAGCTCGGGGCGCCCGGCGCGCTCGACGAGCTCACGCATCGCCACACGGACGTCGCCGGCGAAGTGGTGGACGTTGGCGATCTCGTTGCGCTTGGCGTTGGCGATCGCGTCGGCGACCGCCGGCTCGACGATCTCCAGCGCCCAGACCTCGCCCGCCCGCGCCGCGAGCGTCAGGCCGATCGTACCGATCCCGGAATAGAGGTCGTAGACGCGCTCGTGGCCGCGCAGCTGCGCGTACTCGCCGGCGATCGCGTAGAGCTTCTCGGCCATCTCGGTGTTGGTCTGAAAGAACGCCTCGGGCGAGATCGCCAGCTCAAGGCCCGACAGCTCCTCGAGAATCGTCGCCGATCCGGCGAGCAGCTGGGTCTCGCCGCCGGCCGTTGTCTCACCGAGCCCGGAGATCTGCGTCCACGCCAGGCTGTTGCACTCGATCGTCGCGGTCAGCGAGTCGGTGTCGAGCTCGCCTTCGCCGGTCACCAGCCGGATCCCGATCTGCCCGGTGCGCCGCCCCTCGCGCACGACGAGGTTGCGCAGGAAGCCTTCCTGGGTGCGACGGTCATACGCGCCGAGCCCCTGCGCGCGGGCCCACGCGAGGACCGACTCGCGGGCGGCGTTGCCGGCCTCCGAGGCGAGCAGGCAGTCGCTCATCGGCAGGATCTCCTCCCACGACCCCGGCGCGTGGAAGCCGCAGACGAGCTGCCCGGCGGCGTCGGTGCCGAACGAGTACTCGAGCTTGTTGCGATAGCGCCACTGCTCGACGGCGGGAACGATCTCCTCGAGCTCGTAGCCGTCGAGGTGACCGATGCGGCGCAGCGCGTCGTCGACCTGCTGGCTCTTGATCTCGAGCTGGCGCTCGTAGGGCAGGATCTGCCACGGCGCGCCGGGATGATCGGCCATCGGCTCGATACGCTCGGGTGACGGTTCGAGCAGCTCGATCGTGCGGGCGTCCGCGTAGCGGCGGTTTCGCTTGGTGATCTGCGCACGGACAAGATCGCCGGGGATCGCGCCGCTGACGAAGACGACGTAGCCCCCCTCGGTCCGGGCGACACCATTGCCGCCGAAGGCCAGCGACTCGACGCGCAGGTCGAGCTCGTCGCCCTTCTGGGGGCGAGTGGTGGGGGAAGCGGCGGCGTCCATCGTCTAGCCGAGCTTCTTGGCGATCGCCGCGAGGATCGTCTTGCGCGTGTTGTGGCGCGTCTCGTAGTCGCGGACCTTGCGCAGCTGCGGATCGGTCAAGTCGTCGAGCCGGGCGATGACCTGCGGCGCGGTCAGCGTGTCGTAGTCGGAGATCGGGAAGACCGAGCCGACGCCGAGCGCCCGGCGCGCGCGCTCGATCTCGCGCAGGATGCGCTCGCGCAGGTCGTCGCCCTGGCCGGTGCTGAGCGTCTGCTCGAGCTCGTCGAGCAGCTCGCGAGCCTGGCGGCGCCCGATCTCGACGAGTGAGCTCGCCAGCTCGGTCGCGTCCTCGCGCGACATCCGCCCGCGCGAAACGGCGTCGTCGAGCGCCTCCTGGATCAGCTTGGCCGGAAGCAGGGCAAGGTCGCGCAGCGACTCCAGGCGCTGGCGCAGCTGCTCCTCGGTCGAGCGGGGAAGCTTGGGACGACTCATCACCACGAGGCTACTCCCCACTCAACCTTCGAGCAGCCACTCGAGCATCGCCTTCTGAGCGTGACGGCGATTCTCGGCCTGGTCCCAGATCGCCTGGCGCGAGCCATAGAGCACGTTCTCGGTGATCTCCTCGCCGGGGTGGGCGGGCAGGTCGTGCATCGCAATCACGCCGGGCGCGGCGAGGTCGAGCAGCGCATCGTCGACGCGGTACGCCGACAGCGCCGCGCGGCGCTCGTCGGCCGTCTCCTCGTCGCCCATCGAGACCCAGACGTCGGTGTAGACGGCGTGCGCGCCGGCGACCGCGGCGGCCGGGTCGGTCGTCAGCGTCGCTCCGGCGACCGGCTCGATCGCATAGCCGTCGGGCGAGGCGATGTGCACGTCGACCCCCGCCGCCGCGCCGAGGATCGCGAGCGAGCGAGCGACGTTGTTGCCGTCGCCGACGTAGGCGAGCTTGAGTCCCTCGAGCTCCCCGAAGCGCTCCTTCAAGGTCAGCAGATCGGCGAGCGCCTGGCACGGGTGATGACCGGCGGTGAGCATGTTGAAGACCGGGACGTCGGCGTGGCGCGCGAGCTCCTCGAGCTCGGAGTCGGCGTGGGTGCGCACGCCGATCGCCGCGACGTGACGGCTGAGCACGAGCGCGGTGTCGCGCAGCGACTCGCCGCGCGAGAGCTGCATCTCGCCTGGCCGAACGACCATCGGATGACCGCCCATCTCGGTGACGCCGACCTCGAACGAGGTCCGGGTGCGGGTCGAGGGCTTCTCGAAGATCAGCGCGACGGTGCGCTGAGCGAGCAGCGACGACGACAGCGGCGCCGCCTTCAGCTCGACCGCGCGCGCGAGCAGCGCGCGCAGGTCCTCGGGCCGCAATTCCGAGCCGGTGAGCAGGTGACGGGTCAAGCGCGAGAGCATATGCCCGATGCGCATCCTCAGCTGGAACCTCTTCCACGGCCGCGGGGTCCCCGACGTGCCGCGCTCGCTGCGCGCCGAGTTCGCCGCCGCGATCGCCGCCTGGTCGTGGGATGTGGCGCTGCTGCAGGAGGTCCCGCCGTGGTGGCCGGGGGATCTCGCGCGCGCCGCGGGCGCCGAGCAGCGCACCGCGCTGACCTCCCGCAACGCGCTGCTGCCGCTGCGCCGCGCGATCGCCGATCGCCGCCCTGACCTGATCAAGTCAAACGGCGGCGGCGCCAACGCGATCCTCGTGCGCGGAATCCCGATCGACGAGTACCGCGAGGCGCAGCTGCGCCGTCGGCCGGAGCGCCGCGTCGTGCACGCGGTCCGCCTCGCCAGCGGGATCTGGGTCGCGAACATCCACGCCCAGGTGCACTCCGACGCCCGCGCCCAGGCCGACATCGAGCAGGCGGCATCGCTCGTCACGGGCTGGGCCGGCGACGCGCCCGCGATCCTCGGCGGCGACTTCAACGTGCCCGCACCCGCCGCTCCCGGTTTCACGGTGGCCGGCGGCGACGGCGTCGACCACGTGCTCGTCCGCGAGCCGGGCCCCGACGCGTCGACGGAGATCCTCGACGCGGGCACGCTGTCCGACCACCTCCCGCTGGCCGTCGAGCTGGAGGGCATCGGGAAGGATTGAGGGCGATCGGCGTCAGATAGTGATGTGATCATGACGAGAACCCTCATCCCCGCCGCCGTCGCTGCCGCGCTTCTGCTCGCCGGCTGTGGCTCCAGTTCAAACTCCAGCTCCGGTGGTGGCGGTGGCGCCTACGGTGGTGGCGCTAAGGCGGCGACGACCGCGGCCGCCGCCGTGACCCGTGGCGCCGCCACGGTGACCTACGCGAACTTCGACGCCAATCCCAAGACGATCACCGTCAAGGTCGGTCAGAAGGTCACGTGGACGAACACGGACAGCGCCGCCCACAACGTGACGTCGACCGACGCCCCGTCGGGCGACCAGATCTCCTCCGACGCGATCAACCAGGGCGGTACGTTCTCGTTCACGCCGAAGACCGCCGGGACGATCAGCTACGTCTGCACGTTCCACCCGCAGATGACCGGCTTCAAGGTGATCGTCACCTCGTAGGAACGAGTTCAGCGGCGGACGCGCAAGCCGAAGCCGCGGACCATCATCAGCGCGCGTTCGCCGAGCGTGCCGTGCTCGGGCATGACGCCGATCTGCACCGCCGCGCCGTACACGTCGAAGAACGGGCGCACGCGCCAGAGCCGCTCGCCCGGCGGGTCGAGCTCGCAGAACAGCACCGCGTAGACGGCGAGCGGCTTGCCGCTGGCCGGGATGCCGCCGAGGTCGCCGGTGTGGGTGGCGAGCAGGCGCACCGGCGCCGCCACATAGCGCCCGTCGCCGAGGCGCTCGCCGATGCGCTCTATGCGCGCGTCGGGGAACGCCTGCCACAGGCGCGAGACGTGGTCGGCGAGCTGGTCGGGGCCCGCCAGCGGCTGGTCGCAGAGCGGGTCCTCGTAGTGGAGGTCCGGCGCGCAGACCTCGTGCAGGCGCGGGCGGTCACGACCGACGAGCGCGATCTGAAACGCGTCGAGCAGATCCTCATGGGCGGCCTTCACGACGCGAACTCCGGGCGGCCCTCGTCCGGCGTCGAGGCCTCCGCGTACAGGCGCTTGGCGATCCGCCCCGCGCCGTAGGCGAGCCGGCCGGCGGCGACCGCGCCGCTGATCGCGCGCGCCATCGCCGGCGGATCGGCGGCGCGGCTGATCGCGCTTGCGCACAGCACGGCGTCGCAGCCGAGCTCCATCGCCAGCGCCGCGTCCGACGCGGTGCCGACGCCGGCGTCGAGGATCACCGGAAGCTGCGTCTGCTCGCGGATCAGGCTCACGTTGTAGGGGTTGCGAATGCCCATGCCGCTGCCGATCGGCGAGCCGAGCGGCATGATCGCGGCGCAGCCGACATCCTCCAGGCGCTTGGCGAGAACGGGGTCGTCGGTCGTGTAGGGCAGGACGACGAAGCCCTCATCGACAAGCTGCTCGGCTGCAGCGAGGAGCTCGAGCGCATCCGGAAGCAGCGTTCGCTCGTCTCCGATCACCTCCAACTTGACCCAGTTGGTCTCAAACGCCTCGCGGGCCAGACGCGCGGTCAGCAACGCGTCGCGGGCGGTGTAGCACCCGGCCGTGTTGGGGAGCAGCGCGACGCCGGCGGTAGCGAGAACGTCGACGAGCGAGCCGCGCATCTGCGGGTCGATGCGCCGCAGCGCGACGGTGACGAGCTCGGTCTCGCTGACGCGGATCGCCTCGGCCAAGGTCTCGAGGTTGGCGAAGCCGCCCGTGCCGAGGATCAGGCGCGAGCCCAGGCCGCGGCCGGCGATGGTCAGGGTGTCGGTCATCCGCCCTGCATCGCCGTGAGTACCTCGACGCTCGCCCCCGAGGCGACGATCCGCGACGGCCACTCGCCGCGCGGGACGACCTCGTCGTCGACGGCTACCGCGATCCCGCGCGCGGCCTGGGGGTCGAGGCCGGTGCGCCCGACGAGCTCGGCTACCGTCGCGCCGTCGCAGTCTTCGAGGATCTCGCCGTTGAGGACGATCACGCCGTCACCGGGGCGAGGACGTCGACGATCAGCTCGGCGGTGACGGGGGCGAGCAGGACGCCGTTGCGGTGATGGCCGGTCGCGACGAAAACACCGTCGAGCGTATCGTGGGCGCCGATGATCGGCACGTTGCCGGGAGTCCCCGGTCGAAGGCCGGCGATCAGCTCCTCGATCTCGAGCTCGAGCACACCGGGCACGACGAGCGCCGCATCACGCAGCAGCTCGTAGGCGGCGCCCGCGGTCACGTTGACGTCGAAGCCGCGCTCCTCGGTCGTCGCTCCGAGCACGTAGCGCCCGTCGTCGCGCGCGACGAGATAGCCGCCGTCGAAGCGCAGCGTTCGCGTGATCAGCCCGGGGCCGGCCGGGTCGCGCAGGCGCAGGAGCTGCCCCTTGACCGGTCGCACCGGCACGTCGGCCAGCGCGCCCGACCATGCGCCCGCGCAGAGCACGACGCGCGCGCCGAGCAGGCGCTCACCGTCGTCGAGGACGACCGCGCCGGTTTCGATCGCAGCCACGGACGCACCGCGGCGCACCTGCGAACCGAGCGCCGTCGCGAGCGCGCCGACCACGGCGCGCGGATCGACCGAGCGATCGTCGGGCAGGTCCAGCGCGAGCCGGATCCCCGGCGCCAGCGCCGGCTCGCGCCGCCGCGCCTCGCTGCCGAGCAGGCGCTCGGCGCGCAGCCCCATCCGCTCGCGCAATACACGCTCACGGTCGAGCTCTGCCGCGGTATCGCCGTCGTGGGCGACGAGCAGCGTGCCCGCGGCGCGGTAGCCGATCTCGACCCCCGAGACCTCGGTCAGCTCGGCCGCGAAGGATGGCCACAGAGCGGCGCCGCGCAGCCCGAGCTCAAGCACCGCCGGCTCACGCGGGTCGGCCTCGGCGACCGGCGCGAGCATCCCCGCGGCGACGTGCGAGGCGCCCGACCCGAGGCCGGTCCGTTCGGCGCTGTCGCGTTCGAGCACGAGCACATCGAGCCCGCGCTGCGCCGCCCGCCAACCGATCGACAGGCCGATGATCCCGCCACCGACGACGAGCACATCATGGGACTTAGCTGCCACCGACGGAGGTTCTCACAGACCCCACAGCGAGGACGTAGGCGAAGCCCCACGGCGACGGTCCGTGGTAGAAGGTTGTTGTATGGCGCTGGCCGATCCCCATGCGCGGCTGCGGGCCGCGCGTCTCTATCTCATCTGTGGTCCGACCCCCGGTGGCCGTCCGCTGGCAGATGTCCTCGGCCCGGCGCTCGCCGCAGGCGTCGACGTCTTCCAGCTGCGCGCCAAGGAGGAGAGCGATGCCGAGATCATGGCCGCCGCCGAGCGCGCGCGGGCGCTGTGCGAGCGCGCAGGCGCGCTGTTCATCCTCAACGATCGCGCTGATCTCGCGTCGGAGGTCGGCGCCGACGGCGTGCACCTCGGCCAGGACGACTTGACGATCGACGAGGCGCGCAAACTGATCGGCAACCGGCGTCTGATCGGGCGCTCGACCCACTCGCCGGAGCAGATCGACGCGGCGACCGGTGTCGACTACATCGGCGTCGGGCCGATCTATGCGACACCGACCAAACCCGGGCGTCCGGCCGTTGGGGTCGAGCTCGTGCGCTACGCGGTCGCGCACGCGACGATGCCGTGGTTCGCGATCGGCGGGATCGATCACGACACGATTGGCGCAGTGATCGACGCCGGCGCCAAGCGGATCGCGGTCGTCCGCGCGATCGCCGAGGCCGCCGACCCAGGCGCGGCGGCGACCGAGCTCATCGCGACGGTAACGCGCACCGACACGGCACTGCGTGCGTCGTCATCGAGCGCCGACACGCTTGAGCGCGACGAGTTCGACGACGGCGGCGCGGCGGCGCGAGCGGCCGCCGACGCCGCGAGCGCCGCCGCCCGCGCGGCGGCCGACACCAACGTCGATGATGACGGCGCGGCAACCCGTGAGGCCGCCGACCGGGCCGGCGCCGCCGCGCGCGCGGCGGCCGACCTCCCCGGTGACGCCTGATGGCCGACCGTCCGTCGCCGCGGCGCGAGCGAGTGCGCGGCGAGGCACGCGACGCCGAGATCCGCTCGGGCCTCGAGCCGCTGGCCGAAGGCGAACGTCCGCGCGCGATCACGATCTCGGCGCTCGTTGCAGCCGGCCTCGCACTCGCCAACCTGGTCGCGCTGCTCGCCGGCGCGCAGGTCTCGGGCGAGAAGCCGAGCGTCCCCGCCACGATCGGCTTCTGCGCGCTCGCGGCGCTGGCTGCGGTCGGGCTGTGGCAGGTGCGCTACTGGGCGGTGCTCGGGTTCGCTGCCGTGCTGGCGATCGCGGTCCTCTTCTTCTCGCTGTTCTTGATGCTGGCCTCGAACGTCCTGGCGCTCGTCATCTGCGCCGCGGTGGTCGGCCTCGGCGGCTGGTTGTTCTGGGCGTTGATCCGCCCGATGGCACGCATACAGATGCGCGATCGAGCGGTGGGGTAGGCTCAATTCGATGCCTGAAACTTCGTATGAAATCATCGTCATAGGCTCCGGACCCGGTGGTTACGTCGCCGCAATCCGCGCCGCCCAGCTCGGCCTGAAGACGGCCGTCGTCGAGTCAGGAGCGATCGGCGGACGCTGTCTGAACTACGCCTGCATCCCGGCCAAGGCGGTGCTGCGCAGCGCCGACATCCTGGCCGAGATCAACGACGCGGCCGAGTTCGGCCTGAAGGTCTCGGGCGTCGAGGTCGACTTCCCGGCAATCGTCGCCCGCCGCGAGAAGGTCGTCAAGACGCTGACCGGCGGCGTCGCCGGCCTGATGAAGAAGAACGAGATCGACGTCATCGAGGGCCACGGCTCCCCGACCGCGGAGGGAAACGTCAAGATCGGCGGCACCTTCGACGGCACCGAGATCGAGGCGACCAAGGGTGTGATCCTCGCCACCGGCTCGGTCAAGAGGC
Source organism: uncultured Actinomycetes bacterium (assembly GCA_963817035.1). Lineage (GTDB taxonomy): Bacteria > Actinomycetota > Thermoleophilia > Solirubrobacterales > Solirubrobacteraceae > AC-49. The sequence goes on from CAWFMM010000003.1 coordinate 706,601, forward strand.
CGATCCCCGGCACGACGTTCGGTGGCCGCGTGATCGGGACCGAGGAAGCGTGGGCGCTGACCGAGCTGCCGAACACGATGGCCGTCGTCGGGGCGGGCGCGTCGGGCGCCGAGATCGCATCGGCCTACGCGCGCCTCGGTGTGACCGTCAGCCTGTTCGAAGGTCTCGAGCGGGTCCTGCCGACCGAGGACGCCGACATCTCCAAGCTCGCCGAGCGCTCGTTCAAGAAGCAGGGCATCACGGTCCACACCTCGACGTTCGTCGAGAACGTCGCGACGACCGAGACCTCATGCACCTTCACCCACGGCGACGAGACAGCCGAAGTCGACTGGCTGGTCATCGCCGCCGGTCGCGGACCCGACATCGAGGGGCTCGGACTGCAGGAGGCCGGCGTCAAGCTGACCGAGCAGGGCCTGATCGCGGTCAACGGCGGGCTGCGCACCTCGGTTCCCGGCGTCTGGGCGATCGGCGATCTCGTCCCCGGTCCGGCACTGGCCCACAAGGCGTCGGACGAGGGCATCATCGCTGTCGAGGACGCGGCCGGAATGCCGACCCATCCGATCGCGTACATCGACGTTCCACGCGCGACGTTCTGCACCCCGAACGTCGCGAGCTTCGGCCTGACCGAGGCCCAGGCGATCGAGGCCGGCCACGACGTCGTCGTCGGCAAGCTCCCGTACGGGGCGGTCGGCGCGGGCACGGTCTATGGCGACCGTACGGGCCTGATCAAGATCGTCGGCGACAAGCGCTACGGCGAACTGCTCGGCGGCCACATCGTCGGCGCCAAGGCGACCGAGCTGATTCAAGAGCTCGTCAATGTCCGAGCGATGGAGGGCGGCTATCAGGAGGTCGCCCGCATGGTGCACGGTCACCCAACGCTCTCCGAGGGCGTCATGGAAGCGGCGCGCGCGGCCGATGGCTGGCTCATCCACGGCTAGCCAGGCGGCGTTCTACTTCGATCTGGCCAGCCCCGAGGCCTACCTCGCGGCGGAGCGCGTCAATCACAGCCTCGACCGGATCCCGGAGTGGATCCCGATCCATGCCGCGTCGCTGCCCGCCCACACCGAGGGCTTCGACGCCTGGCGCTGCGAAGCCGATGCGCTGGCCTACCGCGAGACCGTCGAGCGCCGGGGCGCCGCAGCCGGGTTGCAGGCGCTGCGCTGGCCCGACCCGTTCCCGTTCGACAGCGCGTTTGCGATGCGCGTCGCGTTCTACGCCAAGTCGATCGGGCGCACAGTCCCGTTCGCGCAGGCCGCATTTCGCCAGGCCTACGCCGGGGGTCGGGCGCTCAGCGTGCCCGACAACGTCCTGATCGCCGCCAGCGCGTGCGAGATGCACCCCGCCGCCGTGCTGAAGGGCGCCGAGCTGCGCTCGGTCCACGCGGGGCTGCGGGAGGCGACCGAGCGGGCCGCGCAGCGCGGCGTCCGCGACGTCCCGGCGCTGTGGCTGCCCGACGGGCGCGTGGTGCATGGCGAAGCGCAGACGTCCGGCGCGGCGGCGCAGGCGCCCGCATGAGAGCCAACCGCGAGTACCGCCTGATCCACACCCGCGGCAGCCGCGGGCCGTCGTTCTTGGCCAAGGCTGACAGCGTCGACCACGTCGAGATCGTCGAGGTCGCGTCGATGGAGGTGGTCCTGTTCTGGGACGTCCAGGGCTCGCAGGCGCGGCGCTTCCTCAACGCGCTGCGTGCCGACATGGCGCGCGTGGAGTCCGACGAGTTCCTCGAGCAGTGGCGAACCATCGCTTCTGCAGCCGATCTTCCATAGCGCCGCATAGCCGAGGGCACGGGGTACGCTTGACGCACGAATGACCGATCGTCCGCTGCCCGACGCCAAGGTCGCCATCGAGTGGCTTGAGACAATGGTGCTGATCCGCCGCTTCGAGGAGCGGGCGGGCGAGATGTATGCGAAGGCCAAGGTCGGCGGCTTCCTGCACCTGGCGATCGGTGAGGAGGCGACGATCGTCGGATCGGTGCGCGCGATGCGCGACAGCGACTACCTGATCTCGACCTACCGCTCCCACGGACACGCGCTTGTGCGCGGAACCGACCCCAGGAACGTGATGGCCGAGCTGTTCGGCCGCGCTGACGGCGTCTGCAAGGGCCGCGGCGGCTCGATGCACATGTTCGACCTCGAGCGGCGCTTCATGGGCGGCTACGGAATCGTCGGCGGGAACCTGCCGATCGCCGCCGGCTTTGCGCTGGCCAGCGACTACCTCGGCACGTCCGACGCGACGCTGTGCCAGTTCGGTGACGGCGCGTCGAACCAGGGTACGTTCGGCGAGACGCTGAACCTGGCGGCACTGTGGCGCCTGCCGATCGTCTTCATGGTCACCAACAACCAGTTCGGCATGGGCACGTCGCTCGAACGGCATTCCGCGGTCACCGATCTTCACAGACGCGGTGAGGGGCTCGGCGTTCCCGGCATGCGCTGCGACGGGATGGACGCGATGGACACCTACGAGGTGACCTCCGAAGCGCTGCGGATCGCGCGCGAGGAGCGCCGCCCGATCCTCGTCGAGGCGATCACCTACCGCTTCCGTGGGCACTCGATGGCCGATCCCGAGGAGTACCGCACCAAGGAGCAGGTCGAGCACTGGCGCCAGCGCGATCCGTTGATGACGTTCGGCGACCGGCTCGTTGCCGAGGGCGTCATCGACCAGGCCAGGCGCGACCAGATCGACGCCGCCGCGATCGCCCGTGTCGATGCCGCGGTCGCCTTCGCCGACGCGTCGCCCCACCCGCCGCCCGAGTCGCTCTACGACGACATCTATGTGCTCGGCGGCCAGGTCCGCGGCTGGTGGTCGCTTGACGAGCGCTCACCCGCGCCCCACCGCGGCGAGGACGAACGCGACCACGACCAGATCCAGTACGGCGGCGACGAAGAGTCGGAGACCGACGAGATCCCGAAGCAGATGACGGTTGGCCTCCAGCACCGCGAGGAGACCTGAGGTGGCCGCCGAGGCGCAGCCCGCGACGCGTTCGATCCGCTATCGCGACGCGCTGAACGAGGCGTTGCGCGAGGAGCTCGCGCGCGACGATCGGGTGATCCTGATGGGCGAGGACATCGGCGTGTTCAACGGCGCGTTCAAGGTCACGGCCGGGCTGCTCGAGGAGTTCGGCGAGCGCCGCGTGCGCGACACCCCGATCTCCGAGAACACGATCGTCGGCATGGGCGTCGGCGCGGCGATGACCGGCCTGCGCCCGGTCGTCGAGCTGATGACGATCAACTTCTCGTTGCTCGCGATGGACCAGATCGTCAACCACGCGGCGCACATCCACTACATGTTCGGCGGCCAGGTCAAGGTGCCGCTCGTCGTGCGGATGCCCCAGGGGGCCGGCCACCAGCTCGGCCCGACGCACTCGCACTCGTGGGAGGCGTTCTTCCTCCACGTGCCCGGCCTGCTCGTCGCCGTGCCGAGCACCGCGGCCGATGCCAAGGGCCTGCTGAAGGCCGCAATCCGCGACGACAACCCAGTCGTCTTCATCGAGCACGAGTACCTCTACGGCCAGCGCGGCGAGGTGTCCGACGACCCGGACCTGCTCGTCGACTTCGGCCACGCGGCCATCCGTCGCGAGGGCACCGATGTGACGCTGATCGGCATCTCGCGGATGGCTGTCACCGCGACCCGCGCCGCGCAGACCCTCGCCGACGACCACTCCATCAGCGCTGAGGTCATCGACCCGCGCACGCTGCGGCCGCTCGATCTCGACACGATCCTCGCCTCGGTGCGCAAGACCAACCGGGCGATCATCGTCGAGGAGGGCTGGCCGCACGGAGGCGTCGGAGCCAACCTCGCGGCGCTGATCTCCGAGCAGGCATTTGACGATCTCGACGCCCCGGTCGGGCGTGTCACGGGGGCCGACGTCCCCATGCCGTATTCCAAACCATTGGAGGAGATCGCCTACCCGCACGAAAAACAGATCGTTGACGCGGTACTGGCGACGTTCGGGGACCGATGACCACTGATCCGCAGCGGTTCCGAAGCGCATTCGACGGCGCCGCCGTGGGGTTGGCGATCGTTTCGCTCGACGGGCGCTTCGAGCACGTCAACGCGGCCTTCTGCGAGATGACCGGCTATGAGCCCGCGCAGCTCGTCGGGTTGGCGCTCCACGAGATCCTCCACCCCGATCACGTCGCGGGCGAGGCTGACGCGATGGTGCGCATGGCGGCCGGCGAGCTCGCCTCCTACCGGACCGAGCACCGCTACACGCGCGCCGACGGTGGCGAGCAGTGGACCGCGCTGTCGATGTCGTTCTTCGGCCACGATTCCCACCCGTTCTTCATCGTCCAGATGACCGACATCTCCGAGCACCGGGCAGCCCAGGAGTCGGCACAGACCTCTCACGAACGGTTCCGCTCGCTGACCGCCGCATCGCCGAGCGGCGTGTTCTCGTGCGACAGCCGCGGCAATCTCGACTACTGCAACGAGCGCATGCTCGCGGTCACCGGCCGCCCGCTCGTCGACCTGCTCAACCGCGGCTGGTGGTCGATCATCGACGAGCTCGACGCCGAGCGCGTCCGATTCGAGATACGTGCGGCGATCCGCGAGGACCGCCCGCTCGAGACCGAGTTCCGCATCCGCACGCCCGACAACCGACAGCGCTGGGTCTGGATGCGCTCGGCCGTGGTGCCGAGCCGCGAGGGTGCGCCCCCGACCTACGTCAACACGATCGACGACATCACCGAAGAGGTCGACGCCCAGCGCGCGCTGGCCACGCGCGAGGCCGAGTTCCGGATGCTCGCCGAGAACTCGTCGGACTTCCTCTCGCGCCACGCGCCCGACGGGTCCTACCTCTACGCCTCGCCGGCCTGCTTTGCCCTGAGCGGCTTCACGCCCCAGGAGCTGCTCGGGACCTCGCTCCATGACCTCGCTCACGACGAGGATCGCCTGGCCATCACCGAGGTGCAGGCGCGGACAATCGAGTCGCGTTCGCCGGCCACCGTGATCTACCGCGGGCGGCGCAAGGACGACGCGGTGCGTTGGTTCGAGTCGACGGTCACTGCGGTCGGTGATGCGGCCGGCGACGTGGTCGAGATCGTCGTCGTCACACGTGACATCACCGACCGCAAGGCGGCCGAGCAGGAGCTGTCGCACGCCGCCCTGCACGACTCGCTGACCGGTCTCCCGAACCGGATGCTGTTCCTCGACCGTCTCGGCCTCGCGCTGCGGCGCTCACGCCGGCGCACCGGTGCGCTGGCCGTCCTGTTCCTCGACGTCGATCGCTTCAAGGTCATCAACGATTCGCTCGGCCACGACGCCGGCGACCGGCTGCTGATCGACATCGCGGTGCGCGTCGCTGCGGCGCTGCGCCCGGCCGACACCGTCGCGCGTTTCGGTGGCGACGAGTTCACCGTGCTGCTCGACGACCTCGAGGACGAGAACGAGGCGACGACGATCGCCCAGCGCCTGGTCGACGTGTTCGCCGAGCCGTTCGAGCTCGACGACGGCGAGGCGTTCCTGCAGACGAGCATCGGAATCGCGATCGCGCGAATCGGCACCGAGACGCCCGAGGAGCTGATCCGCGACGCCGACGCCGCGATGTACCGGGCCAAGGATCATGGCAAGGGCCGCTTCGAGATCTTCGACGACCAGATGCGCGCCGACGTGGTCGCGCGCCTGCATACCGAGAGCGCGCTGCGCCGGGCGCTCGAGCGCGGGGAGCTGCGGCTGCACTACCAGCCGACGATCGACGTCATCGAACAGCGCGTCGTCGGCTTCGAGGCGCTCGTGCGCTGGCAGCACCCGACCCGCGGCCTGCTCGCACCGTCGGAGTTCATCCCGCTCGCCGAGGAGACCGGGCTGATCGTCGGCATCGGCGACTGGGTCCTGCGCCAGGCGTGCGTCGACGCGGCGCAGTGGCGGCTGACGCCGGCCGGCGAACCGCCGCTGACCCTGTCCGTGAACCTGTCCGTGCGCCAGTTCGCGCAGCCCGACCTCGTCGCGTCGATCAGCCAGGTGCTGGCCGAGACCGGGACCGACCCGACCAGCGTCTGCCTGGAGATCACCGAGAGCGCGATGATGGAGAGCGGCACCGACGGCGCGGCGATGCTCCTGCGCCTCAAGGCGCTTGGCGTGCGCCTGGCGATCGACGACTTCGGGACCGGCTACTCGTCGCTGGCCCATCTGCGCCGCTTCCCGATCGACGTGCTCAAGATCGACCGCACGTTCGTCGACGCGCTCGGGCGCACGCCCCAGGACGCCTCGATCGCCGCGGCGATCATCTCGCTCGCCCACGCTCTCGGGCTCCAGACGATCGCCGAAGGCATCGAGACCGGCGACCAGCTCGACCTGCTCGCCGCGCTGGGCTGCGACGTCGCCCAAGGCTTCCTGTTCGCACGGCCGCGACCGGTGCTCGAAGCCGCCGAGCTGGTCGGCCGGCGGTTGTCGGTCCGGCCGGGGTAGGCGGCGAGTTCGGGACAGCCTCCAGCGGGGGAGAAGACGAGCCCACCCGCCCAACCATCGCCGAGCCTCGTCAATGGCTAGGCTGAAGGGCGTGCCCGAAGTCGTCATGCCCCGACTGTCCGACTCCATGGAGGAAGGGACGATCCTGAAATGGCTGAAGGACGAGGGCGCGGAGGTTGCCCGCGGCGACGAGCTGGTCGAGATCGAGACCGACAAGGCGACGATGACCTACGAGGCTGACGCCACCGGAGCGCTCCACATCGTCGCCGCCGAAGGCGACACGCTGCCGATCGGAACACTGATCGCGACAATCGGCGATGTGGCGGCGCCGAGCGCGCCGGACGCGTCGGGCAACGGGGACGGCGCGGCGGCGCCCGCGCCGGTTGCCGCGCCCGCGCCGGTCGCCGCACCCACCGCACGGCAACCGGCGACTCCGGCCGCGCCCGGCCAGCGAACGAAGGCCTCGCCGCTCGCCCGCCGTGTCGCCGTCGATCGCGGCGTCGACCTGGCGGCGCTCGCCGGCACCGGACCCGGTGGGCGGATCGTCAAGGCCGATGTCGAGGCGGCCGCCGTGAGCCCACCGGCCGCGGCGCCCGCACCGGCGCAGGTGGACGCGCCCACCCCTGTGGCGCCCGCCCCGGCGGCGACCGGCGGCGCCAAGGGCGCGGTCACGATCGTCGAACTGACGCGCACCCAACAACTCGTCGCCCGGCGAATGGCCGAGTCGCGCGCGACCGTGCCGGACTTCACGCTCACCGTCACGATCGACATGGAGTCCTGCGTCGCGATGCGCGAGCAGCTCAAGGCGACGGCCCACGAAGGCAGCCCGGTTCCCTCGTACAACGACATGGTCGTCAAGGCGTGCGCACTGGCGCTCGGCGAGCAGCCGCGGGCCAACGGCTCATACCGCGACGGACATTTCGAGCTCTACGAGCGCGTCAACGTCGGCGTCGCGGTCGCGGCGCAGGACAGCCTCGTCGTGCCGACGGTCTTCGATGCCGACCGCAGGTCGCTCGGCGAGATCGCCCGTGACAGCCGCGCGTTGGCCGAGAAGGTCCGCGCGGGCACGATCACCCCGCCCGAGCTCAGCGGCGCGACGTTCACGGTCTCCAACCTCGGCATGTTCGGGACGACGCGCTTCACCGCGGTCATCAACCCGCCGCAGGCCGCGATCCTCGCCGTCGGCGCGCTCGAGCCGCGCGCCGTCGTCCATGACGGGCAGGTCGTTGCGCGCCACACGATGGACGCCACGCTGTCGTGCGATCACCGCATCCTCTACGGCGCCGATGCCGCGCAATTTGCGGCCCGCGTGCGAACGCTTCTCGAACACCCGTTCTCGCTGGCGCTGTAGTCACTCAAGTTTTCTGTCGGGGCTGCCGAAACCATGCGCGATGACCAGGAGCAGTACCCGCCGCCTGCTGCTGATCGGGGAAGAAAGCAACGACCTGGAGATACTGCGTCAGGCAGCCCTGGATTTCGTACCCGAGACCGCAGTGACTCATGTTGAAACCATCGAGGCGGCTGCGCGCGCCCTTGATGAGGAGACGTTCGTGTGCGTCATGGCCGTCGCGCCGGTGCTCGACGAACTGCTGCGCCATCCCCAGGGCGCTCCGGTCGTCTGCCTGACCGATCGCTCGCCGACCTCCGTCGAGCTCATGCGCCGCAGCATCCGCGACGCCCTCGCGCTCGACACGGCGCGGCACGACCGCGAGGAGAGCACCAAGGTCCGCCGGGCCGAGCGCCCGGAACGCGCGAGCCGCGCCCAGCTCCAGGCGGTGTTCGATCACTCTCCGTCGGCGATGTGGGTCAAGGACACCGAATCCAACTATGTCTTCGTCAACCGCCACTTCGGCGAGCTGTTCGACCGCGATCCCGACACGGTCCCGGGCCTGACAGACGCCGACCTCATGCGCGCCGACTACGCCGCCGGCGTTCGCCGGCGCGACCTCCGCGTGCTGGTCGGCGGCGAGCCCGGGGAGTTCGAGGACGACGTCCGCACGCCGACCGGCGCGCGTCGCTACGCGTCGATCCTGTTCCCGATCTTCGACCCCGACGGCGACGCGACCGGCCTCTGCGGCATGGCCTTCGACGTCACCGAGCGCCGCGAGGACGACGAGCGTTTCCGCCGCTCGTTCGACGAGGCCCCGGTCGCTATGACGATGGCGCGGCCCGACGGTACGTGGCTGCGCGCCAATCAGGCGATGGCCGACCTACTCGGCTACGAGCTCCCCGAGCTCCAGGATCGGCCGTTCAGCGACTTCACGCACCCCGAGGATCACGAGGAGGACGTCCGCCGCGGCAAGGAGCTGGCCCACCACGGCGGCATCGTGGTCCGCGAGAAGCGCCTGATCCGCCGCGACGGATCGGTGATCTGGATTCTCAGCCACCTCAACACCGCCCGCGACCGCAACGGGCGGCTCATGTGGGCGCTGGCCCACGCCCTCGACATCACGCAGCGCAAGACCGCCGAGCACGAGCTTCAGCGCCAGCAGGTCGACATGCACACGATCGCCCGGGTCGCCCGCGATGCCGCAACCTCCGACTATCCGGCGCAAGAGGTCTGCGTGGCCGCGGCGCAGATCACCGGTGCGTCGGCGGCCGGCCTGCTCGAGTTGCGCGGGGCCGATCGCCTCGTGCTCGCCGCCGCGACCCGCGACCGCGCGCCGCTCGGGATCGAGGTCAGGATCACGGATCCTCCGACCGGCGCGGCGCTGTGCGCGGTCTCGAAGGAGCGGCTGTTCCTCACCGACGCCCGTCATGCGGTTCGCCCGTCGATCGTCGATGACGCGCAGATGGCCTCGGTCGTCTTCGAGCCGATCCTGCGCGGCTCCGAGGTGCTCGGGGTGATGCTGATCGCCTGGGAGACGCCACGCGACGCCCTGACGCCGCGAGAGAGCTCGGTCATCAAGCTGCTGGCCGCGGAGATGGGAACGATCCTCGAGCGCGCGCGCCTGACCGCTCAGTTGCGCGAGCTCGCCCGCACCGATCCGTTGACCGGACTCGCCAACCGCCGCGTCTGGGACGAGCGGATCGCCGTCGAGCTCAGTCACGCCAAGCGGGCCGGGTCGCACTTGTGTCTGGCGCTCCTGGACCTCGATCACTTCAAGCCCTACAACGACACTCACGGCCACCAGGCCGGCGATCGCCTGCTCAGCGGCGCGACCGCCGCCTGGGCCAACGAGCTGCGGACCAACGACCTGCTTGCCCGTGTCGGCGGCGACGAATTCGCCTTGCTGCTGCCCGACTGCGATCTGCGCGGCGGCCAGGCGCTCGTCGAACGCCTGCGTCTCGCGACTCCCAGCGGCGTCGGCTGCTCGGTCGGGATCGTGCAGTGGGACGGCGACGAGCGCCCCGAGACCGCGGTTGCGCGGGCCGACGCGGCGCTCTACGCGGCCAAGGAGGCGGGCCGCGCGCGCAGCGTCGCCGGCTGACGCCTCAGCCGTCGCGACCGTCGCTTCCGAAGAGCACCGAGTTCGGTGTGCGATCCGGGTCCAGCGCGACCCCGGGCGGTGACTGGTCGGTCTGCACGTAGAGGCACAGCGCGCGGTTGGGATCGTCACCGGGAACGCAGATCCGGTACAGGTGATCGCCCGGCTTCTCGATGTCGGCCCGCAGCAGGCCGGTCCGGTACGCCGGAGCTTGCGTGTAGACGTAGAGCGCGGCGGCGCTGCGCGCCGCCGCGTCCTCACGCTTGAGCCGCAGGACGCTCGAGTGATGCGCGACCCCGAGGCCGAGCAGGACCACCGCCGTGGTCAGCAGCGCGACGACGGCGACACGGTCGGTCGCGATCTCCAGCGGCTCGGTGGACTCCCGTCGGCGTCGGCGCGCGCGGGCGATCAGGGGCGCGACGACGGCGACGACCAGGAGGTTGACGAAGCCGACGAGCAGGAAGCTGCCGGCCAGCCCGATCGTCTTGCCGGCGATCGGCCGCGCGTGGAGCATCAGCACCTCGAGCACGGTGAGGACGACGAACAGCGGCCACGTCAGCGCCCCGCGCAAACGCCACCGCAGTCGCCTGCGCCAGTCGCCGGCGGGGACCCCGTCAACGTCCATGACCACAGGGTGCCACCATTGACGAGTGGCCGAGCTGTGGATCGCCGATCTGGGTCAGGTGCCCTACACCGAAGCGCTCGCGCTGCAGCTCGATCTGCGCGAGGCGCGCCAGGCCGGCGCTATCCCCGACGTGCTCGCGCTGCTCGAGCACCCGGCGGTTTACACGCGAGGGCGCCGGACGCGCGACGGCGAGCTGCCGCTCGGCGACGCGTTCTACGCCGAGCGGGGGATCGAGATCGTCGACGTACGCCGCGGCGGCCGCGTCACCTACCACGGCCCCGGCCAGCTCGTCGGCTACACGATCGTCGCGATCGACGACGTCGTCGCGTTCGTGCGGTTGCTCGAGCAGACGATCGTCGACGCGCTGGCGGTCGCGGGCGTCGAGGCGCACGCGCGGCCGCAGGACGGGCCCGACTACACCGGTGTCTGGGTCGGCGAGGAGAAGATCGCCTCGATCGGACTGCACGTCAGCCGCGGCGTCGCGACCCATGGCTTGGCGGTCAATGCCGACAACGACCTCGAGCCGTTCGACTGGGTCGTGCCGTGCGGGCTGCCCGACGTGCGGATGACGTCGCTGGGCAAGCTGACCGGGCGCCCCGACACGCTCCCGGGGCTGCGTGCACAGATCGCCGCCGCGTTCGCGCGCCGCCACAAGGCCGACGCACAGCATGTGAACGCCGCGGCACTGCACGGCGCGCTGCCCGCCGCCCGGTAGCCTCTGAGCACGTGGGATACGACAACGCCCAGCGCACGCATGCCACCCGCTCACGGTCCAATCCAGGCGGGATGGACGTGCTCGAGGTCCTCGGCCCCGACGTGCTGCCGATCCGCGCGCGCAAGCCGCCGTGGTTCAAGGTCCCGCCGCCGGGCGGCCGACGCTACCGCGAGCTGACGCAGCTGATCCGCGACGAAAACCTGCACACGGTCTGCCAAGAGGCCGCCTGCCCGAACGTCGGCGAGTGCTGGGAGCGCGGCACGGCGACGTTCATGATCCTGGGCGACACGTGCACCCGGCGCTGCGGATTCTGCAACGTCAAGACCGGCAAGCCGACGTGGAACGACCCGCTCGAGCCCGCCCGCGTGGCGCGGACGATCGCCAAGATGGGACTGCGTCACGCGGTCATCACGAGCGTCGACCGCGACGACATGCCCGACAAGGGCGCGCGGATCTGGGCCGCGGTGATCCGCCAGGTCCGCCGCCAGGCGCCGCTGTGCAAGGTCGAGGTGCTGACGCCGGACTTCCAGGGCCAGGAGATGCCGCTCGCCACCGTGCTGGCCGAGCGCCCCGACGTCTTCAACCACAACGTCGAGGTCGTCCCGCGGCTCTATCCGCTGGCGCGGCGCGGCTCGACCTGGCGGCGCTCGCTGCGGGTGCTGTCCAACGCACGCGAGATGACCGGCGGCTCGGTGGTCACGAAGTCCGGGCTGATGGTCGGCCTCGGCGAGACCCACGACGAGATGGTCGCCGCGTTCGGCGATCTGCGCGGGGCCGGGGTACAGGTGCTGACGGTCGGCCAGTACCTGCGCCCGACCGAGCGCCACCTGCCCGTCGTGCGCTACTGGCATCCCGACGAGTTCAAGGCGCTGGAGGTCGCGGCGTACGAGCTCGGCTTCGACCACATCGCCGCCGGGCCGCTTGTGCGCTCGTCGTACCACGCCGACCAGCACGTCCCGCAGGACCAGCCGGGCAGCGGCCCGCTGGCCGCCGCCGCCGGCTGACGCGACGGACCGTAGGGTTGCGCGGGCGTGTTCCCGCTCAAGGACAACCTCCCCAACGGTCGCTTTCCCCTGATCACGATCACCCTGATCGTCGCGAACGTCATCGCCTACTTCCTCTGGCAGAAGGGCGGGATCACCCTCGGCGATCCGAGCTCGAACCACTACCTGCTCAACCTGATCAGGTTCGGCGCGATCCCCAGGGAGATCGCCCACCCGGGCACGCACTGCGCCTACGCGATCGTCTCGGAGGGCGTCGGCCAGCGGTCGGTCGACGCCAACGACATCGTCTGCAGCGGCGCGCGCTACCCGCTCAGCCAGCCCGCGACGTGGATCACGCCGTTCAGCTCGATGTTCATGCACGGGGGGCTGCTGCACCTCGGCGGCAACATGCTCTTCCTGTGGATCTTCGGCGCGAACGTCGAGAACGCGCTGGGGCGTATCCGCTTCCCGATCTTCTACGTCGTCGGGGGGCTCGCCGCGGTCGCGCTGCAGGTCGCCGTCGACCCGAGCTCGACGAGCCCGACGATCGGCGCGTCAGGAGCGATCGCCGCGGTGCTGGCCGGCTACCTCGTCCTCTTCCCGCGCGCCCGCGTGCTCACGGCGATCTTCCTGATCTTCTTCTTCACGCTGCTCGAGATCCCGGCGATCGCGTTCCTCGGCATCTGGATCGCCGAGCAGATCGTGTTCGGGCTCGCCGGCCTGACGAGCCCGTCGAGCGGCGGTGTCGCCTACTTCGCCCACATCGGCGGCTTCGCGTTCGGCTTGCTGGCGATCCGGCTGTTCGCGTGGCGGCGTGGTGGGCGGGGTGAAATCGCGTGATCCGTCGGGCCGCACTGACGTTGATCGCCGGCGCCCTGCTCGCCGGTTGCGGCACCCACAGCGCCACGACGACGAAGACCACACCACCGCCGACCGCCGCCGGCCTGCAGGCGATCAACGGGCCGACCCCGCCGGCCGCCATCGGCCCACTGCCGCTCGCGGTCACGCTCGCGACCAAGCCGACGCCGGTGCACCCGAAGTTCACGACGATGCCGCGCGGCGGCCTGCTCTTCGACCTCGACACCGGCACGGTGCTGTGGCAGCACAACCCCCGCCGTGTCCTGCCGATCGCCTCGCTGACCAAGATGATGACCGCGCTGCTCGTCGTCGAGCGCCTCCCGCCGCCGGCGCGGGTGAAGATCACCCGCCAGGCCCGCCACGCGACCGGCTCCAAGGTCGGCCTGCTGCCGTTCGGCCTGCACATCCGCCTCGAGACGATGCTCTACGGGCTGCTGCTGCCGTCGGGCAACGACGTCGCGATCGCCCTGGCCCAGCGGGTGTCGGGCACCCAGCGCCGGTTCATCAGGGAGATGAACGACCGCGCGCGCCAGCTCAACCTCTCGTGCACCCACTTCACCTCGCCCAGCGGGATCATCGACAAGGGCAACCACTCGTGCGCCGTCGATCTCGCCGCGCTGGCCCGCGCGGTGCTGGACGAGCCGCGGCTGGCCAAGATCGTCTCGACGGCTCAGATCGTCCTTCCGTTCCCGATCAAGGGCGGCAAGCTCTACCTGTTCAACAACAACCCGCTCCTGAAGGCGGGCTACCCCGGCACGCTGGGGATCAAGACCGGCCTGACCGACGCCGCCGGGCACAGCTTCGTCGGCGCCGCGCAGCGCAACGGCCACCGGCTCGGTGTCGTCCTGCTGCACTCGCCGAACATCGGCAAGCAGGCGCGGGTGCTGCTCAACCGCGGGTTCGCGGTTTTGGGACAACGCTGACGCCTGCGTCACGAAAGCTATAGTCAGAGGCCGAACCGACTGGCCAGTCAGCCAAGGAGCTTCCGTGGATCTCGACGACACCCCAGAACAGGCCGAATACCGACAACGCGTGCGCGAGTGGCTGGATGAACACAAGGCGCAGGCGCCTCCCCTCGGCACCACTCGGGGCACGCCCGAGGAGGATGCGGCGCAGCTCGCGGCCCGTCGCACGTGGCAGGGCCGGCTCGCCGAGGGCGGCCTCGCGGGCGTGACGTGGCCCAAGGAATTCGGCGGCCAGGGCCTCGGCCCGATCGAGGCGGTCACGGTCAACCAGGAGATCGCCGCAGCCAACGTGCCCGGCATCCTCGACGTGATCGGCATCGGCATGCTCGGCCCGACGATCATCGCCCACGGCACCGAGGAGCAGAAGACGCGCTATCTCGGCCCGATGCTCCACGGCGACGAGGTCTGGTGTCAGATGTTCTCCGAGCCCGCCGCGGGCTCCGACCTGGCCGGCATCCAGTCGCGCTGCGTCCAGCAGGACGACGGCACCTGGATCCTCAACGGCCAGAAGGTGTGGACGACCAACGCGCAGTTCGCGTCGTTCGGGCTGCTGCTCGCGCGCACCGACCCGGGCGTGACCAAGCACAAGGGCCTGACGATGTTCATCGTGCCGATGGACGCCGAGGGCGTCACGGTGCGCGGGCTGCGCCAGATCTCCGGCGAGGCCGAGTTCAACGAGGTCTTCTTCGACGACGTGCGCCTCGACGCCGACGCGAGCGTCGGCCCGATCAACGGCGGCTGGGGCACGGCCCTGACGACGCTGATGTTCGAGCGCCTCACGATCGGCTCGGGCTCAGGCTACCGCGAAAGCGACTTCGCCGACACGATCGCCGCCGATGCGTATGCGCGGCGCGATCCCGACGTGCGCCAGCGCCTCGGGCGCCTGGCCGCGGACCTGATCTCGATCCGGTTCACGAGCTACCGGACGCTGACGATGCTCCAGAAGGGCCAGATTCCCGGCCCCGAGTCGGGTCTGGCGAAGATCACGATCGTCAACTCGGCGATCTCGGCCGGCGATCTGATCGCCGACGTCGTCGGCCCCGACGCCCTGGCGCAGGACAGCCGCTTCGCGTACATGATCTCGTTCCTGCCCGGGCTGAAGTCCGCGGGCGGGACCGACGAGATCCTGCGCAACACGGTCGGCGAGCGCGTCCTCGGACTGCCGCCCGAGCCGCGACTGGACAAGGGGCTGCCGTTCAACGAACTGCGGGCCAAGGAGCGCGAGGCGGTCGCTTCCAAATGAACGTTGCACTCTCAGACGAACAGGAATTCCTGCGCGAGGCCGCCCGTGGCGCGCTCTCGCGCCATGACACCATCGCCGCGGCCCGTGCGGCCGGCGACGAGGGCCCGTCGGCGCTGCCCGACCTGTGGCCGATGGCCTGCGAGGCCGGCTGGCCCGGCCTGCTCGTCCGCGACGAGTCCGGCGGCGCCGGGCTGGGCGTGTTCGACGCGATGCTCGTGAGCCAGGAGGCTGGGCGCACGATCGCCGGCATCGGGCTGCTCGGCCATGTGCCGGCGTCGCTGCTGCTTGATCTCGGCGGCTACGCGCGCATCTCCGAGGTCGCCGGCGGTGAGCTGCGCGCCGCGTTCGCGGCCGCGATGCCGCCGAGCGACGTCGAGGAGCGCTGGACGACCGATCCGCACAGCGGCATGGAGCGCCCCGTGGCGCCATCGGTCGCGGCCGACGGCACGCTGTCGGGCGAGGTGTCGTGGGTTCCCGACGCGCCCGGTGCCGGCGTGATCGTCGTTGTCGCCGTCGACGAGTCCGGAGCGCCGGTCGCGCTGGCCGTCGAGGGCGCCGAGGTCGAGGAGACCCGTCGCTATGACCCGACGCGCTCGCTGGGGCATGTCACGCTCGACGGCGTGACGGGCGTCCGTCTCGACGTCGACGCCGATGCGATCGCGCGGGCGTGGTACGTCGCGCAGGCACTGATCGCGGCTGAGTCGGTCGGCACGGTCGAGGCCGCGCTGGAGATGAGCGTCGCATACGCCAAGGAGCGCTTCACGTTCGGACGCGCGATCGGCTCCTACCAGGCGATCAAGCACGCGCTCGTCGAGGTCCTGCGCCTGCTCGAGAACAGCCGCTCGCTGCTGCTCTACGCCGGCTGGGCCGGAGATCCCCACCCCACCCGCCCCGACGAGTTCGCCCTCGCCGCCAGCTCCGCGCGATCGGCAGCCGGCATCGCGCTCGACTACGCCGCGCGCGAGCTGATCGCCGTGCACGGCGGCATCGGCGCGACATGGGAGCACGACGCGCCGTGGTTCTACCGCCGCGCCCAGCTCAGCCGCCGGCTGCTCGGCGGCACAGCCGCCGCGACCGATCGCGTCGCGAGCGAGGTGCTGGCCGGCGCGACGATCTGACGGAGAGAGACGCGGGGCGTCCTCGGGTAACGTGATCGGACCTGTCGAAATCGCTGGTTTCCGTTCGTCGTAGAGATGGACAGCCACGGCGACCGTGGCGCACAACGATCATCAGGAGGCTTCGATGCCCCAGTACGCACTGCTTCTCTACAACCCCGTCGACGACCCCCGTTCCCCCGAGGAGATGGGGGCCGAGCTGCCCAAGTGGGGCGCCTACACCCAGGGCCTGCACGACGCCGGACTGTTCGTCGCCGGCGAGCCGCTGCAGGGCCTCGACTCGGCGACGACCGTGCGCGTGCGCAACGGCGAGACCCAGATCACCGACGGTCCGTTCGCCGAGACCAAGGAGTACATCAACGGCTTCTACCTGATCGATGCGCCCGATCTCGACACGGCGCTGGCGCAGGCCGCCAAGGTGCCACTCGTCGGCCGTGGCAGCGTCGAGGTCCGTCCGGTGATGGACTACGCGCGCCCGGCCGCGACGAACGGCGATCAGGCGACCGCCAACGCATGAGCGACGGCGGCATGCGGCGGTCGGAGAAGAACGATCCGGTCGCCGCCGCCGCCGAGCGGGCGTTCCGCGACGAGGGGCCGAAGGTCCTGGCGACGCTGATCCGCCACGTCGGCGACTTCCAGCTCGCCGAGGACGCCGTGCAGGACGCGTTCGCCGCGGCGGTATCGACATGGCCTCGCGACGGGGTGCCGGCCAACCCGGCGGCGTGGATCACCGTGACCGCGCGGCGCCGGGCGATCGACCGCCTGCGCCGCGACCGCACGCTCGCCGACCGCGTGACGAGGCTGCGCGAGCTGACCGAGAGCGTGACCGTGGACGACGACCCGACCGACACCTCCGCCCTGACCGACGATCGCCTCGCGCTGATCTTCACCTGCTGTCATCCGGCGCTGGCGCCGCAGGCCCGGGTTGCGTTGACGCTGCGGATGCTCGGCGGGCTGACGACCGGCGAGATCGCGCGGGCGTTTCTCGTGAGCGAGACGACGATGGCCCAGCGCCTCGTGCGTGCGAAGCGCAAGATCGCCGACGCGTCGATCCCCTACCGCGTGCCGCCCGACGAGGCGCTGCCTGAGCGCCGCGACGGGGTGCTCGCGGTTCTCTACCTGATCTTCAACGAGGGCTACGGGGCGAGCGAAGGCGACCGGCTCGTCCGCGGCGAGCTGTGCAGCGAGGCGATCCGCCTCGGCCGGCTGCTCGTCGGACTGATGGGCGACGACGCCGAGACCCACGGCCTGCTCGCGCTGATGCTGATCCACGACGCGCGGCGCGCGGCGCGGGTCGATGACCGCGGGCACGCGGTGGCGCCCGACGAGCAGGATCGCTCGCTGTGGGACCAGGGCCGAATCCGCGAGGGCCACGCGGAGCTGCGAAGCGCCTTTGCCCACGGGTCGGCCGGGCCGTACACGTTGCAGGCCGCGATCGCTTCACTGCACGTGATCGCGCCAACCCCGCAGGCGATCGACTGGCCGCAGATCGCCGAGCTCTACGGGATGCTCGCGACGCTGGCGCCCTCGGGCGTGGTCGAGGTCAACCGCGCGTTCGCACTGGCGCAGGCATTCGGGCCGCAGGCCGGGTTGGAGCATCTGGCGCCGCTGCTGCACGACGCCACGCTGGCCGAGTACCAGCCGCTGCACGCCGCCCACGCCGAGTTGCTGCGCCGCGCCGGGGACGCCGAGGGCGCCGACGCAGCGTTCGCGCGGGCGATCGCGCTGACCGCGAACGCGGTGCAACGGGCGGGGTTGGAGCGCCGGCGGGCGACGCTGAGCGGGTAGCCGACGGTCGGTCCGCGACGACGTCGTGATGTTCTCGCTGGTCGTAGACAAGGGGTCAGACCCCTTGCGAGCGACACACGCAGAAAATCTCAGTTCATGCGCATCAAGGGGTCTGACCCCTATCGCGGACCCCTATCGCGCGGTCAGCCCGACGCCGGCGCCCAGACCTTCACCGGCGCCCGCGCGCCGCGGACGTCGAGGTCGCCGACCTCCTGGAAGCCGTCGACGCCTGAGCCGAGCAGGGCGTGGGTGGTGTCGGCGATGTAGATCTGGTGCGGCGTTCCCTTGGTCATCGACTCGAGGCGAGCGGCGGTGTTGGCGGTCATGCCAACGACGGTGTACTCCATGCGCTCCTCCGAGCCGACGTTGCCGGCCATGACGACGCCCGAGCAGACGCCGACGCCGATCTGCAGGTCATCGCCGATCTCGGCCGTGCGCACCCACTCGTTGACCGCGTCGAGCTTCGGGCCGGCCATCTCGTACGCGGCGCTGACCGCGCGCCGGGCGTGGTCGGGCTGCTCGAGCGGGGCGCCGAAGACGGCCATCAGCCCGTCGCCACGGAAACCGGCCAGCGTGCCGCCCTCGGCGAGGATCGCCTCGGTCATCGCGGTCAGATAGCGATTGACGACCTCGATCCCGCGGCTCGCCCCGAGCGTCTCGACCAGCGGCGTCGAGCCACGCAGGTCGCAGAACAGGACCGTGACCTCGACGAGCGTCCCGCCGAGGCGCACGCCGTCCTGCGATTGGGCGAGGACCTGGTCGACCACCGCGGCGGGGACAAAGCGGGCGAAGAGCGTGCGCGTGCGCTCGCGGTCCAGCGCGGCGAAGACGGCCGTGATCGCCACCGCGCCGATCGTGCCGAGAACGAGCGCGAGCAACGGCGCGGCGATCGGCACGATGTGGCCGTTGTCGAACGCGATCTGCGCAGCGATCGCGAAGGCGACACCCACACCCAAGGCGCCGAGTGCGGCTGCGAGCGCACCGAAGCGCCACGCGATGAGCGGTGCGGACATGCCGAGAGCGATGGTGAGCAGGACCGTCAGTAGGTCGCCCGTCGAGCGCAGCGGCACTCCGTCAAGCAGCGTCTGAATCTTGGTCGCCTGGATCTCGGGTCCGGCCATGGCGGGGGACGTCGGGGTCGCCTGGATGTCCTTGAGCACCGTGTCGGTCGCACCCACGACCACGACCTTCCCGCGCAGAGCATCGGCATGGCGGCCCCGCAGGACGCTGATGAACGAGTACGTCGGCACCGTGCGGTTCGGTCCGAGGTAGTTGATCCAGGCGCCGCGCCCAGCGAATTCGGCACGCGAGACGGGATGACCCGCAGCCCGTGCGGCGAGGACCGCGAAGTCAGGGAGGCCGACCGTCGCGTAGCGGAACCGCCGAAGGACGCCGTCGGGATCGAGATCGGTGCCATCGTCACCGACGCGCGCGCCCGGGATCTTCGTACCACCGAACACGTTGGTCGCTCCGCGGTGGCCCGGGCGGACGTCCGGCGCGTTGGTCACGAGCACCACCCGGTGAGCGTCGAACACCGTCTGCATCAGCCTGCTGTCGACCGCTGGATCGCCTGGCTCGGTGAACTGCACGTCGTACGCGATTACTCGCGCGCCATCGGCGACGAGGCGCTTGATGAGTTGCGAGTGGAGGTCGCGGGAAAACGGAAACTGCACCTTGAGGCTGCTCAACGTTGCCGCATCGATCCCGACCACGGCGACGTCACGCGGGGTCGCCTGCGTTCCGCGGATCGAGAAGCGCGCGTCAACGCTCGATCGCTCGGCGCCGTTGACAGCTCCGGTTGCCCAGGCGATCAGAGACAGGCCGATCGCCACCGCACCGGCGAGGACCAACGCGGTACCCAAGCCACGGCGCGAGACGCGGCGCATCTACCGCGGGCGGATCAGGTAGCGGTGTCCGGCCGTGACGAGGATCGTCTTGTTGCGCACGTCGTCGTGGACGGCGACGATGCCGCGCTTGACGACGACGAGCGTCGATCCGTCGCAGCGATCCACGACCTCCCAGTTCGTGCCGCGCACCGCGGCCGAACCGCGTTGGCCGACCGTCCGGAACGTGCCGTGGCCATCGCCCCAGACGAACCGGGACTTCGGTGCCGCCTTCGACTTCGCCTTCGCCTTGGTCGCCCGCGCCAGCGAGCTCGCGATCCGCGCGCAGTGCGCCAGCGGGCCGGTCAGCTTCAGATCGACGCGGCCCGCGGCGTTGCCCGGCTGCGTGACCTTGAAGCGGCCGCCGTAGAAGTCCGACGTTTTGGTCACCGGACTCAGCGGGGCCGTCGCAGCGACCATTCGGATGCGGCCGTTCGTGACGTCGACCTCAGTGTTCACCGGGAGCTGCTGGCCGCTGACCGCGAGAGGGACGAAGGACGTGCTCGGCGGGATCCTGACGAGCACCGTGCCGGTGACCGTGGCGACGTTGACGCTCTTGCCCTCGACCGGCGGCGGCAGCGTGGACAAGCCGGCGTTCGGCGGGATCGTCGGCGGCGTGTCCGGCGGCGGCGTGGTCGGTGGCGTGAAGTCGATCGTCGCCCGCACGAGCAGCTGCGTCGAGTTCACGCCGCCCGGCGTGAACGTCGTGCTGCTGTCGTCGGCCAGCGGGTACGGCGGATCCATGAAGTCCTCCTCGGCCCCGGGGATCCCGCTGATCACCGGCACGTTGCCGCCGACCACGCTCTCGAGCCCGAGCCGCTCACCGGCCTGGATCGGCAGGCTCGTCGTAAACGGCCCGCGCACGACGTCGGTGGCGTCGGGGGTCGCCGGAGCCGCGGCACTCGTGCCCACGGCGCGTAGGCTGTTGACCCCCGACGGGCTCATGACGCGAAGCCGCAGCTGCTCGCCGGCCACCATGCTGCCCTGACGGTAGCTCCAGGACGTGATGACGCCCGTGACCGGAGACTCGGCGACGTAGTTCGCATCCCCGTTGATGAGCTGAAACCCAATCGTGTTCACGTTGAGGAACTGCTGGGCGCCACCGGCAGGCAGGTTCAGGCTCCCGATCACCGTCGTGTCGGCGCGCGCGGCGCCGGTCAGGGCCACGGCAAACAGCGCCACGACGCAGGCCAGGCGCCTCATGTCGAGCGCCCCCGCAACGCATCAAGATCGAGGATCACGATCGAACGCCGCGCGGTCTCGACCCAGTTCAGCGAGCGCAACGTCTGCAGTGCGCGGCTCACCCCTTCGCGCGAGGTGCCGGTCCACGAGGCCAGGTCCTCCTGCGTGATCGGAAGATCGATCCGCACGCCGTCGCCCTGCTCGGAGCCGTAGCGCTCGCCGAGCTCGACGAGCCGCGCCGCGACCCGGCCCAGCGTGTCCTGCGCCGCGAAGCCGACGCGCTTGTCGTCGGCGTCGCGCAGACGGCCCGAGAGCAGCCGCATCATGTACACGGCCGCGCTCGGGGTGCGCGCGACGAAGGAGACGAAGTCGTCGGCGGTGACGCTCAGCGCCTCGACCGGCTCGAGCGCGACCGCGGTCGCACTGCGCGGCTCGCCGTCGATCGCCGACTGCTCGCCGAGGACGTCGCCCGGGCCGCGGATCGCCAGCAGCACGTCGCGCCCCTCGCTCGTGACGCGCGTCAGCTTGACCCGGCCGGCGATCAGGATCGCCACCGTGCTCGGCACGGTCTGCTCGTGAAACAACGCGGCGCCGCGAGCGAACCGGCGGACGGTTCCGCGCTCGTGCAGCGGCGCCTGCTCCGCCGGCGTCAGTGCTGCCAGGAAGCTCTCCTGCTCCACGTCGAGAAGGGTACCGGCGTGCACCGCATCTACCGAGCGAACGGGGGATGACGCACGGCGCGCCCCCGAAGGGGCGCGCCGCGTGATCGTGGTGATCGTCATCTCTACGCACCGGGCTGATCAGCCTGGAGGCCGGCGCTCAGCACCGTCTGCGAGGCGCGGACGATCGAGCTGGGCGCGGTCACCGCGGTGTGCCGGGTCGTCGCGGCGCTGTGACCGATGACGATCGAGCCGAGCTTCGTCTTGGCGATCGGGCTGACAACCGGCGTCACGTTGACGACCGGAGCGTTGGCCAGCGACGCCAGCGAGCTGGCCGTCGTGGTCGCGGTGGTCGTCGGTGCGACGACAACCGGGGTGTTGGCGGGGATCGAGGCCGAGATGGCCGGCGTGTTGGCGACGGTCGTCGAGACAGCCGGGTTCACCGGGGCCGGGGCGGGCAGCGGGGCCGAGATCACGGTGCTGGCGACGCCGGCCGCCTTGATCGTCAGCTTGCCGCTGGTCGGATCGACCGTCGCGTTGACGACCGTCGCCTTGGACACCGCCGAGGCGGGCAGAGCGACCGTGCCCTGGGTCGCCAGCGAGGAGCCGAGGACCTGGACGGCCTGGCTCTTCGGCGTGACCGCGTCGATCTGGCCGCGCACCGGGTCAAAGGCGATCGCGGCGACCGTGCTGTCGAGTGTCGTCTTGGCGCCCTTGACGCCCATGTTCGAGACGGCCGAGACGTCACGGCCGGCGGCCGCGTAGATCGTGTCGCCCGCGGTGTCAACGGCCAGCGACGTGACGTTGGCGCCCACCTTGGTCAGCGCGGTCGAGACCCCGGTGGCCAGGTTGAGCTTGAAGACCGTCTTGCTGTTGGTCATCGAGTAGTACGCCGAATCACCGGCCGGCGAGAGCTGGGCATCGGCGACGGTGCCCTTGAGCGCCGTGGCGTACCGGGCGACCTGCGAGGCCTTCTGGACGAGAATCGTGTTCGACTTGGCGGTCAGCGTGTACGACGGCTGCAGGATCGTGTAACCCTCGATGTACGCGCTGCCACCGGCGTAGCCCGGCATGTTCCAGTAGGTCTCGGTCTGGCGATCGGACCGCTGCGGGGTGCCATCTCCGTTGAGGAAGATCGCGGTGACCGAGTTGACCGCCTGGATGCGGTTGGTGAACGCCGACTGCGTGAAGCTGCCGCCGACGTCGTCGGGATCCATGAAGTTCAGCCCGCCGTTGTCGAAGCCGGTCATGGCGACGAAGTGCCCGCCGGTGCGCTGCAGCGCGTTGACGGTGACGCCGCCGAGCTTCACGGTCACCGGCTTGTAGTAGCCGAAGCGCACGAGGACGGGATTGCCGACAGCCTCGGCGAACGCGGCGATGCCCAGGTTCGGGGCCTGCCAATCGTCACCGGTGCCGGGGAACTCCGAGACGAGCCCGAAGTGCTTGGCCGTCGTGCCGTACTTGGCGTTCCAGGCGAGCAGGCCGCTCTCGAGGCCGCTCTGGTATGTGCCGATCTTGTTGGGCTCGATGCCCATCATCGTGCCGAGCGTCGACAGCTTGCTCGTCACCTGCTCGTAGCTGCCGGCACCGGAGAACAGGTGCGGACCGACGATGTTGCTCGCGCCGTGATCGCCGAGGAACGCGAGCGCGTCGAGCGCCGAGGTCTCGGCGCAGTAGAGCTTGCCGCCGTTGGGCAGTCCGGCGTGGTAGACGCCCGCGGCGTCGTTGCCGGCGAGGCGTTCCTGGTCGTAGTCGGGCATGTCGGCGTACGTGAAGACGCTGGTGGACATTGGCTTGGCGAGTGCCGGAGCAGCGGGCATCGCGCCGAAGGCGCCGGCGACGCATCCGGCCATGGCGGCCAGCGTCGCGGCGTAGCGGGAGAGACGGGAAAAACGAGCGGTGATGAGCATGACATGACTCCTGTGTGGTGGGGTGAATGCGATGGCTGCATCCCATCGCCCCCCGGGCGTCGTGTCGGTGCGTTCTGCGGTGCCGCGAACGTGATCTATGTCACGTCAGCGCGAGATCGTGAAGGCGGCCGTGACGGCCTTGCCCGTGTTGCGCGCCCGGTCCTTTGGCGTGATCGCCGCCTGGTAGGAGCCCGCGGGCAGGGCACGACCGTGGAAGCGGCCGCTGAACGCGATCGCGTTGGCGCCCTTGACGAGCTTGGCGCGGGTCAGCGTCTGCTTGGCCGTGAGCAACGTGCACGCGTGGCCCTTGCGGTTGGTTTTCGACGGCGCCTTGCAGCTGCTCTGCTTGCCGGCCTTCTGGGTACGGCCCGTGCGCTTGAGTGCGACGACGATCGACGCCGAGGCCGGCTCGGAGAGCGTGAAGTGCAGCGTGCTGCCGATCGGCGGGCGCTTCTTCTTCTTGGCTGCGGTGGTCGCGGTGTTGTTGGTCGTCGAGGCGCGGAAGGTCTTCGGCGAGAACGCGGCCTTCGTGATGACCGGCTTCGTCTTGTCGACGACGACGGGGATCAGGCCCGACGCGAGCGCGGCGCCGATGAGTCCGGTCGAGTCGGTGACCGTGAATGTGCCGCCGAACGCGCCCACGGCGGAGAACGCATGCGATGCCGTCGCGCCGGTGGCGGTGGTGCCGTCGGAAAACGTCCAGCCCGTCGGGGTCACGACGTCGCCGGGGTCGGGGTCGGTCGCGCCGCCCGTGAACGCCAGCGGCGTACCGACCGTGAACGGGCCGGCGACCGTCGCGGCGGCGATCGGCGGACGATGCTGGTACTCGATCGCGCCGGCGTCGGGGATCACGCCGCCGCCGGGGTGGCCCGTGACGCTGCGCGGCTGGCCGAGCAGGTCGGTGCCGACCGTCGTCTTCGCCGGGTCGGCGCGGTCGATGGCCGGCGAGTCGAAGCGTGTATAGAGCAGCCCACCCTGGTCGACGAGCAGCGGGTCGCCGATCGCGACCGACGCGGTTGTGTTGATCGCGCCGCTGCCACCCGATCCGGTGTTGGTGTAGGCGTTGCTCGAGAAGACGGAGGCGGTGGCGTTGATCGTCGCCGTCCCGGTGGTGTGGACCACCGCGAGCGGAGTGGCCACGCCGGTGACAATCGAGTTGGCGAGGTTGATCGTCAGTGGCGGCGAGCTCGGGGTCGCGGCGCGAACGCCGATGCTGGCGCCGCCGCCGTTGCCGAGGATCGTCAGATGCGACGCGGTGAATCTGCCGGCCGTTGCGAACGGGGCGCTCATGGCGACCGCCGGCGCGGCGCTGTCCATCCGGATCTGGATGTTGTCGGCCGTCGTCGCGTCGCTCACTCCCGTATTGGTGAGTTGGAACGAGAGCCCGGTCGTGTTGCCGTGCAGCCGCAGATTACGCAGCACGTCGTCCGAGCCCGTCGATGACCCCGACCACAGCTTGTCGGCGACGATCGTCGAGTCCGTGATGGTCACATTCCCGTTGGGCTGGTAGACCCCCGCCGCGCCGCCGGTCAGTGGCATCTCGATGTCCATGTGGTCGAACGTGCCGCGGTTGGAGAGCCGCAGCGCGGTGCCGGTCATCGCGCCCTGGGCGACCATGTCGACCCGGTGCAGCGCGGTCGGCTCGAAGACACCGCTGCCTGAGAAGCCCGACGGCATCGAGATCGTGAGGTCCTGGAGGATCGCGTCGGCGTTCGGAGTGGACGCCGCGAACTGGAGGATCGGGCTCGACAGGTCGCCCGCGCGGGTGATCGTCGTCTGCCCGACGCCCGCCCCCTGGATCGTCACATCATTGGTCGCGTTGTTGCCCGAGTCGAACGAGAAGTCGCCCGCCGTCTGCGCGGTGAAGGTCCCGGCGGCGAGCAGGACCGTGTCGGCGACCGCAGTCGAAGCCGCCGCTGCGGCCAGCGCCTGCGAGAACGTCTTCGTGTCGTCGGCGCCGAGCGGGCAGTTCGGCGGCTCATTGCCGCCGCTCTTGACGCAGTACGTCGCCGCCGACGCCGATTGCGCCCACGCCGCGCACAGCACCGCCACCAGACCGACCATCCCTGAGATCTGGCTCCGGCGCATCGGCAGCCATTGTGCCCTACCCACTATCGTGAATGCCGTTCCGGGGGCGTGGTGCTAACGGGAACACGCGGCCTTTGCAAGGCTGAGTTGGGGGTTCGATTCCCCCCGCCTCCACTGCTGGTTCTGTGCGAATTCGATGCCCGGCTATCTGCTGGGACGACTCGCGCTCCGTCAAGACCTCCAAGGTTCTACGAGCACTACGGCCTCACACGGATCGGCGCGACCGACCGCCTGGCGCTGAAGGTCGCCACCGCCCACGGCACCGTAGCAACGCGTAGCATCTGATGCTACGCTTGGTCCATGGCGCGAGAAATCTCTGTCAGAGACCTGCGCAACCACACCGCCCAGGTCGTCGCCGCGGTGCGGGGTGGCGAGCGACTCTCGCTGACGGTGAACCGCACCCCAGTGGCCGACATCGTGCCGCACGCGGTCGATCGGAGTCCGTGGGTGCCCTCGGGGACTCTGCGACAGATCCTCGGCGAGGCCGCGGCCGACAGCGGACTGCTGGACGACCTCGCCGAAGTGCGCGGCGCACTTGTCGACGAGCCGTGAGTCGGGCGGTCGCGGACACGTCGGTATTCGTCGCGCGCGAGGCCGGGCGAGCACTCGGCGAGCTGCCGGATGAGATCGCCGTATCGGTCGTGACGGCCGCCGAGCTCGAACTCGGGGTGCTGCGTGCCCGAGATGCCGCGGTCAGGGCTCAGCGACTCGCAACGGTCTCGCGCGTACGCTCCGAGTACCCGTTGCTCCCGATTGACGACGCGACGGCATCGTGCTTCGCGCGGATCGCCGACGAGGAGCTCCGGGCGGGCCGCAAGCTTCGACGTCACGACACCTGGATCGCCGCGACAGCAGCGCGGCACGGCGTCGCCGTGGTGACCCAAGACAGCGACTTCACCACGTTCGCATCAGTGCAAGTCATCCGAGTCTGACAGCGCCTTCCGCGAACCGACGCTATCTGACCTCGTTCCAACGGTCTTGAACACCGGAGTCCCTGCAAAGGGACCGCGGGTTCGAGTCCCCGCGCTCCGCCGATGCGCCGAGCAGACCTTGGGCATTGTCGTTCCCGGCGGCCGCAGTCACCGACCGCTTCGGCGGGTCGTCGCGGTTCTGGTCCTTCACGCTGCCCGCATCTCCAGCGCGGACGCGTCGATCGACGCGCGCAGGACGCGCTCGAGCTCGTCGCGGTCCATGCCCTTGCGGACGTAGGCCATCGCGCCGGCGACGATCATCTCGCGGACGGTGGAGTCGCTCTCGTCGGCCGACAGCGCGACGATCGCGGTCTCGGGGACGCGGGCGCGGATCTCGCGGGTCGCGCGTAGCCCGCCGCCGCCGGGCATCTCGACGTCGAGGATGACGAGGTCGGGGCGCAGGGTGTCGACGGCCTCGATCGCCTCGTCGGCATCACGGGCGCTGCCGACGACGGCGAAGCCGGTGTTGAGGTGGAGTGAGAGGGCTGAGCGGACGACGGGGTCGTCGTCGGCGATCACCACCCGCGGCTTGCCGGCGGGCTCGGGATTGGTCATAGCTGCTCCTGGAGGGTTGGGATCGTTTGCAGTGCAGAAGAGGTGATGGCGTAGACGGTCTCGACGCGCGCGCCGACGACCGTGGCGTCGATCGCGCGGCCCGCGGCGATGTCATCGCAGACGCGGCGGGTCACCGCCGCCAGACGCAGCGCGCCGAGCATCGCGGCGCTGCCGGTCAGCGCATGGCTGGTCAACCGGGCCGCCTCGAGGTTGTGGGCGTCGAGCGCGCGCCGCAGGTCGGCGACCGCGCCGGCGGCCTGGTCGAGGAACATCGCCGCGAGCTGATCGCGGACCTCGGGATCACCGTCGCAGAGCTCATCCAGCGAGCGGTGGTCGACGATCGGTGGCAACTCGTCGCCGTCGCGCGGGATGTGCGCGGTCGACAGCTTCGCGGCGTCGCGGTCGGTGGCGGCTGGGCCGAGTGCGCGCGATAGCGCAGCATCGAGCAGCGCCGGACTGAGCGGCTTGGCCAGATAGTCGTCCATTCCCGCGACAAGGCAGCGCTCGCGGTCGCCGTTCATCGTGTGCGCGGTCAGGGCGATGATCGGCGTATGCCGCTCGATGCCTTCGCGCCGCCGAATCTCGGCGGTCGCCTGGTAGCCGTCGAGCGTCGGCATCTGGCAATCCATGAAGACCGCCTCGTAGGTGCCGGACTCGTGCATCTCCAGCACCTCGCGGCCGTCGGCGGCGATGTCCACATCGCAGCCGCGCTTCTCGAGCAACCGCCGGATAACGAGCTGGTTGACCGGGATGTCGTCGGCCACGAGGACGCGCGGCCGGTGGTCGAGCCCGCGCCACCGCTCATGATCGTCAGCGCGGGGCTGATCGGATCCCGCGCGCGCATCGGCGACGCCGAGCAACAGCATGACCTCCTCGCGGAGGCGCGACTGGCGGACCGGCTTGGTCACAAAGCCGTCGATACCGACCTTGGTCGCCGCCTCGCGCCGCTGGCCCGAGGACGTCAGCATCAGCAGCCGGGTGTCGCGCAGCGCCGCATCAGATCGGATCGACGCGGCAACCGCGAGGCTGCTCGTGCTCGAGTCGAGCACCACCAGGTGGTACGGATGCCCCGACCGCGCGGCGGAGCGCAGCTCGGCCAGCGAGCGACGCGCGTTGCCGGCGGTCGTGCAGTCCAGACCCCACGATGCGAGCTGCTGCCAGACGATCGTGCGGTTGGTCGCGTTGCCGTCGACGACCAGCGCGCGAGCGTGCTCGACCTCGATCGGAGCCGGCGCGGCCTCCTCGGATCGCACGGCATCGAGCACCACGGTGAACCAGAACGTGCTGCCGCGCCCCGGGGTACTCTCGACGCCGATCTGGCCGTCCATCAGCTCGACCAGACGCCGGGAGATCGCGAGCCCCAGCCCGGTTCCCCCGTACTCGCGTGTCGTCGAGGTGTCGGCCTGGGCGAAGGCCTCGAAGATCTCGACCACGGCGTCGTCGTCGATGCCGATCCCGGTGTCGTGGACGGCGAAGCGCAGGCCGGTGCGGTCGCCGTCGCGATGCTCGGAGACGTGCACGACTACGTCGCCCGAATCGGTGAACTTGACCGCGTTGGTGAGTAGGTTGACGAGGACCTGACGCAGCCGGGCGCCGTCGCCATACGCCTTGTCGGCAACGTCGCCGTCGATGCAGCTCATCAGCTCGAGGCCCTTGTCGTGAGCGACGGTCGCGAGCATCGTGCACGCGTCCTCGATCAGCTCGTGGACGTCAAAGGTCTGGCGATCGAGTTCCAGCTTGCCCGCTTCGATCTTCGAGAAGTCGAGGATGTCGCCGATCACCGACATCAGCGCGTCGCCCGAAGCCCGGACCGCGTCGGCGTACTCCCGCTGCTCCTCGTCGAGGTCGGTGTCGAGCAGCAGGCCGGCCATGCCGAGGACGCCGTTGAGCGGGGTGCGGATCTCGTGGCTCATGTTCGCGACGAACGCCGACTTGACCCGCGACGCCTCGACCGCCGCCAAATGCGCCGCGGCGAGCTCGTCCTGGGAGCGGCGGCGCTCGGTGATGTCCTGCGCCTGGCCGATGAAGTGCACCGGATGACCGTCGACATCGCGGACCAGGGTCACCCCGATCGCCGCCCAGAACAGGCGCCCGTCGGCGCGGCGGTACTGCGTCTCCGACGTGTGGTGATCGGTCTCGCCGGTCAGCAGTGACGACAGCGCTTGCTTGTCGCGGGCCGGCGTGGCGCGTGGCGTGATGAGCTCGTGCGACATACCGAGCAGCTTGTCGCGCGAGTAACCGACGATCGCGCAGAACGCGTCGTTCACGCGGACGTAGCGACCCGCGAGATCGAGGATCATCATGCCGACCAGCGCGTCGTCGAACGAGCGCCGGAAGCGCTCCTCGGCGGCCCGCAGCTGAGCCTGCTCGCGACGGTGATCCTGCTCGAGGCCGCGACGCTCGGTCGTGTCGCGGGTGACCTTGCCGTAGCCGCGCAGCGTGCCGTCGGGCGCACGCAGCGCCCGGATCACGACGTGCGCCCAGAAGCGGGTCCCGTCCTTGCGGATCCGCCAGCCTTCGTCCTCCACCCGCCCGTGCGCCGCGGCGACCTCGAGCTCGCGCTCGGGCTTGCCCGCCGCGATGTCCTCGGCCGGATAGAAGACCGAGAAATGCCGCCCAAGGATCTCGTCGGCCGCGTAGCCCTTGAACCGCTGCGCGCCCGCGTTCCAGGTCGTGACGCAGCCGCACGCGTCGAGCGTGAGGATCGCGTAGTCCTCGGTGATCTCGACGAGCAGATCGAGCAGATCGGCGTGGTCACCGCGCCGAGCGGTCCGCCGATCCGGGTCGTCCTCTTGCGGCATACCCGGGTGATCGGCCAACAGCGGCGGAACATAATGCTCCGTTATCCGCTCCTTCGATTCGTCATGCTGTGTCGATGGCGCACGTTCCGTGGGACCTCCTCCACGCGGGCCTCGACGAGGTTCGCAACGCCCCCGACGACCATGGCCGCGTCGAGCTGATCGTGCGCCGTCCTGAGGTCGAATCGCGCGAGGTCGTCAGCGAGGCGAGGCTCGACGAGTCCGTCGGGTTGATCGGAGACTGCTGGCAGGCGCGCGGCAGCTCAACGACGTCGGATGGGTCGGCCAACTGCGACGCGCAGATCACACTCATGAACGCGCGTTCGGCCGCGCTGATCGCCGGCGAGCCGGCCAGCTGGCCACCGGCCGGCGACCAGTTCTACGTCGACCTCGATCTCAGCGAGGCCAACCTGCCGCCGGGCACGCGCCTGCAGCTCGGGTCGGCGGTGCTCGAGCGCACGGCCGAGCCCCATCGCGGCTGCGGAAAGTTCGTGCGGCGCTTCGGCCTCGACGCGATGAAGTTCGTCAACTCCGACGTCGGTCGCGAACTGAACCTCCGCGGCGTCAACGCCCGAGTCGTCCGCGGCGGAACGGTCCGCACCGGGGACGCGATCTCCAAGACTCGGTAAGCCCGCTCAGGGGACCTCCGGTCGGGCGTAGAGTGCTTCGCAACGTCATCCCCAGACGATGGAGGCTCGCCATGCCGGTCGATCCCAAGCACACCGCGGTAGTCCTGATCGAGTACCAGAACGACTTCACGTCGGAGGGTGGCGCGCTGCACGGCGCGGTCCAGGGCGTGATGGAGCAGACCGGAATGCTCGAGAACACTCGCGCCCTCGTCGAGGCTGCCCGCGCGGCGGGTGCGACGATCGTCCACGCGCCGATCACGTTCGCGGCGGGCTACGGCGAGCTGTCGGAGCACCCCTACGGGATTCTCAAGGGCGTCGTCGACTCGACCGCGTTCGTCAAGGGTCAATGGGGCGCGGAGATCGTCGATTCGCTGACGCCGCAGGAGGGCGACGTCGTCGTCGAAGGCAAGCGCGGACTGGACACCTTCGCCACGACGAATCTCGACTTCATCCTGCGCGCCCGCGGGATCACGACGATCGCGCTCGGCGGCTTCCTGACCAACTGCTGTGTCGAGTCGACGATGCGCACCGGCTACGAGAAGGGCTACCACGTGATCACGCTGTCGGACTGCGTCGCGGCGACCTCGGCCGCAGAGCACGAGAACGCGCTCACGTTCGACTACCCGATGTTCTCCGAGGTCATGACCGCCGACGCATTCGCCGGGGAACTGCAGGGCGCGGTCGTCTGACCGCGGCGTTCAGCTGACGCTCAGCGTGTAGCGACGTGTGTGCCGGTGGCCACCGCTGTTGGTCACGACGGCCAGCGTGTAGCTGCCGCTGGGCACCGTCGCGCTCGCCTGGAGCACCAGCTGGCCGTGAATCACGCGTCCGGTGGCGTACGTGCGACCCGATCGGGTCAGCATCGCCGTGGCGCTGGATCCGAAGGCCGCCGGGCTGCGGACGAGCCGCGTCGTGCAGTGCGGGGCGCCGGCGTCGTCGCGCCCGGCGCGGTGCCGTCGAGCAGCACGACCACGCCGGCGCCGTTGGCGGCACCGACGATGTCCGGCCGGCCATCGCCGTCGAGATCGGCGAGCACCGCCCCGCTCGGGGACGCGCCGGCGGCGAAGCCCGCGGCGACCGAGAACGCCGGACTGCTCCCCCCGGACGCAGTGGTGTTGAGCAGGACCGATGTCGTGCCCGAGCCCGAGTTGGCGACGGCGACGTCCGGCCGCCCGTCGCCGTTGACGTCGCCGGCCGCGACGGAGACCGGATCGGTCTGAACGCCGAACGTGGTCTGAGCCGCGAACGTCGGGGTCGCGCTCCCCGGGGTTGTCGAGTTGACCAGCACCGACACCGTGGCGCTGCCCGAGTTGGAGGCCACCAGGTCGCGCCGGCCGTCGCCGTTGACGTCGGCCACGGCGACCGCCGAGGGCGAGCTCCCAGTCGCGAACGCCTGCTGGGCCGCGAACGCCGGCGTGACGGCACCCGCCGCGGTGGTGTCGAGATGGACCGACACGGTTGCTGCGCCGGCGTCGGCGGTGACGAGGTCCGGCCGCCGTCGCCGTTGAGATCGGCGAGCCGCGCCGAGTCCCACGGTCGACGCAGCCAACACCGACAGCCAGCGGATGGATCGGCAGTGCATGTGCATGCGCCTCCTGTCGGGGCCTATGGCCGCCGCGAGGCGACGACTGAGAGAGGTATACCAGCGGGTCTCGGAAGGGTTGGAGCCCGATCGGCGTCCTTGGCTGCATGAGCACCTCTACCACCAGACTCGCAGTCGCCGGCGTCCTGACTCTCGCCGTGGCGGCCTCCGCGGCGATCGCGCTGGGCGCCGCGCCCAGGCCCACGGTCAGGGCCACAGCCAATGCCGCCCTCGGCAAGACGATCGTCGTCGACGCGCGCGGGCGCACCCTGTACCGGCTGTCGGGCGAGACCAAGACCCATCTCAAGTGCACGTCGAGCGCCTGCCTCAGTGCGTGGGCGCCGCTTACGGTGGCGTCCAAGTCCACGAAGCTCGTCGCGGGCACGGGCGTGCACGGAAGCCTGAGCCTGCTGCATCGCAGCGGCGGCAAGCTCCAGGTCGTGCTCGGCGGTCATCCCCTCTACCGCTTCGCCGGCGACACCGCGGTCGGCAAGGCCGACGGGGAGGGCCTGAAGAGCTTCGGCGGAACGTGGACGGTGATCAGCGCCGGAACCTCGTCGGGCTCCACCCCGACCACTGGTGCCACGCCGGCGCCGACGATCCCTGGCTACTGACCGCGGTAGGCTCGCGCGGCAATCCACCAAGGGAGAACGGCGATGGGATTCATGGATCGCGTCAAGGCGGCGGCCGAGTCGGCGCAGGCAGTGACGAGCAAGGTCGGCGTGGGTGCCGACGCGGGCCAGATGGCGCTGGCCAACAAGGCCCAGAAGCTGACGAAGGTCGGCGTCGACACGCCGGCCACGATCACCTCGATGACGCCGACCGGCAAGACCGACGCGCCCGGCGGCGCCGAGAACGTGATCGAGCTGTCACTCAGCCCCGCCGGCGGCGCGCCCTACGCGGTGACGATCAACCAGTACGTCTACCCGTCGCACCCGATGGCGGCCGGGGACACGGTCAACGTCAAGGTCGATCCCGACGACGCCAACGTGGTGATGATCTTCTGACGAACGTCGGGCGACGGGGCCGGCGCACGCATCCCCGCCCTGCGTTACAACCGGCGTGCGTATGGCTCTTCGCATGCTGTCCATTTCGATCCTCACGACGCTCGCGCTGTCCAGCGCCGCGCATGGCTTCGCGCTGCGCGCGTTTCCGACCGGCTTCGCCACACAACCGGGCGCGATCGTCGCCGGCCCGGACAAGACGGTCTGGTTCACCGAGAGCAACGGCATCGACCGCATCGACGCGGCCGGCCATGTCCGCCGCTTCCCGGTGAACTCGGCCCCGGGCCACCTGGCCGCGGGACCGGCCGGGGACGTGTGGTTCATCGACGCCGACGCACGGGCGATCGGGCATCTGATGCCCGACGGGCGGGTGCGCGAATTCCTGACCCACACGCTCCCGACCGATCTCGCGATGGGCACAGACGGCAACGTTTGGTTCATCGCCACCGACGGCCTGGCCGGGCGCGTGACGCCGGCCGGGACCGTCACCCGGTTCTCGATCTCGGCCTCTAAGGTCGGCAAGCCGACGTCGATCGCCGCCGGTCCCGACGGGCGCGTGTGGATCGCCCAGCACCGCCGCGTCGACGCGATCGACGCTCGCGGCGCGATCACGCGCTACGCGCTGAGGACGACCGACGACGTGCAGCTCGTCGCCGCGGGCCCCGACGATCGTGTCTGGCTGGCGACCGACGACGGCGTCGTGCTGCAGATGACGACGGGCGGGCGGATCGCGTGGCGTGGGACGCTCGAGGATGCGCCGGCCGCGATGGCCGCGGGCCCCGACGGCCACATGTGGATGTCGCTCCCCGTCGCCAACCAGATCATCGACGTGACGACCGCGGGGAAGGTGGCCGAGCATGGGCCCGGGTCGCGTGCCGGGACGCCGTGGGCCGGGTTCACCGCTCAGGGTCTCGCGCTCGCGCGCGACGGGCACCTCTGGGTCGTCGAGCCACTGCAGGAGCGCGTGGCGCGGATCACCCCGGGGCCGGCCTGCGCGGTGCCCGACGTGGTCGGGATGCGCGAGGTCGCGGCCCGGACGGCGCTGAGGGCCGGCGGCTGCTCCGTCGTCGTGGCCCGCGGCGGGAGTGCGACGACGGTCAAGGCACAGAGCGTGATGGCGGGACGCGTCGAGAAGGCGGGGACGGTCATCACGGTGACGCTCGGGGCGCCGCCGAAGGAGTGTCGCCTGCCGCTCGACGCCGACGCCGTTCTCGAGACACCGGCCGCGCTCGTCGCGGAGCGCCACCTGTCGTTGGACGACGGCCAGGGCGGCTCCTCGATGATCGCGATCGGCTGCGCGCAGTCCTCGGGGCAGGTGATCACGCTCGGGCGCAGCCGCAGCTCGTTCGAGCTGTTCACGGTCGACGACGTGCGCCTGGCCGGCACCCAGGTCGCGTTCACGACGACCGACCTCGACGACTTCGGCGTCGCGACAGCCGCGATCGAGACCCGCGACCTCGCACGCGACGGGCCGACGACGATCGTCGCCACGCTCGACCCGGCGGCGATCGTCAGCGACTTCGCGCTGGCCCCCGGCGGCGCAATCGCCTGGATCGATCGCATCGATCCCTCACACGTGCTCGAGACGCTCCACGTCTGGGTCCGCGGGGTCACGACGACGATCGCCGTGGCCGCTCCGGGCCGTGAGCTCACCGATCTCGCGCTCAGCGCGAGCACCGTCTATTGGACGACCGCGCAGGAGGAGATGAACGCGCCGGTTCCGGGATGACTGGACTAGGACCCGGTCAGCCAGCGGCGCGGGTTGTCGACCAGCAGCGTCTTCTCGACCGCCTCGTCGAGCACGCCCTGCTCGCGCAGGTGCGGGAAGACGTGTTCGAAGATCATCGTCATCGACCAGTGATCGATCGCGTCGGAGGCCATCAGCCCCGCGGCCAGCTCGGCCGGGTAGTAGTCGATCATCGCGCAGAAGTCCTGGGAGATGTGCAGCCGCTCGGTGTTGCCGCGGCGCAGCAGCTCGATCGTCGTCGGGTTGCGCCGGGCGGTCGGCAGGAAGATGTTCAGCCCGTAGCGATCCAGCCCGACGTAGACGCCCTTGTCGATCAGGCCCTGGATGTACTCGACGTCGTCGGTGTCGCCGCAGTGGGCGATCACGACCTTGGAGAGATCGACGCCCTCCTCCTCGAAGATCTCGACCTGCCGCGGCCCGGTCTGCGACGCCGGCCGCGAGTGGGCCATGATCGGCGTACCGGTTGCCACGCTTGCGCGCGCGACCGCGCGATGGACCTTCTCGACGTTGTCGTTGACGCCCGGCTCGTCGGCGGCGCACTTGAGGAACGCCGCCTTGATGTCGGTGCCCTGGATGCCCTCGCGGATGTCGTCGATGAAGTGCTCGGCGATCTGATCCTCGGTGCGGTTGTGGAAGTACTCGGGCAGGTGCGCGTACGTGTAGATGCCGGTGCACGCGACGACGTTCACACCGGCCTCGTCGGCGATCCTGCGCATGAAGTTCACGTCGCGTCCGAGGAACATCGCGGTTGGATCGAAGATCGTCTGGATGCCGTGCTCCTTGGCCCGGCCGAGCTCCTCGACCGCCGTCGCGTGCTCGACCGCCTCGTCGTAGCGGCCCGGCCAGTTGGCGACCGTGGCCTCGTCACGGGCGCGCAGATGCTCGTGCGCCAGCGTCCTTCCCAGGTCTGCGGCCTCAACGGGCCCCTGCACGGTCTCGACGGTTGCCATCGGTGTACGTCTCCTTCGTTGTCCGTACGAAAAGCCGCGGCGCTTCAGCGCAGCGGGGCGCCCCATTCGATCTCTTCGCGCAGCTGACCCTTGAGCACCTTGCCGCCCGGGTTGCGGGGCAGCGGCGCGTCGCGCAGCGCGATGTACTGCGGAACCTTGAAGTCGGCGATCTGCTCGCGGCAATACGCGACGACGGCGTCGGCGTCGAACTGGGCGCCGGGCGCCGGCACGATCACCGCGCCGACCTTCTCGCCCATCATCTCGTCGGGAACGCCGATCACCGCCGCCTCGCCGACGCCGGGGGCGCCGGCCAGCGCCGCCTCGACCTCGACCGAGTAGACGTTTTCGCCGCCGCGGTTGATCATGTCCTTCTTGCGATCGACGATGTAGAGCAGGCCGTGCTCGTCGATCCGCGCGAGGTCGCCGGTGTGCAGCCAGCCGTCGACGAACGTCGCCGCCGTCGCCTCAGGCTTGTTCCAATAGCCCATGACGATGTTCGGCCCGCGGGCCAGCAGCTCGCCGACGCCGGACTCGGGGTCGGGGTGGTCGATGGCGATGTCGACGACCGGCATCGGATAGCCGACCGAGTCGGCGTGCTCGGCGGCGTCCTCGTCGGGCAGCGCCGAGATCAGCGAACACGACTCGGTCAGACCGAAGCCGTTGCCCCTGCGTGCGCCCGGGAACTGGTCGCCAAGCGCGTGGACGAGGGTTGCGGCGATCGGCGCGCCGCCGTAGCTGACCCCCTGCAGGCGCGAGGTATCGATCTCGCCGAGCCGCGGGTGGTGCAGCAGCGCGTAATAGACCGCCGGCACCGTGACCATGTGGGTGATCGGGATGTCGTTCATCGCCGTGATGATCCCGTCGAGATCGAGCGCACTGACGAGGATCGCTACGCGCCCGCCGACCTCGAGCAGCGGGATCATCTGGCTGTTGGCGCCGGTGACGTGAAACAGCGGCACACTGACCAGCGTGGACAGCGTGGGGCCGACGTCGCGCGGCGTGTTGAGCGCGCGGATGACGTTCTCGGAATTGGTCAGGAAGTTCTCGTGCGACGTCATCGCGCCCTTGGGGAAGCCCGTGGTGCCGCTCGTGTAGAAGATCGCCGCGAGATCCGTGGGCTGCAGGTCGCCGACGACCAGCGGATCGCCGTCAGGCAGGTCGACGCTCCGCTCGATCGTCAGCGACGCGCCCGAGTCATCGACGACGTAGGCGATCTCGGACTCCTTGAAGCGAGTGTTGACCGGAACGACGACCGCGCCGGCGAGCTCGACACCCCAGAACGCGAGCACCCAGTCGAGACCATTGGGCAGGTTGATCGCGACACGATCGCCGCGCTCGATCCCCTGCGCTCGCAGTCCGCCGGCGACGCGCGCGCTGCGCTCCCACAGCTCCCGATAGGTCAGCTCCGCATTTCCGATGTCGATGATCGCCGTGGCATCGGGCGAACGCTCAACGCTGATACGCAGCATCTCGACCAGCGACGACGGGCGGTTGACGTAGCGCGCGATCCCGTCGGCTCCGCGCTCCACACCGCTGGTGTCAAACGGGTTACGTCCGCGATCGGCGACCTCGACCATCGGGAACTCCTTCTCGCAGCTCTCTCGCCCGCCGCCACCATATCGCGGGGGACCACGGCTTGAACGCTTCACCGATGTATGTGGAACGCTGCGGGGTGTGCACGCGACGCCGACGGGGCGACCGTCGGCCTCGGGATCAGCACCGCTCGTCACTCCGAGGACGGGCGCCTCGCCGAGATCACGGGCTTCTTCCTCGGCGGGTAGCTCGAAGGGCGCACGAACGGCCGCTCCAACGGGTGTCCAGACAATTGACGCGATGTTGAAGCCGCCGCAAATGCGGGCCGAAAAGGGGGTCGAGGACACTGCGAGAGTTCGCGATTGGGGAACCGCTGCTCTCGCAGCAACAGCGTCACTCACGGGCCTCGCCCGGTGAGGTGACCACAGGACGCCGTGAGCGCGCCCCGACCCCGGGGCGCGTTCTCGTTAAGGCGTGTTCACGGCAGGTGGATGGTGCCTTCGGCGACGAGATGGACCGCTCCGCCGACGCGGACTCGGTCGCCTTCGACCGCCACGTCGAGGACGCTCGGGCGGCCCATCTCGATCCCCTGATCGATCGTGAGCTTCGTCAGTCCGGCGCGGTCGGCGAGATCTGCGCACAGCGGGCCGGCCCCCGAGCCGGTCGCCGGGTCCTCGAGGACCGACGTCTCGCCGAGGAAGAAGCCGCGGGCGCGCCAGCGGTCGCGGGCCGCGGACGCCGGGGCGGCGAGGTAGACGACGACGGCCGCCCCGGGCGCCTGAAGCGCGGTGTGCGCTTCGACATCGGTGCAGACGGCGCGCTCGAGCGCGGCCACGTCGCGCAGAGGGGCCATCAGGTGCCAGACGCCGGTCGAGGCAAAGCGCGCCGGCAGCTGCGGGTCGAGATCGCCCACCGTGAGGCCGACGAGCTCGGCGAGCTGAGCTGGATCGACACTCGCGCCGAACCGGACGGGCTCCTGGAGCATCGAGGCGTAGCCCTCGCGTCCGGCGCGCCGGACGCGAACCGGCTGCTCGCCGGCAGGCGTGCGCTGCACATACTCGACGTCGGTCTGACCGCGCTCGCGCGCGATCGCGACGGCGGTCCCCAGCGACGGATGCCCGGCGAACGGCAGCTCGCCAACCGTGGTGAAGATGCGGTTGACGTAGTCGGCGTTGCCGTCGGCGGACTGCACGAATGTCGTCTCCGAGAGTCGCGTCTCGCGCGCGAAGGCGAGCATCGTCGCGGGGTCGAGACCGTCGGCATCGTGGACGACGGCAAGGCCGTTACCGGCCAGCGGGCAGGGGGCGAAGACGTCGAGCCAGGTGAGGCGATGCTCAGAAATCGAAGTCGCGCGGTGGCTTCTGCTCGAACCAGAGCCGGTCGTGCTCGGGCGTCTCCTGCAGGAACTCCGGCGTCTCCTCGAGGACGTCCTCGTCGGCGACGTCAGCGTCGCCCTCCGCGGCTGAGAGCACTTCGTCGTCGTCGGGCTCCGGAGCGGCCGGTTCGTGCTGCGGTTCGGGCTGCGGCTCGGAGCGCAGCGCCTCAAGATCCTCGAGCGCGTACTCGGCGGTCGGCTGATGCATGGCGGCCGACTCGACCGGCGGCGCCGGCTCCATGTCGAAGCCCTCATCGGGCGGCTCGTCGGCGACCGGCTGGGCCTCGTGGTGAGGTTCGGCCGAGAGATCGAGAACCGGCTCGGCGACCGGCGGCGGCGCGGGCGCCTCGGGCGGCGGCTCGTACGCGGTGGGCGCAGGCTGCTCGGCAACCGGCGCTGGCGCCCGCGCGGGCTCGGGCTCCGCCGCGATCGGCAGCTCGTGGGCGACGGTCGCGTCGGGATCGGGCTCGGTTTCGTAACCGGGCGGGTCGAGCGCCTCGTGCTCCTGTCGTGCGATCTCGCTCGGGTCGGCGCCGCGGGCTCGCTTGAGCTCCAGATGCTGCTTGATGGCCTCGTCCAGCAGTCCCATTGGCGCCCAAGCCTACTGCGCGCGCACGGTCTTGTTCTTGCCCGCGCGCTTGGCTTCGTACAGTGCCGCGTCCGCCGCGGCAACGAGCGAGCGCAGCTCGGCGTGCGCGCCCGACTGCGCGGCGACACCAAGGCTGACGGTGATGCTCAGCGGCTCGGCGTCGGGGTCGTCGAGGATCGGCAGCCTGAGGTTCTCGACCGCGGTGCGCACGCGCTCGCCGAGCAGGAACGCGCCGTCGAGATCGGCACCCGGTAGCACCATCGCGAGCTCCTCGCCGCCGTAGCGCGCGGGCTCGTCGATCTCACGCGACGAGTCGCGCAGCACGCGCGCGACCTCCTTGAGCACGGCGTCGCCCTGCTGATGGCCCCAGGTGTCGTTGACAACCTTGAAGTCGTCGATGTCGAGCATCACGAGCCCGACGCCCTGCTTGAAGCGCCGCGCTCGCTCGACCTCGCCGGTGATCGCGTCCTGGAAGCGGCGGCGGTTGGAGAGCCCGGTGAGGTCGTCGGTGACCGCCTGGCGCTCGACCGTTTCGTGCAGGCCGACGTTCTCCAGCGAGACGGCGGCCTGCCCGACGAGGTAGTTGAAGAGGTCGCGCTCCTCGGGCGAGAACGGCTGCTCGCGCGCGACGGAGACGACGCCGCCGATCAGTCCGGTGTCGCTCTCGTCACGCAGTGGGTGCGACAGCGCGCTGGCTCCAACCGACGCCGCGCCTTGCGGAGCGCCGGTCCGCAGGACCTCGGTCTCGGCGAGCAGGAGGGCCTCGACCATGCCCTCGAGCGAGCCGGCTTCTACGACCTCCTGCAACGTACCGTCCTGCGTGCGCAGCCGGGCCCGGCCGCCGGTCGCGCCGACGCCGTCCTTGGCCGCGTGGACGACGATGTCGAGCAGCGCGTCACGGTCGAGGTTCGAGGCAAATGTCTCACCGATGCGACGCATCGAGATCTCGAGGCGTTCCTGTTGGGTGCCGATCGTCTCGAGCCGCGATTCGAGTTGCTCGGCCATCGCGTTGAACTGCTCGCCGAGCGCGGCGAACTCGTCGTGGCCATGAATCGGGACCTTGGCCGAGAAGTCCCCCCGGCCGATGCGCTTGGCCGCGTCCAGGAAGTCGCCGATCTGGCGCTGCAGCGAGCGCGAGACGAGGAGGGCGAACGTGAACGCGAGGATGAAGAAACCGGCCAGGATTCCCGCGGCGAGCAGGCGGCTGCGGCGGATGGCGTCGGACGTGCGCTTGGTCGAGTCCAGCAGCGAGACCTTCAGCTGGGCCTGGCCGAACCCGCGGGCCGGGAACGTCGTGACGCGATAGCGCGTGTGGCCGACCTTGACGTGGCCGCGCTGGGGCGGCAACGAGCCGGCGTTGACGCCCGCCAGGCGGCTGGCGATGACCTTGCCGTCGCCGGAGATGATCGCGTTGATGCCGGCGACCGTGCGTACGAGCGAGACGAAATGGCCGGCGGTCTGCGAGGAGACCTGGAGCGTGCCGAACGGGTTGCCATTGGCGTCCTGGAGCGGGACGGTGGCCGGGAAGACGGCGCGCGGGCTGCCACTGTCGGCGAGCGCGGTGCCGTCGGGAGCGAAGACAGCGATGCGCGCGAACTGACCGATGCGTCGCAACTCGACGAGACGCTTCTGGATCGCCCTCGGGTCCTGGCTGCGGATCGCTGTGGCGAGTGCCGCGTCACTCGAGCCGATCGTGACCGCGGCGTGCTTGGCGCTGTCGCTGGCCGCGTTGGCGAGCCCGATCGCCGCGACCTGATGGGCGGCGAGGCGCGCGTCAGCCTTGCCCGACTCGTTGTCCGAGAGGAGCCGGAACAGGACGACCGCCATCGAGACCATCGGCACGATGACGATGGCGACGAAGAAGAGCGTCAGCCGACTACGGAAACTCATGCCTGCGTCGCAGGGTACCCCCGGACCCGGAAGCCCCCGTCATCGTGGACGCATCGACGGTTAGACTGTCGTCGTTACCTCGGGGCTATAGCTCAGTTGGGAGAGCGCCTGGATCGCACCCAGGAGGTCGGGGGTTCGAGTCCCCCTAGCTCCACTCCGAAATCCCTGCAAAGATGCAGGTTCTCATGTCCTCGACCAGTGTCGATGCGATGGTTTGGGTGCCGCATTGGCCCGGTCCCTGGCCCGCTCTCCGCAACGAGGAGCGGGATCAGGATGTGCCAATCGCTCTCTTCGAGCCATTTCTCGTGGCCCAAGCACCTCGGGATTCGAGACGAATGAAACCTCCGAAGACGTGCTGAGGCTCGAGGCCGTCGGGTGCAACCAGGCTCGGGCAGCAGCGAGGCGCCCACGGCCACGTCATCGAGGTCTGCAGGCGTGCTGCCGGCGGCGGCCGGTCGTAGACCGTGTGGAGCGTTAGCGATCGGTTAGCGACCGGTTAGCGGTCGCGAAGAGATCGGACCGCGATTTCAGCTCACGGTCAGCCACCCGGCCTCGCCACGGCCAAGCTGACCGTGTCCGATGAGATCGGCATAGAGATCCCGCTCAGCCGCGGATTGGTGACGAGGTTGTAGGCGACGATGTCTTCGGGATCGTCGATCGACGGAGGTGTCACCGGCGTAAAAGGCTCCTCGAGGAGCGTCGCTGCGCCGTCGGAATTCGACCAAACCCCCGGTTGACAGCGTGCCGTCAACGTAGCTACCGTCGAGACTCGCTAGGGGAACCCTTGGGCGCACCGAGCGGGCGCGTCGGCATGTCACTTGGCGACGAGGAAACGAAGACACGAGGAGAGAGTTCATGGGTCGCAATGGGTTCGACCGCCGCGCCAGCGGCGGCGTCGTGAGGTTTCACATCAACGTCCGTCGTGCGGGTGCCGGAGCTCTGGCTGCCGCGACGGTTGCGCTCGTCGCTGTCGCGACGAGCAGCGCGAGCAACAATGCCCACGCGAGCGCGGCGCCAATCAAGATCGGTTTGATCACGTCGGAGACCGGCGCATTGGCGAGCAATTTCGTCGATGTCGCGGGTGACTTTCGGGCGCGTATCGCGTACCAGAACTCGCTTGGCGGCATCAACGGGCACAAGCTCCAGGCGATCGTTCTCGATGACGGCAGCACACCGCAGGGCAACCTGGCGGCAGCGCGCAAGCTCGTCGGCTCCGACCATGTCGCGGTCGTCGCGCAGGAGAACGCCACCGGTGGAGGCTCGGCACCGTATCTGCACGGTCAGAATGTTCCGGTGGTGGGCGGGCCATACTCGGGTCCCGAGTGGGGCAAGTTCCCGAACCTGTTCAGCGATTGGGGCCGTGAGGACCCGTCGGCTCCGGCGTATACGACGGCCGGTCTGATCTTCAAGAAGCTCGGGGCGAAGTCGATCGGCAGCGTCGGCTACGGCGTGATCCCGTCGTCGAAGGCCGGAGCGCAGAACGCCATCAAGTCGGCCAAGGCGGCCGGACTGCGGGCGCCGTACCTGAACACGAGCGTCCAGCCCGGAAGCAGCGATTTCTCGACGCAGGCCCTCGGACTCAAGAACGCGGGCGTCGACGGGCTCTACGCGCCGCTGGGCATCCAGCCAGCGGTCGCGCTGCTGACCGCGGCGACCCAGGCCGGAGCGAAGATCACCCACTCGAACTTCGTGAGCGGCACGTTCGGGATCCTCGGCACGCCGGCGGCGAAGACGCTGCAGGGCTCCGCGTTCAGTCTGTACTTCCTGCCCGCGAACTTCAACACGCCGCTGGCCAAGAAGACCAACCAGCTGGTACACAAGTTCGGCGGGGCGAAGGGCCGCCCGCTGTACGACTTCGACCTCGTCGGGTGGCTGTCGGCGAATCTCGCCATCCAGGGCCTGACGGCGACGAAGGGGAACACCAACGGGCCGAAGATCATCTCGGCCCTGAGCAACCTCACGAACTACAACGCCGGTGGCCTGCTGCCGGCCAAGATCGGGTTCAAGAAGTTCGTGACGGCGACCGACGTCGGCGCCAACGGCTGCCTGTTCGCGGTGCAGCTCAAGGGCACGAGGTTCGTCCCGATGCAGGCGACGCCGTTCTGCGGCAAGAAGCTGTAGCGACGCATGGTCGGGGGCTCCTTCGACATCGAGGGGGCCCCCGTCCGCGCAACCGCACAACCAGCGGTCGAGGGCAGGTAGCCCGTGGCTCAATACGTCATCGTCGGGTTGGTCAGCGGCAGCATCTACGCGCTGGCGGCGCTCGGGCTCGTTGCCACCTACGTGTCCAGCGGGGTGCTGAACTTCGCCTACGGCGCGTTCGCGTACTTCGTCGCGCGGCTCTATTACTTCCTGCACATCCAGCACCACTGGGCGATCGCGCCGGCGGCGCTGGTGTCGATCGTCGTGTTCTCGCC
Organism: uncultured Actinomycetes bacterium; assembly: GCA_963817035.1. Classification (GTDB taxonomy): domain Bacteria; phylum Actinomycetota; class Thermoleophilia; order Solirubrobacterales; family Solirubrobacteraceae; genus AC-49. Next base: position 750,488 of record CAWFMM010000003.1, read on the forward strand.
GGCAGCAGGGCTCCTGTTGTGGGCGGTGATCCTGCGCCGTCTGTCGCACGCGTCGACGCTGATCAAGGTCGGGGTGACGATCGGGATCTCGGTGGCGCTGCCGCCGCTGGCCGATCTGCTGTTCGGCATCCCGGTGATCAACAGCGTGCCCGGACTCGCACCCGAGCCGGTCGCCGTCTACCACCTCCTGGGGATCGCGATCACGCTCGACCAGGTGATCGTGCTCGGATGCCTGATCTTCGTGCTGGTCGTTGGTGGCGCGGTACTGCGCTTCACGACCGCAGGCGTGATCGTACGCGCAGTCGTTGACTCCGACTCGATGGCGCGCCTGTCGGGCATCAGCCCCCAGCGGGTCAGCGCGATCGTCTGGATGCTGAGCTTCATGTTGTCGGGCCTGTGCGGCGTGCTGGTCGCGCCGACCATCGGCCTCACCTCGACGAACTTCACGTTCCTCGTCGGCACGGCGTTCGCCTCCGTCGTCGTCGCCAAGCTGCGCTATCCGGGCCGCGCCGTGGTGACCGCGCTCGCGCTGGGCGTCGTGACGGCGCTGATCCAGGAGTACGCGCCGTCGGACAGCTCGCTGGGCCAGGAGCTGATCCCGGCCGTCCCGTTCGTGTTCGTCTTCGGATTCATCCTGTTCGGCTCGCGCGGCGTCGAGCAGGAACACAGCGACGCCGAAACGGCGCTCGGTACCCGCCTTGCGCTGGCCGACGAGCGCAACGCCTCGGCCAGGCATCGCACCGGGCTCGCCCGCGCGCGAGTGCTCATCGGGCCCGCCACCGCATTCGGGATCGTGATCGTCCTGCTCCTCGTGCTGTCGAGCCTGTGGGTCGGCGTGCTGGCCCAGGGGATCGCGTTCGGCGTCGCGTTCCTGTCGTTCACCCTGCTCACCGGCGACGGCGGGTTCATCTCACTGGCACAGGTCACCTTCGCCGGCTTCGGCGCGGTTGCGGTCGGCCAGTTCGAGACCCGCTACGGCTTCTCGGCGGTCGAGGCGCTCATCGCCGCGACCGCGTTCGCCCTGGTCGCGGGGCTGCTCGTCGGGCTGCTGACGGTGCGCCTCGGCGACCTGTACATCGCCCTGATCACATTGACGATCGGGCTGCTGATGGACAACTTCATCTTCGCCCTGGACCCCTTCACGCAGAGCGGCGCGGGCGTGCTCGTCAACCGACCGGGCTTCGCCGAGTCCGACCAGGGCTTCGCGTTTTTCGGTCTCGCCGTGTTCGCGCTCATCGCGTTGTGCCTGTTCAACGCACGTCGCTCGACGACCGGGATGGCGATCGGCGCGGCGCGCTGGAGCACGGCCGCGACCCGGATGTCGGGCTTGAGCACGGTAGCGATCCGCACGCTGCTGGTCGGCCTGGGCGGCGCGACCGCGGCACTTGGCGGCGGCCTGCTGGCGATGTTCTCGCAGATCGCGCTGCCGACCGACTTCGTGACTGCGTCGGGGCTAGTGTGGCTGGCGGTGGCGATCGCGGTCGGGATCCGGAGCACGTTCGGCGCACTGGCCGCAGGGCTCAGCCTCACCGTCGTGCCGGCCTTGTTCCAGCAGTACCTGCCGAACTCGTGGACACCGGTACCGACACTGCTGTTCGGGCTGGCCGCGATCGGCATGGTCCGTCAGCCCGACGGCATCGCCAGCGACCTCGCGCTGCTGCGCCACCGGATCACTCGGACGCTCTTCTCGCCCCCGCGGGCGGACGCCCGCCCGTCGGAAGCGGTCGCCGAATGAGCGTTGCGCCGCTGCTCGAGGTACGCGACGTGACGATGCGCTTCGGCGGTGTGGTCGCGCTGGACGGCATCTCGCTGACCGTCGAGCCGGGCTCCGTGATCGGGCTGATCGGCCCCAACGGCGCCGGCAAGTCGACGTTGTTCGGGATCTGCTCAGGGCTACGGCGACCGACCAGCGGACGCGTGCTGATCGACGGCGAGGACGCGACATCGTGGTCGCCGCAGGTGCGCGCGCGGCGCGGGCTCGCTCGAACGTTCCAGCGGCCGGAGATCTTCTTCACCATGACCGTCCGCGAGCACCTCGCGTTCGCCCACCGCGCGCGCACCGCGCCGCACCGCGTCGTCACCGATCTCCTCACGTTCGCTGCGGCGCGGCGCCCCGACGCCGCCGAGTCCGAGCGCGTGGACGAGCTGCTCGACGCGCTCGGCCTACGCGAGGTCGCTGACCGGCGCGCCGCGACGCTGCCGCTCGGCCACCAGCGCCGCCTCGAGGTCGGCCGCGCGCTCGCTGGTGGACCGCGGCTCCTGCTGCTCGACGAGCCGTCGTCGGGACTCGACACCCGCGAGACCAACCAGCTCGGCAACGTCCTGCGCTCCGCCTTGCACCGCGAGGGCATCGCGCTGCTGCTCGTCGAACACGACCTCGACCTTGTGCTCGGCCTCAGCGAACGGGTCTACACGATCGACTTCGGCCGGCTCATCCACGAGGGCACACCGGCCGAGACGCGCGCAGCGCCAACGGTGCAGGCCGCCTATCTCGGCGTCGAGGGCGTCAAGGCGGCCGGACCATGACAGACGCGCTGCTCGAGGTCGCGGATCTGAGCGTCGTGTACGGCACGGCCCGCGCGGTGTCGGGCGTATCGCTGCGCGTCGAGCCAGGCGAGGCGGTGACGATCCTCGGCGCCAACGGCGCCGGAAAGTCGAGCTTCGGGCGCGCAGTGTGCGGGCTCGAAGCCTCCGCTGGAGGAACAGTGCGCTTCGCCGGCCGTGAAATCACTGGCCTGAGCGCCACACAGATCAGCCGCCTCGGGCTCGCCTACCTGCCGGAAGGCCGAGGGATCTTCCCCGGCCTCTCGGTCAACGACAACCTGCGCGTCATGCTGCGCACCGGAGACGGCGACGTCCGCGACGCCCTCGACGAGGCCTACGAGCTGTTCCCGCGCCTGGCCGAGCGCCGCCGCCAGACCGCCCGTACGCTGTCGGGTGGCGAGCAGCAAATGCTGGCGCTCGCGCGCGTGCTCGTAACCAAGCCACGGCTCGTGATCGCCGACGAGCCGTCACTGGGGCTCGCGCCGCGCCTGATCGAGCAGGTCTTCGACACGCTCAAGCGCGCCCGCGCCGCCGGCACCGCGATCATCCTGATCGAGCAGTACGTGCACCGAGCGCTGTCCCTATGCGACTCGGCGACAATCCTGCGCCGCGGCGTCGTCGCGTGGAGCGGCCCGACGCGCGACCTCGGCCCCGAAGTGCTCACCCACTACCTCGGCAGCGAAGACCTCACGCCTGCCTGAGCGAACCGTCGGTCGGCGCGGGTGCTCCGGGGTCTGGTTTGAGCCCGGTTCAGGTCCTCGAAGTGAAATCGCTCCAGCGCAGCCAGGCGGCCGTCGGCGCGGCGCCGCCAGATCGGCAGGGCGGGACCGAAGACCTCCTCTTGTCCGCGGCTACGATGTGCGGCGCCCGGCTTCGAGACATGAGCGACTTCGACTACATCATCGTGGGCGCCGGATCGGCGGGATGTGTGCTGGCCCACCGCCTGACCGCGGACCTGTCGACCAGGGTTCTCCTGGTCGAGGCCGGCGGGCGCGGGCGCAGTCCGATGTACAAGGTCCCGAAGTTCCTGTTCTTCACCGGGCAGAGCCGCACCCAGGCATGGCACTACGCCATCGAGCCGTTCGGCCCCGCCGGGCAGACCGAGTCCTGGGTCCGCGGGAAGCTCCTCGGCGGCTCGAGCTCGATCAACGGCATGGTCTACAACCGCGGCTCTGCCGCCGACTACGACGCTCTGAGCAGCCTCGGAAACCCGGGCTGGGGCTGGGACGAGATCGTGAAGGCGTTCAAGGCGATGGAGAACCACGAGCTTGGTGAAAGTGGCATCCGCGGAGCCGGCGGTCCACTCGACGTGTCCGTCGGCCAGGAGACCGATGAGGCGTCCGAGGCGATGATCGACGCCGCCGGCCGCCTTGGCATGGCGCGCACCGTCGACGTCAACTCGAGCGATGAGGAACGCATCGGGTACGCGGCGCGCACAATCAAGAACGGCGCGCGCGTCAGCGCGAACACCGCGTTTCTGCGACCCGTCCTCTCGCGGCCCAATCTGACCGTCGTGACCGACACGCTCGCGACGCAGATCCTCTTCGAGGGCGACGCCGCCGTCGGTATCCGTACGCGGCGTGGCGCCCAGAGCACGGACTTCCACGCACGCAAAGAGGTGATACTTGCCGCGGGGAGCATCGCCACGCCACAGTTGCTCCAGTTGTCGGGCATCGGCCCCGAGGCGGTCCTCCGCGATGCCGGCGTTCCGGTCCGCGTCGACAGCCCTCGGATCGGGGAGGGGATGCGCGAGCACCGGTGCTTTCCGCTGCAGGCACGGCTGCGCCGGAACATCGGTTACAACCGGATGCTGTCGACGCGGTCACGCCAGGGGTTGACAGGGGCGAAGTACCTGATCAACCGTCACGGCCCGCTCTCGACGCCCGCCTTCGACCTCGTCGCGTTCTGCCGCGCGCTTCCCGACAGCGAACGGCCCGACGCACAGATCCTGCTCGCTCCGTTCTCGCGGGGCCTGCCATTCGAGATGCTTCCCGTCGAGCGCCGGCCCGGGCTTTGCATGGTCGGCTTCGTCCTGCGCCCCACGAGCGAGGGCAGCGTTCGCATCGTGTCGTCGGATCCCGCGGCCCCACCTCGCATCGAGGCCAACTACCTCACGACGAGTTACGACCGCACCGTCTCGGTGGCGATGTTCCGCCGCATGCGGGAGATCCTGCACCAGGCTCCGCTCGCCGACCTCATCCTCAACGAGACAGTTCCCGGCGCGGCCGTGGACCATGACGAGGACATCATCAGAAGCGGGTTCTTCTACGGCGGGCCGGGCTATCACTCCTGCGGCACGTGTGCGATGGGCGCGGACGAGGATGCGGCGGTCGACGCTCAGCTACGCGTGCGGGGCGTGCGCAACCTCCGCGTCATGGATGCCTCTGTCTTGCCGACGATGGTCACCGGCAACCTCAACGCGCCGATCATGGCTATGGCGTGGCACGCTGCAGACCTGATCCAGGCCGCGTGACGGCGCGGGGTCCGTGTTCGAGCCGGGCGGCGAACTCCTCGGCTGCTTGGAGCACCGCGTTGCCGCCGACGTAGCGCCGCCAGCCGTACGCGAGGACGCGGTCGTGGACGAGCTCGTAGTGAAACGAGCCGCCGGTGCGGCAAAGCCAGTCGTCGAGCGGGCCGGTGAGGATCTGCGACGCGAGCTCGGGCGCGCTGGCGCGGACCTCGTAGCGGTGATGCAGCGCCGCTGAGCCGACGCTCGCCTCAGGGACGTCGAGCCGGACCGGCTTGCGCAGGAAGCCGCGCCGCGCGAAACCGACGCGCCCCTCGAAGCGGACCGGCAGCTCGACGACGGCGGCCGAGTAGTTGTCGGCGATCGTGTCACCGTCGGCGAAACGCTTCATGTTCATGACGACGTCGAACCGCCACGCGCGCCGGGGAGCGCCGTCGCGGACCCGCAGCCGGCGCAGGCCGGACTCGGGCGTGCGGATCGAACGGGTCAGTGCGAACGGGGTGCGAAGCAGCGCGCGAGCATCGTCGATGGTGGCTCTGCGGAGACGGCCGGCGGCGGGCAACGCGGCTGGCGGGCCGGCGATGGACTGTGAGGAAGTAGGCATGGCCGCCATGCTCGTCGCCGCGCCGCGCTCCCGCCAGGGGGCCAGCCGCCGCGATCCTGGCGGACAACCGTCGGCCACGGCGGCCTCAAGATGACGCCCGTGGGGCCGAATCCCAAGCTATGGCCCCAAATACCCGGTGGGCCGGGCTGCCGCTCGTCCTGACCGTCGTACTCGCTTCGACGGGCGATTCCCTGATCGCCGGCGCGGCGGGCAGTCCACGTTCCTCCGGCCACGTGCCGAGGGTCGGCGTCGTCGAGCGCGACTTTCGCATCGCAACCACGCGTTCGGTCGCCGCCGGGCCGGTGAAGCTGGTCGTGACCAACCGGGGTCCCGATTTCCACGAGCTGATCATCGTGCGTGACCGCGGTGGCGCGCTGCCGATGAAGCCCGACGGCCTGACCGTCGACGAAGACGCCCTCGCGCGGGACACCGTGGGCGTGCTCGAGCCCGGGAGGCCCGGTCAGACACGGACGCTGAACGTCCAGTTCCGCCCCGGGCGCTACATCATGTTCTGCAACATGTCGGGCCACGACCTCGGTGGGATGAACAGGAGGTTGCTGGTGCGATGAGGCTGCCGCGCCGCGCATCCGGTATGAAGGCGTTCCAGCCGCTGCAGCGGCGCGGGCGCCGTGCGATCGGCGCGATCCTGCTGACGTTCGCCCTGTGCGCGACCGTGACCGTCGCCCTGTCGATCCGGGCGTCCTCGAAGTCGCGCAACCGGACCGAGGTCTTCCAGGTGGCGGCGCGTCAGCAGACGCTGGCCGGCCGCTACGTCAGCGACATACTGCTTGCCCGCTCGGGCGCGCGCGCCGACCCCACGCGAACGGGCGAGATTCTCGCCGCGAGCGCCCGTGTGCTGCTCAACGGCGGTATCGCGCCCGAGATCCTCGGCGACGACGACGCGGCCCGGCTGTCGAGGACTGACAACCCGGGCGCCCGCCGCATCCTCGCGCGGGAGCGCCTGTTGGTCGGCGATCTGACCGCCACGGGCCGGGCCATCCTGGCCGGGCGCTCGGTCGCTCACCTTCCGATGCGCGGCGGCGAGTCGATTGTGACCCTCAATCCGATCCAGCGACTCCGTGTCCTCGCTGCACTGACCGCGAGCGTGTCGCTGAACGCCGAGCGGGCGATCATCGAGGCGAGCGACCGCAACGTCAGCAGCCTGATCACCCTGCAGATCCTGCTCGGCCTCGTCGGCCTGATCATCTCGCTGCTCCTCGGGTTGGCGTTGATCCAGACCACGCGCCGTCAGACCGCCCACTTCCGCAGCCTCGTGACCGCGTCGACCGACCTCGTGTTCGTGCTCGGTGCTCGCGGTTGTGTCTACGCCGGGAATGCGGTGCTCGACGCGCTGGGCTGCACGGAGGGCGACGTGCTCGGCGACGGGCTCAAGCAGTTCGTGCATCCCGACGACTGGGCGACGGTCGCCGCGGCCCAGGCGCGTGGAGCGCCGGCGGAGATCGTCATCCGCATGCGCGACCATCGCGGAGACTGGCGGCGGCTCGAGACGCACGTCACGGATCTGCGCGCCAACCGCCAGGTGCGGGGGGTCGTCCTCAACGCGCGCGACATCACCGAGCGCCTGCGGCTCGAGGAGGAGCTGACCCGGCTGGCGTTCCACGACGACCTCACCGGGCTTCCCAACCGCCTGCTGTTCCGCGACCGCGTCGAGCAGGCGCTCACGCGGGCGTCGAGGGCCAACGATCGGGTCGCGGTGTTGCTGATCGACCTCGACGGATTCAAGGAGGTCAACGACAGCCTCGGCCACGACGCCGGAGATGAGCTCCTGCGCCAGATGGCGTCGCGGCTCGGCGAGCTGGCGGGCCCGCGCGACACGCTGGCCCGCCTGGGTGGCGACGAGTTCGTGCTGCTGCTCGAGCGGGCCGCCGAGACCCAGGCGATCGCAGTCGCCGAGAGCATGCTGGCGGTCATCCGGCGACCCCTCCATATCGAGGGCCGCGACTTCGCCCTCAGTGCGAGCGTCGGCATCGCGATGCAGGCTCCGAGGACCGGCAACACTGCGACCCTGATCCGTCACGCCGACCTCGCGATGTACGCGGCGAAGGCCGCCGGCCGCGGTCGCTTCGAGGTCTTCGAACCGGCGATGGATCGCGTCGCCATCGAGCAGCTCGGCCTCGAACACGATCTGAAGCTCGCGCTGAAGCGCGGCGAGCTGACGCTCCTCTATCAGCCCGAGATCAATCTGCGCTCCACGATGCTGACCGGCGTCGAGGCGCTCTCGCGCTGGACATCCCCGTCCCGCGGCGTCGTGGCACCGAGCGAGTTCATCCCGGTCGCCGAGACGAGCGGGATGATTCTCGAGATCGGCGAGCTCGTGCTCGTCGAGGCGTGCGAGCAGACGGTGCGCTGGCGCGACGCCGGCCTGCTGCCGGACGGCTTCGTGACCTGGGTCAACGTGTCGGTCGCCCAACTCGCGGCGGGCGGCTTCGCGACGTTCGTCGAGCGTCTGCTGCGCCGGACGGGGCTCGACGCGCACTCGCTCGGGCTCGAGATCACCGAGAGCGCGTTCGTCGAGGAGGGCCCGACCGCGCTGCGCACACGAAACGAGCTCGATCGCCTGCACTCGCGCGGCGTCCGTCTCGCCATCGACGACTTCGGCACCGGGTTCTCGTCGCTGAGCCAGTTGCGACACTTCCCGATCGACATGCTCAAGATCGATCGAGCGTTCGTCTCGGGCGTCGAGCACAACGCCACGGACGCGGCGATCACCGCGAACCTGGTCAGCCTTGCTCATTCACTGGACAGCGTGGCGATCGCCGAGGGCATCGAGACCGTAGGCCAGCTCGCCCACGTCCGCGAGCTCGGTTGCGAGCTGGGCCAGGGCGTCCTGTTCTCGCCGCCACTGCCCGCCGACGCGATGAGCGCGCTGTTGGCCGACGGCCAGACACCCGCCGCCCAGGCCGCCTGAGCGGACGGGTGGCCGCTACGCCGCGCTCGCGGGCAACGCGACCGCGATGTCGCGCGGGCCGCGAAGATCGCGGCGGCGCGGAGCGGCGGCTGACGGAGCCGGGGGAAGCGGGGTGACCTGGGACCAGCTACATCGCGGCGCGGACCGGGGCGAACATCATGTCCGGCTCGCCTATGCGGGGTATGCCGACCATCAGCCGCTTCTTCGGCCTGACAATCGCGATGTATTTCGACGACCATGGCCCGCCGCACTTCCATGCAAGGCATACCGAGGGTGCGGCGAAGATCCAGATCGACACGCTCGCGGTGATCGACAGCACACTCCGACGCCGCCAACTTCGGTTCGTGCTCGCCTGGGCCGAACTTCATCAGGCGGAGCTCGACGACAACTGGAATCGCGCCCGCCGAGGTGAAACACTTCGCGAGATCGAACCACTCCGATGATTGGCCTGACTCCCGATATCACCGACGTTTCCGTTGTACGTCACGGCGTACTCTCGTTGACGTTCGCCGATGGCCTTACCGGCGAAGTCGAGGTCCTCGACCGCATGAGCGGCCCGGTCTTCGCCGACGCACGCACCCCGGCAGGTTTCGCGACGGTAGCCGTCGACGTTGAAACCGGAACCGCGACATGGCCCAGCGGTGCCGACCTCGCGCCTGACACGCTCTACGAGCGAGTCAAGACGGGCCGCTGGCCGCAGCGTGACGCGGCCTGATTGTGTGCGCTACGAGCGGCCCATCGCGCGGGCCTTCTTGAGGCCCTGGCGGGCCATGAAGCCGTTGCCGAGCAGGAGCAGGGTTTTGTTTGCGGGGGCGCGGAAGCCCGTCTCGGTGTGGGGGGCGTAGACGCCGTCGGCGAGCCAGCCCGTGTATTGGCGCAACTCAAGCCCGATCAACTGAGGCTCGAAGCGGTGGCCGAGAACACCGGCGCGGCGGCCCCCGGCCGCGAGCGGACCGGTCAGCGAGATGCCGGCATGGCTCGTGTCGCCGACGCCGACCGGCACGACGAGCGGGAAGCCGTCGGCCTCGGGGTACGCGGCAAGGACATGGGGCTGCGCCCGGAGCCGCTTGGCGGCGCGCTCGACATCGACGCGCGGGCCGGTGCCGTTCTTTGGCGGCGCCTGCACGGCGGGCTGCTGCGGCGACCACGGGGCGCCGGCGACCGTCGGCTCACCGACGCAGCCCAGATCGGGCCATGAGACGACGCGCTCGACGTTCACGGTGACGACGACGCGGTCGGCGTAGTACGCGCTCAGCCAGCGATCCCAGAACGGACCGGTCTTCTGCTTGCCCATGAACCTCTCGGCCGCCGGCCCGATCGTGTTGGTCAGCAGATCAACGTCCGGATGGGCGTCGTAGGTCGCGGTTCCCTGCACGAGCACGAAGCGCGGCTCGGTGGCGAACCCGTGCTCGCGTGCGTGGTAGGCCAGTGCGACGCGCGGGTTGGCCTTCATGCGATCGAGCTTGCGCCCGAAGCCGAGCGAGGTCGTGAAGCTGACCGTTGCAGCTTCACGATCGCGCAGGCCGACCGGCGCGACCGGCGTCAGCACCGCACCGCCCGCCGGAGTCACGTACGCGAGGGCCGCGGTGAGATCGCCGCCGATGATCCGATCTTCGCTGGCTGACCACATATCCCAACCCTACGGCCAATCCTTCGCTCGTGGACGGTCCGCGGACTATCTGACGAGCACCGTCATCTGCATCCCGGGCGCATGAAGCTCGCACACGAGGTGGTAGGTGCCGGCCGTGTGGAACGTGTAATCGAACGAGCCGCGGTTGCGTTCGTTGGCGGTGAAGCGCTTGGGGCCCGAGCGGACCTCGATCGAGTGCGACTCACGCGACTGCCAGTGCCAGGCGACCTTCGTCCCGGTGGTGATGCGCACGGTCGGCCGGGCGCTCCCGTCGAAGAACTGGTTGTCCTGGATGAAGACGTCGTCGGGACCGGCGTTGGGGACGGTCGGCAGCGGCGCGGCGGCCGGCGCGGGCACCGGCTTGGGCTTGCCGGCCAGGACGGCCAGCGCACCCGGCGGATAGGCGGCCTTGGGGTTGCTGATCAGGCGCACGGTCTTCGTTGTGAGGTTGCGGACGTAGATCGCGCGCGCCGGGTCGGTCTTGGACGGCGCGAGGTTGGTCGCAGCCGAGACAAAGGCGACACGGGTACCGTCGTCGGAGATCGACGGGCTGTCGGATACGCCGTCAGCCGTCCCGCTGACCGAGGTCACCGCGGCGCCGTGACGCGTCCACGCCATCACGGCCGTCTTGGTGCCGTTGACGACGGTGAACGCGACGACGCGCCCGTCCTTCGAGACGACCGGATCGAGCGGGTTCCCGGTCGGGGTCGGGATGTTCACCGTGCGGTTGTGGAGCAGGTCACGCAGGAACAGGCCCGGGTGCCCGGTGCTCCGGCCGAGGTCGGTGGCGTCGGAGGTGAACGCGACCCAGCGGCCGTCCGGGGAGATCGACGGATCCGACGAGAAGCCGTCGGCCGGCGTACCGCCGGCGGTCCTGCTGATCAGCGTCTGCGCCCCGGTCGCGACGTCGCGGACGAAGACCTCGCTGCCCGCCCGGCCGGGATCGGTGACGCGCCCGGTGGCCATCGTGTAGACGAGCCTCGAGCCATCGCCCGACAGGCCGGGCTCGTAGGGATCGGCGAACGCCGCGCCGCCGACCGTCGCACCGCGCACGACCTGGCGCTGGTGGCCGGTGCGCAGGTCCGCGACGAGCACGACGGTGCGACCGTCGCGCACCGCCTCGTAGGCCGAGTGCGAGCCGTCGGCCGAGATCGTCGGGTTGTAGGCCGACTGCGAGTCGGGCACGTCCTTGACCGGCGTGTCGAGGCGCTTCGTCGTGCCGGAGTGCGAGAGCAGGACGCCGATGCGCCCGTAGCGCTTGGCGAAGTTCTGGTTGCCGGCCGCCGACTCGTAGGTGATCAGCTTGCCGTTGCCGGAGATCGCCGAGTTGTAGGCCGACCGCGGGTCGGGCCCCGAAGCGTCGCCCTTGGGCAGGCGGCTGACGATCGTGTCCCTGCCGGACTCAAGGTCGGCGCGCATGACCGCAATCTCACCGAGCTTGATCGCCAGCGGCAGCTTCTGGCGGTAGGCCTCGTAGGAGACGTAGCGCCCGTCGGCCGAGATGTCGGGGTTCGTCGCGTAGTCCTGGGGCAGGGCGACGAGCGCACCGCGATAGGTCGGCGGCGGTCCGTTGTAGCGCGCCTGGTCAAGCCAGCGCGGGAGCTGGCTGATCTGGCGGCTGAGCAGCCGCTGGGCCTGCGCGGCCGGTGTCGCCTTACCGTGGACGCCGGTGTCCGCGCGCTCGTGGAGCACCGCGATCGACATCGCCTCGACCTGCCCCGGCGAGCGTCCGTGGAGCGCGGCGATGGCCAGTGGGCTGAGCTCGGCGCGGCGCAGCGCGCGGAACTCGATGTCCGTCACGCCGAAGATGTCCGGGGCCTCGCTGGCGATCGCGAACTGGTGCAGCGAATGGAAGAACAGGTGCTGGGCGAGGTGACCCTGGGTGATCGTCAGCAGCGCGCGCTGCTCCATCGCATCGGTCCGCTGCGGCCCGAGGCTCCCGGCCAGCGGAGCGACGAGTGCGACCGCGAGCTTCTGCGGGTCGGGCCAACCGTGCTTGGCCGCAAGCTGCGCGAGGGTGTTGTGATCGTTGCGCAGCTGGTCCCACAGCTCGTTGCGCGTGATGTGGACGAGGCGGTAAAGCCTCGCCTCGTCATAGGGCAGCCAATGGTTGTAGACCCACGCCTCGGGCGGCAGCCAGTGCGCGGCGGCGTTCGTCGGCGCGCCGGAGTCGGGCGAATGGGTGGTGATCGGTAGGCCGGCCTTCTGGACGGCGCCCGTCGCCGTCGTCGCCGCGCCGGGGCTCGGTTTGCTCGATCCGCAACCCGCGAGCGCGATGGTCCCGACGACCAACAGCCCCCCGAGCATCCGCATCGGCTCGACGTTACCCGATCGGACGCGCGGCGCCGAAGACCAGCGGCCGGACGATCGGCGGCGCGCGGCGCAACTCACCATGCTCGAGCTCGAAGACGTCGAACCCTGCGCCCTCGATGTTGGCCACCGTCGAACGGTTGCAGTTGCAGCCGTGGCCGATGCGCAGCTGGACGAAGTTCAGGCGATCCTGCCAGCGCGCGAGCCCCGGCTCGTCGGAGCGCACGTGCTCGAGGAAGATCAGCTGACCGTCGGGCTTGAGGAGGCGCTTGATCTCGCCGAGCGCCTTGGCGGGAGCGGATACCGTGCACAGCACGAGCGTCGAGACGACGAAATCGAAGCTGTGATCTTCGAACGGCAGCTGCTCGGCCGGGACCTCCATAACCCGTGCGGGGAGTGAATGGTGAACGAGCTTGGCGCGCAGCCGACGGGCCATCGGCTCCTCCGGTTCGGTGATGACAAGCTCGGTCACCGCCTTGCCGTAGTAGGGCAGGTTGGCGCCCGTTCCGCCGCCGATCTCAAGGACGCGCCCGCTCGTGCGCGCGAGAAGCTCACGGCGATGCGGGCCGAAGACGGCCTTCTCCTGTGGGGCCATGAGCCGGTCATAGCCCGCCGCGAAGATCTGCCCCCAAAGGCTCATGGGAACACAGTAGCGCGCTCCCCGACCGTCGCGGTACCGTGGTCTGCCATGGCCTACGTCCCGGCCCCTCGCCACCTGCTCCGCGCCAAGGACCTCGCCGACGCGCGCTACTTCGAGCCGTTGACCGTCGATGACCTCGCGCGCGCGGCGCGACTGTCGCGAGCGCACTTCAGCCGCGAGTTCCGCGCCACGTTCGGCGAGTCGCCGCACGCCTACCTGCTGACCCGGCGCCTCGAGCGCGCGGCCGCGCTGCTGCGCAACACCGACCGCTCGGTCTCCGACATCTGCTTCTCGGTCGGCCTGCGCAGCGTCGGCTCGTTCACGACGAGCTTCTCGCGGACGTTCGGCCGCTCGCCGACTGCCTACCGCACGGCGTTCCCACCCGCGGCCGAGCACGCGATGGTCCCGACCTGCGTGCTGCGCGCGTACGGTCGCCCGCAACGCAGCACGTTTCGAGAAGACAGGGCCGCCGTCGCGGGCTAGCGTGGTCTCCCGAAACACGAACCCTTGACGTTCAGGAGCACACGATGATCAAGATCGCCACCGCACAGCTGTGGGTCCACGACCAGGACGAGGCACTCGCGTTCTACACGCAGAAGCTCGGCATGGAGGTCCGGATGGACGTGACGTTCGCCGAGATGGGCAACTTCCGCTGGCTCTCGGTCGGGCCGGTCGGCCAGGACGACGTCTCGATCGTCCTGATGGCAATCCCCGGCCCGCCGATGATCGACCCCGAGACCGGCGAGCAGATCAAGAACCTGATGGCCAAGGGCTTCGCCGGCACCGTCTTCCTCTCGACCGACGACGCGCAGGCGTCCTACGAGGAGCTCAAGGGACGCGGGGTCGAGTTCTCCGAGGAGCCCGAGGAGCGCGTCTACGGAATCGACACCGGATTCCACGACCCGTCGGGCAACAGCTTCCGGCTGACCCAGCTGCGTGACTCGGGCGAGATCGAGCAGGCGGCCGCGGCAAGCGTCAGCGCCTGAGGCTCAGCACTGCGGGTACTCGTTCGACGGGACGTACTCCAGCGCGCCCGTGTCGGTGACCTGCAGGAGCACCGGGTTGGGATCGACGCTCTTGGTGTAGAAGCGGGTGCCCGAGAACGACAGCGTGCCGAGGTAGTAGTGGTTGCTGGGGAGGCGGTTGATCGTGACCGCCTCCCGGCCCTTGGCGTCGAAGCGGCCCTTGAACGTGCCGGCCGCCGCGAGGACGTAGTTGTGGCGACGGCAGCGGGCCAGTCGCTTGATCTTCAGCGTGCCGATCCCACCGGGCGCGGCCTCGGGGAACTCGGCGGTGAAGGTCAGCACCGGGTGCGAGGAGTGGGGCTTGCTGAGCACGCCGTGAGCGCGGCGGAAGTCGCTGCGGACGTCGACGTGCAGCGGCGCCGACCACGGCGTCGCGAAGATCAGGTCGTCGAGCGCGTCGTTGCGACCTTCGATCGATCCGCGCGACACGCAGGTCCAGTCGCCGGGGCGTTTGAACGCGTCCTCGGGAATCTGGGCGAGCGGGATGGAGATGGCCTGGGGCGCCATCAGCTTTCCGCTGACCGAGCCGTCGGCATTGACCTTCGCGTCGCGCGCGCAACGGGTGTCGCCGTCGCCGCCGGGCGGGATCGGCGCGCGCACGCCGGCGAACGCGTTGGCCCCCTTCAGCGGCTTGTCGCGGTAGACGAGCGGGCCGCCGACCGCGGCGGGGGCGACCGAGCCGTCGGCGAAGAACGAGCCGGTCGATGTGGCCGAGCCCGCGCCGCCCATGCAGTCGTTGCGCCCACCGGTCGCCGGACCGACCGAGACGCTGACGCTGTAGGTGCCCGTTCCCTCGAACTGGATCTCGACGCCGACCGGCGTGATCGTCCCGACGGTGCCGGGGCCGCCGAGGCAGTAGGGCGTGTTCTGCGGCTGGGTCGGCTGGCCATCGGGCACGCCGGTGATCTGGAGCGCGGCGTGCTGCGAGGCGCCGGCAGCGGGCGAGTCCTCGAACACGTAGCCGATCTCGTAGCCGCCGAGCCAGTTCAGGTGCGGCGTGTCAGCGAGCGGCAGCCAGTCGCCCGCGGGCGAGTGGTCGATCGAGTTCGCGTGGGCCAGACGAACGTAGAGCGTCGGCGGCGTGAACGCATTCGCGGGAACCGCCCACAGCAGGCCGGCCAGCAGGCCGAGCAGCACGGCGCGCTTGCACATCTCCGCGACGCTACCGCAACGAGCGACCGCCGCTCCCACCGGAGGGGTCAGACCCCTTGAGTGGAGGCGACTCAGATCCTGGCCGTCGCCGTGCGAACGACCGGCGTGCCCTTGCGGCCGTTCGCGGCGTACGCGGTGACGGTGACGGTCGCCACGGCGCGCGGGCCGATGTCGGTCACCCGCGCCGAGCGGTGCGTGGCCGTCGTCAGGAACAGGCGGTGCTTGCCGTCGGTGCTGCGCACGGCGATCCGGTAGGTCCGTGCGTTGCGCGCTGCGCCGAACGAGACGGTCAGCGTATGGCGGACGACCGCGACCTTCAGCCGCGCCGCGCGCCCGGGGCGCAGCGGCCCGGGCGCGGTGAAGTGCGCCAGCACGACACGCGGTCGCGGCAGGCCGTCCTGCTCGATCAGGGCGACGATCGCGCGCCGGCCGGCCGGACCGTCGGCCGGGGCGAACGCGAGCGTGCCGCTCGAGCCGCTGGCCTTGCCGATCGCGTGCAGGAGCTTGCCGCCGAGCTCGGCGAACGTGACCGTCATCCCCGGGCGCGGCTTCAGGCGGTAGGCCAGGCTCAGCGTGCGCCCGTGGCCGGTGACCCGCCCACTCAGCGCCGGCTTCGGGAGCGGGTGGGACTCGGCCACCGAGGCGAGCGCGGGCGAGCCGGGCAGGGCCTCGACGTGCCACGTGCCGGCGGCCGGGCTGCGCAGGGCGACGACCGTCGTGTCGGTTCCCGGAACCGGGAAGGCGGCAGCGAGCGGGTGCCCGGGCGCCGCCATCGCCGCCGTCGCGGCGGCCAGGTCGCCGACCGCCGGGACGAACCGCTGGCCGTCCGGCCCGGTCAAGGCGACCGACGGTGCGCCCCCGGCGCCCTCGACCGCCACGTCGACCGTCGTCGCGTGCGACAGGACGATCGGCAGCCCCGGCCCGGCCGCGCGCGCCCCCCGCGGAGGAGCCGACGCCCGGTAGCTCGAGAGGTCGCACTCATCGGTTGGGTCGAAGTCGGGCGAGGGCACGAGGTCGGTGTAGGAGTGCCCGAAGTGATGGCCGGCGGTGATGAGCGGGAACGGGAAGATCGGATCGCGGCCGCACAACCCGAACCCGTTCGTCGAGACCGCGACCTCGACCGACGAGAGGTGGAGCACGTCGGCGAGCACGACGTCGGCCCGGAAGTCCGCCGAGAACAGCCTGTGCGGCAGGTCGAACGTCGCGTTGATCGCCGCCGACATGTGGATGATCGGGTCGAAGTCGAGGTCGAACGACCCGTCGAGCGACACGAAGCCGGTGCTGATGAACAGCAGATGCGCCGTGTCGACCGGCACGCCGGCGAGCAGCGCGGTCCCGGTGACCTCGATCTTGAACGGGTCGGCGAACGTCACCGCGATGTCGCCGTTGATCTGCATTGTGTTGATGAAGTTCGTGATCGTCCCGACCGGGATCACGCCGATGCCGACGCCGGCGGTGATCTTCGTCTCGGGCTCCAGCTCGACGCCGCCCTTGATGTCGTTGATGTAGACGTCGGTGAAGACCGGCAGCCCGAACCCCGGCGGCTTGATGTCGATCATCCCCTGAACGAAGTGGCCCTTGGCGAACGAGACGCTCGCGCTGAGGACCAGCCCCGCCGGCGGCGGGAACTTCAGCGTGCCACTCCCGTCCCAGATGTCGTACTTCGCGTCGTAGCTGATGGCGAAATCGCACAGCAGCGGGCCGATCGGCGCGTTGGAGATCGCGATGTTCAGCGAGTTGAGGCGCAGGCCTTCGGCGGTTGTGACGGTCAACTCGGCGTGCCCGGTGATGCCGCCGAACACCGCGGGCAGCTTGAGATCGATCGGGATCCGCACGCCGTCGGCGGTCAGCTTGACGTCGAGCTTGGCGTTGATCGGGAAGCCGTCGAGCGCCGACGCGTACTGGCTCATGTCGAAGTTGAAGAGGTCCGTCTCGGCGCCGGCGGTCGGCAGCTTGATGTGGATCGGGCCGTGCCAGAGCGTGAAGCTGAACCCGCTGGACTCGGCGATCACGCTGACCGCGCCGGTCGTGTCGAGCGAGTGCTCGTGGGGGTCGAGGATGATCTGCACGCCCGGGTCGGGCACGATCCGCAGGCCGTTGAGGTCGAACTCGCCGTCGGAGACGACCTTGGTCGCGAACTCGCCCGTCCCGTGCAGGAAGCAGCCGAGCTCGCCCTGGATGTGGACGTCGCCGAAGCCGACGGTCGAGCAGGTCGTCGTCGCCTTGGGATCGCCGCCGCCCGGGACGCCGGCGATGCCGGGGACGCCGGTCGGCCGTTGCGATCCATAGGCCATCGCGACGATCTGACCGTTCTGATTGATGCCGCCCGTGTGGTTGAGGACCGCGATCCCGCCGCCGTCATCGGCGGCGCCGACCGAGATCTGTCCGTTCTGGTCGCCGCCGATCAGGCGGTCGGTCTGCGACCAGCCGGCGCCGTCGGGCGACGTGCGCACGCTCACGCCCGGCGTCTTGCCGCCGCGCGACTCCCAGCCGACGACGAGCCGGCCGTTGGGGGTCTCGGACATATCGCGGTACTGCGCGTCGTTGGCGTCGGAGACGGTCAGCGGCGCGCCGACAACTCCGCCGGTGACCGAGCGCACGGCGTACGGGCCGTTGGCCGCCGGGCGGTTGATCAGGAACAACCCAGACGGGCCGCCGGCGAGCTGGGGCTCATCGCCGGGCAGCACCGACGCCGGAGCCCAGTTCGCGACGTCGTTGGCCGAGCCGGCCCCGGTGAAGCGCCGGATCAGCGTCTGGCGGTGCAGGTCGGAGAACGCCGCGACCGGCGAGCCGCCGTCCAGCGCGACGCTGCCCGAGTAGGCCTCGTCGACGCTGGCGCCGGCGAGGTTGGCGAACGCCTTCGTGTACCTGCCGGGTGAGAGCGACTGGACGTAGGTGCCGCCGGTGACCGTGTCGGTCGTGGTGAGGATCTGCGGGTCGTTGGCCGGCCCGAACTCGACGACGCCGCCGCCGATTGGCTCGTCGCCGACGATGCCCGGCCCGGTGAAGCTCGCGCCGCCGTCCTCGGAGACCCATTCGAGCACGGTGGTCGACGGGCTCGAGGCGTCAGGGGTCGCGGCGTCGGGCTTGGTGAAGTTGGTCGGATAGCGGTAGTCGAGGATCACGATCTGCTGGCCGACCTGGACGATCCGCGCGCCATCGGTGGATGTGTTGAACGCCGGGCTGTCGCCGTCGCCGTAGGCCTTGTCGGGGACGAGCACCGAGCTCGCGCTGCATGCACTCGCGCGGCGCGGCAGGCGGCAATAGTGGATCGCGTCGGCGCTGACGCCGTCGGAGGTGATCCAGACGATGTGCGACGTGCCCGCGCCGTCGACGAGCACGTCGGGGAACTTGCCCGAGGGCGACAGCGTGACCGGGGCCGGCAGGGCGGCCGGCTTGGTCGCGATCGCCTTCGTGATGCCCTTGTAGCCGGGGGTGCTGTAGCCCGCCGAGGGCCTGGCGATCGCGGACGACGGGGCAACGACGCAGAAGAGCAGCGCAACGGCGAAGGCCAAGCCATGCCGGAAACCGCCGATCGGCACCATCCGTGTTCGCCTCGGTCCCGGTCCTCACGACCGGGCGGGCTGCCCGGCACGTCTGCGAGGTCGAGCCTATACCCGCGCAACCGAGGCGTTGCCGGCGCGTAACCGTTTGCCAATGTGGTGGTCGGGAGCGCGCGTGGTCTACCAAACGGGACGCGAGCCACTCGGCGAGACGCGCAGCAGACGATCGCCCGTCAGCAGCGCGGTGAAGGAGACCGGCGTCTTGCGCGCGGTGATCCTCCAGCCCGCGAGATCTCCGGCCAGCCCGGTGCGCAGGGCCATGCGATCGATCGCGCTGAGCGGGACACCACCGTGGTGGGCGATCCTCGTGACCAGCAGCTGCGGCACCGACGGCCTGATCTGCGCCAGGTTCACGGCGTCGCGGGTTCCCGAGAACTCGTGGTTGTCGCTGACGTCGACACGGCCCGCGATGTCGGCGCGCACGACGAGCGCACCGCTCGGCTTGGCGACGACGAGATCCATCTCGCCTGGATAGATCGCCGCCTGGACGACGGCGATATCCGCGCCGTAGCGCCGGGTCAGCGCCGCGAGCATTAGCTTGAGGTTCGTCGCGTGAAAGAGCGAGCGCGGGTTGCTCGCCTTCATCGCGGCGAAGACGCCGAGCGGGCGCGCCGGCAGGGTGCGCGTGACGTCGGCGGTGTCGGCCTGCGCCGGGCTGGTCGCGGTAGCGGCCGGGGTCGTCGCGCCGTCCGCCGAGGCAGAGCTCGGCGACGAGGTCGTCCCCGATCCGGTCGCCGGCGGCGCGTCCCACGCGTAGTGGTCAGGCAGGTTGTGCGCGCCGCCGCTGTTCTCGTTGATGATCTCGGCGCTTGCCGTATAGGACGTTCCGTCCGTGAACAGCACAAGGCAGCGCAGGTGGGCGGTCTCCTCGCGCACCGTGCCGTGCACGTGGGGGACGCAGCCGACCGAGTCGACCGGGCGATGGTCGATCTGCGTGATGTGCTTCTTCATCACGCGCTGCAGGTCCTGATAGGCCTCGGTGCTGCCACCGCAGCCGGCGGCGACGAGCGCCACCACACCGCAGCCGATGGCGAGCGCCGCGCGCATTCAGGCCGGCGACTTCGACCACTCGCGCTTGTGGATGCGCTTGGCCGCCTGGTAGTCGACCAGCGCCTGCGGCGAGTCGACGTCTCCGAGCGTCGGATGCCACGGGACGAGCTCGCTCGCCGCCGCGACATCGAAGCGCTTGGCCAGCACCGAGCCCAGCGACTTGACCTTCATCTCGCCGTAGCCGGGCAGCGCGCTGAGATTCGCGCGCAGCTGCGCTGCGTCGGCGGCTTCGGTCCACACACGCGCGGCGTCGCCGTCGTAGGTGTCACGTACGTGGACCGCGAGATCGTGGACGCGCTTGGCCATCGCGCCGGGGTAGCGGTGAACGGCGGGCTTGTCGCGAAAGACGGTGTCGAGATCGGCGTCGGCCAGCGTGGCGGCGTCGAGTGCGCCGACCCGCTCGCGGATGACAAGCGGACCCGAGAACGCCTTCTGCACGGTCACCTGCTGATCGAGGGCGAAGCCGACGAGCAGCGCCATCGGGTCGCTGGCGATCAACGCGTTGGCCTCGTCGGACTCGGTGAAATACAGGCGGTCGGGCATCGGTCGATCGTAACCTCCCGGCGCACGCGGCAGTAGGGTCGATCGACGCTCAGCCAGCGCCGACCGCTCCCCCGGGCAGCGTTGCCGCCGCCTGACAGAATTGCCGTCATGTCCCAACCACCGCCCATCGTCCTGCACGGCCACCCGATGTCGCATCCGTGCCGCGCCGTTCAGGAGGCGCTGAATATCAAGCGGCTCGAGCGGATGCTCGACGGCCGCCCGGGCGCGGCGCTCGCCCACCGCTGGTCTGCGACGTGGGACGGACACGTGGGCGCCGGCGCCTCCCCCGCGTCGTGGCTGCCCGCGCCGTGACCGCGGACGGCAACGGCGCCGCCGCCGTCCGGGTGTACGACCCCAACGACCGCTACAAGTGGATCGCACTGTCCAACACGACGCTCGGCGTCCTGCTCGCGACGCTCGACGCCTCGATCACGCTGATCGCGATGCCGGACATCTTCCGCGGCATCAAGCTCGACCCACTCGTCCCGTCCAACAGCTTCTACCTGCTGTGGATGATCCTCGGCTTCCTCGTCGCCTCGAGCGTCCTGATCGCCTCCTTCGGCCGCCTCGGCGACATCTTCGGGCGGGTGAAGATGTACAACTTCGGCTTCGTCATCTACACCGTCGCCTCGCTGCTGCTGGCGATCGACTGGCTGACCGGGCGCGAGGGGGCGATGTACCTGATCGTCTTTCGCATCGTCCAGGGCGTCGGCTCGGCCTTCCTGCTCGCCAACGCCGCGCCGATCATCACCGACGCGTTCCCGCCCAACCAGCGCGGGCTGGCTCTGGGGATCAACAACATCGTCAGCGTCAGCGGGCTGTTCATCGGGCTGGTGCTCGGCGGCTTCCTCGCCCCGATCGACTGGCGCCTGGTCTTCCTGATCTCCGTCCCGGTCGGCCTCTTCGGGACGGTCTGGGCCTACCTCAAGCTCGAGGAGCGATCGACGCCCAAGCGGGTGTCGATCGACTGGTGGGGCAACGTCACGTTCGCACTCGGCCTGATCCTGATCATGGTCTCGACGACGTACGGGATTCGGCCCTACGGCGACAGTCCGACGGGCTGGGGCAGCCCGCGGGTCATCGTGCTGCTCAGCGCCGGCGTGCTGTCGCTCGTGACCTTCGTCCTGATCGAGAAACGCGTGCGCGACCCGATGTTCCGCCTGCCGCTGTTTGGAATCCGCGCGTTCAGCTTCGGCACGATCTCGACCTTCCTGGCCTCGGTCGCCCGCGGCGGCCTGATGTTCATGCTGATCATCTGGCTGCAGGGGATCTGGCTGCCCGAACACGGCTACAGCTTCCAGTCGACGCCCCTGTGGGCGGCGATCTACATGCTGCCGCTGACCTTCGGGATGTTGATCGCCGGGCCGACGTCGGGCTACCTGTCGGACCGTTTCGGCGCGCGCGGGTTCGCGAGCGGCGGCATGCTGATCGCGGCGTCCAGCTTCCTGATCCTGATCGAGCTGCCGACGAACTTCGCCTATCCGTGGTTCGCGACGGCCCTGGCCCTGAACGGCATCGGGATGGGGATGTTCGCGTCGCCGAACCGGGCCGCGGTGATGAACAGCCTGCCAATCGCCGATCGCGGCGCGGGCGGCGGCATGAATCAGACGTTCCAGAACTCGGCCCAGGTGATCTCGGTCGGGATCTTCTTCACGCTGATGATCATCGGCCTCTCCTCGACGCTGCCCGTGACGATGTCGGCCGGCCTTCAGGCCCATGGCATCTCCGCCCCGGTCGCCCACCACATCGCGACGCTGCCACCGGTGTCGATCCTGTTCGCGGCGTTCCTGGGCTACAACCCGATCCAGCACCTCGTCGGCCCGCACACGCTCAGCGCGCTCTCGGCCCACAACCAGACGGTGATCACCGGCCACACCTTCTTCCCGCAGCTGATCTCCGCGCCGTTTCGCGCCGGGCTGCACGAGGCGTTCACGTTCGCGGCGATCGTGTGCCTGGTCGCCGCCGGCGCGTCACTGATGCGCGGCGGTCGCTACGTTGATCCCGAGCCCACGCCGACGCATGGGCCAACGGGCGTAGAGTCCGGCCAATGGCCGCTTTCACACTCAAGAACCTGATGGACATCGATGACCTCGCGGCCGATCGCGAGGGCATCGAGGCACGCTTCGCCCGCAGCCACATCGACTCCGACCACCTCGGGGTCAGCCTGCTCCGCTACGACGAAGGCGTGCGCCCCCCGTTCGGTCACCGCCACGCGTCGCAGGAGGAGGTCTACGTCGTGATCGGCGGCTCAGGGCGCATCCGCGTCGATGACGAGATCATCGACCTCAAGCAGTGGGACGTGGTGCGCGTCGCGCCTGAGGCGATCCGCGGCTTCGAGGGCGGGACCGGCGGCCTGGAGATCATCGCCGTGGGCAACGATCGGCCCGAGGGCGGCGACGGCGAGATCATCCAGAACTTCTGGCCCGCCGACTGACCGTGGCCACGACCGACAACGGCTCGCCGCCGTTTCGCTTCTACGACAACCGCCAGAAATACCTGGCGTTCGTCAATACCTGCAACGAGAAGGCGATGATCGCCCGGCGGGCCGCGACGAAGCTCGACACGCTCGTCCCCAAGCCACCGGCGCTGCGGATGTTCGACGCCGGCATGGGCGACGGCACGGTCCTGACGCGCCTGATGAGCGCCGCGTCACGACGCTTCCCGACCGTGCCGCTCGTCGCCGTGGCCAAGGAGATCAGCCTCGAGGACATCCGCCTCGGGCTGGAGAAGATGCCCGACCGCTTCTACGAGCACCCGCACATGGTGCTCGCGCTGACCAACCTCAACTATGCCGACGCGCCACGCCTGATCTCGAGCAAGGAGGGCGACGCGGAGATCAACCGGCAGGTCGTCAAGCTCACGGGCAGCTCGACCTACGGCTACCTCGAGCAGATCGAGGCGCTCGGCGACGTGCTCGAGCACGGCTGGGAGACGAAGGCGAGCCCGGAAAGCGGCAATCCGATCTACGCGCGGCCGACCGTGCTCGTCTTATATCGCGAGGACCACGAGTTCCTGCTCGACGGAGCGATCCCGCAGCCCGGAGACCCGTCGCTGGCCTATGACTTCATCCTCGCCTCGCAGCCCTGGCGGGCCAAGACGAGCGCCGACTTCAAGGCCCAGAAGATCCTTGCGCCGCTCGCGCGCACGCTGGCCCCGGGCGGGTCGATGCTGACCGTCCAGTCGGCGGGTCACGACCCGGCGCAGGAGATCATCGAGCGCCTGTGGCCCGGCGAGCGCCCGTTCCCGGTCGACCGCCACGCGCTGCTCAAGGCGACCGCCGTCGCGCTCGGGGACGAGGCCGCCCAGTTCGATCTGACCGACCCTTCCGACGCCGACGCGCTGTGCGGCTACCAGATGCACACGCTGCCGTCGGAGATCGGCAACCGGATCGGCACGTCGACCCTGTTCGCCGCCTGGAACGCCGCGATCTACGTCAACCAGATCGAGGACGAGCGGCTCGAGTCCGTCGTCGCCACCGGCGCGTACCTCGAGGCGACACAGACCGTGCTCAAGGAGTACGGCGGCCTGTGGTTCAACGACGAGGCGTTCACGATCACGCGCCGATGAGCGGGCCGACGTCGGCGGTCCTGTAGACCTTTGGGTATGTCTCTTTCGACCGGCACCGGTCCTCTCTCCGGCGCGCCCGCGGGCGCATTCAACTTCGACATCGCCGCGGCGTCGCCCGCGCACCGAATCTTCTTCGCCGCCGAGCAGCGCCGCCTCCGCGCGCTGATCGACGACGTCGTCGTCCTCGACACGACGCGCGCGCAGCTGCTCTACGAGACCGGCATCGGTCCGCGGGTCTACGCGCCGCTCGCTGACTACACGGCCGAGCTGCTGACCCCGACCGACGCGACCTCACACTGCCCATTCAAGGGCGACGCGTCGTACTGGACGATCACCGTCGGCCAGAACAAGCAGGTCGACATCCTGTGGGCCTACGAGGAGCCACTGCCCGAAGCGGCGTTCCTCGCCGGCCACGCGGCGCTGTATCCCAACCGCGTCGACGCGTGGCTGGTCGAGGACGAGCGCGTGTTCGGCCACCTGCGCGATCCGTTTCACCGCGTCGACGTCCATGACAGCTCGCGCCCGGTCGTTGTGCGGGTCGGCGGCGAGGAGGTCGTGCGAACCACGCGGGCCAAGCTGCTCTTCGAGACCGGGCTGCCGGTGCGGGCCTACGTCTCGCGGATGGAGATCGCGCCGGGTGCGGTGGCCGACGGATCGGGCAAGCGCACGGTCTGCCCGTACAAGGGCCAGGCGTCGTACTGGACCGTCGCCGGTGTCGAGGATGCGGCGTGGAGCTATGAGGCGCCGCTGTCAGACGCCGCGCGCGCTCAGGGCCTGCTCAGCTTCGACTCCGGGATCGACGGCGTCGAGATCGAGATCGGCTGACGCACCGCTGCCTCGGGTGGCGAGCAACGATCCGCCGATGATCGCGATGAGGCCGACCAGGGCGCCCGGTCCCGGCCGCTCGCCGAGGACGATGACGCCGAGCGTCACCGCGACCACCGGGTTGACGTAGGTGATGACCGATGCCCGCGAGGGGCCGACCTCGACGATCAGGATCGTGAAGACGACGAACGCCGCCGCCGTGCACACGACGGCGAGCACGACGATCGAGATCAGCGCGCTCGTACTCGGTGCGTGGGCCGGCCGGTCGAGGGCGGCCAGCGGCAGCAGCACGACCGCGGCGATCGCGAGGCTCGCGCCCATCGTTGCCCGCGGATCGGCGTGCAGCAGGTGGCGATTGACCACCAACGGCCCGATCGAATAGCCGAGCGCGGTGACCATGATCGCGGCGGCGCCGATCAGCTCCGACGAGCTGCCGGCGATGTCGACGCCCATCAGCACGACCACGCCGGCCAGCCCGATGAACAGCCCGACGAGCCGGCGCCCACCGACCCGCTCGGACGGTACGAAGCGGATCGCGATCGCCGCGACCATCAGCGGCACCGTCGCGATCAGGATCGCCGCCAGCGAGGAGGCGACGCGCTGCTCGCCGAACGCGAGCATCGGGAGCGGAATCGCGAGCTCGCAGATCGCGTACACGGCCAGCCAGCGGCCGAGCCCATGCAGCGGCGCGAGCACACCGGCACGCCGGGCCAGCGTGAGCAGGATCGCCGCGGCGATCGTCACCCGCACCCATGACAGGAACAGCGGCGTGAACCCGCCGTCGACCGCGACCTTGATGAACATGTACGGGATCCCCCACAGGACGGCCATCGTGGCGAACGCGATGCGGCCGCGGGAGGTCATCCCTCGATGGTAGGAGTCAGGCGGTGCCGGGTGATCGCGATCGCGTCGGCGTTTGAGTCGATGAGGACGAAGTGGCGGTCGAGCGCGCGGGCGACCGCGCCGAGGGTTCCCGAGCCGGCGAACGGGTCCAGACACCAGCCTCCGGGCTTCGAGGAGGCGGCGACCATGCGCCGGACGATGCCCTCGGGCTTCTGGGTCGGGTAGCCGGTCTTCTCGGCCCCCATCGTCGGGACGATCGTGTGCCACCACACGGAGGTCGGGCGCTTCCCGCGCGCCGCCTTCTCGGGACCGACGAGGCTGGGGGCCATGTACGGCTCGCGATCGACTTCGGCGTCGTCGAACCAGTAGTTCGCCGGCTCCTTGACGTAGACGAGGATCGTGTCGTGCTTGGGCGGCCAGCGGCGCTTGGGCTTGCCGCCGTAGTCGTAGGCCCAGATCAGCTCGTTGAGGAAGCACTCGCGGCCGAACAGGCGGTCGAGCTCGATCTTGACGTAGTGCACCTCGCGCTGGTCGAGGTGGACGTAGAGCGTGCCGTGGGCGGCGAGCGCGTCGCGGACCGTGGCGAGGCGGGGCATGAGGAACCCGAGGTAGTCGTCGGTCGTGTCCGCGTAGGCGAGCTGCGCGCGGCGCTGCTCGTTGCCGGTGTTGAACGGCGGGTCGGCGTAGGCCATGTCGAAGCGGCCCGACGGCAGCCGCGCCAGCGCGTCTGCGTTGTCGGCGTGCACGAGCAGGTCGTCGTCCAGCTCCAGCCGCACCGGCAGCTTCTCGATCACCCTCATCGCCCCGATGCTCCCAGCGCGTCCGGCGGTTGTGGCGTGTGTCGAGGGGCGCGACAGATACGGTGAGAGCGTGCGACGTGTTCTCCTCATCGGGGGCGCGGCGGCGGTTGTCGTCGTGCTCGCGTTGGTTCTGCTGTCCAGCGGTGGCGGAGGGTCTGACCCCGTGCGCCGGCTGATTCCGGCGGCCGGAAACGGCGACGCGAGCTATGACCCCTACGGCTACGAAGCCTCCAAGCGGGCGCTGTTCGAGCAGCGCGCGCAGGCCGGGCTGGCCCACGTGCTCTACGCCCACAGCCCCGGCGGCGTGACCGGGACGGCGGAGCGGGTCAATGCGTTTCGCCCGCAGATCGAGCAGGCGGCCGAGGCGGGCGGCGTCGACCCCGACATGCTCGAGGCGATCGTCTTTCTCGAGAGCGCGGGGCGCCCCGACGCGCAGGCGTCGAACTCGCTGCAGGGCGCGGTCGGCCTGACCCAGATCCTCGCCGAGACGGGCACCGACCTGCTCGGCATGCACATCGATCTGCCGGCGAGCAAGCGCCTGAGCACGCTGATCGCCCGCGGCGGACCCCGGACCCTCGAGCGCTATCGCGAGCGCCGCCGCGTCGACGAGCGCTTCGATCCGCAGAAGTCGCTCGCCGCCACGGTGCGCTACCTGACCTTCGCCAAGGGAAAGCTGGGCCGCGATGACCTCGCCGTCGAGAGCTACCACATGGGCGTCGGCAATCTCCAGCACGCCCTCGACGCCTACGGCGAGAGCGACATCCCCTACGCCCAGCTCTATTTCGATTCGAGCCCGCTGCGCCACAGCGCCGCCTGGAACGTCATCTCGTCGCTCGGCGACGACTCGTCGACCTACTACTGGAAGGTGCTCGCGGCCAAGGCGATCATGCGCGAGTGGCGCGCCGATCCGGCCACGCTGTTCGCGCACGCGGTGCTCCAGGTCGAGAAGGCCTCGGCCGAGGACGTCATGCATCCGCCCAGCTCGACGACCGCGTTCGCGGACCCGGCCGCGCTGGCGCGTGCCGAGCAGGAGGGCGTCATCCAGCCGCTGAGCCGCGGCGCTGCTGCGCCGCCACGGATTCGTCGTCGACCCCGGCATGGGCGAGCTCGCGCCGAAGGTCGGCGCCAAGCCGGCGCTCTACCGCGGCCTGCGACCCGAGGCGCTCGCGCTGGCGCTCTACCTCGGCACCGGCGTGCAGGCGATCTCCCACACCGCGCCGCTCGTGATGACGAGCGCGGTGCGCGACGAGCGCTACCAGGTGGTCCTCGCCGCGCAGGACATCGAAGCGACGAACGCCTTCTCCCAGCACACCGCCGGCTTCGCGTTCGACATCTCGCGCAGCTACCGCAGCGCCGCTCAGGCCCAGGCGCTCCAGTTCATGCTCGACCGCCTCACCGCGCTGCACCTGATCTCGTGGGTCCGCGAGCCGGGGGCGATCCACGTGACCGCTTCGAGCTCAGCGCGTGCGCTGGTGCCGATCATCGGACTGAAGCCGGCAGTGGTGGCGCACGGAGTTGCCGGTTCGTGAACAGCGCGCCACCACCGCCCGCGCCTCAGACCAGCAACGCCTTCACCCGCTCGACAACCGCCGCCGGTGTGATCCCGAGCTTCTCGAGCACCACCTCGCCCGGCGCCGACGCCCCGAAGCGGTCAATCGCGACGCTCGAGTCGACCCATTCGCTCCAGCCCATCGACACGCCGGCCTCGACCGAGACCGACGCCAGCACCGGCGGCAGCACCGACTCGCGGTAGTCGTCGTCCTGCGCGCGGAAGAGCTCCCACGACGGCATTGAGACGACACGGCAGCCGATGCCCTCGGCTTCCAGGGCCTCCGCGGCCGCGACCGCGACCCACAGCTCGCCGCCGGTCCCGACGACGACCGCGCGCTCGGGCAGCGAATCACCGGCCGCGCGCAGCACGTACGCCCCCCGCGCCACGCCCTCGACGCTCGCCGACGCCTGCACCGGCAGGTCCTGGCGCGACAGCGCCATCAGCGCCGGCCCTTCGATGTCGTTCAGGATCGTCAGCCACGCGTATGCGGTCTCGTTCGGGTCGCCTGGGCGCAGCACGACGAGCCCCGGGATCGCCCGCATCGCCGCCAGGTGCTCGACCGGCTGGTGCGTCGGGCCCGTCCTCCCCCAGCGCGACCGAGTCATGTGTGTACACCCATGCCACGTCAAGTTCGCTCAGCGCACTCAGCCGGATCGCGCCGCGCATGTAGTCGGTGAACTGCATGAACGTCGACCCATAGGGCCGCACGATCCCGCCGTGGGCGGCCATGCCGTTGACGATCCCGCCCATGCCGTGCTCGCGCACGCCGAAGAAGACGTTGCGCCCGGTCTTGGCGCGTGTGTAGCGCTCGGCGTCGCCGCCCGGGAACTCGGTCTTCGTCGACTCGCTGAGATCCGCCGCGCCGCCGACCATCGTCGGGACGAACGGCCCGAACGCGGCCATCGACTTCTGGCCCGCCACGCGCGTCGCCAGCTTGTCCTTGGCCCAGTCAATCGTGGTCAGCGCCTCGACGACACCGTCAGCCGGCTTGCCGCTCCACGCGCGGTCCCACTCGGCCGCCGCGTCCGGCGACGCCGTGCGCCACGTCGCCACGCGCGCATCCCAGTCGTGGTGTGCCGCCGGGCCGGTGTTGTGACGGCGAAAGTGCTCGTAGACGCCGTCGGGCACGAAGAAGTGCTGGTCGGGATCCCAGCCCATCGCCTCCTTGGTCAGGCGGACCTCGTCCTCACCGAGCGCCGCGCCGTGGGCCTTCGAGGTGCCCATCTTGTTCGGCGACGGGTAGCCGATGATCGACTTGACCCGGATCAGCGACGGGCGGTCGTGCTCCAGCGTCGCGACCTGGACCGCGGCACTCAGCGCGGCGAGATCGTTGGCGTCGTGGACCGCGCTGACGTGCCAGCCATAAGCCTCGAAGCGCTTGTCGACGTCCTCGGTCTCGAAGCTCAGCGACGTCGGCCCATCCAGCGAGATGTCGTTGTCGTCGTACAGGTACACGAGCCGCCCGAGCCCGAGATGGCCGGCCAGCGAGGCCGCCTCCGAGGCGATGCCCTCCATCAGGTCGCCGTCGGAGACGATCGCGAAGACGCGGTGATCGACGATGTCGGCGCCGTAGCGCTCGCGCAGGAAGTGCTCGGCGATCGCCATGCCGACGCCGTTGGCGAACCCCTGCCCCAGCGGCCCGGTCGTCACCTCGACCCCCGGCGTGACATGGACCCGATCGCGCTCGGGATGCCCCGGCGTCTTGGATCCCCACTGACGGAACTGCTGCAGGTCGCCGATCGACAGGTCATAGCCGGAGAGATGCAGGACCGCGTAGAGCAGCATCGAGCCGTGGCCGGCCGACAGGACGAAGCGGTCACGGTCGGGCCACAGCGGATCCTCGGGGTCGTGCTCCATCGCCTGGGCGAAGAGATGGAACGCGACGGGCGCCATCGCCATCGGCAGCCCCGGATGGCCGCTGTTGGCCTTCTGGACACCGTCCATGGCCAGGGTGCGGATCGTGTCGATGCAGAGCTGGTCGAGGTCTTCGGTCATGGGAGGCGATACTACGTGGCGATGCCCGAAGGCAAACTGCATGTGCTCATCGAGATCCCGAAGGGATCTCGCAACAAGTACGAGTGGGACGAGGAGCTCCAGGCGATCAAGCTGGATCGCTTCCTGTTCAGCTCCGTCGTCTACCCCACCGACTACGGATTCATCCCCGACACGCTGGCCGAGGACGACGACCCGCTCGACGTCATGGTCTGCGTCTCCGAGCCCACGTTCCCGGGCTGCGTCATCGAGGTGAAGGTGATCGCCGTGCTGCGAATGCGCGACGACAAGGGCGTCGACGACAAGGTTCTGTGCGTTCCCCTGCACGACCCGAACTGGAACACGGTCGAGGAGCTCGAGGACATCCCGCAGTCACTGCGCGACGAGATCTCGCACTTCTTCGCGATCTACAAACAGCCCGAGGGCAAGATCGTCAAGGTCGACGGCTGGTTCCCGCGCGACGAGGCGATGGCGGCGATCGACGCCGCGCGCCAGCGTCACTTGGACTCGGTCAGCTCCGGCGTCTGAGCACCCGGCTCGAGCCCCGGCTCGGAGCGCGCGGCGCGCAGCTCGTAGGCCCGGCGCGCCTCGGGGTCGGCGGTCGCCAGCACGCGGTCGGCCTTCAGCGCGTGGGCGAGACTCTCGGCGGCGCGGCGCGGCAGCAGCCGCGACAAGCGCGAGATCCCCTTGACCGACTTCGGGACCCAGATGTCGACCGCACCGGTGCGCAGGCCGTCGACGATCGCCTCGGCGACGTCGGTCGGCTCGAGCTGCTTGACACCCGGGTTGCGCTGGAGTCCTGAGCCGAGCTCGGTGTTGACGACGGCGGGCAGGACGTAGCTGAGGCGAACGTTGAGGCCCTGGAGACGCATCTCGCCGCGGACCGCCTCGGTCAGTCCGACGACGGCGTGCTTGGTCGCCGAGTACGTCGCGCCCCCCGGCGTGCCGTAGGTCCCGGCCTGCGAGGCGATGTTGACGATGTGGCCGTGGTTGCGGGGCGCCATCCGGTCAAGCGCCGCCTTGGTTCCGTTGATCACGCCGTGCAGGTTGATGTCGATCATCCGCTGGGCGGTGGCGTCGTCCTCGTCGGAGAACCAGCCGAGCTGCATGATCCCCGCGTTGTTGACGACGACGTCGAGCGGGCCGAGCTGCTCCTCGGCGGCGGCGAGGAACGCATCGACCGACGCGCGCTTGGTCACGTCGACCTCGAGCGCGACCGCGCGATCGCCGAGCTCCGCCGCGGCCTCCTCGGCGGCCTCGAGATCGAGATCGCCGATCGCGACCTTCATCCCCTCGCGCACGAACGCGCGGGCGGTCTCGCGGCCGATACCACGGCCGGCGCCGGTGATGGCCGCGACGCGGCCGGTGATGATCGTGGGGGACTTGGCCATGGGCCGCGAACGTTAGCCGGTCGGTCTCGCCACCCGATCGCGGCGATTGGGGACTGCACCGGCAGGGATCGGCTCGCCGCCCGCCGGCACGCGCACGTCGCGGATCATCACCAACGCGACGATCACCCCCGCCGCCGCGAAGCCCGCGCCGACCATGAACGCGTCGCGGAAGCCGGCGGCCAGCGCGGCGCTGACGTCGGGCCGGGCGTGCAGCGAACGCGCGGCATCGAGCGCCGAGGTCGTGGTCGCGTTGGCGATCGTCGAGAGGATCGCCACGCCGAGCGCCGCGCCGACCTGCTGCGCCGTCGTCAGCAGCCCCGAGGCCAGGCCGGTCTCCTTCATCGCCACGCCCGACACGGCGATGATCGTCACCGTCACGAAGACGCAGCCGACCCCGAAGGCGGCGAGCAGCGACGGCAGCAGCACGTCCGAGCCGAACGAGCCGTGGGCGTCGACGTGGCCGAACAGGTACAGGCCGAGGCACATCGAGATCAGTCCCGAGACGGTGACCGGCTTGACCCCGATGCGCGTCACGAGCTGCCCGACCGACCCCGCGGTGACGATGATCACGATGCACAGCGGCACCCAACAGACGCCCGTCGTGAGAGCCGAGTAGCCGAGCACCTGCTGCAGGTAGAGCGAGGTGAAGAAGAACATCGAGGTCAGGCACACCCCGTTGAGGAAGCCGATGATGTTCGCGGTCGCGACGTTGCGGTTGCGGTAGATACCGAGGCGGATCAGCGGGTCACGCTGGGCGAGCTCGATGATCACGAACGCGACGAGCAGCGCCGCGGCGAGCGCGAGCGTGCCGATCGTGCGGGCCGAGCCCCAGCCGTAGACGTCGGTCTTGACCATGCCGTAGACGAGCACCACGAGCCCGGCGGTCACGCTGACCGCGCCGAGCACGTCGATGTGGCGGCGCTGGTCGGCGCGGCTCTCGGGCAGCAGGCCGGGCGACAGCGAGATCGCCACGACCGCGACCGGCACGTTGACGAACAGCACCCAGCGCCAGCTCAGCCACGTCGTCAGCATCCCGCCGAGCAGGACGCCGACCGCGCCGCCGGCGCCGGCCACCGCGCCCCAGATGCCCAGCGCCTTGTTGCGTTCCGACCCCTCCTTGAACAGGTTGGCGACGATCGACAGCGCCGCGGGCGAGATGATCGCGGCGCCGAGACCCTGGGCGGCGCGCGCGGCGAGCAGCCAGCCCTCGCTCGTCGCGAAGCCGCCGGCCAGTGACGCGACGGCGAACAGCGCCATGCCGAACATGAACACGCGCCGGCGCCCGAGCAGGTCGGCGGCACGACCGCCGAGCAGCAGGAAGCCGCCGAAGGTCAGCGTGTAGGCGTTGACGACCCAGAACAGGTTGAGCTGCGAGAAATGCAGCGCAGCCTTGATCGATGGCAGCGCCACGTTGACGATCGACGCGTCGAGCACGACCACGAACTGCGCCGCGGCGAGCAGGATCAGGGCGGTCCAGCGGCGGGGATACGGGGCGTCGTCGGTCATCGGGCGGCTCCCATCGACCCTAGCGATCCGGGTTTGGTGGCGAACCCCGCCTGGTCTCTCGCTACGCTTGCGCCCGATGGCGAGCCGGATCGAGGAGAAGAAGAAGCGCCGCGAGGAGCGAGAGGCCAAGGAGGCCGCGGCCCGCGCCGCCCACAAGCGCACGCGCACGATGCAGATCGGCGGCGGCGTGCTGCTGGCGATCGTCGCCGTCGTCGCGATCATCTTCGTCGCCACGAACTCGTCGAGCTCGTCGTCCAGCGCGGGGACCGGGAGCGCCTCGGGCCCGCAGGCTCCGACCGACCCGATCGCCGAGA
The DNA here is from genome assembly GCA_963817035.1 of uncultured Actinomycetes bacterium. GTDB lineage: Bacteria > Actinomycetota > Thermoleophilia > Solirubrobacterales > Solirubrobacteraceae > AC-49. The sequence goes on from CAWFMM010000003.1 coordinate 783,735, forward strand.
TCCCGGCGATCAAGAACACGAACCTCGTGGCGGCGGCCAGGGCGGCCGGCTGCGTGGTCAAGACCACGCCCAGCGAGGGGCGCAGTCACGTCGAGACGCCGGTGAAATACCACACCAACCCGCCGACGTCGGGCAACCACAACCCGGTGCCGGCGCTCGACGGGGTCTACGCCCCAGGCAACACCCCGACGCCTGAGCACTTCGTCCACGCCCTCGAGCATGGCCGGATCGAGCTGCAGTACAAGAAGGGCTCATCACGCAAGACCCGCCTCCAGATGCAGTCGCTGCTGGCCGAGTCCTTCAACGACCACCCCGGCGGCTACAAGATGCTGCTGTTCGAGAACAACACGAACATGCCCTACGCGGTCGCGGCGACGGCCTGGACGCACCTCATCGGCTGCCCGACGGTTACCGACAAGACATGGGACGCCCTGCGCGACTTCCGCAACACGTACGTGGACAAGGGCCCCGAGCCCGGCATCCCGCCGAACGACCTGTAGGCCCGCGGCCGGAGCGAGGGACGGGCCCCGAAAGGTCTAATTATTCGGGCGGGCACGCTCAGCGCGGGGCCGGCGGGCCGGGTGGGGCGACGATGTCACGGCCGGTCGGATGCATCTCCTCGTCGAGCTCGAGCTGCCAGAAGTAGCGCGTGAAGGTGACGCCGGCGCGGTAGTCGCCGACGTGCGGCGCGATCGACTCGCCGCGGGCCATGCGGGCGATCAGCTCGGGGTAGGTCCGGCCGGGGAGGGCGGCGTACATCGGCGCCGGGAACGCGCCGCCGAAGCGGGTGTTGACGTCGGTGATGCCGAGGCCGATCTCGCGGTCGCGGAAGACCTGGACCGTGCACGGCCCGCGCGTGCCGAGCGCCTCGACGACCGTGCGCCCGAGCTCCACCAGCTCCGGGTCGTCGAGCACCGTGCCCTTGATCGACTCGCCCCCGCGCGACTCGAGCATCGAGCGCGGGATCGCGTTGAGGCACACGCCGTCGCGGTCGCTCAGCGTGTCGATCGAGAACTCCGGCCCGTCCATGCGGCGCTGCACCATCACCTCGCCTTCGACGTAGTCACAGAAGAACCGCGCCTGCTCGGCGTCGTGGGCGAGATGGATCGACTCGGCCCCCGACCCGCGACGCAGCTTGACCATCACCGGGTAGGAGTCGACCTCCTCGCCGGGCAGCACGGTCGGCGGCGAGGGCAGCCCGAGACGGCCGAGCAGCAGGTGGCATTCGTACTTGTCGAAGGTCGCGCTGGCGATCTCAGGGTCGGGCACGAGCGCCTGGGGCAGGCGCCCGTCGAACCGCGCCACGGCCAGCGTTTCGATGTCGAGATCGGTCAGCGGGACGATCGCCCCGACGTCGTGTTGCGCACAGAGCTCGGCCAGCGCCGGCACGTAGCCCGGATCGTCGATCCGCGGCACGCTCGTTCGCACCGTCGCGGCGTACTGCGCCGGCGCCAGCGGGTTGGGGTCGGCGGCCACGAGCGTCGTGTGCTGGGCAAACGCCGAGACGATGTCGTAGCGCTTGCCGACGCCGGTGAGCAGGACCGCGGAGGGCATGAGGCAACCCTATGCGAAGGGATTGACCACGCGGACGCTGCCGTAGGCGCGGTCATGCTGAAAGTCCTCCGAGAGCAGCACGTCAAGTCCGTAGTGCTCGGCGCACGCCCAGATGCAGGCGTCGAACCAGGCGAGCTGGTACGTCGCAGCGCCGCGTAGCGCGAGCCGGACGATCTGCTCGTTGGGGTAGAGCACATCGAATTGGAGCAGCAGCTCCTCCATGTCCCGGGTCGCATCCGGGACGCTCCGCAGGGGCGGGCCCTTCGCGATCGGTCGCGTGACCGCGGCGTAGAACTCGACGAGCGATTGGTGCGCGAGGAGCAGTTCGCCGCTCTCGATGCCGCTTCGCAGGACGTCTGTCGCAACCCGCTGCTTCGCGGGATCGCGCGGGTCGACGCGATAGACGAGGACGTTGGTGTCAACGAGCGCGGGCACGCTCGTGGAGCTCGTCGCGCTGCCATCCGCGGTCCGACGAGGCCGGCCGGCGAGCTCTCTTCTGCTGTGCGCGCAGACGTTCGGTTGTGCGATCGAACAGCTCAAGACGCTGCTCGCGGCTGAGTTGGCGCGGGGCGTCCGCCGATCGCTGGACGCGGATCGCCGCGCCGGCGGGCAGGAACTCGAGCTCGTCGCCGGAGACGATGCCGTAGCGGTCGGCGATCACCTTGGGAATCGTGACCTGCCGCTTGCTCGTGACGCGGGCCATCGCCTTACTCTAGCAAGGACACCGTCCTTACTCTGGGTCGACCCAGCCGCCGGTCTCGCCCTTGTAGGTCCCCTCACCGCCAAGGACCATCCGCACGGTCCGCAGCAGGATCTGAACATCCAGACGCCACGAGCGGTGCTCGATGTACCAGAGGTCGAGCTCGATTCGCTGCGACCACGGAAGCGACGCGCGGCCGTTGACCTGGGCCCAGCCGGTGATCCCCGGGCGGATCGCCAGGCGCCCGCGCTGGCGCTCGGTGTACTGCTCCACCTGGATCGGGATCGTCGGGCGGGGGCCGATGATCGCCATGTCGCCGCGCAGGACGTTGAAGAGGTTCGGGATCTCATCCAACGACGTCCGACGCAGGAACGCGCCGACGCGGGTGATCCGGCTGTCGCCGGCGTTGACCGCCATCCCCGCCCCCATGTGCTCGGCCCCGCTGACCATCGTGCGCAGCTTGAGCACGTCGAACTCGCGGCCGTGCAGGCCGACACGGCGCTGGCGGTAGATCGCCCCGCCGCGCGACTCGAGCTTCACCGCGATCGCGGCCACGGCCAGCACCGGGCTGAGCACGATCAACGCTGACCCCGCGACGACGATGTCGAACGCGCGCCGGATCACCGTGTCCCCTCCGCCGCGTCCCAGCCCGCCGTGGTCCCGTGGCGCAGCCAGTCGTAGAGGCCCGCGGCGATCGAGGCGGTCGTCAGCACGTAGTAGCGCGCGATCAGCAGCGGTCGTGCGCGCACGCTGCGCGCCGCAAGGGCCGCGGCGATCACGGCCACCTGAACCGCGAACGTCGCGATGTAGACCCAGCCCTCGCCGAGCAGGAACGCGTTGGCGATCAGCGCGACGAGATGCAGGAACGGCGACGCGTAGCGCAGCACGCGATGCGAAGCGATCATCAGCGCGTAGGTCGGTGAGTAGCCGCGCGGCGACAGCAGCCCGCCGCGCAGGACGATCGGCCACGTGTGGCTCATCATCCGCCGCTTGCGCGCGAACTCGCCCTCGATCGACGGCACCATCCGCTCGCTCGCTCGCGCCGCCGGCGCGTAGACCGCGCGCCAGCCGCGCTTGACCATGTTGAACGGGAACGACAGATCGTGGCCCATCACCGGGTCGACCTCGATGTAGGCCTCGCGGCGGGTCGCATAGATCGCGCCGTTGCCGGCGGTCACCGAGGCCAGCCGCGACTCGAGCGCGCGGATCTTCATCTCATAGCGCCAGTAGACGCCCTCCTGATTGGTCCCGCCGTCGTTGACGAACGCGACCTGGCCGCACACGTAGCCGATCTTCGGATCGTCGAACGCCGCGGTCAGGGCCCGCAGCGCGCCCGGCTCCCACAGCGCGTTGGCGTCGGAGAACGCCAGCAGCGTGCCGCGGGCGTGGGCGACCGCCGCGTCCTGGGCGCGGATCTTGCCGCCGCGCGGAAGCTCGAGGACGTCGTCGGCACCGGCCGCGCGGGCGAGCGTCGCCGTGTCGTCGGGCGAGCCGTCGCAGGCGACGATCAGCTGCAACCGCTCACGTGGCCAGTCGAGCGCCAGCGCGTTGCGAACCTTCGCCTCGATCACCGCCGCCTCGGCGTGCGCGGCGACGACCAGCGTGACGTGCGGCAGGTCAGCCGCCGGGCCCGCAGCGGTCACGGCAGGCCGCGAACGACGCAGCGCGCCGAGGACGACGAGCACCAGCCCGTAGCCGATCTGCGTATAGACGAGCAGGGCCGCGCTGACCCAGAAGACCGCCTCGAGCGCCGTGGTCACCGGCGGGATTGTCGCCCATCGCCCGCCGACCGCGGGCTACGGACAGCTGCTCGGCGGGGTCTTGTGGTGAAAGCGGTCGTCGATCCAGCGGGCGACCGCGGGCGCGCTCTGGGCCCCGATCGCGTCGTGATTCACGCCCGGATAGACGACGAAGTCGATCGTGTTCAGCAGCTCGCACAGCGAGCGCACGTAGTCGGTCGTGACGCCCGGGGAGACGATCGCATCGGCTGCGCCCTGGGTGATGAGCATCGGCGTCCCGGTGCGAAACGAGGGTGCGCTGTTGCGCTTGAGCAGCCGCTTCCAGACCTTCATGCGCGTCGGGTTCTTGTGCAGGTAGGTGATCCGCAGGGCGAGCGCGTGGGGCACGACGCTCTTGGGCTGGGAGTCGTCGGCAATGCAGTAGTCGTCGATCGCCCGCACCGCAGATTGCGTCGTGATGACCTTGCCGAGGCGTTTCTTGTCGTAGATCTTCACCCACGACGACAGCGTGAACGCGGCGAGGACGTTGCCGGCGACCGTGCCCTTGGAGTGCGCGAACAGCTGCGTGAGCTTGGTCGGCGGCGCCGCGGCGGCGACGCCGACGAGCTTCAGTCGCTTGCCGTAGCGGCGCGAGAGCTGGGCGACCGACAGCGCGGCCTGGCCGCCCTGGGACTCGCCGAACACCGCATAGGTCGACCCGATGTGCGCGCCCGGGAGCTGGCCGGCGGCGCGGACGGCGTCGATCACCGTGCGCGCGGTGGCGCCGCCGAGCAGGAGGGGATGCGGGCCCGGCGTGCCGAGGCCCTGGTAGTCGGGGACCACGACGGCGTCGCCCGCGTTGATGAACGCCCGCAGGCCGTCGATCTGGTGCGCGGCGGCCCCGCCGAGGACCGACGGGCCACAGCGTTGGGCGACCCCCGCGACCGGGTGCGCGAAGGCGACGATGTGGCGGCGCGCCTCGGGCGCCTTGCCACTGGGCACGATGACCAGCCCGCTGACAACTGCGGGCTTGGCGTCGTAGCCGTGGGTGAGGTACAGAACCCGCCAGCCCTTCTCGCCGAGCGGCAGGCCATGGACCCGTTGGATGCGCAGCAGCGTGCCCGGTTTCTTGTGCGGCACCGTCGCTCCGAAGTGATAGAAGGCACCCGCGCGAACCGGTACGGGGATGGGCTTGTCGTCGCTGGCGAACAGCACAACCGCCGCCGCCGCGAGGACGATCAGGGTCACCAGTCCGACGACGAGCCAGCGGAGCATCCGCGCAAGCTATCCGCAGCGGCGGCTGCGCGCGTCGGACCATCGGTCGAGTCGTGTCGGGTGCTCAGAGACGCGGGCCGCGGTTGTGCTCCTGCGCGGCCTCGCGCAACCCCTCCCCGCGGCGCGGCCACAGCGTCGCGCTGACGTGGCGCCAGTAGCGCCGCGGGTCATGTCCGGGAGCGATGATCGCCACGAGCGCGCGCACGGCGTAGGTCCACGCGGTGAGCAGCCGCACGGCGAGCGCCGCGGCCGCGGAGTGGTGCTTGCGCATGTAGCGGTCGCGGTTTCGCGACAGCTCGACGATCCGGCGCTCGGGGACCGGGCCGGTCGAGAGCTGCTCGTGGTGGACGCAGCGCGCGCTCGGGACGTAGAGCGTGTGCCAGCCGACGTCGGCGAGGCGCCGGCAGAAGTCGACCTCGTCGCTGTAGACGAAGAACGCCGGGTCGAACCAGTCGACCGCCTCGGCGGCCTCGCGGCGTACGAGCAGCGCGGCGGACTGAGCCCAGTCGACGCGTCGCGTGGCCGTGCCCCTGCTCTGGACGGTGAAGCGCCTGTGCAGGAACAGGGCGCCGGCGAGCGCGGTGAGCGGCGTCGGGAAGCGCCAGGCCGAGGGTTGCGGCGTGCCGTCCGGGCGCAGCAGCGCGGCGCCGGCGGCGGCGGCCTGCGGGTCGTGCTGGAGTGCCTCGTAGAGCGCGAGGGTCGCGCCGGGACGCAGCTCGGAGTCCTCGTTGAGCAGCAGCCCATAGCGACCCTTGGCGCGCTTGAGCAGCTCGGTGTCGTTCTCGGCCTTGCCATGGCGGCGCGGCAGGGCGATCAGCTCGTCGACCGTCTCGTGGGCTCGGGCGGCGCCGACGGAGCCGTCCTTCGAGGCGTTGTCGAGGACCAGGACCTCGGTCGTGAACGGCAGCGTCGATCGCTCGCGCGCGATCGCGTCGAGCCCGCGCAGGAGCAGCTCGCGCTGCTGCGTGTTGACGACCAGGAACGAGAGCTCGATGTCCACGACGCCTATTCTCGCCGCTGTGCGAGTCCACCTGGTCGACCCCAGCGCGTTCACGCCGCCCTACGACCACGCGCTGGCCGGCGCGCTGGCCGCTCGCGGCGTCGAGGTCTCGCTGGTCACGAGCCGCTTTGCCTACGGCGCGACCCCGGCCGCTTCGGGCTACGCGGTGCGCGAGCGCTTCTATCGCTGGGCGCCGGGTGCGCCGGGTTCGTCGCTGCGCCGGGGCGCGAAGCTGCTCCAGCACGCGCCCGACATGCTGGCCGAGCGCCGCGCGGTGCGAGCCGGCGTCGACCTCGTCCATTTCCAGTGGCTGGACGTCCAGGTGCTCGACCGCTGGCTGTTGCCGAGCGGGCCGACCGTGCTGACCGCGCACGACGTGCTGCCGCGCGAGGGGGGCGCGGCACAGCGACGCGCGCAGGCGCGACTGTATTCGCGCGTCGACGCGGTGGTCGTGCATACGGGACACGGCGCGCAGCGGCTGGTCGACGAGGTCGGCGTCGACCCGTCGGCGGTCAACGTGATCCCCCATGCGGCGTTCACCGGGTTGCGCTCGGTTGAAGGCGCGCTGCCCGCCGAGCTCGCCGCGGTCGACGACGGCCGCCCCGTCGCGCTGTTCTTCGGCCTGCTGCGTCCGTACAAGGGATTGGACGTCCTGCTCGCCGCGTGGGAGGGCATCCGCGACGCGCAGCTGTGGGTCGTCGGGATGCCGAGGATGGACATCTCGGCGCTGCAGGCGGCAGCGCCCGAGGGCGTGCGGTTCGTCCCGCGCTTCGTCGGCGACGAGGAGGCGGTCGGGGTGCTGCGCCGCGCCGAGATCGTGGTGCTGCCCTACCGCGAGATCGACCAGTCGGGCGTGCTGGCCTCGGCGTTGGGGCTCGGGCGGCCGTTGGTCCTGTCCGACGTCGGCGGCTTTCCTGAGGTCGCGCGAGCGGGCGCCGCGCGGACGGTCCCGGCCGGCGACGCCAGCGCCCTGCACGACGAGCTCGCCGTGCTCCTGGGTGACGCGGGCGCTCGCCACGAGCTGTCGGCCGCCGCGACGAAGCTCGCCGACGGGGCGTGGTCGTGGGGCGCGGTGGCCCAGGCTCATGTGGAGCTGTACGAGCGGGTGCTCAGTTCCCGCAGACCGGCGTGAGCGCCGGCAGCCAGACGAAGACCGCGAGCAGCCAGAGGACGAAGATCGCCACGACGGCGAGGTGGTGCTTGGCGAAGCGGGCGTCGGGGTCCTGCAGCCACAGCACGATCAGGCCCGCCCCGGCGAGCGCGATCCCGACAGTGATCCACGCGGCGGTCGTCGGCGCGCGGCAGTCGGCGAAGAAGCCGATCGCCTGCGTCTCGCTGTGGGCCCGAAAGGCGACCGGCACCGACGCCAGCGCCCAGACCAGCGCGCCGAGCCACAGGCACGCCCGCACCGCCGATCGTCGGGGCGTCTCCCACCATGCGGGCCGCTCGGTCATCGCCGCAGCCTATGGCGCGCCGCGCGCCGGGCGCCGCCAGCGCGCCATCTCGCGCAGCCGTTCCTTCTCGACGTCGTGCAGGAAGCCCGAGGCCAGGAGCACCACCGGGATCACCGCCAGCGCGATCGATCGCGTCACGAAGCCGACCACGCCCGTGACCGGTAGCAGCAGGTCGCCGGCCACCGAGACGCCGGCCATCACCGTCACCGCCAGCGCCAGCCGCTGCCACTCGAACGGCACGACGAACAGCCGCCGCGTCAGGAGATGGATCGCCACGAGCATGACCACGTAGGCGCCGCACAGCGAGATGCCCGCGCCCTTGATCCCCAGCGGCCCGACGAGCGTCACCAGCAGCACCGCGTTGGCCGCCAGCCCCAGCATCGCGGCGGGGAACGTCCGCGTCGTGATCTTCGCCCGCCCCGCGATCGTCACGAAGACGAGGAACAGCCCGTACAGCGACCAGCCCAAGCGCGACCCACGGCAGCGACGCCGCGGCGCCGTAGAACCGCGGCGCCGCCAACAGCCGGATCCCCCAGTCGCCGAGCAGGACGACGGCCGAGACGACGATCCCGGTGACCAGCACGTAGGCGGTCGTCACGAACGCGTACAGCCGCCCGGCCTCCTCGTCGTCGCCGACGGAGTACGCCAGCGGCGGCCACGCGGCCTGGAAGCCGCGCACGGCGAGGATCACGATCGTCGCCATCTTCACCGACAGCGCGTAGAGCCCGGCCGCGGCCGGCGACTCGACCCGCAACAGGTAGGCGCGGTCGAGGACGTTCAGGGCGAAGACGGCGGCGTCGGCGGGGACGGTCGGCGCGCCGAAGCGCATCAGCGGGTCGAGCGCGCGGCGGCCGCCGGCCGGCCAGAACCCGACGCGGCGGCGCTCGAAGACCCACAGCCCGAGCAGGACGACGGTCGACGAGCCGTAGTTGCCCAGCAGGTAGCCGCGCGCTCCCTGCCCGAGGATGACGACGAGCACGATCGTCGAGGAGACCGTCAGCACGACGTTGGTCAGCGACGCGGTCATGTACACGCGCCGGCGCTCCTCGCAGCGCAGCAGCGTGTACATCAGGTCAAGGTTGGTGAACGCCCACAGGCCGAGGACACCGAGCGAGAACAGGGTGCCGTCGTCGGTGGCGAGGATCAGCCGCGACAGCGACTCGGCAAAGACCAGGGCCAGCGCGGCGACGATCGTCGTCGTCACGAACGTGAAGCCGCTCGCCGTGCGCGCGAGGCGATCGCGGCGCTCGGCGTCGTCGTCGTCGAACCAGAACCGCAGCAGCGCCTCGCCGATCCCGAAGCGCAGGACGATGCTCGCGAGGATGATGAACGTCAGCAGCGTCTCGGCGTAGCCGTACTGCGCCTGGGTCAGATGGCGCGTGTAGAGCGGCAGCGTGATCAGCGCCAGCGCAGCCGACAGGAAGCTCGCCGCCTGGTAGGCCGCCGACGATGCGGCCAGGCGTTTCAGGTAGCCGAGCACGCGTGCAGGCTAACTTGCGTCCAGAGGGGGAATGCACGACGGGTGGCGAAGGTACCCTCCGATGATGCGCGCCCCGCTGCGGCTGACGTTCGCGATGCTCGTCGCTGCGCTGTGCGTGCCGGCGGTGGCGAGCGGCGGACACGACGTTCTGCGTGCACCAGGGCACCGGAGGCTGCGGCGCCCGGACAGAATCGACGAGGGCAACGATCTCCAGATGGCGCTCGACGCAGGCCGGGATCCTGTCCGGCGAACGCCAACACGATCCTCATCGGGCAGGGCACGTTTACTCGCCAAGTCGCCCGCGACCCAGTTCACCTGGACCGGGACCTCGCACGGCTTGACGATCACTGGCGACCGAGCATCGCGGACACGACCCTGACCGGCGTTCCCGGGTCGACCACGGTCCTGAATCTCGGCGCAAGCGCCGCCCATCCGGCGACGATCTCGAGCCTGACGATCAAGGCCGCGGACGTCACGAGCAACGGCGCCTCGCTCGCCAACACGACGGCGAGCAACCATCGCAGTCACACTGCCGGCGAACTCGACCGGCGCCGGCCTGACCCTCCAGGACTCCTCGCTGACCGACGGCACGGTCACCGCCGCAACGCCGCTCTCGAACGCCTCGCGTGCGATCCAGGCCGACGGCAGTCACCAGCCTTCGCCGCGTCACCACCACCGCGCAGCGCGGTGTCACCTCCAGTAGCGGCACGCTGACCGCTAGCAACCTTCGCGTCTCGTCGACCGGCTTTGGGCTTGTCGCCGAATTCAACGCGGCGGTCACGGTCAACGAGGGGTTGTTCACGATGCCCACCGGTACTCCGGGCGGCAATATCGCCCTGGTGTCGCAAGGCGGCGCGACGCTGAACGCGCGCTCGCTGACGATCATCGGCACCGGAACCGGCGCGATCGGCATCGATGTCCTGGGCAGTGCGGGCACTCAGTCCCACGCCACCGTCGCGGACTCGATCTTCTCGGGCTTCACCACCGATGTCCGCCGTGAGGTCAACGGCGCGGTCACCGCGTCAGCCGATCTGACGCTCGACCACGACATCGTCAACCTCGGCGTCGACTCCGGTGTGCCAGGCATACAGCCGAGCGCCGTGACGAACGTCAACCTCAGCCCGCTGTTCGTCGACGCCTCCCACGGCGACTACCGGCCAAAGTTCAACTCGCCGGCTGTCGACAGTGGTGGTGACTGCCCGGCGCTGTCGATCTGCGCGACGACGCCCGACATGGCCGGGCGGACGCGGCCGATCAACGGCGTCCTCGACCGCGGCGCGTTTGAGTACGCACACCAGGCACCGACGGTCAGTGCTGTCGCGGGCGAGACGATTCGCTTCATCGGCGCGGCCTCGAGCTTCACCGCGTCGGGCGCCGACGCCGACGCCGACCCGCTGACCTACGCGTGGACGTTCGATGACGGCGGGGTCGCGACCGGCGCGGTCGTCAGCCACATGTTCACGACATTGGGCGTGCACACCGCCCATGTCACGGCGACCGACGCCACCGGCCTGACCGCAACCGCCAGCGCGACGACGAACATCACCGTCCCGCCCGTGCTGGGGCCGCCGGTCACCGCGCCCCCGCCCTCGACACCCGACAAGACGCCGCCGGTGCTCAGCAAGCTCGCGCTCAGCCACCCGACGTTCGCCGTCAGCTCGGCCTCGAACGCCGTGGTCGCCAAGGCCAAGGCCAAGAAGAAGAAGCCGGTCAAGGGCACGACGATCACGTTCACCCTGTCAGAGCTCGCGGGGGTCACGCTGAAGTTCGAGCTCGAGACCCCCGGCGTGATCTCCGGGGGCAAGTGCGTCGCCAGGAGCAAGGCTCACGCCCACGGGAAGAAATGCACGGTGTTCGTCCGCAAGGTCACCCTGAGCCGCCGCAACCTCCCCGCCGGCCACGTCTCGATCGCGTTCTCGGGCCGGATCGGGACCAAGCCGCTGGGCAAGGGCAAGTACCGCCTGACCGCCTCGGCGACCGACCCCGCCGGCAACCACTCCAAGACCCCGGCCCAGGTCGAGCTCCAGATCGTCTGATCGCGACCGGCTACTTCATGTTCTGCACATGATAATCTGTGCGACACATGAAGATGCTCCAGGTTCGCAACGTGCCCGATGACCTCCACCGTGCGCTGAAGGAGCGGGCGGCTCGTGAGGGCACCACCATGTCCGACATCGTCCTGCGCGAACTGCCGCGACTCGCGAACCGGCCATCGCCTGAACAGGTGCTGGCGCGGATCAGGCAGCGGTCGGCGGTCGGCGGCGCGCCCGCCTCGGAGCTCATCGACGAGGAACGCAAACAGCGCTGATGCTCGTCGTCGACGCGAGCGCCGTCGCGGAGCTGCTGCTCGGAAGGCCCGCCGCCGAGCAGATCGAGCGCCAGTTCGAGGCACATGACTACGCGCTTCACGCACCACATCTGCTGGACGTCGAGGTCTTGAGCGCGCTGAGGCACGTGGTAGCCGCGGGCGAGGCGTCGCCGGCCCGCGCCGACGAGGCCATTGCGGACCTGCTCGATCTCCCGGTCGAGCGCTACCCGCATGACATCTTCGTGCGCAGGATCTGGGAGATGAGAGACAACCTCTCCGCGTACGACGCCACCTATCTGGCGCTCGCGGAGACCGTCGCCGAGCGCGGGGCGCCTCTACTGACCGCCGACGGTCGCTTCGCGCGGGCGGCCCGCGCGCACAGCTCGGTCGACGTCCTGCTCGTCCGCTGACCGATGCCGTCGAGGGCCGAATCGACCGGAAATAGCGCGGTCGATTCGGCCCTCGATGAACGGTTGGCCCCGGACGCCGATCCGCGACCCCCTCGCACGCCACCCGCCGTGGAGCTTCCCACTGGCTAGGGTCTGCCCGTGGCCGACGACGGGATCTGCGCCCTCCTGCTCCCGCGCACGCTCGAGCGCTTCATCCTGCGCGATCAGGCGGAGGATCTGCTGCGGGCGATCGGGGTCGTCGCGGTCGAGCCGCCGCGGCTGCCCTACGGGGCGATGGGACGGATGCCGGCGTGGCTGGCCGAGACGATCGCGACGCGGCAGGGCCGGCGGTTGGCCAAGGCGCTGCCCGGCGACCCGAAGGCGATCGTCATCTTCCACCCGCTTCAGTACCCGCTCGCCCGCGGGCTGCTGACCGCGGCCCCGGGCTGCGAGCTCTGGTACGGGCGCTGGGATCGCTACGAAGAGGCCTACGACGCCCCGCCGAAGATGCGCGAGCGCCTGGCCGAGCTGCATGAGCTCGCGGCCGCGCGCAGCACGCTGACCTTCGTCGCCTCCGACGAGCTGAAGCGCCTCGAGACCGAAGCGGGGCGCGAGGCGACCGTCGTCGCGCTCGCCGCCGACTCGTTCCCCGCCCCCGACCCGACGGCGCCGGTGATCGCCGTCTCGCTCGGCCATCTCGGCTGGCGCACCGACTGGTCGCTGCTGCGCGCGGTCGCCGAGCAGATGGAGGAACTGACGCTGCTGCTGATCGGCGCCTGGCATGACGACGAATGCAAGGACGACCCCGACTACGCGTGGTGTCGCGCGCACCCCGGTTTCGTCTGGCTGGGCGAGCGAAGCGACGAGGAGGCCGCGCGGCTGATCCTGTGCGCCGACGTCGGCATCGTCCCGTTCAAGCGAGAGCCGTTCAACGAGTCGGCGCTGCCCTACCGGATCCTCAAGTACGCGCTGCTCGGCCGCGCAACCGTCTCGCCCGAGCTGGCCGGCGTCCATACGTGGGATCGCGCGGTGACCACGGCGCCCGACGCGCCCGCGTTCGCCGCCGCGCTGCGCACCCACGCGGGCGCCCGCACGAAGCCCGACGCGGAGCTGCGGGCCTGGGCGTTCGCGCAGACGGCGCGCGCTCAGAACGCGCCGTTGTGGGAGCGCCTCGAGGAGATCGGCGTCGACATCAGGGCTTCCCCCGGGCGCACGCCTCGTACGCCGTGAACGTCTGATTGGACGCGACCTCGGTGAACCCGGACGGCGCGGTGTTGTCAACCGCCGAGGCGCCGGCCGCGCGACCAAACCGATTCACCGCCTTGTCACCCGAGATCACCAGCGCAACGCCGCGGGTGAATGCGTGGTTGCTGCGGGATCCCACCTCGTGCGGCGTCGCATCCAGGATCCAGCGCGTGTCGGGCACGAGCCGGTAGTTGGGCAGCGTCAGCGCGCCGCAGCGCCGCGCGGCGACGACGGCCGGCCGGCGGAGGATCGCCTCGAGTCGCCGATGGGACTGATGGACGAAGCGCAGCTCGTTGACCGCGCGGCGGATCGAGCCGCTGTGGACGACGAAGACGGCACCTACGGCGACGATGAAGACGGCGGCGACCGCGGCGACGCGGGGGCCGAGCTCGCGACCCACCCATTGCACGAGCTCGACCGCGACCCAGCCGGCGAACAGGCACAGCGCGACCGCGGGGACGGTCAGATAGCGCGGCAGTAGCGAGAGCCCCGCCGCTCCGAACGCGACGAACGCCAGCGCCCCGGCGCCGAGCAGGGCGAGCGGAACCTCGACCGCGCCGCGCGGCTTGCGTCCGCGTCGCCCACCGCAGGACACACAGCCACGCCGCGCCGATCGACGCCCGCCACCACCACCGGCGCGCGGACCGTCGAGTCCAGCGCGCTGACCAGCGCGTGCGGCACCGCCCCGAGCCCCGTCACCCGATGCAGCTGATCGGCCTGTCCGCTCGTCGCGTGCAGCGAGTACAGCGGGTCGCCGGTCGACGCGGCGTCGACGATCACCCAGACCAGCGGCGCCGCGACGACCATCGCGAACAGGTCCCAGCGCCGCCGGCCGACCCACAGCCAGTAGACCCCGGCCAGCAGCCACGCCTCGGGGCGCAGCAGCCCGGCCGCCAGCAGCAGCCCCATGACGACACGCGGTCGCCCGCGCGGCGTGCGCGCCTCGACCGCCGCCGCCCACATCACGCAGGCGACGAACGGAACGTCGACGTACGCCCGCGCCGCGTAGAGCAGCAGGGCGGGCGAGCCGAGGACGATCAGCGCCGCGACCAGCCCCGACCACGGCCCGAAGACCGCCGCGCCGGTGCGAAACGTCGCCCACACCAGCATCACGAACGCGATCACGCAGACCGCGACGAGCAGGCGGTCGGCGTCGGCGCCGACCGGCGTCAGCAGCGCGCTGACGCCGAGGAACAGCGGGTGGTGCGTCGGTGCCTGGTACGCCGTGAACGTCGGCGCGATCCCGTGCATCAGCTCGCGCCCCCAGACGAGCGAGTAGTAGCTGTCGTAGCCCGGGACGCTGGGGATCGCGAAGAACAGCACCGCGGCCGTGAACGCGAGCAGTCCGACGGCGCCCAGCTCCGCGCGCCGGGCGCTCATGGCAGGCCGACACCGAGCCCGAGCAGCGCCCAGGTCAGCGGGTCCTCCAGGAACGCCGCATAGAGCAGCGTGTGGAAGACGAGCGCCGTGAACGACGCGGCGACCACGGCCCGCACCGGCGACCCGCGGGCGCGGCGGAACAGCACCATGAACGCCGACCCGAGCAGCAGCAGGTACAGCGCGATGCCGAAGATCCCCTGCTCGGCGGCGACGGTCAGCGGGATCGTGTGCGACGCCGAGACCGCCTTCTCGCTCGAGGACTTGTCGTGGCGGCGAAACTCGCGCGAGAACGACCCGGCGCCGTAGCCCTGCAGCGGCCGGTCGGCGAACAGGTTGGCTCCGCCCTTGATCAGGTCATAGCGCCCGCTCGTCGCGGTGTCGGCGGACTTCGAGTCGCCGAGATGCAACCGCACGGTCGACGGCGCGCCGACGGCCAGGATCACGCCGACGAGCAACGTCGCCGCGGCGCCGATCAGCGCCCAGCGCACGCTCCAGCGCAGCGCCCCGAGCACCGCCAAGCCCACGAGCAGCGCGCCGAAGCTCGACTGCGACAGCGTCAGCACGAGCCCGGCCCACAGCAGCACGAGCACCGCGGCGCCGCCGAGCACGACACGCCGCTCCTTCGTCCACAGCACGACGCCGGTCACGCCGAGCATCACGATGACGAGGAAGCGCCCGAAGATGTTCGGGTCGAAGAACAGCGAGTTGACGCGGAAGTACGGCGCGAACTGATTGTCGGCGATCACCTTCGGGTTCAGCAGCAGGTGGCGCGTGTGGTACTCCCAGAACCCGATTCCGACGAAGACGACGGCCAGCGCGACGAGCACCCCGAGGCACTGCACGGCGAGCCGCGTCGTCCACGCCACGCGGCGCATGAGCACGAACATGATCGAGAACGGGACGTAGAAGAAGACGACCTGCTGCAGCGCCCGCGTGAAGTCCGAGGAGTACGACGCCTGGACCGCGTAGAGCGTGACGAGACCCATCAGCGACCACTCGAGCCACCCGGCCGGCTTCTCGGCGCTGTCATCTCGCTCGTGGCCGAGCAGACGCGGAACCGCGAAGGCCAGCGCGCCGGCGCCGACGACGACGTAGAGCGGCACGAGCAGGTTCGAGGTCGACCCGCCGGCGGTGATCGGGATCCGGAACGGCAGCGCGGCGGCCAGTGCGAGCGGCAGCAGGATCGGCTTGCGGTCGATCAGCCACGCGAAGATCCCCAGCCCGACGAGGCCGACGACCGCGCCGCCGAACAGCAGCGGCGGGTGGTGGCGCAGGACCGCGAACTGCGACGAGTCGTAGATCGAGCTGATCAGGATGACCAGCGCGAGCGCGAGCGTCGCGAGCATCGCGGCGGCGCGCACGCGCGCGTGAACGGGCGTCACGAGCACCGTGGCGGCGGCGAGGAGCGCGCAGGCGATCAGCGGGACAGGAGCGTCCATATCCGTTCGTACAGCTGCGCGCTGTCGCGGTCGGTGAGCAGTTTCGAGGAGAAGTCGGGCAGGCCGACGCGGATCACGAGGCCGCGGCCGTAGCGGGCGGCGACGATGACGATCCGCCCGCGCTCGTCGACCGCGTCGGTGGCCAGGCGCAGACGCGTGCCGAGCGACGTCGTCGGCTCGTAGCGCGTGTAGCCGGTGAACTCGCCGTCGGTGCCGACGAACAGCGGCACCGCCGCGCTCAGCGTCAGGTTGGTCAGCGTCACCGGGCGGTTGACGATCGGCAGGATCCGCGAGCCGAAGAGGTCGGCGGGCGCGCGGCGGGTCGGCGCGTGCAGGCGGCCGGTCCTCGGCGAGATCTCGACGCTGCGCATCAGCGAGTCGGTGCCCAGGGACGCGAGCACGCCGCCCTCGCGGACGAACGACCGCATCTGGTCGGCGAGCCGGGCGGTGATCCAGCGCTCGTCACCGGCCAGCAGCACGCCGTGATGGCCCGCCAGCTGCGGCCCGACGCCGGCGGCGAGCGCGAGGTCGGTCGTGATGTCGTAGCCGTGCTTGTTGCGATCGAGTGCGGCGACCGCGTTGGCCTCGTTGGCTCCGAAGCCGATCGGCAGGCCGTCGCCCGCGAACGGCCGCGTCTGTGGGACCGAGACGCCCGCGTCGAGCGTGTCGGGCTCGCCGTCGCCGTCGCTGTCGACCAGGTTGCGCCCCTGCCAGGTGATGGCCGGCAGGACGACGAGCACGCCGCGCGGCGCGGTCAGCGTGCCGACCCCCGAGCCGCTGACCACGAACGGCACGCGCTTGGTCGTGTGCCCGCGGTGGACGCTGAGCAGGTAGACGCCGGCCGGGCCGTGGGGCGCCGGGATCGTCAGCTTGACGTCGCGCGAGATGCCCGAGCGCAGCGGCTTCTGCGGCCCGCCGACGCGGCGCACCGACCACGCGTAGGCGTGCTTGCGCGCGCCGACGAAGAACATCACCGGCGCGCCCTGGGTCGTCGGCGTCAGTGGCGTCTGGACGACGAGATCGGAGACCGTGATGCCGCCGTGGCCGCGCAGGCGATGGCCGTGGCGCGTGCGCGGCAGGCCGTCGGCGTCGAGCGCGGGCGTCGCACCGCGGTTGCCGGCCTTGTCGCGCGCCTGGACGCCGACGAGGTAGACGCCCTCGGGCACCGGGCGGCCCTGGTCGTCGCGGCCGTCCCACTGCGACGCTGGTCAGCGGCGGGGCACTGTCGGGCACGTCGAGCGTGCGCACGACGAGCGCCGGGCTGACGTCGGTGCGGTAGATCGTGACGACGCGATGGAGACCGGGCGCGGCGAGGTGGATCGTCGTCGGCGTCCCGCCGGACGGGATGATCTCGGGGCCCGCCCCCCGGCCCTTCTTCGACCCGACGCCGGTGACGACCGGGGCCGGGGCCGTCGTGTCGAGCCGGAACGTGCGCGGGAAGATGAACGAGCGGCCCTGGCTGCGCAGGATCACCCGCGCACGGTAGGGGCCGTCGGGGGCGATCTTGCCGCCGTCGGTCCTGCCGTTCCAGGTCAGGTGCAGCTTGCGAAACGCGCCGATGTGCCGGTCGGCGATCAGGCGGCGGACGCGATCGCCGGCGTGGTTGACGATGTCGACGGTGACGTCGTCGGCCTTCTTGACCGCGAAGGAGATGGGCACGTCCTCGTAGCGCCCCACGTGGCCGTTCAGGTAGGGCCCGCTGCGGAACTCCTGCACCGCCGCGGTCCCGTGCTTGAGGCGCTGGGCGACGAAGAACGCGGCGAACGTCGCGATGGCGAGCACGGCGAACACGCCGGCGGCCAGCCGGTTCACGGACCGAGCTCCACCAGTTCGGCGTTCGGCAACGGGGCGCCGCGCAGCGCCGGGTCGCCGCGTTCGTGAGCGAGGATCAGCCGCATCGTCCCGCGATGAGACACGACGAGCGCGGGACGGGCGCCGGCACGGACGTCGGCGATCGCGGCCAGCGCGCGCTGCTCCTGCTCCTCGAACGACTCGCCGCCGGGGAAGCGGAAGCCGGCGCGGCCTGCCGCGAAGCCGGCGAAGCCGTCGGGATCGGCGGCGATGACCTGCTCGAACGAGAGGTCGGTCCAGTCGCCACAGTCGGTCTCGGCCAGGCGCATGTCGGGCACGGGATCCAGGCCGATCGCCGCGCCGACGATCGTCGCGGTCTCGAGCGCGCGGGCGAGCGGGCTGCAGACCAGGACCGCCCATTCCTTCTCGGCCGCCGCCTCGGCGAGCACGTGCGCCTGGGCCCGGCCGGTGTCGTTGAGCGGAACCGGGAGATGGCCCTGGAAGCGGCGCTCGTGGTTGTAGGCCGTCTGGCCGTGGCGCGCGAGCCAGATCACGACATGTGCCCGACGGTGTCGGCGCGCAGGCCGAGGCGCAGGGTCTCGAGGCTCAGGACGTCGTCGGGGGCGATGTTGCCGAGGTTGACCTCGGCCCCGAAGCGGCGCAGGAACCAGACCTGCTGATCCTTCTGGGGCGCCTCGAACAGGACGCGGCTGATGTCGATCGCGTGGGCGATCTCGTCGATCAGTCCCATGCGCACCTCGCCGTCGGGGCGGTAGATCCCGGCCGTCCCGGTCTCGCGCGCCTCGGCGATGACCTTGAACGCCCCGGCCTCGAGCTCGGCCTCGATCTGCTCGACCCAGCGGTAGGGGGCCATGATCTCCTCGGCGTCCTTGGAGCCGACCTCGCTGAAGACGGTGAACCCCTCGCCGGCCAGCCGCGTGATCAGCGCGAGCTTCTCCTCGCGGGCCAGGGCGATCGTCCCGTCGGAGATCTCGATGTGCGCCAGGCCGAGCTCGCGCAGCCACGCGACCAGGTCGTCGCCGCGATCCTGGCTCAGCGCGACCTCGGTCAGCGTGCCGCCGAGGACGACCGAGATCCCGTGCGCGCGGTAGCGCTCGAGCTTGGCCTCGAGGTTGGCGGTGACCAGGGCCGTCCCCCAGCCGAGCTTGACGATGTCGATGTACGGCCCGGCGACCTCGACCAGACCATCGACGGCGGCGACCGACAGGCCGCGATCGAGGACGTGGGTGAGTCCCGCCGAGCGCGGCTTGACGCTGCGCGGCGGGAGGTCGAGGAGGCTGGTCATGACGCCCGGGCGGGGCGACTACCCGAGGTCGGCGCCGACGGTCACGACGACGCTCAGATTCTCGCCGGACGGCAACGCCGATTGAGCCACGACCTTGGTGTCCGCGTCGAGCGGAACGATCGCATCGCGGCCGAGCGCGAGCGTCTTCGCCACGGCGAGCGCCGAGCTCTTCTGGCCCGGCGCGTAGGCGACGGTCGTCGCAGAGTGGGTCTGGTCGCTGGCGTTCGTCTCGGCCTCCTTCGGGACGGTGAAGCCCGCGCCCGAGAGCTTGTCGCCGGTCGTCTTGGCCAGGCCGAAGACCAGCGTGCCGTTGAGCACGCCGACCGTGATCTGGTTGCGCGGCGGCGCATTGCTCGCGCTCCCGCCCGTGACCCCGCCCGAGGTCACCGCGGTCGGCGTCTTGGTCGTCGTGACGATCTTGTTCGGTGCGGCGGCGTTCTTGGAGTCGCCGCCGAACGGGTTGATCAGGACGAGGGCGATGATGACGAGCGCGAGCACGCCGCCACCGATCAGCAGCCGGTTGCGCCATGGCGAGTGCTCGTCCTCGGGCTCCTCGGGCGGCGGCGTCCCGTTGCGCGGGCGCCGCGCGGGCGTCGGGCTGGCCGAGGCGCGGGCGCGAGCCGACGCGGGGATCGGGGCCATCGCCACGCTGGTCTGGCCGATGTCGTCCTCGGTGTCACCGGAGCTCTCGGCGGGTGTGTCGTCGCTCGGCGCGTCGGGCTTGATGATGCTCGTCGCCTCGGCGTCGGCGTCGGGTGTCTCCTCGCCGGTCGCGGCCTCGGCGTCGGTCGCGGCCTCGGCGTCGGGCTTCTCGCCGTTGTCGTCCGTGCCGTCGGTCGCCGCAGCGACCCCCGCGGCTCGCGCAACCCCCAGCGCGGCGAGCGCCGCCGGCTTGGCCGCCGCCGGCGGCGGCGACGACTGCGCGGCGACCGTCGCGGGCTCGGGCCGGGCGATCGGCTCGGCGACGATCCGCTTGTTCGGGTCGGCCATCGCCCGCGCGCCAACCTCGGCGGCGCGCTCGGGGCCTCGCCCCGCCCACTCGCGCAGGCGCTTGACCTCGCGGGCCTGGGCGAAGTACAGGACGCTCAGGACCGCGAGCCCGATGATCGCCGCGAAGCCGGCGTAGGCACCGTAGGTCTTGATCTGATGCGTGAGGTTGAGCGTGTCAGCGAGGATTGCTGGCGTCATTGCCGGGGCAGTCTAGGGCGCTTCGCGGAGCGCTGGCGCCGTCCGGACCGCCGACAGCTCGGCCACCCGGGCCGCCAGACCCGCCGCATCGCCCTCGAGAACCAGCAGTCCGATCTGATCGAACATCTCCGCCACCGCGCCCGAATCGAGCGGTTCACGCTCGGCGCGGACGATCTTCTCGGCGGGCGTGAGCTGCGGGCGCTCGTAGTCGTTGAACAGCTCCTCGTGGAGCTTTTCGCCCGGCCGGCGACCGACGATCTCGATCGCGATGTCGGTGTCGGGCTTGAGCCCGGAGAGCTCGATCATGTCGCGCGCCAGGGCCATGATCGAGACCGGCTCGCCCATCTCGAGCACGTAGACCTCGCCGCCGTCGCCCAGCGATCCGGCGCGAATGACGAGCTGCACGGCCTCCGGAATCGTCATGAAGTAGCGCGTCATCCGCTCGTCGGTCACCGTGACGGGCCCGCCGAGCGCGATCTGACGACGGAAGATCGGGACGACCGAGCCGGAGGAGCCGAGCACGTTGCCGAAGCGCACGGTCGAGAAGCGCGTGGAAGGCCAGCGCCCCTGGGCCTCCTCGACCGCCCATTCGGCCAGCGCCTTGGACGCGCCCATGACCGTCGCCGGCGAGACCGCCTTGTCGGTCGAGACGAGAACGAAGCGCTTGACGCCCGTCTCGCCGCAGATGCGGGCCATCAGCCGCGTGGCGATCGCGTTGTTGCGCACCGCCTCGACCGGGTTTCGCTCCATCAGCCCGACGTGCTTGTAGGCCGCCGCATGGAAGACGACGGTCGGGCGATGCTCGGCCAGCACCTCGCGCATCCGTTCGCCCTCCTTGCAGTCGGCAAGCACCGGCTGGAGCGTCGAGGGATGGACGTGGCGGTCGTCCTCGAGCTCGCGCTGGATGCGGAACAGGTGCTCCTCCGCGTGGTCGATGAGGATCATCTGGCGCGGCGCGACACGCGCGATCTGGCGACAGAGCTCCGAGCCGATCGAGCCGCCCGCGCCCGTGACCATGACGACCTCGCCGCTGAGGTAGGCGCCGACGCGATCGAGCTCCATGCGCACCGGCTCGCGCCCGAGGATGTCCTCGACCTCGACGCCACGGACCTGGCGCACGAAGTTGCCACCGCTCCCGGCCAGCAGCTCGAAGACCGTCGGCAGGGTGCGCACCGGGACGCCGCGCTCGCGGCACGCGCGCACGACGTCGCCCCGCAGCGCCCCGGACGCGGACGGGATCGCGATCATCACCTCGTCGGGCTCGACCTCGTCGAGGATCCGATCGAGCTCGCGGCGCGGTCCGAGGACCTTCACGCCGTCGACGCGCTGGCCATGCAGGCGCGCGTCGTCGTCGACGAAGCCGACCGGATTCAGCCTGAGGTCGGGGTTGCGCATCACCTCACGCAGGACGAGGCGGCCGCCGTCGCCGGCGCCGACGATCAACACGCGCCGCGCATCACTGCGGGGCCTGAACCCGCGCAGTGGGCGTTCGTAGATCGTGCGCGCGATGAACCGCGCACCGCCGACCAGGCCGAGGGTGATGAGGAAGAAGAAGGCGAGAACACCCGGCGGGACGTTGACGCTCGCGCGCCCACCGGGGGGACCGGCGATCAGCGGATGCGTGACGACAACGAAGCCGGCGATCGACAGCGTCGCCACGCTCACCGCTTCGATGATCGCGACGTAGTCGCGCTGGCCCACATAGCGCCACCACTTCTGGTAGAGCCCGAAGAGCGTGAAGATGATCAGGCTCGAGACGACCGTCCACGCGATCGTGCTCTCGAACAGCTGCTCGTAGCGCGCCGGGACGTGGCGGAAGTCAAACCGCAGGCGGTAGGCGAGGAAATAGGCCGCGGCGACCAGCACCGCATCGAGCACGACCTGCCCAAACGAGTGCCGGTGCAGCGGGACGGTCGCCGATCTCATGCGTCGGCGCATCCGCGGAAGTGTAGAGCCCGCATCAGGCCTCAAGCGAGCCTGAATTCGGCCGACCATCGGGGAGTGAGCGTTGCCGCCACAGTCTCGCCCGGTCGGCCCCTGCGCGCCGGCGTCGTCGGCGCCGGGTCGATGGGCGCCCACCATGCCCGCGCGTACGCACTGCTCGGCGGTGCGGAGCTTGTCGGCGTCTATGACCTCGACCCGCGCCGCGCGTTGGACGTCGCCCAGCCGTTCGGCGCTCGCGCCTACCAGGAGCTCGAGGCGATGCTCGTCGACGTCGACGTCGTCACGATCGCCTCGCCGTCGCACCTGCACGTCGAGCACGCGCTGCTCGCGCTGCATCACCGCTGCGACGTCCTGATCGAGAAGCCGGTCGCGCTGACCGCGGCCAAGGTCCGGCTCTTGAAGCGCGCCGCCGCCCGCGATCCGCGCGGCCCGGTCGTCGCCGCCGGCCACATCGAGCACTTCAACCCCGCCGTCCGCGAGCTGCGCAAGCTGCTCGAGGGCCGCGAGATCCTCGGCATCGACTGCCGCCGTCTCGGCCCGGCGAGCACGCGCAATCAGGACATCGACGTCGTCCAGGATCTGATGCTCCACGACCTCCACATCGCGCTCGACCTCGCGGGGGCCTCGACCCCGGTACAGGTGCACGGGGCGGGGGTCGGCCTCGGCTCCAGCCCGACGCTCGAGTACGCAGTCGCGACCGTCGTCTTCGGTGGCGGGCTGGTCGGCACGTTCGGCGCGAGCCGCGCGACCGAGGAGCGCGTGCGCCGGATGAGCATCACCGCGACCGACGTGCACGTGACGGTGGACCTCGCGGCGCGCACGCTCGAGACCTGCCGTTCGACCGACCTTCACCCCGCCGGCGTGTCCGGTTCGGGCGTGCGCCAGGAGAGCCTGGTCGAGCGGATCCACGTGCCCAGCGAGGAGCCGCTGCTGCTCCAGACCGCGGCGTTCCTCGAGGCCTGCGCTGAGCGGCACCCGCCGGTCGTCGGCCTCGACATCGCCGCGCGCTGCATGGATCTGGTCGATGACATCCGCGCCTGCGCACGCGGTGGCCGGGCGGTCGTCCCACGTCCGCAGTCCGTCGTCGTCGCGGCCTGAGATGTCCGAGCTCCCGCTCGTCACGGTGGCGATCGTGACCCACCAGTTCGAGCAGTTCATCGAGCGTGCGATCGATTCGGCGTTGGCGATGGACTGGCCGGCGGATCGGCTCGACGTGCTGATCATCGACGACGGCTCGACCGACTCGACGTCTGCGCTGGTTGCGGGGTACGGCGACCGCGTTCGCTACGTGCACAAGCCCAACGAGGGCGTCGTGGCAAGCGTGGCGCTGTCGTTTTCGATGTCGCGCGGGGATTTCATCGCGCCGCTGGCGGGTGACGACGAGTGCACGGTCGACCGGCTGCGCCGCCAGGTTCCGGTGCTGTTGGAGCGGCCCGAGGTCGGGCTGGTCTACGGCGACATGGAGCTGATCGATGCCGCGTCTCGCACGATCGCTCCATCATTTCGTGAGGCGATGGGTCTGGTCTGCCAGCAGGGCCGCTGCCTCGGTCCGCTGCTGAGCCGCAACTCGGTCTCGGGCGGGGCAGCGCTGATTCGTTCTTCGATGCTTGCTCATGTGCTGCCGATGCCGCCCGAGGCGGTGTGGGAGGACTGGTGGACGGCGCTGAAGGTTGCCGAGGTGGCGGAGATCGCCTACCTCGACGAGCCGATCTACCGCTACCGCCATCACGGGCGCAACATGAATCTCGGTGCGCCGCCGGAGAAGGTCGTCGGGTTGCTGCGCCGCGAGCTGCCGTTCCGGCGCTGGCTGATGCGCGGCGAGGCGGTGTCGTTGACGACCGTACCCCGCTCGGACCTGCGCGCTGCGGTGATGACCTTCGACGACCAGGCCGCAAGCGTCGCGACGTCGACCGGCGAGTGGCTGCACGACCTGCTCGAGATCACCGACCGCGACCGCCATCGCGCGGACGCGGCGTTCGCCGCCGACGACCCGCTGCGCGCACTGTCGTTCGATCCCGGCCACGCCGGTGCTCGGGCGGCGTTCGACATCGTCCAGGCGACGCCGCCTCCGATCGCCGCGCCCGGCGTCGTGACCGTCGCACTGGTGAACGACGTCATCGCGCAGCCCGATCTGTTCGCCTCCTACGAACGCTCGGGCTGTCGCGACGGCGCCGCGACACTCGTGCTGTACGCGCCGGGACGGCGTGCCGCGGACGTCCAGGCCGAGCTCCTCGCCGCCATCCCCCGCCTGGCCGACGACGACGCCCCCGACGTCCTGCTCTACGCCGTCCCGCCAATGTGGGCGACCGAACGGGCGCTGCTCGACCGCGCCACGCGCGTCCTGCGCGCCGAGCCCATCGCGCTCGCGGCGTAGCACCGAGTGTCCACCACAGGGGTCAGACCCCTTGAGTGGTGCGCACTGAGATTTGTTGCGTCCGCGCGCAGGAAGGGGTCTGACCCCTTGTGCGGCTCAGGCGGCGGCGCGGCGCGGCTGGCGGGCGGGGCGCAGTTCGCGCGCGGCGGCCATGACGCGGAAGTGCAGCCGGGCGATGCGCTGCTGGGCTTCAGGCGGGAAGACGTCGGCGAAGTGGGACATCCAGGGGTGACCGGTGGAGGAGTCGAGGTGGATCAAGTGGGTGACCGGGCCGCCGACGCGGCCGTCGGCGAGGACGACGGCGGCGGGCGGGATGGTGCCCTTGGGCTTGGCGCCCGAGGCGACGAACGCCCCGTAGCCAATGTCGCAGCCGGGCATGACGATCGTGTTCGTGCAGATCACGGCGCCGTCGCCGACGATCGCCGGCTCACAGACGCGGCTCGGCGGCAGCGGGTCGTTGGTGAAGACGCATTTGGGGAAGATCCAGACGAAGTCGCCGATCTCGGTCCCGCAGCCGAAGACCGAATAGCCCTGGATGCGCGCGTAGTCGCCGATCGTCAGGTCACCCTCGAGCGCGGTCTGGGTCCCGATCCGGGCGTTGACCCCGATCCGGCACCCCGCGCGGATCAGCACCTGATGGCCGGTCTCCAGACCGGCGCCGATCGTCGATCCCTCGTAGAGGACGCTGTGCGAGCGGATCGTCGAGTTCGCGCCGATGACCAGCGGCCGATCGTGCCCGCACGACTGCCCGACGACACAGTGGTCGCCGATCTTCGTGCCGTCCTCGATGACGACGTTGGGCCCGACGACGCTGAAGCGCCCGATCTCTACATTGGCGGCAATCCGCGCCGCCGGGT
Organism: uncultured Actinomycetes bacterium; assembly: GCA_963817035.1. Classification (GTDB taxonomy): domain Bacteria; phylum Actinomycetota; class Thermoleophilia; order Solirubrobacterales; family Solirubrobacteraceae; genus AC-49. The sequence goes on from CAWFMM010000003.1 coordinate 809,137, forward strand.
CGATGTACGACTCGCCCGGTGGCATGTAGTCCAGTGGTCGGCGTCACGGCGATCGACTTGAGTTGTGGAGCTCAGGCGACGGCTTCGACGGTGACCGCCCGCGTCAACTCGTCGAGCAGGTCCATGCCGTCCCAGCGGTGGGAGAAGCGCAGGGCTCCTCCGAGCGCGACGATGCGATCGAGGCCGCGGCCGGCGGCGGCGGCGAGTAGCGCATCGATCTCTGCAGTCCCGAAGCCGTGGACGACGAGCGTCTGGTCGTGGCGGCAGAGAAGCGGGCCGAGAGCGGCGAGCGTCGGAAGCGAGGCTTCGAGCAGAAGGCCGGGGGCGCTGATATCGCGCGGCAGCGGCTCCAGCGACGACAGCGAGACGACGTGCAGCTCGTTGGAGAGCCGGCGCACGCGGCGCACCGGACGATCGACGGCGACCCCGGCGACGGTGGCGAACTTGCCCGTCACCGCGGCGGTCGGCAGCTCATACCCGCGGCGCTCGACCGCGGCCTGCAAACGCTCCATGAGGTCGTCCGACGCCGCGTCGGCTTCGTCGCCGCACCAGACGATCAGCCGTGGCGACGAGCAGCCCTGCTGGTCGAAGAAGAAGACGTCGGCGAACAGGCGCTCGGCGAGGCCCGTGCGGTCCGCCGCGGTGGTCGCCAGCCACGCGCCGGAGTCGATCGCCGCGAGCGAGAAGCGATCGCCGAACCCGATGTCGCGGGCGTGCGGCGCCAACGGCGCCTGGCGGATGGCGGCCACCGTGGCGTCGCCGCCCCAGACCATTCGCACGTCGCACGCGGCCGACAGCTCAAGCGTCGGCTCGGGCTCGTGGCCGTAGGCGACGACGGCCAACCCAGTCCGCAGCGCATCGAACCGTGGCTCCGAAGCAACGGCGTCGCCGAGCGCTTCCCAGAGGATCTCGGCCACCGGCCCGCGTGTCGGCGAGACCCGCACGACGTTCGTGTTGCCCGACAGCAGCGACAGCGCCAGCGAGTACATCGCCATCGTCTCGACGTTCGACGGCGGGACATGGAAGGCGAGGCCGCGAGCGACGCGACGCACCCCCACCGACGGCGACGGAGCCAGGCGCCGCAGCGACGCCGGCCGCAGCCAGAACGCCAGCGCCCCGAGCTCGGGATGCGCGCGGGCGTGCGGCGTCAGGCGCTTGGCCAGCGCGTCGCACAGGGCCAGCGCGTCGTCGGAGAACGGCGCACGGCGCGGCGCAGCGGCGAGCGCGGTGAGCACGTCGGCGATCACGACGGACGACGCGGGCTCGGGCAACAGCTGTTCTCCGCGTGCGCTCACGCCGCCACCGCCGCGGCGACGTCGCTGCACCCGCGCAGCTCCGCCTGCGCCAGGCGTCCGTGCACCGCAATCCCAGCCCCGCGCCAACCACACGCGCACCCGTCGCGCACGACGACGGTGCCGCGGTCCTCGGTCAGGATCGCGTGGCCCGGATACGACGTCGGCAGCGCGCTCAGCACCTCGATCACGCCCTCGAATCCGTCGGGCACAGCCGCCCAGGTCACCGGGTCACGAACGATCACGTCAGCGTGGTTCGGCGCGTGCAGGAGCCCACATTCGCCCTGCGGAAAGACCGAGCCGATCTGCTCGACCATGCCGTAGTAGTCACACACGCGCTCGATCCCGCACGACGCGCGCAGCGTCCCGGCGAACACCTCGCGCGACACCGCCTGCGCGGCGAGCGACTTCCAGCCGCCGCCGTGAACGAGCACCGCGCCGGGCAGCGAGATGCCGAGCGTACGCAGGTGCGCCCAGACCATGAACGTGAAGCCGAACACGAACAGCGGCTCGCCGGAGTGCTTCGCCAGCCACTCGGCCAACTCAGCCGAGCGCACCTGCATATCGGCATCGAGCAGATAGAAGTGATCGCGCCCGAAGATCGACATCCCGAGGATCCCCGCGGCCCGTGCGTTGAGGCGCCGCCGGTCGGCGACGGTCTCGCGCGCGTCGACGATCAGCATCGGTCGGCGTTGCTTGCCGAGCACGGCGCCCATCGTCGCGGCGAGGGCCCGCGTCTGGCGCGCGGTCGACTCCGAGTCGAGCAGGATCCGGCTTGGCGACTGGCCGCTCGTCCCGCTCGAGGTCAGCGTCTTGACGACCGCGTCGGCGGGAACCGAGACAAGCTCGTGGGTCTTGAACAGGCCGACCGGCAGCCACGGCACGTCGACCGCCCGCGACGGCACGCCGGCCCGGGGCCACAGCGCGTCGAGGACCCGCGCGTAGGGCGGGCACGCGGCGCGGTGGTGCTCGACCAGTCCGCCCAGCGCCCGGCCCAGCAGCAGCTCCTTCTCCTCACCGCCGAGCGAGAACGGCTCGGCGCGCAGGAGCTCGTCAGGCGGCATCTCGCAGGTCCTCGGTCCGATCGTCGTCCTCGAGCTCGAGTGCCAGCGCCGCGTAGTCGATCTTGCCCGCCGCCGTCGTCGGCAGACGGTCAATCCCGCGCACGACGAACGAGCGGCCGCGCAGCGTCAGGCCGCCGGCCAACGCGGCCCGGGCGTCGACCTCGGCGCCTTCGACGAACACGATGATCTGATCCTCGCCGTGCTCCAGCGCGGCCGCCGGGCCGACCGACCGCACCAGCGCCTCGACCTCGTCGAGGTTCACGCGCAGGCCGTTGATCTTGGCGATCCGCTTGAGGCGCCCGGTGACGAAGAAGCAGCCATCGTCGTCGATGCGCCCGAGGTCGCCGGTCCGCAGGACGCCGCCGAGATCGTCGCCGCGCGCGAGATCCTCAGCCGTGTCGGCGTAGCCCATCATCACGTTGGGTCCGGTGTAGACCAGCTCGCCGTCGTCGACCGACAGCGCGCCACCGGGGATCGCCACGCCGATCGCGCCCGGCTTGTCCCCGAGCTCCTCGGGCGGCACATAGGCGATCCGCGCGCACGCTTCGGTCTGGCCGTACATGACGACCAGCCGCGCGCCGCGCCCGTCGAGCTCGTCGGCGACCGACCGCACGAGCTCGGGGTCCATTCGCCCGCCCGCCTGGGTCATCGTCCGCAGGCCGCGCAGCCGGCGTGAACGCCAGTCGACGCGCTCCATCAGCGAGTACGAATAGGGAACGCCGGACAGTGAGGTGCAGCCGTGGCGCTCGAACGCGTCCCAGAACTCGGGGCGCAGCACGCCGGCGCGGGGCAGGACGACGGAGCCACCGGCGACGAGGTGCGAGTTGAGGATCGAGAGCCCGTACGAGTAACCGAAGGGCAGCGAGACGAGGGCGCGCTCGCCTTCGTCGAGCGCGAGGTACTCAGCAATCGAGCGCGCGTTGGCGAGCATCGCCGCGGCCGACAGGCGCACGAGCTTCGGCGAGCCGGTGGTGCCCGAGGTCGAGAGCAGGACCGAGAGGTCAGGGTGGATCGGCGGGCGCGCGGCGGAATGCGACTCACCGGCGTCGACGAGCTCGTTGTCGAACATCACGAAGCGCGGCACGTAGCGGCGTTCGATCTCGGCCGTGTCGCCGTCGGCGAGCAGGACCGCGTGGCCGGCGGCAAGCGCGGCGAGGTAGGCGGTGACGGTCGCCGGGGTCAGCGCGGCGCGGACGAGGACGAGCTCCTTGTGGTCGGAGTGCAGCAGCTCGGCCGTCTCGCGGGCGCCGGAATGCAACTGGGCGTGCGTCCAGACGTTGGCGGTCGCGTCGTCGATCAGCGCAGGCGTCGTACGGGTCGGGTCGATCAGTTCGAGCATCGCTCAGACCACCATCCCGCCATCGACGCCGAGGATCTGCCCCGTTACATAGGACGAGCGGTCGGAAGCCAGCCACACGATCGCCTCGGCGACCTCGGCTGGGTCGGCCAGGCGCCCGAGGCCGACGGCGGCGACGCGGGCCGCCAGCACGTCGGCCGGGAGCCCTGCGAGCAGTTCGGTGTCGACCAGCCCCGGAGCGACGGCGTTGACGCGCACGGCCGGCGCGAGCTCCTGGGCCGCGGCGCGGGTCATGCCGATCACCGACGCCTTGGCCGCGGCGTAGGCAGTCTGGCCGGGCGCCCCGGCGACGCCGACGATCGAGGAGACGTTGACGATCGCGCCACTGTCGGAGCGCTTCATCAGCCGCGACGCGCCCTGGAGGACGTTGAGCGCCCCGATCGCGTTGACCGCAAAGGTGTGCTGGAGCGCGTCGGCGGCGATCATGCCGAGCAGGCCCTGGTCCATGACGCCGGCGTTGTTGACGAGCACGTCGAGGCGCTTGTGGCGATCGAAGATCTCACGCATCGCGGTGGCGACCGCCGCCGCGTCGGCGACGTCGAAGGCCAGCGCCTCATGCGCGGCGCCCGACGGCGACGGCAGCTCGAGCGCGCGGGCCTCGGCGCGCGCGGTGTCGCGGCCATTGACGATCACGATCGCGCCCCGCTCGGCGAGCTGCTGCGCGACGGCCCAGCCGATTCCCCGAGTCGAACCGGTCACGAGCGCGACGCGCCCGTCGAAGCTCATGGGGTGACGCCGTGGCGCGCCAGGATCTCGACCGCAGCGTCGTAGCTCGAGAGCCCGATGATGTCGTCGGTGTCGAGCATCAGCCCGTAGGCGTCCTCGATCTCGGCGACGAGCGCCATGTGACCGACCGAATCCCAGTGCTCGTGCGCACCGTAGGCGAGCACGCGAACGTCGAGGTCGGTCGGCAGCTCGAGCGCGCTCGAGAAAGCGGTGGTGAGGGTGTCGGACATGGCGGCGGGGAAAACGCGGGCGGACGCAGGGACGCCCACACCCCGGGTAGTCGGTCGCGTCAAGCGGTTGCTTTAGGGCGATTCAACCGCGGCGTCACCCCGCCGATTGAACGGGTGTGATCGGGTTTGCCGCCTGCGTGGGATCGCCGGACAAGCTGGCCGCCTTTGGCGCGCCGGGGCTCAAGCTCGCCATGGAGCCCGACTCGGTCTTCGCGGAGCTGACGACGACCACGTCGATCCACAAGGCCTACAACGAGGCGCTCGAGCACTTCGCCGCCTACGACGACCTCGAGGCGCTCGTCCTCCTGCACGAGGACACCGAGATCCTCGACGCCGGCTTCTGCGACAAGGTCCGCGAGGCGCTCAGCGACCCCGACGTCGCGATCGTCGGCCCGGTCGGTGCGCGCAACGTGCCCTCACTCGCCTGGTGGGAGGGCGAGATCGCCGGTTCGGTCGCCGAGACCCGCGGCACGATCGCCGGCGACGCGTCAAACCCTGACGTCGACGCCCTCGACGGGCTGATGCTCGTCCTCTCCCCGTGGGCCGTGCGCAACCTGCGCTGCGACACCGCCGCCTTCTCCGGCTTCCACGCCTACGACCTCGACCTCTGCTTCCAGGCCCGCGCCGCCGGCCGCGCGGTCCGCATCGCCCCGCTCACCGTCTTTCACCACACCAAGGGCGGCTTCGGCGACGAGACGCTGTGGCGAAACGCCGACGCGGCGTTTCGCGCGAAGTGGCCGCTCGCCGAAGCAGCCTAGTCGGTCCAGAAGTCGTGCACGAGCTCCCCGTCGCCCTTGTGACGCGGGCCGAAGACGAGCCACTCGAGTCCCTCGGGGCCGGCCTCGAAGCAGCGCGTGACCTTGGGGGCGATGCGGATCGCGTCCATCGTGTCGATGTCGCGGATCTCGTCGTCGAGGCGCACCTTGCCGCTGCCCGAGAGGATGACGTTGATCTCCTCGGCATCCTGGTGGCGGTGGCCGAACCCCTGGCGCTTTCCGGGGCGCAGCACGTGGTAGGCGAGGCCGGTGTCCTGCGCATCGACGTCCTCGCCGGCGAAGCGCGCGGACCCCTTGTCGCCGAAGCCGTACTTCGGGGCCGAGTCCTCGACGTTGTTGAGATTGGTGATCGTGTAGCTCATGGGTGGCACGCTACCCACTACACGGCGGCGGCTACCGCGCCCACGACTTCCTCGACCTGCTCGCGCGTGATCGCGGCGCTGATCGGCAGGGCGAAGTGGGTCCGCGCGACCTCGGCGGTGCCCGGCAGGTCGACGGTCGGCTGGTAGGCGGACATCGACTGCTGGCGGTGGATCGGTACGCGGTAGTAGGCACGCGACTGGATGCCGGCCGCGCTGAGCGCGTCGATGATCGCGTCGGCCTTCGGGTGGCGCACGACGTAGAGATGCCACGCCGGCCGCGAACCCTCGGTCGCCACCGGCAGCGCGACGTGATCGCCCAAGCCGCAGTCCGCGTACCACTCCCCGGCCGCGCGGCGATGGTCGGCCCACGCGTCGAGATGCGGCAACTGCACCCGCAGGATCGCCGCCTGGATCTCGTCGAGGCGGCTGTTGTAGCCGATCTCCTTGTACGTGACCTTGTCGTGGGAGCCGTGGAACCGCAGCACGCGCACGCGCTCGGCCAGCGAGCGGTTCTCGGTGACGATCGCGCCGCCGTCGCCGAACGCGCCGAGGTTCTTGGACGGGTAGAACGAGAACGTCGAGATCCGCCCGACGGTCCCCGGCCGCCCGTGGGAGCTCAGCGTGCCGGCAGCCTGCGCGGTGTCCTCGAGCACCGAGACGCCCATCGCCTCGATCTCGGTCACCGGCGCGACGTTGCCGAACAGATGGACCGCGATCACCGCCTTCGTCCTCGGCGTCAGGGCCGCGCGCACCGTCTCGGGCGTGACCATCATCGTCTGCGGATCGACGTCGCAGAACACCGGGCGCGCGCCGGTCGGCGGGATCGCCTCGGCGCTGGCGTAGAACGAGAACGACGGGACGACGACATCGTCGCCCGGCCCGACGCCGAGCGCGCGCAGGGCAATCGTGATCGCCTCGGTGCCGTTGGCCACGCCCATCACCTCACGCGCGCCGAGGTAGCGGGCGAACTCCGACTCGAACGCCGCGACCTCCTCGCCGAGGATGTACTGCTCGCGATCGAGGACCCGGCCGACGGCCGCGCGCAGCTCGTCGCGCAGCGGGTGCAGCGGTGTCGCGGGATCGAACAGTGGGACGGCCATGGCGAGAGCAACGCTACCCTTCGACGGCTCCGTGCCGATCGACGCCTCCATCACCGACTCCCTGATCACGTTCGCGACGAACGTGATCGACCATCTCGGCCTGCCCGGCGTCGTGCTGCTCTGCGCCCTGGATTCGATGGGCGTCCCGATCGCCGCCGCGGTGATCCTGCTGTTCGCCGGGTTCAACATCTCCGACCCCCAGTCGCACCATGACTTCACCCTGTTCGGGGTCGTCGCGGCCGGCGTGATCGGCGACGTGATCGGCTCCTCGATCGCCTATGCGATCGGCTATTTCGGGCGCAGCGAGCTGCTCGAGAAGCACGGGCGCAAGCTCCACGTGACGCCGGAACGGCTGGCGCTCGTCGAGCGCTGGTTCGATCGCTACGGCCTGATCGTGATCCCGGTCAGCCGCTTCATCCCCGTTGTGCGGACGTTCATCGCCTACCCGGCGGGCGCGGCGCGGATGCCCTACGGACGGTTCATCGCGCTGACCGCGCTCGGCGCCTTCGCGCTGTCGCTGCTGTTCGCCTCGATCGGCAAGGCGGTGGGGACGAACTGGACGCACTGGCGCCATGCGATCGGCTACGTCGACTACGTGGTCGTGGTGGCCATCGTCATCGGCGTGATCTGGCTGATCGTGCGCCGCCGCCGGGGCGGCGGCGCTGACGGCGAGCCGGCCGTCGATGCCGGCGTCTGAGCCCGAGCTCCCGCTGCGCCACGCGCTGGCCCTCGGCGCGCTTCACGGACCCGCGGAGCTGCTGCCGATCTCCTCGAGCGGGCACACCGAGCTCATTCCGTGGTTGCTCGATTGGCCGTACGCGGAGCTGGACGACGAGCTGCGCAAGGCGTTCGAGGTGGCGCTGCATGCCGGGACGGCGGCGGCGCTGCTGATCGGGCTGCGCGACGAGGTCGGCGAGGCGGCGCGGGGAATGGACCGCCGACGCATCATTCTCATCATGGGCTCGTTCGTGCCGCCGGCGATCGCGGGGCTGTCGCTCGAACGGGTGATCGAGGAGCGCCTCGGGACTCCGGGCTCGATCGCGTTCGGGCTGGCGGCGGGCGCGCTGGTGCTCCTGGTGGCGGACGCGTACGCGACCGGCGACCGTCCGCGCGAGGAGGCCGGCGTCGTCGACGCGCTCGTCCTCGGCGCCGCGCAGGTGCTGGCGCTGGCGCCCGGGATGTCGCGTAACGGGATGACGCTCGCCGCCGCGCGCTGGCGAGGGTTCGGTCGCCGCGACGCCAACGCACTGTCGCGCCACGTCGCGCTGCCGGTGATCGTCGGCGCGACGGTACTGAAGGGGACACGGCTGGCGCGCCGCGGTCTGACGCCGCCGCTGCGCCGGGCGTTCGCCGCGGGCGCGTGCGCATCGTTCGTCTCGACGCTGGCCAGCACCTGGATCATCCGCGCGCTCGAGCGCGGGCGGCCGCCGTTGCCTTACGTGGTCTATCGGCTCGGCTTCGCGGCGGTGGTGTTCCGCGCGCTGCGGGCGCGGCGGTAGCGCGCACAACGCAGCGTGTCAGCCGTCCGGCGAGGCGTCAAACCGGGCGCCCTCCTCGGTCAGGGCGCCAGGCGCTCGACGAGCCATCCCGCACCGCCACGGCGGAACCGCAGCCGGTCGTGTAGGCGACTCGCGCGCCCGCACCAGAACTCGACCGCATCGGGCTCGACGCGGAGACCACCCCAGTGCGGCGGTCGCGGGACCGCCACGCCCTCGTGGTAGCGCACCGCCACTGCCGCCAGCGCGTCGTCCAGCACCGCGCGCCCCGCGACGACCGTCGACTGCGGGCTCGCCCACGCGCCGAGCTGGGCGCCACGCGGGCGTGACGCGAAGTAGGCGTCCGCCTCCTCGTCGCTGACCACGCCCACGGCGCCCTCGACGATCACCTGGCGGCGCATCGCGATCCACGGAAACACGAGAGTGGCGCGCGGGTTGGCCAGCGCCTCGCTGCCCTTGCGCGACTCGAGGTTCGTGTAGATGACCAAGCCGCGCTCGTCGACCCCCTTGAGCAGGACGGTGCGCGCGCTCGGGCGCCCGGTCGCGGTCGCGGTGGTCAGGATCGTCGCGTTGGCCTCGGGAATCCCGGCGGCGACCGCCTCGTCGAACCAGCGCTGAAACTGCGCCAGCCACGTCGCGGCGAGATCGGCCTCGTCGAGGCCCTCACCACGGTAGGCACGCCGCATCCCGGGGAGATCGGTCACACGGCGCAACATAGTCGTCACGGGGTCCGTCGCGAACGTCGCGGGATGCGCGCTGATCGTTACGAGAGACGAACGAAGCCCGTGGCGCCGTTGCCGTCGGATCCGTAGGCGTGGCGCGTGACGGCGTTGCCGGAGTTGCCCTCGATCGTGTGGATCGAGCCGTCGGCATCGACCGAATCGACGATCCCGATGTGCTCCGAGCCCCAGACGATCAGGTCGCCGGCGGCGGGCACGACGCCCGGCCCGGCCGCTACCGCGCGGCCCGTGCGTTGCGCCCAGTCATACAGCGCGGAGACCGATTGGAAGCCCTGGCCCTGTTCTCCGACCGGCTCGCCGGCCTGCTTGGCCGCCCAGCTGACGAACTGCGCGCACCACGGGCCGATGCCGGCGCCCGACACCGCGCCGCGATAGGCCGCGATCTCGGCGGAGTCGTTGGATCCGGGCGGCTGCTCGGTGACGCCCACCTGGCTCGCCGCGGCCGCGACGATCGCCGCGCCGCCGGTCTGGGCGGGCGTGGTCGCGACCGCTGCGGCCGGGAGAAGCAGCGAGCGGGTCGTGCTCGTCGTCACCGGGTTGGCGACCGTCGACGTGGCCGTCGGCAGCGCCGCGGTGCTCGAAGCCTGGGACTCGTTGCTCAGCACGTCGGCGAACGCGCCGCCGGTCGACGTCGCGGTGGACGTGCTCTGCTTGGGGGGGGTCGGGGCCAGCATCGTCTCGATCTGAGCGATGCGGGCAACGGCGGCGTCGATGCTCACACCAAGGTGGTCGGCGGTCGTGAACCGCCCTTTAACCTGGATCCACCGATCGACCGTGAGTGCGAGGACGTTCTGAGGCGTCCACGCGCCGCGGGAATCGGTGGATCCGGGTTTAACGCCAACGAGGGGCCCGCGGGCCCCTCGTCGACGATCCATCCCCCGGAGGCGTCATGCCCCTGGAGCGTTGGTGCGTGTTGCTCGTGACTAGCGCAGCAGCGACAGGACCGACTGCGGCGCCTGGTTGGCCTGCGACAACATCGCGATGCCCGCCTGAGACAGGATCTGGTTGTTGGTCAGCTTGACCGTCTCCGACGCCATGTCCACATCGACGATGCGGGAGTTGGCGGCGGTCAGGTTCTGCTGGTAGGTCGCCGCGGCGTTCAGCGCGTGATCGAGGCGGCCGGAGACCGCACCGAACGTTGCGCGCTGGGCGCTGATCGCGTCGATCGCCGTGTCGATGCTCGAGATCACGGTCGCGGAACCGAGCGACGTGAACGCGGTGCCGACGGTGGAGCCCAGCGAGATCGTGCTCGCCGAGATCGTCTCGCCGTCGTTGGCGCCGACCTGGAAGGTCACCGAACCGGCGGTCGCCAGCAGCTTGATGCCGTTGAACGAAGCGGCGGAACCGAGGCGCTCGATCTCCGACGCGAGCTGGTTGACCTCGGTCTGGATCGCCGACTGATCGGTTGTGTCGAGCGTGCCGTTCTTGTACTGCACGGCGAGCTCACGGACGCGCTGCAGCATCGAGTGCACCTCGTCGAGGTTGCCCTCGGCGGTCTGCACCAGCGACTGGCCGTCCTGGATGTTGGCCTGAGCCTGCGCGAGGCCGCTGATCTGACCCTGCATCTTCTCCGAGATGGTCAGGCCGGCAGCGTCGTCGGCGGCCGAGTTGATGCGCTTGCCGGTTGACAGACGCTCCATCGACTTCGACAGCGCGCTCGTCGTGCGAGCGAGGTTGTTGGCGGCGCCCATGGCGTCGACGTTCGTGTTGATGCGAAGGGACATCGATTCATCTCCTTGATGACGGTGTGTAGTCCCGGAGCGACTCCTTGTCACTCCTACTGCTCCCATGATCGGCGGGCGGCCCCCGGGGCTTGAACCGCTGTCCACATAATCTGGACGCTTGATCTTGACGCCATGAGTAGGATCGCGCCGATGCACGACTGTGATGTCCTCATCGTGGGTTGTGGGATCGGAGGCGGCTCGCTCGCGACCACGCTCGCACGCGCCGGCCTGCGCGTCGTGGTCCTCGAGGCCAGGAACGAGTACGTCGATCGCGTTCGCGGTGAGTCCCTCCTCCCGTGGGGCGTGGCCGAAGCGCGGTCGATCGGCGTCGAATCCGACCTGCTGGCCGCCGGCGCGCACGTCTGCTCGTCGATGGTCTTCTACGCGCACGGCGTTCCGCCCGAGCTCGCCGAGCAGAACCCCCGCCCGCTTCGCGGGGTGATCCCGGGGATTCCCGGCTCGCTGAACCTCCCGCACGCCGAGGCGTGCGCGGCGCTGGCCTCGGCCGCCGCCGGTGCCGGCGCGGACCTGCGGCGCGGCGTTCGCGAGGTGCGCGTCGAGAGCGGGCCCCGGCCGCGCGTGCGCTGGGTGCAGGACGGCAACCCGATCGAGATGGAGGCGCGGATCGTCGTCGGCGCGGACGGGCGCAACTCGGTCGTCAGGCGCGACGCTGGGATCGAGCTGCACCAGCGGCCGGAGACGCACATGATCGCCGGCGTCCTCGTCGGAGGGCTGGACGGCGACGTCGCCAAGGCGGACATCATCGCCGCTGGCCTCGAGATGATCATGATCGGCTTTTCGCAGTCGGACGGCCGGATGCGGCTCTACCTCGGTCTCGGCGTCCACGATCGCCGCCGATTCGCCGGGGACGGCGGGTTCGACAAGTTCCGGCGCGTTATCCGCAGCCTTGACTTCATGCGCTTCCACGAGGAGCTCGCCGAAGCGCCCGCCGTCGGGCCGTTGGCCACGATGGCGGGCCTCGACACCTGGACAGACGAGCCCTTCGCGCCCGGTGTGGTGCTCGTCGGCGACGCTGCGGGTTACTGCTCGCCGATCACCGGCCAGGGCCTCTCGACCACGATGCGGGACGCCAGGACCGTGCGCGACGTGCTCGTCGGCAACGACTGGACGACGTCGGCGTTCGCCGAGTACGCGGCCGAGCGAGCCGAGCGGATGCGGCGCCTGCGCACAGGCACGGCGACGTTCGCGGCCGCCTTCGCGGACGAGTGCGACGACCGCGAGGCGCGTCTCCAGCGTTACTTCGGCAGTCTCGCGGATCCCCTCGTCGGCGCGTTCGCAGCGTCGACGTTCATCGGGCCCGAGACGGCTCCGGAGCACGCGTTCGACGGGCGGATCTACGACGTCGTCGTCGGGCGTCAAACCGTTGCCGGTCCCTAGTCTAGGAGTGCGCTGGTAGGTGGTGCTGCGGATGTGACTAGGCGGCGTTTCGTGCCTGGTGCAGCTCCTCGAAGCGCTGCTTGTCGCGCCGGATCTGACCCTTGATCCACTCGCGCAGCTGCGGATCGTCGCTGTCGACGGTCTCACTCAGGCCGTGACGGATGCGCGATTGCTCGACGCACACCGGCGGCCGGCCGGCCGCGCGCAGGCGCTCGAGCAGGTCTGTGTCCTGGAACCAGACGACGAGCTCGGGGTGCAGGAACTCGCCTGGGACGATCGAGAACTCGTTGATCGTCGCGCGGCCGATCGCGAAGCACCAGGCGGCGAAGTCGCGGCGCATCTGGCCGTCGACGGTCAGCGGAAACGCGACCGCCTCGCCCCCGTCGAGCGCCGCGCGCAGCGGCCCCCACCAGCCGGCGAGCGGTTCGACGTCGTCGTTCATGACGACCGCGTAGGCGCCGCGGGCCGCGCGCAGCCCGGCGTTGACCGGCGCGCTGAAGCCCTGCGGCGGCGCGCCGTTGTCGATCACGAGGATCTCGTGGGCGCACTCGGTTGTCGCCTGGACGGCGGCGACGCAGCGGCGCACACGGTCGGATGCCGCGTCGAGGGTCGGGATGACGATGCTCAGCTCGATCGGCTCGCCGGGGAAGCGGCGGGCGCCGCCGCTGAGGGTGCCGGGCGCATTGACAACACTCGTATCGACGCATCGCACCTCGCCGAGACGCGCCAGCGCGGTACACAGCGCGGCGATCTCGAGGCCGGCGGGCGCGGCGGGGACGCCGCCGATCGTCACGAGGTCGGTGCGGCGCAAAGCGACGGCATGGGCGGCGACCGCGGGAGCGCCGAGCGCCTGGGCGGTGACGCTCGCGGCCAGGGCGACGTCCGGATTCTCCAGCGCTCCGACGAGGCCGCCGAGCCAGTCGCCGCACGGCTCGGCCGCGCCGCGGACGAAGGCGATGACCTCGCCCCGAGCGTGCTCGAGCCCCGCGGCGGCGGCGGCGGAGAACCCGAGTCGGCGCGGCGTGCGGACGATCTCGACGTCGCCGTCGAGACGCGCGAGCAGCGCGGCGAGCCCGACGCTCGCGTCGTCGACGACCACGACCTCGAACGATGGCAGCGCGGGCAGCGCGGCGAGCCCCGCGAGGCAGCGCAGAACCTGCTCGGCGCCGCCCTGCACAGGCGCCACGACGGTGACGCTCATGCCCGCACGTCCACGTGGGGCAGACCGTCGTCGGGCAGCGCGGGCGCGGGCCGCGGCTGCGGCGCGCGGTCGCGCGGGGCCGGGCCCTCGCCGGGCGGGTGATCGCGGCGCGAGCCGTCGGGGTCGGTGCGCTCATCGCGGATGACGGCGGAGACCGGCTGCGCCATCCCCGAGGTTCCGTCGATGCGTTCGATGCGGTCCATGGCTCAGATGGCTACTGCTGAGTCGGGTTGTGGTCGGCCATCGCCTGCATCCGGGCCGCCTCGACCTGCGCGACGAGCAGCTGGCGCCACGCGGTGACCGCGCACGCCCAGACCACGACGTAGCCGATCGCTCCGCCGAGGACCGCGCGCAGCGCCGACCAGTAGAACGGCACGCCCGAGTTCCACGACAGCCAGAAGGTCACGAGGAAGGCGACCAGCCCGCCCCAGCCCTTGAGCGTGCGGATCGAGCGCGCGGCGCGGGGGTGGCTCGCGACGCGTAGGACGTCGTCGGAGGCCGCGCCGGCCTTGCCCTTCTTGCCTGCGTCCTTGCCCTTCGTCTTGTCCGCCATCAGGTTGTCCTCGTGTCTTTCTCGGCGCGGCCGATGCCGAACGCCCAGCGGATGATCCGGTCCTGCTCGACCGATTCGATCTCGGTGAACATGACGCCGGCCAGGCCGTCGCCGGTGATGCGCATGACGCGGCAGGTGCCGGAGATCGGCGGCTCGCCGCGGAACAGCGCCAGTTCGAACGTGTAGAGGTCGCCGACCTGCGCGGAGGACAGGCCCCGGACCAGGACGCCGCCGCCGGAGACGTTGACCGTCTTGCCCGCGATCGCGATCGCGTTGGTCGACGACAGCAGACACAGCGTGATGTCACAGACGAAGTCGGTCCGGATGAACTCACGGCGCTGGAGCAACTGCGGCGAGTGGGTGAACGCGAAGCGCACGGTGTCGACGACGCCGTACTCCCGCGATCGTGGCCGTGTCGCGCCGGGCGCGGGCTTCTCGAGCGAGCCGAGCAGCCGGCAGACGCCGTCGTCGTTGACGTATTCGACGAACATCCGCATCCGCTCGAGCTGGCGCATCGGCGTCCGCGCGGACTGCAGCAGGTCGAGCTCGAGCCAGCCCGTGCCGGCGCCGCTGACCTTCGCGGCGACACGCTCTCGCTGAGGGACCTGGAGCGTCACTTCGGTTCCGGACTCGGGCGGCTTCATCCCACCACCGCCAGGGCAAGCTCCCGGGCGACCGCGGGACGCAGCCCGCCGGTCGGGTTCGTGCCGCGCGAGACGAACGACAGCGGCAGCTCGGTCTCCATCGCCAGCGCGATCGGGGCGCCGAGCGCCGCGGTCTCGTCGACGTGGGTCAGCGCGAGCGCGGTGACGCGCAGCGGCGCGGTGCCGTCGACGATCTCGCGGGCGGCGACCGCGCCGGTCGTCGCGGGCAACGTCAGGTGGACCTCGTCGAGGCGCAGCTCGTCGAGCTCGCGAGCGAGCACGCGCATCTCGGCCTCGGCGCGCGGCGAGACGGCGGGGGTGTCGAGCAGGACAAGGGAATGGCTGCGCAGCGCCTGGACCTGCTCGCGGGCGTGGGCCCCGTCGCGGGCGCCGTGGACCGGGACGCCGGCCGGGCCCAGCGCACGCTGGAGCTCGGCGCCGTCGTCCTTGGCGCGCAGCGTGACGCAGGCGACCGGGAGATCCGAACGGGTCGCGTAGGCGGTGGCGATCGCAGCGACACAGCGGGTCTTGCCCGCGCCACCGGGGCCGACGAAGGCGATCACGCGGCCGGGGGCGGCATGCAGGGCGGTGACGGGGATCCGCTGGGCGAGCGCCTCGAGGACCAGCGGCGCGAGCGCCGGCGCGGTGCCGACGTCGCCGGCGAACGGCGCGAGGTCGGTCACAGCGTGGGTGACGATCTCGCTGCCCAGCTCGAGCCCGAGACCTGCCTCGGCAAGCTCGTCGAGCGCGTCGTGAGCCTCGGCCGGCCACGCGGCGCTCGTCGCCGGGGTCAGCGGGACGATCGCGGCCCGCACGGGGGATTGACCCCGCGCACCGGCCGCTGCCGGCGCGTTGGCGCGACCGACGTCCGAGCCCATCGACTCGAACACCGACGGCACGAACGCGTCGGCCTCGCGCGGCCACTGCGCGGTCGACAGCTCGGGGACCTGCGGCATGACGGTCGGCGCAAACGCGGGCGTGGCGGGCGCGGCGGCCTGCGCCTGCTCGACGAACCGGGCCAGGCGCTCGTCCTGACCCGTGGGGAGGTGCGGCATAGGCGGGGCCTCGGCCGCCGGCATCGCGGACTCATCGGCGTCGCGCACGTCGATGCGCGCCAGCGCGCCGGGATCGGCGGTGACGTCGAGCTCGACGCACGGGCGCTGAAAGAATCCCCCGACCCCCCCGGACAGGCCCTCGCGCTGCGACAGGATGACGGCGTCCTGGCCGAGTTCGGCCTTGATCTGGGGCAGCAGCTCGGCGATCGTGCGGCCGCGATAGGTCTTGGTCGTCATGCGCTCACCACTCCAATGGTTTCGACGGAAATGCCGGGTGCGATCTCGTTGTACGCACACACGGTCATCTGGGGCAGGGTCTGCTCGATCAGTCGGCGCAGGTGACGGCGCACGCGCGAGGAGCAGATGAGAACGGGCCGGCGGCCGCGACTGGCGGCCTGCTCGGACTGCGCGGCAAGGGTCGAGACGAGCGCCTGGGCGCGCGACGGCTCCATGGCCAGGTACTCGCCGTCCGGCGTGCTGGCGATCGAGTCGGAGACCTCCTGCTCGATCGACGGATCGAGCGTTATGGCGCGCAGCGTGCGCTCGGCGTCGATGTGCGGCGCGACGATCGAACGCGAGAGCGCCTGGCGGGCGTACTCGGCGAGCAGCACCGGGTCGCGCGTCGTGCGAGCACGGTCGCCGGTCGCCTCGACGATGGCGCCGAGGTCGCGGATCGACACGCCCTCACGCAGCAACGACTGCAGGACTCGCTGGATCTCACCGACACTGAGGAGCTCGGGCACTACCTCCTCAACGACCGCCGCGTTATGTTCCTTGAGCGTGTCAAGCAGTGCGCGGGTGTCCTGACGGGTCAGTAGATCCGCAACATGACTACGAATCTGCTCGGTCAGGTGGGTCACGATCACCGATTCGCCGTCCACGACGGTGTAGCCGAGGGCCTCGGCCTCGGCCCGGGCGCTGTCGGCGATCCAGATCGCCGGCAGGCCGAACGCCGGCTCGGTCGTCGGAATCCCCTGAAGCTGGCCGACGGCGTCGCCCGGGTTCAGCGCCAGCTGGTGGCCGGCCATCACACGGCCACGGGCGACCTCGGTGCCGCGCACCTTGACCACGTATTCGTGCGAGGACAGACCGACCTCGTCGTGGATGCGAACCGACGGGATGATCGTGCCGAGCTCCGAGGCGATCTGCTTGCGCACCGCGCTGACGCGGGCCAACAGCGAGCCGCCGGCCTGCTGGTCGACCATCGGCACGAGGCCGAAGCCGATGCACAGCTCGAGCGGATCGAGGCCGAGCGCGTCCATCGCCTGGTCGCGCGGGCTGGTCGGTGCGGGGATCGCGGCCGCGGCCTCCTCAGCGTCGAGCGCGACGATCTTGTCGCGCTGCATCTCCTTGACCGCGCGACCGCCGAAGAAGAACAGCGCGCCGATGAGCAGGAACGGGAGCTTGGGCAGACCCGGGACGAGCGCGAACGAGGCGATGACCGCTCCGGCGACCATCGGCGCCTTGCCCTGGCCGGCGATCTGCCGGGCGATGTCGGTGCCGAGGTCGTCCTTGGAGGCCGAGCGCGTGACGATGACGCCGGTGGCGACCGAGATCAGCAGCGCCGGGATCTGCGCGGCGATGCCGTCGCCCACGCTGAGCAGCGAGAAATGCTGGATCGCCTCGCTGAACGGCATCCCCTGCTGGGCGACGCCGACCGCGATGCCGCCGATCAGGTTGATCGAGGTGATGAGGACGGCGGCGATCGCATCCCCCTTGACGAACTTCGAGGCACCATCCATCGCACCGTAGAAGTCGGCCTCGTTGGCGATGTCCGCGCGCCGCTCGCGGGCCTGGGCGTCGGTGATCTGGCCGGCGTTGAGATCGGCGTCGATCGCCATCTGCTTGCCCGGCATCGCGTCGAGGGTGAAGCGCGCCCCGACCTCAGCGACGCGCCCGGCGCCGTTGGTCACGACGACGAACTGGATCACGACGAGGATCAGGAAGACGACGAGGCCGACGATCACGTTGCCGCCGATGACGAAGTTCCCGAACGCCTCGACGACACTGCCGGCGCTGCCGTGGAGCAGGATCAGTCGCGTGACCGAGACGTTGATCGCGAGGCGGAACAGGGTCGTCAGCAACAACAGCGACGGGAAGGCCGAGAAGTCCAGCGCCCGCGGCAGGTACATCGTCGTGACCACGATCGCCAACGCCGCCGAGATGTTCATCGTGATCATCAGGTCCAGCAGCGCGGGCGGCAACGGAATGATCATCATCACGATGACCATTACGACCACGCCCGCGGCGATCAGGTCGGCGTACTTCGAGAGGCGCTTGAGCGCGTTGGTCACGCCGCCACCGCCACTCGCTCGGGCAGCGCGGCGGCCGGCATGCGCCGGCGACCCGCGACCCGGTAGACGTAGGCCAGCACCTGGGCGACTGCCTGGAAGAGCTCCTCGGGAATCTGGTGGCCGACCTCGACCGTCGCGTGGAGCGAGCGGGCGAGCGGCGGGTCGGCGATGACCGGCACGCCGTGGTCGGCGGCGATCTCACGGATACGGAACGCGATCAGGTCCTGACCCTTGGCCACGACCTCAGGGGCAAGCGAGACCCCGTCGTAGCGCAGCGCGACCGCGTAGTGGGTCGGGTTGGTCACGACGACGTCGGCGGTCGGGATCGCGGCCATCATCCGGGCGCGGGATGCGGCCATCGCGCGGCGGCGCATCGCCGAGCGAACCTCGGGCGGGAGCGAGTGCGACTTGAACTCCTCCTTGACCTCGTGCTTCTCCATCCGCAGCGACTTGGCGTGGCGGTAGCGCTGGTAGACGACGTCGGCGAGCCCGATCATCAGGTAGGCGATCGCGGCGCGCATGGCGATCGACTTCATCGAGCTCGTGAGCGTCGCGGCGAGCGCGACCGGCTCGATACCGACCAGGCTCGCGAGCTGCGTGACCTTCGGCGCGACGGCGAAGAACGCGATCGCGCCGACGATCGCGACCTTGCTGACCGACTTGACGCCCTCGACGAGCGTGTTCGGACCGAACAGGTTCTTGAACCCGGACTGCGGGTTGATGCGCTTGAAGTCGGGCTTGAGCGCGCTCAGCGACGGGTGCAGGCCGACCTGGGCGAAGGCGACCGACGCGCCGGCGACAACACACGCGATCGCGATCGGGGCGACAGCGGCGACCATCGACTGCGCGGCGGCGACCATCAGCGGCCCGATGCCGGCGCGGCTGACGACGCTCGGGTCGGCCATCTGGGCGATCGCGCTGCGCAGCGTGTCCGCCATGCCGGCGACGACGGCGGCGCCCGAGGCGCCGATCGCGAACAGGCCGACGACGAGCACGACCGATCCGTTGAGATCCGACGAGCGCGCGACCTGACCCTTCTTGCGGGCCTCGGATTCGCGCTTGGGTGTTGCCTTTTCGGTCTTGTCGCTGGCCATCTCAGTGATCCACTAGGCGATACGCATCGCTTGGAGGGCGGAGAAGACGTCCTGCTGGAGCGTGTCGGTCAGCCAGCCGGCGACGAACGGCAGCGTCGCGCCGATCATCACGAGCGCGACGATGACCTTGGCCGGCAGGCCGACGGCGAACACGTTGAGCTGCGGCACGACGCGCGAGACGACGCCGACGGCGGCGTCGGTGAGGATCAGCGCAAGGATCACGGGCCCGGCGATCTCGATCGCCGAGACGAAGATCTGCGAGAAGGCCTGGACCGCCCCCTGCACGAGACGCCCGAGCTGCGGGTAGTCGGTGATGCCGACCACGTCGTAGCTGCGGGCCAGCCCCGTGATCACCCACTGGTCGCCGCCGATCGCGATGAAGATCAGCAGCGCGACCATCGAGTAGGCGCTCGAGAGGACGGCCGACTGGTTGCCGTTGACCGGGTCGACCTGGGCGCCGTAGGCGAAGCCCGACAGCGTGTCGAGCAGCCCGCCGGCGACCGAGAAGGCTGCGAACAGCGCGCCGACGACGAACGCGAAGCACAGGCCGATGAGCATCTCCTTGAGGATCAGCCCGGCGATCTGCCAGAGGTCGAGCGGGATCGGATGGTGGGCGGAGACGACCGGCGCGATGCCGATCGCCAGCGCGACGGCGACGATCCCACGGACCCGCATCGGCACGAGCTTTGAGCTCATCACCGGCCCGAGCAGGAACAGCGGCGTCAGCCGCGCGAGCACGAGCACGAAGGAGGCAACGTGCTGCTCACCGAACGATTGGAGCAGCTGGTTCATCCGGCCACGTTCGGAATCGAGAGCCACAGCTGCGTCGTGTAGGCGAGGATCTGGTTGAGCATCCACGGGCCGAGCAGCACCATCACGACGGCGAGCGCGAGGATCTTCGGGATGAAGGTCAGCGTCTGCTCCTGGATCTGCGTGACCGCCTGGAAGATCGAGACGACCAGTCCGACGCCGAGGCCGGCGAGGAGCATTGGCAGAGCGACCTGAAGCGCCACCTGCATGGCGTTCGTCGCGAGCTGAACTACGGTGTCGACGTCCATGATCTGCTCCTCAGTGGAAGGACTGCACGAGGGATTGGGTGACCAGGTTCCAGCCGTCGACGAGCACGAACAGCAGGATCTTGAATGGCAAGGAGATGAAGACCGGTGGCAGCATGATCATCCCCATCGACATCAGCGTCGAGCTGACGACGAGGTCGATGACCAGGAACGGGAGGAATATGAGGAACCCGATCTGGAACGCGGTCTCGAGCTCGGAGATGATGAACGCGGGGATCAGCACGTAGGTCGGGACGCCGGCGCGCGTCCGCGGGCGCTTGAGGTGCGCGAGGTTCATGAACAGCGCGATGTCCTTGGTCCGCGTCTGGCGGAACATGAAGTCGCGCAGCGGCTCCTGGCCGCGGGTGATCGCCTGGGACTGGGTGATCGTGTGGTGGCTGAGCGGCTGAATCGCGACCTTGTTGATCGCCTGGAACGTCGGCGCCATCACGAAGAAGGTCAGGAACAGCGAGATCCCGACGAGCACCTGGTTGGGCGGCGCGGTCGGGGTGCCGAGGCCGGTACGGATGAAACCGAGCACGACGAGGATCCGCGTGAAGCCGGTGACCGTGAACAGCAGTGCCGGGATGATCGTCAGCGCGGCGACGAGCAGCAGGAGCTGAACCGCGGCCGATCCGTCGAGGTTCATCGCCGCACCGTCCACTGGCGCGCGGCATTCACAAGCCCGCGACCCTTGGGCGCGGACGCGGTGTCGCCGCCGGCGTCGTCGTCCTCGCCGCCGATCAGGCCGATCGCCGTCGCCTCATCCTCGGTGTAGGAGCGGATCGGCGTCACGCCGTGCTCGGCGACCCCGACGAGCACGAGCTCCGAGCCGGCCCGGACCAGGTGCAGCGAGCGGTTGGCTCCCAGCGGGATCGACGCCTCGGTCGACAGGCCGCGCCCCGAGCTGCGCTCCTCACGGGAGGACTTGACCTGGCGCAGGACCCAGTAGAGGCCGTAGATGACCGCGACGACGACGGCGAGGCCGATGAACGTGCGGGCCAGCGAGCCGCCCCCGCTCGGGGCGGCCGAGAGGTGCTGCGAGGCGCCGCCCGGAAGGTTCAGGGGCGCGCCCTCGTTGGGGCCACGGACCTCGCCGAAGGCGAGGTCGGGCACGGTGAAGGCGACGGTGGCGCCCGCGAGGGCAGCCGTGATCGCACGGTAGCGGAGGGAAATCATGAAGTGGCGGCAACGAACGAACTCGGGAGGGGCGAGTCCTCCCGGTAGTCGGTTGCCGACACCCCGTCTTGAGCGGTGAATGTGAACGCCTGACCGGTTGTCAGGCTCACGACGCTCCGACGTTCTGGTTTATGCGGCCTGGGCCTCGTCGGCCGCGGCGAACTCGGCCGCGACCAGCGGCGCCTTCGCGGCGACCGGACCGATGACCTCGGTGATCCGCAGGCCGAACTCCTCGTCGACGACCACGACCTCGCCACGAGCGATGACGCGCCCGTTGACAAGCAGGTCGACCGGCTTGTCGGCGAGGTGGTCGAGATGCACGACCGACCCCGGACCGAGGTCCAGGGTCTGGCCGAGCGTCATCCGCGTGCGCCCGACCTCGACCGTGAGCTCGACGGTGACGTCGGTCAGACGGTCGAGGTCGCCGCCGCCGCCGATGGCGGCGCCGGACGCGGGCTGGAGGGGTGCGAAGTCGATCTGATCGGACATGGTGCGCTCCTCACTGCACGGCGACGTCGGTGAACAGCAGGTCGCTGAGCTTGACGTCGGTCTGTTTGGCGATGCGATGCATGATGTGTTTGATCACGGCGCGCCGGCCCTTGCGGGTCAGCAGCACCGACGACGCGGTGTCGGTGATCACATCGGTGACGATGGCGCGCACGACGGGCTCCTCGGCCAGCGTGCCGTAGCCCTCGGGCGGCGAGGCCGCGGCCTCGCCGCCACCACCGGCCGCGGCCGGGACGTAGTCCTTGGCGAACACGAGCGCCACGTCGAGCTTGGCGAACTTCTTGTCGGCCAGGTTGATCAGGAAGTCCTTGGGCATGATGTAGACCGACCCCGCGACCTTGGGCTTGGGCACGACCGGCGGCTTGGCCAGGGCGAACTTGTAGATCCCGCCGACCAGGACGAGGGCGATCGGGATGATGAACTTCAGCTTGCTCTTCATTGGGTCACCTGCGTGGTCGGATGCAACCGCGGGAGGACGATCTCGACGCGGCGGTTGAGCTGGCGGCCGGCGGCCGTGTCGTTCGATGCGACCGGGTCCAGGTACGCGCGGCCCGAGGCGGTGAGCCGGTTCGGGGCGACATGCGTGACGAGGAACGCTCGGACGATCGACGATGCACGCGCCGAGGAGAGCTCCCAGTTGGATGGGTATTGGCCGCTGGAGATCGGTTGGCTGTCGGTGAAGCCCTCGACGACGACCGGGTGGGCGGCCTCCTGGTCGAGGATCGTGCCGAGCTTCGCGAGCACGGCAAACGACGCCGGTTCGGGGACCGCCGAGCCCGAGGCGAACAGCAGGTTGTCGGAGAGGATCCGGACGTCGAGGCCCTGCTTGGTGATCAGCGTGTGGATCTGCGAGCCGAGGCCGGCCTGGCGCGCGAGCGCGTCGACCTTGATCTTGATCTTGCGGAAGTCCTCGTTCTCGGCCTTGGCGGCCGCCTTGGCCGCTGCGTCGCCCTTCGAGCCGCCCGGGGCGGGGTTGACCGACGGGAACGGCGGCGTCGGCATCGAGCTGCGGACCTTGTCGCTGCCGCCCGCGTCCATCAGCGCCTCGCCGCCCGGCAGCACGCGGCCCGAGAACGCATCCTTGAGCGAGGACTGCAACGCGACGAGCTTGGACTTGTTCACCGAGCTGATCGAGAACAGCACCATGAACAGCGCCATCAGCAGCGTGATCATGTCGGCGTAGGTGAGCAGCCAGCGCTCGTCGCTGTGCTCTTCTTCGGCGTGACCGCGGCGGCCGCCTCGTTTGGAGGATGAACGGGACATCGCAAGGACTAGGCCGCCTGGGCCTCGGCGGGCTCGTCGGCCAGCTTCAGATTCGGGGCGCCGCCGGATACCGACGCGGCCTCGCGGTCCTTCGGGGCGACGTAGGACAGGAGCTTCTCGGAGACCGTGCGCGGGTTGTCGCCGGCCTGGATGGCGAGGATGCCTTCGAGCACGAGCACGCGGGCCTCGACCTCCTCCCCGTCGAGCGCCTTGAGGCGGTTGCCGACCGGCAGGAAGACGACGTTGGCGGCGCCGACGCCGAACAGGGTCGCGATGAACGCGCCCGAGATCGATGGGCCCAGCGTGGCCGGCGCCGACAGGTTCTCGAGCACGTGGACGAGCCCCATGACCGTGCCGATGATGCCCATCGTCGGCGCGAAGCCGCCGGCCTTCTCGAACACGCCGGCCGACGATTTGTGGCGCGCGCTCATGGCGTCGATGTCGGCCTCGAGGATCTCGCGCACGAGGTCGGGGTCGGTGCCGTCGACGACGAGTTGCAGCCCCTTGCGGGTGAACTCGTCGTCGAGCGAGGGCAGCTCGTCCTCGAGCGCCAGCAGGCCGTCGCGCCGAGCGCGCTCGGCGTAGGCGACCATCGTCTGGACCGAGCCGCCCAGGTCCTGGGGCTCGGCCGAGAAACAGCGCTTGTACAGGCCCGGGATCGCCTTCATCTTGTCCATCCCGCAGGCACCCATCGTCACGCCGAACGTGCCGGCGAAGACGATCATGATTGCGGGGATGTTGATGAACGCCGTAGGGGCGGTCCCCTCCATCATGGCGGAGCCCAGAATCCCTACGATCGCGATAACGATCCCTATTGCGGTGGCGGCTTTCATACGACGGCGGCGGTTTGCGTCATTCCCGGTGGTCGGCCGCTAGGCGGCGATCTTCAGCGCATCGCTGAGCAGGCTGACACGCCAGTCGCGCACGGACTCGAGGATCTCCTCGGGGCTCTCGTTGACGATCAGGCTTGCGCCTGTGGTCAGCGTGATCGTGCTGTCGGGATGCGCCTCGATCGTCTGGATGAGATCGGGGTTGAGATACAGCGGCTCACGGGCGTGGCCGAGGCGGTGGACTTCGATCATGCGGGTGGTCTCCTAGAGGGCGGCGGTCTGGAAGGGGATGGGTGGGCCGCGCCGAGGGCGGAACAGGGGCCCTCCGCCCCTGTTCCGCCCGCCGGTCCCACTGGGGGAGGGCGGCCCGTGCAATAGCCCGTCGGCTACTGCTTGAGGTTCACAAGGTCCTGAAGCATCTGGTCGGTGGTCGAGATGACCTTCGAGTTGGCCTGGAAGCCGCGCTGGGCGACGATCATGTTGGTGAACTCGGTGGCGAGATCGACGTTGGACATCTCGAGCACGCCGGCCGACAGCTGACCCGACTGGTTGGCGCCGGGAGCGCCGACGGTCGCGGTACCCGAGGCCGGGGTGTCGCTCCACAGGTTCTGGCTGACGCGCTGCATGCCGGCCTCGTTGTTGAACTGGGCGAGCGAGATCTGCCCGGCGCTGGCGCGGGCGCCACCACCGGCCGGCATGTAGGACACGGTGCCGTCGGAGGCGACCTGCGGCGAGGTCGCCCCGGCCGCGAACTGGATGAACGTATCGGCGGTGCCGTTGTTGCCGACGACGTAGTTGCCGTCCTGGGTGATCAGGAAGCCCTGGTCGTTGGTGGTGAAGTTGCCGGCCCGCGTGTAGTGGAAGCCGGCGGCGGGCATCGCCGGCGGGACGCCGTCGGTGATCCGAAACCAGCCCGAGCCCTGAATCGCCACGTCGAGCGGCTGACCGGTCGACTGCAGCGCACCGGCATTCATCAGGTTGTCGATCGAGCCCAGCGAGACGCCGAGGCCGACCTGGATCGGGTTCGAGCCGCCGGTCGTCGCGCCCTGCGCGGCGCCGCCCTGGTAGTTCTGGAGCAGATCGTCGCGGAACGAGGTGCGGTCGGACTTGTAGCCGACGGTATTGACGTTCGCCAGGTTGTTGGAGATCACGTCGAGCATCGTCTGGTGGACCTGAAGGCCGGAGATGGCCGAATACATGCTGCGCATCATGAGAAGGTGCGCTCCTTTCGCGTTCCGGCTTCCTCGCGAGAGGTCCAGCCGGGCTTGGTGTTCGTGGGTGCGGTCATGGGTCTTTGTGGCTGGTCGCTACGCGATGACCGCGGAGTCGACGTTGGTGAAGACGTGGTCGCGCATGTGGTCGCGATCGACGGCGGTGATGACCGTCTTGTTGGGCACCGAGACGACGAACGCGGTCGAGTCGACGAACACGACGCTCGAGCGCGAGCCCTTGGCCGCGGCGCGATCGACGCCGGTGTCGAGACGCTGCAGGGTCTGCGGGTCGACGGCGATGCCGCGGCGCTGCAGGCGCGCCAGGGCGTGCCCGGAGAACTGCACGCCCGAGCTGCGCTGCGCCAGGACGTCGGCGAAGCTCGGGCCCGTGGTCGGCGTGCTCGGCGTCGTGGTCGGCGGGGGCGCGTTGGTTGCCGCGCCGATGCCGGGCGGGACGAGCGCGGGGTTGTGGGGAATCGCGCTCATCGCACCGAGAGCAGGGTCGCGGGATCGATGCCGGCGGTGGTGCCGACGGTCAGGCTCGGCGCGTCGCCGCTGACGTCGACATCGGTGACGGTGCCGCTGGCCACCGATCCGTCCTGTGCCGTGTAGTAGACGGTCCGGCCGAGCAGGGCGACGGCGGCGTTGTGGTTCGTCGCATTGAGCATCTTGCGCTGATCGGTCGCGACGTTCGTCATCTGCTCGGTCTCCGAGAGCTGGCTCATCTGCGTCGTGAACGTCGACGAGTCCGTCGGGCTGAGCGGGTCCTGGTACTTGAGTTGGGCGGTCAGCAGCTTGAGGAACGCGTCCTTGTCGAGCAGCGGGTCGGTCGACCCGGCGGACTTCGGAGTGGTGGGATTGGCGCTGGTGACGCCGGTGACGGTGGGCATGGCTGATCTCCTAGGCGATGACGTCGACCAGAGCGCCGGGTGCCGGCACCAGGGCCGGGACCGTCGCAAGGTCCTCGTCGGGGTCGATGGCGTCGGCGCGCGTGGCGCCCGGTCGAAGGTCACGTCGGTTGGAGCGGGCCTCGCGCTGCTCGCCGGCCTGCGCGCCGGCGTCGGCTGCGAGTCCGATGTCGAGCTGGGCCAGGACGATGCCGCGGGAATCAAGGCTGCGGCGCAGGTCGTCGCCGGTCTGGGTCAGGGCGGCGAGCGCGTCGGCCTGGTGGGCGGTCAGCGTCGCGTGCAGTCCGTCGGCGGCGTGGCGCAGGACGACCGAGACGCTGCCCAGTTCGGCCGGATGCAGCTGGATCCGGGCCTGGGCCTGGCCGTTGCGCCCGGCCGTCGTCATCAGCAGTTCGATCCGGTCGACGAGCTGCGGGCCGACCGGCACACCGACGGGCGCGCTCGGTGCCTGGGTCGTCGGCGCGGCGCTCGGCGGCGCGACGGTCCACGGTGACGGCAACGACGATGGAGCGTCGATCGTGATCGGCGCGGTCGACACCTGCTCGTCGGTCGTTGTCGTCGAGGTCGGAGTCGGCGCTGCGGCTGGCGCGGGCGGCGCCGACGTGGCCGCCGCCGCGGTCGGCGTGGACGCCGGGGCCTCCGATGTGGGCGGGCGATCACCGCGGACCGACGAGGAGCTCGGCCCGCGCGGACCCTTCGGCGCCGGAGCGTCGCCGGTCGCCGGCTCGGCCGGCGTCGCGGTCGGGGCGACCGGCGGGGCGGCCGCGGGCGCCACGGCCGCGGCGGTGTCCGGGGCCGGCAGCGCGACCGCCGCGGGGGACGCAGCGGTCGGCGCTGCCGGGGTGCCGGCGGGCGGAACGGTGGGCGCGATCGGTGCGTCGGCGGCCGGAGCGGTCAGCGTCGCGGTGGCGTTCGCGGGTGTCGGTGTGACGGACGGCGGGACCGGCTTCGTATCGTCGGTCGACAGCACAGCCGGCGTGGTCGTCGGCGTCGCATCCGGCGCGGGCGCGGGCCCTGGGATGGCCACGGACGCGGTCGCGGCGGCGGCGGTCGCCGCATCGGCGATCGTCGTGACGTCGTCGCGCCCGCCCGAGGTCCCGTCGTCGTCGCCGCAGGGGTCTTCGTGCGGCGAGCTGACGGGCTCGATGGTGTGGGGGCCTTCCGCAGGGGCGGTCCGGGCCGAGATCTGGGTGTCCAGAAGCACGCTGAACGCGTCGCCGGGCGGCGCGTGATCGCTGGCTCCGTGGCGCGGTGGCTCGAGCTTGTGCCCGGGCGCCGCGACGGTGGGGGTTCGCATTACGTGGTCGGCACTCCTCGGTACTGGTCGGCGAACGCCATGACGCTCTTGACGTAGTTCTGGGTCTCGGCATACGGGGGGATGCCGTTGAACTTCTGCACGGCACCTGGACCGGCGTTGTAGGCGGCGAGCGCCTTGGCCGGGTCGTTTCCGAAGGTCTTGAGCTGCTGGGCGAGGTAGCGCGCGCCGCCGTCGATCGACTGTTCGGGATCGGTCGGGTCGGTGACGCCAAGCGCGGCGGCGGTGCCGGGCATGAGCTGGGTCAGGCCGGTCGCGCCGGCGCCGCTTTGGGCGGCCGGGTCAAAGCCGGACTCCTGCTTGATCAACCCCGCGAGCAGGGCCGGGTCGATCCCGTTGCGCTGCGCGGCGTCGGTGATCTGCGCCGCGAACGGCGTCGAGGGATCGAGCACGGAAGCGGTGGCGGTCGTGGCCACCGGAGCGGCGGTCGTGGCGGTCGCGGTCGGCGCGGTGGCCGACGCGAGCGTCGCGGCGAAGCTGGTCGGCGTCGTTGTGGAGGTGGTCGGCCCGGCCGTCGGCGTCGCGTTCGTCGCCGGGGTCGGCGGCGTGACGAGCTGGGCGATCATCGTCTGGATCGCGTCGACGCGCGACATCGTGGCGGCGGCATCCATGATCAGGCGGCCGCCTTGCGGATGTGGGCGTTGGTCGCCATGTCATCGAGCTCCGAGGCTTCGCGGCGCTCGGACGCGGCGCGGTGCTCGGTGCGCTTGCGCTCCTTGAGACGCTCGAGCACCTCACGGCTCTGACGCGCGACGCCCAGGGCGCTGCGGCGGGCATCGACCTCGGCGTCGGCGCGGCTGACGGCCAGCGCGGCGTTCTCGGCGCCGCTGCGCACACGCTCGGTGTAGGCGTGCAGTGAGACGAGGTCAAGCCCGGACACGGCCGTCGTCGTCCCGAGGCGCTTGGAGTCGTGGGCGGCCGCCACGGCAGCCTCGGCCTCGCGCAACATGGCCAGCCCGCGCATCCGCTCGGACAGGCTCGACGCGAACTCCTCGCGGGCACGGTCCTCAGCATCGACGCGTACCTCACGTACGCGTTCCAGCTTGAAGGTGAACCTCGAGCGGGGCATGACCTACTCGTCGGCCCCGGCGGTCTCGGCTTGACCTTCAGTGGACAAGTCTACGGGCCTTATCTGTTCAACTTCTGGTGTGACCGGCTCGACGACCCGCAGCTCGTTGGGGAGACCGTCCACCGACTCGATCCGCACGGCCCATTCGCCGTCGATGATCAGCAGCCGGCCGGTGCCGAAGTGGCGGCCGTTGACGTAGAGATCGATCGGCTCGTCGTGGGAACGATCGAGCTCGACGATCGCGCCGCCGGGCAGGCCGACGGCGGCGGAGACCGCCATCCGCGTGCGGCCGAGCTCAGCCGACACGCGCAGCCCGACCTCGAGCAGCAGAGCGGGAGAGACCGTGGCGCTCACGACGGTCCCTCGCGAATCGGGCCGGTGATCTGCACGGCGCGGGCGGCGTTGTTGCGCCCCGGCGCGGCCATGTAGGAGCGCACGTCGCCGGCGAGGATGCAGACGCCGTCGGCCGCTGGCGCGCGCAGCGCCAGCACGTCGCCGGGGCGCAGCGCGAGCACGTCGGCCATCTCCATCTCGATCGCACCGACCTCGGCGCGCAGCTCGACGTCGACGCCCGAGACGGCCTGGCGCAGCATCTGCGTCGCCCGCTCGTCGACCGCGCGGCCACGGACGTGCGCCTTCTCGAGGCGCTCCATCAGCGGCTCGACCGAGACGTGGGGCAGGCAGAAGACCATCGGCGAGCTCGACCGGTCGATGTGCGCCTCGCCGCGCAGCAGCAGGCAAGGCTCGCTCGGCGCGGCGAACTGCGCATTGGCCGGAGTCGATGCGGCGACCGCGATCGAGAAGCGCACGCCGGCGAGGTCGAACCAGGTGGCGCTGAGCGGCTCGACGATCGAGCGGATCACGCGCTGCAGGACGACCGCCTCGAGATCGGTCAGCCCGGTCGGCATCGTCTTGCGCGCGATGACCGCGCCGAGCAGGCGATCGATCAGGTTGACGGCGAGCGGGAGCTCGAAGATCAGCGCGACCTGGGTGTCGATCGGATCGACGTCGAGGATCACGACGATCGCGTCCTCGGGAAGCTCGTTCATCACCGCGGCGTAGGAGAGCTGGTCCGACGTCGTGACCTCGATCTCGACGCCGGTGCGAAGCTCGGCGGTCAGCCGCGTCGACGCGCCGCGACAGAAGCCGTCGTGGGCGGACTCGAGCCGGCGCATCTGATCGCGCGTGAACTTGGTCGGGCGCCGGAAGTCGACCGGGCGCACCCGGCGCGGGGTGCCGAGCGTGGTCTGCGTTCTCGCGGCCGGGTCCGGCTCATCGTCATCGACCGGCTGCTCCCGCATGATCGCGTGCGGGTCGGACTCGAGCTCGGCGAGCTGCTCCTCCTCGGTCTTGACCTCGACGTCGCGCGGATCGGACTGCTCCTTCTCGATCACACGGGCATCGGGCGTCTCGGGCACGAGGACACGAGCCGCCGCGGGCGCGGCATCGTCATCGTCGGCGGCTTCGGCGCGGGGACGGCCCGCGGCCCACGGGTCCTCGGCGCCGCCGGACAAGGGCGCGTCACCCTCATCGCTCGCCAGCCCGCCGGCGGGCCCGTCGGCGCTCGGCATCGCGGGGGTCTCGACGTCCTGGTCGTCGGTCATGTCGTTGTCGCTCATCGGGTCCTCAGACGGCCAGGTTCAGGGGTGGGATCGCGGCCGGGCTGGCGGCGACGGCGTATGCGGCGGCGCCCGCGCCGACGACGGCGGGAAGCACGGGCGGCAGGTCCTCGATCGACGGCTCGGCCTCGAAGTCGGCCCACGCGGCGCCGACCAACTCATGCAGCGCCGCGTCGGCGTCGGGCGCCGGGACGGCGTCGTCGACACCCTGGCGTAGGAAGTGGTCGATGCCGGTCTTGAGCGCCACGGCCCGGTCGGTCGTCTCGTCGGAGCCGGGCTCGTAGGCGCCGATCGCGATCAGGTCGCGCTTGTCGTGCCAGGCGGCCATCAGCGTGCGCATCTCGGTGGCGTCGGCGCGGACCGCGGTCGAGGTGATCTCGGGCGCGAGGCGACTGACCGAGTGCAGGACGTCGATCGCCGGGTAGTGGCCTGCGTGGGCGAGGTCGCGCGAGAGCACGACGTGGCCGTCGAGGATCGAGCGGACCGCGTCGGCGACCGGCTCGTTCATGTCGTCACCTTCGACGAGCACGGTGTAGAGCGCGGTGATCGTCCCGTTGGCCGAGGTGCCCGAGCGCTCGAGGAGGCTCGGCAGCATGGCGAACACGCTCGGCGTGTAGCCGCGCGTGGCCGGCGGCTCGCCGATCGCCAGCCCGACCTCGCGCTGGGCCATGGCGAAGCGGGTGACCGAGTCCATCATCAGCAGCACGTCGGCGCCGTCGTCGCGGAAATGCTCGGCGATCGTCGTCGCGGTCAGCGCCGCCTTGATGCGCACGAGCGCGGGCTGGTCGCCGGTCGCGACGATCACGACCGAACGGTCGATCGCGTCACCGAGGTCGCGCTCGATGAACTCGCGGACCTCGCGGCCTCGCTCGCCGACCAGGCAGATGACGTTGACGTCGGTCGTCGTCGAGCGGGCGATCATGCCCAGCAGTGATGACTTGCCGACGCCGGAGCCGGCGAAGATGCCGAGCCGCTGGCCACGGCCGCAGGGGATCAGGGTGTCGATCGCGCGGACGCCGGTCGAGACGCGGTCGACGATTCGCGGGCGCTCGAGCGCGTCGGGCGGCGAGCCCTCGACGGACTTCCAGCGAATCGAGGTCGGCAGCGCGCCGCGCCCGTCGATCGGGCGGCCGAGACCGTCGACGACGCGGCCGAGCAGTTCGTCGCCGACCGGGACGCTCAGCTGGTTGCCGGTCGCGGTGACCGTCTTGCCCGGGCCGATCCCGTGCATATCGCCGAGCGGCATCAGCAGCGTGCGGCGCGAGCGGAAGCCCACGACCTCGGCCGGGACGGTCGGGCGACCGCGGCCGGTGGCGATCTCGCAGACCTCGCCGACCTCGACCTCGAGGCCGGTCGCTTCGACGATCAGCCCGATCAGGTCCGAGACGCGGCCGTGGCGACGATGGAGGTCGGCGCGCTGGATCGCGCCGGTCAGACGGTCAAGCGTTTGAGAGCTCACGCTCGAGCACCTCCCGCGCACGGTTCAGCTTGGTGTCGAGCGTCGCGTCGACCTCGCCCTCGGCGGTGCGGACGATCGCGCCGCCGTGCGGGACGCGGCGGTCGGCCTGCACCTCGAGGTGCTCCATGCCGCCGAGTTCGGCGAGCAGGGTGCCGGTCGTCTCGCGTACGAGATCGAGGTCGTCGGGGTTGACGAGCACGATCACGCGCTCACGCTCCACGAGCCGGCGCAGGGCGCCGCGGACCGTGCCGAGCACGAGATCGGGATCGACGGCGACCGCGGCGCCGAGCGCCTGCTCAGCGATCTTCAGCGCCAGATCGACGGCCTGGCGCTCGACCTGGGTGGCGATCTCGGCGCGCAGCGCCTGGATGTCCTCGACCGCGGCCTCGAGCGCCATCATCGCGCTGACGCACGCCTCGCGGCCCTCCTCGAGCCCCGCGGCGAAGCCGCTGGCGTGGGCGTCGTGCGCGACGTCGGCGCCGGCGTCGCCGATGCCGAACGAGTCGCCCGACAGGAACTCGGCGGCAGACGGGTGCGGCTGCAACGGCTCGAAGTCGAACACCGAGCTCATACGACCTCGTCCTCGGGGTCGTCGCCGCCACGGCCGATGGTGATCGCGCCGGCATCCTCGAGCCGGCGCACGGCGCCGACGATCTTCGACTGGGCCTCTTCGACGACCTGCTTTCGCTGCGGCGGCTGCTGCAGGATGTCCTCGCGCAGCAGCTCGGCGCCCCGCGTCGACATGTTCGTCAGCAACTTCTCGCTGACCACGCCGGAGACGCCGCGCAGGGCCAGTGCGAGCTCCTTCTGATCGACCTCGCGCAGCAGCAGCTGGATGTCGCGGTCGGTCAGCATCACGAGGTCGTCGAACGTGAACAGCCGCGCGCGGACCTGATCGGCGAGCGCGCCGTCGGATTCGGCCATCGCGTCGAGCACGTTGCGCTCGGTCGAGCGACCGGCCTGGTTGAGGATCTCGGCCAGCGACTCGACGCCGCCGGCGGCCGTCATCTCCTGGGTCAGGACGTTGGCGAGCTTCTCCTTGAGGCCGACCTCGAGGTCGCGGATGACCTCCGGGTTGGTCTCCGACATCGTGGCGATGCGCAGCGCGACGTCGCTCTGCACCGTCGCCGGCAGCTCGGCCAGAACGCGCGCGGCGAGCGACGAGTGCAGCGACGCGACGACCAGCGCGATCGTCTGCGGCGACTCGTCGGCCAAGAACGCGCAGATCTGCTCGGGCGGCGTGCGGCGCAGGAAGTCGAACGGGCGCAACTCCTGGGCCGCGGTCAGCCCACCGATGATCTCGTCGGCCTTGCCGCGGCCGACCGACTTCTCGAGCACCTCGCGGGCGAAGTCCATGCCGCCGATCGCGACCATGTCGCTGGTGGCGATTCGATCGACGAACTCGTCGTGGAGCATCGCCATCGTCTCCGGCTGGATGCGCTGGAGGTTGGCCATCTCCGCGGTCAGCGCTTCGACCTCGCGCTCGCCGAGGCGCTTGAGCAGCTCCGCGGCGCTCTCGGGGCCGAGGCTGATGAGGAACGCGGCCGCCTTCTGGCGACCGGTCATCGACGCGGTGCTCATCGCTGGTCCTCGGTGATCCACGCCTTGAGCTGCTGGGCGGCGCGCTCAGGCTCGGCGGCGACGGTCTCGCTGACCTGGCCGGTGCTCGCCCGCGGCGCGGGCAGCGCGGCCTGGCCGCCGTGGCCGGCGGTCGCGGCCTCGAGCGCGGTCAGCGACCGCGGCGCGCCGATCTGCTTGAGCCATGTCGGCTCCTCGAGCAGCGTGTCGCTCTCGCGCTTCTTGAGGTTGCGCGACATGAAGAACAGGAACAGGAGCGCGAGGAAGCCGGCGCCGATGATCTTGATCGGGCCCGCGAGGGCCGGCGGCAGCAGGCTCGTCGCGGCGGGCGTGACGACGGCCGGCGCCTTGGGGAACGGAATTTGGCTGAGGGTGATGACGTCGCGCGGAGACTGCAGCCCGGCGGCGGTGGCGACGGCGTTCTTGATCTGCGTCGCCTGGGCGGCGGGAATCGACTTGTCGAGGACCAGCGCGACGCTGAGCTTGTTCACCGCGCCGGGGGCCACGACCGTCTTGGTGATCGTCTTGCCGACCCCGAGATCGGTCTGCGCGGTCGTGTTCGAGTACTTGGACTTGCCGGCGGCTGTGCCGCTCGTCTGCGCGAATGTCGGCAGGTTCGCCGCGGTGCCGGCGGTGCCGGTCGACCCGCCCCCGCTGCTCGTCAGCGACTCCTTCGTCGTCTTCGTCTGAAGCGGGATGCCCTTCGTGGCGTAGCTGAGCTTCTCGGAGTGCGCCTGGTCGACGTTCAGGTCGGCGTGGACCTGGACCTGGGCCTTGTTCGGGCCGACCGTGCGCGTGAGCATCGCCATCAACTGACCCTGCAGGCGCGCGTCGTAGCTGGCCTCGGCGGCCGGCTTGGACAGCCCACCGCCGTCGCCGCCACCACCGCTGCCGTTGGGCCACAGCAGCTCGCCGCTGGAGTCGGTGATCGTGACGTCGGCCGGCTTGAGACCCTGGACCGACGCCCCGACGAGGCTGGCGATCCCGCGGACCGCGCCGGCATCGAGTGTCGTCGCGTCGCCCCCGAGCAGCACCGCCGCGGTCGCGGACTGCTGGTCGGCGGCGAACAGCTGGTTCTGGGGCAGCGTCAGCTGCACCTGGGCGCCGGTGATCCCGTCGATCTTCTCGATCGCCCCGGAGATCTGGGCCTCGAGCGCGCCCTGGTAGGCGACCTGCTGCTGCAGGGTCGAGGCGCCGAGCTTCAGGTTGTTGAGCTCGATCGACTGCTGGCTCGAACCACCGAGGCTCTGGCCGGCGAGCGCGACGTTGGCCTCCGCCTCCTTGCCGCGCAGCACGGCGATTCCGGTGCCGCCGTTGATCAGCTTCGCCCCGATGCCCGCCGACTGCAGCGTCGTTATCGCCTTCGATGCCTGCGTCGTCGTGATGCCCGCGACAACCGTCGTGTAGGACGGCCGCGAGGCGACGCTGAACAGCAGATAGGCGACCAGTACGAAGACCAGCGCGCTCCCCGCGAGAGCAATCTTGCCTCGCGAGGACATGGCGGCAAAGAGGTTCATGGAGGGATGAGCCTTTGGTGGGAGAGGAGGGTTAGACCTGGGTCTGGAAGATCGTGTTGATCGCGTCCGTGGCCTTCGTGCGGAGTTGTGAGGCGAGCTGCATGGAGAGCTGCGCTCGCTCGACGGCCGTTACGACCGAGGAGGGATCGGTCGCCGTTCCGTCGGCGAGCGAGCGCGAGGCCTGAGCGGCGTCTGTCTGGAGGTTGCTCAGGTTGGAGATCTGGTCTGAGAGCATCGAGCCGAAGTTGCCGCCACCGGCGCCGGCGGCCTTGGCCGGACCGTCGAGCGACCCGATCGACCACTCGGCTCCAGCAGGGCTGATCGGCGGGATCACGGGCATTACTGAAGAAGGGTCAGCGTCTTGGTGAACATCGTCTTGGCCGTCTGCATCGACGTCACGTTGGCCTCGTAGGCGCGCGACGCGTCGATCAGGTCGGTCATCTCCGACACCGAGTTGACGTTCGGCATCAGGACGTAGCCCTGCGCGTTGGCGTCGGGGTTGCCGGGGTCGTAGATCTGGCGCGGCGCGGTCTGGTCGGAGACGATCCCGGTGACGCGCACGCCGCCCGGCCCGTTGCTTGTCGCGGCGGAGTCCGAGCCGAGCGCGGCGTCGAGCTCGCGGCCGAAGCTCGGGCCGCCCGGGGCCTGCTGGAGCTGGACCTCCTGGCGGCGGTAGGGCTGGCCGTCGACGCCCTTGGTCGAGTTGGCGTTGGCCAGGTTCTCGGCCACGATGTCCATGCGCAGGCTCTCGGCGGCGAGGCCCGAGCCCGAGACGGCGAGAGAATCGAACATGCCCATTACTTGACTCCCATCGCGTTTTGGATGATCGAGATCCGGGTCGCGGCGACCTGGGTCAGTGCTTCGAAATCGAGTCCGTTCATCGCCTGGGTGGCGGCCTCGGTCGAGAGGTCGACCGAGTTGCCGTCGGCCTGGATCGGCGCGGCGGCGTCGGTCTTCTGGGCGAAGTTCAGGCTCGTGATCGCCGACGGCGAGTCGGTCTGCATCGCGTCGCGCAGCGCCGACTCGAAGTCGACGTCGACGCGCCGGTAGCCCGGCGTGTCGGCGTTGGCGATGTTCGTGGCGATCGCCTGCTGGCGCATGGTCGAACCGACCATCGCTTTGGACAGGGCGAGCTGGGTTGTGTCGAAGAGATCCACGGCGGCAGGGTGGAGACGAGGCGCCCGTCCGTGGGCTTCTTTGCAACGACCGGCCTCCATGGCCGGTCAACTGCGATAGTCGGCCTGAGCGGTCGGCGCTTGAGCGCCGGTGGACAAGCGATACCCCTCGACGGTCGTCCGTCCCGCCACCAACCGGTCCAACGCGCTGTCGGCGCCGGCGCGGGCGACGGCCAGCGCCTCGGTTATCTGCTGCTGCAACGTCGCGGCCTCGGCGATCTGCTCGGCCGCGGCGGCCGGGTCGGCGGCGGGCAGGCTCGCCATCAGGGCGCTGCGGCGCTCGTGGAGATCCTCGAGCGCGTCGAAGCGCCCGGCGACAACGAGCTCGAGCTCCTCGCGGGCGAGCGCGACGAGGGTCGCGTACGGTTCCATCGGACCGTCAGACCGCGGCGACGGCGACGGCCGCCTGGGGCGCGCTGATCTGGGCCCAGCCTTCGCGCAGGTCGGCGAGCAGCCGGCGGACGTCGGCGACTCGGCGCGGGTCGCGGTGCACGCGGGCCTCGGCGAGGTGGCGCTTGCAGAACAGGTAGATCGACTGCAGGCGCGTCGAGATCTCGCCGGCGTCCATGTTCAGCGTGATCAGCAGCTCATCGATGATCGCCTCGGCGCGCGAGAGGCGTTCGCTGGCCTGCCCGTAGGCGCCTTCCTCCATGACCACTTCGGCCTGGCGCAGGAAGCGTCCGACACCGTCGTAGAGCATGACGACGAGCTGTTCGGGCGTGGCGGTGAGGACGGCAGAGTCTCGGTACGACTGGGGGCTCGCATAGGGCGGCATAGAGCTCCTCGAGGATCGTTATGTGCCCCGGGTGATCGGTCCGATGCACCCGATCCTTGAGGAAGGGGTTCTAGCCGCCGATCAGCGAGCTGAGCCGGGCGTTGAGCGCCGAGCCCTGCTGCTGGCTGCGCCCGAGCGCGACTTCCATCTGCGAGAACTGGTTCGTCAGGAAGGCCTGCTTGGCCGCCAGCCGCGCGTTCATCGCGGTCAGCTGCGAGGCGAGATCGGAGATGTTCGAGCTGCCCTGGCTGATGCGCTGATCGAACTGGCCGCCGGCGATCGTCTGGGGATCGAGGACGCCCTTCATGCCCTGAGCCAGGCCGGCACCGCCCGTCACGCCTCCGAGCAGGCGCTGCACCCCGAGCGGATTGGTGCTCAGCATCGACGCGAGCCTGGTCGTGTCGAGCGTCAGCTTGCCGTCGACGCTGTCCTGGTTGAAGCCGCTGGCCGCGGCGGCGCCGGTCGACAGCCCGATCTGGCTGAGCAGCGTCGGATCGCTGGGTGTCGCGCCGGCCGGCGAGAACGCGCTGGTGACCGTGCGCCGGAGGTTGTCGAGCACCGCGTTGAGCCCCGAGTCGCCGAACAGCGTGCCCTGGGAGGCATCGGTGGCCGACTGCGGGTTGGGGACCTTCTTCTGCGTCGTCGCCTGCTGGATGGTCGAGACGACGTCGTTGTAGGCGCTGACGAAGGCGTTGAGCTTCGTGGTGATCAGCGTCGAGTTGGGACCTGGGTTGCCGACCGTGACCGCGACGTCGTCGGTCGTCTTGCCGGTCAGCGTCAGCGTGACGCCGGCCAAGCCGTTGGCGACGACGTTCGACGACGACGTGAACGGCTGGCCGTCGACCGTGTAGTTGGCGTCGGCGCCCGCGCGGGCCCTCGTCGGGTCCTCGACGAGCGAGCCGCCCGCGGCGCTGAACGCGCTCGCGACGCCGGTCGTCTTCGCCGCGAGCACGAGCTTGCCGTTGACGTTGACGGCGAAGACCGAGGCGTTGGCGTCGGAGTTGACCGCCGAGACGACGGAGTCCAGCGACGCGCCGGCCGAGACGGGGATCGTCTCGGAGCCGATCGTGATCGAGGAGTCGGCGCCAGGCGGGGTGTAGGCGTAGCTGTGCTGCTCGGACGAGGCGAGATTCTGGATGCCGACCTGGTAGGCGCCAGGTCCGGCGCCGGCGGTGATCTGGGCGGTGATGCGGGTCGGGTCGGCCGAGCTCGCGGTCTGCGAGGGCAGCCACGTGGAGCTCGACTGAAGGTCCTGGGAGGCGTCGTTGAGCGTCTTGAGCTTGGCCTCGATGTTCTGCAGGACGTTCTGGCGCGCCTGCGCCGCGGCCTGCTTGAGCGTGATCGCCGTCTTGGGCAAAGACTGCACGGCCATCAGCGAGTTGACGATCGCGCTGGTGTCGACCCCCGAGGCGAGGCCGGTG
This sequence comes from uncultured Actinomycetes bacterium, assembly GCA_963817035.1. GTDB lineage: Bacteria > Actinomycetota > Thermoleophilia > Solirubrobacterales > Solirubrobacteraceae > AC-49. The sequence continues at coordinate 847,124 of CAWFMM010000003.1, forward strand.
AGCCCCAGCGATGATGCGCTGAGCGAGGTCACGCTGCGTCATCCGGGTCGACAGACCCAACATCGAGGACTTCGGCGAGCGAGACCGGGCGTACGACGGAGCCGCTGCCGTCGACCAGGCTGGCGATGACCTTGCCGTCGACGCGGTGGACGTCGAAGCGCATCGTGTGACCGGCGCGCGACATCTCGTCGGCGGTGCGCGACGCGGCGTCGACCTCGTCCCACAGCTCGTCGGGAATCGTGGGCCGGGAGGCCTGCATCCGCTTGGCGGCCAGGTCGTAGACGGTCGCAAAGCCGTCGCCACCGGCGCGCGTGAGCACGGAGGGCAGCAGATCCGGCGTGGGAGCGGGCGTCGCCCCGATGCGATTCACGTCAAAGGTCATGGTTCCTCCTGGATGAGTCTCTCGGGGCCATCCATGGGCCCGATTCCTGCTTCTGACACTCATCATCGGTCTGATGATCCGGTCCTTGATGAAGCGCATGGACATATGGACGGATCATGCCGCGAGGGCGTGGGCCTCGGCGGCCAGCAGCTCGGCGTCCTCGTCGAGCCCGCGGGCACGGGCATTGGCGGCCAGGCCGGTGAGCGCAGCGACGTCCGGCGCCTGCCGGCAGACCGCGATCCACTCGTCGGCCGCCGACTCGAGGTAGCCGCGGCGGGTGTACATGCGAGCGAGCTGCTCGCGCGTCTCCCGCCACGGGATCGCGACGACGTCGAGCACCGCCAACAGCGCGCCGAACGGCTCGTAGCGCTCGATCCGCAGGAGCGCCTCGAGCATCGCGAGGACGAGCGCCGCCGCGCCGGCGGCGATCGTCGTCGGCAGTGGATCGCCGCTCTGCGCGGCTCCCCAGGCGGCGAACGCATGCAGCTCGGCCTCGTCGAGCTGCGCCGCGCGGGCGCGGATGAGCAGTGCGTCGAGGTCGTCGCGGCGCTCGTCGGCGAGGCGGGCGAACAGCGCGGTGCGCGCTCCGGCCGCGGCGGCCATCGACTCCGGGTCGACGCGGTCGGCGATCTCGGCGGCTTCGGCGAGGCGATCCTGGGAGAGCAGCGCCTCGGCCAGCGCGACGCGGGCCTGCTCACAACCGGGCTGGGCCTCGAGCACACCACGGAGCTCAGCTTCCGCCTGGGCCGCGGCCCCGGCCTCGTGCAGGGCGACCGCGAGCATGAAACGAACACTCGGCCCGGTATCGGCGACCAGCGCGTGGATCTCCTCGACGACCTCGTCGGCGGCCACGCCGCGGCGCAGCATCGCCAGCGCGAGCGGATCGACGACGGCGAGGAAGCGTGGATTGCGGCACAGCGCCTCGCGCAACAGCTCCTCCGCGCGCAGCGGATTGCCGAGCACGATCTCGGTGTCGGCGAGCGACGCCAGCGCGATGAAGCTGCCGCAGCCGACCGTCGGCGAGTAGTTGGCCGGAGCGTCGCCCATCGCAAGGCAGCGCTCGAGCAACTCCTTGGCGCGCTGGTGGTCGTGCTCGCATCCGGCGACGAGCGCCTGCTCGAAGACGATGTCGGTGAAGCCCGGGAACACGTCGAGCACCTCGTCGCCGACGCGGGCCGCGTCGGCGTAGCGGCCACCGACGCGCAGCGCCTTGACGTAGCGCGAGGCGCACGAGGAGGCGAAACCGTAGAGCCGCACGTCGGGGTCGACCCGCAGCGTCGACCAGGCGCTCTCGAAGTGCGCGAGCGCGACGGCGGCGTCGCCGGCCGCGGCGTACTCCGAGCCGAGGTTGAAGTGCAGGAACGGGGTGTCGATGCCGTCGGCCACCTGCTGGGAGAGCAGCTCGATGTTGCGCTGCGACTTGCCTTTGGCGTCGCGGACCGCACCGAGGTAGCCGTAGTGCTCCATGCGCACATTGGTCACCTCGAGGCGCTCGGGCAGATACGACGGCAGCGCGTAGGCGATCTGCTCATGGATGCGCCCGCGGAAGCGGTACTCGGGGCGGTTGCGGAAGATCCGCAGCGCCTCGTGGGTCACCGCCATGCCGTCCTCGACGTCGCCGGTGAAGTTGATCTCGACGAGGAAGTGGGCCTCGCGCCAGACGTGGCCGGTGAGCTCGCGCAGGCGCTTGGCGTCGCCCTCGACGAGCACCTCGTCGGCGTCGAGGAACATCATCCAGTCGCTCGTCGCGGCGTCGAAGGAGACGTTGCGCGCGGCGCTGAAGTCGCCGGTCCACTCGTGGTGGAGGACCTTGGCGCCGAACTCGTGGGCGATCTCGACCGTGCGGTCGGTTGAGCCGGTGTCGACGATGACGATCTCGTCGACGTGATCGCAGATCGAGGCCAGGCAGCGCCCGAGCATCTCCTCCTCGTCCTTGACGATCATGCACAGGCTCAGCGTCAGTCCGAGCTGCGGCTTGGCCCGCTGCGCGACGCGCTTGGCGCGGGCGGGGATGTCTGCGAGCAGCGGCGCGGCCTGCGGCAGCAGCTTGACGCCGCGGCGCTTGCGCCGGGCGCATTCGCTGATGTTGCGCGCGACCTGCCCGAGCGCCGGGTTGAGGCGGTTGGCGGCCCGGAACAGACGGTCGGCTGGTCCCAACGCGCCAAGCTCGTAGAGCGCGACACCGGCGAGATTGAGGAACACCGGCTCGCGCGGGTTCTCCTCGAGCAGGATGACGGCGGCGCGGGCAGCGGCGGCGTAGGCGCCGATCAGCACGGCCTGGGAGTCAACCTCGAGATTCAGCGCGGTGTGCAGCAGCGCGCGCCGCGCCTCGTAGCGACGGTTGCGATCCTCGGTCTGCGCGGTCTCGTCGACCAGCGCCTGAAAGCCGGCTCCATCGCATGACGCGAGCGCGTCGTGGGCGCGCGCGAGGAGGCGCTGCGCGGCGGTGACCTCGGGAGTCGCGGCGGGCGGTGGGGACGCGTGAGCGGTGGAGCCGGGGAGCGGCTCGGTGAGTCGCAGGGCCATGAGGGCTCCATAACGGTCGAGGGCGGGCCGTTCTGGGTATTCGGCCGCTCGTTGCGGGGATGTAGTCCCCATTTTTGGGGATGGCCCGTCTAGACGCATGGACGCTCCGCGGCCATCAAGAAGTCTGCGCGGTGCGCCGATACGGCCCCCAGTCCCCCCGCTGACCGAAGGAGCCCACTGGGCCATGAAGCTCGCAACGATCTCGCCGCACCGACGCCTGTCCTCTGAGGACACGCTCGAACTTTGGAAGGAATATCGCCGCACGTGTGACCTGGCGCTGCGCGATCGGCTGGTGCTGACGTTCGCACCGCTGGTCAAGTACATCGTCTACAAGAAGGTCCGCGAGATGCCGGCGCGGTGTGAGGTCGAAGACTTCATCTCGTGCGGCCTCGAAGCGCTGATCCACTCGATCGACCGCTACGACCCCGAGAAGGGCGCCACGCTCGAGCAGTACGCCTGGACCCGCATCCACGGCGCCGTGCTCGACGAGCTGCGCCGCCAGGACTGGGCGCCGCGTTCGGTGCGCCGCTGGGAGCGCGACATCGACCGCGCGGTCGAGACCTTCACCGCTCTGCACCGTCGTCGCCCGACGACCGCCGAGCTCGCCGACGCGATGGGAACCACGGTCACCGAGCTGCGCAAGCGCCGCGGCGAGATCACCCAGTCCGACCTGACGTCGCTGAACACGCTCGTGCTCTCCGACGACGAGACGACGATCGAGCGCATCGACACCGTCGCGGCCATCGACGTCCGCCTCGACCCCGTCCACGCGGCGGCGACCGAAGAGGCCAAGGGCAAGTTCCGCGCCGCCTTCGCGCGTCTGCCCCAGCGCGAACGCGAGGTCGCGGTCCTGCTCTACGTCAAGAACCTGACCCTCGCCGAGATCGGCGACATCCTCGGAGTCAGCGAGTCCCGCGTCTGCCAGATCCACGGCGCGATGAAGAAGACGCTACGCGAGGTCCTCGACGCCGACGAGGAGATCTTCCGCCTCGTCGCGTAGCCGCTGGGGGTCAGCAGCTTGTGGTACCGCGCCGGGCCCTTGGGTCCGGCGCGTCGCGTTTGGGGGGACGGGCTCCCTCACTAGGAATAGTTCCGAGTACGGGGGCCCAAGGGTGGTCGGCGGGATCAAACAGCGCGGCGAGGAAATCGGTGAAGCCACCGCCGGGTCTGTCCCCGCTTCCCCTTTAATGCCGCAGTTCGCGCCCGACATCCAGGCACGGGCCCTCAGACTCGGAACTATTCCGAGTACGGGGGCCCGCCCCTCAAATCGCCCCCGTATCCAGCCGATACGCCCACACCAGCGTCTCGGCCACCGCCGCGAACAGCTCCTCCGGGATCTCGGAGTCCAGCTGCAACTGGGCCAGCGCCTGCGCCAGCCCGGGCTCCGAGCGCACCGGCACTCCCGCCCCGCGCGCCAACTCGATGATCCGCCGCGCGATCTCGCCGCGGCCGGTCGCCACGACGCGTGGCGCGCCGGCAGCGTCGCGGTCGTAGCGCAGCGCCGCCGCCTCGAGCGGACCGTCCTCTTCAGGCCCGGAGGTCAACGGTCTCCTTCCGGTCGTGAACCGTCACCACGGCCGGCCGGCCGGTGGCGCCGACGAGCGCCGAGCGCAACACGTCCGCCGCCGCCCGTGCTCGCGCCGCCGGCTCGCCCGACGGCGCCGACACGCTCACCCCTTCAGCACTGACGAGCATGTCCATGCGCCCGAGCTCCGGCGAGTCGTAGCGCAGCAGGACCGACAGCGGCGCGCCGTCCGACCCGCCCCCCGACGCGCCCTCGTCGTCGGGCGAGACGATCAGATGCGCCTGCGCGCCCCCGGGCAACGCCACCGAGCCCGTCCACATCGGCGGCGGGGTCACGGCAGCCGAGGACGGAGCCTCCTGCGCCGGCGGCGCCACCACCTGCAGCGTCACCCGATCGACACTCGCCTCGGTCACCCGCAACCGCAACCGTGCCCCCTCGGGCACGTCGTCGGGCAGCGTCGCCCAGACCCGCGCGCCCGCAAACGCCAGCAACCCGCGCTCGCCCTGGCGCTCCACGACCTTCGCACCGAGCATCGCGCCCTCGCGCAGCGGCAGGTCGGCGACCAGCCCGCGCAGGAGAATCAGATCGATCGGTGCGGCCATCGCCCACCATCATCCTCTGCCGACCGACCCCGCAGCGACGTCCGTCCACGTTATGGTCAACCCGCGCGCGCGGCGGCCGACCATAGGGCGTATGGATAGAGGGATCTACATCGCCGCGTCCGGCATGGTCACCGAGATGGTCCGCCAGGACCAGATCGCCAACGACCTCGCGAACACATCGACACCCGGGTACAAGCAAGATCGCGTCACCCAGAGCGCGTTCGGCGCGATGCTGCTCTCCAACACCCAGACCGGTCAGCCCGTCGGCACGATCGCGCTCGGCACGATGGTCGACAAGCAGGTCACGGACATGACCGGCCAGCCACTCGTGGCCACCGGCTCGCCGCTCGACATGGGCATCGCCGGCAACGGCTTCTTCGCGATCAAGACGCCCGAAGGCGTGCGCTACACGCGAAACGGCTCGTTCGAAGCGGCCGCCGACGGCACGCTCACCGACCAGCTCGGAAATACGGTCCTCGGCCCGACCAACCAGCCGATCAAGGTCAACCCCGACGGGACCGTCGACGCGGCCAACGTCGGCATCTTCGCTCTGAAGAACGCGACCAAGGTCGGCAACTCCAACTTCACCGGCACCGTCTCGGGCAAGCCCGACGGCACCGTGCACACCGGCCAGATCGAAGGCTCGGGCGTCGATCCGACGCGCGTCATGGTCGACATGATGACCTCGCTGCGCGCCTTCGAGTCCGGCCAGAAGGTCCTCAACACGCTCGACGAGACCATGGGCCAGGCCGCCGGCCAGGTCGGTTCGCTCAACGGCTCCTAGCCGCTCAGCACCCTTACACCACTTCGCTGGGTTATGCGTCCAGCGTCTCCTCAAGTCCTCGGCGACATAACCGATCACCGGGGAGACAAAGGAGTCACTCGACTGGACCACCCTCTGGTGGAAGCCGGGACTCCATCCCTCCTTTACAGGAGACCCGATGCTTGAAGGTATGTACACCGCGGCTGCCGGTATGGCAGCGCAGCAGGATCGAATGGATGCCGTCTCCAACGATCTCGCAAATGCAGACACAACCGGCTACAAACACGTACGCGTGGGCTTCCGCGATCTCCTCTATGGAGCCGGTGGCCCCGGAGCCGCTGCCAACGTGCAGTTCGGTTCCGGCTCTGCGTCCACGGCCATGGGTCGCAGCCAGGCCCAGGGCAGCATGCAGTCGACGCTGCAGCCGCTTGACGTGGCGCTCTCAGGCCCGGGCTTCCTCGCCGTCCGCGACGCGCATGGGAAGCCGGCGATGACCCGCGACGGCTCACTGCGCATCAGCGATCAGGATCAGCTCACGACCCAGGCGGGTCTGACGCTGGACCCGCCGATCACGCTCCCCAAGGGCACGACGGCCGACCAGGTCACGATCGGCCACGACGGCACCGTCACCGTCGCCGGGAAGTCGGTCGGCCAGCTCAGGCTCGTCGACGTCCACGCCCCCAACGGCCTGGCCGGCGGCGACAGCAACATCTTCTACGCGACCAAGACCAGCGGCCCCGCCGTCGCCGCCCAGAAGAGCACGACACTCCAGAGCGGCGTGCTCGAGGCCTCCAACGTGGACATGGGCCAGGCGATGGTCGACATGATCCAGTCGCAGCGCTCCTACGAGTTGGCGTCCAAGGCCATCACCGTCCAGGACGAGATGATGCAGACCGCCAACCAGGTGAAGAAGTGAGCGGTCTGACGCCGATCAACCCGGCCGCTCTGCCCGCGGACATCCGCACCGGCTCGGCCAAGCGTCGCGAGACCTACGAAGGCGCGATGGCGTTCGAGCGGATGCTCGTCGAGCAGCTGACCACGCAGCTCACCGCCGGCGCGAAGTCCGCCGGTGGCGACGACAGCTCGAGTGACAGCTCCGGCGACGGCTCCGACACCAGCGGCCTCGCCGGCCCATACGCGTCGCTGCTGCCCGGCGCGTTCGCCGACGGCATCGAAGCGGGCGGCGGTCTCGGCCTCGCCGATGAGATCACCAACGCGATCCTGCCCAAGACGAGCGCGAGCGCCACGTCATGACGACCCTGACCCAGCCGCGCGCCAACGCCGTCGACTTCGCGACCGCGCTGCTCGACCACCTCTCCGACCAGACCGAGTCCGCCCGGACGCTGCTCGACGCCGTCCTGCGCCAGGGCCAGTTCGTCCGCGCCCGCAACGTCGAAGGCGTACTCGGCTGTCTCGCCGAGATCCAGTCCGAGATGGAGCGCCGCAGCGCCATGGAGCGCGCCCGCACCGCGATCCTCACCCACGCCGCGAACCACCTGCAACTGCCCGTCCACACCGTGACGATCGACCACCTCGTCGGCCTTGTCTCCGAGGCCGAAGGCGAGCTCGCCCTCCGGCGCAGCCACGAGCTGCGCGGCCTGTTGGCCGAGGTCGGCCGCGAGCACGCCGTCAACCGCGTGCTGATGCGCCAGGAGATGGCGTTCCTCGATCACCTCACGCGCCTGATCGGTGGCGACGCGCAGCCCGGCTACCGCCCGCCGAGCGAGGGTGCGACCGAGCCCCACGCCGCGACCTCGTCGCTTCGACTCCTGGACATGAGCGCCTGATGACCGTCTCCAGCTTCATGGGCCTCGAGACCGCGCTCCGCGGTCTGATCGCCCAGCAGATGGCGCTCAACGTCACCGGCAACAACATCGACGGCGCCGACCAGGCCGGCTACACGCGTCAGCAGGTCGTCATGTCGTCGACGCCGACGCTGAACATGCCCAACTCGCAGCTCTCGACCGGAGGCGGCATCCAGCTTGGCCAGGGCACCGACATCCTCGCCATCCAGCGGATGCGCGACCAGTTCGCCGACCTTCAGTACCGCGCCGCGCAGCTCGGGCTCGGCCAGCAGAACGCGACCGCCGGCGCGCTGAGCCAGGTGGAGGACACACTCCAGGAGCCCGGCGACAACGGCATCAACGCCCTCCTCAGTACGTTCTACGCCAGCTGGCAGCAGCTCGCCAACCAGCCCGAATCGCCCGGCGTGAAGTCGTCGCTGATCGGCAACGCCACGACGCTGGCCAGCGCGATCAACTCGCTCGACAGCCAGCTGCAGACGATCTCCGGCCAGGCCGCCACGCAGTACACGCAGATCCTCGGCGCCACCGGCCCGGTCCAGTCAGCGGCGAGCGCGATCGCGGCGCTGAACAACCAGATCGAAGCCGCCGTCTCGGCCGGCACGCAGCCCAACGCACTGCTCGACCAGCGCGACCAGGCGCTCGACACGCTCTCGGGCCTCGGGCAGGTCTCGGTCACCAACCTCGCCAACGGCGGCATCAGCGTCTCGTTCGGCGGCGCGCCCACCCCGCTCGTCGCCGACCAGGTCGTGACGATGCCGCCCACGCTGACCAACCCGGGCGGTCAGCTCGGCGCGCTCCAGCAGCTGAGCAAGCCCGGTGGCACGATCGACGGCTACCGCACCCAGCTCGACGGCTTCGCCAACCAGCTCGCGACCGACGTCAACGCCGCCTACGGCTCGGCCTTCTTCTCCGGCGCGACCGCCGCCACGCTCGCCGTCAACGTCACCGCCGCCTCGCTCGACGCCGGCGCGTCGGGCGCCGCCGGCGACAACGGCCTCGCCCGCGCGGTCGCCGCGCTCCAGGGCGGGACGGCCGACAGCGACTACCAGCAGCTCGTCGCGACGATCGGCGCCGACGCGTCGACCGCCAACCGCCAGCAGACCATCGCCCAGGCCGCATCCGACGGCGCCGAGAACCGCCGCCAGAGCGTCAACGGCGTCTCGATGGACGAGGAGATGACGAACCTCGTGCGCTTCCAGCGCGGCTACCAGGCGTCGGCGCGAGCGATGACGACGATGGACCAGCTGCTCGACACGTTGATCAACCGCACCGGGAGTGTCGGGCTATGAGGATCACCCAGAACATGATGTCCGACCAGTTGGTCGGCAACCTCGGGACGTTGCAGTCGCGGATCGCGCAGACGTCGACCGAGCTGCAGACCGGCAAGCGGATCAACAAGCCGTCCGACGACCCGCTCGGCGCGCAGCGCTCGCTGCAGCTCTCGGCGCAGTCCGACGCGATCGATCAGTTCCAGGAGAACGCCGGCCAGGCCCAGGATTGGCTGCAGACGACCGAAACGTCGCTGCAGTCGATCACCACACTCGCCCAGCGCGCCCGCGATCTCGCGGTCCGTGGCGCCAACTCCACGATGAACCAGTCCGATCTCAACGCGATGGCGGCCGAGATCGACTCGCTGATCGAGGCGAGCAAGGCTGCCGGCAACGCGACCAACAACGGCATCTACGCCTTCGGCGGAACCGCGACCACCGCCGCGCCCTACGCCGCCGGCGCCACCGACACCTACGGCGGTGACGCCGGCACGATCGCCCGCGCGATCGGCCCCGGCGTCTCGGTCCAGATCAACACCCTGGGCTCCGACATCCTCGGCAGCGGCATCGTCGCCGGCGCCTCCGACGGCAAGCTGCTCGGCACGCTGCGCACGATCTCCGCCGACCTCAAGGCGGGCAACCGGACCGCGGTCGGCACCGACCTCAAGACGCTCGACACGAACCTCGACACGATCGGTGCCGCGACCGCGACCGTCGGCACGACGCTCAACCGGGTTACCGCCGCCACCGACAGCCTGGCCGCGACCAAGCTCCAGACCCAGTCCCTTCTTTCCAGTACCCAGGACGCCGATCTGACGCACGTCACGGTTGACCTGGCAAACCAGCAGTCCGTGTACCAGGCCGCGCTGAAGTCCGGCGCGACCGTGATCCAGCAATCGCTCCTCGATTTTCTGCGATGAGCACAGCCGCCACCCTCAATCACGGAGGATCCATGGGAGTGACCATGCAGTCGACGCGGTTCGGAGAGATGCAGATCGATCCCGAATCCGTCCTCGAGTTCCCGACCGGCCTGATCGGTCTCGGGGGCTCGCGCTACGCGCTTCTCGCGCGCAGCGAAGACGCCGCCTTCATCTGGCTGCACAGCCTCGAGGACCCGGATCTCGCGATCCCGGTGACGAACCCCTGGCGGTTCTTCTCCGAGTACGAGGTCGAGCTGTCCGACGAGGAGGCCGACCGGATCGGCATCAGTGCCGCCGACCAGACGTCGGTCTACGTGACCGTCCGCGCCGCCGCCACGCTGGATGACTTCAGCGCCAACCTGCGGGCCCCGATTCTCGTTGCTCACGGGAAGGGCCATCAGGTCATCAACCAAGCCCCCGACTCGCCGGTGCGTGCTCCGCTTTTTGCGGGGATCACGGACTCGGCGGCTCAGGTCGCCTGAGCGGACGGGTAGGCTCGATGGACACGTGAACCAGTCTCCAAGGAGGAGAACCGCATGCTCATCATCACCCGCCGACCTGGCGAGAAGATCATGCTCGGCGACGACGTTGTCATCGAGGTGATCGAAGCAAGCGGTTCGAGCGTCCGTATCGGAATTGACGCCCCCAAATCGATCCCCGTCTATCGGGAAGAGATCTGGCAGGCCGTCAAGGACGAGAACGCGGCCGCCGCGGCAGCTGACGCCACGGCGGTCCCGGACGAGATTCCGGCTCCGAACAAGAGCCGCAAGTAATTCACAACAGCGAATGACCGGGCACGTGTGCCCATCCACGGATCAGGAAGGGAAGTAGACAGGATGTCACTGAGAATCAACACGAACGTCGACGCCATGGGCGCCGCCAACAACCTGGCTCACACGACGAGCATGATCTCGAAGTCGATGGAGCGCCTCTCCACCGGCAAGCGGATCAACTCGGCCGCCGATGATGCCGCCGGACTGACGATCTCCGAGAAGATGATCGGGCAGATCAACGGCATGCAGCAGGCTCAGGCCAACATCCAGGACGGCCAGTCGCTGGTGCAGACCGCCGAGGGCAACCTCGACGAGGTGCACTCGATGCTGCAGCGCGTCCGTGAGCTCGCCGTGCAGTACAAGAACGGCACGCTCAGCACGACCGACCAGGCCGCGATCCAGACCGAGGTCAACCAGCTCGCGTCGGAGATCGAGCGTCTGGGACAGACCGCTTCGTTCAATGGGATCAGCCTGCTCGCGTCCGCCGGTTCGGTCACCTTCCAGGTGGGAGCCAACGACGGCGAGACGATCTCGGCGAGCACGATCTCGCTGGGCTCGGCCGTCGGCACGGCGTACATGTCGCTGGGCGCCTCGAACTCGATCTCCGCGATCGACTCGGCGATCGACGCGATCAGCGCGCAGCGTTCGATCTTCGGCGCGGTCTCCAACCGCCTCGATCACGCGCTGAACGCCGCGGCGACCTACCAGCAGAACCTGACCGCCGCCAACTCCCGCATCGTCGATGTGGACATGGCGTCGGAGACGGTCAAGCTGACCAACAACCAGATCCTGTCTCAGGCGGGCATCGCGATGTTGTCGCAGGCCAACCAGCAGCCGCAGTCGGTCCTGAAGCTCCTGCAGTAGAGGTTCCCTTGCATTGGGCATGGCCCTGGGGCCGCCTTCGTGCGGCCCCAGGTCGTTGCGGTGCTTGAATGGGTCGGTGGAGCCGACCGCGCGCAAGCGCCACGCGCTGGAGCTGTTCGCCGGGTTGCCGGCGCGCTATGACCGCGTCGGAGCGGTGATGAGCTTCGGCCAGGACCCGCGCTGGCGCCGGGCGATGGTCGCGGGTGTCGCGCCGGCCCCGGGCCAGCGGATCCTCGACGTCGCGACGGGGACGGGCCTGGTGGCGTTCGCCCTGGCGCGGCGCGGCGCTGACGTCGTCGGACTCGATCAGAGCGAGCACATGCTCTCCGGCGCGCGGGCGCGCTTTGCGTCGGGCGCGGAGTCGGTGGAACTGGTCCTCGGCGAGGCCGAGGCGCTGCCGTTCGACGATGCGTCGTTCGACGCGCTGACCTTCACCTACCTGCTGCGCTACGTCGAGGACCCGGCGGGGACCCTGCGCGAGCTCGCGCGGGTGGTTCGGCCGGGCGGTCGGATCGGGATGGTCGAGTTCGGGGTTCCGGGGCGTCCTGGGACACGCGCGTTCTGGCACTGGCACACGCGGGTCGGGCTCCCCGGCCTGGGTCGGCTGGTGTCGCCGGCGTGGGAGGAGGTCGGGCGGTTCCTCGGGCCGAACATCGAGTCCTTCTACGCCGCGCATCCGCTGCCCGCGCTGGCCGGTCTGTGGCGCGACGCCGGGATCGGTTGCATCGTGGTGCGGCGGATGAGCTTCGGAGCGGGTGTCGTGATGAACGGAGTGCGCGATGGCGACATCGTCTCGGCCGCAGCTTGAGCGCCCGGCGTTCTACGCGCTGGCGCCCGGGCGCTGGCGCGACCTCGTCACGCTGCTGCACCCGCCGTACACCGCGTGGCATCTGAGCTACGTGCTGCTCGGCGCGGCGGCAGCGCCGACGGTGTTCGCCGGGCGGGTGGCGGCGACGCTGGTCGCGTTCTTCCTGGCCGTCGGGGTCAGCGCGCATGCGCTGGACGAGCTGCACGACCGGCCGCTTCAGACGACGCTGCCGCGAGGCGCGTTGATCGGGCTGGCCGTCGTGTCGTTGTTGGGCGCGGTGGCGATCGGGGTCGTCGTGATGGTCACGGTGTCGTGGACGCTGGCGCCATTCGTCGTCGTCGGGACGTTCCTGGTGCTGGCCTACAACCTGGAGTGGTGGGGCGGGCGCTTCCACACGGGGCTGTGGTTCGCCCTGGCGTGGGGCGCGTTCCCGGCGATCACGAGCTACTGGATCAACGCGCTGGAGGTCCGGCCCGACGGGCTGATCGTCGCCGCCGGGTGCGCGCTGCTGAGCGTCGCGCAGCGGCGGCTGAGCACCCCGGCGCGCGAGCTGCGGCGGCGCACGGCGGCGGTCGTCGGCGAGCAGGTGCTGGCCGACGGGACCCGCGTGCCACTCGACGCCGCGGTGATCGCCGCGCCGCTGGAGGGTGCGCTGTCGGCGCTGTCGATCGCACTCGTGCTCGTGTCGGTCGGCGTGCTCGCCGTGCGGTTGTGACGGCGCCGGCGCTTGATCGCTGGCTCGCCGATCCGGCGCTGCGCGTGTCGTACCGGCGCGAGGCCTCGGTGTCGCCCGGCGAGCTGTGGGCCGCGGCGCAGCGCGTGACGCTCGACGAGACGCGGCGCCTCGGACCGCTCGTGCGCTGGCGGATCCCCGGGCTGCCCGGCGAGCTGCGCTACCTCGACCTGTTTCGCAGCCCGCCGTTCGTGGCGTTGCACGAGGACGCGCAAGCGCTGGTCTCGGGACTGTGCGGGCGGATCTGGACGCTGCGCCGGGACTACCCGGAGCTCGCGTCCGAGCGCGAGTACCTCGACTTCGCCGATCCCGGCACCGTCCGCGTCCTGTTCGCCAACTGGATCGAGCCGACCACCGCGGGCGCCGCCATCGTCAGCGAAACCCGCGTCGCGCCGATCGACCGCCGTGGCCGCCTCGGCCTCGCCGTCGTCCGCCCCCTCGTCTCCGCCTTCGCCAACCTCATCTCCACCGAAGCTCTCACCGCGGTCGTCCGCACCGCCGAGCGCCGAGCGCTCCACTCCCGTCCGCAATCCTTCCACCACCCGTAACAGATCGCGTAGGAAGTCACGCGGCGTGACAAGAAGACCGGCGATGGCCGCACAATAGGGATGTGAGCTCACAGGTCGGCACCCTCCTCAGCGGCCGCTATCGGCTCGAGGAACAGATCGGCACCGGTGGCATGTCCACCGTCTACGTCGCGTTCGACACGACCCTCGAGCGCCGCGTGGCGATCAAGATCATGCACCGCGACATCGCGGCGGACTCCGATCAGCTCGAGCGCTTCCGCCGCGAGGCGCGCGCGGTGGCGCGGCTCAGCCACCCGCACATCGTCGGTGTGATCGACGCGGGCGAGGAAGGCGACCCGGAGCGCCCGACGCCGTACATCGTGCTCGAGTACGTCAACGGTCAGACGCTCAAGGACCGCATTCGCGCCAACAAGCGCCTACCGATCGACGAGGCGGTGGCCTACGCGATCGAGATCGCCCGCGCGCTCGAGGCCGCCCACGATCAGCAGATCGTCCATCGCGACGTCAAGCCCCAGAACGTCCTGATCGACGAGGAGGGCGCGGCCAAGGTCACCGACTTCGGCATCGCCCGCACGCTGACCGAGGAAGGCCTGACGGCCGACGGCCGCGTCCTCGGGACGACCGACTACGTCTCCCCCGAACAGGCGCTGGGCCGCGACGTCACCGGCCAGAGCGACCTCTACTCGCTCGGCATCGTGCTGTTCGAGATGCTCACCGGCGACATCCCGTTCCACGGCGAGAACCAGGTCAGCGTCGCGATGAAACACGTCCGTGACGAGATCCCAGACGTGCAGATCCGCCGGCCCGAGGTCTCGAGCGCGCTCGCCGCGGTCGTCGACCGCGCGACGGCCAAGGACCTCGACGAGCGCTACGCCGACGCCGACGAGATGATCGTCGACCTCGAGGACGTGCTCTCGATCGAGACCGCCCGCGCGGGCCACACCGGCGGCGAGGCGTCGGCGGTCCTGCGCACGCTGCCCGAACCGGCCCGCCGCCGGCTCCCCATGCGCGTGCGCCATCCTGTGCGCCTGATCGCCGCGCTGGCGCTGATCGGCGTCGCGACGATCATCGCCGTCATCTTCCTCGGTGGCCGCACCCACCACGGCGCCGCGATCTCGCCCGTCCTGAGGAAATCGCCGGTCGCCGTCGAGGTCAAGCACTCCAAGCCGTTCAGCGTCTCCAGCGACGCGGCCCACGACTTCGATCCGCTCGGCGACAACCACTCTGAGCACCCCGAGACGGCGAGCGCGGCAATCGACGGCGACAGCGAGACGACCTGGTCGACCGAGACCTACACGTCCGACCAACTCGGCAAGGCGGGCGTCGGGATCTACCTCGAGACCAACCCCGCCATCGCCGCCAACGCCATGAACGTGCTCTCCCCCACGCCTTACTACGCGGCGACGGTCTACGGCGCGGCGGCGGCCACGGCGCCGACCGGCGCGCCCGGCGACGACCCCGGATGGGTCAAGCTCGCCGCGGTGACCGACGCGGGCCCCAAGCAGGCGTTCAAGTTCGCCGGCAACACCACGCGCTACCGCCATTACCTGCTGTGGATCACCGCGCTCCCGCCCGGCGGCGACCACGTCGAGATCGCCGAGATCACCCTCTACCGCTGAGCGTCGGCGCCCCCCGTCAGAATCGGTACGCGCGCTCGCGCTCGTAGCGCTCGACGCCGATCTCGCACAGCCGCGTCACCAGCGCGCCGTACGCCAGCCCCGAGGCCTCCCACAACTTCCCATAGACGGAGGTCTGCGTGAACCCGGGCAGCGTGTTGAGCTCGTTGAGCAGCACGTCCTCGCCATCGACGAAGAAGTCCGCCCGCGCCAGGCCGCTGCAGCCCGACGCCGCGAACGCCTCGACGGCCAGCGCGCGGAGCCGCTCGATCGCCGAAGCCGAGATCCCGGCCGGCACCCGCAGCTCCATCCCGTCCGGCTCGTACTTGGCCTCGTAGTCGTACCACCCGGCGCCGCGGCGCAGCACGATCTCGCCCGGCACCGAGGCCTGCGCCTGACGCGTGTGCCCGAGCACCGCGCACTCGACCTCGACACCGCGCGCGGTCGCCTCGACGATCACCCGCGGGTCATGCGAGAACGCGCTCACCAGCGCCGGCTCGAGCTCGGACTCCTGCGCGACCCGCACGATTCCGACCGACGAACCCAGCCGCGCCGGCTTGACCCAGCACGGGAAGCCGAGCGAACCGGCCCGCGCCGGATCGTCGCCCTGCACCATCAGCACGTACCCGACCTGCGGCAGCCCGGCCTGGGCCATCAGCTCCTTGAACACGACCTTGTCGAGACACGCCGCGCTGGCCAGCACGCCGGCGCCGACGTAGGGCACGTCGAGAATCTCGAACACGCCCTGGACCGTCCCGTCCTCCCCGAACGGGCCGTGGAGAACCGGGAACGCGACGTCGCAGCCCAGCAGCCCGTCGCCCGCCCGCAGCGAAACCTCGGAGTCGTCGACGCGCCAGCGCCCGTCGCGCCCGACCTCGATGAGCACCACGTCGTGCCCGGCGTCGGCGAGCCCCGCGGCCACCGACTCGCCGCTGGCCAGCGACACCTCATGCTCGGACGAGCGCCCGCCGCGCAGCACGGCGACCCTCATGGCGGAGTCGGGGTCGTCGTCGTGGGCACCACCGGCGTCGTCGGCGTCGTCGGCGTCGTCGGCGTGCCGCCGCCCTTGTACTGCCCGACCGTGATCGTGACCGTCGTGCCCTTCGGCACCGGATTGCCGCCCGACGCAGGATTCTGTGACTGGACGCGCAGATTCTTGCCCGGATCGTGCACGATCACCGTGTCGACGGACGGAGTCAGTCCCGCCGCGGTGAGCTGGTTCTTCGCCGTCAGCTGGGTCGCCCCGACCACGTCGGGAATCGCCACCCCGACGGCGATCGTCAGCGTCACAACTGTCGACTTGGGCACCTTCGTCCCCGGTGCCGGGCTCTGGGTGACGACCGTCCCCGCCGGTTTGCTCGAGGGCTGCTGCGTGATCCCGTAGCGCAGCCCGGCGTTCTTCAGGTCGAGGATCGCGTCGGCCTGCGGCTTGCCGCTTTCGTCGGGCACCTTTACCTGCTCCTTGCCGCGCGACACGATGAGCGTGATCGGGAACGTCGTGTCCTGGGTCGATCCCTCCTCCGGCGATGCCCGGATCACATGGTTGGTCGCGAACAGGGTGCTGAACGTGAAGCTCTCCTTGACGTGCGCGAACCCCGCGGCCTTCAGCACATTCGTCGCCGCCTTGCGCCCGAGCCCCGAGACCGGCGGAACCGTCGCGCGCGCCGGGCCGCTGGAGACGATGAGGTGCACGGTCGCGCCCTTCTCGATCCTCGTCCCCGCCGGCGGGTCCTGGCTGATGACGATCCCGACAAGCGCGGTCGCCGACGGCGACGGCTGCGTGTCGGTCGAGAAGCCCTGGTTGCGCAGTGCGAGCTGGGCGGCGACGTCGTGCGTACCGACCACGCTGGGCACCGGGTAGGTCTTGCCCGCCCCGCCGAACACCAGCACGCCGGCGACGACGAGCCCGGCGACCACGGCGAGCGCGACGAGCCACAGCCACCAGCGTCCCTCACCGTCGCCTTCCTCCAGTGGTGGCGCCGCCACCGGATGAACCCCGCTCTCGTACACCGCCGCGCCCTCGGCCGGAGTGGCCAGCGGCGCGCCGGTGCGCCCGACGAAGTGCGTCGTGTCCGACGCCACCAGCCCGGCCGCGTTGGGATCGCCTGCCCGCGCCGCCTCGAGCGCGGCGATGAACTCGTCGGCGTCGGGGAAGCGCTGATCGGGGTCCTTGGCCAGCGAGCGCAGCACGACCGCCTCGAGCCCGACCCCGATCTCCGGGTTGTAGGTGCTCGGGCGCTCCGGCAGCTCGCTGACGTGCTTGAGCGCGATGCTCACCGCGCTCTCGCCGACGAACGGCAGGCGGCCGGTCAGCATCTCGTAGAGCATGATCCCGATCGAGTAGAGATCCGAGCGCTCGGAGACCGGCAGACCCTGCGCCTGCTCGGGCGACAGGTACTGCGCCGTGCCCATGATCGACCCGGTCTGCGTCATGTCCGACGCGCCGGCCCGGGCGATGCCGAAGTCGGTGACCTTGGCGCGATCCTCGTCGTCGACGATCACGTTGTGGGGCTTCAGATCACGGTGGATGATCCCGCGGCGATGGGCAAACCGCGCGGCCCCCAGGATCTGCGTGATCAGGTCGATCGCGCGGCCGGGCTCGAGCGGCGCCTCGTCCTGAATGATGTTCTTCAGCGAGCGCCCGTCGAGGTACTCCATCGCGATGTAGTAGGTGCCGTCGAACTCGCCGCGGTCGTAGACGGCGACGACGTGCTGGTGCTGGAGCCCGGCGGCGCTCGACGCCTCGCGGCGGAAGCGCTCGACGAACTCCTCGTCCTCGGCGAAGCGCCGGTAGAGGACCTTCAGCGCGACCTTGCGCCCGAGCTGGAGGTCCTCGGCGCAGTAGACCTCGGCCATCCCGCCGGCGCCGAGGCGGTGGTCGATGCGGTAGCGCGCGTCGACGATCGAGCCGGCCTCGAGGCGCTCGCTCACCTCAACAGCTCCTGCATGACCGTCTTGGCGATCGGCGCGGCGAAGTCGCCGCCGAAGCCAGGGACGTGGCGGACGTAGACGGCGATCGCGACCCGCGGATGGTCCGCAGGGGCAAAGGCGATGAACCACGCGTTGTTGATCTGCGATCCGATCTGGGTCTCGGCCGTGCCGGTCTTTCCGGCGACCTGAATGCCCGGAATACTGGCCTTCGTCCCGGTCCCGCGTTGTACCACGGCCACCATCATCGTCTTCACCGCCTTCGCGGTGGCAGGCGACATGACCTGCTTCTGCTTGACCGGCTGGATCGTCTTCACCGTCCGCCCATCGCGGTCGACGATACGCGCGCCGAGGCGCGGGCGCATCAGCAGGCCGTGGTTGGCGATCGCCGAGGCGACGAGCGCCATCTGCAGCGGCGTGACCGACAGCCTGTCCTGACCGATCCCCATCCGCCCGACGTCGGTGAACGTGCTCGTCGGCGACAGCAGCTTACCGTGACGGAACTGACCGCTGGCCGACATCTGATCGCGCGGATAGTCGAGCTTGGGCTTCTTGTCGAAACCAAAGCGCTCCATGTACTCCTTCATGATCGGCTTGCCGACGGCGACCGCGATCTGCGCGAAGACCGTGTTGACCGAGTTCGCCAGCGCGGTGACGAGGTCGAGGTCGCCGAAGCTCTCGTTGGAGTCGTTCTGGAGCGGGAGGGCGGAGATGACGACGTCGTTGCGGCCGTTGACCCGCGAGTTCAGCGTGTACGTGCCGCTGCCGATCGCCGCGGTCGACGTCACGGTCTTGAACGTCGAGCCCGGCGCGTCGCCGAACTGCGTCGCGCGGTTGACCAGCGCGCCGAGCGGATCGCGCACGAGGCGATTGAAGTACACGTCCTTGTCGACCCGCGACGGGTTGTAGGTCGGGGTAGACGCCATCACGAGCACCGCCCCTGTGCGCGGGTCCAGCGCGACGACCGCGCCGACGTGGCTGCCGAGCGCCTGGTAGGCGACGCGCTGTCCCGCGGGGTCGAGGTTCGTGTAGAGGTCGAGGCCCTTGCGGCGGCGGCCCAGCAGCTGGTCGAGCGCCGTGCGCAGGCTGTTGCGCCGGTCGGTGAGCGGCCCGTCGTAGAAGCGCTCGAGGCCCGTTCGCCCACGGTCGGCGTAGTCGTAGCCGACGGCGTGGGCGAACAGCCCGTGCGTCGGGTAGTGCCGGACGAATGCGCCGGAGCGCAGCTTCGTCGAGAACGCGAGCACGGTGCCGTCGGCGGCAAGGATCCGCCCGCGCGGGATCCGCGCCTCCTCGAGCTCGCTGCGCTTGTTGCGGGTGTCGGCGCGCAGCTTCGGGGCGTCGAACACGGTCCAGCGTGCGGTCCACGCGACGAGCAACGCGAACAGCAGCACGACGAACCCAAAGAGGCGCGTGATCGGCTCATTCATGCCAGCGCCGGTTCCCGCCGGGCGCGGTCCGAGACGCAGAGCAGCAACGCGAGGAGCACGAAGTTCGCCACGATCGACGACCCACCGTACGAGACGAACGGCAGCGTCACGCCGGTCAGCGGGATGACCCGCGTCACGCCGCCGACGATCACGAAGACCTGCAGCGCGAAGACGGCGGTCAGCCCGGTCGCCAGCAGCTTGGAGAACGAGTCGCGCGCGAGGATCGCGATCCGGAAGCCGCGCTCGGCCGCGAGCAGGTAGACGAGCAGCAGCCCGCACGCGCCGGCCAGCCCGAGCTCGTTGACGATCACCGCGTAGATCAGGTCGTTCTGGGCCGCGGGCAGGAAGCCCTTGACGAACGCCTGGCCGAAGCCGCTGCCCAGCACGCCGCCGTCGGCCTGGGCGAACATCGACTGGACGATCTGGAAGCTGCCACCGGCCTTGGCGTTGTAGAGCGAGTCGCGAAACGGATGCAGCCACGAGTCGATGCGGTCCTGGACGTGGGGTACATGGGTGCCGACCTCCCACGCGCCGAACGCGAACAGCGCGAAGCCGACGAGCACGAACGAGAAGCGCCCGGTCGCCACGTAGAGCAGCGACAGAAATGCGCCGTAGAACATCACCGACGAGCCGAGGTCGCGGATCAAGAACAGCTCGAACATCGCCGCGGCGAAGACGAACAGCAACGGCCCGAAGTGCTTGAGCGGCGGGATCGTCAGCCCCATGAAGCGCCGCGCGCCCAGGACCAGCACCTGACGCGTGTCGCGCAGGTAGCTGGCGAGGAAGATGACGAAGCCGATCTTGGCGAACTCGGCCGGCTGGAAGGTCACCGAGCCGATCCGCACGACGAGGTACGCGCCGTTGATCGGCGCCCCGAGGCGCGGCAGCAGCAACAGCAACAGCGAGCCGATCGCAATCAGGTAGCGGTAGCGCTCGAGGCGGTGGTAGTCGCGCAGGAAGACGATCGTCAGGGCAAAGCAGCCCAGGCCGATCACGAACCATTGCGCCTGCTCGCGCGCGAGGTTCGCGTTGATCCGGTAGATCATCACCAGCCCGAAGCACGCCAGCACCGCGACGAGCGGGAACAGGTACGGATCTGCGTGGGGCAGGAAGACGCGGATCACCAGGTGCGCGGCGAGGCACAGGGCGAAGAAGATCGCGCCGTAGGTCAGCGAGACGTTGGAGAGCAGGTTGTGGCGCTGGATGAAGATCGCCGCGAATCCCGCGGTCAGCAACAGCGACGCGGGGATCAGCGCCAGCAGCTCCCGGTTGCGGGCGTTCACGGCGTCAGCCGTCCCAGCTCAAGCTGGCGCACGAGCGACAGCGCGTCCTTGCGACTGCGCAGCGTGTGGTCGAGCAGCGTCTTCAGCCGTGGCGCCGGGACGGACTTCGCATTGACGCCCGAGACGAAGTCCTTGGTGTACAGGTGCCCGCCGCCCGGAAGCGAGTACGGAACCCCCTCGTAGACGGTGATGAAGCCCTGGTCGTTGGTCCCGACGAAGAACACCGACTCCAGCGCGATCCGCAGGCCGATCGCCACCGGTAGGCCGATGACCAGGACGATCATCAGCGCGACGCCGATCCGCCGCAGCCACGGACGGCGCCGGCGGACCTTGCCCTTGGCCTCGGGCGCGCGCGGCTGGCGCGCGGGCACCGGCGCGGTCGGCGCATCGAGTGCGGCGCCGACCGCGCCGGAGACCGGTACGACCGCCGGCAGCCCGACCACCGTGTCCTGATCGGTGATCGCCGCCACCGCGGCGCCGGCGCCGATCTCCTCGAGACGGAACAGGACAACGGTGATGTTGTCCTTGCCACCCGCGTTGTTGGCCTCGTCGACGAGGCCGCGCGCCGCGTCGTGCAGCGAGAGCGCGCCGCGGACGAGGTCGGCGACCCGTGCCTCGGGCACCATCGCGGTCAGGCCGTCGCTGCACAGCAGGTAGACGTCGCCGGCCTGCGCGGGCCAGCTCTCGTGGTCGACCTCGACCTCGTCCTCGGGCCCCAGCGCGCGGGTGATGATCGAGCGCTGCGGGTGGCGGTCGGCCTCCTCGTGGGTCAACTCGCCGCGCCGCACGAGCTCCTCGACGAGCGAGTGGTCGACGCTCAGCAGCTCAAACGCGCCGTCGCGCAGCCGGTAGGCGCGGCTGTCGCCGACGTGGGCCAGCGCAAAGCGCTCGCCGTCGACGTAGGCAGCGGTCAGCGTCGTCCCCATGCCGACCGCGCCCTCTTCGGAACGCGACAGCGCATGGATCTGCGCGTTGGCGTCGCGGACGAGCTCGGCCAACCGCTCCTCGGCAGGCGCCGGGCCGTCGTCCAGGCCCGGCTCCAGCGCGGCGACCGCCATCCGCGACGCGACCTCGCCGGCCTGCGCCCCGCCCATCCCGTCGGCGACCGCGAACAGCGGCGAGCGCGCGAAGTACGCGTCTTCGTTGGCGCGGCGCTGGCGGCCGGTATCCGTGCGCTCGACGTGTTCGGCGACCCGCAGCATCAGAAGATTGCCGATTCCATCAGCGCGACATGTAGGTGAACTCGGAGTCGCCGATGCGGATGCGATCGCCGTCGTGCAGCGGCATGGGGCCGGTGAGCAGCTCTTCGTTGAGATAGGTCCCGTTCGTCGAGCCGAGGTCCTCGAAGACGACGACGCCGGCCTGGCGGGTCAGGCGCGCATGCTGGGACGACGAGAACGGATCATCAAGCCGGATCTCCGCCTGGTCGCCACGGCCCATGACCGCCCCTTCGCCGATGTCGTACTCCATCCCCGGTGTATGCCCAGGCGCGCGCTCGACGACCAGCCGCGGCTCGAGGCCAATGCTCGGGGCCGAGGTCGCGGAGTACATCCCCGTCGCGTCGGCCGCGGCCGGGGTGACCACGTCCCCACCCACCCTCTCGGCCGAGCCCGGCACGCGGCGCAGGTCCTTGAGCGCCGAGCGCGAGACCCACAGCAGGAACAGGAAGAGCACGGCGAGGAAGCCGAACTTCAGCGCGACGCTGACCGGTTCGAGCATCACTGCACCTCGAACGTCGCTTCGACGGTCCCGAACGTCAGCCGGTCGCCCGACGCGATCGTCGCGGCGCCCGTGGTCGCGCGGCCGTTGATCGTGACCCCGTTGGTCGAACCGAGATCGGCGACCGTCCACGTACCGTCCGCGACCGGGCGGATCTCGGCGTGGCGGCGCGAGACGTTGGCGTCGGCGAGCACCACGTCGCACTGGCGGCTGCGCCCGATCACCGCGCCGTCGGTGGGGATGACCAGCCGCTTGCCCTCGGCCTCGAGCATCGCTCGGCCCGGGTGCGCGCGCACCGGCTCGGGTGCGTTCTCGGGCGCGCCGGCCGCGTAGATCATCGTGTGGCCGTGGTCGGCCTGAACGACGGCCTCGTCGGCGCTCGCCTCGTCCGTCTTGACCCGCCGCGCCTGGATACCGAACTCGCCGAGGCGCAGGTGGTCGTCGGTGCGAAACTCGATCACCGGGCGCGCGACCATGGCCAGGCGATCGCGACGCGCCGCTTCGAGCAGGTAGGCGCTGAGCTCGTCGATCACCGCCTGTTCGACGCCGACGAACCGCTCGCGGTCCGGCGGCGACAGCCAGATCACGTACTCGTTGGGCACGTACGTGCGCGAGACCGAGATCGTCTTGTTCGCCGCCATCTCGCGCGCGAGGCGGTGCGCGAGCTCGACCGGCCGGACCTCGGAGCGAAACACGCGTCCGAAACCCCCCTCGACCAGGCCGGCGATCTTGGTCTCCAGGCTACGTAGCACGCTCATGTCGCTGCGCGGCGCCGGGTTGGCGCGCCGCGAACCGCCCATGCTACGCACGCACAGGGGTTGCCGCGCCTCGTGATGCAGCGCACAGCACCGCGATCAGGCCCGCGCCGACTGCGCCCGCGACGAGCCCGTACGGGTGCGGAGCACCGGGAACGGCCCGGGCGACAGCCTGCGTCGCCCCGGCCAGCCCGGCGGCCCAGGTCGTCGTCAGCACGAGATCGCCGGCCAGCGAGCGGCCGCGCACGAGCAGCGGCAGGACGGCGGCGAACAGCGCCCACACGACGGCCAGCGCGAGGACCCCGGACGAGACCAGGGGCCCCAGCGCGTGGCTGAGCGTCTCGCCGCCCGAGTCGCGCCACGCCGCCGGCGCACGAGCGTCGTGCGGCACGCCGAGCAGCAGATGCGAACGGGTCAGCAACTCGGCGAGCACGAGCCACCAGAGCCCGAGCGCGCCGAGCGCGGCGCGATGGGTCACCCGATGGGCCTGCCCGGCCAGCGCCGGATAGGCGCCCGCGAGACCGATCGTCCCCAGCAGCGGCGCGAGCGCCGGCACCCACAACGGCCCACCCGGCGCGCGGCGCAACAGCAGCAGCGTCGGCACGATCGCGACCGTCAGCAGCAGCGCCAGGCCCGGCGCGGGACCGGCGAGCCAGAGGAAGATCGCCAGCCCCCCGAGCAGCCAGCCCAGCCGCGGCAACAGCGCGACGCCCAGCGCGACGGCGGCCGCCGCGATCGCCGGGCGCAGCGGTGCGTGCTGATGCAGCCCGGTCAGCGCCAGTGCGGTCAGCCCGCCCGCGGCCACGGCGGCCACCACGCGATGCACCGGCCCGGCGTACGGCGCCGGCGTCCGCTCGTGCGACCGGCGGGGTGGCACAGGGGTGCCTGGCGCCTTGGGGCCACCGACCGCGATCGTTCCCTGCTCGTCGGCGACCTCGCCCAGCGCGGCCTGCAGCGCCGCGCGCAGCCGCTTGAGGTCGCCGCGCTGCTCGGGGCGCGGCAGCAACGCGGTGTCGAGCGCGGCGCACAGCTCATGGGGCAGATCGCGGCGCAGCCGCGCGAGCGCGGGCATCCGCGCGCCGAGGCGCCGGGCGGTCGAGGCCATCCCCCGGCCCCGCACGGGGTTGGTCCCGGCGAGCGCTTCATACAGAACCAAGGCCAGCGAATAGAGATCCGATGCCTCGGTCGCAGTCCGTCCCTCGGCCTGCTCGGGCGCCATGTAGGCGAGGGTGCCGACGACATCGCCGGTCCGCGTCAGCGCGTCGTCGCCGAGCATCCGCGCGATGCCGAAGTCGGTCAGCTTGGCGATCCCCGCCCCGTCGTGCGGCCGGTCGGGCACGATCACGTTTCCGGGCTTGACGTCGCGGTGTACGACGCCGCGCTTGTGGGCATGCCCAAGCGCATCACACAGCGCGATCCCGATCGCCAGCACGTCGCGGTCCGACAGCTCCCCGTCGGCCGACAGCTCCCCGAACGTCCGGCCGCGGACGAGCTCGGAGACGAGATAGACCGCGTCCTCGTCGCGGCCCGACTCGTACAGAGCGACGATCCCCGGATGCTGCAGGCGCGCGCTGGCCAGCGCCTCACGCTCGGCGCGCTCGGGGTCACTGCCCTGGACCGCGACGCGCTTGACCGCGACGGCACGATCGAGGTGCTCGTCGTGGGCCAGCCAGACGACACCGAAGCCTCCGGCGCCGAGCCGGCGGACCAGCCGGTAGCGGTCGAGCACGAGCGCCTGAGGCGGATCGCGAGGTCCGTGTGCGGGCAGCGTTGGGTGCTTGGCGGTCTCCACCAACTCCCCTTCTTCGGCGCGTCTGAGCATGCGTCCTGCCCACGAGAAGCCATCCGTCCGACATGACCGCGAACGTGCAAGGGATGTCCCAGGCGGGGCGGGAAGTCATACTGGCGACTTCCTATGCCTGCAAAGGAGCGGAATTCTGTCGTTCTTCGACGACGATGACGAGCCCACACGGGTGAGACGGCCGGCGCGTCCGCGCCGTACGTCGACGGGTCCACCGCGCGAACGTGCCGACGGCACGACGGGCGGAATGGATCCGATCATGGTCCGGCGCCTGATCGCGCTGGGTATCGGCGTGCTGCTCTTGATCATCGTCGTGGTCGCGGTCAAGGGCTGCCTCGACAGCCGCCACAAGTCCGCGTTGAGCAGCTACAACACGCACGTCACGAGCATCATCAGCGAGAACAACGACAAGGTCATCACGCCGTTCTTCGCCGCGCTGCAGAGCGGCGGGTCGGCGAGCGAGATCGTTCAGAGCCTCCAGGCGGTCGAGCAGGTCGCCCTGTCGGACGCCAAGCTCGCCCGCTCGATCAACGTTCCCGGCGAGATGTCCCACGCGCAGACCAACCTCGAGCTCGCGCTCGACCTGCGCGCCGCGGCGGTCACCAACGTCACAGGCCAGATCACGACCGCGCTGTCGACGACCTCCGGGGTCGCCGCCCAGGACGCGATCGACAAGATCGCCGGCCAGATGCAGGCGCTGCTGGCCTCCGACGTCGTCTACTCCCAGCGTGTGCAGCCGCTGATCGCCCAGGCGCTCGACGAGGGCGGCGTGCACCAGCAGACCGTCGTGGGAAGCAAGTCGCTGACCAACTTCGGCTGGCTTCAGAGCGCCCAGGTCGCCAACGCGCTCGGCGCGACGATCGTCGTGCGCCAGCCCGGCGGCAAGGCGGCGCCGGGTACCCATGGCCACGGATTGACCGACGTCAAGGTCAACGGCGTGACGCTGAACACGACCGGCAACAACAACGTCCCGAGCTCGCCGGCGCCGATCTTCGTCGTCGACTTCCAGAACCAGGGCGAGAACGACGAGGTCGACGTCAAGGTCAACCTCAAGATCACCGGGCCGGGCAAGCCGATCTTGCGCTCCGCGACGGTGCCGCAGACCAAGAAGGGCACCGCCGCGCAGGTCCGGATCCCGCTGAACGCCCCGGTTCCGACCTCGTCCTCGTTGGTCACCGTCTCGATCGGCCATGTGCTCGGCGAGAAGAACTTCTCCAACAACCACGCCAGCTACACGGTGACGTTCGGCCCGGGGTAGACCGTCGCTGACCCTATGCTTGGGGTCGCCGTGCACTCGCTGTCCTCGACCGTCGGAATCGTTGCCGTCGCCGCCTGCGCGGTCGCGGTCATCGCTCTGATCTTCTGCATCGTGCTCGCGGTGCGTCTGCGCCGCCTGCGCGCCGCTCAGCGCGTCCTGCTCGGCGACGCCGAGCGCGACCTCGTCGAGCACAGCGCCGAGCTGACGCGCAGCTTCGAGGCGCTGCATCTCTACGTCGAGGACGTGGCCGCCAAGCTCCACGAGCGCCTGGCCACGGCGGAGGGTCGGCTCGACGGCGCGATCGCCTACCGCGGGCTCGTGCGCTTCGACGCCTACAACGAGCTGTCGGGCCGCCAGTCGACCTCGATCGCGCTGCTCGACGAGTCGCGCTCGGGGATCGTGCTGAGCTCGATCGCCCACCGCGACCAGGCGCGGATCTACGCCAAGCAGGTCGTCGACGGCCGCGGTGAGCTGAAGCTCGCGCCCGAGGAGGAGGAGGCCGTGCGGCTCGCGCTGGCCGGCGAGACGCCGACCGTGGCCGACCCGGATGCGGACGCGGCGACCTGATGCGCCTCGGGTTCCTGGGGCCGCAGGGCACCTTCTCCGAGGAGGCGCTGCTGGCCAGCGCACCGGCCGACGCGCAGGCGATCGGCTATCCGACGATCCACGAGGTCACCGTCGCGGTGGCGACGGGCGAGGTCGACCGTGGCCTCGTGCCGATCGAGAATTCGCTCGAGGGCTCGGTCAACGCGACGCTCGACGCGCTGACGGCCGACGGCAGCCCGCTCTCGATCGTCGGCGAAACGGTGCTCGCGGTGACGCAGTGCCTGATCGTGCGCCCCGGCGTGACGATCGACGCGATCGAGGCCGTGATCTCCCACCCGCAGGCTTTGGGCCAGTGCGCGCGCTTCGTTCGCGCCGAGCTCCCAGGCGCTCGTGTGGTCGCGTCGGGCTCGACCGCCGAGGCCGCGCGGACCGTCGTGGCCAGCGACCAGCCGTGGGCGGCCATCGGCCCGCGGCGCGCCGCGCAGGTCAGCGGCGGCGAGGTGCTACGCGATGCGATCCAGGACGGTGCGGGCAACGAGACGCGCTTCGTCTGGCTGGCCACCGACGCCGATGCCGCGCCGTTCAGCGACGGTGCCGGGGCGTTCAAGACCTCGATCATGTTCGCGGGCGAGGGCGACGAGAGCCCGGGCTGGCTGGTGCGCTGCCTGACGGAGCTCTCCTCGCGCGCGGTCAACCTGACGAAGATCGAATCTCGGCCGCGCCGCGGGCGCCTGGGGCACTATCTGTTCCTCGCCGACCTCGATGGGCCGACCTCCGACGACACGATCGCCGAGGCGATCGCGGGACTGCGCTCCCATTGCCAGGAGCTACGGATTCTCGGGAGCTACCCAGCGGCGCTGGACCGGTCTATAGACTGACCCGGCGCCATGGGTAGCGTCTCCCCACCAGGCATGCCACCGTCCGCGCCGGATGCAGAGCACCGGCGGCGCGGGCGTGACCACGGTCGGGTGCTGGTTCTCAACGCGACGTTCGAGCCGATCAACGTCTGCACCGTGCGCCGCGCGGTCGTGCTGCTGCTGAAGTCCCGCGCCGAACTCGTCGAGCAGGCGCGGTGGGAGCTGCGCTCCGAGCACTCGACGCTGCCGCGCCCGATGGTCATCCGTCTCGTCCACTACGTCCGCGTCCCCCGCGACGCCCATCGCCGCAAGATCACGCGGCGCGCGGTCTTCGCCCGCGACGGCTGGTCGTGTCAGTACTGCGGCTCGCGTTCCAACCTGACCGTCGACCACGTCATTCCGCGCTCCAAGGGCGGACCGGCGACGTGGGACAACATCGTCGCCTGCTGCGCGCCGTGCAACCGCCGTAAGGGCGACCATCTGCCGGCCCAGGCCAACATGCACCCGCGGCGCGTCCCGAAGACCCCGTCGCCGCACATCTTCATCCACGTCGCGACGCCGTCCATACCGGCCGCGTGGCGGCAATGGCTGCCCGAAGCGGCGTAAACGGCGAACGACCCGCCACGACGACGACGGGCGCCTCCCGAAGGAGACGCCCGTCGAAACACTGACTGGAATATTGCGGCCTGAGGACGGCTTGTCTTAGGCGGCCGACGGGACCAGATCGGCACCGTACCCAGGGGTGGCCCGGAGTGAATTCGCCAGCGTCAACGCCAGCCGGGTCGACCTAACGGCCGGCCACCTCCAGGGTCCCGCAAGAACTGTGGCTACGTATACGGACCACCTCCTTTCTCTGGTCTCGCGAATCTAGCAAACGCGCGTGACGATCCGAAAGGGTTCGCGCTGACGCCGGCGCTACTCGTCGTCGTCCGGCTCGTCGGTGAGCTCGGTGTCGACCTCGACCTCGACCTCTTCGGGCTCGTCGTCGAGCTCCTCGATCGCCGCGACATCAACCGCCACCGTCGGGTCCTCGCCGGCGATGACGTCGCCTGCGGGCCGCGTCGAGATCTCAACGTCGGAGGCGGCCTCGACGATCGCCGCGGTCTCCTCGTCGGACTCGACGACCAGCGCCACGGCCGACACGCGGTCGTCGTCGCGGACGTTCATGACCGTGACGCCCTGGGCGGAGCGACCGGTCTGGCGGATGCCGGCGACGCCGGTGCGCTGGACCATGCCGTTCTCGGAGATGAAGACGAGCTCCTCGTGCGGGCGCACGACGAGCGCTGCGGCGAGCCCTCCGCGCTTCTCGGAGAACTTGATCGTCTGCACGCCCTTGGCGCCACGCGAGGTCTTGCGGTACTCGCTGACCGCCGTGCGCTTGCCGAAGCCGTTCTCGGTCACGACGAGGACCTCCTGCTCGTCGCGCGCGATGTCCATCGCGAGGACGGCGTTGCCCTTCCCCGAGACGTTCATCCCGCGCACGCCACCGGTCGCGCGGCCCATCGCGCGTGTCGCGTCCTCGTGGAAGCGCACGGCGAGGCCCTCCTTGGAGATCATCAGGATTTCGTCGTCGCCCGAGGTCTGGCGCACGGCAACGAGCTCGTCGTCCTCGCGGATGTTGATCGCGATGATCCCGTCAGCCTTGATCGGCGTGTTGTAAGCCAGGAACTCGGTCTTCTTGATGACGCCGTTGCGGGTCGCGAAGACGAGGTACTTGCCCTCGGTGAAGTCGCGCGTCGAGAGCACGGACTGCACCCGCTCGCCCTCGCGCAGCGGCAGGATGTTGATCAGCGCTCGCCCCTTGGCCGTGCGCTGGGCCTCGGGCAGCTCGTAGACCTTGGAGCGGTAGACCTTGCCGCGGTTGGTGAAGAACAGCAGGTAGTCGTGGGTCGAGCAGATGAACAGGTGCTCGATGAAGTCGCCGTCCTTCATGTCCATCCCGGTCACGCCGACGCCGCCGCGGTGCTGGTTGCGGTACGTCGTCAGCGGCAGCGACTTGATGTAACCGGTCTTGGTGATCGTGATGACCATCTGCTGGTCGGCGATCAGGTCCTCGATGTCGATCTCGTCCTCGGAGGCGGTGATGTCGGTGCGCCGCGCGTCGGCGAAGGTGGTCGAGATCTCGGAGAGCTCCTCCTTGATCAGCGCCATGACCTTCGCCTCGTCGCCGAGCAGCGCGCGCAACTCGCCGATGCGCTCGGAGATGTCGGCATGCTCCTTCTTGATCGCGTCGGACTCCAGCGCGGTGAGCTGGGACAGGCGCAGGGCGAGGATCGCCTCGGCCTGGATGACGGTCAGCGCAAACGTCTCGACCAGACCGGTGCGCGCCGATTCGCGGTCGGGCGAGGAGCGGATCAGCGCGATGACGGCGTCGAGGTTGTCGATCGCGATCAGCAGTCCGTCGAGAACGTGCTGGCGCGCCTCCTTCTCCGACAGCTCGTGCTTGGCGCGCCGGACGACGACCTCGCGCTGGTGGTTGACGTAGGCGGCGATGACCTCGCGTAGCGACAGCGTGCGCGGGACGCCGTCGACGAGCGCGACGGTGTTGACGCCGAACGTCGACTGCATCGCGGTGTGCTTGTAGAGCTTGTTGAGCACGACCTTGGGGATCACATCGCGCTTGAGCTCGATGACCAGGCGCATGCCGTGGCGGTCGGACTCGTCGCGGAGGTCGCTGATCTCGGAGATCTTCTTGTCGTGCACGAGGTCGGCGATCTTCGTGATCAAGCCGCCGTCGCCGCCCTTCTTGACCTGGAACGGCAGCTCGGTGACGATGATCGCCTCTTTGCCGTGGGTCAGCGGCTCGATGTGGGCGCGAGCCCGCACGCGCACGCGGCCGCGCCCGGTCTCATAGGCGTCGCGGATCCCCTGGTGGCCGAGGATGATCCCCCCGGTCGGGAAGTCCGGGCCCTTGATGTGGGCCATCAGCCCGTCGACGGTGATCTGCGGATCGTCGATGTAGGCGATCGTCGCGTCGATCACCTCGCGCATGTTGTGCGGCGGGATGTTCGTCGCCATTCCGACCGCGATCCCGCTCGAGCCGTTGACGAGCAGGTTCGGGAAGCGCGCGGGCAGGACCAGCGGCTCCTGCCGCGAGCCGTCGTAGTTCGGCGTGAAGTCGACCGTGTCCATGTCGAGATCGCGCAACATCTCGGAGGCCAGGCGGTGCAGGCGGGCCTCGGTGTTGTGACTGACAAAACCGTTGGTCAGGAACGAGTGGTCGTCGGAATCCACTCGGATCGAATAGACGGGACGAAGGCCGGCGTCCTCGATCGACGCGACACGCGCGTAGTAGTGCTCGCCGGTCACGAGCGGCTCGATGACGTCACGGACCTCGTCCGAGGCGATCCGCTCGAGGATCGCGGTGCCGCCGGTCTCCCAGCGGTCGATGCGATCGACGTTGTGACGGCGCAGCCAAGCGCGGTCGGTGTGCCTGTCGGCGCCGTCGCCACGGATGTACTGAGCAACGAACGGGACGTGGTCGTGGCTCAGCGCGCGGCTGGTCAGCGGGATCGTCGCGAGATCGCGCTGAAGCTTGGTCTGCTTGACGCCGAGGAAGCCGACGCGGTCTGCGAACAGGCGGGCGTCGCGGCGGTTGGTGATGACAACCTTGTGCTCGCCACGCGCTGAGGTCGAGATCCGCGACACGACGCCGAACTCGAGCAGGAGCAGTTGGACGTCGCGCGCGAGCTGCTCGCTGCGAGTCGAGTAGGAGACCTGAATCGTGCTGCGGGGCAGGAGCGACGACGACCCGTCGCCTTCGAACAGGGCCTGCAGGAAGACCCGCTTGAACTCAGGCCCGGCGCTCCACACGAGCTCCGGCACGACCTTGTCGGCGCTGAGGAGCCCCTCGAGCTCCGCCAGCGGGCCGGCCCGCAGCGCCTCGAGGTTCTGGATGTCCAGCTCGTGACACAGGCTGCCGGAAGCGATCGTGCGCGAGGTGACGTAGCGCGGACCACCGACGACCGCGTCGTAGGCGTCGATCACCGCGTCGAAGAACTCATGGTCGAGGTTGTTGAAGCCGGCGCGGCGGGCGCCGAACCATCCCTCGGAGACGAGCGCGCCGGCGAGCAGCGCGAGGCAGCGGTCATCGTCGGCGAGCGGTGCCGCGTCATCCGCCAGTCGCCCTGTGCGATTGAGCAGGACACGATCACCGGGGGCGATCTCCTCGAGCAGCTTCCACATCAGCAGCGGAACGCCAAGCATGTCGACGAGACACAGCAGCGGGTGGTTGTGCGTGCCGGTGAGCTCGAAGCCCTCAGCCGTACGCAGGCGCAGCGTGCGGTGCTCGCCGGAGTGGAAGAGCATCGACGCATGGACCGGGCGACCGCGACGATCGAGCACCTCGAGGTCAACCGGGCGGTCCGACTCGGGGAGCATCCCGCCGGCGAGCTCGTCGATCCGAACCGTCCCGCGCGAGGTCGCCACGCGCGTCTCGCCGGCGACGCAGTAACGCATCGCGGCGGCCGGGTCGTCGTCGACGGAGCCGAAGTTGCCCTGGCCGTCGATCAGCATGTAGCGCAGGGAGAAGTCCTGCGCCATGCGCACGAGCGTGTCGTAGATGGCCGAGTCGCCGTGCGGGTGATAGTTGCCCATCACCTCGCCGACGATCTTGGCGCACTTGGCGTAGGGCCTCGTCGGCCCCAGGCCGAGCTCGCTCATCGCGAACAGCACGCGGCGATGGACAGGCTTCAGGCCATCGCGGACGTCGGGCAGCGCGCGCCCGACGATGACCGACATCGCGTAGTCGAGGTACGAGGACCGCATCTCGTCCTCGAGCGCGCGCGGCTCGACGTTCCCTCCGCCGATCACGTCCATGGCCATGTCAGTTCACCCCCTACGCGTCGATGGTGGCGGCGAGGGCGTTGCCCTCGATGAACTCGCGACGCGGCTCGACCACGTCGCCCATCAACATCGAGAAGATCCGATCGGCCTCGGTCGCGTCCTCGATCGAGACGCGCTGCAGCGTCCGGCTGGCCGGATCCATCGTCGTCTCGCGAAGCTGCTCGGCGTTCATCTCGCCCAGCCCCTTGAAGCGGTTGACGGTCACTCCCCGGCGTGCGACCTCAAGCACCATCTCCCGCAGCGCGGCGAACGACGGTGCGACGTCGGAGCGGTCGGCCAGCGCGACGGTGAACGGCGGCGTGCCCGCCATCTCGACGATCTGGACGTGGACCTTGACGAACGCCCGGTACTCCTGGCTGTCGAACATCGACGCGCGCAGATGGTGGGTCTGGGCGAGGCCGCTCTTGGACTCGATCGACTTGACGACGATGTCGTCGCCGTCCTCGCTGATCAGCTCGACGCCGAGCGTCTCGCCCGCCTGCTGGCCTCGGGCGAAGAGCTTCTTGGCCGCGTCGGCACTGTCGACCTGCTCGGCGAGGACGGGGCTCTCGGTCAAGAAGCGGACGAGGTCGTGGCCGTAGGTGGCGCGCAGTGTCGAGGCCCAGCCGTCGAGCTGCTTGAGCAGGCGGGAGAAACGCTGCCAGCGGGCCTCGGTCAGCTTGAACTGCGTCGCGTGGCGATCGAAGACGTCCATCTTCTCGAGCTTGTCGGAGAGCAGGACCTCCTCGAGCTCGGCCTCGCGCTCGATGTAGCGCTCGTTGCGTCCCTGCTTCACCTT
This sequence comes from uncultured Actinomycetes bacterium, assembly GCA_963817035.1. GTDB lineage: Bacteria > Actinomycetota > Thermoleophilia > Solirubrobacterales > Solirubrobacteraceae > AC-49. The sequence continues at coordinate 880,433 of CAWFMM010000003.1, forward strand.
ATAGAGGGGCGGCTTGGCGATATAGATGTAACCGGCCTCGAAAAGCTCGGGCATCTCCCGGAACAACAGCGTGAGAATAAGGGTGCGAATGTGCGCGCCGTCGACGTCAGCGTCGGTCATGAGGATGACTTTGTGGTAGCGCGCGTTCTCGAGGTCGAACTCGTCGCGCACACCCGTGCCGATGGCAGTGATGAGCGCCTGGACTTCCTGATTTTGGAGAACCTTGTCGATCCGCGCCTTCTCGACGTTGAGGATCTTCCCGCGCAGCGGCAGGATTGCCTGTGTATTGCGGTCGCGCCCCTGCTTGGCCGAGCCGCCGGCCGAGTCGCCCTCGACGACGAAGATCTCGGCCAGCGACGGGTCCTTGACCGAGCAGTCGGCGAGCTTGCCGGGCAGCCGGGCGTTCTCCAGCGCGCTCTTGCGGCGGGTCAGATCGCGGGCCTTCCGGGCCGCCGATCGTGCCTGGGCCGCCTGGACGGCCTTGCGAATCACCGCGCGCGCCTCAGCCGGATTCTCCTCGAGGAACTCGGCCAGCTTCTCGTTGACGACCGACTCGACGAAGCCGGCCATCCCGGGGTTGCCGAGCTTGGTCTTGGTCTGGCCCTCGAACTGCGGATCGGTGAGCTTGGCCGAGATGACCGCCGTGAGACCTTCGCGCACATCTTCACCGGAAAGATTCTCTTCCTTCTCCTTCAGCTCACCTTTTTCCCGCGCGTAGCGATTGATCGTGCGGGTGAGCGCTGAGCGAAACCCGGAGAGATGCGTGCCACCTTCGTGGGTGTTGATGTTGTTGGCAAACGAGAAGATCGACTCCTGGTAGGAAGAGTTCCACTGCATCGCGACCTCGACCGCGCCCTCTTCGCCATCACGCGCGAAGTAGATGACCTTGTTGCCGAGCGGATCCTTGTTCTCGTTGAGGTAGCTGACGAAGTCCTCGATGCCGCCCTCGTAGTGAAATTCGGAGAAGTGACCCTCGCCACGCCGATCGGTGATCGTGATGCGCAGGCCGCGCGTGAGGTAGGCGGTCTCGCGCAGGCGCTGCTCGAGGACCGAGAACTCGAAGTCGAGCGTCTCGAAGATCTCGGCGTCGGGACGGAAGATGATCGTCGTGCCGTGGTCGTCGGTCGCCTCGCCTTGCACCAGGTCGGCCTGGGGCGCGCCGCGCATGTAGTCCTGCGACCAGACGTGTCCGTCGCGGCGGATGTCGATGTGGAGATTCTCCGACAGCGCGTTGACGACCGAGACGCCGACGCCGTGGAGACCGCCCGAGACCTTGTAGCCACCGCCGTCACCGAACTTGCCGCCGGCGTGCAGCACGGTGAGCACGACCTCGACCGCGGGGCGCTGCTCCTTCTCCATGATGTCGACGGGGATCCCGCGGCCGTCGTCGGAGACCTTGATCGAGTTGTCGGGCTCGATGACCACGTCCACGCGCGTGCAATGGCCGGCCAAGGCCTCGTCGACCGAGTTGTCGACGACCTCGTAGACGAGGTGATGCAGGCCGCGCAGACCGGTCGACCCGATGTACATGCCGGGTCGCTTGCGAACCGCCTCGAGGCCCTCGAGAACGGTGATGTCCTGTGCGTCGTAGGACGCGTCTGTGCGTGAGGTGGAATCAGATGACATAGGGCGCTTCGACCGCGAAAAACCCCGGAGCCGCGAAGATGCCGACGGCGGTCCGGGGCTGGTCCTCCTGGTTGCCGTGACTATACCACACCGGACCCCGCACCAGGCCACTGCTGGTGCGACAAAATGCCTGCAAAACAGCGGAATATCTGCTCACGTCCGCCATGCGAAGATCCCGCCCTGGACCTCGCGCTCGAGATCGGGCTCCTCGATCGCCTCGCGGACCCTCGGAAAGTCTGGATCGTCGCCCGCACAACGAGCGCCGCAGCCGCAGCGTGGTGCGCATCCGCCGCAGGCGGCTCATCGACTCGACGCCCATCAGCCGGCGGCTCGGGCCCAGCTCGCTGCGGCGGTCGCGCGGCAGCGCAAGCCGACGACAGAGACCCCGTCAAGGCTCGCGTTCAGCTTGTCGACGAGATCGGGGCCCATGAGCTCGAGCTCCTGAGCCCACACGGCCGACTCGCAGGTGACGATCACCGTGCCCTCGCGTGCGGCGGTCGGATGGGCGACCGCGGCGATCGCCGCACCGACCGCACCAGGCCACGCGCGCTGCACGGCGGCGAGCAGGGTCAGCGGCTCGAGCTCGTCGGTCAGCGAAGCGATCACGGCGCCGACCCGACGTGGGTCACGGCGGTTGAGGCTCACGCGGCTAGCGCCTCGGTCGCGACGGCACCACCCGAGACCGCCAGCCGCGCCACGCCGGCATCCTCGGCGCCCGGCACGTGGCCGAGCTCGGTCGTCGTGATCACCGTCTGGCCCTCCGCCGTCACCCGGGCCACGAGCCGGCTGCGCCGGTCGGAGTCGAGCTCGCTCATGACGTCGTCGAGCAGCAGCAGCGGCGGCGCGGCGCGCTCGATGGCCAGCGTCTCGCGCTCGGCCAGCAGCAGCGCGAGCAGACCGAGACGCTGCTCACCCTGAGACCCATAGGCGCGCAGCTCGCGCCCGTCGCGCAGCAGCCCGAGGTCGTCGCGGTGCGGGCCGTGCGTCGTGAAGCCGCGCTGGAGGTCGGAGTCGGTCCGCGACGCGAGCTCCGCAGCCAGCTCCCGAGCGTCGGTGGCCTGGGTCCGCGGGCGATACCGCAGCTCGGCGACGCCGGCGAGCCCGAGCTCGTCCGCGCACGCGACAAAGCGTTCGCTGAGCAGCGCCACGGTGGCTGCGCGATCATCACGCAGCGCGATCCCGTGCGTGGCCAGCTCGAGATTCCAGGCGTCGAGCGACGCCGGCCCCGCCCGCCCGCTGCGCACCCGCGCGATCAGCGCGTTGCGCTGGGCCAGCGCGTTGGAGTACGAGCGCCGCGTCGCCGAACGTCCTGGCCACAGCGCGGTGACGACCTGGTCGAGATGGGCGCGGCGCAGCGACGGCGGGCCCTTGACCAGCTCCAGGCGGTCGGGCAGGAAGACCGAGACGAGCGGCCGGGCAGGATGCTCGGCGAGCTTCTCGACGACCTGCCCGTCGACGGTGATCCGCTTCGCCGCGCCCGGCTCGAGGCCGACCGCGAGCTCGTGATCGAAGCCGTCTGGGCCCGTCGTGCGCAGCTCGACCCGGGCCGCCGGCGCGCCGAAGCGCACAACCTCGCGCTCGTTCGTCGTCCGGCACGAGCGCGCCGTCGCACCGAAGTAGACGGCCTCGAGAAGGTTCGTCTTGCCCGCGCCGTTGCCCCCGTGGATGACGGTCAGGCCTGGGGCGAGGTCGACGCGCACATCGGCGTAGCTGCGGAAGTCACGCAGGTGGGCGCCGGCGACGATCATGGTGCCTACACGTTGAGGCGGATCGGCATGATCAGGTAGAGGAAGCCGCCACCGTCGCCGGACTCGATCAGCCCCGGCCGCAGCGGGCTGATCAGCTTGAGGATGATCTCGCCGCTCTCAGCGCTCTCGAGCCCGTCGCGCAGGAAGTCCGGGTTGAAGCCGATCTCGAACGCTTCGCCGGCGAACGGGATCGGAACCGTCTCGGAGGCCTCGCCGACGTCCGGGGTTTGGGCCGAGACGGTCAGCTCGCCCTCGGCGAAGCTCAGGCGCAGCGGCGCGTTCTTCTGCGCCATGAGGCTGATCCGTCGCACGACGTCGGCGATCTCGCGGGCGTCGACGCGCAACTCGTGCTCGTAGCTGTCAGGGAGCAACTGGTTGTAGTTCGGGAACTGACCATCGATCAGGCGCGAGGAGAGGATCCGATCGCCGATCTCGAACACGACCTGGTTCTCGCGCACCGTGATCGAGATCTGCGTCGAGTCGGCGGCGAGACGGCTCAACTCGGCCAGTGCCCGCGCCGGGACGTTGGCCTCGAAACCCGGGTCAACCGGCGCTTGCAGCGTGGTCTCCTTGACGCTGAGGCGGTAGGAGTCGGTGGCGACCATCTTCAGGTCGGAGCCGGCGACCGACATCAGGATGCCGGTGAGGATCGGGCGCGTCTCGTCATGCGAGGCGGAGCGCTCGACGCGGGCGATCGTCGCGACCACGGCGTCGGCGGGCAGGACGACGCGGCCCTCGGTCGCAGGCTCGGGAAGCGGCGGGAAGTCCTCGGCCCGCAGCGTGCGGATATGGAACGTCGCCGTCGCCGAGGTCAACTCGACGTCCTGCTCGGCCGAGCGCAGCTCAAGCGAAACGCGATCGCCGGGCAGCGAGCGAACCACGTCAAGCAGGAGCCGGGCGGGGAGCACCACCGTACCCTCGCGCTCGATCTCAGCGGTCAATGGGACACGCAGACCTATCTCCATGTCGGTGGCGCGGAGCTGGGCTTCGCCATCGGCAACGACGAGTTGGACGCCCGAGAGCGCCTGGACGGCGCTGCGCGTCGAGGCGACTCGCGAAACGGTCTGAAGCTCTTGGAGAAGGTCAGAGCACGCGGCGGTGATCTTCACGGCGAGGACCTCTTGAAGGATCTAGGAGTCATAGGACGTGTGGAGTGTGCGTGGAGGGCGAGAAGTCCCGCTCGCTGCGGGGAAGCGATCCACATGAGGCGTGTGGGCAACCTGGGGAGTGTGTCAGTCATCGCGGTCGGTACCGGCTGTGTGGAGACGGTCGGTCAAGCGCCGAACGGTCTGCGAGGTCTCGGGATCGGAACTGATGCGGTCCGCGGTGCGCCGGCAGGCGTTGATGACGGTGGTGTGGTTGCGACCGCCGAAGGCACGGCCGAGGGCAGGGTAGGTCTCGTCGGTGTTTTCGCGTGCGAGGTACATGGCGAGCTGTCGAGGCCAGACCACCCGGGCGGAGCGATCATCGCTGAGCAGATCGTCGGTGCTCAGGGAGAAGGATTCCGCGACGAGCGACTGGATCGACTGGACCGAGATCGTGCCACGGGCGATCGGGTCCGAGCCGTCGTGCTGGTTGGGGTAGAGGCGATCGAGGACCTCGGCGGCGAGCTCGGGGTCGGCGGTGCGCCCGACGAGTGAGGCGTAGGCGACGATCCGCACCAGCGCGCCTTCGAGGGCACGGATGTTGGTCGTGATCCGTCGCGCGATGACGTCGAGAACCGCGGCGGTGTCGGTCAGCGTGATGTCGTCGAACTGGGCGCGCTTGCGCAGCACGGCGAGGCGGACCTGGAGGTCGGGCGGCGCGATGTCGGTGACCAGGCCGGCCTCGAAGCGCTCGCGAAGGCGCTCGTGAAGCGCGTCGAGGTCGCGGGGCAGGCGGTCCGATGTGACGACGATCTGGCTGCCGGTCTCATAGAGCGCGTTGAACGTGTGGAAGAACTCTTCCTCGGTCTTCAGCTTTGACTCGAGGAACTGGATGTCGTCGATCAGCAGCACGTCGGTGTGGCGGAAGCGGGCCTTGAACGCGCTCAGGTCGCCACCCCCGCGCAGCGCGGCCATGAACTCGTTCGTGAACGCCTCGACCGTCGTGTAGCGGACGCTGAGCCCACCGCCGTACGCGGCGACGTAGGCACCGACCGAGTGCAGAAGGTGGGTCTTGCCGACGCCTGGCGGTCCGTAGATGAACAGGGGGTTGTAGGCCTGACCCGGGAGCTCCGCAACCTGGAGCGCGGCCGCGTGGGCGAGGCGGTTGGAGTCGCCGATCACGAACTGCTCGAACGCGTACTTGGGGTTGAGGCGAGGCTCGTCGAGCGTCGGCTCGGCGGCGGTGTCGTCACTCTGGGCCACCGATCCGACGACCTCGATGCTCGCCCCGTCGCCGAGCGTCTCGACCGCGGCGGCGCGCAGGATTCGCCGGTAGCGCTGGGCCACCCACGCGCGAACGTGGTCTGGCGCCGTGACGAGCATCCGCGTGCCGTCGAGGCCGACGGGGCGCAGATGCGAGAGCCATTGGTCGTAGGCGGCCGGCGACACGGCGCGCCGCAGGTGTGCGTCGATGCTCGTCCACGGGTGTGTCGATGGGTCCGTCACGGCAGGGAACAGCAACTCCTCGTGGAGAAGATTCGGCGGGATGAGGCTGACTGCGTGCCTGGCCCGGAGTGCTCGCGGCGGCCGCTGGGCGACCATAGCACCGCCGATCTGAGGCTCGGGCGACGCTGCGGGGCCACGTCGCAAAACGCGAACAAAAGGAACCCACGGCGACGTGAAGGCTGCGTAAACATCCTGTGCACGGGCTGTGCATGACGTTGTGCGTGGCGGCGCAGCGACCGAGATCGGCTAGACTTGCGCGCTCGATGAAGCGCACGTATCAGCCCAAGAAGCGCAAGCGTGCCCGTGCCCACGGGTTCCGCTCACGCATGTCCACCCACGCCGGACGAGTGGTGCTCAAGCGCCGCCGGGCGAAGGGGCGCAAGCGCCTCACGGTCTAGCCGCGGTGTCGCTGCCTGAGATTCCGCCCGCGGCTGGACGACGTGCCAAGCGCGGCCGGTTGTCACGCAGCGCGGAGTTCGAGCGTGTCTACCGCCATGGCCGTTCGCTCGGCAACCGGTACCTCGTCGTCTACACGTTCCCGCGCGGGGATGTCGACGGACCGTCGGAAACGCGGCTCGGGCTGTCGGTCTCGCGCAAGGTCGGCGGCGCCGTCGTCCGCAGCACCGTCAAGCGCCTGCTGCGCGAGGCGTTTGCGACTGAAGGTGAGCGCGTCCCCGCCGGCCACGATGTCGTCGTCGTCGCGCGACCCGACATTCGGGATCTCGCCGAGCGCGATGGCCTGGACGGCGTCCGCGCCGCCCTGGGCGAGCTGGTCGACCAGACCGTGGCGTCGGCGCCATGAGCCGCGTCGCCCGTTCGGTCTTCCTCGCACCACTGATCGTCTACCGGCGCGTGATCTCGCCGGCAATCCCGCGGCACTGCAAGTACGAGCCGACGTGCTCGGCCTACGCGGAGCGGGCGATTCGGGAGTACGGCATACTCCGCGGGCTCGTGCTCGCGGTCTGGCGCCTGCTGCGGTGCAACCCGTTCAGCCACGGCGGGTATGACCCGGTGTCGGCCCAGCGCCTCTTCCGAGCCGGCCACTGATCGCCATGTTCATCTCCGCCAACATCTTCCAGCCGCTGATCGATGTCTTCGACTCGGTCATCCAGTTCTTCCACGACAGCGTGGGCCTGAGCTGGGGTTTCGCGATCATCGCGTTGACGATCTGCGTCCGCGCGGTCCTGATCCCGCTGACGTTCAAGCAGTTCCACTCGATGCAGAACATGCAGCGGCTGGCGCCGGAGATGAAGGCGATCAAGGAGAAGTACAAGGACGACAAGGCCCGTCAGCAGCAGGAGACGATGGACCTGTACCGCAAGCACAAGGTCAATCCGTTTGCCTCGTGTCTGCCGCTCGTCCTGCAGCTGCCGGTCTTCATCTCGCTCTTCTACATGCTGCGCAAGGACCTCAAGGCGGACATCTGCGGGCCGCAGATGACCAAGTACCTGTTGGTCCACCCGCACGCGACCCTTGCAGGCACCCCGTGCAACACGGTGGCCCCCGGATCGGCCAAGTTCGGCTTTATTCCTGACCTCACGGCTGCGGCGACGGGCACAGTGCTCGTCGTTCTGATCGTGATGTACGTGCTGTCGCAGCTGGGCTCGAGCGTGTTGATGGCGTCGTCCACGGTCGACAAGAACCAGCGCTACATGATGATGGCGCTGCCGTTCGTCTTCGTCTTCTTCATCATCCGCTTCCCGGCCGGCCTGCTCGTCTACTGGATCACCACCAACGTCTGGACGATCGGCCAGCAGTACATCGTGCGCCGGAGCGTCGGCCCGCTGCAACCCCTGGCCGCGGACGGTCCGGACGACGGCGGAGGGAAACCCGCGAACGGCAAGGCGCCGACGCCGGCTCCAAGTCCGACGAAGAAGGACAAGGAGAAGTCGGAGAAATCGGGCTCGCCCGTCACCGCCGGCGCGCCGCGTTCGGCTCCGCGCCCACCGCCGCGCAAGAAGAAGAAGCGCTCGGGGCGCCGTCGTTGATGGCCGAGATCGCGGAGACGGACGCCGGGCTCGCGCTGGGTGACCTGCTCGAGCGCACGAGCGAGGCCCTGGGCCTCGAGGTCGAGGTCGAGGTCGTCGACGACGGCGAGACCGTGACGGGCACGCTTCACGGTGAGGACGTCGGCCTGTTCATCGGCCGCCACGGCCAGACGATCGACGCGGTTCAACATCTGGGCCTGCGGATCGTGCAGGGCGCATCGGAGGAACGCCGCCGCGTGGTCGTCGATGCCGATGGCTACCGCGCTCGCCGCGCCGAGGCGCTCGAGCGCCAGGCCGACGAGGCCGCAGACGAGGCACAGCGCTACAAGCGCCCGGTCTCACTCGATGCGATGGGCTCGAGCGAACGCAAGATCGTTCACGAGTACCTTCGTGAGCGCGGCGACGTGGAGACCTACAGCGAGGGCGACGAGCCCGATCGGCACCTGGTCGTCGCTCCGCTGCCCGAATAAGGGCCGAGCGTTTCACGTGAAACAGTCCCTGGAGGCGCTCCTGGCGCTGATCGCCCGGGACCCCACGGCGCCGACGACCGTCCGCGATCCCGCCCGAGGCCGGGACGTCCACATCGCCGACAGCCTCAGTGGCCTCGAGCTCGAGGCCGTGTCTGCGGCGACCCGCATCGCCGACCTCGGCGCCGGCGCCGGTTTCCCCGGCCTCGTCCTCGCAGCCTCGCTCGTGCAGGCTCACGTCACGCTCGTCGAGGCCGCCCTGCGTAAGTGCGATTTCCTGCAGCGCGCGATCGAGGCGATGGAGCTTGAGAATGCCGATGTCGTCCACGCGCGCGCGGAGGCGTGGCCGGACGGGATCGGCGCCCACGACCTCGTCACCGCTCGCGCCGTCGACTCGCTCTCCGTGCTGTGCGAATACGCCGCACCGCTGCTCGCCGCGGGCGGAGCGCTCGTTGCGTGGAAGGGTGCCCGCGATCCGGCCGAGGAGGCCGACGGTGCCGCCGCGGCGTACGAGGTCGGCCTGGAGCTCGTCGAGGTCCGTCCCGCAAAGCCCTATCCGGCGAGCCGTCATCGCCACCTCTACCTCTACTCGAAGGTTCGTCCGACCCCGAACCGATATCCGCGCCGGCCAGGAATTGCCCGCAAACGACCGATCGCAGCCTCAACTACAGCGTCAGACTGACGGTTCGGCACCGAATCGCTCGCGGCCGTCCGACCGCAACCCCCGCTACGGTGCCCGCCAATGGGCACCGTCTACGCGATCGCGAATCAGAAGGGTGGGGTGGGCAAGACCACGACCGCCGTCAACGTCGCGGCGTGCATTGCCGAGGCTGGCTATCCGACGCTGCTCGTCGACATCGATCCACAGGCCAACGCGACGGTCGGCCTGGGGCATCCCAAGAACGCCGAGCCCTCGGTCTACGACGTCCTCAACGGCGAGGTATCCGCCCACGACGCGATCCGCTGCACCTCGATCGAGGGCCTCGATCTCCTGCCCTCGCACCCCGACCTCGCCGGCGCGACGGTCGAGCTGCCGCGCGTCGCCGGCTCTGAGCAGCGCCTGCGCGAGGCGCTCGTCGACATCCGCACCCGCTACGCCTTCGTGATCCTCGACTGTCCGCCGTCGCTGGGCCCGCTGACGATCAACGCCCTGGTCGCCGCCGACCGCGTGATCGTCCCGGTCCAAACCGAGTACTTCGCGCTCGAGGGCCTGGCCGGCCTGCTCGACACCCTGTCGCTCGTTCAGCGCGAGCTCAACCCCCGTCTCGTCGTCGGCGGCATGCTGCTGACCATGCACGACAGCCGCACGCGCCTCGGCCGTGACGTCGAGCGCGAGGTGCGCGAGCATTTCCCCGAGCTCGTCTTCGACACGGTGATTCCCCGCAACATCCGGATCGGCGAGGCCCCGAGCTTCGGTCGCCCGGTGATCCACCACGACCCGCACTGTGCGGGCTCGGAGGCATATTTCGAACTGGCGAAGGAAGTGGCAGCCCGTGGCTGAGCGTGGAATGGGCCGCGGTCTCGCGGCGATCCTGTCGATGGCTCCCGAGGGCACGGCGCAGGCACCGCGCGCGGACCTGCGCGAGTTGCCGGTAGAGATCATCCGCCCGAACCCAAGCCAGCCGCGCAAGCGCTTCGACGACGACGCGCTGCAGGCGCTCGCGGACTCGCTGACCGCGCGTGGCGTGGTGCAGCCGATCCTCGTGCGGCCGCTGGCCGGTGGAACCTACGAGCTTGTCGCCGGCGAGCGCCGCTGGCGCGCCGCCCGGCTCGCCGGGATGGAGGTCGTCCCGGCGATCGTCCGCGAGCACGACGACGCGACGTCGCTCGAGGTCGCGCTGATCGAGAACATGGCGCGCGAGGACTTGAACCCCGTCGAAGAGGCCCGGGCCGTCGCCGCGCTGGTCGAGGAGCTTGGCCTCACGCGCGAGCAGGTCGGCCAGCGGGTCGGGCGCAGCCGCGTCGCGATCTCCAACCTGCTGCGGATCCTCGATCTGCCCGACGAGACGCTCGCGCTGCTGGAGTCCGGCGCGCTGACCGAGGGCCACGGCCGCGCGCTGCTGCTCGCCGCCGATCACGCCACGCGCCGGTCGCTCGGCCGGACCGCCGTCGACCAGGGCTGGTCGGTCCGCGTGCTCGAGGCCAAGGCCCGTGCCGCCGGCACCGCTGGCACGGCGGGCACGCGCGGGCCTCGCGCGGCACTCCACCCCGACCAGCAGGCCGCGGCCGACGAGGTCACCGCGGCGCTGGGGGCGGCCCTGGGCGCCGATGTCCGCGTTCGCCCGTCGGGCACCGGCTTCAAGGTGGAGCTGTCGTTCGACAGCGCCGATGACGCGATCGCTCTCGCTCGCCGTCTGCGTCCGCGTGCCGTGGCCTGAGCGGCGCCACGAGCAGCGAATCAACGACCCCGAACCACCGCTAGACTTCGCCGCTGGCACGGGCGATTAGCTCAGTCGGTTAGAGCGCTTCTCTGATAAGGAAGAGGTCCCAGGTTCGAATCCTGGATCGCCCACTCGGAGTTTGCAGGGCTTTTGTTGTTCGCCACGCGCGACCGCCCGGCAGAGAGGTACCAAACGGGTACGTGTTCGAGGCTCAAATCGAGCTTCTGAACGCCCGGGAAGAGGGGGCCAGCCGAGACGCTGGTGCCTCTTCATCGCAGACAGCAATGACTGCGCCCGAGCCCGAAGCGATGTTCCTGCGCCCGACCGAGGCGGCGGCGCTGGCGGGCCTGTCGACGCGGGCGATCTACCGCGCGATCCAGCGAGGCGAGCTGCGCGCGGTGCGGTTGTGCTCGCGGCTGCGGATCCCGCGTGACGGGTTTGGAGTTCCCCCGGTTCGTAGATCAGGGTGTCCACCGAAGCGGGGGAACTCCACCGCTCGACCATGGCCGTCTTGGCGATAGGCGCCATAGAACGCCAACAGATCCATCTCGGCGATCGCATCGATCACGAACCACGCCAGATGCTCCTCGGGCAGCCACTCACGCAGCGACGGCGGCAACAACAACTCCTGCTCACGATCACACGCCAAGAAGTTCTGAGCCATCACCCAAGCGTCTTAAACCCGCCGGACAGACCCCACTTTTGTGCGACACCCTCCGCGAGATGCGGAAGCGCAGGTCACGCGAAAGGCGAGTCGCAGGTCGCGGTGTCAGCGACCTTGAAACTATCGGCCACTGCGAAGCATGGCGGCGACGATGCTGGCGAGCCCCACCACCAAGCAGACCGCGCCACCGACGAGCGACTTGACCGCGGTGGGCTCGCTCCACGAGCTGTAGGACTCGCCGGTCGCCTGTACCGCGGCACCGGCGAACAACAGCAGCGCGCCAAAGAGCAGGATCACCCCGAACACGCCCAACGCGAAGGTCAGGAACGTCCGCAGCGGTCGTCCGGCTAGTTTGTCCCGGCTGTTCTGCTCGACCATTGGAGGCACTGTAGCTGACCACCGGTCAGCAACGGACGGTTGTTCGAGTTCACTCAGTTGTGCCTTGCGCGAAAGGCGAGCGCGCCACCGGCAGCCGGCGACACGCTCGCCTTACCCAAAGCAGAGCGCGACCTCGATCGCCTCTGCGTAGGTGACGGAGCGATCGCGCGAGCCCTTCTTGGCAATCTCAAGCCAGATGCCAGGGTTGCGATCGTGGTTGGCGTCCAGCCACGCCTCGAGATCGGCTGCCGTAGCAAATCGAAGCACCGGCTCTGGGGCGCTGGGCGGCTTCGTCACGTGGCCCACCAATCAGCGACCATTTCGCTGTCGCGGGGAGAGTGCGATCCGAAGGCGAGGACCTCGAGCCAGTCCGAGCTCGCCTCGAGTTCGCGGCAGTCCAGCCACGCCTCGGCGGGCTCACTCGTCATCGGCATCGGCCAGCACCTCGACGTAGCCCCGTCCCGACACAGCGTCACTCGGCCACGTGCTCGCACCGACCGAAGGATGCCGACCACGCACCCCGCATACATGCGCGCGCCTTCGGCCCGGTTACAGAACCAGGCGGCGGCGCCGGCGGCGAGTGTCGATCCTGCGTGCCGGCAGCAGGTGCGCTTCAGCGGGAACGTGCTGCTGGAAGTCGCGCGGAGCATCAGCGGCTGGGTTACCCAGTTCCGGGTGACGCTCGGCGCCTTCTTCTCCTCGTCCGAGAAGAGGTCGTACGGCACGGGGCCCTTGGGATGACCATTGCGCCGATGTGGCGATCCCCACCGCCACATCATCGACTACACCGCGCGCTTCAAGCAGGCGCTCGACGTGCCCGAAACGCCGACGGCTCGCCGGCGTATCCGGCCAGGGCGTGCGTGATACATTTTCCCGTAGGGCCCGGCGACCGTCGAGGTCGACGTCGAGGAGAGGACACGATATGGCCGTGCAGCATTCGGCGACGCCGCCGGCGGAGATGCCGACGATCGACTTCGCCGACCCGGAGCGTTACGGCTTCGCCCGATACGAGATCCTCGCTCGCTATCGCGACAGCGAGCCGCCGATCGCCCGCGACCAGACGGGTGCCGTGCATCTCTTCAGCTACGACGACTGCTTTCGGGTGGCGGTCGACGTCGATAGCTACCGCTCGTTCGGAAACGAGTTCGCGCTGGCGATCGGATGCTCGGAGGACGGGGGTTTCGGCCGCTGGCAGGAGCACGCGATGATCGCGATCGATCCGCCGCGCCACACCGAGGTCCGGCGGACGGTGCCGCACTTCTCCAAGCACCGGCTCAAGGGGCTGCTGCCGGCCATCCGGGCGACCTGCCACGAGCTCGTCGACGAGTTCCCCGAGGACGGGGTGATCGACTTCATCGACGCCTTTGCGTTCAAGCTCCCGGTCGGCGTGATCATGCGGATACTCCACCTTCCCAGGGAGGACGAGGCCGACATCCGCAGGTGGTCCAGCGACGCGATCCCGGCCGACCTGAGCCCCGCGAGCATCGCCACGTCGGATGCGGCCAACGACCACCTGCGCGAGTACGCCGAAGGCGCGATGGAGGAGCGGCGACGCGCTCCGATCGCCGACGAGCCGATCAGCGACCTGGTGGCGGCTCTGGATCGAGGCGAGATCACGCACGAGGAGGCCTGGGCGCAGATCGTCCTGCTGATCGTCGGCGGCCACGACACCTCGATGGCGGGCCTGTCGTGCGGCCTCTACACGCTGATGCGCCACCGCGACCAGTCGGAGGCGCTACGCGCCGATCCGTCGTTGCTGCCCAACGCGGTGGCTGAGATGCTGCGCTACGAGGCGCCGTCGGGATCGATCGTGCGGGTGGCGTCCGTGCCCGTGGAGCACCACGGCCACGCGTTCGACCCCGGCCAGATCTTCGTTCTCCAGCTGAGCGGGGCCAATCGCGATCCCCGCAAGTTCCCCGATCCCGACCGCTTCGACATCCGCCGCTCCAACGCCCGTCAGCACGTTGCCTTCGGCGGCGGGCCCCACCGCTGCCTGGGCGCGTCGATGGCCCAGGTCGAGATCGAGATCGCCTTCGGGGTGCTGCTGGAGCGGCTCGAGAGCTTCGAGCCTGCAGGCGAGTCGACGCTCCGCGTCCCGGCGGTGTTCCGCAACTTCGACTCGCTTCCCGTGCACGTGCGCCGACGCACGTGAGGCCCCGGGGCCGGGCCAGGGTGGCACCGGCCCACGCATCGGCGCACCCCGCTCCCGGTCAGGCCGGGATCGCAGCGCGCGCCTAGCGGATCGCCGCGGTCGTCTCGACGGCTGCTGTGGGATCCCTGCGCTCAAGCTCGCCGATGGTGCCCTAGGGTTCTGCCGCGATGGCGAAGACGCCCGCCCCGAGAGCCGGGCATTCCGCTGGCATGGCCGCCCTGACGCTGGGTGCGCTGGGCGTCGTCTTTGGTGACATCGGTACGAGCCCGCTGTATGCGCTGCAGGCCGTTTTCGCGGCCGATGACGGCGCCGTCAAGCCGACGCCAGGGGACGTCTACGGAATCATCTCGCTGGTCGTCTGGTCGGTGACGCTGATCGTCTCGATCAAGTTCGTCACCTTCATCATGCGCGCCGACAACGACGGCGAAGGCGGCGTGATGGCCCTCGTCGGCCTTGTGCGCCGGATCGGCATGGGCGCACGCCTCAAGGCGACGCTGGTCTTCATCGGCCTGGCCGGGGTCGCGCTGTTCTACGGCGACGGCATGATCACTCCGGCGATCTCGGTCCTGTCCGCGGTCGAGGGCGTGAAGGTTGCCGCTCCCAGCCTGAGCGAGGTCGTGCTGCCGATCGCGATCGCCGTGCTCACCGGCCTGTTTGCCATCCAGCGATTCGGCACCCACATCGTCGGGCGGCTGTTCGGCCCGGTGATGATCATCTGGTTCCTGTCACTCACGGCGGCGGGCGGGAGCCGTCTGGTCCATCATCCGCAGATCATCCGCGCGCTGTCGCCGAAGTACGCGGTGGACTTCTTCGCCAGCCATCCGAGCATCGCGTTCATCTCGCTCGGCTCCGTCGTCCTGACCGTCACCGGCGCCGAAGCCCTGTACGCCGACATGGGGCACTTCGGACGCCATCCCATCAGCCGCGCGTGGTTCTTCATCGTCTTCCCGGCGCTGATGATCAACTACATGGGCCAGGGATCGCTGATCCTCGCCCACCCGTCGTCGATCTCAAATCCGTTCTATCTGCTGATGCCCGGGTGGGCGCAGGTGCCGATGATCTTCCTCGCCACCATCGCGACGCTCATCGCGTCCCAGGCCGTGATCTCCGGTGCGTTCTCGGTCACTCGTCAGGCGATCCAGCTCGGCTTCCTACCGCGGCTGACGATCCGTCACACCT
The DNA here is from genome assembly GCA_963817035.1 of uncultured Actinomycetes bacterium. Classification (GTDB taxonomy): domain Bacteria; phylum Actinomycetota; class Thermoleophilia; order Solirubrobacterales; family Solirubrobacteraceae; genus AC-49. The sequence goes on from CAWFMM010000003.1 coordinate 895,607, forward strand.
CCGGCGCGGCCATCGGCCAGGTCTACGTGCCCGCGGTCAACTGGGGACTGTTCGTCGCAGTCGTCGCGCTGGTCATCGGCTTCGGCTCCTCCGCCAAGCTGGCGACCGCCTACGGGATCGCGGTGACCGGAACGCTCCTGGTGGATTCGGTGCTGTTCCTGTTCGTCGTACGGCTGCTGTGGCGCAAGCCGCTCTGGATGGTCCTCGCCGGGATCCTCGGCTTCGTGACCGTCGACCTGCTGTTCCTCGCCGCCAACATCACCAAGATCCTGCACGGAGGCTGGTTCCCACTCCTGGTCGGCGCGCTGGTTCTCATTGTCATGACCACCTGGGATCGCGGCCGCTCCGACGTGACCGCCGCCCGCGTCAAGGCCGAAGGGCCGCTCGACGAGTTCGTCACGCGAATGCATCGGCGGGTGCCGCCGATCCGTCGCCTCCCCGGCGCCGCGATCTACCTGAACCCCAGCCCGAACACCACTCCGCTGGCCCTGCGCGTCGGCGTCGACCGCATCCACGCGATCCCCGAGAAGGTCGTCATCGTCACAGTCGACACCGCCGACGTCCCGCACGTTCCACCCGCCGAGCGCACACGGCTCGACCACCTGGGCTACGACCATGACGGCTACAGCCACATCACCTTGCGCTTCGGCTATCTCGACGACCCCGTGGTCACCTCGACGCTCGCCCTCGCCCGCAACACCCGCGACGGCGGCGTGGACTTCAACCCCCACCACGTCACGTACTTCCTCTCCCAGATCACGATCGTTCCCGAACGCGGACAGGGAATGGTCTGGTGGCGCAAGAAGCTCTTCGTCGCGATGGCTCGCAACGCAACCAGCCCCACCGAGTACTTCAAGCTCCCCGCCGAACGCGTCGTCACGCTCGGCTACCGGATTCGCTTCTAGCGCTCGCCGTTCACCACTCACGCACTACGCCCGCCACAGCACGCGCGCGAAGGCGTCTCGAAGGCGCGCTATCGTCCGCCAGGTCATCTCCTGCTGGGTCTACAAGGAGGTCGGATGGGTAACGAGTCGAGAGTGACCGGTTGGTGGGTATTTGCAGGCGTTCTGCTTGCCATCGCCGGAGTTCTGAACATCATTTGGGGCATCGCCGCGATCAGCAACTCGAAGTTCTTCGCGCCCGAGGCCACCTACATCGTCAGCAGCCTCCATACGTATGGGTGGATCACGCTGATCATCGGAGCGATCCAGTTCATTGCCGCGTTCTCGCTGTTCTCGGGCGGTGGCTTCGGTCGTGTGATCGGGATCATCGCCGCGGCGCTCAGCGCGATCGACGCGTTGGCGACGACGAACGTCACGCCGCTGTGGTCGCTCAGCGTGTTCGCGCTGGCGATCATCGTCCTCTACGAGTTGGTCAAGGCTCCGGAGCGCGGCGCCGCCTGATCGATACCCGGTCGGGTGGGAGCGCGACGCGTTCCCACCCGCCGTGGCGCTCAGGCCCCCAGGCCTGTACAACTCAGCGTGATCGCATAGGCCATGGCATCTGAACCCGAAGCATCCGACGTTCCTGAACCCGCCACCGAGACGGCGAGTTCCCCGCCCCAGATGACGAAAGGGCGCCGGATCGGCGTCGCCGCGCTGATCTGGGTCACGACGATCCTCGCGGTCGTCTCGATCTTCGCGGTCTGGGCCAACCGCCAGGTCTTCAACGCCGATAACTGGGCGAACACCAGCACCCAGATGCTGCAGAACAGCAAGGTGCGCACCGCGGTCGCGAACTACCTCGTCGATCAGCTCTACTCCAATGTCGACGTCTCCGCCGAGCTTCAGAAGCGGCTGCCCAAGGACGTCAAGCCGCTCGCCGGGCCGATCGCCGGCGCGCTGCAGAACGCCGCCGTGGCCGCCGCCGAGCGCGCGCTGGCCAACGCGCGCATCCAGCAGGTGTGGCGCAACTCCAACCGCCGTGCGGACCAGGCGTTTATCGACATCGTCAACGGTCGCCACAGGAACCTCGAGACCACGAACGGCACCGTCACGCTCGATTTGAGCTCGATCGTCACCAACATCACCAACCGTCTCGGCCTTCCGGACATCGGCAGCAAGTTGCCACCGTCGATCGGGAAGTTGACGGTCCTGCACTCCGATGACATCGCACTCGTCCAGAACGGTGGCAAGGCGCTGCGTCACCTCGCGCTGCTGCTGACGATCATCGTGCCGCTGATGTACGTCCTTGCGCTCTTCCTCGCGAAGGGCCGGCGCCGGCGGACGTTGATGACGATCGGGATCGCGGTCGTCGCCGCGGGGGTCGTCGTCTTCGCCGGGCGCTCGCTGATCGAGTCGCAGACCGTCAACTCGCTGGTCAAGAACGACGCGAACGTCGACGCCGCCAAGGCCGTGATGTCGATCGCGACGCAGATGCTCGCCGAAATCGCCGGCGCGTTCGTGATCGTCGGTATCCCGCTGATCCTCGCGGCCTGGTTCGCCGGCCCGGCCCGGCTGGCCACGCGCGGCCGCCGCCTGCTCGCCCCGTTCCTCGCCCGTGAGCCCGGATGGGCGTTCGGCGCCGTCACCGCGATCATGCTGCTGATCTTCATCTGGCGCCCGATCCCCGCGACCGGGAAACCCGCCGGCATCATCATCTTCCTGGCCCTCGCGCTGATCGGCACCGAGGTCTTGCGCCGCCAGACGGCGAGCGAGTTCCCCGACGCCGCCGCCTGACCTCGGACGCCCACGCTCCGAAAGCCCACCGCCGCGCACCTATACTGCGAAGCACTGCCGCGGGGCTTCTCCCGCGGGCTCGTGCGCGCAATCCAGGAGCAGCTCGTTGCAGGAGATGGTGATCTACGGAGTGAGCTTCGACATGGTCGGCAAACAGCCGATCGTGTTGCTGAAGACGGTCGACTCCAACAAGTTTCTGCCGATCTGGATCGGACACCCGGAGGCCGCGGCGATCCTGATGAAGCTTCAGGGCGCCTCGACGCCGCGTCCGATGACCCACGACCTGCTCGTCGACGTGCTCGGCGAGCTCGAGGTCAAATGCGCCCAGGTGGCGGTCACCGAGCTGCGCGACAACACGTTCTTCGCGACGATCACGCTGTCGATCAACGGCCGCGAGCTCGAGATCGATTCGCGTCCCTCCGACGCGCTCGCGCTCGCCGTCCGGTCGGGCGCCCCGATCTTCGCGGCCGAGGAGGTGATCGCCGAGTCGGCGATCGAATTCGAGCACGAGGTCGAGGACACCGAAGAGGTCGTCGATCGCTTCAAGCAGTTCCTCGACGAGGTCACGCCGGAGGACTTCGCCGGGGATTCATAACCCCGGTTCCGAAACTCAAGTTTTCCGGCCTTCCGCTCGATAACCGAGCATGGCTGCCGCCACGCACCGACAGGTCTGGCCCGACGGCGTGGCCCCCGACGATCACCGCGACGCCATGCGTCGTGCCGCGATCACGATGCTGTTGGCCGGCGCGCTCATATGCGCCATCGGTGTGCAGATATCCGAGCGCACCGAGCTCGGAAAGGTCGCTCAGGGCGGGTACGCCGTGGGCTTCGCACTCTGTGGACTGCTCCTGCTCCTCACGCGACCGCGTGTCCGCGTGATGGAGGGTTGCGTCCTGCTGAGCATCCTGTTCATCAGCGGGCTGATGGCCACGTCGACTCCGATCGGCATGGCGCCGTTGTTCTACCTGTGGCCGATCGTGTACGCGGCGTACTTCTGCTCGCGACGGATGCTCGTCGTCTCCTTCGTCCTGATGGTCACGACCTTGGCGATCGGCCTCGCGCTCAACGCGACGTCCTTGCTCAAGCTCGACACGTTCATCGGAACCGTTTCGAGCGTCGGTCTGATTGCCGCACTGATCGCGGCCATGACCCGCCGTGAGGCACGCCTGCGCGCAGACCTCGCTCGGGTGGCGCAGACCGATCCGCTCACCGATCTGCTCAACCGGCGTGCGTTCAATCCCGCGCTCGAGGCCCTCATAGCCGAAGCGGTAGGGGGCGGCCCGCCGGTCAGTGTCGCGATGTTCGACATCGACCACTTCAAGCGCTTCAACGACGAACACGGCCACATCGCCGGTGACAACGCGCTCTGTCGGGTGGCCGACCTCCTGCGCGAGCACTCCAAGCAGGACGATCTCGTCGCCCGCTTCGGTGGTGAGGAGTTTGCCGTCATTCTTCCCGCGGCCGACGCGCAGGGCGCACGCAGCTACGCCGAACGGGTCGGACAGGTGCTGCGCGACGACGGGATTGACTCCGAGCTCGCGCTGTCGGTCAGTGCGGGGATCGCCACGTTCGACGAGAAGTCCGCGACCCTGGACACGCTGCTCGCGCGCGCCGACGCCGCCCTCTACGCGGCCAAGAACGCGGGGCGTGCCCGCGCTGCGTGGTGGGACGGCACGATTCAGATCGGCGCCGAGGTCGGCAGCGGTGGATCGCCGACGCCGCTTCCGCCGGTCACGCTCGCCCGCGCCGTCTGAGAGGTTGTCTCGATACCCCCTGTGTCGTCTGGCGGCGTCCTGGCCAGCCGGGCGCCGCCATGTCAGGCGGCCGCAAGCACGCGCGCGACGAGCTCTTCGAAGCCGATCCCCGCCGCGTCGGCGGCCTGAGGCAGCAGCGACGTGTCGGTCATGCCGGGGACCGTGTTGGCCTCCAGGACCCACGGCTCGCCGTCGGCGTCGAGCATCAGGTCGACCCGCGACAGCGAGCGACAGCCGAGCAGGTTGTGCACGTCCAGCGCGAGCTGCTGGACCCGCGTCGTCGTCGCATCGTCGAGGTCGGCCGGGCAGACGAAATCGGTGCGTCCGATCTCATAGCGTGACTCGAAGTCATAGAAGTCCTCGTCGCGCGGGACCGCCTCGACCACCGGTAGTGCGGCGTCGCCGAGGATCGAGACCGCGAGGTCGCGCCCGTCGACGTGGCGCTCGAGTACGACCTTCTGCGAGTAGGAGAACGCAGCGACGAGCGCCGACGGGACGTCACGCGCGCTGCGGGCGAACTTGATCCCGAGCGCCGACCCCTGGTCGGCCGGCTTGACCACGAGCGGGAAGCCGAGGCGCTCCTCGATTGCCGGCAGCACGTCGGTCGCGCCGAGCTCCTTGAACGCGGTCTCGTTGAACGCGAAGAAGTCCGGCGTCGGCAGCCCGGCATCGCGCAGCGCGTGCTTGGCCACGACCTTGTCGGCGCAGCGCATGCATGCCGACACGCGCGAGCCGGTGTAGGGCACACCGGCGATCTCGAGCAGCTCCTGGACCGTGCCGTCCTCGCCGTCACGTCCGTGCAGCGCGATGAACGCGATGTCGGGCTTGTCGGCGCGCAGTCGCGCGACGAGGTCATGGCCGACGTCGATCGCGATCACCTCGTGCCCGAGGCGCGCCAGCGCGTCCTCGACGCGTGCGCCGGATTGCAGCGAGACCTGGCGCTCCAGCGATCGTCCGCCCTTGAGGACGGCGACGCGGCTCATCGAGCGCGACGCTGGACGGGGCCTTCGCCCCGCTGGGGAAGCTGCAGCACGTCGGCGAGATCTGGATCGAGCGGCGGCGGCGCCTCGGGCGTCGCCGGGGCCTCGGGCTTCGGGCTTGCCCCGGTCAGCGTTCCGTACAGGCCGACCTGCTCGCGTACGACCTCGCCGATGCGCCGGATGCCCTCGCGGATGTCGTCCTCGCCGACGCCGGAGAAGTTCAGCCGCATCGACGACCCGCCGCGCCCGTCGAGGTACGCGCCGCGGCCGGGAACGAACGCGACGTGGCGGTCCAGCGCACGGGCCAGCAGGTCGGTCGTGTCGATGAAGTCGGGCAGCGTGACCCAGATGAACAGCCCGCCCTGGGGGTGCGTCCACGTCGCCTCGCGGGGGAAGTGCTCGGCCAGGGCGTCGAGCATCGTGTCGCGCCGGCGGCGGTAGACGTCGCGCAGCGAGAAGACGTAGTCCTGCCAGCGGCCGTGGTCGAAGTAGGCGCTGACGAACAGCTGGCTGAGCGACGACGAGCACAGGTCGGCGCCCTGCTTGCCGAGGTTCATCTTCGCCATCACCGGGCGCGGCCCCGCCGCCCAGCCGACGCGGATCCCGGGCGAGAGGATCTTCGAGAACGTGCCGAGATAGACGACGAACTCGCCGCCCTCGAGCGAGCGCAGCGTCGGCAGCGGATCGCCCTCGTAACGGAGCAGCCCATACGGGTTGTCCTCGAGCACGAGCAGCTCGCGCTCGCGCGCGACCTCGACGAGGCGCTGGCGCCGCGGCAGCGACATCGTCACGCCGCCGGGGTTCTGGAAGTTGGGGATCGTGTAGATGAACTTCGGACGGCGGCCCTCGGCGGCGAGGCGTTCGAGCATCAGCTCGAGCTCGTCGATGCGCATGCCGTCGGCGTCCATCTCGATCTGGATGACATCGGCCTGGTAGGCCCCGAACGTCGGCACCGCGCCGGGATAGGTCGGCGCCTCGGCGATGACCACGTCGCCGGGATCGATGAACGTCTTGCACATCAGATCGATGACCTGCTGGCCGCCGGTCGTGATCAGCAGGTTCTCGGGCTCGACGTGCGTGCCCTCCTCGGCCATCACCTCGGCGATGCAGCGCGCCGTCGACGCCATGCCCTCGGTCGGCCCGTACTGCAGCGCCTTCGCGCTGGCGGTGCGGGCGACATTGGAGAGGATCTCGGCGAGCTGTCCGGGCGGGAACGTGGACGTGTCGGGCAGGCCGCCGGCGAGCGAGATCACCTCGGGCCGCTCGGTGATCGCCATCAGGTCGCGCATCACCGACGAGGTCATCGCCCGCGTGCGCGCGGAGAACAGGCCGGCGTAGCGCTCGAGGTCTCGAGCGGCCGGCCGCGACGGACGTCGGCCCATCGCACGTGGTTCGCCGCCGGGACCCAAAGGCCTGTCGTCGTTCATCATGCGCCGTCAACCGTACCGAACACCATGACTCTCGCTCTGGACATATGCCAAGCCGCCGGCCTGGGCGCCGCCTGTGGCATCAGCCCGTTCCTGCCGGTGCTGATCGCGGGCGGCCTTGCCCGCGCGAAGCTCGGCATCGACTTCGAGCACACGCCCTACGCGTTCTTGCAGGACCCGTGGTTCCTGCTCGCGATCGCCGTGGCGTTTGTCGTCACCGCGCTGACGCGGGCCTACTGGGTCGGGCCGCGGGGCGACGCGCTGATCACGGTCGGCATCGTGCTCGGCGGCCTCGAGGGTGCCGGGACGCTGGCCGACCACCATCACGCGGCCGGGATCGGATGGGTGGTCGGCGCGGTCTGCGCGCTGTTCGCGGCGCTGGCGGTGCGTGACCTGCTCGGCCGCGTGCGCGCCCGGCTCGACGACAAGGCGGCGGCCGCGCTGCCGCTCTACGCCTACGGGGCGTCGATCGTCGTCGCCGTCGTGGCGATCGCCGCTCCGCCACTGTCGCTTGTCGTCGTCGGCTTCCTGATCTGGCTTCTGATCGGCGGGCGCCGGCGCGGCGGCGAGAAGTACGCGGGCCTGCGCTCGCTGCGCTGATGGCCAAGCGGCTCGTCCTCGCCGTCATCGACGGCATGAACCCCGCCGCGCTCGAGCAGACCGTCAAGGCCGGCCGCGCGCCGGTGCTCGAGCAGATCATGGCCCGCGGCACCTACGTCCCGGGCGCGATCGCGGCGTTCCCGTCGGTCACCCCGGTCTGCGCGACGGCGATCGCCACCGGCGTGCGCCAGGACCGACACGGCATCCCGGCGATGAACTGGTACCACCGCGACGAGCAGCGCTACGTCGAATACGGGTCGTCGCTGCGGGCCTCGCGGCGCGTCGGCTTCTCGCGCCAGCTGCTCGACCTCGTCTACGAGATGAACGGCTCGCACCTGTCGTCGAAGACCGTCTTCGAGGCGCTCGATGACCACGGCGTGCGCACGGCGGGAACGACCTACCTGATCTACCGCGGTCGCCACGAGCACCAGGTCTCGCGGCGCGGCGGCGTGACGCGGCTGGCGCGGACGATCATGCGCGAGCCGGTGCTCGGTCCGCGGGAGCTGTTCTACGCGGACATCTTCGAGAGCCGCGAGACCGAATGCCGCTCACAACTGGGCCTCCCGGGCGTCCGGGATCGACACGCCGGTTGCGTCGGCGCTCAGCTCGTCACCGAGGACCTGTTCGACTTTCTCTTGCTCTCCCTGCCCGACAACGACACCCACTCCCACAAGCGCGGCCCCGAAGCGCAGACGATGTCCATCGCCCATGCCGACGAGCAGCTGCAGCGCCTCGCCGATGCCGCGGGCGGGATCGACCCGTTCCTCGATCGCTACGCGGTCATCGCGACCGCGGACCACGGCCACACGCCGGTGCGCCGCCGCGCCGAGCTGATGGCGCCGTTTCAGAACATCGGAGTTCAGGCGCCCTCGACGACCGGCGCGGTCGATCCGCAGGCGCTGATCGCGATCTGCCCGTCGCAGCGCTTCGCGATGCTGTGCGTGCTCGACCCCGACCGCCGCCGCGCCCTCGTGCCCGACCTCGTGCGCCGGGCGCGTGCGATGGAGGGCGTCGATCTCGTCATGCACCGAGCGGCGGCGCGCGAAGGGGTCATCTGCGCCGGCGGCGAGCGCGAGGGCGAGCTGCACTTCGCCCCCGGCGGCGACATCACCGACGTGCGCGGGGCGAACTGGTCGATCGACGGCGACCTTGAGCTGCTCGACGCTCGGGTTGAGGATGGTGTGCTGGTCAGTGACGAGTACCCCGACCCGCTCGGTCGCGTCTGGGCGGCGCTGACGTGCGAGCGCAGCGGTGAGGTTCTGCTCTCGGCCGCGGCGGGCTGCGAGTTCCCCGATTGGGGCGGCGCGGCGCACGTCGGCGGCGGCAGTCACGGCTCGCTGCACCGCTCCGACAGCCTCGGGGCGCTGGCATTCTGCGGGGTGGAGCCACGGGGCGGCACGCCGCGCGGTGGTGTGTGGGCAATCGAGGACGTGGCGGACCTGTGCGTCGAGCATTTCGGTGCGGGTACGCTGTCTCGCGATGAGTGACGAGGTCGCAACGGTGCACGTCTCGATGCACCGTCGGGTGCGTCATGGCCTGCGCAAGCCGGCCAACTGGTTCGCGCTCGCCCGCTTCGCCGCCGTCGGCGCGTCGGGCTACGTCATCAACCTCGCCGTCTACACCGCGCTCGTCCACGGGGCGGGGGCGAACTACCTCGTCGCCGCGACGCTGGCGTGGCTCGTAGCTGTGGCCAACAACTTCTGGTGGAACCGCCACTGGACGTTCAAGGCGGGCGACGGCCATGCGGGCTTCCAGGCCGCGCGGTTCTTCGTCGTCAGTCTCGGCGCGTTCGTCGTCTCACTTGCGCTGCTGCGCGTCCTCGTCGTCGACGCCGGGCTCGCCCGGGTCGCGGCCCAGGCCGTGGCCGTGGCCGCGGTCACGCCGCTGAACTTCGCGGGAAACAAGCTCTGGAGCTTCTCGACGCGATGAGTCGCCGGGCGGCGGTTCGCCTGGCCGTCGCCGCGTCGCTCGCGCTGGCGCTCGCTCCGGGCAGCGCGTCGGCGGCCTCGGGCGGTGTCGCGGCGCCCGGGTCTGACGCGCCGGCCGCTGTCGGCACGCCGACCCTCGACGCGACCGCCTCGGGCTTCACGGGGCCCGCGACGACGCTTACCGCGACCCCGAGCGCACCGGTCGCCTCGACCGACCCCAACGCGCTGGTCGGGGTCGCGGGCGACCAGCTCAGCGTGCGCCCCGCGGGCCATCGGCTGACCGGCGCCCAGGCCCAGGCGCTCGCCGACCGGGTGCCGAAGATCGTCCACGTTCAGGCCAAGAACAAGGGCTCCTATCCCGGCGTGTTCATGAAGGGCCAGTCCTTCTGGCAGGTCTCGTACTACGCCGCCGGCAAGCCGCTGCGCGAGATCGGCCAGGTGAAGATCGACGACCAGAACGCGAGCGTGGTCGAGGCGTGGACCGGCTTCCAGGTTCCGTGGACGATGGCCCGCGGCTACAAGGGCGCGTTCGGGCACAAGGTCAACCGGCTGTGGGTGTGGATCCCGCTGTGCATCCTGTTCATTGCGCCGTTCATCAACCCGCGCCGGCCGTTTCGCTGGCTGCACCTCGACCTGCTCGTGCTGCTCGGCTTCTCGGCCTCTCTGGCCTACTTCAACCACGGCAAGATCGGCCACTCGGTCCCGATCGTCTACCCGTTGATGGCCTATCTGCTGGCGCGGATGCTGTGGATCGGGCTGCGTCGCAACGCGCCGGATCGAGAACCGCTGAAGCTGCTCGTGCCGGTCGACTTCCTGCTTGTCGGCCTGTTCTTCCTGATCGGCATCCGGATCGGCTTCAACGTCGTCGACTCGAACGTCATCGACGTCGGTGACGCGAGCTCGATCGGCGGGCACCTGCTCGCGGGCGGCCATCAGGTCTACAACAACTTCCCGTCCAACATCTCCCAGGGCGATACCTACGGGCCGGTGACCTACGAGGCCTACGTGCCGTTCGTCAAGGCGTTCGGCTTCGACGAGATCGACATGAACGCCGCGCACGCCGCGGCGATCGCGTTCGATCTGCTCACGATGTTCCTGCTGTGGATCCTCGGCCGGCGGATCCGCGGGCCGAAGCTCGGGATCATCCTCGCCTACGCGTGGGCCGCGTACCCCTTCACGATGTTCGTCACGAGCACGAACTCCAACGACGGGCTGGTCGCACTGTTGCTCGTGGTCGTGCTGCTCTCGGCGTCGAGGCCCGCGGCCCGCGGGGTCGCCGCCGCGCTCGCTGGGTTCAGCAAGTTCGCGCCGCTCGCGCTCGCGCCGCTGCTCGCCACCCAGCAACCCCGATGGCGCCCGATGGTCATGTTCTGCGCGGCGTTCGCCGTCGCGACGGTCCTCATCTGGCTGCCGATCGTGCTCGAGGGCCCGTCGCTGCACGACGTCTACGAGCGGACGATCGACTATCAGCGCACCCGCGGCGCGCCGTTCTCGATCTGGGGCTACCCCGGTTGGCCGGGCAAGGGCCTGCAGAACATCTGGCAGATCCTCTCCGTCGTGCTCGCCCTCGCCCTCGCCGTCGTCCCGCGCCGGCGCGACATCGTCGGCCTCGCCGCGCTGTGTGGCGCGATCATCATCGCGACGCAGATGGGCGTCACGTACTGGTTCTACCTCTACATCGCGTGGTTCTTCCCGATGGTGATCGTCGCGATCTTCGGCCAGTCGGCCGAGCCGTCGCATGGAGGCACACCGGAGCCGGCGCCGATCGCGGAGTCCGCGATGCCCGAGCGCGGACCCGAATACGTGCCGGTCTAAGAGGCTGTCTCGCCTTAAAGGCCGGTCGCCGGACGCAGGATCTGCTCGATCGCGTCGGCGCGCATCGCGGCAGAGCAGCGCACGACGACGCCGTTGAGCCACGCGTCGTCCTCGGACGTCTCGAAGCGCACCGACATCTGTGTGCGCAGCGATTCGATCGCCTGCTCCTTCTTGACGCCGATCACGCCGCCGCGCGGCCCGGTCATACCGACGTCGGTGATGTAGGCGGTGCCCTTGGGCAGCACCCGCGCGTCGGCGGTCGGGATGTGGGTGTGCGTTCCGACGACCGCGGTCGCGCGGCCGTCGAGGTACCAGCCGAGCGCGACCTTCTCGCTCGTCGCCTCGGCGTGCATGTCGACGAGCACGTGATCGACCTTGCCGTCGAGGCGATCGAGGACCGAGTCGGCCTCCGGGAACGCCGCGCGCCCGGCGCGTAGGAAGACGTTGCCCGAGAGGTTCACGACGCCGAGGCGCACGCCGTCGCGCTCCACGACGCACGAGCCGTGGCCCGGCTGCGTGCCGAGGAAGTTCGCCGGGCGCAGGATCCGGTCGTGCGCGTCGAGGTAGGGGTAGATCTCCTTGCGGTGGTAGGTGTGGTTGCCCAGCGTGATGACGTCGACGCCCGCCGCGAACAGTTCGTCGGCGATCTGCGGCGTGATCCCCAGCCCGCCGGCCGCGTTCTCGCCGTTGACGACGACGAACGTCGGCGCGAGCTCCTCGCGCAGCGCGGGCAACAGCGTCAGCAGCGTCCGCCGACCCAGCCCGCCGACCACGTCGCCGACGAACAAAATGGAAGCGGGGGCGTCGGGCACGCCGCATACTCTGGCGCAGGAGAGGCATCGGCGTGAGTGAACAGCCACCGCAACCAGACGAGGAGTTCGAGGACCCCGCGCCCGACGAGGACGCCGAGGATCACGATCACGGCCCGCTGCCCGCCGGAATCCAGCCCGTCGTCGTCCCCCGCTGGGTCCAGCACGTCATCCTGCCGCTCGGCGTTCTGGCGGTCTGGGTTCTCATCTGGGCGGCCGGTGGGGTTCTGCTGCTGTTCGTGGCCGCCGCGGTCATTGCGCTGATCCTCAACCCGGCCGTCGGCTTCTTCCAGCGCCTGCATGTTCCGCGTGGGCTCGCCGTCCCAGCGGTCTACATCTGCTTCTTCGCCGTCCTGATCGGCGCCGGCTTCCTGCTCTCGAGCCCGATCTCCGACCAGGTGTCGAAGTTCCAGAAGGACATCCCGCAGATCACGAGGTCGGCGAACAGGAACCTCGCCCACTTCCAGACCTTCCTCAACGATCGCGGCATCCACGTGCGGATCGTCAAGCAGGGCAAGACGGCCCTGCAGACGTTGCAGGAGAAGGCCGGCGCGGGCGCAGGCTCCATTGTCAGCTTCGGCGGCGACCTGCTCAAGACGCTGGTCACCGGCGGCTTTCACCTGATCCTCGTCTTCGTCCTGTCGGTCTACATGCTCTTGTACGGGCCACGGATCGGCGAGCAGTTACGCGACTTGATGCCGCCGGGCGACGGCTCGGAGGAGGACGACTACCCGACGCGGGTCCAGCGCGCGGTCGCCGGCTACGTCCGGGCGCAGTTCCTGTTCAGCCTCGCCATGGGTCTCGGGGCGGGGATCGGCCTGTACATCTTCGGCGTGCTCGGGATCTTCCCGGCCGGCGAGACGTACGCGGTCGCGTTCGGGGTCTTCTTCGGTTTGATGGAGCTGATCCCGTTCATCGGCCCGTTCCTCGGCGCGCTGCCGCCGGTGCTCATCGCCCTGTTCCAGGACCCGGTGACGGCGCTGTGGGTGGCGCTTCTGTTCTTCGGGCTGCAACAGCTCGAGGGCCACGTTGTCGCGCCGCAGATCTTCGGTCACACGCTGCGCATCAATCCCATCCTCGTGATCTTCGCGCTGCTCGTCGGCGGCGCGGTCGCCGGGTTCATCGGCGCGCTGATCGCGCTGCCCGTCGCGGCGGTCGTGCGCGAGACCGCCGTCTATCTGCGGCGCCACCTCGTGCTCGAGCCGTGGGACGACCACAGCCCGCTGACGGTCGTCGGCGTGGCGCGCGCCGGCCCGCCCTCGGGTTCGTATTGCCCGCACTGCGGAGCCCCGAGCGCGGTCGGCGACGAGTACTGCCGCGCCTGCGGTTCGGCGCTGCACCCACAAGCAGTAGCGTCCGAAGTGTGACCGCGATCAGCGCCCGAGGGGTGACCAAGCGGTTCGGGTCCCGCGACGCCCTGCGCGGTGTGAGCTTCACCGCGCAACCCGGCGAGGTGCTCGCGGTGATCGGCCCCAACGGCGCCGGCAAGACGACATTGCTGTCGATCCTCGCGGGCATCCAGAGCGCCGACGAGGGCGAGATCGAACCCGGTCCGCGCGAGGTGGGGTGGGTGCCCCAGCAGCCCGCCGTCTACTCCAAGCTGTCGGTCGTCGAGAACCTGCGGCTGTTCGCCCGGCTGGAGAAGATCGCCGAGGTCGACGCGGTCGTCACCCGAATGCTCGAGCAGACCGGCCTCCAGGAACGCGAGGACGACGAGCTCTCAAGGCTCTCGGGTGGCAACCGTCAGCGGGTCAACATCGCCGTCGGCCTGCTTGGGTCGCCGCCGGTCGTCCTGCTCGACGAGCCGTCGTCGTCACTTGACCCGCGCCAGCGTGAGCGGCTGTGGGAGTTCATCTCGACGCTCGTGGTCCAGGGCACGACGATCGTCTTCTCGACGCACAACGTCTCCGAGGCCGAGCGCTACGCCGATCGCGTGCTGGTGCTCGCCGACGGGGACCTGATCTTCACCGGCTCGCCGGCCGAGCTGCACAGCGCCGTCGACGAGGGCGCGGCATCCGACTTCGAAACCGCGTTCGTGGCCTACCTGCGCGAGCGGGGCCACTGAGGTCTCACCGATGCGCTGGCTGCTGCTCAAGGACCTCCAGATTCTGCGCCGCTCGCCGTTGCTCGTCGGGCTGCTCGTCGGCTATGGGCTGCTGATCGGCGGGCTGATCGGGATCGCGTTGTCGCGCAACGAGCCCAAGCCGAAGGTCGCGTTCCTCAACCAGGTCCCGGCGGCGAACTCGATCGTCAATCTCGGCACGGTCAAGGTCGACAGCCGCGCCTACCTGCAGCGGCTGTTCGACTCGGTCGACCCGGTCTACGTGAAGTCTCGTCAGGAGGTGATCGACAAGGTCAAGTCGGGCAAGGTGATCGCCGGCCTCGTGATCCCGGCCAACATCACCCAGCGCCTGCAGTCGCTGATCAGCACGCCGGGTGTGCTGCCCTACCCGACCGTCGACGTCTACTACTCCAATCGCGATCCGATCAAGACGCAGGGCGTCGAGTCGCGGATCAACGCCCGGGTCGGCGAGGCCAACAACGCGATCGGCCACCAGATCGTGCAGCTCGCGGCCGGCGACCTCGACGTGCTGCTCAACGGTGGCACGGTGACCGCCGGGCCGCTGGATCTGACGTTTCCTCGGCCTGACCAAGGCCCAGCAGGTTCTCGCGCAGGCCGAGCAGCAGGAGAAGGATCCGAAGGTGCGCGCGGCGATCCATCGCGTCCTCGTCTTCGCCGAACGTGGTGTGACCGGCCTCGGGGCGGCCAAGCCGGCGCTCCAGTCGATCGATCAGCCGCTGCGCGCGCACCGGATCGGGATCGGCGGACGCCGCGTGTCGCTGACCGACTTCGGGATCGCGGTCGCGCCGGCGATCACGCTGATGTTCGTCGGGATCCTGCTCGGCGCCGGGATGCTGGCCATGGAGCGCGAGGAGAACGCGTTCGGGCGGCTCGTGCGCGGGCTCGTATCGCACTGGGGACTGCTGAGCGAGAAGGTCGTGCTGGCCGCGGTCGGCGGGGGGCTGGTGGCGATGCTCGAGCTCGGGGCGCTGTCGCTGTTCGTACCGCTGAGCTGGGCGCGGCTGTGGGCGTGGCTGATCGGCCTGCTCGTCGGCGGCCTCGCCTTCGGCGCGGTTGGCACCGCGATCGGCGCGATCACCCGCGACGTGCGAGCCGCATCGCTGCTGGCGTTCATGATCGCGCTGCCGTTCGCATTCCTGGGTCTCGTGTCCGCGGGCGAGGTCTCTGGCAGCCTCTACGACGTGATCCGCGTGATCTCAGCCCTCTTCCCGTTCAAGGCGACCCTCGACGCGATGAACGCCGCGATCAACCAGGCGCCCCCCGCGCTCGTCGGGTCGCTGGCGCATCTCGCGGCGCTCGCGGGTGCGTATGTCGTGATCGGCCGGCTGGCGCTGCGGAGGTACGCGTGATCCCCGCCCGTATGCGCCTGCAGGACGAGATCACCGCGGTGCGCCCGTTTGCTCCGAGCGATCTCGGTGCGCTGCTGGAGCTGCGCCGGCGCAACCTCGAGTTCATGGCGCCGTTCGAGCCCAACCGCAGCCCGGCGTTCTACTCGCGCGCCGGGCAGGCCCGTGAGCTCGACCTCGACGACGCGGCGTGGCGGGTCGGCGCCGGCTTCGCGTTCGCGGTGCTCGATACCTCCGACGACGATCGCCTGATCGGCCGCGTCGCGCTGGGCAACGTGGTCCGCGGCCCGTGGCAGAACGCGACGCTCGGCTACTGGGTCGACGAGGCGGCCAACAGTCACGGGCACTGCACTCGCGCGGTCGAGCTCGTCGTCACCTTCGCCTTCGAGCACGCGGGCCTGCACCGCGTCCAGCCGGCGATCATGCCCCGCAACCTGCGCTCGCGGCGCGTCGTCGAGAAGGTCGGCTTCCGCCACGAGGGCACGGCGCTGCGCTACCTGGAGATCGCGGGCGTGTGGGAGGACCACGACCTGTTCGCGCTGACGATCGAGGACTGGCGCGCGATGGGCGGCTCGCGAGACGTCGAGGCTCTCCGTCGAGGGCCGACCTGAGGCCCTCCATGGGCCCGAAGTCTGCCCTCGATGAAGCTGCAAGCTGTTCGTCTCGCCGCACACGCATGCGGCGGTACCCTTAGCGTCCATGCCCTTCCCCCAAACGCGCCTGCGTCGCCTGCGCGCCACGCCCGTCCTGCGGGACCTCGTGCGCGAAACACGCCTCCATCCGGGGGATTTCGTCGCGCCGTTGTTCGTCGAGGCGGGGCTCGACAACCGCGCCCCGATCGAGGCCATGCCGGGCGTCGACCGGCTCTCGATCTCGGCGCTCGTCGAGGAAGCCGGCGAACTGCAGGCCGCCGGCATCCCCGCCGTCCTGCTGTTCGGCATCCCCGACCACAAGGACGCCGAGGGCTCGGGCGCGTGGGACGACGAGGGCGTCATCCAGATGGCCACGCGCGCGCTCAAGGAAGCGCACCCCGAGCTGCTGGTGATGACCGACGTCTGCCTGTGCGAGTACACCGACCACGGCCACTGCGGGTTGCTCACCCCCCAGGGCACGGTCGACAACGACTCGAGCGTCGAGCTGCTGACGCGCACCGCCGTCGCCCAAGCGCGCGCCGGCGCCGACCTCGTCGCTCCCAGCGACATGATGGACGGCCGCGTCGGCGCGATTCGCGCGGCGCTCGACGACGAGAACCTGACCGACACTCCGATCGTCGCCTACTCGGCGAAGTTCGCCTCGGCGTTCTACGGCCCGTTCCGTGAGGCGGCCGGTTCAACCCCCTCCTTCGGCGACCGTCGCGCGTATCAAATGGACGGCGCCAACGGCGACGAAGCGGTCCGCGAAGCGTTGCTCGATGTTCAGGAGGGCGCCGACATGGTCATCGTCAAGCCGGCGCTGCCGTACCTCGACGTCATTCACCGCGTCAAGGAGGCGACCCGACTGCCCGTCGCGGCCTACAACGTGAGTGGCGAGTACGCGATGATCAAGGCGGCAGCTGCTGCGGGTCACCTCGACGAGCGTGCCGCGGTGCTTGAAGCGCTGACCTCGATCCGTCGGGCCGGTGCCGACATCGTCATCACCTACCACGCGAAGGATGCTGCTCGATGGCTTCACGAGTAACCGCAATCCCCAAGCTGCGCAGTCGCAAGGACGGCGCCGCGGTGCCACTCGATGACTTCGACAAGCGCCTGCTCAACGAGATGCAGGGGTCGTTCCCGATCGTCGCCCGCCCCTACGCTGAGGTGGCGACCGCGCTGGGCGTGCAGGAGAGCCTCGTCCTGCGCCGCGTCCAGGAGCTGATCAAGGACCGCATCATCCGCCAGGTCACCCCGATCTACGACACCCGCGCGTTCGGCTATGGCTCGATGCTCGTCGCGGCCAAGGTCGATCCTGAGCATCCGTGGGGCCCGGGCAAGATCATCAACTCACACCCCGGTGTCAGCCACAACTACTTGCGCAACCACGAGTTCAACATGTGGTTCACACTCGCCGTCGAGGAGGACTCGAAGCTCGGGCTGCAGGGCACGCTCGATCTGCTCCAGGAGATGACGGGCGCCGAGTCGATCCGCCAGCTGCCGACGCTGCAGCTGTTCAAGATCCGCATGGACCTCGAGCTCGTCGGCGACACCGACGCGCTGGCCAAGTCGGGCGAGGAGCAGGTCCCGATCGATCTGGCCAAGCAGGCCTACGACGACTTCGACATCGCCGTCGTCCGCGCGACCCAGGGCGACTTCCCGGTCATCGAGGAGCCGTACGCGCCGGCGGCCAAGCAGCTCGGCGTGAGCGTCGAGAAGCTGCTGCACCACATGCGGGGGATGCAGGAGCGCGGCGTCCTGCGCCGCGTCGCCGCGATCCTCTTTCATCGCCGCGCCGGCTTCAGCGCCAACGGCATGGGCGTCTGGAAGGTCCCGCCGGAGAAGATCAACGAGTACGGCCCGAAGATGGCCGCGTTTCGCGGGATCTCGCACTGCTACGAGCGCCCGACATACGCGGACTGGCACTACCAGATCTTCACCATGGCCCACGGCCGCTCCAAGGAGGAGTGCGACGCGATCCTCGATGCCGTCGCCGACGAGATGCCCGACATCCAGGACCGCGCCACGCTGTACTCGTCGACCGAGTTCAAGAAGGTCCGGCTCCTGTATTTCACTGACGCGTTCCGCAACTGGGAACGCGAACACGCCGGCGTCTAGCCAGTGGCTGCTTCGCTGACCGATACCCGCTCGGCCGCGCTGTACGCCCGCGCGCGGCAGGTCATGCCGGGCGGCGTCAACTCGCCGGTCCGGGCGATGGGTGCGATCGGCCGCGATCCGATCTTCATCGACCGCGCCTCCGGCGCCGAGCTGATCGACGTCGACAACAACCGCTACGTCGACTGGATGTGCTCGTGGGGACCGCTGATCCTCGGCCATGCCCACCCCGGCGTGCTCGAGGCGATCACCGCCGCGGCGGTCAACGGCACGACGTTCGGCGCGGCGACGGCCGGCGAGGTCGAGCTGGCCGAGGAGGTCGCGCGCCGGATGGACGCCGTCGAGATGCTGCGCATGACCTCGTCGGGCACCGAGGCCTCGATGACCGCCCTGCGCCTGGCCCGCGCCGTCACCGGCCGCGACACGATCCTGAAGTTCGCCGGCGCTTACCACGGCCACGTCGACGGACTGCTCGCCCAGGCCGGCAGCGGACTGGCGACGCAGGGCATCCCGTCGAGCCCCGGCGTCACCGCCGCGTCGGCCGCCGACACCGTCATCGTCGCCTTCAACGACCCCGACGCGATCCGCGAGGCATGCGCCACGCACGAGTTCGCGGCGATCATCGTCGAGCCCTACCCGGCGAACATGGGTCTCGTCGTCCCGCGCGACGGCTACCTCGAGCTGCTGCGCGACCTCGCCGGCGAAACCGGCGCTCTGCTGATCTTCGACGAGGTCATCTCCGGCTTCCGGGTCGCCGCCGGCGGGGTTCAGGAGCTGACCTGTGTGGTCCCCGACCTCGTCGTCCTTGGCAAGGTCATCGGCGGCGGCCTGCCGGCCGCCGCGCTCGGCGGCCCGCGACTGCTGATGGAGCGCCTGGCCCCGGTCGGCGACGTCTACCAGGCGGGAACGCTGAGCGGCAATCCGCTGGCCGTCGCGGCCGGGCTCGCCGCGCTGCGCGAGCTCGACGAGGCGGCCTACATCGCGCTCGGGGCGACGACACGGGCGCTGGCCGAGGGCCTCTCCGACGCCGCGCAGCGCGCCGGCGTCAGCGTCCAGGTCGCGACCGTACCGGGGCTGCTGACCGTGTTCTTCAGCGATCAGCCGGTGACCGACTACACCGGCGCCCAGGCCTGCGACCACGAGGCGTTCGCCGCCTGGGCCCGCGGCCTGCTCGCCCGGGGCGTCTATCCGCCGCCGTCGCAGTACGAGGCGTGGTTCCCGTCGCTGGCCCACACGCCCGAGCATGTCGAGCAAACCGTCGAAGCGGCATTCGCCGCGTTTTCCGCGCTGCCATGACCGCGCTCGCGCGACTGCGTCACGAGCTGCACGACGACGCCGAGCTGATGGGCACCGAGCTCGCCGTCGCCGACGACGTCTTCGCCGCCGGCGACAGCGACCTCGCACTCGCCGTCGAGGCGGTTCGCGAGGGCTACCTGTTGCACTACGGCACGCCGCGTCTGACCCTGGCCGACGACCCGGATCTCGCGTTGCTGGCCGGCGATCGTCTCTACGCGCTGGGCCTCGAGCGCCTCGCGGCGACCGGCGAGCTCGCCGCGATCCGCGAATTGTCCGACGTCATCTCCCTCTGTGCGCAAGCTCACTCGGCCGGCGATCCCGATCTCGCCGAGGCCGTCTGGGAGGCCGGCCGAGCCGCCGTCGACAACGGCTCCACGCAGGCTCACCGCGAGGCCAAAGTGGCTGCTGCGGCGGGCGATCCGGGGGCTGCCGGCGCGTTGCGAGCGGCGGCGCGCCAGGCTTCGGGCAGCACGCACCTCGACCCTGCTCGTAGCGGTCGCCTCGATGTTGACGATAGTGTTCCGCCGCGCTTGACTCAGTAGCGCAGAACAGCGCAGGAGACCCGTGGCCGACCGCCGTCAGACCAAGCCCAGATACACCGCCGATCGCAACATGCCTGGCGCCTTCGAAGGCGAGGAGGTCACGCGGCGGCATTTCATGACGACCACGACGCATGTCGCGGGTGCCATCGCGGCGTCCGCGTTCCTGCTTCCGGCGCTCGGCTTCGCGCTCGGCCCGCAGTTCGAACTGCACAACGTGCACTGGCAGTTCGTGGGCCCGGCGGACGATTTCTCCAAGGACACCTACGTGCCGAAGGTCATCACGATCGTCGACGGCATCGGTGAGGCGGGCAAGTCGACCGCCTACGTGCGTAAGTACAACCCGGCGATCGACTCGGAGAACCGGCTGCCGGCTCCGTACAACGACTTCATCGCGATCTCGACGCGCTGCATGCACCTCGGCTGCCCGGTCCATTACGTCCAGGCCGCGCAGCGCTTCATCTGCCCGTGTCACGGTGGCGTCTACGACTTTCGCGGCGCCGTCGCCGGCGGACCGCCGGTGCGCCCACTCGATCGCTTCTACACCCGCGTCGTCAACGGCCTCGTCCAGATCGGCCCGCGCTATTCGGTCAACAGCGAGTTCGACGTCTTCTCGCCGCGCGACCCGGGCGAGGCCCTGGACGGCATCGGCCAGTACCTCTATCCGTCGCGACCCTCGGTCCGCAAGATCCCGGGCACCTGATGGCTGATTCCACGACCAGCACGCCATCTGGCCGTCGCTCGCGGCGCTGGATCGCCACGTCCAGTCGGGGCCCGTGGCTGCGCCACTGTGCCCACTCCCGTCCGTGCCACCCGGCATCCACGATCAACGGCCATCTGAACGCGCCGGCCGCGAAATCAACCATCTGATGGCCAAGCCCAAGCTCCCCATGCCCCCGCTGCCCGGCGCCCTCAAGGGTCCGCCACCGCGCCCGGGCGAGAGCGAGGGGAAGAAGGCGCCGGTCGAGCACGCCGGAGCGGCCGGAACGGCGGTCGTCGACTGGGTCGACGAGCGCACCTCGCTCAGCGGTCCCGCGCGGTGGATGATGTTCCGCAAGGTGCCCAAGGGCACGAACTGGTTCTACACGCTGGGCTCGGCAACGATGTTCGCCTTCCTGAGCCAGGCGGTCACCGGCGTGTTCCTGGCCATGTGGTACGACCCGTCGCCGACCCACGCCTACGAGTCGATCCGCTACATCACCAACGACGCGTTCCTCGGCGAGTTCGTCCGCGGGATGCACAAGTGGGGCTCGTCGGTGATGGTCATCCTGATCTTCCTGCACATGGGGCGAACGTTCTTCTTCGGTGCCTATAAGTACCCTCGCGAGCTCAATTGGATCATCGGCGTCGTGCTGCTGATCCTGACGATGCTGATGTCGTTCACCGGCTACCTGCTGCCGTTCGACCAGCGCTCCTACTGGGCGTCGATCGTCGGCATCAACATCAACGGCACCGGCCCGCTCGTCGGTCCGTACCTCAGCGACTTCTTGAGAGCGGGGCCCGAATTCGGGGCGACGACGCTGTCGCGCTTCTATGCGATCCACATGCTGCTCGTCCCCGGCGTCATCGCCGCGATGATCGGCTTCCACCTTTACCTCGTGGCCAAGCTGGGCACGACCGCGCCTCCGTGGCAGAAGGTCGAAACTGACCCGGCCCTGCGCGAGGAGCACGTGTGAATCGCCAGGAGAAGGAGGAGTACCTCCGCGAATACTCGATCCTGAAGTCGCAGGGGAAGCCGTTCTTCCCCTACGCGGTCGCCAAGGACTCGCTGATGGCGGTCGTGGTGATGGTCGTGATCATCCTGATGTCGCTGATCCTCGGGGCGGAGATCGGGCCGAAGGCCGACCCGACGACGACGACCTACACGCCGCGACCTGAGTGGTACTTCTTCTTCCTCTTCGAGCTGCTGCGCGTGATCAAGCCGGCGGCGCTGGTGCCGCTGGCAACGATCGGCATCCCGACGATCTGCATGATCCTGCTGTTCCTGCTGCCGTTCTATGACCGCAACGCCGAGCGCCGCCCGGAGCGTCGCCCAGTCGCCACGACGGCGGGCATCCTGACGATCTGCGCGATGGCGTTCCTGACCTACGCGGGCGCCAACGCGGGCCCGCCGAGCCAGATCGACCTGGCCACCCCGGCGGCGGTGGTCGACCAGGGGGTGGTGGCGGTCGCGCACTTCAACGCCGGCCGTGCGGTCGCGGCCCAATCGGGCTGTCTGGCCTGCCACAAGATCGGTGAGAACGGCGCCGATGGTCCCGGCCCGAACCTCACCGACATCGGTTCTCGTCTGCCTGCGGCCGGAATCGCGCAGACGCTGATCAACCCGACGAACCCGATGCCATCGTTCAAGAAGCTCGATCCGCAGAAGTTCAGCGCGCTCGTCAATTTCCTGTCGCAGCTCCAGTAGGGGATGGATTGATGGCGGGGCCGACGCCCGGCACGCTCGAAGAGCCGCAGGTACGGGCGATGTTCGACCGCATCGCCGGGTTCTACGATCGGATGAACTCGGTCATGACCGCCGGCCTGCACCACTCCTGGCGCCGCCGGGCGGCCGATCTCGCCGGCGTCGGTGATGGCGCCACGGCGCTCGATGTGGCGTGCGGTACCGGCGACCTGGCCGTCGAGCTGCGCACGCGCGTCGGCGCGAGCGGCGAGGTCATCGGCTGCGACTTCTCCGATGAGATGCTCACCCGAGCGCGGGTCAAGGCGCCGGGGCTGAAGTTCGAGTGGGCCAACGCGCTCGAGCTGCCCTACGAGACCGGACGCTTTGACGCTGCGACCGTCGGCTTCGGGGCGCGCAACTTCTCCGACCTCCAGAAGGGGATCGACGAGATGGCGCGCGTCGTCCGGCCGGGCGGCAAGGTTGTGGTCCTCGAGATCACGACGCCGACCAAGCCGCCGCTGTCGACCTTCTACCGGCTGTGGTTTGACCGCGTGGTCCCGCAGATCGGCCGTGTGGCCGGCGACCCCGACGCCTACAACTACCTGCCCAACTCGGTTAAGCGCTTCCCCGATCCGCAGGGCCTCGGCGCGGTGCTCGCGGGCGCCGGCCTGGAGCACGTACGCTGGGTGCTGACCGCGGGGGGCATCATCGCCCTGCACGTCGGGACCAAGCCGGCGTGACCGAGGTCGTCAGGGCGGGCAACGACTTCGCCCAGCTTGCCGACGTCGCCGGCCCCCATGTGCGCGGGCTGCTGGAGCGTGTCGAACAGCGCCTGATCGAGCTCGGCGCGTCGGCCGGCCCGGTGCTGGGCCCCCACGCCAGCGGCACGATCGCGGCGGGCGGCAAGCGCCTGCGCCCGCTGCTGGTGGTCATCGCCGCTGGTCCGCGTGATGACGACGCCTCGGACGCCGGCGTCATTCGTGCCGCGGTCGCCGTCGAGCTCGTCCATGCCGCGACGCTGGTCCACGACGACGTTCTCGACGCCGCCGACCTGCGCCGCGGTCGCCCGACCGTCGCGGCGTCGGCCGGGCGCGAGATGGCGCTGGCGACCGGCGACCTGCTGTTCGCCCGCGCGTTCTCGGAGCTCAGTGACAGTGGCTCGGCGCGGCAGATCCAGATTCTCAGCCAGGCCAGCTCGGCGTTGGCCCGCGGCGAGCTGCTGCAGCGCCACGACGCCTGGGATGCCTCGGTCTCGGTGGCGCGCTACCTCGAGCGCTGCGAGCTCAAGACGGCGCGGCTGTTTGAAGCCGCCTGCGCGCTTGGGGCTTTTCAGGCCGAGAACGGCGTGCAACCGCGGGCGCTGGCCTCGTTCGGCCGCGCGGTCGGGCTCGCCTTCCAGATCCTCGACGACGTGCTTGACGTCAGCGGGCCGGCGCAGCGCACGGGCAAGGAGCCGGGCGCCGACTTGCTCGACGGGACGGTGACGCTGCCGTTCATCCTGGCCCGCGAAGCCGATCCCGAGCTGGCGGCGCTGGACCCGCGCTCGATCACGAGCGCACAGCGCGCGGCCGAGATCTGCCACGCGATCGCGGCGACCGGTGCGCTGGACCGGTCGCGCGAGCAGGCGCTCGAGCTGGTCGCGGGCGCGAAGCGTGCTCTACCAATCGGCTTGGAGATCGGCCAACGACGGGCGTTCGAGCTCGTCGCCGACGGCGTGGTCTCGCGTTATACCTAAGCAACCCTGGTTTGTTGCCCGTCCGTCTGGTAGATCCAACTGGTTCACGTAGCAGACCATTCAGCTGCTCGGACGGGTACGCTTCGCTGGAGCGCGGGGATGGGTCCATGTCGAGAGGAAGCCCCTGATGAGTAAGAAAGCCCCAACCGAATACGAGATCCTGAAAGCGGTCGGACATCCTGTCCGGCACGAGATTTTGGCGATCCTCGTGGCCGGCGAAGCCAGCGCCAAGGAACTGGCGGCCCGTCTGCACATGCCGTTGTCCAACGTCAGCTACCACGTAAAGGTCCTTCGGGAGCTGGGCCTGCTGGTGCTGGTGCGTGAAACGCCGCGTCGCGGCGCCGTCGAGCGCCACTACCGGGCCGACAAGAAGAGTCCCGCGGCGGCGTGGGAAGGTCTGGCGCGTGACTCGGCCAAGCCGAGCCCGTCCGGTGCGAACATCACCGGACGTACGGTGACGCTGGACAAGAAGGGACGTACGGCGATCACGCAGGCCACCAAGGCGTTCGCCAAGGAACTGGACAAGATCGAAAGTGACAGCGCGAAGCGTCTCGGCGGGGGACGTAGCGAGAGTCACCGCGTTTCGGTCGCGGTCGTCCAGAGCCCGCCCGCCTGAAGTTCGCTTAGGGACAACCGCCGCGTGGGAGCGCGGCGGTCACGTTCCTTGCCTGGCGGCGGAAGGGCCTAGAAGTCTTCGGGGAGGATCTGGTCGAGAGTCAGCGCGGCGACAAAGCGCTCGATCTCGTCTTCCATGTTGGCGTGCATCAGCCGCTTGAGGTCGCGAACCAGCGCCTCGGTTCCGCGGTCGAGCTCCTCGTCGAAGCGCTCGACGATCTGCTGCTCGAAGATGCCGGTGCCCGTCCACTCGCAGTTGGGGCAGCGCAGCGCGACCTCCCAGTGGCTCGTGCTCGCCTCGTCCCACTCGGTCGGGTAGACGAGTTCGGACTCACAGCTCGCGCACACGTGGAGATCAGAGACCTGCGCCGACTCGTCCGCGTGCTGCGTCTCGACCTCGTGGCCACTGGGCCGCGCGAGCGGATCCTCGAAGTAGACGACCTCGATCGTCTTGCCCGAGGGTAGGACGACGCGGCGTACGTAGTGGTTGTTGTCGGGGTGACGGCTCATCAGTTTCGTCCTCGTGCTTGGCCCCTTCATCGGCCACGCTCAGGACAAACTTGATACCCACTAGGCAAAGCTACCCGCGGGTTTATGGAGCGGTATGAAGCGCCTCGTACAGGTACCCTGCTGAGCGATGGCGACGGCGGTCAAGCCAATCGGGCACGAGGATCGGCTCACGCTCGTCGAACACCTCGACGAGCTGCGCACGCGACTGATCGTCTCGGTCGTCGCGCTGGTGTTCATCTTCGCGGTCTGCTTCTGGCAGAACGACGCGCTGCTGAAGATCGTCAACGCGCCCCTGAAGGCCGCGACGGAGAGCCGCACGCGCGCGGGCAAGGGCGTCGAGGGGCAGATCTACCAGGCCCAGCAGGGGATCCAGCAGGTGGGCAAGTCGGAGTTGCGCACGCTGCGCACGCTCGCGGCGCCGGCGGCGGGGCTTCCGCCGGCCACGCGCAACCAACTCACAGCCCAGGCGAACGCGCTCGCCGTGCGGCTGGCGAAGCTCCCCCACGGCCCGCCCGACACCAAGCCGGTGACCCTCGGCCCTGGAGAGCCGTTCACGGCGACGCTGACCGTCGCCCTGTATTTCACGATCCTGCTCGGGCTGCCGCTGATCCTCTACCAGATCTACGCCTTCGTGCTGCCCGCGTTCAAGCCCACCGAGCGCCACGTGATCGTGCCGCTGATGGCGATGGTCCCGATTCTGTTCTTCATCGGCGTCGCGTTCGGGTATTTCCTCGTCCTGCCGGCGGCCGTCAACTTCCTGCAGAACTTCAACGCCGATCAGTTCAACGTCCTGATCCAGGCGCGTGACTACTACAAGTTCTCGGCGCTGACCCTGGCCGCGATGGGACTCGTGTTCCAGCTCCCGGTCGCGGTGCTGGCCGCGGTGCGCGTGGGCATTCTCACGCCCAAGCAGCTGACCGCGAACTGGCGGATCGCCGTCGTCGGGCTGACCGTGGTCGCGGCGGCGCTGCCGGGCACCGATCCGGTCTCGATGCTCGTCGAGCTGATTCCGCTGCTCGCGCTCTACGGGTTCAGCATCATCCTCGCCAAGGCGTTCAGCCGCCGCTGGGCGCCTACTGACGACGAGGACGACCCTGCGGTCTTAGACTGACCAACCCATGCTCTTCGATCTCCGCAGTCGCGGGCGACGCAACGTCGTCAAAGGCGTCTACACCTTCCTCGCCATCCTCATGGCGGCGGGCCTCGTGCTGTTCGGGATCGGCGGTGCGGTCGGCGGCGGATTCCTGAGCTCGCTCAACGGCTCCAATGGCTCGTCGGGCTCGAGCCCGGCCAAGACGCAGAAGAACCTCGAGGTGATCGTCCGGAAGGATCCGAGCAACGCCCAGGCGTGGAACCGGCTGACGACCGTGCGCTTCAACATCGCCCAGGCGGCGTCGGGCAACACCGACGTCAACGGGGCCTTCACCGACCAGGGCAAGGCAGCGCTGGCCGGCGTCGCCTCGGCCTGGGCGCACTACCTCGCGCTCAAGCCGGCCAAGATCGACCTCAAGACCGCGGCGATCATGGAGGCGGTCTACAGCCAGCAGGGCCTCAACGACCCGTCCGAGGTGGTCAAGGCGATCGAGGCCGAGATCGCCGGGACGAAGAAGCCCGATGCCGCGCTCTACGCGAAGTACGCGGTGTTCGCGTCGCTCGCCGGTCAGACGCGCAAGGCGGCGCTCGCGCAGTCGCAGGCGGTGTCACTCGCCGCGGCCGGGAAGACGGGCAAGGCGAAGGCCACCGCGATCGCGACGATCAAGCAGCAGATCGCCGCGGCCGAGGCGTCGTTCAAGGGACAGACGTCCGGCACGACCACCACCACGCCCGCGCAGTAGCGCGGCCAGCGCGGGCGCCTCTGCTCTACACTTCCGCGGTCGTCTGGTCCTCGGGCCGTTAGCTCAATTGGCAGAGCAGGGGCCTCTTAAGCCCAAGGTTGTTGGTTCGATTCCAACACGGCCCATCTCGACGCCCGGCGCTGGGTCCGCGTCGGGTCGCACGTCCGTGACCGTCAGCACCGCACAATCGTGGCCGCCTACCGGCCGTCATCGCGGGACCATGGGCGAGATCGTCACGTTGCGGGCATTGCTGTCGAGCGCGAGTGATGCGCAGGGGTGGGCGGCGTCGTAGCCGCCGATGTCGCTAATCGTCCAGCCGGTAAGCCCGCTTGCGCGCATTAAGCCCTCGACTAGCTGTCGTGCCTGTTGCGGCGTCGGGCACATGAACGCGACGCTGTTCAGCTGCTCGTTGACCTGCGCGGCGAAGAGTCCGAATCTGTGGCTCGCCGCGTCGGTGCCGGCCGTCGGATCCTCGAGCAGGCCGACGCGAGCGCAGATGCCGACGTCGGTGCTGGCGAACACATGGATCGCGCCGCTGCCGTCGCGGGCAACACACGCGTGAAGCGGAGCCGGCGGGGCACTGACACCGTGGCCGATGGCGCCGTCGGCCCACAGCTGCGCACAGGTGGCCGTCGCGGAACGGCCGTCGAGACCAACGATTGTGCCGCTGCCGTCGACGCTCGCATCAAGGTGGCAGTCGATCCCGTCCGACGCGGTACTCGAACTCGAGAGTGTCGCGTACCCGACGACGCCGAACACGCCGACCAGCAGGAGACTCAGCGGCAGCACGAGGGTGCGGCGGATACGGCGACGAACGCGCGGCCGCTGGCCACGGTGCTCACGTTCGAATTCGTGCTGCAGCGCCGAACGGCAGCGCGCGTCCACAGCGGCCAGCGGGGGAGCGCCGAGGCCGAGGTGGGCCACCCCGATCAACGCCTCATCCGTCTTGTTGTCGAGCACGGTCTTCTCCTCAGGCATGATGTCGTCCCGGCGCAACGCTTCCTGTTGTGCGAGCAGGCCGGGGTATGTTCTGGTCGGCGGCCAGGCGGTGTCGGGCTCGCGCGATGCGCGATCGGATGGTTCCGATCGGCACATTGAGTGCTCGTGCCGTCTCTTCGTACGACAACTCGCCCAACACGACCAACAGCAGCGCATCACGGTCACGGGCCGGGAGCTGCCGAAGCGCGTGCGTGAGCCGTCGCGAAACATCCGGCGCCTCGCGCTGGGTCTCGCCCAGATCGACACTGTCCGTCGTTAGACGCTCGAGTGTGGCTAGGCGACGCCGCTCTGCCCGACGGTGATCGCCAATCAGATTGCTCGCGATGCCGAGCAGCCATGGCAGAGCCGTGTCATGCTGCACTCCGTAGCGCGCGCGGCCGCGAAACGCACGGACGAACACCTCGGCTGTGAGTTCCTCGGCGCACTCATCACCAACGCGTCGACGCAGATAGCCATGAACGACGCTCAGGTGTCGGTCATACACCACCGTGAAGCACGCCGGCTCGGCCAACGATCTCCGCAATGCCTCAGCATCGGTCAACATCTGGTCCATACTTGCTTATCGCAGGGCATGCGCAGAAAGTTCGCGTCAGATGCGATGTGGACGTCCACGGGCGATGGTCGGCGACGAGGGAGCCGGAACCGCAGACCGTTGGAACGAGGTCAGATAGCCTCGGGTTGCAGCAGGTTCGACGAGGTCAAGACGCGATCCGCGAGTTCATGCTTGCAGAGTTCTGAGCCATCCGCGGCCCAACGGCACAAGCGCGCCGCGACCCCGCTCACCGCCCGCTCCTCGACGCCAATGGGCGGCCGTGGAGATCCCAAGACTCAGGCCGAGACGCGTCGATGGAGAACGCGTCGCCGCGAGCCAGGCGACCCACGACGAGATCGTCGAGTGGATCAAGAACCGAACTCGAGACTAACGCCGACTCTTAGCCCAAGGTTGAACAGTCTGTTCCTTCACGGCCCATCTCGACGCGACCCTGGTCGCTAGGCTCACGCTGTGGCCGCCACTCTCGCCAGCGTCGACGGCATGATCGGGCCGCCTGAGAGTGCCGTGATCTCGGTGACCGACGAGGGACTGCTGCGCGGTGACGGCGTCTTCGAGGTCATCCGGCTCTACGACGGCCGGCCGTTCGCGCTCGACGAGCACCTGGTTCGCATGGCCGGCTCGGCGCAGCGGTTGCGCCTCCACATCGACATCGATGCCGTCGAGGCCGACATCGCCGCACTGCTGGCGGCCGGCGACGCTCGCGCCGGGATGGTGCGCGTGCTCGTCACCCGCGGCGGACGGCGGATCGCGCTGCTCGAGACGCTGCCCGAGCTGCCCGACGCGCTGGCGGTGCAGACGATCACTTATGCGCCGACGCGCGTGCTCGACCAGATCAAGTCGCTTTCCTACGGTGCCAACATGCTCAGTTCGCGCCTCGCTCGCGAGCAGGGCGCCGACGACGCGCTGCTCGTCAGCCCGCACGGCCGCGTGCTCGAGTTCCCGACGAAGTCGTTCTTCTACGTGATCGGCGACGGGCCGTTGCGCACGCCGCCGTTGGATGAGCACATCCTCGATTCGATCACCCGCCGCCACGTCCTCGCGGCGACCGAAGCC
Source organism: uncultured Actinomycetes bacterium (assembly GCA_963817035.1). GTDB lineage: Bacteria > Actinomycetota > Thermoleophilia > Solirubrobacterales > Solirubrobacteraceae > AC-49. The sequence goes on from CAWFMM010000003.1 coordinate 925,292, forward strand.
CGCGAGCGGTCGTTGAGCGCCGACGAGCTGCCCGACGTCCGCGAGGCGTTCGCGGCGTCGACGCTGCGCGAGGTCCATCCGGTCCGTGCGATCGACGGCCGCGCGCTGGCCGAGGTTCCCGGGCCGATCACGCAGGCCGCGGCGCAGGCCGTGCGCGCGCACGTGGACGCGCTGCTGAGCGGCTGATGCGGGTCCTGACCGTCATCGGCAACCGCCCGCAGTTCGTCAAGGCGGCGGCGGTGTCGCGGCGGCTGCGCCGCGAGCACGACGAGATCCTCGTCCACACCGGCCAGCACTACGACGACGATCTCTCGACGGTCTTCATCACCGAGCTGCGCGTGCCGGCGCCCGAGCATGAGCTGCGCCTCGGCGATGGGACGAACACCGAGCAGACGGCGCGGATGCTCGAGGCGCTCGGGCCGCTCGTCGCCTCCGAGAAGCCCGACCTCGTGCTCGTCTACGGCGACACCAACTCGACGCTCGCCGGCGCGCTGGCCGGAGCGCAGGCTCAGATTCCCGTTGCCCACGTCGAGGCGGGGATGCGCTCGTTCGATCGAGCGATGCCCGAGGAGCTCAACCGCGTGCTCGTCGATCATGCGTCGGATCTGCTGCTGTGCTCCTCGCAGACCGCGGTCGACAACCTCGCCGCCGAGCGGATCGTGGCGCCGGTGCAGCTGGTCGGCGACGTGATGGTCGACATCGCGATGGCGCTGCAGCCCCGGGCACTGGACGACGATCAGACGCTCAAGCGCGTCGGCGTCAAGCCAGGAAAGTACGTCGTCGTCACCGCGCACCGGGCCGGGAACGTCGACGATCCCGCGCGGCTGCACGCCCTCGTCGACCTGCTGCTCGCGCTCGACACGCCGGCCGTGATGGCACTGCACCCGCGTACGCAGGCGCGCCTGCGCGAGGCCGGGCTCCTCGAGGCGTTGCGCGGCGCCAAGCACATGCATCTCACACCGCCGCTGGGCTACCTGACCTTCACTGCCCTGCTGTGCCGCTCCCGCGCCGTTCTGACGGACTCCGGCGGCGTTCAGAAGGAGGCCTACCTCGCGGGCGTCCCGTGCGTCACGCTGCGTGACAGCACCGAATGGGTCGAGACCGTCGACTCGGGCTGGAACGTGCTCGTGGATCTCGATCGCGACGCGGCCCTGGCGGCGCTGCGCCGCGACGTGCCGGCGCAGCGGCCGCAGCTCTACGGCGACGGCAACGCCGGCGACCGCGTCGTCGCCGCGCTCACTGCGTTCCTAGCCCCCGCACCGTGACGCCCGCTGCCGCGAAGGCGGCGCGGTCGAGGATCGCGCGGCCGTCGATGACCGCGCGGACGCCCGGCATGTCGTTCGGGGCGAGTGTGCGGTACTCGGCGTGGTCGGTCTGGACGATGGCGCCGTCGATCGGCGCCCCGTCGTGGGGCGTGAAGCCGAGGTCGCTCAGTTCGTCGTCGCTGTAGAGCGGGTCGATCGCCAGGACGGTCGCCCCGGCTGCGGCCAGTGCGTCGCGCAGCGGGCGCGCGCCGGAGAACGCGGTCTCCTTGACGCCGCCGCGGTACGCGATGCCGAGGATCAGGACGCGGGCGCCGTCGAGGTCGCCGAGCGCGTCGGACAGGCGCGCGACCGCGTATGCCGGCATCGCCTCGTTGACCGCGCGCGCGGCGGCGGGCAGGCGCGCCTCCTGGTCGGTCTGCATGTAGAAGCGCGGGTAGACCGGGATGCAGTGCCCGCCGACGGCGATCCCCGGGCGGTGCACGTGGCTGTAGGGCTGGCTGTTGGCCGCGTCGATCACCGGCCCGATGTCGAGGCCGAGCGCGTCGGCGTGGCGGGCGAACTCGTTGGCCAGCGCGATGTTGACGTCGCGGTAGGTGGTCTCGACGAGCTTGGTCAACTCGGCCGCCTCGGCGCCATTCATCGCCCGGACCTCGACGGAGATGAACGCGCGGTAGAGCTCCGCGGCGCGTTGCTCGGACCCGGAGGTCAGGCCGCCGACGAGCTTGGGGTACGTGGCAAGGTCGCGCAGGGCGTGGCCGCTGGAGATGCGTTCGGGCGAGAAGGCGACGTGGAAGTCGGTCCCGGCGCTCAGGCCGCTGGCCCGCTCGAGCGCCGGCGCGAAGCGCGCGCGGGTCGCCCCGACCGGAACCGTCGTCTCCAGGACGACGGTAGTCCCGGGCAGCAGGCCCGCACCGATCGCCGCGGCGACGGCGTCAACGGCATCCCACTGCGGCGCAAACGCATCGTCGATCAGCAGCGGCGGCACGGCGACGACGAGGTCGGCGCCGTCGGCAACGGCGGCCGTCGTGTCGGTCGTGGCGCGGATCGGGGTGGCCGCCAGCGCCGCCTCGAGGCCCGGCTCGTTGGGGAACGGGGCGCGACCGGCGTTGACGGTCTCGACGACCCGCGCGTCGATGTCGGCGCCGACGACCTCATGCCCGGCCTGGGCGATCGCCGCGGCCAGCGGCAACCCGACCTTGCCCAGCGCGACGACGACGGCCCTCACTGAAGCCGCACTGTCTCGAGGGTCTGCGCGCTGCGCAGCACGGCGTCGGCGACGACCACGGTTTCCAACCCCTCTTGGAGCGTGACGACCGGGGCGTTGGGGTTGCCGTTGACCAGATCGCAGAACGCCTCGAGCTCGAGCAGCAGCGGCTCGCGGCGCTCGAGGGCATAGCGCGTCGCGTCGCCCTCGCTGACGCCCTTGAGCGCCTGCACGGCCGACCAGTCCGACGCCACCTCGCCGTTGCGAAACAGCGTCAGGTCGGCGGTCAGCGTGTCGGCCTCGAGCATCCCTTTCTCGCCGAGCACGCGCGTGCGGCGGACCTTGGTCGGCGAGACCCAGTCGACGATGCAGTTGAAAGCGACGTCGTTGGTCAGTCGCCCCGTGACGAGGACGAGGTCCTCATGTTCGCGGCGGATGCGGTGCGCGGCCTGCGCGGCGACGCTCGCGACCGGCGCGCCGCCGAGCCAGCGAACGAGGTCGAGATCGTGGGTCGCGAGGTCCATCACGACGCCGACATCGCGCACGCGGTCGGGGAACGGGCCGACGCGCTCGGTGCGCACGAGGAACACGTTGCCGAGCTCGGTGATCTTGTCGCGCAGCGCCACGAGCGCCGGGTTGCAGCGCTCGACGTGGCCGACCGCGGCGTGGATCTCGGCGCCCGCGACGATCTCGATCAGCTCGCGCGCGTCGGCGGCCGTTGCGGCCAGCGGTTTCTCGACGAGTACGTTGACGCCGCCCCACGCGAGCTTGCGCACCGCGCCGACGTGTTCCATGGTCGGCACCGCGACGACCGCGAAGTCGGGCTTGGGGTCCTCGGCGAGCAGCTCGTCGATCGAGTCGTACAGCGGGCCGTTGGGAACCGCGCCGAAGCGATCGCCGGCGGGATCGACGGCGCCCGCGAACTCGACTCCGGGCATCGCCTGGAGCAGGCGCGCGTGATGGCGCCCGATCATGCCGAGCCCGAGCACCGCGCCGCGCAGAGCCGGTCTGGAAGAGGTGCCGGTCACGACGGCTCTAGGGTATCCGTATGGCGAACCTCGATGCCCCCGGGCTGGTGCTGAGTCCCGACGCGATCATCGGCCGCGGTGTGCGCTTCGGCGCGCACGTCGTCGTTCACGCCGCGGTGGAGATCGGGGACGGCGTGACGATCCAGGACGGCGTGATCCTCGGCAAGTCGGCGAAGCTGTCGCCGCGGTCGAGTACGCCGAGTGGCGGTGACGAACGGCTGGTCATCGGTGCCGGCGCGTCGATCTGCGCTCAGGCGATCGTCTTCGCCGGCGCGGCGATCGGCGCGCGGTCGATCGTCGGCGACCAGGCCTACGTGCGCGAGCGTGCGCGGATCGGCGTGGACACGGTCATCGGGCGTGGGGCGTCGGTCGACAACGACGTCGTGATCGGCGACCGGGTGCGGGTCCAGTCCCACGTCTATCTGACCGGGTTCAGCGTCATCGAGGACGACGTGTTCGTGGGCCCGTGCGCGATGACGACGAACGACGACACGATGGCCCGCCACGGAGCCGATGCGGAGCTGCGCGGCCCGATCCTGCGTCGGGCCTGCCGGATAGGCGGCGGCGCGGTCCTCGTGCCGGGCGTCGAGATCGGCGAAGAGGCGTTCGTCGCCGCGGGCGCCGTGGTGACGAACGACGTCCCCGCGTTCTCGGTCGTGATGGGCGTCCCGGCGCGCGTGGTGCGCCGGGTGCCCGAGGAGGACCGGCTCGAGCGCTGGCAGTAGGCCCGGCAGGCTCAGGCGGACCAGTAGCCGTCGCTGGCGGCCGGCGTGAACGCGGCGCCGGCAGCCTCGAGTTCCTCGCGCGCGGCCTCGATCGAGATGTCACGGATCGCGGCGATCTCGGCGGTGGCCAGCGCGTACGGCGCCCAGGCGAGGACCTCGTCGACCGTCTTGGGGCTCGGGCGGCGCTCAACGTTGGGGGCGACGTTGGCCATCGCGACCTCGTGGACGGCGAACGGCTGGAAGCCGGGGGCGACGACGGTGCGGCCCGCGTGCTCGTAGATCGTCGAGCCGGTCGAGTATTTCCGTGCGTCGGCGGGACCCGAGAGGCGGTGACCGAGGGCAAGCGCTTCCGCCACCGGCGCACGGGCGGCGGCCATGTCGTCCTGCAACGCCGCTTCGACGTCTGGGTCGGTGAGCCACGCGTCGATCGCCTCGGCGGCGATGCCGACTTCGGCGCCCGCGTTGTGGAGCGTCTGGGGCTCGTCGAGCAGGTTGCCGTAGGAGAACGCCTGGGCGCGCAGCGCGCGGAGCAGCGCCACCGCGCGGTCGGGGGCGTGGAGGCGCGCCCCGATGAACGCGCGGCAGCCGTCGATCGTCGCGGCCAGTCGCGGCGGCGGGTCGGCCGACATCGGCATCCCGTAGTCGGCGAGCAGTCGCGCCTGGGAGTCGGCGAGCAGCGCCTTCGGCAGGCCACGTTCCTCATAGGAACTGGTCTGCTCGCCGAGGACGATCATGCGGCGAACGACCTCGACGCTGTCGCCGTAGTGCCACTGCAGCTGAAGATCCTGCCGCTGGGCGTTGAAGCCGAACGGGCAGCCGGGATCGGTGTATACGGTGACCTGGACCATCTACGCGGCCTGCGGCACGGCGGTCTGCTCGTCGATCCAGACGATCTGCTCGCGGCCGGGGCCGACGCCGACGAGCGCGATCTTGACCTTGACCGTCTCCTCGATGAAGGCGAGGTAGTCGCGCGCGGTCTGCGGAAGGTCTGACGGCGAGCGGCAAGCGCCGAGGTCATCGGTCCAGCCGGGCAGGTCGATCGTGTCGCCGCGCGCGTGGTGCAGGACCGACTGGTGGTAGGGGAACGTCTCGAAGCGCGCGTCGTCGGGGCCGCGGTAGCTCGTGACGACCTTGATCGTCTCGAAGCCCGACAGCACGTCGAGCTTGGTCACCGCGAGGTGGGTGACGCTGTTGATGCGACAGGCGTAGCGCAGCGCGACGAGGTCGAGCCAGCCCGTCCGCCGCGGCCGCCCGGTCGTCGTGCCGAACTCGTGGCCCGCGCTGCGCAACCGCTCGCCGACCTCGTCATCGAGCTCGGACGGAAACGGCCCCGAGCCGACACGGGTCGCGTAGGCCTTGGTCACGCCCCAGACCTCGTCGATGTCCTTGGGCCCGACGCCGGCGCCGACACATGCCGCACCGGCCACCGGGTTCGACGACGTGACGAACGGATAGGTGCCATGGTCGATGTCGAGCAGCGCGCCCTGGGCGCCCTCGAACAGGACCGTCTTGTCGTGGTCGAGCAGGTCCCACGCCAGCGCCGCGGTGTCGGCGATGTGCTGCTCGAGACGGTGGCCGTAGATCAGGTACTCCTCGGCCATCGAGAACAGGTCGATGTCCTTGTCGTAGGGGCGCAGCATGAGCTTCTTGGGCTCGAGCGCCGCCGCGATCTTCTTCTTGAGGATCTTCTCGTCGAGCAGGTCCTGCATCCGGATGCCCAGGCGCGCGACCTTGTCCGCGTAGCACGGCCCGATGCCGCGCTTGGTCGTGCCGATCTCGAGCTTGCCGAGCTTCGCCTCGCCCGCCTGGTCGAGCAGCAGGTGGTAGGGCATGATCACGTGCGCGTTGGCCGAGATCTTCAGGCCGCTGACGTCGATCCCGCGCGAGCGCAGCCCGTCGATCTCCTCGGTCAGGACCTTGGGATCGATGACGACGCCGTTGCCGATGATGCACGGCTTGCCCGCGTGCAGGATGCCCGACGGGATCAGGTGGAACTTCCACGTCTCGCCCTCGCGGACGATCGTGTGGCCGGCGTTGTTGCCGCCCTGAAAGCGGATCACGCCATCGGCGCGCTCGGCCATGAGGTCGACGATCTTCCCCTTGCCTTCATCGCCCCACTGGGCGCCTACGATCACGATGCCTGGCATGCGGCAGCGAAGTCTAGGTGGCCGGGAACTCAGGCCGCGCGCTGGAGGCCGAGGAAGCGCGGGTACTCGGGCTGGAAGGTGATGTGGACGGTGCCCAACCCGCCGTTGCGGTGCTTGGAGATGATGAGCTCCGCCTCCCCCGGGTTCTCGGTCGTGTCGGGGAAGTAGTACTCGTCGCGATAGATGAACATGACGAGGTCGGCGTCCTGCTCGATCTGGCCGGACTCACGCAGGTCCGACAGCTGGGGGCGCTTGTCGGTCGCGCTGCGCGACTCGACGGCACGCGACAGCTGGCTGAGCGCGATCACCGGGACGCTGAGCTCACGGGCGAGGATCTTCAGCCCACGGCTCATCTCGCCGACCTGCTGGACGCGGTTGTCGTAGCCTGGCTCCGGGCGCATCAGCTGCAGGTAGTCGACGATGATCATCCCCAGACCGCCGGGGTGCTGCGTGTGCAGCCGCCGCGCCTTGGCACGGATCTCCATGATCCCGATGTCCGACGAGTCATCGACGTAGAGCGGCGCCTGGTCGTAGCGCCCCGCGGTCTCCAGCACCTTCTTCCAGCTGCGCTCGTTCTTGAGGCGGCCCTTGCGCAGGTCGTCGCCCTTGATCGACGCCTGCGACGCGATGAAGCGCTGCGCGAGCTCGGCCTCGGACATCTCGAGGCTGAACAGGGCGACGGCGCGCGGCTCGGTCGGATGCAGGGCGACGTTCTCGGCCATGTTCGTGACGAGGCTCGACTTCCCCATCGATGGGCGCGCGGCGATGATGATCAGGTTGCCGCCCTGGAAGCCGCCGGTGATCTCGTCGAGGTCGGCGAAGCCCGACGGCGTGCCGGTCAGCGACTTGCCGTGCTTGGCCAGCGCCTGCCACTTCTCGATCTCGGTGTGCAGCACCTCGCCGACGCGGACGAAGTCCTTGGTGCGATCGTCGTGGGCGACCTCGAGGATCCCGCGCTCGGCGATCTCGACGATCTCGCGCGGCAGCGCCTCGTGGTTGAGGACCGAGGACTGAATCTCGTAGGTCTTGGTCAGCAGCCGGCGTAGGAGCGCGTGCTCGCGGACGATCTGGCCGTATCGCCTGGCGTTGCCGACCGCGGGCACCGCGCCGGTCAGCCCGTCGATCTCCGCGTCGCCGCCGGCCTCATCGAGCTTGCCGCGCGAGCGCAGGTGCTCGGTGACGGTCAGACGGTCGATCGGCTCGGCCGCGTTGTAGAGCTCGAGCATCGACTCGTAGATGAGCTGATGACGGCCGCGGTAGAAGTCCTCGGGCCGCAGGCCCTCCTCGATGACGAGGCCGTAGACCGTCTTCTCCGAGAGCAGGATCGCGCCGAGGACCGACTGCTCGGCCTCCAGCGAATGCGGTGGCGCGAGGCCGACCTGCGGCGGTGCTTGGGGCTCGGCGCTCATCGTCAGTGACGATAGCTGCGCCGTCAGGCGGGCTGGTCGTCAGCCCCGCACGATCCGGACTTTTGTTACTTCTGCTCGACGACCATCGTCTTGACGTTGGCGGTGACTCCGTCACCGAGCTCAACGACGACGATGTGGGTGCCGATGTTGCGGATCGGCTCCTCGAGGTGGATCTTGCGGCGGTCGACTTCAAGGCCGCGTGCCTCCTGGATCGCCGCGGCGATGTCGGCGGCGGTCACCGAGCCGAACAGGCGACCGTCGTCGCCGGCCTGCTGGTGGATCGTCAGGACAGTCTTGCTCAGCGTCGCGGCGTTCTCTTCGGCGAGGCCGTGGGCCGCGGCGACGGCACGCTCGTGCGCCTCGATGTGGCGCTGGGCGTCCTGGAGCGCGCCCTTGGTCGCGACCTGGGCGAGCTTGCGCGGCAGCAGGTAGTTGCGCAGATAGCCCTTGGAGACATCGACGACCGCACCGCGCGCGCCGAGCGACTCGATGTCCTGGAGAAGGATTGCTTCAGGCATTTCGGGACCTAACGATCGCGATCGCGGTCTTCGCGGTCGCCGCGACCACCGCGGCCACCGGGACGCTCTTCACGCTGCGCTTCGGCGGCGTAGGGGAGCAGCGCCAGCTCACGAGCGCGCTTGACGGCCTGGGCGATCTGCGCCTGGTGGCGACGGCAGGCGCCGGTGATTCGCCGCGAACGGATCTTGCCGCGCTCAGAGACGAAGCGGCGAAGGCCGCCGGCGTCCTTGTAGTCGACCTGCTCGATCTTGTCCTTGCAGAACGGGCACGGCTTGCGGCGGCCTGTGCCGCCGGTGCTCTTCCTGTCACGCCGGCGTGCCGGCTTCGAATTGCGCTGCTTGGCCACTCAGATGCTCCGTGAGATCGCACGTCAATGCACGCCGGGATCGGCGTGCATTGCGTCATTGTGGCATAGAAACCGCTTCGTCGAACCAGCGGCCTAGAAGGGGATGTCGTCGTCCGACGGTGCTGACGAACCGCCACCACCGGCCGGCGCGGCGGCGAAGTCGCCGGTGTCGACGGGAATGTCAGCGCGCGGCGCGAAGCCGTTGGACTGGCCGCCGCCGGCGTCGTCGCGGCCGCCGAGGAACTGCACGGACTCGGCGATGATGTCGATCGACTGGCGCTTGGCGCCCTCGGAGGTCTCCCACTCGCGCCACTCGAGGCGGCCGTCGATCGCGACCGGGCGGCCCTTGGAGAGGTAGCGCGCGCAGTTCTCGCCCTGGGCGCCCCAGACCGTGACGTCGAAGAAGTTCGGCTTGTCGACCCACTCGCCGCTGGCCCCGTCCTTGCGGCGGGTGTTGCTGGCGACGCGCAGCTTGCAGACGGACGTTCCGCTGGGCAGCGAACGCAGCTCGGGATCGGCCGTGAGGTTCCCGGTCAGGACGACCCGGTTGATGTTTGTGGCGGCCACGGTGTGGCTCCTTTCACGAAGTCTTGGCTCTTGGGGCGAGTGTAGACCGAGGTGTTACCGACCCCCACGGACACCGTGCAATATGGGGCTCTTTCGTAGCAGCCAGGGCGCAGCGTGCGGGAGAGACGAGGCTCAGGCGGCGTCGTCGGCCGGCTCGGCGGCCACAGCGGCCACCGGCTCAGGCGCAGCGGCGACTGCCGCGGGCGGTGCGGAGTGCTCGTCGTCGGAATCGCGCACCGGCGCGGGAGCGGCCGAGGAGCGCATGTCCGGCGGTGGCGGCGTGCCGGGGGCGAGCTTGACGATGCGGAAGCGCACGACGCCGTCGGTGATCCGCAGGGTGCGGTTCAGCGTGGCGAGCAGATCGCGTCCGCCGTGGAACTGGAACAGGTGGTATTCGGCCTCGGTCTTGTGGTCGATCTCGAAGGCGAGGTGGCGAACGCCCCAGGCGTGCTGGCCGATGACCTCGCCGCCGGCGGCGATCATCTTCTCGACGTCCTCGACGATCTTTGCCCGCACGTCATCCGCCACGGCGGTGTCGAGGAGAAGGACGATGTCGTATGTCGGAGCGATGGCAGCCATGGGAAGACACCCGGTCGGGCCGTGGCACATTAGCACTACGGGGGCGAAATCCGGGCCGCCGGGACCTCAGGGGGTATGCCACCGATTCCCGACCTGTCGTTCCTCACGCGTGTGCGCTGGGGCAACGTGGCCCTCGCCGCACTCGTGGCCGCGGTCGTGTTGCTGCTCGTCGCGTGGCCGCATCTGCGTGCCGGGGCCCCGGCACTCCCGGCCGCCGCGCCCCGCCCGACCGCCGCGCCCCGCCCGGTCGCCGCCACGCACCCACTCCCGCCGCCGCCCGAGTTCGGCGTCGAACAGCAGGCCAACCGGCCGACGACCACGACGGCCGTTCCCGCCGCGCCTGTGAAGCACAAGCACTCCAAGCCGCGGCCCCGTCATCGCCGCACGCCGCATCGCCACCACCCCGCGGCCTCGACGCCGACGGCGCCCGCGCCCGCCCCCGTGGCGCCACCGCCCGCACCCGCGCCTGCCCAGCACGACCCGCCGACCAGCGTCGGCGGCGAGTTCGGCGGCAACGGAGAGTTCGGTCGCTAAGAGAGCGCGCCGGCGCGCTTGTCGCGAATGTCGGCGAGCTGGTCGTCGATCCAGTCGCCCGGGTCGCGCGCGGTGACGATCGTCTGCAGTCCGTCGGCGCGGCGCTGGCGTTCGGAGGGCGACATCGTCAGCGCGGCGTGGATCGAGTCGGCCAGCTCCTGGATGTCGAACGGGTTGACGCTCAGCGCGAACTCGCCGAGCTCCTCATGAGCGCCGGTGTTCTCGCTGAGGATCGAGACGCCCGCGTGCTCGTTGACCAGCGGGCCCTCCTTGGCGACCAGGTTCATCCCGTCGAACATCGCGTTGACCAGCAGCACGTCGTAGTGCTTGTAGGCCGCCACCGCCTCCTCGAGGTCGTCGCGCAGCTTGAGGTGGATCGGCATCCAATCCGTCGTCCCGTGGCGGTGGTTGACGACCGCGACCAGCGCCTCGATGCGCTCCAGGTACTCCTGGTACTCGGGCACGTCGGTTCGCGACGGCATCAGCTGGGCGATGAAGGTGATCTTCTCGTGGAATTCCGGGTGCTGATCGAGGAACAGGTCGAAGCCCGAGAAGCCGCGCAGCACGTTTTTGGACAGGTCGGCGCGATCGACGCGCAGGATCAGGTGGTCGCGCTTGCGCTCCAGCAGCACGCGTTCGAACGCTTTCGTGCGATCGCTCTCGGCGACCGCCAGCGTCGCGCGCGCGTCGATCGGCAGCGGATACGCGCGCACCCACACCTCGCGCCCGTCGAACGCGACGACCCCGCGCTCGAAGTCGACCTCGAGGTCCATCAGGTCGCGGCAGCACTGCAGGAAGTTGCGCCGGTAGGAGCGCGTGTGGAAGCCGATGATGTCGTTGGCGAGGATGCCGGCGAAGATCTCCTCGCGGATCCGGTTGGGCAGCACCCGCCACGAGTCCGACTGGGTCCACGGGATGTGGACGAAGTGGTGCAGGAAGACGTCGGGCCGGGCCTGACGGACGAGTGCCGGCAGCGTGTACAGGTGGTAGTCGTGGACCATCACGACGGGCTCGTCGGTCCCCTCGATCTCGTCGACGACCGCCCGCGCGAGGTCGTCGTTGACGACGTTGTAGCCGAACTCGAATGCCTCGACCTCGTTGCGGCGCACGTCCGGCGCGTTGGACAGGTCCCACAGGTAGTGCTGGATGAACCACAGCATCGGGTTGGCGAAGATGTTGTAGAAGCGCTCGTAGGCGTCCGGGTCTGACGCGACGAGACGCACGTGGTACTCGCCGCCGGCCGGGGAGCGCACGCTGAATGGGCGCCCACCGGACTTCTCGGCCTGCTCGACGTCGCCCTGGGTCATCGCCGAGGCGATCCACACCGCGTCACGGTGCGAGGCCAGACCGGTCAACGCCGTCACCAGGCCACCCGTGCCGCGCGAGACCGAGCCGTCGTCCTCATAGGTGACGGGCCCGCGGTTGGAGACCAGGACCAGGGGTGTATTCCTCACGTCGCCAACAGCTCTCCAAAGATCTTCAGGTAGTCGCGCAGGTAGCGCGGGGTGAGGAAGTGGGTGCGCACGTGCTCCTTGCCGGCGAGGCCGAGCTTCTTGCCGAGCCCGGGGTCCGAAAGGATCTCGATCGTCCGCTGCGCGCACTGCTCGGATGTGTCGACGAGGAAGCCGCTGACCCCGTCCTCCACCTGGAGCGGGATGCCGCCGACGTTGCCGCCGACGAACGGGCGGCTCTTCCAGATCGCCTCGGAGACCGTCAGCCCGAAGCCCTCGCGGGTCGACTTCTGGATCAGCACGTCGGACTGCGACTGAAACGCGTTGACCTCGATCGCCCCGACGTTGTTGAAGTTGTTGAGGATGTGGACGTCGGGATCGCCGGCAGCGTGGGCGACCGTCGCGTTGAAGTAGTCCCAGCCTTCAGGGTCGTCGGAGGCCATCGAGCCGACCAGCGCGAGCTGGACATCGGGGAACGTCTCCTTGACGATCCGGTAGGCGTCGATCACGCCGAGCGGGTCCTTCCACGGATCGAAGCGCGAGACCTGGCAGATCATCGGGCGATCGACATCGATCCCGAACTGGTCGCAGACGTAGGCGGCGTCCTCGGGTGACAGCGCCATGTTCTTCGGAGCCAGCGGGTCGATCGCCGGGGGCACGATGTTGATCTTCCCGTTCATACCCTGCGGTACGTACTGCTGCATGTGAAACAGCGACTCCGGATAGTCACGGATCGACGGCAGAAGCTGCTCGATCGTGGCCGGGTTGGGGGTCGAGAGGTCGATGTGGCAGCGCCAGACCCAGCCCTTGGCCTTCTCGGGCACCAGTGTGTGCAGCGCGGCGGGCTGCGGATCGTGGATCAGCGCGACATCCCAGCCGCCGACGAGCTCGCGGGCGTTCATCTCGTTGTAGCGGCGCCACGTGTCCCACTGCGCGGGTGACAGATCCTCGGGTGCGCCCTGCAGCGCGTTGTGCATCAGCTTGGTCGCGTTGAAGAACTCCTCGCGCCCGTAGATCACCTGCCACTCGACGTCGAGGCCGACGTCCTTCATCAGCGGCACGAGCGTGTAGAGGATCTCGCTCACACCACCGCCGAACGCGGTCGCCGAGATGTGCACGACGCGAGCGCCCTGCAGGGGCTCGGCGAGTTCGCGGATCTCCGCGATCAGGTCTCGGCCAACGATGTGGGTGTAGTCGGCAAGGCTCTTGGTGCCGACGGCGACGGGCTGGAGCACCGTCGGAATGTACCGGGGTGGTCCTACGGCTGGGGCGGGGCAGCGGCCGGGCGCGTGCCGAGGGTGACCGGCACGTCGATCCGATGGCCGTCGCGCACGATGTGCAGGATGATCCGGTCACCTGGCTTGTTCGGTGCGATCGCGCTCGCGACCTGCGACGCGCGCAGCACCGGGGTCGAGCCGACGCCGACGATCACGTCGCCGCCCGTGCGGTACGGCACGCCCTGGAACGTGCTGCGCGATCCGGTCGCGCCGTGTAACCCCGCGTGGGCGCCGGGGCCGCCGGACTGGACCGTGGTGACGTAGGCGCCGTGGGGAGCGTTCAGCTTGAAGTGGGCGGACAGCTGCGGGTAGACGTCGCTGGTCTGCACGCCGAGGAACGCGTACCTCACTGTGCCGCTCGCGCGCAGCTGGGCCAGCGAGCGGCGAACGGTGTCGACCGGTACCGCGAAGCCGACGCCCGAACCCTCGCCGCTGCTCGTGTCGATCTGCGACGCGATGCCGAGCACGCGGCCGTGAGCGTCGAGCATCGGACCGCCGGAGTTGCCGTGGTTGATAGCCGCGTCGGTCTGGATCGCGCCCTCGATCGTGAAGCCGGTCAGTGAGGAGATCGTGCGGTCGGTGGCTGAGATCACGCCCACCGACAGCGACTGCTCCTCGCCGAACGGGCTGCCGATGACCATCACCGGCGCGCCGACGACGACGCCCGCCGAGGTGCCGAGCGGCAGCGGTCGCAGCGTCAGTCCGTCGGTCGGGACGCGCAGCAGCGCGACATCGGCGTCGGGATCGAAGCCGACGATCCGCGCCTTGACCTGGTTGCCGTCGGAGAAGCGGACAAAGACCTGGTTGGCCGGCTTGAGCGTGGCGCCACTGCCGCCGGTGACGACATGGGCGTTGGTGGCGATCTCGCCGTCGGCGCCGACGACGAAGCCCGAGCCGATGCCATCGCCCGCGCCCGCGCCACCGATCCCGAACGAGATGATCGTGACGACGCCGGGCGCGTCCGCGCGGTAGATGCCCTGGGCATCGGCGGCGGCGCCCGATCCGCGCAATGACGTGCGCAGGACGTCGACGTGCGTCGTCTGGCGGACGGTCACCGTCCGCGTCGGCTCCGCGTGTGACCCACACCCGACGAGCGCGGCGGCCAGGACGGTCGCGATCGCGATGCGCTTCTGGGCCACCCCGGCAGGATCGCAGGTCAGCCCGGGAAGGCGAGCTTGAACTCGGTGCGTCCGGGGCGGCTGTCGACCGACAGGTCGCCGGCCATGCGCTGGGCCAGCTCGCGCGCGATCGCGAGCCCGAGGCCTGAGCCCTGGGTCTCGTCGGAGGTGAAGAACGGCTCGAAGACGCGCTCGCGTTGCACGTCCTCGATGCCCGGGCCGCCGTCGGTCACGACGACCTCGAGGTGGCCGTCGACGCGTTGCGCGCCGAGCGTGACCATCGTCCCCGACGGCGTGTGGATCAGCGCGTTGTTGAGCAGGACGCGGACGATCTGCGCGACGCGGTCGGGGTCGCAGGTCGCCTCGATCGGCTCACCGCTCAGCGCCAGCGCGAGCGGCGACTCGTGCTGGGTCAGCGCCGGAGTGAACTCGCTGGCGACCATCCGGCACAGTGCGCCGATGTCGGTCGGCTCCTGCCGCAGATCGAGCGACCCGGCCTCGAGGCGGCTGAGATCGAGCAGGTCGGTCGCCAGGCGGGTCAGGCGCGCGGCCTGCTCGCGCAGCTGGCGGACGAACTGGCGGCGCGTCTCGGGATCCATGTCCTCGTCCTCGAGCAGCTCGAGGAAGCCGCCGAGCGAGAAGATCGGCGTACGCAGCTCGTGCGACGCCGTGGCGATGAAGCGCTTGCGCGCGTCGTCGAGCTCGGCGAGCTGGTGGCGCATCGCGTCGAGCGTGCGGGCGAGGTCGCCGAGCTCGTCCGCCGAGTCGTCGGGGAAGCGCGCGGTGAAGTCGCCGCCCGCGACCTGGGCGGCCGAGCGCTGAAGGCGCGAGACGCGGCGGGTGAACGCCCGCGCGACGATGATGCCGGCGATGATCGCGATGACCAGCGCGACGAGGCCGGCGACGAGGATGCGGTGGCGGATCACCGCGACGTTGCGCTCGACGCCCGACAGCGGACCAGAGAAGACGGCGACGTAGGCGATCACGTTGTTCCCAGCCGGGTCCCTGAAGAACAGCGGCACCGCAGCTTCGCCGTAGTGCCCTCCGCGACCGATCTCGGTCCCGGTCTGGGCCCGCCGAGACCGCAGGGCCTCGGTCGCGATCGTGAAGCGAAGCTGGCTCGTGTTCGACTGGTTGCTCGAGTCGACCAACGGATAGGTGCGGTTCTGGTTGTTGACGCCGAGCAGGGTCACCCGGTCGCCGGTGGTGCTGGCGATACCGCCGATCAGATAGCTGACGTTGGCCCCGGTCGAGGGGATCGCGTCCTTGAGGTTCGGCTCGTAGACGCGGGCGTCCTGAAGCAGCGACTCGAGCTTCTGGCGGCGCAGCGAGTTCTCCAGCGGCGGGACGACGTACAGGTAGACCACGCCGATCGCCGTCGCCGCGATCGCGGCGAACAGCAGCGCCAGCCGGTTGGCCAGCGAAAAATGCATGTCAGTAGGTACCCACTAGGCGCTGCGGTCGCGGAAGCGGTAGCCGACCCCGCGCACCGTGTACAGGTACTCGGGCTCCTTGGGATCGGATTCGATCTTCTCGCGCAGGTGCCGGATGTGGACGTCGATCGTGCGTTGGTCGCGGAACGCGCTGTCGCCCCAGATCCGGGTCAGCAGCATGTCGCGGCTGAACACGCGCCCGGGGCTCGAGGCCAGCGCGTGGAGGATCTCGAACTCGACGAACGTCGTCGGCACCTGCTCGTCGTTGACCGAGACCTGGCGCTTGGACGGGTCGATCCGCAGCCCGTGGATATCGAGGACCTCGTCGGCCTCGCCCGGGTTGTCGCTCGACATCGACGCGCGGCGCAGCAGCGCGCGGACGCGGCTGGAGAACTCGCGCAGCGAGAACGGCTTGGTGATGTAGTCGTCGGCGCCGAGCTCGAGCCCCAGCACCTTGTCGATCTCCTCGGCACGGGCGGTGAGCATGATGATCGGGACCGAGCTCGTCGCGCGCAGGCGCTTGCACACCTCGAGGCCGTCGAGCTTGGGCATCATCACGTCGAGGACGACGAGGTCGAACTGCTGCTCACCGAAGCGCTCCAGTGCCTCCTCGCCGTCGGAGGCGAGCACGACGTCGTAGCCGTCCTTCTGCAAGGGGTAGCTGAGCATCGTCTGGATCGCCTGCTCGTCATCGACGAGCAGAATGCGCGCGGCCTGGGGCGTCATACCGCAAGGGTACGCCGCTGTCCGGGGTGCGGCTGCGGTGTACTAACCACCCAGATGCTCAATCCGCGCCTCTACCGCGCCGCGCTGGCACCGATCGTGGTCGCCGTGATCCTGGCCGCGTTCTCGCTCCAGGACCTCCCGCCGCCCGTCGCGACGACGCAGGCGCCGGACGCGTTCCAGAGGACGGCGGCGACCGACAACCTCGATCGCCTCTCCCAGTTCTCCTCGCGGCGACCGGGCAGTCCGGGCGATGACGCGATGGCCGCGACGATCGCCGCGTCGCTGCGCCGCGACGGCTCGTATGCCGTGCGCACGCTCTCGGCCTCGATGCAGACCGTCGACGGCGAGCGCACGGTCAAGACGGTGATCGCGACCCGCGCGGGCGGCCTAGGGGCGCAGATCGTCATCGTCGCCAACCGGTCAGCCCTCGGCCGCCCGGCGCTCGCGCAACTCTCGGGCACCGCGGTCCTGCTCGAGCTCGCGCGGGTGCTCGCCCAGGGCACGGTCAATCGCACGGTGACGTTCGTCTCGACGAGCGGCAACGGCGGCTCGGCGCAACTGGCGGCGGCGAAGCTCCAGCGGCCCGTCGACGCGGTGCTCGTCCTCGGCGACCTCGCCTCCCCGACGCCCCGCCAGCCGCTGATCGTCGCTTGGTCTGACGGCGGCGGCGTTGCGCCGCTGCGCCTGCAGCGCACGATGGCGCTCGCGCTGCGCCAGCAGACCGGCCTCATCAACAGCGAACCCGGCACGCCGACCCAGGTCGCCCGCTTCGCCTTCCCGGTGGCCTACGGCGATCAGGGCGTGTTCGGCGCGGCCGGCCTGCCGGCGGTGACCATCTCGGTCAGTGGGGAGCGGCCGCCGGGTCCGCACGCACCCGTCAACACCGGCCGGATGACCGCGTTCGGCCGCGCGATGCTGCGGGCCGTGACCGCACTCGACCGCGGGCCCAACGTCGGAGCGCCGCCGTCGAAGGTGCTGGTCACCGGGCGCAAGTCGATCCCGAGCTGGGCGATGCGCGTGCTCGTCGCCGCGCTGCTGCTCGCGCCGCTGGTCTGCGCCATCGACGGCTTCGCCCGGCTGCGGCGGCGCCGCGAGTCGATCGTCGGCGGTCTGATCTGGACGCTGTGCGCCGCCGTTCCGTTCTTCGCCGCCTGCGTCTTCGTGCGGCTGCTCGGCCTTGTCGCGCTGCTGCCCGCGGCACCGCCGATCGCCGTTCCGGCCGGCGCGATCGCGATCGACTCGACGGCGCGGATCGCGATGATCAGCGTCGCGCTCGTGTTTGTCCTCGTCGGGCTGGGCGCTCGCGCGCTCGCCCGCGCGCCGGCCGTCGGCGCGACGCTGCGCGGCGTCGGGGCGGCCGGCGCGCTGCTGCTCGTGCTGTGCGCGGTGGCGTTCGTCGTCTGGGCCGTCAACCCGTTCGCCGCGCTGTTGCTCGTCCCGGCGCTGCATCTGTGGCTGCCGATCTATGCGCCGGGGGTGGCGCTGCGACGCCGCGCGGCACTGGGCCTGCTCCTGGGCGGGCTGCTGTCGTTTGCGATCGTTGCCCTGATCGACGCCGCATCGCTCCATCTCTCGGCCGACGACTTCGTCTGGCTGTGGATGCTGCTCAGCGCCGGTGGTCAGGTCGGGCTGGGCACGTGGATCGTCTGGTCGGTGTTCTGCGGCTGCGCGGTCGGGACGCTGGTCCTGGCGCTGACCGGGCCGGCGCCGGTGCCCGCGCCCCCCGATCCCGAGGTGACGCTGCGCGGTCCGCGCTCCTATGCCGGCCCCGGATCGCTGGGCGGAACGGACTCGGCGCTGCCGCGATGAGCACGCGCGTCCAGCGCGGGCTGTCGACGGTGCTCATCGTGGCCGGCCTGCTCCTGCTCGCCGATGTGGCGGCGACGCTGCTGTGGCAGGAGCCGGTCACCGCGCTGATCGCCGAGTACCGCCAGCACCAGCTCGCCAAGCAGCTCAACCGCCTCGAGGCCCAGGGGCCGACCGCGCTCGAGCTCGCTGCGCTGAACGGTCTCCCCGACAGCCGCCGCCAGATCGCGTGGCTGGCGCGCTCGGTGCGGCGCCGGGTGCCCCGCGGCGCCGCGGTCGGCCGGCTGTACATCCCGCGCCTGCACAAGAGCATCGTCGTCGTCAACGACAGCGACTCGGCCTCGCTACGCGGCGGCCCCGGGATCTACGACTCGACACCATTCCCCGGTGCGACGCAGACCACGGCGATCGCCGGGCACCGTACGACCTACCTCGCGCCGTTTCGCCACATCGATGAGCTCAAGCACGGCGACGCGATCGAATTGCGGATGCCGTACGCGGACTTTCACTACACCGTCCAGTACACGCGGGTCGTCTCACCCGACGCGAGCTGGATCCTGCGCGGGCGGGGCTACGACCGGCTCGTGCTGTCCGCTTGTGCACCGCTTTTCAGCGCGAGTCACCGGATAGTGGTGTTCTCGCGTCTGGCCAGTGTCGTGCCCAATCGCTCGTTCGTCCGCCATCACCCCGTGGCGTTCAAGCCAGGTTCCGTAGCCAGTCGATGAGACCACATGCTTCAACCGGAGTTGAAGGCCCGGGTTCGTCACGGCGCATACGTGGTCGAGCTGGACAAGGTGACCGAGGCCCTGTTGACACGAATTCGGCGCCTCGCGACGCCGGTCGTCACACCGCGTGACGGTAGCCGGCCAGCACCTGTATGCCGTGACGGTCGTACAGGGTGAGCCCCGGCTGGCCCGCGACCACCCGTCCCACCGCCACACCGTCGGTTGCTGCCGGCTCGCCGGCCGCCGCCGCGAAGCAGAGCTCGTAGTCCTCGCCACCGGCCGCGGCGAGTCTGTAGGGCTCGACGTCGAGCTGCGCGGCCACGTCGGCGACACCGTCGGCGAGCGGCAGCGTCTCGAGGTCGATCTCGATGCGCACGCCGCTGCGCCGGGCCAGATGGCCGGCGTCGGTCGCCAGCCCGTCGGACAGGTCGATCATCGCGTGGGCGCCCGTACGGGCCAGGCGTGCGCCGAGCTCGAGCCGCGGCTGCGGGCGGAGGTGCGCGCGGACGAGTGCGTCGGGGCCGGTCGCCCGGCCCTGGAGGATCGCCAGTCCGGCCGCCGCGGCGCCGAGCGGCCCGCTGACCGCGATCACGTCACCGGCGCGTGCGCCGTCGCGCCCGACGAGATCCTCGGTCCGGTCGGCCCAGCCGACGACGGTCACTGCGACGGTCAGCGCCGGCGCGACGGTCACGTCGCCGCCGCAGATCGTCGTGCCGGTCGCTGCCGCGAGCTCCTCCATCGCCGTCACCAGCTCGATCGCTCGTTGCGACCCGAAGTCGCGCGGCAGGCCGAGATTGACGTATGCCTCACCCGTCTGGGCGCCCATCGCCGCCAGATCGCTGAGCGCGGTGGCCAACGCGCGATGGCCCGCGTCGGCCGCGGTGACGCGGGGATTGTCGAGGGCGATATGCACGCCGTCGACCGTCGTATCGACGCTGATGACCGCAAACGGCCGCGCCGCGATCACCGCCGCGTCGTCGCCGATCCAGCGCACGACGCGGTCGGAGCGATTGGTCAGCAGGCGCTCGAACGCCTCGATGAGGGCGTGCTCGCCCAGGGCGGCTACCGGTGGCGGTAGACGATGCGCGCGCGGTCGAGGTCGTAGGGCGACAGCTCGACGCGAACCCGGTCTCCGGGCAGGATGCGGATGCGGAACCGGCGCATCTTGCCCGCCACGTGACCAAGCACGAGGTGGTCGTTGTCGAGCTTGACGCGGAACATCGCGTTGGGAAGCGCCTCGACGACCTCTCCCTCGAACTCGACCTTTTCTTCCTTGGGCATTGGCTCGGACGGTAGCAGCCGGACGCTGATGCCGAGCTATCCGGTCGGGCTTGCCCCGCCCGTCCCCGCCGCGCCGCCGCCCGCTCCGGTGCCCGTACCGACGCCCCCGCCCGTGCCGGTGCTCGCCGGCGGTTTGGCAAAGATCGGCGGCGGTGCGGTCGTCGTGGCCGGTGTCGGCGTCGTCGTCGTGCACTGGGTCGGGTCGGTGGCGCACGGGTCGGAGTTGGCGCTCGTCGAGTAGCGGCCGGTGAACTGCCGGCCGACGAACGGATCCCTGATCGCCGGCCACGGCCGGCACGGCGCGACCTTGGCCATGAAGTCGTGCCAGATCGCGGCCGGCGCGAGGCCGCCGAACATCGTGCCCCAGTTCGGCACATTGGTCATCGAGATCGTGGACTTGGGATACCCGACCCACACGGCGGTGACGAGGCCCGGGACCATGCCGTCGAACCACGCGTCGGTGAAGTTCGAGGTCGTCCCGGTCTTGCCCGCCTGCGAGTCGCAGCCGATGTTCGCGCCGGTGCCGGTGCCGCGCTCGATGTTGGCGTGCATCGGCTGGATCGCCGCGTCGGTCTCACCGTCGGTGAAGACCTTGTTGCGCTTGGGGTGGCCGATCTTCGTGTCCGTGCGCCCGTTGGCGAAGACGACCTTGGTGATCGCGACCGGGTGGTTGCGATAGCCGCCCGAGGCGATCGTCGCGTACGCGTTGGCCATCTCCAGCGGGGTGACGCCGTTCTTCAGGCCGCCGAGGCCCTCGGCCGGGAACGAGTCGAGGTGGCTCGTGATGCCCATCAGGTGCGCGGTGCGGGTGACGTTCTCAGGGCCGACGTCGAGGTCGAGCTGCTGGTAGATCGTGTTGTCGGAGTGGACGAGGCCCTCGAACAGGCTCGTCGAGCCCGTGTACTTGTTGTCGTCGGTGTGGACGTCGATCTTGGTCCCGGTCGCAGCGTCGAAGAAGTTCAACGGGTGCGAGTCGTAGTAGGTCTGCTTCGGATCGGCGCCGCGGGCGATCGCGGCCATCAGCGTGATGACCTTGAATGTCGAGCCGGGCTGGCGATGGCCGTCGGTCGCGAGGTTGAACAGGTTGGACAAGCTGTACTTGCCCGACGAGGCCATCGCCAGGATGTGCCCGTTCTTCGGGTTGATCGAGACCAGCGCGGCCGACGGATCGCCGGGCACGGAGAGCTCGTGGGCGATCGCGTTGCGTGCGACCCTCTGCCACTTGAGGTTGATCGATGTGTAGACCTTCATCCCGCCCTTGTTGAAGATCTTCGCGCCGTAGTGCTTGCGCAGCTCCCGGCTTACGTAGTCCAGGACGAAGCCCTCGCGGCGCTTGGCGAAGTAGTCGTTGGCCTTCAGGCCCAGCGGTGTGAGCACGGCGGACAGGTACTGCGAGGAGGTGATCATCTTCTGCTGCTTCATCGCCTTGAGCACCTCGTTGCGGCGCGTCAGCGCGGCCTTCGGGTAGCGCAGCGGGTCATAGAGCGACGGCGCCTGCGGCAGCCCGGCGAGCAGCGCCGACTCGGGCAGCGTGAGCTCGCGCGCCTGCTTGTCGAAGTACACGCGCGCCGCGGCCTGGACGCCGATCGCCTGTTTCCCGTTGAGCGTCGTCCCGTAGGGGGCATTGTTCAGGTACTGGGTCAGGATGAACTGCTTGCCCGCCCGGCCCGGGTGCTCCTCCTCGAGCTGCTGGGCGAGCCGCGCCTCCTGGATCTTGCGTTTGAACGTGCGCTTGGCGTCGTGCGTGTAGATGTTGCGGATCAGCTGCATCGTCAGCGTCGAGCCGCCCTGGACGTCCTTGTGGTTGAGGACGTTGTTGACCGCCGCGCGGATGACGCCCTGGTAGTCGACGCCCTTGTGCTTGTAGAAGCGCTGGTCCTCGATCGCCACCGTCGCGTTGCGGATGGTGCTCGGCATCTGCTTGCGCGGGATGACCGTCCGCAGCACGTCGCCCTGGATGAAGCCCAGGCGCGTCTTGCCGTCGGAGGCGTAGACGACCGACACTGCGCCGGCCGTGCGCGGCTTGATGTCGCTGAGGTTGACGTCGCGTGCGACGTTCAGGACGTACCCGACGGCCACGGCGACGCCGGCTGCTCCCGCGAGCAGCACGAAGACCACCAGGATGATGATCAGGCGGGCCGGGCCGGCTTTCGAGCTGCGCCGGCGACGTTTGCGTGCGCTGTAAGCGGACATGCGGAGAGGAACCAGTCTAGGTCTGCGGTTCGCCGGCGGCGTCGGTCGTCCTGCGCGTGGCGGCCAGCGCGTCACTGAGCAACTCGCTGTGGCAACGCTCGCGATCGGCGACCGAGGACGCCTCGGAGCGCAGGACGATGCGCACACCGTCGGTGCTGACCTCGGCGATCCGCGGCCGGCTGTCGGGCAGCTCGCGGGCCAGCGTCTCGACCGTTGCGTGGGCGTCAGCGTCGCGCGGCAACCACAGCGAGGCCTGCACGTCGACGGTCGGTGAGACGATCGACGCGTTGCGCAGCATCCCCGAGGCGAGCCGCTCGTTGGGGATGACGATCCGGACATCGTCGGAGGTGCGCAGGAACGTGTAGGTCAGGTGCACGTCCTCGACCGTCCCGGTCTCGCCCTCGAACGTCACGAGGTCGCCGATCCGCAGCGGCTGGGCGATGGCGATGAGGATCCCGGCGATCCCGTTGGCCAGCGTCTGGCGCGCCGCGAAGCCGAGGACCGCGGCGACGATCGCCCCAGAGGCGAGCAGCGCCGCGGCCGCCTTGTTGACGGCCGCGAACTGCGTCAGCGCGATCGCGACGCCGGTGACGATGATCGCCGTGCTGGTGACACGGCGCAGGATCCGCAGGCGCGTGCCGGTCGCCGGGCTCAGGTCATCGCCGGCGTAGCGCTCGTGGCGGCGAAGGATGCGGTCGACGACCCACGCCAGGATCAGCGAGATGAGCACACTCGCGACCGCGATGAACTGCGGACTGTGACTTCCACGGGACGCGTCAGCGACGATGTACGCCATGGCTGTTGACGCTACACGTCCTGTCGCCGCTCTGGCGCTCAGCGAATCCGCCGCGGTCGCGTGGCGCGCGTTGTGGACGTCGCGCCTGCTGATCGTCGTGTCGGGCCTCGGCGCCGTGCTCATCTGGGGTCTCTCGGGACGCCACGGCGCGTTCGATCCCGGAGGCGTGACCTCGCCGTTCGGCCATCTCGGTGACCAGCTCGTCGCACCGTTCGCCCGCTGGGACTCCAAGTGGTACCTGGAGATCGCCAACGGCGGCTACGCCGCGGACGATCCCCAGCGCGCGGCGTTCTTCCCGCTCTATCCGCTGCTCGTCGCGAGCCTCGGCGCGATCCTCGGATCGCCGCTGATCGCGGGGATCCTGATCTCGTGCGTCTGCGCATGGGTCGGCCTGGCCTTCCTGCACCGGCTGACCGAGATCGAGCTGGGCGGCGATGCGGCGCGCCACACCGTCTGGCTGCTCGCGTTCTGCCCGATGGCGTTCTTCTTCAGCGCGGTCTACAGCGAGTCGCTGTACCTGATGCTGTCGGTCGGCGCGATCCTCGCCGCGCGCACCGGTCGCTGGCCGTGGGCGGCGACGGCGGGCATCCTCGCCGCGGCGACGCGCAACACCGGCGTGCTGCTGGTGCTGCCGTTGTTCCTGCTGTGGTGGCAGCGCCGAGACCGGCCCAGCGACCTGTTGTGGATTGCCTGCATCCCGCTGGGGCTCGGCGCGTTCTGCCTGTGGACGGCAACCCACGGTGGCGGCTTCCTCGACACGTTCCACGCCGCGAAGCTGTGGTACCGGGAGTTCGACGGGCCGTTCAGCGGCGCCTGGAAGGGCACGGTCGCCGCGTGGGACGGCGCGCGCCAGCTGTTGCACGGCTCCGAGACGCCCGTGTACTACCAGCAGGCGGGTGGCCACCCGTTCGTCGTCGCCTGGCACAACCTGCTGCCGATCCCGTTCCTGCTCGCCGGGATCTGGATGTTCGTCGGCGCCGTGCGACGGCTGCGCGTCGCCTACTGGGGCTACGCCTTCGTCGTGCTGATGCTCGCGCTGTCCTATCCGCCGCCGCCGCAGCCGCTGGCCTCGTTCCCGCGCTACGAGCTGGTCGTGTTCCCGCTGTTCATGTGGCTCGGCTGGTGGGTCTCACGCGGGAGTCGGCTGCGGGTGGGCGTCGTCTATGGGGTGTGTGCCGGCGGCCTGGTCGCGTTCACCGCGCAGTTCGCCACCTGGCACTGGGTCGCGTGACCCGAGCCGTCCTGCTCGACGCGCTCGGGACGCTGGTGGAGCTCGAGCCGCCGTGGCCCGCGTTGGTGGCGCAGCTGGGCGCGCGCGGCGTCGAGATCGACGAGCACCAGGCGCAGGTCGCGCTGCGGGCGGAGATGCGCCACTACCGCGACCACTGCGTCGAGGCCGCCGATGCCGGCGCGCTCGCCGCATTGCGCGCACGCTGCACCGAGGTGCTGCGGGCCGAGCTCCCCGAGCACGCGCGCGATCTCGACGCGGCCGAGCTGCAGGCGGCGCTCCTGGCGTCGCTGCGCTTCGGCGTCTACCCGGAGGTTCCCGACGAGCTGCGGGCGCTGCGGGCGACCGGGTGCCGGCTGGTCGTCGTCAGCAACTGGGACATCTCGCTGCACGACGTCCTGGCGCAGACCGGCCTCGACGCGATGCTCGACGGCGTCGTCACCTCGGCGCAGGCCGGGGTCTCCAAGCCCGACCCGGCGATCTTCTCGCGTGGGCTCGAACTCGCGGGCGTGGCGGCCGACGAGGCGCTGCACGCGGGCGATGATGTCGAGCTCGACGTCGGCGGCGCGCGGGCCGCGGGCGTCCGCCCGGTCCTGATCGCCCGCGGCGGGGAGCGCGCACCCGGCGGGGTGACGGTGCTTGCGTCACTGGCGGGTCTTCACCGGATCGCAACGTAGAGTCCTGGCGGATGGACATGGTGACGCCCGAGTCGATGGCCCCGTCCGGGGGCCTCTCCTTCACCCCCGTCGATCCGGCCTCACGCTGGAAGCCGTGGACCGCGCCGATCGCGCTGGTCGCCGGCCTCGCGCTCGGTCTCGTCGTCGGGTTCGTCGTCGCGATCGTCGCGGCGATCGTCGGAGCGTCGCTCAGCGATCCGCCGGCCGCGGTGAGCATCGCCTCGACCGTCGGCCTCGACGTGTCGTTCATCGCCGTCACGCTGTGGCTTGCGCGCCGCGTCGCGACGCCTCGGCCTGAGCAGTTCGGGCTGCGGGCGACCGCGATCGGCAAGGGGATCGCGCTTGTCGTCGGCGGCTACCTGCTGACGCTGGTGATCGTCTACGTCTGGACCCAGGCGCTGGACATCCATCAGACCGACAAGCTCCCGCAGCAGCTCGGGGCCAACGACAGCACGCTGGCGCTCGTCGCGGTCGGCGTGCTGACCTGTGTCGTCGCGCCCATCTGCGAGGAGTTCCTGTTTCGCGGCTACATGTTCCGCGCGCTGCGCAACTGGTGCGGCGTCTGGCCGGCGGCGATCATCGTCGGCGTGGCGTTCGGCGCGGTTCACGTGGCGTCGGCGCCGGTCGGCTACATCGTGCCGCTGGCCGCGTTCGGCGTGATCCTATGCTTCGTCTACGAGATCTCCGGCTCGCTGTATCCGGGGATCGCGCTGCACAGCCTCAACAACGCGATTGCGTTCGTGTCGCTGGAGCACGGACACGGCGCGGGCATCTATGTCGCGGCCATCTTCGGCGCGCTCGCGGTGATCGCGGCGATCCTCCGGGTCGCCGTCCGCGGCTGGTCGGCGGTGGCCGATCGCGCCGAGTCGACGCTCCGCGGCGTCGCATAGGATCTGGGCGATGCGCCGCCTCACCGTCCTCGTCGCCGCCATGGCGCTGTTCATCGTTGCCCCGGCCGCCGCGCAGGACACCACGCCCGTACCGCCGCCCGTGACCGTGCCGACCCAGACGACGCCGGCGCCACCGCCTGAGCCGACGCCCGTCTTCGGGACGATCAAGCTCACGCCCCAGAAGGTCGGGTCCAAGTCGATGGTCCTCGCGGGCGCGCATTGGCGCGTGCGCGGCGTCCTCAAGCCGTACGTCGCGGGGCAGAAGGTCGTCGTCCGCTTCTACCACGGCGCGCATCGCCTGGCCTCGAAGACCGTGCACGTCTCGTCGTCGCCCGGCGGCACGGCAGGCGTGTTCGTCGTCGGCTTCTCCGCCCGACGCACCGGCACGGTGACGGTCAAGGCGTCGCACCTCGCGACCGGCGAGCTCAAGACGATCGTCGCGCGCCCCAAGAAGGTGGTGGTGCTGGCGACGCACCTCTCGCCCGGCGCGCACGGTCAGGGTGTCCGCGCGCTGCAGCACCTGCTCGAGGGCCTGCACTTCGCAGTCAACACGACCGGGGTCTACGACCAGCGCACAGGCCGCGGCGTGCTCGCGTTCCAGAAGCTCACCGGCCTTCCGCGCACGAGCATCGCCGGGCGCCAGACGATGCGCAAGCTGCTGTCGGGCGCCGGGCACTTCAAGGTTCGCTACCGCGCACAGGGCAAGCACGTCGAGGCGAGCCTGTCCAAGCAGGTGATCGCGCTGATCAACCCGCACGGCAAGGTCTACCGGATCTACCCGATCAGCTCCGGCAAGCCGTCGACCCCGACCGTTCAAGGGAACTTCAAGGTCTACTCGAAATCGCCGGGCTACAACTCCGAGGGCATGTACTACTCCAGCTACTTCATCCGTGGCTACGCGATCCACGGCTACGACCCGTCGCCCGCGTATGCGGCCAGTCACGGCTGCCTGCGCACGTGGATTCCCGACGCGATCGCGATCTACAGCTGGGTCCAGGTCGGCGACGGGGTTGACGTCTACCCGTAGGCGTAGGCCCGCCGGTCAGCCGCGGTCTGCGAGCGCCCGCGCGAGATAGCCCAGCCCGAGCCCGAAGAGCAGGATGCCGAGCAGGTCGGGCACGACGTGGCGGACCCACTCGCCCTTGCCGTCGACGATCGAGTTGAACGGCGTCGTCAGGGTGTGGGCGGCCTTGTCGATGAACTTGCGCGGCTGCTTGACCGGCTTGGGCGGCGGCGCCACCGGATGCTCGTTGCCTTCGATCTGCTGGACGGCGCTGGTCTCGCTGCCCTTCGTCTGGTCGATAACGAACAGCAGGAAGCTGATCGCGATGATCAGGCTGCAGACGATCGCCGCGGTGCGCAGGAAGGTGGAAACCATGTCGTGCGAGAGTAGGATAGGCGCCGGATGAGCGCGCATAGCCGGCTGATCGAGGAGCTGCGAATCCACGCGCTCGTCATCGGAGAGGTCACGCTGACCAGCGGCCGCGTCGCGCCGTACTACGTCGATGCCAAGCGGGCGATTCTGCGACCGGCGGGGTTCTTGGCCCTGGGCGAGCTCGTTGCAGCGAAGGCGGCCGCGTGGAACGCCACCGCGGTCGGCGGCCTGACGATGGGCGCCGACCCCGTCGCCTGTGCCGCGCTCGCCGCGGGCGCCGATGTCACCGCGTTCTTCGTGCGCAAGGAGTCCAAGGGTCACGGGCTGCAGCGCCAGATCGAGGGGCCGCCGCTGGGACCCGGCACGCGCTGCCTGATCGTCGAGGACGTCGTCACGACCGGCGGCTCGACGCTGCAGGCGATCGAGGCGGTCCGCGCGGCGGGCTTGCAGATCGTCGGTGTGACCGCGGTGCTCGACCGGCTGGCCGGCGGCGGCGACGCGATCCGCGAGGCGGCGGGTGCGCCGTACGAGCCACTGACCACGATCGACGATGTGTATCCCGAGCGGGTGGAGTAGGGCTCGGGTGCTGGGTGAGCGCCCGCACGGGCGCGGACCTCGGACGTGCCCAACATTGTGGGGGTATTAGGCACGACGGGATTGGGCACGTCTGTTTCCCACAGCCAGGCTGTTAGGAGAGCTCGGCACGTCGACGACACGATCCAGTGCCCCCGGCAGGAGTCGAACCTGCGCACCCGCTTTAGGAGAGCGGCGCTCTATCCACTGAGCTACGAGGGCCTGCGACCAGCATTGTGACGCCGTGGCAGGGGGTCGCGAGTACAGCGCGAAGTCTGAACGTGGATGACCACGGGCGCACCCGAGCTGCTCGGCCAGCCGATCGATGTCCTGACCGGTGACGAGTCGGCGGGCGGCGGGCCGCGCGGGCGCCTGGTCTGGCGACGGCTGCGCTCAGACCGCTTGGCCGTCGTCGCGATGGCGACGATCGCGTTCCTGGTTCTCGTCGCGATCTTCGCGCCGCTGATCGTCGAGCTCGTCGGTGCGCGACCGCCCAACGAGCAGTCGACGCGCTACCTCACGAGCTTCGGCGGGGCGACGGGGCCGTCGTGGCACAACCTGTTCGGGACCGACGATCTCGGCCGCGACGTGTTCAGCCGCGTCCTCTACGGCGCGCGCGTGTCGCTCGAGGTCGCGATCATCTCGACGACGCTGATCGTCGCGATCGGCGCCGCCGTCGGGATCGTCGCCGGCTACTACGGCGGCTGGGTCGACACGCTGCTCTCGCGCGTCACCGATGTCTTCCTCGCGTTCCCGCTGCTGCTGCTCGCGCTCGGCCTGGGCGCCGCGTGCTCGGTCGGCAGCGGTTGCGTGCCGGTGAACTACCGCAATGTCGGACTCGTGTTGATCGTCCTCGGCGTCGCGGCCGCCGCGGCGACCGTGGCGCTGCTGTTCGTGCGCTCCTACCGTGAGGATGACCGCGCCGAGCGCCGGGAGTTGGTCGGCCGTGCGCTGCCGTGGGGCGTGATCGTGCTCTGCGGTCTGGTCTTCGAGACGATCACGCCTCCGCGGACCGGCGGGCTGATCCAGCCTGGGCTCACGGACGTGATCTTCGTCCTCGTCATCGCCGGCTGGCCCTACGTGGCGCGGATCGTGCGCGGCCAGACGCTGACGCTGCGCGAGCAGCAGTTCGTCGACGCGGCGCGCTCGATCGGGGCGTCGGACATGCGGATCCTCACCCGCCACATCCTGCCCAACCTGACCTCCGCGCTCGTCGTCGCGGCGATGGTGCTGATCCCTGGCGTGATCCTGTTCGAGGCCGCGCTGTCGTACCTGGGCGTCGGAGTCCAGCCGCCGACGGCGTCGTGGGGCTCGATGATCTCCGGGGCGACAGGGGTCTTCGACAGCGCCTGGTGGTACATGGTCTTCCCCGGGCTCGCGCTGCTGATCTGCGTGCTCGCTTTCAACCTGCTCGGCGACGGTCTGCAGGACGCGCTGGGCGGCCGCCGGCGCTAGAGGACGCTGAACCATGGGCGGCTACATCGCGCGACGGCTGGTGTGGATGGTCTTCGTGCTGCTGGCGATCAGCTTCATCACGTTCGTGATGTTCTCGGTCCTGCCGTCGTCGGACCCGGTCGTGCTGCGCGCCGGCCGCAACGCGACGCCCGAGGTCCGCGAGGCGGTGCGCCACGCGCTGGGCCTCGATCAGCCGTGGTACGCCCAGTACTGGCTCCAGCTCAAGGGCCTGGTCCTGCACTTCGACTTCGGTCGCGACTACTTCAACGGAACGTCGGTCCGGGCCGAGGTCTTCGACCGCCTGCCCGCGACGCTCGGGCTCGTCCTCGGGGCGACGGTGATCTGGCTCGGGATCGGGATCCCGCTCGGGATCTACTCCGCCGTGCGCCACGGGCGGGCGGGCGATCGCGTGGCAACCGGCGGGTCGCTGCTCTTCATGTCGGCCCCGACGTACTGGCTCGGGCTGCTGGCGCTGTTCCTGTTCGCCAAGGACATCGGCGCGGTCCCGATCTTCGACGGCGCCGGGAGCTACCCGGCGAGCGGCAACCTGTTCACCGACCCGGGATCCGTCGCGCCGACGCTGTTCCTGCCGTGGCTCGTGCTCGCCGCCTCGCTGGCCGGGATCTACGCGCGGTTCATGCGCGCGAGCCTGATCGACGTCCTCGGTGAGGACTACATCCGCACGGCGCGCGCGAAGGGGCTGCGGGAACGCGACGTGATCTGGCGCCACGGAGTGCGCGCGGCGATCACGCCGATCGTGACGATCCTCGGCGTCGATCTCGGCGTCCTGCTCGGTGGCGCGATCCTGACCGAGACGGTGTTCGCGATCCCCGGCATCGGTGATCTGTCGTTCAACGCGATCAAGACCGGCAACCTGCCGCTGGTGCAGGCGACGGTGCTGATCGGCGCGCTGTTCATCGTCACGCTCAACGTGATCGTCGACATCGCCTATGCGTTCCTCGATCCGCGGGTGCGCTACCAGTGAGCGCGCTGCTCGAGGTCCGTGATCTGCGCGTCGGCTTCGTCGGCGAGGACGGTGGCGTCGCCGCGGCCGTCGACGGCGTGTCGTTCTCGATGCAGACCGGCGGCGCGCTGGGAATCGTCGGCGAATCGGGCTGCGGCAAGTCGGTCACCGCGATGAGCGTCATGGGGCTGCTGAGCGACGGCGGCGATGTGCGCGTCAGCGGGGAGGTGACGCTCGACGGCGTCGACCTGCTCGCCGCCTCGCCCGACCAGCTGCGGGCGCTGCGCGGCAACCGCATCGCGATGGTCTTCCAGGACCCGTTGTCGTCGCTGCACCCGCTCAAGCGCGTCGGTGCGCAGGTCGTCGAGGCGATCACCGCGCACGGCGACGGCTCGCGAGTGGCGGCGCGGCGGCGGGTGGTCGAGCTGTTCGGACTGGTCGGTATCCCGGAGCCCGCGCGGCGCGTTGACAGCTACCCGCATGAGCTGTCGGGCGGGATGCGCCAACGGGTGATGATCGCGATGGCGCTGGCCAACGAGCCTGCGCTGCTGATCGCCGACGAGCCGACGACGGCGCTCGACGTCACCGTTCAGGCGCAGATCCTCGAGCTGCTGGCGCGGCTGCGGGCAGAGCTCGACATGGCGCTCGTGCTGATCACGCATGACGTCGGCGTCGTCGCGCAGGTCGTCGACGAGGTCGCGGTGATGTACGCCGGGCGGATCGTCGAGCAGGCGCCGACGGCGACGCTGTTCGCTGCGCCGCAGCATCCGTACACGTGGGGTCTGCTCGGCTCGATCCCGCGCCTGGATCGCCCACGGGGCACCGATCTCGTGCCGATCGACGGGCGCCCGCCGTCGCCATCGTCGCGCCCGCCCGGGTGCGCGTTCGCGCCGCGCTGCCCGTACGCGCGCGAGTCGCATTCGCGGATCGACCCGGGGCTGGAGGCGAGCGCCGGGGTCGGCCATTCGGTGGCCTGCCTGCTACCCGAGGCGACGCGCGGCGCGCTGTGGCGCGCGCTGGCGGGCGGCGCCGACCCGGCCGCCGCGCGGGCGGGCGCAGGCGTCGACGAGCTGCCCGAGCCGGTGGTGCGATGAGCGCGCTGCTCGAGGTTTCAGACCTCGTCAAGCACTTCCCGGTGCGCACCGGCGCGCTGCGCCAGGGGACCGATCTCGTGCACGCGGTCGACGGGATCTCCTTCGGCGTGGCCGAGGGTGAGACGCTGGGGCTGGTCGGTGAGTCGGGCTGTGGCAAGTCGACGACGGCGCGGCTGATCGCGCGGTTGCTCGAGCCGACCTCCGGGTCGATCTCGTTCGACGGGCGCGACATCTCCCACGGCTCGTCGCGACGGCTGAAAGGGCTGCGCCGCGACGTGCAGATGATCTTCCAGGACCCGTACTCCTCGTTGAACCCGCGGCGCTCGGTCGGCTCGACGATCGGAGAGCCGCTGGTCGTCCATGGCATCGAGCGCGACGGGCGCGCGCGCCGCGCCGCGGTGGCGAAGCTGATGGAGCAGGTCGGTCTCGATCCCGATCAGGCGCAGCGGTTGCCGAGCGAGTTGTCGGGCGGCCAGCGCCAGCGCGTCGGGATCGCCCGCGCCCTGGCGCTGCGGCCGCGGCTGATCGTCGCCGACGAGCCGGTGTCGTCGCTCGACGTGTCGATTCAGGCGCAGATCCTGAACCTGCTGGCCGAGCTTCAGCGCGAGCTCGGGCTGACGATCGTCTTCATCGGCCACGACCTCGCGGTCGTGCGCCATGTCTGTGACCGGGTGGCGGTGATGTACCTGGGCAAGCTCGTCGAGGTCGCGGGGGCCGACGAGCTCTACGCGCGCCCCCAGCACCCGTACACGGCGGCGCTGCTGCGGGCAGTGCCGGTGCCCGATCCGACGCGCGTCGCCGACCCGGGGCGGTTGTTGGAGGGGGAGGCGCCGTCACCGATCGCGCCGCCGCCGGCGTGCCGGTTTCACACGCGCTGTCCGATCGTCGTGGCCGGCCACTGCGATGTCGAGGAGCCGGCGCCGCGGTCGGTCGGTTCGAGCCTGGTGGCGTGCCACTACCCCGCCGATGAGCGTCCCTGAGTACCGCGCGTGGATATCTTCACGGCGATGACGACTGCGGATACCCAACGACCGCCCCGGACGCGGGGCCTGCGCCCCGGCGATCATCGCGAGCGCCTGCTCGCCGGAATGGCGGCGGCGGTCCGCGAGAAGGGCTTTCA
This sequence comes from uncultured Actinomycetes bacterium, assembly GCA_963817035.1. GTDB lineage: Bacteria > Actinomycetota > Thermoleophilia > Solirubrobacterales > Solirubrobacteraceae > AC-49. Next base: position 957,797 of record CAWFMM010000003.1, read on the forward strand.
AGCCACGACGCTGGCCGACGTCGTCCGCGAGGCCAAGGCCTCGCGGCGTACGTTCTACGCACACTTCACCGACCCGACCGACTGCTACCTCGCGCTGCTCGAATCGGTCAGCCAGCAGAACCTCGCTGCGGTCGCCGAGGCGATCGGCGGCGAGGGCACCCCGGAGGAGCGACTCGGTTGGTCGGTCGGCAGCTACCTCGATGCGCTCGAGCGCGACCCGCTGCTCAGCCGCAGCTTCTTCCGCGAGGTGCATCTGACCGGCGAGCGCGGGCGCGACCTCGTGCGCTCGGTCAACGAGCGCGCCGGCCAGACGATCCACCTGCTGACCGTTGCCGCCGCCGAGCGTGAGTCCGAGCTCGACGTGCATCCGATCCCGGTCGACATGGCGCGGATGATCGTCTCCGGCATCGTCCAGATGGCGCTCTCGGCCCAGGAGCAGGGCTCCCCGCTCGACGGCGTTCGCACGACCGCGACGAACCTGCTGCGCCGCGTGCTGCTGTCGCCTGCGGGCGACTCAGTCGTCTGAGAGCACGCGCACGCCGAGCGCGTGCGCGAAGACGCCGGCCGAGGCGAGCACGTCGCCCCAGCGCATCCCTACGTTGCGCAGCGACTCGGCGTGGCGCAGGCCGTCAAGCGTGCAGCCGTCGAGCTCGGCGTTACGAAACGAGGCGTCCATCAGGTCGACCTCGCTCAGGTCGCAGCGCTCGAGGCGGACGTCGTGGAGCAGGGTGCCCTGGAGGTCGGCCTGGGTCAGGATGCAGTCGGCGAACACGACACGCTCGAACTTCGATCCGGCGAACGAGGCGAGGTCGATTCGGCAGTCCTCGAAGACCACGTCGATCAGGTGGGCGTCGGAGAGCGAGATGCCGGTGAGGCGACAGCCGTTGAGCGCGACGCGGCTGAGCGTGGCGCCACGCAGCGTGGCGTTGGCGAGGTTGCAGCGATGTAGCTCGACATCGGTGATGCGCAGGCCTCGGTGCTCTTCGCCGGCGTGGTCGGCTCCGTCGAGGCGGGCCTGATCCCAGCCGTTCGCGGCGGGCTCGTCCGGAAGGTCCGGCCGCGAGGGGGCGTGGGTCGGGCCGTCGATCGGGCGACGGGAGCGCGGGGGCATCAGTCCAGGTACGTCGTCACGTCCGCCACCGGCGCCCGCTCGGGCTCGGGCGGATCCTGGCGCGCGGTGCCGAGGTAGAGCAGGCCGATCGCGTGCTCGCTGTCGGGAATCCCGAGCGCCCGACAGCCTTCGGGCGTCCGCAGCACCCCGGGGGTGCGCCAGTAGCCGGCGAGCCCGCGGTCGTGCGCCGCCAGCAGGACGATGTACGCCGCGCACGCCGTGGCGAGGAGGTCCTCCTCGTCGACGACCGGATCGTCCGGTGAGCGCAGCGAGCTGACCGCCACCAGCGTCGGCGCGCGGTCGAGCTTGCCGGCCTGCTCGGCGCCCGCCGCCGCCTTGAGGCGCTCCAGCGCGCCCGGGCCGAGGACGCGGAAGCGCCACGGGTTGGTCACGTGGTGGTTGGGCGCGTAGCGGGCGAGATCGAGCAGCTCGTCGAGCGTCGCGCGGTCGACCGGCTGGGGCCCGTAGGCCTTGTGCGTGCGGCGTGAGCTGATCGCCTCGGCGACGTTCACGCGTCCTCGTCGTCCTCGCCGTCGTCCTCGTAGAGCGATTCGGCGGCGAGCTCGAGCCCGTCGTCGTCGAACAGCTTGATCTCGAGCGTGGCGCCGCGGTAGTCGTCAGGAGCGACGAGCGAGAAGCGCCCGTTGGCGACGTGGCACTGGTCGACGACGACGTCGCCGAGCTCGGCCGTCGCGATCGATGCGCCGTCGACCATCGGCGTTCCCCACACGAGGTTGATGGCGGCCACGCTCTCGTTCTCGCCGCGCCAGCCGCCGATGACGTCGTCGCACAGGTCGATCGACCAATCCGGGTTGGCCGCCGCCGTCTCGGCGGTGAAGTCGGCGACGCAGTGGAAGTCCTCGGGGTCGCCGTGCTCAGGCGCGATGAACGAGATGTAGCCGTAGAGCTCGAGCTCGTTGCTCGTCGGCGCGCTCGCCGGCACGTAGGTGCGCCCGAGGTAGGTGCGATCGGGATAGAAGACGACGTCGCCGGGCTCGCCGATCACCGTCCCCTCGTTCTCGATGGCCAGGCACGCGGCGAAGAACTCCTCGCGCAGCTTGTGGGCCCAGCGGCCGGTGGGTTCGGTGTCCTGCGGCGGCTCGGCCGCGAAGCGGGGGACGATCAGTGACTCGGGAGGCATGGCGCGGGAGGCTATAGCTCCAGTAGCAGCGTCACCGGCCCGTCGTTGACCGACTCGACCTCCATGTGTGCTCCGAAGACGCCGCGGCGCGCGTCGAGGCGCTCGCAGAAGCGCTCGTAGAGCGGTCGCGCAAGCTCCGGTGGCGCCGCGTCGACGAACGACGGGCGATTGCCGCGCCGGGTATCGCCGAGCAGCGTGAACTGGCTGACGCACAGCACCTCGCGCCCGCCCAGCGCCTCGTTCATCTTGCCGGCCGCGTCGGCGAAGACGCGCAGCGCGCGGACCTTGTCGGCCAGGCGATCGCAGACCGCGTCGTCATCGTCATGGCCGACGCCGAGCAGGACGAGAAAGCCCTCGCCGATCTCCCCGACGACCGCGCCATCGACGCGCACCGCCGCCCGCGACACGCGCTGGACCACGGCCCTCACGCGTCGCGCAGCTCCGCCGCGGCTTGTTCGGGGCCGACGATGTTCAGGTGCACCCCGGCTCCGAGCTCGAGGCCGGCGAGGTGGGTCAGGCGCGGGACGATGTCGATCCGCCAGCAGAACGACTCGGCGTCGGCGGGCGCCGTTCGCAGCCACAGGTTCAGCGGCGGCGGCGAGCCGAAGTGCCGGGCGAGGCGATTCAGCGCGTCGTGCAGGAGCGCGGCGCCGAGCGGCCCGTCGTCCTCGAAGCGCGCGCGCGGTAGGCGCGGAGCGATCATCAGCTGGTAGGGCAGGCGGCTGCCCCACGGTGCGAGGAGCACCGCCTCGGCGTCGATCGCGACGATCCGCTCGCGCAGCTTGACCTCCTCCTGGACGAGATCGCCGAGTAGGTTGCCGCCCATCGTGCGCAGCGCGTGGGCGCCGAAGCGCTCGCGCTCGCGGGCGATCGCCGACGGGACGAAGTCCAGCGCGTAGATCTGCGAGTGGGTATGGGGCAGCGACGCCCCGCCCTCGCGGCGCTCGTTGACGATCACGTGGACGTAGGCCGCGCCGGCCGCGACGTGGTGGCGGATGCGCGCGCGCCAGACCTCCATCGCCGCGGCGACCTGCTCGGGTTCGAGTTGACCGAGCGAGACGACGGGCACCGGGGCGTTGATGCAGACCTCATGGGCGCCGCGCGCGGGCGCGGCGGTGAACAGGTCGGGCTGGGCGAAGGCCGGCGGGTCCGGCGCGTCGGGCGTCAGCGCCGGGTAGAGGTTCGGGACGACGCGCACCGTCCAGCCGGGCGTGTCGGGCGCGCCGCCGGGCGGGCGCAGCGCGTAGACCTCAGGCGGGGTCTGGTCCTCGTGGCCCTCGAGGAACGGATCGGTGGCCGGGTCGATCGGGTCCGGCGGCGTGGTCGTCGGACCGCCACCGGGGCGCGAGGCGCGCTCGGCCGCGACGATCGTGCGCTGGCCGGTGAGGGGATCGACGCGAATCTCAGACAAGAGGCTTGTGCATCATGACGTGCTCGATGCCCGCCTCCATGAACGCGTCGCCGCGGGCCACGTATCCGACCTGCTCGTAGAGCGGGCGCGCGTCGGTCTGGGCCGCCAGCACCATCTCCGTGGCCTCGTGCTCGCGGGCCCACTGCTCGCTGCGCACGAGCAGCGCCGAGGCGATGCCGCGCCGCCGCGCGGACGCCTCGACGGCCAGGCGCCCCAGCCGCACGCAGCGGTCGCCGTCCGGAAATACCCGGCACGTCGCGACGACGCGACCGTCGTCGATCGCGACGAAGTGCGTCGCCACGGCGTCGTGGTCGTCGTACTCGTGCTCCGCGTCCACCTGCTGCTCTTCGATGAAGACCGCGTGGCGCAGCGCAAGCGCGGCCTCCATCTCCGGGCCGTCGAGCGCTTGGCGGACCTCGATCACTGCTCGAGCGCGTAGCGACGGATGTCGGACGCGAGCAGCGCGCGCGAGGCGTAGACGCCCGGGTGCACGTAGGTTCGCCTGCCGGCTCGGTCGTAGAACTCGGTGATCGGGAACCCGCCGCCCATCCCGAGCGAGTACGCGATGTGATCGGCCGGGTCGATGTAGCTCGGGTAGGGAACCGGGAAGCGATGCAGGAAGTCGCGCGCATCCTTGTCGACGTCGCCCGAGTTCAGCCCGACGAACGCGACCCGCTTGCCGAACTGGGTCGCCGTCGTCTGCAGGTAGGGGAACTCAAAGCGGCACGGGCCACACCACGCCGCCCACTTGTTGACGACGATCGGGGTGCCCTTGAGCTTGGTCAGCCGATCCTTGAACTCGCTCTTCGTGGTCGGCAGCAGCTGGGCGCCGGCGGCGTGCAGCGCGGCAAGCTGGGCCGGCCCGCCGCGCAGCTTGGCCTGCATCTGCGAGAGCGTCAGGCGCGTAGCCTTCGGCGCTTTGCTCGTGTGCAGACCGGCCACACCGGCCACGAACAGGGCCACGATGAGCAGCGGTACGCCGTAGCGGATCAATCGCCTCACAGGGCACTTATCGTCCCATAAACGCGTATGACGCCCGCCGGTAGGGTAGACTTTCTCGTGTTCCAGCAGGACGAGGTTCGCGCCAGGGATGTCCCCTCGCCACTTCGGTCCTTGCCCCCGGAACATGTGAGCCGCGCGACGTTCCAACGGTCCGCGGCGGCCTCTCCCAAGCATCAAGCCCTTTACATGGCTGACTCCACGTCCGTGGCCGAAGCGGTCACTCCCGTTCCCACAGCGGCGCAGCTCAAGCGCGCCGAGTCGTTCACGCGCGAACAGTTCATGTTCGAGGGTGAAGACCCGGCGGTCGCGCTGGCGCCGGGCACGCCGCGCCGTCGCGCCCTGGACGCCGCGCTGGCCGAGATCGAAGCGGGCGCAAAGTTCCCCTCCACCGACTGGAGCCGGCGCTATTCGCTGCTGCTCGGCCTCGAGCGTGTGCTCAGCGAGGAGGAGCCCCATCTCGCCGACGGCACGCTGTTGAACCCCCACCAGGTCGACGCGCTCTCGGGCACGCTGACCGCCCTGCTGACCGAGGCCCAGCGCACGGATGGCAACGCAGCGGTCGTCGAGGCCGCGACGCCGGTTCTCGCGTTCGACGACGACGAGCCGCCGCCCGCGCCGGTCGCGGTCATCGAAGCTGAGATCGAGGTCGGGCCCGAGGACGAGGAGGAGCTCGACGAGGAACTCGACGACGAGGACGACGACGAGGAGTTCGAGGACGAGGCCGAGCTCGTCTCCGCCGCCGCGCCCGACGAGGACGACGACGAGGACGACGAGGCCGAGCTCCCGCTCGAGCTCGAGATCGAGACCGACGTCGAGATCGAGGCGGACGAGTCCGACCACGACCCGGCGCAGGATGTCGAGGCCGCCGAGGCCGACACCGACATCGACGAGCAGCCCGAGGTCGACGAGGACGTCGCCGAGGGGGCGCCCGACGATCCCAATGCGTTCAAGCGCTTCTGGTTCGAGCACGCGACCGGCGCCGGCAAGACCGTCGCCGCGATGGGCTTCGTCGAGGCGTCGCGCACCGGCGGCGTCCTGATCCTCACCCACCGCCGCAACCTCGTCGACCAGTTCCACGGCGAGCTCAAGACGCGCGGCTACACCAAGCGGATCACGCCGGCGCTGCTCGACGACGCGCCGGTCAAGGGCAACGGCCCGGTGACCGTCGAGACCTACCAGTGGTTCGTGCGTAACGCCGGGCGCATATCCGGCGCGTACACGATCGTCATCTGCGACGAGGCCCATACCGCGCTCGGCGAGAAGACCTCGGCCGCGATCCGCGCGTGGACCGGCCCGATCTTCATCGGCATGACCGCGACCGGCGCTCTGATCGCCCGTCACGTCACTGACCTCTTCCCGACCCAGACCTCGCGCTTCGATCTCGCCCAGGCCGCGCGCCGTGGCGTCATCTCGCCGCTGCGCTGCCTGCGGATCCCGCCCGGGCCGGGGGTGCGTACGATCGCCAAGGTGCCGCTGCGCCGCGGCGAGGTCGACATCGAGTTCGACCAGGAGATGCTGGCCGAGCTGCTCGACCAGGCGCCGTTCAACATGGCGATCGCCGATCTCTACAAGACGCGCTTCAACGGCGTGCCCGGCGTCGTCTACACGGCCGGTGTGCGCCACGCCTACAACGTCGCCGCCGCGTTTCGCGAGATCGGGATCAACGCCGAGGGCGTGTCGGGCGAGACGCCGAAGCGTCAGCTCGCCGAGATCCTCGCGCGCTACGAGCGCGGCGACATCGACGTGCTCGTCAACGCGCAGCTGCTCGCGGAGGGCTGGAACTCCCCGCGTGCCACGGTCTGCATGCACCTCGCGCCGACGGCGTCGAAGCGGATCTACCAGCAGCGCGTCGGGCGCGTCACGCGCCGCCACCCGGGCAAGGAGGCCGGCGTCGTCGTCGACTTCGTCCATCCCGCCACGCGTCACGACGACCCGGTGGTCACGCTGCACTCGCTGCTCGATCGCGACGTCTACCGCGGCGGCGCGATCGTCGTTGGCCCGGTGCGCCGCGGGCGCGGGCGCCGCGTGCGCGTCGAGCGCCGTGTGATTCCGGTCGCCGCCGACGAGGAACGCCGGCACGAGGTCTTCGAGCGCGAGCTGTGGCGGATCGCCGTCGAGCATCTCGATTGGTCCGAGCAGCACATGTGGGCCGCGCTGGCCGGCGCGCGCGTCGCGCCCAACGGCTGGCGCCGCGCGCGGGCGATGCTCCAGTTCGACGCGACGGGTGAGCTCAAGGGCCGCTTCCTCTCGACCGCGGTCGAGCGCAACAAGAACTCGCAGCTGCGTGTGCGCGCGCTCCAGGAGATCGCCGTGGCCCGTGATGCTGACGCGTTTGACTACGCGATCGACGTCATCGGCACGTGGTCGCGCGAGGAGCGCCGCGAGGGCGTCAAGGTCGCGCTGCAGGCGCTGACCGAGCGGCGCATCGGCCGCCGCGACCAGGCCAATGCGTGGATCTGGCGCCTGGCCGAGTACACGCGCGACGTCCACGAGGAGTACGCGGTCCAGCGCTGGCCCGAGACCAAGCGGTTGCTCGGCCTGTTGGTGAACTCGTCCGGCGCCGCCCACGCGCGTAACGCGCGGCGGCTGGTCCACGCGGCGCGCAAGCACGACCGGCGGTTGTCCGCTGCGCTGCTTGCCGCCGCGGTCGCTCACACGCCGGAGGCCGAGGAGGTCCTGCGCGGCGCGCGGACGCGGATGGCCCGCAAGCCGAGCGCGCTGAGCCGTGAGCTGTTGCGCAACTTCCCCAAGGGCGGCAGGCGCGGGCGCAGTCGCCGCCGGCGCGGCAAGAAGGGCGCCAACGGCGCGCCCAGCGTCGAGCTCGAGGTCGGCACGGTGCAGTCAACCAACGGCGTCCACGAGCAGCGCCACGGCGCGCGCAAGAAGACGATCGTCGCTGCGGCCAAGCCTCCGCAGGCGCCGCCGTCGGCCGAGGAGGCCGTCGACGCGATCGGCGACGCGCTGCAGTCACTGCTGGCCGCCAAGTCCGGCGAGCCGGCGCCGGTCAAGAAGAAGGCCGCCCCGCGGCGCCGCAAGGTCGTGCTCGACGACGACGACGATGCCGTCGCGGCCCACAGCGAGCCCGACGACGAGCCGCAGGAGACACCGGCGCCCAAGGCGGCGCGCAAGGCGCCGGCCAAGCCGGCGACGAAGACCGCGGCCAAGAAGAAGCCCGCGCCCCGCCGTCGCCGCAAGGTCGTCGATTCCGACGACGACGGCGCCGACCCCAAGGAACCTGCGCCGTCAGTCGCCTGACGGGTTCGCCGGGCGCAGGTGGACCTCGCCGGCGCTGAGTTCGATCCGGTCCCCGCCGTCCAGCGCGACGATCAGGCGGCCGTCGCCGTCGATGCCGTCGGCGATTCCGTCGAGGCCGGTTCCCCAGCTGATCGGCTGACCGCGTAGCGCGTCGCGGGCGCGGAAGCGGTCGAGGACGGCGTCCTTGGCGAGGGCCAGTGCGTCGTCGAGCTGGGCGAGCAGGGAGGAGAGGAACGGCTCCACGTCGGCGCGCGTGCGCCCGAGCGTTCCGGCGCGTGCGTGCAGCTCGTCGGGCAGGTCGGCGATGTCGACCGCGACGTTGACGCCGATGCCAAGGACGGCCCAGCCGTCGCTCAGGCGCGCCTCGGCGAGGATGCCGGCGACCTTGCGCCCGTCGACGAGCACGTCGTTGGGCCACTTCAGTTTGGCCGAGTCGCCGATGGCCGCGGCCACGGTGACACCCGCACGCAGCGGCAGCAGCGACGGGATGTCACGCAGCACGATCGACATCAGCAGCGCGCTGCCCGGTGGCGCGCTCCACGTGCGCCCCTGGCGCCCGCGTCCGGCCGATTGCGCGTCGGCGGTGATCAGCGTTCCGTGTGGCGCGCCGGCGGCGGCGAGGTCGCGCGCACGGTCGCTCGTGGAGTCGATCTCACGCAGGTGCAGGCGGGGGGAGCCGAGGCTCATACCCGCGCGCCTCGCAGCAACGCCTCGACCAGGCCGTCGGGCGTGTGGACGTCGGCCTCGAGCCCCGGCTCGAGGCCGTGGGCGCGCAGCGCCTCGCTCGTCGCCGGGCCGATCGAGCACAGCCGCGGCCCGTCGCGCAACGCGTCGGGCCCGCCGGCCGCCTGCACGAGTGCGTCGACCGTCGAGGCGGAGGTGAACAACGCATCGTCGGCGCCGAGCACGGCGGCGCGGGTCTCGCCGTCGAGCGGTTCGGGCACGGTCCGGTACAGCGCGAGGATCTCGACCTCGGCGCCCGCGGCGCGCAGCGCGTCGGGCAGGACCTCGCGGCCCTCCTCGGCGCGGGCGATCAGCGCGCGGCGGACCGGTATGCCGGCCAGCGCCCCGGCCAGCCCTTCGGCGACCGAGCGCTCGGGGACGATGTCGGCCTCGATCCCGCGGTCGCGTAGCGCCGCCGCGGTTCCCGGTCCGATCGCGGCGATCCGCGGGCCGGTGAGAGCGCGCGCGTCGCGGACGAGATCGAAGAGGGCGCCGACGCCGTTGGGGCTTGTCAGGCACAACAGGTCGTACCGCGAGAGGTCGGGCAGCCGCACGGCCAGCGGCGCGATCGCGATCGCCGGGGCCTGGATCACGTCAGCGCCGAGGGCACGCAGGCGCTGGGCCAGCGCGCTGGCCTGCGGGCGTGCGCGCAACACGGCGACGCGGCGCCCGGCGAGTGGGCGGTCGCCGAGCCACGCAAGGCTCTCGGCCAACGCGGCGACCGGCCCGACCACGGTGATCGCGGGCGCTTTGATCGACTCCTCGCCCGCCCGCTGCGCGATCGTGGCCAGCGTGGCCGGCACGGTGCGCTGGTCGGCGAACGTGCCGCGCTCGATGATCGCGGCCGGCTCGTCGGCCGCGCGCCCGCCGTCGATCAACTGGGCCGTGATCCGCGGTAGCTGGCGCACGCCCATGTAGAAGACGAGCGTCCCGGGGAACGCGGCGAGCGCGGGCCAGTCGATCGCCTCCTCCGGCTTGTCGGGGTTCTCGTGGCCGGTGATGAACGCGACCGCGCTGGCCATACCGCGCTGGGTCACCGGGATCCCGGCGTACGCGCTCGCCGCAACGCCCGCGGTCACGCCGGGGACGACCTCGAAGTCGATCCCGTGCTCGGCCAGCAGCAGGGCCTCCTCGCCGCCGCGGCCGAAGACGAACGGATCGCCGCCCTTGAGCCGCACGACCGTCCGGCCGGCCTGGGCGTGATCGAGCAGCAGCGCGTTGGTCCGGTCCTGCGGGACCTGCGCGCCGCCGCCGCGCTTGCCGACGTCGACGACGACCGCGTCGGCGCGCGCGCCGACGAGCGCGCCGGGCGGGATCAGCTGGTCGTGGAGGATCACGTCGGCGTCGGCGATCAGCTCGCGCGCCCGGACGGTCATCAGCCCCGGGTCGCCGGGGCCGGCGCCGACGAGATAGACGCGGCCGGCGCTCACGACGCGTGCGCCATCGCTTCGGCTCGGGCCAGCAGGTCCGCGGCCCCGGCGGCGAGCATCTGCGCGGCGGCGTCGGGTCCCTCGGCGCTCAGCCACTCGCTGCCGTCGGGCAGGCCGACCCACGCCCGCAGCACCCCGTCGGCGCCGCTGACGTGCGCGCCCAGCGGGGTGTCGCAGCTGCCGCCGAGGTCACGCGCGCAGGCGCGCTCGGTGCGCAGCGCGGCCAGCGCGTCGCGGTCGACGATCGCAGCGACGAGCTCCGCTTCGCCGCTGCGGGTCTGGAGGACGAGCGCCCCCTGGCCCGGCGCGGGCACGAGCTCATCGAGGACGCCACCGACCGCCTCCCCACGCCCCAGGCGCCGCAGCCCGGCGTAGGCGAGCACGAGCGCGTCAGCCTCACCGTCGGCGAGCTTGCGCAGGCGCGTGTCGACGTTGCCGCGCAGCTCGACGAGCTCGAGATCGGGGCGCAGCGCGCAGACCTGGGCGCGGCGGCGGATCGAGCTCGTCCCCACGCGCGCGCCCGCGGGCAGCTCGTGAAGCGATGTCGCGCCGACCAGTGCGTCACGAGCGTCCTCGCGCGCCATCGTGCCCGCGAGCTCGAGGTCGCCGGGCATCTCGATCGGGACGTCCTTGGCGCTGTGGACCGCGACGTCGGCCTCGCCGTTGCGCAATGCGAGTTCGATGTCGGAGACCCAGCGGGCCTTGTCGTCGCCGGCGCCGCGGTCGCCCGCGGTGCTGACGACGACCAGCTCGTGGCGGGAACCGGGCAGCGCGTCGGCGACCGCGTGGGCCTGGGCCAGCGCGAGCGCGCTGCCCCGGGTGGCGATCCTCACTTTGCCGGGCGGTGTTCGCGTTCGGCCGCCGTCGACGGCTCGGCGATCGGGTCGTCGTCGAGCCCGAACAGCTCCGACAGCGCCTTCATGGCGCCGTGGTTGGCGCTGGACTTCAGGCGCAACGTCGGCTCGTGCAGCAGTCGCGAGACGATCGCGTGGGCCATCGCGTCGACGCGCGCGAGGTCGCCCGGCGAGGCCGACTCCCAGCGGCTCGCGTTCTCGGCCACGACCTGCGCGGCGATCTCGTCGCCTCGCCCGCGCAGCGCGGCGATCGTCGGTCGCACGTCGAGCTCGCCGAGGAAGCGGGCGAAGCGGTCGATCTCCTCCTCGATCACGTGCTCGGCGGCGTCGCGCTCGGACTCACGCACCCCCTGGTTCTGCGCGACGACGGCCTGAAGGTCGTCCATGTCGTAGAGCGTCACGCCGTCGATCTCGCCGCAGTCGGCCTCGATGTCACGCGGCACGGCCATGTCGATCAGCAGCAGCGGCTGATCGCGCATCGCGACCACCGCGCTGAGCTCCTCGGCGCCGATGATCGGATGCGGCGACGAGGTCGAGGCGACGACGATGTCGGCGGTGCGCAGCTGGTGGGGCATTGCGTCGAGCGCGACGACGCTGCCGCCAAACTGATCGGCCATCGAGCGCGCGCGGGCAGCGTTGCGATTCGCGATGAAGATCGTCTGCACACCCTCTTCGGCGAGCGCTTCGGCGGTCAGCTCGCTCATCTCGCCGGCCCCGACGATCAGGACCTCGCGGTCGCGCAGGTCGCCGAGCACGGCACGCGCGAGGTCGACGGCGACCGTCGACACGCTGACCCGGCCGGCCCCGAGCGCCGTCTCGTCGCGCACGCGCTTTCCGGTCTGCAGGGCGGCCATGAACAGCCGGTTGATCATCGGTCCGGTCGTGCCGTTCTCGAGCGCGGCCGCGTATGCGCGCTTGACCTGGCCCTGCACCTCGTTCTCGCCGACGATCATCGACTCCAGCCCGCAGGTGACGCGGTAGAGATGGCGCGCGGCGTCGCAGTTGCGCGGCGCGTAGACCACCGAAGCGAGCTCGGTCGGCCGGATCGCGCCCTGTTTGGCCACGGCGGCGAGAACGTCGGCCTCGGCGGCGACCGGATCACCGACGACGAGGTAGAGCTCGGTGCGGTTGCAGGTCGAGATCGCGACCGCCTCGTGGATCTCGGGCGTCTGCAGCAGCTCGGTCGTGAAGCGCTGCGCCGCGGAGTCGGTCAGCGCGATGCGCTCGCGCAGCGCGACCGGCGCCGTCTTGTGCGAGATGCCCAGCGCCAGCAGCTGGCCGCTCATCGGCCGGCCTGCATCGGTTCGCGGTCCTCATCGAGCCGGGTCTCCGCCAGCTCGTTGAGCTCGATCAACTCTCGCTCCACCCGGGTCAGCTTATACGCCATGATCGCCACGAAGATCAACAGCAGCGCGAAAAAGACCAGATACGCGGCCGCCACGTACTCGCTGTGATCGGGGAAGCGGATGCCGGCGATCATGGGCTGGGCAGCGATGGCGCCGCCGAGCGCCCGCGGGGGGCCAGCGCGTCGTCGCCGGCGAGCTTGCGGCGCAGCGAGCGCAGCTGCGCGTGCACGCTCTTCGCGGTCATCTCGTACTTCCACAGGGTGATGTAGAGCAGCGTCATCCCGAGCAGCGCGATCAGGAACGTGAGCCGCATCGGGCCTGGCAGGTTTGACTCGCTGCCGAGCACGCGCGGGTGGGAGTACGCCTGGGCGAGACGCACGGCGAGGAAGTTCAACGGCACGAAGGCGCCGGCGGTGATCGCGAAGACCGATGCGTAGCGCGCCTGCTTGTCGCGGTCCTCGATCGAGAAGCGCAGCGGCTGGTAGGTCGCGTAGAGCAGGAAGATGATCAGGAAGCTGACGAGCGTCGGTTCGTCCCACACCCACCAGTGTCCCCACGACGCGCGGGCCCAGATCGCGCCGGTGATCAGCACGCCGACGCCGAGGATCAGCGAGATGTGGATCGCGACGTAGGAGCGCATGTCCCAGCGTGCGTCCTCGGTGCGCAGATGCTGGATCGCGCAGATCGCCGCGAACACGAAGCCCGACAGCGCGACGATCGCCATCGGCACGTGCAGGTAGAAGATCTTCTGGATGAATCCCTGGTCGGCGTCCTCGGGCGCATAGAAGAACGCCAGCGCGAACGCGCCGGTGAGGGTCACGGCTGTGGCAATCGAGAGCGCCCGCAGGCGCTTGCCATACATGTCGGAGTCAGTCCTCCAGGAGGTAGTCGAAGACCGCGTAGGCCACCAGGCCGAAGACCAGATCATAGAGCCCGAGGACCGCTGGCCAGCGGGTTGGCACGTTGCCACCGGCACCGCTGACCAGCACCACGGCGCTCCCCCGCGCCGCCGCGATCAGCACCGGAAGCAGGAGCGGTAGGGCGATCAACGGCACGATCAGGTCGCGCGCGCGTGACTGGACGGCCAGCGCGCCGACCAGCGTGCCGACGATCGCGACGCCGATGTCGGCGAGCGCGAGCAGCCCGATCAGCTGGCCGAGCGCGCAGACCGGCGAGCCGAGCAGCAGGAAGAACGCCGGCAGCGCCACGATCTGGACGAGCACGAGGTATGCGAGCAGGGCCGCGGTCTTGGCAACGAACAGCGCGCTGCGATCGACGGGCGCGAGCAGGAAGCCGTCGAAGCCGCCCTCCTCGCGGTCGGCGACGAACAGCCGAGCGATCCCGAGCATCGCGCCGAGCAGCAGCGTGACCCACAGCACGCCGGACGCGAGGTCGCCGGAGATCTCGTTGCGATGCAGGGCGAAGTGGAAGATCACGAAGGTCGTGATCGAGAACAGCGCCATCGCCGGCACCGACTGCGGCGTGCGCAGCTCCAGGCGCAGCTCCTTGCGCAGGACGGCGGAGGTCGCGCGTCTCATGCGTAGAGCCCGCCGACGGCGGCGGCGTCGATCTGGGTGGCGTCGCCGCCGAGCTCGACGCGTCCCGCGCGCAGCCCGAGGACGAGGTCGGCCTCGGCGAGCCCGCCGCTCGGGTCGTGGCTGGTCAGCACGCGGGTCCGGCCCGACGAGCGCCCGATCAGCGGTTCGAGCGCCCGCGTCGCGGCCGGGTCGAGGTTCGCGTTGGGCTCGTCGAGCAGCAGCAGCTCGGGGTCATGCAGGACGGCACGGCACGCGGCGACGCGCTGGACCATGCCGCGCGAGAGCTCGCGGACGGGCTCGGCGGCGCGCGGGAGCATGCCGACCTGATCGAGCAGCTCGTCCACGCGTTGCTGGTCCACGTCGTGCAGGCGCGCGTGGTAGCGCAGGTTCTCGCGCGCCGACAGGTCGCGATACAGCAGCGACTCGTGGCCGAGCAGGCCGATCTTGCCCCGCACCTTCCAGGCTTCGCCGGGCAGGTCGTGGCCGAGGACGGTCGTCGTTCCGCCCTGGGGGCGCAGCAGCGTCGCGAGGACCCGCAGCAGCGTCGACTTTCCCGCGCCGTTTGGTCCGAAGACGACGAGCGTGGCGCCGGTCGGCACACGGACACTGACGTTGTCCAGGGCGGTGCGCTCGCCGTAGCGGCGCACCACGCCCTGAAGCTCAATCGCCGTGGGACTGTCCACCGACGTGGTGCAGCGTCTGCTCGATGTGCGCCAGCGCTGGAGCGAGCACGCCGAACAGCTCGCTGATCGCCTTCGGGCTGCCGGGGAAGTTGACGATCAGCGTCTGGGCCGCGATCCCCGAGACCCCGCGCGAGAGCATGCCCATCGGCGTCTGCTTCATCGACTCGGCCCGAAACGCCTCGGCGATTCCCGGCGCCGGACGCTCGATCACGGCGCTCGTTGCCTCCGGCGTGACGTCGTCGAGTGTGAAGCCGGTGCCGCCGGTCGTGAACAGGAACGTGAACTCGTCGTCGACGAAGTGATGCAGGCGATCCTCGATCAGCGAGAAGTCGTCGGGCACCACCTCCATCGACTCGACGTCGCAGCCGGCCGCCTCGGCGAGCTGCGCGAGCAGCGGGCCCGACTCGTCCTCCTTCTCACGGCGGGAGACGGAGCTGGAAATGGTCAGGACGCAGGTGCGCATCGCGAACAGCGTACGCCGTCATGGGAACCAGGTGGGGCCGGGCGGTGTAGACCCGTTGATGGACGAGGGGTCTGACCCCTTGGATGGACGAGGGGTCTGACCCCTTGAGTCGGCGCCACTGAGATTTGCTGCGCGGGGGCGTCGTAAGGGGTCTGACCCCTCGTCTCCCCGAACTCACGGCACGCGAGGCGTACTCCGGCGCGGTCCAGATATCTTCACGTGGTCCCCATGGCCCGGCGAGGTCGCGGCTCAGCGATGCCAGTCGCCGCTGCGGCCGCCGCTCTTGGCGATCAGCTCGACGCGCGAGATCGCGGCTGAGCGATCCAGTCCCTTGACCATGTCGTAGACGGTCAGCGCCGCGATCGTGACCGCGGTCATCGCCTCCATCTCGACGCCGGTTCGCGCCGTCACCGACGCGGTGGCGATCAGCTCGACGTGGTCGGACCCGACCGTCGCCTCGACGTCCACGTGGTCCAGGCCGAGCGGGTGACACAGCGGGATCAGCTCGCCGGTGCGCTTGGCCGCCTGGATGCCGGCAATCCGCGCGGTACCCAGCACATCGCCCTTTGGCGCGTCGCCCGCCGCCACGGCCGCTGCGGTCTCCGGGGCCATCGTCACGACCGCCCGCGCCGTCGCCCGCCGCGCGGTCACCGGCTTGTCGCCGACGTCGACCATCCGCGCCGCACCCTCGTCGTCGAGGTGCGTCAGGCCGCTCACGCCGGCGCCGCGTCGAGCTGTGCCGCGGCGATCAGATCGAGCACCGCCTGCTCGTCGCCCGCGCGCAGCAGCGCGATCGGGTCTGGCTCGCCGTTGACGATGCCTTCGAAGAACGCCTTGCGATCCTGGTAGGTCGGCAGCGTGCCCTTGGCCCAGCCGCGCGCGTCGTTGAGCATGATCGCCAGCCGCGCGTAGTCCTCGCCGAACAGCTCGCCGACCTCGGCCTTCATCCGCTTGGCCAGGGCCGGCGACGCGCCGGCGGTCGAGATCGCGATCGCCAGTGGTCCGGTGCGCACGATCGCCGGCAGGATGAAGTTGCACAGCGGTGGGACATCGACGATGTTGACGAGCATCGCCCGGCGCTCGGCGTCGTCGTAGATCGCGATGTTCGTCTCGGTCGAATCGGTGCAGGCGATGGCCATGAACACGCCCTCGAGATCGTCGGCGCCGGCGTAGTCGCGGCGCTCCCAGGCGATCGAGCCCTCGGCCGCCAGTGCCTCGAGCTCGCCGACCGCTTCGGGCGCGATCAACGTCACGTCGCCGCTGCACGCGAGCAGCCCTTCGACCTTCTCCAGCCCGATCTCGCCGCCACCGATCACGAGGCAGCGGCGGCCGGTCAGCTTCAGGCACGCGATGTAGAACGGCGTCGACAGCATGTCGCGGACGCAGGTCTGATCGCAGATCCCGCGGGCGAACTGGCAGACGCATTCTTTTCCGGAATAGGCAGCAGCAGGCATGCGTCTGTACAGGGTACGGATCGCGACGATTGACGCTCGCATGACGCCGGCATGACGGTGCCGCGCAACGGTCACGCGATCCGATCACCCGATTGCCTTGCGAGGAGCGAACCATGACCACCCAGACCGCACCCACCATCGACGAAGACAAGCTCAACGCCTTCATGGGCGCGTTCGTCGGCGATCTCGGCGCCGCGGCGACGACCGCGCTCGTGCTGATCGGCGACAAGCTCGGCCTCTACCGTGCGATGGCCGATTCGCAGCCGATCAGCTCGACCGAGCTGGCCGAGAAGACCGGCACCCGCGAGCGCTACGTGCGCGAGTGGCTGTGCCAGCAGGCGGCCAGCGGCTACGTGACCTACGACCCGTCCGACGGCACGTTCCGGCTGCCGCCCGAGCAGGCGATGGCGCTCGCCGACGAGGACAGCCCGGCGTTCATCCCCGGCGCGTTCCAGCTCGTCGCGGCGATGATCAAGGACGAGCCGCACATCACCGAGCGCTTCACGTCCGGCGCCGGCTTCGGCTGGCACGAGCACCACCACGACCTGTTCGAGGGCACCGAGCGCTTCTTCCGCCCCGGCTACCTCGGCAACCTGCTGTCGGCGTGGATCCCGTCGCTCGAGGGCGTTCAGGCCAAGCTCGAGGCCGGTGCGCACGTCGCCGACATCGGCTGCGGTCACGGCGCCTCGACGATCATCATGGCCAAGGCGTTTCCCAGGTCGACGTTCGTCGGCTCCGACTACCACGAGGGCTCGATCCAGGCCGCCCGTCTCGCCGCCGAGCGCGCCGGGGTCTCCGACCGCGTGACGTTCGAGGTCGCGGGCGCAGCCGACTTCACCGGCGGCCCGTTCGACTTCGTCTGCGTCTTCGACGCGCTGCACGACATGGGCGACCCGGTCGGCGCCTCGGCTCACGTGCGCGAGCAGATCGCCGACGATGGCACCTGGATGGTCGTCGAGCCGTACGCCGGCGACCGGATCGAGGACAACCTCAACCCGGTCGGCCGCGTCTTCTACGCGGGCTCGACGCTGCTCTGCACGCCGGCTTCGCTGAGCCAGGACGTCGGGCTCGCGCTCGGCGCCCAGGCCGGTCAGGAGCGGCTGACGCAGGTGCTCAACGAGGGCGGCTTCAGCCGCGTGCGGCGCTCGGCCGAGACGCCGTTCAACATGGTGCTGGAGGTGCGTCCCTAGACGTCGGCCGCGGCCAGCGCGGCGAGCGAGCGCAGTGATGCGCTGATGATGTCGCGCTGGCCGTCGAGGCGATGAGCCTCCTGCTCGGGCAGCTCGGCGTGGACCGCGATGCGTGTGCCGTCGCGGTCGTTCAGAGGCTCGAGCTGCCAGGCGAAGACGATGTCGGAGACCAGGCACGAGACCGTGACCTGGCGCCCGCTGGTGTCGGCGCGCAGCGCCTGGGGCATCGGGAAGTCCGGGTAGCCGGTGGGGTACATCGTGAAGTCGCCCTTGCCCTCGTGGCCGGTGCGCTGCACGGTCTCCATCCCCTCCCACCACTCGGGAAAGCGCCCTGGGTCATAGAGGAGCTTCCAGACCTCCTCGACCGGCGCGGTCGTCGTCGTGTCGTCATCGAATGTCGGCATCGTGGTCTCCCGTTGTCGTGGTCAGCCGGTCGAGTTCGCGCAGCTCGTCCTCGATCCGTGCGATCTCCCGTCCCGGTTCGATCGTCGCCACCGCCGGGCGGCCGAGGTCGACGAGGTTGGCGAGAATGTCGCTCGCGGCCGTCGGGCCTCCCGGACCCGACGACGACCACGACGCGAGCGCCTCGCGCAGGCGCTTGGCGGCCAGCGCGTCGTCGCCCCGTGCGTGGGCGATCAGCCCCTGGACGTGGGTCAGCCGCGCGACGAGGATGTGCGGGCGATCGGTCGGCCCGACCGGCTCGAGCGTCACCTGGCGCAGCTCGTCGTGGGCCTCGTCGGGGCGCCCGCCGCGGGCCAGTGCCTCCGCGCGCGAGAGCCGGGCGCTGGGTCGGCTGACCGCGGCGCCGCCGTCCAGCGCGCGTCCCAGGAGCTCGGCGGCGCCGTCGTACTCGCCCGCCGCGAGCGCGAATTGGCCCTCGTCGTGGTCGGCCAGCGCCACGAGGCGCTGGAGGCCGCTGCGCTCCGCGGCGTCGCGCTCGTCGGCCAGCGCCACGCGCGCCTCATCGATCCGGTCCATCCGCACCAGCAGCGATGCGCGGATTGCGTGCAGCGGAGTCACGAGCGGCGGTAGGTCGAGCACGTCCGCGCTCTCGGCGCAATCCAAGGCCTCCTGGAGGCGCCCGAGGGCGGCGGCGATGCAGGAGAGGTTGACCCACACCGTGTAGGCGCGATCGGGCGCGTTGCCGGTCAGCTGGGCCGTCTCGTAGAAGCAGCGCATCGCGTCTTCGAGGCCGTCGTCGCGCATCGCCCGGAAGGCGCGGGCGTTGGCCGCGTCGAGCTGCACGGATGCGCTTGACGGCTCGAGCTCATCGAGCCGCGCGAGCAGCCGGTCGGCCTCCTCGGTGTCACCGGCGACGGCCTCGCCCCATGCGCCGAGCGCGAGGGCGGAGCCGAGGATGTCGGGGGCCGGGCCATCGATCCCGGCCAGCAGCTCCAGGGCTGCCTGCGCCTCGTCGACCGTGCGCTGGGGATGGCAGAGCGCTCCGCTGTACCACTGAGCGGCCCGGGCGTGCGCGGCCCCGCGGCCGGCGAGGTCGTCGGCGGGCAGGTTGCGCAGCGCTGCGTCGAGGGCCTGTCGCGAAGCGTCGTCGTCGCCGTTCCAGGCATGGGCCTGGGCGAGATCGAGCAGCAGGGCCGGGTCGCTCGGGCGTAGCTCGACGGCTTCGCTGAGGAAGGCGATCGCTTCGCCGATCGCTCCGACGCCGATCGCGTCGTTGCCCGCGTGGGCGAGGCGCTGCGCGGCCTCATCGTCGTGCCCGGCGAGGCGCAGGTGGCGCGCGGTTTCGGCGGTCGGGCCGCGCAGCGCGCCGGCGAGCTCGAAGTGCAGCGCGCGTCGTCGCGCGTCGGGCAGTTGGGCGAGCGCCGCCTCGCGCAGCAGTGCGTGGCGGTAGCCGAAGCCCTGGCCGGGCGTCGCGAACAGCCCGGTGTCGAGCGCGCCGAGAACGTCATCGGCGCTGGCCAGCGCATCGACCTCGCGTCGGGACAGGTCGCGCCCGGCTCCGGCGGCGAGCTCGGCCACGTTGCGCGCTCCGGGGGTAAGGCGCCCGAGCGCCACGCGGACGACGGCCTGGAGCGTCGGGGGCGAGCCCTCGTGCCCGCCCGCGGCGGCGCGAGCGCTCTCGACCGCGAGCAGCGGGTTGCCGTCGGCCGCGGCGATGACCTGCTCGCGCGCGTCGGCCCCGAGCGTCGCGACGCTGCGCACGAGCCGGTCGACGGCGTCGCGGTGCAGTGGTTGGACGTCGATCTCGATCAGCGCGCCGCCCCGCGAGCGGTGGCTGTGCAGCAGGGCGTCGACGTCGGCGCGCTCCGGTGTGTGGCGCCGGGTCAGGATCGCGAGCACCGGCAGTCCGGCAAAGCGCCGCGCGACGTAGGCCAGCAGCTCGAGGCTCGCCGCGTCGGCCAGATGCAGATCCTCGAACAGCAGGACGAGCGGCCGATCGGCGCATGCGTACTCGATCGCGTCGACTGCCGCTTCGAACAGCCGCGCCCGAGCGAGCTCGGGAACGATCGCCGGTGGCGCGCCGCTGCCGTCGCGCCCCAGGCGCCGGGGCAGCGACGGCGTGATCGCCGCGAGCTCGTCGGGCCATGTCGCCTCCGGCTCGGGCGCGGGCAGCGTCGTCGCGAGCTCGCGCAGCAGCTCGGCCCACAGCGAGAACGGGGCTGCGCCACCAAGCTCGAGCGACGTGCACGCCGCGGTGCGCCGCCCGTCGTCGGCAGCACGATCGAGCACGTCGCGGGCGATCCGTGTCTTGCCGATCCCGCCCTCGCCCGACAGCACCGCGAGGGCGCCCTGCGGCGTGGCCGACGCCTCGAGCAGGATCGCGAGCTCGTCGTCGCGCCCGACGAGCGGCCAGCGGCCGGCGAGCGCAGGGGCCTCGACGGCGGCCGGGTCCGCCGCGGCGGCTCTCAGCCCGGCGGCGGCTTCGCGCGTGGCCGCTGACGGAGCGAGGCTGAGCTGGGTGCGCAGCCGTTCGGTCAGGCGGTCATAGACCGAGAACGCGCCGGCGCGGTCGCCGGCGGCGGCGAGGCGGGCCATCAGGTCGCGCGCCGCGGCCTCGTCGAGCGGATCGAGCGCGAGGCGCCGGCGGGCGTAGCCGACCGCGGCGTCGGGTGTCGGCGCCTCGTTGGCGAGCCGCGCGAACGCCGCGGCGAGGCGCTCGGTGTGGCGGTCGCGCGCCTCGAGCACCCAGTCGTCGTCGAAGTCGGCGAGCAGCGGGCCACGACACAGCGCGACCGCGGCCTCGATCTCCCCTGCCGCGAGGTGGGCGTCGAACGCGCTCAGGTCGGGCGCGCAGCGCAGTGCGATCCGGTCGCGGGTCGCGATCAGCGCGTCGTCGGCGTCGGTGCCCAGAGCCTGGCGCAGGTTCCACATCGCGCTGCGCAGCGATGCGCGCGCGCTGGCGTCGAGGACGTCGGGCCAGAATTGCGCGGCGACCGCGGTCCGCGGGTGCTCACCGGGATTCAGTGCCAGCCAGCCCAAGAGCGCCCACGCCCTTCGGCTGGGAGGCACAGGCACGAGCCCGGTGTCGACTTCAACCTCGAGCTCGCCGAGCAGTCGAACCTGCAACACGCAGCGATTCTAGGGCGGCCCTCCCTATCGCGCCACGTGCAGGACCATCGTCTTCAGCGGCGGGTGCGCGCCCTTGGCCAAGCATGTCGCGTAGGTGCGCCGTGTCCGCAACGGGACGCCGTGGTTGCCGCGGGTCTGGATGACCACGTGAACGAGCGCCTTGGGGTGACCGGCGAGGTTGATCAGCGCCGAGCGCGCGCCGGATTTCAGCGTGGCGACGACGCGGCCGTCGAGCAGGATCTTCACCGGTCCGGAGCGCTGATCGCTGGGCACGCGCCAGTGGACGGTGACCGTGCGCCGGCTGACGCAGGCGGCGGGCTTCTGGGTCGTGTGCGTCACGGCGGGAGCCGGCGCGGGCTGGGGCGCGGGCGGCGGCGGCGCGGACGGGGTCGTCGGGGGTGTCGGGGTGACGATCGCCGGCGCCGGGGCGAGCGACGGGTCGACCGTCCAGTCGTGGATCGACTGGTCGCCGACGTTACCGGCCGCGTCGACCTGCTGGACGACGAACTCGTAGAAGCCCGCGGTCAGCCCGGAATACGTCTTCGGGCTCGTGCAGGTCGTGAACGTCACACCGTCGAGCGAGCATTCGAACGCGCCGCCGGCCTCGCCGGTGAATGCGAACGTCGCCGTGGTCAGGCCGGTCAGGACGGGCACGACGGTGGTCAGCGCCGGGGCGCTCGGCGGCGTGGTGTCGACCGTCCAGTCGTAGGCGCCGGGGCTTGAGATGTTGCCGGCCACGTCGGTCTGGCGGACCCGGAGCTCGTGGGCGCCTTCGCCGATCCCGGTGTAGACCAGCGGGCTGGCGCACGTCGCGAACGTGTCGCCGTCGAAGCTGCATTCGAGCACGCCGCCGGGCTCGCCCGAGAAGGTGAGTGAGGCGTCGGTCGAGCTCGTCACGGGATTCTGATCGCTGGCGATCGAGGGCGGGTCGGGGGCGGTGTAGTCCTCGGTCCAGTCGACGACCGTGGGGGCGCTGACGTTGTCCGACGCGTCGACGGCGACGACGGCCAGGCTGTGGTCGCCTTCGCTCAGGTCGCTCAGCGACAGCGAGCTGTCGCAGTCGCCCAGCGATGCCGCGTCGAGCGCGCACTGAAACGTGGCGCCGACCTCGGAGCTGAACGTGAAGTCGACGGAACCCTGGTTGTCGATCGTGCTGACGGGCAGGGTCGAAACGACGTCCGGCGGCGCGGGCGGGGTGGTGTCGGGCGGCGTGGCGAGGGCGGTGGCCGGGGCCAGCGCGGTGATCGCGAGCACGGCAGCAGCGACCGTCAGGCGAGACATCATGGGTCGTCCTCCTTGGACTGGAAACGCCGGTCGTCCTGACCGAGCGGGAAATTCACCGGTCGCATCGGCGCGCGCCGAGGCCGACCTGAGCCCTCAGTGCCGAAGGACGGTCATCCGTCCAGCAGCGCCGCGTCATCGACGTCGATCACTCGCGGCCTCGCGCGCGGCGGATCTCTGCCAGGCGCTCGGCCAGCTCCGCTTCGGCGTCGTCAGGCTCGTAGAAGCGCGTGCCGGCGACCGTCTCGGGCATCAGCTCCTGCGGCGAGACATGCCCCGGACGCGCATGGGGATAGTCATAGCCCTGACCGCGGCCGAGCGCGGCGGCGCCCGGGTAGGAGTTGTCGCGAAGTGGCGCCGGCGGGGTCTGCGCGCCGTGCTCGCGGACGTGGCCGCGGGCCGCGCCGATCGCGCGTTTGGTCGCGTCGGATTTCGGCGCCAGCGACAGATAGATGGCCGCCTGGGCGAGCGCGAACTGCGCCTCGGGCAGCCCGACGTGCTCGACCGCATCGGCCGCCGCGACGGCGATCGCCAGCGCCTGCGGGTCGGCGTTCCCGACGTCCTCGGAGGCGAGGATGACCATCCGTCGTGCGATGTAGCGGGCGTCCTCGCCGCCTTCGAGCATCACCGCGAGGTAGTAGAGCGAGGCGTCGGGGTCGCTGCCGCGGGTCGCCTTGATCCACGCCGAGATCACGTCGTAGTGCTGGTCGCCGCCCTTGTCGTAAGTCACGGCGCGGCGCTGCAGCGCGTCCTGGGCGTTCTCCATCGTCACCACGTCGGAGACCGCGGTGTCGCAGGCCAGCTCGAGCGCGGCCAGCGCGGTGCGCGCGTCGCCACCGCTGCGGTCGGCCAGGAACGCAATCACGTCATCCGGCACGCTGACCCCGGCGCACTCGCCGCGGTCGATCGCCCGGCGCAGCAGCGTCTCGACGTCGGCGACGGTCAGCGCCTGAAGCTCGATCACCTGCGCGCGCGAGAGCAGGGCCGAGTTGACCTCGAAGTACGGGTTCTCGGTCGTCGCCCCGATCAGCGTCAACAGCCCCTCCTCGACCGCGGGCAGCAGCGCGTCCTGCTGGGCCTTGTTGAAGCGGTGGATCTCGTCGAGGAAGAAGATCGTCTGGCGCCCGCCCTTGCGCCGCACGATCGCGCGCTCGATCACCGCGCGGACCTCGGCCTTGCCCGCGGCGGTCGCGCTGAGCTCCTCGAACGCGGCGTCGGCGCTCGTCGCGACGATCCGCGCGAGCGTGGTCTTGCCCGCGCCCGGCGGGCCGTAGAGGACCATCGAGAACGGCCGCCCCTGCTCGATCGCGCGGCGCAGGGCGCTGCCCTCGCCGAGCACGTGCCCCTGGCCGACGATCTCCTCGAGTTTCCGCGGGCGCATGCGCGCCGGCAGCGGCGCGTTGGCTTCGACCGCCGACGCGTGATCGTCGCCGGAGTCGGGCGTCGTGAAGAGCTGGTCGGACACGAGGTGCTCATCATCGTGCCCGAGATCGGCGATCAATGCCGCGACATAAGCTCACCCGATGCCCGATCTCCAAGCCGAGACCGTCGAGGTCCTCCAGCGCCTGATCCGCCACAACACGGTCAACCCGCCGGGGAACGAGCGCCCGGCGCAGGAGGAGCTCGCGGCGTACCTCGAGGCGGCGGGCTTCGAGTGCAAGCTGCTCGGCGCGACCGAGGATCGCCCGAACCTCGTCGCCCGTCTGCGCGGAGCCGCCGACGGCCCGACGCTGTGCCTGCTCTCGCACGTCGACACCGTGCTCGCCACCGCGGCCGACTGGACCCACGATCCGTGGTCGGGGGACATCGCCGACGGCTTTCTGTGGGGCCGTGGTGCGCTGGACATGAAGTCGCAGACCGCGGCCGAGGTCGTCGCCGGCGTGTCGCTGGCCCGCGAGGGTTGGCGCCCGGCCCACGGCGACCTGCTGATCGTCGTCGTCGCCGACGAGGAGACCGGCGGCTCTCAGGGGGCCGAGTGGATCTGCGAGCACCACCCCGACGAGGTGCGCTGCGACTTCCTGCTCAACGAGGGCGCGGGCACGGTGATTCCGTTCGACGGCGGCCGCGTGTTCGGCGTCTGCATCGCGGAGAAGGGCGTCTTTCGCTTCCGCCTGAAGACCGCCGGCGTCGCGGGCCATGCGTCGATCCCGAAGATCGGCGACAACGCGCTGCTCAAACTCGCGCCGCTGTTGCAGGCGATGGGCGAGCGCCAGCCGAGCTTCGACGTCACCGACGGGCCGCGCGCGATGCTCGAAGGGCTCGGCGTCACGTTCGAGGAGCTGAAGGCCAAGGATCCGCCGCTGGCAATGCTCGTCGAGCCGCAGCTCGGCGTCACGCTGGCGCCGACGATGGTCGCCGCGAGCACCAAGATCAACGTGATCCCGGCCGCCGCCGAGATCAAGGTCGACTGCCGAGTTCCCCCGGCCTCGGGACCGAGGCCGCGCTCAAGCGCATCCACGAGGTGCTCGGCGAGCCGGCCACGGCCGGCTACGAGATCGAGTTCACCGAGCAGGTCACCGGCAACGGCTCGCCCGTCGAATCGCCGCTGATGGACGTGATCCGCTCCTGGGTCGCCGGTCAGGAGCCTGACGCTCGCGTCGTACCGACGATCCTGCCCGGGTTCACCGACTCGCGGACGTTCCGCGCCGCCTTTCCCGCGCTCGTTGCCTACGGGTTCTTTCCGCATCGCAACCAGACGCTGTACGAGACGGCGCCGCTGATCCACAGCGCCGACGAGCGCATCGACGTGCGCGATCTCGGTCTCGCGACCGACTTCTTCCGCCACGCCTGCACGGGGCTGCTGGGGTCGGAACTTGCAATCGAGGTATAGCCTGACCACCTACCTGCCGATTGAACAAACGTGGCCTCCCCAGGCGTCTACGCGCACCCCCTGATCACACTGCACGCCCTCACCCGGCAGGCTGACGACGCGCGCTTCGCCATCGCCGGCGCGATGCGGCAGGTCGCGGGCTCGTTCGGCCACATCGTGGTCCAGGGCCCGATACGCGCGCACAACGACACGCTGGCCGAGAAGATTCAGAGCTTCTTCGCCGAGTGGAGCACGGTTCTGACCGTGATCTTCATGTTCGCGATCGCCATCGTGCTGTGGCGAACGCTGAAGACGATGCCGCGCACGAAGCCGGTGCAGATCAAGCCGCAGGCCAACCTCGAGGTCGGCTGGGACGACATCGCCGGGGTCGACGAGGCCAAGTACGAGCTGCAGGAGGTCGTCGAGTTCCTCAAGGACCCGCGGCGCTTTCGCGAGCTCGGCGCCAAGGTGCCGAGCGGGGTCCTGCTCCACGGTCCGCCGGGCACGGGCAAGACGCTGCTCGCCAAGGCCGTGGCCCATGAGTCGGGCGCGAACTTCTTCGGCCAGTCGGCGTCATCGTTCGTCGAGATGTTCGCCGGCCTCGGCGCCGCTCGCATCCGGCGGCTGTTCAAGGAGGCGCGCAAGAACGCGCCGGCGATCATCTTCATCGACGAGCTCGACGCCGTCGGCGGGCACCGCGTCGGCGGGGTCTCGGGCGAGCGCGAGCAGACGCTCAACCAGCTGCTCGTCGAGATGGACGGCTTCTCGTCGTCGGATCAGGTCGTCGTCATGGCCGCGTCCAACCTGATCGACACGCTCGACGCGGCGTTGCTGCGCCCGGGCCGCTTCGACCGCCAGGTGTTCGTCTCGCCGCCCGACGTCAAGGGGCGCGAGAAAGTGCTCGCGGTCCACACGCGCAACAAGCCGCTGGCTGAGGACGCCGACCTCGCCGAGGTCGCTCAGCAGACCAGCGGCCTGACCGGGGCCGACCTGGCCAACATCTGCAACGAAGCCGCGATCCGCGCCGCGCGACGCCACGCCACGGCGATCGGCCGTGAGGACTTCGACACCGCGCTCGAGCGCGTCGTCGCCGGCGTGCAGTCCAACACGACGCTGAACGACCACGAGCGCAAGGTCGTCGCCTATCACGAGGCCGGCCACGCCCTGTGCCGCGAGCTGCTGACGAACACGGACCGAGTCCACAAGATCTCGATCGTGCCGCGCGGGCAGGCGCTCGGCTACGTGATGAACCTGCCCGACGAGGACTCGTACCTCAAGACGCGCGAGGAGCTGATCGACCAGCTGACCGTCCTGCTCGGCGGTCGCGTGGCCGAGGAGATCGTCTTCGGCGAGGTGACGACCGGCGCCTCGCACGACCTCCAGCGCATCTCGGAGATCACCCATGCGATGGTCCACGACTACGGCATGGGCTCGCGCTCGGCCGCCCCGCGCGCGGTCCGGGCCGACGACCGCGCGTCCGACCAGACCCAGCGCGTGCGTGACGAGGAACAGCAGGAGCTCGCCTTCGAAGCCCATCGCATGGCCCACAAGCTGATCGGCGAGCACCTCGAGCTGCTCGAGAACTTTGCTCAGGCGCTGCTCACCGACGAGGTGCTCGAACGCCCCCGCATCGACGAGATCATGGCCGGAACGGCGCTGATCGACCGCCGTCCGTCGCCGCAGATCGGTATCGCCGCCGCGGCCAACGAGCGCGGCAGCCAGAGCTGACCCAATCGCGCTCGCCTAGACTCCGGCGCTGCATGTTCGACCTCATCGATCACGTCGGCCTCGTCGTCAGCGACCTCGACGCCGCGATCGCCCAGTACGAGCGCGGCTTCGCCATGGTCGTCTCCCATCGCGAGACCCTCGCCGAGCAGGGCGTCGAGGCGGTGCTGCTCGACGTCGGCCCCAGTCACATCGAGCTGCTGGCGCCGATGAGCGACGACACGGCGGTCGGGCGCTTCCTCGTCCGTCGCGGGCCCGGTCTTCACCACGTCGCCTACCGCGTCGAGGATGTCGACGCGGCGCTGGCGCAGCTGAAGGCCGACGGCGTCGAGCTGATCGACGCTGAGCCGCGCGGCGGCATCCGCGGCTCGCGCATCGCTTTCATCCACCCGCGCTCGACCGGCGGGGTGTTGACCGAGATCGTCCAACCTGGAGGACATTGATGGAACGCGTGACGATCGGCTACTTCGGCGGCGGGCTGTCGCTGCGCATGGAGTCCGCAGAGCTCGACGGCCTGCTCAAGGCGCTGTCTGACGGCGGCTGGCATGACGTCGTCGTCGAGGACGGAACCGTGCGCGTGAACCTCGCGTCGGTGGTCTACGTGCGTACGGAGCGCGACGAGCACCGAGTCGGGTTCGGGATCTGAGGACCCCGCTGGATCTCGACGAGGCTGCGCTGCGGGTTGCCCGCGGCGTCGGCCATACGCCGGCGCGTGACCGCGCGGTGGCGCGGTTCGCTCGGATCGGTGACCACGGCGGAGTCTGGATGGTGCTCGGCCTCGGGGCGGCGGCGGCCGATGCGTCGCGGCGTGGACGCTGGCTGCGCGCGGTCGGGGTGATCGCCGGCTCCTACGTCGTCAACCAGATCCTGAAGATCCTCGTGCGTCGCCCGCGACCCGACCTGCCAGACGCCGGGCAGCTCTCAAAGATGGTCACGCAGCTCAGCTTTCCCTCCGCCCACGCAACGACGTCGTTGTGCGGCGCGCGGGTGTTGAGCGACGCGGGCATGCCGGCCGTGCCGCTGTACGCCGTGGCCGCGGGGCTGGTCGCCTCGCGGCTGTACCTCGGCGTGCACTGGCCGTCCGACGTGCTGGCCGGCGCGGCGCTCGGCGACGCCATCGGACGGGCGACGACGCGATGAAGGTCGGGATCGTCGGGATGCCCAACGCGGGCAAGTCGTCGCTGTTCAACGCCCTGACCCGGGCGGGCGCCGAGGCGGCCAACTACCCGTTCACGACGATCGAGCCCAACGTCGCCGTGGTGCCGGTGATCGACGAGCGCCTGGAGGCGGTCGCGACGACGGTCGGCGCATCGAACCTCGTCCACGACACGATCGACTTCCACGACATCGCCGGTCTCGTCGCCGGGGCGCATAAGGGCGAGGGGCTGGGCAACAAGTTCCTCGCCAACATCCGCGAGACCGACGCGATCATCCACGTCGTCCGCGCGCACACCGACGCCAACGTGATCCACCCTGATGGCCGCGTCGACCCGCTGGCCGACATCGAGACGATCGAGACCGAGCTGATCTTCGCCGACCTCGAGCAGGCCGAACGGCGTCTGGATCGAGTGGTGCGCCAGGCCCGCGGCGGCGACAAGGAGGCGGTGGCCGACGAGGCGTGGCTGCGGTTGGTGGTCGAGGCCCTGCAGTCCGGGCGCCCGGCGCGCAGCGTGCCGGTGCCCGCGGGCGCGCCGAACGCGATGCGCGACCTGTCGCCGCTGACCGCCAAGCCGGTGCTGTTCGTGGCCAATGTGGACGAAGGATCGGATGAGGTGCCTGAGGCGGTTGCGTCGTATGCCGCGGCCCAGGGCGCCGGCGCGGTGGCGGTGTCGTCGCGGATCGAAGCCGAGCTGTCGGAGCTCGAGGACGAAGACGCGGCCGCGATGCGCGCCGACCTCGGGATCGGCGAGTCGAGCCTCAAGCGCGTCGTCGACGGCGCGTTCTCGCTGCTCGAGCTGATCGCCTTCTTCACCGCCGGCGAGGACAAGCCCGCGCAGTCGTGGCACCTGCACCGCGGGTTGACGGTCTGGCATGCGGCCGGCGACATCCACACTGACATCCAGAAGGGCTTCGTCCGCGCCGAGGTCATCGCCTGGGACGCCCTCGTCGACGCCGGCGGCTACGCCGGCGCCCGCGACCGCGGAACCCTGCGCCTCGAAGGTCGCGACTACGTCATGACCGACGGCGACGTGATCACGGTCAAATTCACGCCGTAGCTCACTCCGGCGCGAACTTCTCCCACCGCAGCGCCCGCACCAGGATCGGCGGGGCGACGACGAGCACGGCGACCAGCGACGCCAGCGACCGGTCCCCGCTGTGGCCGACGATGCTCACCGGTACCGCGCCGAAGGCGATTGCGAGGACCGGCCAGGCGACCCACCAGGCGATGACGAAGATGCCGCTCATCCCGCTGACGTCGGCTGAGGCGAACGACATCACGCTGTTGGAGAGCTGACCGCCACGGCGGCTGTTCAGCGCCGCGCACAGCATGATCGACGGCGTGGCGGCGATCGTCAGCAGGACGACCTCGGCGCCGTGGGTCGGCAGCGCGCCGGCCACGGCGGCACCCGCGGCGGCGGTGATCGCCGCGAGCGCGACGACGACGCCGGGCACGATCGTGTGCTCGCTGAGGACATGGGCCAGAGGGGCGCGCAACAGGACGCGGGTGCGGCTCGGGGTGTCGGTCTCCGAGCGCAGCGGCTCGAGCAGTCGCGACGCCCCGAGGTAGATCGCCAGCGACCCGGCGACCACGGCCGCCGGGTGATCGGCGTTCAGCACGCAGACCAGCGCGCCGCCGCCTGCCAGTACGACCGCCTCACCGAGACGCTGGCGCGTGGCCAGCGCGGCCGTCGCGTCGCGCCACGCCACGGCGAGGCGCGGTGAGCGTGGTGTCGGCAGCCGGATGGAGCGCGCCTGTGCCGGGCTCTTGTTGACGCCCGCCAGGCTGCGGCCGACGTAGCGCGTGTTCAGCGAATACAGCGATGCCACCGCGCCACCCCGGGCTTCGGCCCGGCGCATGTGGCGCTCGGTCGAGCACTGTCCGCGGCGCGCCGCCGCGAGCGCCACGGCGGCCACGGTCATCACGACGAGCAGCGCCAGCGCGACGACCCATTGCCCGTTCTTGCCGACGATCGGCTGCACGACCCATCCCCACGGCCCCGACCACAGCACGACCTGCCGGGCGCTGTCGCCCGACGAGCTGACGAAAACGAGGCCGACGGCGATCGCGAAGACCGGCCAGCTCCCGAGCCGGGTGATGCGGTCCCAGCGCGCGGAGCCCTGAACGAGCGACGCGCCGGCGACGCCGAGCACGCCGAGCGCCACGCAGCCACCGATGAAGCCGGCGCCGCGCGCCACCGGAATGTCACGTCCGTCGCCGGCGATCCCGACGAGCGCGAGCGCGGCGACGATCAGCGCTCCGCCGGCGCCCCAGATCAGTCCGCGCACGAGCCGCTGGATGACGAGGTCGGCGCGCCGCAGCGGCGCGCCGAGCAGCTGCGCGACATCGGGAACCGAGAACACCACCGGCCCCTGGACGGCCCCCCAGCGCACGAGCGCCAGCAACGCGACCAGGGCGAGCGACGGTCCCCAGGTCGCGACCGCGTCGGGCGTCGCGACGTCGCCGAGGGCCGAGCTGGCGGTGCCGTAGGCGAACGGCCCGATGACGGCGACGGTGATGCCGACGAAATAGGCCGGCTCCAGCCGCTTGCCGAGGCTCGGCGGTGGATGGACGGTGCGCCACCACGCGCGGATCGCCCGCACGCGCACGCGGCCGCCGACGACGAAGTCGGCCGGCGCCCCTGCGATCGACTCACTCGCCATCCGGCAGCCACCCGCGCTTGGCTGCGCGCTCGCGGACTTCCCGCCACGGCCCGCGATCGAGCACCTCACCCTCGTCGAGCAGGATCGCGCGGTCGGCGACGCCGTCGGCGAAGCGCATCTGATGCGTGGTCAGCAGGACGGCGACACCGCGGGCCTTGGCGTCGAGCAGCAGCTCGCGCAGCAGCGTCTGCGATGGCGGGTCCAGCCCGACGACCGGCTCGTCGAGCACGAGCAGTTCGGCGGGGCGGATCATCGCGCAGGCCAGGCCCGTCTTCTGGCGCATCCCGCGCGAGAGCTCGGCGGGCAGGAAGCCCGCGCGCGGGGTCAGCCCGAGTCGCTCGAGCAGATCGTCGATGCGCTCGTCGAGGTCGTCGTCGACGACGCCGTGCGCGAGCGCGACGAGCTCGAGGTGCTGGCGGACGGTCAGGTCGTCGTAGAGCAGCGGCGAGTCGGGCACGAGCGCCATCGCCGCGCGGGCGAGCTCGGCCTCGGGTTCGGCGTGCGGATCGTGTCCGCAGATGCGCACCGAGCCGTCGGTCGGCTCGAGCAGCCCGGCCATCGTGCGGACCGCCGTCGACTTGCCGCTGCCGTTCGCGCCGATCACCGCGACGCACTCCCCGGCGCGTACCTTCAGGTCCAGCCGCTTCAACGCGACGAGCCGTCCGTAGCTGTGCGTCAGGCCGCGCGCATCAAGAGGAATGTCATTGGGCACGAACCGCAGTCTGGCGTGCGCAGTTCCTCCACGGGGTCTGACCCCCTGACGTGTTCGCGGTGTCAGACCCTCCGGAGGGAGTGACGCAGGGTGGGAATAGTCTGTTAGGACTCTGGCGCGAGACGCTCGGCGAGACGGATCATGCCGAGCTCGCGTGCTGCCGCGGATGCGCCGGCGCGATCGGTCGGGGCGTCGGGCGGGCGGGACACGTGGACCTCGCGCAGTGTCGCGATGTCGAGGAAGGCGCGCAGTTCGTCGGCCTGGTCGCGCAGCGCCGCCGCGACGCGCGGGCGTTGTTCCTCGGCGCTCGCAATCACCCCCTCCAAATCCCCGTGGGCGACGAGCAGATCGCGGGCCGTCTTCTCGCCGATTCCCTTCGCTCCCGGCAGCCCGTCCGACGGGTCGCCGCGCAGCGCGATGAAGTCCGGGACCTGCGACGGCTCGACTCCGTAGCGCGCCCGGACCGCCTCGACATCAACCAGTTCCGGGCCGTCGGCACCGCGCCCCGCCGGGTACAGCACGCTCACGGCATCGCTCACACACTGGAACATGTCGCGGTCGCCGGTGAACAGCAGCGCGCGCCCGCCGGCCTCGCTCTCCACCCGAGCGAGCGAGCCGAGCAGGTCGTCGGCTTCGAGCTCGTCATGTGACAGCATCAGCCAGCCGAACGACCGGAAGAAATCCGGGGCCGCCGCCCATTGGGGGACGAGCAAGTCGGGCATCGGCGGGCGGTCGGCGTGGTAGAACGGATAGAGCTTCTTGCGGTACATCGCCGCCTCGGCGCCGAAGCAGAACACGACCGCCCGCGGCTGCACCCGCTCAACGACCTGGAGCACGAGGTTCGCGGTCCCGAGCAGCGCGTTGACCGCCATCCCGTCGCGCCCCATGATCGAATCGGGCAGCCCGAAGAAGCCGCGGTACAGCAGCGACGGTGCATCGACGACGAGCAGCGGCGCGGTCATCGGCGCGGCGTCGCTCCGCCGGTCGGCGTCGGCGTCGCCGCCACGGGCGTCGTCGTGACGCCCGGCCCGGCCCCGCCGGTCGTCGGGGGCGCCGGCACGCCCGGCGTCGTCGGCACCGGCGCAACCGGCCCCGGACTACTCGTCGGAGTCGTTGGCGTCACCGGCACCCCGGTCGTCGAGAAGTACGCCCACGTGTCGTTCAACCCAAAGCGCGCCTGAAGCTGCGGGCCGGTGACCGTCGTCGCACCGCCGCTGCCGAGCACCTGCGCCGAGACGATTCGCGGCGACGCGCCCCGCCGCGTCACGCGGATCCCCTGGAACGACCCCTTGATCAGACCGTGCAGACGGCTGTCGACCTGCCCGCGCGACAGCCGGATCGGGCCCCACCGGTGGTCGGGCGACAGCGAGTCGAACGGATCGTCGACCGAGGTCAGCCACGGGTCGGGATGCGAGCCGAGGAAGACGTTCTGGATGTCCTCGGTCTCCCCGCCGGACGAGGAGAAGAAGTACGTCGCCACCGGTTTGCCGAGATAGCTGACGACCTGGCTCGCCGTCGAGCGAACCGCCGCGTCGGTCGAGGCCGTCTCGGCGCTCACGCCCTGGTAGACCTGCGAGCGCGTGTCGGCGTACTGGGTGAATCCGACGCCGTCCACCGGCGCCGTGATCGCGTACGTCCGCGCCGCCACGGCCTGGGCCTGCAGGGCCGCCGCCGGCCACGACGGCGGGCTCTCGGCCGAGACCACGCCGCGCACATAGCTCTCCAGCGACACAGCGTTGACCGTCTGCACGCCCCCACCGCCCGGCCGGAACTCGAGCGCCCCGCGGTAGCGCCCGTTGCGAACGCCGTTCTGCGCCTCGCCGAACAGCCGCAGCGGCCCGGCACCGCTGACCCGCAACGGAGCCGCGAACGTCCCGATGCGATGACCGGTTGAGCTGACCAACGAGACCGACCCGCCCGACGCCAGCACCGAATAGCGCCGGGCGGCCGAGAGCACCCGCGCGCCTGCGCGCGTCGCGCCCGAGAAGGACGGGGTCCCGCCGGTCGCCAGCAGAACGCGAACCGTCCGCGCCGTCGCCAGCGTGTTGAGCGTCGTGGCGGCGTAGTAGTGGCCGAGGATCGTCGCGTAGTCGTAGCCGTGGCGCGCATATCCGTAGGCGCCGTACTGGCTCATGCCGATCCCGTGGCCGAGGCCCGCGCCGGTGATGATCAGCGCCGGCTTGGCCTGCGCCGCCGCGGCGGGCCACGCCGAGCCGGCCATCACACAGAACAGGACAACTCGTGCGCGCAGCATGTTCCAACCACGCACGCGGGCGGCCGGAGTTGCGTTGCTAGCGTGTCGGGCTGTCCGTGTCACGACGAATCCAGGGTAGGAGGTACCGACCATTCCTGTTCGACACGAGTCCGACGGCGCCTACTCGTTGCTGCGTTCGTTGCACGTTCCCGGCAACCCGCTGATCCTCACCAACGCGTGGGATCCGGGCACGGCCAAGATCGTCGAGGACCTCGGTTTTCGCGCCGTCGCAACCTCGAGCGCCGCGGTCGCGCTCTCGCTCGGGTTCGCCGACAAGCAGGTCATGCCGGTCGACATCGCGTTCCGCGCGTTGCAGTGGATCTGCGAGTCGGTCGACGTTCCGGTCACCGCCGACCTCGAGTCGGGCTACGGCCTGGAGATGGACGACCTGGCCCAGCGCATCCGTCGCGCCGGCGCCGTCGGCCTGAACTTCGAGGACTCCGATCACGTCAACGGCGGACTGCTGCCCGGCGAGGTTCACGCCCAGCGGATCGCCGATCTGCGCGCCGTCGACGCCGACCTCGTGATCAACGCCCGGATGGACGTCCATCTCGTCGGCGACGGCGACCTCGACGAGGGTCTTGCCCGCGCGCGGATGTACCGCGAGGCCGGCGCCGACTGCGTCTTCGCGCCCGCTGTGGTCACCGAGGATGCGATCACCGCCTACGTCGAGGCGGTCGGGATCGTCAACGTCCTCGTGTTCCCCGGCCTCCCGCCGCGCGAGCGCCTCGCCGAGCTCGGCGTCGCGCGGATCAGTCTCGGCAGCAGCGGCTACCACGCGGCGATGAAGGCGTTTCGCACCCAGGCGCGGGAGTACACACGCGAGGCCTCGGAGTAGGCTCGCCCGATGGCCATCGCATCCGTTGAGCAGACCGTCGTCGACGGCGTTCCCCACCAGCTCCTGATCGGCGGTGAGTGGCGCGACGGCTCCGGCGGCGCGACGATCGCCGTCGAGGATCCGGCGACCGGCGAGACGATCGCGCAGGTCGCCGACGCGACGAGCGCCGATGCCGACGCCGCCCTGCAGGCGGCTCACGAGACGTTCGCCGACTGGCGCAACTCCGCGCCGCGCGAGCGCGGCGAGATCCTGCGGCGCGCGTTCGAGGCGATCATGGACCGCCAGGACGAGCTCGCACTGCTGATGACGCTCGAGATGGGCAAGCCGATCGCCGAGTCCAAAGCGGAGATCGCCTACGCGGCGAGCTTCTTCCGCTGGTTCTCCGAGGAGGCGGTGCGGATCGCCGGGCGCTACATGGTCAACGACGGCGGCAAGGGCCGGGTGCTGACGATGAAGCAGCCGGTCGGGCCGTGTCTGTTCATCACGCCGTGGAACTTCCCGCTCGCGATGGGGACGAGGAAGGTCGGCCCCGCGATCGCGGCTGGCTGCACGATGGTCGTCAAGCCGGCCAAGCAGACGCCGCTGTCGATGCTCGCGATGGCGCAGATCCTTCAGGAGGCGGGGCTGCCCGACGGCGTGCTCAACGTGATCACCGCCAGGAGCAGTGGCGCGATCATGGAGCCGCTGATCAAGGACGCCCGCACGCGCAAGCTCAGCTTCACCGGCTCGACCGACGTCGGCAAGACGCTGATCGCCCAGTCCGCCGATCAGGTCCTGCGGGTGTCGATGGAGCTCGG
The DNA here is from genome assembly GCA_963817035.1 of uncultured Actinomycetes bacterium. Taxonomy (GTDB): domain Bacteria; phylum Actinomycetota; class Thermoleophilia; order Solirubrobacterales; family Solirubrobacteraceae; genus AC-49. The sequence goes on from CAWFMM010000003.1 coordinate 993,167, forward strand.
CGGCAACGCCCCGTTCCTGGTCTTCGAGGACGCTGACATCGACGCCGCGATCGAGGGCGCGCTGCTGGCCAAGATGCGCAACGGCGGCGAGGCGTGCACGTCGGCCAACCGCTTCCACGTCCACGAGTCGGTCGCCGACGAGTTCACCGAGAAGCTCGCGGCGCGGATCGGCGCGCTGAAGGTCGCGCGCGGGACCGAGGACGGCGCCCAGGTCGGGCCGCTGATCGACGACACCCAGCGCTCCAAGGTCTCAGACCTCGTCGAGGACGCCCGCGCCAAGGGCGCGTCGATCGTCACCGGCGGGCAGCGCCTCGACGGCCCCGGATACTTCTACGCGCCGACCGTGATCGGCGACGTGCCCGACAACGCCGACCTGCTGAGCGAGGAGATCTTCGGCCCCGTCGCGCCGGTCAAGGCATTCGCGACAGACGACGAGGCCGTGTGCGCGGCCAATGACACCCAGTACGGCCTCGTCGCCTACATGTACACGCGGGATGTCGACCGCGCGTTCCGCGTGATCGAAGGCCTCGAGACGGGCATGATCGGCTTCAACCAGGGCATCGTCTCCAACGCCGGCGCCCCATTCGGCGGCGTCAAGCAGTCCGGCTACGGCCGCGAGGGCGGCACCGAGGGCATCGAGGAGTACCTCGAGACGAAGTACGTCGCGATGAACGTCGGCTCGGGGTAGTACTCGTCTCGGGGAACCGGCTCGACGAGCTCGACATGCGCGGATCGTGTGCTACAGCGGCCACACGGGGCTCGAGACCGACCCGGGCATCGCCTTCTCCCATAGCTCGCCCAGGCGCTCGAGGTCTCGCTTGCTGAGGCGGTCGAGCAGCAGTTCGCGGACGACCGCGTGGTGGGTGACCTGTGCGGCGCGAAGGCGCGCGAGGCCCCGTGGCGTCAGTCCCACGAGCAGGCTGCGCCCATCGGCCGGGTTGGTGCGCCGCTCGACCAGGTCGATCTTCGCGAGCCGGTCGACCGATCTCGAAACCCCGCTCGGGCTCAGGTTGCGCCGCTCGCCCAGCTCCCCGATCGGGAGCGTGGCGCCCGGTGCGGAGACGAGCGTGATCAGTACCCCGTACGCGTCGACGCCAAAGCCGTGACCGGCAAGCAGTGCCCGGTCCAGCGCTCGAAAGACGGCGGCGTGGACCCGCAGCGTGCCGCGCCACGCGCCGAACTCGCCGGGCGTCAACGGTCTCGGCTCGGGCGCGCCGTCGAGGTCGAGCGCACCACGGGATTCGATCCCGGAACTACTTGACATCTGCAAATACATAGGGGTATTGTTTGCACACGGCAAATAATGTAGCACCACCGTGAGGGGAGATCGGCAATGACAACCACCACCGCTCAGTACACGGTCCTGGCCGCAGACGACGGCCTGCGGCTTCAGTCTGGCCCGGGGCGAGACCTCGTTTTCAAGGTCACCGGAGAGGACACCGGTGGCGCCTTCGACTACTTCACGGTCGGAGTCGCCCCGCACGGCGGGCCCCCGCTGCACGTCCACCACAAGCAGGAGGAGACGATCCACGTACTGAGCGGGCGCTTCAAGGTGAGGATCGGCGAGGAGATCTTCGAACTCGATGAGGGCGGCTTCGCGTACCTGCCGTCCAAGGTTGCACACGCCTTCCTGAACCTGACCGACGCGCCGGCCGAGATCATCGTGGTGTACACGCCCGGTGGCGGGCACCACTTCTACGAAGAGCTCGGACCCGCAACCCGCAACGGCACCCCCGACCGAGCCGTCGTCGCAGCCATCTTCGAAAAGCATGGCATGTCGCTGCTCGGGCCACCACTCAACGACGACTAACCCCGCTCGCACCCAAACGCAGCGAAATGTGGAGGCCCCGCCGCGTCTGAAGTGCGAGGTTGGAGAAAGGTTGCGGCGGGCGCCGGCGAGCGGTTAGGGTCGGCGGGTACTCGACGAACGGTCAGGAGATTGCCATGGCAGAGCTCGCTGGTAAGCGCTTCGAGAGTCCCGATGAGGTTCGCAAGTTCGCCGATCAGATGGGGATGGTCGAACTGGTCGATCTCAACGGTCACGCCGTTGGACGTGGAACGTTCGAGCCGGGTTGGCGGTGGTCTGAGCATGTGAAGCCGATTGCCGGGACCGACTCGTGCCAGGTCGACCACATCGGCTATGTCCTCCAGGGCGTCATGGCACTGAAGATGGACGACGGCACCGAGCGGGAGTTCGGCCCAGGCGACGCGTTCCACATGCCCCCTGGTCACGATGCGTGGATCGTTGGCGACGAGGCCTGCGTCATTCTCGACTTTGGCGGGCTGAAGGGCTACGCGCAGCCGCACTGAGCTTCGACCCGGTGACTGGCGCCGGTGTCAGAGCTGTTGGAAGTACTAATGGAAAACACGAGGGCGTCGCGCATGGGGCGCCCCGAAACCCGGCGAACTCACTCGTTGTCCGTTGTGCGCTTCCGGGCGGCAGCGCCAAGTAGTCCCACCCCATCAGCTTCGCGTCCCAGTCGCAGACGCCAGAGCCGGTCGGCGATCGTCAACTACCCGGTCGCCGCGGCGCCCGGTCGAGCGCCGACTGAAGCGACTGGGCGTAGGCGTCGCTCGTGTAGGTCGCGCCGGACACGATGTTGATCCGAGCGCTCTGGGCCTGGAGGGCCTCGTGGCGCAGCAGCGGCCCGGCCTGATCGCTGATGAACAGCGAGCGTGGCCGGTCGGTCGGCATCGCGACCGTGATCACGTCGACGAGCCGGCCCTTGTGCATGACGACCGCCACCTGGGTTGGCCCGAACTGCGTGTTGAAGACCTGGCCGAGCGTCTGTGTGCTCGCGCCGGTCCTCGGCGTGGTGGAGTTCGTCGCGGTGACCGGCTTCCTGGGTACGGAGAGGGTCGCCGTGCGGGCGACCTTGCGGCTGCTGCCGCAGCCGGAGAGGATCACGACGGCTGTGAGCAGGACCGGCCACGCGCGGCGCATAGGCGAACGGTAGCTCGGGATTCTGGGCGCTCTCCCATCTTGGCGCGCCGATCGGGCCCGAACCGCCCGCCCGGTTCCGCGAATCCGGCAACCGGCCTCACGGGCCCGGCTGCGGGAGCGCAGGTGCGCCCGGCGGCCGGGCCGTGCGAGCGTCAGGCCGTCTCGAGGTTGAACACCTGGGCGACCCGTTCCTCCGGGGGCCCGGCGAAGCCGCCCTCGACCGGCATGCTCGGCATCAGTACTTCGCACACGAAGCGATCCGCGGACTCCTTCGAGTCCCACACCGCAGCGATGAGGATCCCGCCCTCGGTGGGCCCGGCGGCGTGATAGAACTGCCCGTCGGGCAGACCATTCGCTGGATGGACCACTGCCAGGTTCACCCGGTACTGCTCCTCGGTCCCGCCAGGCCAGAAGTGGGTCATGAGGTACGTCATCTGCGTTCCGCCAATCTGATTGGGGTCAGGCCGAACGTACCGTGCGCAACCCCCGCTGGGCGAGCCCGCGCCGGCGGCCGATCACGCCGATCACGCCGACCGAGCTGCCCGCCTCACGGCTCCGCGACCTTCAGCATCAGCTTGCCCGTGTTCTCGCCGCTGAACAGCATCATCAGGGTCTCGGGGAACGTCTCGATCCCCGCGACGATGTCCTCGCGCGACTGCAGCCTGCCCTCGGCGACCCACGCGCCGAGCTGCGCCAGGCCCTCGGGGTAGCGCTTGGCGTAGTTGAAGACGACGAAGCCGGTCATCGACGCGCTGTTGACGAGCAGCGACATGTAGTTCGACGGCCCCTGCATCGGGGTGGTGTTGTTGTACTGCGAGATCGCGCCGCAGATCGAGATCCGCGCGCCGAACGCGAGCCGGGCCAGCGCCGTGTTGAGGATCTCGCCGCCGACGTTGTCGAAGTACACGTTGATGCCGTCGGGGCAGTGCTCCCGCAGACCGGCGTTGACGTCCTGGTTCTTGTAGTCGATTGCCGCGTCGAAGCCGAACTCGTCGACCAGCAGCGCGCACTTCTCCGGCCCGCCGGCGATCCCGACCGCGCGACAGCCCTTGATCTTGGCGATCTGCCCGACGATCGAACCGACCGCGCCCGCCGCGCCGGAGACGACGACCGTCTCACCCTCGACCGGAGCGCAGACGTCGAGCAGGCCGAAGTACGCGGTCAGCCCGGTGATGCCGAGCACGCCGAGCCACTTCGGCAGGGGCGCGACGGTGGCGTCGACCTTCTCGAGGTGACGCGCGGGCAGCGCGGCGTACTCCTGGATGCCGAGCGTCCCGTAGACGTGGTCGCCGACCGCGAAGCCCGGGTCGTTGGACTCGATCACCTCACCGACGCCGCCCGCGCGCATGACCTCGCCGATGCCCACCGGCGGGACGTAGGAGCGCACGTCGTTGAGCCAGCCACGCATCGCCGGATCCAACGACAGGTACAGCGACTTGACGAGAACCTCGCCGTCACCCGGCTGGGGAGCCGTGTCCTCGGTGTAGTCCCAGATGTCGCGGGTCAGCTCGCCCACGGGCCGCGCGGCGAGACGGTAGGCGTGATTGGTCGTCGGCATATTCGGAACCTACACCCGGGGCCGACGCCGCTAGTAGTCCTCCGCCACCCTGATCGCCAGCTTGCCGTGGTTCTCGCCGCTGAACAGCAGCAGGAACGTGTCGGGGAACGTCTCGAGGCCGTCGACGATGTGCTCGCGTGACTGGAGATTGCCCGCCGCGTACCAGCCGGCCATCTCGACTGCCCTCGGCGACCGTGACGCTGGGCATGACGGGAGAACCTTTGTTTGGCGCGTACGACCCGAGCCTACATGGCAGATGGCCGCCAAAGGCGTAAGGTGGATCACATGGACGACGACGCGATCCGCGCGCTGGTGACCCGTCTCTCCCGGCCGCATCCGTCCGGGGGCCGGGTGATCGAGCGCGCGGCCGTCATGGCCGAGGGTCCACAGAGCGCCGAGATCATGGCGTGGATCACCGCGCACGCCGGTATGCCCGAAGCGATCGTCGCCGCCCCGAGTGGTCGCGGCCTGCACAGCGGGCGTCTCGACGAGAGCGCGCAGGCGCGCGCCCAGACGCCGTCGCGGTTCGTGCTCCCGCCCGGCGAGCTGACCTAGCCGCCCGGACGATCCCCATCGCGTTACGCGTCCCGCGACAGGGGCGCCACGAGCCCGAGCGGCGGGCCGACTTCCCTCATGCGCGAAGATGGACGGATGCCCACCACTCCCCCAACCCGCTCAATCCGCATTTCCGACGACGAACGGGGTGGCTGGTCATCGGATCGTCCGCGGCGCGACGGGGCGCCGCCGCGGCCCGCGAACATGGCCGTGCGCTGCCGCGTCCTCAAGCCGTCGGATCGCCTGCGCTACTCGCCCGGCAGCCTCGTCGTCATCGTCTGCGGCTCGACCATCGAGCGCGACCGTTTCGCCACACGCCTGATCGAGGATCGCGCCTCGCTGCTGTCGCTCGACAAGGTCCGCGGCCTGCTCCAGGGCCGCGTGCCCGACGAAGAGATCGAGACCCGCGCGCAGGAGCTGCTCGACGCCGCGGTCGTCAAGCGACTCGCCGCCAGCGAGACCGTGGTCATCGCCGCCGAGGGCATCACGCCCGAGGAGCGTGAGCGCTACGTCCGCCTGGCCACCGCCCACAAGCGCCCGCGCCACATCATCTTCATCGAGGCGGGCAAGGATCAGGTCGACGAAGCCGACCACGCCACGCTCAACGATCTGCGCCGCGCGCTCGACGCCGGCGAGCTCGGGACCGAGGGTTTCCAGACCGCGCTGCGGCTCGGCGGCGGCACGATCTCCGAGGTCAAGCGGATCCTCTTCCGCCCGCCTCCGCGCGAGGACTGAGGTTCGTGGCGCGGCCCGTGGGCGCGCTAGAGTCGAGACCAATGCCAGGTGACTCCGTTGCGTTGAACGACGTACCGCTGGATGAACTGATGATGGGCGACCGGGCGACATGGTCCGACGGTCCCCCGAACGAGACGTTCAAGCGTCTGCGCTCCGAGTGTCCGATCCACTGGACGCCGAGCGTCACGGAGTTCCCCGAGGCGCGCGGGTTCTGGTCCGTGACGCGCGCCGAGGACATCTCGGCGGTCTCGCTGGACTGGCAGACCTACTCGTCGGCCAAGGGCATCACGATCATCAACGGGATGGACATCGAGCTTGTCCAGTCGATGTTCATCGGGATGGATCCGCCCAAGCACGACCGGCTCAAGCAGCTCTTCCAACGCGGCTTCACGCCGAAGCGGATCGCCGAGCACGAAGATGCGATCCGGGTGATCACGCGTGAGGTCTTCGACCGCCTCGGCGACCGCGACACGTGCGACCTGGTCACCGACGTCGCGCAGCCGATCGTCTCGCGCGTGATCGGGAGCTTCATGGGCGTTCCGCCCGAGGACGACGCGATCTGGGCGCGGATCATGAACAGCACGCTCGCGGTCGGCGACCCGGACCTCAACCCCGAGGGTCCCGAGATCATCATGGAGCGCGACATCCCCGAGCTGTTCGCCCGCTGCAACGCGCTGATCGCCGCGCGCCGTGAGAACCCGACCGACGACCTCACCGGCGTCCTGGTTCACGCCGAGATCGACAACGAGGGCCTGACCGACCACGAGATCGTCATGGGCTTCTTCCTGCTCATGGCCGCCGGCAACGACTCGACGAAGGCGACCTACTGCAGCGGTACCCGCGCGCTGATCGAGAACCCCGACCAGCGCCGGCTCGTGCTCGACGATCCCAGTCGCGTGACCGACGCGGTCGAGGAGTCGCTGCGGATGTTCCCGTCGTTCGCGCATTTCAGCCGCACGGCGACGGTCGACACCGAGCTCGGGGGTCAGAAGATCCGTCAGGGCGAGCATGTGGCCATGTGGTACACGTCGGCCAACCGCGACGAGACGCGCTTCGAGGATCCCGACCGCTTCGACATCACGCGGACGACCGACCATCTGGCGTTCGGCGCCGGGGGCCGGCACTTCTGTCTCGGCACCGCGCTCGCGCGTCTGGAGCTGCGGGTCCTGCTCGAGGAGACGCTCGCGCGCTACCCGCGGATGGAGCTCGACGGCGATCCCGTCTACGTCGAGTCGCCGTTCGTCAACCAACTGAAGACGCTGCCGGTTCGCCTGCGGCCTTTGATGGCCTGACCCATGAACACCAGTGCGATCGACAGCCTGCTCGAGCAGGCCGTGACGCCTCGCCGGGACGTCCATGACCCAGGTGCTGCCGTTCTACGACGCCGCCATCGTCGAGATGCTGCTTGCCTCGAGCTCGCGGTATACGCCGACGGTGACTGACGAGGAGGGCAGGCTCGGGGCGCCCGTCCCGGGCTGGTCGGGCGCCGAGGCGCCAGGTCGCGTCGCGCTGCCCGGACGCTACGTCGTGCTCGAGCCGCTGGAATGCACGCGCCACAGCGCATCGCTGTTCGCGGCGCTGCACGACGACCGCGACCCGCGGCTCTGGGACTACCTGCCGCACGGGCCGTTCCCGCCGGACGGCCCGGAGTGGGACCAGTTCATGGCGGGCTGCGAGGCCGCGGACACGCGGTTCTACGCACTGGCCGACCCGTCGACCGGGGCCGCGACGGGTATGGGCGCCTATCTGCGCATCGACCCGCCCCATGGGTCGATCGAGATTGGCAACCTCGCCTTCGGCCCGGCGATCCAGCGCACGCCGGCAACGACCGAGGCGATCTTCCTGTGGGCCCGCCATGCGTTCGAGGATCTCGGCTACCGCCGCTTCGAGTGGAAATGCAACGCGCTCAACGCCCGCTCACGCGCCGCCGCCCTGCGCCTCGGCTACACGTTCGAGGGCATCTTCCGCCAGGCCATGGTCGTCAAGGGCCGCAACCGCGACACCGCCTGGTACTCGATCCTCGACAACGAATGGCCGGCCCTCGGTGCCGCCTTCGAGGCATGGCTCGCGCCCGACAACTTCGACGCCGACGGCCGTCAGCAGCGCACGCTCCAGCAGCTCCGCAGCCACTCCTAGGGGTCAGACCCCTTATCACGCGCTGACGAACAAAATCTCAGTCGCCGCGACTCAAGGGGTCTGACCCCTCAACTGACCCCCAACTCGCGACGACGCCGTGCTCCCGAGCTCAGCCGATGTTGCCCGCGGCGATCTTCCGTAGGTCGACCGCACCGTCGTAGTCCTTCGCCGAGACGCCGAGTTCGAGGGCGACCTCGCGGACGGTTCGGCCGGAGGCGCCGGCCTCTTTGACGATCTCGGCAGCCTTGTCGTAGCCGATGATCGGATTCAGGGCGGTGGCGACGGCGAGCGTCGACTCGGCCGAGCGCTTGTTGCCGGGCCGGTTGGCCTCGATGCCGTCGATGCACTTCTCGGCGAACAGGACGCTGGTCGACGACAGCAGTGCGATCGAGCCGAGCAGGTTGCGGGCGATCAGCGGGATGCGCACGTTGAGCTCGAACTGGCCCTGCATGCCGCCGATCGTGATCGCGGTGTCGTTGCCGATGACCTGTGCGGCCACCTGGAGCACGACCTCTGGAATCACCGGGTTGACCTTGCCGGGCATGATCGAGGAGCCCTTCTGCAGTTCAGGAAGCAGCAGCTCGCCGATCCCCGCGCGCGGGCCCGAGCCCATCAGCGCCAGGTCGCCGGCGATCTTGGTCAGCGACACGGCGATGACCTTCAACGCCCCCGACAGCTCGACCAGCGAGTCGCGCGCCGCCTGCGCCTCGAACGGATCGGCCGGCGGCTCGATCTTCAGCTTCGACGTCCGTGTCAGCTCGCGCCGCACGCCCGCCGCGAACTTCGGATGCGTGTTGAGGCCCGTGCCGGTCGCGGTCCCGCCGAGCGGGATCTGGCGCACGTGCACGAGCGCCGACTCGACGCGCTCCTGGCCAAGGCGGATCTGCGTCGCATAGCCAGAGAACTCCTGGCCGAGCGTCACCGGCACCGCGTCCATCAGATGCGTGCGGCCCGACTTGACGATGTTCTTGAAGCTGCGCGCCTTGCGGTCGAGCGACTTCTCGAGTTGCTTCAACGCGGGTAGCAGCGTGTTCGTCGCCTGGTCGAGCGCCGCGAGATGCACGGCCGACGGGAAGACGTCGTTGGACGACTGGCCCATGTTGACGTGGTCGTTGGCGTGAACGTCCTCGCCGGCCAGCGTCCCGATGACCTCGTTGGCGTTCATGTTCGACGATGTGCCCGAGCCGGTCTGGAAGACGTCGATCGGGAACTGGTCGTCGTGCTCGCCCGCGGCGATCGCATCGCCGGCCGCGGCAATCCGCGTCGCCAGCTTCTCGTCGAGCAGGCCGAGGTCGGCGTTGACGCGTGCGGCCGCGCCCTTGATCGCGCCGAGCCAATGGACGACGGTCGCGGGGACCGGCTCGCCGGACACGGGGAAGTTCTCAATCGCCTTGGCGGTTTCGCCGCCGTAGAGGCGCTTCTTGGCCATGTGGTGGTCTCACTCCTGAAGATCGCTGAACCCTCCACGCTATCGCCGGACCGCCGCGCGTGGCGTGCTCGCGCTCACACGAGGAAGGCGGCCAATTCGCGAGCGACGCCGACCGGATCGTCGTAGGCGATCAGATAGCCGGTGTCATCGAGCACCCGCAGGTCCGCGTGCGGCAGCAGGTCGCGCGCCTCCTCGGCGCCCTGCAACGGGTGCAGCCGATCCTGGTCGGCCCACAACAGCAGGACGGGGCAATCGATCAGGCGGTAGTCGTCGAGCAACTCGCGCCACGGACCGGTCGGCCAGCGCCGTGCGAACAGCGACCACGACCGCGCGAGGTTCGCGTTGCCGCCGACGTCGGCAAACGCGTGGCGCACGAGATCGCGCGCCCGCGGGTCCCCGCGCGCCGAGAGCCGCAGCCCGGCGTCGGGCCGCGCGACGAGCCGCACGCCGTGCGCCAGCGCGCGGTCCAGACCCGGCAGGCCGCCCGCGCGCGCCGCGGCGCGCCACGCGCCACGAGCCAGCCCGCGCTCCGGCTCGCGGTGCAGGCGGTTGCCCATCAGGACCATGCGCCGCGGCTGCAGCCCGCCGCCGATCACCGCGCGCAACAGGACCTCGGCGCCGAGGCCGTGGCCGCCGACCAGCGGGCTCGGACCGGCGACTTCGTCGCAGAACGCGGTCAGCACCTCGGCGAACCACTTCGGCGTGTACGGATGGCGCGGGCGGTCCTCGCTGTCGCCGTGCAACGGCAGGTCAGGCAACACGAGCCGGAAGCGATCGGACAGCTCCTCGACCATCGGCTCCCACTCGCGGTGCGACAGCATCGCCGAGTGCACGAGCACGATCGGCGGGCCGGTGCCGACCTCGCGGTAGGCCACGCGCGCGCCGTCATGGTGGTGATACAGCCGCAGCTTCACCCGCGCGCCCGCCCGGCGGCGCTGCCGCGTGTGACGAGTCTGTCCATCTCGGGCGCAAGCTCGTGCACGCGGCGCGCATCGGCCGCCAGCCGCCGCGCCAGCTCCGCGGCGGTGGAGTTGGTGTCGGCGCCGCGTTGCGTCGCTCCGATCAGGAACCCGAGGGCCTGTGCGGCCTGCTGATCCCCGCGCCCTGCGCGGATCGCGAGGTCGTCGGTGGCCGCCGCGAGCGCGGTCGCGACCCCGCTCAGCTTGGCGTCGCTGTTCGCGTGGACGATGCAGTCCGACAGTCGACTGCCATCGGGGAGCGGGCCGCCGGCCAGCGCCGCCTGCTGGATCGGCAGCGCCGGCCCGATGCACGCCGCCGGAACGGGCTTCTTGTCGGCGCCGCAGCCGACAAGGACGACGGAGAGAGCGACGAGCAGCGAGAGGCGCATCGCGTGATCGTAGAGTCACGGCGATGGGTGGGCGCGCGTACGACCGTGAGATCCTGCGCCTCGCGGTGCCGGCGCTGGGTGCGCTTGCGGCCGAGCCGCTCTACCTGCTCGTCGACACCGCGATCGTCGGGCACCTGGGTACCGCGCAGCTCGCGGCCCTCGCGCTGGCCGGGGTGCTGCTCGGCACGCTGGTCACGCTGTGCAACTTCCTGACCTACGCGACGACCGCGCGGGTCGCCCGTCTGCACGGCGCCGGCCAAGAGGCCCAGGCCGGAGAGCTCGCTGCCCAATCGCTGTGGCTCGCGCTGCTGATCGGCATCCCGGCGGGGGTTCTGTGCGTGGTCGCGGCCGCGCCGCTGATGGCGCTGCTCGGCGGTCATGGGCTCATCGCGACGCTTGCCGCGCGTTACCTGCGGATCGCCGCGATCGGCCTGCCGGCGGCGCTGATCGCGCTCGGCGGGCAGGGCTACCTGCGCGGCGTCGACCGCCTGCGTGCACCGCTGGTCATCCTCGTCGTCGCGAACCTCGTCAACGTCTTGCTCGAGCTGGTGCTCGTCTACGGGCTCGACATGGGCCTCGACGGATCGGCGCTCGGCACGGTGATCGCCCAGCTCGGGATGGGCGCGGCGTTCGCCGCGCTGCTGCTCGCCGCACCGGCGACCAGCCGTCGCCCGCGCCGGGACGCGATGGCCTCGGTGCTGAGCATCGGCGCAGCGATCTTCGTGCGCACCGCCGCGTTGCTCGGCGCGTTCGTCGTTGCCAGCGCGGTGCTCGCGCGGATCGGCCCCGCGTCGCTGGCGGCCCACCAGATCGCGTTTCAGCTGTTCCTGTTTCTCGCCCTGGTCCTCGACGCGATCGCGATCGCCGGGCAGATCATCGTCGGGCGCGCGCTCGGCGCCGGGCGCGGCGCGCTGGCTCGCGAGGCCGCCGCGCGAATGCTGGTCTGGTCCCTCGCCCTGGGCTGTGCGTTCGGCGCCGCGCTCCTGGCGCTGCGCGGACCGCTGCCGCGAGTGTTCACCGACGACCCGCTCGTCCTGCTCCGCGCGCATCAGATGTGGCCGCTGTTCGCGCTGATGCTGCCGATCGGTGCGGTGGTCTTCGCGCTGGACGGCATCCTCATCGGCGCCGGTGACGGGCGCTACCTCGCCGGCGCGATGCTCGCCGCGTTCGCCGTCTTCGTCCCGATCGCGCTGGCCGCACTGCACTTCGGCTGGGGCATCCGCGGCGTCTGGTGGGGCCTCGACATCTTGATGGTCGTGCGTTGCGCGACGCTCGGGTTCCGCTTCGCCGGTGAGCGATGGGTTGTGTTGGGAGCCGGCTGATCGATCGGGCGGCGTGATCGAAGGACCAAACCTCTGCAAAGGCACGCAGGGAGGCTCAACGCGGCGCCCGCCCGTCGAACTTCCAGCACATGAGCGCAACGCAGCCGAGTCGTCGCCTTGGGTTGACGACCAGTGAAGCCGCCCGGCACCTGGGCGTCTCGCTGAGCACGATCCGCCGCTGGTCCAACACGGGCCATCTGCTCGGCTACCGCACCCCGGGTGGGCAGCGCCGCTTCTCGGTCGAGCAGCTCGACGACTTCCTGCAGTCGCTCGAGCAGGGCAACGTCGCCCGAGATTAGATGGTTGATTCCACGACCGGCACGTCATCTGAACGTACCGGCCGCGAAATCCCCATCTAGTTCGCGGCCGCCTCGTTGAGGCGCCGCTCGATGTCCAGTTCGCGGTCGTAGTCCGCTTCGTCGGCGTGCCGGTAGTCGGTGCCCTGGCCGGCCAGCAGCTGGGCGAGGATCTCGACGTAGTCCGCGTCGAGCTGGCGCCCGGCAACGCGGCGCAACTCGGTCAGCGCTTCGAACGACGTCATCCGCTCGCGGTAGGTGTCGGGCGCGGTCAGCGTGTCGTAGACCTCGGCCACCGCGACGATCCGGGCGATCGCCGGGATCTCGTCGCCGCTGACACCGTTGGGATACCCGCGGCCGTCGATGCGCTCGTGGTGGGCGAGCACGATCTCGGCGACCGGGCCGTAGACGCCGATGTCCTGAAGCAGGTTTGCGCCGATGCTCGGATGCAGTCGCACGACGCGCCAATCGTCCTGCGTCAACTCGCCCTCGGGTTCGAGCACCCGGTCCGACAGCGCAAACCGCCCGATGTCGTGAAGCAGACCGGAGGTGTGGGCGAGCTCCTGCTCGCGCTCGCTCATCCCGGCGCGCCGGGCAATGTCGCGCGAGAAGCGCGCCACCGCCGCGCAGTGGCGCGCGGCCCGGTGATCGCGTTCGTCGAGCGTGCGGACCAGGCTGGAGAGCACGCCCCACGAGAGGTTCGCGTACTCGCGGGTACGGGTGCGGGCGACGGCGAGCGAGGCGGGTCATGTAGGAGAAGGCGACGACGATCAGCAGCGCGAACGCGATCACCGCGAGGCCGGTCTGCACGTAGACCTCGGCGAGCGCCGCGGCCAGCGCGATGTTCAGGGCCGCGGGGATCAGGTACTCGCGCGGCAGCGACCAGGCGATGTTGCGGCAGGCCGTCGAGCAGGTTGATCTCGAGGTCGACGAAGACGACGTTGACGAACAGGATCAACACGCCGGCGGCGGCCAGCACGAGCGGGAACGCGACGCTCGTCTGGGCGAGACGCCAGACTCCCGAAGACCCAGGCCGCGAACGCGTAGGGCGTTGCGGTGCCGGCCAGGTTCACGAGCCCGCCTGCCAGCGATAGCGACCGGCGATCGACCACACGATCGACGTGGCGACCGCGATGGCGAACGCGCAGAACGGGTCGAGGAAACCGATCGCCAGGACCGCCACAGAGGAAGCGCGCCCGAGACCGAGATGTCACCTGGTCTCGACGTCGATCGACGTCGAGATCACCTCGGCGACCAGGCCGACGGCGAGCAGCACGTAGAAGAGCGGATCGCCCGCATCGCCGCTCCACGTCAACGGCGGCGAGCACCGCGCCGGCGAGAAGAACAGCGGACGACGTGACAACGACAATGAGCTGCCGCCGGCGGGCAGAGCGGTCACTCGATCATGGCGTAGACCGTAGCGCCCTGTTGAGAGCGACAGAAGCAGAACCGGTGATGACGGTACGGACTACGGGCGACGGTAGTTCACAGTGCTCTCCTTTTCGGACGAATCTCTGACTCCTGCCTATGCAGGCGCATCTAGACGGATTTCGAGCCTTAAGCACTGCTTTCGTTCGCACATATGTGCACTTTGTGGCAATATCGACGCAAAACCTGCCTGCAACACCGACAGTTCTCACTGAGTGCGAACCCTCAAGACCTCAGAAGCCGCTGCCTTGCTCAACGTGTCGCCGAACACGTTGCGTGCCTGGGAACGCCGATTCGGCTATCCGCACCCGCAGCGGTCCCCCGGCAAACACCGGCTGTACACCCACGGCGAGGTCGCCGCGCTCCGCGACGCGCTGCAGGAGGGGCTGTCGATCTCGTCTGCCGTTTCCCGCGCGCGAGAGGCGCTGACCGCCGACACCAACTCGCTCGTCGGTGCGATCGCCGCGTTCGAGCTCGAACGCGCCGACGCCGCGATGGAGGCCGCTCTGGCCCTCCGCTCGGTCGAGCGTTCGATCGAAGAGGTGCTGCTGCCCTCGATGAACGAGATCGGCGAGCGCCATGGCTTTGACTCCGCCCCGTGGGCCTTCGCCGCCCGGTGGGCCGGTGACTGGCTCGTCCGTGCCCAGCGCCTCGCGCCGGCGCCACAGCGGCCGGGCGCCATCCTGATCGGCGACGCCAGCCGTGACCAGCTCGACTCCGACGCGCTCGGCCTGCGCGCGCTCGAGCTGTTTTGTATCCGGGCGGGGGCGCGCGTCCTGCCTCTCCCGGTTCTCGGGGTCGGCGGCCTGGCCGATGTCGTCGGATCGTTCGCCCCGAACGCCGTCGTCATCGCCGGTCGCCACGCCGAGGACGACGCCGTCGCCCGCTGGGCCTACACCGTCCGCTCGGCCGCCGGCCCGCTACCGGTGGCGCTCTTCCACCGCGGGCGCGAGGGCCGCGTCCTGACGACCGGCGCCCGCGCGCTGGCCGACTCTCCCGGCGACGCGCAACGCCAGATCCTGGCCATGGCCGAGACCCACCACGCGGCCGCGACCGCTGAAGGCGTCGCGACGTTCGATGGCCGTCGCGCCGCTCGACGTAGGACGATGAGCGCATGAGCGCAGCCCACCTCAGGCTCGTCACCACACCGCTGCCGGCCGACGGTCGCCGTGAGCTCGCGCATTTCTGCGGGCACTGTGGAGCTCCCCCGGTGACAATGCCGACGCCGCGGGTCTGTGGACGCTGTGGTCTGGGGGTCATGCTCGAAGCCGACTCGGCGCTCGCGCCCAAGCCCGGCGCCGCGTTCCTGCTCGTCGATCGCGCGCTCACTGTGTGCGGCCTATCGGGCGCGGCTGAGGCGATCCTGTGCGTCACCGAGGTCGAGGCGGTCAATCGCCCACTCACCGAGTTCCTGGTCCCGGCCGAGGCCGGCGCCTCGACGCACGACTTCGTCGCGCTGATCATCGGCGCGACCGCGCACGCCCATGATGGCGAGGTCACCATCGTCCGCCCGCCCGACGAGTTCGGTGTGCGCTACCGCGTTCGCGTCGGCGCCTGCGGCCCGCCACAAGGCGCGCTGCTCGTCTTCGACGAGCACTGATTTCTGCGCGCGAGGCGCGCGGATCGGTGGTATTCGCGGTGGTCGAGCGCATTCCTGCCTGCTCATAACACGCACGGAACCTGCCCAACTGCAGCATCCTCTGCACAGGTTGCGGCAGCTATGAGCAGGTTCGATAACTGTCGCGATATGGGAGTCATCCGAACCAACGCAGCCGCGGCCATGCTCGGCGTGAGCCCGAACACCCTGCGCTCGTGGGAGCGCCGCTTCGGCTATCCGACCCCGCGCCGGACCCAGGGCGGCCACCGCCAGTTCGATCTCATCGAGATCGAGGCGCTGCGCACCGCGTTCGAGGAGACCCACAACGTCTCGTCGGCGATCTCGATGGCCCGTGAGCGCGGCGCCGGCCCCGCCACTCCGGCGCGACTGCGCTCGGCCCTCGGCCGGTTTGACGACCTCGAAGCCGACCGCGTGCTCGAAGAGAGCCTCGCGGTGCGCTCGGTTGAGCGCACG
The DNA here is from genome assembly GCA_963817035.1 of uncultured Actinomycetes bacterium. Classification (GTDB taxonomy): domain Bacteria; phylum Actinomycetota; class Thermoleophilia; order Solirubrobacterales; family Solirubrobacteraceae; genus AC-49. Next base: position 1,008,989 of record CAWFMM010000003.1, read on the forward strand.
GTCGAGGAGGTCATGCTTCCCGCAGTCGAGGCGCTACGCGATCCCAACGCGCTGCCCGGTCCCGAGTATGGCTTCGCCTGGCGCTGGGCATCGAGCTGGCTGGCCGCGTCGATGCGCGTCGCTCCGACGCCGTCGCGTTCTGAGGGCGCCCTGATCTTTGACGCGTCGTGTCCGGTCGACATGGACGCGCTGCACGCCCAGGCGCTCGAGCTCGTGTTGCGCCGCGGTGGCATGCGCACGCTGACGCTCAACGTCGAGCTCGATCCCGATCGCGTCGGGCGCGCGCTCACCGCGCTCGATCCGCGGGCCGTGATCCTCACCGGCCGGCGGGCCTCGCTCGACGCGCTCGGGCGGATCGTCTACGCCGCGCGGCGGGTCGGCGGCGATCGCGTCGCCGTCTTCGACTATCGCGGCGCACTGCCCGAGACCGGGGCGAGCACCGTCGAGCGCCTCGGGGTTCGTCCCCTGGCTGCGCGCGACCTGTTGTTCGCTGAGATGGACCGTCGGGCGGTCGGCGAACAGATCGTCGCTCGCGGCCCGAGCATCACCAAGCGCCGCGCGGCGCTCAGCGAACACCACATCGCCGTCGGCTGATCCATCCGCAAGCGCCGCCATCATGCGGCGCGCAATGGCCCTCGTCCCAGGCGACCCGCTGGCGCATCGCGCGCTCGACTCGCTGCTCCAGGCCGAGGCGATCGTCCGCCGGCGCCTGAGCGCCGATCTCGAACGCGAAGGCCTGTCGGCGTCGGGGTTTTCGGTGCTCGTCGTCCTGACCACCGCCGGCGGCGAGCTGGAGCTCCGGGCGCTGCGCGCGCGGCTGCACACGTCAAAGGCCAACGCGACCGAGGTCGTGACGACGCTCGAACTGCGCGGGCTCGTCTCGCGCCGGCGCCTGCCCCATGACCGCCGCGCGGCGATGGTTTCTCTGACGACGACGGGGCAGGAGATGGTCGACCGGCTCTTCCCTGAGCACACCGAGCGCGTGAGCAACGCGTTCTCGGCCCTGGACGAGGGCGAGAAGCGCAGCCTGGCCGAGATCTGTCGCAAGCTCGCGGCGTAGCGGCGGGACGAACCGCGCGAGGTTTCCATCGAGGGCCGAATCGACCGTGTTATGCACGGTCGATTCGGCCCTCGATGGATCCGTATGCGTCTCGCGGGGCGAACCGGCCTTCCGGCCCTTCCCTCGCTGCGGCTGTTCGGAGCCCGATGCGAGCATCGCGAACCGGGCGCAAGAGGTGCGCCTCCTACAATCCGCTCCCCCATGCCCGCCGTCGATCCCGACCAGTCCTTCCCCGACCTCGAGCAGCGCGTCCTTGCGCGCTGGCGCGAGCGCGACGTGTTCGCCGAGTCGGTGCGACGGCGCGACGGGGCGGAGCCGTGGGTCTTCTACGAGGGGCCGCCGACGGCCAACGGCAAACCGGGCACGCATCACGTGCTGGCCCGCGCGTTCAAGGACATCTACCCGCGCTATCGCACGATGCGCGGCTACCAGGTCCAGCGCAAGGGCGGCTGGGACTGCCACGGGCTGCCGGTCGAGATCGCCGTCGAGCGCGAGCTCGGGATCTCGTCCAAGGCCGAGATCGAGGCGTACGGGATCGCGGAGTTCAACGCGCGCTGTCGCGAGTCGGTCTTTGAGTTCCTCGAGGACTGGAACCGGCTGACCGAGCGGATCGGCTTCTGGATCGATCTCGACGACGCCTATCGCACGCTGGACTCGACGTTCATCGAGTCGGTCTGGTGGGCGCTGCGCCAGATCTCCGAAAAGGGCCTGCTCTACGAGGGTCACCGCGTCGTCCCCTATTGCACGCGCTGCGGCACGTCACTCAGCTCGCACGAGCTCGGCCAGCCCGGCGTCTACCAGGAGGTGTCGGACCCGTCGGTGTTCGTGCGCTTCGCAGTGACGACGGATCATGGGCCGGTCCAGGCCGGCGACGAGCTGCTCGTGTGGACGACGACGCCGTGGACGCTGCCGTCCAACGCGGCCGTCGCGGTCGACGCGGAGCTGACGTACGTGCGCGTGAAGACCGACACGCTCGAGCACCCGGTCGTCCTGGCCAAGGCGCTGGTGGAGCGGGTCCTCGGCTCCGACACTCATGTCGAGATCCTCGACGAGTTCGCGGGCGCGGCGCTCGAGGGCGCGCGCTACGAGCCGCCGTTCCCCTACCTCGCCGCCGACGTCTATGGCGAGCTCGGCCATTCGATCCTGCTCGCCGACTTCGTCACCGACCACGAGGGGACCGGCCTCGTCCACACGGCGATCGCGTTCGGCGAGGACGACTTCCGTCTCGGCGAGAAGTACGGGCTGACGGTCGTCAACCCGGTCAAGGCGGATGGCACCTACGACGAGCGCATCGGCCCCTACGCCGGGCGCTACGTCAAGGACGCCGATGCCGACCTCGTCGAGGACCTGCGTACGCGAGACAAGCTGCTGCGCGCCGAGGACTACCTGCACTCCTACCCGCACTGCTGGCGCTGCGACACGCCGCTGATCTACTACGCCAAGCCGTCGTGGTACATCGCCACCTCGACGATCCGTGACGAGCTCCTGGCCTCCAACGACGCGGTCAACTGGCACCCCGAGCACATCAAGGAGGGCCGCTTCGGCGACTGGCTGCGCAACAACGTCGACTGGGCGCTGTCGCGCGAGCGCTACTGGGGCACGCCGCTTCCGGTCTGGCGCTGCGGCTCGGGCCACATCCATGTGATCGGGTCGTTCGCCGAGCTGCACGAGCTCAGCGGCGTGCTGCTCGACGATCCCCATCGCCCGTTCGTCGACGACGTCGGCTTCCCTTGCCCTGAATGTGCGGAGCCGATGGCGCGCGTGCCCGAGGTCATCGACGTCTGGTTTGACTCGGGTGCGATGCCGTTCGCCCAGTACCACGCGCCGTTCGAGAACCAGGAGCGCCTCGAGGAGCGCTTCCCGGCCGACTACATCTGCGAGGCGCTGGACCAGACGCGCGGCTGGTTCTACTCGCTGCTCGCCGTCTCGACGCTGCTGTTCGGCCGCTCGTCATATGACCGCGTGCTGTGCCTCGGGCTGATCCTCGACGGCGAGGGCCGCAAGATGTCCAAATCGCTGGGCAACGTCGTCGACCCGTGGGAGGTCCTGGACCGCCACGGCGCCGACGCGCTGCGCTGGTACTTCTTCACCTCCAAGCAGCCCTGGGAGCCGTACCTGTTCGACGTCGACAAGGTCGGCGACGGAGTGCGGCTGTTCCTGCGCCAGCTGTGGAACGTGCACGCGTTCATGGACCGCTACGTCCCCGACGGCGAGGACGGCGGGCAGACCGACCTCGATCGCTGGATCCTGTCGCGGCTGAGCGCCACCGTCTCCGAGGCCACCGAGCGCCTCGACGCGTTCGACTCGACGACGTCGGGCCGGGCGATCGCGACGTTCGTCGACGATCTGAGCAACTGGTACGTGCGTCGTTCGCGCCGGCGGTTCTGGGACGGCGACCCCAGCGCGTTCGCCACGCTGCACGAGTGCCTGGTCACGGTCGCGAAGCTGCTGGCGCCGTTCACGCCGTTCGTCGCCGACGAGCTGTTCGAAGCGCTTGATGCCGGCGAGCCGTCGGTGCATCTGTGCGACTGGCCGGTCGCCGACGCCGCCGCGCGCGACCTCGGCCTCGAGACCGCGATGGCGATCGCACGCGAGACCGTGCGCCTCGGGCTCGCCGCGCGCGGGCAGGCCAAGCTCGCGGTGCGCCAGCCGCTCGCCGAGGCGGTCGTCGTCGCCGCCGGGCCCGAGCAGGCGGCGATCGAGCGTCTCGACGCGATCGTCCGCGAGGAGCTCAACGTGCGTGTGCTGCGCTTCGTCGAGCAGGCCGACGAGCTCGGCTCCCACGAGGTCAAGCCGAACTACCGCACGCTCGGCCCGCGCTTTGGCAAGTCGATGCCCGAGGTCGCCGATGCGGTTGCCGGCCTGAACCCCGACCACGTTGTCGCGGCGCTCCGCGACGGCCGCAGCATCGGGATCAATGTCGGCGGCGCCGACCACGACCTGACTGCGGACGACCTGCTGCTGGCGATGAAGCCGCTCGAGGGCTACCAGCTCGAACGCGAGGGCTCACACGCCGTCGCGCTCGAACTGACGCTCGACGACGACCTGCGCCGCGAGGGCCTCGCCCGCGAGGTCGTCCACGCCGTCCAGGGCGCGCGCAAGAACGCCGGCCTCGACGTGTCGGACCGCATCGCCCTCACGCTCGGCGGCGACGACGAACTGATCGCCGCCGCCCGCGCGCACGAGCCCTACGTCACCGGCGAGACGCTGGCGACGAGCGTTGTCTACGACGGGACGACGGGCGGCGAAGCGGCCGACATCAAGGGCCGTCGGCTGCACATCGCGGTCGTCAAGGCGTAGCCGCTACACCAGCGCCGGCGCCAACTCGGCTTCGAGCTTCTTCTTGGGGTACGCGCCGATGACCTTCTTGACCGGCTCGCCGCCCTTGAAGAGGATCAGCGTGGGGATCGAGAGGACGTCGAAGTTGGCGGCGGTCTGCTGGTTCTCGTCGACGTTGAGCTTCACGATCGTCAGATCGGAGCGCTCGCCGGCGATCTCCTCGAGCACGGGACCAACCACGCGGCACGGACCGCACCACGGCGCCCAGAAGTCGACGAGCACGGGGCCGTCGGCCTCGATGACGTCGGCCTGGAAGCTTGAGTCGGTCACTTCGGCAAGGGTGCCGGCCATGGGGTGTCTCCTTCGCGGGGTTGCGTACTAACTATACAAAATGAAGTACCCGAGCCCGCGGTGTGGTTCAGCGGCCGAGCGCGAGGATGATGTGGGGCGTCACGAAGACCTCGACGAACGCCGCCGTGATCAGGATCGGGATCGCGATCGCGACGGTCACGAGCGTCGCCGCCAGCAGCTCGTGCCAGCGCTCCTGACGGCTGGCGATGATCCACGCGGCCAACGGCAGGAAGAGCGCGATCAGCTCCGGCACGGCGTGTGGGGTCAGCCCGAGCAGCAGAACCGCGATCGACGTGTGCTCCTGTGTCGCGAGCGTCGAGCTCTGCGCGCCGAGAACGTAGGCCTGGGTGCAGAGCGAGAACGTCGTCGCTGCGATCACGAACAGGATCGCGCCGCGGCCCGCCTGGTCGTGGAGCGTCCGCTTCCAGCCGTTGTGCTGCTCGGCCTGCAGCGGCAGCGAGCTGCCGGCGATGAAGCCCGCGACGCAGGCGAAGCCATGCAGGGCCAGGACGAGCGAGTTGCGAAACAGGATGTGACCGACGTCACCGAGCGTCGCGGGCGCCAGGCGGCCGTAGATGAGCAGCCCCGACGGGTCCGGGGTCGAGTTGCGCGCGACGATGTAGGTCGCGAGCAGCAGCCCGAAGCAGACCGCCGTCGCGCCGAGCAGCCACGGGCGCAGCGCGCGCCACGGATCGCCTCGCCACCCGGTCAGGGTCGCGCGCGTGTCCTGCATTCCCTGCACGAGGGCGTATCGAGTGGGATCCATCGCCCCGGGAAGTCGGCGCGGCGACGGCGCGCTTGAGCCAGCGAGCGGTCAGCCGCGGCGCCAGCGCAGCGCCGGCACGAGCCACATCGCCTCGGCGGCGATGCGCCACGACATCTTGCTCTCGCCGACGACACGGTCGCGGAAGACGATCGGGACCTCGACGACGGTGAACCCGCGCTGGGCGGCGCGGTAGGTCAGTTCGACCTGGAATCCGTAGCCGGCCGAGCGCACGCTGGGCAGGTCGATCGTCTCGAGGACCTCGCGGCGGAAGCACTTGAAGCCGCCGGTCAGATCTCGCACGCCGAGCCCGAGTACGACGCGCGCGTAGGTCGATCCGCCCTGGCTGATTAAGCGGCGTAGCAGCGACCAGTCCTCGACACCGCCGCCGTCGACGTAGCGCGAACCGAGCGCGAGGTCGGCGCCAGCGCGTACCGCGTCAAGCAGCCGCGCGATGTCCTTGGGGTCGTGGGAGAAGTCGGAGTCCATCTCCAGCACAAAGCCGGCCCCACGCTCCAGCGCGTGGGCGAACCCGGCCAGATACGCCGGCCCGAGGCCCGTGCGCACGGTGCGGTGCACGACCTCGACCGCCTCGTGCTCGGCGGCCAGCGCGTCGGCACGATCGCCGGTCCCGTCGGGCGAGCTGTCGTCGACGACGAGGATCCGGTGCCCCTCGGGCGCGCACTGCTCGAGCACCACGAGGGCGGCGCGCACGATCGGACCGATGTTCTCGGCCTCGTTGAACGTCGGGAGGATGAGCCAGGGGGAGCCGGGCATGACCGGCCGCGTACCCTAGGGACTACGACTCATGACGGATCCGTCGAACGCCGATATCGCCACGCTGTTCGACGAGCTCGGCGACCTCTACGAGCTCGACGGGGCCGTTGTGCACCGGGTTCTCGCCTACCGCAACGCGGCCAAGGCGGTTCGTGAGTCGTCGGTCTCGGTGGCCGCGCTGACCCGCGAGGGACGCGTCACCGAACTGCCGGGGGTCGGCAAGACGCTCGAGGAGAAGATCCGGGCGCTGCTCGATACCGGAACGATTCCGGCGGTCGAGAAGCTCCGGGCCAAATTCCCGCCGGGCCTCGTCGAGATGACCCGTCTGCCGGGTCTCGGGCCCAAGCGCGCGCGCAAGCTGTTCGACGAGCTCGGCATCGATTCGCTCGATGCGCTGCGTGTCGCGGCCGAGGCCCAGCAGCTGCGTGACGTGCGCGGCTTCGGGGAGAAGTTCGAGCAGACCGTGCTCGTGTCGCTCGACGCCGGCATCGGCGACACGGCGCCGACCCGCACTCCTCTGTACAAGGCGCTGCCGGTCGCCGAGGCGATCATCGAGGCGCTGCGCGTGCATCCGTCCTCGCAGCAGGTCGAGCTCGCCGGTTCGGCGCGGCGGCTCGTCGACGCGGTCAAGGACCTCGACATCATCGCCACCGCCACCGATCCCAAGTCGCTGCTCGGCGCCTTCGCCGGGCTCGACGTCTTCGAGTCGTGCTCCAAGCCCGGCGACAACGCGGCCAAGGCCCGGACCCACTCCGGCGTCGCCGTCGATCTGCGGGTCGTCGAACCCGACCAGTTCGGCAACCTGCTCCAGCATTTCTCGGGCTCGCGGGCCCACAACATCGCACTGCGTGAGCGCGCGGTGCGCCGCGGGCTGCACGTGTCGGAGTACGGGATCCTCGACGACGCCGATGGCGTCACGCACCGCTGTGCGACTGAGGAAGAGGTCTACGAGCTGCTCGGCATGCCGTGGATCCCGCCCGAGATGCGCGAGGACCGCGGCGAGCTCGACCTGAAGACGATCCCGGCGCTGATCGAGCAGTCCGACCTCAGGGGCGACCTGCACAGCCATACGGTCGCCTCCGACGGGCACAACACGATCGACGAGATGGCCCACGCCGCGCGCGACAACGGACTCCAGTACCTGGCGATCACCGACCACTCTGCGACCCACGGCTTCGGCAACCATGTCGAGCCCGACGAGCTGCTGCGCCAGATCGAGCGCGTCCGCGCCGTCAACGAGAAGCTCGACGACTTCGATCTGCTGATCGGCACCGAGACGAACATCCTGCCCGACGGATCGCCCGACTACGCCGACGAGATCCTCGCCCACCTCGATTGGGTGATCGCCAGCGTCCACACGTCGTTCGGGATGGCCTCCGACGTCATGACGGCGCGGATGATCGCCGCCTGCGAGCACCCGCTGATCGACGCGATCGGCCACCCGACCGGGCGCAAGATCGAGGCGCGCGCGCCCTACGCGCTCGACATGGCCGCGCTGATCGAGGCCGCGGCGCGGACTCACACGATGCTCGAGATCAACTCGGCCCCCGACCGCCGCGACCTCGACGACATCCACGCGCGCAACGCGGCGCGAGCGGGCGTGCGGATCCTGATCGACTCCGACGCGCACCGGATCGCGACGCTCCCGAACACGCGCTGGGGGATCGCCACCGCGCGGCGCGCGTGGCTGACCGCCGCCGACGTCGCCAACACGCTGCCGTGGAGCGAGTTCGCACCGCTGCGCAAGCGCGCTCAGTCCAAGAGCGCGGGCAAGAGCTCGGCCGCGACGACGGCGTCGACGACGTCGCGGCGGTAGGGCGTCAGTGCCCGGAGCGCACGTTCGGCGTAGCCGGGGGCCGGATCGTCGAGTGCCGTGCGTAGCGCCGTCGCCAGGTCATCGCTGACCAGTCGCTCGTCGAGCCCGCGCGCGAGGCCCAGCGCGACGTACGGCCCGGGCGCGGGGGCGCTGACCATGACGCAGCCGTCGGCCAGCGCCTCGAGCGGCGCGAGCCCGTAGTCCTCGTAGAGTGGCGCCGCCACGAACACGCACGCGCGGCGCAGCAGCGCACGGTAATCGTCGGGCGCGAGCCGCCCGGGGTAGCGCACGCCGGTCGCGGGCCGGGCCTCCGGTGCGCTGGGGTGCAGGCCGCAGACCACGAGCTCCTCACCCTCGCGTCGGGCTCGGGCCCAGGCGTCGAGGATCCGTTGCAGCCCCTTCTTGCGCGGGTCGGCGGCGTAGGTGATCGCCGCGATGTCCCGCGTCGCCCCGGGCTCGCCGCTCGGCTCGACGGGGACCCCGACGACGACCGTCGGCGCGTTGGCCTGGTAGGGGGCATCGGGGGCGCCGACCGCGGTCGGTACGAGCAGCGGCGCCTGGCGCAGACGCCGGCGTTCGAGCGGGCGCTGCCAGAACCCATGGCGCCCGCGCCGGTTCTCCGAGGCCAGCGCGTCGTAGCGGATCGCTCCGGGGCGCGGCCACAGCAGCGCCGCGGTCGACGACGAGTAGACGATCGCGCGGGGCGCGTGGCGGGCGATCCCGTCACGCGCGGCGCGCCGCGCCGCCCGGGCCCAGAGGAGGTCGGTCAGCGCCAGCGTGCGCACCTGGCCCGGCGGCGCGGCGGCCACGACCTCGACGTCCGCTCCCGCCCGGCGCAACGATCCCGCGAGCTCGGCGTCGAACGCGCGCAGCCCGGCGGTCGATCCGAGCGACACGATCAGCACATCGGTCGCCACAGAGACCTACGTGCCCTCGCTGCCGTTGAGCGACGGCACCTCGCGACGCATGCCCGGCGTGCGCTTGAGCGCCATCGGGCGCACCGGCGACGTGTCCTCGACGAAGAACGTCACGCCATCGCGCTCCTCGACCGCAAGCACCGCACTGTCCTGCTTGCGCCACGACAGCGCCCAGATGATCGCGAACCCCGTCGCGACGGCGGGGATCTTCGGCGACAGGACGCCGAGCCCGGCGGCGATCACCGTCGCGGCGACCAGCGGCCACAGCCGGTTGAGCGTGACCGCCGCGGGGCGATGCTCGGGCATCGACGTCGCGACCTTCGCGTCGGCGAGCAGGCGCCCGATCGCGGTCGTGACGCTCGGGCGTCGTCCGATGATCGCGCCGAGGATCGCGGCGACGAACCACCAGCCCGCGCCGATGATGGCGACGTTGGGATCGTCGCCCTGTGACGCGGTCCCGAGCGTGACGGTCGCCAGCACTGTCGCGGCGCCGGCGCTGAGCATCACCGTCGTGCGCAGGAAATCGACAAAGCGCACTTATTGGTCCTTCTCGGCTGCCAGCATCTCGAGCAGGCGGCGGACACCGACCGGGCCGTCGACGAGGACGTCGGCCGCAGCCTCGAGCTCGGCCGGGGTCTCGTCGGAACGAACACCGATGCAGAGTGCGCGGACCAGCCGGTCGCGGCTGACCAGCGCGCGCATCGCGGCGAACGCGTCGACGTCGGTGAGGTCGTCGCCGACGTAGAGCGCCGAGTCGACGGTGACCTCGCGCAGCAGCTTCGTCACGCCGCGGCCCTTGTCGATCGGCACATCCGGGCGGACCTCGAGCACCTTGCGTCCCCAGTGGATGACGAACCCCTCCTGCTGGGCGCGCAGCGCGAGCTCGCGGACCGCCTCGTGCGCCGCGTCCTCGTCGGGCGCGCCACGCCAGTGGAAGGCGGCGATGACGTCCTTGTCCTCGACGCGTACGCGCAGACCGCGCAGCTCGGGCGTCATCGCCGCGGCGGCGAACGCCTGCACGCGCAGCGCCCAGGCAGAGATCTCCGGATCGGTCTGGGGTGTCACGGCGCCGCCGCGCAGGATCTCCGCTCCGTGGTTGCCGACGTAGTTGATCGAACCGAGTGAGACGATCCGCCGCGCGATCGCCGCGCGGCGCCCGCTCACGCAGGCTACGAGCCCGTAGCGCCGCGCGACTGCGATCAGCGGCGTCCGCGTGCTGTCGGGCACGTGGGCGTCGTCGGCGTGGCGCACGATCGGGGCCAGCGTGCCGTCGACATCGAGCAGCACGGCGCCGCGCTCCGGGTTGGCGAGCCAGGGCGCGATCGCCTCGTGCAGCGGGGTGTCACCAGCGGACATGCGTCCATTCTCCCCCCATCAGCCCAGCAGGAACGGGATCCGGGTTGCGACGACGAACACGGTGAACAGGACCGTCACTCCGCGCAGCGACCGGCTGGTGCCGACGGCGGCCAGCGGCAGCGCCCAGACGATGTACCAGGGCAGCAGCCATGTCGTCCCGATCAGCACCGCGAGCGTGGCCCAGCCCGCGGCGGCGATCCAGTCGTATCCGCGCCATGCGATCCACAGCGCCCAGGCGACTCCCGCGAGCACGAACGCGTCGGCCAACAGGCGCGCGGTGTCGGTGAAGCGCAGCTGCCCGAAGACGTGATTGGAGACCTGCACCGGCACCGCGTGGGCGGCGACGTAGCTCGTCGCCGGCAACGTCTCGATGAAGCCGCCGCCGCCAAACGCGATCGCGGCGACCAGCGCGATGAACACGACCGCGACCACCGCGCCGGTCAGCCCGCGCCGGCGGTCCTGGCAGCCGATCAGCGCGAACGGCGCCATCACGCCCATCGAGATCTTCGCTCCGGCCGCGAGCGTGATCGCGGCCATGCCGCTGAGCTCGCGTTGGCGCAGGACGAGGCCGATCCCGATCAGCGCCGGAAGCATGATCAGCAGGTCGTTGTGACCGCCGCCGACCTCGAACACGAGCAGCGCCGGGTTGAGGCCGACGAACGCGATCGCCATCTTCGGATCGACGTCGCGAACCTGGGCCAGCCGCCAGACCAGCCCGCAGATCACAAGGCTCGCGGCGAAGGTGAGGATCTTGAACGTCCACACCATGCCGGCGATGCCGAGCGGGACCAGGGCGTAGGAGAAGACGGTGAACAGCGGTCCGTAGGCGGACTTGACGTTGTGCCACTGCAGCAGCGGGCGGATCTGATCGTGAGCGAGCGCGGCCGCCCAGCCGTGGGCGTAGGGGTCGGTGTGGTGCAGAACGCCCTCGCGGGCGAAGCCGACATAGCCGAGCACGTCGGAGGAGAACAGCGGCGGGCCGAGCAGGAAGACCGCGTTGGCGACGACGATCGCAGTGACGACGACGGGGGTGCGCACCGCGCTCACGCACGCCAGGGCGATCAGCCAGCAGACGGCCAGCGCGATCAGCACGCCGCCGAGGTCCTGCCACGTCGTCGGCTCCCCGAGGTTGAGGCCCTGAAGCGGCCCGGCGAGCCAGCCCGGGAACTGATGGCGGCCGGCGGGCACCAGGAACGACGGTGCCGCGGCGGCGTCGACGACGATCACGATCGAGGCGGCGATCAGGCCGAGCAGCGCAACGATGCCTGTCGTCTCGAGCAGCGCTGCGCGCCAGCCACGCCGGGCGATCGGGAGCGCTGCGGCGATTTCGGGCACGCCCGAAGTGTGCCCGAGCGGGACGTCAGGCGGGCAGACCGTGTTCGAGCGCGCCCTTGACGGCGGCGTCGAGCGTGTTGAGGCGATAGAGCGTGAGCGCCTCGGCGCTGGCGAAGCGCCGGGGGTGGGCGGGCCCCGATTCCCCGTGGTGAAGCAGGACGCAGTGGGTCAGTTCGAGGCGGCGGGTGTCGTCGAGCCCGAGCTTTGCGGCGCGCTCGTCGAGCATCCGCACGCCGAGCGTGATGTGGCCGAGCATCCGCCCCTCGTCACTGACCGTGATCTCGGCGCCGTAGGTGAACTCGCGGGTCTTGCCGAGATCGTGGACGAGGGCCGCGCAGATCAGCAGGTCCTGGCGCAGCCGCGGATGCAGGACGCAGGTCTCGAGCGCGAGCGTGGCCACGGCGACCGTGTGCTCGAGCAGGCCGCCGAGGTAGGCGTGGTGGCCGCCGCGCGTGCACGGTGCCTGCCGCCACTGCGCGCGCAGGTCGTCGTCACCGAGCAGCGCGTGCAGCAGCGCGGCGTAGCCCGGGTCGTGGACCTCGGCGGCCAGGTGCTCGAGGAAGCCGTCGAGCTCGTCGAGGTCGCGGTAGGCGACGGGCAGGAACTCGGCCGGGTCGGCCGCGACGCCCTCGGCGCGCGAGATCGCCCGCAGCTCGACCTGCAGCTCGTCTCGAAAGCGCTCGACTCGGCCGGTCACGCGCACGAGGTCGCCGCGATCGAAGCGACCGGCCAGCGTGTCGGCATCTCGGAACGCGCGCGCCTGCACGCTGCCGGTCTTGTCGCGCAGCTCGACCGCCAGGTAGGGGGCGCCGGCGCGCGTCGTCAGCCGATCCTTGCGCGTGCACGCGAACGTGCCGACGAGCTCCTGTCCGGGGCGCAGTGTGGCGATCGTCGGAAGTTCGGCGGTGGCGGCCATCGGCGACGTCGATGATCGGGGTTGGGCCGGATGGTCGAGCGCCCAGCGACCGGCGGGCGTCGGCCCATCCTGTACCGTGAACCCATGCAGCCCCTGCTCTGGGATCGCCGTCCAGACGGCCTTCGCGCCCCCGCCCTGCTGTGCGCGTTCACCGGTTGGAACGACGCCGGCGACGCCGCGTCGGCCGCGCTGAGCTTCATCGGGACGAGCCTCGGCGCGACGCGCTTCGCGCGGATCGATCCCGAGGAGTTCTTCGACTTCCAGGCGCAGCGGCCTCGGATCACGCTCACCGAGTCCCGGGTCCGCGAGATCGAGTGGCCGCAGGTCGAGGTCTTCGAGGCGCGCGTTCCGCGCGCGCACCGCGACCTGATCCTGCTCCAGGGTCCCGAGCCATCGATGCGCTGGCGCACCTTCACCTCGCTGATCGTCGATCTCGCCGAGGCGCTCGGCGTGCAGGTCGTGATCACGCTCGGCGCGCTGCTCGCCGACGTGCCCCACACGATGCCCGTCCACGTGACCGGGATCACCTCCGACGAGTCGCTCGTCGGGCGGCTGGATCTGCGGATGAGCAGCTCGTACGAGGGCCCGACCGGAATCACCGGCGTCCTGCACGCCGCGTGTGCCGAGGCTGGACTGCCGTCGGCCGGGCTCTGGGCGAGCGTGCCGCACTACGTCGCCGCCGCGCCGAACCCCAAGGCGGCGTTGGCACTGGTCCGCAAGGTCGAAGGCCTGGTCGGGATCGCCGTCGACGCGACCGAGCTCGAGACCGCGTCGGCTGAGTACGAGCGCCAGGTCGGGCTCGCGGTGCAATCAGACCCCGAGGTCCAGGCGTTCGTGGAGCGATTGGAGCAGGCGGCCGAGGACGAGGGCGACCCGACGGAGCTGCCGTCGGGCGACCTGTTGGCGCGGGAGTTCCAGCGATTCTTGCGCCAGCGCGGCGACGACGAGTCGTAGAACCCGGCACGCCAAAACACGCCCTACCGCTCGGCCGCCGGGCACACGATCCGGTAGTCGCACATCGAGCACGCGGGGTAGGACGGGGTCGGCTCGAAGCCCTGGCCGAGGATGCCGCCGGCGACTTCGGCGACCGTTTCGGTGATCCAGTCGCGGTCGATCTCGGCGGTCGGGACGGGAACCTTCTGGTCGTCGAGGACGTAGTGGTAGCTCTGGCGGTGGGCATCGATGTCCCACGCCTCGCGTGACGCGACGGCGTACAACGACAGCTGAACGTCGTCGCGCAGCTGCGCCGCCGACTTCGGCCGTCCGGTCTTGTAGTCGATCAGCTCGTAGCCGCCGTCGGGCAGGCGGTCGACGCGGTCGACGCGGCCCCGCAGCGTGTGGCGGCCGAGGCGGAACTGGAAGGCGCGCTCGAGCCAGATCGGCTCGGTCTCCTCTTCGACGAACCGCTCGTGGTAGCGGCGCAGCGCGGCGTCGGCCTTGCCGCGCAGCTGGCGCTCCTCCTCGCTGCCGCCGAGCCCGCTGCGTCGCCAGCTCACTTCGAGCAGGCCGAGGAGATCGTCGAGCGAGCGCGCCCGGTGTTCGCCCGGCGCGCCGCCGTCGGCGTGGTAGCGCTCGAGCACCTGGTGCACGACGATCCCGAAGCGCTGGTAGACCGTCGGCTCGCTCGGGATCCGAAAGACGCGGGCGAACTTGTACTTCAGGGGACAGGTCCGGTAGGTGTCGATGTCCGATGCGCTCAGCGCAAGTCCCTCGCCGCGGCGGGGCAGGAACGCCTCCAGCGACGGCTCGTCGCGCGCCGCGACCACCGCCGTGCGGGCGCGCAGGTCGGCATCGGCGCCGAGCAGCACGTCGTCGAGCGGGCTCGTCTCGAGGATCTCGCGCTGCTGCGATGTCGCGGCCTGGAGGATCGAGGCGTTGATCTGTGGCAGTGCTTCCTCGATCGTCTGGCTCTCAGGCAGCGCGAGCAGCGCCGCGAGCTTGACGAGTTCGAGATAGCGAACGGCGCCGTGGGCGACGTCGACGTCGGTGTCGAGCCGCAGCTCGCCGAGGCGGGCGCCGACGCGCGGGATGCCGGCGATCAGCTCGTCGCGCAGCGCGGTGAACGTCGCGTGCAGGGTCTCGTCAGGCCCGAACAGCTCCTCGTCGCGCAGCTCCCACTGCGCGCCGAGCGCGACTCGTGCCTCCTCGGCGAACGGCGACGGCTGCTGCGGCGCGCCGCGCTCGGCGCGCGCGCTGTACGCCAGCGTCAACGTGCTGCGTGCCCGCGTCATCGCGACGTGCATCAGTCGACGCATCCCGGCCAGGTGGGCGTCGCGCGTGTCGGGCGGCAGCTCCTCGGCGAGCAACGCGTCGGGGATTGGGTCAGCGAGCACCCGCCGGGCGCCGGGCATCCGCGAGGAGTGCAGGCCGCAGACGAAGATGTGGTCGAACTCCAACCCTTTGGCCGCGTGCATCGCCATCACCGCGACCGCGTCGGGGTGGGCCTCGCGGTCGGGTTCCTCCTCGCGCAGCCCCGCCTCGGCGACCGCGCCGATGTAGCGGGCGAACTCGCGCGCCGTGGCCTGCGGGGCGCGGCGCGCGAAGGCGGCGGCGAGCTCGGTCAGCCGCGACAGTCCGCGCAGGCGTTCGACGACGTCGGCCTGGGCGGCGAACAGCTGCTGACGGCGCAGGCCGAGGCGCTCGATCAGCCGGTGGACGTAGAGATCGGGGCGCGACGAGTCGAGTGCCGCCTCGGCAGCCCGATGGAGCTTGAGGAACTGGAGGATCCGCTCGCGCGCCTCGGGCGGGATCTGCGGTGACTCGGTCGCCGCGACGAGCGCGCCGACCATGTCGAGCTTGCGTCGCCGTGCGATCTGGATGCATCGCGCGAGGTCGATCGAACGCAGGCCGATCGGAGCGCGGGCCAGCGCGCGGACGACCGCGCCGGCGTCGCCGGGATCGACGAGCAGCCGCAGCCACGCCAACACGTCGCGGACCTCGGCGCGCTGGAAGAACGCCGCGGCGCCGACCAACCGAAACGGCACCGCGCGCTCCTGTAACGCGAGCCCGAGCGCCTGTCCCTCACCGCGGACCGAGCGCACGAGCACGGCGATCCGCTCGGGCCGCTGACCGGCGCGGATCAGCCGCCCGATCTCGGCCGCGACGGCCTGGGCCTGGGCCCGCTCGCTCGTGCAGTTCCAGAACGCGACACCGCCGCCCGGCGTGCCGGTCAGCGGCTTGTCGATGCGCTCGGCGTTGGGAGCGATGACCGCGTGGGCGGCGTCGAGGATCCGCTGCGGACAGCGGATCGATCGCTCGAGCACGAGCGTCGTCGCGCCGTCGTGGCGGACCTGGAAGTCGCGCAGGTTGCGCGTCGACGCGCCGCGCATGCGGTGCAGCGACTGGTCGTCGTCGCCCGTCGCGGTGATCGCGCCGGTGTCGCCGGCCAGCGTCCCGAGCAGCCGGACCTGGGCGAGGCTCAAGTCCTGGAGCTCGTCGACGAGAACGTGCGCGTGGCGAGCCGCGGTGCGCTCGCGGACGTCGCCGCGCTCGTCGAGCAGGCGCTGGGTGCGCAGGACGAGGTCGCCGGTGTCGAGCAGCCCCTGCTCGGTCAGCAACCGGTCGTGGGCGTGATAGAGCCCGGCGAACTCGCGCTCGCGATCGGCGTGGGCGTCGTCGGCCGGCAGCGCCGCGGCCCACTCGCCGAAGCGCTGCGCGGTGACCAGCTCGTCCTTGAGCCGGTCGATGCGCGAGACGACGCCGGCGAGCATCGCCGCCGGGTCGCCGCTGAAGTCGTGGCTGCGGATCACGAGGTCGTCGACGCGTGCGAGCAGCATCGCGAGGCGGTCGGCGGTGGTGGCGGGGGCGACGAACGGGTCGAGGTCGGCCTCCAGCGCCTCGTCGCGCAGCAGCCGCGCACAGAAGCCGGGAACCGTCGTGACGTGGAGCTCCTCGAACGCGCGGTCGCCGAGGCGATCCTCGATCCGGACGCGCAGATCGTCGGCCGCGCCCGGCGAGAGCGTCAGGACGAGGATCGCCTCGGCCACCATCCCCGACGCGACGAGCCATGCGAAGCGTTCGACGAGCAGCGTCGTCTTGCCCGTTCCGGCGCCGCCGAGGACGAGCAGCGGCCCGCCCGAATGGCTGACGGCGGTCTGGAACGGGTCCGGATCGGGCACCTACCTAGGATATGTCCCTGATGGCGACCCCGACCGAGCTGCTTGACCCGGGTTCCCTCGCTCGTCTGGCCTGGGTGCCGTCGGCATGAGCGGCGTCGACTGGAAGCTTGCCGCGACGGTCGCCGGACGGCTCGCCGGATCGCCGCCCGCGCGGGAGCTGCCGGGCAATCTCTCGGAGCGCTGCGACCGCGCCCAGGAGCTCGTCGTGCGCTACACGCAGCTGCAGCCGACGAGCCCCCCACCGTCGCCTGAGGCGATCGACCGACCGCAGTGGATCGACGCCAACCTGCGCTCGTTCAAGGCGACGCTCGACCCGGTCGTCGACCGCGCCGGCACGGGCCTCGGCCCGGCGACCGCGCCGATCGCGATCGCCGCCACGGCGCTGATCTCGGCCGAGGTCGGCGCGATCACCGGCTACCTGTCACGCCGCGTGCTCGGCCAGTACGAGCTTGCCTTGCTCGACCCGACCGCCGGCGCACGGCTGCTGTTCGTCGCACCCAATCTCGAGGACGCCGCGCGCGGCCTCGGCGCCGATCGCGGCGCGCTGCTCGACTGGGTCGCGTTCCACGAGGTCACCCACGTCGTCCAGTTCACCGGCGTGCCGTGGCTGCGCGATCACCTGGCGGGAATGCTGCGCGAGTTGCTCGCCTCGCTCGAGGTCTCGATCGACTGGCGCGGGATGATCCGGATGCCGCGGCGCGCGGACCTGCGCGAGCTGCGTGACGCGCTGCGCGACGGCGGGCCGCTCGCCGTCGTGGCCGGCCCCGAGCGCCGCGCGCTGCTCGACCGCGTCCAGGCGACGATGGCGATGGTCGAAGGCCACGCCGAGCACGTGATGGATGCGGTCGGCGAAGAGGTCCTGCCCGACCTTCCGTCGCTGCGCAAGGCCCTGCAACGCCGCCGGGGTGATCGCCCACCGCTGATGCGGCTGCTCGAGAAGGTCCTCGGCCTGGAGATGAAGATGGCCCAGTACGAGGTCGGCAAGTCCTTCTGCGACGAGATCGTCTCCCGCGAGGGCGTCGCACGGCTCAACGACGCGTGGTCGGCGCCCGAGCTGCTGCCGACCCCGGCCGAGCTCAAGGACCCGGGCGCCTGGCTCGTGCGCACCGGCCGCGCCGCTGCCTGACCCCGGTTCGGTCCGCGTGAGAACATCCGTTCGTCCGTGTAACCCCCGGCCGCCGGCGGTTTACAAACAGGTGTTCGACGGTATGACATGATCGAACACGTTACGAACACGCCTTCAACCCGAACGAACGGGAGACCACATGGCCGAGACTCAGACCACCAAGCCCAAGCCCAAGCGCGCGACCACCGCGAAGAAGGCAGCCCCGAAGGCTTCCGCCGCCCCCAAGCCCGCTCCCGCGAGCACGCCGGTGCAGCGCCTCCAGGACATCGCCGAGAAGGCCGTTCTGGTCCAGGTCGGCGCCGCGTTGATCGCGCGTGACCACGTCATCGAGGCCTTCACCTCCATCGCCGGCACCGACGTCAAGACCGCCGAGCGCCGTGGCGTCACCGCGCGCACGCACATGGAGGGCCGCGTGCGCAAGACGCGCACGCTCGTTGAGAAGGAGCTCCGCACGCGCCGCTCCACGCTGACCACTCAGGCTCGCAAGCGCGTTGAGCACGACGTCAGCGCGCTGCGCGCCGACTTCGACGCCCGTACCTCGTCGAGCCGTGCCGCCGTCGACCAGATCGTCGAGACCGGTAAGACGGTCGGCTCCAAGGTCGCCAGCCGCGTGCCGAAGGTTCCGACCCCGAGCCTGTAGTCCGCGACAGACATCGTCACCGCAACGGGCCGCTCATCGAGCGGCCCGTTTGCGTCGCTCACTCCACGACGATCTCGTCGCCGACCGCGATCTCGCCGTCGGTCAGCACGTCGGCGCGCAGACCGCCGGAGTAGGCGAGCTCGCGCAGGATCCCCGGCCGCGTGCGGCGCTGGAGCAAGGCACATGGCGGGCAGTCGCGCGCTCCGTAGCAACGCACCTCGCCGATGCTGAAGTGCTTGCCGATCAGAGCGGTCAGGTCGACGCCGCGGGTGATCAGGTTGCGTCCCGATTGCGCGCCGCTGATCGCAGCCTGTTCGAGCACTTCGGCATCGACCAGCGTCAGGTCGCGCCCGCCGCGCCCGCCGTCGGAGTAGGTGCCGGTCTCGTCGTGGTAGCGGTCGCCGCGCAACCCCAGCCCCGCCTCGGCCCGCGCGCGCTCGACGACGACGTCCTCGCCGCCGGCCGTCGCCCGGATGACGATCTGCTCGATCACCGCGGTTCCAATCTACCCATGGACGCCCCGCGCGTTTGCGACAATGCTCGGATGCCGTCAACGGAGCAGATCCTCAAGGCCCTCGAGGCCGTCATCGACCCCGAGTTGCGCCAGGACATCGTCACCCTGGGCATGGTCCGCAAGGCCGAGCAGCTCGACGACGGCTCCGTCGCGGTCACGGTCTCGCTGACGACGCCGGGCTGCCCGATCCGAAACCACTTCGAGACGGCGGTCGTCTCGGCGGTCTCCGCGCTCGAAGGCGTGACCCGCGTGGCCGTCGAGTTCGATGTTCTCTCGGACGCCGAGAAGGGCGATCTTCAGAAGAAGCTGGGTCGTGGTTCGCTGCCCGAGGGCGCTCTGGCCCAGGTCTCGAACATCGTCTGCATCGGCTCGGGCAAGGGCGGCGTTGGCAAGTCGACGATCACCGCAAACCTCGCGGCCGCGCTGGCCGCCGAGGGCAAGAAGGTCGGCGTGCTCGACGCCGACGTCTGGGGCTACTCGATCCCGCGCATGTTCGGGCTCGGCGCCCAGCGCCCCGACGTCAACGACCGCCGCAAGATCGTCCCGATCGACGGGGCCGGCGGCGTCAAGGTGATGTCGATCGGCTTCTTCGTCGAGCAGGACGCGGCCGTGGTGTGGCGTGGCCCGATGCTCCACAAGGCGCTGACGCAGTTCCTCGAGGACGTCGACTGGGGCGAGCTCGACTTCCTGCTTCTCGACCTGCCGCCGGGCACCGGCGACGTCTCGATGACGCTCGCCCAGCTCCTGCCCCAGGCGAAGTTCCTGATCGTCACGACGCCGCAGCCGACGGCGCAGAAGGTCGCGCGCCGCGCGGCCGAGATGGCGCACAAGGTCTCGCTCGATATCTGTGGCGTGGTCGAGAACATGTCCGGCTTCACGACGCCGAGCGGCGAGCGCTTCGCGATCTTCGGCACCGGCGGTGGCCAGGAGCTCGCCGACGAGCTCGACGTGCCGCTGGTCGGCCAGATCCCCCTGACGATGCCGCTGCGCGAGCAGGCCGACGCCGGCGTGCCACTCGTCGTCACCGACCCCGACGACCCGGCCGCGCAGGCCGTGCGCCACGCCGCCCGCGGGCTGATGGCGCTGTTCCCGGTGGAGCTTCCGATGATGCAGGCCGCCGCGGCGAGCGCCCCCGAAGGCCCCGCGCCGACGGGCATGGCGCTGCCGATGGTCTAGACCGGCTACTTCAATCCGAAGGAGCCGGTGGCCAGCGTGATCGCGACGAACGCGAGCAGGCCGGCGATGGCGAGCCACGAGCGGGTCGAACCGCCGCGGCGGACGTGGATGCTCATCCGCGCGCCTGCTCAGTCGCGCTTGGGTCGGCCAGGAGGTTGAACACGTAGCCCAATGACGCGGCCGCCGACCGGGTGGCGGAGAACCGACGCCGATCAGGTGCGCAGGAACGTCAGCACCGCCAGGACGCGGCGGTGATCGGCGTCGCTGGGCGGCAGGTTGAGCTTCTCGAAGATCGCGGTCACGTTGCGCTCGACGGCGCGCTCGGACAGATGGATCAGCCCGGCGATCGCGCGGTTCGTGCGACCCTGGGCCATCAGTTCGAGCACCTCGCGCTCGCGCGGCGTCAGCGCCGCGAGCGGGTCGGCGTCGCGACGGCGCCCGAGGGCCTGGGCGACGACCTCGGGATCGAGGACCGAGCCGCCCTCGGCGACCGTGCGCACGGCGTCGATGAAGCGCTCGATCTCGGCGATGCGATCTTTCAGCAAATAGCCGACGCCCTCAGCGCCGTCCTGCAACAGCTCGACGGCGTAGCGCTCCTCGACGTACTGCGACAGCAGCAGGATCGCGGTGCCCGGAAGCTCGGCGCGGATCGTCCGTGCGGCCTGGAGGCCGTCGTCGCCGTGGCCCGGCGGCATGCGGATATCGACGATCGCCACGTCGGGCTTGTGGGCGCGCGCCTTGCGCAGCAGATCCTCGGCATCGCCGGCCTGGGCGACGATCTCGAAGCCGGCGTCGGAGAGGATCCGCGCGGCGCCCTCGCGCAGCAGCACGGAGTCGTCGGCGATCAGAACACGCATGGCATCTCGGCGCGAAGCCTCGTGCCTGCGCCGGACGGGCTCTCGATCTCGAGCCGTCCGCCCAGCGCGGCAATGCGGTCGGCGAGGCCGCTGAGCCCGGTGCCGCCCTCGGGGTCCGCGCCGCCGCTGCCGTCGTCGCGGACCTCGACGATCAGCGCGCCGTGCTGGCGCCAGACCTCGACGTCGACGCGCTGGGCGCCGGAATAGCGCGCGACGTTGGTCAGCGCCTCGGCGACGGTGAAGTACGCGGTCGCCTCGACCGGTGCAGGCAGGCGCTCGGCCGGGACCTCGACCAGCGTGACGGCAACGGGCGACCGCATCGCCAACGCGCGCAGTGCGGGCTCGAGGCCGCCGTCGGTCAGGACAGCCGGGTGGATGCCGCGCGCGAGCTCGCGCAACTCCGCGGTGGCGTCGGCGAGCTCCGCGCCGGCCTCGTCGAGCAGCAGCGCGGCTGGATCGCCGTCGGTCATCTGGTTGCGGGCCAGACGCAGCATGAGCGCGAGCCCGACGAGGCGTTGCTGGGCGCCGTCGTGGAGGTCGCGCTCGAGCCGTATGCGCGCGGCGTCGGCGGCTTCGACGATGCGGGCGCGCGAGGCCAGCAGCTCGCGCTGGGCCTCGTAGCGGTCGGTGATGTCGCGCAGGTAGCCCGAGAACAGCGGCGGGCCGTCACCGGCCACGCGGGCGATCGTCAGCTCGACCGGGAAGCGGCGGCCGCCGGCGTCGATCGCCTCGATCTCGATCCGGCGCCCGAGCACCGTCGGCTCGCCTCCGGCCAGGTAGCGGGCCAGTCCGGCGCGGTGGCGCTCGCGCAGATCCGGCGGCACGATCAGCTCGCCCATGTCGGCCCCGATCGCCTCCTCGGCGCTGTAGCCAAATGTGCGCTGCGCGGCCGGGTTGAACGCGACGACGCGCCCGTCGGCGTCCATCGTGACGATGCAGTCCAGCGCCGTATCGAGGATCGCGTCGGTCTGGGCCTGGTGCTCGGCAGCGCGGCGCTCGGCCGACCGGCGCTCGATCAAATGGCCGAGCTGCACTCCGAGCGACACGAACATCCCGGTCCGCCACGAGTTGGCCTCGCGCACGTCCTCGGTCACGAGCTCCACGACCCCGAGCACGCCGCGCTCGCTGCGTACCGGGAACGCGAAGACGGTGTGCAGCCCCGACGCCCGGGCGGCATCGCGCCGCGGCAGCGTCCGATCGGCGCCGGCGTCGACCACCCACACCGGCTCCCCGCTCGCAAAAACCCGCCCCGGGATACCCTCGCCCGGTGCCATGGCGGCCTCCGTCGTCGCGGTGATGAACTCGGCGACGCGCTCGGGGTCGGCGCACCACTGCGCGACACAGCGCAGCAGCCCGTCGTCGCTTGGCTCCCACGCGGTCGCGACGTGCCAGCCCAGGCCCTCGCCGAGCGCGCGCAGCGCGAACTCGTAGGCGTCGAGCGTCGATTCGGCCTCCATCGTGCGGACGCTACTGCGCCAGGACGGCCCGCAGGGTGTCGCCCGAGAGCTCGGCCTTGGGCACGAACCCGCAGGCGCCGTGGCTGCGCGCGAGGTCCTCGTAGTCCTCGGCATCGCGGGTCGAGACGAGCACGACCTGCGGCCCGTCGAGCTGATCGAAGAACTGCTGGGCGAGGTCGAGACCGCTGACGTCGGGCAGGCCAACGTCGAGCAGGACGACGTCGGGATGGAGCTCGGCCACCGCCGCCAGCGCCGCGGCGCCGTCGGGCGCCTCGCCGACGATCTCGTAACCGTCGGCCTGCAGCGTGCGGCGAGCCAGGGCGCGAAAGCGCGCGTGATCGTCGACGATCAGGACCCGCATGGTGGGCCGGACGGGGGTGGGCACAGGAGCATCATCCGCCTTGCAACGCGCCGCCGCCCGTCGGTTTCCCGCCAACCTCTCAGGCGACCTCGCGCAGCTTCCCCGTCGTCACGTCGTAGACGAAGCCGCGCACGTTGTCCCGGTAGGGGATGAACGGCGTCGCCTTGATCCGCTCCATCGACGTGCGGACATCCTCGTAGGCATCGGGGAACGACTCCGGCACCCACGTCGGCTCGTGGCCGGTCTCGTCGAAGATCTCGCGCTTGAACGTCGCGTCGTCGTAGTCGAGCATGCCGCAGTTGGTGTGGTGGATGAGCATGATCTCGCGCGTGCCCATCGACCGCTGCGAGATCGCCAGCGAGCGGATCGCGTCGTCGGTCACGAGCCCGCCGGCGTTGCGCAGCATGTGGGCGTCGCCCTCGGCGAGCCCGAGCATCCCGAAGAGGTCCATCCGGGAATCCATGCAGGCAAGGATCGCGAGCCGCCGCGCCGGCTCGAGCGGCAGCTCGCCCTTGTCGAACGACGCGGCATACGCCTCCGCGTTGCGCAGGAGGTCGTCGGTCGCGCTCATCGCACGTCGGTCTTACTTGGGGCCGAAGTACTTGGCGTTGATCGCCGTGAACTTCGCCCACTCGTCGGGCAGTTGGTCCTCAGCGAAGCACGCGTCGACCGGGCATGCCTCGACGCATGCGTCACAGTCGATGCACTCTTCCGGATCGATGTAGAGCTGCTCGACGTTGTCGTAGTCAGCTTCATCGGGGGTCGGATGGATGCAGTCGACCGGGCACACCTCGACGCAGGAGTTGTCCTTCTGCCCGATGCACGGCTCGGCGATCACGTAGGCCATAAGTTGATTCCGGGTCCTTCTTCGGAGACGGGAGGCGACATTCTATGCACCCGCGGCGTCGATGCCGTCGCGGGCCCGCTCCGCGCCGGCGTCTCGGCGGTGAAGATCACGTCATGGTTGGTCGCCAAGGGGCAAGCCTATGGGAGAATTCCTGTATGACCACCCAGGCGCCCGATCTCTCCGATGTCCAGTCCGGCCTCGAGGGCGTCGTTGCCTTCGCAAGCGAGATCGCCGAACCCGACAAGGACGGCGGCGCTCTGCGCTACCGCGGCGTGGACATCGAGGATCTGGTCGGCAATGCGCACTACGAGCAGATCTGGGGCCTGCTCGTCGACGGGACGTTCGAGCCTGGCCTGCCGCCCGCCGAGCCGTGGCCGCTGATGGTCCGCTCCGGCGACCCGCGCGTCGACGTGCAGAGCTGCCTGGCCATGCTCGCCCCCGAGTGGGGCATGCAGGCGGTCATCGACATCTCCGACGAGCAGTGCCGCGAGGATCTTGCGCGCGCCTCGGTGATGGCGCTGAGCTTCGTCGCCCAGTCCGCGCGCGGCGTCGGCCAGCCGCCGGTCTCCCAGCGCGAGGTCGACAAGGCCACGTCGATTCCTGAGCGCTTCCTGATTCGCTGGCGCGGCGAGGCCAACCCCGACCACGTCAAGGCGATCGACGCCTACTGGATCTCCGCCGCCGAGCACGGCATGAACGCCTCGACGTTCACCGCCCGCGTCATCACCTCGACCGGCGCCGACGTCGCCGCCGCGCTGAGCGGCGCGGTCGGTGCGCTGAGCGGCCCGCTGCACGGCGGCGCACCATCGCGCGTCCTGCAGATGCTCGACGAGGTCGAGGAGCTGGGCGACGCCGACAAGTGGGTCGCCAACGCGCTCGACCAGGGTGAGCGGCTGATGGGCTTCGGCCACCGCGTGTACCGCGCCGAGGACCCCCGCGCCCGGGTGCTGCGGCGCACGTCACGCGAGATCGGCGCCCCGCGCCTCGAGGTCGCCGAGGCGCTCGAGAAATCAGCGCTGGCCGCGCTGCAGGAGCGCAGCCCCGACCGCGTGCTGGCCACCAACGTCGAGTTCTGGTCGGCCGTGGTCCTCGACTTCGCCGATATCCCGGCCGACCTCTTCACCTCGATGTTCACCTGCGCCCGCGTCGCCGGCTGGTCGGCGCACATCCTCGAGCAGAAGCGCGAGGGCCGCCTGATCCGCCCGACCGCGAAGTACATCGGCCCGGCTCCGCGGCCGATGTCGGCGGTGTAGGGCGCCGCCCCGAACCTCACATCTCGGCGCCGACGCTCACGCCCGCAGCGCCGACCGCAAGATGTCGCGCAGCGCCACCTGATCCTCGGGGTCGAGCTCGGCGAGGGCCGCCGGTGGACGGTCCCACAGCGCCGCGAGCCGGTCGCGCAGCGCTTCGCCCTTCGGAGTGACGGTCAGCATCTTCACGCGGCGGTCCTGAGCGGACGGTTCGCGGCGCACGAGCTCGCGGTCCTCGAGGCGGTCGATGATGCCGGTGACGTTGGAGTTGTCGCAGCGCAGTGCGCCCGCGAGCTCGCTCATCGCCATCGGCCGCTCGGGGTCGAGCCGCCGCAGAGCCATGGTCTGCGGGACCGAAAGCTCCAGTTCTGAGGCAATCGCCATCAGCGCCTGGCGCTGGGAGTGCACGAGTTCGTTGACCAGTTGCCAGGCCTCGCTCGCGGCGCTGACCTTCGTCGCCGTCGCCATCCGCCGATGGTACTTGAAGCATCACATGGTTGTCATGTTCAACTAAACATGAGACAACGAGACACCAGCCGTTGGTGTCTATGCTGAGTTTCGTGGACGAGCCGCGCGAGCTGGACCCAGCGCATCTCGGGGATCATGTGGATCGCCTGTTCCGCGCCGCGTGGGCGATGTGCGGTTCGCGCGAGGACGCCGAGGATCTCGTCCAGGAGACCTACGTCAAGGTCCTGGCCAAGCCGCGATTCCTACGTTCCGATGACGACATCGGCTACCTGCTGAGCGTGCTGCGCAACACGTTCGCCTCGGCGTATCGCACCGCGGCGCGGCGCCCGCGGACCGAGGCGCTGCCCGACTACTCCGAGCCGGTCGACCCGCGCCTGGGCGCGCGCCCGCACGAGGCCGCGCAGGCCAACGAGGTGTTCGTGCTGATCGGCGCGCTGCAACCGGACTTCCGCGATGCTCTGGTCGCGGTGGACATCGTCGGGCTCTCGTATGCCGAAGCGGCCAAGCTGCTGGGCACCAAGGAGGCGACGATCACCAGCCGCCTGTTCCGGGCGCGGGGGCAGGTCGCGCGTGGGATGGAATCGACCGTGGATAGCGTCTCAGGCCTCAGATGATCCCCCCCGACCACAGCGACGAGCAGCTGGCTCAGCGGGGCGCCGACCTCGTGCGCGCCGCCGCCGCGAGCGTCAGCGCTCCGCCTTCGCTGCGCGAGCGCATCGAGCGCGAGCGCGATGGCGCACGCCCCGCGGAGCGCCGCCGCCGCTGGCAGCTCGGCGGCGCAGTCGCCTGCGTCCTCGCCGCCGCGGTACTGGTCGTGACGCTCGTCGGGACCGGAGCCGGGACCGGCGGGCCGACCGTCGTGCAGGCCGCCGAGCTCGGGTTGCGGCCGGCCACGTCGGCGGCGCCCGCCCGCGATCCGGCCACGCGCGACGACGTCAACATCCACGAGGGCCGCGTGCAGTTCCCCTATTGGGGTGACACCGAGTGGACGCCGTCCGGCGTGCGCTGGGACACGATCGGCGATCGCCACGCGACGACCGTCTTCTACGACGCGCGCGGCGTCCGCCTGGCCTACACGGTCGTCGACGCCCCGGCGCTGAACACGCCCGCGGGCCGCGTCGTCAACGAGCGCTACACGGTCTTCACCCACGGCGACCACACCGTCGTCACCTGGCGCGCCCACGGCCAGACCTGCATCATCACCGCCCCGAAGTCCGTCTCGTCCGCGCACCTCGTCGCGCTGGCGATGCTCGACGTCGACGTGTCCTGAGTCCCCTGAACGACAGGGGGCCCGGCGCAAACGCGCCGGGCCCTCGGTCACAACGCAATCCGTCACAGAGACGGACAGCGGCTGGCTACATCATGCCGCCCATGTCGGGCATGCCGCCGCCACCGCCGTGGCCGTCCTTGTCGGGCATCTCAGCCACGATCGCCTCGGTGGTGAGGATGTTCTTCGCGATCGAGGCTGCGTTCTGCAGCGCCGAGCGCGTCACCATCGCGGGATCGATGACACCGGCCGCGACGAGATCGACGATCTCGCCGGTCGCGGCGTTCAGGCCGTAGCCCTTCTTGGCCTTGCGGACGTCGTTGACGACGACCGAGCCCTCGAGGCCGGCGTTCTCGGAGATCTGACGAAGCGGCTCCTCGATCGCACGCAGGACGATCTTCGCGCCGGTGCGCTCGTCGTCCTCGTACTCGTCGAGCTTGACCGCCTCAGCGGCCTGCAGCAGCGCAACGCCGCCGCCCGGAACGATGCCCTCTTCGAGCGCAGCGCGGGTGGCCTGCAGCGCGTCCTCGACGCGGTGCTTCTTCTCCTTCATCTCCGTCTCGGTGGCTGCGCCGACCTTGACGACAGCGACGCCGCCGGACAGCTTGGCCAGACGCTCCTGGAGCTTCTCGCGATCGAAGTCCGAGTCGGTGTTCTCGACTTCGTTCTTGATCTGGTTGATGCGGCCCTTGATCGCGGCCACATCACCGCTCCCGTCGACGATCGTCGTCGTGTCCTTCGCGACGACGACGCGACGTGCGCGTCCGAGCTGGCTCATCTGGGTGTTCTCCAGCTTGAGACCCATCTCCTCGGTGATGACCTCGCCGCCGGTCAGGATGGCGATGTCCTCGAGCATCCGCTTGCGGCGGTCACCGAAGCCCGGCGCCTTGACGGCAACGCCGGTGAAGGTGCCACGCAGCTTGTTCACGACGAGCGTCGCAAGGGACTCACCCTCGACGTCCTCGGCGATGATCAGCAGCGGCTTGCCTGACTGAATGGTCTGCTCCAGAAGGGGCAGAACGTCGCGGACGGAACCGATCTTCTGGTTGGCGATGAGGATGTAGGGATCCTCGAGAACGGCCTCCATACGGTCCTGGTCGGTGACCATGTAGGGCGAGATGTAGCCCTTGTCGAACTGCATGCCCTCGGTGAACTCGAGGTCCATGCCGAACGTCTGGCCCTCCTCGACGTTGACCACGCCGTCCTTGCCGACCTTCTCGATGGCGTCAGCGATCACGTCGCCGATGTCGTCGTCGCCGGCCGAGATCGTCGCCACGCGAGCGATCTGGTCCTTGCCGGAGATGGCCTTGGACTGCTTGCCGATGGCCTCGACGATCTGGTCGACGGCCTTCTCGATCCCGCGCTTGAGCGCGAGCGGGTTGGCGCCGGCCGTTACGTTCTTCAGACCCTGGCGAACGATCGCCTGAGCCAAGACCGTGGCGGTCGTGGTGCCGTCGCCCGCGATGTCGTTGGTCGCCGTGGCGACCTCACGCACGAGCTGGGCGCCCTGGTTCTCGAAGACGTCCTCGACCTCGATCTCACGAGCGATGGTGACGCCGTCGTTGGTGATCGTCGGCGCGCCGAACTTCTTGTCGAGGACGACGTAGCGACCACGGGGGCCGAGCGTGACCTTGACTGCGTTGGCGACTGCGTCGACGCCTCTCTCGAGGGCCGAGCGGGCCTCCGAGTCGTACTTGAGCTCCTTGTGAGCCATAAACACTTACCTCCGCGCGGGGATGCACCCCGCATCGACATTCGTGACAGCGGCGATGGCCGCTACTTGGTGACCTTCGCGAGAACGTCCGACTCGCGCAGAACGAGCAGCTCTTCGCCGTCGATCTTGATCTCGGTGCCGCCGTACTTGCTGTACAGGACCTCGTCACCTTCGCTGACGTCCAGCGGGACCCGCTTGCCGTCGTCGTCGAGCTTGCCGTCGCTGACGGCAAGGACCTTGCCCTTCTGTGGCTTCTCTTTCGCGGTGTCGGGGAGGACCAGACCACTTGCCGTGGTCTCCTCTTCCTCGATCGCCCGCACGATCAGCCGATCGCCCAGGGGCTTGAGCTTCATGTGGGAATACCTTCCGTTCGAGTGCTTCAAAGCCGGGTTCCTTGGCACTCTCGTTGGGAGAGTGCCAACCCGCGCTTTGGGGAGTGTGGCATTTCGCGTCGGGAACGTCAAGCGTGCTTGGCACTCTCGACCGTCAAGTGCCAAGCGTTGAGTACGGTCGCCCGCGCCTCAAGGGGGCGATTCACGGGGCCGATCACCCTGTCCATGGAGAATCGTGGCCTGCGATCCGGGCACCTCCTCGCGCTCGGCGGCGCCATCGCGGCGATCGCCTCGCTCTGGGCACCGTGGTACGAGCTGTCGATCACGCAGGCGATGCGCGACGCGATCCAGCACCAGGTCGATGCCTTCCTCTCGCCGGCCGCGGCCCAATACGCCCACGTGGGGCTCTCGGCCCTGCCCTCGAGCTTCCACGCCACCGCATGGCAGGCCTTCCACCAGACCGACATCGCGATCGCCGTGCTCGGCGGCTTGGCGGTGCTCGTCATCGGCGCGGCCGGTGGGCTCCTCGGGTCGGGGACCAACATGGATCTGCGCGCAGCCGGGAACACGTGCGCGACGCTCGGCCTGCTCGTGGCGCTGACCGCGGGCTACCGCCTGCTCAATCCGATCGGCAGCCGGACTGCTCAGGACCTCGGAGCGATCAACGTCGCCTGGGGCACCTACGTCTGCCTCAGCGGCGGCACCGCGATGCTCGCCGGCGGTCTGTGGGGCGCGATGAGCGGCTCGACCGAGACGACCCCAGGCTCGGTCGATCTCTGGGCGCAGCCGGCGATGGCGGAGCCGACGTACGCCGCGTCCGAGCTCACAGGCTCGGTCGCACCGCCGCGCGTTTAGCGGTTGTCTCAATCGCTTAGTTCTGGGCGCCGCCGATGCCGTGCAGGCGATTGGTGACGTCCGGCGGGTTGACGACGATCTGCGAGAAGCGCACGACCGTCACCGTGTCGTCCATCGTCACGGGGCGCCCGTAGATCTGCTCGAGGAAGTGGACGAGTTCCTCGTGTCGGCGGAACTCGGGATTGTCGTGCTCGATGTCGCGCGGCGAGAGGTCCTTCATCTTCTTGACCTCGACCTGGTCGATGACCGCGTCGAAGATCTTCTCGCGCGGCGAGTGCTGGTAGCCGATCGTCACGAGAACCGCCTGGTTCTTGCGGTACTTGTGTGACTTGTCGCCGAGCCGGATCGTCGCGGTCTTGCGGCCACGCTTGAGCTGGTCGGCGAAGATCGTCGAGTAGAAGTTGAGGACCTGCACGGGCCCTGCACCCTACCCGCTGGACCGCGAACGCGACAGAGCGCGGGCGACCATGTCCCGCTCGCCCTTGTACGTCAGGTCTTCGGCCGCCTGGGTCATCGGCATCCACTCGGCCGCCTCGACCTCGTGGTCGTGATCGTCGAGCTCGCCTGAGACGTAGTCGAGAAGGAAGAACGAAACGGTCTTGACGATCCGCCGTCCCTCGCGCTGGTAGTAGTAGCGCACGTCGCCGAGCTTCTCGCGCAGCGCGGTCTCGACGCCGGCCTCCTCGCGCACCTCGCGCAGCGCGGCGTCGATGATCGCCTCGCCCGGGTCGGGGTGGCCCTTGGGCAACGCGAGCACGCGGCGACCGTCGGCGGCGCGGCGTGTCGGGACGATCACGATGCAGCGATCGTCGCGTACGACGACGCCTCCGGCCGAGAACTCGGGCTCCGCGGCCATCAGTAGACGTAGGTCGCGAGTCGCTCTGGCGCCAGGACGGTGATCCGGCCGCGGCCCTGGCGCACGACGCCGGCGCGCTCGAGCACAGCGAGGAAGCGGCTGGCCGACTCGCGAGAGGAGCCGGCGAGCTGGGCGATGTCGGCCTGGGTGATGACGACGAGAACCTCGTCGTCGTCGCCGGCGCCTTCGAGGCGGGCCTGGTCGACGAGCTGGGCGAGCACGCCGGCGACGCGGCTCTGGACGGTCTGAAACGACTGCCGCGACAGGCGCTCGTTGGTGTCGCGCAGCATCCGCACCAGCGCCACGACGAGCTTGGCCGAGATCTCGGGGTGGTCGCTCAGCAGCCGGCGCATGTCGGCGCCGAGGATCGCGATCGCCTGGACCGGCTCGAGCGTCTCGACCGTCGCCGAGCGACGCTCGTCGTCGAACATCGCCAGCTCGCCGAACATGTCGCCCGGGCCGAAGTGCGCCAGCGAGATCGTGCGCCCGTCGCTGTTCTCGCGCACGGCGCGGGCGTGGCCCGAGCGCACGATGTAACACGTGTCCGACGCGTCGCCCTCGCGGAAGATCACCTGATGGGCGTCGAACGACCGTGGCACCGCCACTCGCGCGACGCGTTCGAGCTCATCGGGCCCGAGCGTCTCGAACGTCGGGACCCGGGCCAGCAGCGTGACGGCGTCCGAAGCCACCCCTAGATCAGTACCACACCGGCTTCGGACGCCCTTCGCTCAGGAGGTCTTCAGTGCGGCCTCGCGGTTGCGACGGCGCGCGCTGCGGGTCGCCAGCCAGAAGGCCGCGACGAGCAGCGCGAGCGGGATCAGGATCGTCGCGGCGATCAGCAGCACGCCGGCGCCGATCTCGGCGATCCGCCCGGCGGTGTGCAGCGCCTTGCCCGGGGTGAAGCCGCCGCCGTGGTGCGCCGGCGCGACGTGGTGGTGGGGTGGGGTGCCGGTGATCGACAGGTCGACGGTCACGTAGTCGGCGCGGTGGTGCAGCCCCTCGAGCGCCACCTGCTGGGCGGCGATCGCCTGCTTGAGCCGCAGCTCGAGCGCGAGGGTGGCGCGCGTCTGCTTGGTCCTGCGCAGCGCGTTGAGCCGGCCGGTCAGGCGGTCGACACGGGTGTTGGTCTTGGCGAACTGGTCCGTGATGTCCTGGGTCGACTGGTTCATCGAGGTCACGTGCGCCAGCCGGGTCAGGGCCGTCAGCGCGTCGGACAGGTGAGCGCTGGGGATCCGCAGCGTGAACGTCGCGCTGCCGTGATTGCCGCTGATCTGCACCTGTGAGTTGCCGACGAAGCCCTGCGCTTGCTGGGTGGCGCGCACGACGCCGTTGGCGACCGTCTGGAGGTTGTCGGTCGGGGTGACGAGCGTCAGCTGGGTCGAGCGCTCGACCTGGCGGCCGGGCGATGCCGTCGTGGTGGCCGACAGGGCGCCCTGGGGCACACGCTGCGCGCTGTCGGTGGGGGTCGACGGTGCCACGCTCGCCTGTGGCGCGACGCCGCCGGCGGAGCCTGAGGCGGCGCTGTCGGCTTCGCTCTTGGGTTCGGGTGCGGCGGCGGTGACGTCTGGACGGAGGCTGATGGCGTGGTCGGCCGTCTGGATGGGCGACGATGACCCGCCACCCGTGCCGGTCACCACGACGACCAGCGCGACCGCCGCGACGGCGGCGACCGGACCCATGACGAACAGGTTGGGCATCCGCAGGCGGCGCTTGGCGCGGGGCGCCGGAGCGAACCCCCCGCGGACGCGGTCATCGAGCTGCGCCGAGAACTCGGCGCTCATCTGTGGCGCCTCGTCGCGCACGTCGTGCACGAGGGCGAGCATCTCGGCGTCGGCCGACGGGTCGTCGGCGAGGGCGAGGTCAAGACGTTCAAGAAGCATGTCGGTGGTCATTTGCAGGCCTCCCTGAGCTTGGAAACGGCACGGTGCAGGCGGGTGCCGGCATTGGACTCGCTGGTCCCGATGACCTTGGCGATCTCGGGGTTGGACAGACCGGCGAAGAACTTGAGCGCGACGAGCTCGCGGTCCGCCGGATCGAGCAGATTGAGTGCGGCGCGAACGGTCTCGCGCCGCGCGGAGGACTCGACGTGGTCCTCGACCGGCGGGCCCTCATCGGTGGGTTCGACGAGCAGCGCGGAGCTGCGCTTGCGGCGGCGCAGCTCGTCGAGCGCCGCGTTGCGCGCGATGCCGAACAGCCACGCGCGCTCGCTGCCGCGCTTGTCGTCGAACGAGCGGCGTTTGCGAAACGCGCGCTCGAACGCCTGGGCGGTGACGTCCTCGGCCGCGGCGCGATCGCGCAACAGCGACGCCACATAGGCGTAGACGTCTGCGGCGCTGCTTCGATACAGCGCATCGAAGCCGGCCGTGGTGGATGATGAAGCGGGAAGGGTCATGGTTGCGGTTGCGCTCACACCGGGACTACGCTCATGACGCGATCCCATCACGCCGATACCGTGTATTGCATGCTCCGGGCTCGACTTCCGCTCACCATCCTCGCCGCATCGGCGGCGTTCGTGCCGGCCGTCGCCGGCGCCGCGAAGGTCACCCCGGACCCGGCGCTCCTGTGGGCAACGATCAACGCGTGCAACCCCGCCGATGCTCCGGGCGCGGTCGGAATTCGCGGTTCGATGCCGGGCGACGGCGAGGCGACCGAGCGCATGTTCATGCGCGTCCAGGTCCAGTTTCAGGGGCCGAAGGGCGCGTGGCGCTCATTCCCGGGTGGCGTCGGCGATTCCGGTTTCCTGCCGATGGGGTCGGCCAAGCAGAAGAAGCACCAGGGCGGCCAGACCTTCCTGCTCGTCCCCCAGACCCAGAGCGTCACGCTACGCGGCGTCGTCGCGTTCCAGTGGCGCGCGGCCGACGGGACAACCGTCGTGCGCCACACGCGCCTGCTCACGACCGCCGGGCATCCGACGAAGGCCGGCGCCGACCCGGTCGGCTACAGCGCGGCGACCTGCGTCTTCTAGTCCGCTGAGGCTCCCTCGTCGAACAGCCGCGGGTCGTTGGAGATGATCCCGCTGACGCCGAGTGTTTCGAGACGGGCGATCGTCGCCGCGTCGTCGACCGTCCAGGCGTAGAGCTCGCCGCCCGCGCCGAGGACCGCGTCGACCATCCGTTGGGTGATCAGCGCGTGGTGGGACATGACGGCGTCGATGCGCCCGGCGCGCAGCGCGCGCGCGAGGCGCATCGGCAGTACGCGGCGACCGACCATCACGAGCGCGATCGCCGCGGGCCGGGTGAGCCGGTTGCTCAGATAGTCGCGGCGCACCTTGGGGATCGACCAGCCGAGGCGGATCTCGGGCGCGGCGGCGCGGATGACTGGCAGGCTCTCCGTCTCCATCGTCGAGATCAGGGTTCGCTCGGCCAGGCCGTGGGCGCCCAGCGCGTCGATCACCCGCTGCTCATAGCCCGGGAGCTTGAGATCGACATCGAGCTCGATGCCGTCGAACGCCTGCGTGGCGAAGTGGGCCAGCCCGTCTTCGAGGGTCAGCGCCCCGCGGCGCTCGAGCACCGTGTAGTCATGGGCGAGCAGCAGGCGGCCGCTGCCGTCGGTGTTCTCGCTCAGCACGTCGAACTCGACCATGTCGACGCCGGCGGCCAGCGCCGCGTCGAAGCTGGCCAGCGTATTGCCGGGCGCGATGTGATCGGCGCCCTTGTGGCCGACGCGGCGGTAGGTCAGTGCTGTCATCCGGGGCACCAGTAGGTCGTGCGACCCTGCAGGACGGGGCGGAGCCGCGCCGCGGCGTGCTGGATCGTGTCGCCTTCGGGCATCGGGCAGAAGGCTATTGCTAGGTTCGCTCGATGCGAGAGATTCCCGGCACTGACCTCAAGGTCTTCCCCTTCTGCCTCGGTGGCAACGTCTTCGGCTGGACGTCTGACGAGGCGACGTCGTTCGCGGTTCTCGACGCCTACGTCGAGGCCGGCGGCAACTTCATCGACACCGCCGACGTGTACTCGGCATGGGTTGAGGGACACGGCGGCGGCGAGTCCGAGACGGTGATCGGGAACTGGCTCAAGCGCCGCGGCCGTAGCGATGACGTGGTCATCGCGACCAAGGTCGGCTTGATGGGCGGGATCAGCGCGGAGAACGTGAAGGCCAAGACGCACGACTGCCTCGAGCGCCTGGGCGTCGAGGCGATCGACCTGATGTACATCCACCGCGACGACAACGAGACGCCGCTCGAGGAGACCCTCGGCGCGCTCGACGAGCTCGTCACTGCGGGCAAGATCCGCCATATCGCCGGTTCGAACTACTCGCCGGCGCGGCTGACCGAGGCGCTGGCGACCTCCGAGCGCGAGGGGCTGGCGCGGTTCGTCGCGCTGCAGCCCGAGTACAACCTGGTCGTCCGCGATGAGTACGAGGAGACGCTCGAGCCGGTCGTCGCCGAGGGCCACCTAGCGTGCATTCCGTACTTCTCCCTGGCCATGGGCTTTTTGACCGGCAAGTACCGCCCGGGCGGCGAGCGCGTCGACAGTCCGCGCGGCGCCGGCGCGTCGGCGCACCTGAAGACCGAGCGCGGGCCGAAGGTGCTCGCGGCGCTTGACAGCGTCGCCGCCGCGCAGGACGCCTCGGTCGCGTCGGTCGCGCTGGCCTGGCTCGCCGCGCAGCCGACGGTGCTCGCGCCGATCGCCAGCGCGCGCACGGTCGAGCAGCTCGACGAGATGGTCGGCTTCCCGAGCCTCGAGCTGACCGCGGACGAGCTTGCGTCGCTCAGCGCCGCGAGCGCAGGGTAGTCGCTTGGTCTTCGAGGTCGGGGCGCTGCGCGACGGGGTCAGGCGGGCTGTCGTCGCGGTCGGTCTCGAAGGACCCGCTCGGCGGGTCAAGCGCGCGTTCGAGCCGGCCTCGACGACCCGTGACCGCCGCGACCACGACCATCTGCGCGCGATCCTCGCCGCATCGCTGGCGCCCGATGCCAACTGCGTCGACGTCGGCGCCAACGTCGGCGACGTGTTGGCCGAGATGGTTCGTCTCGCGCCGCGCGGGCGCCACCTGGCCTTCGAGCCGCTGCCGGCGCTGGCCGCCGAGCTGACGGTGCGCTTCCCGGCGGTCGACGTGCGCGCGGTCGCGCTGGGCGATGCCGACGAGCCGGCCGAGTTCGTCCACGTGATCACGCGGCCAGGCTGGAGCGGGCTGCGCGAACGCCCGTACCCGCGCGACGAGCGCCTCGAGCGGATCACCGTGGAGGTGGCGCGGCTCGATGACGTGCTGCCCGACGGCTACGTCCCGGCGTTCGTCAAGATCGACGTCGAGGGCGGCGAGCTCGACGTGCTGCGCGGCGCTCGGCGGACGCTGGCGGAGCACCGGCCCGTGATGGCGATCGAGCACGGGCTCGGGTCAGCCGACTCCTTCGGCGCGAAGCCGCAGGAGCTGCACGGGCTGCTGACCGAGCTCGGCTACCGCGTCTTCGATCTCGACGGCGACGGGCCGTATTCGGTCGACGCGTTTGTCCAGACGTTCGCCACGGCGCGGCGCGTGAACTTCCTCGCGCGGGCCTAGACGGCGACCGCGGCGACCAGCGTCCGGTCGTGCTCGTATTCGAGCAGGACCATCGCGTCCTCGGGCAGGACCCACATCATCTCGTCGACCTCGTCGTCGGGCTCGCCGACCTCCTCGAGCACGTGCATCCGCCACCAGCGCACGACCTTCGGGCGCCCGTTGACCTCGTAGTGCGCGGACGGCAGCTCCTCACCCAGTGCGCAGCGCAGCCCGGTCTCCTCGAGCACCTCGCGCAACGCGGCGTCCTCGAACGATTCGCCGGGCTCCAGGTGGCCCTTGGGCAGCGACCAGTCGTCGTAGCGCGGGCGATGGACGACGAGGACCGTTCCGTCGTCATCGACGATGACGCCGCCCGCCGCCTGGATCTCGCCGCCGCCGCTCATCAGGGGGTGATCGTGTCGTGGTGTCTCATGCGCTCAGCGTCAGCTTTCGCGGGCCGGCGCGGAAGCCGAGCTCGATCAGCGTCTCTTCCCACGCCGAGCCGACGACGAGTGCGCCGTTGACGCGTTCGAGCGACATCCGGCGCGCGCGATCGGAGGTGACGAAGGAGGCGAGCTCGGTCAGGGCGGGGCGCACGCGCGGATCATCGTCGTTGACGAGGACGGCGATCGCGCGGCCGCCGCGCTCGACGTAGAGGACGGGCTCGCCGCCGGCCAGGACGACGTTGGCGCCGGCGACGCGCTGGGGCCGTCGTGACTCTTCGTCTCGTTTCGGCCACGGCAGCGCCGCGCCGTACGGCTGCGCCGGGTCGGTTGCGGCGAGGACGACCGGCGGGGCCTCGTCGCCTTCGCCCTGGGCCCGCAGCCGCTCGACCGCGCCGGGCAGCGCGAACTGGGCGCCGCCGAGGCCCTCGATGAAGTAGCCGCGGCGGCAGACTCCGATCGTCTCGAGGGCGGCGAAGGCGTCGTAGAGGGCGCTGAAGCCGCCGGGGACGCCCTCGGCGAGGACGTGCTCGCGGGTGACGATGCCGTGGCGCTCGAGCAGCAGCTCGGCGACGGTCCGCCGGCGCTGCGTCGGGTCGGCGGCCGCCCGGAAGATCGTCGTGGCCAGCGCCCAGCGGCCGGGCGGATGCGTGGTCCCGCCGCCGGCCGAGCCGGAGCGGCGCGAGCCGAACCGGCGCGCCGGCCCGCGGGTGGCGGTCGGCCGGCTGGGGCGAGCGACGGTCAGGCGCGGTGCTCGCAGCGGCGCCCACGCGTCGTTGGTCGCCTCGCCCGCCCAGACGAGATCCCACAGTGCCTCCTGGATCTCCTCCGGCGTCTGGGTCAGCTCGGCGATCAGGTCGGTGAAGAAGCACGGCGCGGCGGCGAGCCGTTCGCGCACCGCGATATGGGCGGCCTCGCTGGGCGCTTCGAGCTTGCTGGCCGGCGCGCCGATCGCCTCGGCGTCGTCGCGGAAGTAGAGCGTGACACGGCCCGAGTTGCGACCCAGCGCCCCCGCGCCGACCCAGACGACCTCGCCGCTCGAGCACAGCTCGTCCATCCACGTCGGCGAGTACGCGCCGACGCGGCGCGGCAGGACGTCGCGCTCCCAGACGTCGGCGGGCAGCGCCAACCCCTGCAGTGGGACGAGCACCTCACGCAACCGGTCGACGCCGGCGCCCGCGCTCGTGTGGCGCCCGATTCCCTGCCACGAGGGTGCGAACGCCGCGAGCGCCCGCGGGTCTGACGCCTCGATCTCCTTGCGCAGGACGGCGAGCGACGCGCGCCGCAGGCGGCGCAGGACCTCGGGGTCGCACCATTCGCGCTCGCTGCCGCCGGGGCGCAGCTCGCCGATCACCAGTTCGCCCTCGCGTTCGAGCGTCTTGAGGACCGCGTTCGGGTCGACGCCGTAGCGGGCCTGCACGTCGGCGGTCGTGAACGGCCCGTGGGTCTGGGCGTAGCGCGCGACGAGCTTGGTCAGCGCATCGTCGAC
Source organism: uncultured Actinomycetes bacterium (assembly GCA_963817035.1). Classification (GTDB taxonomy): domain Bacteria; phylum Actinomycetota; class Thermoleophilia; order Solirubrobacterales; family Solirubrobacteraceae; genus AC-49. The sequence goes on from CAWFMM010000003.1 coordinate 1,046,804, forward strand.
GTCGGCGAGGAACGCCTCGGGCAGCCCGGACGGCGGGATCGCGCCGAGCGCGTCGCGGTACAGCCCGGCGTCGTCGGCGGCGATCCAGCGCTCCTCGCGCCCGACGCGGACGCGCGCGGCGCGGCGCTCGGCTTCGAGCTCGGACAGCATCGTGGCGGCGTCGACGCCATCGCGCAGGCGCCGCTGTGCCTCGTCGGTGCGCAGGTCACCGAGTCGCCGCAGCACCTCGGCGAGTCCGTCGCGCGCGTCGGCCAGGGTGCGTTCGGAGAGATGCTGGAGGTCCTGCTCGACCGACTCCAAAGCACCGGGATCGATCAGGTCGCGCAGCTCCTCCTGGCCGAGCAGCTCGCGCAGCAGGTCGCGGTCGAGCGACAGCGCGGCGGCACGGCGTTCGGCGTTCGGCGTGTCGCCCTCATACATGTACGTCGCGACGTAGTCGAACAGCAGCGACGAGGCGAACGGCGACGCGGTCTGCGTCTCGACCTCGACGAGCGACAGCTCACGGCTGTGCAGGCCGGTCAGCAGCTCGTGCAGGCCCGGGAGATCGAGGACGTCGCGCAGGCACTCGCGGTAGGTCTCGAGGATGATCGGGAAGTCCGCGTACTGCTTGGCCACCTCGAGCAGTGACTGCGACCTCAGCCGCTGCTGCCACAGCGGCGTGCGCTTGCCGGGACGGGCGCGGGGCAGCAGCAGCGCGCGGCCTGCGTTCTCGCGGAAGCGCGCGCCGAACAGCGCGCTCGAGGCGAGCTCGGCGACGACCATCTCCTCGATCTCGTCGGGCTCCACCAGAACGAGCTCAGCGCCCGGCGGTTCGTCGGCGTCGGGAAGGTGGACGATGATCCCGTCGTCGGACCAGATCGCGTCGGACTCGAGGCCGAACTGCTCGCGGATCCGCCGGCCGATCGCCAGCCCCCACGCGGCGTGAACGCGCGCGCCGTACGGGCTGAGAACACACAGGCGCCAGTCGCCGATCTCGTCGCGGAAACGCTCGACGACGATCGTGCGATCGCTCGGTACGACGCGCGTCGCGGCCTGCTGGTCGCCGAGGAACTCGAGCAGGTTCTTCGCGGCGCGCTCGTCGAGGTCGTAGTCGGCGACCAGCGTCTCGGCCGACTGGCCGACCGCCCACGCCGAGAACGCCCCGATCGCCCGGCCGAGCTCCTTCGGGCGCCCGACGCCGTCGCCCTTCCAGAACGGAACCGCGCCGGGAACGCCGGGCGCGGGCGTGACGATCACGCGGTCGCGGCCGATCTCTTCGATCCGCCACGTCGAGGCGCCGAGCAGGAACGTCTGGCCCGGGCGCGCCTCGTAGACCATCTCCTCGTCGAGCTCGCCGACGCGGCGCCCGTCGGGCAGCGTGACCATGAACAGCCCGCGGTCGGGGATCGTGCCCGCGTTGGCGATCGCCAGGTGGCGCGCGCCCTTGCGGGCGCGGATCGTTCCCGCGACGCGGTCCCACACGATGCGCGGGCGCAGCTCGGCGAACTCGGCCGACGGGTAGCGCCCGTCGAGCATGTCGAGCACGTTCTCGAGCAGCGGGCGCCCGAGCTCGGCGAAGGTGTGGGTTCGCGTCACCAGCGCGAACAGCTCGTCGACCCCGTACGGCTCCGGCTCCACCGCAGCGGCGATCGCGACGATCTGCTGGGCCAGCACGTCGAGCGGGTTGCGCGGGACGACGGTCGGCTCGATCTTGCCTTCGCGCATGAGCCGCGTGACCACTGCGCACTCGAGCAGGTCGGCGCGGAACTTGGGGAAGATCCGGCCCTTGGAGACGTCGCCGACCGAGTGCCCGGCGCGGCCGATGCGTTGCAGGCCCCGGGCGACGGACTTCGGCGACTCGACCTGCAGGACGAGGTCGACGGCGCCCATGTCGATGCCGAGCTCGAGCGACGAGGTCGCGACGAGGCACGGTAGCTCGCCGGCCTTGAGCAGCTCCTCGACGACCGTGCGCTCCTCGCGGGCGAGCGAGCCGTGGTGGGCGCGGGCGATCTCCTCGCCGGCGGCTTCGTTCAGCCTGAGCGCGAGGCGTTCGGCGCCGCGGCGCGCGTTGACGAAGATGATCGTCGAGCGGTGCTCGCGCACGAGCTTGAGCAGCTCGGGGTAGATCGCGGGCCAGATCGAGGTGCCGTGGCCCTCGTTGCCGGTGCCGGGGAATGGATCGAGCGGGTCGCGTTGCTCGGAGCTCTGGCCCGGCTCGACCATCGACTCGACCGGGACATGGATCTTCAGGTCGAGCTGCTTGCGCACGCCGGTATCGACGATCCGCGTCTTGCGCTTCGGGCCGACCATGAAGCGGGCGACCTCTTCGAGCGGGTTCTGGGTCGCCGAGAGGCCGATGCGCTGCGGGTCGACCCCGTGCTCGTTGAGCTCGGCCAAACGCTCGAGGGTCAGCGCGAGGTGGGCGCCGCGCTTGGTCGCCGCAACGGCATGGATCTCGTCGACGATCACCGCCTCGACGCGGGTCAGCATCGCGCGGGCCTGCGAGGTGAGGATCAGGTAGAGCGACTCGGGCGTCGTGATCAGGATGTCCGGCGGCCGGCGCTTCATCTGTGCGCGCTCGCGCTGGGGCGTGTCACCGGTGCGGATCGCGACCGAGACGCGGCCCTCGGTGTCGATCCCACGCAGCGGCGCACGCAGGTTGCGCTCGATGTCGTAGCTCAGGGCCTTGAGCGGCGAGACGTAGAGCAGGCGCGTGTGCGGATCGTCGTGCGGGGTCGGGTCCGCGACGAGCCGATCGAGGCCCCACAGGAACGCGGCCAGCGTCTTGCCCGACCCCGTCGGCGCGCTGATCAGCACGTGCTCACCCCCGGCGATCGCCGGCCACGCCTGCTCCTGCGCGGCCGTCGGCGCCTCGAAGGCGCGCTCGAACCAATCGCGGACGGTGGGAGTGAAGGCGGAGAGCGGCATGAGGCGGCCTGTCAACTGTAGGGGGTCCGCGACGGGTGGTCGGCCCGCCGATTAGGCTGTCGGATTGCAGTGATCGATCATCGTGATCACATGGCCCGCACGTCCCACTGGCTGGGGTACGTCGCGTGGACCCTGGGTGGGACGTTGACCGCGCTGAGTGCCGTCGCGTTCGTGCCGGGCTTGATCTTCGTCCTGCCCTTCGCGGCCACCGCGACGATCGTCGCGGACCGCCATCTGTGGCACCGGGGCGACGCCCTCGGTCTCGCGTCCGGCATAGGCATCGCGCTCGTCTGTCTTTCGATCGTCTACGAAGGGACGCTGACGTGCCCGGGCACGAGCCTCGTGACCTGTGAAGAGGGCCCGTGTCGGACCCGCTGCGCCGACGTGGCCCTTTTGCCGTGGATCGTCATCGGCGTGAGCCTGGCGTTGGCCGGATTCGCCGCGTTCATGTTTGCGCGGCGGAGCACGAAGGGCCACGTCGGGCGGCGGTGATCGGCACGCGTTAGTCGCTATGGCACGGAGCCGCGTGAGACGACCCAGATCGATTCGAAGTCGAGCACGGTCGCGAGCCGATCGAAGTGGGCGTCGTAGTGCAGGACCGCGCAGCCATGTTCGGCGGCACACGCCGCGATGATCGCGTCCGGCGGAGCAACGCGGTGATGACCGTCTGACCCGCGGGCCGCGAGGCTCGTGACCGCCGACGAGGCGGCGGCGAACGTCGCACGTCCGATCGGCACGTTGCGCAGAGCCGTCAGCTGGGCGTCGAGCCGTTCGACATCCGATCCGGTGCGCGCGCTGTAGAGCAGCTCGAGATGCACGATCGGGCAGATGACGATCCGCTCGGCATCGAGCCCGGCGAGCCAGTCGTCCTGACAGTGGGCGATGCGTGACCACGCAGACGTGTCGGCGAGCAGCGGCCCGCCGCCTGGCCACGTCACTCGTCAAGGCCCCACATGGCGTGGTTCTTGTTGGCGAGAAGGTCGAGATCGAGGCCCTGACCCGTGCTGAAACGCTCTACCAGCTCCCGATTTCTCGCCGCCGCATCGCTCGGCGCTTCGTGGTCGTGACGCTCGCGATACTCGGCCAGCGCCTCGCGGACGATCTCCGCCTGCTTGCGGTGGCTGTGAAACGCGTGGTGGCGTAGCCACTCGGCCTGCTCGGCCGGAAGCATGAAGTTGCGCTGGACGGGCTTGGCGTCGGCAGACATCGCTGCGACAGTTTACCAGCTTCATAGTGCGCAACCACCTATAATTATAGGTAACTATGTGAGTGACGTGGCCCCCCGCAGCACCTCGTCGATCATCGCCTCGGTCAGCTTGCCCGTGAACGTGTTCTGCTGGCTGGGGTGAAAGCAGCCGAGGAGGGGGAGCGGCTCGCCGACGCAGGCCCGGGCGCCGTGGCCGAATTTCGGGCGGGGGCGCGGGTTGACCAGGCCGGCGGCGGCACGGAGCTCCAAAGCCGCCGCCCAGGCGAACGCTCCGAGGCAGAGGATCAGCGAGACGTTCGGCAGGTGCTCGAGCTCGGCGACCGTCCACGGCAGGCAGGTGTCGCGCTCGGTTGCGGTCGGCTTGTTGGCGGGCGGGGCGCAGCGCACCGCCGCGGCGACCCAGGCGTCGGTCAGCTCCAACCCGTCGTCGACGCTCACGGACTGAGGCTGGTTCGCGTACCCGCAGCGATGCAGCGCGGCGAACAGAAAGTCGCCCGAACGATCGCCGGTGAACACGCGGCCGGTGCGGTTCGCCCCGTCGGCCGCGGGGGCCAGGCCGAAGATCAACAGCCGTGCTGCCGGGTCGCCGAATCCCGGCACCGGCCGTGCCCAATAGGTCTGGGACGCGAACCGCCGCGGTGGCTTCGCCGCGCTCTCCTCGCGCCACGCCACCAGCCGCGGGCAGCGCCGGCAGCGCGTGTTGTCGGCGGCGATCTGGGCCAGCGAGCTCAGGACCGCGACTCGCCGTACAGCAGGCCGAAGATCAACCGCTCCAACACCGGCTGCAACTCGAGCACCTCCGCCGGCACGCCCGTGCGCAGGTGCCGGGAGATCAGCTCGACGGTCGCCCCGACGACCGCGAACGCATCGTCAGGCGAGGAAAATCGTGGCGCTCCCTCGCGCGCCGCGGCGCGGGCGTTGTCGCGCAGCAGGGACTCGGCGAAGACGGCGAGCATCGTGTCGCGGCGCTCGGCCGCCTGCGGCCCGGCGCCGACGATCTCGACGAGGATCGTCTGGGCCGTCGTCGGGTACTCGGTCAGCGTGCGCAGGAACGCGCCGAGCTGGTCGTGGACGTGCTGGCGGTAGTCGCCGCGCTGGGCGCCCGCCGCTCCGGCCATCTGGCTCAGGACCTCGCTCGTCGCCTCGTCGATCAGCGCGAGGATGCACTCCTCCTTGTTGGCGAAGTGCTCGTAGAACGTCGCCTTCGACATCCCCGCCTCGCGGGTGATCGCCTCGGCCGTCGCCTCCGCGTAGCCACCCCGTGCGCAGACCGTCGCCGCGGCCAGAAACAGGCGCCGGCGCTGGACGTCACGACGGACCTCCAACGGCGGTGCGTGGCGCCCGCGGGCAACGGTGCGTGGACGCTCCTCCGCCATCACCGAGCCAAACTACATACGCTGTGGCCGTGATGCGATTCCTGGTTGCCCTCACCCTCACCCTCACCGTGACCGGCTGCGGGCTCACGCGGCAGAAGTCCAAGTCGAAGTTCAAGGGCGACAAGGCCGCAGTCGCGGCGACGTTCAGCACGCTCGGCAAGGCGGCCAAGGCTCAGGACGAGGCCAAGATCTGCAACGAGCTGCTGTCGACTGCGCTCGCCGCGACGCTCGGTGGGCGCACACACTGCAAGGACACGATCGGCAACGTGCTCGACGACGCGGACCCCACCGGCCTGTCGATGTCGGTCAAGACGGTCACCCTCGGCCCGGGCAAGCCCCCGACGACGGCGACCGCCACGGTCAAGTCGGGCTCGGGCAAGCAGGCGGTCACCGGCACGCTGCCGATGGTCAAGCAGGGCTCGACGTGGCGCATCAACGGCTTCGGCTGATCCGCGCCAGGTTGTCGTAACCCCACCGCGCGCCGAACCCCGCAAGCCCGCGGCCTCGAATGCTCGTCCAGCAGGTTGCAGACGCGCGCACTCGGGCCGATCCACTGCTGTAGATGCGGACCTGAGGCGAGGTGGCGTCGCCGAAGCGTTCCGAAGACGTTTGGCATTCATGGGCAGCGGGGGGACCGCAGCTCCCGAGATGCCGTCCTCGTCGACGCCACCTGGCCTCAGGAAAGCCGCATCGCCCTGCGCACTCAACCGAGCGGGCGGCCGTACTGGCGCTCGTAGTAGGCGAGGTACTCGCCCGACCGGATCGGCTCCCACCACGCCGCGTTGTCGCGATACCAGGCGACGGTCTGCTCGAGACCCTCGGCGAAGTGCACGCTCGGCTCCCAGCCCAGCGCGCGGATCTTGTCCGAGGAGAGCGAGTAGCGACGGTCGTGGCCGGGGCGGTCGGTGACGTATTCGATGATCGACTCGTCGGCGCCGGTCAGCTCGACGATTCGCCGGACGACCTCGATGTTCGTGCACTCGTCGGGGCCGCCGACGTTGTAGGCCTCGCCGGGAATGCCGTGCTCGAGCGCCGCGCCGATGCCGCGAGCGAAGTCCTCGACGTAGAGCCAGTTACGCACCTGCAGCCCGTCGCCGTAGACCGGGAGCGAGTCGCCGTGCAGGGCGTTGAGGACCATCAGCGGGACGAGCTTCTCGGGGTACTGACGGGGCCCGTAGTTGTTGGAGCCGCGACAGATCAGGGCCGGCAGGTCAAACGTGTCGACGTAGCTGGAGACGAGCAGGTCGGCGCCGGCCTTGGTCGCGCTGTAGGGCGACGACGGGTTCAACGGGGAGGACTCGGTGAACGTGCCCTCCTCGATCGAGCCGTAGACCTCGTCGGTCGAGACCTGGACGTAACGCAGGTCGCGCTCGCGGGCCGCTTCGAGCAGCGTCCACGTGCCGACCGCATGGGTGCGCACGAACGCGTCAGGCTCGCTGATCGAGCGATCGACGTGGGTCTCGGCGGCGAAGTTGACGAGCGCCTCGCAGCCCTCCAGCGCCTCGGCGACCGCGGCCGGATCCTCGATCGCCCCGTGGAAAAAGCGCACGTCGAGGCCCTCGAGGTTCTCGCGCCTGCCGGCGTACGTGAGCTTGTCGAGGACGACGATCTCGTCGCCCGCCTCGAGGCGCACGCGCACGAACATCGAGCCGATGAACCCGGCTCCGCCGCAGACCAGGAGCTTCACGCCGGGACCCCGGACGCCGACCGCTCGGCGAGGTAGGCGCGCACGCCGTCGCGCCAGTCCGGCAGGACGATCGGATCGTCGCGCTCGGAGCCGAGGACGCTGAACGCGGGTCGCGGGGCGGGGCGGGGGAAACGGTCGCTGGTCACCGGCACGACCTCGCAGGCTACGCCGCTTTGCCTGACGGCCTCGGTTGCCAGTTCGTGCCACGAGCAGGCGCCACCCCCGGCGCCGTGGAAGATCCCGGTGTCGGTCCGCGCCGCGAGCTCGACGAGCGCGGGCGCGAGATGGCCCGACCAGGTCGGCGAGCCGACCTGGTCGGCGACGACGTCGATCTGGTCGCGGTCCGCGGCGAGGCCGAGGATCGTCGCGATGAAGTTCTTGCCGTGGGATCCGAACAGCCAGGCGGTGCGCACGATCGCGTGATCCTGGCACGCGGTCGCGACGGCGTGCTCGCCGCGGAGCTTCGAGCGCCCGTAGGCGCCGAGCGGGGCGGTCTGGTCGGACTCGACCCACGCTGCACCGTCGGGCGCGCGGTCGCCGTCGAAGACGTAGTCGGTCGAGACATGGACGAAGCGGACGCCGAGCGTCGCGCATGCCGCGGAAACGCAACGCGGCGCGTGGACGTTGCCGGCGTTGGCCGCTTCCTCGTCGGCCTCGGCGCCGTCGACGTCGGTATAGCCGGCGCAGTTGATCACCGCGTGGGGCAGCAGCGACGTCAGTCGGCCGCGCACCGCGTCGGCGTCGGTCAGTTGCAGCGAGGCGCGGGTCGTGGCGGTGACGTCGTGGCCGGCGGCCCGGGCCGCGGTGACGACGTCGTGCCCGAGCATGCCGGCCGCGCCCGTGACCAGCAGCTTCACGGGACGGCGATCTCGCAGTTGTCGCCGACCATCAGCCGATACGCCCGCGGTTGGCCGCCGTCGCGGGTCACCTTCACATTGCGACCGAGCAGCGAGGACTCCATGCGGCCGTCGAGATCGGAGACCGACGCTCCGGCGAGCAGGATCGAATGCTCGATCTCGGACTTGCTCACGACGCAGTCCTCGCCGACCGCCGTGTAGGGCCCGATGTAACAGTCGGTGAGCTGCGCGCCGGCGCCGATGATCGCCGGGCCGCGGACGTTGCAGCGCTCCAGCCGCGCGCCGGCCTCGACGATGACGCGGCCCTCGACACGCGCGTCGATCAGCTCGCCTTCGACCCGCTCCTCGATCGTGTCGAGGACGAGCCGGTTGGCCTCGAGCATGTCCTCGAGGCGTCCGGTGTCCTTCCACCAGCCGACGACGATGTGCGGCTCGACGCGCCTGCCGCTGTCGACGAGGTACTGGATCGCGTCGGTGATCTCGAGCTCGCCGCGCGCGCTGGGCTCGATCGCGCGGGCGGCGTCGTGGATCGCCGCGGTGAACATGTAGACGCCGACCAGCGCGAGGTCGGTCTTCGGCTCGGGCGGCTTCTCGACCAGTGCGACGACGCGCTCACCGTCGAGCTCGGCGACGCCGTAGTTCTCGGGGTCGGGGACGGGCGTGAGGAGGATCAGCGCGTCAGGCTCGTTGGTGACGAAGGCCTGCACGAGATCGGAGATCCCGCCCTGGAGCAGGTTGTCCCCGAGGTACATGACGAACGGCTCGGTGCCGAGGAACGGCTCGGCGGTGAGGACGGCATGGGCGAGGCCAGCGGGCTCGGACTGCTCGATGTAGGTGATCGCGACGCCGAACTGCGAGCCGTCGCCCGCCGCGTCGCGGATCTCGTCGCCGGTCTCCGGAGCGATGATGATCCCGATGTCGGTGATGCCGGCCGTGGCCATCGCCTCGATCCCGTAGAACAGGACCGGGCGGTTGGCGACCGGCACGAGCTGCTTGGCCGACGTGTGGGTGATCGGGCGCAGGCGGGTGCCCTTGCCGCCCGAGAGGATGAGCCCGCGCACGCGCTCAGTATGCCCCAGCGAGCTTGCGGTGATCCCATGTCGCACGCCGCTGTTCGACGAATTGCAGCGCGACGCGCTTGGCCGCCTGGGCCTCGAACACCGAGCGCATCTCCTGCGCGGCATCGTTGCCGCCGTAGCGCGCCGCGAGCTCCATCCCGACGCCGGTCACCGTCTCGAGGTCGCGGTGCAGCGCGACCTCGCATTCCAGCATCACGCCGCGCAGCTGGTCGTAGGTCTCGCCCGCTTCCACCTGGACGGTGACGCGGGGATCGCGCTCGATGTTGCGGACCTTCTGCGACTTGGCGAACGTCCACGCCCACAGCTCGCCGTCGCGCACGACGTACCAGAGCGGCATCAGGTGCGGCCAGCCGCTCTTGCCATTGGTCGCGCAGACGAGGGTCCGTTGCTCCTCGAGGAACGTGGCGACCTCGTCGTCGCTCAGCTGGATGAGCTCGCGGCGGCTCGGCATCGGGCGAATCTACCGTGCGGCGTGAACGGTCGCGCGGAGCTTCTCGATCGCCGTCAGCACGGCCTCGCGCGCGTCGTCGGGCTCGAGCACGACGGCGTCGCCGGCCTCCTTGAGGACCTCGCGCACGAGCCAGTCGCTGCCGGCGAAGCTGAGCTCGACGATCACCGAGCCGTCGGCCAGCTCCTGGGCGACCTGGCGCTCCTCGCGGGCCCAGCGGGCGCGCTCGGGCGAGACCCAGACGCGGGCGCTGCGCGACGCGGGAACCTCGCCGGTGCGCGGCCAGCCCTCGACGTCGGCGGCCGGATCGACCTCCGGCCGCGGGTCGAACTCGGTGTCGAGCACGGTGGCCGAGCGGATGCGGTCGAGGCGGAAGTGGCGGACGTCGTCGCGCTCCGGATCGAACGACGCGACGTACCAGCCCTCGCGGCCGTTGATCAGCGCGTAGGGCTCGACGACGCGCTGCGAGAACTCGTCCTCGTTGGACTTGTAGTAGTCCAGGCGCAGCATCCGGCGACCCACGATCGCCTCGGACGCGACACGTGCGATCGCCGAGTCGTCGCCCGACGTGCGGGCAACCTGGAGGCCCTGCTCCATCGGGTCGGCGCCGAGGGCGGCGACGATCTTCTCGCGGGCGGAGCTCAGCGACCCCTCGGGCAGGTGGTCGCCGATCAGGTCGATCGCCGCGACGAGCGCCTTGGCCTCGACCGGCAGCAGCCGCGCGGGGCGGGCGAAGTTGTCGGAGTAGGGCTCGGGGTCGACCTCGATCTCCCGGGTCGCCTCGTCGATCTCGGCGTAGAGCACGTACGAGCCGCCACCGAAGTTGACGACGTTGAGCACGTTGATGTCCTCGCGCAGCTCGGCGTCGGAGATCTGCAGGCGCTCGCAGACGTCGTCGATCGCGAGGCGCACGTTGGCGCGCCCGGCTTCGATCAGGATCGAGGCGAGCGTGACCAGGCGGGCGAAGCGCTCGGGGCGGATCGCGGCCTCGCGCTTGGCGCCGTGGGCCGGCGGGTCGTCGTCGGTGTCGAGTTGCACGCGGCGGGTGCGCGACGGCGCGGCGAGCTCGAGCGGCTTGACGTGGCGCTCGTGCAGCAACTCGACGCGCTCGGCGACGGCGTCGGCGAGCTCCGGCGGGCCCTCGACCCGGGCATGGCCGCCCATCCGCAGGACCCATGAGGCGAGCTGGCGCTCAGACGAGTACTGGGTCTCGAAGAGGATGCCGTCGTCGGCCTCGTGGACCTCGCCGAAACGGCCGAAGTGGCGCTGGACCTGCCAGCCGATGCGCTCGGAGATCGCGATCTGCGCGACGCCGACCGTGTCGCCGAACTGCCAGTCGGCGCGCGTGGCGTAGGGGCGCGGGTCGAAGTCGGTGGGGCGCTTGAAGTCGTGTTCGGCTTTCGTCGCATAGGCGACCTTGCCGCGGATCCGCGACAGGCGGAAGACGCGCAGCGCGTCGCGTTCGTGGGAGTGGCCGAGCAGATAGAACTGGCCGCCTTGGAAGAGCAGGTGGTACGGGTTGACCTTGCGCGAGCCGACCTCGTCGCGCTGCATCGTGTAATAGTCGAACGTGATCGTCTTGTTGCGGAAGATCGCCGTTTCGATCTTGGCCAGCCGTTGCGAGAGGTCGTGGCCGCCCGACGAGGCGGTGATACCCAGCGCGACCGAGTTCTGATCGGGCGCTCGCAGCGGGGAGGGGCGACCCCACGAGAGCTGCTGCAGCGCCAGGCGCAGTGGCTCGGCGTAGGCGAACTCGCCGTCGAGCAGGGTCAGCGCGAACTGGAGCGAGGCGAGCTCCTCGTCGGAGAACTCGATCGCCGGGAGGTGGAAGTTCTCGGGCCGCAGCGAGTAGTTCTCCTGCTCGGCGGCGCCGTCGAGCGGGCGCTCCACGGTCAGGCGGATCGAGAGGTCGTTGAGCTCCGCGCGGTCCGCGTAGAAACGGCGCGCAAACGCGTCCTCGTTCATGCCGCTGTAGCCCTCGACGTCCCGTCTGATCTCCAGAGCCGTCACCGGCCGGCGTTCTGCCATCAGATAGGAAATCAGGGAGAGCTGGCGGATGAGCTTCTCTGTGTCCTTGGCCATCCAGGGTCCACGATAGAGACAGGCGAGGGCCGAGGCAGGCTCGCGGTCTGGATGCGCGCCGCTCTTTGCGTGGTTTGTGGCTGGCTGTGCGTCGTTGGGAACGGCTAGCGTAGGCGCGGCGTTGTTCAAGCTCGTGCTCATCGACGACCATGACGCGCTGCGGGAGGGGCTCGCAGTGATGCTCGCGCGCGGTGGCATCGACATCGTCGGGACCGCCGGAAACGCGGCGGCCGGGGCCGATCTCGTCGATCAGGTGCAGCCGGACGTCGCGATCGTCGATGTCGGCCTGCCCGACGGCAGCGGGATCGACCTGACGCGCCAGCTGCTGCTGACCCATCCGGGGCTCGGGGTGATCCTCTATACCGGCGACGGCGATTCGGAGCTGTTGTACGACGGGTTGGACTCGGGCGCTCGCGGCTACGCGCTGAAGGCCGGAACGATCGACGAGCTGCTGACCGCGATCGAGCGCGTCGGCGACGGCGGCTCGTATGTCGACCCGCGGCTTGACCGGTTGCTCTTGTCGCCGCGCGCGACGGCGAAGGTGCCCGCGCTCTCGCCGCGCGAGCGCCAGGTCATGCATCTGATGGCCGAGGGCAAGACGGCGGACGGCGTCGCGTCGGAGCTCATCGTGAGCGTCGAGACCGTGCGCACCCACGTGCGCAACGCGATCGGCAAGCTCCAGGCGCGCAACCGCGTCCACGCGATCGCGATGGCGCTGGAGCGCGGCGAGATCGCGCTGGACCACAGCGGCGAGCCGGAGTGATGGACACGGACCTCGACGCCAACGAGCGCCTCCTGGGCCTCGTCCACGACCTGCGCACCCCGCTGATGCTGGTCACGGGATTCGTCGGGATGCTCGCCCGCGACGACGGCTCACTGACCGCCGAGCAGCGCGCGGACTACCTCGAGCGGTTGGCCGCCTGCGCGCGGGAGATGACCGAGATCCTCGACGCGCAGGACGTGCGCAGCGCAGACCCCTGATCGGCTACGCCGCTTGCGCGTGCTGCGGTTCGGCCGGAGCGGGCTGCTCGGCCGCGCGCGGCTCGCCGAAGTAGGCGCCGGAGCCCAGCGCGCGGTCGAATGAGGACCAGGCCTGGCCCGCGCCGAGCTCCTTCTCCAACCGATCGAAGGAACCGAGGCGGCCGCCGAGGTTGTCGATCATGTGGACGAGCGTCGCTTCGCGGGTACAGGGGACGACCGGCGAGCCGTGGGCGAGTGAGCCATGGTGGCTCAGGATGATGTGCAGCAGCGCCTCGGCAACCGCGGGATCGAAGCCGCTGATGCGCTCGATCTCAGACCGCACGCGGAAGTACCCCAGCGGGATCTCGCCCTGGAGCTTGCCCGCGTCGGTCATGTCGATGTGCTGGGCGTCCCAGTGGTAGGCCTCGAGCTTGCCGATGTCGTGCAACAGCCCGCCGGTGACCGCCACGTCGCGGTCGATGCCCGGGAACGTCGCGCTGATCGCGCCGACCGCCTGGGCCACGGTCAGCGAGTGCTCGAGCAGCCCATGGACGTAGGCCTGGTGGTAGATCTTGGCCGCCGGTGCCGCACGGTAGGACGCCCACGTGTCGCTGCCCTCGCCGAGGATGTTGTCGAGCAGCTCGCGCAGATCGGGCTGCTGGATCGTCGCGATCAGCTCGCGCAGATCCGCCTCCATCTGCTCGGCCGAGCGCTGCGGGCCGTCGACGAGATCGGCGAGGTCGTAGGTCCCGGGCTGGGCGCCGCGCAGCGCACGGACCGCGATCTGTGGGCCGTACTTGCTGTGCACTGAGTAGCGACCGATCACGCGGACGGGGCTGCCCGGGCGCGCGAGCTCGGTGAACTCCGAGACGCCTTCCCAGACCATCGCGGGGATGCAGCCGGAGCGGTCGCCGAGCGAAAGCTTGAGGTAGTCGCCGCCGTCGCGGCGCTGGCGCAGTTCGCTGTCGCGCACGAGCATGACCTGGTCGAGGTCCAGACCATCGGGGAAGTCACGCACGAGCATGGATCACAAGGTAAGAACGGGCTCGGACGACATCTGGTCCCGAACGATTCGCGCGCGATGCGAAGATGTCGCCGACATGGCGAAGACAGCGATCGTGACCGGAGCCGGCGGCGCACTTGGTGGCGCGGTTGCGCGCGACCTGGCCCAGAACGGATGGGCGGTCGTCGGCGTCGATCGCGAGGACCCGCAGATCGACGGCGTGCAGTGTGTGGCCGCCGATCTGCTCGCGCCCCAGGGCGCGCGCCACGTCGCGGAGGTCGCCGGCGACGAGCTGCGCGGCGTCGTGCACTGCGTCGGCGGCTTCGACGCCCCGGGTCGCGTGCACGAGGTCGAGATCGAGCGCTTCGAGCGCCAATACGGGCTCAACGTCCGCACCGCCTACCTGATCGTCCAGGCCGCGCTGCCCGCGCTGCGGCTCGAGGGCGGCGCGATCGTCTGCGTCTCGTCGCGCGCGGCGCTGCAGCCGTTCCCGGGCGCCGCGGGCTACATCTCCTCGAAGGCCGCGCTGCTGTCGCTCGTCGACGCGCTGGCCGTGGAGTACCGCGACGACGGCGTGCGCGCCAACGCGGTCCTGCCCTCGGTGATCGACACGCCGGCCAACCGCAAGGCGATGCCCGACGCCGAGTTCACGACCTGGGTCTCGCCGCAGCAGATCGCCGCGGTGATCCGCCACCTCGTCTCCGACGACAGCGGCGTGACGAGCGGCGCGCACATTCCCGTCTACGGACGCGCTTGACTTTGGACGCGCTTGACTTTGCGCCGGTCCTGATCGAACAATGGGCCGATGCCTCTGAGAACCCGAAGGACAGGCCCGGTCGCTGAGGCGCCGGCCGTCGTGAAACTGCGCGGCGGGATCGACCTCGGCGGAACCAAGGTGCAGGCCGTCGTCATCGACGGCGACAACCGGGCGCTCGGCCAGGCCCGTCACCCGACGCCGACGACCGGCGGCGGCGGCGACGTCGTCGCGGCCCTGGCCGCGGCGCTGACCGAGGCGGCGGAGGCGGCCGGCGTCGCGACCGCCGACCTGGCCGGCGTCGGTGTCGGCGCGCCGGGACAGATCGACGACGCCCAGGGCACGGTCGCCAACTCGTCCAACGTCCCAGGGATGATCGAGCCCTATCCCGTCGGGCCGGAGCTGTCGCAGGCGCTCGGCACGACGGTCCATCTCGGCAACGACGTCAGCGTCGCGACGATGGCCGAGTTCGAGCTCGGGTCCGGCAAGCCCTACCAGTCCCTGATCGGCGTTTTCTGGGGTACCGGCGTCGGCGGCGGGATCATCCTCGACGGCAAGCCGTGGCACGGTCGCGGCGGCGCCGGCGAGATCGGCCACATGGTCATCAAGCGCAACGGCGCGAAGTGCCCGTGCGGACGCCACGGCTGCATGGAGGCCTACGCCGGGCGCAAGGCGATCGAGGCCCACGCTCGCGCCAAGCACGACGAGGGAAGTAAGACGCACCTGTTCAAGATCATGGAACAGAAGGGCAAGGACCGCGTGACGAGCGGCGTCATCGCCGACGCGATCGAGCACGGGGACGAGCTGACGATCGAGCTGGTCGAACGCGCGATCCAGGCGCTCGGCGCGGGGATCGCCTCGGCCGTCAACCTGTTCGACGTCGAGGCGATCATCCTCGGCGGCCTCGGTGTGCGCTTCGGCCAGGACGCGGCCGACCGGATCGTCACGGCAATGCATCCGCACCTGTTCAACGACCACAGCCCGCCCGCGTTCCACGTCGCGGCGCTCGGCGATCTCGGCGGCGCGATCGGCGCCGCCCGTCTGATCCCCGCGGCCTGAACGGGTACTTGCGCACGCGGCGGGGGTCGCTCGCTACCGTCGGACGATGCGCGTCCGCGTCCCGTTCGTCTGCGCCCTGCTCGCGGTCAACGCGAGCGTCGCGCACGCCCAGGCGCCGACGACGCCGACCGCGCCCGGTCCGGCGACGATCGGCCCGGGCGTCACCGCGGGCGGCGTCGACCTCGCCGGCCTGACCGTCACCGCCGCCGCGCAGGATCAGGGCGCAGGCGACCACCCACGTCATCCGCCCGCTGTCGCTCGGGGTCGCCGGCCTGCATTTCCGCCTGAGCGCCGCCCAGGCCAGGCTGCGCCTCGATTCCACCGCGACCGCGACGGCGGCGCTCGCCGCGCCGTCCGCCGACACGACCGGCCAGGGTGGCGGCGCGGCGGCGGGCAGGTCGTTCCGCTCGTCATCAGCCACTCCGCGGCCGCGGTGACCGCGTTCGTCGGCCAGATCGCGATCGCGTCCACGTTTCGCCGCGCGACGCGACGCTCGACGTCGGCCTGCGCCATCAGGTCGTGACCCGAGCGGAGGCCGGCCACGAGCTCGACGCGGCCGCGACGGTCCAGCTCGTCGACGACACGCTCGACGACCCCGGCCAGACGTGGTCGCTTCACGTCGCGGTGGCCACGCTCCATCCGAAGGTCAACCTCGCCGACATTGAGCGCGCCAACCCGACGATCGTGACCGTCGATCGCGCCCACTTCGTTCTGCGGCTGTTCAAGCACCTGAAGATCGCCAAGCGCTATCCGATCGCCGTCGGCCGCGCCGGCCTCGAGACGCCGACCGGCACGTACCACGTGCAGGACAAGCAGGTCAATCCGTCGTGGCACGTGCCCTAACAGCGCGTGGGCCGGATCGCTGGCCGGTCAGACGATCCCGCCCGGGCCCGGCGATCCGCTCGTCGCCCGCTGGATGGGCCTCGCCTCGGGGGTCGGCATCCACGGCACGAACGAGCCGTGGACGGTCGGCTCGGCCGCCTCACACGGGTGCATCCGCATGCGCGTCCCCGACGTGATCGCGCTCTTCGATCGCGTTCCCGTCGGCACGCCCGTGCTGATCCGCTGGAACGGGGCGACGAGCGGGAGCGCGAACCGCGCGCGCGCCGCGGCGAGCACGTGGCGCGGTGACAGCGTCCCGAACTCCCGCGCGAGGATGACCGCGCTGATGGCCAGCCCGGTGATGCTCAGCAGCGCTCCGACGCCGAACGTGAACGCCGTGATCTCGGCGATGTCGACCGCCTGCCCGGTCACCTCGACGAAGCCGTAGGAGAGCATCGCCAGCCGCAGGCCGGCGCTCGCCGGGCCGAGCGGGATGATCCGCCCGGCGCCCTGGGCAGCCATCACGAGGACCGTGGTCTCGAGCGTCACCGGCAGGTGAAACGCGCCCATGAACGCGGCGAGCGAAGCGAGGCGGATCAGGCGCGCCAGCGCCTGCCAGGAGACGACGCCGGTCAGGTAGCGCTTGGGCGTCCCGAGGACCCGCAGGCCCTGGCGGAAGCGGTCGGCGGTCGCGCGTCCGCGGCGCTGGCCGAGGCGGACGAAGCCGAACACGAGTGCGACGGCGACAACGACGACGACGATCGTCGTCACCGGGTGGGCGATGGCGAACGACACGTCGAACGACGGCAGCTCGCCGAGCTGATTCGGCACGGGCAGGAACCCGCGCGCCAGCCCCCACGCGATCAGCGCCGCTCCGAACAGCGTCTCGAACAGCGTTTCGGGGACGAACGTTCCGACGAGCGTCGACCAGCGGGCCTCGGGCACGTGGCGCTTGACCAGCGCGAAGTCGACCACGTCGCCGCCGCGGGCGGGGATGATCGCGTTGAGGCCGGCGCCGGCGAGATAGGCCGCCGTCACGTCGCGTGAGCGCAGCTCGGTCGAGTCCGGGTACGCGCAGCGCAGGATCGTGAACCAGCCGCGTGTGCGCACGACCTCGTGCACGATGTAGAGCACGGTGCCCAGGGCGGCGAGCCACGGGTTGACCGAGACCACGTCGTGGACGATGAGCTCCAGCGCGTGCTGCGCGAAGAGCAGAACGTCGTTGAGCCGCTCGAGCATCTGCACCCAGGGTAGGGCGATCGGTCGATCAGGCGAAGCCTTCGTACCGTCGCCTCGTACACGGGGGGCCGATTCGTGTACCAGTGCGTGAAGCGCAGGACCGCGCACGCACCGCCGAGGCGCGCCACCGCGGCCGCGATGCGTACTTCGAGCGAGCGTTCGTCACAGTCGACCACGCGCACGATGTTGGGCATACCCCGATCTTCGGCGCCGAGCCGCCCCTCCCCCTACCGCCCGGCGGTCCCAAATGGGGTCGACCGAAGGTCCGACGCCGCGGGTCCCTCGCGCGGTGGCACACCGCCACGGCCACCTCGGCCTCGAGATCCTCGGTGACGCCGGTCCCCGGCCGCGGCAGTCGCGGGATCACGGTCGCGGCGATCGCGGCGATCACGAGCGACAGGGCGCCGGTCAGCAGCAGGCCGCGGGCGTAGCCGGCGGCGAACGCCTGCTCGACCGTCGCGCCGGGGAAGCGACGAGGAGCCCAGGACCGCGGAGGTATGGCTCGCCGCGACCGTCGCGAGGATCGCCAGCAGCAGCGCGCCGCCGATCTGACGCGAGCTGTTGAGCAGGCCCGACGCGAGCCCCGCGTCGCGCGAGGCGACGCCGGCGGTGGCGCACACCGTCATCGGCACGAAGCAGCACGCGATGCCGAAGGTGCATATGACTGCCGGGAGGCCGACGTGCCCCACGAAGCTGTCGCCCGCCTGCATCCGGGAGAGCCAGACCGATCCGCCGGCACAGAAGAGCGGGCCGACGGTCAGGAGCGCGCGCGGGCCGACGCGACCGACGATCCGCCCCGAGATCAGCGCCGCGGCGAACGCGGTCGACGTCGGGAGCAGCAGCGCGAGCCCCGCGTCGAGGGGCGAGTGGTTGACCTGTTGAAGGAACAGCGACAGGAAGAAGAGCTGGCCGTTGATCAGCCCGCCGAGCAGGAACGCGATCGCGTCGGCGCCGGCCAGCGCGCGGCTCCGGAAGATCCGCAGGCACGAGCGGCTCGTCGGCCCGCGCCTCGATGAAGACGAACAGCGCGATCAGGCCGAACCCGATCGCCATCAGCCCGAGCGTGTGCGGCGAGCCCCACGGGTGCACGTCGGTCGTGACGATTGCGTAGATCAGCGTCGCCAGGCCGGCCGTGATCGTCACCGATCCCGGCAGGTCGAGCGAGCGCCGCGGCCCGCGGTCCTGGGGCAGGTGCAGGTAGCGCAGCGCCGTTGCGAACAGGGCGATCCCGATGGGGACGTTGACGAACAGCACCCAGCGCCAGTTCAGCTGGTCGGTGATCACGCCACCCAGCACGGTGCCGAACGCGCCGCCGGTCGCGGCGGTCGTCGACCAGGCCGTCAGTGCGCGGGTCCGCGCCGGGCCCTCGGCGAATGTCGTCGTCAGCGAGCTCAGCGTCGCCGGCGCGAGCACCGCGGCTCCGAGCCCCTGCACGGCCCGCGCGATGATCAGCACCTCGCCGCTCGAGGCGAGCCCGCCGACCAGGCTCGCGCCGCTGAACAGGGCGAGCCCGAAGAGGAAGACGCGCCGGCGCCCGTAGAGATCGGCCGCGCGGCCGCCGAGGAGCAGGAAGCCGCCGAACACCAGCGTGTAGGCGTTGATGATCCACTGCTGGCCGGCCGGCGTCAGGTGCAGCGCCTCGCGCATCGAGGGCAGCGAGATGTTCACGATCGTGACGTCGAGCACGACCATGAACTGCGCCACGCACGCGATGATCAGGATCGCGCGCGGGTGCGTGACGTGGCGTTTCGCGGCGTTCATGGAGGTTGTTCACGTTACGGGACCGGCGATGTTGCCCGTTGTTCGTCACGCTATTTCGGGTACGCCGGTTTTCAGACCGCAACGATGGAGGAGGTTGCGGGTTGCCAGGACTAAGCAGGAAACACTCTTGAGGAGCTGCATATGCGCACGATGAGACTAACGATGGCGGTCGCAGTCATCGCCCTGTTCACCACCACCACCGCGGCGTTCGCGGCCGGCAAGCCGGTCGTGACGACCGGGGGTCATACGAAGGTCACGCAGACGAGCGTGACGCTCAACGGCACCATCAATCCGAACGCGCTGTTGACGTCGTACTTCTTCCAGTACGGAACGTCGACCGCCTACGGAACCCAGACCGGTCCGGTTTCGATCGGCCAGGGCACGGCGGCCAAGGCCGTGGCGACGGCGGTCATCGGTCTCAAGCCGAACACGGGCTATCACTACCGCCTCGTCGCGATCAACAACGCCGGGACGACGCTGGGCAAGGACGCCTCGTTCACGACGCCCAAGCAGCCGCTCGGGCTGTCGCTGCTCGCGACGGTCAACCCGGCCCCGTTCGGCGGGGCGACCGTCATCAACGCCACGCTCACCGGCTCGGACAACTCTGGTCGCAAGATCGTGCTCGAGCAGCGCCCGTTTCCGTACACGGCCCCGTATGCGCCGGTCGGCAATGTCCAGCTGACGAGCTCGACGGGGCTGGCCACGTTCCCGATCCTCGGGCTGCTCATCAATACGCAGTACGTCGCGACGATCCAGGGCACAAACACGTCCAGCCTGCCGCTGACCGTCGGGTCGGCGGTCAAGGTCAGCCTGCTGGGCCCAGTCGCAGCGTGCACTCGGGCAGCCTGGCGCGGTTCTCGGGCGCCGTCAGCCCGGTCGAGGATGGCGCGCAGTACGCCGTCCAGAACCTGCGCGGCTCGCAGTGGGTCAACGTCGCCGGCGGGTCGCTGAAGCACCACTCGACGACGGCGTCGCTGTTCTCGATCAACGCGCACGTCCGCCACAGCGGCGCGTACCGCGTCTTCGTCGGCATCGCCCATGGCGCCCACCAGGGCAACTGGAGCAAGACGATCAACCTCAAGGTGGTGCTGAGTACTACCGGTAGATCGCTGCCGCCGCCACGGCCGCCCGTCCGGGGTGGCCGTGGCGGGCCGGTCGCGTCGCAGTGGCCGACGGCG
>CAWFMM010000004.1:0-1392500 GCA_963817035.1 uncultured Actinomycetes bacterium
GCCACAACACTGTCAACGGCCGGCGACCCCGGTTTCGTGCGCGAGCCGTGGCGGCCAGGCGCGCAAGTTCGCGTTCAACGGCGGCGTTTTTGAAACGTGACTGACGTCGCCATCATCGGCGCCGGCCCGTACGGGCTGTCGATCGCCGCCCATCTCCGCTCCCGCGGTGCGGACTTTCGGGTGTTCGGCACGCCCTTGAGTACGTGGCGGACGGCTATGCCCGAAGGGAATGCCGCTGAAGTCCGACGGCTTCGCGTCGAGCCTGTCGGCGCCGGGATCGCGACACTCGTCGCTGGCCGACTACTGCCGCGAGCGAGGGCTGCCGGTACCACGCCGACGGACCTTCCGGTCGCGAGGGAGAACTTCGTCGCGTACGGCCTGGACTTCCAGCGTCGGTTCGTCCCTGACGTCGAGGAACGGCTCGTGACCTGTCGGGCGGAACGGTCAAACCTTCCGTGGTGAGTCTCGACGACGGGGAGGAGCTGGACGCTCGATGGGTCGTCGTCGCCGCTGGGCTCACGCATTTCGCGGTCATGCCGGACGGGTTCGCCGATCAGCCGACGGATCGGGTCACCCACTCGAGCGCTCATCACGATCTGCGAGCGGTTTCGCCGAGAAGGCGTGGCGGTGATCGGCGCGGGTCCTCGGCCGTGGATCTCGCGGTGGCCCTGACCGCCGCTGGGGCGCCGGCTCGACTGGTGGCCCGCGCGCCTGTGCTTCGCTTCACCTCGCCGCCGTCCGGTCAGCCGCCGAACCTTCCGTCGCCAGACGCCCACCCGCCTCCGGGCTCGGCCCCGGATGGCGCTCCCGGCTGTGCTGCGATGGACCCGATCTGTTCCGGTATGTCCCGGCCCGGTACCGGCCCGAGATCGTCCGCCGCCATCTCGGGCCGAGTTCGCCGTGGCGGCTGAAGCCGCCGGTCGACTCGTCGGTTGAGGTCATGACGAACTTGCCGTCCGGGGCGTCGACATCCAATGGCAGGGTCCGGCGTGGATTGGACGACGGCCGCGTCGGCGGACCGACGAGAACGCGTCGAGACCGACCACGTCATCTGCGCGACGGGCTACCGGGCCGACGTCGGACGGCTGCCGTTCCTTGCGCCGGATCGTCGCACGGACGTGAGGACCGTCGCGCGGGCGCCGGCGCTGTCCACGGGCTTCGAGTCCTCCGTCCCGGGTCTCTACTTCGCCGGCATCACCGCCGCCGTCAGCTTCGGGCCGCTGATGCGCTTCATGTACGGCGACGCGTTCGCCGCCCAACGGATCTCCTCGCAGCTCGCCCGGGGCGGCATGTGATCGCCGACGAGCTCCGCGGCGGGGACGGGGACACCGTGTTTGTGATCTGCGGCGCCGGTGGAGCGGCCAGGAGCTCGCGGGGCTGGCCCGCGCGCTCGGCGGCGATCCGCGAGTGATCGCCCTGGTCCCGCGCCCGGCCCCCGACGACACCGGGCCGCCCACGACGGTCGAGGCGATGGCCGCCGCCGCCGTGGCGCTGGTGCGCTCGCATCAACCGCGCGGCCCGTACCGGCTGCTGGGCTACTCCTTGGGTGGGATCGTCGCGCTGGAGATGGGACGACTGCTGGAGGAGAACGGCGGAGCGCGTCGGCTTCCTCGGAGTCGTGGACGCCTTCTTCGACCGGCGCTACTGGCCGGGGCCGCTGTTCATCCGGGCCAGCGTTCGCCGGTCCGCCGTCCACGCCGGGGCGTTGCTCGGCCAGCCGCCGGCACAGGCCGGGCGCGAGCTGCGTGGGCGCATCCGCCGGCTCGCCATGCGCTTGGGTGGCCGCTTCAGCGCGCAGGAAGCTCGATGACCGCCCGCCGAACATGACCGTCGAGGAGTCCAACCTCCTCGCCATGGCTCGGTGGCGGCCTCACGTGTTCGAGGGCGAGGTCGTGCTCTTCACCGCCGACGCGCACGACTTCGGATGCGATCTCGCCGATCTGTGGCGGCCGTGGCTGCCGAGGATGCACGTCCGGCGCATACCGGGCGACCACCTCGAGTTGGTGCAGGAGCCCGACGGCATCGCCCGGCTGGCGCAAGGCCGTCGACGAGGCGCTTGGCCGTCGGCGTCGCCCCGCCGTCGCGACCTGGTCGCGGCGACGTTCCGCTGGTCGGGCGCGGCGCGACTTCCTGGTGGTGGAGTTACACGCCGCCGGCTGCGTGGTGCAGGCGGTGGCACCGCGGGGCAGCGCGCTGCACAAGGTCACCGCCGTGGAGCGTAGCTACCCCCTGGGCCTCATCGATCCGGCGGGCAGCCTCCGGCGCGCGATCGAATCGTCGTGCGCCGAGTTGATCATCCCGTTCGACGACCGCACACGGCGCGCGATGCATCGGATCCATTCCGACGCGGATCCGACGACCGATGCGGGTGCCCGACTGCGCAGCCGCCTCGAACGCTCACTCGGGCCGCCCGAGCTGTACCAATCCCTCTATTCCCGCGTTGCGATCATGGAGATCGCGGCGCAGTGCGGGGTTCGTTGCCCCGCGACGGCCGCGGTGGGATCGGCGGACGACATCGCGCGGTGGCTCGTTCAGAATCCGGGCGCCGCCGTTCTGAAGACGGACGGGAGCTGGGGCGGACGCGAAACCAGGCTGATCTGCACCGAGGCGGACGCTCGCAAGGCGTGGCGTCAGTTGAGCCGTCCGCCGGGTCTCGCCCGCTGTATCAAGCGTCTGCTGCTCGAACGCGATCCGTGGCCGCTGCGGTCCCGGCTGTCGGGGGACCGCCCTCGGCTGAGCATCCAGTCATTCGTCGACGGCGGCGCGGGCAACGCCGCCGTGGCATGTCTCGATGGCGACATGCTCGGCGCCGTGCAAGCCGCAGTGATGCAGAGCAAAGGGCCGACCGGACCGTCAACCGTCCTGCGGGTCGTCGAGCATGCGGAGATGCTGAAAGCAGCGCGAACGATGGTGGATCGGTTGCACATGTCGGGCCTTGTCGGTCTTGACTTCATCCTGGAGAACGGCACCGGCCGAGCCCACCTGATCGAAGTCAATCCGCGTGCGACTCCGACGTCCCATCTCGTCTCTGCCGAAGGCCGCGACCTTCTCGCGTCGCTCCGATCGGTCCTCGGCTACGCCGGCCCGCCGCCCCGGACGGCGACATACCACGATGGCTGTGTGGCGTTGTTTCCCGCGGAGATGGAGCGTGACCCGACGAGCGTGATGCTCGACGACGCCTACCACGACGTCCCCTGGCAGGCGCCGGATCTGGTGGAGCTCGCACTCGCCGGTCTCCGTTCGCCACGCTCGCGCGAGATCCGCGACCGGCTCGCCGGTCTCGCGGGGACTCCCCCCGCGTCGCCGCAGACGACCAACGGCACCTGCTCTCCCAGCTCCCAAGCCACCACGCCGGTCAACGCGGACAGGTTTCCCGCAGTGCCCGAAGACCCCGCCGTATCCGTTGGAGTTCCCTTGTGAGGCGAGTCACCTGTCGCGTCGACGAGCATCGTTGACGCGGTATGCGCACCCGGGCTGAACCGACCTCCTCGACTTCTTCGCATGGTCCAGAGGTTGTCGATGATCGGCGGCATCGGCGTCGGCGCTGGTGGCTTGTCGCTGCTGCGCTCGTGGTCCTGGCCTGGGCGACGGTCACCGCGCGCCTGTTCGTCTGGCCAGATCTGCCGCCGCTCCCGCAGCGCGCGGACGCGATCGTCGAGCTCGCCGGACCTGCCGTCGATGGGCGTGACCACCTCGCGATCAAGCTCGCGAACGAACACAAGGCTGCATTCCTGGTGCAGTCGACCGTCGTCGCGGAGGCCGGAACCAGTCGCTGCCTACCAGCGCCCCGCGGCGTCACGGTGCTGTGCTTCAACCCGGTACCCGGCACCACCCGTGGCGAGGCCGAGTGGATCGGGAGGGAGGCGAAAGCGCGCAACTGGCGATCAGTCATCCTCGTGACCACGCCGGATCAGGCCTGGCGGGCGCGGCTTCGTCTGAGCCGCTGTTTCGACGGGAAGGTCTTCGTTGCGACCTCGCCGCTGCCGTTCTCGAAGTGGCTCGAGCAGATCCCCTACCAATGGCTTGCCAGTGCGAAGGCGCTCGTCGTCCAACGGGCGTGCTAGGCAGAAGGCTGTCGATTCCGGGGACGGCGGGCCCCGGGATCGAGCGGCTCGTCGACGATGCGGTCGATCTCGACGATCGGCCTGGCGCCGCGAATGCGGGGCGCAAGGCGATGAGCTGGCGTCGGTGATGGCGCTGGGCGCGGACTGCATCGAGGGCTGCAGCGTGTTGCGCTCGGGTCAGACAGGCGTGGTGCTCGGCCTCGGTCTGGCGGCGCCGTCGACGCTGGGGACGTTCCTGCGTGGGCGGCCCGTTTCTGACCAACCGCACCGATGCGCTCGCCGTCGTCGAAGCCGAAGATCGCCAGGACGCCGTCGTCGAGCTGTGCATCCGCGATCTCAAAGACCAGGCACTCGCGTACCTCCCATCCGGCAAGTTCAACGCCAACGCCGCCTGGACCGTCGTCGCCGCGCTCGCCCACAACCTGCTGCGCTGGACCCAGGCCATCGGCCTGCCGCAAACCACAACACGGACCGCACGGACACTGCGCCGACGGCTACTCGCGTTCCCCGGACGCATCGTCCGCCACGGGCGCCGCTCACCGCAAGGACCAACCCGCCCGATCGCCGGCCCTGGCCTGCCCGCGACGCTCCCGAACACGTCACCACGCAGCCCACGACCGACCGGATTCACCCCCCACGCGAGGACACGCGCGGACGACGCAACCCACGAGCAGCCCGAGCCAAATCGCACACGACACCCCAGTCCCCGAGATCAAACGGCGGATCAAGGATAAATCAGGGACTCCGCGATGAGCGTCGGCCGAGCGCTTATCCGTGCTCCGGCTGCAGGACGCCCCGGCGCCGTCGGGCAGCCGCCAGCTTCGTGACGCGACCCAGACCGACCTTGAAAACCGGCCGACTGACGTGCGGGGCGAGCCACCACAGCATGGGCACATACACCGCCATGCCGATCACGATCGTCCCGAGTGCCCGGCCGCCATCCCCGATGCCGGCCTTCTCCAGCGCCCAGCGCCCGAGCACACACGCTGCCGCCATGACACCGGAGGCGACGACGACGCCGCCGAGGCGCGAAGCGACGGTCCGCGCCGCGAGACCCATCTGCGCGAGCACGATCACGAACATCGGGATCTCGACGGCGATCAGCTGGACCACGACATAACACGCCGCAATCCCCTCGATTCCCCACTGGGCGCCGACTACCACCGCCACGGGGGTGAGACAGAGCGACGCCAACTGGGTCCAGAACGTGACCTCCGGTCGACCGACGGCGTCCATGTACACGGAACCCCACGACTGAAGCCCGCGGATGAGCACGTAGACGCACAGGATCTGCACGACCCCGACCGAGACCGTCCACCGCGAACCGAATGCAGCCGGGATCAGATCTGGGCTGACCACCATCAGGCCGAGCACGACCGGGAGCAGGACCGCCGCCAGGTAGCCGATGCTCTCGAGCCACAGGGCCGCCATCCGCTCCGGCTGGTTCTGGAGGCGGGAGAAGGCCGAGAAGAGTACCTCCGCGATCGGGATGACGATCAGGCTCATCGGGAGGATGACCATGCTCATCCCGAACGACCACGCTCCCAGGTCGGCGACGCTGGTGAGCTTGCCGATCAGCAGCGTGAGGACGAGTAGCTCCAGCAGGCGCGCCCACCGACCGCCCGCGATCCGGATCGCGAACGACGCGAGCTCACGGAACTCCTGCCGCGAGAACTCCAGCGTCGGCCGCCATCCCGCGCGGAACCAGAGTGCCACGACGAACGTGCCCGTGAACGCTATCTGCTGCAAGGCCAGGGCCCATGCCCCGGCTCCCTTGAGCGCGGCGACTATGGCGACGATCCCTCCGGTGACCAACGCCAGCCAGTTGCGTACCTCGATGCTGCGGAACTTCATCTCACGCATGTACACGGCCTGGCTCGCCGACCCGATGGAATAGATCGCGTACGTGACGCCTCCGGCGATTACCATCCCGGCGACCTCCGGCTCGCCCATGAATGCCGCGATCGGTTCCGCCGCGGCCGCCATCAGCAGGAAGAGCCCGAAGCCACATCCGAGCGACGCCCAGAAGGCCGTCGAGCGAACGGTTCGCGACCCGTTCTGCGCCTGCACGAGCGCTGAGCCGATCCCCATGTCGGCTACCGTCCCCGCGAAGGCCGCCAGCGCAACCGCCACCGCCGCTGCCCCGTAGTCGTGCGGAGTCAAGAGGCGCGCGAGGACCGCCACGGTGAGCAGGCGAATGAGCTGGACCGCGACCTGGCCCGCGAGCTTCCACGTGATGCCGATGCCGACGAGGCGCTCCATGCCAGGATCGGCGTCAGCCTCCTTTTGCTCCATACGCTTGTCTAACGGATGGGAGGCTTGCGCTTCCGAACGGGAAGCTCGCCGCCGCTGCCGAATCTCGTCGGGAAGTCGACGCTACAGGCGGGCGGGAACGCGTGCGTGCCGTTCAGCCGGCTCAGCCGACCGGCTCAGCCGCGACGCCCAGGGCCGCCGCGTAGCTCGCCAGCAGCGCCACCTTGGAGTGTTCCCAGCTGAGGGCGCCGGCGACGCGCTCGCGGCCGATGCGCCCGCGCCGGTCCCGCTCGGCGGGATCCTCGAGGAGCGCAGAGGTGGCGGCCGCGAACGCATCGGTGTCGTTGCATGGGACGTAACGGGCTGCGTCGCCGGCCGACACGCGCGCCTCTTGGAGCTCGAACGACACGATCGGGAGGCCGCATGCCATGTACTCGAGGATCTTGTTCATCGTCGAGACGTCGTTCAGCGGGTTGTACGGATCCGGTGACAGCGCAACGTCGGCCGTCGCGAGGCACGCGAGCAGCTCGTCGTCCGGGATCCGCCCGGTGAACGTCACGTGATCATCCAGGCCGAGCTCGCTCGCCAGCGCGCACATCTCGTCGAAGCAGTCGCCGGAGCCGACGAACACTGCGTGCCAGTCGTCGGGCCGGATGTCGCGCAGTGCGACGAGCGACCTAAGCGCGTAGTCGACCCCGTCCTGCGGACCCATGACGCCCAGGTAGCAGAGAAGGTGCTCCTTACCCCGCTTGAGTGCGGGATCCGGGACGCCCCCGGTGAACCGGGTCAGATTGGGTGCGCTGCGCACCACGAACACGCGATCGGGCGCCGTCCGGCCACGACCGATGGCGGCCTCGCGGTAGCTGCCGTTGGTCGCGATCACCACATCCGCCACGCGATACGTCAGGCGCTCGAGCGCGACCACACCGCGATACAGGAGGTCCTTCCCTCGACCGAAGCGGGACTCGTAGAGCTCGGGCACCAGGTCGTGCTGGTCGAAGATCACGCGCGCTCCGCGGCGCTTGAACGGCAGTGCGACCAGGAACAGCAGGTCGGGCGGGTTGCAGATGTGGACGACGTCGAACCGGCCGAGCTGACGGGCCAGACGCCACATGCGCCAGAGCGCTGCCGAGTACTCGCGAACGTACCCGGTCAACCCTCCGGTGGCCGGGGTGAGCGGGAACCGATGGATGTCGACCCCGTCGATCCGCGCGTACGGCTCGCGGTCCTGGGATGCTCCTTGGGGGCACACGACAGCGACCTCGTAGCCGGCTTCGCGCAGCGCCTGGCACTCCTGCCACACGCGCCGGTCGAACGGGACCGACAGGTTCTCGACGAGGATGAGCGCTCTACCAGGCGACACCGTGGTACTCAGCCTTCCGTTTGAGCTCAGTGGTGTCCGCCAGCCGGACGAGATCGATGATCATCCGGCCATCGGCGCCCTCGAGCGCGCGGCTGACGTCCACGTGCCGAGAGGCGACGATGCAGGTCTCGGCGTGCTCGACGACCTCGCCGGCGGTCTCGGCCAGCAGCTGCTTCAGGTGCGGCAGGTGCTCCTCGACGTACTCCCGGTTGGTTCCGGTAAGGCTCTCCAGGTGGATCGACGGGTCGTAGATGCGGAGGTCGTAGCCCTTACCGATGAGGCGCTCGGCCAGCTCGACGAACGGGCTCTCGCGGAGCTCGTCGGTGTTTGGCTTGAACGCGAGGCCGAACAGGCCGACGCGGCGGCGCCCGTTGGCCGTCAGCAGGTCGTACGTCCGCCGGAAGTGGGCCTCGTTCGACCGCAGGACGCTCTCGAGAATCGGCACCTCGACGTGCGCGCCCTTGGCCCGGTGAAGCAGCGCCCGCAGGTCCTTGGGCAGGCAGGAGCCGCCGAAGCAGAAGCCGGGCGTCAGATAGGCCTCGCTGATGTTGAGCTTCCGGTCGGCCTTGAAGATCTCCATGAGCTGGTGTGAGTCGATGCCGAACTCGACGCTGAGCGCGCCGACCTCGTTGGCGAAACCCACCTTGAGCGCGTGAAACGCGTTGTCGACGTACTTCGCAGCCTCGGCGACGCGGATCGGAACGCGGAAGATCTGGTCCGCGGAGCTCCCGTACATCTCGACGAGCGGATCGCCGCTTGCGTCGTCCAACTGTCCGATGACGGTCTTCTGAGGGGTATCGAAGTCGGCGACGCCGGTGCCCTCACGCAGGTACTCGGGATTCATGGCGACGCCGAAGTCGCGGCCCGCCTCGAGGCCTGAGGAGCGTTCGAGGGCCGGGATGACGATCTCCTCCGTCGTGCCCGGAAGTACGGTGCTGCGCACCACGACCGTGTGCCGGCGCTCGGTATCGCGCAGGGCCGGCCCGATGTCCTCGCAGACGCGCTCGAGCGCGGTGAGATCGAGCGACCCCTGCGATCCGGACGGCGTGCCCACGCAGATCAGCGAGACGTCGGTGGCCCGAACCGCGGCCGCCGCGTCGTCGGTGGCACGCAGCCGGCCCGCCTTCACCGCCTCAGCGATCGCCTCGTCGAGCCCGGGCTCGAGGACCGGCGCCTCGCCGTTGTTGATCGCGGCGATCTTGCGCGGGTTGACGTCGACGCCGATGACCTCATGCCCTCGGCGCGCGAGGCACCCTGCCGATACGGCGCCCACGTAGCCCAGCCCGATGATCGTGATCTTCATGCAGCTCCTTGACAGCCCGATTGCTGAACAAACGGCCCATCGGGAGCGCGACTTCTGCGAGGCCGCAAGGAGTCACGTGCTGATCATTCGCGCGAATCCAGCGTCCACGAGGCTTCGATCGTGGTCCAGTGCCGGCGCAGGTAGAACTGCGCGACGATCGCCTTGGCGCGGCGGGCATCGGCGCGGCTGAGCGGGGTTGCATCGACCGCGTCGAGCATTCGCCGAGCCGCGATGAGCGCGCGGACCGGCACCTGCCAGCGGGGCACCTCGAGGAGCGTCGCGATGTGCGAGGCCGACGGGTCGGTCCAGCTGTCGCGATCCCAGGATCTCAGGGACGTGCGCCCACGGTCCGGCGAGCGCGAGCTTGGCCGCGTAGACCTCGTCGCCCCGCAGCATTGGTGGTGCCGGATTCGCCTGACCACGTCGACCCGGGTCATGCCATAGAGCGGATCGACCACGGTAGTTCGTCGCGAGCAGGTCGAGGCCGCCGAAGAAGCCGACCTTCTGGCTGAACGCGCGCGTGAACGCGTTGCTGATCACGCGGTAGTTGTTGCCCTTGGCGCCTTGCTCGCAGTAGAGCGTGAACGCGCCGCCAGCGAGCAGGTTGTTCTGGATCAGGATGTTCGTGTCGCCGCCGCGGTTGCTGATGATCGCGGAGGTACGGCCGAACGACCCATCGGCGCCGATGCCGAAGATCGTGTTGTGGTCGAACGTCACGTTGAGCGCGCCCGCGACGACCTGGCCGTTGACGTAGTGGCCGCCCCCCATCTGGAAACCGTCGGTGTGCGCCGCTGCGCTGTTGTAGAGGTCGTGGACATAGCTGTCCTGGATCGTGATGTTCTGGTTGAGGTCGCCACCGTTCTCACACCCATGGATGTTCACCCGGATCGCGGTAAACAGGGCCTCGCCGAGCGCCGTGCCATTGGTGTTGGCACAGTCGATCTCGGAGTCCTCGATCAACAACGGCGTACCGGAAAAGCCACCGTCGCGGCTGAAGACCGCATACCCGCTGCGGCTGCTGGGACACGAGACCTTGGAATTGCGAATCACGACACCCGGTGCGGTCACATCGATACAACCCATCGTCTTCCCATCGATCACCGTGTTCGCCGTACTGATCGTCGACGGACCCGTATACGCACTCAACACCGTCCCCGCCAGCACCCCCGTATTCGAGGGGCCGGGGAAGCAGCCGCCCCACGGGTCAGGACCATCGAAGGCGTTGAGCGTCTGGGTTGCGCATCGCGGCCCCGTCCCGCTGGTGTTGATCGTCCAGGTGCGCGTCGCGGGTGTCGCGTCGGTGTTGCCGGCCGCATCGGTCGCGCGCACGTCGAACGTGTGCGAACCGTCAGCGAGACCGCTGTAGGCCTTCGGGCTGGTGCACGCGCTCCAGGCCCCGCCATCCAAGCGACACTGCAACGTCGAGCCGGCCTCGGTCGAGCTCACACCGAACGACGCGGCGCTCGAGGACACCGTCCCGCTCGGACCACTCGCAATCGACGTATCCGGCGCCGTCGTATCAGGCCCGCTGGTGTTGATCGTCCAGGTGCGCGTCGCGGGTGTCGCGTCGGTGTTGCCGGCCGCATCGGTCGCGCGCACGTCGAACGTGTGCGAACCGTCAGCGAGACCGCTGTAGGCCTTCGGGCTGGTGCACGCGCTCCAGGCCCCGCCATCCAAGCGACACTGCAACGTCGAGCCGGCCTCGGTCGAGCTCACACCGAACGACGCGGCGCTCGAGGACACCGTCCCGCTCGGACCACTCGCAATCGACGTATCCGGCGCCGTCGTATCAGGCACCGTGGTGTTGATCGTCCAGGTGCGCGTCGCGGGTGTCGCGTCGGTGTTGCCGGCCGCATCGGTCGCGCGCACGTCGAACGTGTGCGAACCGTCAGCGAGACCGCTGTAGGCCTTCGGGCTGGTGCACGCGCTCCAGGCCCCGCCATCCAAGCGACACTGCAACGTCGAGCCGGCCTCGGTCGAGCTCACACCGAACGACGCGGCGCTCGAGGACACCGTCCCGCTCGGACCACTCACAATCGACGTATCCGGCGCCGTCGTATCGACCGGCGTAGGCATTGTCGACGGCAAAGGCGTTGTCGACGATGGAGTGGTCGTCGACGACGTGCTCGGCGCGGTGATGTCGATCGGCGCGTGCGTCGTCGACGATGGGTGGCTCGCGGCGTCGAGGGGGTCGCTCCCCGCCAGCACCTCCTCCCCGTCACTGAAGCTGTCGCCATCGGTGTCAGGCAGGACCGGGCTTGTGAACGAGGTCAGGACCTCGTAGCCGTCGGTGAGACCGTCGCCGTCGGTGTCACGGCGGCGCGGATTGGTCTTCGGTTCCCGCACGGTGAAGTTCGGGACGCGCAGCGCGAAGCCGACCATCCGCGGATAGGCAGGGGGGAACAACTCCCGGCGGTCGCTGAGCCCGTCCTTGTCGGTGTCCCTCGTCAGTGGGTTCGTCATCGAGTACCGGATCTCATAGCCGTCGCTCAAGCCGTCGTTGTCCGTGTCGGCACGGTGAGGATTGGTATGGGAGACGGTCAACTCGTAGTGGTCAGACAGCTTGTCGCCGTCACTGTCGCGGCCGGCTGCCTGAGCGACCGGGGGAAGTGCGACGAGCGCGAGCAGCGCCGCAGGGACGATCAGCGTCGTGACGCGTCGGGGGAGGCGGCGGCGTGCCGAAGAGCACAGGGTGCCCGACGGCGTGGTGAGGGAGCGCATGGAGGGCCTCTCGGCCGAACACGAGAAAACAGTCGCTTATCCGGCATGAGTGGCCGGATGTACGACGAGCGGCTACCCCGCGCAGCACCGGCGGTCGGCCGCAGGCCAATCGGTCCGCTTCAGAACTTCGGGAGCCGGCGTCAGGTCTTACGTGCTGGGCACCGACGTTCGCGGCGGTGCCATGCCTCGGGCAGAGTGATGTCGCGGCTGGTCCGGCGCGTTCGCGCGGTCAAGCGGGTGCGGAAGACGGTAGACGCGAATCCAACTGTCGCAGCCCTGTCTTTCCCGCAGGAGTGTGCCATCTCGAGCACGCGCGGGATCTCGAGGCATGCCCTTACGTACAGATCGGCCGTAGTTGTTCGGATGGGTTGTGGGGACCCACGTAGAAGTCCTGACAGAGCCGGGCAAAAAAAACCGCCTTTATGATCGCCAAGGCATGTTTGTCTTCATAATCCGCTCGAGGTCGTGCAGCTCGATTTCCCCACGATGATCCGAAAACGGACGAAGGGCGTCGTCTGAAGACATTTCAGCAGAACAGGCCATTCGGGCGTCTCCCTCGATGTCCATCTGGAGTATGAGGTCACCGGCGATTGGTGGCGCGGACTCCGTCACCCAGTCGTCAAGGCGGATCGTCGTGCGATCGTTGATGACACCGAGAAACTTCTGGGGTGGAAGTGGACACCCTCGATTGGCGCGCTATCGACGGACGCATCCGCCATGAAACAAGGTATTCCGCGCGCGATCAGGTCAGCTTCGAATGGGGGCCCAGACAGACAACGGCCCCGGCGAAAAGCAGGCGAACCACGTCATCGAAGTCGTCCGGCACGAGGTAGCCGCCGTCCATGTCGGACCCGAGGCGCATGGCCAGCGGGTACTCCGTCTCCTACGGGATGGAGCTGGGCGCGATCAGTTCGCGGATCGAGGCCAGGTCGGCTTGTTTCGCAACCGAGAACCAGCCGACGTTGAGACATGTCGTTACGGAATCGGTGTTTCATGGTCGCTCGCTCGGCGTTTGCTCGTTCGAGCCTTACTTGCAACTCAACGGGGCGGGACGTGCCGTTTCTGCCGAGACAGACTCCCTACATCGACTCGTGGCGCACTTTTCTGATTGCGGGTCTTGGCGCGCGTTGCGGCTCGTGTTGTCGCGCAGCGGCAGCCGGGCGCGTCGCAATTCTTCCGGCGGCAGCGATAGATTCCCCGTCGCTGCCAGTCGAGTTGCGACTCGGGGGCGCGCTCCTCCCGCATGGAGCGACCAACGTCGCTCGTCGGCGCGACCGATCGGCTCCGGCGCACCGGGGAAGTACTCCGCGAGGCAGCGCGGGCGAGCGTCGGTCGCCGTGAGGTCGCTGCTGCTCTGGACAACTGCAAACCCAGCCCTGGGTCGTCCGCGCAGAACAGCCGGTTGACGTCTTCGCGGACAGCGCCCGCGCCGCCCCAGATGCTGAGTGCCGGATCGGCGTGCACGTGCGCTGGCGCTGCCGGCTCCGACGCGCCCACAGATGGGTGGCGCTCGACCAGGGCGAGGCTCGCTCGGCGCCGGCAAGCAGATAGAGCGTGTACTCGGTCCAGTCGGCAATAGCTCGTCAGATAGGATGTCCATCCAGGGGGCGCCCTCCGACCGTCTCAAGGCGCTGCTGAAGCTCTCGCAGGACGGCCGTCGAGAGGACCGCAGGCGTCACGTTGATGCCGGACCGATGCAGCCGAGGCTCGACGTCGAGCAAGTCGGCCGATATCTCGCCACCACCGCGTGGTGCACAGAACGCGACTTTCCGGGGGCCGAGTAGCGCGCGGCCGCCAGGGATGAGGGACCTCGCGGGTGACCGGTTTCAACGCAAGGACGTCCGGATCCAGGGTCAGCACGAACTCGGCATCGGTCATCGCCGGAGCGTTCAGCTTGATCACCTGCTGCCGCTGCCACGGCCGCACCTGCCAGGGCCGGCTGAACCGCACGAACGCGGGGAAGTACTCGTCCTCGACGATGAGGCGAATCGGCAGCTCAGGCCACTGGTCGAGGTAGGGGCCGACCTGATCGATCTCGTCGGCTCGAGCGACGACGAGCAGCTCGTCGAGCAAGGTCGGCGCGAAGTGCAGCAGCGAGCTGAACAGGAGGTCAAGCCGCGCCAGGTTCTCGCCGTAGTGGCGCCCGCTCACCTTCACGGGGATGAGACCGCTCAGCGTCGACACTATCCGGCCGCCGTGCGGAGGGCGACGGGCGATCGCTCGCCTGCTCCCGGCAGCGGTGGCGGGAACGACGGCGGGCGCGCCTCCGCCGCCGTTGCCCGTTCATTCGGTCGCAGAAGCCGCACGAGCGGCATGTGGCGCAGCGCGCTCATGTCGCGACGGCGCAGGAACGGCGCCTCGAACACCAGGTGGAAGCCCCAGCAGCACGCCAGGATCACGGGCATGCCCACAACAACCATCAGGCCGAAGGTCGCGAGCGGCGAGACGCGCATCGGCCCGACGACGTACTTGCTGAGCAGACCCACATCGGGTCGTGGACGAGGTAGATGCTGTAGGAGAACAGTCCCAACCACAGCGCG
Source organism: uncultured Actinomycetes bacterium (assembly GCA_963817035.1). Classification (GTDB taxonomy): domain Bacteria; phylum Actinomycetota; class Thermoleophilia; order Solirubrobacterales; family Solirubrobacteraceae; genus AC-49. Next base: position 14,245 of record CAWFMM010000004.1, read on the forward strand.
AACCTGGAAGCGAGGACGCCGCGGAGGCGAACGCCGCCGCCCGGCATACATGAGCGCTCAGGCACGCGACGCCGACTCCGAAGAGTATGTCCATCCAGAAGAAGTGGGCGACCATCCATTCGGAGCCCTGCGCCGTCCCGAGCGCCACGAAGCTCGCCAGCGACGCCGGCGCAACGCAGCCCAGGACGCGCCGCTGGGCCGGGCGGTCGCTGTGGCCGAGTCGCACGGCCAGGACGCCCAAGGCGAACAGGACGAGGAGCTGCGGCGTCAGTTGATCTTGTTGAAAGGCGCGCCGATCGAGGCGACACCGTGCGCCATGAGCACAACGGCGGTAGTGAGCAGGACTGCGACGGGAAAGCCGATCCGTCGTCCGAGCAGGAGGAGCAGCGGGAACACGAAGTAGATCTGCCACTCCACGGCGATCGACCACAACGCACCGTTCGGAGACGCGCTGCCGACAACGTCCTGGAGGAGGAGGCCGTGGACGGCGAAGGACTTTCCCAACGCCGCCGCGCCAGTCCCCGGCTGCAAGAAGAGCGCGGCGACGATGACCGACAGCATCAGCGCGGCCCAATACGGGGGAAGAATGCGCCAGGCTCGCCGCCGGAAGAAGTGCCGCAGCCCTCCCGACAGCCGCCCATCGTTGTTCATCGGCGCGAGCGCCAGCGAGAACCCCGAAACGACGATGAACACCGCCACCGCCATGTGACCGTAGAGCAGCCAGCCTAGAAACCAGGGACCTGTGTCGCGCGGAAAACCCGGCCACGCCGTCAGCCAGATGTGGTGGAGGACGACGAAGATCGCCGCGGCGCCGCGGACGCCGTCAAGCCAGGCGACTCGGTGGCCACCGCCGCGGGCCCGACTGATCTGTGTTGCTGATCCGAGGGTCACCACGCGCGCTCCTCGTCGATGTCGCCGCGGCCTCAGAGGCCGTCGTGCGCCCTAGGTCGGGAGGCAGACCACAGCTCGTGCGTCGAGCGACCCTCCGACGCCCGCAGCACGACCGCGGGCTCGCCGCGCTCATCGGGCTCCGACGGGCGCGGTGCAGACGGTGCTCCGACGGCGTCACCATCGTCAACGTCCTGGCCGACGTCACGCCGCCGCAGTATCGCAACGGCGTCGAGGACGGAGACGACCAGGAACAGCAGCACCCCGCCGAGCGCGATCACGGCCACCAGCCCTCGCAGCGTGCCTGATGCCTTTAGCGTCGCCGCGCGGGCGCCCACCAGGATCTGCGACCTGATCTGGTAGTACGGCGCCACGCCCTGCACCCGTTGCATCTGGGCGAGCAGGCGAGTGAGCTCCCGCCCGACGACGTTGGCGGTCGTCTCGGCCTTCGCGGGCGTGTGCCGGTACCCGTGATCAGGACGATCGGCGCCGTGAACCCGAACGAGACGTCCGGTGCCACGGTGTAGGTGGGATCAGCGCCCTGCGCGGCCAGTGCCTGACGGGCCTGCTGCGCTGCCGACCCTGGCCGCGAGAACCTGGACGACGATCGACTGATCCGAGAAGCGCGTGTACGGGTTGTTCGCGCCCGAGCCCAGTTTCGGGTTGCTCTGCAATCTGGTCCGGGGTGGGCGGCGCCGGCGGGGGGACCAGGATGTAGCTGGCAGTCGTGGTGTACACCGGCTTCTTGATGGCGACGATGTAGACCGCACCGACGAGCATGAGCGCGAGGATCGGCAGGGTGGCCAGCTTGTAGTGCCACACCTTTCGACCGACCAACAGCAGAGTCATGGAGCGGCCCTCCTTGGCTGGACAGGTTCTTGAAATCGTAGGTTGGATAAGCGAAGGCCCGGCGCAATGCGGTGCGGGGCCGGCCGTCCGTCAGTCCCTCGCCTGCAGCGAGCCGCCAGCAGGCGCCCGTGAGGCCGACCACGAGCGCGTAGACGCTGGCGAACATCGGGAACGAGAGAGAATCGAACGTGATCGAGCACGCGGCCGCCGCGAAGCCGGACCCTGCGAGCGCGGCGCACAGGACGCGGAGCTCCGTGCTCTTCGAACGGCTGCGGGCCACCAGTGCCGTCACCGCCGGCATCACGAGGAAGACGAGCAGCGCGCCGAGACCCGACGACTCCGAGGTCGACGAGGGTCCCTAGGTACTGATTGTCGAAGATGTCCAACGGGTTGATGGGCAGATATGTTCCCCCGCCGTGCCCGAACCACGGTGCCTGGGCTGAAGAGATGTTCGACCAATGGGTAGTCATGGAGGCGGTACTGGATCGAGGAATCGTTGTTGCCGGCCGAGAAGAAGGTGGTGAGGGTGCCGATCAGCCCATGCGCCGACATGAAGGTGGCGGCGATCGCGAACGGCAACGCGAGCAGCGCCTTGAGGCGCGGGACCGGCGGCAGGAGGACCAGCATCACGCCGAACGCGACGACGATCGCGATGATCCCTGAGCGGGACACCGACGCGCCGACGCCGAGGGCAATGAGCGCCGCGGGCGCCCAGCGCTTGAGCGGGCTGCTCTGCGCGTCGTACATCCCGAGGTAGATCGCGAGCGGAATCAGCATCCCTGATACCACCCCAAGTTCGATGGGCGTGATTGCGGTGCCGGCGGCGCGCCTCAAGGAGCCGCGAGCCACCGTGGTGGGGTCGTCGTGGTTCTGCGTGAATCCCGGGACCTCCCTGAGGTAGTGCGCGAGGTCCACGTTCGATCCGTACTGCAGCGCGGCCACAACCCCGCAGAACGCTCCACCCCAGCACAGGGCCCGTAGCACCCGGCGCACATCGCTGAGCGTGTTGATCCACTCGGCCGCAACCAACGCGATGCCGGTGATCACGATGAGCTCGATCAGAAAGCGGTCGGTGCCCTTCAGCTGCGCTGTCGTCAGAATCGCGCGGTCCATGAGCAGATAGGACGCAAGCGCGCTCAGCCAGAAGGAGGCAGAGCACCACCTGGATCGGGTGCCGTCGCGTGGTGGGGTTGTATAAGCCGAGCAGCACCGTCGCCGAGTACACGAGGAAGACGGAAACGCCCACGAGCGATGCGGGATACCCCGGCGCGCCGAGGGCGCCGATCACGGTGGTCGACGGAATCAGCATCAACGCCAGGGCGAACACCTGCAGGAGCCGGACACCATTTGGCGGGGACGCCTGCGAGGCGATGGCCACGGCACCGGTCAGGCGTGGTTGGGTGATGGCGCGGGCGCTCATAGCGTCGCCCAACGAACGGCGCGGTCGCGGCGAATCTTCTGTCGGTCGCGTCGGTGGCGGATACGACGCCCCACGAGAAGTAGCCGGCGATTCCCGTCGCTCAGGCGCGGGCGGTCGGGGGGAAGTAGTCGTCGCGCCGTACGACCCTCACCAGCGCGCGCAGCTGGATGATCGTCTTCCACGCCAGATACCAGGGCGCGGCAAGCAACGCGAGCCAGGTACGGATGCCGGCACGGGCCTGGATCAGGCCGATGACGATGACGATCGCCAGTGTCAGCAGTGCTGCCCCGTAGATCGCTGCGAGGACCCAGGCCTGTACGACCGCCGCGAGCGCCAGCGCCGTCAACAGTGAGACCGTGGCGAGCGCGAACGGTGGGGTGGCGAGGAACCAGGCGGCCTCGAAAGCGGCGACGTCGTGGCGAGCGATGGCTCGCTTGAGCAGGCGCGGAACATAGGCTCGGGCGGCGTTCATGCGGCCGGCCTCGTAGCGGACCTTCTGGCCGCCGAAGCTGCTCCAGCCGTTCTCGCCCTCGGACTGCAGTCGCGCGGTCTCGACGTGACGGCAGCGCGTCCCGTCGAGGATCAGGTCCAACGTGAAAGCGAGATCCTCAGACGCGGGGGCGCGGAACTCGTGGGCGAGGGCGAGCGAGCGGCGGATCGCCATGCCGGTGCCGCGCAGGCGCACGGACAGGCCGAGCCGGTCGCGGCCCCGCGGGATCGTGATGCCCTGGAGCGCGAACGCGGCCAGCGAGGCTTCGGCCGCGAGACTCTGCCCGCGGCGGCTCTCGCTGCGGGCCTGCACGGCGTCGGCGCCGGCGGCCATCGCCTGCTCGCAGGCGTCGAAGAACCCCGGCTCGATGACCGAGTCGGCGTCGAGCATCACCACTGCGTCCCACTCCAGCGACCTCGCGCGCTCCAGCCCGGCCTGACGCGCGGCCGCGCGCCCGGGCTTCTCCTCGGGGCCTCGCTCGAGCACCAGCGCACCGAACTGTCTGGAGATATCCGCCGTCGCGTCCTCGCAGCGATCCGCCACGACCAAGCAGCTGTCCCCAGCGCGAATGTCGGCGCGGATCGCCCCGAGGCACCGGCCGATCACGACGGCCTCGTTGTGGGCAGGTATCAGGACGAGGAAGCGAAGCCGCTCCTCCGCCTGCCCGCCGCGCTCGCGGTACCACAGCGACGCCGCCGCCAACACCCCCAGGTGCGCGGCGGTGGCAAGGCCTGGAAGCCCCACTACGACCGCGGCCGCGATCAGCACGGTTGTCATAGGCCCAGGAGATCCGCTCGCCGTTGCATCGTGACCTGTCAACGGCGCCCAGGGCCGCGCACTTCCGTGTCGATTGCATAAGCGGCTTGGACGGGCCGAAAGACCGTGCGCCCGGGACGCGTTGGTTGGCCGGTGGAAACGAGCGACCTCGCAATCATCATCGTCGCCTTCAACAGCGCGGGTTACATCGCGGCCTGCCTGGAGAGCATCCAGGCGCATCAGGGGTCTCTCCGTATCGATCCGTTGGTGGTCGTTGTCGGGCCGCCCGACGGCACGGCGGGGATCGTGTCTCAGTTTCCCGAGGTGCGGCTGATCCACTGCGACAACCGCGGCTTCGCCTACGCCAACAACCGCGGCCTGATGACGTGTGACGCGCGGTACGTGCTCTTCCTGAACCCGGACACCGAGATCCTCGACGGCAACCTCAGCGATCTCGTCGCACGGATGGATGAGCGGCCCGAGGTCGGACTCGTCGGGGCCCGGCAGATTGACGGCCACGGCCAACTGGATCTGACAATCCGCCGCTTTCCCAACGTGCTGCGCGCGCTGGGCGATGCGCTCTCGGTCGAGCGCGTGCCCGGCCGACCGCGCTGGCTGGGCGAGCGGGAGCTCAATCGGGGGGTCTACAACCACGACGTGAAGTGCGACTGGACGAGCGGGTCGTTCATGCTGGCCCGCCGCGAGGCGATCGAGAGCGCCGGCCTGATGGACGAGCGCTTCTTCATGTACTCCGAGGAAACCGACTTCTGCTGCCGCATCAAGAGCGCCGGGTGGAGCGTGCGCCACTTCCCCTGGATGACGATCCTCCACTACGGCGCCAAGGTCGGCGTCGACCCAGGCATCGAGAGTATGAGCGCGTACAGTCGCATGCTGTATTCCCGCAAGCATTTCTCGCGGGTGCATCGCGCGTCGTACCTCGCGACCCTCGTCCTACGGCACGGGCTACGGTGGCTGCTCGCGGGTCGCGGCGAAGCTGCCAAGCGCCGCCGGACTGCCAACTGGGCGGCGCTGAGGACGCTTCTGCGCCTCTCACCCCCGCCACATTCGCCGTGGAACTCGTTCTCGGTCGACCCTGGCCGGCTGTCCACACCGCAGACTCCGGTTCCTACGCCGTGATCCCATACGCGGAGCACCTGGTTCAGGGGGCGATCTCGGGCACGATGATCGTGCTGAACTTCCATTGCATCGCCAGGTCGAAGCGCGAGAGCGCCAACGGCGAGGGCGACGTTCACGTGGATCCTCAGCAGTTCGCCGAGATTCTCGACGTCGTGCGTGGTCGCAGCAACGTGCGGGTGACCTTTGATGATGGCAACCGTTCCGACGTCAGCCAGGCATTGCCCGAGTTGGTACGACACGGGTTACGAGCGGAGTTCTTCGTCTGCGCCGGGCGCATCGGCACGCCGGGGTTCCTTGGCGAGGACGACGTTCGCGAGCTGCGCCAGGCGGACATGTCGGTGGGCTCGCACGGGATGGATCACGTACGATGGCGCAGATTGGACCCGGCCGGGATCGAGCGCGAGATCGTCGACGCCAAGCAGATCCTCGAGGACACGTTGCAGGCGCCGGTGGACGCCGCGGCGTGTCCGTTCGGGTCCTATGACCGGCGCACGCTGCGGGCGCTGCGAACCGCGGGGTTCACGAGTGTGTACACAAGCGACGGCGGTAGCGCCGAGTCCACCGACTGGCTGATCGCTCGCAACACCGTGCACCGGTCGGACTCAGCCGAGTCGATCGAGCGGATGCTCGACAACTCTCGAGAGACCGCGTCGGTGCTGCGCAAGGGCAAGCGATGGGTCAAGCAATGGCGCTGATCCGCCGAGCGAACCCGCAGGTCGTTGAGCTCGACCAGACGCAGTGGGAATCGGCTGTCCGGCAGTTTCGCGACTACAGCTACCGCCAGACCTGGGCGTACGGCGTCCAGCTCGCGAGTAGGCGCGGGGCGACCACCGAGCACGTGGCCATCCGCTGCGGGGACGACACGATCGGGCTCGCCGATGTGCGGATCAAGCGGCTTCCGCTGATCGGCGGAGGATTGGCGTACATCAGCGGTGGTCCGCTCGTACGAGGACTCGACGGCTCCGACGACGAACTCGCACGTTTCGAGCTCGCCGTCGAGGCGCTGGTGCGCGAATTCGTTCATCGGCGTGGGCTGACGCTTCGAATCGCGGCGCCCCTCGGGACCGCCGACCATAATCAAGCCGTAGCACAGCGGCTTGGCCACGCCGGCTTTCGACCTTCGGAACACGCCGCCGCGTACCACACGGTCCTGCTCGACGTCGATCGCCCGCTCGAGGACATTCGCTCCTCGTTCCACCGCCATTGGCGGCGGCATCTCAACAACTCGGAGCGCCAGGGCCTCGAAGTGACGTTCGGCACCGAGCCCGATCGGTTCGAGCAGATCGCTCGCATGTCAGACGCATTGCGGGCTCGTAAGGGGTACGAGCTCGATCTCGATGCCCGGTTCTATGCGGAGGTCCAACGCGACCTCGACGATCGCGATCAACTCGTCGCCGGCCTGGTCCTGAAGGCCGGGACGCCGGTGGCCGGAAACATCACGTCGGTGCATGGCGACACGGCCGTCTACCTCGTCGGTGCGAGTACCGAGGAAGGCCTCGAGTGCCGAGCCGGATACATGATGCATTGGCGCACGATCGAGCTCCTGCGCTCGCGCGGGCTTCCGTGGTACGACCTCGGTGGGATCGATCCCGTCGCCAACCCCGGAGTCGCGTCGTTCAAGCTGCGCACGAACGGCTTTGACGTCACCGCCGCGGGTCCGTTCGACATGTCCCCGCATGGCATGCGCGGGCGGGTTGCCGGCTGGGCCGAGCGCGGCTACGTGCGTGCGAGGCGGGCCGGTGTCCGGTGAGACCCCTCTTCAGCCGTAGTAGCGAGGGCCGCCGGGCAGAACGTCGGTCAGTGATAGCGCCGCGTTGCCCACGGCGAGCCTCAGCTGCGCCGGCGGCGAGGTCTTCGCCACAACGAACACCGGGCCGTCATCAGCACGCGCGATGGTCTGCATCGCGCTCGGCCGCTCGCCGGAGAACAGCACCACCGCGGCGTCCGGGGCGGACTCGCGCACCGCGGCCAGCAGCTGCTGTGCGCTGAGTCCCGGGAGCGTCAGTTCGAGCACCGCGACATCCGGTCGGGTGCGTGCCGCGAGGGCCACGGCGCTCGGTCCATCGGCGGCCTCGCCGATCACGCGAAGCTGGTCGTCGCGCTCCAAGGAGACGCGGACCACCCGCCGCAGCTCGTCGCGCTCATCGCACAGGATCACGGTCGTCGGCCGGGGTGGCCGCGAGCCATCGCGCCGCCGCGAGGCTGAACGTCGTGGTCGGCGCATCGGGCGCGCGGGGCGCGGCGGCGATCGTGCCACCATGGGCGCTGACGACGCGGGCGGCGATGAGGCCGCTCACGCCGGCACCGACGACGGGTCCGCGGCCGCGTGGTGGCCCGTCTCGCACGTGATGGGTCCGCGACCCTGGCCCGCAGCGGCGATCCGCACCACGTGCGTCAGCCCGAGGATCAGCGCCTGTGGATCGCCGGCGACGCTCGGACGCTCCGCGGTCGACGGTGAGATCGGCATCCCCGTCCACCGTGACTGAGAGTGCGTGGAGGTCGCTGACAAAGGCCTCGAGCCGGGCCGCCGCCGCCATCGAGCGCTCGCCGGTCACGTCGCCCACCGCCAAGCCGGGCGCGAGCAGCGCAGGCGTCGAGGGCGGTGCCGATCAGCGGCCCGCCCACAGCGGCGTCATTGGCCTAGGGCCTGCTCCCAGTCGGAAACGTCGAACGCAGCCGCTGTGCCTCGGTCACCGCTTCGGCGCGGGAATGCACGTTGAGCTTGCGCAGGATGCTCTTCACGTGCGAGCGCACCGTCTCGTAGCTCAGGACGAGCTCGTCAGCGATGCTGTCGGTCGTGCCGCCCTCGCAGATGAGGTCGAGAACCTCCCACTCGCGGTCCGTGAGCGGACTCTTGATCGGCCGTACCCCGGCGCCGCTCTGGCTGGTGGTGCGGAAGTTGTCGACGAGCAGCCTCGTAAGCTGCCGCGAGACCACCGCCTCACCGTGGTGAGCCGCGACAATGGCGCGGCGCAGGGCGACGAGGTCAACCGACTTCGGCACGAATCCGGCCGCTCCGGACGACAGGCTCACGAGGCCGAGGTCGTCGCTCTCGCTCGACGTGAGGATGATGACCTTCGTGTCCCCATCGGCGGTGATCACCCGGGTCGCCGCGAGGCCGTCGATGCCCGGCATGACCACGTCCATGATCACGATGTCGGGCCGGTAGTGGCGCGACAGCTCGATCGCCTCGCGACCGTTGCTGGCTTCGGCGATCACCATGATCCGGCCACCGTGCAGCGCATCGCGCAGCGCCCGCCGCGTAAACGGATCGTCGTCGGTGATCACGACCCGGATGGGCGTGGCGGCGTCATCCATCGCGTCGAGCTCTGAGCCGGGGTTCGGCCCACTCCAGGAGTCCATCGGATGTTGATCGGGATCGCGCGCCATCTGCTCACCAGGAATGTCGTCGGAGGACACCTCAACGTTGCGTTGCTACAACGAGGATAGCGCGACAGAAAAGCAGAGCAACAAACTCCTGACACGGGAAGACTCTCACCCAGCCGGGGCAAGAAGATCCCCCACCTCTCATGCAAGATTATTGGATTTCTCCGCGTTTTAGGGCAAGAATCTATCGCGGCGGCTGCAACATCGGCGATTCCGCGCCAAACGCAACCGACTCAGCGGCGATCGGCACTAAGGGGGCACGATGCAGACCAGGACGCACGAGCGATTTGCGAAGCAGCTGACCGGGGCAACGCGACCACATCGGACCCGCGGCCCGCAAGCGGATGGGGCCATTGCCGGTGCCGATCTCGTACCGCGAACGGACGAGATCGCGCACGACATGCGCACCCCACTGGCGATCATCCTGCAGCTCTGCGACAGTCTCGGAGACATGGGCCTGCCCGTCGAGGCGGCCGACAACGTGGCGCGTGTGCGCGCCAATGCCGACCGCCTCGCCGGCCGGGTCGATGAACTGGTGGCGCTACAGAATGGGACGTCGGAGCCGGTCTCGGCGCCTCGGCCAGTCGACCTGGCGGCGGTCGTCCAGTCGGTCTGCGACGACCTCCGGGTCATCGCCTCGGCTCGCCAGTGCCGGATCCGCGTGCGCGCGATCGGGCCCGCCCGCGTGCTCGGTCGCGAGACAGACCTCCGCTCGGCCGTCACCAACCTCGTCGAGAATGCGGTTCGCAGCGCACCGATCGGCGGTGTGGTCCGGTGCTCAGTTGCCCGCTGTTCCTCGTCGGTGATCCTCGAGGTCGCTGATGACGGGCCGGGCATCCCCGAGCGCGAACACGCGAACGTGCTGATACCGCGCTACCGCGGCACGGCAGTGGGAAGTGGAGCGGCGGGCCTCGGCCTGTCGATCGTGCGCGGCGTCGTCGCCGAGTCCAACGGCCGGCTGAGCATCCATCGGGCTCCCGAAGGCGGGGCGTCGATCGTGGTCGACTTGCCCGCGCTCTCACGCCGCCGCTGATCGCGGCGCCGCTGCACGGCGCAGACGCAGCTCAAGGGGGCGAGCCGCGCCGCGCCGCGCCGTCGCGAACGGGACCACGGCGCAAGCCGCCCCCGAGCCGACGTTGGATGCTCCGCACGAGACTCGAGCCGAGCAAGACCGCAGGACAACATTCGTCCAGTCTCTGCCCAACCGCCCGGGGTCTGCCAGCGCAGAACCTCACCTGAACGGGTGAAAGTCACCCCCCGCGGTGAGCGCGGAAGCTGACCAACCGTCCTCAGAAATACCCCACTGCCGGCGTCGAGGATCTCACGCAGGGGCAGCGGTGCGATGGCCGAGGATCGTCAGCGCCGCTACAGCCCACCGGAAGGATCCATGAGCTCGAGGTCTGCAACCCGTCCCGCGTCGCCGCCGCATGAGAGCCGCGCCCACGCGTTCACGCCGACTGACAACGTCCCGCACGGAACGCAAGGCTCCAAGGCGGGATTCCGCGTGCGCCGCGCCGTTGACGAGTCCGCCGACGGCGACCGTGCCGTGCGCCGCGCCGTCGCGCGGGCTCAGGAGGGAGACCGCGACGCGTTGCATTTCCTCTATCTCCGCTATTCGGACAACGTCTACGGCTACGTGCTTAGCATCGTTCGCGACGACTACGAGGCCGAGGATGTAACGCAGCATGTGTTCGCCAAGCTGATGACGGTCCTCGTCCGGTACGACCAGCGCAAGGTGCCGTTCCTGGGGTGGTTGCTCCGGCTTTCCCACAATGCAGCGATCGACCACCTCCGGACCCGCCGGGCCATTCCGGTCGAGGAGGTGTACCCGACCGATCTCGGCGGTAATGACGAGGCGACCGATCTCACCACGACGCTCCAGGGCGCCCTCGAATCACTCTCCGACGAGCAGCGCAGCGTCTTGCTCATGCGGCACATGTACGGCTTCTCACCGGGCGAGATCGCAGCTCGGATGGGTCGCACGGAAAGCTCGATCCATGGGCTGCACCACCGAGGACGCCGCGCACTGCAGGCGGAGCTGCGTCGGCTGGACTCCGCGCCGGCGACGGTGCGACTCCCGGCGTGATCGTCAGCGCAACGACGCCGTAGGGCGGATCGCTCGCGTCAGCGCTCAAGTCCGTCGGTTGTGGCGCCGATCTCCTGGGCATGGCGAGTCATGCCGATGCGCTTCTGGCGATCCTGCAACGTGAAGAGCAACGGCGTTCTGCCGCGGCGAACGCCCGGCGGGCCGCTCGGCGAGCCCGGACAAAGGCAGACGAGGAGTCGGACAAAAACCGGCAATCCCGAGCCGAGACCGGCGAAGCCGACTGAACTACAGCGTGATCGAGCCGTCAGCGTCCATCGTCCAATGGGGGTTGTGCGCGACCTCCCACGGGTGGCCGTCGGGGTCGATGAAGACGCCGGAATAGCCGCCGTAGAACGTGTCGCCGCCGGCGCGGGCGATCGTCCCGCCGGCCGCTGCGACGCGCTCGAGGAATGCGTCGACGTCCTCGGGCGAGTGGACATTGTGGGCCAGGGTGACACCGCCCCAGCCGCCGGTGTCGGTGACCTCGCTGTCCTTGGCGAGCTGGTCGCGGCCCCAGAGACCGAAGACCATCGTGCCGGACTGGAAGAAGACCACGCCCATCTCGGGTGATGCGCGGTCGACGAACCCGAGCGCCTCGTAGAACGCGCGGGCGCGGTCGAGATCGGCGACGCCGAGGGTGATCAGGCTGACGCGTGGTTCCATCGCTTCATTCTTCCTCCTTGCGCGCCCGACTCGGCTGCACCCGCTTCGGCTCGCCCTTCTGCTTGGCGAAGTTCGGCGGCCACGGCGCGTCCCCCAGCCCCTCCTCCTCATCGCGCCGCGCCAGCTCGTGCAATGAGTCCAGCGAATGCAGTACCTCGTCGATCGCGGCGATCGGATCGCCGACGCTCGCCAGCCGCGCCGGCACCGTGTCAAGTCGCAGCTCGGCCGGCTCGACGTCGGCGACCTCGTCCCACCTCAGCCCGCACGACACACGCGCGTCGGGCACTGCGCGGACGCTGTAGGCCGAGGCGATCGTGCGGTCGCGCGCGTTCTGGTTGTAGTCCAGGAAGACACCGATGCGCTCCTCCTTCCACCACTTCGACGTCGCCCGCCCCGGCATCCGGCGCTCGACCTCGCGCGCCAGCGCCAGCGCGGCACGGCGCACCTCGGTGAAGTCCCAGCGCGGCTCGATCCGCACGTAGATGTGGATCCCGCGCGAGCCGGAGGTCTTGGGGAAGCCGAGCAGGCCGTGGTCGGCGAGGACCGAGCGGACCTCCAGCGCCACCGCGCGGACCTCGCTGAACGGCACGTCGGGCTGCGGGTCGAGATCGATGCGCAGCTCGTCGGGATGGTCGACGTCGGCGCGGCGTACCGGCCACGGGTTCCAGTCGATATTGCCGAGATTGACGCCCCAGATCAGGTGGGCGGTGTCGACGACGACGAGCTCGGTCGCGCTGCGTCCCGAGGGAAACGTGACGGTCGCGGTCTGAAGCCATTCGGGACGTTTTTCGGGCACGCGCTTCTGGTAGAACGGCTCGCCGTCGATCCCGTTGACCCAGCGCTTGAGGATCAGCGGGCGCTCGCGCACGCCGACGAGTACCGCTTCGGCGCACGTCAGGTAGTACTCGGCCAACTCGAGCTTGGTCACCGCGGCGTGGTCGCCGCCAGGAAAGTAGATCTTCTGCGGATTCGAGAGCCGCAGCTCGAGGCCGTCGACGTCGAGCATCGTGTAGTCGGACTTGGCCATCTGCCTGGAAGGATGACTGACCATGCGGCCCGTTCTCATCGCGCCCGGCCCGTTCGCTGACCTGCGCCCCAGCCAGGTCGCCGCCGCGATCGGGCGCGGGCTGGAGCGCGAGGGCTTCGCGGTCGACCTGTGCCCGGCGACCGACGGCGGGCCGGGGACCCTCGAAACACTGCTCGTGGCGCTCGGTGGCATGGCCTGCGCCGGCGGCTTCGCGCTGGTCGAGCACGGAGCGACGGCGATCGCCGAGACGCCCGCGGCGCTGGCCGCCGCGCGCGACAGCGGGGCATCAACGATCGTGCTGGCGATGCGCGGCGCGCGCGATCAGCCGGACGTCGACCGCAGCGACGCCAGGCTGATCGTGCTCGACGCCACGTCCGGCGCCCCGTTCGTCCTCGACGCCTTGGGCTACGACGTGCGTATGAGGGCCGCCCGCGCGGTCATCCTCGGCGCGGCCTCGATCACCCGCGACGACCTGCGCGCGACGCTCATCGCCGAGGCCGCGACGCGCGCACGCCAGTCCGGCGTTCCCTGCTTCGCGATCGCCGGCCGCTCCGAGCTCGACCATTTCGACCAACGGATGCTCGACATCGAGGTCATCGAGACCGCGACAACCGTCGAGCAGATCGAACGCGCCGCTCAGGCGCTCGCGCCCCACCTGCCGAGCTCGTAGTCGGATTCCAGCGGGCGGACCTGCCACTCCGACGTCGAGGGGTCGAGATGGTTGGCCAGTGCAGCCTGCATGTCGGCCGCCGCCATCGGCTTGGCGAAGAAGAAGCCCTGGCCCAGCGTGCAGCGCAGCAGGCGCAGCTGGGCGAGCTGGATGCCGAGCTCGATGCCCTCGGCCACGATCGCCAGGTTGAGGCTCGAGCCGAGCTCGACGATCGCGCGGGCCAGGGCCGAGTCCTCGGCGCCGACGCCGAGTCCGTCGACGAACGGCTTGGCCATCTTGAGCACGTCGATCGGGAAGCGACGCAGGTACTGCAGCGACGAGTAGCCGGTCCCGAAGTCGTCGACCGCGAGCCCGACGCCGAGCTCCTTGAGCGTGTTCAGCGAGAGGATCGTCTGCTCCGTGTCGGCCATGAGGATCGTCTCGGTGATCTCGAGCACGAGGAAGCGCGGGTCGATCCCGGTCTCCTCGATGATCGCCGCAACGTCGGCGAGCAGGTTCGGATCCTCGAGCTGGCGGCCGGAGAGGTTGACGTTCATCGTCCACGGTGCGGTGTCGGCGTGCAGCTCGTTCCAGGCGACGGCCTGGCGGCAGGCCAAGCGCAGGACGTGGCGGCCGATATCGACGATCAGCCCGGTCTCCTCGGCCAGCGGGATGAAGCTCAGCGGCGAGACGAGTCCGCGGCGCGGATGGTTCCAGCGCACGAGCGCCTCGAAGCCGTGCAGAACGCCCGAGTCCAGCTCGATGATCGGCTGGTAGAAGACGATGAGCTCGTCGCGCTCGATCGCGCGCTGGAGGTCGGCCTCGAGGTCGAGGCGCTCGATCACCTCGGCCTGCATGCTCGCCTCGAAGATCGCGAAGCGGCCCTTGCCTTCAGCCTTGGCGCGATACATCGCCACGTCGGCGTTGCGCAGCAGATCGTCGGCCGTCGTGCGCCCGACGGCGATCCCGACCGACACGCTCGCGAAGACCTCGCGCCCCTGGACCTTGAACGGGACGCGCATCGACTCGATCAGCCGCTCGGCGACCATCGCCGCGCCGGAAGGGCCGCCGACGTCCTCGAGCAGCAGGCCGAACTCGTCGCCGCCGAGGCGCGCGGCGGTGTCGCCGGTGCGCAGGCAGTCCATCAGGCGCTGGGCGAACTCGAGCAGCATCTCGTCGCCGGCCACGTGCCCGAGCGAGTCATTGATCGTCTTGAAGCTGTCGAGGTCGATGAACAGCACGGCGGCGACCGAACCACGCCGGCCGGTGTGGGTCAGCGCGTGCTCGAGGCGATCGAGGAACAGGCCGCGGTTGGGCAGGCCGGTGAGCCGGTCGTGCAGGGCCTGGTGGAGCATCGCGCCAACGGTGCGCGCGTCGGTCAGGGCGATCGACGCGTGCTGGGCGATCGTCGCGAGCATCTGCTGATCGGACCGGCTGAACGTGCGCGATCCGTCGCGGGTCGCGACGACGAGCGCGCCGACGACGCGGCCGTCCTCGCGGACCGGCGCGGCCATCGTCGGATGCTCGCCTTCGAGCACGACGAGCCGGCTCTCGGTGACCGCACGGCCCGCGCAACCCTCGCCGACCCGCGGCACCTCGTAGCTGCGCAGCAGCTGGACGTCATGACCACGCGACGCGACGACGCGCAGCCGCTGGTCGTCGTCGGAGTCGCGGATCAGGACGGCGGGCGCGTCGTCGCCGAGCATCTCGCCGGCCACTGCGACGACCGCGTCGAGCGTCTCGCCGAGCGGCGCGCGCTGGGCAATCGAGCGCTGGATCGCCGAGAGCCCTTCGAGCAGCCGCTGGCGAGCGCGCAGCGAGCCCTGGAGCTTGGTGTTCTCGCGGGCCTGGAGCTCGCCGCGGGCACGCAGTGAGCGCTCCTCGACCAGCGTGCGCAGCGAGCGCTGGGTGACGCCGAGCACGCGGCCCATCGCCGCGAGCAGGATCCGCTCCCGCACGTCGAGCGGGCCCGCGGCTCGGGCCAGCACGAGCTGGGTGTCGCCGCTGTCGTGCTCAAGATCGAGGACGACAGCGCGCGCGGACCCCGAACCGGGGATCTCGATCATTCCCCCGCCGGCCGCGGCGAGCAGCGCGAGTGTCTGCTCGGGCACGTCGAAGCGGGGCCACCCGATCGACGCGACGGGTCGTCCAGCGACGACGATCGCCCCGACCTCGGCTTCGAACGCCTCGGCCACGCGCTGGGTCGTGATCGCCAGCGCCTGTTCCTCGTCGAGCGCGCCGGCCAGCGCGGCGGTGAACTCGCCGAGGCTCTCGGTCGTCCAGCTCACGACGTCACGCGAGCGCCAAGGCGGCGATGGCCTGGTTGTGGTACCCGGTGACGCCGTGCGGCCGGGCGATCTCGCCGTAGGTGTAGAGGCCGGCGATCGGGGCGCCGCCGGCGTGCTGGGCCATGCGGGCGACCGCCGCGCCGGCCGCGTCGCCGAGAACGGCACGGCGGCCGACGCAGTCGAACACGATCAGGCCCGCCGGCGCGTTGGCGCCGAGCGCGTTGACCGCCGCGCCGCACGCGGTATCGGTGGCGTCGAGAACCGACGCCGCGCTGCCGTGCATCGTCGCGATCAGGCTCCCCTGCGCGACCGCAACCTGCATCTGCAGCGAACGCATCGTGAAGTCGGCGCTGACGACGTGGCGCACACGCTCGAGGCCGCCGGAGCGCTTCGTGCCGAGCGGATGGGTGACCGCGAAGGCGGTGAAGGCCGCGGCGTCGGAGTAGGCCTCGTCGGGCGCTCCGAGGTGGGTGAGGTAGGCGTCGAGCGCGGGCTGTTCGTTGACCGTGAGGATCGTGGTGCCGAGCGTGCGCGAGACGAACATCGGCTCGCCGACCGCCGTCCAGCCGTGGTCGACCGCGACGCCGATCGGCGCGTCGGAGCCGATTGCCACGGCGATGACGGCGTCGGCCAGGGCCTTGCCGTCGTGGATCTGGCAGGGACCGGTCCGGCCGCGCGGGCGGGCGCTGCCGCCGATCAGCGGCACCGCCGCGCCGGCGACCGAGTACGCGCCGCGAACGACATCGCGCGGATCGCCGGAGGCGCCGTCGGTGAGCAGGATCAGGGCGCAGTGGCGGCGGTCGGCGACATCACCGACGCTGGCGGCGGCGTCGGCGGCCGCCTCGTGCAGGCTGCCGTTGACGGCGATCGCCGCCGTCGAGATGCTGAGGCCGTCCCCGCCCAGGGCGACCACGACGACCGAGCCGTCGCCGGCGCCGTGAGCGGTCAGCTCGCCGCCGGTGGCACAGCCCGCGATCTCGGCATCGGGTGCGCTATCGCGCAGGACGCGGGCGACGGTCGCCAGGTCGTGCGACCGCGCGGCGAAGACGAGGAGCAGCTTGGCCCGCAGCCGGCCGGTGGCAGCGGTCAGGGCCGTTGAAGTCGCGATCGCTGAGTCGACATCGGCGCAGCGTCCGACGTGCATCCAGCGGGCGGCGGGAGCGTGCGGTCGCACGACATCCAGCCCATGGGCGGCATCCATGCCCTGATCATCGGCACGGTAAGGCGGTGTATTGAGGCCGATTCAGCGCCCGGCGGTCAACTCGGTGACGACCGCCTCATAGACGCCGTCGCCGTGGGCGGCTTCGGCGACCCGGACGTTGGGCGCGCCGGCGATCGCCTGGCGGATCGTCGGGTCTCGGGTCACGGCGTTGGCGACGAGCCAGAACGCTCCGAGCTGGGCGGCGCAGGCGAGGTCCTCGCGCGAGTCGCCGACGCCGATGCAGCGCCGCGGGTCATAGCCGCGGGCGCGCTGGTGAAACGCGACGCCGCCGACCTTCGACGCGCCACGCGGGAGCAGGTGGTAGACGCGCACCTGGTCGAGTCCGTCGAGCGCCGGGGAGCGGCTGTGGACGGCGCCGTTGTCGAGCAGCCGCAGGTTGTCGTGACCAGCCCGCTCGAGCACGGCGTTGGCCTCTTCGGCGTCGATGAGGCCGCGAAACAGGTGCGAGACCTCACGGTTGACGTGCCATGGCGCGTGGTGCTCGAGGCGCCCGGAGTAGTGGTCCAGCAGAAGCGCCGGAGCGCCCGCGGCCTCGATCTGGTCGTGAACCGAGCCGTTGTCGCCGGGCAACAGGTCCCCGGTCAGCCAGTGCTCCTCGCCGTCGAGCATCACGCAGGCGCCGGCTTCGAAGATGTAGGAGGTCTGCCCGAACAGCCGCGCGTCCTCGGAGAGGCTCGCGCGCCCGCGCCCGCTCATCAGCACGACCTCCGCGCCGGCGCGCACGCACGCCTCGATCGCGCGCACGCCGAGCAGCGTGAACGCGCCGTCGCCGTCGCGTAGCAACGCGCCGCCGGGGCCGAGCAGGGTTCCGTCGAGGTCGACGTAGAGGGCATCCATGGTCCGCGTGTCTACCAAGAACATCCCCCGAATCAAGCCTCCGCCTCCCGATCCGATGTACTGGACGACGCCCCATGGCGAGTCTTGCGCGCCTTCGCCAAGCCAGCTCCACGCCCCAATTGCCTGTGTATCGCGGGCGTTTCGGCGTCCCTGAAGCCGAGCGTCTGCTGTGGCGCGCGGGCTTCGGTCCCAAGCCCGGTGAGAGCAAACACGTGGCCGGACTGGGCCTGCATGGCGCGGTCCAGTACCTGACCCGGCCGCACTCGCAGAAGCTCGCCGGCCCGAAGCCCCAGGTCGACGGGCGCCCGATCGATCCGCAGAACGTGTGGGGCCATGACGTGCTGTGGTGGATGGATCGCATGGTCCGCTCGCCCGCGTCGGGCGTCGAGCGGATGACGCTGATCTTCCATGACTGGTTCGCGACGTCGATCTCCGGCGTCGACGAAACGCACATGCTCGCCCAGAACCGGATGCTGCGCCGCAACTGCCTGGGCACGTTCACCAACCTGCTGACCGAGGTCACGCGCGATCCGGCGATGCTCCTGTGGCTCAACGGGACGCAGAACGAGAAGGGCCGCCCGAACGAGAACTACGGCCGCGAGATGATGGAGCTGTTCACGCTCGGCGCGGGCAACGGCTACACCGAGACAGACGTGCGCCAGATGGCGCTGTCGCTGACCGGCTGGACGAACGAGTGGTCCAAGGCGCTGGGGACGTCGGTCAACTTCCGCTATGACCCGAAGTCCCACGACGCCGGGGTCAAGACGGTCTTCCACCACCGCGGAACCTACGACTGGCGCGACGCCGTGGCCCTGGCGATCGCCAACCCGCACCACCCGACCCACTTCGTCACCAAGCTCTGGGGCTACTTCATCCCGACCGCTCCGTCGCTGCGCGATCGCACCCGGCTGGAGAGCCTCTACACGCGCTCGGGCTATGACGTCCGCGCCGTCGTCGAGGCGATCCTCATGCATCCGCACCTGTACAGCGGGCCCCGCATGGTCAAGCCGCCGGTCGTCTACATCGCCGGGCTGCTGCGCGCCATCGGCCGGCCGATCGACACCGACGCGTGGGCGTGGCTGACCCAGATCTCCGGCCAGCGCCCGTTCGAGCCGCCGAACGTGGCGGGGTGGGATGCGACGCGCTGGCTTGACACCGCGACCTGGCGCGGGCGCTGGATCGCGGCGAACACGGTGATCGAGGGTCACACGGTGAACCCGAACAAGGTTCCGAAGTCGCTGCTCGGCCACGCGCCCGCCGAGCTCGTCAAGCGCGCGCTGGCCACGTGGGGCTCGCCGGGGATCTCGGCCACCACGCACCGCGAGCTGCTGTCGTTTGCGCAGAACGCCCAGGCCCGTGGCGCCAAGGCGAAGTGGAAGGTCGACCCCTACACCGCCCTGACCTACAACGCCCTGCTGATGCTGATCGCCACCTCCCCCGACCTGCACACGAGCTGATGAGCCACTCCTGCGACGACTGCACGCGAGCCGGCCTGTTGCGCACTGTGGCGGGCGCCGGGCTGCCGAGCATCGAACAGGGAATGCCGATGCCGGCCGGGACCGGGCTCTCAAGACGCTCGTTCATGCTCCGCTCGCTCGGCCTGGGGCTGGCCGTCTACGGCGCGGGCCGGCTGAGCTTCGGCGAGCTCGACCTGGCCCAGGCCGCTTCGGGCCGAGCCGGCGCGATCGTCATCCAGGTCTACCTCGAGGGCGGGATCGACGCGCTGAACGTGCTCGCGCCGACCAATGATCCGACCTATCACCAGCTGCGCCCGTCGCTCGGGCTCGCGCCGGGGACCGGAACCCCGTTCAGCGAGGATCCGCGACTCAGCTGGCATCCCTCGGCGGCGTCCATCGCGCAGCTGCATCGTGAGGGCAAGGTCAGCGTGCTGCCCGCCGTCGGCTACACCCACCCTGACCAGTCGCACTTCGTCTCGCGCCACTTCTACGAGGTCGGCGCGCTGGATCCCGACCTGCGCGTGGGGTGGATGGGTCGTTACCTCGACCGCGTCGGCGACAGCGCCAACCCGCTGCAGGGGCTTTCGCTGGACGGGTCGCTCGCACCGGCGCTGGCCACGACGAAGGTGCCGATCGCCTCGATCGACTCACCGGGCTCGTTCGACTTCTGGGCCCGCGACGTGTGGGGCGAGATCGGGGACATGCTGCTGCCGGCGACGGCCGCGCTGGGCCACGCCCATGTCGCCGGCTCCGATCCGGCGCTCAGCCAGGCCGGCTCCGCCGCGGCACAGGCGGCCAAGCTGCGCAACCAGCTGCTGCCGTTCGCGCAGAAGGGCAACGACGACGGTACGACGACGCAGGCGTTCACCAGCCCGGTCGAGGCGCAGTACCCCAAGGCGGCGGCTGGCAACGGTGTCGGCGACTTCCCCAACAAGCTCAAGGGCCTGGCCGCGATGATCGCCGCCGGCCTGCCGATGCGCTGCGTGTCGATCACCGCCCCGGGCTCCTACGACACGCACTCCGACGAGGCGACGGCGCTCGGCGCCGATCTCAAGCTGACGTGCGACACGCTGCTCGCCTTCCAGCACGACCTCGAGGCGCGGGGGCTCGCCGACCGGGTGATCATCAACGTGTGGTCGGAGTTCGGTCGCCGCGCCAAGGAGAACGGCGGCGGTACCGACCACGGCGCCGCCGGCCTCGGGCTCGTCATCGGCACGCGCGTGCGCGGTCGGATGATCGGCGAGTGGCCCGGGGTGGATCGCCTGGACGTCGACGGCAACCTGGTCGCGACCAGTGACTTCCGCGCGGTCTACGGAGCGCTGCTCGAGCAGTGGCTCGACACCGACGCCGGCGCCGTGCTGCCCGACATCGGCTCGATGGCGCGGCCCGCGCTGATCGCGTGAGGTGGCGCGGCGCTGTTGTCGCCGCCGGCCTGGCGACCGCGGCGCTCGGCCCGGCGGCGGCCGTCGCGAGCGCCCCGCCGGCGCGCTCGAACCTGCTCGTCACCGCGGTCGAGTACCGCCTCGGACTGTCCCGCGCCTCGGTCCCCCACGGCTCGGTTTCGATCCAGCTCGTCGACCAGGGGGAAGACCCCCACGACCTCGCGCTGCGCCGCATCGACGCCCATGGCCATCTCGTCGGCCCGCAGCTGGCGCTGCCGCTGGCGACGCCGGGCGGACTGACCCACCGCACGCTGCGTCTTGCGCCCGGGGTGTGGAAGCTTTGGTGCACGCTGCCGGGCCACGCGAAGAAGGGCATGCGGGCGCGACTGGCCGTCCACAGCGACTCGGTAAGGGGTCAGACCCCTTGAGTCACAGCGACGCAGATTTCATGCGTGGCAGCTTAACAAGGGGTCTGACCCCTACAGTGCGTTTACGGCGAGCGTGTCCTTGCTGACTGCCGTGCTGGCCGCAGCGTCGAGGCGTCAGTTGCTGTGCAGCGACGTGCGGCTGTGTGCCCGCTTGCTGCGAACCTGAGCGTCGGCCGAGCGGGTACGCCGACCGGAGTCGGCGGAGCAGTCGACCATCACGGCGTCACCGCGCGCCGCGAGTCGGCAGAGGCCGACCAGGAGCACTGCCGCGGCAAACCAAACGGACGCGATGATGGCCAACAGGATCATGGGCATCCGGTTCGGCGCCGAGCACCGTGGGCATGAGCCCCGCGGGGGCCACTGGACACATGGACAACCTCAGGTTCGCGTGCTTCACGGGCGCGGTCGTGGCAACGGGCCGCCGGCCGTCGGCCGTGAGCAGCGACCGGCGAATCGCGCTGGGAACGAACAGCACGACGGTGATCGCCCTCCCGGCGCGGACGCTGCTTGTTCCCCACATTGCGCGGTCTTCCGCGGATGCGGGAGCCCGGCGGCCGGGCGCGTCTAGCATGGGACGCGATGGCGATTGCACGGACGACAACCCCCTGGAGCACCCTGTTGGAGGCCGGGCGCGGCGACGGGCGCCTCGTGCGCGAGGCGTTCGAAGGGGCGCGCGCGGCCGACAGTGTCGAGCTTCCCGACGACCTGCATCCCGATCTCATGGCCGGCCTCGCCAAGGCCGGAATCGACGGCCTCTATCGCCATCAGGCGCAGGCGCTGGCCGCGGCGTGGGAGGGGCCGACGATCGTCACGACCGGCACCGCGTCGGGCAAGTCGCTGTGCTTCAACCTGCCGACGCTCGAGGTCCTGTGCTCCGACTCCAAGGCCCGCGCGCTGTACCTCTACCCGACCAAGGCGCTGGCCCAGGACCAGGCCCGGGCGATCAACGCGCTCGGCCTGGGCAAGCGCGTGCGCCCCGCGATCTACGACGGCGACACGCGCCGGGAGGAGCGTTCGACCGTCCGCAAGCGCTCGAACCTGATCCTCACCAACCCCGACATGCTCCACATGGGGATCCTGCCCAACCACCAGGCGTGGGGAGACTTCTTCGCGAACCTCGCGGTCGTCGTCGTCGACGAGGCCCACGTCTACCGCGGCGTCTTCGGTTCGCACGTCGCCAACGTTCTGCGCCGCCTGCGCCGGATCGCCGCGGCCTACGGCACCTCGCCGCGCTTCCTGCTCGCCTCCGCCACGATCGCCAACCCGGTCGAGCTCGCCGAGCGACTCACCGGTCTCGAAGGCGTCCAGCTCGTCGACCAGGACGGCTCGCCGAGCGCGCGGCGAGAGATCGCGATGTGGAACCCGCCGGTCATCGACGAGGCGCTCGGCACGCGACGCTCGCCGTGGGCCGAGGCCGCCGATCTGCTGTTCGAGCTCGTGACCCAGGACGCGAAGGTCATCTGCTTCATCCGCTCGCGCAAGATGGTCGAGCTCGTCGCGCGCCTCGTCTCGATGCGGCTCGACGAGGAGGCGCCCGAGCTGAGTGGGACGGTCGCCCCGTATCGCGCCGGCTATACCCCCCAGCAGCGCCACGAGGTCGAACGCCAGTTGACCGAAGGGGAGTTGCGCGCGGTCATCACGACCAACGCGCTCGAGCTCGGGATCGACATCGGCTCTTTGGATGCCGCGATCTGCGTGACGTTCCCGGGCACCGTCGCGTCGCTGCGCCAGATGTGGGGCCGGGCGGGGCGCCGCGGGCGCGGCCTGGCGGTCTACGTCGCCGGCGAGGATGCGCTGGACCAGTTCTTCTGCCGTCATCCCGACGAGTTCCTCGAGCGCTCCGTCGAGGCGGCGATCCTCGAATACGAGTCCGAGCAGATCCACGACGGCCACCTGATCTGCGCCGCCCACGAGGGCCCGCTCGGCCCCGATGACGCCCAGTTCCTCGGCCCGCGCTGGCGCGCCCACGCCGAGGCGCTGGCCGCGCGCGGCGAGCTGATCGAGCGGGCCGGGCGCTTCGTGCTGCGCGAGCCCGAGGACTACCCGGCCGCCCGTGTGGCGCTGCGCAGCGCCTCGGCGGACACGTTCGTCATCGTCGACACCAGCAGCGGCGAGATCCTCGGCTCGGTCGAGGCGGCGCGCGCGTTCACGACGATTCACGACGGCGCGATCTACCTGCACCAGGGGCGCTCGTACGAGGTCAAAGAGCTCGATGTCGAGGGGCGCCGGGCGCTCGTCGAGCCCTTCGACGGCAGCTGGTACACGCAGCCCAAGTCGGAGACCGAGACCCAGATCGAACGGCTGCTCGACCGCCGCACCGCGCTCGGGGTCACGCTGAGCTTCGGACAGGTCGCGGTGACCGAGCGCGTGCTCGCCTACCAGCGCAAGGGGATCGCCGACCACGAGGCGATCGACATCGTGCCGCTCGACCTGCCCGAGACGACGTTCTCGACCCAGGCCCTGTGGTACGAGCTCGGCCCCGACATCGTCGCCCACGACTTCCCGACCGACGCGCTGCTCGGCGCGCTGCACGCCACTGAGCACAGCCAGATCGCGGTCCTGCCGCTGCTGGCGATGTGCGACCGCTGGGACATCGGCGGCCTGTCGACCAACGGCCACCCGCAGACCGGCGGACCGACGATCTTCATCTACGACGGCCACCCGGGCGGGGTGGGCATCACCCGCCAGGGCTACCGCGCGTTCGAGACGCTCGTCGCCGACGCGCACCGGCTGATCGGCGAGTGCCCGTGCGAGTCCGGCTGCCCGTCGTGCGTGCAGTCACCGAAGTGCGGCAACCTCAACGAGCCGCTGAGCAAACCGGGCGCGATCGAGGTGATGGCCCGGATGCTCGAACGTTGAACCCTGTACCGCTGGTTTGGGCTCCATAACCGGCTGAAGCTTTTCCTGGTCAAACCTGCGCATGGTTGTGCAGAGTTCGCGCAGTCGTCGCGGAGCGCCGATCGTGTCTGAGGATGATCCGATCGACCGCCGGCCTCACCCTGCTCGTGCTCGCCTTCGCCTCGCCGGCCATCGCCGGCACGGGCGGCGCATCGCCGACGGTCGCCCCGGGCGCGGTGCAGTCCGCGCCGACGGTGACGACCACGTCGTCGACGCCGTCGCGGACCGGCGGCACGCTGTACGGCAAGCACTTCGCGACTCCCCGGCCGATCTCGACGGTGTTCAGCGTCTCGCCCCGCGCGGTGCGGGCGGGCAGCACGCCGCACATCGTCCTGCGCGTCGACGAGTTCCACGTCCACCACGTCGAGCTGAAGATCACGTTTGTCGCCCTGACCGGCGCCGGCTCGACGTTCGACGTCGTCGTCGGTCGCAAGCCGACGTGGCGCCGGCTCGTGATCGCGTGGCCCGACCACACCGCTCTGGTGGCCGGGCGCTACCGCGTCGTGTTGCACGCGACCGGCCCGCACGGGCTGAAGCTCGCGCGCCGACCTCACCGGCCCGGGCAGACCACGCTGACCGTCACCCCGAAGCCGAAGCCGGTTGTGGTGACGCCGACGATGCCCACGATCCCGACGACGCCGGTCGTCACGACACCGCCGGGGACCGTCGGCACGTTCCCGGTCGCCGGCCAGCACAGCTACGGCGACGGGATCGGCGCGCAGCGCAAGGGCCACACCCACCAGGGCCAGGACGTCCTCGCCGCGTTCGGAACGCCGGTCGTCGCGCCGCTCGCCGGGACGATCGACACGACCGGCTACCAGGCCTCGGCGGCCGGTTTCTACGTCGTCGAGAACGCCGACGACGGCCACGCCTACTTCTTCGCGCACTGCGCCCACGGGACGGTCTCGGTCACCCCGGGCCAGGCGGTCTCCCAGGGTCAGGAGCTCTGCCACGTCGGCCAGACCGGCGACGCCACCGCCCCGCACCTGCACTTCGAGGAGTGGGTCGGCGGCTGGCGCGTCGACAAGCACAGCCAGTTCATCGATCCGCTGCCTCAGTTGGAGGCGTGGGATCGCTGAGGGGGGACGGGCCCGTCTCTCCCGCGTTGGTGCAGGCAGTTCAGAGCCCTACACAAGCCCTACTGCTCGAGCTGGTCGACCGTACACTCGCGTGGGTCCTTGTCCTCGCGCCAGCGCTGCACCTTGGTTCCGTGGCGGATGCGCCCGCTCGAGGTGTGGTCAAACGTCACCTCGACGACGAGCTCGGGGCGCAGGCTCACCCACTCCAGGTCGCGGCCCTGGGTCCAGCGGCTCGGCTCGCCCGACCCGCGTTCGCCGGTCTCGTACGGCTTCAGCGTCGCGACGAGCTCACGCTTCTCTTTGGCGCTGAAGCCGGAGCTGTGGCCGACCTCGCGCAGGCGCCCGTCGGGCTCGTACATGCCGAGGATCAGCGCGCCGACGGTCCCCTCGGCCTTCCCCGGGCGCCAGCCGACGACGACCGCGTCCGCCGTGCGCACGCGCTTGACCTTGACCATTCCCTTGCGCTCGCCGAAGCGGTAGGGCCCGTCGAGCTCCTTGGCGATCACGCCCTCGGCGCCCTGCAGCCACACGTCGGCCTCGTCGAGACTGAGGACCATCGGCGTGAGCTCGAGCGGCGCGACGATGAGCTCTTCGAGCGCGGTGCGCCGCTGGGAGTACGGCAGTGCGGTCAGGTCCTCGTCACCGCGGGCGAGCAGGTCGAAGGCGACGAACGTCGCCGGCGTCTCAGCCGCCAGGCGCTCGATGCGCGACGTGGCCGGATGGATCCGCTGGCCGAGCAGATCGAAGTCCTGCGCGCCAACCGATCCGTCGCCGCCCGGTGTGTGGACGACGATCTCGCCGTCGAGCACACTCGGCCCGAGCGGGAACTCGAGCTCGGGGAAGTAGCGCGTCAACGGCCGCGAGTTGCGCGACTGCAGGTTGACGTCGTCGCCGTCGATGAACGCGAGGCAGCGAAACCCATCCCACTTTGGCTCGTAGGCCCAGCTGCCTTCCGGCAGCACCTTGCGCGAGATCGCGAGCTGGGGCTTGAGTGGCGGAGCGAGCGGAAGGTTCACCCGGTCAA
Organism: uncultured Actinomycetes bacterium; assembly: GCA_963817035.1. Classification (GTDB taxonomy): domain Bacteria; phylum Actinomycetota; class Thermoleophilia; order Solirubrobacterales; family Solirubrobacteraceae; genus AC-49. Next base: position 40,212 of record CAWFMM010000004.1, read on the forward strand.
CATTAGTCGGCGCCGCCCACGCTTTACGATGGATCGATGGCAACCGACCACGCCACCGTCGCCGAAGAGGAGTACCTCCAGACCCTCTACTGGCTCTACGAGGCCCGGCTGCCGATGACCGGGGCGAACATCGCCCGCGCGATGCAGCTGTCGGCGCCGACCGTGCACGAGATGGTCGGGCGCCTGGAGCGCGACGGTTACATCACGCGCGCCGGCGACCGGACGATCTCGTTCACCGAAACCGGGCGCGAGCATGCCGAGGAGATGGTCCGCCGCCACCGGCTGATCGAACGCTTCCTGACCGACGTGCTGAACATCCCGTGGGATGAGGTTCACGAGGAGGCCGAGCGCCTCGAGCACGCGATGTCGCCGGTCCTCCAGGAGCGGATGCTCGCCGCGATCGGCGACGCCAACACCTGCCCCCACGGCCACCCGATCAACGCCGGCCAGCGGATCGAGGGCGCGCCGCTGGCCGACGTCGAGATCGGCGCCTCGGTCACCGTGCTGCGCTTCGAGAACGAAGCCGAGGATCTGCTTCAGGTCCTGAAGGTCTCGGGGCTGGAGCCTGGCCTCGAGGGCACCGTTGTCGTTAGCGACGACGACGAGGTCGTCGTCGAGGTCGCCGGCGGAGAGCGCTGCGCCGTGACGGCCAGCGTCGCCCAGACCGTCTCGGTGTTGGCCGATCCGGCGCCGCCGCCGCGCGTCACGCTGCCGGACCAGCTGGTGCTCGGCCGCGAACGCTACGGCCGCTAGCTCGGGCGGAGCCGGGGCGTAGCGAAGGGGCTCGAGGCAAAAGGGGTCAGACCCCTTGAGTCGCCGACACTCAGATTTCCTCAGTTGCCTCTTGATAAGGGGTCAGACCCCTTGAGTGGGGCGCCCTGAGATTTCGGCCCGCCGCGGGCTGCTCGCGTGCTCGGGCGAATCGTCGGCGTCAGGCCGTTGCCGGCGCGGCGCTGCGGACCTCGTCCAGCGCCGCGGCCAACCGCGAGACGCCTTCGTCGATCTCCTCGGCCGTCACGCCCGAATACGCGAGGCGCAGGGTGTTCTCGCCGCCCTCGAGCAGGAAGTCGGTCCCCTTGACGAACGCCACCCCGCGCCCGGCCGCGGCGTCGAACAGCGCGGCGACGTCGGTGCCCTCGGCGAGCGTGACCCACATGAAGTAGCCGCCCTCGGGCTCGACGAACTGGGCCTCGGGGATGTGCGTGCGCAGCGCCTCGCCGAGGATCTTCACGCGCTCGGCCAGCGCCGTCTTGACCGTCTCGATCGAGCGATCCACGGCCCCCGAAACACAGAACTGGTAGACGATCGACTCGGCGACCATGTTCGGCGAGATGTACGTGTTCGTCGCGCGTTTGACGATCTTGGCGATCGTCTCCGCCGGGCCGACGAGGTAGCCGACGCGGATCCCCGGGCAGACCGTCTTGGAGAACGACGACGCGTAGACGACGTTGCCGCCGCGGTCCTGCTCGAACATCGTCGGCAGCGGCTCACCGGCGAAGCGGATCCGCACGTACGGGTCGTCCTCGAAGATGACGAAGTCGTGCTCGGACGCGAGCGCCATCAGCCGCTCGCGCTTGGCCGCCGACAGCGTGTAGCCGGCCGGGTTCTGGAAGTTGGGAATGATGTGCGCGAGCGACGGCTTCAGCCCACCGGCCAGCAGATCGGCCAGCGCGTGGACGTCGATCCCGTCGGGCTGCAGCTCGACCATCCGCACGTCGGCGCCGCGCTGGGTCAGCGACAGCAGCGTACGGTCATAGGTCGGGCGCTCGACGACGACGGTGTCGCCGGAGGCCACGAGCTCGTCGAACAGGAACGCGTCGGCCTGCATCGAGCCATTGGTGACCAGCACCTGGTTCTCCTCGACCCCGTGGTGCTCGGCGATCCAGCGCCGCAGCGGGACGTAGCCGATCGCCGTGCCGTAGGCCGTCGCGCCGCCCGGGTCCTCGGTAAATGCCCGCGCGGCCGCGTCCTTGAGGCCTTCGACGTCGATGATGTCGAGCGACGGGGCGCCGCGGGCGAAGGAGATAAGGTCGGCGGGGGGCATGCTCCGAGCTTAACCAACGCGCCCGCTCAGGCGGCGTCCGGCTCGTCGTCGCGGCTCGTCGGGGCGCGCTGCGACCCGGCCGGCTCGTCGCTCATCGGCCGAGCGCGGTCCGACACCGCGAAGCCGACGTAGAAGATGACGAGGATGGCCAGGGGGATGACGAGGAACGGCACGAAGAAGGTCGCGACGACGAGCACCACGAGGAGTACCGCAATGAGCAGGCCCAGGGGCTGATAGCGCTGCTTGCGGCCCCGGTCGCGCCGATCGTCGTCAGCCGCCATCGTCGGCGGCCGGCTCCGCGTCGGGCACGCGCGGGGGCGACGGGTTGGGGAGGTAGTCGCGCACACTCCGGGCCACCGGAGCGGGCGTCGGCTCCTCGTACGGGATCAGGGGCGCGGCGACGTGCTGGGCCGGCGGCGGCGGCTCCCAGACACTGGCGGGCGCGGGCGCGGGCGCCGTGCTCGGCTTCGGCGCGGGAGTCTCCGCCGCGGCAAGTCCATCGACGACCCGCGAGACATCCTCGACCAGCGCCTGCATCGTCGCCGTCAGGCGCTCCTGCGAGCGAACCAGCGCGTCGATCTGATCCTGCACGTCGTCGCGGGGCTCCGGCGGGGCCAGCGCCACCACCGGACCCGGCGCACCACGAAGCGGTGTCACGCTGTCGGCGGGCGCGGGCGCGTCGAGATCCTGCCCGAGCGTCGAGAATGCCCGCTCGAGCTCGCGCAGTTTGGTCTCCAGCTCGTTCAAGCCCGAAGAGACGTCTGAAGCACCGCCGCTTGACACCGCTCGCAGGCTAGCGCAACGCCGTTACGCACCAAGGATCTGCACGGCGATATCCGAGACCTCGGTCGGCGTGCGACCAACCCGCACACCGCAGGCCTCGAGCGCCTCGATCTTCGCCGCCGCGCTGCCGCTCGAGCCCGAGACGATCGCGCCCGCGTGGCCCATCGTCTTACCGGGAGGAGCGGTGACACCCGCGATGTAGCCGACGACCGGCTTGGTCACGTTCGCCTTGATGTACTCCGCGACCTCCTCCTCGGCCGAGCCGCCGATCTCGCCCGAGACGACGATCAGCTCGGTCTGGGGATCGGCCTCGAAGAGGGCGACGATGTCGATGAAGCTCGAGCCCGGAACCGGGTCGCCACCGATGCCGACGATCGACGAGTTCCCGAAGCCGCGCTGGGCCAGCTCGTTGCCGATCTGGTAGGTCAGCGTCCCCGAGCGCGACACGACGCCGACGTTGCCCTCCTTGAAGAACGAGGCGGGAATGATCCCGACGTTCGCCTTGCCCGGCGACAGGATGCCTGGGCAGTTGGGGCCGACCAGGCGCGTCCCCGGATGGCGCGTCGCGAGGTGGTTGTAGACCCGCAGCTCGTCGTGGGCGGGGATGCCCTCGGTGATGCAGATGATCACCTCGATGCCCGCGTCGGCGGCCTCGAGGATCGAGTCGGCGGCGAACGGCGGCGGCACGAAGATCATCGCCGTGTTCGCGCCGGTCTCGGCGACCGCGGCGTGGAAGGTGTTGAGGACGGGGATGCCCTCGACGTCCTGGCCGCCCTTGCCCGGCGTGACGCCGGCGACGACGTTCGTGCCGTAGGTGCGGTTGTTGAGCGTATGGAACGTGCCCTCGCGGCCGGTGATGCCCGACGTGCACAGTCGCGTCTCGTTGCCGACCAGAACGCTCATACTGGGTCTCCCTTGGCCAGCGCGACGACCATCTCGGCCGCTTCGAGCATGGTCTTGGCGGCATGGACGTTGGGGAGCTTGGCCTCGGTGAGGATCTGACGCCCGGCGACGTCGTTGGTCCCGTCGAGGCGCACGACGAACGGCACCGTCGGCGTGATCTGGTGGAACGCGGCGATCAGCCCGTTGGCGACCTCGTCGCAGCGCGTGATGCCACCGAAGATGTTGAACAGCACGGCCTTGACCTTGGGGTCCGACAGGATGACCTCGACCGCGCTGGTGATCGCCTCGGCCTTCGAGCCGCCGCCGGCGTCGAGGAAGTTCGCGGGCTTGCCGCCGGCCAGCGAGACGACGTCGAGCGTTGACATGACGAGGCCGGCGCCGTTGCCGAGGATGCCGATGTCGCCGTCGAGCTTGACGTAGGTCAGGCCGCGCTCCTTGGCCATCTGCTCCTGCTCGTCCTCCGCTCCCGGATTGCGCAGCTCGGCGTTCTCCTTGTGGCGGTACAGCGCGTTGCCGTCGAGCGTGACCTTGGCGTCAAGCGCCTTGACGCTGCGATCGCCGAGCACGACGAGCGGGTTGACCTCGACCAGGACGGCCTCCTCCGCCACGTACGCTGCGTACATCGCGGCGAGGATCGCGCCGACCGGGCGCACGAGATCGGCGTCGAGGCCGGCCTCGAAGGCGAGCCGGCGGCCGTGGAAGGCCTGGAAGCCGAGCAGCGGATCGACGTGCAGGCGGGCGATCGCGTCGGGGTTGGACTCCGCGACCTCCTCGATCTCGACGCCGCCCTCCTTGGAGAGCATGACCAGCGTCGCCTTGGCGGCGCGGTCGAAGACGATCGACGCGTAGTACTCCTCGGCGATCTCCGACGCCTCTTCGATCCACACCTCGTGGACGACGTGGCCCTTGATGTCCATGCCGACAATGTCTTGTGCCGCCGTGCGGGCTTCGGATGCAGTTTTGGCGACCTTGATGCCGCCGGCCTTGCCGCGGCCACCGATCAGGACCTGGGCCTTGACGACACACGGGTAGCCGATCTCGTCCGCGGCGGCGACCGCCTCGTCGACCGTGGAGGCGGGCTTTCCGGCGGGCACGGGGATGCCATGGCGGGCGAAGAGCTGCTTGCCCTGATACTCGAGAAGATCCATCAGCGGGCGGGGACGATAGCCAAATGACAGAATGCGCGGGTATATGGCTCTCCCAAGCAAGGTCACGTTCGTCACATTCGATGTCTACGGCACCCTGATCGATTGGGAGACCGGAGTGATCTCTGCCTTCGAAAAGGAGGCCGCTCGCGACGGCTTCACGATCGATCGCGAGGAGGTCCTCCCGCTCTTCCATGAGATCTCCCGCTCGATCGAGGGCGGCTCGTATGAGCTCTACGCCGAGGTTCTGCGGCGCACGGCGGTCGAGGTCGCCAAGCGCATCTCGTGGCCGCTCGAGCCCTCGCGCGCCGGCTTCCTGCCCGACTCGGTCGCCCGCTGGGCGGCGTTCCGCGAGACCAACCCGCAGCTGCGGAAGTTCACCGGCGCCTTTCAGACCGGCCTGATCTCCAACGTCGACGACAAGCTCCTGGGCCAGACGCGGCGCCACATCCCGACCGATCTCGCCCTCGTCGTGACCGCCCAGCAGGTCCGTTCCTACAAGCCCGACCCTGCGCACTTCAACGAGTGTGCGCGGCGGATGGGGACCAAGAAGGGCTGGGTCCACGTGGGCTCGAGCTACTACCATGACGTCGAGCCGTGCATCAAGTTGAAGGTGCCCGTGATCTGGGTCAACCGCAACAAGGAGACCCTGGACTCGAGCCAGAAGAAGCCGACCGCCGAGGTCAAGAACCTCCTCGAGGCGGCCAAGCTGCTCGGGCTCTAGCCCCGCACCGTGAACGTCGTCGCCGTCGCGGAGGACGTCCTCGTCGCGACTTCGGCCTATTGGCAGACGACGTGCACGATCGTCCGCTCCGGTGACGAGGGCTTCGTCATCGACTCGCCGGTGTTGCCGGATGAGCTCGAGGCGCTGCCCCACGTGCTCGACCAGGCCGGCTTTCCGTTCACCGGGCTGCTCGCGACCCACGCCGACTGGGACCACCTGCTCGGGCGGATGGCGTGGCCCGACGCAGCCCTGGGCGTCGCCGAGTCCAGCGCCCAGCGCCTGAAGGCCGAGCCCGGCGCCGCGGCGCGCGAGCTACGCGACTTCGACGACCAGAACTACATCGTGCGCCCGCGGCCGCTGTCGCTCGGGGCGGTCCAGGCGCTGCCGGTCCCCGGGGGATGCGAGGTCGGCGAGGTCGAGCTCGAGCTGCACCCGGGCGACGGACACACCGCCGACGGCATGGCGATCTTCATCCCGCAGTGCGACGTCCTCGTCTGCGGCGACTACCTGTCGCCGGTCGAGATTCCGTGGCTGTCGCAGAGCGGCTCGCGCGACGCCTACCTGGCGACGCTGCGTCGCCTGGAGCCGCTCGTCGCGCGGGCACAGACCGTCGTCCCGGGCCACGGCGGCCCAATCGCGGCCCAGCGCGCGCAGGCGATTCTGATCGAGGACGTGGCGTACCTCGAGGCGCTGCCCGGTGGCGGCCCGCCGGAAGGCCGCCGCACCAAGGAGCAGCGGCGCATCCATGAGGAGAACCTGACGCGGATCTAGGGCATCGTGCAGATCGAGTGGCCGCCGGCCCAGTGCTTCCACGCGCCAAGCTTGCCGCCGGGGCGGGTGGGGACACGGAAGTCGAGGTGTCGGTAGGCCATCACCGTCGAGCCCGGGCAGGGGCCGAGGTCCGTGGCACGCAGCTGCGCCTTCGCCATCTGCGAGTAGTAGCCGCCGCCGGTCTTGAAGATCGGCTTGCGGCCGGTGCCGTCAGCGGTCTCCGAGCCCCAGTGCGTCCAGGTGATGGAGCCCACGTAGCCGTCTTGGTCGTCGCCGTTGAAGATCGATTTCGGGTGCGCCTTGCCGAAGCCGCCGCCCTCGGGCGCGAACGCCTTCGCTCCGAGGACGGGCGTGCTGCCCGCCGCCGCCACCGTCGCTCCGGCCGCCAACACGGCGACCAACGTGCCGGCCAGACCCGCCTGTCTGATGCCCATCGACTGCTCCTTGATCGTTGCCGTGTGTGGCTTCAACGCCGGCCCGGCCGTGGAGTCACGTCCCGCTGTTGTCGAGCCGAAGCTGCAGATACAGGTCGCGCGCGCCACCGTAGCGACCGGCGACGGTCGACGAGAAGCCGAACGATCCATAGAGCGCCTGACCGGCCTCGTTGGCCTCGTTGCAGTCGAGCTCGACCCGGCGCGCCCCGCGCACAAGCGCGCGGTCGAGCGTGGCCTGCACGAGCGCGCGGCCCAGGCCGCTGCCGCGTGCATCGGCGTGAACGAACAGATCTTCGAGCAGGCAGTCGGTTCCCGCGCGCCAGATGCCGAAGCGGTAGCGCAGCTGGACGACGCCGGCCGCGGGCGCATCGTCGGCGACCGCCCCGAGCAGGAAGTCCGTGTTGATGTCGTCAAGCAGGCACTCGACGCCGGCGAGGAACGCGTTGTCGGAAGGCCAGTCCTCGCTCAGGTAGTTACGAAAGCCGATCATCAGACCGGCGACGACCTCGGCCTCGTGGGGCTCGGCTCTCCAGACGCGCGGTGCCATGGTGCCGGCCCGCTGGCTACTCGGCGGCGGGCGCGGGCGGAGCCTTGATTACGGCGATCGGGGCGCCGGATTGGATCGGATCGCCCTCCTTGACCGACAGCGACTCGACGACGCCGGCCTTGTGGGCGACGATCTCGTTCTCCATCTTCATCGCCTCGATGATGCAGATGATCTGGCCCTCTTCGACGGCCTGCCCCTGCTCGACGAGCACCTTCCACATGTTGCCCTGCAGCGGGGCGGTGAGCTCGTCGGGGCCGCCCGCTCCGCCGCTGCTTCGCGCGGCGCGCTGGGGCGCCTTGCGGCCGCCGGCCGACGCGCCGTTGGCCGGCGGACCCACGGCATATCCGCCCCCGCCACCGGCCGGGCCGATCACCTTGACGTCGAAGCGTCGCGCGCCGACCTCGACGGTGTAGGCCTGCTCCACCGTCTGCGGCTCTTCGGGGTCGTCCGACGGCTTGGGCGGCTTGGGGAACGCCAGCGTCTTGAGCCAGTCGCCGGACTCGAGCAAATCGCGACATGTCTCGCCGTTGCGCCACTGAGCGGTGGCAAGCAGTGCTTCGTGGAACGGGATCAGCGTCTTGAGGCCTTCGATCTCGTACTCGCCCAGTGCACGCAGCATGCGCTTGGTCGCCTGCTCGCGGTCGGCGTCCCAGACGATCAGCTTGGCGACCATCGGGTCGTACATCGGACTGACCTCGCCGCCGGCGCCGACGCCGGAGTCGACGCGGACACCGGGTCCCGTCGGCTCCTTGTAGGCGCCGATCTTGCCCGGGGCGGGAGCGAAGTTCTTCGACGCGTCCTCGGCGTTGATGCGGCACTCGATCGCGTGGCCGCGCAGGACGACGTCGTCCTGCGCGTAGGCCAGTTCGAGCCCGGCCGCCGCGCGGATGCCCTCCTTGACGATGTCGATCCCGGTCACCATCTCGGTCACGCAGTGCTCGACCTGGACGCGGGTGTTCATCTCGAGGAAGAAGTACTCGCCGTCCTGGAGCAACCCTTCGATCGTGCCCGCGCCGACGTAGTCGACCGCGCGCGCCGCGTCGACGCCGATCTTGCCGATCGCCGCGCGCATCGCGTCGTCGACCGCGGGCGCCGGAGACTCCTCGATGACCTTCTGATGGCGGCGCTGAACCGAGCAGTCGCGCTCGCCGAGGTGGATGACGTTGCCGTGGGTGTCGGCGAGGATCTGGACCTCGACGTGGCGCGGATCGGGTAGGTAACGCTCGACGTAGACGCGCCCGTCGGAGAAGAACTTCTCGCCCTCGCGCGACGCGCCCTCGAACGCCTTCTCGAGCTCGGACTCCTCGAGCGCCACGCGGAAGCCCTTGCCGCCGCCGCCGCCCGAGGCCTTGATCGCCACCGGGTAGCCGATCTCGGCCTTGATGACCTTCGAGGCCGCCTCGACGGTCTCCATGACCTCGGTCGTGCCGGGCACGATCGGGACCCCCGCGGCCTTCATCAGCTCGCGGGCGCGGGTCTTAGAGCCCATCGCCTCGATCGCGCTCGCCGGCGGGCCGATGAAGACGATCCCCGCCTCGTCGAGCGCGTGGGCGAAGTCGGCGTTCTCGGCGAGGAAGCCGTACCCGGGGTGCACGGCGTCGGCGCCCGACTCGCGGCACACCTCGATGATCTTCTCGACCTTCAGGTAGCTCTCCGCAGCCGGCCCGGGGCCGAGCAGATACGCCTCGTCGGCGCGCGCGACGTGCAGCGCGTCGCGATCGATCTCGCTGTACACCGCCACTGAGGCGACGCCCAGCTCCTCGAGCGCACGAGCGATCCGAACAGCGATCTCGCCGCGATTGGCGATCAGAACCTTGGTGAACATATGAGCCGAGAGCTTATTGGCCGGGGTCGGTTCGGGGCGGCGTGGTGGGCTGGGCGAGGGTCCGGAAAAGCAGCACTGAAGGGGGGGACGGGCCTGGGGTGGGCGGCGAACACGGGCCGACGCCGGGGGTGTGACACGTTGTGCACCGCCACGGCCTCCTGTGTGCCACACCCCCCTTGGGCGCCGCCAAGCCCACGTTCAAGACCCCGGCACTCGACTCCGAGCGCTCAGACGATCATGCCGCCGGCGACAGTGTCATTCGTCGCCTCGTCGATGAGGATGAACGAGCCGGTGAAGCGGTTACGGGCGTAGGCGTCGAAGGCCAGCGGGCGCGAGGTGCGCAGGCGCACGAGGCCGATGTCGTTCAAGGCCAACTCGGCCGGCCCGGTCTCGCGATCGAGCGTGTGGACGTCGAGGCGATCGACGATCTCGTCGACGACCGCCTGGGCGGCGAAGGTTGCGTGCTTGATCGCGTAGCGCCCGCCCGCGCGCAGCGGCTTGTCGGCCATCCAGCACAGGTCGGCGGAGAACTCTCGACCCAGCTCCGGCCGATCGTGCGGGTGGGAGATCAGGTCACCGCGCGAGACGTCGACGTCGTCGGTCAGGCGGATCGTCACCGACATCGGCGGGAACGCCTCCGCGAGCGGCCCGTCGGTCGTCTCGACGGCGGCGACCGTCGTCTGCACGCCGCTCGGCAGCACGACGACCTCGTCGCCCGGGCGCACGACACCGCCCGCGACCTGGCCCGCATACCCGCGGTAATCATCATGCGAATCCCCGCCCGCCCGGATCACCCACTGCACCGGGAAGCGCAGGTTGTCGAGGTCGCGATCGCCGCCGATCTCGATCGTCTCGAGGTGCTCGAGCAGCGCCAGCCCGCCGTACCACGGCATCCGCTCGGAGCGGTCGACGACGTTGTCGCCCTCCTTGGCCGAGAGCGGGATGAACGCGACGTCGCGCACCCCGTTCAGGCGCTTGCGAAACGCGCAGAAGTCGCGCACGACGGCGTCGAAGACCTCCTCGTCGAAGTCGACGAGGTCCATCTTGTTGACCGCGACGACGATGTGCGGGATCCCGAGCAGCGAGGCGATGAAGGCGTGGCGTTTGGTCTGCTCGACGACGCCGTTGCGCGCGTCGATCAGGACGATCGCCGCATCGGCGGTCGACGCCCCGGTGACCATGTTGCGCGTGTACTGCACGTGCCCGGGCGTGTCGGCGAGGATGAACGAGCGCTTCGGCGTCGCGAAGTAGCGATATGCGACGTCGATCGTGATCCCCTGCTCGCGCTCCGCGCGCAGGCCGTCGGTCAGCAGCGACAGGTCGAGCGCCCCGTCGCCGCCGCGGCGCTTGGACGCCTCGGCGACCTGGTCGAGCTGGTCCTGCAGGATCGACTTGGTGTCGTAGAGCAGCCGCCCGATCAGCGTCGACTTGCCGTCGTCGACCGAGCCGGCGGTGGCGAGACGCAACAGGTCAGACGACGAGAGCGCCGACTCAGAAATATCCGGCAACCTTGCGGTCCTCCATCGCGGCTTCTGAGACGCGATCGTCGGCGCGGGTCTCGCCGCGCTCGGTGATCCGCGTCGCCGCGATCTCGGTGACCACATCTTCGAGCGTCGCCGCGGTCGAGGCGACGGCGCCGGTGCAGCTCATGTCGCCGACCGTGCGGTAGCGCACCGAGGCGGTGAACGGCTCCTCGCCGTCCATCAGCTGGACGTAGGGCGAGACGGCGTAGAGCATCTCGTCGCGGCGGAAGACCTCGCGCTCGTGGGCCATGTAGATCGACGGGACCTCGAGCTTCTCCTCGTCGATGTACTGCCAGATGTCGAGTTCGGTCCAGTTGCTCAACGGGAAGACGCGAACGTTCTCGCCGCGCTTGATGCGCCCGTTGTAGATGTTCCACAGCTCGGGGCGCTGGGCCTTGGGATCCCAGCCGCCGAAGTCGTCGCGGAAGCTGAAGATGCGCTCCTTGGCCCGGGCGCGCTCCTCGTCGCGGCGCGCGCCGCCGAACGCGGCGTCGAAGTTGTGGGTGGCGATCGCGTCGAGCAGGGTCGTCGTCTGGAGCCGATTGCGCGATGCCCGCGGGCCGGTCTCTTCGGTGACGCGGCCGCTGTCGATCGACTCCTGGACCGAGGCGACGATCAACCGCTCGCCGATTTCTGCAACGCGGCGGTCGCGGTACTCGATGACCTCGGGGAAGTTGTGCCCGGTGTCGACATGCAGGAGTGGGAACGGCAGCTTGCCCGGGCGAAACGCCTTCTCGGCCAGCCGCAGCAGCACGATCGAGTCCTTGCCGCCGCTGAACAGCAGCACCGGCTTCTCGAGCTCGGCCGCGACCTCGCGCATGATGTGGATCGCCTCGGCCTCCAGCGTCTGGAGGTGGGTCAGCGTCCGGCCGTTGCTGCTCATGCCGCGGGGACCGCCTCGGGGGCTGGGACGGCCAGTGTGCTGCGCCGCGAGCGCGCGCGGGTGATGGTGTAGGCGATGATCCCGACGACGATCGGCGGGCCGAGGATCTGCCATGCCTGGAGGTCGGCGCCGGCCTTGGAGGCGACGCCGAGTGCCGAGCCGAGCATCACGCAGCCGAGCGCGGGGCGCAGCGCGCCGGGCGAGATGACGCGCGACGCGCGCTCGCCGATCACGACGCCGGGCAGCGAGCCGATCAGGATCGTCCCCATCAGGGCGAAGTCGACATTGCCGACCGCCATCTGGGCCAGGCCGGCCGCCCACAGCACGATTGCAGCGTGGAAGACGTCGGTGCCGACCACGCGGTGCGGGGTGAGGCGGAAGACGAGGATCAGCGCCAGGCCGATCAGCGCGCCGGAGCCGACCGAGGTGACGCCGAGGATGAAGCCGAGGACCAGACCGAGCACGACGGCGCCGGCCTTCACCGGGCCGGTCAGCGGCACTGTCTCGCGCTCGCGCGCCACCAGCTTGGGCATGAACAACGCGCGGGCCAGCGTCACGAACGCAACGAGCGTCAGTGCGCCGGCGACCGCCCACAGCAGCGTGGTGTCGAACCCGGCGCCGTTGGTCTGCACGAGATGGTGAATCACCAGCACGCCGGTTACCGCACCCGGCACGCTGCCGAAGGCCAGCCACTTCGACACGCCGAGGTCGACGGTGCCGTTGCGGAAGTGGCGCCAGCCGCCGAGTGTCTTGGTGATCGCGCCGTAGGCGAGGTCGGTGCCGACCGCGACCGACGGGTTGGTCCCGATGACGATGATCAGCAGCGGCGTCATCAGCGATCCGCCGCCAATGCCGGTCATGCCGATGAGGATGCCGACGCCGAGGCCAAAGGCGATGACCAACGGGTCGACGCCCAGGATCATCAGGCCACGCTCGTCCCGGTCGTCTCGGCGGGGACGACGTGCAGGCCGCACTCGGTCTTGTCGTCGCCGGCCCAGCGGCCGTCGCGCCCGTTGCCGGGTAGCGTGCACGGCGCGCAGCCGATCGACTCATAGCCCTGGTCGTGGAGTGGGCTGTACGGTAGATCCCGCTCGGATATCCGCTGCCAGAGGTCCTTCTCGGTCCATTCGGCGAGCGGGTTGAACTTCCAGATCGAACGCTGCTCGTCCCATTCGACATGCTCGGTGTTCGCGCGCGTCGGGCCCTGCTCGCGGCGCAGCCCGGTGACCCAGGCGTCGACGTCGCTCAGTGCGCTCTCGAGCGCGGCGACCTTGGCCGCCGAGCAGCAGTTCTCGGGGCCGGTCCAGTTGCCCACGGCGTCGTGGACCTCGATTTCGACGCCGTAGCGCTCCTCGAACGCGCGCCACGTGGCCAGCGTGTCCGGGAAGAGCACGCCGGTGTCGATCGTCGCGACGCGGGCGTCGGGCGCGATCCGCAACAGCGCGTCGAGGATCACCGACTCCTCCTTCTGGAAGGAGCACAGCGTGACCAGCCGCGGGTGGTGCTCGGCGACGGCGCGCTCGAGCGTGGCTTCGAGGGTCAGACTGCGCACTCGCCCTCACCCCGGATGACCTCGAAGGGAACGCTGCGATCCCAGTCCATGAACGTGTTCATGTTCTCGAGGCTGAACTCGGCCGGCAGTGACAGGTCGCGGGCCTCGTCCTCGAAGCGGATCGTCCCGACACGGCCGACGTAGGCGTTGAACTCCTCGCCGTCGGAGCGCTCGGTCTCGTACATCTTCAGCCAGCGCTCGACCGCCTCGGGCACGCGCTTGGCGGGCAGGCGGATCTTGAGGCGCTGGCCGTAGATGACCTCGCCGCCCTCGAAGTTGCCCGCCACGTGCGCGACGTACGCCGGGATCGTGTGCTCGCCGACCTTGATCGACGCGCCGTAGAAACCGATGTTCGCGATGTGGTGCTGGGAGCAGCCGTTGGGGCACCCGCTGTTCTTGATGTGGATCTTGCGTGTCAGCTCATCGGTGACGTTGATCTGCGCGAGGCGCTCGTTGATCGCCTTGTTGAGCCCCATCGAGCTCGTGATGCCGAGCTTGCACGAGTCGGTGCCGGGGCAGCTGACGTTGTCGATGATCGTCTGTGCGCCGGCCTCGCCGAGGCCGATCTCGCTGAGCGCCTGCCAGACCTCGTAGACCGCTTCGTCGCGCACCCAGCGCAGGACGAAGTTCTGGCCGACCGTGGTCCGCGCCCAGCCACCGGAGTACCGGCGCTGGATGTCGGCGATCACGCGCATCTGCTCGGGCGTCAGATCACCGCGGTAGACCTTGGCCTCGACCGAGCTGAACCCGGCCTGACGCTGCGGGCGCACGTTGTACTGCTTGAACGCCTCGAACTCGCGCAGGTCACCGTTGGGCGAGGCGTAGCCGCCGGTCAGCTCCGGCGCGCCGGCCTCCTCGTCGATGTCCATCCGCAGCCCGGCGACGTCGAAGTTGCGCTGCGCGACCCAGTCGCCCTTGCGCTCCTCCTCGACCTGCTTGAGCAGCTCGTCGATGCCGAACTTGTCGACGAAGACCTTCAAGCGGGCGCGGGCGCGGTTGGCCCGCAGCCACTCCTGGCGATCGAAGATCCGGAACACGGCCTCGGCGACCTCGAGGTACTCGCCGTTCTCGGCCTCGACGAAGTCGTAGAGCGTCGGCGCGACGCGGGGCATGATCGACGTGCCGCCGCCGACGCGGACCTCGAAGCCCCTGACGCCGTCCTCGCGGATCTTGGCCAGGAACGCGATGTCGTGGATGCCGGTGATCGAGCGGTCGACGCCGGGCGTGCCCTCGAAGGCCGTCTTGACCTTGCGCGGCATCAGCTGCGTCGTCGGGTGGCGCACGAAGTAGCGCACGTAGGCGCCGGCGTACGGGGTGGTGTCGAAGATCTCGTCCTCGGCGATGCCGGCCCACGGATCACCGGTGACGTTGCGCACCGTGTTGCCGCAGCCCTCACGGCTCGAAAGACCCGACGGTGCGAGCTCGCGGATCAGCTGGGCCATCTGGCGCAGCGGGATGTGGTGGATCTGGATGTTCTGGCGCGTGGTGATGTGCGCCTTGTTCAGCGGCGCGTAGCGCTCCGTGACATCGGCGAACGCCTCCCACTGCTCGGGCGTGATGCCGCCCATCGGCAGCTTGACGCGGCACATCTGGACGTCGGCCTGGCGCTGGCCGTACACGCCCTGCTTCAGGCGGAAGCCGATGAACTCGGTCTCCTCGGTCTGGCCGTCGAGGAACTTCTCGGACTCGGTGTCGAAGTCATCGAACTCGCGCTCGATGATCGAGATGACGTGTCCCGGGACGTTCTCGTAGATCTCGGGGTCCGCGAGCGACCCGCGCGGGGCCTTGCTGACGCTGCTGGGCTCCATGGAAAGAAAAGGCTCCTCGTCGGCGGGTTTCTGGCTGGTCGCAAAGCGTAGCAAGCGAAACCCGACTGGATATGGGGTGTTTCCGTTGCGGGGTCAGGCCCAGGGTGTCGGGTCGTCCAGGCCGTAACCGACGCCCTCGAGCCGCGCGGCGCGCTGCCACGGGTTGCGCGCGGGAGTTTCGGCCTGCGGCGGCGGCGTCGTGTCGCGCAGGAAGCGATCGACGGCGGCCATCACCGCGGCGGCCTCCTCGGGCGAGGCGGACGGCGTAACGATCTGCATCTGAGGACGCCGGACGGTCACGGTCGGCATGATCCCACGTCCATGGAATTGATTGCCCTCTCTCACGACTCGGTCCTCGCTGCCGTCACGCCCGACCAGGCGATCGACCGTGTGCGCGACGCCTTCATCCGTCATCGCCGCGGCGAATGGGTCATGCCGCCCAAGGTCTACCTCGACAGCCCGGGCTACGGGGACTTCCGCGCGATGCCCGCACGCGGCGGCGACCTGGCAATCCTCAAGTGGATCTCGTCGTTCCCCGGCAACCCCGAGCGCGGGCTGCCCGCCGTCGTCGGACTGCTCGTGGTCTCCGACGCCAAGACGTCGGAGCCGCTCGCCGTGCTCGACGCCGGCGCGGTGACCGCGCTGCGCACCGGCGCGGTCGCGGCGATCGCGGCGCAGGAGCTGGCCGCCGGCCAGAGCGTCGGCATCCTCGGCTGCGGCCTCAACGGCGGCTGGGCGGCGCGCTGCCTCGTCGCCGCCGGCTATGGTCCCGGCGTCTGCAACGACCCGCGCGAGGCGGTCGCCCAGGCCCTGGCCGATGAGCTCGGCTGGACCGTCGGCACGCACGACGAGGCGCTGGCCCAGGACGTCGTCTGCTGCGTGACCCCGGCCAAGAAGATCATCGTCACGCGCAAGGACCTGCGCCCCGGCCTGCACCTGAACATGCTCGGCGCCGACGGGCCGGGCAAGGCCGAGATGGACCCCGGCGCGGTCGCGTCGTGTTCGCTGTTCTGCGATGAGTGGGAGCAGGCTTCGCACGGCGGCGAGCTGACCGGCGCGGTCCGCGCCGGGCTGATCGACGGCGGCGACGTGACCGACCTTGGCTCGGTCCTCACCGGCGACGCGCGCGGCCGCCGCTCGCCGGACGAGACGACGCTGTTCGACTCCACGGGCCTGGCGATCCAGGACCTGGCGATCGCCGCGGCGGCGTATGACGCCGCGCGCGAGGGCCGCGTGGAGACGCAGACGATCCGCTTGGGCTGAGGCTCCGGCGTCAGCCCAGGATCGACTTCTGGCCGCGAGAGACCGTGATGTTGAACGTCGGGTCGTCGGGCAGCCTGGCCGATGACTGCTTCTTGATCGACGGGACGCGGACGAACTTGCAGTTGAAGCTCTGCGTCGACGCCTTGACCTCGGCGAAGCCGTGGTGATCGGTGTCGGCGCTGTGGACCCACGGGTTGGCCCCCTTGAGCGCATTGATGACAAACGGTGAGGTGGCGGGGCTCTTGTCGTTGCCGGGGATGATCAGGCCGCCGCCGGCGGGGAGGTCGATCTCGCCCAGGCCCTGCGAGGTGATCGAACCGCCGACGAACTCGATCGCCACCGTGTCACCCGTGCCCATCGCCGTCCTCACGTCGCCGGTGATGAACGTGTGGATGTCGCCGGTGACGAAGATCACGTCGGCGATCTTCTGGTCGCGGATGAAGGTCAGCAGCTGCTCGCGCTCCTGGGGGTAGCCCTGCCAGTTGTCGAAGCCGAAGAACGCGCCGCCGAGAACCTCGGTCGGCATGACCATCACCTCGTTGGCGAGGACCTTCCAGGACGCCGTCGAGCTCTTGAGCTCGTTCTGGACCCATTTCATCTGCGGCTGGCCGAGGAAGTCGCGCGGCTGGTCGAAGTCGGCGCACGGCACGACGACGGCGTCGTCGCACGGCTGGTTCTTGCGGTACTGGCGCTGGTCCATGACGATCAGGTCGACCGTCTTGCCGAACTTCAGGGTGCGGTACTGGCGCTTGGGCGCCGACGCCGATGCGTAGGTCGGCATCGAGTTGAAGTACGCCTTGTACGCGGCGGCCTTGCGCGCGCTGCTGTAGCGCTTGGCGGCGGGCAGCCCGCCGTCGGCCTCGGCGCCGGCGTAGTTGTCCTGCACCTCGTGGTCGTCCCACAGCATGATCGTGGCGAAGTGCTGGTGCACGTCGCGCAGGTGCTGATCGGAGCGGTACAGCGAGTACTTGTCGAGGTAGTTCTGGTAGGTCGTCGCCTCGAGGACGTGGTTCTTCTTCTCGGTGGCATCCGTCGGGGGCGAGCCGATCTTGTCCTCGCGCACGCCGGTGCCGTCGGCGATCGTGTGGTAGGTCTCGGCGTAGATGTAGTCGCCGAGGCAGACGACGAAGTCGTAGTCGCCCTTGGCCATGATCTGGTGGGCGTTGTAGAAGCCGTGGGTGTAGTCCTGGCACGACCAGAAGGCGAAGTTCACCGGCTGGTTGGAGTCGGCCGGCAGCGCGGTGCGGAAGCGCCCGACCTTGGAGTCGGTGTGGCCGCTGGCGAAGCGGTAGAAGTACTCGGTGTGGGGCTTGAGCTTGCCGACGCGGGCCTTGAGCGCGTGGTTGAGCGCGGCGTTGGTCGGCAGCATCTGGTGGGCGACGACGTTGCGGAACGTCGAGTCCTTGGCGACCTCGAGCTCGACGCTGGCGGCGCCGGAGATCCCGTCGAGTCGCGACCACAGCGTGACGCCGTTGGGCGTCACATCGCCCGACATCAGCCCGTCGGTGAACGCGCCGCCGTGCGCCTTGGGCGCCTTCTTCAGCGACGTCAGGCCCTGGGCGAGCGTTTGGGGCGCGAACACCGTTGCGGCGGCGAACGCGCCGGCTGACGTCACGAACTGGCGGCGAGTATGCATCGGGCGATCTCCTCCTACGAAGAACCGGTTGCAACAAAGCTAGCGCGTATTCCGCCTGCCGCGGGCAGGTTCCACCCATCCGCCAACCGGCACCAGATCGTGTCGCCGACGAATAGAATCGCCCAAATGCGGAGGGTCGGCGTGGCCGGGCTGGTCACCGTGCTGGTTGCGTTGGTGCCCTCGGCGCCGACCGGCGCCGGCGCCGCGCGCGTCACCACGCCGCCGAACTTCTTCGGGGTCACGGTCAACGGGCCGGCCGATCTGCCTTCGATCAACCTGCGCTCCGAGGAGGCCGTGATGGCCTCCTATGGGGTGCAGACCGTCCGGCTGGCCATGAACTGGAACGAGATCCAGCCGGTCGCCGGTCGGCCTCCCGACTTCGACACGCTCGACGCACGCATCGGCTCGGCGGCGGCCAATGGCATCAGTGTGCTCGGGCTCGTGCTCGGATCTCCGCAGTGGGCTGCGCTCAAGCCGGAGAACCCACTTTCGCCGCCGACAGAGCCATCCACGTACGCGACGTTTCTGACCCAGCTCATCGACCGGTACGGGCCGCGCGGCACCTTCTGGGCTGCCAACCCGCGCCTCCCCCGCTCCCCGATCAGGGCGTGGGAGATCTGGAACGAGCCGAACCTGTCCAACAGCTTCCCGGTCTCGCCGTGGCAGCCGACCTACGTGCGCCTGCTGCGCGCCGCGTATCCCGCGATCAAGAAGGCTGACCCCGGCGCAACCGTGGTCCTATCCGGCTTGGCCAACTATTCGTGGCGTGCCCTGGCTTCGCTGTACAAGGCCGGCGCCAAGGGTCTGTTTGACGTCGTCTCGCTGCATCCATACACGCGTCTCCCGTCGGGGTCGGTCCGCATCGTCGGATTCAACCGTCGGGTGATGGACCAGAACGGTGACAAGGCGATGCCGATCTGGGTCACCGAGCTGACGTGGTCCTCGGCCCTGGGCAAGCGCGTGCTGAACAAGTACGGCTGGGTCACGACGATCGACGGCCAGGCACTTCGGTTGTCCCAGGGCTACACAGACTTCATCAAGGCTCGCGTCGCACTCGGGGTGCAGCGTGTCTACTGGTATACGTGGGCGTCGGTGGATCGAGACTCCCCGAACGCGTTCGACTACTCCGGATTGCGAACGCTGACGCGCGACGGAAAGCTCGTCGACAAGCCGGCCGCGGTCGCGTTCCGGAAGATCACCCGGCGCTACGAGAAGCGCTGACCGAGGACGGGCGGCCCCCGGCTACAGGGGGATGTTGCCGTGCTTGCGCTTCGGTCCCGGCTCGCGTTTGGTCAGCAACATCTCGAGCGCGCCGACGAGCCGCGGGCGCGTCTCATGGGGAACGATCACGTCGTCGATGTAGCCGCGCTCGGCTGCGACGTAGGGGTTGGCGAAGCGCGCCTTGTAGTCGTCCATCAGCTTCTGCCGGCGTTCCTGCGGGGTGGGCGACTTGGCGAGGTCGCGGCGGTAGATGATGTTGACCGCACCCTCGGGACCCATCACGGCAACCTCCGCGGTCGGCCAGGCGAAGTTGAAGTCGGCCAGCAGGTGCTTGGAGGCCATGACGTCGTAGGCGCCGCCGTAGGCCTTGCGCGTGATGACGGTGATCTTCGGGACCGTCGCCTCGGCGTAGGCATAGAGCAGCTTCGCGCCATGGCGGATGATGCCGCCCCACTCCTGCGCGGTGCCGGGCAGGAAGCCGGGCACGTCGGTGAACGTGATGACCGGGATGTTGAACGCGTCGCAGGTGCGCACGAACCGCGCGGCCTTGGCCGACGCGTCGATGTCGAGCACGCCCGCGAGCTGGTTGGGCTGGTTGCCGACGACGCCGACCGCGTGGCCGTTGAGCCGCGCGAACCCGACGATGATGTTCTTCGCGTGGTGCTCGTGAACCTCGAGGAACTCGTCGTCGTCGAAGATCCGGTGGACGACGTCGCGCATGTCGTAGGGCTTGTTCGGGCTGTCGGGGACGATCCCGTCGAGCTCGAGATCCATGCGCTGCGGATCGTCGGTGGTGTGCATGCGTGGGGGTGATTCGAGGTTGTTCTGCGGCATGAACGAGAGCAGGTAGCGCGCGTCCTGCAGACACGAGTCCTCGTCCTCGGAGGCAAAGTGCGCGACGCCGGACTTGGTGTTGTGGGCCATCGCGCCGCCGAGCTCCTCGAACTCGACCTCCTCACCGGTGACCGTCTTGATCACGTCGGGTCCGGTGATGAACATGTGCGAGGTCTCTTTGACCATGAAGATGAAGTCGGTGACTGCGGGCGAGTAGACGGCGCCGCCGGCGCACGGGCCCATGACGAGCGAGATCTGCGGGATGACGCCCGAGCAGCGGACGTTGCGGACGAAGACATCGCCGTAGGCGCCGAGCGAGACGACGCCCTCCTGGATCCGCGCACCGCCGGAGTCGTTGATGCCGATGACCGGGCAGCCGATCTTGGCCGCGAGGTCCATCACCTTGCACATCTTCTCGCCCATGACCTCACCGAGCGAGCCGCCGAAGACCGTGAAGTCCTGGGAGAAGACGCAGACCGTGCGGCCGTCGATCGTCCCGTAGCCGGTGACCACGGCGTCGCCGTAGGGCCGGTTCTTCTCCATGTCGAAGTCGGTCGTGCGGTGGCGGACGAAGGTGTCGACCTCCTGGAAGGAGCCTGGATCGAGCAG
This sequence comes from uncultured Actinomycetes bacterium, assembly GCA_963817035.1. Classification (GTDB taxonomy): domain Bacteria; phylum Actinomycetota; class Thermoleophilia; order Solirubrobacterales; family Solirubrobacteraceae; genus AC-49. The sequence continues at coordinate 60,717 of CAWFMM010000004.1, forward strand.
CTTCTCGACGCGCTCGCGGGCTGTGTACTTGCCGCGCGCGTGCTGCTTCTCCTCGGCCTCGGGCGAGCTGTGGATCGCCTGCTGTCGGAGGTCTTCGAGCTGCGCGAGGCGCTCGGCGTAGGTCTCGGGGGATTGCTGCCGCTGGGTCATGGGGACGGGGATGCTAGGGCTTCCGACAATTCTTGAGCGAGCTGGTTGCCATCGGCCATGCTGGTCTTGGTGACGCGCATGAGTCTGAACCCTTTGGTCACGAGGTAGCGGTCGCGGGCGCGGTCGTGCTCGAACGCCCAGGCGCTGCGGTGGGCGTCTTCGTCGACTTCGATGACCAGTTGGTGGTCGGGGTAGAGGCAGTCGACGGTGTAGGGGCCGATTCGCTGGTTCGTGAGGGGCTGTGGCAGTTCGTGGGCAGCGAGGAAGGGCAGGAATCGGCGTTCGAGGCGGCTGCGCAGGTGGGGTTCATTCGCGACCCTTCTCAGGGCTTTGGCTCCCTTGTTGCCTCGCTGCCGGTCGGCGGTGTCGCTCAGTTCTCGTTGTGTCGTGAGGTGCTTGGCGAGCGCTTCGTGGGCGATCGGGCCGATGTCGGTGCCGATCGACGCGAGGTCGAGCAGGGTGCGTTCGATCGTGGTTGCCCGTAGCGGACCGATCGCATACACGCGCTGATGAACGTGGCGATAGCGCCCAACACGAAGGTTGCTGTCAATCGCAGAGCGGGACATCCCGGCGCCGAGCAGCGCCCGTCGGGTCGCCAATCCCTCGCGGTCAAAGAGTTGCTTGGTGCGTTTTCCGTCGATAGCCCTGCAAACGTGCCAGGTGCGACGCTCAGCCGCGGGAAAACGGGCGGTGGTGCGCGGAACCGAGGCTGTCGAGGGCGTCGGCGAGGGCTTCCTGCGCGTCTTCGGGTCCAAACGCGGCCACGGGCTCGACTTCGACCTCGATCTCGACCTCGGGCGCCGGCTCCTCCTCGACGACCACATCAAACGGCTCCGTGGGCTGAACCTCTTCCTCGCTGCCAGGCGGCGCCTCGACGACGACAGCAACCGGCTCCACCGGCGTCGCACGGCCGAACAGCCGGGCGAAAAAGCCGCGCTTGGGGATCACGGGCTCCGGCTTCGGCTCCACCGCCACGGGCTCCGGCTCCGGCTCGGGCTCCACCGCCACGGGCTCCGGCTCCGGCTCGACAACCGCCGCCACCGGCTCAACCGGTTCCTCCACCAGCGCCTCCTCCAGCGCCTGCAACTCCGCTGTCAGCGTCACTTTCGTCCCCCATCCGCTGGGCGCGAGGCTCACCGTGCCGCACGCGGCGTCGCCCTCCCAGACGACGGTGGTCTCGGGCTCCAGGCGGGTTATCCGGATCTCCCCGAAGGCGCCGAGATGGCGCGCCAGGGCTTCCGCATCGCTGATCTCTGCCCACAGCTCGGGCGGGGATTTGACGAGTGTCCGCTGCACGGTCGGGTCCGACATCCACATGGGCTTCGCCCGTCGCCTGCGGACTCCTCCCCGCGCCAACGGCCGTTCAGAACGACGGGCGGTAGGCGCCGAAGACGTCGCCCATGGCGGCGCAGACCTCGCCCATCGAGCAGCGGTCCTTCAGCGCGGCGCGGATCGCCGGCAGCAGGTTGTCGTCCCCGCGCGCCACCACGCGTAGCTCCTCCAACCGCGCCGCCACGAGATCGTGATCACGATTGCTCTTGAACGCCGCCAGCCGTGCCAGCTGGTCGGTCTCCGACTGCGGATCGACGCGCAGCAGCCCGGGCACCTCGACCTCGTCCTCTTCGAACATGTTGACGCCCACGACGATGTCCTGACCGATGCGGTAGCGCTCCTGGTAGCCCCAGGCCGACTCGTCGATCTCGCCGGTGATGAACTCGATCGCCTCGACCGATCCACCCATCGCGTCGACCTTGTCGATCAGCCCCTGCGCGCGCAGCTGGATCTCGTCGGTCAGCGACTCGACGTAGTAGGACCCGGCGAACGGGTCGACCGTGTCGGCGGCGCCGGACTCGTAGCCGATGACCTGCTGGGTGCGCACGGCGATCTTCGCCGCCCGCTCGCTCGGCAGCGCCAGCGCCTCGTCGAAGCCGTTGGTGTGGAGCGACTGTGTACCCCCGGAAACAGCGGCGAAGCCCTGCAGCGCGACCCGGGCGATGTTGTTCTCCGGCTGCTGGGCGGTCAGCGTCACGCCGCCGGTCTGGGTGTGGAAGCGCAGCATCAGCGACTTCTCGTTCTTGGCCCCGAAGCGCTCGCGCATGATGTGGGCCCACATCCGCCGGGCGGCGCGGAACTTCGCGACCTCCTGGAAGACGTTGTTGTGGCAGTTGAAGAAGAACGCCAGGCGCGGGGCGATCGTGTCGACGTCCATGCCGCGATCGACGGCCGCCTGGACGTAGGCGATCCCGCTGCACAGCGTGAACGCGACCTCCTGGACCGCCGAGCACCCCTTCTCGCGGAAGTGGTAGCCGGAGATCGAGATCGTGTTCCACTTGGGGATGTTCTGCTGGCAGTACTCGAACAGGTCGGTCGTGATCCGCATCGTCGGCTTCGGCGGGTAGATGTAGTTCCCCCGCGCGATGTACTCCTTGAGCACGTCGTTCTGGACCGTCCCGCGCAGTGCCGCCGACGGCACGCCCTGCTCCTCGCCGACCAGGTCGTAGAGCAGCAGCAGGACCGCGGCCGGCGCGTTGATCGTCATCGACGTCGAGACCTCGTCGAGTGGGATCTGGTCGAACGCGGTGCGCATGTCGTCGATCGAGTCGATCGCGACACCGGTGCGCCCGACCTCGCCCAGGCAGCGTGGGTTGTCGGAGTCCAGGCCGAGCTGGGTGGGGAGGTCGAAGGCCATCGACAGCCCCGTCGTGCCCTTCGAGAGCAGGTAGCGGTAGCGCTCGTTGGACTCCTTGGCGCTCGCGTAGCCCGCGTACTGGCGCATCGTCCACAGCTGCGAGCGGTACATCTGCTTGTGCGGGCCGCGCGTGAACGGGAACTCGCCGGGCGAGCCGAGCTCGAGCTCCTGCGGTAGGTCGTCCTCGGTGTAAAGGGGCGCGACCTCGATGCCCGAGTCGGTGAATCGGCGCGGGTCGTCGGGGCCGACGATCGGCGCGACCGTGAGTTTTTCCTCGGTAGCCATGGGCTCCCAGGATAGCCTTGAGGACAGGATGAACGTCACCGTGAAGCTGTTCGCCTCACTGCGCGAGCGGGCTGGAGCAAACGAGGTGCGTCTCGAGTTGCCCGAGGGCGCCGTGGTCTCCGACGCGCTGCACGAGCTGCGCGAGATATCGGGCGACGTGGAGGTTGTGATGGCGGTCAACCGCGAGTACGCCGACCGCGAGACGATCCTGCGCGCCGGTGATGAGCTCGCCCTGATCCCGCCCGTCTCGGGCGGCGCGATCAGCGATCAGCCGCTGTCGGTCGACCGTCTCCTCGTCGCTGTCCGCGACCCGCGCGCCGGTGCCGTCGTGACGTTCAGCGGCGTCACGCGTGAGGTCGATTTCCTCGACTACGAGGCCTACGCGGAGATGGCGCACAAGCACATCGAGCGGATCGTCGGCGCCGCGATCGAGCGCCACGGCCTGTGCCGCGCGGCCGCCGATCACCGCGTCGGGCGCGTCGGGCTCGGCGAGCCGTCGGTGATCGTCGCGGTCTCCGCACCCCACCGCGGCGAGGCGTTTGCCGGCGCGCGCGAGATCATCGACGCGATCAAGTCCCAGGCGCCGTTGTGGAAACGCGAGCACGACGAATGGTTGAGCGGAACCGTGCCAACCCCGCCGGCCGCCCCCTAGCCCGATAACCTGAGGTCGATATGGCCACCTGTCTTGTCACCGGTGGTGCAGGCTTTCTGGGATCACATCTGTCCGACGAGTTGCTGCGCCGCGGCAACCGCGTCATCTGCGTCGACAGCCTGGAGACCGGCTCACTGGCCAACATCGAGCACATCCGCGTGCCCGAGTTCGTGCACATCAACGTCGACATCATCGAGCCGTACACGGTCGACGAGCCGGTCGACTTCGTCTACCACCTCGCCTCGCCCGCGTCGCCGATCGACTACCTGCGCCTGCCGCTGCACACGCTGAAGGTCGGCTCGCACGGAACGCACCACTCACTCGGGCTGGCCAAGCGCCACCGCGCCCGCTTCCTGCTGGCGTCGACCTCCGAGGTCTACGGCGACCCGCAGGTCCATCCGCAGTCCGAGGACTACTGGGGCCACGTCAACCCGATCGGCCCGCGCGGGGTCTACGACGAGGCCAAGCGCTACGCCGAGGCGCTGACCATGGCCTATCACCGTCAGCAGGGCCTCGACACGACGATCATCCGGATCTTCAACACCTACGGCCCGCGGATGCGCCCGCACGACGGCCGCGCGATCCCGACATTCCTGCGCCAGGCGCTGCAGAACCTGCCGATCACCGTGTTCGGCGACGGCGGCCAGACACGCTCGTTCACGTACGTCGACGACCTCGTGCGCGGCATGATCGCGCTCGCCGAATCCGGTCAGCACACGCCGGTCAACATCGGCAATCCGAACGAGTTCACGCTGCTCGAGCTGGCGCAGACGGTGATCGAGGTCACCGGGGCCACGTCGGAGATCGTCTTCGAGGCGCTGCCGGTCGACGATCCCAAGCAGCGCCGGCCCGACATCTCCCTGGCCCGCGAGATCCTGGGCTGGGAGCCCGAGACCGACCTGCGCGAAGGGCTGACCCGGACGCTGGACCAGACGGGCCGCCAAGCGCTGATCGGTTCGACCTTATGAGATGTCTGAGGAACTGCGACGGTACATCTGCCACAGTCGTGCGTTAACGGATCAACGATGGCGAGCACGCAGCCGACACTGCCGTCAGCACCCCGACCGGACGGCGCCACGCCCAGCCCGGCGCCGCTCGATGTCGTCCTGCCCGATCACGACGTCCGCCGACGACGCCCGCCGGCCCTGAGCTTCCTCCTGCGCTGGAACACGGTGCGCCAGATCGCGCGCGTCGCGATCCTGCTGCTGTTGGACTTCGCCGCGATCTTCGGCGCGATCCTCACCGCGCTGTGCGTCAAGGCCGCGGTGCGCGACGCCTGGGACTTCGAGCTCTCTTGGGCGGCGGCCAGGCACTATGTGCCGCTCGCCTACCTGGTCACGACGCTGCTCTTCGCGCGATCCGGGCTCTACGCCGACCGCGCCGCGCGCCCCGGGCTGGCGCGGATCGTCGCGGCGCTGTTCCAGACGATGCTCGTCGTGCTCATCTTCGCGGTCGTCAACCACCTGCATTTCCAGAGCTTCTACATCTTCTACGGGACGCTGCTGTTCGCGGTTGCCTATGTCTCCCTGTTCCGGTTCATCTACCAGCGCGTCAGCGGCGCGCTGCTGCGCCGCGCCGGCTACCAGCGGCGCACGGTGCTGGTCGGGACCGGAGAGCACATCGAGGCGGTCGGCCACGCGCTGCGCGGCGGCGGCGGCGCCGCGATCAAGGTCATCGGCTTCATCTCGCTGACCCCGCGGCCCGACAACGGCCTGGCATCGCTCGGGAATCTGGACGACCTGCCCGAGATCCTCGCCGAGCACCGCATCAACGAGGTCATCATCGCCGACGCGGACTTCCCCCAAGAGCAGGCGATGGAGCTCGTCGACCAGTGCCATGTGCGCGGTGTGCAGGTCCGCGTGGCGCCGTCGACGATGGAGATCCTCGTCCACCGCGCCGAGTTCCTGCCCGGTCAGTCGGTGCCGCTGTTCGAGCTCAAGTCGCCGGTCTTCGACGGGTTCGACTACGGGCTCAAGCGGGTCTTCGATCTCTTCGTCGCCGGTCTGTCGCTGATCGTCCTCAGCCCGTTCCTGATCGCGATCGCGATCGCGATCAAGCTCAGCTCGCGCGGGCCGGTGCTCTACCGCTCACCGCGCCCCGGCCTCGGCGGCACCCCGTTCGACTGCCTGAAGTTCCGCACGATGCGCAACGACGCCGAACAGGATCAGCGCCGGCTCGAATCGCTCAACGAGGCTTCGGGCGCACTGTTCAAGATCCGCGACGATCCGCGGGTCACCCGCGTCGGGGGCTTCCTGCGCCGTCACTCGATCGACGAGCTCGCGCAGCTGTGGAACGTGATGCGCGGCGAGATGTCGCTCGTCGGCCCGCGGCCGCTGCCGGTGCGCGACTACGACCGCCTCCAGGACTGGCACAAGAAGCGCTACCTCGTGCTGCCCGGAATGACCGGTCTGTGGCAGATCTCCGGGCGCTCGGAGCTTGACTTCGACGATCTTGTGCGCCTCGACTTCCTGTACCTCGAGACGTGGTCGGTGTTCCTGGACCTGAGCATCCTGGTCAAGACGGTCCCGGCCGTGCTGTTCCGCCGCGGTGCGTATTGATGACCGCACGGGTCGCCACGCTGGTCAGCGTTTGCGCGCCGATGCTCAATGAGCAGGGCACTGCGCGGGTGTTCTACGAGCGTGTCTGTGGCGCGCTGTCGGGCGTTGCGTTCGAGCTGGTGATCGTCGATGACGGTTCGACCGACACGACGAGCGAGATCCTCGGCGAGCTGGCGGCGGCTGACGATCGCGTGAAGGTCGTCGAGCTGTCGCGCAACTTCGGCCATCAGACGGCGATCACCGCGGCGATCGATCACGCCGAGGGCGATGTCGTCGTGATGATCGACGCCGACCTCCAGGACCCGCCGGAGCTGATCGTGACGATGCTCCAGAAGTGGAGCGAGGGCTGCGACGTGGTCTACGCGGCGCGGCGCCAGCGTGAGGGCGAGACGCGCTTCAAGCTCAGGACGGCGCGGCTGTTCTATCGGATGCTCTCGGCCGTCGCCGACATCGAGGTGCAGTACGACAGCGGCGACTTCCGGCTGCTCGATCGCCGCGCCGTCGATGCGCTGCTGTCGATGCGTGAGCGCAACCGCTACCTGCGCGGCATGACGGTGTGGGTCGGCTTCACCCAGATCGCCGTCCCGTATGACCGCGACGCGCGCTACGCCGGTGAGACGAAGTACACCCTGCGCAAGATGATCCGCTTCGGGCTCGACGCGATCGCGTCGTTCTCGCACGCGCCGCTGCAGGCCGCGACGCTCGTCGGGTTCCTGTTCGCGGCGATGGCGTTCGTCTGCATCCCGATCGCGATCGGCCTGCGGATCGCCGGGCACTTCATCCCCGGATTTGCGACGGCGATCATCGTCATCCTGCTGCTCGGCGGCATCCAGCTGATGGCGATCGGCGTGATCGGCGAGTACGTCGGGCGCATCTACGACGAGGTCAAACGCCGCCCGCTCTACGTCGTCAAAGGCCGCCACAACCTCCCCGACCACAGCGACGAAGACGAACGCCTGCGCCACGAGCGCACCCCCGCGTCGTAGCGGGGCGCGACGGAGATACCGTCAGCCGGCCTGGACGGCGGCGCTCGCCTGCAGGAACGCCGCGATGGCGTCGGGCGAGCGCGGATCGAGGTAGAGCGCCGCCCCCAGCGCGGCCAGTGCCGACCGTGGGTCGTTGCGCACCCTCAGCTCGAACAACGCCAGCTGCAGCCACGGGTCGGGGTTCGCCGGCTGGACCTGGACCGCGCGCTGGTAGTCGACGCGTTCCGCGGCGACGTCGCCCGCCGCCTGATCGATGGCGGCCAGGTCGTAGAGCGGATCGATCGACAGCGGGTTGCGGTCGATCGCGGCCCGGACCTGCGTCCGGGCGGCGCTGAACTGGCCGCTCACGGTGAGCGTCAGGGCGCGGTCGCCGGCGTCCTGGGAGCGCAGCGGCTGCCACGCCGCCCACGCGGCGCTCAGCACGACGATCAGCGCGAGCACGCCGCGGGCGGCGGGCAGCGGCCGGCGAATGCCGGCGCGCAGCTGATCGAGGAGGGGAAGGCGAACCCGGCGCTCGTCCCAGGCGTTGGACGGCAGCGGGCCGCGGCCCGCCAGCCAGCCGGCGCACAGCAGCGCCGGGACGATGTCGCCGGGGATGAACCATGTCCAGTCCACGGTCGAGTGCACGCCGAACACGACGACGATGCTGAGCAGCGTCAGCATCCCCAGGCGCTCCGGCGACGACGGTGTGGCGGGGCGCGCGCGCCCGATCGTCCGCATCGACGCGGCCAGCCACGCGGCGAGCAGGGCGAGGCTCAGCGCCAGTCCGACGAGCCCGAGGTCGGCGAGAGTCTGGACCACGTAGCCGTGGGCGTGCTGCACGTTGAGGTTGTCGATCCGCACACGGGTTCTCGCGGTGGCGTAGCCGCCGGCGCCGACGCCCTTGAACGGGTGGGCCTCGAACAGCTTCAGGGCCTCGTTCCAGTAGCGCGCGCGCACGCTGCCGACCGCGGTCAGCCGCGACGGGTCGTTGGGCGGGGTGATCGCGTGGGGGTTGGTGAGCTGATTGAAGCCGTGGCTGATCGAGCCGGTCAGCCCGCGCGGCGACATCGCCAGGATCACGGCGATGATCAGCGGGACGGCGGCGACGCCGCCGAGCAGCGCCCCGCCCGCGCGGTAACGGGCGAGCGGGCTCAGTGGGCGCTGCGACGCGGTGAACCCGACGAGCAGGCCGGCGGCGTAGAGCGCCACGATCGCCAGCACGAGCACGACCCCGAACTGATGGCCGGCCGTGACCCGCTCGCCGAGTGCGATGTTGTCCTTGCTCAGCGGGTTTTGCGCGAACACCCACAGCGTCACGGCGAGGGAGACAGCTCCGCTGATGACGAGCACCGCTGCGCCGCGCAGTCGCAACGGCACGAGCCAGAACCACAGCACGAGCCCGAGCGCGACGGCGAGCAGCGCGCCGCGCGAGTATGAGACGAGCAGCGTGATGAGCAGGACGCCCATCGCGGGGTAGGCAAGCGCGTTGAGCGCCGCGTGGCCGTGGCGCCGCGCCGCGAGCCACAGGCACGCCGGGACGCCGAGCGCCGCCGTGAGCCCGATCGCGTTCCAGTAGCTGTAGGGCGCGCGCAGCCGGGCGTAGATCTCGTCATGGGCGAGGGTCGCGGGGAAGACCTTGGTCGCCAGCGCCCAGCAGCAGATCGCGCCGGCCGACAGGGCGAGCCCGCCGATCAGCGAGCCCCAGCGTTCCGGCACTTCGCGGGCCAGTACGACGCCGCCGGCGAAGACGATCGCGTAGGTGATCGTGCGGTTGGCCTCGAGCCAGCTGTCGGCCGGTTGGACCGACCAGGCCACAGATACCGCGGTCAGCGCGCCGAGCGCGGCGAAGAGCCACATCGCGGTCGAGCCGTGGGTCGCGCGGTGCGTGCGGCCGGCGACGGCGGCGCCGACGATCAGGACGCCGCCGGTCAGGTCGAGGCCGACCTCGACGGTCGTCGCCGGGCCGAGATCCAGCCCGCCGCCGCCGACGAACGCGATCGCGGTCAGGACAGCAGCGAAGCCGACGGTCCACAGCGGGCCGGTGGACGGGGCGGCGACCGTGCCGACCCGACCGAGCGCGGGCAGGTCAGCGGGCGCGGCGTGCGCGGACATGAGGGGCGACGGAAGCCGCGCCGACGCCGATTCCGCCGACGAGCAGCGCGAGGAGCAGGACGACCAGGGCCGGGGGGTACGAGGTCGTGGATCCGTCGCCCAGTGACGCCGGCGCCACGACGAGCGTGCCGACCTTCACCGGGGTCCGGCCGTTCTCGATCGCCTTGGTCACCGCCGCGCGCTGGACCGGCGTTGCGGTGGCCAGCGGATCGGCCCCCGGGGCCGGGATACTGGGCGGGATCGGGTTCGCGGTGCTCGACGGCTGGCCCCCGGTCACGCCGGTGTTCGAGCCGCCACCGGAGCCGCTGCTCGTGCCGCCGCCCGTGCTCTTGTTCTTCTTGCTGCCGCCGGCCGCCGCCGCCGCGAGCTGGGCGCGACGGATCAGGCTCTGGCAGTCGGAGTACTCGATGACATCGCTGCCCAGGCGGGAGTAGGCCTCGGTGTAGTCCTTGAGGCTGTGAGGGCTGTCCATGCGCCCGTCGCGACAGTCGGTGATCACCGACTGCCACGAGGCATGGGCGGCGGCAGGTGCCAGCAACAGGCACGCGAGCAGGGCGAGAGTGACGCGGCGCACGAGGGCGGGCACGCTAGCAAGCCTCCGTCACCGCGCGGACGATGCCATTGGCCCACGTGTCGAAGGTGAACGGCGCGACATCGGCCCGGGCGGCCGCGCCCAGCGCGGCGCGCAGCGGCTCGTCGTCATGCAGCCGGCGCAGTGAGCGGGCGAGCGCTCCGGCGTCGCCGGCCGCGAAGACGAGCCCGTTGCGCTCATGGCGCACGAGACCACCGGCAACGGCGCCGGTCTGGTCGGATGCGATGACGGGGATTGATTGGTGCATGGCTTCGTTGACGACAAGCCCCCACGGCTCGCGGAACGTTCGCGTGCGCACTGAAGGCAGTACGAGAACGTCGCAACGGGCCATGAAGTTGCGGACTTGTTCGGGTGTTTGATGGCCCACCCGGCGCACGCCTGCTCGATCCGGTCCGTCGACGCCCACCAGCGTGAGGTCGCCGCGGCCGGCCAGGCCGGACGTGCTCCAGGCCTCGATCAGGCTGTCCAGCCCCTTTTCCCGGGCATCGCGTCCGACAAACACCGCACTGAAGCGCTCGTGCTCACGGGGGACGTCCGCGCCCCACCAGGCGCCGTCGACCGCCTGCGGGGCCTCGACGACCGGCCCGCGGGCGCCGTTGGCGCGCACGTAGGCGCTGACGTGGGTGCCGTACGTCGCGATCGCGTCGGCGTCGCGGTAGATCGCGCGCATCACCGGAAACGACAGCGCGTGCGCGACGCTGCGCGGGTGTGCCCACAATCCCGTCCACAACACGAACGGCGTGCGCGAACGTCGCGCCCCGATCCATGCCGCGGGCAGCGCGCGGCGCCCGACGGCGCTGGCGATGACCGCGCGGTGTGAGCCCGCGCGAACGATCGCGCCGACCTCGCTCTGGTCGACATGGCGATGGGGAACCCCGGGATCGGCGACGCCGGCCGTCGCGTGGGTCGATCGCCCGCCGAACAGCAGCAGCTCGATCGGCATGCGCGCGTGCAGCGCCTGGAACGCTCCGACCCGTTCGGGCGGCGCGTGGTTGGTGACGAGCAGGACGGGGGCGGTGCTCACCGCAGCGCCTGTTCGTAGGCCGCGACCGTCGCCCGGCCGCACGCCTCCCAGGTGAAGTGCTTGCCGACCGTGGCGCGGGCGCGTTCGCCGAGATCGGCGAGGTAGCGCGGCTCGCGGATCAGCGTCTCGATCTCGGTCGCCAGCGCCTCGATGTCGCCGGGCGCGACGAGCTGCAGCCCGTCGCCGGTCGCGGCGATCTCCTGCGGGCCGGGCTCGCCGCGACAGCCGATCGCCGGCAGCCCGCCGGCCATCGCCTCGATGTAGGCGACGCCGAACGCCTCGTCGATCGACGGCAGCACGAAGACCGCGCAGCGCCGGGCGCGCTCGAGCGCGGCGGCGGGCTCGAGCTGGCCGGTGAACTCGACGCGGCGATCGAGCTCGAGCTCGCGGGCCAGAGTCTCCAGCGGGCCGCGCTCGGGGCCGTCGCCGACGATCACGTAGTGCAGCTCGGGCACCCGCTCGCGCAGCAGCCACATCGCCCGCAGCACGTCGGCGTGGCGCTTGCGCGCGACGAGGTGCGCGACGCTGACCAGCGTGTGGCTGTCGCGGGCGACGAGCTCGGGCAAGTCGGTGCCGAGGTGCAGGACGGTCGTACGCGCGGCGCCGAGGCGCTCGCAGCGCTCGGCGATCCCCGCCGAGTTGGCGAGCACGAGCCGCGCGTGGGCCAGCGTGCGCCGGACCGCGCGCTCGCCCGCGTCGTGGCGCGGCGCGGTGTGGAAGACGTCGCCGCCGTGGACCGAGACGACGAAGCGACTGACTCCGGACCGCCGCACCGCCTCGCCCGCCGGGACCGCGTTGTGGGCGTGGACGAGGTCGTGGCGCTGCGCGGTCGCGCGCAGATAGAGATGCAGCGTCGGGGCGGCCCACGCCCCCCACGTTCCGTAGGTGCGCCCGCGCGGCGGCGAGACGAACGGGACGTAGTCGACGTCGAGGCCGTCGAGGACCGCGTGGCGCGGCTGGGTCAGCGCGCGGCGCGCGGCGTCCCAGTTCATCTGCGAGCGCGGCGGGATCGGCCGGTAGAGGACGGCGACGCGGACCTGGGCGCCCGCGTCGCGCGCGGCGAGCGCCTGGCGGTGAGCCCAGACGCCGAGCACCGGGTCGTCGGCGCGCGGGTAGAACTCGGAGACGACGAGGACCTTCACCGGTGGACCGCCACCGTACGCACCTCGTCGCGGGTGACGTACGGGCGGGTGGCGAGGAACGCCTGACCCTCGGCGATCGCCGCGCCGCGGTCGTAGCCGCCGGCCGCCGGGCGGGTATGGAGGATCGGCGTCGCGTCGACGACGCCGATCCTCCAGCCGTGCTCGCGCGCGACCGCGCTCCAATGGGCGTCGAGACCCCAGCCCATCTTCAGGGTCGGCAGCGGCAGCAGCGTGGCGAACGTCTCGCGCTGGAACGCGGTCAGCGGGCCGATCTCGACGAACGTCGTCTCGCGCCCCGATGTCGCCGCGTGGCGGCGCAGCGGCGCCCACGCGACGTGGGAGTGCAGGCGGTGCGCGGGCTGAGCGATGCGCAGCTCCAGTCGCTCGGCGACGGCGATGAATGCGTCGAGGAATCCGTGCGGCAGGACGATGTCATCGTCGATGACGATCAGCCAGTCGGCGTCAAGCGGATCTCCGATCACCGTCGCGAGGTTCTCGAACTTGCCGGCGCCCGGGACGCCGGGGGTCAGCGCGATCGTGACGTCGTGGCGTGAGCGGCGTAGCTCGGCGATCGCGGCGCCCATCAGCCCCGGACCGTCGACGCGGTCGACGCCGGCGACGAGCACGCGGCGGCGGGGCGGGAACGTGCGCGCGGCGCGGCGTACGCGCGCGGTCGTCGGCACGCTGCGCAGGTCGGCGAGCCGGTCGGAGATGGCGAGCAGCGTGCCGCGCTTGCCGCCGACCGTGCCGCTGGCGCCGGAGAGGAAATCGGGCGCCGATGCGTCAGGGATTGCGACCCCGCCCACCCCCGCCAGGGCCGCCCGCAGGCGCCCGAGAGCGTGCGCGCACATCACCGGCCCGTTGGCGCACCGAAAGCGCGGGCCGTGCAATGCCGTGCGAACGACGAGCTTCGCTTCGTCGACGACCGACGCCGCGCGGCCCTGGTGGACGTCGAAGCGGCGGCTTGCCTGCCCGCGGCGGTAGGCCGCGCGGCACAGTGAGCGCACGCGCGCGTCGTCGCCCGCGCGGCGGTGGTCCAGCCCGGCGGCGGCCACGTAGCGGATGCGCCCACCGGCGGCGCGCCAGCGGTCCTGCCATTCCTGCTCGTCGCCGTAGAGCTCGCGGGCCGCGTCGAAGCTGCCGACCTGGTCGATCGCGCTGCGGCGCACGGTCATGTTCGCGCCCCAGGCGTGCGGCGCGTCACGGTCGTCCGGCCCAAGATCGAGTTCGGTGACCGGCGCGTTCTCCGGGCGGCCGCAGGTCGGGAAGCGGTGGTCCTCGATCCGTACGCGGATCGGCCCGGTGAAGACGCCGACCTCGGGACCCTGCCTGTGCGCCGCGTCGATCAGCGCGTCGAGCCAGCCGTCGTCGACCTCGACGTCGTCGTCGGTGAAGCACAGCAGCTGTGCGTCGGTCGCCTCGATCGCGGTGTTGCGCGCCGCGTTGAGGCCGCGCGAACGGTCGTGGGCAAGGTACGTCGCGCCGTGGCGCAGTGCGACCGCGTGGGTGTGCTCGTCGGGCCCGTCGTCGACGACGACGAGCTCCGCGCCGGCGGCGGCGGCCTGAGCGACGATCGAACGCAGGGCGACATCGAGGTAGGCGGACCGGTCTCGTGTGGGGATCACGACTGCGGTCTTCACGGCTGGAAGACTACGAGCGGTGATCCTCTTCCTGCACCACCGCTATCGAACACTGGGTGGCGAAGAGCGCGCGGTCGAGGATCTGATGTGGCTGGCGCGCGAGCATCTGGGCGAGGAGACGCAGCTGCTGATGCGCGAGAGCACCGATACCGGACGGCGCCAGGCGGCCCGTGGTCTGCTCGCCGGCGGGCTCAAGCCCAATGACGTCGGCAAGGCCGTGCGGCTGACCGGCGCCACGATCGTCCACGCCCACAACCTGCATCCGACCTGGGGCTGGCGGGCGCTGGCCAGCGCCCGGGCCGCGGGCGCGCGCGTCGTGCTGCACCTGCACAACTACCGCCTCGTGTGCGCGGTCGGCGTCTGCGTCGATCGGAACAACGACGACTGCACGCGCTGCCACGGCGCCAACACGCTGCCCGGGATCGTCCACCACTGCCGCGGCAGCCGGGCCGAGGGCGTCGTCTACGCGGCGGCGCTGGCGCTGCACTCGCGGCGCATGGTCCAACAGGCCGACGCGGTCGTCGTGCCCAGCACGTTCGCGCGCGAACGCCTGCGCGCGCTCGGCGCCCCGGTCGACGACGCGCGCGTCGTTCCCCACGTCATCCGGTCGTTTGCCGACACCTCGCACGCCGACCAGGGAACGTACGCGCTGATTGCCGCGCGGCTCGTGCGCGAGAAGGGCCTCGACATCGCGATGGCAGCGTGCCGCGAGGCCGGGCTGCCGCTCGTCGTAGCCGGTGACGGGCCGCTGGTCGTCGAGCCGAGTGAAGGCATTCGCGTCGTCGGCCGCGTGGACGCGGACGAGCTGGCGCGGTTGCGGGCGGGCGCGGGGATCGAGCTCGTCCCGTCGCGGATGGCCGAGTCGTTCGGGCTGTCGGCGGCCGAGGCGATGGCGGCGGGCGTTCCCGTCGTCGGCTCGCGGATCGGCCACCTGGCCGAGCTGCTGCCCCAGGATGCGTTGGTCGACCCGGGCGATCCGAGTGCGCTGGCGCAGGCGGCGACCCGGCTGTTCGGCGACCGCGAGGCCGGCGCCGCGGGCATCGCACGGGTGCGCGAGCTGACCGCCCCGGACGTCGTCGCTCCGGTGCTGAGGGCGGTCTACGACGAGGTTCGCGCGGCGCGGCCCGCCGCGTCGCTATAGCGTGAGCACATGGACCCTCGGGGCGAGGCGCTCGAGATCACCGGTGGACGCTTCGACGTGCGTGTGCTCGAGCCCGCGCCGCCGGCGATCATGAGGGCGCCGTTCAACGCCGATCTGCTCGATCCCGCGCGTGACGGACGCCCGCTGCTGTCGCCGGTCAGCGCCGGCGACGTCCTGTGGGACGACCTCGCGCGCGAGGAGCCCAAGCTCCGCGCGTTCTGTGCTCAGCGCTGGCTCGGCGCGTACGTGCGGATCGGCCCGCCACCGCCGGATTTCGCCGCGACGCGCGACGCGCTGCACCGCCTCGCCGAGCATGTCGTCTCGCCGGCGCTGCAGCGGTCCAATGGCGAGATCGCGCTGCGCTTCTCGCGCGGCGGGTTAGGGACGCCGTTCTTCGGCAACGACGTGCAGCTGCGCGTCGAGGGCGATCTGCTGCACATGCAGGTCGGCGACCGCGTCCAGACGAGCGAGCTGACTAGCCTCGCCGCTGCGGCCGGCTTCGTCGGCTTCGATCTGACGCGCTTCGATCTCGCAATGGCCAACGAGCCGTTGCTCATCGACCCGGTCGCCGGGCGCTATCTCGGCGATATCTATGGCTTCGCGTTCAGCGTGCTCGAGGAGTTGCGGGCCCGGGCCGGGGCGACGATGGAGCCGAGCCTCGTCAACCTGTGGCCCGAGCACTTCGACGTCGCGGTCGAGCTCGGCTCCGACCACCACGGCCTGCGGGCGGCCTACGGCGTCTCGCCGGGCGACGGCGACCATCCCGAGCCCTACATCTACGTCGCGCCGTGGACGGCCAAGCCGACCGGGGAGCTGTGGCAGGCACGCGGTTTCATCGGCGCCGAGCTGACGTTCGCCGAGCTCGCCGACGTCGACGACCAGCGCGGCGCGGCGCTTGACTTCTTCCAGCATCGCCTGGCGGCGTTGGTGGCGAGCGGGCCCGACGGCTAGCGGGCCCGACGGCTAGCCTCACGTCTCCCATGCGCACAATCGTCACCGGCGGCGCCGGCTTCATCGGCTCGAACCTCGTCGACGCGCTGCTCGAGCGCGGCGATGACGTGATCGTCGTCGACAACCTGGCCACGGGCCGCGAGGGCAACCTGCTCGGCGCGCTGGAGCGCGGCGCGGTGCTGCTGCGCCTGGACATCTGCGAAGGCGACGCGCTGGCCGAGCTCGTTGCCCGCGAACGGCCGGAGGTGATCTTCCACCTCGCCGCCCAGATCGACGTGCGTCGTTCGATCTCCGACCCGGGCTTCGATGCTCGCGTCAACGTCGAGGGGACGGCGAACGTTCTCGAGGCTGCCCATCGCGCCGGCGTCGCGCGGGTCGTCAACACGTCGACCGGCGGCGCGATCTACGGCGATGTGGAGCGCATCCCGACCGCCGAGGACCAGCTGCCCCAGCCGATGGCGGGCTACGGAACGAGCAAATACTGCGCCGAGCAGTACTGCGGCCTCTACCAGCGCCTGCACGGGCTGTCGACGGTGACCGTCAGGCTCGGCAACGTCTACGGCCCGCGCCAGGACCCGCTCGGCGAGGCCGGCGTGATCGCGATCTTCTGCGGCAAGCTCGACGACGGCGGCCAGGCCGTGATCTACGGCGACGGCACGCAGACCCGTGACTACGTCTACGTCGGCGACGTCGTCCGTGCCCAGATCGCGGCGGCCGAGCGCCGTGACGTGCATGGTTCGATCAACGTCGGCACGGGGCGCGAGACGAGTGTGCTCCAGCTCGTCGAGGCGCTGCGCGCGAGCGCCGGCCGCGACGACTTCGCCCCGGAGCACCTGCCGGCGCGCCTCGGCGAGCTCGAGCGCTCGTGCCTCGACGTGAGCCTGGCCCGCGAGGTCCTGGACTTCGAGGCGCTGGTCGACATCACCGAGGGCATCCGCCGGACGCTGGCCAGCGGCGAGAGCTGATCGGCGCCGGGGCGACCGGCGTGGTTGCGTGCCCGGTATCGGCGCGGGCTCTGGGTGGCGGGCTCGTGAACAGCCTGCAGTGAGGGTTGAGAGTTTGGCCTGGGGTGGCGGACCCTCGGGCGGTTTTGCCTAGGCAAGTCGTGTCGGAACGGCTGAAAAATGCCTCCGGAACGGACGTGCCCAATCCTGTAGTGCCTATTACCTCCACAATGTTGGGCACGTCTGGGATTCGGCCCCGTTCGGTCCCTCACCCGGCCCGAAACCGGCGAAGAAACGCGCGAAACACGCACGGACTGCGGAGAACCCCCGCCCCCCGAAGGGCGCACCAAGCGACCGGGCGGGTGGGCTCGTTCTCCCCCTCGCCGCAGGCTGTTCAGCGCCCGGCAGGAGCGAGACGAACCCTTCGCATCCTCAGGAAGGCTGCACGGCGCCGAATCCCCGCTCGGCCAGCCATTGCGCCGTCGCGGCGATCCCGTCGCGCACGTCGATCTGCGCCTCCCAGCCGAGCATTCGCCTGGCCTTGCTGACATCGGGCCAGCGGCGTACGACGTCGACCTCGAAGCTCGGCAGGTGCTCGAGCGCGAAGTCATCGGGGTCCTTGCCGCAGCACTCCCAGATGATCTGCGCGATCTGGGCGACGGTCAGCTCGTCGGAGGTGGAGATGTTGAAGTCCTCGTTCAGGCCGGCCGGCGACTGCATCGCGGTGACGATCCCGTCGGCGATGTCGTCGGTGTGGGTCAGCGTGCGGGTGTGAGTGCCGTCGCCGAAGATCTGCAGCGGCGACTGGCCCGACAGCACCTTGCGGATCAGGTCGGGAACGGCGTGGGCGATACCCGGCTCGTCTTCGGGGATCTCGCCGGGTCCGTACGCGTTGAACGGTCGGCAGATCGTGAACGGCAGGCCGTGCTCGTCGTGGGCGGCGTGGCAATAGACCTCGCCGGTCAGCTTGCTGAAGCCGTAGGCCGACTGCGGGATCGGGCAGTCGACGATGTGGGCTTCGGTCGTCGGGTACTGCGTCGCGCGCTCGAAGACCATCGACGAGCTGACGTAGACGAAGCGTTCGACGTCGTGGTCCAACGCGGCGCGAATGACCGCGTTGTACAGCGCCGCGTTGACCTCGGTCAGCGTGTGGGGGAGCTTGTGGAAGTTGGCGATCCCACCGACGATCGCGGCGAGATGGATGACGTGCGAGCAGCCGCGGGTCGCCGCGCGCGCCTGTTCGAGCACCCGCAGATCGCCGGTGTGGACCTCGCAGCCCTCGCGCATCCACGTCGGCGCGTCGCGCTGGTCGGAGACGCGGATCTCGAAGTCGGGGTCCGACAGCAGCCGCCGCACGACCGCCTGACCGATCGTCCCCGCCCCGCCGGTGACCAGGACGCGGCTCACCGCGCGCCGGCCAACGCCCGGACCTCATCGACGAACGCGAACACCTGCGCCGCGCCGAAGCAGTCCCACGGATCGACGAGCAACGCCCCGTCCTTGGCGCCGTCGGCGATCCGCCCGAGCGCGTCGGGGCCGCAGAACTCGGCGTGGTTGGTCGCGATCACGACCGCGTCGGCGTCGAGGACCGCGTCGTCGAAGCTCGCGGTCGGCGTCGCGACGTGCGGATCGTGGACGGCGACATCGGCGAGCTCACGCTCGAGCATCCGCACGAGCTTGTGGGCCAGCGAGTCGCGCTCGTCGTCGGTCCCGGCCTTGAACGCCAGGCCGAGGACGGCGATCTTCTTGCCGCGCAGCGAGCCGATCCGCCGCGCCATCCCCTGGACCAGGAACAGCGGCACGCTCTCGTGCACGCGGCTGACGGCGAGCAGCATGCCCGGCGCCCGTGAGCGCTCCTCGCTGAACGCGAAGTCCTTGCGCAGGCACGTCCCGGCGGTGAAGCCGGGCTGGGCGATCCCGCCGCGCGGGTAGTCGCGGTTGATCAGGTCGATGACCTCGAACACGTTCGCGTCGTATTGGTCGCAATCCATCATCAAGAGGTTCGGCAGCGCGAACGTCGTGTAGCGCAGGATGTTCGTCCAGATCTTCGCCAGCTCGGCCTGGACCGGCGTCGTCTGCACGATCGGCGCGCCGAAGACGCCGAACAGCTCGCCGACGACCTCGCCCGAACCCTCGCCGACGCCGCCGACGATGCACGGCAGCGTCCCGATCTCCTCGAGAAAGCGCCCGGCGGCGATCCGCTCCGGGGCGTGGGCGACCGAGATGTCCGTGCCCGCGACGAGGCCGCGGTGCTTCTCGATATAGCCGGCCACGAACGCGGTCGTGCCGGGCGCGACGGTCGAGCGCAGGGTCAATGAGTGGCCCCGCTCCAGGTGGCCGAGGAGGTCGTCGAGGACCTGCCGGATGTCACGCAGGTCGATCTCGATATGCGACAGCGCCGGCGTTCCCAGGGTGATGATGATGTGTCGCGCTTGCGCTGCGTCGGCGACGTGATCCGACAGCTTGAGATGTACGCGCGAGAGCAGGTCCTGGGCGCCGGGCTCCTCGAACGGCATGCGCCCGGCGCGCAGCGCATCGAGCCGCGCGGAGTCATTGTCGATGCCGAGAACGGTGCGTCCGCGGTCGGCGAAGGTCAGCGCGAGCGGCAACCCGACGCGACCCAGCCCGATGACTGCGACATCGACATCCATGGAGCCGCAGGCTAGCGGGTGCGGGCGCGGCGCCAGCGGTGCTCGGCGTACTGATGCAGGAAGCCGAGCACGAACCGGGGGTTGTAGCGCGCGTAGCGCTTCCACAGCCGCCGTGGCTCGCGACCGAGGCGGTAGAGCCACTCCAGGCCGAGGCGCTGGATCAGGGCCGGCGCCTGGGCAACGAGACCGGCGTGGAAGTCGAACGCCGCGCCGACGCCGACGAGCAGCGGAGCCTGGAGGCGCGGACGCATCGCGGCCATCCATTTCTCCTGCTTGGGGACGCCGATCCCGACCCAGACGACATCGGCCTGCGAGTGGTCGATCTCGTTGATGATCTGCGACTCCTCGTCGACCGTGAGCGGGCGGTGCGGCGGACTGTGGCCGCCAACGATCCGCAGACCGGGGTAGCGGCGGCGCAGGTTGAGCGTGAGCTGGACGAGCGCGCCCTCGTTGCGGCCGCCGTAGAGGAAGATCCGCATGCCGGTACGGGCCGCGCGCTCACAGGAGCGCGACATGAGCTCGGGGCCGTAGACGCGGCTGGGCAGGTCGTGGCCGAGTGCGTTCATGGCCCAGACCAGCGGCTGCCCGTCCGGCACGGTCATCGAACTGGCCAGGACGGCGGCGCGCAGCTCCGGGTCCTCGCGGCACGCCATCACGGTGTGCACAGCGGCAACGCAGACGTAGCCCGTCTCGCGCTCGGCGACAACGGCGTCCATCCAGTCCATCGTGCGCTCGTAGTCGGTCAGCGCGAGGGGGATGCCGAGCACCTCGACGGCGGCGGGTGTATCGCCCGCGGAGATCGAGCGATCCGCGATGGTGTCGTGGCCGAGCGGCTGAGAGCTGTGCGTGGACATGGCGAGGGGGTCGTGTGCACCGAGCACTGCCCCGCTGCCCGGCTAAGTATGCCAACGCGGTGGGGGGTCGAAGGTTGCGGCGCAGGTAAGCGTTTTGTGGCAGCTAGTCTGCCGGTTCATGATGCGCGCCCTGATCACCGGGGTCTCCGGGCAGGACGGCTCCTACCTGGCTGAGCTCCTGCTCGCTGAGGGATATGAGGTGGTCGGGCTCGTTCGCCCGCCCATCGATCGTCCACTGCCATACCTGGCCGACGGTGTAGGACTGGTCGCTGCGGACCTCCGTGACGCCCCCGGGCTGGCCCGCGCGGTGCGTGAGGCTCAGGCCGACGAGATCTACCACCTGGCCGCGCCGACGTTCGTGCCCGCGTCCCACGACGACCCGCAGGGCACGCTGGACCAGATTGCCGGCGCGACGCGCGCCGTGCTCAGCGCCGCGGGCGGCGCAAGGGTGCTCGTCGCCTCGTCGAGCGAGGTCTTCGGCGAGGCCGGAGTGTCGCCCCAGAACGAGGACTCGCCGATGCTCCCCACCACGCCGTACGGAGAGGCCAAGCTCGCTGCTCATCGGCTCGTCGGCGAGGCCCGGGCCGCAGGCGCCCACGCGGTCAGCGCGATCACCTACAACCATGAGTCGCCGCGTCGCCCCGAGCGCTTCCTGCCGCGCAAGGTCAGCGTCGGCGTGGCGCGGATCTCCCTTGGGCTGACCGACCATCTCGAGCTCGGTGATCTCGACACCATCCGTGACTGGAGCGCCGCAACCGACATCGTCCACGCGCACTGGCTGGCCCTGCGCCACGACGAGCCGATGGACTACGTGCTGGCCAGCGGCGTCGGGCGCATGGTGCGTGACCTGGTTGCCACGGCGTTCGCGCATGCTGGTTTGGACTGGGAAGCGCACGTGCGCGTCGATCCCGATCTCGTACGCCCCGCGCGCACGACGCCGCTGATCGGCGATCCGTCGCGCGCCCGGCGCGAGCTTCAGTGGCAGCCGAGCGTCACGTTCGCGGCGCTGATCGGCGAGATGGTCGATGCGGACGTGCAACGCCTGCGCGGTCAGTGACGGGGAGCTGGTGCAGGTTGGAGCGAGCTTGGGCGGCGCAGGACCGCTACAGGAGCCCGATCAGAGCGTTCGGCGCGCCGTCGATCCCGTTGCCGGTCAGCATGTTGTTGCCGAACGAGAGGATCTGGCCGCCGCCGCTCTGCACCAGTCCGGTGCCGTTGTCCGTGATCGTGCTCGCGCCGATCCTCACGAGTCGCCCCAAATGCGCGAACACCCGTGACGCGACGCCGATCGTGTTCCCGGACAGCCCCGACTGGGTAACGGTGACCGACGCCGCTTGTGCGTTGCCGACGGCGATGATGCCGTTGGCGTTGTCGTCCATGCTCGTACGTCGCACGGTGACCTTGGTGTTCGCGGCGGTCGGCGCGACGCCGATGCCGTTGTTGGTGATCTGGCCGTCGATCGATCGAGTCCTGCACCAGGAGCTCGGAACTGGGCGTGCTCGACGAGAAGGCGACGCCGTTGAGGGTGAAGCCGTTGATCTCGCAGTGCTCGATCCGCACGCTCCTCGCGCTGTTGACCAAGACCCCACTGAGGCCGGTCCCGAGCCCGACGATGTCCAGGCCGTAGAGCCGCACGCGATCGCTGGCGCCCGCGCTGATGATGATTCCGTCGGTGCCGCTGACGAGGACGCCGGCCTCCGCGCCGTGCGCCCTTGATCGTGAGGGCCTTCGTGATCGTCACGGCACCGAAGCCGCCGGAGTCGAGCACGTTGATCTCGCCGCCCGCCGCGGTCTTCGAGATCGCTCCGGCGAATGTCTTGCACGGCGCGGTGCGGCTGCACGGGTTGGCGTCGTCGCCGACGCCGGACACCCATGTGCGCGTGGCCTGACCGAAGGCCGACGCCGGCAAGGACGCAGGCGGCGAGCAGGACGACGAGCAGGCTGGAGCGTCGGAGCGGCGAGTCCTTGAGGTCATGGCCCGAGCGTAGTCTCCGCGAAGGTGCCATCGCAAGCCGTTGGGCCGACAACCGGTGTACGACGACGCTCAAGCGCACGCCATCGGCGTGCGACGAGCAGCGTTGGTCGTAGTCTTGGCGTCGTGTTGCGCCGACTCGCGCTGACTCTCGTGCTCGTCCGTGGCTTGCACGAGCGGCGCACTGTGAGATGACGGCGCGCCGCGAAGCCGGCGTACACCGCGACGCCGGGACCCGAGCGGGCCAGCGCGCGCTTCGCGGTGTCGTACTCAGGGTCGGGCCGAGTGGCGGACCAGTTACCGCTCGAATCCCCCGAACGCGGGCGGGCACTCCGACAGCAACCGCGTCACCGACTCGACGACCGAGCGCTGGGCGTTGCGGTTCAGCCACCGTGTCGTCGATCCCGAGCCTGCGCGATCGGCGGGTGATCCCGATCCGTGCACGAGCCTCAGCGGAGCCGCGGGAGCGGCCGGCCCGACCAGCGCCGTCGGCCGGATCCATCACGTGCACGTCGACGGCCTCTACCGCGCCCTCGACAGCGGTGTGCGATGTGAGGTGCGGGCCAAAACGGCGCCACGTGTCCACCAGGCTGTGACGATCGGCCTGCACTACGACCCGACCGCATCGACGATCGACGTCAGCGCGACGAGTCCGGTGAACCAGGTGCTCGCGAAGCTCCCGGGCGCGTGTCCGCAGCAGGGCGACAGCCTCGATCTGCTGCTCGACAACTACTTCACACCGGGCTTCAGCTTCGCCCCCGGGTACGGCATCGAACGGTGGTTCACGTCGACCACGGTCGCGATTCCGGTCGCCGTGTTCCACCGCGCATCGACGATCACGGTTCGACTTGCCGACACCAAGGCCGGGACGCCGCCACGCGACTGCGCGGTCGTTCACCGGTCGTTCGAGCACTGCACGACGCGCGGGGCATGGGCCGGGGTCGTCACGCTCAAGGCGGTCGGTGATCTCAGGGGAGCAGGATCAGGTCGGTGAAGTAGTCCGGTCCGGCGTCTGCGGCGGCGAGTCCAGGAAGGTCTGCCGTCGGCTGTCGTATGGCGCTCTCGGCAAGGATTGACTGGCGGACGTCTACGAACTCCGAGAAGTGAGCCGCCACATACTCGTGCAGTCGATGCAGGCCATTGGCCCGGCGCAGGCCATAGGGCCAGTACTCGATGACCCAGGGAGTCGGGCGGGCCGCGAGCGCGCTTCGCTCCGTCGAAGACGTGGGCTTCATGACCTTGCACGTCGACCCACACCAGGCCGACATCGTCAGCCGCGACGCCGGCGTCGCTCAGTGCGTCGTCGATCGTGCGCGCCGGGACGGAGATCGTGGCGCGGGTGTCCTCGTCGAGCGAGGAACCAGTCTGCAGGCGCCGCCGTTCGCACACGGTGGTCGCCCAGGTTGTCGGGCGCCAACTCGAGCTCGACCGTGCCGTTGCGGTCGGATATGGCGATGCGTTGGACGATCGCCCGATCCTCCAGTTCATTCAAGATCAGGTTGCACCTGAGAAGTCTGATGTTGCCCGGCGCGGGTTCGAAGACCACCACAGACCCCGCGTTGTGTCGAGCGAGCAGCGAGATCGTCGTGCTGCCGACGTTGCCCCCGATCTCGACCACCACAGATCCGACCTGGGGCTGCCCGAGATAGTCGAGGGTCCACGCGAGCTCGGCCTCGTCGAACTCAGAGAAGGAGTAGAGGTCCCGCGAGACGACCACGTCGGCGGTGCTGAAGAGGAACGTCGGCTCGCGGCGGGTCGCGGCCAGCGGCGTCAATCGTGCGAGCAGGTCGTAGGTCTCCTCATCCGTCGCGTGCGCGAGCCACGCGTCGACATCCGGCTTCGGCGCCCGGGCGGGGCCCTGCTCGAGACCCGTCGTCGAACAGGCCACACGCCAGCCGCCCGCTTTGGCGATCGAGGCAAGCTCTGAGAGGTCCTCGGCGCCGGGCCAGCGACTGACGTCCGCGATCGCAAGCACCTCGGCCACGCCCGCGTTCATGGCCCCGAGGACGTCCCGGTCGCGTCGGCCGTCGCGGTCAATGATGGTTTCGCGGAGGTCCCAGCCGCGTCGTGACGCGGCGAGGTTGAGCGCAGCGACCTGGCCGGCCTCATCACGCTCTTGAGTCAGGCTGTCGTGGGCGATCGGGCGCACGTAGCCGATTGCGCTCGTCGCCCGCTGGCCTTCGCCGAACAACGAGTCCTGTGCGCGCACCTTGGTCACCGCCACGCGCAGCTCGGCGTCGCGCGGGTCGAAGGAGGCGACGATCAGCCCGTCGCCACTGCACGACTCGCTCACGGAATGTTCGGCGACGATGTGGGCACCGGCCGCCACGAGCGTGTCGAGGCACCGTTGATGCGTGAGGGGATCGCCGCTGATCTGGTGGTGATGCGTTGACAGGAGAACGAAACGTAGCGCGCCTGTGCCGATCGCTTCGACAGCCCCGGCCAGCATGTCGAGCTCGGCGCCCTGGATGTCGCACAGCAAGACGTCAATCTGCTCGAGGCGCTCGTCGCGCATCAGCCCGTCGATGGTGATCGTGGGGGTGTCACGAAGCTCGCCGTCGCTCTCGCTGAGTGGGCAGGAGGCCGGCCGTGAACGAACAGCCGCGCGAGCTCGATGCGCGAGAACGTGCGGCGGAGCCGCGGATGCGGTGACCCACGACGGTCAGTAACAGCAGGCCGTTGTGATGATCTGGCCGGTCGGCGAAGCACGAGATGCGCGAAGCGGTTGCTCGATGCCGCGGACGAGATGGCGTCCGGGTAACGGATTCGCCGCAGCCACGTAGGCTCTCAAGCGATGGCCCAGCACCTCGAGCGTCGCCGTGGGCGACGCGATTCCCGCCGCCCGAGGTTCCCGTGGACCCACGAGTACAACGACACGCACCGAGGCTTCGTCAGCGCGGCGCTCGACGACGCGGCGCTGTGCGCGGCGGCCGGGGCGGGAGGGCGGTTGCCGGCGGGCTACGGCGTGGGGCTCGACGAACGCGTGGTCGAGTACGCGTGGCTGTTCGGGCAGGGGCTTGCCGGCCGCGTGATCGACGCCGGGTCGACGTTCAATCACGAGCACATCCTCGACCGCGCGCTGCCGCTCGTCGATGACCTGACGATCGTCACGCTTGAGCCGGAGGCGTGGGCCTACCCGCTGCGCCGTGTGTCCTACGTGTTCGCCGATCTGCGCGCGCTGCCGTTCGCTGATGCGCAGTTCGATCTCGCCGTGTCGATCTCGACGCTCGAGCACATCGGCATGGACAACACGATGTACGGCGTGACGGCCAAGCGTGCGGGAGATCCGGAGGTCGAGGTCGCCCAGGCCGCGGCCGAGCTGCGCCGCGTCGTGCGGCCCGGGGGCCGTGTTCTGTTCACCGTTCCGTTCGGACGTCGTGAGGACCACGGCTGGCTGCGGCAGTTCGACGCGCAGGAGCTCGAGCGGCTGGTCGAGGACTTCGGCGGTCGGGAGCGCGCGACGCTCACGTTCTTCCGCTACGAGAAGACCGGATGGCAGCGGTCCTCGATCGTCGACGCCGCCCGAGCGACCTACCGCGACTACACCAACAACCCCAGCCCGGTGGACGATCTCGCGGCAGCCGCTCGCGCCGTCGCGTGCGTCGCGATCAGGGTTTGAGCGCTCAGGGCCCGAGCAGCTCGAGGTCGGCCCGGGTCATCAGCCGGATCAGCTCCTCGAAGCTCGTCCGCGGCTCCCAGCCGAGGTCGATCTTGGCCTTGGACGGATCGCCGATCAGATGGTCGACCTCGGCCGGGCGCAGGAACTGCGGGTCGATGCGAATGTACTTCTCCCAGTCGGGAATGCCCGCCTCGTCGAACGCGATCTCGACGCACGCGCGCACCGTGTTCTCTTCGTTGGTCGCGATCACGTAGTCCAGCGCCGTGTCCTGCTGGAGCATCAGCCACATCGCCTCGACGTAGTCCTTCGCGTAGCCCCAGTCGCGCTTGGAGTCGAGGTTCCCGAGGGCCAGCTCGGTCCGCAGCCCGTGCTTGATCGCCGCGGCGTGCCAGGTGATCTTGCGGGTGACGAACTCCAGTCCGCGGCGTTCGCTTTCGTGGTTGAAGAGTATCCCGCTACTCGCAAACAGATTGTATGATTCACGATAGTTGACCGTGATGAAGTGGCCGTAGGCCTTGGCCACGCCGTACGGGGAGCGCGGGTAGAACGGGGTCGTCTCGGTCTGCGGGACCTCGAGCACCTTGCCGAACATCTCGCTCGACGACGCCTGATAGAAGCGGGCCTCGGGGCACGTCTCGCGCATCGCCTCGAGCATCCGCGTGACGCCGACGCCGGTGAACTCGGCGGTCAGCGTGGGCTGGACCCACGAGACAGCGACGAAGCTCATCGCCGCGAGGTTGTAGATCTCGTCGGGCTTGGAGGCGCGCATCGTGTCGACGAGCGAGCGCTGGTCGAGCAGGTCGCCCTGGTGCAGGGTGATCCGGTCGCGGATGTGCTCGATGCGGTCGAACTTCTCGGTGGAGGCGCGGCGCACCATGCCGTGGACGTCATAGCCCTTCTCGAGCAGCAGTTCCGCGAGATAGGAGCCGTCCTGGCCGGTGACTCCGGTGATGAGGGCGCTGGGCATGGCGGTGGTTCTATCAGGCGGTCTTGTGCAGCGGGAGGCCGACGCTCGTGAACGTCGACCAGTGGCTCTGCATGAGGATGTTCGGAAATGGCTCTCCGCTGGCCGACGCAATCACGTTCTCGGCGACCACCCTCTGGACGTTGTCGTAGGCCTGTGGGCTGACCGCGATCTGCAGATCCTGCATCAGCTCCAGACCGCTTGGTGCGACGACCTGTTCGATCACGTCGTGTGCGCGAAAGACGTCGCCGAGGGCGTGGCGACGCAGCGTGGCCGACCCGCAACGCCGCCCGAAGGTGGCCATACGGACAGCGAACTGCGGCGGGGCGCGGTCGAGCAGATGGTGGTGGACGAACACCTCGGTGACCAGGAACGCGTAGCCGCCACGGCGCAATACGCGGCCAATCTCGCTCGCCGACCGCGCGATGTCGGCCGGGCTGCCGAAGTGCTCGATCGACGAGAAGGACACCACTGCGTCGAAGCTCGCATCGGGAAAGTCGAGTGCGCGGGCATCCATGTCGCGAACTTCCAGGCGATCCTCGGGGTAGGGGTACGGGGCGCCCGTCGTGGGGTCCTCGAGGAACGACGTGCTGGCGACGGTGTTCGACCAGGGCCCACGCCCGTAGATGTCGGTAGCCACGACGCGCTTGGCGCGGTGGGCCAACCAGAACAGGATCTCCTCGCTACCCGCGCCGACGTCGAGGATCTCGGCATTGCCGTCCAGCAGGCCGACTTCGTCTAGAAACAGCGCGCCCATGGCGAACTCCCACGCCTTGCGGTGAGGACGGTCGGCGCTGGCCTGGGGCCATATCTCGGGGATCAGCGCCCGGATCTCCGGGTCGACGAAATCGGGCAGGTCGCAGGTCTTCGCGTACTGGCGGGAGAGAGACAAGGAGCCGAGACCCTAGCGGCGATGCGTAGGGTCCGGACCGTGGACGAGCCAGATCACGAACTCGACAGCAGCGCGGCCGGCCCTGCGGCCATCCGCGGCGGCGTTCTCCGCCTGGTCGGCTATTTCGCCGGGCTGCTGACCAGCCTGATCGCCGCATCGGTGCTGTTGCGCTACCTGAGTCCCGACGACTACGGTCGCTACGCGGTCGTCCTACAGCTCACCGCAATCACCGCTGGCCTGTCCGACGCAGGGTTGGCAACCCTGGGGGCGCGCGAGCTCGCCGTGAGGCCGCCGGGTCCGCAACGCGACGCATACCTGCGCAACATGATGGGGGTGCGCATTGCGCTGGTGACCGTCGGCGCGGCGCTGGCCTGTGCATACGCGGCTCTTGGTGGCATTGGGCCCGGTCTCGTCGTCGCGACGCTCGTCATGTGCGTCGCCCTGCTCGGGCAGAGCGTGCAGTCGTCGCTGGCCACCGACCTGCTCGCGCGCCTGCGGCTCGGCACCGTTGCCGCCGCCGACCTGCTGCGCCAGATCATCTCCTCGATCGCGATGGTGGCCCTCGTCGTGGTCGGCGCCTCACTGGGCGCGTTCTTCTGGGTCGCGGTGGTTGGGGCGATCGCCGCGCTGATCTTCACCGTCGCCGTGGTCCACGGCACGGTCCCGCTGTTCCCCGCCTACAACCGCGACGCATGGCGTGGCTTGCTCGCGAACACGATCCCCTTCGCCCTGGCAGCGGCGGTCGGCGCAATCTATTTCCGCGTCGTGATCCTGATCGTCCAGCTGATGTCCACACCGGAGCAGGTCGGGCTGTTCGGCGCGTCGTTTCGGATCATCGAGGTGCTTGTGGTCGTGCCGTATCTCGTGGTGAGTTCGGCATTCCCGATCTTCGCGCGTGCCGCGCGGAAGGACGCCGATCGTCTGGGATATGCCCTGCAGCGGATGCTTGATGCGTGCCTGATCCTGGGCGCGACGATCGCCCTGCTGCTTGTCGTAGGAGCGCCGGTGGCGCTCGACATCATCGCCGGGCCGCAGTACCACGCCGCGGACGGCGTCCTGCGCTGGCACGGCCTGGCGCTGCTGTTCTCCTGTTGCGCCGCGGTGTTCGGCTACGGGTTGCTGTCGCTTCACGCGTATCGCGGGCTGCTAGCGGCGAACTTGGCCGCGCTCGTGGTCAATATCGTCGCGGCGGTGATCCTGGTCCCGATCGACGGGGCCCAGGGCGGCGCGCTGTCCACGCTGGCCGGAGAGGTGACACTCGTCGCGGTGGGGGCCGTCGCGCTGGCTCGGGCGCGCGGCGGGATCCACCTGAAGGTCGTCGGCGGGCCGCGGATGCTCATTGCCGCGGCGCTTGCTGCCGCGCCGGTGCTGGTGCTCAAGCCGCTGCCCGCGACGATCGCCGCAGGCGCGATCTTCGCCACGCTGATCCTCGTCCTGCACATCGTGCCGGAGGAGCTGGTGATCGAGGCGCGGGTCGCGGTCAGGCGGGTTTGGCGACGGGGAGGCACACGCTGGTGAACTGCGACCAGTGAGCCGTGACAACGATGTGCGGATAGGGATCGCCCGTTGTGGCCGTGGTCGTTCCGTCGGGGTTGATGCGATGCACGTTACGGCGCGCTTCCTCACCGACGTGAATACGCAACGGCTGCATCAGCTCCAGACCGGCAGGTGCGACGATGACCTTCTCGAGCTCATCGGCCTTGAAGATGTCGCCGAGCGGGCGCAGCCCGCGCCGCGCCCGGGCCTTGAGCGGACCGTAGGGAAAGCGGCGGATCGTCGCGTCGAGCAGGCGGTCGGCCGGGTTGAGGTCGATGAACACCTCGGTGACGATGCACGCGTGACCACCGGGTCGCAGAACGCGCGCGATCTCCTGGGCCGCGCGTGAGATCTCCTGGGGCGAGCCGAAGTGCTCGATCGATCCGAACGAGACGACTGCGTCGAAGCTCTCGTCGGGGAACCGGAGGTCGCGCGCATCCATGTCCATGACCTCGAGCCGGTCACGGGGATAGTCGTAGCGCGCGAACGACGCCGGGTCCTCGAGGAACGACGAGCCCGCCTCGCGCCAGCTAAATGCGCCGCGGCCGTAGATGTCGGTGGCCACGACGCGCTTGGCGCGCTGGGCCAGCCAGAATAGGATCTGGTCGCTGCCGGCGCCAACGTCGAGGATCTCAGCCGTGCCGTCGAGCAGGCCGAGGTCCTCGAGGAACAACGCGCCCATGGTGAACTCCCACCACTTGCGATGGGGCAGCGCGGCGTCGGCCTCGGGCCAGATCTCCCGCATCGTCCGGGCCATGCGCTCGTCGCGGAAGTCCGGCAGATCGCACGTGGTCGCGTACTGGCGTGAGAGCGGCACGTCTAGAACCAGCTTGGGCGCCAGAGCATCTCGTAGGTCATCGGTGACGGGCGAGTACGGATCTGCTTGGCCGGCACCCCCGCGACGACCGTATAGGGCTCGACATCGCGGGTGACGACGGCGCCGGCGGCGACTACCGCCCCTTCGCCGACGCGCACGCCGGGCAGCACGGTGGCGCGCACTCCCAGCCACGCGTGATGCTCGATGTGCACGGGCGCTGTCGGCGCGCCGAACTGCGGGTCGTCGAGATCGTGGGCGGCGGTCAACACACAGGTCTCGCGTGACAGGCTCACGTCGGAATCGATGCGCACGCCGCCGCGCGCGTCGATGTAGGAGTGCTGGCCGATAGCCGTGCGCGCCCCCAGGCTCACGTTGGAGCCGGCCCACATCTCGACGCCCAACGTCACGACCGTACTGTCGCGATCGTCAAACTCGACGCCGAGGGCGGCATACGCGCGCATGCGCAGACCGACGACCGGGATCCGGTTGACAACATGGTTGAGCAGGTAGTCACGGGTCGGCAGCTTGGTCGGCCGGTTTGCATCAGCCGCGGCCATCGACGACCCGGTTCTTGATCCTGATCAACGGCTTCTGATCCATCGCCGCGAATGCCCGGGCGCGAATCGGAGGGCGGTGGGGCCTGGGCGCGGAGCGGGTGGAGAGGCAGTGGCGGTACGCGTCCACCGTGGTCTCGGCGACAACGTCCCAGCTTCTCTGCTCGGCGTACTCATTGGCCAGCACCGCCTGCATCTCGTGCTCGAGCTCCTCGAGCGTCGAGACCTTGCACAGGTTCTTCGTGCGATCGGGAAGGTCACGGAACCACTCGGTGTCGTTGACGAACACCGGCCGGCGCGTGCCGATGGCCAGCGGCGCGCCCGCGCTGCCGCCCGACGCCAGATCCTGGTCGTACCAGAGCACCAGTGCGTCGCAATCGCGTAACCATTGGTACAGCTCGTCGGCCTCCAGCCAGCGCTGCTCGCCGAACGAGGTCTCCAGGCGCCAGCCATTACGCTCGCAGATCGGCGCGATCAGGTCGTCCCGTGACTTGCCCAGGCCGAACGTCTTGATCACCGGCGGACGCAGGTCGATCCCCTGCGGGATCAGGATGCGCTCCCCGATTCCCACGTCCGGGCGATGGGCGAACAGGACGTCGGGCATCTGGTGGGGAAACGCCAGCTTCGACACCGACTTGTCGTGGTACGTCAGCGCGAGCACGCCCTCAAAGCGGCGCATGAGCTCGACCAGGTCGCGACGACGGTAGAACAGGTTGGCGTACTGGATGTGCAGCACATCAAGGTCGGCGGCGAGAATCGGCTCGGGGTCGAAGTCGAAGGCATGGTCTGGGTTCCACAGTTGGACGTCGAAGCAAGGCGTCTCGCCGACCTCGAATGGGCGCACGTCACGCTCGCCGTAGTTGCGTGAGCCGAACACGCGCACGTCGACATCGCCGCGCCGGCGCATCGCCTCCACCAGATGGCGGGAGTACTCGGCGATGCCGCATCGCGTGTTCCAGGTGCTGAGGATCCCGACCTTGAGCACGGGCTAGGGATCCGGCAATACGCGGACCTGGGGCATCGGAACAATGAACCGCCCGCCGCGCTCCAGGAACTCGGTCTCGCGCTCGAGGAACTCGTCGAGAAAGTGCCAGGGCAGGGCGAGATAGTAGTCGGGGCTCATCGCGCGCGACTCGTCCTCACTGATGATTGGGATCTTGGTCGCGATGGTCTCCGAGCCCCACTTGTCGGGGTTGCGGTCGGCCGCGTACGGGATCACCGAAGCGTCGATGTCCGCGTACTGCAGGATCGTGTTGCCCTTGGTCGAAGCGCCGTAGACGTGGATCACCTTGCCCTCGCCCACGAGACGCTCACACAGTGCGCGCAGATCGTCGCGCACGCGCTCGGAGGCCAGGCGGAACTGCTCGTAGGGCTCCGCCGAGTCGAGTGCCAACTCGAACTCGCCGATGCGCAGCTCCTGAAGCCTGCGATGGTCGTCCTCGGGGATCGCACGCACGCCGGCCTTGCTGATGAACAGACGGATCGAGCCGCCGTTGACGTCGTTGAGCTCAGCGCGTACGGCCTCCAGGCCGGCACCGGCGAGCAGCCGTTCGATCACAGCCAGCGAGTAGTACTCGAGATGCTCGTGGACGATCGCGTCGAACGCGTTCATCTCGAGCATCGTCGGGAGATAGTGGAGCTCCATGACCCACACGCCGTCCTCGGCCAGGGCCGACGCGACGTCGGCCACGAATGCGCTCGGGTTCTCGAGGTCGTAGAACATCGCGATGCTCGTCACGACGCGTGCGCGGCGATCCGGGTGGCGGCGGGTCAAGGCGTCGTAGGAGTAGAAGTCGCGGACGACCTCGTAGCCCTTCTCCACGGCGTAGCGGGTAACGTCGGACGGGTCGAACCCGATGTACCGCAGGCCTTCGATGCTGTAGCCGTCTAGCAGCGTCCCGTCGTTGCAGCCGATGTCGATGACCAGGTCGCCTGCCTGTAGGTCGACGAGTTCCTGTGCGGCCTGGGCGATCCCGTGGAGGTTCGCGGTCATCGTGCGGTTGACCCCCGAGCGGTACCAGTAGTTGTGGTAGAGGATCGAGCCGGGAACGGTGTGGCGCGTCTGGATCAACCCGCATGCGTTCTGATCCCTGGTCATGTCGCAGCGCACGAGCTCGAGTGGAATCGCGCGATGGACCGGCTCGCCGCCCGCCGGGTCGGCGAACGCGCCGGCGATGTGCTGGTCACCGAGCGAGAGTACGGGTGTCAGGTGCGGGGAGTCGCAGACGCGACACGTCGTCCGCGTCGTCAGGCTGGTACGCGGCAGCGTTCGGTGGATGCTCATGGGCAGAGCACAATATCGACGGCATATCCTGACCGCACGTGCACGTCGGGCTGAACCTCCACTACCTCAACGATCGCTCCGGCGGCGCCGGCACGTACGCGCGCGAGCTGATCCCTGCCCTGCTCGCCGCGCACCCTGACCTGCGCCTGACCTGCTTCGTCACCGAGCGCGCTCCGGCGGTACTCACGCAGGCCGACTGGGATGGACGCGTCCGCTGGCTCACCCAGCCTGGCGACCCCCTCGGTCTTACGTCGTGGCGCTCGGCGCAGGCGCTTTACGCCCAATGGGTCCAGGCACCGGTACGTGCCTGGCGCCGGCACGTCGACGTGATCCACGGGCTCGCTAATGTCGCCCCGCTCGCCGGTACGGCGTCGAGGGTCGTGACGCTGCTCGATCTCACGTGGCTGCACCATGCCGATGCGATGTCGGCGCGAGCTGCGGCGGGGATGAGGCTGCTAGGCCTGACCTCGGTGCGCCGGGCCGATCGCGTGATCGCCATCTCGCACGCGGGAAAGCGCGACATCGTCCAGACGATCGGCATTGCGCCAGCGCGCATCGACGTCACCCCTCTGGGGGTCTCCCCGGTGTCTGTCGTGACGGCCACCTCGCCCGCGGAGGTTCGCCGCCGTCACAACCTCGGCGCGGGGCCGATCGTGTTGTGCGTCGCCCAGATGCGCGCGCACAAGAACCTCGGCGCGCTGATCCATGCCCTGGCCGCGATCGACGACGGCGCCGTTCGCTTGGTACTCGTCGGCGAGGCCAACGCCTACGAAGCGCAGTTGCGCACGACGGCGGCCGAGCTCGGCGTCGCCGAACGCGTCCGTTTCCCCGGCTGGCTCGGGCGTGAGGACCTGGAAGGTCTGTACGCCGCCAGCGCGTGTTGCGTGTTGCCATCGCTGATGGAGGGGTTCGGGCTGCCGATCGCCGAGGCGATGAGCCGCGGTGTGCCGGTCGCGTGTTCGGATCGTTCGTCCCTGCCCGAGGTCGCGGGTGGCGCGGCGCTGTTGTTCGACCCGCACGTCCCGGCGCAGATCGCCGACGCGTTGCGGCGTATCCTCGGTGATCCGGCGCTGGCTGCGGATCTAACCGCCCGCGGCTCTCGAGAGGCCGAGCTGACCGTGGGACGCGACTGCGCGCGCGACGCTGCACAGCTACGAGCAGGCGATCACCGGATCGCAGCGCTGACAAACCCCGAGCGTCAGTCGCGGCGCGCGAGGATCCAGACGTTGCGGCGCACGATCGGCAGCCAGGCCGCCGCCGCGAGCACCCCGGGGCGGCGCTTGCGCCTCGTGCGCTGCGACACGATCGACGTCCCCGGAGCAACCGACTCATACCCGCAGTGCACGACCGTGAGCCCCTGGTCGGCGAACAGCCGCCGGAAGCCGGTTCGGGTGAACGGGCGCTTGTGGGTGTAGTCGTTCCAGACCCAACGCTGGGCGTCGGGCGACGAGGCGAAGACCAGCCCGCCGGGGCGCAGGACCCGACGGGCCTCGCGCACCACCGCGACCGGATCGTCGACATGCTCGAGCAGATCCTTGAGGACGACGCCGTCGAAGCTCGCGTCGTCGAACGGCAGCGGCTGGTCGACGTCACCCAAGGCAACGTTGCGGCCACGCGCCGTCGCCTGCGCGACCGCGTCGGGCGAGCCGTCGATTCCCGCGTAGTCAGAGAAATGCTCGGCCAGCCAGCCGGTGCCGCAGCCCACGTCGAGCAGCCGCGCGGCCGGCGCGAAATGGCGAGTCACGTCACGGAAGTAGCCGGGTTGTTCGTGCCAGTCGAAGTAGCCCACGGGTCGCGAGACTAGCCTTCGGCCGCGTGACCCGTCCCGACCACGTGCTGCTCAACGCCACGTTTCTCGACCCGTCGGTGTCGGGCGGCCCGGAGACGTACCTGCGGGGACTGGCCCAGGCGCTGGCCCACGAGTTCCCCGACGTCCGCTTCACCGTCGCGACGACGCGCTCGGGCGCTCGCGCGCTGCGCGACGACGGCTGGGCGGCGTGGGCGTCGATCGTCGACCTGCCGTGCGAGGACGGCCAGCGGCTGCGTCGCCAGGTCGCCGAGCAGGTGCTCGTGCCGATGCTCGCCCGCCATCGCAAGGCCGACCTGCTGCACAGCCTCGGGTCGGTCGCCCCGATCCGCGCGCGGGTCCCCGCCGTCGTCACGCTGCACGACGTGACGTTCATCGTGCGCCGCACGTTCGGCGCCGCGACGTCGTGGGGCATGACCCAGGTCATCACCCGCGCGGCCCGCCGTGCCGACGGGTTGATCACCGGCTCGGCCGCGGCCCGCGACGAGATCTGCGCCGTCCTCGGCCTCGCGCCCGAGCGTTTCACGGTCGTCCCGCACGGCCGCGGGCGCCCGACCACGGCGCCGGCGCTCGACGCGGCCGGCACCCGGGCGCGGTTCGGGCTCGGTGACGGCCCGTTCGTCCTCTGCGTCGGCGCCAAGCGGCCGCACAAGAACCAGGAGGTCCTGGTCCGCGCGCTCGCGCAGCTCGGCGCGAACGACGACACGGTCCTCGTCCTCGCCGGCCACGCCGAGCCCTACGAGGCCGACCTGCGCCAGCTCGCGGCGGACTCCGGCGTCGTCGATCGCGTGCGATTCGTCGACTACGTGACCGACGGCGAGCTCGAGGCGCTGTGGACCCAGTGCGCGTGCGCCGCGTTCCCGACGCTCGGCGAGGGTTTCGGGCTGCCGCTGGTCGAGGCGATGGACCGCGGCGTCGCGATCGCCGCATCGGACATCCCCGTGCTCAGAGAGGTCGGCGGCGACGTTCCGCACTGGTTCGACCCCCATGATCCCGCCGCCGCCGCGCCGGCGCTGACGGCGGCGATGGCCGACCAGCACGCCGCCACGACCGGCCCGGCGCACGCCGCCCGTTACACCTGGGAGGCCGCGGCCCACGGCACGATGGACGCCTACGAGCGCGCCCTGAGCGCGAGCGCCGCCGCGTGATCCACGTCGGCCTCAACCTCGTCTTCGTGATCCCCGGCGAGACGGGCGGGATGGAGGTCGCGGCGCGCGAGACGATCCCGCACCTCGCGGCGATCGACGATGTGCGCCTGACCGCGTTCGTCAGCCGTGACGCCGCGGGAACGTTCGACGGCATCGAGGAGGTCGTCCTGCCGGTCTCGGCGAGCAACCGCGTCGACTGGGTCCGCGGCGAGCAGCAGTACCTGCCCCGCGCCGCCGCCAAAGCGGGCTGCGAGATCGTCCACTCGCTCGGCTCGACGGCACCGCTGCGGGGCGCGTTCACGCGCGTCACGACGATCCACGACCTCAACTACAAGCTCGTGCCCGACGCCCATTTCGGGCTGCGCGGCCTCGGCATGCGCGTGCTCGTCCCCGGCGCGGCGCGGCGCTCGCAGCGGATCCTCGTCGACGCGCAATCGACCAAGGACGACCTCCAGCGCGAGCTGCGCACCGCCGCCCAGAAGATCGACGTCGTGCCGCTCGGCGTCGCCGCGCCGAGCGCCGCGCCGACCCCTGAGGCGACTCTGCGGACACAGCTGGAGCTCGGCGACCGGCCCGTCGTCCTCTGCGTCGGCGCGCGGCGCCCGCACAAGAACGCCATCGCCGTGCTCGGTGCGATCAGCGGGATCGACCCGCGCCCGATCGTCGTCATCAGCGGCTACCGCACGCCCTACGAGGACGAGCTGCGCGCCCGCGCGCATGAGCTCGGCGTCGCCGACGACCTGCGCCTCCCCGACCTGCTCAGCGCCGCCGACCTCGAAGGTCTCTACGCGCTCGCCCGGTGCGTCGCCGTCCCCTCGCTCTACGAGGGCTTCGGCCTGCCCGTCCTCGAAGCGATGATCCGGGGCGTCCCCGTCGCGTGCTCGGACCGTTCGTCGCTGCCCGAGGTCGCCGGCGATGCTGCGCTGATGTTCGACCCCGATGACAGCGAAGCTGTGCGCGACGGGCTCACACGGCTGCTGACCGACGAAGCGCTCACCCATCGCCTGCGCGCCGCGGGCCGCGAGCGGGCCGCGACGTTCACCTGGGCGCGGACCGCTCAGCTGACGGCCGACGCCTACCGGCGTTCGCTGTAGCCCGTCAGCACCGTCTCGAGCGAGCCGCTCAGCGACAGTCGCCGCGCGTTGGCGGTGAACCACGCCGCCGTCGACGCGCGCATCGCCTCGCCGCCCGCAGCGACGCGCAGGATCGCGGCGGCGAGATCGGCCGGCGACGCGCTCGCGGCGATGACGCCGTTGACGCCGTCCTCGATGAGCTCGACCGCGGCGTTGTCGGGCGCGGCGACGACGACCGACGGCGTCCCGACCGCGGCGCTCTCGACGACGACCAGGCCGTAGCCCTCGCGGCTCGAGGGCAGGACCATGCACAGCGCCGTGCGCAGCGCCGCGTCGATCACGTCTGCATCGACGAAACCCGGCGCGGTGACGATGCCGCCGCTGGCCGCGACCGCGGCGTCGACCGCCGCCCGGTCAGGCCCGTCGCCGAACACGATCCCGGTCAGCCCGGGCAGCGAGCGCGCCGCCTCGACGACCGCGGGGACCACGGTCGGCGCGCGCTTCTCGGGAATGTGGCGCCCGGCGAAGACGACCACGTTCGACGCGGAGATCGGCGCCGCCGCCTCCAGCGCGCCGTCGTACTCGCCTTCGAGCACGGTCACCTCGCCGCGCAGTCCCTCGTCGCGCAGCCGCTGGGCGTGCAGGTGCGAGAACGCGTAGGCGCGCTGGGGAACCCGCGCGCAGATGAGCTGAACCGCGTAGCCGACCGCCCCGCCGAACCGGCCCAGGTAGTCGCGCCAGTAGTCGCGGCTCCAGACCTCGTGCCAGTCAACGGTCAGCCGGTAGCCGCCCAGCGGGCGCGCCAGCCCGGCCGCGAGCAGCGAGAAGTACGGAAATGACGCGGTGTGGACGACGTCGTATCGGCGCCCGCGTCGCAGCAGGTGCCACAGGACGCCGGCACCGAAGACCAACGGCGGCACGATGCGGCGGCGTTCGTCGTCGTAGAGGTCCATCCGCGGGCCCGCGGCCACGACCTCGATCCCCTCGAGGTCGTCGAACGAGCCGCGATCCCACTGACGCAGTGTCACGTAGGTGACGTCGTGGCCCTCGTCGCGCAGGGCCAGCGCGAGGTTGCGATACCAGCGCTCGGCACCGCCGACCGTGTACGGGAACAGGCAGTCGTAGATCAGGCAGATCCGCATCGAGCACGGCAGCGTGCCAGACCACGGGCCGATTACCTCGATAAGGTCGGCTCGATGAGCGCGCTGGAAGCGGCCTTTCACTCGGCCGAGGAACTGAACCGCCAGGCGATCCTCGATGTCCTCGACCCGGCGCCCGGCTGCACGCTGCTCGATCTCGGCTGCGCCGACGGCGCCGTGACCATGCGCATCGCCGAGCGTGTCCAGGCCGCGCGGGTGCTCGGCGTCGAGCTGATCGAGGAGTTGGCCGTCGCCGCGCGCGGGCGCGGCATCGAGGTCATGGCCGCCGACCTCGCCCAGCCGCTGCCGTTCGAGGACGGCTCGATCGACGTCGTGCACTCCAACCAGGTCATCGAGCACCTCTCGTTCACCGACCACTTCCTCGCCGAGATCCGGCGCGTGCTGCGCCCCGGCGGCCAGGCGGTCGTGTCGACCAACAACCTGGCGAGCTGGCACAACATCTTCTCCCTGGTCCTGGGCTGGCAGCCGATGCCGTGTCACGTCAGCGACGAGGTGATCCTCGGCAACCCGGTCGGCCTGTCCGAGGGCGCCACCGGCGCGCGCGGCCAGATGCACCTGCGCGTCTTCACCGGGCGGGCGCTCGCGGCGCTGGCCCGTCACCACGGCCTCCGCGTCGACGCTGAGCTGACCGCCGGCTACTACCCGCTCCCGCCCTCGCTGGCTCGCCGCGCGGTACGCATCGACCCCCGCCATGGCGCGTTCCTGGTTCAGCGCTACGGGGTCGCGTGACCGAGGTGTCCGGCGCACGGTCCGCTACCCTGAGGGCCGCGCTACTTCGGCGCGCGCGACGCGTTGTAGGCCCTGGATGGCCCTCGCACCCTTGAGCACTGTTCACGAGATCCCCGCGGCCACAGGCCGTGCGCCTGACGCCCCGACCGAGCCACTCGTCTCGGTGGTCATCCCCTGTCTCAATGAGGCGGTGAACATCGAGGCGTGCGTGATCAGCGCGCGCAAGGCGATGGACGACGCGGGCATCGTCGGCGAGGTCGTCGTCGTCGACAACGCCTCCGAGGACGACTCGGCCGCGCTGGCCGCGAAGTCCGGCGCCCGCGTGATCTCCGAGCCGCGTCGCGGCTACGGCAGCGCCTACCTCGCCGGGTTCGCCGCCGCGCGCGGGACCTACATCGTCATGGGCGACGCCGACCTGACCTACGACTTCGCCGAGATCCCCCACTTCCTCGAGCACCTCGAGGCCGGCGCGGAGCTCGTGATGGGCGACCGGATGAAGAACATCCAGCCGGGGGCGATGCCGTGGCATCACCGCTATATCGGCAACCCGGTCCTGACCGGCATCCTCAACACCTTCTACCGCACCGGCGTGAGCGACGCCCACTGCGGCATGCGCGCCCTGCGCCGCGACGTCCTGCCGCGCCTGGACCTGCGCACGACGGGCATGGAGTTCGCGTCGGAGATGGTCATCCGCGCGGCGAAGGAGAACCTGAGGATCTCCGAGTTCCCGATCCACTACCACCCGCGCGGCGGCGAGTCCAAGCTCTCGAGCCTGCGCGACGGCTGGCGGCACCTGCGCTTCCTGCTCGTGCACAGCCCGACGCATCTGTTCGTCATCCCCGGCCTCGTCATGACCGTGCTCGGGACGATCATCGTCGGGCTCGTCGTGGCGCGATTGCAGGTCCTGGGGCGGGCCTATGACCTGCACACCGAGGTCGCCGGGGCGCTGCTGATGATCATCGGCGTGCAGATTCTCGCCCTGGGTCTGTGCGCGCACGCCTACGGCGCCTACTTCATGGGCGAGAAGGACGCGTGGTTCGATCGCATGCGCGCCCGCTACCGGCTCGAGCACGGGCTGGCGCTGGGCGGAGCGATCGCCTTCGCCGGGTTTGCGGTTGGGGCGACGATCGTCGGCATCTGGGTCGATCGCGGGCTCGGCGCGCTGTCCGAGGAGCGCCTCGCGGTGCTCGCCGCGACGCTGTTGATCGTCGGTGTGCAGATCTTCTTCTCCTCGTTCCTGCTGAGCATCCTTGGCCTCCGTCGCGACCGCTGAGCCCGCGCTCGCGCTGACCGCTTCTCGCCGTCCTCGCGCACCGGTCCTCGTGGCGGCAGCGCTCGTGGCCGTCAGCGTCGTCGTCACGGCGGTCTGGCAGGCGCTCGATACCGCGACCCCGTCGACGCTCGCGGCGAGCGGCCTGAACGCTGCGGCCCGCGCGTTCCAGAGCATCAGCGCCGGCCACTGGGGCGAGCCGTTGCGCGGAGGGTCAGACCCGCCGCTCGTGAGGTACCTCGGCGGTGTGGTCATGCACCTGGTCGGTCACCCGAGCGTCGACGGACCGGTCGTCGTGGTCGCCCTGGTGTTCGTGCCGCTGCTGGCCTGGGCGGTGTTCGTGGTCGCCGACGGCGTGGCGGGGGGCTGGGCGGCCGTCGCGGCGGTGGCACTGGCGCTGGGCGCGCCGATCACGGTCAGCGCGTCGCACCTGTTCACCTTCGCACTGCCGGTCATCGCGCTGACCGCCGCCGCCGTGGCCGCGCTGGTCGCCGCCCGGCGGTTCGCGTCGACGCCGCGCTCGTTCGCGGCCGGCCTGGTGATCGGGCTTGGACTGCTCGCGTCGCAGACCGTGCTCGTGTACGTGCTGCCGTTCGCACTGGCGCTCGTGGCGACCGGGGGCTGGCGCCGGCCTCGTGGCATCGCGGCAGCCGCAGCTGGGGGCCTGCTGCTGGCCGGGCCCTGGTACGTCAAGAACCGCCACAGTCAGGCCGACATCCTCAGCGGGGTCCTTCATCAACGCGGCGCGCTGGGCACCGGGGGCGGGGTGCTCGATCGCTTCGGTGGGCAGGCCTGGTCGTTCGTCGGCACCCAGTTTCTGGCGCCCACGTGTCTGCTGGCGCTCGTCGGGGTGGTGGTCTGCGTCGCGGGTCGGGTCGGCCGCGGCCCACGCGTCCCGTACGGGATCGAGCTGGTCGCCGGACTGCTCGGCGGTCTGATCCTGACCGCCGTCGCGCTGCC
The DNA here is from genome assembly GCA_963817035.1 of uncultured Actinomycetes bacterium. Lineage (GTDB taxonomy): Bacteria > Actinomycetota > Thermoleophilia > Solirubrobacterales > Solirubrobacteraceae > AC-49. Next base: position 101,855 of record CAWFMM010000004.1, read on the forward strand.
CGGCGACCGGCCCTACGCGGCCCCGTTGCTGATCTTCGTCGCCGTGCTGGCCGTGTGCTGGCTGCCGCGCCTGTCGGCGCGCACGGCGACGAGGACGGCCGTCGCCATCGCCGCGCTCGCGGTGGTCAACGCGACGCTGGTCAACGTCGGCGCCGGTCGCGTCGGCGTCACGATCGGTCACAACGCCGAGCACCGGCTGACGCTCGTCTCGGGCGCGGGCTACATCGCTTCGTCGCCGCGCCGCGGCGGGGACTTGGCCCCAGTGCTCAACCGAGCGCTCGGCGCCGGCTTCCAGACCGTCGCGATCGACCCGTCGGCTCTGCGCCCCCCCGAGCTCAGCGTCGCCGGCGTCGCGTTCGCGAGCGCCCAGGCGGGCGTCGGTGTGCTCTCGCCGGACGCTCTGGGCCCCCGTGGGGTGCTCATCGTCGCCACCTCCGCACCCGTCGCCGGAGTCGCGCCGTGCCTGCGTCTCGCCGACGGATCGGCGATCTACCTGCGGCCGGGCGGCACCGGCCCGCTTTCCTGTCCCGGCCCGCGCAACGAGTAGGCCAGGGCCCAGGCCACGGCCGGCGCGACGCCCAGGATGGCGACCAGGGCCAGGACGATCAGCAGCCAGGGCGGCAGTGGGGTCGCGACGACATGCGCACGCCTGGCCATCAACCCCAGTTCGGTGCCGATGCTGACCGGATAGCGCCGATAGAAGGTGAGCGTGACGCTGGCGTCGACCGGCTTGCCGGCCAGGGTCACGGTCGGTCGCGAGCGCGTCCGCCCTTCGTTGCTGGCCAGGAGCGCTACGGAGCCGGCCTCTGGGCGCAGGCAGATCGTCGCGACGCGCGGCCCCGGCGGTGGGTTGATCAGCGCGGTCAACGGGCTGTTGCCGGCGTAGGTGGCGGCCGGGATCACGACGCGCTCGCGGTAGCCGCGAGCCGACAGCGTGACGGTGACCGGGGCGGTCACCGCGGGCGTCGCCGTTGCCTGGAACGCCACGACCTGGTCGGTCCGGTCCATGGGTACGTTGGCCAGGCAGACCGGCGCCTGCGGCGTCATCGTGACCGCCGTCGCGCCGAACAGCGGCGGCGGCGCGGGCGTCGCAGCGACCGTTCCCCGCCGAGCGGTCAGCCACGGGATCCAGAAGCCCAGTGCGAGCACCGCGATGACGAGCACGAAGCCCGTCACGGCCAGGGTCGTCGCGCGCTGCGGCCTAGGCATAGAACCGCGCGATCGAGATCCCCAGCGAGCTGATCTGCAGCGCCACGAGAAAGGCGACGATCACGCCGGCCGCCAGCGCGCCGGAGCGCCGCGGAAGCGATCCCACGCAGAACGCGATCGCGAGCCCCATCAGCGCGATCAGCGCGACCAGGTAGCGGCCGGTGATGATCGGGTCCGCTCCGCCGTTGTTCAACATCTGCTGGTAGCTGTTGAGGTGCAGCAGCGCGAGCTCGGCGAACAGGAACGCCGCGAGCGCGACCACCACCTGCCACGACGCTCGCACGGCGCGACGCCGGACGATGAGGGCGACGCCCAGCCACGCGAGTCCGATTCCGGCGGCGGTCTGGATCAGATCGAACGTTGTCTGCCTGAAGACGACCTCGTAGGAGAACAGCGAGGAGAAGAACGTCTCGATGTCGACCTGCCGGTAACCGTACGCGAGCCCCAGGCGCGGGCTCATGAAGCCGAGCTTGGGGAAGTAGAACTGCCAGGTCGTGCTGAGGAAGTCGCCGATGTTGAAGCCCTTGGCCGTGGTCGTCGCCGCCCCGCCAAACGCGGATGTGCTTCCGCCTCCGAGTCCGCCGCTGGTCATCGCGAGGATGGCGGCACCCGCGATGAGGATCGCGCCCATGAGCCCGGTCAGCGCAAGCGTCCGGCGCCAGCCCGGGCGGGCTCGGGTGATCGCCAGCACGAGGGCGAGGATCGCCGCGGGCGTGACCGCCAACCCGCGACCCTGCGTCATCGCCGCCGCGACGGCCGCGACGGTCAGCAGCGCGACGTTGCGCAGCGTCGGACCATGACGGATCGCGCGCACGGCGGCGTACATCGCGGCGGTGAAGCACAGGAACAGCAGTGATTCCGTGCTGACGTTGCCGACCAGCGACGTGAGCTTCGGGTTCACGGCGACCACGCTGGTGGCGACGGTCGGCATGAACTGGCCGGAGAAGACCTCGGCGGCAAGCAGCCACACGAACACCAGGCCGACCAGGAAGAACAGCACGTTGGCCAGGCGAGCGCTCGCGACCTGGCCGAAGTAGCCGGCGCCGAGCGCGACGCTGACGCGGTAGGGGATCGCATCCAGCGCGTAGTAGAGGATCGGATTCTGCGCCTGGCCGTTGGGGCCGTTGCCGTCGGATCGCTGCGCCTTGGTGAATGTTGCGCTCGCGCGGCGCCATTCGCCGCGGGTCACCGGACCCGCGGTCGGGCGGGCCGCCGCGTTGCCCAGCAGCGGGAGCAGCCCGAACGTGTTGATCGCGGTGGCCTGCTCGGTCGAGAGCGGCTGGCCGCCGGACACAAATCCGGGCCGGTGGCCGGTTTCGGCCAGATGCTGGACGTAGGCGAAATGCTGCGACTCGTCGGGACCCTGATCTGTGGGGGAGAAGGCGATCCAGGCCAGGCTGAGCACGAGCGCGACCGCCAGCAGGATGCGCAGGGGAACGGGCGCCGCGGTGGCCAATGCGCGCATCGGTCGGCACCATAGCCGGACGGTCCGCGCGCCGGGGTCGTAGCACGCCAATGGCGGCCGATAGGCGAGGCCGACACAACTGAGCCGACCAGCGACACGCGCTAGGGTCGCGACACAGTCATGGCCCGTTCGCCCCAGTCCGCACCCGCGCCACGACTCGTCGGACGCCGCGACGAGCTGTCGGCCGTCCGGCGCGCGCTGACCGTGCTCGACGGCGGCCGCTTTACCGTGCTCGCCCTGTCCGGCGAGCCGGGGATCGGCAAGACGTGCCTGCTCGACGCCGTCGCCCAGCTGGCCGCCGAGCGCGGTGATCTCGTGCTGCGCGGGCGCAGTGCCGAAGTCGAGCGCGAGCTGCCATTCGGCCTGTGGCGTGACGCGCTCGCCGAGCATCTGGAGGAGCTTGGCCCCCAGCGCGTGGAGCGGCTCACCGGCGAGCTTGCCGACGAGCTCGCGGTGCTCGCCCCCGCCGGTGCAATCGATCTCGGTGGCCTCCAGGACGAGCGCTACCGCACGCATCGCGCGGTCGCCGCGCTGCTCGACGGGCTCGCCGCGACGCGGCCCGTCGTCGTCACGCTGGACGACGTGCACTGGGCTGACGACGCGTCGCTGGAGCTCGTCGCCCACCTGCTGCATCGCCCGCCGCGCGGCCGTGTGCTGCTCGCCCTCGCGCTGCGCCCGGCGCCCGCGCACCCGCGCCTGGCCGCGGCGCTGACCGCTGCCCAGCGTGACGGGCTGGTCACCGAGCTGACGCTCGAGACGCTGACCCCCGACGACGCCCGCGCGCTGCTCGGCGACGATCTCCCCGATCCGGTGCGCGACGCGATCTGCGCGCGCGGCGGCGGCAACCCGTTCTTCCTCGGCGAGCTCGTGCGCGAGCACACCGCGGGTCGCGCGCCCGTGCCGGCGGCCGGCGGCGTGCCCCGCGGCGCCGCGGCCGTGCTCGGCCAGGAGATCGCCGCGCTGCCCGAGCAGGCGCGCACGCTGGCGCTCGGCGCCGCGGTCAGCGGCGATCCATTCGAGCTCGACGTCGCCGCCGCGGCGGCGCAGCTCGACGGTGATGTCGTGCTCGACGCGCTCGACACGCTGGTGCAGAGCACGCTGGTGGTCGAGCTGGGCGCGGGCCGCCGCTACGGCTTTCGCCATCCGCTGCTGCGTGAGGCGCTCTACGCGTCGGCGTCGGCGGGCTGGCGGCTCGGCGCCCACGAGCGTGTCGCCGCGGCGCTGCGCGAGCGCGGCGAGCCGGCGGCCGAGCAGGCCCACCACCTCGAGCGCAGCGCCCGCGTCGGCGACCACGAGGCGATCACGGTGCTCGCCCGGGCGGCGCGTCAGGCGGCACCCCGCGCGCCGGGCACCGCGGCGGCGTGGTTCGGCGCGGCGCTGCGGCTGCTGCCGGCGTCGCCCGAGACGGCCGGTGAGCGGCTCGAGCTGTTGATGGGGCGCGCGCAGGCGCTGGCCGCGACCGGAGATCTTCCGCAGGCGCTCGAGGCACTGGGCGAGACGCTCGCGCTCGTCCCGCCCGATCAGGGCCTCGTGCGCACGCGGCTCGTCGCGGCGTGCGCGATGGCCGAGCAGCTGCTCGGCCGCCACGAGGCGGCGCACCGGCGGCTGCTCGCGGCGCTGTCGGATCTCGGTGACCAGTCGGGCTCGCTCGCCGCGGCCGACCTGCAGGTCGAGCTTGCGGCCGACGCGCTCTACGAGAGCGACTTCTCGGCGACGCGCGATTGGGCCCGGCGCGCACTGGAGACGGCCAAGGCCCATGACGAACCGGCGCTCGTGGTGCTCGCCGGCGCGCTGCTGTGCTGGGGCCACCACGGCCTGGGCGACGGCGTCGCGGCGCAGGCGGCATGCGCGGAGGCGGCACAAGCGCTCGACGCGCTGCCCGACGAGGCGCTCGCCGGCCGTCTTGACGCCGCGCATTACCTCGGCTTCGCCGAGTTCTTCTGCGAGCACTACGACGACGCGATCCGCCATATGCGCCGCGGCATCGGGGTGTCACGCGCGGTTGGGCAGGGCCAGTTCGTGATCCCGATGACGATCGGCCTCGCGCACGCCCTCGAGGTTCGCGGCCGCCTCGGCGAAGCGGTCGAGCACGCCGAGGCGGCGGTCGACGGCGCGCGGCTGGCCGGCAATCCGCAGGTGCTGTGCTGGTCGCTCACCGCGCTCACGTGGATCTCGGCGCTGGCCGGCGACCTGCCCGGTGCGCGCCACGCGGGGACCGAGGCGGTGTCGCTGCTCGGCGGGCTCGACGAGAGCGTGCTGTCGTCGGCGACGCGCGTCCATGTCGCCGCGGCGCAGCTCGAGACCGGTGAGCCCGAGCGCTGCCTGGAGGCGATGACGCTGGCCGGGGCACCTGAGTTCGCGGGCGTCGAACCCGGTCGCCGGGCGTGGCTCTACGCGATTCTCGCCCGCGCCGAGCTCGCGGTCGGTCACCGCGAGGCGGCAGGCGAATGGGTCCGCCGCGGCGAGCAGACGGCCGCGGGCCTCGGCCTCCCCTATGCGCAGGCGTCGGTGCGCTACGCGGCCGCGGCGCTCGCCGTGGACGAGGACCCGGCGCGCGCCGCGGAGCTCGCGCGCGAGGGCGCCGAGCTGGCGGTCGAGGTCGGGGCGGTGGTCCAGGCCGGCCGCGCGCGGACGCTGGTCGGGCGCGCCGCGGGGCTGGCCGGCGACCGCACCGGCGCGGTGGCGGAGCTCCAGCGCGCCGAGGCCGAGCTCGCGGCGTGCGGCGCGACGCGGTTGCGCGACGAGGCGGCGCGCGAGCTGCGGCGGTTGGGCGAGCGCGCGGGGGCACGGCGGCGCCGTGGCACGGCCAGCGGCGGGCTGGACAGCCTGAGCGGCCGCGAGCGCCAGGTCGCGGGGCTGGTGGCCGACGGGCACACGAACCGCGAGGTCGCGGCGGAGCTGTTCCTGAGCGAGAAGACGATCGAGAGTCATCTTTCGAAGGTCTTCGAGAAGCTCGGGGTCCGGTCGCGGGCCGAGGTGGCGCAGACGGTGGGCGAGGCGCGGGCGCGGGAGTAGACCGGAGGCGCGGGCCCCCGTACTAGGAATTATTCCTAGTACGGGGGCCCGCGCCTGGATGTCGGGCTCAGAACAGCATGGAGAAAGGGAACCCGCCACGAGCCTGCCGCATGGTGAGGGGTCTGACCCCTTATCAACGCCCGCACCACAAAATCTCAGTGGCTCCGCATCAAGGGGTCTGACCCCTCGCTGCCGACCCCTCGCTGCCTATTTGAGGGCCCAAGGGTGGTCGGCGGGCGGGAAAAGCAGCAATGAAGGAACGGTGAACCCGCCAGGCTCGTGGCGGGCCCCGCCTTCTCCTTACTGCGCAGTTTGAGCCCGACATCCAGGCGCGGGCCCTCAAATGGGGAACTATTGCCCATACGGGAACCCGCGTCCCTGAACCCCGAAGTTCAGGGAACTCCCCGATGTTCAGCCCGCGCCGCCACCGACAGAGTGCCGGTCATGACGACGACTTTCCCGGCGATACCTGAGAGGCTCTGGCCCGCGATGACGATGCCGAAGCAGACTGTCGCACCGGCCGATGGGCGCTTGCTGTCCAATTCGCGCCGTGGCGTGATGCTGCTCCTGGTCCTCGCGGCCGCCAACGCGGTGTTCCTCTACGGCGTTCCGCACCAGGCCGTCGAGCACTACGCGTGGTCGATCTCGCCGAGCGCGTCGGCGGCGTTCCTCGGCGCCGGCTACCTCGCGGGCGTCGTGGCGACCGGGCTCGTCGTCTTCGCGGCGACGCGCTGGCGCTCGCTGTCGATGCTGGCTCCCGCGCTGTGGGTGCTGGCGGTCGGCCTGCTCGCCGCGACGCTCCTGCACACCGACAAATTCAAGTTCGGCTACCCGCCGACCTGGGTCTGGGTCGCGGTCTACGCGATCGTGCCGATCGGCGTCCCGGCGCTCGTGATCCGCCAGCGCCGCAAAGCCGGGCCGGCGCCCGAGCGCGATCCGGGGCTCAACGGCGTGCGGATCGCGTCAGCCGTGATGGGCGGCGTCATGGTCGTCGGTTCGCTGGCGCTGTTCATCGAGCCGACGCAGCTGGGCAAGCACTGGCCGTGGCACCTGACGCCGCTCTTCGCCCAGGTCGTCGCCTGCTGGTACGCGATGATCGGCGTCGCCCTGATCGCCTGCGGGCTGACCCTGCGCGACGCCGCCGAAGCGTTCATTCCCTACGCGACGCTCGCCACCTGGAGCCTCGCGGTGATGGCGCTCGCCGTGCTCTACCCGTCTGACGTCGCCGACTCCGGCGCCCCCTTCTTCATCTGGCTGGCCTTCATGGGAGCGCTGTTGCTCCTGTCGGTCGCCGCCCTGGTCCGCGCGGTACCTGCCGTGCGCTCCACACCCTCCGCGCTCTAGACCCGCGCGGATCCCTGACAACGCACACCTGATCCTCAGGAGGATCTTCCATGTCGCAATTCCAGTTCCTGTCCCAGGACGGCGGGCCCCCGCCCGCCCGCACCCGTCGCGCCGGTTACGTCGCCATGATCGTGACCATCCTGATGCTGGTGTTTGTCGGCGTCGCCGCCGCGTCGATCGTCCAGCTGCCACCCGGCGCCCAGGTCAACGACGACCTCGCCGCCGGTATCGATGCCCAGCAGAACGCCGGTGTCTCCGACGTCGTCGGTGGCGCGCTGACCGCGGGCGCGATCAACGTCCCATGGGCCACCTTCGAGCAGAAGTCCGGCACGAGCCAGCAGATCTTCGTGCGCTCGTTCGCCAACGGCGCGTGGAAGACCCGCGGCCCGTCGCTGAACATCGACCCGGCCCAGGAGGCCGAGGCGCCGTCGATCGACTTCGCCGGCGCGGGTCGCACCGTGCCGTGGGTCAGTTGGTATGAGCCCAACGCCAACCTCCCCGGCGGCGAGACGAACATCTTCGCCAGCCGCTTCGTGTCGGCGACCAACGTCTGGATCCCCGAGGGGCAGGACCGCGCACCCGCGCACAAGGTCCCGTCGCTGAACATCCACACCGACCGCGAGGCCGAGAACCCGGCCGTCGCCGGCGGCGTCGACACCGGTGGCGCCGCGGGCGCCGCGCCGGTGCCGTGGGTCGCCTGGCAGGAGAAGGACGGCGGCGCGACCAACGCCACGTCGAAGAACCAGATCTTCGTCTCCGAGGCCCAGAAGAAGACCGACTGCACGGGCAACGCTCCCGGCAGTGGACCGAGCGTCAACTCGTTCTGCTGGCAGCAGGTCGGTCTCAAGCGCCTCAACGCGACGACCGGCGCCTCGAGCGCCACGGGCGACCCGTCGCTCAACATCGACCCGTCGCGTGACGGGATCGAGCCCGACATCGCGTTCACCGGCCCCAACGACTCCACCCCGTGGGTCGTCTGGTACGAGACCGGCAACAGCGGCCTGGGCCTGCGCGACAACGAGCAGGTCTTCGCGGCGAAGGGCGTCGCCAACGCCAGCGCCGACGGCGGCTTCCAGTGGGTTGCGGTCGGCAACGGCACGGCCGGCCAGAACAACGTGCTGAACACGGTCAACACGCACGGCTTCGGCAACTGCGCGGTCAGCACGACGACCGAGGATGCGTGCAGCCTCAACGCGATCTCGACCAAGGACGCCGAGGACCCGCGAGTCGCGACCGGCACGCTGACCCCCGGCGGCACGACGGTTCCGTGGGTCGTGTGGACCGAGCGCAACGCGGCGGGTCACGACGTGATCTTCGTTTCGCGGCTCGTCAACAAGGATCACTTCGAGCTGTTCAACAACGGCCAGCCGATCTCCGATCCCGCTGTCGACTCGTCGAAGGCCGACATCACGTTCGAGGGCAACGTGCCGTACATCACCTGGCACGAGGTCCACGGCTCCCAGCAGCGCGCGTTCAGCGGGCACTTCGAGGGCGGCACGTTCGTCAACGACACGCCCGGCGGGCTGCCGGGCGGCACCGACCCGGGCCTGCGCGCGCCGATCTCGTCGGGCTGCACGGCCAACCCGTTCACCGCCGACGGCTCCAGCTGCCCCGGTGGAGCGGCGGGCACGCCGTTCTTCCTGCGCACGACGAGTGACTCGCCGAAGGCGCTGCTCGCGCACGCCTACTCGGCCGACGCGGCGCAGACCGGTGACGCGTCCGCGGTGACGCAGTCCACGGCGACGGTCGCGGGCACGATCGCGACCGGCGGCGGACCCGTCAACGCGCACGTCGAGTTCGGCGCCACCGCGCAGTACGGCTCCGTCACGGCCAACCAGCGCCTCGACGCCTCGGTGCTCGGGCGCACCCTGTCGGCCGACCTGTCGGGTCTCCCGGCCGGAACGACGATCCACTACCGCGTCGTCGCGTCGACCGACTTCGGTTCGGTCGACGGCGATGACCGCACGTTCACCACTGCCGCGGCTCCGCCGCCGCCGCCGGGCAACGGCCACACGCCGCCGCCCCACGTCGTGCGGCCGAGCATCAGCGGCGCGCCGCTGCACGTCGATCGCCACCGCGTCGTCAAGGTCGGCCTCAGCTGCCCGAAGGGCACCACCCGGTGCAAGGGCACGTTGAAGCTCGTCGTCCACGGCCACACGGTCGGCGTGGCGGCGTACTCGATCGCCGCCGGGCACACGAGCACCGTCAGCGTGCACCTCAGTCGCAGCCACGCCGCGACGCTGCGCTACGCGCGCAAGGTGCTCGTCGAGGTCGGCGCCAAGCACCGCACGGTGCGGGTTCGCTAGCCGCGCGAACCGCACGCCAACGGGCACATCAGGGGCGCCGGGCCTACGGTCCGGCGCCCTCGGTGCGTTCAGCTCAGAACGGCGGCCGCGGTTACGCCACGGACGCCGCGCAGCCACTGCGCGAAGGCGTCAGCGCCGAGATCCGGGGCTGGAACGCGGGGGACGGCGAACGGGTTGTGGCCGGCCGCAACCGTGCCGCCGCCGTTGACGACGCCACCGGCGAAACCGGCCGCCCGAGCGGCGCGGATGGTCACGGCGTCGACGTCGCAACCGGGGACGCCGTAGGGGTAGCTGATCAGGCGAGCATCGACCCCGAGCCAGCGCTTGAGGTCCTCGCGGCTGCCGGTCATCTCGGCGTACTGTTCGGCCGCCGGAAGTTTGGCGAGGGAGGGATGGCGACGCGTATGGGCCCCGATCGCGAACGACGTCGCGGCGACCCGCAGCTCGTCGACAGTCATGCGGCGATCCTCGGGGGCATCGCCGATCGGCCCGAGCTGCCCCATCGCGTCGGCGACGTCGTCGGGGTGGGCGGCGACGAGCTGGGTCAGGATCTCGCCCGCGACATACGCACGCTGCTCGTCGCTGCGCGGCCACCAGGCGCGGTCGCCGATCGCCACACGGCCGTCGGGAAGCTCACGCGCCAGGCGCCACAGGTCGTCCCACCAGAACCGCTCGAGCCCGGTGCACACGAACAGCGTCGCCGGGCGGCCGTCGAGCAGCGGCGCGGCGTGCGTGAGGTTGTCGATGTAGCCATCGTCGAAGGTGATCGCGACCGAACGGTCGGGCACATCGCCAGCGATGACGTGGTCGAGCCCGACGAGCGCGTCGCCGAGCACCTCAAGCTGGGCGGCGAAGTTCTGCGGGGTCACGCACAGACCGGCGGGGCCGTAGGGCTTGTCGATCACTCTGTGGTAGAGCAGGACCAGCGACTGGGGCCCGCGCCGCGCCCGCCGCACGGCGCGGCGGCGCTTGGGCGGCAGCGGGACGCTTGCGCGAAACGGGGTCGACGATGTGATCGCGTCGAAGTCAGCCGCGACGAGGCGGCTGCCGAGCGCCATGCCGACGTGCTCGAAGGCTCGCGCGGCGCGGTCCCCGGCGATTTCGGGCGAACGGGTCAGCGCCACGCCGGCGGCGGAGGTCAGGGCCGCCCGCAGCGGCTGCGCCTTCGGCGTTCCCATCACGGCGTTGCGCGCGCCGGTGCGCAGGCGCGTGTGCATCACCGACGCCAAGCGCGGGGTCAGGTGACGGGTGACCAGTGCGTCGGGTGCCCACGCCGAGCGCCAGCCCGCGCGCTGAAGCTCGCGCTGGGCCTCGTGCTCGGGGGCGAACCAGTCGCGGCCGAGCGCGTGCCCGCGCGCCGGCCAGAATCCGCCGACGCCGCGCAGCGCCGCGGTGCGGAAGCTCGCGTTACCGGCATGGAACGTCGCTCCCGGTTCGCTCTGCGTGGCGAACGTGCAGAGCAGCGCGTCGCTGCACCACGCCGGGCGACGGCCGTCGACCTGAACGTCGATCGGGCCGCCGATCACCGCGACATCGTCGTCCGCGTTGGCCCACGCCTCGGCGAGCGCATCGAGCCAGCGCTCGTCGCGGCGGCAGTCGTCGTCGAGGTAGGCGACGATGTCCGCATCGCCGGCCGCGAGCAGGCCGTTGTTGAGGTCCAGCGCGCGCGGGCGGTCGCTGTACAGGGGGTGCACGGCGACCGTCAGACGCGTCTGTTCGAGGGCGATCCGCCGTGTGCTGACCAAGGGCACGGATACGACGGTAGCCGAAACCACCCGCGCGTTCGCAGGGTTCTGTGCGATTGACCCGATCCGGTAGCCGGTCCGTCACAACTCTGGCTGCCCGATGGCGGCGCTACTGGGAGAACGCGGCCCGAAGGCCGGCCTCGACCTGCTCGGCCGCCCGCGCCCAGGTTCGCGTCGCCGCGAGGTCCAGCCCGTCGCGCATCCGCTGAGCGCGCAGCTCGAGATCGTCGAGCAGTCGTTCGATCGCGGTCGCGATCGCCAGCGGGTCAGGCGCCGCGAGCTCCATGGGTCCATCGGCGCCGAAGGTCGCCAGCATCGGTTCGCTCGCCAGATCGACGACCGGCAGGCCGCAGGCCAGCATCTCGGCCGGCACGAGCGACGGGTTGGTCAGCGAGAGGACGAGGCCGACGGTCGCCGAGTTGTAGGCGTGGGCCATCGCCTCGCGATCGAGCACGCCGAGATCGCGGTGGGGGAACGGCGTCGCCAGCGCGGTCGTGTCGCCGTAGAGCATCAGCTCGATTCCCGGCCGGCGCGCGTGCAGCTCCTCGAGCGCGAGCAGCCCGAGCGGCACCGCGCGGCGCGGCGTAACGGCGCGCGAGTAGAACAGGACGAGGTCGCTGCGGCGATGGACCGACCACGGCTTGTAGGCGTCGTGGTCGACGCCGTAGTCGAAGTGGCAGGCGCTCGCGGAGTAGCGCCTGCGCATCAGCTGCTCCAGCCACGCCGAGGAGCAGATGCAGTGGAGCCCCAGCCCGTAGGTCTGCTGGGCCCATGTCCGTTCGGCCGACGTCGCGTAGAACTCGGGCTCGTGGTCCTGGACGAGGTAGGCGCGGGCGCCGGCGCCCGGTAGGCGCAGGACGCGGTGGACGGTCAGCCAGCTCGTTGCCATCGCGACTTCGGCTCCGTCCCAGGCGCCGAAGTCGCGGTGGACGGTGGCCTTGACCGGGTCGAAGAACGCGCAGAACAAAGCGCCGACGTCGTCATCGCCCGCGTGGCGACCCTCGCCGTCCTCGACCCAGAGCGAGATCGTATGGCCGCGGTCCTCGAGGCCGCGGACGAGGTCGGCGATCGCCCGATGCCCGCCGCTGCCGCGCCGGAACGCCGGGATCACGATCGCCACGTTCAGCGCGGCGTCGGCCCCCGGTGCCGGGCCACCCGTCAGCTCGACGGCCCCGTCGCGCAGGTACTCGAGCAGCGCCGGCGGGGCCCCGATCGTCAGCGGTGTCGCGGCACGCCCGCGGCGCGGCAGACGCGGCATCAGCCCCGCCCCGACGCGCGCTTGAGCGCCCCGATCAGCAGCGGCGCGATCCGCCGCTGCACCCACGGGCTACGCCAGCGCCGGCGCAGCGGCGCGATCACCGGCAGCGCCTTGAGGCGCTCCAGCCGCGCCACGCCGGCGGCGAGCTCGGCGTGCCGGCGCAGACGCAGCCGGGAGATCTCGGTGCCCGAGCGCAGCGAGACCATCAGCGCGCGCGAGGCGGCGTTGGGGTCGGGCGCCGGACCGTCGAGCACCCGTCCCAGCGCGGTCGCCATGACCTCGCTCTGCTGCTCCCACGACGGCCAGGCGTTCGCGGTGGCCAGGGCGTTGACGCACAGCTCGTGCAGCAGCACGCGGTCGCGGGCCAGGAGATCGAGGGCGCGGGCGGTACCGCGCGGATCGTCCCAGTCGCAGATCAGGCCGTTGTGGCCGTGGCGCACGTACTCCTCGTGGCCGGTCACCGGGGTGACGACACACGTCGCGCCCATGTGCATCCCCTCCAGCGGCGGGCCGAACATCCCCTCGACACTCGACAGCTTCAGCACCACGTCGCACCGGGCGTAGGCCGCCGCCATCTCGGTGTGGGAGAGCGGCCCGACGACTGCGTCATACGGAACCCCCTTGGGCCGGACCCGCGCGCCGTTGACCAGCGTCACGTGGTTGGGCTCGCGCATCAGCGACGCCGCGTGGAGCGCCTCGGGAACGTGCTTGAACCACGAGGTCAGGTGCCCCTCCACGAGCACGCGCAGCGGGCCGTCCAACCGCGGCTCGAGCGTCGGCGGCGAGGAGAACACGGCCTTGTCGATCCCGTTGCGCACGAGATAGACCGGCGCGTCGGGGCGCAACTCGGCGATCGAGTCGGCGATCCACGAGGCCTCGGTGATGAACGCGACCGGCAGGTCGAGCGTCAGCGCGGCGGCCAGGCGCTCGGGCTCGTCGCTTGAGTAGAAGCGATCCTCGAGCGACTGGACGAAGTAGGCGTAGCGCGTCGCGGGCACGTCAAAGAGGAAGTGGTTGGTCATCCAGAACGTCGAGACGGCGACGTCGAACGACAGCGTCGCCGCGGTCTCGAGATCGATCAGGTGCGCCCCGTTGAGTTGCTCGTAGGCCCACGGCTCGATCTCACGCTCGCGGGTCAGCACGAGCGTGACGTCGAACTCGTGGCGCGTCGCGAGCTGCCGCGCGTGCTCGAGGATCACGCCGCCACCGCCGGAGAGCTGGAGGTCGTTGATGAGGAACGCGACCTTCACGCGCTCGTGGCGCCATCGAGCAGTTGAGCAGGCATGCGGCGGATGCTACGGGCAGGCCTCAAGACGCGGCAGATCAGGCGACCGCGACGAGTCGCAGGCCCGCGACGCGGGAGAACTCGCGCACGTTTCGCGTAGCCACCCCGAAACCCTCGGCGACGGCCGTCGCGGCGATCCACAGGTCGTGCGCGCCGATGCGCGCCCCCGCCGCGTCGAGGTCGGCCCAGAGGCGGGCGTGGACGCGAGCGGCCGCCACCGTGATGCCGATGGGTTCGTAGTGCGCGATGATCGCCTCGACGAAGGCCGTTCGCCGCGCGACGTGGCGGTCATCGCCGCCGTGAACCCCACGGAGCAGCTCGCTGACGGTGAGCACGCTGATCGCCCGGTCCTCATCCGCGGCCACGGCATCGATGGCTGCGCCGCCGTCGCGCTCGGCCTGGATCAGGACATCGGTGTCGATCAGGACGGCCATGCGGGTGGCTCCGGCGGCTCGACGCTCGCATGCGCAGCGCGCACATCGTCGGCGAACGCATCGTCGATCGGCGGCAGCGAGACCATCAGCGCGCGGAACTCGGCGGGGCTCAGCAGCCGCTTCCCGGCCGGCGCCGTCAGGCGCGCGACGGCCGCGCCGTTGCGCACGATCTCGATCTCCTCGCCCGCGATGACACGGTTGATCGCGGCCGAGAAATGCCGGGATACCTCAGATGCGGAGAGACGAGGCACGCGCCACAGATTATTATCGGAAAATTCAGAGTGGTGCCGCCGATCCAGCCGCGATGAGCTTCTCGTAGCCTGCCGCAGTGATGCGCGTCGCCTTCGTGGGCCAACAGACGTTCTTCGCCGCCTGCTCGCTCGACGGACCGGTAGGCGGCTGGGAGCCGCGGTTCTTCGAGTTCCGCCGCGGGGCCGATGGCGAGGAGCTGCGCGCCGGTCTTGTCGCGTTCGATGCCGACGTCGTCGCCGTCTTTCGCCCCGACACGATCCCGCCCGGCCAGTTCGCCGGCCTGCGCGCGGCGACACTCGGGTTCCTGACCGAGCCGCTGCCGCGCGACGCGGACGGCCCGGTACACGAGGATCTGCTGCGTCGCCAGTGGGAGCTCGAGCAGGTCGATCCACAGAACTTCGATCGCATCATCAGCTTCGATCCGCTGATCGTCGGCAGCGCCGCGGAGGCGGGCTTGGAGGTGTGGCGCAGCGTCCCGCTGCCGGTCGCAGATCGCTTCTACGGCGACGTGACGCCGATCCGCGGCGAGGCGCGGATCCTGTTCAGCGGTCGCGGCACCGAACATCGCGAGCAGATGCTCGCGCCGGCCAAGGCGCGCTTCGATCTCCTGCACGTCGCCTACGGCACGACCGACGACGAGCTCGAACGCTTCCTGCGCGAGCACGACATCGGGCTCAACGTCCACAACGAGCCCTACCCGTCGTTCGAGAACCGCGTCCTGGTCTACCTCGCCGCCGGCCTGCTCGTGCTCTCCGAGCCGCTCAGCCCGCGCCACGGACTGACGCCCGGCGTCGACTACATCGAGTGCGCGGGACCCGGCGAGATCGTCAAAGCACTCGAGCTCGGCGCCCGCGTGCCCGGGATTCACCAGCCGATCCGCGAGCACGGCCGGTCCACCGCTGAGCGCTTCCGGGCATCGCGGCTGTGGCCGCGGGTGCTGGAGGACCTGCTCGTCGATCTTCGAGCATTCGGGGTACGAACGAGTCGCTGAGCCGTTGCATAGCTACCGTGTTCGCCGTGTCGACCACCGAGACGCCGGCCGAGGAACGTCCAGTCCAGGGCACCAGCCACCGCCGCGCCGTCATCGGCGCGGTCGTTTCGCTCGTCTCGATCGCGGGTTGCGTATGGTGGGCCAGCGGTCAGGACATCCCTCCGTTTCCGAGCTCCGCCAGCGGCATTGCGATGCTCGCTGCGGGTGTCGCTCTGTACGCCGTGGCCACGCTCGCTCGCGGATGGCGCTGGCACACGATCATGCACCGCGCCGAGATCGAGCACCAGCGGACCGATACATACGCGCTGACGGCCGTCGGCTACATGGGTAACACCGTGCTGCCCGCCCGCGGCGGCGAGGTGCTGCGCATCTTCCTGCTCAGCGAACGATCGAGCGCCCGTGCGCGCGAGATCCTCGGCTCGATCATCCCCGAACGGATGCTCGATGCGGGCGTCCTCGCCCTCCTGTTTGCCGTGCTCGTCTTCGCGGGGACCCACGGCTCGCCCGGCCAGTGGGCGGCCTTCGTCGCTGCCGGGATCGTCGTTGCGCTGATCGTCGGCGCGGTCGTCTACCTGCGACTGCGCATCGCCGGGCGGATGGAGCAGTTCGCCGAGCGCGTGCGGCCGTTCGCGAAGGCATCGCGGCTGCTGTTGCGGCCGGCCGGCCTGGCTCTCGCCGCCCTGACCGCCGCGATCTGGGTCCTCGAGGGGATGATCCTGTGGCTGTGCGCTCGGTCGCTGAGCATCCACATCGGCCTCAACGAGGCGATCCTTGTCGACGCGCTCGCCAGCCTCTCCGCGCTGATCCCAGCGGGGCCCGGATACATCGGGACCTACGACGCCGCTGCGCTCTTTGCGCTCCACGGCATCGGCGTTCAGGGCGGAGATGCCGTGGGCATCGTTGTGCTCTTCCGCGCCGTCGTCTTCGTACCCATCACGTTGGTCGGGCTGGGCCTGATGGTCGGGCGCTACGGCGGGCTGCGCGGCGCGCTTCGCCGCGAGCACGCGGCCCTTGCCGACCCGGACACACCATAATCTTCAACGATGGCTGACCGCTGCGTCCTCATCACCGGCGGTGCCGGTTTCATCGGTTCCAGTCTCTGCCTGGCACTGCGCGCCTCGCACCCCGACTGGAAGGTCGTGGCCTGCGACAACCTGTTCCGCCGCGGCTCGGAGCTCAACCTTCCGCGGCTCAGGGAGGCGGGCGTCGAGTTCGTCCACGCCGACGTGCGCCAACTCGGCGATCTGCTCAAGGTCGGCGAGATCGACGCGCTGGTGGAGTGCAGCGCCGAGCCGTCGGTCATGGCCTCCGTGGATGGCGCGGCGGACTTCGTCGTCGGTACTAACCTCATCGGGGCCTATCACTGCCTCGAACTTGCGGCGCGCCATGGGGCGCAGGTGATCTTCCTCTCGACGAGCCGCGTCTACCCGGTGGCCAGGCTCGAGCAGATGCGCTTCGAGGAGGATGCGACGCGCTTCGTCCTGCGGGCCGACCAGCCGATGGCCGGGGCCAGTGAGCGGGGCGTGGCCGAGGGATTCCCGCTCGAAGGCGCGCGGACGCTCTACGGGGCGACCAAGCTTGCGGCGGAGCTGCTCGTCACCGAGTACGCCGAGAGTCACAGCCTGTCGACTACGATCAACCGCTGCGGTGTCGTCGCCGGCCCATGGCAGATGGGCAAGGTCGACCAGGGCGTCTTCACGCACTGGCTAATGTCGTTCTACTTCGATCGTCAGCTGCGCTACATCGGCTACGGGGGGCAGGGCAAGCAGGTCCGCGACCTGCTTCACGTCGACGACCTCACCGACCTCGTCACCCGTCAGCTCGAAGCCCCCGACGGCTGGGCCGGGCAGACGCTCAACGTCGGCGGCGGCACCGAGGTCAGCCTCTCGCTGCGCGAGACAACCGACCTCTGCCGCGAGATCACCGGGCGCGACATCACACCCGAGAACGCCCACGAAGACCGTCGCGGTGACGTCCGGATCTACGTCAGCGACTGCTCGGCGCTCTATGCCCACACGGACTGGCGCCCGCGACGCTCGGCCCGCGACGTGCTCGCCGACACCTTTGCTTGGATCAACGAACACGAGCGCCTCATCATGAGCGCGCTCTGATTGAGGAAGCTATGTCGACTGTCATCGTCACCGGATCTGGAGGACTCATCGGCTCGGAGTCCGTCGCGTTCTTCGTCGAGCAGGGCCATCGCGTCATCGGTATCGAGAACGACATGCGCGCGCAGTTTTTCGGGCCCGACGCGACGACCGCGCCGACGAGCCGGCGCCTCGCCGACGAATACAACGCGTTCACCCCGATCGAGCTCGATATCCGCGACGCGGCCGGCGTGCTCGACGTCTTTGCTCGCAACGCCAAGGAGATCGAGCTCGTCGTTCACACCGCGGCGCAGCCATCGCACGATTGGGCGGCGTCGGATCCGCAGACCGACTTCACCGTCAATGCCAACGGAACGCTGAACCTGCTCCAGGCCGCACGCACCCACACCCCGGACGCGACGTTCATCTTCACCTCCACCAACAAGGTCTACGGCGACCGCCCGAACGCCCTGCCGCTACAGGAGACCGACACCCGGCTCGAGCTGCCCGAGGATCACCGCTGGTACGGCGGGATCGACCTCGAGATGCCGATCGACCTGTGCACGCATTCGCTGTTCGGCGTGAGCAAGGTCGCCGCCGACCTGCTCGTTCAGGAGTACGGCCGCTACTTCGACATGCCGACGGTCTGCTTCCGCGGCGGCTGCCTGACCGGACCCCAGCACGCGGGGGCGCAGTTGCACGGGTTCCTGGCCTATCTCATGCGCTGCACCGTGACCGGCGACAAGTACACGATCTTCGGCTACGGGGGCAAGCAGGTCCGCGACAACATCCACGCGCACGACGTGGTGCGGGCCTTCGAGGCCTTTCACAGAGCCCCGCGTGCCGCCGCCGTGTACAACCTCGGAGGCGGGCGCGACAGCAACGTCTCGATGCTCGAGGCGATCGCCATCTGCGAGCGGATCTCTGGGCGGACGCTGGACTACACGCTCTCCGACGAGGCACGGATTGGCGACCATCGCTGGTGGATCAGCGATCTCGACGCGTTCAAACACGACCACCCGCAGTGGGCGCTGACCGCGGGCATCGAGGACGTGCTCCAGGAGATCCACGACGTCAACGTCGAGCGCTGGACCGCGGGCGCGGCGGCTTCATAGATGAAGCTCTCCGTCATCATCCCCGCGCGAGACGAGGAGGGCTCGATCGCACAGACGATCGAGCAGGTGACGGCGACGCTGCGCGCCGAGGAGATCGAGTACGAGGTCGTCATCGTCGACGACGGGAGCGCCGATCGGACCGCCTCGATCGTCGCCGACCTCGTCGCCGCCGATCCCAACGTGCGCTACATCCGATCGCCGTATCGCAATGGGTTCGGGTTCGCCGTCCGCGCGGGCCTCGAGGCGTTCACCGGCGACGCGGTGGCGATCATGATGGCCGACCTCTCCGATCATCCCGACGACCTCGTTGCCTACTACCGACTGCTCGATGCCGGCTACGACTGCGCATTCGGGTCGCGGTTCATGCCGGGCGGATCGGTCGAGGGCTACCCACGGGTCAAGCTGACCGTCAACCGGCTGGTGAACCTCGGGATCCGGATCCTCTTCGGACACGGCTACGACGACACGACCAACGCGTTCAAGGCCTACCGGCGCGAGGTCATCGAGACCGTCCAGCCGCTGCTTGCCCAGCACTTCAACCTGACCGTCGAGATCCCCCTCAAGGCGATCGTTCGCGGCCATTCTTACGCGATCACGCCGATCCGCTGGACCAACCGCCGGAGCGGTGAGTCCAAGCTGCACCTGCAGGAGATGGGCAGCCGCTACACGTTCATCGTGCTCTACACGTTCCTCGAGCTGCACCTGTCACGCGGCGACTACCGCCGGACGGACGCGGCGCCGGGCCGCGGGCGCTGGCGCGCGGGGCGTCCGGGCGCCCGGACGCTGGACGCCGACGACAGCTGACTACTCGTTCGCGCGCGTCTGAAGCTGGTAGCCGCCGACGTCGAGCTGTGTCGTCCAGCCGGTCGAGAGGTAGCGCAGCAGCGGGCGATCGGGCAGGGGCCTGCCGGTCAGGGAGCCAAGGATCGAGTCGTTGCGGATCAGGCACGGGCGCCTGTCAGCCTGCATCGCGACGACCACACGGCGTTGCTGCATGTCGTTGAGCAAGTAGGGCCACGACGGTGCGTTGAGCCCGGTCGGCGGGTCGACCGCGCTCCACAGATTGAGCGAGCTCATGCCCGGGAGTGTCTGCAGCGTGCTGCAGCGCGCGCGGATCGCCTCGATCAGAGCTGTGTACGTCTGGACTTGGTCCGCCGAGAGGTGGACGTGGTCGGCGCCGTCGAACGGCAGCGTGGGGAGGCCGTCGAGCACGCGGTACTGGCTTCGGGTCTGTAGGGCGACCTGCTCGAGCCCGATCTTTGCACCGAGGACGATCACGAGCCCGGCAGCCGCCACCGCGGCGAATCGCAGGACATCGCGCCCAGGACTTGCGGTCGCTCGCCGTTCCAGCAACGCGACACCGTCGGCGAGGCAGATGCCGCCGACGATCATCAGAAGGATCGAGCCGAAGACGAGCTGTGAGCCGGCCACCGGGTATGCGTGCAACGGCTGGAGGACCGCGACGGCGACCAGTCCAGCGCGGCCCGCCGCCGCCGTTGCCTTGACGCCCGGGCGCGGAAGGACGGCCACCCACGCCAGCGGCGCGGCCACACCGAACACACTCGCATTGAGCCCGAACGTCACCGGCGAGCCGCCGATCACCGAGAGCACGATCACCAGACCGGCTAGCAGTCGTCCCGCTGCGATGGCTGGATGGTCGCTGGCCGCCAGCAACCCGAGGGTCCCGGTGCGTCGCAGTGCCACGACGACGGCGAACGTCGCCAGCGCGAGATCGAGCAGCTCGACGCGCATGTCGATCAGCCGCGCGAGGACGTTGCGCTGATCGGCGGCCTTGACGACCACCTCGTTGAACACGAGTGCCGGATCGGCGCCGTATGCCACCCAGGCCATCAGCGCACTGGCCGCCACGGCGCCAGCCGCTCCGATGACGAGTGGGAGGACCGTCACTCTGATCGACAACCCTGTGGCGTCGGATCGCGGGAAGACGACGACGACGACGGCTGCTGCGGACAGCGCGATCACCAACGACAACACCTCGACGCCCGTGTGACCGAGATCGGGGGCTGTGAGGAGGAAGGGGACGACGACCAGCAGCCCGCCGGCCCCGATTTGCAGCCACCGCGCCCGCCGCGTCGGTGCGCACGCGCACGCGCCGGCGAACAGCAGGCCGATCGCCGCGAGGCCGCCAATGTTGATCTTGACCATGATCAGCAGCCCCGCGAGTGCACCAGCTACTGCCCATTTCCGCGTCGACCCGATCCGTGCCGCCATGGTCAGCGCGACCAGTGCGAGTAGCAACTCGATCAGCGATCCGGGATGGGTCGGCTCGGGCGCGAGGTGCTCGTTGAGGACGACGACCGCGAGCAGGACGGTGGCGGCCGCGGCCAGGCGATCGGTGAACCGCAACGTTGCGAGACCGCAGATCAACGCGATGGCCAGCCACAGGCCGATGACGAGAATCCGTGCATGATTCGTTGAGACGTCAAGGACCCCGAACCCGAATGCGGTGTTCCAGAACTCGAAGAAGAACGGCCCGTGCTGGGCGAGGACGTCGTGGTACAGCGGCGCGCCACCGAGGACCTGCTTGATCGCCAGCGTGAAGTAGCCCTCGTCGTCGTAGGGCTGGAATCCGCCGAATCCGCTGAACATCACGGCGTACGCCAGGGGCGCACAGAGCGCGGTCAGCGCGCCCAGCCAAACATCGCGGCGATCAATCGATCGTCGTATAGACATTGCGAGAGCATGACCGAGATACCGGGTGGCACGAGGCTTCGGCCGCCATCGGCCGAGATACGCTTCGGATGATGAGTAGCGGAACGACGCTGCCCGCCGATGCGGGCGCGGAGAACTCTCGGGCCCACGAGGACGGCTCCCCGGATCCTGCCCCCGAGGCGCCGGAAGCGGTGATTGCGTGGCGGCGTCGCCTGCGCAACGAGCTGGCCTACCGGCCGTTCCTGATCACGCTCGGCGCCGCGGTCGCGTTGCGCATCGTGACGATGGCGATCTATTTCCCGGCGATCATGGACTCGGTCGACTCGCCGCGCTTCGCGCGCTCGGGGCTCGGCCTGCAGGGCCTGTTCGACGATTATTGGATGCCGGCCGGCTACCCGTTCTTCCTCAAGATCGTGCACCACATCTCGTCGCACGTGTGGTTCACGATCGCCATCCAGCACCTGCTCGGGCTGTTCACCGGAACGGTGATCTTTCTCGTCGTGCGTCGCTGTTCGGCGCCGCGGTGGCTGGCGTGTGTCGCCGCCGGAGTGGTCCTGTTCAGCGGCGATCTGCTCTACCTCGAGCACATCTTTATGGCCGACCAATTCCTTTTCATGTTCACCGTCTTGGCCTGCGCCGCGGCGATCATGGGGCTCGTGCCGCACGTCGATCGTCGCTGGCTGGCGGCGTCGGGTGCGCTGGCGATGACCGCGATGCTGTCGCGCAGCCCAGGGCTGGCCGTGGTGCTTGCGGTTACCGTCATGGCCGTGCTCGCGTCAGTCGGTGGCTTGCGCGCGCGGCTGCTGTCGGGCGCCTGTGTGGTCGGCGCCGCCGCGGCGATCCTGACCGTCTACGTCGCCGCGTTCCACGCGATCGGCGGTCGATACCTCGGGATCGACGATATGAGTGGCTGGAACCTGTACTCCCGGGTCGCCTCGTTCGCCGACTGCCGGGACTTCACGCCGCCCGCGGGCACGAAGGTGCTGTGTGAATCCACGCCGCCGTCGCAGCGGCTCGGCGCCTTCGAGTACTCGTGGGACCCGAACTCCGTGTCGCGGCGCAACTTCAGCCCGCAGAACCCGAGCACCGCGCCGCCACTGAGGCGTTTTGCCATCCAGGTCATCGAGCACCAGGCGGGCGACTACCTCCAGGCGGTGCTGACCGATCTCGGTCGCTACATCGACCCGTCGATCGGCAGCCAGCGCGGATACAGCGGTCAGCCGCGCGAGCTCGTGACGTTCGGCTTCCGCGACGCGCCGACCGAGGCGGCGGTCGAGAGTGCGCTGTCTCCGCGCTACTCGGGCGTCGCGGTATCGGCGCCTGGCGCGCGCCTCCTGGGCGTCTACCAGCAGATCGCTCGACCCGATCGGCTGATTGTGCTCGCGGCTCTCCTGCTCACGCTGGCCGGATTCGTGTTGGCACGGGGCGCCGCGCGCATCGCGACGGGCGTCTTCGGTCTCAGTGCGCTCGGGCTGTTCATCCTTCCGACGATGACGCTGAGCTACGACTTCCGCTACGGGATCCCGCCGACGATTCTGCTGACGATCAGTGGGCTTCTCGCGCTCTGGGGGATCGTCCAACGTCGTGTGCGGTAGCGTGAGCACGATGGCCGCTACGACGCCTCTCGAGCTCCCTGTCATCACCGATCAGACGTGGCAGATGACGTTCGGCGAGCGGTTCGCGCTCGAAGGGCTGGTTTCACAGCTCGAACCCGCGCTGTCGATCGAGACCGGCACGGCGCAGGGCGGAAGCCTGCGACGGATCGCGACCCACAGCGCCGAGGTGCACGCGTTCGACATCGATCCCGAGGTCGCCAAGCTCGGCGATGAGATCGTCAACGCGACGATCCACATCGGCGACTCGCGGGTGACCCTCCCACAGGCGCTCGCCGGGTTCTCCGCGGCCGGCCGCCACGTCGACTTCGCGCTCGTCGACGGCGACCACACCTTCGCGGGCATCCAGCACGACATCCTCGCGATCCTCGCCTCCGACGCCTGTCGCTGCACGGCGATCGCGATCCACGACACCTCCAACGACGTCGTCCGTGCGGGGCTCGACGCGATGGATCTGCCCTCCCACCCGAAGGTCGCGCTGTGCATGCTCGACTTCGTGCCGGGTTACATGGTGGTCGAGGAGGACGAGTCCTACAGCTTGATGGCGTGGAACGGGCTCGGCCTGGTCGTGCTGGATCCGGCAGCCCAGCCCGGCACGGCCATAACGATGGCCGACCGTTCAGCGTTGCCGAGATCTACCGCGAGGCACGGGTCGCCCGCGGGCTCGAGGTCGGCAACGCCTGTCACCTGTAGACGTCGGCGCCTTCCCGCCGGCGACCGGTGCGGATGAACGTCAAGTCTTGTCGTGCGGCGGTCCTTGGTGGGAGACTTGGGTGGGCGTCGGTGACGACGTGCTAAAGCGCAGGCCTTGGGGCTTGGTCTGCCGCGCTGCTTGCCGCGTTGACGGCTTTTGAGATGCGCGCCCCGGTGTCGCGCCGGCGCCCGTCTTCTGTGGCCGGCTGGCGGTCTAGTCGGCGGTGATGCGCTCGTAGGCGTGCTCGGCCTGTTCGGCGAGATGGTTCTCGGCGGCGCGCTGGGCGGGGGTGGCGCTGACGGTCGGCCCGTCGTGGCGTGTGGGACGTGGCGGGGCGCCGGCGGCGAGCTGGGCGCCACGGATCCTTCTCGCGACCAGCGAGGGTCGGGCGAACGCGTAGTCCTGCTCGTGGGTGAGCAGGTGCCAGGCGAGCACCGCGATCTTGCGCGCGACGGCGACGGCGACGGCGGCGACCTGGCCGCCGGAACGCGCCTGGATGCGCTGGGCGAACGCGCGCAACGGGCCGGGGGAGCGCATCGCGACCCAGGCGGCCGGCCAATGGTTGAACGTCGCCGTCAAGTTCTTCTTTGCCCCGCCGCCAACTCCGCTACGCCAGCCTCGGCGTACCGCTGACGTTCGTGCTCGCGCTCTGGACGATCGCAAACATGCGATCCTCGCGAGCGAGCCTCCGTGAGCGAATCTGAGCGCACATACGCCCTGCCCGCCTCCGGCCCGGGCGGCAGCCCCCAACTCGGTTGCGACCTGCCGCTGGATCTGCGTCCGGTTATGGCTCACAACGAGCTGCTGATCGGGGGCTGGGCGTGGTCGAGCAACGACGACATCGTCGCGGTCGAGGTCGAGCTCGCCGGGCGCGTGACGCTGGCCTCCTACGGGCACCCGAGCCCGTTCCTCGCCTCGGCCTTCGACCACTCCGACCATTGCCGCTTCGAGCTGCGGCTCGACACCTCGGCGCTGTCGCGCGGCACGCACGAGTTGCGGATCAGGGCTCGCGCGGCCGACGGCGCGGTCGCCGAGCTGACCGGGACGGTCCAGGCCGAGCCTTTCCTTCGCGCTCCGTGGGAGCTGTCCGCACAGCGCGCCGCGGTCGCATCCGGTGAACCGGCGATGTGGTGCGAGGTGCCCAACATCTTCGGCGGCATCACCGTCCTACCGCCGCTGACGATCCGTGGCTGGGCCCACGCGGGATCGGGCATCGAGTCGGTCACGGCCTTTATCGCCGGCATTCCGTTCGACGGGGTCGTGGGCCTCCCGCGGCTCGAGCTTGATGCCGCGGTCGGTGGCCCCGTCGGGCTCTCCGGTGGGTTTCGCATCGAGGTCGCCGGTGATCGCGTGCCGATGGGCCGGCATGAGGTCGTCGTCATCGCGCGCCCGTTCGAGGGTGCGCCGGTCGGAGTCGCCGGATCGCTCGACTTCGGGCTTCCACTCGGGGGCTGGATGCCGCGGGAGATCGATGCCGACGGATCGGCGCCGCCGGTCAGATACGACCCCGACCGCGATCACGGCACCTCGATCGAGATCGAGCATCGTGTTCGCTACTGGTGGGCGTCGATGCTGGCCGAGGGCCGCGATGTGCTCGACGCCGGGTGTGGAACGGGATGGGGCGCCGAGATGATGGCGCGCGCCGGTGCGCGCAGCGTGATCGGCATCGACCGCGCGCCGGGCGCGATCGAGCGCGGCCGGGCGACGAGCGGCGAGTTCGTCGACCTGCGCATCGGTGACGTGTGCCTGCTCGAGCTTGAGGATGAGTCGTTCGATCTGGTCGTCTGCTTCGACACGCTCGAACAGCTCGCCGAGCCGTGGGCCGCGCTCGATCATTTCCGCCGTGTGCTGCGTCCCGACGGGGTGCTCATCGTCTCGACCGCCGTCACCGGCGTCTATCCCGACGGTAATCCGTTTCACCGCAACGAGTTCGAGGCCGGTGAGGTCGAGGCGGCGCTCGAGCGCCGCTTCGACAACGTCCGCGCCGATCGGCAGCGCAGCCAGGCCGTGACGATCCTGGCCGACGACCGGACGCTGGCCGCGCGGGTTGCGGATCGGCCGCTGGACGTCGAGATCGCGAAGCTCGACGGCGTGGTGCCCGGCGACGAACTGTTCACGGTGCTCTGTGCGTCTGATGGCGCGTTGCCGCCGTCGCCGCGGCTGGCGCTGGTGGGCGATGCCCTCGACTTCCGCGCCGTGGAAGAGCACATGCGCGACGTCCACGAGGAGTTCGACGAATCTGAGGCCCGCCGGCTGTTTTACGAGATGCACCTGCACCTCCTGTGGGGGCGCGTCGAGCGCCAGACGCAGGAGCTCGACGGGCTGCGCGCCGCACTCAATGAGGTGCAGGCCGGGCGCGCCGTCTCCGAGCAGCAGCGACTCGCGATCGAGAGTTCGAAGTCCTGGCGATGGACCGAGCCGCTGCGTGGGGCGGCGGCACGCGGCCGCAGTTATCCGGCGCGGAAGAAGCCGTAGGGCGCGCTGCCGCGCCACTGCGCCGGCCAGCGTGCGGGCACCCATGTGCGGTTGAACGCCGCGGCGGCCTGCTCGAAGCGGCCGTCGCCTGGCTCGCCGCCGCCGTAGGACCAGTGCACGTTGGCCACCTCGTCGACGACGATCCGAAACCCGCGGGCACGAGCCTGGAAGCAGTAGTCGATGTCGTAGCCGTGGAACGCGCGGGCCCCTCGCTCGTCGAACCGCACCTCGCGTGCGACCGGGGCCGCGATGGCCATCACGAAGCCGTCGACGGCGTCGACATACTCGGGCCCGGCAGCCGTGCGGGTCAGCGTCGTGACGTTCGGCGTCAGCGACGAGCCCACGAGGTCCCCGAGCCACCAGGTGAGGCTCTTGAAGCGGTTGGCGCCGACCGCGCCGACGACGCCGACCTGGGGGTCGCGAAGGTGCCAGCGCACCATCTCGAGGAACTGCGGCTCGTCGATCCGGGTGTCCTCGTGCAGGAGGACGACGGCCTCGAGGTCGTCGTGCTGGCGAGGCCTCGTCGAGGATCTCGTTGTAGGGCTGCTGGATCGAGTCGTAGCCGACCTTCTCGATGACGAGCGAATCGGGCTCGCGCAGCTGACCGATCGATGTGCCGGCGAACCGCCGGTACTCGTCGAAGTCCACGATCGGGCAGCCGAAGGCGATCACGAGTCCGATCATCGCATAGGGTCACGGCATGGCCCAGGCACGCGTTCGAGCCCCTCTGTCGCCGCCGCGACTGGCGGCGATCGCGATCGAGGAGCGCAACGCGGTGCAGAAGCCGAGCGAGTTCACCGGCCTGCTCGAACTGGTCGCCGAGCTGACGCCCCGGACGGTCGTCGAGATCGGGACCTACCAGGGCGGGACGCTGTGGGCGTTCGCCCAGCTCGCGACGCCGGACGCGGTTCTGGTCAGCGTCGATCTACCCGGCGGCGACTTCGGTGGCGGCGCGGGCGAGGCGGGGGCGGAGCGCTTCCAGACGTTCCGCCGGCCCGGCCAAAGGATCGTCGCGTTGCCGCTGGACTCCCACGACCCCGAAACGGTCGCCCAGGTGCGCCGCGAACTCCACGACCAACCGGTCGACTTCATGTTCATCGACGGGGACCACAGCGTCGCCGGAGTGACCGCGGACTTCGAGCTGTTCTCGCCGCTCGTGCGCTCAGGTGGGATCGTGGCGTTTCACGACATCTTGCCCGACAACGACGTCCGCGAGTCGCGGGTCGACGTGTTCTGGGAGCGGGTGAGCGGCGACTATCGGGCGCAGGAGCTGTTGGCGCCCGACGAGGGCCTGCAGATGGGCCGCTGGGCCGGTATCGGCGTGCTCTGGATGCCGTAGAGCTACGTGCGCCGCAGCAGACGTCGCGCGCGCCGCAGTGGCTCGGTGATCCGCCACGACGTGCTGCCCTGGATGACCGCCAGCTGGGCTCTGAGCTGCTCGAGCTCGCGGTCCTTGTGGGCATTGACCTGCTCGGCATGCGCGGCGACCCGGTCGGCATGCTCGTTCGCGTTCGCGGCGTGCTCGCTGACGCGGTCGGCGTGTTCGCGCAGCGCGTCGTAGTGCTCCGACATGCGCTCGATATGCCCGACGGCCTCGCTGTGGATCGCCCGCCAATTCGCCGATTCGGCGCGCTGTCGCTCCTGCACGGTGGCCAGGGATTCCTGGGCGTCGCGAAACAGGGCCGGCAGATCGCTGAGCGTGCCGTTGGCGCTGCGGAATGGCCGCATCGCCGACAGCCGCTGCTCGTCGGACACCGGCCACGAGACCGCGTCGAGCCACGGCTTGGCGTTGACCTCGCGCCACGGATCGGTCGTGGTGCGCTGCCCGAGGATCTCGGGGACGACCTCGATCTTCATGCCCGTCAGCGCGGCACGCGCCTGCACCTGCTCATCGAGCCCGCCCAGTTCGCGCAGCGCCTCCGGGCGGATGGCGAAGATCCCTGGGCCGAAGAACGGGAAGGCGAGAGCCAGGATGGGCGGTCCACCGGTCGGCACGATCGCGCGCGTCGGATCGTCGCCGTCGAGGACCGGGAAGACGAACAGATCCGCATCGCTGCGGCTCGCGGCCCGGTGCAGCACGAGCTCCATGTTCTCCGTCGTCTGCACGTCATCCCCGACAACGATCAGCAGATCGGCGTCGGCCGCCACGGGCTGGGCGTCAGCACGGCGGGAATCGGTGGCCAGCGCCGCATGCCAGGCGAGGTGCGCCTGCTCGTTGGCGTGCGTGTCGATCGACGAACGGATCGACGCGGCGGGCATGCTGAGCGAGCGGCTGAGCATCCGCGCGAGCCCGCTGGCGTCGACGGTCCGCGGCGGCATGTCCGGCCCCACCGGGTCGATCCCGCCGTCCTCGGGGAGGCCTTGGAAGCTGCAGCGCTCGAGATCCTCGATCGCGATCAGCTCGGACGTGCCGCCGGCGCGCGACGTGATGAACGGGATCCCGAGCCCGAGCGCCTCGTAGACGGTATTCGGTGAGTTGTCGACCAGCGACGGCATCACCGCCAGACGGTGGTCGGCGGCCAGGTAGGCGACCGCCTCCGGCTGTGAGTGCTCGGTCTCCATCGTCACCGGCCACGGCCAGTGGGCGGCACGCCGCTCGACGTATCGGGTGCTCGGCGCACCGTCCAACTCGACCGCGCGACCCATGAACGTGACCCGTAGGTCCGAGGACGGCGGGGTCTCAGCCAGCTTGTCGAGCGCGTCGCAGAACACCTCCAGCCCCTTACGGGTCTCGAGGCGTCCGAAGAAGACCAACTCGGTCGGAGGCGTGCGGCGGTGTTCGGCCGACGAGCCGTTCTGGCTTTCCAGGTGGGTTCTCACCGCCTGCGAGGGCGTGTACTGCTGGACGAACGAGCGTTCCGGAAGCTGCCAGCCGACCGCTCGCAAGTACCCGAGGAGGTAGTTGCTCGGACTGATCACGACGTCGGCGCTCTCGGCTGACATGCGTTCGAGGTACTCGTTGGTCAGCTGTTCGAGCGAGCCGAGCAGTTGCCGGTTGGCGTCGTAGCACCAGCGGGTCGTCGAGTGGACGCCGATCACCACCTGTGCGCCGGCAAAGGACACGCCATGGCGTTTGGCCAGCGCGATGTAGTAGCCGTGCCCCTGGCATTCGGGCGCGTGGATCACATCGTAGGGGCGGGCCTCGTGACGTTCGCGCAGCCACTGGTACGCCGTCCAGGCTCGGCGCACGTTCGCACTGGGGTTGCCGACGCGGGCCACGGCGTCGGGGTCCAGTTGCTCGTAGGTCACCCCGTCGGAGCGAAAGTGCTCGCGCCAGTGCTCGAGCTGACCGCCCCCGTGGGCGCCGGTATAGAGCAGCGTGACCTCATGCCCGGCGCGGGCGAGCGTCTGCGCAAGTGATGTGTTGGCGGTGCCGATGCCGCCGTTCTCGTGGTGTCCGACCACCTCGTAGGAGACGATGCAGACGCGACACGGCCGCGAGCCGGGGCTGCTCGAGTCGACCTCGGGATCCAGCGCCAGGTCCTTCAGCCCGGGCGTCACGAGTTCGCGCACGCGCGGATCGCTCGAGATCACCGCGACCGGTCCGGGGCAGCGGTGCGTTGCGCTGGTGTCGGGCGCGAGCAGCTCCGCCCGGGCCACCTGGAGACCGCGCAAGCGCAGGGCCTCGAGCATCGAGACCAGCGCCCCCGGCCCGCTGGCGGTTGCGGGTGTGGCGGCGTAGACGACGCCGGCCTGGGCAGCCGCCAGAATCGCGTTCAGCGCGTCGTCGTCGAGCGCGTCGAGCGCATCGGCGGCGAAGACGACGAGCGGCGCCGCCAGCGCGGCGATGCCTGGTGCGGCCGCGGCGGCCTCGAAGCTGGCCACCGCCATTGGCTGCATGCCGACGGTCAGTGCCGCCTCGGCGCAGCCGACCAAGGCGATCGACTCGCAGTCGAGCTTGCGGGCGAGGCGCCGCACGAGCGCCGCGAGGTCGGTCGATCCGGGGTCGCTCATGGTCAGCCGGAGCGCTCGGCGACGACGCGATACGCCGAGGCCAGCGAGTGGACGTAGTTCGTGCTCGAGTGGGACTTGCGCCGGACCCATGGCAACAGCGCCCAGCGCAACAGCCACCCCTTCCAGCCCGGGAATGGGCGAAGCCACTCGATGAAGATCCAGCCGAGGGTGGTGTAGACGGAGTGCACGCCACTGACCTCGCGCACCTCGAACCCGTGGCGTCGCACGAGCGTGGCCAGCCCGTCCTGCGTGTAGCGCTGGAAGTCGGTCGGATCGAGATGCTCGGGCTGCATGAACGGTACGCAGAGGTAGAGGATCGCCCCGGGCCGCGTGACCCGCGCGAACTCCGCGACGATCTCCTCGGGGTTCTCGACGTGTTCGAGCACGGCGTTGCAGATGATGGCGTCGAACCAGCCGTCGTCGAACGGGATGTCGTGCAGCGGACTCCAGACGTCGATGTTCGCGCTGTGGTGCCCGGACTCGATGTCCTGGTTGACGATCTCACCGGGCACGAGGTGGGAGATGTCGCGGTCGCCCGCGCCGGCGTTGAGCACCCGCCCGGTGAACAGGTGTGTATATCCGTCGAGCTCACGCTCGATCGGCGGGAACAGATCACCGTCGACGACCTGTGGCTCGAGCGCGCGCAGACGGTGCAGCAACGAGGCCATGAGGTCAGCTCGTCCGCGCGCCGGCGAAGACGCGCGGGTGGCGTTCGGCGAGCAGCGAGTGGGCGACGCGGTTGGAGATATCCGTGACGGTGAGCATCGAATGGCGGGTCGAGCGATAGCGGGCGACCACGGTTGGGACGAACGTGCCATAGCCACCATCCTGCGCCACGGCGCACCACAGGTCGTAGTCCTCCCAGCCGTACAGCCGCGCGTCGGTCGTGTAGCCGCCGCGGTCGCGCAGCCACGAGGTGCGGATCAACGCCATCGCGTCGATGAAGTTCGCCGTGCGCAGCCGCTCGGGCAGCCACGGGTATGGGCTGCGCAACCCGACTGGGCCTTGCTCGTCGAACATCCCGAGCATGCCGTAGGCGAAGGTCGCTCCTGGGTCGGAGTCCAGCGCATCGACGAGTCGCTCGATGCAGCGCGGGTAGATCAAGTTGTCGGCGTCGAGCACGAAGACGAACTCGCCGCGCGCCGACTCCAGCGCGGTGTTGCGGGCCGGTCCGAGGCCGCGGTTGATCGGATGGCGCTTGAGCAGCGCCGGGACGTCCGCGTGGTGCTCCATCCAATTCTGCGCCACGGCGAGTGACCCATCGCGCGATCCGTCGTCCACCACGATCAGCTCGAGCGAGTCAAACGCGCCGTCGACCGCGGAATCGAGCGCCGCGGCAATGTGGTCCTCGTAGTTGTAGAGCGCGGTGATCACCGAGACGCGTGGCCGGGCGTCGTCGAACGAGGGCGTTTGAGCGACGTGGGTGACGAGCGGCGGCTCGTGACCATCGGCGACGATCGCGCCGAGGCGGTCAAAGCGTCGGCGCATCTCCATCAGCTCGAGGCGGATCTCCTTCAGCGCCACGTGTTCGGCGTCGTCGCGGCGCGCCGGTTTGGGGAGCTCGCGTTTGACCGACGCCAGGCGGGAGCGCGGGTAGAGCGTCGGCGGGCCGGTGGCGACCGGATTGGCGTCCACCTCATGGCCGACTTCGATCAGCGTGGCCACCGACGATGAGAACGGCTGCTGCTGGGCCAGTAGCAGCCACGCATCGCGGGCCATCGCCCAGCGGCGGTCCTCGTCCTCGAGTAGCGGCTGGGCGAGCAGCCCGAGTGCGTGGGGACCGCCAGAGAGGAAGTGCACGCCGGGCACCAGTGGCGCGCAGCCCTGCGAGTGCTCGGAGACGACCGCGCAGCCGCAGCAGATGGCCTGGACGACGCGCAGCCACTCGAAGTACGGACGCCGGTCGACGTGGACGTTCAGTAGCACGCGCGAGTCGCGCAGGAGCTGCCACTTGCGTTCGCGCATCGCGAAGTTCGCCGCCGGCCCGCTGTTGGGCCGGTGGTCGTCGCCGAGGATGATCTGGCAGTTGTGGGGCTGGAGCTCGTTGCCGGCGGCACTGATCGCCTCCGCGCGGTGGCCGCTGAAGATCCCCAGGTGCAGCACGTCGATCGGGCGGTCAGCCGGTCCCGTTGGCTGCTCGGCGGTGAACTCGACGTGGCTCCACGTGGGCGTCCAGCCGAGGGGGAAGTGACGGACGCCCGAGATGCCTTGGCGCGCGAACGCGGCGATCGAGGCGCGGTTGATGTCCAGCACCGCTCCGGCGCGGTCGGCGAGGAACACGTCGTCGTCGAAGAACGCGGTCCCGGGCTGCTCGGCGCAGATGAACACGGTGCGCTGCAGGACGTCCCACTTCGGTTCGGTGGCCAGGCCCTCGAGCGCGTAGAACTCGTGCGGCGGCAGCAGGACGTTGATCAGCCCTTCGCGCTGGGCGACGAAACCGGTTCGGCTGATCGTTCCCGTGTGCCCGGCGCGCGTGAGCTCGTCGCAGAGCGCCTCGGCGATCTCCACGAAGAACTCGTTCTGTCCTGGCGCCAGGACGATGGAGAACTCGAGCACGGGCAGAACGGTATCGTGGCGAGATGGCGCAGACGAGCGGCAGGTCATGCTGAACAATCAGCGCGACTCAGTTCTTGACCTTGAGCAGCAGCGGTTGGAGCTGGCGCACCTGCGCGAGCAGTTGATCCGTGCCGAGACCGAGGCCGCGCGGGTGGCCGAGCTCGAAGGGCGGCTCGCCGAGGCGCAGGCGGAGGCCGAGGCGTCGGCTCAGCATGCGCACGACGCCGAGGAGCGTGTGCACGACGCGCTGCGGGGTGTGGCGCTGATGAAGTCGTCGCTGAGCTGGCGCGTGACGAAGCCACTGCGGGCGGGCAAGCGCCTGTTCCGCGGTTAGACGCTGTTTCCGCTGACCGCGGCCGGCGTGCGCTGAACCTCGATCGTCGTCGGCAGCGCGACCAATGCCGGGCCGCCCTTCACCGAGGTCACGACGACGCTCATCATCGACTCGCGATGGTCGAGCCACGCGAGGCCCGATCCGCTGTGGGCAACCGACGGAGTGGCCTGATAGCGATCGGCCTTCAGGTAGTTCTCGAACATGAAGGCCACGTCGATCTCCTCGCCGGCACGGAACAGGCCGGTCGGTCCGTCCTCGAGCGTGTCGCGCGCGAGCATGATGTTGCCGTCGGTGTTTCGCAGTTCGAGCCCGAAGATCGGCGATTCGATCTCGTCCTCGAACCGCACGCGCATGACGAACGTCGCGGGCTCGCCGTTGGGTAGCAGGTCGGCCGGTCCGTCGGCGCCTTCAAAGCGCGCGTCGATGATCTCGGCCCGTCCGTCACCCTTGCGGACCTCGCGCGTCGGCAGCGGCCGCTCGGTGTCCGAGGGCGCCGCGACGGTACCGACCGCGGACGGCGTGGCGCCCTCGGCGGCATCCTCGGCGGCCTCCGCGAGCGCGGCCGCCGCCCGCGCCTCGCGCGAGAAGTTCAGCTCCAGATAGCGCGCGCCGACGTCGCGCGGCAGGCCGCTGTCGACCATCCGCCCGTGCTCGAGCAGGATCGCGCGATCGCAGAAGCGCTCGGCCGAGCCCATGTCGTGGGTGACGAGGACGACGGTCGCGTTGGAGCGCTGGATGCGCGCGAACTCCTCGAAGCACTTCTGCTGGAACGCGGCGTCGCCGACCGCGAGCACCTCGTCGATGAGCAGGATCTCGGCGTCGACGTGGATCATCACGCTGAACGCGAGGCGCACGAGCATGCCCGACGAGTAGTTCTTGACCTTCAGATCGACGAACTCGTGCAGCTCGGCGAAGTCGATGATGCGATCGCTGCGCTCGCGCGCCTCCTTCGGGCTGAGGCCGAGCATCGTCGCGTTGATCAGGATGTTGTCGCGCGCCGCGAGGTCGGGGTTGAAGCCGACGCCGAGCTCGATGAACGTCGACACGCGCCCGTCGACGTAGATCTGGCCGCGGTCGGTGCGGTAGATGCCGGCCATGCACTTCAGCAGCGTCGACTTGCCCGAGCCGTTGCGCCCGACGATCCCGAAGAACTCGCCCTTGCGCACGCCGAACGAGACGTCGCGCAGCGCCCGCAGGCGATCGACCTCCGAGCGCCGGAACGGGTGTAGTGCGCGCTCCTTGAGCGTGTGGACCTGGTTGCGCGGGATGTCGAAGGACTTCCAGACCTGGTCGACGGCGAGGGCGAGGTCGTCGCTCACAGGTCCTCGGCGATCGTCGGAGCGATGCGGCGGAAGACGCGAAAGCCGTAGAGGACGGTCACGACGGTGACCGTCGCCGGCAGCAGCAGCCAGATGGCTCCGCCCATCGTCGCCGCCGCGCTGGGGTAGTCGTTGCTGATGAACACGTGGCGGGCCTGCTGCAGCAGGGCGGCGAATGGGTTGGTCATCAGGATCTTCTCGACCTCGCTGACGGTCAGTCCGAACGGCAGCTTGTCCGACGTCAGCGCGTCGAACGAGAAGAAGACGCCGCTGGCGTAGAACATCGCCTGCAGGACCACGTCCCAGATCGGCTCGATGTCGCGGTAACGCACGAACAGCGACGACAGCAGCATCGCCGCGCCGAAGCCGAATACCGCGATCCCCGCGATGACGAACGGCAGCTCGAGCCACGACAGCAGCGGCGAGCCGCCCGAGATGATCAGGAACAGGAGCACGGGGATCATGTTGAGCCCGAGGTTGATCAGGGCCGTGATCAGGACGGCCATCGGCACCGCCAGGCGCGGGAAGTCGATCTTGCGCACGAGCGGCTCGCGGTTGACGAGGCTGCGGACCGAGCCGCCGGTGAGCTCGGAGAAGAACGAGTAGAGCACGATGCCCAGCAGCAGCGAGACCGGATAGAACGGGCCGCTGCCGAAGCCCAGGAACAGGATGAACACGACGTAGATGACGCCGAACAGCATCAGCGGCCGGATCAGCTGCCACAGGTAGCCGAGGACCGAGCCGAAGAAGCGCAGCTTGAAGTCGGTGATCGCGATCGTCCAGGCCAGGCGCCAGAAGCGGCGAGCGTCGGCGCCCATCGCCGTGGGGCCGATGATCGGCGACCCCATGGTGGCCAGCGACGCGCGGTCGAATGCGACCTCGAGGGCCGCCGGATCGGTTGTCGCCATGGGCGCCACGATAGCGTTCCAACGGGCGAGGAACGCCAGTGTTGCGGGCACCTGAGGATAGGCTTGCGGCCATGGAACGACTGCCGACCCGCCTGCAAGGACCGATCATGCTGGCGCCCGCCGTGCACGGCGACGAGCGCGGATTCTTCGTCGAGACCTATCGCCGCACGGTGTTCGCGGAGCTCGGGATCCCCGAGGAGATGGTGCAGGACAACCACTCGCGGTCGAGCCGCGGGATCGTCCGTGGAATGCATTTCCAGGTCTCCGAGTCGGGCGCGGCAAAGCTCGTTCGCTGCGCGACCGGGGCGATCGTCGACGTCATGGTCGACATCCGCCGCGGGTCGCCGACGTTCGGCGAGTGGGAGGCGTTCGAGCTCTCCGAGGAGAACATGCGGATGGTCTACTGCCCGGTCGGGTTCGCCCATGGCTTCTGCGTCGTCTCGGCCAGCGCCGACGTCATGTACAAGCAGTCGGCGTACTACGCCGATGCGACCGAGCGCGGGATCGCCTACAACGATCCTGAGATCGGCATCGAGTGGCCGGTCCCGCTCGACGAGCTCCAGCCCTCCCAGCGCGACGCGACCGCGCCGAAGCTGTCGGAGATCGCCGACGAGTTGCCGTTCGTCTACGCGCCCTGAGCGGCGCAGCGGGCGCTGACCTCACCCGTTCCCGTCAGCCCCGGCGTTCGACTTGTACGTCAGCTTCGTGCAGCCGTCGAGCTTGTACTTCGGCTCGGACCGGTGGCTGAGCCAGACGACCACGGTCGGTGATTCGCAGTGGATGATGCCGCGGCCGTAGTGGGCGTGGACCTCGTCGCGGCCGCCGCCGGTCCAGATCTCGTTCCAGCCGTGGCCGGCGTAGATGAAGTCGTTGCCCTCGCCGCCCCAGAGGCGGTTGATCTGGTTCAGCGGCGCGCCCTCGGCCTTGTAGTAGCCCCAGATGATGTCGCCGCGCGGGCCGGCGTGGATGGTGTTGTTGCCGGCGCCGCCGAGCAGCTCGTTGTGGCCGATGTCGTCGGGGACGAGGTTGTCCTCGATGCCGCCGCAGTCGTAGTGGTGGCGGCACTCACGGTCGGTGATCGAGACGAAGCCGGACTCGCCATGGTTGATGCACAGCGTGTTGTGGTGCTGGCCGTCGCACTTGTAGGTCGGGTCGGTGCCGTCGAACGGGTCGTGTCCGGGGCGGCCGTCGAGCGGCCGTGGGGCATCGAGCTTGTTGATCAGCAGCATGCCGGTGATCGGCATCCAGCCCGCGTGGCTGGCCTTGTTGACGGCGAGCGCCGGGGAGGCGACGAGCATGGCCGTGACGGCGAGCAGGGGGACGGCAAGGAGAAATCGACGCATGAAAAAGCCCTCGGAAGAGGGCGACGGCGACCTTAGGCACGGAGCTCAGAAACGGACAGGTGTCAGGTCAGCGTGCCGACACGGTCCATGTAGGCGACCAGCGCCTCGCGCCAGGCACGAAGTGGGGTCAGCCCCAGCTCGTCAGCGCGCGGACGTGCGAGCACGCCGTTGAGCGGCCGATCGGGCGATCCGGGAGCGATCGTCGTGCTCACCGCCTCCAGGGGAACGTCGAGCCCGGCGAGCTCGAGGATCGCCTGCGTGAACTCGAACCACGAGCACGAGCCGCCCGCGGTCAGGTGGACCACGCCGGTCGCGTCGGCGGCGGCCGCTTCGACGACCGCGATCGCCAGGTCCGACGTGAACGTCGGCGCCAGCAGCTGGTCGGAGACCATCTTCAGCAGACGACCCGTCCGCCTCGCGCGCCCGCGCGAGCATCCGCGTGACGAAGTTCCCGCCCTTCGACGCGCTGC
This sequence comes from uncultured Actinomycetes bacterium, assembly GCA_963817035.1. GTDB lineage: Bacteria > Actinomycetota > Thermoleophilia > Solirubrobacterales > Solirubrobacteraceae > AC-49. Next base: position 138,700 of record CAWFMM010000004.1, read on the forward strand.
CGTGCTCGCCGTAGAGCCCGGCGCCGCGCACGACCAGCGCCCCATCGCCGTAGGCCAGCGCCGCGTACTCGCCGGCCAGCTTGGTCAGCGCGTAGATCGAACGCGGGTTGGGCAGATCGTCCTCGCCGTAGGGCTCGGCGCGCGTACCGTCGAAGACGTAGTTGGTCGAGAAGTGCACGAGCTTCGCTCCGCGTGACGACAGGTCGCGGACCGCGCGCACGTTGACCTCCCACGCGCGGTCGGGCTCGGTCTCGCAGACGTCGACGTTGTGAAACGCGGCGCAGTTGAAGACGACGTCGGGCGAGACCTCGGCGAACGCGCGATCGACCGACGCCGGATCGGCGATGTCGAGCTCGGCGTGCGAGAACGAACGGGCCCGGTCGCCGAGCAGTGACTGGAGGTCGGAGGCGAGCTGGCCGCCGCCCCCGGTGATCAGCGCCCTCACAGCACCGACGGGAACGATTCCAGCGCCGGCTTGAGCTCGTTGAGAAGCTCGAGCCAGCGGATGTTGTAACAGCGCGGATCGGTCAGCTCGGCCGGCGGCGCGGACTGGATCTTCTCGAGCAGGTCGGTCACCGCTTCGAGCACCGAGTGGCGCGGGATGAAGCCCAGCGTCGTCGACAGCTTCGCGTTGGAGCACTCGTAGTCGCGGGTCAGCTTCGGCGCGCCGACCTCCTCGAGCTCGACCGCGTGGCCGGTCAGCTGGACGCTGCCGGCGACGAGCATCGCCAGCTCGCGGATCTGGTAGTTGGAGTGCAGGACGTTGAAGATCTCGCCGCGGACCGCGTCGGCGGGAGCCTCGTAGGCGGCGATCATCGCGTCGGAGACGTCGCGCACGTCGACCAGCGGGCGCCACATCCAGCCGCCGCCGTGGAGCATCAGCCGCCCGGCGAGCAGCGCGTCCTTGACGAACGTGTTGACCACGAGGTCGTAGCGCATCCGCGGCGACCAGCCGTAGACCGTGCCGTTGCGCAACAGCACCGGGCACAGTCCGTCGTCGACCAACTTCAGCAGGGCCTCCTCGCCGTAGCGCTTCGACGTCGCGTACGCCGCCCGCGGCTGGATCGCCGCGGTCTCGTCGTGCATGCCCGGTGGCAGCCCGTCGTAGAGCGAGCACGACGACGCGAACACGTAGCGCTCGATCCCCCGGCGCACGCACTCCTGGCCCAGCGTCTCGGTCGCGATCGCGTTCATCTGCCAGTTCGCCTCGGGATCGAACTCGGCCGTCGGGTCGTTGCTGAGCCCGCTGAGGTTGATGACGCCGTCGACGCCGTCGAACGCGGTCGCCGGGATGTCGCGCACGTCGGCGACCACGATCTCGATCTTCTCGCGCACCGCGCCGAGCGAGTCCTCACCGAAGTACAGGCGGTCGAGCACGCGCACGCGGTAGCCACGGTCGACCAGGCGGGGAACGAGCACGCTGCCGATGTAGCCGGCGCCGCCGGCGACCAGGATCGTCTGGTCGGGATCGGGGGCCTGCGGCGCAAGGCCGTTGGAGCGGCTCTCGCCTGGGGCGAAACGTCTGGTTTCGTGGCTCATGGGTCCTTCACGGTAGCGGGGCGGTCGGGAGATCCAACGTCTCGGCGGGCGCGAAGTTGTGGCCCTGGCGGCCGCCGAACGCGGCCACATCGGCGAGCACGTCGTCGACGAGTCGGGGGTACACGTGCGACGCGCGGAATCGCTCCGCCGCGCGGCGACCGGACTGGCGCACGGCGGCGAACGCGTCGGGCGTGCGCGTCATCTGGTGCACGAGCTCCCACATCGCCCACGGCTGGTCGGCGATCAGCAGATCGATCCCGGGGCGCAGCCCGTTGTAGGGCGACAGCGGCTCGGAGATGACGAGCAGCCCGGCGGCCATGTACGCGCAGACGCGGTTCTCGAACGTCGGGTAGGGGTGGTTGTGGATGTTGAGGCCGACGTCGACCTCGTCGAAGAACTCGATCAGCCGCTCGTCACCGACGCCGTGGGCGAGGTGGACGACATCGAAGTCGTGTTTGAGCGGCAGCAGGAAGCGCTCGCGGTGCTCGGTCGAGCGCCCGGTGAACAGCAGTCGCGGCGGGCCGTGGGCGGTGCGGGCTTCGCCGAAGAAGCGGTCGGAGACGGGGATCGGGAACGAGCGCCAGATGTCGACGACCTCGCCGGCGGCGTCGGCGATCAGCGGATCGAACGAGCAGATGCGGTCGAAGTTGCCCGCGTCGACCTGGCGCAGGTGGTCGAGGCGCTCGTCGAGGTCGAAGTGCGACGCGTTGCCCGGGCGCGGCAGCGGCTCGGTCAGGTAGCCGATCGTCACCGCGCCGAGCCCGTCGAACCCGCCGGCGGGCACGAGCTCGGGGCGAAAGACGAGCACGACGTCGGGGTCGAAGGCCTCGAGCGCGCGGCGCAGCGGCTCCATCGGCGCGGTCGAGCGGTGGTCGAAGAACGCCGGTTCGACACCGCCCGCGGTCTGCTCGAGCGCGCAGTAGGCGAAGTATTCGCGCTGGCCCACGAAGGCGAGGCGCCGCTGGTTCATGGTCGGCAGGGTACGTCAGGGGCAGGGGACGACGTTCGCCGAGGCGACGGTCGGGCCGGTCACCGAGCCGTCGGCGCGGCGCAGCGCCGCGGTGGCGCGGATGGTCACGGCGTCGCGCTGCGCGCCACGGGCCAGCTGCGGCAGTGGGATCGGGGCGAACGTCGCACCGCCGCCGGTCGCGGGCAGGGCGACGCGCTGACCGGCGGCGGTCACCACGGCGGCTTGGGGCGTTGCCACTGGGTCGTCGGAGAGATTGTCGACCGAGATCGCCAGGCACGGACGCGGTGGGGCCGGGGCGTAGGCGAAGATCGTGACGTCGCGGCCGGGCGGCAGGTGTCCGGTGGCCTCGGCACCGGCGTCCGCGACGAGCGTCGTCACGCTGGCCGGCTCGGCGCGACGCAGGAGGAGCAGCCCGATATAGACGCCGGTCGCCACGACCCGCCCGCGGGGCTGGGCTGCGGCCCCGCGATTTGACAGCACCAGGTAGCTGGGAACCGGGCCCGTGATCGCACCGGTGGCACGGTTGATCACCACCGTCGCCGGCGTGACCGACCCGTCGATCGCCTGGTTGAAGTACGTGACCTCCGTGAACTGAAAGAGGCCGTTGGGTGTCGTCGCCCCCCCGAACGCCCACCAGCCGACGTCGGTCCCGCGCGGCGTCGCGCGATCGACCCACGTCCGTGTGCTGAAGCCGATCGACTCGGCGCCCGTGGCCGGGATGAAGACGTCCATCGCATTGCGGAACGCGAGCACCTGGAAGACCGCGGCCACGCCGAGCGCCGCGACTGCGCCGCGGCGCCCGAAGCGCCATAGCGCGAGCGCGGCGACCGCGATCGCGCCCAGCGCGATCCCGATCTCGACCGTCCCCGTCTCGAGCCCGAAGCGCTGGGGCGCCTCACGCACGATCCATGCGACCCAGCTCTGGGCGAAGACTGCCCCACCCGGGTTGGTGAAGTAGTCATAGGGTCCGCGCGCCGGCCAGTTCGTGTAAGCGACAAGGAAGACCGCCGCCCCGCCGCCAATCAGCAGGCGCGCCATGCTCGGGCGCTGCGTCGTGACCGCGGCGAGTGCGGAGATCCAGATCAGCGGCAGCAGCTCGAGCACGTAGCGTCCGTCGTCGGTCGCCGAGTAGAGCGTGATCAGCATCCCGATCGCGGCGAGGACGCCGACCAGCGCGAACGCGTGGCGGCCGGGATCGCGCGCAGCGAGGGTGCCTTCGGCCAACCACGGCAGACCGAACGCCGCCGGCACGATCGCCGTGGCGACGACGAGCGACGCGATCCGCGGGATTGCGTGGTCGATGACGAGGCCCGGCGGCCGGCCGACGTGCAGGGCCGCGGAGTAGCCGCCCGCGAGCGAGTCCAGCGCGCCGGTGGCCATCGCGACGAGGCCGACGAGCGTCGCGACGACGAGCAGCGGGTGGGCCCGCGCCGCGCGGACCGGGCTCGTCAACACCCCTCTGGGGGCCTCGCGCAGCACCGCCGCGACGATCAGGACGACCGGCAGGTAGACGAGGTTCGTCCGTCCCGCGGCGGCGAGCACGATCGACAGCAGGGCGACGAGATCGCGCCCGAGGCTCGGCGCCGCGACGGCGCGGGTCATCGCCCATAGCGCCCAGACGAACGCCGGATACGCCGGCCCGTCGGGCAGGAACGTCGTTGCCGTAACGGCGAGCGGGCCGAGCACCGCGAGCACGCCGCCTGCCAGCGCCGTGCGGCGACCGAGGCCGACGCCGCGGCCCAGCAGATACACGGGGATCATCGCGCTGACCCACGCCAGCGCGCCGAGGACGTGGGCGAGCTTCCAGGCGCCCGGGCCCCAGAACAGGGCCTGCGAGAGCGACAGGATGAAGACGTTCAGCCGCTGCGTTCCCCGCGCGTAGCCGTCGAGACTCCACAGTGACGAGGGCAGGTGGTGGTTGACCCACCGCGACGTCGCCATATAGACCTGCTCGTCGGGCCCGTTGGAGTGGTTGCGCAGCGCGTAGACGCTGATCAACGCGGTCAACAAACCGATGAGGAGCGCCCAGGTGTAGGCGGGGCGCCACCGGCGCAGACTGGGCGGCCTCACCGGACGCGACTCTAGACCATAGGATGAGGCCGGTGGACCTGTGCTTTCTTGTGCCGGGCGTCCCGGCGGACGGCGACGCGGCGGCGGAGCACGCCCCCCGGCTGGCCTCGCGTCATGCCGTGACGATCGCCCTCTGTGACGAGCGCCCACCGGGCACCGTCAAACCGCGCGCCGGGCAGCCGCGGGTCGTCGCGCTGGAGGCCGCCCTCGCCGATCGTTACGACGTCGTCATCGCCTTTGACTGGGCCGCAGCCGTGCACCTGTTCTCGTTCGACAGCGCCCGCCACGCCTACTACGTCGAGGCGTTCGCCCACGAGCAGATCCACGGCGCCCACGCTCAGCGCATCGTGGCCCAGCTCAGCTACGACCTCCCGGTCGACTTCCTGACCGGCGCTCCGTGGGTGGCGCGCGCGCTGGCGCAGAGCCGTCCCGATGCGCGCCAGATCGCGGTCGTGCGCGGCGTCACGCGCGCCGACTCCGCCGGAGACGCGGTCGTGATCGTCGAGGGCGACCCGTTGCCCGACGTCCTCGCCGGGCGCGTCGTCATCGCCTCCAGCGCCCTGCCGGGAATCGACGACATCATCGATCACGGAGCCAACGGTTTCCTCGTCGAGCCCGACGACGACCGTGGCGCGCAGCGCTTCGTCGAGCTGCTCGCCGGCGACGACGCGATGCGCGAGCGCATGTCCGCCGCCGCGCGCGCGACGCCGTGGCCCGATCCCGACGAGGCGGCCGCGGCGATGGACGCGGCGCTCCAGACGCTCGTCGCCGAGCCGCCGCCCGACGCCGCACGTTGGCCGGTGCGGCTGATGGCCGACGCGATGGCATCGGCCGCGGTGTTCACCACCGAGTACGCGGCGCTGCGGACCCGCGTCGACCAGGTCAGCCGTGACGACGCCTACCGCGCGGGCGTCGTCGTGCGCTCGTGGTGGCAGCGCATCGCTCCGGCGCCGCTGCGCGCGGCGTTCTCGCCGTTGCTGCGGGCGCTGCGCCGCTGGCTATGAGCGCGCGCGTCCGCCTCGCGTTCGTGGGCCCGAGCTCGCGCTGCTGGCCGTTGGGGTTCGACGAGCCGACCGAGACGATCGAGCCGCGATTCGTCGACTTCCGCGCCGGCGACGAGCTGCGTCGCCTGCACGCCGGCCTCGACGACTTCGGCCCCGACGTCGTCGTCGCGCTCGCGCCGAGCGAGCTCCCGGCCGGCGCGCTGCACGGGCTGCGCGCCCGAACCGTCGCGCTGGTCACCGAGTCCGCGCCCGACGTCCTGGAGCGGATCGACAGGACGAGCTTCGACCGGATCGTCGCCCTGGACCCACGGCTCGCCGAGCACGCGCCGTCGGTGTGGCGCTCGCTCGCGCCGCCGGTCAACGACGCGATCTTCGCGCCGGTCGCTCCCGCCGCCGGGTTGCGGTTCGCGTTCTTCGGCCACTGGTCGGCGCGCCGCGAGCGGTTCCTCGTCGACTCCAAGCATGTGTTCGATCTGCTCCACGTCGATGCCGGCGCGACGGGTGAGCGGCTGCTCGAGCTCTACGCGACGACGGCCGTGGCGGTCAACATCCACGACGGTGAAGAGCCGGCGTTCGAGCATCGCGTCCCGATGCACCTGGCCGCCGGACACCTGCTGGTCACCGAGCCGTTGCGCCCGTTGCGCGGCCTCGAGCCGGGCCTCGACCACCTCGAGCTGGGATCCCCGCGCGAGCTGCTCGAGATCCTCGGTGGCCTCCACGAGATCCCCGAGCTCCATCACCGCGTGCGCCTGCGCGGCCGGCGCAAGGCCGAGCAGTTCCGGGCATCGGCGGTCTACGAACGGCTGCTCGGTGACCTCGAACGCGACATCGCCGCGTTCGGCACCGGACGCTAGCGTCGTCGGCGCAGAAGGCGGTCGCGGGTGCGCCAGTAACGCTGGACCATCCGCCACGCAGCGGTGTCCATGATCCCGCGTAGCACGGCACTTGTGCGCTCGTACTCGGCGGCGATGTCATCGCGCTGGGCCGAGACGGCGGCCAGCTGGGTTCTCGCCAGTGTCTGCTCGTGGGCGACCTGGTCCTCGAGTGCCACGCGCCGCGCGTCGAGGTCGTCCGCGCGACGGCGCGACTCCTCGCTGTCGGCGATCAGCGCGCGGCCGATCGTGGCGCGCGCGGCGCGTCCAGGGTCGGCGCGTCCGCTGTTCAGCGCGTCGTTCACCCGGCTCACGTAGGTCGGCCAGTCGAGCTGCCGGCGAGCTGTGGCCATCCCCCGCTCGCGCAGCTCGCCGAGCCGCGCGGGATCGGCGAGCAGCGCGGCTACCGCCTCCGGCATGTCGTCGAGTGACGGCACCGTGACGGCACCGCCGGCGTCGTTGAGTCCGACCGCGAACGCGTTGGACTGAAGCGCGATCGGGACGGTCCCCATCGACCGCGCCTCGTACCCGATCCGGGAGTTGCCCTCGATGTGCAGCGGATGGATGAGGATCCGTGATTGTCCAAGCTGGCGTAGGACATCGGCGTTGGTCCCCTCGATGCAAACGCGGCTGATCTGGGGGCCGAGCCGCTCGACGACAGTCTGCGCCCGGGGGCCCCACGGACGCCGGGTGATCATCGCGACGTCATAGCGCTTGGCCTGCGGCTCGGGATAGGGCAGCGGACGTCCGTTGCCGATGAACGCGCACGGCACCCCGGCGTCACGGGCCAGCTCGGCGAGGTGGGGCATATGGGTCCAGATCTCGAGGCCCAGGGCGGCCATGGCCTGAAAGTGCTGAGGCCGGGCGAGGGTGTCCAGGAGGACGTCCGGGGCGGGGGCGGGCACCCAGCCATCGACGAACGGCCACCCGAACAGGCCAGGCGGCGCGAGCATCAGAACCACGACACGCGCCGGAGAGAGCACGAGCCGCGACCACAGCAACGGATCGCTGAGACCCTCGGGGACGAGCACCACGTCGTCGGCCGCGATGTCGCGTGGCTCGCTCGGGAGCTCGGGCCCGGCACCGGCCGCCGCCGAGAGCTCGGCGACCTCGTCGGCCGCGACGCGCCCGCGGATCTCGACCGCGTGACCGCCCGCGGCGATCGCCACCGCCAGCTCGTGCATCGAGCGCTCGCCGCCGCTGAGGCGGTCGGCCGGAGGGGCGGCGGGCGGAAGCCGGCTCGGGTCGGCGCCCGGGGTCGGCACCCATACGACGCAGCGCCGGGTCGGAGGATCTGCAGGCGCCACGGGAACGCCCGCACCCTACCGCCATGCGGACCGGGCTACTCGGGCGCGGCCCCGCGCCGGGCGCGGATCGTGGTGATCAGCTCGTACTCCGGGTCATGGTGGGCGAGCTGCTCCTCGGTCAGCTCCGGTGAGCCGTGGCCGTAGAGGAACGCGCACGCGCTGAGGACGTTGCCGTGGCCCTGGACGTCGAGCTCATCGGTGAACACCTCACCGAACAGCCGCTGCGTTCCCTGGCTGGTGAACCGCCACCAGTCGCCCCAGTCGCGCTTGTCGATCCGCGAGATCTGGGAGATCCCGGGGACGCTGGCCAGCACCACGCCGCCCGGCGCGAGCGCATCGTGGATGCCGCTCACGGCGGCCGCGACGTCATAGATGAAGGGGAGCGTCTGCGTGACGATCAGGCAGTCATAGGCACCCTGCGGGATGCCGTCGCCGGTCGTGAAGTCGCCGACCAGCGTCGCCTCCGGGTTGCCCGCCGCGGCGTAGAGGACGTCGCCGTGGGTCACCGCGCCGTCGCCGTAGCGCTCCGTGTAGCTGCGCTCGGCGACCTCGAGCACGCGGCCGCGCACGTCGGCGCGGTGGGCATCGAGGAAGCGCTCGATGTACCAGCGATCGATCGGCCCGCCGCGGTCGAAGCCGAACTCGCGGCTCACCGGTTGCAGGCCTGCGAACGGGAGCGGCGGTTGGCCGCGTCGGCGGTGGAGGCGCACGCGCAGCAGCCTATGCCGCGTAGCATCCCCGTGACCGATGGTCGAGCGCTTCACGGTCACACCGCGCCAGTTTTGGCGCCTGTCGCAGTTCACGCTGGGGCTGCTGCTCGTCGTCATCGTCACCGGCGCCGGGGTCCGCCTGACCCGTTCGGGGCTCGGCTGCCCGGACTGGCCGCGCTGTCACGGCGGGGCGCTGCCGCCGCTGCAGATCAACTCGATCATCGAGTACGGCAACCGCGTTCTCAGCGGCCTCGTCGGGCTGACCGGGCTCGGCGTCTTCGTCGCCGCGCTGCGCCGTCGGCCCTACCGCCGCGACCTGATGTGGATCGCCGCGACGTTCCCGGTCGGGATGCTGCTCGGCGAAGCGACGCTCGGCGCGCTGACCGTCGAGCACAAGCTCGCGCCCGGCTACGTCATGGCCCACTTCGGCCTTGCGATGATCGTGATGATCTTCTCGGTCTGGCTCGTGTGGCGCGCACGCGAGGATCGCCCGCGGTTGGCCAAGCCGCTCGACTGGCGCCTCGCCGCCGCGGTCTGGCTGCTCGTCCCGCTCGGCGCGTTCGTCGTCTTCGCCGGGACGGTCGCCACCGCGGCGGGCCCGCACGCCGGCGGGCAGAAGGGCGAGATCGTCCACCGCCTGTCGTTCGACGGCGCCAACACGCTGCGCTGGGCCGTTCACGCTCACGGCCACGTCGCGCTCGTGCTGGGGCTCGTGGCGCTCGGGGCGTGGTTGGCGATGCGGGTCATGGACGTCGGCCGCGAGCTCATGTGGCCGATGACCGCGCTCGTCGCGCTGCTCGGGATCCAGGGCCTGGTCGGCCATATCCAATGGGACAATCAGCTCCCCGCGTGGCTGGTCTTCATCCACGTCGCCCTGGCGGCGTTGACGTGGCTGGCGATCCTGTGGACGGCGTGCTGCGCCGGCGCGCCGGCGTGGGCGCGGGCTCGTGCGCCCGAGGGCGCCGACCTCGCGACGGGCTGAAGCCGCCGCCGGCGCAGGCTCATCGAGGGCCGAATCGACCGCGTTATGCACGGTCGATTCGGCCCTCGATGAAAACCGCGGGGTCACGCAGGCTCAGTGCGCCCCGTTGCCGCCCACCGGGGCGCAGCGGACGACCAGCAGCGCCACGTCATCGCGCTGCGGCCCGACCTCGAACTCCAGCACCACCCGGTCCACGTGCGCCGCGATGTCCTCGGCACTGGACCCGGCCAGCCCGGTCAGCGCCTCGACGAGCCGGTCCTGGCCGAAGCGCTCGTCGGCGCCGCGTGTGTCGGTGACGCCGTCGGTGTAGAGCACGAGTGTGTCGTGGGGCTCGAGCTCCACGACGTGGTCGACGTACTGGGACTCCTCGAACGCGCCGAGCAGCGCGCCCGGCGCCCCGGCCGGCCGGGGCGGCTCGTCGCCGCGCAGCAGATACGGGGGCGGGTGGCCGGCGCACGCGATCCGCACCGTCGCGCGGCCGCTGACCGGGTCGGGAGCGATTTGCGCGCAGACCGCGGTGCAGAGCTGGCGGCGGTCGACGTCATTCGCGAGCGCGCCGTTGAGGCGCGAGAGGACCGCGGCCGGGCGCGGTTCGTACAGCGCGGCCGTGCGCAGCGTGTAGCGGGCCAGTGACGTCGTCGCCGCGGCGCTCGGACCCTTGCCGGTCACGTCACCCATGACCATCATCCAACCCTCGGCGGCCGCGAACAGGTCGTAGAAGTCGCCGCCCACCTCGGTCGACTGCCCGGCGGCGCGGAAGCGGGCCGCGATCGAAAGGCCCGGCACGTCGGGCAGCGACGGGGGCAGCAGGCTGTTCTGCAGCGTCGCCGCGATGTAGGACCGCGCCGAGTGCACGCGGGCGTTCTCGACTGCGACGCCGGCACGGCGCCCGAGCTCCTCGACCAGTTCCAAATGCCACGGTTCGAGTCGTCGCGGCGCCTCGGTGACGAACGAGATGATCCCGATCGTCTCGTCGCCCGCGCGCATCGGCACCGCGGCCAGCGAGGCCATCCCGAGCGACCACAGCAGGTCGGAGTTGCGATCGTCCTGCGCACCCGCGATCACACCCTCCGGCATGTCGGCGATCAGCACGCCCGCGTCGCTGGACCATGCCCGCATGATCGTGCTGGCGTCGTTGGGTGCGTACGTCGCAAGCTCGCTGCCGAGCGCCAGTCGCTCCGGGTCGCGGTGGGCGAACGCGACCTGGCGCAGGGTGCCGCGCTCGTCGGGCATGTGCACCACGCACCAGTCGGCGACCTCGGGCACCACCGACCATGCGACCTTGTCGAGCACCGTCTCGTGATCGAGCGATGAGCTCAGTAGCTTCGACGCAGTGGCCAGGAAGCGCTGCCCGAGCTCGGCGCGTTTGACCTCCGTGATGTCCTCGACAACGCTGACCGCGAAGGCGACATCGCCTGCTGTGTCGCGGATCGGCGAGGCTTTGGCCAGGTGCCAGGACTCGCGCCCGTTCTCGCCGTCGAGGACCCGGACCACGGTGGGCTCAGCGAGGTGGCCGGCCAGCACCCGTTGAACGGGCATCCGGTCGTACGAGAACGGGAGGCCATCCTCGCCGTAGACGGTGTAGCGCTGGAACATCTGCGGGAACGGCGCCGCGAGCATGGCGTCGGGGGTGGCGAAGCCGAGGCTGTCGGCCGCGGCCTGGTTGGCGTACACGAGGCCGCGCTTGCCGACCACCGTCACCGCCTCGGCCAGGTTGGAGAGCGTCGCGTCGAGCCGGCGCTCGGTTGCGCTGAGCTCTGAGAACAGGCGCGCGTTCTCCAGCGACAGCGCGGCGCGGTCGCAGAGCTCGATCGCCGTCTGAAGGTCGGCCACGTCGTAGGGCACCTCGTTGGTGATCCGCAGCAGCGAAAGCACGCCGAGCGTGTGGCCGCCGGCGACAAGCGCAACGACGATCGCCGACCGGTAGTCCAGCCTGGCCATCAGCTCGAAGTGCTCGTCGGACGTCGCGAACGAGCGCAGGTCGTTCGTGGTCAGGAGCGGCAGCAGCTGGGCCTTCCCGGTCCGCGCCACCACGGCAACAGGATGGGGCCCCTCGGGCGCCAGCGGGTAGCGCTCCCGCGAGGTGGCCAGTGCGGCCACCCATGCATCGTCCTTTGCGCTGACCGCGTCGCCGTGCAGCGTCCCGTCGGGCGCGACGAGGTCCACCACGCACAGATCGGCCATCTCGGGCACGGCCAGGGCTGCGAGCTCGGCGAGCATTGCCGCCGGCTCGAGCGGCGAGCCGAGCAGCTCTCCGGCGCGCCCCAGCAGGTCCGCGCGCACGCGTGCCGAGCGCTCGTGGTCGAGCTGCTCGACGACCCCGCGCCGGTCGTCGACCAGCCGCTCGCGTAGTCGCGCGCCGACGACCGCGAGCACGCTACCCGCGGTCACCGCGATCACCGCGATCCAGTGCCCGGTCGTGTCGAACTTGTCGCCGACGAAGCCGAGTGGGATCGACGTCAGGATGGCGAGCGCGGCGACCGCCGCGGCGTCGCGCGAGCGGCCGATCATCGCCGTGACGAGTGGGCCGACGATGAGCAGCGAGATGCCGGCCCCGACCGTCAAATCGATCAGCGCGGCGAGGGCCACGAGCGCAACGCCGCCCAGCGCCGCGAGGCGCTGGGCGTGGGTCACGGAGGTCAGGCTCTGGTCCTCCACGTCACCATTCTACGTCCGCGGTCAGCACCGGTGGCCGACCATTTTTCTGGGTGGTGGCTAGGAAACGCGGCTCGTCGCACGCGCGGGCTCGAGGGCGATTTCGAGCACCTCGCCGATCGTCATGACCGGGTGGAACGTCATCGCCTCACGGACGTCATCGGGCACGTCGTCGAGGTCGCCGCGGTTGCGCTCGGGCAGGACCACATCGGTCAGCCCGGCCGCGTGCGCCGCCAGCACCTTCTGCTTGAGCCCGCCGATCGGCAGCACCCGTCCCTGCAACGTCACCTCGCCGGTCATGCCGACGCTATGGCGCACCGGACGACCGGTGAGCAGCGACGCCAGCGCCGTCGTCATCGTGACGCCGGCGCTCGGTCCGTCCTTGGGGATCGCTCCCGCCGGGACGTGGACGTGGAACTCGCGGTCGGTGAACGCGTCGTCGGCAATGCCGAGCTCACTCGCGTGGGCACGGACATAGGTCAGCGCGATGCGCGCCGACTCCTTCATGACGTCGCCGAGCTGGCCGGTCAGCGTCAGGCTGCCGTGCCCTGACCCCGCCATCGCATTGGCCTCGACGAACAGCACGTCGCCGCCGGTGCCGGTCACCGCGAGGCCGGTGGCCACGCCGGGGACCGCGGTCCTCGCGGCCGACTCCTGGAACACCTTCTGGCGTCCCAGCGCGTCGCGCACGGTGTCGAGATCGATGACGACCGGACGCTCCTCTGGCGCCGTGCCCGAGGCGACCTTCGTCGCGACCTTGCGCAGCAGCGTCCCGAGCTCACGCTCGAGCTGACGCACGCCCGCCTCGCGGGTGTACTCGCTGACCACGGTCTGCAGGATCTCGTCGGTCACCGCGACCTCGTCGGACCGGAGCCCGTTGCGCTCACGCTGGCGCGGCCACAGGTAATCGCGGCCGATGGCCACCTTCTCGGCGACCGTGTAGCCGTCGAAGCGGATGACCTCCATGCGGTCGAGCAGCGGTCCTGGGATCGTCTCGGCCACGTTGGCCGTCGCGATGAACAGGACCTGCGACAGGTCGAGCTCGATGTCGAGGTAGTGATCGCGGAACGCGTGGTTCTGCGCCGGGTCCAGGACCTCGAGCAGGGCCGCGCTCGGGTCCCCGCGCCAGTCGGCGCCGACCTTGTCGACCTCGTCGAGCATGATCACCGGGTTCATCGTGCCGGCGTCACGCAGGGCACGGACCAGCCGTCCCGGCAGCGCGCCGATGTAGGTGCGACGGTGGCCGCGGATCTCGGCCTCGTCGCGCACGCCGCCCAGCGACATGCGCACGAACTCGCGCCCGGTCGCGCGGGCGATCGACTCACCGATCGATGTCTTGCCGGTTCCGGGAGGACCGATCAGGGTCAGGATCGCGCCGGGATTGGCCTTTCGCGGTCCGCTCGCCGCAAGCTCCTCGCTCCCCGCGACGTCACCCGCCATCCCGCGCTCCTTACGCAGCTTGCGCACGGCGATGTACTCGGTGATCCGGTCCTTGACGTCCTCCAGGCCGGCGTGGTCGGCGTCGAGCACCTCGCGCGCCTTGACGGGATCGAGGATCTCGTCGGAGCGCTTGCTCCACGGCACCGAGACCAGCCAGTCGAGGTAGGTGCGGATCATCTGGCCTTCGCCCGATCCGCCTTCGCCCATGCGCTCGAGACGGCCCAGCTCACGCTCGGCCTGCTCGCGCACGTCGTCGGGCATGCCCGACTCATCGATCTTGGCGCGGTACTCCTCGGCGACCGTGCCCTCGTCCTCGCCCAGCTCGCGGCGGATCGAGTCCATCTGCTTGCGCAGGAAGTACTCACGCTGCTGCTTCTGGGTTCCGGAGTCGACGTCGTCGCGGATCTTGCGGCGCACCTGCAGCTGGGTCAGCCGCTCGCGCTGCATGCCCAGCGCCAGCTCGAGGCGCGCGGTGACGTCGATCGTCTGCAGCAGCTCGACGCGCTGCTCGTAGCTGAGGTCGGGCGAGTAGCCCGACGTGTCGGCCAGTGCACCAGGCTCGGATATCGACCTGAGGAAGGCCGCGACACGGCCGTCGTCGCCGCGCAGCTCGAGGATCTCCTCGACCGTCGCGCGGTACTCGCGTTCGAGCTCACGCGTGCGGCCGTCGACCGGCACCTCGTCGACGCGCTCGGTCACCTCGACGCGCAGCTTGCCCAGCGGGTCGGTGCTCGCCGCGCCGGCCTCGCCGCGGGCGACGCCCTCGAGCTGCACCGCGTGGCCGCCCCCGGGCAGGCGCACGGTGTCGACGACCTTGGCGATCGTGCCGACGCTCGCGTACTCCCCCTCATGGCGCGGAACGAGCAGAACCTGCTCCTCGCTCCCGGTGTCGATCGGCAGCGTGACATCCATCGTGGGGAAGACGACCGTGTCGTCGAGGGGGATCAGAAGAAGCGTGGCCATTGCGGGAAAGTCCTTCCAGGCGGAGTCGTTGCCCACGCAACTATAGCAGGGTTTCTCAGTCGGATCGACTCAGATTTTACGAGACCGCTCCGGCCGTGCGAACGACCTCGCGAAGCTCGTCCGCACGGGCCGTCTTGGGCACACTGGCGCACGCTCCGACGCGCTTGGCGTCGCTCGCCAGCTGATCCGGCGGCAGGCTCGACATGAGCACGATCGAGGTGGTCGGCGCGGCGGTGCGCAGGCGCCGGACGACCTCGTCGACGTCGACCGCGTCGGGCAGCGTGCGGTCGAGCAGGATGACGTTGGGGTCCAGGCGCCGCGTGGCGTCGACCGCATCCTGCGCCGTGGACGCGATGCCGACGACGTCGAGCTCGGGGTCCTCGTCGAGCCACGTGCGGGCCAGGACCGAGAAGCCCGGTGCGTCCTCGCAGATCAGAACGCGAATCGCCATACGCGACGCAACCGTACCCCGAATTCGGGCGCGCCGGCGAGTGATCAGCCGAACTGCGGGCCGCTGAGCTCGGCGCGCAGGCTGGCGATCTCGGTCACGGCGGCACCGACCCACGCGGCATGCGTGGCGGCGATCTCGTCCTCGAGGTCGGCCATGTAGGCCGCATCGGCGCCAAGGCCCGCTTCGAGTGCGAGAACGCGCTCCTCCTTGAGGAGCTGGAGGTGCTGTTTGACGTCGATTGCGGTGGTCATCTCTGTTTCCAGTGTTCGTCTTGGTGGACGCTGCACATGCAACTGACCTTCCAACCCGGAGTTACGCAGCTGGTAGCGGTCCAGATGTAGAGCGGATGTTGTGCCGAGGCGTAGCCGGGATTGACACCTCAACCGGCCATTGCCGGATTCGACGGTTGAGCCGCGGCCAGTTCGGGGAAGCCAAGAGAGATGCAGGCGATCACAGCAATCTCACTATTGGACATCGACCCGGACCTTGGAGACGGTCTGGCGCCCGAGGCGCTGGTCGTCGCCCGGCGCCACGCGGTGGCTCGGACCCACACGATCGACCCCGGTGCCTGGAACCCCGAAGATCTCGAGGGATCGTTCGAGCATCCGGCGATCGGCTTCTATGTCGTCGACGGGCTACTGACCCGCGAGATCCACTTCGCGGGACGCTCGACTGCCGAGTTGCTGGGCGCCGGCGACATCCTGCGGCCGTGGGATCAGGACGCGGGCGTCAGCAGCGTCCCGCTCGAATGTCGCTGGCAGGTTCTCGAGCGCGCGCAGGTCGCGCTGCTCGACCTTCAGCTGACGACGGTCGTCGGGCGCTTCCCGTCGATCATGGATGCCGTCGTCGGGCGGATGGCCGAGCGCTCGCGTGCGCTGGCGTTCCAGCTTGCACTGAGCCAGATCACGCGGGTCGAGGCGCGCCTCGTTGCCCTGCTGTGGCATCTCGGCGAGCGCTGGGGACGCGTGCGCCCCGACGGCGTCCTGCTGGGCCTGCGTCTTACCCATGAGACGCTGGCCAAGCTCGTCGGCGCCCGCCGGCCGAGCGTGACGACGGCGATGACGGCGCTTTCGCGGCGCGGCTGGATCGAGCGCACGGACGGCGGCTGGCTGCTGCACGGCGACGCCGAAGCGCAGCTCGCCGAGCTCGTCAACGCACCGTCGGCGTCGCTCGCCAATGCCGCCGCCTCGTGATGCGCCTGTCGATCCACTAGAGTTCTGCGAGCCATTGCTTACCAAGCCGAGTTCCGGCGCTCTCAGGAGCACCGGGAACGGGGGAACCACTGACCGTCGAACAGGCGGTCTGGGGCGAATCGCCGCGAATGCGGCGTAGCGCAGCTCTCAAAGCGCGAGCCCGACAGCTAACCCCGTAGGCACGAGAGAGCTCAAGGGGTTCGATGTTCGCCGCCAATGCCGTTCGTCATATGAGGTTGCTCGCGCCGATGCTCGGCCTCCTGCTGCTCGCCGTCGTCGTGCCGTTCGCGTCGGCGGCCACCGGTGGAGCCCAGGCCGCCGCGCCGTCCACCGCATCGGCCTCTGACTCGACGTCGTCAGCCACCCCCGTCGCGGGCTCGACGTCGCTACCGGGCCCCGGGGCCGTCCAGCGGGCGCTCGGGATCACCGTCACGTATCGCTGGGACCACGCGACCCGCGCCGCCGTTCGTGTGTTCCAGCGCCGCCACCACCTGACCGTCGACGGGGTCGTCGGGCCGAAGACCGCGGCCGCGCTCGGCCTGAGCTCGATGGCGACCGACGCGTCGCACTCCGGCCACACGTCGGCCGAGCTCGAGAAGATCGCGCAATGCGAGTCGGGCGGCGATCCGACCGCTGTCTCGCCCGACGGGCGCTACCGCGGCAAGTACCAGTTCACCCGCGCCACCTGGAAGCTGATGGGCGGCACGGGCGACCCGGCGACGGCGAGCGAGTCCGAGCAGGACCTGCGGGCCGCGAAGCTGCTGGCCAGCGACGGCGTCGCCGCGTGGCCGGTCTGCGGCTGACCGCCGCCGCCGGCGATCCGCGACTACGCCGACACCCAGCCCCCTGTTCAATGCAGGGATGGCCGCCGACCAGCTTCAGCTGACCTTCGAGCCGCTCGTCGTGGTCGAGGTGTCCGAGCAGTTCAGTGCCGGACTGACGACGGGCCGCGAGGATCGGCGCTACCGGTCTCCGCCCCAGCTGCGCGAGCACGCGCTGACGCTGGCGGCTCTTCTGCTCGGTTCGCCGGGCGTACCGGCGGGCGACGGGCCGTGGCAGCGCGCGGTCGCCGGCGGGCGGCGCACGGTCGCGATCGTCGAGGTGGCGCAGTAGCTCACTCGTGCGAGAGCGAGGTGAGCACGTCGAGCTTCGAGGCGCGGCGCGCGGGCCAGATCGCTGCGAAGACCCCGGCCAGCGCGCCGAGGATCAGCACGACGATGATGGACCCGATCGGCAGCGAGAACTTCAGCTCCGGCAGCGGGCGCGAGACCAGGACCGCGAGCGCGACCCCCAGCACCGTCCCGAGGATCGAGCCGATCATCGCGATGATCACCGACTCGCCGCGGATCATCCGGCGTACCTGACGTCGCGACGTCCCGATCGCCCGCAGCAGCGCAAGCTCGCGCGTGCGCTCGGTGATCGACAGCACGAGCGTGTTGACGATCCCGAACAGCGAGACGACGATCGCCAGGCCGAGCAGGGCGAAGATGATCGACAGCAGCTGGTTGATCTGGCCGGCCTGCTGGTCCTTGAACTCCTTGTTGGTCAGCGTGTGCGTCTCCGGAAACTCGCGATCGAGCGTCGCTTTGAGGCGCGCCGTGACCGCCTTCTCGTTGGCGCCCGGTTCGTAGCCGACGAAGACGATGTCGTCGCGCGTGACGCCGAACTTCGACTGGATCAGCGCGTTGGAGATCATCACGTCGGTGCTGACGCCGGTGCTGTCGTCCGACAGTCCGACGACGCGCAGCGGCACGACCTGATCGGTCGGCGTGCGCAGCATCAGCGACGAGCCGACCTTCAGCTTGTGGTCCTTGGCGAAGTTCTTGGCCAGGATCGTGTTGACGAGGCCGAGCTGTGAGATCGCGTCGGACGGGCCCGAGGAGATCGGCAGCTTGTACAGGGCCGCCGTCGTCGTCGGATCGACCCCGCGCACACCGACCTTCGTCCCGCGGGGCACGAGCTTGCCGGCGCTCGTGCGCAGCGCGGCGACCGTGGCGACGCCCCGAACGCCGGCTGCCGCGCGCGTGGCGTCGGCCGAGAACGACGAGAAGCCGTTGGCGTTCTGGACGACCGCCTGCCCGGTCAGGCGGCTGTCGATCGCCGCCGACACCGTCTTGTTGGCGCTCGCCGCGAAGACCGAGGCGAACGTGACGAGCGCGACGCCGATCATCAGCGCCGCCGCGGTCACCGCCGTGCGGCCGGGCTGGCGCACGACGTTCTCGCGGGCCAGACGACCGGGCATCCCGCCGAAACGCTGGATCGGTCGCCCGACGACCGAGGCGATCGGACCGACGAGCTTCGGGCTCAGCAGCGCGACGCCGATGAACACCGCCGCGGCGCCGAGCCCCAGCGCGGTAACGGCCTGGCCGGAGTCGGAGATCGCGAACAGCCCGGCGACCATCAGCGCCACGCCGACGACGGTGATCAGGATCGCGATCGGCAGGCTGTAGCGCTGGCCGCGCCCCTTGGGCAGTACCGCGCCTTCGCGCAGCGCGGCGATCGGCGGTACGCGCGTGGCGCGCAGGGCCGGGGCCAGGGTCGCCGCGAGCGTCACGAGCACGCCGACCAGCAACGAGACGATGATCGTCCGCGACTCGATGACCATCCCGCTCGACGGTACGTCGAAGCCGATCGCGTCAAACAACGCCTTGAGCCCGAGCGCGGCGAGGACTCCGAGCCCGATGCCGATCAGCGAGCCGAGCACACCCAGCACCAGACCCTCGGTCAGGACACTGACCCGGATCTGGCGTCGCGTCGCTCCGAGCGTGCGCAGCAGCGCCATTTCGCGCATCCGCTGGGCGACGGTGATCGAGAACGTGTTGAAGATCAGAAACGCGCCGACGAACAGCGCGATGCCGGCGAACGAGAGCAGCGCCGTCGTCAGGAAGCTGAGGTTGTCGCGGATGTCCTTTGACTGCTTGGACGCCTGCTGCTGGCCGGTGCGCACCTCGACCGTCCGCGGCAGCGCGGCCCGGATTCGCGCCGATAGCGCCTTGGCGTTCGTGCCGGGCGCCGCGGCGGCGTCGATCGCATCGAACTTGCCGACCTTGCCGGTCGCCTTCTGCGCCGCGGGCAGCGTCAGCAGTGCCACCGACGCGCCACCGAACGAGTCGACGCCGCCGAGTTTCACGATCCCGACGAGGTGGTAGTCGCGCCGACCGGTGTCCGACTGCACGGAGACCGTGTCGCCGAGCCTGAAGTGCTGCTTGTCGGCCGTCGCCTTGTCGAGCGCGAGCTGATCGTCGGCCTGGGGCCGGTGGCCCTTGACGTACTGGAAGACCTCGAAGCGGTCGATCAGGCTCGCGGAGCCCAGGAACTGGGGCGCCCCGCCCGTGTGGAACGGCTTGCCCTTCTTGTTCAGGATCGTCGCGCTCTGATCGAAGATGTTGCCCTGGGCGGCGGCCACGCCGGGCACCGTCTTGACCGTGGCGAGCACCGATTCGGGGATCGGTGGCGCGAAGTCGTTCTGCTGATCGGAGACCGCGACATGCGGCGTGATCGAGACGTCGACGCCCTTGTACGAGGCCGAGAAGATCTTGTCGAACGAGTGCGTGAACGTGTCGGTGAAGATGTACGAGCCACTGATCAGCATCACGCCGAGGGCGATCGAGAGGCTGGTCAGGAGCAGGCGCAGGCGCCGCGCGAGCAGCCCACGCAGGACGACGCTTCTCATGCCGGTGCGGGCGCCGTCGCCGTCTCGCGGTCGGAGACGACGCGGCCGTCGCTGAGCTCGAGGATCCGGTCGGCGCGGTCACCGGCCTCGTGGTCGTGGGTGACCATGACGATCGTCTGGCCGTACTCGTCGACGCTGCGGCGCAGCAGCGCGAGGATGTCCTCGGACGCCTTGGAGTCGAGGTTGCCGGTCGGCTCGTCGGCGAAGATCACCGCGGGCCGGCTGGCCAGCGCGCGGGCGACGGCCACGCGCTGCTGCTGGCCGCCCGAGAGCTCGGCCGGGCGGTGGGTCAGGCGGTCGCGCAGGCCGAGCTCGTCGATCAGGCGATCGACCCACTCCTGGTCAGGATCGCGTCCGGCGATCGACAGCGGCAGCAGGATGTTCTCGCGCGCGTTGAGGACCGGGATCAGGTTGAAGGACTGAAAGACGAAGCCGATGCGGTCGCGGCGGAGGCGGGTCAGTGCGTCGTCGTTGAGATCGCTGAGCGCCGTTCCCTCGATCTCGACCGTGCCCGAGGTCGGGCGGTCGAGCCCCGCGAGCAGGTGCATCAGCGTCGACTTGCCCGAGCCCGAGGGGCCCATGATCGCCGAGAACGCGCCGGCCGGAAACTCGACCGTGACGTCGTCGAGGGCGATGACCTTGGCCTCGCCCTCGCCGTATGTGCGGGTCAGACCGGTGGCTGCGACGATGGGGCTGCTCATGCCCTCAGGGTGCCAGACGCGACCGCCCGGTGTGCGCCGGCGCGATCCCGGCTGACGCCGGACGTGTGGTGGTGGCCGGCGTGTGGGTCTTGGCCCAGACCTCGATCTCGGCGGCGCTGTGGACGCTCGCGCCGCCGCCGGGAAGAAGCAGGACCGGGAGCTGCTCCTGCCCACTGATCCGTTTGAGCTCCGGACGTCTGCCTGTCGTGAACAGGCCGAACGGGTGGCTGCGATCGAAGACGACGGTCTCGTAGCTGTGGCCTGCGGCCCGTAGCGCCTCGTGCGCGCGCCGGCATGGGTGACGGCGGGGCCCGCCGTCGTCACGGCTGCACACGTAGAGGGTCAGACCACCGGGCATGCGCACCGTGTTCTACCCGATTGCACCGGCCGGAGCCAGAGACGACGAGGGCCCGCTGCGGCGGCGGGCCCTCATCTGGCTTCCGGCAGATTGTCCCCCCGCCGGAAAGAGACGCGTGGCGGCAACCGCCAGCGTTGAGCACGTTCTAATGACCCCGTCGGACGGCATCGGTCCGTCGCTCATCCGGCGACCCGGACGTCTGCGCGCGCCGCGGCGCTGGCCAGCAGGGCGCCGAGCACCTGCGCCTGCCCGATCGCGTCGTCGCGGCCCAGCAGCGGCGCCCGGCAGTCGGCGATCGCGCCGGCGAGATCCTCGAGCTCGAGCCGGTAGGGATCGGCGCTCGGCACGTCGATCGTCTCACGCCGCCCGTCGCCGTGGCGGTGCACGATCACCGACTCGCGCCCAAACCACGGGTCATCGACGAACAGCGAGCCGTTGGAACCGACCGCCTCGAGCTCGTCGCGCGCCGGGAGATCGAAGCCGCAGTCGAACGTTCCGAGCACATCGCCGGCGAAACGCAGCGTTCCCGCGAAGCGCGAGTCGACGCCATGGCCGGAGTCGACCGCTTCGCCGTGCACCCGTTCGGGCTCGCCGGCCAACAGCCGCAGCCCGTTGACGCAGTAACAGCCGACATCCATCAGCGCCCCGCCCGCGAGCTGCGCGTCCCAGCGCACGTTGATCGCCTCGTCCAGCGTGAACGAGAACGACGAGCGCACGAGCCGCAGCTCGCCGATCGCCCCGCCGGCCACGAGCTCGGCGAGCCGTCGCGTCTGCGGGTTGTGGCGCCACATGAATGCCTCGGTCAGCACCAGCCCGTGTGCGTCGGCGACGTCGAAGCAGTGCGCGACGACCTCGGGCTGTGCCGCGAACGGCTTCTCACACAGCACGTGCTTGCCCGCCTCGAGCGCCTTCAGCGCCCACGGCGCGTGGAGGCCGTTGGGGAGCGAGATGTAGACCGCGTCGACGTCGGGGTCGGCCAGCAGCGCGTTGTAGTCGCCATGCGCGCGCGCGATCCCGTGCTCGGCGGCGTAGGCCCGCGCCCGCCCGCCGTCGCGGCTCGCCACCGCGACGACCTCGACGACATCGGACTGCTGAGCCCCGCGCAGGATCGCCCCGTTGATCCGCGCGGTGGAGAGCAGGCCCAATCTCATCCCCACGAGCCCTCGTTCACGGTTCCGGCGCCGGAGCGCGCCGGTCGATCAGCCACGCCGCGGCGATGCCGCCGATCCCCCCGCACAGATGGCCCTGCCATGAGATGCCGTCGCGCGGGGCCAGCGCGACGAGCAGCGTCGCCCCGTAGATCGCCGCGACGGCGACGCCGATGAACAGGTGGCGTAGCTCGCGGCTGAAGATTCCGCGGGTGATCAGATACGTCGAATAGCCGAAGACGAGCCCGCTGGCACCGATGTGGTCGGTACCGCTCGGCGCGATCAGCCACGTCCCGAGGCCGCCGACGACGATGATGATCGCGGTTGCCTTGAGGAGCCGGACGATGCCGCTCAGCGCGATGACGAGGCCGAGCACGAGCAGTGGGATCGTGTTGCCGATCAGGTGGCCGAAGCCCGCGTGCAGGAACGGCGCGGTCACGACGCCGACCAGGCCGTCGACGTCGTGGGGCTTGATCCCGTACTGCTCGAGCCGGCGGTCGTCGAGCTGGTCGACGATCTCGACGAGCCACATCAGCCCGACCATCGCGATCACGATCAGGGCCGCGGTCTCGCGTTCGGCGCGGCGGGCGGTCGGCAGTTCCTCCATTGGGGGGGAGACTACGGCGCGGATCCGCAGGCTGGTCACGATCACCCGCATGGGTGAGGTGACATGATTGCGCCGTCGGGAGGATGCAGGCCCGGCTTCGCAGTTCTTCAGCCGGTCAGCCCCAAAGAAACCGGCTGTCCCCCAACAAGGAGCCAAGAATCGTAATGCTCGCAACGTATCCCGCCGGAGGCGTCTTCTTGACGATGCTCTGGTTCTTCCTGTTCGTGATCTGGATCTGGATCCTGATCACGATCATCGCCGACCTCTTCCGCCGTCACGACTTCGGCGGTTGGGCCAAGGCGGCGTGGTTGATCTTCCTGATCGTCATCCCGTACCTGGGCGTTCTCGTGTACCTGATCGCTTACCACAAGGGCATGGCGGAGCGGAACATCAAGCAGGTCCAGGACCAGCAGTCGCAGTTCGACTCCTACGTCAAGTCGGTCGCCGGTGGCCCGGCGACGGAGATCGCCAACGCGCAGGCGCTGCTCGACAAGGGCAGCATCACGCAGGCCGAGTTCGACGCGCTCAAGGCGAAGGCCCTGGCCTAGGCGGTTCAGTTCCGAGGAGATGCCGGACGGCGGCGCCCTGGCCAGGCGCCGCCGGCTGTCCTTTCAGGACGCCTGAGCCGGCGCCCAGTCGGCGCGCGGGTCGGGCAGCGGCGTGAGCCGTGCCTCGATCTCGGCGCGCTGGCCCTCGAGCCATGGCGGCAGGATGATCCGCGTGCCGAGCTCCTCGACCGGTCCGTCGATCGTGAAGCCGGGCTCGTCGGTCGCGAGCTCGTAGAGGATGCCGCCGGGCTCGCGGAAGTAGATCGAGTGGAAGTAGTTGCGATCGATGATGCCGCTGTTGGGGACGCCGGCCTCGTTGAGCGTGTCGAGCCACAGGCCGTGCTCGGCGTCGGTCGTGCCGAACGCGATGTGGTGGACCGTGCCCGCGCTCTGCCGGCCCGCTGTCTCCGGCGCCGGGTCGAACGCGATCCAGCCGCCGCGGCGCTCACCGCGCAGCTCCCAGACGCTGTCGGAGGTCTGTGTCGCCGCCATCAGCTGCTCGAGCATCAGCGCGCTGCCCTGCGGGTTGGCGCTGTACGCGCGCGCACCCTCGAAGCCCTGGAGCGCGATGTCGGCGGGGATCTCGGGGTGGTCGGCGATCAGCGGTGCGTCGGGCACGGTCGAGACCACGAGCTCGTGCTCGAGGCCCTCGGGGTCGGCGAAGACCAGGGCGTCGCCGGTGCGCGTCGTCGCGACGCCGAGCGCGGCGAGTCGCGCGACCCAGAAGTCGATCGCCGCGGTCGACGCGACGCGCCAGACGATGCGATGGACCATCCCGGAGCCCGCGCGGCCCGGCGTCGCGTGGGGGTACTCGAAGAACGTGATGTCGGCGCCGGGGCGCGCGTTCTCGTCGCCGTAGAACAGGTGGTAGACGCTGGTGTCGTCCTGGTTGACCGTCTTGGCGGTCAGACGCAGGCCGAGGATCCCGGTGTAGAAGTCGACGTTGGCGCGCGCGTCGCCGGTGATCGCGGTGATGTGGTGAATGCCGTCGAACTTCATGGTGGTCCTCCCGGGTGGACGTAGATGCTTGCTAGCGCAAGCATAGCACCGGACGTCATCAATTGCGGCATCGTTGGCGTGCTCGGCGGTGGCGGTCAGTCGCGTGGCTTCGTCGGCGGCGCGGGCGAGCAACCGGTCACTCGTCGCCGCGACGAAGGCCGGCCGGTAGCTCGCGTCGATGCCTGGGCAGAGCTTGGGAGACCGCGGGCCCCGAGTAGGCCTCGTCGTAGCGGAACTGCAGATTTCCATTGTCCTTGCGAATCAGCCGACCGACGGGCGTGTCGGCCATCCAGACGACGAGCGCGCTCATCGGCTGCGCAGGTCGACATCGAGGCCGACTGCCTGGGCGACCCGCAACGCGATGTCGAGTTGAACGGAGGGCTTGCCGCGCTCGAGCTCGCCGATGACCCGTCGGTTGACGCCGACGACCGACGCGACCTGGTCTTGACTCAGGCCAAGGGCCGCGCGCCGTTCGCGGATCTGGCGGCCGAACCGCTCCGGGGTCGATGCAGTCGTCATGGTACCGATCGGTAACGAAAGCGCAGATGTCTACGTTCTGTTACCTATTGGTACCAAACGGGCGTCCGAGGGACGGCTGATACCGAACGGTACCAGCCGCCCGAGGCGCCCTGAGCCGGGTGGCTACGCGCTGGCGACGAGCACCGGCGCGTCGGAGTACGTCTCGCCGCGCTCGGCCTTCTCGACCAGCGAGGCGGGCGGGTCGAAGCGGTCGCCGTAGCGCGCGCTCAGCTCGCGCGCGCGGGCGACAAAGCCCGCGAGCCCACCCGCATATCCGTTCATGTACTGGACGACGCCGCCGGTCCAGCCGGGGAAGCCGATGCCGAGGATCGAGCCGATGTTCGCGTCGGACATCGTCTCGATGACGCCCTCGTCGAGGCACCGGACGGTCTCGAGCGACTCGATGAACAGCATCCGCTCCTTGAGGTCCTCGAACGGGACGTCGGTGTTCGTGCCGCCGAACGCGTCCTTGAGCCCGGTCCACAGCCCGCTGCGCTTGCCGTCGACGTACTCGTAGAAGCCCGCCCCGGCGAGCCGGCCGCCACGCTCGAACTCGTCGATCATGCGGTCGATGACGCCCGACGACGGGTGCGCGCCCCAATCGATGCCGCCGGCCTGCGCGGCCTCCTGAGCGGCGACGCGGATACGGCGCAGCAGGTTGAGGTTCAGCTCATCGGAGAGCTGAAGGACCGGCGCGGGGTAGCCGGCCTGCGAGGACGCCTGCTCGATCGACGGCGCGGGAATCCCCTCGGCGAGCATCGCGATGCCCTCGTTGAGGAACGTCCCGATGACGCGACTGGTGAAGAAGCCGCGGCTGTCGTTGACGACGATCGGCGTCTTCGAGATCTGCTTGGCGAGGTCGAGCGCGCGGTAGAGCGTGTCGTCGCTGGTCTGCTCGCCCTTGATGATCTCAACCAGCGGCATCTTGTCCACCGGGCTGAAGAAGTGCAGCCCGATGAAGTCGGCCGGCCGGCTCACGTAGTGGGCCAGGTCGGTGATCGGCAGGGTCGAGGTGTTCGAGCCCAGCAGGGCGCCGGGCGCGAGGTGCGGCTCGATCTCGGCGAACACCTGCTCCTTGACCTTGGGGTCCTCGAACACGGCCTCGATGACGAGGTTGGCGCCGTCGGCCTGGGCCGGGTCGTCGGTCGCGGTGATCAGGGCGAGCAGCGCGTCGGCCTTCTCCTGCGTCGATTGGCCCTTGGCGATCGCCTTGTCGAGGATCTTCTGGGAGTAGGCCTTGCCCTTATCGGCGGCCTCCTGGGAGACGTCCTTGAGCACGACCTCGATGCCGGCCTTGGCGCACACATAGGCGATCGCGGCGCCCATCATGCCCGCGCCGAGCACGACGACCTTCGTCGCCGTGAACGTCTCGGCGTCGTCGGGACGACCGCGGCTGCCGTTGACGGCCTGCATGTCGAAGAAGAACGCCTGGATCATGTTCTTCGCGACCTGGCCGGTGGCGAGGTTGGTGAAGTAGCGCCCTTCGATCTCGATCGCGCTGTCGAAGTCGACCTGCGCGCCCTCGACCGCCGCGGCCATGATGTGGTGCGGTGCCGGGTAGTTGGCGCCCTTGATCTGCTTGCGCAGGTTGGCCGGGAACGCCGGCAGGTTCTGCGCCAGCGCCGGGGTGGCGGGGGTGCCGCCGGGGATCTTGTAGCCCTTGACGTCCCACGGCTGAACGATGGGATCCCCGCCGCCCTGGCGGCGATCCACGCCTTGGCGGCGGGGACGAGGTCGTCCACGGTCGGGACGATCTCGTCGATCAGGCCGAGCTCCTTGGCCTGCGCGGGGCGCAGGCGCTGGCCCTGCAGGAGCAGCGACATCAGCGCGGTCGCGATGCCGAACATCCGCACCGAACGGGTGACACCGCCGCCGCCGGGCAGCAGTCCGAGCTGGACCTCGGGGAAGCCGAGCTGGACCTTCGGGCTGTCGATCGCGATGCGGTGATGACAGGCCAGCGTGATCTCGAGGCCGCCACCGAGCGCGGCGCCGTTGATCGCGGCGACGACCGGGACGCCGAGCGTCTCCAGGCGGCGTAGCTGGCTCTTCATCTCGCGCACGCCGGCCGCGAACTGCTCGCTGTCGGCGGGGGTGACGGCGATCAGGTCGTTGAGGTTGCCGCCGGCGAAGAACGTCTTCTTGGCCGACGTGATGACGACGCCCTTGATGTCGTCCTTCTCGGCCTCGAGGCGTTCAACGGTCGCGGCCATCGAGCGCCCGTAGGCGGCGTTCATCGTGTTGGCCGACGCGTTGGGGTCGTCCAGGACGAGCACGACGATGTCGTCGTCACCGCGCTCGTAGCGGATCGTGCTGCTGTTCTCGGTCATGTTCGTCTTGGTTCCTTTTCCTAGATCCGCTCGAGGACGGTGGCGATGCCCATCCCGCCGCCGACACACAGGGTGCACAGTCCGTAGCGCCCGCCGGTGCGCTCCAGCTCGTCGATGATCGTGCCGAGGATCATCCCACCGGTCGCGCCGAGCGGGTGGCCCATTGCGATCGCGCCGCCGTTGACGTTGACCTTCTCCATGTCGAGGCCCATGTCGCGGACGAAGCGCAGCACGACGGCGGCGAACGCCTCGTTGATCTCGACCAGATCGAGGTCGTCGACGGTGATGCCGGCCTTGGCCAGCGCCTTCTTGGACGCCGGCGCCGGGCCGGTGAGCATGATCGTCGGGTCGGCGCCCGAGACCGCGGTGGCGAGGATGCGTGCGCGGGGGGTGAGGCCGAGCTCGGCGCCCGTGGCCTCGTTGCCGATCGCCACGAGCGACGCGCCGTCGACGATGCCCGACGAGTTGCCGGGCGTGTGGACGTGGTTGATCTTCTCGACCCAGTGGTACTTCTGCAGCGCCACGGCGTCGAAGCCGCCCTGGTCGCCCATGACCGCGAACGACGGCTTGAGGTTGCCCAGCGTCTCGACCGTCGTGCCCGAGCGGATGAACTCGTCGTTGTCGAGCAGCACGTTGTCGTTGATGTCGCGCACCGGAATCACCGAGTTGGCGAAGCGGCCCTCGGCCTGCGCCTTGGTCGCCAGCTCCTGCGAGCGCGCGGCATAGGCATCGACGTCCTCGCGGCTGAAGTCCTCGATCGTGGCGATCAGGTCGGCGCCGACGCCCTGGGGGACGAAGTACGTGTCGTAGTTGGTCTCCGGGTCGCTCATCCACGCCCCGCCGTCGGCGCCCATCGGCACGCGGGACATCGACTCGACGCCCCCGGCCAGGACCATGTCCTCCCAGCCTGAGGCGACCTTCTGCGCCGCGATGTTCACGGCCTCGAGGCCCGAGGCGCAGAAGCGGTTGAGCTGCACGCCGGCGACGGTCTCGGGCAGGCCGGCCTTGATCGCCGCGGTCTTGGCGATGTCGGCGCCCTGGTCGCCGATCGGGGTGACGCAGCCGAGGACGACGTCGTCGATGCGGTTGGGGTCGAAGTCGTCGTGGCGGCCGAGCATCTCGTGCATCAGGCCGACGACGAGGTCGACCGGCTTGGTGGTGTGCAGCGATCCATTGAACTTGCCCTTACCGCGGGGCGTGCGGATCGCGTCGAAGACCAGTGCTTCGGTGGTTGCCATCTGTCGTCGGAGCTCCTCGAAGGTGGGGGACGGCTGCAACCAGCCTACCACTGAAACATTCATTCGTGAACGCAAACATGTGGGGTAGGATGCGACACACGATGAGCACCGTGCCGGTTCAACGACGCAGCCAGGCCGAGCGCTCGAACGCGACCCGCCAAGCGCTGATCGACGCAACGATCACGTGCCTGGTCGAGGACGGCTACGCGAACACGACGACGAGCCGGGTGGCCGAGCGCGCCGGCGTCTCGCGGGGCGCTCATCTGCACCACTTCCAAACCCGGCAGGCGCTCGTGGCCGCGGCGGCCGAGCAGATCACGCTGCGCCGGTCGGAGATCATGCTCGCCGCGGCCGAGCAGCTACCGGCCGGTCGCGAACGACTGGCGCGCGGCCTCGACCTGATGTGGGACGCGTATGCGACGCCGCTGTGGCAGGGCGCGCTGGATCTGTGGTCCCACGCCCGCACGGACCCCGAGCTCCGCGCGCTCCTGGTCGAAGTGGAGCGCCTGCTCGATCGCCAGACGCTGCAGGCCGCGACGCTGCTCTTCCCCGAGCAGGCGCGGACGCCGGACTTCGAGCGGCTGCTGGAGATGGCTCTGGCCACCGCACGCGGGCTGGCGCTGCTCGACACGCTGCATCCGACGGAGATGCGCAATCGCAAGCAGTGGCCGTTCTGCCGCGCTCAGCTCGTCGAGCTGTTCGAAGCGGCCGGCGCGAGCTGACGTACCCCGGCGAGGTTCAAGCGTGGCGGCTCAGGTGCCGATGCCGTGGGGGAGATCTCGTGACCCTGCCGCCTCATTCCCCCGGGCCCCCGTGGTTCCGTGCCTCGCGCGCGCGGGTCTTCGGCGGGTGGGTCGCCGCGCTCGCCGCCCGGCTGGGGGTGCGCCGCGGACCGCGCCACGAAACGATCGACATGTCCGCGGCCGCGGTGCTCGACCTGTTCGAGGAGCACGCGTACGTCGGGGAGGTCACGGCCGACGGTCACTACGTCGACCACACATCAGGACCCGCGATGCCGCACTTCATCGGCGGCGACGTGCCGCTCGGATCCGACCGCGGCACGCTGTGGGAGTCACTGATCCACCCCGAGGATCGGCCCGCCTACGA
This sequence comes from uncultured Actinomycetes bacterium, assembly GCA_963817035.1. Classification (GTDB taxonomy): domain Bacteria; phylum Actinomycetota; class Thermoleophilia; order Solirubrobacterales; family Solirubrobacteraceae; genus AC-49. The sequence goes on from CAWFMM010000004.1 coordinate 168,081, forward strand.
CGATTTCAACCGGGAGATGCTCCTCGGCCGCGACGCGGAGGTCACCTATCGCCTGATCGGTCTGGACGGCGTGACGCGCAGCGTCCGGGATCGCGGGCGCCCGGTCCGCCGCGCCGACGGCAGCACGCTCGTGCGCGGCATCATCTCCGACGTCACCAAGCGCGAAGCGGCCGATGCTCGCGCACGGGAGTCGGCCGAGCGTTTCGAGGGCCTGCTCGACGTGGTCGGGGAGCACGTCTATCTCGCCGTCGTGCACAACGACGGCCGCGTCGAGGAGCTGTTCCAGGGTCCCGGTGCCGATCGTCTGCTCGGTGGCGCGGAACCTGACGCGGAGATGAGCAACTGGGAGGCCGCGATCCATCCCGACGACCGCGATGCCTACGACGCCTTCAATCTCGCGTTGGGCGCGGGCTCGTCCAGCGATGTCGAGTACCGGCTGATCGGCGCCGACGGAATCACCCGCTGGGTGCACGACCGTGCGGCGACGCGGCGGCGCGACGACGGGACGGTCGAGATCAGCGGGATCGTCTCCGACGTCACGGAGCGTCGGCGCCTAGAGGACACCCTGCGGCGCAGCATGGCCGACATGGAGCTCGCCCATCGCGAACTCGACGCGGCGCGTCGCGCAGCCGAACAACGGGCCCGTACCGACGACCTCACCGGCACGTACAACCGGCGTCATTTCGCGGAGATCGTTGCCGCGTCGGCCGGGGCGACGACCGGGTACGGGCTGCTGCTGCTCGACGCCGACCACTTCAAACAGGTCAACGACCGCCACGGCCACGCCGTTGGCGACGCGGTCCTCGTCGAGCTCGCGCGTCGGCTGCAGTCTGAGCTGCGCGCCGACGATCTCCTGGCTCGCTGGGGCGGCGAGGAGTTCGCGGTGCTGCTGCCCGGCGTCCCTGACGACGACGTGCTGCGCCGGCGTGCGGAGCAGCTACGACGGATCGTCGCGGCCACGCCGGTCCTCGCCGCCGGTGTCTCGATCGAGCTGACGATCTCGATCGGGGCGACCGGGAACGCCGGTGGACCGGCCGTCATGGACGACCTGATCGACGCGGCCGATCGCGCGCTGTACAAGGCCAAGCGGCTGGGCCGCGATCGGGTCTGCCTGTCGGCCGAGTCGCTGCGCGACGTCGCGTGAGCGGATCCGTAGGATCTCGCGCCATGATCAAGCGCGCTCTTGTCACCGTCTGTTGCCTGTCGCTCGCCGTCGCGGTTCCCGCGGTCGCCGCCTCGAAGACCACGTTCTTCAAGACGGCCAACGGCAAGATCAGCTGCCAGCTGTCGTCGGGCGGGGCACTCGGAACGCTGGCGTACTGCCAGACGACCAGCCCGGCGTCGAGCGTGAAGCTCCACAGCAACGGCTTCGTAAAGATCTGCAAGGGCGTCGCCTGCATCGGCAACCCGCCCGAGAACGCGACGACGATCAAGGCCGCGCACGACGTCGTCGTCGGCCCGTTCAGTTGCTACACCACCATCGCCCGCACGGTCGTCTGTTACGTGACGAACACCGGCAAGGGCTTCGAGGTCTCCGGCTCCGGGATCAAGAAGTTCACCGTCCGGCGGGTCGCGACGCTCTAGGAGAACGAAACGGGGCGCCCGATGGGCGCCCCGTGGAACGAGATCAAAGCCGGCGGCTCAGCCGCAGCCGGTGTTGTTGCCGCACGACGAGCACGTGTAGCACGAGCCGGTGCGCTGCATCATGCCGCCGCACTGGCCGCACGCCGGGCCGAGATCGAGACCGACGATCTTGGCCGGTCGCACCGGCGGAGAGTCGGTCAGCGCTGACGCGGCCGGCTGCGAGGAGCCGCCCGAGTCGCCGTTGCCGCCGCCGTTGGTCGGCAGCGCCAGCGGAGCGCTGGCGGTGTCGGAGGACATCGAGGTCATGGCGTCCTGAGCCATCTTGCGCGCCCGGACGTCCGGCGTGAGGATGCCGAGCTCCTCCTGCGTGTCGGTGTCGAGGAAGCGCGAGGCCAGCCAGCGCATGATGTAGTCGGGCATCGACTTGGCGAACGGGATCTCCGGGTTCTGGGTGATCCCTTCCGGCTCGAAGCGCATGTAGGCGAACTTCTGGACGAGCGTCTCGAGCGGGACGCCGTACTGCAGCGCGATCGAGATCGCCGTCGCGAAGGAGTTCATCATCCCGCGCAGCGTCGAGCCCTCCTTGCCGATATCGGTGAGGAAGATCTCGCCGATCGTCCCGTCCTCGTACTTGCCGGCCGTGATGTAGCCCTCATGGCCGCCGAGCGAGAACTTGTGGGTGATCGACTCGCGCTCCTTCGGCATCTTCTTGCGCTTCGGGCCGGCCTCGGCCACCGCCTTGTCGACCGCCGCCTTGACGAGCGCGTCGATGTCGGCCGGCGCCGCCGCCTCGGTCTGCGCGTCGGTGCGCAGCGCCTGCGCGGTCTTCGAGCCGTCGCGGTAGATGGCCAGCGCCTTGACGCCCAGCGACCACGCCTGGATGTATGCATCGGCGATGTCCTCGACCGTCGCCTCGGACGGCAGGTTGACCGTCTTGGAGATCGCACCGGAGATGAACGGCTGCACCGCGCCCATCATCTTGATGTGGCCCATGTGCGAGATCGCGCGCGAGCCGACCGCGACGTCGAACACCGACAGGTGCTCATCGGCGAGGCCGGGGGCTCCGACGATGGTGCCCTGGTCGTCGATGTAGCGCTCGATGACCTCGATCTGCTCGTCGGTGTAGCCGAGCGTCGCCAGCGCGAGCGGCACCGTGCGGTTGACGATCGTCATCGAGCCGCCGCCGACCAGCTCCTTGTACTTGACGAGCGAGAAGTCGGGCTCGACGCCGGTCGTGTCGCAGTCCATCAGGAACGAGATCGTCCCGGTCGGCGCGAGCACCGTGGCCTGCGCGTTGCGGTAGCCGTAGAGCTCGCCCAGCGCCACCGCTTCGTCCCATGACGCGCGCGCGTCGGAGAGCAGCGCGGTGTCGGTGCACGAGTCGTCGGCGATCGCGTGCGCCGCGTCGCGATGCATGCGCATCACGCTGTTGTGGGCGTCGCGGTTGAGCTCATAGTGCTCATACGGGCCGATCGCCGCGGCGATCTTGGCCGACTGCAGGTACGCCTGGCCGGTCATCAGCGCGGTGATCGCCGCCGCGATGCCGCGGCCCGCGTCGGAGTCATAGGCGAGGCCGTTGGACATCAGGAAGGCGCCGAGGTTGGCGTAGCCGAGACCGAGCTGGCGGAACGCGCGGGCGTTGACGCCGATCTGCTCGGTCGGGTAGCTCGACGGGCCGACGACGATCTCCTGGGCGAGCAGCACGATGTCGATCGCGTGAACGTAGGACTCGGTGTCGAAGGTGCCGTCCCCGCGACGGAACTTCATCAGGTTCAGCGACGCGAGGTTGCACGCGCTGTCGTCGACGTGCATGTACTCCGAGCAGTTCGCGACCACGAAGCCGTCGACCAGGTAGGAGTGATGCAATGGCTCGGAGAGGTTGTACACGGCCTCCTGGCCGTCGTCCTCGCGGGCGACGAGCCGCGTCCCGGGCTTCGTGCGGTAGCGCCGCGTCTCGCCCAGCAGCGTGGCTAGGGCCGCATTCTTGCGCGGCGTCGAGAAGCCGATCCCTTCCGCGAACCGCTCGAGATCGGAACCGGTAATGCGCAGGTCCCAGCCCTCGCGCGATGCGTAGGTGACCGTCGAACCATCGACGCGCGTGTAGGAGAAGGACTCCCGTCCGGCGTCGGTCGTGCGATAGATCGTCGCGCGGATGCCCCAGACGCTGAGCAGACGCTGCACGTCGCCCAGCAACGCTCGGCTCCGCGATCCCAAGCCGGCGTAGCGAGTGGCCTTTCCGCCGCCTTCGATTCGCGCGACGCACCCATCGGCTCCGAAGAGCCCGCGAAGGTAGGCTGACTGCACCTCGACGGGCGCCTGGAAGATGCTGGCCGGAAGTCGCTTCCCGTGAGCCCGCGCCGATGTGACGCCGAGGCCACGGAGGAGCTCGCGCAGCGCCGAGCTTCCCGCGCGGAGCTGGACTGTTCCGTTGTCCATCCGCTGTTCGTTGACCGACCCGATCATCTCGGTCAGCAGGCCACGGTGGGCGTCCACCATGCCGTCGGCGATGTCGTCGCCGCCGTAGACCCACTCCGCGCGGTGCTCGGTGAGATCGCCGTCGCCGGTCAGGTGTCCGAGAAGCTCGGCGAGCCCTTCGGACCAGCGTCGCGGCAGCTGGCGCTCGATAACCGACCCTCCGCGCTGGAAGGCGCGTGCCGGAGCAGCCACCTGCACCGGGAGCTCCCAGGAAGCGGCGGTCGCCGGCGTCGCGGTATCGCTGAGCAAAACCTCATCGATGGGCGCCAGATCTTCGGCGGCCACGTACCCCCGGTTCAGCGTCCAGATCTTGTGGTTCGGAGTGCACCGCAACTCGGCGCCGTTGGCAAAGCGCAGCCGCGTGATCGACTTCACGCCGGTCTGCATCACACGCACCGGGCGCGACGTGACGACGCCTTCACCCTTGGGCCGTGGCGCGCTCCCGTTCTCACCCGCTGTCGCGCGATGGGAGTAGACCTCGATGTCGGTCTCGCCGCCGTTCCAGCGTCCGTACAGCTCGGCGAATGGCATAAGGCCCTTCGTCGTGTGGACGCGCGCGTCGCCCGGGAAGCACGGGTTCGACGCGTTGATGCGGCCCGAGACCGGCGAGGTGTGCCAGCGGTTGATCGTCGTGTCGTACTGGATGCCCGGGTCGGCGCAGCGCCAGCCGGCCTCGGCCATCTCGGCCATCAGCTGGCGCGCGGGGATCGGGTCGCCGACCGGCTCGCCGGTCGAGCGGGCGGTCAGGTGCCAGTCGTCGTCGTTCTCGACCGCGCGCATGAACTCGTCGGTCACGCGGACCGAGTTGTTGGCGTTCTGGTATTGGATCGACTTGAAGCCGTCGCCGTCGATCGACATGTCGAAGCCCGCGTCACGCAGCGCCTCGGCCTTGTCCTCCTCCTTGGCCTTGCACCAGATGAACTCGCGGATGTCCGGGTGGTCGATGTCGAGCACGACCATCTTGGCCGCGCGGCGCGTCTTGCCGCCGGACTTGATCGTCCCGGCCCACGAGTCGGCGCCACGCATGAACGAGACCGGGCCCGACGCGGTGCCGCCCTTGGCCAGCGGCTCCATCGAACCGCGGATGTTCGAGAGGTTGATGCCCGAGCCCGAGCCACCGCGGAAGATGTTGCCCTCCTTGGTGTTCCAGTCGAGGATCGACTCCATCGTGTCCTCGACCGAGAGGATGAAGCAGGCGCTGCACTGCGGCTGCTCCTCGAAGCCGACGTTGAACCAGACCGGTGAGTTGAAGGCCGCCATCTGGTGCAGCAGGATGTGGGTCAGCTCGTCCTGGAAGGCGTCGCTGTCGGCGGGCGTCGCGAAGTAGCCGCGCTGACGGCCCCAGTCGGCGATCGTGCCCGAGACCCGGCCGATCATCTGCTTGACCGAATGTTCACGCGCGGGGGAGCCGAGCTGTCCGCGGAAGTACTTCTGGGCGACGATGTTCGTCGCGTTCTGCGACCACGTCGCCGGGAACTCGACGTCCGTCTGCTCGAAGGCGACATTGCCGCCGTGGCCGATCAACGCGTCGCGCGTTTCCCACTCAACCGTGTCGAACGGGTCCACCCCAGGACTTGTGAAATACCGCGAGATCTTCAGCGCCTGACCGGGCTGAATGTCGTCTGCGGTGGCGGTCGGGGTGTCGTACTCCACGATGATTCTCCTTCCCGGTTGGCCGCAAAACGGGGCGATCGGCGGTCTCCGGACGGTATTTTTTGGGTGAACTCCGCATCCTCCATCGCTTGTCGGACGGCAAGAATCTGCGGTCCCGGAGCGGTCGTGAAACGGGCGGAAATACCGTCCCTACAGGGTACCGAGTCGACGTCTTCGGCGGGCGTGTATTCCCCGGTCTTTGGGGGATCGGGATACTGCGTCGATGGCCCGCCTCGACGATGTCGACCTCGATCTCAAGCTCGGTCGCCGCGACGGCGAGGAGCGCCTGCTCGCCGCCCAGCGCCACCTGCTCGCGCTGCGTCTCCAGTACGCCGGGCTGTTCGGCGACGGCGAGCTCGGGCCGCCGCTGTGCGTGATCTTCGAAGGCTGGGACGCGTCGGGCAAGGGCGGGGCGATCCGCCGGCTCGTCGCGCCGCTGGACCCGCGCCACGTCCGCGTCGCGCAGTTCGCCGCGCCGACGCCCGACGAGAAGCGCCACCACTTCCTCCACCGCTTCTGGCCCGCGCTGCCGGGCTGGGGCGGGATGGCCGTGCTCGATCGCACGTGGTACGGGCGGGTGCTCGTCGAGCGCGTCGAGTCCCTGGCGACGAAGGACGAATACACCCGCGCCTATGACGAGATCGTCGGCTTCGAGAAGGCGCTGTGCGACGAAGGGATGGTGCTCGTCAAGTTCTGGCTGCACGTCTCGAAGTCCGAGCAGGAGAAGCGCTTTCGCGCGCGCGAGCTCGAGCCGCTCAAGCGCTGGAAGCTGACCGACGAGGACTGGCGCAACCTCAAGCGCCGCGGCGACTACGAGAAGGCGCTCGAGGAGATGTTCAAGCGCACCGATCACGACGCGGCGCCGTGGCGGGTCGTGGCGGCAGAGGACAAGCGCTACGCGCGCGTCGCGGTGCTCGAGGCCGTCATCGACGCGGCGCAGCGCGGTCTACGCGACGCCGGCCGCACGCCGGTCAGCATCTAGCGCCCGAGGCGCAGAAAGTCGACGAACTCGGCCCACGTGCTCGAGATCCGCAGGCCCGCTTCGCCGGTCGCGTGGCGCGCGCGCAGCATCCACTCGGGCTCGGTCGCCGACCAGCTGACCGCTGCCCAGATCAGCGCCGCGATCGCGAGCAGGGCGCCCACGAGGATCAGCAGTCCGACCGCCAGGCCGCGGTCGCCGGATGAGTGGTGGACCGTCACGGTGGTCGTGGCGAGTGACAGCGCCGCGTGGCGCAGGCCGGCCACCGGTCAGTCCTTGCTGGCGAAGCGGATCAGCCCGCTTCCGGAGCCGACGCCGAGATCGGCCGGATCGCGCAGGCGCTCGAGCTCCTGGCGCGCGGCGGCCAGCGCCTCGGCGAGTTGCTCGGCCCGGTCGACTGCCTGCTGGCATTCGGCGTGCCAGGCGAGAACCTCGGCGTTGCGCGCGGCAGACTCCTGGCCGTAGGCGTCGCGCAGCCGTTCGGCGACCGCGCGCTCGTGCGCGATGCTCGCCTGCAGCTCAGCCAGCTCGGCCGGGTCGGGACCGGTGCGCTGCTCGGTGGCGTGGTCCTGCGCGCGCGCGAGCTCCGACTCCGCGCTGGTCGCGCGTTGGAGCGCCTGCGCGTGCTCGGCCTCGAGCTCGGCGAGTTGCTCGCGGAACGCCAGCGCGTCTGCTTCGGCCTGCTCGCGCTGGGCGGTCTGGGAGGCCGCCACGTCGAGGGCGCCGGCGAGCTCGTGCGCGTCGGCTTCGAGGCGACCGTTGGCGAGCGCGAGCGCCTCGGTGGCCTGGGCGAGCATGTCGCGATAGCCGTCGATGCGAGTCTCGAGCTCGCCGATCCGTCGCGCCGCGGCGTCGCGTGAGGCCTGCGCCCGCGCGGCGTCGGCCGCGAGCACGGCCTGGGCGCGGCGCAGCTCGGCCTCGCGCTCCTCCTGGGCGCGGCGCAGCGCCTCTTCGCGCAGCGCCGCGGTGCGCGCGATCTCGGCGTCGCGGTCCGCCTCGGCCGCGCGCCGGGCCTTCGCCTGGTCGCGCGCCTCCTGGTCGGCACGCAGCCGCTCCTGCTGCTCGCGCAGCTCCTGCTCGGCGCGGGCGCGCTCCTGCTCCTCGCGCGCCGCGCGATCGTCGACGGGTGCCGCGGGCGCGGCCGCCGGGCGCACGATTGTGCGCACGCCCGGCCTGGGAATGTCGATCAGTCCGCCGCGCCCGATGTCCAGCGCGAACGCCGGGCGCCCGCCGAGCAGCGCCTCGGGCGCTGCGTAGGCGGCGCGCCATTGCGTCGGCTCGGGGCCGGCCAGCGGGTTGGCGTCGTCGGGGCCGGGCAGCGCGGCGACGCGGTGCGTCCGGCGCCCGTCGTCGATCACGAGCATCGGCGGCGCGAGGCGCTCGCGCACCGGGCCGAGCCACGCCCCGCCGATGCGCAGCAGCACCGTTCCCGGTGTCGCCTGGACCTGCTCGAAGGAGGAAACCTCGAAGTGCAGCGTCATGCTGGGTCTTCCACGGATTCTATGACGCCTCCGACGAGGTCATCGACGGCGTCCAGCGCGGCGCGCAGCACCTCCTGGGGCGAGGCTGTGGCGTCGATCACGCGGATGCGAAACGGCTCGGCCTGCGCCAACGCGTCGTAGGCCGCGGCGATCGTCGCGAAGAACGTCTCGTCCTCGAGCTCGAGGCGGTCGGGCTGCTCGCCACGATCGTCCTGGCGCGCGCGGCCGGTACCGGGTTCGATCCGCAGCAGCAGCGTGCGGTCGGCGCGCAGCCCGCCGGTCGCAAACGCGTTGATCGCCGCGACCTCCTCGACGCCGAGCCCGCGGCCCGCACCCTGGTAGGCGAGCGACGAGTCGACGAAGCGATCGAGCAGGACCCAGTCGCCGGCGGCGAGCACCGGGCGCACCCTGGTCGCGACGAGTTGCGCGCGCGCGGCCGCGTAGATCAGCGCCTCGGCGCGCCCGTCGATCTGTAGCGACGGGTCCTTGACGAGCTCGCGCAGGCGCTCGGAGACCTCGACGCCGCCCGGTTCGCGCATCAGCTCGAGCGTCATGCCGCGCTCGCGCAGCGCGTCGGCCAGCCCGGTCGCGAGCGTCGATTTTCCCGCTCCGTCGAGCCCTTCGATCGTGATCAGACACCCGTACATCGTGCTAGAACCATCTCATGCCCGCCGTCGTTGAAGGAACCGAGCGCCACCCGCACGCGCGCGCTGTGCTCGGTGCGGCGCTGCCGCCCGACGGGTCGCCGAACCACGCCTACCTGTTCCACGGGCCTGCGGGCAGCGGCAAGCGCGCGGTCGCGCGGTCGTTCGCGGCGGCGCTGCTCTCCGACGGCGCGCCCGATCCGGTCAACGCCGCGCAGCGCGTCCAGCACGACGTCCATCCCGATCTGAGCTGGGTGAAGCCGAGCGGCTGGGCGGAGATGCGCGTCGAGGACATCAAGCCGGTGGTGACCGCTGCGGCGCACACGCCGTTCGAGTCGCGCCGGCGCGTATTCGTCATCGAGCGCGTCGACACGATGCACGAGGCGGCGGCCAACCGGATGCTCAAGACGCTCGAGGAGCCGCCGTCGTTCGCCCATCTGATCCTGCTCACCGATCGCCTCGGCGAGGTGCTGCCGACGATCGTCAGCCGCTGCCAGCCGGTGCGCTTCTCGCCCGCGACGACGACGGAGATCACGGCCCGGCTGGCCGGCCAGGGGGTCGACGAGGCGACCGCGCAGGCGTGCGCGCGCCTCGCGCTGGGCGACAGCGAGCGCGCGCTGCGCCTGGCGCTCGGCGACGGGCCGGCGCTGCGCGACGGCGCTCAGGCCTACGCGCGGGCGTTTCTGGCCGGCGAGTCCGCGCGCGTGCGCCCGTGGGAGCCGGTGCTCGGCCTGGCCAAGGCCAACGGAGCGCAGGCGGCCAAGGAGGTCGAGGAGATGGTCAAGACCGAGCTCGAGTTCCTGCCGTCGAAGGAGCGCCGCCGCGCCGAGCGCGAGGGCGCCGACACCGGTAAGCGCGCCGCGCGGCGCGCGGAGACCGCTCAGCTTGACGACGTCGTCCAGCTCGCGGGCCTGTGGCTGCGCGACGTCGCCTGCGTGATCGATGGCGCTCCGGAGCTCGTCCACCACGCCGACCGCGCGGCCGAGGTCGCCGCCGATGCCGACGGCCGCGACGTGCATCGCGTGCGCGCGGCGATCGAGCTGTGCGACGAGACCCGCGCCTCGTGGATCCTCAACCCGACGCCGGAGCTCGCGCTCGAGGCGCTGGCCTACCGCTGCGAGCGCCTGCTCAGCGCGTGACGATCGTGAAGGTGGCGTAATAGGTCGCCGCCGGCAGTGATGATCGGGGCAGGCGCACCTCGGCGACCGTAGCCCGTACAGTCCCGGCCGCAATGATCTCCTACCTCCAAGCTGCGGTACTCGGACTCCTCCAGGGCGTCGCCGAGCCGTTCCCGGTCAGCTCGCTCGGCCACGGCGTGATCCTGCCGAGTGTGATGGGCTGGGACATCCACCAGAACGACCCGTTCTTCCTGACCTTCCTCGTCGCCACGCATTTCGCGACCGCGGTCGTCCTGTTCGTCCTGTTCTGGGCGGATTGGAAGCGGATCATCAGCGGCGTCCTGCGCTCGCTGCGCATCCGGGAGATCCGCGCGGACGACGTCGACGCCAAGCTCGGTTGGCTGCTGATCGCCGGCACGATCCCGACCGCTGTGCTCGGGCTGCTCCTCGAGCACTCCCTGCGCCACCTCTTCGCCAGCGCGACGACCGCGGCGCTCTTCCTGATCGCCAACGGCATCATGCTGCTCGGCTGCGAGCACCTGCGCAAGCGCCGTCCGGAGCCCGACGACTGGAAGGGCGACGGCGACCAGCGCATCTCGAAGCTGACCTACCGCCAGGGGTTCGCGGTCGGCGTGTCGCAGTGCATCGCGCTGATCCCCGGGTTCAGCCGCTCGGGCGCGACGATGGGCGGCGGCCTGGTCGTCGGGCTGAGCAACGAGGACGCCGCGCGCTTCTCGTTCCTGCTCGCGACGCCGATCATCGGCGCCGCTGCGCTGCTCAAGCTGCCCGAGCTCGCCGGCTCCCAGGGCGACGGCGTCCGCGGGCCGGCGCTGGTCGGCGCGCTGTGCGCCGCGCTGACGACGTACATCGCGGTCAAGTTCCTGCTGCGCTTCTTCCGCAGTGGCCGCCTGACGCCGTTCGGGATCTACTGCATCGTCGTCGGCGGCGTGCTGAGCATCGCGTTCGCCGCCGGAGCGTAGGCCGCCACCACGCGGCCTACGCCCGGCGGGCCGACTGGCGGGTCATGCCCCATGCCCCGCAGCGGCCATTCGCCAGGGTCAACGGGCGACGGCGCAGGAAGTTACGCGGGCGACGCGGACTTCGGGCCCGAGGCGAACCAGGCGATCGCGAACGCCCCCAGCGCGAGGACCAAAGCGGCGATGCCGTGCTTGCTGTGGTGGTGGCCGGCGTCCTTGCTGGACGCGTCGGCGTGGCCGGGGAAGAACGACGGCAGCGAATGCGCCGCGTCGACGAAGTACACGACTGCGACCACGAGCAGGATGACGCCGATCACTGTGGCGATCGGGACGATGACGCGACGGTTGGACACGGACGGCAGCCTACCGCGCCCACTCGGCGGCCAGGTGCACGATCACCGCGGCCGCGGCGGCCATGTCCTGCACGGTGACCCACTCGCGCGGGGAGTGAAAGGCGTGGCCGCCGGCGAAGATGTTCGGCGTCGGCAGGCCCTTGGCGCTGAGCATCGACCCGTCGGTCCCGCCGCGGATCGGGGTGCGGATCGGCTCGATCCCCTCGGCACGGATCGCGGCCTCGGCCTTCTCGACGATCTCGGGGAACGGGGCGAGATGGGCGCGCATGTTCGGGTACTGCGGGCGCGACGTGAACTCCAGGCGGGCGCCCGGGTTGGCGTCGACGACGCGCTGCGCGATCGATCGCAGCAGCTCGACGTGCTGGGCGAGCAGGTCGTCGTCGAAGTCGCGCACGATGAAGCGGATCGTCGCCTTCGGGGTGTCGCCCTCGAGCGTGATCGGGTGGATGTAGCCGTCGCGGTTGTCGGTCTGCTCGGGGCTGAGCTCGGGCGGCAGGGCGGCGAGGACCTGGCCGGCGACCCGGATCGCCGAGACGAGGATGCCCCTGGCGAAGCCGGGGTGCACGTCGTAGCCGTGGATCGTCACGATCGCCTCGGCGGCGGTGAAGGTCTCGTCCTGGAGCTCGCCGATGGTGGAGCCGTCGAGGGTGTAGGCGCAGTGGGCGCCGAAGCGTTCGACGTCGAAGAGCTCCGCGCCCGCGCCGACCTCCTCGTCGGGCGTGAAGCCGATGCGCAGGGTCGGGCGCGGGAGCTCGGGGTGGGCGACGAGGTGAGCGACCGCGGCCATGATCTCGGCGATCCCGGCCTTGTCGTCGGCGCCGAGGAGCGTGTCGCCGGAGGCGGTGACGATGTCCTCGCCGGTCTTGGTCTTGCAGGGTCGGCAGCGCGTCGGGGTCGAGGATCACGTCGTTGTTGGGCAGGGCGATCGTCGTGCCGTCGTAGTCGCGGTGGACGATCGGGACGACGTTCGTTCCGGAGACCTCGGGGCTCGTGTCGACGTGGGCGAGTAGGCCGATGACCGGGCCGGTGCCGGGGAGGGTGGCGAAGACGTAGCCGTTGTCGTCGAGGCTTGCATCGGTGAGGCCGAGCGTCTTGAGCTCTTCGACAAGCAGCCGGGAGAGGTCGAGCTGGCCGGGCGTGCTCGGGCTCTGCGTGCGGTCGAGGGCCGAGCGTGTGTCGATGCGGGCGTAGCGCGTGAAGCGCTCGAGGACGTCGTCGGCGAGTGATTGCGCGAGCGGCGAGGTGTACGGGGCGGGCATGGTTTCCAGCCTACGCGTACGTGGTCACCGGATGGTCACGGGGCGGGGCCGGACGGCGTCGAAGGTGGGGGTGTGCAAGCCAACATCACGCCAGTTGCTGTGCCGACCACGGATCCGCCGAGCGCCCCTGCGGTCGAGGGGTCCGATCCGCCGCGCCGTCCCGAGCGCAGAGTCGAACCCGACCGCGGCCTCCAGCGCCTCGTCGACGCCGTCCACCGCGTGATGGCCGGCCGCCGTTGACGAGCGTCAGGCGTCGCCCGCCCCGCCGGTACCATCACGGCAGGCGCCCGGGGCTGGTTCGTCCACGTTCTGACCTCGGGCGCCCTACATGCCGACGTAGCTCAGCTGGTAGAGCACTTCACTCGTAATGAAGGGGTCGGGGGTTCGAGTCCCCCCGTCGGCTTGGGGGAAAGGGCTGGAAATGGGCGGGTCGAGGCGAAGGCGTCCGCGCGTCTTCTCCGGTGGTCGACTGGGGGAGCCGCTCGTGGAGCTGGTGGGCGAGCACCGGCGGCTCGTCGACCGCCTGGAGACGACCTCCGGCCGCCGCCGAGGAGGCGTTTCGCGACCGCGTGTGGACTGCTGCTGTACCCTCCCGCGGAGTCGAGAAGCCTCCGCGAATCGCCACGGCCCAGCCGTCCGACTGGCGGCCGAGCGCGAGAGAGGCGGCATGCAACGATCCGGGAAGCTGGGATGAGCACGGAGACCGAGGCGAACAAAGACGTCGTGCAGCGGCTGCTTCGTGCGCTGGCCGAAGGCCGCCTCGACGACGCCGTGTCTTTTGCGGCACCGGACTGCCTGTGGTGGGTGCTGGGGCAGGGCGAGTTCGACGTGGAGACGATGAAGGGGCGCTTCTGGAGCCGCTGGGCCAGCCCTTCGGCCGCCATCCCGGGGACGGACGGCCTGACGATCATCAGCATGACGGCCGAGGACGACCGGGTCGCCGTGGAGCTTAAGGGCGACATCAGGCTGCCCGACGGCCGCGAGTACCGGAACGCCTACTTCATGCTGTTCACCTTTGCCGACGGCCGGCTCACCCGGGTGCGCGAGTACTTCGACACGGCGTACGTCCAGAACACGTTCGCGTCGCCCTGACCAGTGCGCGAGCCGCGTTTTCAGAAAAGGTCTTTGCCTTGCACTCCGGTGACACCGACGAATAGATGACATCGACCACGGGCGCGTAATCGCGTCGCGCGTGTTCGTCAGGGTGATCGTGAGCGGGACGTCTGGCTGGTAGAAGAAGCGACGCCCATCTCGTCCGCGAAGAAGCGCCACGTCCCCCAGGCCGATCTGAAGGTCGTGGCCGGTCCAGGCGAACTTCGGCGATCCGGCATAGGCGCTGCTGGGCACCGACGGCGTGATGGAGCCTGTGGACGTTCGGGTGGGGGTCAGGAACCAGGGGCGCAAGGACGCGCCGGCCTCGATCAAGCTCCCCAAGCTGAAGGCCCCACACGAGCGCCCACTACGAGACGGTCGAGCTGACCGGCAGTCCGAAGCTCGGCTTTGCCCAGATCGGCGCCGTCGCAGATCCCGATGAGAAGATCCCGGACGGCGACCGGGGCAACAACTTCTTCAAGGGCGAGCATTTCGTGATCATCGCCAAGCAGTGGAACGTGCCCGATTTCGAGACGATCACCACTGAGCCCGGCTCCGCCGCACGAACCACGAAGGCCGTTCGACCGCTCCAAGCAGCAGTACGTCTATCTGCCGATGGGCGGGATCACCAGTACGTCGACGTACGGCGGGGCCTGCACCGGCACCGGGTCGCTGACGGTGACCCACACCCCTTGGGCGGGCTTCCTGCGCATCAACGCCGACTTCAGGTCCTACGACGTTCTGGTGCAGGCCGGCCCAACCAAGTACCCGGTCACGATCACGTGCCTCGGAGGGATCTCCACGACCGCGATGAACGGGTTCGACGATCTCGACACGTCCGCCGACGGCACGGCCCCGGTGACCAACGAGCAGGCGCCGACGGTCAGCGGCGACTTCGGCGATCCGACGAAGCGCCTCGAGTGGAAGTGGCAGTTCCAGGCCGCCGGCCAGTAGCGCCTCGACCAGCTCGACGTACGGCGGCCCCTCCTTTGAGTAGGCCGCATTGATCGGCAGGTCAGCGGCTGTAGCGGCCGTTGAGCACCCCGGTCGCAAGCGCGTGCTGCCTGATCGCCTGGCGCACGTCGTTCGGTGAGGCGCCGGCATTCAGCCCGAGGTCGTCATCGAGCGCGTAGACGTGGAACACGTAGTCGTGCGGCTTGTCCCCAGGCGGTGGGCACGGGCCCGTGTATTCGGCGTCGCCGGACGAGTTCGTTCCCTGGACGCTGCCGCGCGGGACGCTGTCGGCGGCGGTGCTGGCCGCGCCGCGGGGGATGTCGTAGACGGTCCAGTGCACGAAGGTCCCGCCCGGCGCGTCGGGGTCCTCCATCAGCAGCGCAAATGAGCGAGTCTTCGTCGGGGTTCGGGTCCACGTGAGCTGCGGCGAGGTGTTCTGCCCGTCGCAGGTGTAGCGCGCCGGGATCCGGGCGTCGTTGACGAAACCGGTGCTCGTCAGGCCGAGGGCCGACCCCGACGCGACGGGTGCGCTGGAATCGTCGCTCGTGCCTGAACCGCCGCCACCGCAGCCGGCGACGAGGCCGGCGAGGACGGGCGCGATCACCATGACGCGGACAGCGGTCACGGACCGCACGCTATCTCCTCAGACCGGCCGCTCGGCTTCTCCGCCCCGCGCCTACCTCCAGCCGCGAGTAGGCTCGGCTGAGTGCTTCGACATAGGCCGGGCTCGCTGGGTGCCACGACGTTCGCCCGATGGTGGACGCTGGCGGCGTGACGGGTCCGTGCGCCGCCTAGCCGCCCCGGAGCTCCGCGATCGCATGCCGTTGCGAGGCGAGGCTCGGGCTGTGGGCGAAGTACCCGCCGTCGACCGCGAGCACCTCGCCGGTGATGAACGCCGACTCGTCGGAGGCGAGGAAGCGGATCGCGCGCGCCACGTCATCGGGTTCGCCGAGGCGGCCGAGCAGCTTGTTCTCGACCACCGCCTCCTGCAGGCGCGGCGGCATCCCGGCCTTGAGCGCCTCGGTGGCGACCAGGCCGGGGGCGACCGCGTTGCAACGGATCCCCTGGGCGCCGTACTGCGTGGCGACGTAGCGCGTCAGGGACTCCACAGCCGCCTTCGAGCATCCGTAGGCGGTCAGCGCGTCCTGGCCGCCGCGCGCGGTGCCCGAGCTGACGTTGACGATCGAGCCGCCGCCCGCCGCGACCATCGCCGGGATCACGTGCTTGCACACCAGCATCGTCCCGCGCGCGATGACCCGGAAGATCTCGTCCCAAACCTCCGCGTCGAGGGTGTCGACCGCGGTATCGGCCGGGTGGCCGGTGAGGGCCGCGTTGTTGACCAGCACATCGATCCGGCCGAAGTGCCCGCGCACATGGGCGACGAGCGCTCGCACCGAGTCCTCGTCGGTGATGTCGACCGGATGGGCGATCGCCTCGCCCTGCGCCCCGACGGCGGCCTGGGCCTCGTCGAGCGCCGTGCCCGGCAGGTCGGCGATCACCACGCGCGCGCCGGCGCCGGCCATGGCGTGGGCGGTGCTCCGCCCGATCCCGCGTGTCGCTCCCGTCACGATCGTGACCCTGCCGTCGAGCTCGATCATCTCGCTCCTCCTCCGCCGGCCCGGGCGGCTCGATGAGGCCGGACATTATCGGCCCGCGGACCAGGCCGGTCGTGCTCGAGACGCTGCACCGGGGCAGCCGCTCCAGCCATGGCCTAGGCTGGGCGAATGCTCGCCGGCGGCTACCCCACGTCCGGCCCCGACCAGGGAGTGATCGAGATCCGCGAGATCCCGCGCCCGACCCCGCGGTCGGCGAGATCACGCGTGCGCTGACGGCAGGCGCGCTGAGCACCCTGCCGCTCACGCGATTCCCGCTCCAGCAGCTCGCCGAGGCCCACGACGCGGTCGAGGCCGGTGCGGTCGGCAAGGTTCTCGTCGGTATCCCGTTGTAGAACGAGCCGGTCGCCGCTCCGGCGGCCTTCGAGATGTCGGTGATCTTGGCGTCGACGAAGCCGTTGTGCTCGAAGCCGCGCCGAGCGCGCCGCGCGGCGGCGCGCGAAAGTAGACTCATCGATCCATGAAATTTCTCCGATTCGACGACAACACCACCGGCCTCCTGGTCGACCACGACTCCGGCCCCGTCGTACTCGACGTCGCCGCCAGCCTGCCCGCGTTCGCCGGCACCGACGCCGCCGCGGCGCAGACCCTCACCGCCCTGCTCGGCCACGACGGCCGCGGGAGTTGGACGGCGCTGATCGAGAGCTGGGAACAGGCCCGCGGCCCGTTCGGCGCGCTGATCGCGTTCGCGGCGGACGCGTCATCCGGCGCAGTGACGAAGCCGCTCGACAGCGTTCGCCTCTGCGCGCCGCTCGCCTCGCCGGTGTCGCGGATCTTCGCGCTGGGGACGAACTTCGCCGAGCACACGGCCGGCGCCGCGGCGTCGTTGGGGTCCGTCGACCCCAACGCCGACGGCGTGCCCGAGGAGGAGCGGCTGGTCGGCGGTTTCTTCGTCATCCCGGGGACCGTCAGCGGTCCGGATGACGAGATCGCGCCGCCGAGCTTCGTGCAGTACCTGGACTACGAGGTCGAGGCGACGGTTGTCCTCGGCGCGGCGGGCCGCGACCTCGACCGCGACTCCGTGAACATCTGGGGCGTGACCGTCTTCAACGACTTCAGCATCCGTGACCCCCACCTCGGCGTCGGCGGCGGCGACCGCGCCCAGGGCTTCCCGTACTTCCTCCAGAAGAACTTCGACGGCGGCAACGCGTGCGGCCCGTACGTCGTCGTCGACGAGGGCCTGGACCCCCAAAACCTGGGCGTCGAGTCGCGCGTCAACGGTCAGCAGCGCCAGAACGGCACGACGGCGCAAATGATCACGAGCTTCGCTCAGCGCGTCGAGTGGATCTCCCGGTTCATGACCCTGAACGCGGGCGACATGATCACGTCGGGTACGCCGGCCGGGACGGCGATCGAGCAGGGCGTGGACGGTCCGTATCTGAAGGCCGGAGACGTCGTCGAGGTCGAAGTCGAGGGTGTCGGGGTCTTGCGCAACACCATCACGCGTCGGTGACGTCACCCATCCAGTGCTGCACGCCGACCTCGGCGACCTGGGAAAGGTCGCCGGGGTCGAGCGTCACCTCGCAGTGGGTGACGAGCGAGCCGCTGACGGTGAGCACGTAGGCGACCGGTACTCGGTAGGACGAGCCGTCGCTGCGCGTGCCTGCCCACGTCATGCGCAGATGGACGACGTTGCCCTCGGCTGACGCCGCCACGTCCTCCTGGTGGAAGTCGGGCATCGCCTGCAGGAAGGCCTCGTTCATCGCGTGCTCGCGCACCCGCAGCTCCGGGCCGACGCGCACGCCGTCGTTGCTCATCGCAGGGACGTGCGTGACGATCAGGTCATCGGCCCACAGGCTGCCGAGCTCGTCGATATAGGCAAGGACGTTGTGTCCGTCACCGATAACCGCGGTGAGACGGTCGACGATCTGTTGCGCTTCGGTTCGTTGCATGCCCCTAGCTTACGACTCCGGCCGCGCGGTCCAGTTGCTCGAGATACGGCGCGAGATAGCGGGAGGAGATCTTCGTCGCGGGCTCCCAGGTCGGCTGCTCTGTGATCGTCGAGCTGAAACCCTGGCCGCCGGTGATCTGGGCGGTCAGGTACCGAGGTGATCGGCCGGTCAGCAGCACGCCGCGGATCTCGGGGCGGAAGGGCTCGGGGGTGACCTGAGCTCCCGCGAGCGCGGCGATCGACTGGGCGGCGGCGTCGGCCTGCTGGGATGCGAGGCCGCCGTGCTTGACCGCGAAGTCGGTCGCATCGCCGGCGGCGAAGATCCGCGGGATGCCGCGCACCTGCCCGTGGAGGTCGACGGGAATGAAGCCACGTTCGCCCGCGGGCAGGCCACGAACGGCGGGCCCCATCAGATCGGGGAGCGCAACGACGCGATCGACGTCCACGCCGCGGTCGCCCGGCTGGATCACGACGTGGCCGCCGCGTGGCACCTCGGCGTACGCCGAGCAGATCGTGGAGATGCCGGCGTCGTCGAGAAGCTCGCCGACCGCGGCACTGGCGGAGACGCCGAAGATGGCCAGCGGTGCTGTCTCGGGCGTGACGACGGTGATCTCCGTCTCCGCGCCCGTCTCGTATGCGCGAGCGGCGGTCATCAGCGCGAGCTCGTAGAGCGGCAACAGCCACCCCATCCGGCCGGGAGCGACGAACGCGATCCTGCGCACATAGCCGCCCTCGACGTCCTGGATCAGGCCGTGCAGCAGGTCATCCATGTGACGATCGTCGATCGTCAGGCCGTGCGCGAACGGCTTGCGCATACGGGCGCCGAGGGCGAGCAACAGCGCGTCGTAGGGCAGGACGTCGCCCTGGGCGGTGTGCGCCGTGCGGCGCGATGGGTCGACCCAGCTGAACTGGCGCTGCAGTAGCTCGGCGCCGATGTCGGCGGCGATCTCCGACAGCGGATAGCGACGCGCCTTGCCGCGTGCGAACGGCTCGCGAACCGCCAACGGTCGGTAGCTGAACTCGTCGTCTGGGGCCACGATCTGCATCGAGACGCGGTCGCCGGCGAGCTCTCGCAGCGCGAGTCCGGCCTCGAGCGCCGCAACACCGCCGCCGACGATCACGACGTTGAACTGAGGATCTGCAGCCATGACTGCAGGCTAGGCTGATGCGGTCGCTGCGCCAGCCGAGCAAAGCCGCCGTCGTGCTGCGGGAAAGTACGCAGCTCGGCAGGATCGCTCGGCGCTCATCGGGGCGCCACGACGGTCGTTCCCGCTCGTCCGTCGAGCAGATGCCTGACGTCGGCCAGTGCACCGATGGCCGCAATGGCGCCGGTCTCGCGGGCGAACCGAGATGCCGCCTGAGCCTTGGGCCCCATCGACCCCGCCGCAAGATTCATCTCCGCCAGCTCCACCGGTGTCGCGCGTGCGATCAGGCGCGCCTGAGGGGTACCCCAGTCGGCTTCGATGCCAGCCACATCGGTGAGCAGGAGCAGCAGGTCGGCACCGAGCTCACGCGCCAACAGGGCGGCCGCGAGGTCCCGGTCGATGACGCCTTCGACACCGTGCAACGCGCCGCGCTCGTCGACGGTCACCGGGATGCCGCCACCGCCGACGCAGACGGTGATGACGCCGGCATCGACGAGCGTCCTGATCACCGCGATCTCGACGATCCGTTGCGGCTCGGGCGAGGGCACGACACGCCGCCAGCGCTCGCCGTCGCACGCGACGCTCCAGCCGCGATCACGGGCCAGACGCGCTGCTCGCTCGGCGTCGTACACGGGGCCGACCGGTTGGGTGGGATGGCCGAACGCGGGATCGTCGCGATCCACGACGACCTGCGTCAGCAGCGTCGCCACCTGGCGGCCGGGGAGCTCGTTCTCGAGACCCTGTTCGAGCAGATAGCCGATCATGCCCTCCGACTCGGCGCTGAGAACGTCGAGCGGGTAGGCCGCCACCGGGCTGTACGCCTCGGCCTGGAGCGCGAGCAGGCCGACCTGAGGGCCGTTGCCGTGCGTGACGACGAGCTGATGCTCGCCCGCGATCTGGGCCAGCGCCGTGACCGCGGCATCGACGTTGCGGCGCTGCTCGTCGATCCGGGTCGGCTCGCCGCGTCGCAGGAGCGCATTGCCGCCGAGGGCGGCGACGACGAGCATCAGACCCTCGCTCCGGTCAGCACGGTTTCCTTGCACTCGGCCGTCCTCGCGCCGTGATCGATGCCGGCCGCCGCGTACGCCTCGGCCTCGTCGAGCGTCTCGCGTTGCAGCAGCGTCGCGGACAGCCGGTCGAGCTGCTCGCGGTGGGCGGTGAGCGTGGCCAGCGCTCGGCCGTAGCACTCCTCGATGATCCGGCGGACCTCGTCGTCGATCGTCTCGAGCGTGCGCTGGGACGCCGCTGCGAACGGGCTCGCGAATGCCTGCTCCCCCTCGCGCGGCAGTGCCGAGACCGGGCCGACCTTCTCGGACATGCCCCAGCGCCCAGCCATCTGGCGAGCCAGCGCGGTGGCCTGTTCGAGGTCGGATTCGGCGCCCGTGGTCGTCTCTCCGTAGACGAGTTGCTCGCTTGCACGACCGCCGAGCGCGCCGACGATCCGGCCGCGAAGGTAGCTCTCGCTGTAACCGTAGCGATCGAACTCGGGGCTCTGGAACGTCACGCCGAGCGCCTGGCCGCGGGGGATGATCGAGACCTTGCGCACCGGGTCGGCCCCGGGCTCGAGCATGCCGAGCAGCGCGTGGCCGGACTCGTGGAACGCCGTGCGCCGGCGGTCGTCCTGCGAGAGCACGATCCGGCGCGCCGCGCCGAGGACGATGCGCTCGAGGGCGTCGGTGAAATCGATTCGCTGGACGGTGTCGTGGCCGCGGCGGGCGGCGATCAGCGTCGCTTCGTTGACGAGGTTGCGCAGCTCCGCGCCGACCATGCCCGGGGTGCTCGACGCCAGGGCGTCGAGATCGACATCGTCGTCCAGCGGGACGCTGCGTGTGTGGACGGCCAGAATCTCGGCGCGGCCCTTCTGGTCGGGCGCGTTGACCGCGATGCGACGATCGAAGCGCCCGGCTCGCAACAGCGCCGGGTCGAGGATCTCGGGACGATTGGTCGCAGCCAGGACGATGACGCCCTCCGAGCCGGAGAACCCGTCCATCTCGGTCAGGACCTGGTTGAGCGTCTGCTCGCGCTCATCGTTGGCGCCGCCGAAGGCGCCGGCGCCACGGATGCGCCCGATGGCGTCGAGCTCGTCGATGAAGATGATCGCGGGCGCGTCGTTCTTGGCCTGCTCGAACAGATCCCGCACGCGGCTCGCCCCGACGCCGACGAACATCTCGACGAACTCCGACGCCGAGAGCGAGAAGAACGGGACGTCCGCCTCGCCGGCGACCGCGCGGGCCAGCAGCGTCTTGCCGGTACCGGGCGGGCCGCTGAGCAGAACGCCCTTGGGGATCATCCCGCCCAGGCGCCGGTAGCGATCCGGGTGCTTGAGGAAGTCGACAACCTCGGCCAGCTCCTCGGTCGCCTCGTCGATGCCCGCCACGTCGGCGAACGTCGTTCGCTGATGCGTGGCCTCGTAGCGCCGCGCCTTCGAGCGCCCGACGCTGCCCATGATCCCGCCCGGACCGCCGGCCGCGCGGCGCATCAGCAGCACGAACAGACCGACGAGCAGCAGCGTCGGCAGGATGCCGATCAGGATGCTCCCCAGGAGCGACTGGCCGTTGTCGACCGCCTTGGCGTTCACCACGGTGCGGTGGGAGAGCAGCAGCCCGAGCAGCCGGTCGTCGGCGAACGCCGGGCGCTCGGTCTTGAAGTACCGGACGCTGCGGTGCTTGCTGTCGGGCGGGTAGCGCACCGCGAGCCGGAACGTGCCCTGGATCGTCGATCCCTTCGAGCTGACCTCGGCGATGTTGCCGACCTGGGCCTGCTTGCGAAACGAGCTGTAGGGCACGGTCGTCCGCAGCACGCGCGGCTGGATCGTCGACGCGATGATCCAGTTGAAGGCCAGCAGCGTGGCCACGAGCACCCAGATGCTGACGCGGCGATGGGGTGGCCGGACGGTGGCCGGCGCCTGCTCGGTCTGCCGCGCGCCCTCGACCTGCCACGGGCGATGGGGCTTCTTGGATTCCTCGGCCATCGTCGCTCAGGCCGCTACGCCGCGGGGGAGCGTGGGAGCACCAGAAGCGGGCAGCGCGCGTGACGCACCAGGTGAGCGGACGTGCTCCCGAGGATGAGGCTGCGCAGCGGCCCGTAGCCGCGCGATCCGACGACGAGGAGATCGACCTGGCCGCTGAACGCGGCGAGCTCTTCTCCCGCGAGACCGACCACGGCGTCGCCGTCGACGCCTTCGAGCGCCGCCATCCGCGCCTTTGCCGCGGCGAGCATGTCCCTGAGCACGTCGACGAGGACGATTCCCGCGCCGAACCCGTAGGGCGCGTTGGGCATCTCGACCACTTCGAGCGCGCGTAGGCTCGCACCGTGCTCGGCCGCAAGGTCGCGGGCCATCGCCAGCGCCGCATCGCTGTCCGGCGTCTCGCTGTGGCCGACCCCGATCGTGGTGATCGAGGCCGCCGTCTCCGCATAGCCGAGCGGCGCGATGGCGACGGCGCACGGCGCGCCGTGCAGGACGGCGCGGGTGTCGTCGCCCGCCATTACGCGACCGACGACGCCTCTGTGGCAGGAGCCGACGACCAGCAGGTCGGCCTGGGCATGCTCGGCGATGTGGTGCAGTCCGCGGCCGACCGACAGGGAGGCCCGGCAGATCAACTCGCCGTGTCCACCGGTCGCCCGGCGCTCGTCCTCGAGCATCGTGACCGCGTTCTCGCGATCGACCGTTGTGTCGGCGGCGCCGATCGCGTACGCGCCAAGCCCGGAGAGCGTTCGCTCGTAGACGTGCGCCAAGCCGAGATGTGTGTCGCGCGCCGTGAGCTGACGCGCGAGCCCAATCGCATCGCGACCCGTCGGCCGGCCATCGACGCCGACGATCACGTGGTGAAAGCCCATGCCACGAAAGCTAGTCTTGGATCGCGAACCTGCCAACCGTGGGATCTACGCACAGCATGCGCGTAGTTCGCCGGGTGCAGAGAACGGGTCCGCGCGGACGCGCGGACGATGGCGCGCTGCGACGGTCCTCATCTGCGATGAATGCGATCACGACGGAAGGTCTGACCAAACGCTACGGCGAAACGCTGGCCTTGGACCGTCTTGACCTCGAGATCGCCCAGGGCGAGGTCTATGGCTATCTCGGACCCAATGGAGCCGGGAAGACAACGACGCTGAGGCTCCTGCTGGGGCTGCATCGCCCGACGGCGGGGCGGGCGAAGCTGTTCGGCGTCGATGCGTGGCGCGATCCGGCGGCGGCGCATCGCCGCGTCGCCTATGTGGCCGGCGAGCCGGCGTTGTGGCCGTCGCTGACCGGCGCCGAGACGCTCGAGTTCCTCGCCCGCGTGCGCGGAGGGACCGACGGTGCGTATCGCGACACGCTGGTGGAGCGCTTCCACCTCGACACGGCCAAGAAGGTGCGCGCGCTGTCGAAGGGCAACCGCCAGAAGGTGGTGTTGATCGCCGCGTTGGCCAGCCGGGCCGACCTGCTGCTGCTCGACGAGCCGACCAGCGGTCTCGATCCGCTGATGGAGGTCGCGTTTCGCGAGTCGGTGCACGAGGCCAAGGAGCGTGGGCAGACGATCCTGCTGTCGTCGCATATTCTCAGCGAGGTTGAGGCCGTGTGTGACCGGGTCGGCATCCTGCGCGACGGACGGCTCGTCGACGAGGGCACGCTGGCCGAGCTACGGCACCTCGGCGCGCAGACGATCGAGGTCACGTTCGCGGGGCCGGCGCCGGAGCTGCCCGCGCTGCCCGACACCCACGTCGTGCCGGCGGGACGCAACAGCGTGCTGTGCGAGGTCACCGGCAGCGTCGGCCCGTTGATCGCCGCACTCGCGGAGTATTCGTTGGTCGCGTTGACCAGCCATGAGCCGTCGCTAGAGCAGATCTTCCTGCACCACTACGACGGCTCCGATGGCCACGCCCGCTAGCGCGATCGCGCGGCAGGCGCTGCGCGACTCGCGTGTTCGCCTGGTCACGTTCGCGTGGTTCTTCGCCGCGATCGCGTTCATCCAACCCGTCGCGTACCGCAACGCGTATCCGACTCAGCTCGACCGGCTGCGCTTCGCCACGAGCTTCGGCGATCAGGCCTCGATCCGCCTGTTCTACGGCAAGCCACACGACCTGCTGACGGTCGCCGGCTACTCGGCCTGGCGGGTCGGCGGGACCGTGGCGCTGCTTGCCGCCGCCTGGGGGCTGCTCGCCGCGGTCCGGGCGTTGCGAACCGAGGAGGAGGCCGGGCGCGCCGATCTGATCCTGGCCGGCATCGTCGGGCGCCGCGCAGCGTTCCTCGCCGCGCTCGCGGCGATCGGGGCCGGAGCGGCGATCCTCGTCGTCGCGATGTCGATCGCCCTGGTCGCCGGCGGACTGCCGCTCGGCGGCTCGCTGTATCTGACGCTGGCGGCGCTGTCGCCGATCGGAGTGTTCGTGGGTATCGGCGCACTCGTCAGTCAGCTCGCTCCGACCAGGCGCCTGGCGCTGACGCTCGGCTACACGGTGTTCGCGGTCGCGTTCGCCATGCGGGTGGTGGCCGACACGTCGGCGAGCGCGGACTGGCTACGCTGGATCACGCCGCTGGGCTGGGCCGAGGAGTTGCGGCCATTCGCCGGCGCGCGTCCGCTGGTGCTGCTGTTGCCCGTCGCGACGACGGTCGTGCTGCTCGTGGGTGCCGGTCGGCTCGCCGTGCGGCGCGACGTCGGCGCGGGGTTGCTGCCCGAACGCGACAGCGCTGCGCCGCGCACAACGCTGCTGTCCTCGACGATCGCCCAGGCGCTTCGCGGCGAGCGCACCGGCCTCATCGGCTGGCTGGTCGGGGTGGGGGCGTTTGCGTTCATCCTCGGTGTGATCGCCGATTCGATCTCCGCGGCCGGGGCTTCGGAGAGCCTGCGGCGCCAGGTCGCCAAGCTCGGCGGCGACTCGGTCTTCACGCCATCCGGCTACCTGGGGTTCAGCTTCCTGTTCTTCGTCCTGGCCGTGAGTCTGTTCTGTTGCTCGCAGGTGGCGGCGACGCGTCACGAGGAGGCCGGCGGCCAGCTCGAGACGCTGCTCGCGCTGCCGGTCACGCGCGGTCGCTGGCTCGGCGGCCGCCTCGCCCTCGCGTGCATGGGCGCCGTCGTCCTGGCGCTCGCGGCCGGTGTGCTCGCCTGGGCCGGTGCGCGCTCGCAGGGCGTCGCCGTCTCGTTTCCGCGGATGCTCGAGGCCGGGGCGAACTGCCTGCCCGCCGCCCTGCTGTTCGGCGGTCTCGGGGCGCTGGCGTTCGCGGTCGTGCCGCGGGCGAGCACCGGGATCGCCTACGGACTCGTCGGCGCCATGTTCCTCTGGCAGCTGTTCGGCGCGCTGCTCGGAGCGCCGCAATGGCTGCTCGATCTCTCGCCGTTCGAGCACGTCGGGCTGGTCCCGGCGCAACCGTTGCGGGCGGAGGCGGCGATCGCGATGCTCGTGATCGCGGCGGGCGCCGCGGGCGCCGCGCTGTGGGCGTTCCGGCGCCGCGACCTGGCCGGCGCCTGAGGCGCGAGGACCCGAATGCCACCCGTCGTCGCTGTCCTGCTCGTCGCCACGCTGACCGTGCTCGCAACCGGGCTCGGAGCCCTTCCCGTGATGTTCTCAGCGGCGCACGCAGAGCGGCTTCAGCCGTGGCTCGACGGGCTCGTGATCGGCGTGATGGGGGTGGCTGCGGTGGTCGGCCTGCTGCTGCCGGCGGCTCGCCACGGCTCGCCGGGATCGGTGGCGGCGGGCGCTGTGGCCGGGATGGCCGGTCTGTGGTGGGCGCGCTCGAGGATCCGCCGCCACGTTCCCGGCGACGCGGGCGCGGCCGAGCGCTCGGCGATGCTGACGTTCGGGGTCCTGCTCGTTCACAGCCTGCCCGAGGGCCTGGCGCTCGGCAGCGCGATGGCGGCGAAGGGCAGTGTCGCCACGCTCGTGGTCGTCGCGATCGCGATCCAGAACGTGCCCGAGGGTACGGCGACGGCGATCACGCTCATGCGAGCCGGACGCGGTCGCGCGACACAGCTCGGCGCGGCGCTCCTGACCAGCGTGCCGCAGATCCCCGGGGCGCTCGTGGCGTTCCTCGCCGTTGACGCGGTGGCGGCCATCTTGCCCCTGTCGCTCGCGGCGGCTGGAGCGGCGATGCTGCTCCTGGTCTTCGCCGACCTGATCCCCGCCGGACTGCGGTCCGCAGCGAAGCCCCGCGTCGCGATCGGCGCGGTCGCCGGCGGCCTCGCGATGGTCGCGTTGGCGTTGGCGTTGGGTGGGAGTTGACCGGCACGAGCTCCGTAGTCGCTACGGACGCCAACGGGTGGCGGGCCCCGATGGGCTGCCGCGCGGTCGGTGTGATCGTCAGGTACCCCACTTGAGGAGCCGTCATGAAAGCCGCAGTCGTCCACAGCTTCGACCAGCCGCTCTCGATCGAGGATGTCCCGACTCCGGAGCCCGCCGACGGCCAGGTGCTCGTACGGATCGAGGCTTCGGGGCTCTGCCACACCGACATTCACGCCGCCCGCGGCGAGTGGCCGGTCAAGCCGTCGCCGCCGTTCATCCCCGGCCATGAGGGTGTCGGGATCATCGAGCGCGTCGGCTCCGGTGACCTCCACGGGCTGACCGAGGGCATGCGCGTGGCCCTGCCGTGGCTCGGCTATTCGTGCGGGACGTGTCGCCACTGCAACAGCGGCTGGGAGACGCTCTGCGAGTCCCAGATCAACACCGGCTACGGCATGAACGGGGGGTTCGCCGAGTACGCAGTCGGCTTCGCCCGCAACGTGGTCGCGGTGCCGACGGGCATCGACGTGATGGATGCCGCGCCGCTCACGTGTGCCGGCGTGACGACGTACAAGGCGGTCAAGGTCTCGGGCGCGAACGCCTCCAGCCTCGTGGCGGTGTTCGGAGCGGGCGGCCTCGGGCACCTGGCGATCCAATACGCCCGCATCACCGGCGCGACGGTTGTCGCCGTCGACATCAACGAGGACCGGCTGCGCGTGGCGCGCGAGGTCGGTGCCGACCACGTCATCAATCCGCTCCAGCAGGATGCGGCCGCCGCGATCCAGCGGCTCGGCGGCGCCGACCAGGCGATCGCCACCGCCGTCAATCCGACGGCGTTCGAGGATGCGCTCGGCTCCCTGGCCCGCGGCGGCACGCTGGTCTGCGTCGGCCTGCCCGCCGACAACGACATGCACCTGCCGATCTTCCAGACCGTGCTCGGCGGTCTGACCGTCAAGGGCTCGATCGTCGGCACACACCACGACCTCGAGGAGGTCTTCGCGCTGCACCGCCGCGGCCTGACCACGATCGAGCGGGCGGAGGTCGCGCTCGATGACGTCAACGAGGCGATCGAGCAGGTGCTGGACGGCAGCGCTCCGGCGCCGCGACTCGTCTTCCGCATCTCCGGCGCGCCCGACTCGGCACTCGCGGGCGCCGCGTCGGCCACCGCCCGGGTCTGACCCCTTCAATCCGAAACGGAGCTCAAGCACATGGCTACCACGATCACCCCTCCCACCACCTATGCGGCCCCCGGCGAACCGGGAAGCGTCGTCGAGCTCAAGGAGCGCTACAACAACTTCATCGGCGGCCATTGGGTCGTCCCGACCACCGGTGAGTACCGCGAGAACCTCTCGCCGGCTACCGGGCACTCGTTCTGCGAGGTCGCCCAGTCCGGCGCCGCCGACGTCGAGCTCGCGCTCGACGCCGCCCACGCCGCCAAGGCGAGCTGGGCCGCCGTGTCGCCCGCCGAGCGCGCCGCGGTCCTCGACGCAATGGCGGACGCGATGCAGGAGAACCTCGAGATGCTCGCCGTGGCCGAGAGCTGGGAGAACGGCAAGCCGGTCCGCGAGACGCTCAACGCCGACCTGCCGCTGGCCATCGACCACTTCCGCTACTTCGCGGGCGCGGTGCGGGCGGAGGAGGGCTCGATCTCGGAGATCGACGCGAAGACCTACGCCTACCATTACCGCGAGCCGCTGGGCGTGGTCGGGCAGATCATCCCGTTCAACTTCCCGCTGCTGATGGCTGCGTGGAAGCTGGCTCCGGCGCTGGCGGGGGGCAACTGCTCGGTGCTCAAGCCCGCCAGCCCGACGCCGTGGTCGATCCTCAAGTTCGCCGAGGTCATCCAGGACGTCGTGCCGCCCGGTGTGATCAACATCGTCAACGGCGCGGGCGCGGAGATCGGCCGCGCGCTGGGCTCGAGCAAGCGGATCGCCAAGATCGGATTCACCGGCGAGACCGTCACCGGCCGCCTGATCATGGGCTACGCCGCGCAGAACCTGATCCCGTCGACGACCGAGCTCGGCGGCAAGTCGCCGAACATCTTCTTCGCCGACGTGATGGACGAGGACGACGCGTTCCTCGACAAGGCGGTCGAGGGCCTCGTGCTCTACGCGTTCAACAAGGGCGAGGTCTGTACCTGCCCGTCGCGGGCGCTGATCCAGGAGTCGATCTACGACGAGTTCATGGACCGCTGCCTGAAGCGGATCGCCGCGATCGTCCAGGGCAACCCGCTCGACCTGGCCACGATGATCGGCCCGCAGGTTTCGGCCACGCAGCTCGAGAAGATCGAAAACTACGTGCAGATCGGTCTCGAGGAGGGCGCCGAGCTCTTGATCGGCGGCCACCGTGCTGACCAGGAAGGCGAGCTCGAGGGCGGCTACTACTTCGAGCCGACCGTGCTCAAGGGCACCAACGACATGCGGGTCTTTCAGGAGGAGATCTTCGGGCCCGTGCTCGCCGTGACCACGTTCTCCGACGAGGCCGAGGCCCTCGAGATCGCCAACGACACGATGTACGGCCTCGGCGCCGGCGTCTGGACGCGCGACAACGCCCGCGCGTTCCGGATGGGGCGCGGAATCCAGGCCGGCCGCGTGTGGACCAACTGCTACCACCTGTATCCCGCAGGCGCGGCGTTCGGCGGCTACAAGTCCTCCGGCGTCGGCCGTGAGAACCACCGCATGATGCTCGACCACTACACGCAGACCAAGTGCATGCTGGTCAGCTACGACCCCGAGCCGCTTGGCTTCTTCTGAGCGCCGCTGCGATGACGAGCCGAGTCCAAGCCACGCCTCGCGCCCTCGAGGAGATCGAGCGCCTCAAGGCGCGCCACGGCGCGCTGGTCATCCACCAGTCGGGGGGTTGCTGTGACGGCAGCTCCCCGATCTGCCTTCCCGCCGCCGAGCTCCCGGCCGGCCCCGGCGACGTGCTGCTCGGTGAGGTCGCCGGCACCCCGGTCTACATCGACGCAGACCAGGACACCCGCTGGGGGTGTCCCGAGCTCCTGATCGACGTGTCGCCCGGTCCGGCGATGGGGTTCTCCCTCGAAGGCGTCAACGGCGTGCATTTCGTCACGGCGCCCGCGCCCGCGCGTCGCACCGTCGTCGTCGGCTACGACGGCTCCGACGAGGCCGAGCGGGCGCTCTCCTGTGCGCTGGACCATGCCGGCCCGCGGGGGCGGGTGATCGTGGTCAATGCGACCCGGCGGCAGCCCGACGCGCTCGCGCGGCCGTCGGTCGAGCCTCTGCTCCACGACCGGCTGCGCGAAGGCCACGCGCTCGTCGATCTTGTGTTTCTCGAGCGCTCCGACGTCTTCGACACCGACGTCGACTGCGAGGTCATCGAGGACGTGCCCGCCGCGGCGCTGCTCGACGCCGCCCGGCGCCACGACGCCGACGAGATCGTCGTCGGCCACCGCGACCGCAGCCGGCTGCGCGCGCTCAGTGGCAGCACCGCCCACACACTGATCCAGGCCAACGATCGCCCGGCCATCGTCGTCGTCCCGTCGTCCAATCGTGCAACCGAAGGAGCAAGCTGATGTTCAAGACGATCGTGGTGGGAGTCGACGGACGCGACGGCGACGCGGACGCGATCGCTCTGGCGCAGCGCCTCGCCGATCCCCGCGCGACGCTCATCCTCACCGGCGTCGTCGACAGCGGCGGGGCCGGGGCCCGTGGAACCAACGCCGACTTCGACCGCGTGATGCGCGACGAGATGCAGGTCACGGCTCAGCGGTTGCGCGATGCCCTGACCGACGGAAGCGCGAAGACCGAGACCGTGGTCGCCGGAACGGTCGCGCACGGCCTGCTCGTGGCCGCTCGCCGTCACGACGCCGACCTCGTGGTCGTCGGCTCGTGTCGACGTGGCGGGCTCGGGCGGCTGCTGGTCGGTGACGACGCCCGTGCGATGGTGCGCGATGCGGATCGTCCCGTGGCCCTGGCACCGGTCGGGTTCGCCAAGCGCCGGACGGCGTTCGCCCTCATCGGGGCGGGCTACGACGGCGACGACACCGCGCAGAATGCCCTCGAGACGGCACGAGAGCTCGCTCAGACGGTGGGGGCGCGGGTCCGCGCGATCAACGTCGTCACCGCCGGGCATTGGCCGCTTGACCCGATGGGCATGGACGTCTCCGTGGCGATCGAGAACGACCGGATTCGTGCCGAAGAAGCGGTCCGCCAAGCGGCGGCGGCCACCGGCGACGTCGAGAGTCGCGTCGAGGTCGGGCTCTCCCATCAGGTGCTGCTCGAGTTTGCCCGCCAGGTTGACCTGCTGGTCGTCGGCGCCCACCACCGCGGCCGTCTCGGCCGCTGGTTCTATGGCAGCACGTCAGAAGCGCTGAGCCACGATCTCAGCTGTCCGCTCCTGGTCGTCCCGGCCGATGCGATCACCACCACCGACACGACCGAGCCGGACGCCGCTCACGCCTCGTCGAGCAGCCCGCGATCCAGCGCGTAGCGGACAAGCTCGGCACGAGTCGAGCGCCCGAGCTTCTGCTGGACGTGGGCGCGGTGGGTCTCGACGGTGCGCACGGACAGGAACAGCTGCTCGCCGATCTCCGTGTTCGTGTGGCCGAGGGCGACGAGCCGCAGCACCTCGACCTCGCGCGCGCTGAGGCCATCCGGCGGCCCGGCTGGCGTCGGCGGCTCGGCGGCCAGCTTCGCCCCGAGCCGAGGGTTGAGGTACGTCTCGCCCCGCGCGGCGAGTCGCACGGCTTCGACGAGTTCCGTGTCGGCGGCCTCCTTCAGGACGTAGCCGACCGCGCCCGCCCGCAGCGCCTGACGTGCGTACTCGGGGTCCTCCTGCATGGTGAGGATCACGACCCGGGTCTCGGGACACCGCGTCGCGACGTCGGGTAGCGCGTCGATCGAGGTCACGGCGCCGGGCATGTTCAGGTCGAGCACCAGGACGTCCGGTTTGTGGCCGAGCACCGCCCGCAGCGTCGTATCCACGTCGCCCGCCTCGGCAACGACCTCGAATGCGTCCTCGGCGTCGAGCAGCAGCTTCAGGCCGGAGCGGACAACGGCATGGTCGTCTGCGATGACAATCCGGATCGGCGACATGGGCCTAGCCTACGCAAAGCTCCGCCACCGCCACCGATCACGTTCTATGCTGGCGCGATCGGTCCCATGAACGGCTCGCCTGACTCCTCGTCGGTTCGCAATGGTTGGCTCGAGCAGCTACTCCTCGTCGGTCGCGAGCTGACGTCCGAGCTTGACCTCGACGTGGTGCTCGACCGCATCCTCACCACGGCCCGTGAGCTCACCGGCGCGCGCTACGCCGCGGTCGGCGTCCTCGATGACCGTCGGCGCGAGCTCGCGCAGTTCATCACCAGCGGCATCGACGAACCGGGCCGGGCCGCGATCGGCGCGCTTCCGCACGGACGCGGCGTTCTCGGCGCGCTGATCGACAACCCGGTCCCCCTGCGCCTGCACGAGGTGTCCGACCACCCACGGTCGTACGGCTTCCCGCTCGGGCATCCGCCGATGCACGGGTTCCTCGGTGCCCCGATCCTGATCCGTGGCCAGGCCTGGGGCAACCTCTACCTGACCGAGAGAAGCGACGGTGCGGACTTCGACGACGACGACGAGGAGGCGATTGTCGTGCTCGCGACATGGGCGGCGATCGCGATCGACAACGCACGACTGTTCCAGGCGTCGGAGGCCCGCCGCGGCGAGCTCGAGCGGGCGGTCGGGACGATGGAGGCGACGATCGACATCTCGCTCGCCGTCGGCGGCGAGACCGAGCTCGCGCGGATCCTCGAGCTGATCGCCAAGCGCGCGCGGGCGCTCGTCCAAGCCGATGCGCTCGTGATCCTGCTGCGCGACGGCGAACGGCTGCGGGCCGCCACCCACGCGGGCAACGTGCGCCCGGCCGACGGGGCGAGCATCCCGATCGAGGGCTCGACGTCGGGACGCGCGCTGCTGTCCCTCGAGCCGCTACGCGTCGCGGACGCGCATACCGGCCTGCTGGTCGGTGCTGACCAGTTCGGCATGGATGACGCCAAGACCGCGCTGATCGTGCCGCTCGCGTTCCGTGGCCAGGGCCTTGGCGTGCTCGTCGCGTTTGACCACATCGGTCCATCGGGGGCCTTCGGCGTGGAGGACGAGCGGGCGTTGCGGTCATTCGCCGCGAGCGCGGCGACGGCCGTTGCGACGGCCCGCAGCGTGGAGGAGCAGCGTCTGCGCGATTCGATCGAGTCGGCCGAGGCGGAGCGGCGCCGGTGGGCGCGCGAGCTCCACGACGAGACGCTCCAGGGTCTCGGGGCGCTGAAGCTCGCGCTCGCCGCCTCGCTCAAGGCCGACCCCGAGCGCGGCCGGGTAACGCTCGAGCTGGCCGTCGTCCAGCTCGAGCAGGAGATCGCGGCGCTGCGAGCGATCATCGCCGACCTTCGCCCCGCCGCGCTCGACGAGCTCGGGCTGGAACCGGCGCTGCGCACGCTCGCGGCACGGGTCGCGGAGCGGTATCACCTGGCGATTGAGGTCGACGTCGACCTCGGACCGCAACGGTTGCCGCGGGCGATCGAGACGACCGCCTACCGCGTCACCCAGGAGGCGCTCACCAACGTCGTGAAGCACGCGAAGGCGGGTGCGGTCACGGTGCGGGTGGACCTGCACGCGGGAACGCTGACGCTCGCCGTCACCGACGACGGCGCCGGCCCCGCCCACGGTGGATCGCGCGCACCCAACGGATTCGGCATCATCGGTATGCGCGAGCGCGCTGCGCTGGCCGGCGGGACGCTCACGATCGTGCCGTCGGACCCCAGGGGAACGACCGTCACGCTCACCGTTCCCGTGACCTGAGCTGCGGGAAACCACGCGGTTCACGGCGGGCGGCTACGGATGTCCGCCGGCGGAGGCGCGGCGATGCTGCGGTGAAATGCCCTCGCCCGGAGCCTTCACCACGGTGCTCGGTCACGATCGTGTCCTGCTCGACGCGGGTGCGGTTGCCGCCAATCGCGTCACGGCCCGCGACGGTGCGGCGATCCACGGCGTCGCGGCGTTCGAGCCCATCTATGGGAGAGGCGCCGAGGGGGTCATCGCCGTTCGCGACCCGCTGCGCCTCGATGTGGTCGGCGAGCTCATGGAGCGCCTGCTCGAGGCCCTGGCGCGGGAGGGGCGCGCCGTCGTGCACTTCTTCCTGGCGGTCGATCAGGCGCCGCTCGCCGAGCTGATCAGCACGTCGCGGCTCGAGGCTCTGATCCACGGCGAGATCCTCTCGCTACCGATACGCGTGCGGGACTGATCCGTGGTTCCTACGGAGCGGGCCGAGCGGCCACCACCGATGCGCCACGCTACACCCGACCGTACGGTCAGGACATGACCCTCACCGACCATATTCAGCCCCGGCGCGTCGTCATCGTCGGCGGCGGAATCGCCGCCCTTGAGACCGTGCTCGCGCTCTACGACCTCGGTGAGGCTCAGCTCGACGTCACCCTCATCGCGCCGGAGGAGGCCTTCACCCTGCGGCCCCTCGCCGTCGTGGAGCCGTTCGGCCGAGCCCACGGTGCCCGGCTGGGACTCGACGAGTTCATGGTCGAACACGGCGGCACGTTCCGCCGCGACGCGATCCTGCGCGTCGACGCCGACCGTCAGGTCGTCGAGTGCGTCACCGGGACCGAGATCGCCTACGACACGCTCGTGCTTGTCCCCGGTGCGAGCACGCGTCCGGCGTTCACCCACGCGTTCACGTTCGGCAGCGATCCGATGGGCCTGACCGGCATCCTCGCCGACCTCGAGCAGGGTTGGTCGCGCTCGCTCGCGTTCGTGGTTCCGCGCGGGTGCACCTGGCCGTTGCCGCTCTACGAGCTCGCGCTGATGACCGCTGACCGGGTCTGGGGGATGAACATGGACGCGGTCGAGCTGCACATCGTCACACCCGAGTCCTCGCCGCTGGGAATCTTCGGCTCGGCGGCCAGCGACGAGGTCGCGAGCCTGCTCGCCGCAGCCGGCATCGGGCTACACCTGGGCGTCAGTGCCAGGGTGCCGAAGACCGGGGTGATCGAGCTGGGAGAGGGCCCGCCGCTGCGGGCCGATCGCATCGTCGCGCTGCCGGTGCTCGACGGACCACGGCTGGACGGCGTCCCCAGCGACGCGCACGGCTTCATCCCCGTCGGCGAGACCGGTCGGGTGATCGGCCTGGACGATGTCTACGCCGCCGGCGATGCCACGAATCAGCCGATCAAGCAGGGCGGCATCGCCTGCCAGCAGGCCGACGTCGTCGCGTCGCACATCGCCATCGAAGCGGGCGCCGACATCACCCCCGAGCCCGCGGAGTTCGTCCTGCGCGGACGGTTGATCACGGGCCGGCAGGATCGATTCCTGCGCCGCGAGGTCGGCAAGGCCAGCGGGACGACGGCGAGTGAGCCGCTGTGGTGGCCGCCGGCCAAGGTCTCCGGTCGCTACCTCGCTCCGTACCTGGCGGAGCGCGATCTCATCACGCTCCCCGCGGCCGGAGATGACGGTGGCCCGGGTATCGACGTGGACATCCCGGTCCCGTGGAACGCGCACTACCGCGACGACGTGCTTGGCCTCAAGACGCTCGGTTAGAGGCTGCCCCAACCTCTCAGCCGACATCACCGCGGCAGGTCGAGGACGAAGCGGGCTCCGCCCTGGGGCGATCGCTCGGCGCGCACCTCGCCGGAGTGGGCATGGGCGATGGCCCGGACGATCGACAGGCCGAGGCCGGCGCCGCCGCTCGCGCGCCCGCGGGCCTCGTCGAGCCGGGTGAAGCGGTCGAAGATGTGGGCGCGATCCTCGGGTGGCACTCCCGGGCCATCGTCGTCGACGAGAAAGCAGACGCGGTCGTCGTGCTCCCGGACGCTCACCACCACGCGTCCACCGGGTTCGGTGTGGGTGAACGCGTTGGCGATGAGGTTGCGCAGCGCCTGGGCGAGCCGGTCGGGGTCGGCCTCGATGACGGTCGGCGCAACGGCGGTGAGCTCGAGGCGTCGGTCGGCGGTCGGGCGCAGGCCGTCGCACAGTCCGGTCAGGAACTCGCGCACGTCGATCTGCTCGGACTGCAGGAATCGCTCGTCGTCCGCGTGGGCGAGAACGACGAGGTCGTCGACGAGCCGGCTCATGCGGTCGATCTCGGTCACGACGATCTGCTGAACGCGACGCGTCTCCTGTGGGTCGGGATGCTCGCTCATCGCCAGCACCTCGAGCTGGCCGCGAACGATCGTCAACGGCGTGCGAAGCTCGTGCGACGCGTCGGCCACGAATGCGCTCTGGCGCGCGAACGCATCCTCGAGGCGATTGAGCATCTGATCGAACGAATGCGCGAGGACCCGGATCTCGTCGTGCGGGCCGCCGAGCTCCATCCGCGGCGTCAGGTCGCCGGCATCGACGAGCGTCGCGACGCGCGCCATCCGGCGCAGCGGCGCCGACAGCCGGGTTGCGACGAGGAAGCCGCCGATCAGCGCGGCGATCATCCCCAGCGCTCCGGCGAGCAGGAAGGCGCGCGACACGCTGTCCCGGGCATGCTCGATCGGCTCGATCGGCTCGGCGACCCCGAGGCGCACCATGGCCCCGCCGGCGCTCACCGTGCTGATGAGCAACCGGACCGAGCCGATGCCCGGAAGCGGACGACGGCTGAACCCCACGGGCGCCTGGAGGACCGCGTTGGCGTCGACCGCCTCGCGGTGTCGCTCGGCCGACGTGTCGTCGGGGTCGCTGGCCTGCGAGTCGAGCAGCTCGGGTTCGGTCGTCACGAGCCGGAGACCGGGCACGTTGACGAATGCCACATGGGTCGTCGGGCGAAACGGCTGGTGCGCCAGATAGGTCTTCGCCCGTCGGGCCACCTCGGTCGGCGAGCCGGCGACGATCGCGGCGCGAAGGTTGGAGACGTCCTCCCGCAGGCCATGGTCGGTCGTCTGCTCGAGGCGGTGCACGGTCCCGCGGTAGACCGCGACGAAACCGGCGAGCAGGCAGCAGGCGACAACGCCGGCGACGAGCAGCGTGATGCGCGGGCGCAGGCCGGTGAGGCGCATCAGCGCGCCGTGAACCGATACCCGGCCGAGCGGATGGTGTCGATCGGCGCCGGGCTCCCCGCGCGGGCGAGCTTCTTGCGCAGGTAGCCGACGTAGACCTCGACGACGTTCGTCTGTGGTTCGAAGTCGTAGCCCCACACGCCGCTCAGCAGCTGCTCGCGCGAGAGGACCTGATTGGGATGGCGCATGAAGTGAGTGAGCAGCTCGAACTCCTTGGCCGAGAGCCGGACGGCGTGGCCGTCTCGGGAGACCTCACGCGAGAGTAGGTCGACCTCGATCCCCGCCGCGGCGAGCCGGGTGGGCTCGGATTGCGCCGGGCGCCGCAGGTGCGCGCGGACCCGCGCCAGCAGCTCGTCGACCGAGAACGGCTTGGTCATGTAGTCGTTCGCTCCGGCGTCCAGCGCGGCGACCTTGTCCTGAACCTCGCCGCGGGCGGTGAGCATGATGACCGGAAGGTCGGGCTTGGCTGCCCGGATCCCGCGCAGCACCTCGATCCCCTCGCGCCGTGGGAGCATCCGGTCGAGGATCACGAGGTCGACGTCGCTCTCCAGCGCTCGGCGCTCGCCGTCCAGACCGTCGTCGCGCACGTCGACCTGGTGGCCCTGGGCGCGCAGCGCCTTCTGTACGAACTCCGCGATGGCGGGCTCGTCCTCGATCAGCAGGATCCGCACGAGCTCATCGTAGGCCGGTCCCGGTCATCGATGCAGCATGCCGCGACCGTCGTAGCGCCAGAGCCAGCGCGGGACAGGCGTTGACCGCCCGCAGAGCGTTGTCGCGCAGCGCCGGCGGGATGTGCTGCGGGTCGACGATCGGATAGCCCCAGTCGTCGAGCGTGATGCGCTCGGGCAGCAGTTCGGCGCACAGGCCGTGGCCGGTGCAGGCGATCGGGTCGATCACCAGGATCTCGGCGCCGTCGCGCCTGCGAGCGCTCACGCGGCCCGCCTCAGTCCCGTCGCCGGGAGCACGAGCGCCGACGGCGTCGCGCATTCGGGGCACGGGCCCTCGACGGCGTGGTCCTCGAACTCCGGGCGAAACGCGCGGACGGCGCTGAGCAGCATGCGGGCCGCTCCGTCGGGGTGCGCGCACGCGCCGCGGCCCGGGACCTGGTCGATCCAGCGCATCATCCGCTCACCGTCTCCGGTCTCGGTTTGGCCGGTGGCAAAGCGTCGCACGACGCCCGCGAGCGCCGCGAGGCCATGGACGCACGGACCGCACTGCCCCGCCGACTCGGCGGCCAGGTAGGCGCTCAGCCGGGCGGTCTCGGCGATCGGGCACGAGCTCTGGCCGAGCACGACGATGACCCCGGCGCCGACGGCCGCGCCGTGCGGTTTCAGCGCGGTGTCGTCGAACGTCAGGCCGCGGCCGTCGCCGCCGATCCAGGCGCCGAAGTAGCCGCCGACGAGCAGCGCCCGCACGTCCGCGTCGTGGCCGCCGGCGCGGCGGACGATCTCGTCGAGCCCGATGCCCGTGGGAACCTCGTGGACGCCGGGCATCTCGACCGGCCCGGACACCGTGACCAACGTGGTCCCGGGCCGGTCGTCGCTGCCCTCCTGCCGAAACCAGGCCGCGCCGTGGCGGGCGATGAGCCCGACGTGGGCCAATGTCTCGACGTTCTGGACGAGGGTCGGGCGGCGGCGGTAGCCCTCCTGCGCGGGTCGGGGCGGCGTGACGCGCGGGCGCGGCGCACGTCCTTCGAGATGCGCGATCACCGCGGTCTCCTCACCCGCGACGTAGCCCTGCGCCCGCGCGGTCAGCGTGACGCGCACGCGGCGCCTGCGCGTGGTGGCGGCGCGTTGCGCCAGGGCGGTCGCGAGCACGGCGTTCGCTTCGGGCGACGCGCAGATCAGGATCTCGCGGGCGCCGACCGCCCGCGCGGCCGCGTGCGCGCCGTCGAGTACGAGGTGCGGCGTGTGGAACAGCAGGACCCGGTCCTTGGCGCTCATCGGCTCGCCCTCGGTCCCGTTGACGACGACCACCGGACGCGCGCCCGCGGCGACCGCTTCGAGCTTGACTGCGGCGGGGAAGCCGGCGCCGCCACGGCCGAGCAGGCCCGCGCGCCGCACCTCGCCGATCAGGTCGTGGTCGCGGTCGGGCAGCGGCCCGTGGGTTGCGAGGTGCTCGTCGGCGTCCATCGGTCGGCTTGAGACGAGGCCGGTGAGGAGGCGTTCGTTCATGGCGACGGCGCTGTGGACGGGGCGGCGCTCCCGCCGACCAGCGTCGCGGGGGTACCGGCCTTCGCGGCCCAGCCCGGAGCCATCGGCCCGGAAGGCAGCCACAGCGCGAGTCCCACGGCGGCGACCGTCATGCCCGTGGCGGTCGTGATGCGGATGCGCGTCGTGGCGCCGGCATCGGTCAGCCGGGCGATCACGGCGAGGACGACGGCGGCGGTGCAGCCCAGGGCCAGCCACGCCAGCCATCCGGCGCGGACGTCGCTCCCGGTGCCCAGAGCGTGCACCAGCGCAATCGGCCAGCAGGCGTAGGCGAGCCAGTGCACCGCGCGCCACGCGCGGACGCCGAAGCGGGCGCGCAGCAGGCTCGTGATGATCAGCGCCAGCAGCAGGTCCAGCGCGAGTGCCCCCAGACCCAGCCACAGCGGGCGGTAGGTCCCGACGAACGGGACGAAGACGTCGACGAGGGCGATCGGCGCGTAGCCGTCGAGCACGCTGGTGCCGATGTGGATCGTCAGCAGGACGCAGACGAGCAGCGAGACGGTGCGATGGCCACCGTCGATCACGAACCGGGGCAGGCTGCGCGTCGTCCAGCGCTCGACGTTGATCACCCCGAGCACGAGTGAGAGCGTGAGGAGCACGAGCGCGGTGGCCCCGGTCGCACGCGTGAGGTACCACAGGGCCATCAGGCCACCAGCTGCTCCGTCGCCCAGCCGCACGTGCCGACAACCGAGCCGTCGATGCGGACGAGGCGCGCCGGGAGGCCCTCGCGCGTCAGCCAATACGGCGCATGCTCGCCCATCAGGATCGCCGCCGTGCTCGCCGTGTTCGCGGCTACGCAGCTGCCCGCCGCAACGCTCACCGTCCGCCAGACGGTGACGACCGGCAGGCCAGTGTGCGGGTCGAGGATGTGGTGCATCTCGCGGCCGCCGCGTCGCCACCGGCGCCGGGTCGTGCTCGATGTGGCCAGCGCGCCCGACCGCAGGGCGACCGTCGTCTCGACGTCCCCGGCGTCATGGGCGTCGGCGATCCCCACCGGCCAGCCGTCGGCCGGCGGTCCGCCGCCGAGTGCGATGTCGCCGCCGAGGCTGACGAGCACGCCATGCGGGGCGACGGCGGCCGCCGCCGCCGCCGCCGCGCGATCGGCGGCGAGCGCCTTGGCGGTCGCACCGAGGTCGAGGACCGTGCCCGGCGCCAGGCGCAGTGTTCGCGCGGCGCGATCCAGGGACACGGTGCGCCAGCCGGCAGCAACAACCGGCGCCTGGGCCGGCCCGTCGGGCGGCAGCTGAGCGAAGTCGCGGTCGTACCCCGCGGCGACGATCCCGGCGCCGATCGTCGGGTCGACGAGGCCGCCGGTCTGGCGCGCCGCGTCGAGCGCCACGCCGACCGCCTCGGCGAGGAGCGCACTGACGGCGGTCTCCTGGCCTGCGGCCGCGCAGACGCGGGCGATCTCGGCGTCATCGCGAAACCGGCTGCACGTGCGGTCGATCGCCGCGATCTCCGACTCCACGGCCGCGCGTGCGGCGGCGAGAGTCCGCGCGTCGGTGACGACGACCTGCGCGGTGGTGCCGAGTGCCGCCCACGAGACGGTGGCCAGGCTCACGATCCACCGGAGACGACGACCGGCGCGACGGGCGCCGGGGCGGGCGCCTGGACGACCGGCGGGGGTGCGGGTGCGGGCGCCGGCGGCGCCGGCGCGGGCGTCACGACCGGGGCGGCTGGAGCCGGAGTCACCGGAGCGGGGTCCTCCGCAGCGTGGACGCGCGGGTGATGGCGGTAGTGCCGGCGCAGCGGCCGGCGGGAGGGCGTGGCGGCGGGGTCGACGACCACCGCCGTCACGGCGGTCAACGCGGCTCGAGACGACGCGTGCGCCCGGGATCGTGTGGCGTCCGCGGCAAGGGTCGAGAAGGCGACGACGAGGACGACCGCCGCGACCGTCACCAAGCGGTTGAACGCCCGTAGGCGCCGCATCGCCGCGTCACGTCGACGGATGGCATCAGAACCGGTTCTCCGAGCAGACATGCAATGACTATCGACCCGCGCCGTGGCTCGAGCCTAAGCCGGGCCTGAGAGTGCTCTTAGAACCTGTTTCAGTGACCCTGGGAGCTTTCTCATCGCGCCGTTAGACGCTCCTCACCCCCGGCGTCGAACCTGACGGCCGATGGCGGTCTCCAGCGAAACCCCGCGCCCGGCGCCCGCCACGCGGCTGACGGCCGGAGGCCCGGCCGGCAACGAACGCCTGACCGCGGCGACCGGTGTTGTGCTCCTGGTCGGACTCGCGGCCCTCGGGGTGACGATCCTGCGAATCGGCCCGCTCCTCAATGTCCACATGTTCCTCGGTGTCGCGCTCATCGCGCCGGTCGGGTTGAAGCTGGCGAGCACCGGCTACCGCTTCGCGCGCTACTACACGTCCGAGCCGCGCTACCGCCGCAAGGGACCACCCGTGCTTGCACTTCGCCTGATGGCACCGATCGTCGTGCTCAGCACCGTGGTGGTGTTCGCCAGCGGCGTTGTGCTGCTGCTCGCCGGGCCCGGTTCGCGCGACCCGTGGGTCCTGATCCACAAGGCCAGCTTCATCGTCTGGGTCGGGTTCATGTCCCTGCACGTGCTCGGACATCTCTTCGACCTGCCCCGCGCCCTGCGTACCCGACAGACGCTGATCGCCGCCGGCGATGCGGTGCCGGCCGGCGGGGCGGGGCGCGCCATCGCGCTGGCCGCCGCTCTGGTGCTCGGCGCGGCCCTCGGCATCGCGGCGATCGCCGACTTCGCGCCATGGCGGCTCCACGGTTGATCGATGCCCGGCCGGCGACCGTCGTGGTGCGCAGGCGAGAGCCGCGTCAGCGGGCGATTGCGGCGGCGGGGTGCAGCCACCTGAGGAGCGTTCCCTCCTCCATCGAGTCCGAGGGGCGGAGCATGACGACATCGATCACGGAGCCAGCCCCAAGGTCGCCAGCGCCGCGGCGGTTACGCGGTCCTCGTTGGGCATCGCCGCTAGCTCGAGGTTCTTGGCGTACGGGAGCGGGACCTCGGCCATGCCGACACGCTCGACCGGCGCGTCGAGGTCGTCGAAGCACGCGTGCTGGACACGGGCGGCGATCTCGGCGCTGACGCCGTAGGTCGGCCAGCCCTCCTCGACGCACAGGACGCGGTTCGTCTTGGCGACCGACGTGGCGATCGTCTCGACGTCGAGTGGGCGCAGCGAGCGCAGGTCGACGACCTCGACGTCAACGCCGTGATCGGCGGCGAGGCGATCGGCGACGTGCAGCGCGCGGACCGTCGCGAAGGAGTGGGCGACGATCGTCAGGTCCGACCCGGTGCGGGCGACCTTGGCGCGGCCGATCGGGGTGACGAAGTCGGGGTCGAGCGGGACGTCGCCCTTCTCCTTGTAGATCGGGAGGTTCTCGACGACGAGGACCGGGTCGTCGTCGCGGATCGCCGCCTTGAGCAGCCCCTTGGCGTCGGCCGGCGAGGCGGGTGCGACGACCTTCAGGCCCGGAA
Source organism: uncultured Actinomycetes bacterium (assembly GCA_963817035.1). Classification (GTDB taxonomy): domain Bacteria; phylum Actinomycetota; class Thermoleophilia; order Solirubrobacterales; family Solirubrobacteraceae; genus AC-49. Next base: position 210,141 of record CAWFMM010000004.1, read on the forward strand.
CGTGCGCGAACCAGACCTCGAGCGACTGGGAGTGCTGGGCGGTCAGCTGGTTGCCGGCGCCGTTGGGGGTGCGGATGACGATCGGGCAGCGCACCTCGCCGCCGAACATCGCGCCGATCTTCGCTGCGTGGTTGACGACCTGGTCGATCGCGACGAGCAGGAAGTTGATCGTCATGATCTCGACGACCGGGCGCTCGCCGAGCATCGCGGCGCCGATCCCGGCCCCGACGAAGCCCTCTTCGGAGATCGGTGTGTCGCGCACGCGGTCGGTCCCGAACTCGTCGAGCAGTCCGGCCGAAACCTTGTAGGAGCCGTCGAAGACGCCGACCTCCTCGCCCATCAGGAAGACACGGTCGTCGCGCGCCATCTCCTCGCGCAGCGCGAGCCGCAGCGCCTCCCGATAGGTCATGTTCTGGGTCAGCGGCTCGGCGCCGGCGACGGCCGGATCACGCGCGGTGGTCGCTCATGTGCCCAGACCCCCGGCGAAGATCAGTTCACGCTCGCCGAATGGGCTGCCCGGCAGCATCCGCGCGAACTGCGGCGCGCTGCCCGGCGCGTACATCCCGGTCGCGAGGCCGGCGAGCTCGGGCTCGGGGCTGGCCGCGGCGGCGGCGACCGCCGCGGCGACCTCGGCGTCGACCCCAACGTCGGCCTCGTCGAGCTCCGCCTGGGTTACGCCGAGCTCGAGCAGCTGACCGCGGACGCGCACGATCGGGTCGTCGTGCTCCATGTGGTCGGCGATCTCCTCCTTCGTGCGGTAGGCGAGGCCGGCGTCGGCGACCGAGTGACCGCGGTAGCGGTAGGTCATGAGCTCGAGCACCGCGGGCCGCCGGTCGTCGCGCGCACGCGTGAGGAGCGCACCCGTCGCGTCGATGACCGCGCCGAGGTCGTTGCCGTCGACGCGCTCGCCGGTGATGCCGAACGCGTCGGCGCGGCGGAAGAGCTCGGGGACCGCTGACGCACGGTCGACCGCGGTGCCCATGCCGTAGCCGTTGTTGATGACGAGAACGACGATCGGCAGCGACCACACGGCGGCGAGGTTCAGCGACTCGTGCCAGGCGCCCATGTTCACCGCGCCGTCGCCCATCTCGCAGAGGACGGCGTCGGGCCGATCCTGGCGGACGAGGCCCAGCGCGAGGCCGGTCGCGACCGGGAGCTGGCCGGCGACGATGCCCCAGCCGCCGTAGAACCCGCGCGAGACGTCGAGCAGGTGCATCGAACCGCCACGGCCATGGGCGCAGCCGTCGGCGCGGCCGAACAGCTCGGCCATCACCGCGGTCGGAGGGACGCCGCGGGCCAGCGCGAAGCCGTGGCAGCGGTAGCCGGTGACCAGCAGATCGGTCGGCGCCAGCGCGTGCATGGCCCCGACCGTGGCGGCCTCCTGGCCCGAGGACAGGTGGCAGTAGCCGCCGATCCGAGCCGCCTTGTACTGGCGCTCGGATTCGGTCTCGAAGACGCGGATCAGCGCCATCTGGCGGTAGAGCGCTCGCAGGGCCTCCCGCTCGATCGTCATCAGTCGTCGACCTGGAAGTAGTCGGGGTGCTCGGAGCGGATCGCGGGGAGGCCGGACAGGACCATCTGCAGGTGGTGGCGCAGGGCGATCTCGGCGGCGTCGGGGTCGTGGCGGCGGATCGTCTCGACGACGAGCTTGTGCTCGGCGACCATCTCGGCGAGGTAGCGGGGTTGGGGGAGACTGAGGCGACGCACGCGGTTGAGGTGTCCGTTGGCACGCTGGGCCAGGGTCCAGGCGACGCCGTGGCCGCTGAGCTCCATCAGGGTTCCATGGAACTCGTCGTCGAGCGCGTAGAAGCGATCGAAGTCGTTGGCGTCGCGGACCTCGCGCTGGCGGGCGACGAGCCCGTCGAGCACCGCAAGGTCCTCCTTGCCGGCGCGCTCGGCGGCGATCCGCACGGCGGCGCACTCGAGCGCCTCGCGGATGAACTGCGCGTCGGCGACGGCCGCTTCGCTGATGTGGGTGACGAAGGTGCCGAGCTGCGGCACGATCTCCACGAGGCGGTCGTCGCGCAGGCGGATGAGCGCCTCGCGCACGGGGGTGCGGCTGACGCCGAGCAGCTCGGCGAGCTCGTTCTCGCTCAGCTGGCGGCCCGGCTCGAGCTCTCCGCGCACGATCGCATCGCCGATGACCCGGTAGGCCTGGCCGCGGGTGTTCCCGTTGATTCGCATCGCACGGGCGAGTTCCACACTTGTATACTAGCACGGTGGCGCGCTTGCTGCGCTCGCTGCGCACCGCGGCCCGTCGGGCGTGTCAGGTGACGTTGGCCAGCGGCTCGCTCGCCGCCATGCGGCGCAGTTGATCGCCGACCAGCGCGTAGATCGCCGGGACCGCGCGGCGGGTCGCGCCGGCGACGTGCGGGGTGTAGAAGAGCCCCGGCGCGGTGCGCAGCGGGTGGCCGATGGGCAACGGGTCGGGCTCGGCGACGTCGAGCGCGGCCCGCAGGCGCTTGGTGGTCAGCTCGTCGAGCAGTGCGTCCTCGTCGACTATCCCGCCGCGCGCGGCGTTGACGACGACGGCGTGCTCGGGCAGCGCGGCGAGTCGCTCACGGCTGACCAGACCGCGGGTCGAGTCGTCGAGCGGGACCAGGATCACGAGGATGTCGGTGTCCGGGAGCAGCCGATCGAGCTCGGGGAGTGGGTGGACGCCGTCGCGGGCGCTGCGCGCGACCCGGTTGACGCGGACGTCGAAGCCGCCGAGTCGCCGCTCGAACGCCTCGCCGATCGAGCCGTAGCCGAGGATCGTCACGCGCTTGCCGTCGAGTGAATCGCTGAGGCCACGTGCGGCGACCTCGGACGCGCGCTGGTCGACGGCGAAGGTGTCGAGCCGGCGCAACAGCGCGAGGATCGCGGCGAGCACCCACTCCGACGTCGCCGGCGAGTGCGCGCCGCGGGCGTTGCACAGCGTCACGCCGTCCGGCACGAGCGGCGCGATGTGCTCGATCCCGGCGCTCATCGCCTGGACGATCTCGAGGCGGGGCATCGCTCGCATCGCCGCCGCGACGGTCTCGCCCGGCCCGAACGGCGGAACGTAGAAGCGCACGTCGTCGATCCCCACGGGCAGCTCGGACGCGCCGTCCCACACCGTCACGACGACGCTCTCGGGCAGCTCGCCCATGAGCGCGCGGCCGAAGTCGTGGGGGATCCAGGCGTGCAAGAACTCGCCGGGGCCGGGGTGCATCGACGTAAGCCTAGTGGCCCATCCTGCACGGATGAACCACTCGGTCGCGAACGTCTCCGCAGCAGCGCGGACGACATCGTCAGACCACCGATCCCGCCGCCGACGACCGCCGCGCGGGTGACGCGTCAGGGCCTTAGCTTCTCGATCAGCCGCGACACCCCGGTCGTCAGGGGATCGAGGTCGTTCGCGAGCGACACGCGAACGAACTGGTCCCCGGATGGGCCGAACGCGAGTCCGGGCGCGACCGCGACGCCGCCCTGGACGATCAGGTCTCGCGCGAAGGTCATGCTGTCGAGCCCCAGGCGCGAGATGTCGACCCAGAGGTAGAACGCGCCCGCCGGGTGCGGCGCCGGGACGCCCGCCTGCTCGAGCAGGGCGAAGGCGTGGTCGCGGCGCGTGCGGTAGGCGTCGCGCATCTCGCCGACGATGTCCTGCGGGCCGGTGAGCGCCTCGACGGCCGCCATCTGCGCCGGCGCGTTGACGCAGGAGATCAACGGCTCCTGCAGCCGGGTGAGCACCGTGGCGGCCGCGGGCTGCGCGACCGCATAGCCGACCCGCCAACCGGTCATCGCGTACACCTTCGAGAACGAGTAGACCGAGACGATGCGGGGGCTCGGGGCAACGGCCATCGGGCTCGCGAACGTGCCGTCGAACTCGATCTGGTCGTAGCACTCGTCGGACAGCAGCCAGATGTCGTGGCGCTCCGCGAATGCGACGAGATCGATGAGTCGCGCGGCGGGGATGACCACGCCGAGCGGGTTCGAAGGCGAGTTGATCACCAGCACCCGGGTGCGCGGCGTCACGAGCTCCTCGAGCTCCTCGAGCGCGGGCAGGTAGCCGGTCGCCGCGGTCTGGTGGTAGTAGCGGGCGGTGCCGCCGAGGAGGTGCACCATCTGGACGAAGTTCGTCCACGCGGGGTCGGGGAGCAGCACCTCGTCACCGGGGTCGGTCAGCGCAAGGAGCGTCGCGTAGAGCGCCTCGACCCCGCCGTTGGCCACCACGACCTGGCCGGGGTCGGCGTCGTAGCCGTTCACGCGCGCGAGCTTGGCGGCGATGGCCTCGCGCAGCTCCTGGATCCCGGCGTTCGGCGTGTAGTGGGTGTGGCCGTCGCGCATCGCCCGCGCGCCGGCCTCGACGATGTTCGGGGGGGTGGGGAAGCCGGGCTCGCCGAGCTCGAGATGGATGGTGCCCGGGTGGGCCCGCGCGAGTTCCCACACCTCGCGGATCGCGTGGGGCGGCACGCCGAGGGCGCGGTGGGATGCGTGGGCGCCTGGCATCGGCGACGAAGAGTGACGGGTTTGAGACCGATCTGACGCTGAAAGCTCGCGCCGGCATTGTCGCGATCTTCGTAGAGCGGCGCGCATCGACGAACTCGTTCGGGAAGTCGTGGAGCGTTGAACGGCTGGCCCGCGCCGTCGGGCGCGACCGAGCGCACACCGTCGTCGCGGCTCTCGCGCCGCTCGCGGGCCGCGGCGCGCGGATGTCCGACGGCGGGTGACGCGAACGGACTCTCAACGGTCTACAGCGCCCTCCCCGCTGGGGAGTGCGCGGGCTGAGCCCGCAGTGACGAGGCGAGGACGGTGTGGGCGCGGGGCGAGATCTGCCTGACGCGCGGGTAGGCGAATCGGTGGGGCGCGACCTGGTTGGCGACGGGGACGGCTGGGGAGAGAAGCGCTGATCGGAACATGGGTCAAGCCTCTCGCGCCGCCGGCCCCCGCAACATGGGGCGACACCCTGAACCGAGACCCTGATCAGGGAGTCTGGTTGTTGAGGGTCCGCGCCCCGTTCACCCCCCCGCAGACGCTGACCGCCGGGCTTGGCGGTCTTGGGCACCTTGAAGGTGGCGCTGAACGGCTTGGTGTCGTCCGTCGCCTGCTGGGTGCCGAACGTGTACTTGACCTTGGTCAGCTTGCCGAGGCCCTGGCCTCCGGTTGAAACCTGTAGCTCATGTCCGGCGTGACGCAGGTACCCGGGACGTTCAGCCCGATCGTGCGGCCGTGCTTGGTCTGCCCTGTCACCCTGTCGGGCCGATGCTCGCCTTCGCCTGCCCCGTCTGCGGCCGCCTCGTCACGTTCGAATCGAGCCGCTGCCTGCACTGCCACGCGTGGCTGGGCTTCGACTGGTCCGACAGCGTGCTCGTCGACTTCGACGCGGCGGAGAATCGCTTCCACTGCGTCAACACGCAGCTCGCGGCGTGTAACGGCGTGACCTCGATGCCGGGGACGTTGTGCGCCGCCTGCCTGCTCACGCGCACGCGCCCGGCGGACGCCGATCGCGAAGGGCTCGGCGGATTCGCGGCGGCCGAGACGGCCAAGCGCCGGCTGCTGTTCTCGCTGCTCGAGCTGCGATTGCCGGTCGTCGGCTTTCGCGAGCGGCCCGGTGGACTGGCGTTCGACTTCCTCTCCAGCGCCCAATCGCCGGTCTCGACCGGCCACGCCGACGGCGTCATCACGCTCGACCTGACCGAGACCAACCCGGCCGCGCGCGAGGGCCGCCGGATGGCGCTCGGCGAGTCCTACCGCACGACGCTCGGCACGATGCGCCACGAGATCGGCCACTACTACCAGTCGATCCTCGCCCCGGAGGGATCGCCGGAGCGTGCGCGTTGCCGGGCGTTGTTCGGCGACGATCGCGAGTCCTACCAGGAGGCGCTCGACCGCCACTATCGCGACGGGCCGCCGGACGACTGGGCGAGCAGCCACGTGAGCGCCTACGCGACGATGCACCCATGGGAGGACTGGGCCGAGACGTTCGCCCACTACCTGCACATCCGCGACACGTCGCAGACCGCGGCGGCGTACGGGGTGCGGGTTGACGGCCCGCAGGTGCTGACGACCGACCGGGTCTCGCTCGAGAGCGACCCGACGCTGACCGACGAGAGCTTCCGCGAGCTGCTCGCCGAATGGTTCCCGCTGACCTACGCGCTCAACGCGATCAACCGCTCGATGGGCGCGCCCGACCTCTATCCGTTCGTGATCACGCCGGCCACGCACGTCAAGCTCGCGTTCATCGACGAGCTGGTGCGCACGGCAGCCTGACGGGCGCAGCGCGACGGCTATCTGCCGTTGGTGTCACGATTGTCACATGGCGACGAACACCGACCCTGTCGATATCGCGATCGGCCTGGCTGCCGTGGGGGTTCGCGCCGGCGCGGTCGCCGGGCAGACCGCCGTCGACACCGGGCGCATCGTCGGGCGCATCTCGCTCGCCTTCCCGCCGGTTGCGTTCGTCGCCTCGCGCACCGCAAGCGAGGGGCGCCGGGCCCGTTCGTCGGCCGGCGACGTGACCGACGAGGTCGTGCGACGTCTGGCCGAGAGCGGCGTGATCGAGCGTGTCGTCACGCAGGTCGCGGCCTCGCTCGACGTCGAACGGCTGATCGCCGGCGCGCTCGAGCATCCGGCGACGCAGAAGGCCGTCGAAGCGGTGCTCACGAGCCCGGCGTTCGAGAAGCTGCTGTTCGAGATCCTCGACAGTCAGCTGCTGCTCGAGGCGACCGACCGGGTGCTCCACAGCCCTGAGATGCAGCGCGCGATCGAGCGCATCGCATCGAGCCCGGAGTTGCGCCGCGCGATGGCCGAGCAGAGCTCGGGGATCGCCAAGGAGCTCGTCGGCGGCGTACGCAAGTCCAGCGCGACGTTCGACGATGTGGCCGAGGAGAAGGTGCGCGGATGGCTGCGACGCCAGCGGCCACAGACGTCGTAAGCCGGCACCGGTCGCCCTACGGCGGGGTCGCGACACGCGCCGTCGCGCTGGGGATCGACACGGCGATCATCTCGGTCGTGCTGCTCGTCGTCGGTGGGCTGTTGGCCCTGATCGGGTCGCTGGTCGGCGGCGTTCACCTCGGCCCACTGGCCAAGGTCGGCCTCGGCACGGTGACGTTGATCGCGAGCGCGGCCTACTTCGTCTTCTCGTGGATGGCGACCGGGCAGACGATCGGGCAACGGATGATGTTCCTGCGCGTCGTCGACCATCGCGGGCGCCAGCCCAAGTTCATCCGCTCGGTGATCCGCGTGGTGATGATGGGACTGTGCATCGTGTGCGCGTTCCTCGGCTTCGTTCCGGTGCTGTTCGACCGCCGTCGCCGCGGGCTTCATGACATGGTCGCGTGGACGACCGTGCGCTATGACGAGCAGCCGATGTTCGTGGCGCCGCTGGCGCCGGAGGCGATCGACCCGAAAGGACCCGATGGGACTGTTACGACGTGACGAGCCGGGCGGCCACCGCCTGCTGATGCGCGAGAAGCTGCTGTCGGTCGGCGACGACTCGTGGGTCGAGGACGAGTCGGGCAACAAGGTCTACAAGGTCAACGGCAAGAAGCTGCACATCCAGGAGACGTTCATCCTCGAGGACGCCTCGGGCAACGAGGTGCTCCACATCCAGGCGCGCGACCTGCGGATGCGTGGGGTGATGAAGATCGAGCGCGACGGCGACACCGTCGCGACGGTGACCAAGAAGGTCATCGGGATCCGCGACCGCTTCTCGATCGATCTCGAGGGCGCGGCCGATCTCGACGCCAAGGGCAACGTCGTCGACCACGAGTACGAGGTCAAGCGCGACGGCGACGTCATCGCGACGATCACGAAGAAGTGGGTCCGCGTGCGCGAGAGCTACGGGATCGAGATCGGGGCGGCGGAGGACGTGCCGCTGCTGGTCGCGATCGCGATGGCGATCGAGTCGCTGGCGCGGTGAGGGGCCGCCGCGGCCCACCCGCCCGACCGGGGCCTTGGGTGGCGGACCCTCGGGGTTTGCCTATGCAAGTCGTGTCGGAACGGCTGAGACAGGGTTCCGGAACAGACGTGCCCAATCCTGTAGTGCCTATGACACCCACAATGTTGGGCACGTCCAGGATTCGGCCCCGCCCGGGCTCTCACCCGGCACGAAACCGGCGAAGAAGCACACGAAACACACACGCCCTGTGTAGAAGGAAGCCAAGCGCACAGGGCGCAACCGTGTCACCACCGTCGCACCCTAGATACAGCTCGTCGACAGAGCCTCGCAGTCGACCAGGCCCGGCAGAAACAGCGACGAGTGGAACTGGGTCGAGAGGACGTCGGGCCAGCCAGGCGACCATGTAGTAGGCGACGATCGTCAGCTGCGCGTTGGAGCCGCCGTCGGAGAAGTCGGGGTGCGTAAACCCGCGCAGCACGAGCTCCATCGTCGGCTGCTTGAACTGCCGCCACCACTCGTAGCCGGGCTTTTTCTCCTCGGGATCGATCGGCGTGCCCGCCGGCGTGTCCTTGCACTGTGCGTCGGACGCGAAGCCGAGCGCCGGGACCTTCGGCACCGCCTGCAACGACTGCACGCCGCTGCAGATCAGCGCCGAGCCGTGGTCGTTGGCGCCGTAGCGCTTGAGGTTGTCCATCGCCACGACGGCCTGGACGTTGGGGAGCTGGCTCTGCAGGACGCTCAGCACGGGGTTGTCGTGGGCGGTCGTGTGGCGCGGGGTCGGCAGCCGGTAGACGTCGATCACGACGTAGCCCTTCGAGGCGAGCAGCCGGTCGATCCAGCGGATCGAGCACGGGCTGGCGTCGATCCCGTGCATCACGGCCGCCGTCGGTCGGAGCCCGTCGAACCGGTGCGACCGCGGGGCGAAGACGTCGCCGGTGAACGTGTGGCCGGGCTGCTCGGCCGTCATCATCGCGGCGCCAGCCCGATCCCCCGTCGAGACGGATCGTCTCGCCGTTGAGCATCGGGTGGTGGCGATCACCCAGACGAGGCTGGCGTACTCGTCTGGCTGGCCGAGGCGCGGTGGGCGCGGCACCTAACCCCCGCGAGGAGCGTCCGCCCAACCACCCCAAGCCGTAACCCCCAAAAGGTCACCGGCCATAGGTCTAGGAGACGTCGTGGATGCGGCCGCTGGCGTTGACGAGCCGGCCGCCGTCGTGCCCGCGGCGCACCGCGACGATCTCGGACATGATCGACAGCGCGGTCTCCTCGGCGGTCAATCCACCGAGATCGAGGCCGATGGGTGAGGCGAGGCGCGCCAGCTCGTCCTCGGTGATCCCGGCGGCCAGCAGCCGGTCGCGGCGCTTGGTGTTCGCGCGATGGGAGCCCATCGCGCCGACATATGCCGCAGGGGAGCGCAGCGCGATCGTCAGCGCCGCATCGTCGAGCTTCGGGTCGTGGGTCAGGACGGCGATCGATGTCGCGCGGTCGATGCCGCCGAGCTCCTCGAACGCCTGCTCCGGCCAAGCGACGACGACGCGCTCGGCATCTGGGAAGCGGTCGGCGGTGGCAAACCGCGCCCGCGGATCACAGACGAACGGGCGCCAGCCCGAGCTGCGAGCGACCGTGCACAGCTGGGCGGCGAAGTCGATCGCGCCGAATGCGATCAGCCGCGGCGGCGGCGCGACGACGTCGACGAACAGCGAGACCCCGGCCTCGGTGCACAGTTCGCTGCGCTCGGCCCACAGCAGCGTCTCGCCCAGTCCGGCCGCCGCGGCGTCCAGGGCGCCGTCGCCGAGGGTGCCCTCGGTCGCGCTGTCGGCCGTGACAAGCAGCCGGGCGCCCGCTTCGACGTCGTCACGCTCGGGCGCCTCGATCACGGTGACGAGCGCCGCGCGGCCGCCGTCGCGCGCCAGCGCCGCGAAGCGACCCTGGAGGCTCACGGTTCGTAGCGCTCGATCCACACGCCGATCTCGCCGCCGCACGGTAGCCCGACGTCCCACGCCTCGTCGTCGGCGATGCCGAAGTGCACGAGTCGCGGCGGCGCGCCGGCGAGGATCTCCTCGGCGTGCGTGACGACCGCGCCTTCGACGCATCCGCCGGAGACCGCGCCGCTGACCTCACCGCGGTCGTTGACCGCCATCTTCGCGCCCGGCGGGCGCGGCGCCGAGCGCTTGGTCGAGACCACCGTGGCGAGCGCCACGCGATCACCCCGGGCGATCCACGCATCGACGTCGTGCAGGACGTCCTTCATCTGCACACTCATACCACCTCACGTCCACGGGCAGGCGTCCTCCTGTTTCGCTGGACACGTTTTCGGTCGCGGAGTAGTGTCGTCGTAGGTCACAGGAGCGGAGGAGACGACATCGTCACGGCGGCATCCAGTGGTTGGCTGATCGGGATCGGGCTCGGCGTCGTCGTCATCCTCGTCGCCGCGGTGATCGTGATCATCATCGTCGCGCTGGCGATGCGGATCGCCCAGCAGGCCAAGACCGCCGAGGGCGCGGTCGAGGTCGTGCGCGACCAGACCTCAGAGCTTGGCGGCGTCGCCCAGATCAACGATTCCGGCGTGCGGATCCTCCACGCCGCGCGTGCCCTGCGGAAGGTGGCGGTCGGCAAGTGACGATCGCCGAGGTCTCCGCGCACACGTACTGGTGGATCGCGTTGGCGATCGGCCTCGGCGCCGCGTTGATCGTCGCCGCACTGCTCGCGGTGCTCGTCGGCTCGGTCGTCAACATCGATCGCTCGGTCGGGAACCTGCTGACCACCGCGGGCCAGGTCGCGGCGAACACACAGAGCATTCCGCAGCTCGAGGCGACCGCTCCGGTGCTCGCCCAGATCGTCGACGAGGCGGTCGTCCAGGACGGCTACATGAACGCGCTGACCGACGGCTTCGGTGACGCGACAGCATGAGCTCCAACGATGTTCTCGTCCTGCTCAGCGCGATCCTCGCCGTGGTTGTCGTCGTCGTGCTCGCCCTCGCGCTGATCATCGTGCGTAAGCGCCTGGCCTCGATCTCCGAGGGCCTCGCGACGCTCGGCGGCGCGCTGGCCGGCGTCGAGGCCGAGCACCTGCGCCCGCTCGAGGCCGCGGTCACGGCGATCAACGCCCAGTTCGAGATCATCCTCAGCGCCTTGCCGGGCATCGCACGCAAGGCCGCCGTCGTCGCCGAGCGCAGACCGCCGTCATGACGCTCTACTGGATCGGCGACATCGTCCTGCTGGTCGTCATCGTGCCGGTGGTCGTCTACCTCCTGCACGGCGTCCTGAGCGCGGCGCGCAGCATCGTGCCGAGCGTCCGTCGGATCGCCGATGTCGCCGCAGCCGGATCGAAGGACCTCGACGCCGCCGCGCTGCTGCTGACGACGCAGGAGCAGGTCAAGCAGACGGTCGCCGGCGTGGCGAACTACGGCGGCTCCCTCGACGTCATCGTGGACGACGCGTAGAGGAACCTGATGCCCGCGCCCGCAGTCCTCCTGCTCGTCATCGTCGTGCTGATCGTGCTGGCGCTGGTCTTCTACCTCTGCTCGACGATCTTCGCCCTGCGCTCGATCCGCAAGGGTCTCGACGAGGTGATCACCGGCGTCTCGGAGATCATCGAGAAGTCCGCGCCGGTCAACGACGTCGTCACCACGATCAACGAGCAGCTCGACGCGGGCGTCGAGCTGCTCGAGGGCCTGCTCGTCAAGAAGGCGGGCATGGCCGACGCCGTCGGTCTCGTCGAGGGCATCTACCCGGGCGCAGCCGCCGCCGGCTTCCGCGCCTTCCCCGAGAGCAAGACCGTCGAGGCGCCGCGGATCGGCGAGGTCTACACCAAGGGCACGCTGACGCTCGCGCGCCTCGGTCGTGAGGCGCCGATTGCCGCCGCGAGCCCTGAGGGGCCGGTGCTTCGCAACGTCGAAGGGGGCAGCCTGGCCGCCCGCGAGCTGTACCCGGACAGCCGCCAGACCGGCCCCGACAAGCTGCCGCGGTCGCCGGTCATCGGCAGCGACGCACCGGTCCAGTACGAACAGCGAGACGACATCGGCAAGCCCCGCAGGCGGCTCCCCGTACGCTGACAGGAAAGGACGCACCTATTGCAAACCCCCGCACCATTCGAGTACGAGCGTGCGACCAGCGTGGAAGGCGCGATCGCGTCGCTGGCCCGGCTGGGTTCTGAGGCCCGTGTCATCGCCGGCGGCCACAGCCTGCTGCCGATGATGAAGCTGCGCCTGGCCAACCCCGAGCACCTGATCGACATCAACGATCTGCACGAGCTCGCGTACATCCGCGAGGAGGGCGCGGAGATCCGCATCGGCGCGCTGACGCGCCACGTCGACCTGCTCAAGTCCGAGCTCCTGGCACGGGAGTACCCACTGTTCCGCGACGCCGAGCAGGTGATCGCCGACCCCGTGGTGCGCAACCGCGGAACGATCGGTGGCTCGCTGTGTCAGGCCGACGCGGCCGAGGACCTGTCGTCGGTCTGCACCGCGGTCAAGGCGAGCGTCGTCATCCGCTCGACGTCGGGTGAGCGCGTCGTCTCGATGGAGGACTTCCACGTCGGGCCCTACATGACCGCGGTCGGTGACGGCGAGTTGCTGACCGAGATCCGGCTGACCCGCAAGCCCGGCGGCGGCAGCGCGCACGATAAGGTCGAGCGCCGCGCGGGCGACTGGGCGATCGCCGCGGCATCGGCGGCCGTGTGGGTCGACGGCGGCACGATCACCGACGTCGGCATCGCACTCAGCGCGGTCGGGCTGACGACGATCCACCTGTCGCGCGCGCAGGAGCTGATCACCGGCAGACCGCCGTCGGAGGCGCTGTTCGTCGAGGCCGGGACGATCGCGTCCGAGGACTGCTCACCGGGCGCCGACGGACGCGGCCCGGTCGACTACAAGCGCCATCTCGCCGGCGTGCTGACCCAACGCGCGCTGCGTCGCGCCACCGCCCGCGCTCTGCACCAGGAGGTCTGACAAGTGACCACTGACATGCACGTCTCGATGATCGTCAATGGCGAGCAGGTCTCGCACGACGTCGAGCCGCGTCAGCTGCTCGTGCACTTCATCCGCGAGACGCTCGACCTGACCGGCACCCACTGGGGTTGCGACACGTCCAACTGCGGCGCCTGCGTCGTCCAGGTCGACGGCGAGCCGGTCAAGTCGTGCACCGTGCTCGCGGCGATGTGCGATGGCCACGAGGTCCGCACCGTCGAGTCGCTCGAGGTCAACGGGGTGCTGGACCCGATCCAGCAGGGCTTCCACGAGACCCATGCGCTGCAATGCGGGTTCTGCACGCCGGGGATGCTGATGACCGCGCGCGCGCTGCTCGACGAGAACCCCGATCCGTCGGATCTCGAGATTCGCACCGCGATCTCCGGTGCGATCTGTCGCTGTACGGGGTACAAGAACATCGTCAGCGCTGTGCGCTGGGCGGCCGACCATGAGGCTGCCGCCACGTCGCAGTCAGGAGCCCAGACATGAGCGTCGTCGAGAACCTTCCGAGCCCGTCGACCGAGCGTCCGATCGGCTTCGGCCGCCTCAAGCGCAAGGAGGACGCGCGCTTCATCCGCGGTCAGGGCACCTACCTCGACGACATCAAGCTGCCCGGAATGGTCCACGGCGCGATCCTGCGCTCGCCCTACGCGCACGCGAGGATCCTCTCGATCGACACCTCGCGCGCGCTCGCGCACCCGGGCGTCGCCGCGGTCGTCACGGCCAAGGACCTCGAGACGCTCGGCCTGGCGTGGATGCCGACGATCTCCTACGACACGCAGGCCGTGCTCGCGGGCGACAAGGTCCGCTTCCAGGGGCAGGAGGTCGCGTTCGTCATCGCCGTCGACGAGTACACGGCCAACGACGCGCTGTCGATGATCGACGTCGAGTACGAGCCGCTGCCGGCGATCGTCAACGCGCGCAAGGCGCTCGACGCCGACGCGGTGCTGATCCGCGACGACAAGGCGGGCCAGCGCGACAACCTCGCCTCGCCGACGTGGGAGGCCGGCGACGAGGAGGCGACCGACAGGGCGTTCGCCGAGGCCGACACGATCGTCTCGCGCGACATCATCTACCCGCGCTGCCATCCGGCGCCGCTGGAGACGTGCGGGATGATCGCCGACTTCAACCCGAAGACCGGCCAGCTCGATATCTACAACGGCAACCAGGCGCCGCACGCGCACCGCACGGTCTATGCGCACGTCGCCGGACTGGCCGAGCACATGATCCGCATCCGCTGCTCGGACATCGGCGGTGGCTTCGGCAACAAGGTCCCGGTCTACCCGGGTTACGTCTGCGCGATCGCCGGCTCGATCGTCGCCGGCGTGCCGGTGAAGTGGGTCGAGAACCGCTCCGAGAACCTGATGTCGACCGGCTTCGCCCGCGACTACATCATGAAGTCGGAGATCTGCGCCAAGGACGGCAAGATCACCGGCCTGCGCGTCGACGTGATCGCCGACCACGGCGCCTTCGATTCGACCGCACAGCCGACGAAGTTCCCGGCCGGGTTCTTCCACATCGTCTGCGGCTCGTATGACCTTCAGGCCTCACACGTCAAGGTCAAGGCCGTCTACACGAACAAGGCCCCAGGCGGGGTCGCGTATCGCTGCTCGTTCCGGATCACCGAGGCGGTGTATCTCGTCGAGCGCATGGTCGACGCGCTGGCGCTCGAGATGAAGGTCGACCCGATCGACCTGCGCATGAACAGCTTCATCGCGCCCGAGCAGTTCCCGTACGAGACGACGACCGGCTGGACGTATGACTCGGGCGACTACGCCAAGACGATGGGCGTCGCGATGGAGATCGCCGACTACGCCGGGCTGCGCCGCGAGCAGGCCGAGAGGCGGGCGCGCGGCGAGTTGATGGGCATCGGCGTGTCGTTCTTCACCGAGGGCGTCGGAGCGGGGCCGCGCAAGCACATGGACATTCTCGGCCTGGCGATGAACGACGGCGCCGACCTGCGTGTTCACCCGTCCGGCAAGGCGGTGGTCTCGATCAGTGCACAGACGCAGGGGCAGGGCCACGAGACGACGTTCGCGCAGATCGTCGCCGAAGAATTGGGCATTCCCCCGGAGGACGTCACGGTCCGCCATGGCGACACCGACAGGTCGCCCTACGGCCTGGGCACGTACGGCAGTCGCTCGACGCCGGTCTCCGGCGCTGCCGTGGCTGTGGTGTCCCGAAAGGTCCGTGACAAGGCGCGCCTGATCGCCGCGACGATGCTCGAGACGCGCCCCGAGGACCTGGCCTGGGAGAAGGGCCGCTGGTATGTCAAGGGCGACCCCGAGAAGGGCGCGCTGATCGAGGACATCGCCTTCCACGCCTACAGCGGCGACGCGATGCCCGAGGGGATGGAGGGCGGCCTCGACGCGCAGGTGATCTACGACCCGCCGAACCTCACCTACCCCTACGGTGCCTACATCGCCGTCGTCGACATCGATCCCGAGACGGCCTCCGTGACCGTGCGGCGCTTCATCGCGGTCGACGACTGCGGCGTGCGGATCAACCCGATGGTCGTCGACGGCCAGATCCACGGCGGCCTGGCCGAGGGCATCGGCATCGCGCTGATGGAGGTCCTCACGTTCGACGAGGAGGGCAACTGCCTGAACTCGTCGTTCATGGACTACCTGATCCCGACCGCGCTGGAGTGCCCCGACTTCGAGCTCGGCGAGACGGTCACCCCGTGTCCGCATCACCCGCTCGGCGCCAAGGGCGTCGGCGAGTCGCCGAACGTCGGCTCGCCGCCCGCCATCGTCAACGCGGTGATCGACGCGCTCCACGAGACACATGGAGTCGACCACATCGACATGCCCTGCACGCCGGCGCGCGTGTGGGCGGCGATGCAGGGGCGCCCCGAGCCGCCGCAATGATCTCCGACGCCCTCGCGACGCGGGCGCGGGAGCTCGCCGCCTCGGGCGTTGCGTTCGTGACGGCAACGGTCGTGCGGGTGCGACACCCGACGAGCGTCGAGCCGGGCAGCGTCGCGCTGGTGCTCGGCGACGGAACGATCGAGGGGTTCGTCGGCGGCGTCTGCGCCGAACACAGCGTGCGCGCGTATTCGCTCGTCGCGCTGGCCGACGGGGAACCCGTGCTACTGCGGATCCTGCCGGACGCCGAGACCGACGACGCCGACCCGGCGGCGACCGCCGTCGAGCTGTCGATCGAGGATGGCGCGGTGACGGTGCAGAACCCGTGTGTGTCGGGCGGCGCGATCGAGTTCTTCCTCGAGCCCTCGCTGCCGGCGCCGCGGGTGCTCGTCGTGGGAGAGACGCCGATCGCGCTGGCCGTGCGCAGGCTTGGCGCCGAGCTCGGGCTCCAGATGCTTGACGGGAGGGCGGTTGCGCCGTCGGGTGAGGACCTGGCGCTGGTCGTCGCGGGCCATGGGCGCGACGAGTTGCATACGCTGCGCCAGGGCCTCGAGGCGCAGCTGCCCTACGTCGGCCTGGTCGCGAGCCACAAGCGCGGCGCGGGCGTGTTGGACGAGCTGCGGGCCGACGGCGTTGGGCCGGAGCTCTTGGATCGCATCGATGTCCCGGCCGGAATTGAGATCGGCGCGCGGACGCCCGGGGAGATCGCGGTGTCGATCCTCGCCAAGGTCGTTGCGGTGCGCCGCGACGAGGCGACGCCGGCGCGGGCGCCACTGCGCAGCGCGGGCGCAGCGGCGACCGCGACGCTCGCCGTCGACCCCATCTGCGGCATGACCGTCGCGGCGGTCGCCGGCACACCGCAGGTGCAGCACGACGGCGAGACCGTCTACTTCTGCTGCCAGGGCTGCAAGACCTCGTTCGAAGCCCAGCACGAACATGCCACCTAGGAACCAGCGATCCAGCCAGCTCAGCCAGGCGGTTCATCCTGAACCAGGTTCGGAGCCGTTCGTCACCGGCGTTGTGCTCGGCGCGGGGGGCTCCAAGCGCCTCGGTCGCCCCAAGCAGCTGCTGCCCTACGGCGATGGCACGCTGCTCGGCCACGTCGTCGGCGTCGCGCGCGCCTGCCCTTTCGATCAGCTCGTCGTCGCGATCGGCGGCTCGGCGATCGACGTGCGCGAGAGCGTCGACCTGACCGGCGCCGACGTCGTCGTCAACGAGAACTATGGCGCGGGCTGCTCGTCGTCGCTTGCCGCGGCGCTGTCGATCCTCGACCCGCGTTGCGGGGCGCTCATACTGATGCTCGGCGACCAGCCGGGGGTTGGTGTCGACACGGTCACCGCACTGCTGGGCGCCCGCGGCGACGCCGAGTTCGCCGTCTGCCGCTACGACGACGGGCGCGGCCACCCGATCGCCTTCTCGCCCGCCGTCTTCGACACGCTGGCGAACCTGCACGGCGACAAGGGCGTCTGGCGGCTGCTCGACCAGGGCGGCGACGACGTCGTCGAGGTCCCGATCGCCGGTCCCATCCCGCTCGACGTCGACACCGAAGAGGACTACGCGGCGCTCCTCGCACAGGTATGAGCGACCTGCAGGTCACCGGGGAGGCGCAGGGCGAGGTTCGCCGGCTCGTGCCCGATGTCGAGGCGCTGGCGCAGCGCCTGTCGGCGGTCAACTACCTCGTCGACGAAGGTCTCGCCACGTCGATGTTCCTGGCGGTGCGACTGCCCCAGCCACTGCTGCTCGAAGGCGAGGCGGGGGTGGGCAAGACGGAGGCCGCCCGGGCGCTGGCCGCGGTCCTTGACACGCCCCTGATTCGGTTGCAGTGCTACGAGGGCATCGACGCGGCCGAGGCGCTCTACGAGTGGAACTACCCGCGCCAGCTGTTGTCGATCCGGCTCGCCGACGCACAGGGTTCGTCGCTCTCGGAGGAGGATCTGTTCGGCCCCGACTACCTCATCCGCCGTCCGCTGCTGCAGGCGCTCGAGCACCCCGGCCCGCGCCCGGCGGTACTGCTGATCGACGAGGTCGACCGCGCCGACGACGACTTCGAGGCGTTCCTGCTCGAGCTGCTGGCCGAGGCCGCGGTGACGATCCCCGAGCTCGGGACGATCCGCGCTACGCACCCGCCGATCATCGTCCTGACCTCGAATCGCACGCGCGATCTGCACGACGCGGTCAAGCGTCGTTGTCTCTACCACTGGATCGACTACCCGACGCCCGAGCGCGAGGTCGAGATCGTCCGCCGCCGTGTGACCGGCGCGTCGCAGACGCTTGCCGTCCAGGTCGCGACCGTGATGGCGCGGATGCGCTCCAGCGACATCCAGAAGCCGCCGGGGATCGCCGAGGCGATCGACTGGGTCGCCGCGCTCTCGCTGCTCGGCATCGAGCAGCTTGACGCGGCCGCGGTTGACCGCACGCTGGGCTCGGTCCTGAAGTACGCCGAAGACCAGGAGGTGATTCGCGCGGCCGGCTTCGATCAGCTCGTGCGCAGCGAGTGATCGAGACGATCCACCTCGACCTGCCGGCGCTCGCCGGCGCGTTCAGCCGGCGGCTGCACGAGGCCGGCGTGGAGATCACGCCGCAGCGCTCGGCCGACTTCGCGCGGGCGCTGACGCTGACGCGGCCGATCTCGCGGCGGCGGCTGTACTGGGTCGCGCACGCCGTCTTCGTGACCGACCGGGCGCAGGTCGCTGCGTTCAACGCCGTCTTCTTCGCGATCTTCGGCGACCCAACCGACGACGCGCCGGTCGTTCTCGACCACGTCGAGACCGTCGCCGCGCCGCCCGACGAACGCCCGGCCGTCGACCACAGGACGTCGGCTGGTCGCTCGGCCGAGCACGACCGCCACGCCAGCGTCTCATCGTCGCCGCCGCGTGCCGATCGAGACGGCGACGACGAGGGTGAGCCGGTCGACGTGCCGGTCGCGATGGCCAGCGACGACGAGGTGCTGGCCGCCAAATCCTTCGACGCACTCGATCCCGACGAGCTCGCCCAGCTCTACCGGCTGATGTCACGCCTGACGCTCGCGACGCCGCCGCGCACGACGCGGCGCTACGAGCGCGCCCGCCATGGCGCGCGGATCGACATGCGCCGCACGTTGCGCGGCTCGCTGCGCACCGGCGGCGACCCGATCCGCCTCGCCCGCCGTCGCCGCCGCGTGGTGCCGCGGCGCCTCGTGATGCTGTGCGACATCTCCGGTTCGATGGAGCCCTACGCGCGCGCGTATCTCCAGTTCCTCACGTGTGCGGCCGGGGCAGGGGGCGGGCGGGGATCGAGGTCTGAGGCCTTCGTCTTCGCCACCCGTCTCACCCGCCTGACTCGTGCCCTGCACGACCGCCACCCCGAGCGCGCGATCCAGCGCGCTGCCGCCGCGGCGCCGGACTGGTCCAGCGGCACGCGGATCGGCGATGC
The DNA here is from genome assembly GCA_963817035.1 of uncultured Actinomycetes bacterium. Taxonomy (GTDB): domain Bacteria; phylum Actinomycetota; class Thermoleophilia; order Solirubrobacterales; family Solirubrobacteraceae; genus AC-49. Next base: position 229,246 of record CAWFMM010000004.1, read on the forward strand.
GCTGAAGGCGTTCAACGATCGCCACGGGCGGCGCGGGATGGCCCGCGGCGCGGTCGTCGTGATCCTCTCCGACGGCTGGGAGCGCGGCGACCCGGCGCTCGTCGGACGCGAGATGGAGCGGTTGGCGCGCCTCGCCCACCGGATCGTCTGGGTCAATCCGCGGGTCAGCGCGAGCGCGTTCTCGCCGCGCGCGGGCGGCATGGTCGCGGCGCTGCCGCACTGCGACGCGCTGGTCAGCGGCCACAGCTTCGCGGCTCTCGGCGAGGTCGTCGAGGCGATCGGCTCGCTCGACCGGTGCGCCCCCGACCCGTCGCCAGCCCCGCCCGCGGCCGACGAGCCCGAGCCGTGGGCGAGTGCCACGCCGGTCGCCGGCAGCTCGGTCGCGATGCCGTCGGGCCGCGGGCCGAGCAGGGGCAACACGACCCCAGGATGGGTGACCGATGACTGAACCGAAGATCTGCATCTATCCCGGCTGCGAGCGCCCCGCGGTTCCCGCCCATCCCCAGGGCGGACCGCAGCCCGCGTTCTGTGATCGAGAGGACCACAACGCGTTGTCGGCGCACCTGGAGCGCCAGCGCCTCGCGTCCACCACCAGCCCCGACCATGAGGAGTGAGAGCGATGGCGAACGAGGCCTATCGAGCAGTGTTCATCCGCGTCCATCCGACCGGCAAGATGGTGCTCAGCCTGACCACCGACGCCGACGGCAAGGAGCCCGAATACGCGCAGCTGGTCGCCAGTGAGCTTGGCGTCCCCGCCCTGGACGTCAAGGTCGTCCCGGCCGACACCGACCGTTTCGGCGAGGGCCACGGCTACAACACGAGCCCGTCCGACGGCGCCCGCGCCGCGATCGCCGGCGCGACGGCGAAGATCCGCGACAAGGGCAAGCTCCTGGCCGGCATGGCGCTTGACACCGCGCCCGACTCCCTCACCTGGGCAAACGGCGCCTGGGCCGCCGGCGACGGCTCCGACCCGGCGCAGGTCAAGACGGTCGAGGACATCGCCCTCTACGCCCATGGCACCGGCGCCCTGCCTCCCGGCGTCGAGGGCGGGCTCGACGCGCAGACGGTCTACCGCGACTGAATCAGTTCAAGGCGCCGTCGGTCGCGATATCGGGGAGGAAGTCGAACATCCGCTCGGTGCGAGCGCGTACTGCACCATCGTCGCGGGCAATGAGATCCAGCTCGGAGAGGCGATTGAGATCGCGGGTCAGCATCTTGAGGTGAGAACCGGCGTACGCCTGTGCGAGTCCCGGCGTGAGACCTCGAACGTCTGCAATGGGCACCGGCGCGCTCTGATGTGAAAGGGCGAGCACGAGGTCACGCTGTCGTTTGGCCGTCTTGGAGTGCTGATGACGGAATGCCTCGTGAACGAAGTTCTCCCACGCCACGCGAAGGTTGGCGTTGTGCACGTAGTCGATGGCGAGCTGTAGCTGGTCGACGAATCCTTCGACCGCGTACGCGCAAAATCGCGTGAGGTCTCCGCCGCTCGAGCTGGCGTAGTCCAGCTGCTGGTAATACACGCTGCGCGTCTGGTTGTAGTGGTTCGAAAGAAGGTGGGCGGCCACGGTCGGAAGGCCGGCCTCCGTCAGCACGCCGAACTCGACGAGTCGGGCGACTCGTCCGTTCCCGTCGCCGAACGGATGGATCCACGCGAGGTACACGTGCGCCACAATCGCTTTGAGGAATGCCCGCAGGAACGTCCCGCGAGGATCGTTTGGGATCGGTTCGAAGTCGTCGCCGTTGAGCCAGTCACACAGAAGATTCAGCAGGAAGGCAGCATCGTCAGGCTCGGGCGCGCGGTAGCGGTTGACTCCGACGACGTTCCGGCGGATCTCGCCGGGAACCACCCCAGCTTCCAGCGGCGCTCCTTCGAGGATCGTCCCGTTGAAGATCTTGAGGAGGTCGACAGACAGCATGAATTCTCCGCCGTTGTCCATGAGGTACTGCTCCAGCGCGCCGATGGCCAGCACAACGTTGTCGATTTCGCGGCCAAGGTATTCGAGGCTCGGCGGAAGCGGGAGATCCCCATCGATGCGGAGCCTCGCTTGTTCCTCGGTCAGTGTGTTGCCCTCGATCGCCGTCGTAGCGTGGACGCCCTTGGCCAGATATACGGCGCGCAGTTGCTCCGCGACGGCCGGCTTCATCGGCGTGCGAGCGAGGTGGCGGCACTTCGAGCGCGCTTCGCCGATCAAGGTCCAGAACGGCGTGTCGAGTCGGCTGAGATCGAGCCTGAACTGAATCCACGGGTGGCTTTCGACGAACGATCGGCCGGACTCAGCCGCGGTGGTGGCGGGAGAGGGCATGTTCGTAGTGTAGCTCGTGGATGGATTTAAGTACCCAGTTTGTCCACGGTTCTGTCCTCGGTCTTGTCTTGCCGTCCGTCAGCCGCCGAACGCCGCGAACGACTGGCGCGTCAGTGTGTCGAGGCTGCTGGCCATGATCCCGGCGCTCGACAGCGTGAACAGGCGGCTGCCGATGACCAGCGAGCGTTGGACCGCGGGCAGGAAGCTCGCCACCGGGTCGTGCGTGACGCGGCCGACCTCGGCGATGCCCGAGGCGTCGATGCGGTAGCCGATCGCCCCGACGAACGCCGAAGACGGCGCCGACTGCGCGCCCGGGACCGTCGGCGGCAGCGGACCGGCCACGATCGGGCCGGAGCCATAGATCTGCACGGGCAGCACGGCGAGCTGGGTCGGCGCCCAGAACAGCAGCGCATGGTGGTCGTACTGCGCAGTTGAGGACGACGAGCCGCCGAGCGCGACCTTGGAGACGAGCTTCGGCGCGCTGGGATTGGAGACGTTGAACAGCTCGAGCTGGGTCCCGCCGGTGGCTCCGAGCCCGACGTCGGCGCCGATGCCGAGCAGCAACCCGTCGCCGACGAGCTGCAGATACGACGAGTAGCCCTGGATCTCGAGCTCGCCCGCGACCTTCGGCGCGGCCGGGTCGCTGAGGTCGATCACATACAGCGGGTCGATCTGGCGGAACGTCACGACATAGGCGCTGTCGCCGGCGAATCGCACCGAATAGAGATGCTGGTTGGTGCCCAGCCCGTCGAGCCGCCCGACGACGTCGAGCCGATCGGCGTGTTCGTCGAGCACGGTGATCGAGCTCTGGCTCGGGGCCCCGACCTGCTGGCCGTTCCACCACGTCGGCCGGCTCGTACTCGCCACGCGTAGGTGGCCGCCGTCCTCCGACAGCGAGAATTGGTTGAGCAGGTAGCCGGGCACCTCACCGGTGGAGACCGCGGTCGTGCGGTCGGGATCGGAGACGTCGAAACGCTGGATGACCGTCGTCTCGCTCGGCGGCAGGTCGCTCACCGCGAGCGTCGGCCTGACCCACTTCTGCGTCGCCACGTACAGGCTCTTGGTCGAGCCGTAGACGACCTGCGCGTCGGCCATCAGCGCGTCGGAGTCGGCGGTGTAGAGCCCGTGGTCGAGGTTGATGGTCAGGATTGTCAGCGTCCCGAGGCCTGAGAACTGCCGGGGGTGTGCGATCGTCTTGCAATCCGCGACCGGGCGCACGTAGTGGCGCGTGGTCAGTGAGCTGCGGAAGCGGCGCATCGGCACCCAGCCGCTCACGGTGCTGCGTGTCGCCTCGTTGGTCACCGCACGCGGCGTCGACGCGATGACGAGGCGTGCGGTCGCGCCGTTCTGGCGGGCGTCGACGTAGCTGCCGTCGATCGTCATCGTGCGTGCGATCTTCATCGCCGCCGGGTCGCCGACGTCGACCTCGGTGACGACGGTGCTCGCGTCGCCACCCGCAGGGGGCAGCGGGACGAGCCGCGGCGCGGCGGCGCGGTCGATCGCGTAGCCGCTGAATCCCGAGCTCGAGATCACGATCAGCCGCGAGCGGCGCAGGAGCAGCTGTGCGCTGCCGGCGTCGGGAATCGTCAGCGATCCGACGAGCGACGGAACGCCTCCCTTGACCGCCACAGCCCGCAGCGTTCCGTTCTCGATCGAGAAGATCGTCGAGCCGTCGGTCTTGACGATGTCAGGCTCGTCGACCCCTTCTTCCTGGTCGTTGGTCGTCGAGAAATCGGTCGTGCTCGCCTTGCTGTCGGCGACCGGCGCCGCCGGTGCGGCGGCCGCGGTCGGAGTGTTGCCGGCGGAGATGCTGACCTCGGTCGGCGACGAGGCCACGCCGACCGGTCGCACCGGCACGTCGGGCACGCCCCCGGTCACCGCGAAGTGGCCGCGTGCGTACTGCACGAGCGAAGCGCACGACGCAAACGCGTGCGGCTTCAGGGTCAACCGGTGCTTGATCGTCTTCGCGCCCGCGCTGCCCGGCACGAGCCCGACGGCGAGCACCAGCGCGGCCGCGACGATGAGGCGCGAGATCCTCAGGACGCCAGGCTCCCTTCGAACACGACCTCGACGTCGTCGACGACCTTCAGCGTCCCGAACAGGATCGAGAACGGCTTGATGCCCCAGTCGCTCTGGGTGACGATCGCCGACGCGTTCAGCCGTCCGTCGGCGACGTGGAGATCGAAGCTGATCGGGTGGGTCGTGCCGACGAGCGTCAGGTCGCCCTGGACGCCGAGCGTTCCGTTGTCGCCGGCCGTCACCTCCGTCGATCCAAACGTGATCTCCTGGCGCTTGAGGACGTCGTCGTCGATCGACTGCAGGATGCTCGCACGCTCCTCGTCGCCGAGCGTCTGAAGGCCGCCGGTGCCCTCGATCACCCGCAACGACGTTGCGTCGGCGCGCAACTCGATGCTCGTCTGCTCGCCCACCTCGAGTGCCGCCGACCACCCCGCCACTTCGATCAGCAGATTGTGCCCGGCCTTGGCCGCGGCACCGGTCCGCTGCGTCTTGATCGACAGCGTGGCCGTGTCGGGTCCGAGCGTGTGTCTCCCAGCCGGAATCGCCACTCGCTGAGCCTATACTGGCGCCTGGTCAAAGGAGGCATTGATGGCGGTCGAGCTGGACAACTCTTTCTCGACGACGAAATCGATCGACGACAGCTTCGCGACGATTCTCGACCTCGAACAGGTCGTGCCGTGTGTCGAGGGCGGGAGCGTTCTCGAGAAGACCGCTGACGAGGCGGTCAAGGCGAAGATCAAGGTCAAGATGGGCGCGATGTCGATGACCTTCACCGGCACCGTCGAGGTCACCGAGTCCGACCCCGCCGCGCACACGGCGGTGATGACGGTCAAGTCGCGCGAGGCCGGCGGCCAGGGCTTCGCCAACGCGACCGTGACGTTCGCGCTGCGCGACGGCGGTGGCGACATCCACACCAACGCGCAGATCTCGGGCAAGGCCGCGTCGATGGGTGAGGGCGTCATCGTCGGCGTGCTCGACGCGCTGATCAACGACTTCGCGGGCAAGCTCGGGGCACTCTGACGCGATGGCGACGATCGTCATGCGCCAGGTCCGCGACGGCGAGGTCCCGCGCGACGGCGGCACGGCGCTCCAGGAGGACGTCGATCGGCCGGTCTTCCACGGGAATGGGCCTGACGACTACGTCTGCGTGCAGTGCGGCAACGTGCTCGCCGAGGCGATGGATCCGGCGTACATGACCAAGAAGGTCCGCGTGAAGTGCGGGCGCTGTCGCACGATCAACGTCGCGGTCACCGCAGACTGAGCAGCGCCTCGCGGTGACGGGCGTAGGCCGGCGGCCGCGGCTATGATGGCCCGATGCTTATCTGGGTCCTCATCGCAGTCGGCGTGCTCGTCATCGGCGGAGCGGCGGTGTTCGGCGGACAGAAGTGGCGCAACGGCGCGGCGGAGGTCGACGACTCCGAACTCGAGGACTACCAGGAGCAGTTCGTTCCGCACGATCACCCGAAGTGACCGACCCGTCCGCGCCCGAGCCCGCCGAGCCCAAGGCGTTGCTCGTCGACTTCGGCGGCGTCCTGACGACCAACGTCTTCGCGTCGTTCGCCGCGTTCTCGCAGGCGGAGTGCGGCGACCCCACCGCGGTCCGCACCCTGTTCGCGCAGGACGAGCAGGCGCAGAAGCTGCTCGTCGAGCACGAGTGCGGGCGGATCGACGCGGACGAGTTCTCCACCGGCTTCGCCGCGCTGCTCAACGCGCGCTACGGCTCCGACGTCCAGGCGGACGGCGCAGCCGCGCGGATGCTCGCCGGAACCCGGCACGACGAGGCGATGATCGACGCGATCGTGAAGATCAAGGCGGCCGGCGTCCCGACGGCGATCGTCTCCAACTCGATGGGCGACCGCACCTACGCCGGCTTCGACTTCGGCCGCGTCGCCGACGTCGTCGTCATCTCCGGCGACCACGGCGTGCGCAAGCCCTCGCGCCGCCTCTACCTGATCGCCTGTGAGCAGCTCGACATCGACCCGACCCACTGCGTGATGCTCGACGACGTCCCGCGCAACCTCTCAGGGGCAGCCCGCCTCGGTATCCGCGGCGTCCATCACGTCAACGCCACGGACTCGATCGCACAGCTCGAGCAGCTGTTCGAGCTCGACCTGTTCCACTGACTCCGTCCTCCGGCCAGGTCCTGCAGGACCAGTGGCTCGACACCGGGACCGGTGACACGTTCTGGGTCCAGTCCACGGCGGCTCCCAACGCGGCACCCGGACTCGTGACGATCCACGACACCGCGCCGGTGAATCACCAGTGGAACTACGTCGCGGTCGAGGTCGTCGCCGCGGCCGGAAGCTAGCCGCTGGCCGCGGCCTCCCGAGTCGCGTACTTGCGCAGCTCGGCGCCGGCGATCGTGCGCTTGTGCACCTCGTCGGGGCCGTCGGCCAGTCGCAGCGTGCGCAGGCCCGAGTACATCCGGGCGAGCGGGAAGTCCTGGCTGACGCCGCCCGCGCCGTGGACCTGGATCGCGCGGTCGAGCACGCGGATCGCCACGTCGGGCGCCGCGACCTTGATCGCCGCGATCTCCATTCGCGCATGCTTGTTGCCGACCGTGTCCATCAGCCACGCGGTCTTCATCGTCAGCAGCCGCACCATCTCGATCTCGATCCGCGACTCGGCGATCCAGTCCTGGATGTTGGCGTTCTCCGAGACCGGCTTGCCGAATGTGACCCGCGACTGCGCACGCTTGCACATCATCTCCAGCGCCCGCTCCGCCACGCCGATCGAGCGCATGCAGTGGTGGATGCGCCCGGGGCCGAGCCGGGCCTGGCTGATCACGAAGCCGTCCCCCTCGTTGGCCAGCAGGTTCGACGCCGGTACGCGGACGTCGGTGAACGTCAGGTCGCCGTGGCCGTCCTGGTCCATGTAGCCGAAGACCTGCATCCCGCGCATGATCTCGACGCCGGGCGTGTCGAGCGGCACGAGGATCATCGACTGCTGGCGGTGGCGGGCGGCCGTCGGATCGGTCTTGCCCATCACGATGAGGATCTTGCAGTGCGGGTGCAGCGCGTTGGTCGTCCACCACTTGCGCCCGTTGAGGACGTAGGAGTCGCCGTCGCGCTCGATCGACATCTCGATGTTCGTCGCGTCGGAGCTCGCCACCGCCGGCTCGGTCATGGCGAAGGCCGAGCGGATCTCGCCGTCGAGCAGTGGCCGCAGCCAGCGGTCCTGGTTCTCGGGCGTCGCGAAGTGCGACAGGACCTCCATGTTGCCGGTGTCCGGCGCCGAGCAGTTGCACGCCTCCGACGCGATCGGGCTACGGCCGAGGATCTCGGCCAGCGGCGCGTACTCGGCGTTCTTCAGGCCCGGTCCCCACTTGGGGTCGGGGTGAAACAGGTTCCACAGGCCGCGATCGTGCGCTTCGACCTTCAGCTCCTCCATGATCGCCGGCTGGTGGTGCGGGTTACCCGAGGCCTCGAGCTGCTCGTCGTACACGGATTCGGCCGGGTACACGTGCTCGTCCATGAACGCCTGGAGCTTCTCCTGGTAGTCCTTACAGCGGTCGGTCAGGCCGAAATCCATACGTCAGCTCCTCGGGGGCAGTGGGGGGAAGGCGGGCGGACGATTCTCGAGATAGCTCGAGACGCCCTCGACGACATCGGGCCGCTCAAAGGACTCGAAGATCAGGCGCCCGGCCTCGGCGAACGCGGTGTCGAAATCGCTGCCGATGGCGTCGCGGATCTGGGTCTTCATGACCGCCATCGACGTCGGCGACGAGTTCTCGGCGAGCATCGTCGCGTAGGCCACGGCCTCGTCGACGAGCGTGTCGGGTTCGCACAGGCGATCGACGAGACCCATCGCCAGCGCCTCGTCGCCGAGCACCACGCGGGCGGAGAACAGCAGGTCCGTCGCCTTGCTCGGCCCGACGATCCGCGGCAGCAGCCACGAGATCCCGTACTCGGCGATCAGCCCACGGCGCGCGAACGCGGTCGTCAGCTTCACGCCCGGCGTGCAGAAGCGGATGTCGCAGTACAGCGCCTCGACGAGGCCCAGGCCGGCGGCCGGCCCATTGATCGCTGCGATCATCGGCTTGCGCACGCGGTAGGGGACGTCCCGCGGCCGGTCGCTGGAGACGGACGCCTGATCGCCAGTGGTCTTGCCGATCTTCGTCAGGTCCTCCATGTCGGCCCCGGCGCAGAAGCCGCGACCGGCGCCGGTCACCACGATCGCGCGGACGTCGCCGTCGTCCTCGGCCTCGTCGAGCAGCCGGAAGTACTCAGCCTCGAGCGCTGGGTTCCAGGCGTTGAGGCGGTCGGGACGGTTGAACGTGATCAGCGCCACCGCGCCGCGGCGCTCGGAGAGGACCGGCGCGTCGGTCGTCGTCTCGGTCGCCACGATCAGGCCCCCGGCGCGAAGTAGAGGCGCACGAGCGACTCGGCCACGCAGACCGGCTTCTCGAGGCCCTCGATCTCGAAGGCCTGGAGCGTCGTCACCTGGGCGCCGCCCGGGACCTCCTTGACGTCGGCGACCGTGGAGCGCGCGCGCAGGCGCGAGTTGACCGGCACCGGAGCGGTGAAGCGGACCTTGTCGTAGCCGTAGTTCAGTGCCATCGCGAACGTCCCCGGGTCAAGTGCGCCGAACGTGTTGAGCTGGGCGGAGAACATCGGGCCGAGCGACAGCGTCAGCAGGCCGTGGGCGATCGTCGTGCCCAGCGGCGTCGCCTTCGCCCGCTCGGGATCGACGTGGATGAACTGGAAGTCCCCCGTCGCCTCGGCGAATGCGTCGATGCGCTCCTGGGTGATGTCGTACCACTCGGTTGGCCCGGACTCCGTGCCGACGAGGCTCTTGAGCACCTCGATCGGCGAACGTGCAGCAGTGTCGGTCATGGGAGGTCTCCTCTCTGCAAAAGACAGCGCCAGGTCTCCCCAGCACACTACTCCGGGAGCCTCAATCGACGCGTGCCTGCAGGCGGCGCATGCCCTTCAGCCAGCGGTCGTAGTCCGACGTCTTGCGCCGCATGAAGTCGAGGACCTCGGGATGGGGGAGGACGAGGAACCGTCCCTCCTCCATCGCCGCGAGGACGCAGTCGGCGACGACGTCGGGCTCGATGATGTCGCCGGCCGCGGCGACGACGCGGGCGCCCTGGCGGCCCAAGCCGGCCTCGGCGTCGATGCCCGCGTTGAGCATGTTCGTGTTGACGCCCATCGGGCACAGACAGCTGACGCCGATGCCGCGGTCGCCATAGGTGATCGACAGCCACTCGGCGAAGCCGACCGCGGCGTGCTTGGTCACCGAGTAGGGCGCCGATCCGATCTGGCTGAGGAGGCCGGCGGCCGACGCGGTGGCGACGAAGTAGCCGGAGCCGCGCTCGAGCCAACCGTCGATGAGCAGCTTGGCCGCGCGCACGTGGGCGAGGACGTTGATGTCGATCGTCGTCGCCCAGGATTCGTCGTCGGCTTCGAGCCCGCCGCCGCCCCCGACGCCGGCATTGGCGCAGTAGATGTCGACCGGGCCGAAGGTGGATTCGGCCGTCGCCAGCATCTCGGCGATCACTTCAGTTTGCGAGACGTCACCGGCACAGGCGATCGCCCTGCCGGGCATGGTGTCGGAGATCGCACTCGCCGTCTTCTGCGCGGCCTGACCGTCGAGGTCGGCGACGACGACGCCGGCGCCCGCCACGGCGAGCTTGCGCGCGAGTGCGCTGCCGATGCCTCCGCCACCGCCGGTCACGATCGCGGTCTTGCCGTCAAGGTTCATGGGCGGGAGGCTATCGGCCTGGTGGCGTCGCGAACAGCGCGGCGAGGGTTGCTGGGGAAGGGGCTCCATTGACCAAGAAGTTTCGAGGAACGTAGCCTGCGAATAGCGCAGGGTACGTTCCTCGAAGCTACTTGAGCAATCGCTCCGTGCCGCCCCTGCCTTCCGAACCCGTCCCTCGATGCGCTGTTCGCGCTGCCGTCTAGGCCGACGCCGCAAACGAACAATCCAGCCGCTTCACCGCATCGACGAAGCCGCCGCTGTCGAAACGCACGAGCTCGCCGACCTCGATGTCCGGCATCCGGGTGTAGATCTCGGTGAAGATCGCGCGCAGCTGCGTGCGGGCCAGTGACGCGCCGAGACAGAAGTGCGGGCCGCCGCCGCCGAAGCCGAGGTGGTGGTTGGGGTCTCGGGCGACGTCGAAGGTCCAGGGGTTCTCGAACGCCGTCGCGTCGCGGTTGCCTGACGGGTAGAAGAGGATGACCTTCTCACCCGCGGGGATCGTCTGACCGTGCAGCTCGACCTCGCGTGTCGTCGTGCGCCGGAACGTCATCACCGGCGTCGCCCAGCGGATGAACTCGTCGACCGCGACCGGCATTCGGTCGCCGAGGTCCTCGCGCAGGTAGCGCGCCTGGTCGGCGTTGTGGCTCAGCGCATACATCGCGTGCGAGGTCGTGTGGCGCGTCGTGTCGTTGCCCGCGACGGAGAGCAGGACGAAGAACGCCGCGATCTCGGCGTGCGTGAGCTTGTCGCCATCGACCTCGGCCTGGACCAGCGCGGTCATCAGATCGTCGGCCGGGTTGGCCTCGCGATGGGCGGCGAGCTCGGCGGCGAACTGGTGCAGGGTGAAGATCGCCTCGCCCAGGACCTCCATCAGCGTCCGCTCGCCGAGCACATCGGGATCGCCGGCCGTGACGATCACGTCCGACGCGGCGACGATCCGGTCGCGGTCGGCCTGCGGCACGCCGATCATGTCGGAGATCGTCATCAGCGGCAGGCGCTTGGAGAACAGCGAGACGAAGTCGCCGCCCCCAGTCGGCGCCGCCTCGGCGACGATCTGGCGGGCGTTGGCGTGGATGCGCTCCTCGATCCGCGCGATCTGGCGTGGGGTGAACGCGGCCGAGACGAGCCGGCGCAGATTGGTGTGGCGCGGCGCGTCCATCCCGATGATCGACAGCGTCGCCTCGCGCAACTCGACCGGCACGTCGCCGAACGACACGCCCTCGCCCGAACAGAACGTCTCGGGCGAACGCGACGCGCGGCGGATGTCCTCGTGGCGCACGAGCGCCCAGTAGGGCCTGCGCTGCTCGTCGGGCATCCCCAGGAGATCCTCCGGCGGGTTGTGGCGCGACAGCGGCTGGTCGCGCCTGAGAGCCCCGAACACCTCGTCGCGCTGTTCGGTCGTGCGCTGCCAGAACTCCGTCGAGCCGATGTCGTGCTCGTCGTAGACCGGGGGCATCTCCGTGGCGTTTGACATGGTGTCAATCCTACTGTTCGCACGCGGGTCCGGCGCGGCCTGCCGGGTCGTTGAGTAGGGTCGCAGACGATGTCTCGCTCAGCCCCGTTCGCGGCCGTGATCTCGACCCTGGCCGCCCTCGCGGTCCTCACGGCGTCCGCCACTGCGAGCACGCCCAAGGTCCCGTTTACCACCGGGATCTACACGGCCAAGACATCGCAGAAGACGACCTTCCGCTTCAAGATCGTCGCCCACACCCCGAAGAACAACTGCGGCTCCAAGGCCGGCGCGCACTGCTTCATCGCGCTCTCGGATCCGCCGATCAACGAGACGTGCAGCGACGGTACGAGCTATGGCTCCGGCCTGTTCGAGATCCCCAACGGCAACGTGTCGTCGCTGGGCTACTTCGCCTACCACCACGACCTTCAGGGTGCCAACCCGCTGATCGAGTTCCACGCCCACGCGTACGGAACGAAGGTCACCGGCTCCTACCGCGAGAAGAACCCCGCCGCCGGCGGCGGCGGGGTTCTGATGTGTGACAGCGCGACCGTGACGTTCACGGCCAAGCTGGCCTGAGCCTCGCTCAGGCCGGAGCGGTGACGGTGTCGGCCGGGCCGATCGCGACCTCGACCGTCCTGGAGCGCACCCCGGACCCTGCGACGTAGCCGACGATCGAGATCAGCACGAGGACGGCCACCGTGCCGAGCGTGAACGTCGTGAACTTGGTTCCGGTCACGCCCCACTCGTCACTGAACAGATACGAGTGCCCGAACAGGCGGTTCAGCGTGCCGGGGAACACCGCGGTCCAGGAGCCGAGCGTGACCCAGAACGTGATCAGCACGACGCACCCGAGCATCACGCCGTTGCCGCCCGGGATCCGGAATGGCCGGTTGATGTGCGGATGGCGCCGGCGCAGGATGAAGGCCGCCGGGAAGATCAGGATGTAGGAGATCAGCGTCGTCGAGATCGCGATGTTGAGCACGACTCCGAACGTCGCCGCGTCTCCGCCGCTCAGCAGCTGGACTGCCGCGACCATGAACGCCGTGGCCATGATGCCCGACAGGACGTTGGCCCGGATGGGCGTGCCGACCGTCTCGTTGAAAACACCGAAGTACGGGAAGAAGCCGCCGTCGGCCGCCGACACCGCAAGCACGCGGTCGCCGGACATCATCCACGCCGAGCCTGAGTTCATCAGCGTGAAGATGAACAGGATGCACGTCACGCCGAACAGGAAGCTCGCCGCGCCGCCGTAGATCGAGTAGCTGACCTTGACCGCGTCAAGGAATCCCCCGAGGCCGGTGATCGCCGACGCCGGCAGCACGAGGAGCACGAGGAAGATCGGCACGAGGTAGCAGAACGTCGACAGGATGCCCGAGCGGAAGATCGCGATCGGGACGTCCTTCTGTGGGTCCTTCATCTCCTCGGCCGCGCCGTTGGCCGACTCGAAGCCGACGAACGAGAACAGGATCAGTGGCACGATCGCGAGCAGGCCGATCGTCGTCGGCGACATCTTGCTCACCGCGAAGCCGCCGTGCGTACCGTGGTCCAGCGCGTAGATGATCACGGTGATCGCAAAGAACGCCACGAGCCCGACCTTGACCATCGCCCCGAGCGTCGGGACCCACTTGCCGATCTTCAGCGACACGATCGCGCTGCCGATCGTCAGCCAGATGAAGACGAACTTGAACAGGTAGTCCGACGCGGTGCCCGAGCCGATGCCCGAGATACCCTGCGACCATGCCTCGGTGCCGATAAAGGCCAGCGAGCCCCCGACCCAGAGGGGGTTGGTGACCCAGTAGAACATCGTGTTCAGCGAGCCCCAGAAGCGCCCCATCGTCAGCTTGACCCACTCGTACGGGCCGCCCTCGATCGGGAACGCCGCGCCGGTCTCGGCCATGACCAGCGCGTAGGGGATCAGGAAGAGGATGCACAGCGCGATCGCCCAGAAGAACGCCTCGGGCCCGTTGGACGCAGCCTGGCCGATCAGGTCCAGGCCGACGATCGTCGCGACGATGAAGAACATCGCATCGAAACGGCCCAGCGACTTGACCAGCTTGCCCTTCTGCTCAGCCGCGAGCGTGGTCTCGGTGACGGTCTCGACGACGGGTGCGGTTGCGTCCATGCTGGAGCTCCTCTGACGGAAGATGGACGCGGCCCGAGGGTACGGACCGCGAATCTCGACCCTACCCGCGCGACCGTACACCCGCTATGGCCCGTCGGATAGGGCTGGTCGCCACGTTGTCGGCCGACGTGCGCCGGGCAGGACAACGCCGGCGCTCGGACTGGGCCGGACCGCTCAGGCGATCGGCGCGCCGAAACTCGCGCGCACGAGCGCGCCGCCGCCGTCGGCGTTGGCCGCTTCGACGAAGCCGCCGGCGGCCTGGGCGGTCTGGCTGACGATCGCCAGCCCGAGGCCCGAGCCGGGCATCGTGCGTGAGCGTTCGGCGCGGTAGAAGCGATCGAACACGTGGGGGAGGTCGGCCTCGACGAAGCCGGGGCCGTGGTCGCGGACCTCGAGCACGCCGCCGGACAGGCGGACCTCGATCGTCGCGTCGGGCGGGGACCACTTGCGCGCGTTGTCGAGCACGTTGATGACCGCGCGGGAGATGCGCTCTGGGACCTGGCGGATCGTCGTCGGCTCGAGCACCACGTCGAACTGAAGGTCGGGCGCGCGGCGGGACGTGCGCTCGATCGCCTCGGAGACGATCGTGTCGAGGCGCAGCTCCTCGACTCCATCGGGGGCGGCGGCGCCGCGGCTGAGCTCGAGCACGTCGTCGACGAGCTGCGTCAACTCGTCGAGCTCAGCGAGGATCGCCGACTGCAGGCCGACGCGCTCCTCGGCGGGCAATCGCTCGGAGTCGAGGAAGATCTGGATGTTGGAGCGCAGCGCCGCGATCGGCGTGCGCAGCTCGTGCGACGCGTCGGCGATCAGGTGGCGCTGGGAGGCAACCGACTGTTCGAGCGCGTCGAGCGTGCGGTTGAAGCTTCCGGCCAGGCGGGCGAGCTCCTCGGTGTCGCCCTCCTCGAGGCGCTCGGAGCCGTCGAGTGTGCCGCTGACCGTCTCGGTCCGGGTCACGAAACGCCCGATCGGCGCGAGCGCCGCGCGGCCGATGAATGCGCCCATGGCCACCGCGAGCAGGATCCCGGCCAGGATCACCGCACCGAACGTGTAGAGCAGCTGATGCAGCACGCTGTCGACCTCGGCCAGCGGTCTTGCGACCTCGATCGCGAGCTCCTGCGCGGGTGCGGCGAACGTATACACGCGCAGGTGCTGACCCTTGACGGTCTGGTCGAAGAACGCGTGCCCCTTGCCGGCCTGGGCGATCGCGATCACGTTCTTGGTCGCCGGGAGCAGCGCCGATGTGCCGTTCACACCGATGGCCTGGCCGTCGGCGAACACGCCCTGGAAGTAGGCCGATGCGCCGCCGAACGGATCGCCGCCCGGTGCCTCGAGGTCGTTGCCGTCGGGCCCCGGTCGCCGATCGCCTGGCGCGTGTCCCCCGCCCGGAGGGCCGCCATGGACCTGGAGCTGGGCACGCTGAACGAGCGCGTGATCGATCTCGTTGCGCAGGTGCGAGCGGACGCTGGCGTAGACGACCGCCGCGAGCACCAGGACCACGGCGGCGACGCCGATGGCGACCGCTGCCGTGATGCGGCGGCGCAGGCTCATCAGTCGCGCAGGACGTAGCCGACGCCGTGCACGGTCTGGATCAACCGCGCCTCACCTCCGGCCTCGAGCTTGCGGCGCAGGTAGCCGACGTAGACGCGCAGCGTGTTGCCGTCGGGGCCGAAGTCGTAGTTCCACACGCGGTCGTAGATCAGCTCCGGCGAGAGCACGCGCCGTGGGTTGAGCATGAACAGCTCGAGCAGCAGGAACTCGGTTCGCGTGAGGTCGACCTCACGGTCGCCGACGCGCACCTGGTGGGCGTCGGGGTCGAGCACGAGCTCGCCGAAGCGCAGGATCCGCCCGTCGGAGCCGTCGACCGTGCGGCGCAGCATCGCGCGCAGCCGGGCCTGGAGCTCGCCGACGTCGTAGGGCTTGAGCAGGTAGTCGTCCGCGCCGGCGTCGAGCCCGGCGATCCGGTCGGGAACCTCGACGCGCGCGGTCAGCATCAGGATCGGTGTGTCGTTGCCCGAGGAGCGCAACGTCTTGCAGACCGCGAGGCCGTCCATGCCGGGCAGGCCGACGTCGAGCACGATCGCGTCGGGCACCTGCGATTGGGCCTGCATCAGCCCGTCAGGGCCGTCGGTCGCGGTCAGGACGTCCCAGCCGCCGAGCAGCAGCGCCCGGCGCAGGGCCTCGCGCACGGACTCGTCGTCCTCGATCACCAATACCCGCATGTCACCAGGGTACGGCGGCGGGCCGAAGGCGTTGCTCTGATCGTCGTAAGAGGTTCATCAGCCAGGACTCTTGCAAGTCGCTTATCGGCGCACGACATCGTGTTTACCCCTGCCGTCGATGGTGCCCTCAGCAACGACGTATCCCCCAGTCCCAGGAGACGCTTCATGAAGATCCCACCGCTCGCCCGAACCGCCGCCGTGGCCGCGCTGTGCGCGACCGTCGCCGGTGCTGCGGGAATCGCCGGAAGCTCGGCGGCCAGCAAGTCGCACAAGACCAAGAAGGCGACGAACTCCGCGCAGGCCGCGCGGCCGCTGAAGATGTTCGGCTCGATGCCGGTCCACGCTGACATCGTCGCCCTCAACAAGGCCGGCACTGCCTACACCACCACGACCGAGGACAACGGCACCGTCGTCTCGGTGACCGGTGACCAGCTCGTGATCTCCGAGGGCACGACCGCGTTGCCCTACAAGACGGTGACGCTGACGATCCCGAGCGGCGCGACGATCAACCGCAACGGCGCGACCGCCGCACTCAGCGCGTTCGTCGCCGGCGACAAGGTCCACGTCTCCCAGTCCTCCGACGCCACGATGGTGTTCGGCGGCGACAAGACCCCGGCGGGCGGGCCGGACTTCTTCGGCGGCCACGGCCCTGGGCACGGCCACGGCTTCGGCCCGGGCGGCCCGGGCGACCACGACGGTCCGCCTCCGGCCGTGGCCGGTTCCAGCACCGCCACCGGCTAGTCCCCCGCCCTCCAGCGGAAGCGATCACGGGCCCCGTCCTCCCCGGCGGGGCCCGTGGCGTTCTGCGACGCTGTCAGGACCACGAGCGACCTGGCCACCCCCACGATCGGTGATGCCGACGTCGACGGCTTTGCGGCCATCGTCCTCGCTGCCGGTCCGTTGCGGGCGACGTTCGTCCCGCGTGCGGGGATGCTCGGCTCCTCGTTGCTTCACGACGGCGACGAGCTGCTCGGCCAGCGTTCGGGCATCGCGGCCTACGTCGAGCACGGCAAGACGATGGGCATCCCGCTGCTGCACCCGTGGGCCAACCGCCTCGACGGTGAGCGCTACCGCGTCGGCGGGCGCGAGGTCGTGCTGCCGGCCGGGCTGTCGCACGACGACCGGGGACTGCCGATCCATGGCGTGCCGGCACAGCCGTTCATCGTCGACGAGACCCGGACCGCCGACGGATGCGCGACGCTGCGGGCGAGCCTCGACTTTGACCACCCGGCGTTCCCGTTTCCTCATCGGCTCGAGCAGTACATCGTGCTCGAGCCCCAGCGCCTGGCGATCGAGACGACGCTGACGGCGACCGGCGACGTCGCGGTGCCGGTGTCGTTCGGCTTTCACCCCTACCTGCGCCTGCCCGGCGTGGCGCGCGCGGATTGGGTCGTTTCGCTGCCGATGCGCCGCCACCTGCTCGTCGACGAGCGCATGATCCCGACCGGCGAGGGGGTGCACGAGAGCCATGAGCAGCACCCGCTCGGCGAGCGGCCGTTCGACGACGGCTACGACGGGCTGGCCGCCGAGCCCCGCTTCGCGGTCCGCGGCGGCGGGCGCGAGATCGCCGTGCGGCTGCTGTCGGGCTACCCGTGCGCGCAGGTCTACGCGCCGGCCGCGGCCGACCTCATCTGCTTCGAGCCGATGACCGCACCGACCAACGCGCTGGTCAGCGGGCGTGGCCTGCAGCTCGTCGCGCCGGGCGACGCGTTCCACGCGGTGTTCGAGATTCAGGTCGCCCGCGTCGCGGCGCGGTAGCGAAACCACGCGGGCGGCGGGTGTAACAGGCGTGGTCGCCGCCGGACCATCATCGATGGCCACCGCGCTGGCGTGCCAGGAGCTCGTCGAGCTCGTCACCGACTACCTCGAGCACGCGCTGAGCGGCCCCGAGTGCCGGCGGGTCGAACGGCATATCGCCGGCTGCCCAAACTGCACGGCGTACCTCGATCAGCTGCGCGAGATCCGCGTCCAGATGGGGCGGCTGCGCCCGGCCGACGTCTCGATGCAGACGGAGCTCGAGCTGCGGCGCGCGTTGCGCGAGCGCGCGAGCTGAGCAGCGCGCTCAGCGGTGGCCGTGCGCGCGCTTGGCGCGCAGGCGGGCGCGAGCGCGGGCTCTGGCCTTGGCGCGGGCTCGCGCGCGGGCCCGGGCCTTGGCCGCCGCCTTCTTCTTGGCCGCCTTGGCCTTCGCCCGGTTGATGAGCGCCGTGGCCTTCGCCGCAGCGTCGGCGCGCGCTGTGGCGTCCGCGACCTCCTTGGCGTGGGCGGCGATCGCGGCGGCCGCGTCGCTGCTGTAGCTCGATGGGGCCGGCGCTGGGGCGGGGGGCGTCGGGACCGGCGTCGTGGCCACCGGAGTTGTCGGCGGCGGCGGCGTGACCGTGTTCGATCCGAGCGTGCTGCCGGCCGTCTGGCCGGCCTTCGGGACGAATGCGGCGACGCCGTTGGGCGTGCCGACGCCGGTCGGTCCGTCGTAGCCGGGCGCGGCGCTGCAGATCGTGAGGCTCTGGCATGAGCCGTTGGTGCCGGTCGTGATGTCGTGCAGGACCGCGGGGCTGTCAGCCTGGTGGACGTAGGGCGTCGCGCCCGGGTAGTTGATCGCGTCGGCCCCGCCGGCCAGTCCGTAGACGCCGGCGATCAGCGGCGAAGCGAGGCTCGTGCCGCCGGCGACCATCCAGTTGCCGGTGCCCTGGTCGGGGAACGAGTCGTACATCGCGATGCCGGTCTGCGGATCGGCGTCGGCGGCGACGTCGGAGACCCCGCGCGTGGTCGCGCATCCGGTCGCGGCGAAGCCGGCGGCCGCGAGCTGCCAGCTCGGCGCGGCGAAGAGCGCGCTGCAGCCGCTGCCGGTTCCGTCGCCGTTGCCGGCGTTGTCCCAGACGACCTCGCTCAGCCAGTTGCCGGCGCCATCGACGCTCAGCGTCGTGCCGCCGGCGGCGATCACGTGGGGCGACGACGCGGGGTACTCGGTCCCGAAGCCGGTGTCGCCGGCCGCGGCGACGATCGCGGTGCCCGGATGGTTGAAGGCGGTCAGGTCGGAGTCGCCCTCGGAACCGCCGAACGAGTTCGTGACGACGTTGGCCCCTGCGGCCACGGCGGCGTTCTCGGCCGCGCTGACGTTGCTCAGGCTGCTGTCCTGCGCCTCGACGAGGAGGATGTGGCAGTTCTCGCAGATTGCGTGCACGGCTTCGACGTCGAGCGCGATCTCGCTGGCCCAGCCGTAGTCCGGCGCCGGGTAGGCGCCCTGCGCGCCCGACTGGTTGAGCTTGCGAAAGCAGCCGTTGGCGGTTGTGCAGTCCGGTAGCCCGAACATCTGGCTGTAAACCGCGAGGTCGGCCTCGATGCTCGGGTCGTCATAGGCGTCGACGACGGCAACGGTCGGCGTGCCGGACGCGGTGGTGGGCAGGTTGTAGGCGCTATGGAGGGTCGCGGGCGAGTAGCCGCCGGGCACACCGGGATCGGTGTCCGGGGAGACCGTGCCGGCCTGCGCGCGCGCGCTCGCGTGGACCTGCTGCGGCGTCAGGCGCAACCGCGCGCCGTTGCCGGTCGTGGCGAACTGGGCCAGGCAGCGGACGTGCCCGGGCGCGGCCGGTCCGCACGCGTGTACCGCGTCGGCCTGGGCCTCGGTCGCCAGGGCGAGGGCGCCGCCCAGGGGCGCGAACGCGCAGAGGACGCCTGCGAGGGCGCCGCGAACCGTGCTCGTACGAGAGCTCATCTGTCCGCGGTGATCGGCCAGTGCACAGACATACCTGAACCAATCGCGGCGCCGCTCGACGCCTTGGCACCGGCCGCGCCGAGCGTTGGGGGATGATCCGCGCCCGTGTCCGCGTTCGAGATCCTTGCCATAACGGCCGCCGGAGTCGGCGCCGGAACGATCAACGCGGTCGTCGGCAGCGGCACGCTGATCACGTTCCCGGTGCTGCTCGCGTTCGGGATCCCGCCGGTCACGGCGAACGTCTCCAACAACATCGGGCTCGTCCCGGGTTCGGTCTCGGGGGTTGTCGGCTACCGCCGCGAGCTGCGCGGCCAGCGCGCGCGGATCGTGCATTTCGGGCCGATGTCGGCGCTCGGATCAGCGGCGGGCGCGGTCGCGCTGCTCGTGTTGCCCTCGTCTGCGTTCGCCAAGATCGTGCCGGTCTTCATCGTCGTGGCGCTTGTCCTGATCCTCATCCAGCCGCGGATCGGCCCGCGCCTGGCGGCCCGTCATGCCGCCGGCAACACCGGCGGACATCCGCGCTGGGTGCGCCCGACGCTCTTCGCCACCGGCATCTACGGCGGCTACTTCGGCGCGGCCCAGGGGATCATGCTGATCGCGATGCTGGGCATCGCGCTGACCGACGAGCTGCAGCGCATCAATGCGCTCAAGAACGTGCTCTCGCTGATCGTCAACGGCGTCGCGGCGATCATCTTCGTCGTCGCCGCCCACGTCGACTGGGGCGTCGTGGCGCTGATCGCCGCCGGCTCGGTCGCCGGCGGCCAGCTCGGCTCACGCTACGGCCGGCGACTGCCGCCCAACGGGCTGCGCGCCGTGATCGTCGTGGTGGGGATCTCGGCGATCGTGAATCTGTTGACGTAGGCGGGTGGGCTCGCGTTGGTGCCGGGCTCTGAACAGCCGGCAGCGAAGGAGTGGGGAATTGCGGTCCTGGGCGGTGGACCCTCGGCCGGTTTGCCTATGCAAGTCGTGTCGGAACGGCTGAAAAATGCCTCCGAAACAGACGTGCCCAACATTGTGCGTGCTACAGCACGCACAATGTTGGGCACGTCTGGAATTCGGGCCCGTGTGGGCTCCCACCCGGCCCGAAACCGGCGAAGAAACGCGCGGAACACGCACGAACTGCGCAGAAACTCCCCCTCCGCCACCGACCCCGGGCGGGCGGGTTTCCCCTCGCCGCAGGCTGTTCAGAGCGCGGTCCGAACGGCGGCGCCCTTTCGCCTCACAGCACCCAGCCCACCACGACCACGTAGAAGCACGCGGCCGCGAGCACGACGAGCAGGTGGAAGAGCTCGTGGTAGCCGAAGACGGTCGGCGAGGGGTCGGGGCGGCGCAGGGCGTAGATGACTGCGCCGACGAGGTACAGCGCGCCGCCGAGCGCGATGACGCAGACCGCGACGGTGCCGAGACGGTCCAGGAGCTGGGGGAGGGTGACGAGCGAGACGAGGCCGAGCGCGACGTAGATCGCCGCCATCAGCGCCTTCGGCGCGTCGACCCACAGCAGCTTGAGCACGGCGCCGGCGACGACGCACGACCAGACGGCGATCAGGATCGTCGTGGCCAGCGGCCCATGCAGGACGAGCAGCGCGAACGGCGTGTAGGTGCCCGCGATCAGCACGAAGATCATCGTGTGGTCCAGGCGCCGCATCCGCCGGCGCGCGATGGTCGTGCGCCACTGGACGCGGTGGTAGACCGCGCTCGTAGCGAGCAGCAGCGTGACGCTCAGCGCGTAGACGCCGGCCGCGATCCGCGCGCGGGAGCCGTCGGCGACGAGTACCAGCAGGACGCCGGTTGCGATCGAGGCGACGGCAGCCCACTGATGCAGCACGCCGCGCAGACGCGGTTTGCCCGGCGGCGGGGCGGAAATCGCGCTGGCGTTCGGTGAGGACACACCCGTATGGTGACCGACGCGAAGGTCGGCCGCACCGGGCGCTACCGTCGCGGGGGTGCGAAGGCTTGAGACCGAGGACGCATTCTGGCCTGCCCAGCTGGTCCTCGTCGTCGCCATCGCCCTGTATTTCGCGCTGCCGGCGAAGCTGCGCGTCGGGCCCATCTGGATCATCCCGCTGGCCGAGGCGCTGCTGCTCGTCGGGCTGATCTTCGCGACACCCGGCAAGGTGACCCACGAGCATCGCGGCCGCCGGATGCTCGCGCTCGCGCTCACCGGCGTGGTCACGCTGGCCAACATCGCCTCGTTGATCTTGCTCGCCCACCACTTGCTCGAGGCCCACGGACCGTCCGGCCGAGCGCTGCTCGGTGGCGGGCTGATCGTTTGGAGCACCAACCTGATCATCTTCGGGCTCTGGTACTGGGAGCTCGACCGCGGCGGGCCGGTCGCGCGGCGCCTGCACCCCGAGACGCTGCCCGACTTCTTCTTCCCGTCGATGGATCCCGACGTCCCCGCGCCCAAGGGCTGGGTGCCGTCCTTCCCCGACTACCTCTATGTCTCGGTGACCAACTCGACCGCGTTCAGCCCGACCGACACGATGCCGCTGACGATCCGGGCCAAGGCGCTGATGGGCGTGCAAGGCGTTGTCTCGCTCGTGACGCTCGGACTGATCGTCGCCCGCGCCGTGAACATCCTGCATTGAGAGACTGTCGGGCATGACCAGCGACGACTTCACGTGGCGCGACTCCGATCGCGTGATCCGCTTCGGCCGCGGGGCGATCGACGACGCGCCGTCGCTGCTCGGCGAGGGCTACACGCTGATCACGACCGCGCGAGCGCTGCGCGCCGCGCCGCGACTCGCGCAGCGCGCGGCGGTCGTCCACGAGCTGTCGCCGGGCTACGTCGAGGACACCGCGGGCGCGCTGCTGGACGAGGTCGGCGGCGAGCTGCTCGTCGCGCTCGGCGGCGGACGTGTGATCGACACGGCCAAGGCGCTCGGCGCCGCGCGGTCGATCAAGGTCGCCGCGATCCCGACGACGCTGAGCGCGGCCGAGATGACGCGGGTCCACCGCCAGGCGCGCGGCGCCGATCCGTCGAGCGGGTACACCCGGGCGCAGATCGTCATCAACGACCCGGCGCTGTCGGCCTCCCAGCCGCTCGCCGAGCTCGCCGCGAGCGCGGGCAACTCGCTCGGCCACGCCGTCGACGGCGCCTGCACGACGCGCGCCAGCCCGGTGCCGACGATGGCCGCCCACGAGGCCGCGCGGCTGCTCAACGCCGCACTGCCCGAGGCGGCCGAACCCGACCACGATGCGCTGGCGCTCGGGGCGCTGCTGTCGGGCTGGGCGATCGACTCGACCTGGTACGGACTGCATCACGTCTGCGCGCAGACGCTCGTCCGCGTCGGCCCGACCGGCCACGGGCAGGCCAACGTCGTGCTGCTCGCCCACACCGCCGCCGCGCTGCGCCGCCGAGCCCCGGCGACCCTCGACGCGCTGGACCGCGCGGCCGGCGGGTCGATCGAAGCGATCGCGCGACGCTTCGCCGCGCTGGCCGGGGCCGAGCACCTCAGCGAGCTGGGCGTGGAACACGACGCGCTGGAACGCTGCGCCCAGGCCGCCGGTTCGCGGGCCGAGCTCGACCTGACGCCACCGCGCGCCAGCCACAACGAGCTGCTGGGCATCTACGAGGCGGCCTGGTGAAGGTCGAGGGCGAGGCGCGGGCGACGGTCGCCGCGCCACCCGCGCGCTGCGTCGAGGTGCTGACGGACTTCGCCGCCTATCCGCAGTGGTGGCCGGGCTGCATGAGCGCCGAGGTCGTCGGCGGCGACCCGCCGTCGAGCTTCGACGTGCAGTTTCGCTTCGACACCCACTCGCCGGTCGGCCAGATCGACGTGCGTCTGCGCCTGACCGTCTCGGCCGATGACACGAGCATTCGCATCGAGGCGCTCGCCGGCCCGCTCGAGCGACTGCACGGTGACGGCTGGACACTGACCGCACGCGACGACACGACCACCGACGCGCGCTACGAGCTCGCCGGCGAGATGCGCACGGGACTGCCGGGCTTCGTCGAGCGCCCGTTCGCGGGCAAGGCGCGCGGCGTGCTGATCGACCTTCCGGTCGCCGCGTTCGCGCGGCGCATCGACTCGCTCACCGGTCGCTGAGCGCTCGTCGCGGGCGTACGCTGCGTCCTATGGCCCCCAGCCGCTCACGCTCGCTGCTGCTGCTCGACGAGCGCCCATCGCTCGCGCTCGGCGTCGTGGCCGCCGTGGGCTCGGTCGCGCTGACCACGGCGGTGGTCTACCCGCTGAAGTCACTCGCCCCGGCGTCGTCGCTCGGCGTCGTCTATCTCGTCGCCGTGCTGCTCGTCTCGGCCTATTGGGGTCTGGGGCTCGGGGTGCTCACCGCACTGCTCAGCGCGCTGGCGTTCAACTTCTTCCACCTGCCGCCGACCGGGCGCTTCACGATCGCCGACGATCGCAACTGGGCTGCGCTCGGCGCGTTCGTGCTCGTTGCCGTCGTGACGAGCACGGTTTCGGACCTCGCGCGGGCCCGCGCGGACGAGGCCGAGCGTGGCCGCCGCGAGGCCGATCTCGCGGCGGCGCTGGCCGGTGCGCTGCTGGCCGGGAACGACACCGCCGCCGCCCTGCCCGAGGCCGCGCGACGGGTCGGCGAGGCGCTTGGGGTGAGTCACGCGGTCCTGGTGCTGGGCACGGCCGACGGCGACCGGCGTCGGCAGGCCGTCGCCCTGCATGCAGGCGGTGAGCGGATCGCCACGTTGCTCGTCCCGGCGCGGCTGGCGCCCGAGGTGCAGCAGCGCATGGTCGAGCAGGTCGTGCCGTCCCTCGAGGCCCTGATCGCGATCGCGCTCCAGCGCGACGCGCTTCAGGACGAAGCGGTTCAGACCGCCGCGCTGCGGCGCAGCGACGACCTCAAGACGGCGTTGCTGCGCTCGGTCTCGCACGATCTGCGTACGCCGCTGACCGCGATCCTGACCGCCGGCCACGCGCTCGGCTCGGCGTCGCTGACCGAGGACGAGCGGGTGGATCTGAGCGCAGCGATCGTCGAGGAGGGCGAACGCCTGTCGTTGCTTGTCGACAAGCTGCTCGACCTCTCCAAGCTCCAGTCGGGCCGGGCCGAGCCGCGGATCGAGTGGACGTCGCTCGACGAGGTCCTGGTCGCCGCGGCCGACTCGGTCGGCGTCAGCGACCGGATGTCCTTCTCGATCGACGCCGACCTGCCCGCGCTGCGCGCCGACGCGGCACAGCTGGAGCGTGCGTTCGCCAACGTGCTCGAGAACGCCGCCCGCCACAGCGGCGGACATCCGGTTTCGGTTCGCGCGCGGCTCGTCGGCTCACGGCTCATGGTCCGCATCGTCGACCGCGGCCCGGGGA
This sequence comes from uncultured Actinomycetes bacterium, assembly GCA_963817035.1. Classification (GTDB taxonomy): domain Bacteria; phylum Actinomycetota; class Thermoleophilia; order Solirubrobacterales; family Solirubrobacteraceae; genus AC-49. Next base: position 254,056 of record CAWFMM010000004.1, read on the forward strand.
TATCCGAGCACGAGCGCGAGCGCGTGTTCGAGCCGTTTCACCGTGCTCCCGGCGCCGACCCACGTCACGGCGGGGCCGGTCTGGGACTCGCGATCGCCAAGGGCTTCATCGAGGCCAACGGTGGGTCGATCTGGATCGAGTCCCTTCCCGGTCAGGGCACGAGCTTCGTCGTCGCGTTCGCCATCCCGCAGCCGGCGCCGGTGCCCGTGCCGTCGTGAGCGAGCGCCCGCGCGTCCTCGTCGTCGACGACGAGCCCCAGATCGTCCGCGCCCTGAAGGTCATCCTGCGCGACGGTGGCTACGACGCGATCCCCGCCGAATCCGTCGAGGAGGCGCTCGATCGGGCCGCCGTCCGGCCGCCGGACGCGGCGATCATCGATCTCGTGCTTCCGGACGGCAACGGCATCGACCTGTGCCGCCGGCTGCGCGAGTGGACGGCGATGCCGATCATCGTGCTCTCCGCGGTCGGGGAGGAGGACGCCAAGGTCGAGGCGCTGGCCGCCGGTGCCGACGACTACGTGACCAAGCCGTTCGGGCCGCGCGAGCTCCTCGCCCGCCTCGAGGCCGCGCTGCGCCGCGCCGGCCCCGGCTCCGACGAGCCGGCGATCGTCGTCGACGGCCTCGAGATCGACCTCGCGGCGCGGGCCGTGCGTCACAACGGCGAGGAGGTCCATCTGACGCCGATCGAGTTCGAGCTGCTGCGCACGCTCGCCCGCAACCGCGGGCGGCTGATGACGCACCGTTCGCTGCTGATCGAGGTCTGGGGCCCGGGCTACGCCGACGACACGCAGGTGCTGCGCACCCACATCGCCAACCTGCGACGCAAGATCGAAGTGCCGGTCATTCGCACCGATGCGGGGGTCGGATACCGCTTCGCGGCTTGATCTTCACAACATCTTGATGCCGGGCCGCGTGTTCTCCATGCGGCCTTGACGGGGGCGGGCGCACCATGGATTGGTGCTCTTCGATCACCCTGTCACGACCGCCACGACGTTGCTGCGCCGAGCCTCGCTCGACGCCCGGCTTGCTGCGGGCGAGGACCCGCAGAGCGCCCCGGACCTCGCCCTACGTGCCCGCCAGCTCTGCGATCTGGACGCTCGCCGCAGGCTGGGCCGCGACCTCCTCGGGATCCTGCGCCGTGCCGAAACGTGGCGCTGGTCGCTGACCAGCACGATTGCGCCGGCGACCGCGGCGATCGGTGACGCCCGCCCGGCGCTGATCCAGCTCGCGGTCGCGCTGCGCTCGCCCGAGCCGGTCAGGGCGCAGGGCGTTGCCCAGGTCCTCGTGCTGTTGCGCGATGGCAACGGCCCGCTCTACGCCCACGGCGACGAGCCCGGCGCGCTGTACTTCGCCGCTCGCGACGCGATGCTGGCGATGCGCCCGTGCGGGCCGTGCACCGTCGACCTGGTCGAGCGCTGATCGCGATGGACGCGATCTCAGTCGTCCTCGCCGCCGTGACCTTCGCGCTGCTCTACGCCGCGGTCGAGTTCCTCGACCGGATATGAGCGCCGCGAACCTGGTTGGGCTGATCGTCGCGATCGCTCTGTTCGTCTACCTGCTCTACGCCCTGTTGCGCGGCGAGCGGTTCTAGGTCATGGCTCAGGGCTGGCTCCAGATCGCCATCTTCTTTGCCGTCGTGGTGGCCTGCGTGCCGCTGCTGGGCGGCTACATGGCTCGCGTCTACACGGGCGAGGGGGTGGCGCTGGCGCGGGTGTTCGGCCCGCTCGAGCGTGGCCTCTACCGCACGATCGGCGTCGACGTCAGCCGTGGACAGGACTGGAAGGCCTACGCCAAGAGCCTGCTCTCCGTGTCGCTGGTGTTCTGGCTCGCGCTTTATCTGATCCTGCGAACGCAGACGCTTCACCCGTTCAATCCGCAGGGCTTCCACTCCGCTCCGTGGGACGTCACGTTCAACACGGCCTCGTCGTTTCTGACCAACACGAACTGGCAGTACTACGGCGGCGAGACGACGATGAGCGACTTCAGCCAGATGGCGGGGCTGGCGGTCCAGAACTTCGTCTCCGCGGCGGTCGGGATCGTCGTCGTCATCGCCCTGATCCGCGGGCTGGTCAACCGCGGCAGCGAGGACAGCCTCGGCAACTTCTGGCAGGATCTGACGCGCACGATCCTCTACGTCCTGCTGCCGATCTCGATCCTCGGCGCGGTGCTGCTGATGTCGCAGGGCGTGATCCAGTCCTTCGCCCACTACCTGGACTTCACCGGCGCGGGCGGTGCGCACAGCACGCTGCCGTTCGGCCCGGTCGCCTCGCAGGAGGCGATCAAGGAGCTCGGCACCAACGGCGGCGGCTTCTTCAACGTCAACTCGGCGATGCCGTTCGAGAATCCGACCGGCTTCTCGAACTTCGTCGAGATGTTTCTGATCCTCTGCATCCCGACCTCGCTGACCTACACCTTCGGGCGCATGGTCGGCAGCCGCCGCCAGGGCTGGGCGATCTTCGGGGCGATGGCGACCCTGTTCGTCGTCGCGGTCGTCGTCGTGTACGCGGCCGAGCACCACGGCACGCCGGCCCAGCATCTCGCGGGGGTCCACGGCCCGAACCTCGAAGGCAAGGAGCAGCGCTTCGGGATCGCCAACTCGTCGCTGTTCACGGCGGTCACGACCGTCACTTCGAGCGGCGCGGTCAACGCCTCGTTCGAGTCGCTGACCGGCATCGGCGGCCTGGTCCCGTTCGCCGACCTCAGCGCGTCAGAGACGATCTTCGGCGGCGTCGGCACCGGCCTCTACTCGATGCTGCTGATGGTCATCCTCGCGGTGTTCATCGGAGGCCTGATGGTCGGCCGCACGCCGGAATATCTCGGCAAGAAGATCGAGGCGCGCGAGATCAAGCTGACGTCAATCGGGGTGTTGTTCACGCCAATTGCGGCGCTGATCGCCGCCACGGTGGCCCTGGCCACGAAGTACGGCCGGCCCTCGATCTACGCGTCGGGCCCCCAAGGGTTCTCCGAGACGCTGTACGCCTACCTCTCGCAGGCCAACAACAACGGCTCGGCGTTCGCGGGCTACACCGGCTTCGTCCAGCCCAACGCGGGCAGCCTGGGCTCGCACGGCGTGACATTCGCCGACCTGCTCGGTGGCCTGACGATGCTGACCGCGCGCTACCTGCCGATCCTCGTCGTGCTGGCGATCGCCGGATCGCTGGCGACCAAGCGGGTCACCCCGGCGGGCGTGGGCACGATGCGCACCGACACGCCGACCTTCGTCTTCCTGCTGCTCGCGGTTGTCGTGCTGATCGGCGCGCTCACGTTCTTCCCCGCCCTCCTGCTCGGACCCGTCGTCCAGGGCCTGACGACCAGGGTGTTCTGATGCGCCGCGACCTGTTGACCGCCGTCCGCGCCGTCCTCGTGCTCACCGTGCTCTGTGGCCTCGTCTACCCGTTCGCGGTCTGGGGGATCGGCCAGGTGGCCTTCCACGGCCGCGCCAACGGCTCGCAGATCCGCGTCGACGGCAAGGTCGTCGGCTCGCGCCTGCTCGGGCAGGACTTCTCCAAGCGTCCGGAGTCCTTCCAGGAGCGCCCGTCCCAGGACTCCTACGACGCCGCGGCGACGTTCTTCTCAAACCGCGGCCCGAACTCGTCGGCCGCTGTGTACTTCTACCGCGACCAGCTCGCCGCCTACCTCAAGCGCGAAGGCTCCTACGTGCCCGGCCTGACCGACGCCCAGGTGCCGGTCGATGCCGTGACCACGTCGGCGTCCGGCGTCGACCCGCACATCTCCGTCGCCAACGCCCGGATCCAGGCGCACCGCATCGCCGCGCGGCGCAACCTGCCGCTCGCCACGGTGAACACGCTCATCGACGAGCACACCGACGGACGGTTCCTCGGCCTGCTCGGCGAGCCCGGCGTGAACGTCGTCGAGCTCAACCTCGCCCTCGACCAGAAGGCCCCGGTCCGATGACCCCGCAGACGCGCACCTCCGCCTCGATGTTCAGCCTCGAGCTCATGGTCCCGGCGATCGTCGGGTCGCTGAAGAAGCTCGACCCACGCGTCCAGGTGCGCAACCCGGTGATGTTCGTCGTCGAGGTTGGTGCGGTGATCACGACGATCGCGTGGCTGATCCAGGTCTTCGGCGGCAAGCCGCTGGGCGGTGGTGACGAGGCCGCGTGGTTCACGTTCACCGTGACCTTCTGGCTGTGGCTGACCGTCGTCTTCGCCAACCTCGCCGAGGCCCTGGCCGAGGGGCGCGGCAAGGCCCAGGCCGACGCGCTGCGGGCGATGCGCACCGACACGGTCGCCAACCTCCGGGACGGCACCACGCGGCCGGCCGGCGAGCTTCAGCGCGGCGACGTGGTCGTCGTCGAGGCAGGCGAGGTGATCCCCGGCGACGGCACGGTGATCGAGGGCATCGCGTCGGTCGACGAGTCGGCGATCACCGGCGAGTCGGCCCCGGTCATCCGCGAGTCGGGCGGCGATCGCAGTGCGGTGACCGGGGGCACGCGCGTGCTCTCCGATCGCCTCGTCGTCGAGATCACCCAGGAGCCCGGCCAGTCGTTCATGGACCGGATGATCGCGCTCGTCGAAGGCGCGCAGCGGCGCAAGACGCCCAACGAGATTGCGCTCAACATCCTGCTCGCCGGGCTGACGCTGATCTTCCTCGTGGTCATCGTCGCGCTGCGCCCGTTCGCGCAGTACGCGGGCACCGAGATCTCGGTGACCACGCTGATCGCGTTGCTCGTGGCGCTGATCCCGACGACGATCGGGGCGCTGCTCTCTGCGATCGGGATCGCCGGCATGGACCGTCTTGTGCGGCGCAACGTGCTGGCGCTGTCGGGTCGCGCGGTCGAGGCGTCCGGCGACGTCGACGTGCTGTTGCTCGACAAGACGGGCACGATCACGCTGGGTAATCGCCAGGCCTCGGAGTTCGTCCCGATGCCCGGGGTGAGCGCGCACGACCTGGCCGAGGCCGCCCAGCTCAGCTCGCTGGCTGACGAGACGCCCGAGGGGCGCTCGATCGTCGTGTTGGCCAAGCAGCAATACGGGATTCGCGAGCGCGAGCTCGGGTCGGGCGGGGTCGATCTCCCGACGTTCGTCGCGTTCACCGCCCAGACGCGGATGAGCGGGATCGACTACGACGGGGTCAGTCTGCGCAAGGGCGCGGGCGACGCGATCATCGCGTTCGCCCAGGAGCAGGGCGGGAGTCTGCCGCCGGAGCTTCAGCCCGCGATCGACGCCATCGCCCGCGACGGCGGAACGCCCTTGGCTGTGGCCCGCGACAGCCAGGTGCTGGGCGTGATCCACCTCAAGGACACCGTGAAGGAGGGGATGTCACACCGCTTCGACCAGCTGCGTGCGATGGGCATCCGTACCGTGATGGTGACCGGCGACAACCGCCTGACCGCGGCGAAGATCGCGAGCGAGGCCGGGGTCGACGACTTCCTCGCCGAGGCGACGCCGGAGCGCAAGCTTGAGCTGATCCGTGAGGAGCAGGCCCAGGGGCGCCTCGTCGCGATGACCGGCGATGGCACCAACGACGCGCCCGCGCTCGCCCAGGCCGACGTCGGCGTGGCGATGAACACGGGCACGCAGGCCGCGCGTGAGGCCGGGAACATGGTCGACTTGGACTCCAATCCGACGAAGCTCATCGAGATCGTCGAGGTCGGCAAGCAGCTGCTGATCACGCGCGGCGCGCTGACGACGTTCTCGATCGCCAATGACGTGGCGAAGTACTTCGCGATCCTGCCCGCGATCTTCATCTCGACCTACGCGAATTCGGTCCCCACCCACCCCTCCACCGGGCCGCTCAACGCGCTGAACATCATGCATCTCGGCTCGTCGGCGAGCGCGATCATCTCGGCGATCATCTTCAACGCGCTGGTGATCCCGATGCTCGTCCCGCTCGCGTTGCGCGGCGTGCGCTACCGCCCGGCGGGTGCCTCTGTGCTGCTGCGGCGAAACCTGCTCATCTACGGAGTTGGAGGCCTCATTGCCCCCTTCATCGGGATCAAGCTCATTGACCTCATCATCCACAACCTCCTCGGGGCCTGAGCGCCGCGGCCACTACACGATCTTCCTCGGCATGGCTGCCGGGGTGGGAAAGACGTACCGGATGCTCCAGGAGGGCCACGCCCAGCTCGACGCGGGGCGCGACGTGCTGGTCGGGCTGCTCGAGACCCACAAGCGCGAGGACACCGCGGCCCTTGGCGAGGGCCTCGAGACGCTGCCTCGCCGGCGGGTCGAATACCGCGGCACGACGCTCGAGGATCTCGACCTGCCCGGTGTCCTGAAGCGTGCGCCAGAGGTCGTGCTGATCGACGAGCTCGCCCACACCAACGCGCCGGGCTTGGAGCACGTCAAGCGCTACGAGGACATCGAGGTGGTCCTGGCCGCGGGCATCGACGTGCTCTCGACGGTCAACATCCAGCACCTCGAGTCGCTCAACGACCGCGTGGCCGAGCTCAGCGGGATCCGCATGCGCGAGACCGTTCCCGACACGGTCCTCGGGCGCGCCGACGAGGTCGTGCTAATCGACCTGCCGCCCGAGGCGTTGATCGAACGTCTGCGCGCCGGGAAGATCTATCCGCAGCCGCGGATCGAGGCGGCCCTGAACGGCTTCTTCCGCATCGAGAACCTCTCGGCGCTGCGCGAGGTCGCGCTGCGCCAGGTCGCCGAGCAGGTCGAGGCGCGGCGGCTGACGACCGAGGTGGCGGTCGGCACGCGCGGCCAGGACATGGGCGGCGACGCCAATCAAGCGGTCGGCGAACACCTCCTCGCGCTGGTCGAGCCCTACCCCGGCTCCCAGCGGCTGGTCCGCCGTGCTTGGCGCTCGGCCGAGCGGCTGGGCGCGGCGCTCGATCTGCTGTGGGTGAAGAAACCGGGGAGCGAGCCGGACGGGGCCCAGGAACGGTCGCTGACCGCCCTGCGTCAACTTGCGTCGGTGCTCGGGGCGCGGATGCTCGTCGAGGAATCCGACGACATCCCGGCCGCGGTCGCGCGGGTCGCGCGCGAGCAGGGCAGCACCTACATCCTGATGGGTCGCTCGCGTCCCGCCCGTGGCCTGGCGCGACTGCGCACACCGCTGCCCCAGCGGCTGATGACCGCGTTGCCCGGGGTGGATGTGCGGATCGTCGCCGACCGATCAACCCGCGCAGGAAACGGTGACGGGCGATGAGCACCGTCGCGATCTTGCTTGCGGCACTGCTCGGGGTCGTCGCCGGTGTGATCGCCACCCGTGGCCGGCCGACGCTGCGGCGTAACGGCGGCCGTGACGAGCCCGTGCGTCAGATCCTGCTGCCGTTCACCGGCGGGGCGATCTCGCGGCGCGCGCTCGAGGCCGCGGTCCGACTCGCGCGCGCCGAGAACGCGGTGATCATGCCCGCGTTCCTGGCCCGCGTCCCGCGTCACCTGCCGCTCGATGCGCCCCTGCCGCGCCAGTGCGAGACGGGCATGCCGCTGCTCGAGGCGATCGAACAGCGCACGATCGCCGCCGGCGTTGCGGTCGACTCGCGGGTCGCCCGCGGGCGCAGCTACCGCGACGCTCTCAGACGACTGATGGACGACGAGCACTTCGATCGGATCATCGTCTCGACGGTCTCCGATCCCCGTCGCGGACTATCGCTCGGCGACCTCGAATGGCTGCTCGAACGCGCGCCCGCCGAGATCATGATCCTGCGCCCGGCCCCCGACGACGAGCGCCGCATCTCCGGCGCCGAGCTCAACGGCCACTTCTGAGTGCGCTGGGCGCACGGCACTCAACACCCGCAGATCTAAGCCTCCGCCACTCAAGGGGTCTGACCCCTCTTTCGGCAGATCTAAGCCTCCGCCACTCAAGGGGTCTGACCCCTCTTTCGGGTCCGGTGAACCGACGTATGCTGGGCCCATGGGCCCCTTCAACGACGAGCACGAGGAGCTGCGCCGGTCGATCCGGCGGTTCATCGCCCGCGAGCTTGCGCCGCACGCCGAGCAGTGGGAGGAGGAGCGCTGGTTTCCCAACGACGTCTTCCCGAAGATGGCCGAGCCCGGCTTCCTTGGCCTGAAGTACCCGACCGAGTACGGCGGCGAGGGCGGCGACTACCGCGTTCGGCCACGCGATCATCGGCCACCAGGCGATCGGCCACAAGCTCGCCGAGCTCGAGACCTCCGTCTACACCTGCCGCTGCGTCGCCTACGACGCGCTCAACCGCTTCGTCGCCGGCGAGAACGTCCTGCGCGAGGTGACGATGGCCAAGCTCGTCACCCAGCGCGCGTGCGTCGAGCTGATGGACGAGTGCCTCCAGATTCACGGCGGTGCCGGCTATATGCGCGAGTACGGGATCGAACGGGCGCTGCGCGACGCGCGGCTCGGGCCGATCGGCGGCGGCAGCGACGAGGTGATGCGCGAGATCCTCGCGCGGTCCCTGCCGGGCTGAGCGGCCGCGGTCAGTTCGCGCGGGTCCAGGACGCGAAGTACGCGCCGGGCACGAGTACGGTCGGCTTGCCGCCGGCGTAGGGGAACGTCACGATCGCGTGCTTGCCGTTGGGGTCATACCCGCCCTGCGCGGCGAGGATCGTCGAGCCATCGTGGGCCAGTGCCATGCCGATGAAGTCGTCGGTGTGCGAGCCGACCGTCTTGGCGGCACCGGTGGTCGGATCGACCGTCTGCGCGTAGCTCGTGTCCTGGCCGCCGTATTCGGCGAGCAGCCGCGTGCCGTTGTCGGAGATCCCGAGCGGCACCAGGCCGGTGAGGAAGCGGGGTGCCGTCCCGTGGGTCAGCGCATGCAGGCCCGAGCCGTCGCTCTTGATCGTGAACAGGTTGCCCTTGTACTGGTCGTTGCGCGGCTGCTTGGCGTTCTGGCGCTGGAAGACGATCGACCCCGGCCCGGCGATCGGAAACGCGCTGCGATGATCGTGGGTGATCGCCTTCGGCGTACCGCCGGTCGCCGCGACGTTGTAGAGGTCGGTCGAGCCCGGGTAGGTCCGCGAGTTCGGCGCAAGGCCGTAGATCAGTCGCGAGCCGTCGCCGCTCCACGACAGCCCGCGCAGGAAGCCGCTGGCGATCGTTGTCGTCGCGCCGCTGGCCACGGTGACGATCACCAGCCGGTTGATGCCGAGCTCGGGACCGACCGCGACGGCGACTCGCGAACTGTCGGGCGACCACGCATTGGGCTCGAGATCGCGCAGGTTGCGAGCCAGCGTCCGCGCGGCGCCGCCGGCCCGCGGGACGATCCTCAGCGCCGGCTGCCCGCTGCGTCCGGTCGGCACGCCCTCGTAGACCACCGCGCTCCCGTTCGGCGCGATCAGCGGCGTGTCGGCGCTGCTCGCCAGCTTGACCGGATGCGAGCCGTCGATCCGCGCGCTCCAGATCGTCGGGTTGCCGTTGGCGAACTTCGCGTAGGCGATCCCGGTCGGAGCTGTGCTCGCCGCCGACGCGGCGACCGCGACGACGGCGATCAGCTCGGTGGCGAGGAGGCCGATGGCGACGCGTCTCATCGGCGCTGATTCTACGTCGTCGTGTCGGGCAGATGGCGCCCGACGACCGCGACGATGATCCCGCGGCCGGCCGCGTCGTTCTCGTCGGCGACGTGCAGATAGATCCGCGCGATGAACGCCGCACCGGAACCGGAGCCGAGGCCGATGTGCGGCCCGACGAGCAGCTCCTGGCCCTCGAACATGAACGTGTAGTCCTTCGTGTAGCGGGTGCGCGCGAGTTCGGAGACGTTCGAGCGCCACTGCGTGATGCCGACCCGCTGCGCGGCCTGCGACAGCGACATCCCGATATCCCCCTGGGCGTAGAGCGCGGCGAGCTCGTCGAGTTGGCGCAGCGTGCGCAGCACGAGCCCGGGGCGCCGGAACGGCGATTCCTGCGCCGTCTCGAACGCGCGCGGCGCGAAGCGCAGGTGCCTGGCCTCGCCGGCCGCACGCTGAACCGCTTCCAGCACCGTCGCGGGCGGAGCCTCCTCGACCGGCGGCGAACCATCGTCGGTCGCGTCGGAAACCGCGTCGACGTCGAAGCGCGCCAGCAGCGTCCCGAGCTCGGCGATCGTCGAGCGGTCGCGCTCGCGCTCGGTCACCAGCCGCTCGAGCTGCGCGTGCAGCTCGTCGCGCTGGGTCTGTGACGCCGACTGCGCGGCCATCGTCTGCTCGAAACCCTCGAGCCACTGGTCGAAGTCGGCCTCGGTGCGAAACGGCTCCTTGCCGTCGTCGGCCGTCGCCGTGGCGAGCTCGGACTCCAGCCGCGTCACCTGAGCCTCCAGCGCGTCGCGCTCGCGCTGCACCCTGTCGCGCGCCGCCTCGGCCTCCTGCGCTCGGCCGTCGGCTTCCTCGCGCTTGGCCTTGTGCACGTCGAACTGGCGGCGCAGCTCGGCCTGGCGCTCGGCCTCCTCCTCCAACCGCCCGACCTCGCGGCGGTGCTCTTCGTCGCGCGTCTTCAGCGTGTCGTAGGCGGCCAGCGTGCGGTCGACGAGCTGGCCGAGGACCGAGCCGTCGATGCCGCTCGCGTCGACCATCTCGTCCCACGAGCCGAACAGCGCCTCGGCGTGGCTGGGCAGCGGCCAGTCCTCGGTGGCCTCCCACTCGTGTGGCTCGGGAACGATCCCGCGCAGCACGGTCCAGCGGTAGAGCGCGTAGAGGATCTCGAGGCGGTCGATCGCGTCGCGTACATCGCCGCCCCAGTTGAGGTCGTAGTCCGGAACCGGTTGCTCGTCGAGGACGATCCCGAGATCGTCGAGCGCCTGCTCCTGGGCCTTGGCCGCCTTCCATTCGTCGCGCGCTTGGCGCACGGTCGGCTCCGTCCGCGGCCTCGGCGCCCGTCCGCGCTTGCCCTTGGTCGACTTCGCCATCGTCCGAGACGGTACCGTGCCCGCCGTGCCCATCACCGTCACACCGACCCGCGGCCTCCGCGATCGCCGCGCCTTTGTCAACCTTCCCTACCGCCTGCACGCCGGGACGCCGTGGGTCACGCCGCTGCGCCTCGAGCGTCATCTGTTCCTCAATCGCAAGCTCAACGCCTATTTCAAGCACGGCGACGCGCAGTACTTCCTCGCTCGCCGCGACGGCCGCGTCGTCGGGCGAATCACGGCCCAGATCGACCGCGCGTTCAACGACTTCCACGACAACGCCTGGGGCCATTTCGGCTTCGTCGAGTTCGAGGACGACCCGGAGATCCTGCCCGCGCTGCTCGACGCCGCCGCCGCGTGGCTGAAGGAACGTGGCCGTGATCGGATGGTCGGCCCGATGGACTTCTCGGTCAACGACGAGAGCGGCGTGCTGATCGAGGGCTTCGAGCTGCGCCCGATGATCAAGCAGCCCTGGCATCCGCCCTACTACCAGCAGCGCTGCGAGGAGGCCGGACTGACCAAGGCGATCGACCTGCTCATGTGGAACCTCGAGCTCGACGACCGCGAGCACATGCTGCCGGTCATGTTCGAGCTCGCCGACGATCTCCAGAAGAACCACGAGATCACGATCCGCAAGATGAGCCGCCGTCATCTGCGCCGCGAGATGGACGAGTTCGCCAAGATCTACAACTCGGCCTGGTCGCGCAACTGGGGTTTCGTCCCCTACTCCAAGGACGACCTCGACGCCTACGCCGCGGAGCTCCAGCTCGTCTATGACCGTGACTGGTTCATGATCGCCGAGAACCGGGAGGAGGCGGTGGCGATGGCGATCACCGTCCCCGACGTCAACCAGGTGCTCGAGAAGATGAACGGGCGGCTGCTGCCGTTCGGGTGGTGGTACTTCCTGACCAAGGCCAAGCGGATCGACCGCGTCCGCGTCGGCTTCCTCGGCGTCCTGCCCGAGTACCAGCACACCGGCGTTGCCGCGGGCCTCTACGTCGAGCACTTCAACATCGCCGAACGCACCCACCGCAAGGGCGGCGAGATGGGCTGGATCCTCGAGACCAACCGTGCGATGAACCGCGCGATGGAGGCGATGCACGGGCGCATCGTCAAGCGCTACCGCATCTACGAGCGCGAGCTCTGAGCGCGCGTCAGTTCAGCGACGGATCGGCCGGCATCTGCGCGATCACGCGATGCCAGCCGCCCTTGCGGTGCAGCGTCGCGCTCCACAGGTCGTCGGGCTCGTCGGTCAGCAGGTCGCCGGGGAGCGGGTCCGCGGTGATCCACGCCTCCTCCTCGAGCTCGGCCTCGAGCTGACCCGGACCCCAGCCTGCGTAGCCGGCGAACGCCCGCGCGCGGCTGACCGTGTCGGCCAGCTCCTCGAGGTCGGTGTCGGCGCCGACCATCCCGATCGAGCCGGCGACCAGCGGCGCCGCCTTGTCGAGATCGCAGAAGTCGCCGAGCAGCAGCACGTTGGACTCCTGCACCGGCCCGCCGACGAACAGCAGCTCGTCGACCTCGGCGCGATCGGCGAGATCGGGGACCGCGTCGGCGAGGTCGGCATCGGCGACGCGGTTGAGCACGATGCCCATCGCGCCGTGCTCATCGTGGTCGACGACGAGCACCACCGTGCGGGCAAAGTTCGGATCGATCAGCGCCGGCGCCGCAATCACGAGCTTGCCCTTGAGGCTCTCCACACCGACAGTCTCGCGCATCGACCGCGTATCGTCGAACATATCCCCGATCCTCGCTCGCTGATCCCGGTCCCGCTGCTGCGCCTGGCCTACCGCTACGGCATCCATGTGATGCGCGCGTACTGGTTCGTGATGCGCCCGCACACGCGCGGCGTGAAGTGCGTCGTGCGCCACGCCGACCGCGTCTTGCTCGTGCGCCATACCTACGGCGATCGCTCGTGGGACCTGCCCGGCGGCACCGCGGACCGTGGCGAGGGGCCCGAGGCGACGCTCACGCGCGAGCTCCACGAGGAGCTCGGCGTGCGCCCGACGCATGTGCGCCTGATGCGCACGGTCAACTGGTCCTCTTCGGGCCGGCGCAACGACGTCAGCCTGTTCGTCGCCGACATCGAGACGACCGCGTTGACGATCGACCGCGCCGAGATCGCCGCGGCGCGCTGGGTGGCGCCCGACGCGCTGCCGCCGGGCACGTCGCGCCTGGCCCGGGCGGTCATCGCCCGCTCGCGCTGGCCGCGCGGCGAGGCTGGTCAGTAGCTCTCGTCGCGCGAACGGCGGGCGCGCTCTTCGGCGAGCGCCTGGCGTTCGCGCTCGGCGACGAAGCGCGCGATGCGGTCGCCGTCGCCCCGGCGCAGCTCGTCGATGCGGATCGCCCGCACGCCGTCGGGTAGCTCGCGGACCACTAGGCCCTGGGCGTCGATCACGCGCTCGTCGGGCGGCAGCTCGAGGATGATCCGCACTCGCTCGCCGGCGACGACCGGGTCGGCTGAGGCGAGCAGCGCGCCGCCGACGCTGAGGTCCTGCGTGTAGCCGTCGAGCCACGCGACCTCGAAGCGCTCGGGCACAAACGTCACCGGCAGCGTCACTCGCGCGCGCACGTGCTGGCGGCGCTGCGGCGGCTTGGGCTTCGGCGGCGTGGCCGTCTTGAAGAACCACACCTGGTCGCGGTGCACGCGCCCGTTGCGGTCGGGGATCGCGCTCAGCCGGCCCCACGTGCGGTCACGCGGCTCGCTGATGTGGCTCGGGATCGTCTCGAGCATCACGCCCGCGCGATTGAGGAACCGCGTCGGGATCGGCGGCTCGGCCCGCAGTGTCAGTTCGGCCGCGCCGACGACCGAGCTCGTGACGTCCGCATCGATCGCTCCGAAACCGGGAATGTGCAGGCGGACACGCAGGTCGGAGCGCGACCGGCGCAGCTTCGGCGGCAAGAGCATGGCCTTCGGAGGATCGGCGCGGTCCCCGAGGGACTTGAACCGCGGGCGTGGCGGCGGACCCATCGGCGAGCGGCCCATCGGCTAGCTTTCGTCGTCGATGTCCCGTTCGCGCCCGCGTCTGCGCACCCCAGCCGTGCTGGCCGGCGGGCTCGCCGCCGTCGTCCCCGTCGTCCTCGTGTCGCGGCGCGAGCGCGCCGCAGCGGCCGCGCGGCGCGCCGAGCTCGAGGCGCTCAACGCCGAGTTGCGCGCGGCCAACCACGACCTCGAGCAGTTCGCCTACGTCGCCTCGCACGATCTCGGCGAGCCGCTGCGCACGATGGCCGGCTTCGCTGAGCTGCTGCAGCGCCGTGCGGATACGCGGCTCGACGACACCGAGCGCGAGTACATCGACCACATCGCCGCCGGCGCCGCGCACATGCGGACGCTGATCGACGACCTGCTCGCCTACGCGCGCAGCGGCGGGGCGGAGTTGCGCCCCGAGCCGCTCGACACCGGCCAGGTCGTCACCGACGTCGTGCGTCGCCTGCACGCCGGTGAGCAGGTCCGGGTCGGTGAGCTGCCGGTCCTCAGCGCGGATCCGGTCCTCGTCGCCCAGCTCTTCCAGAACCTGATCGCCAACGCGCTGAAGTTCACCGAGGACCCGCCGGCCGCCGTGCAGGTCGACGCGGTGCTCGTCGACGAGGCGTGGCGCTTTGACGTGTGCGACAACGGCATCGGCATCGCGCCGGCCCACGCCGACCTCGTGTTCGGGGTGTTCCGCCGGCTCAACGCATCCGAGCGCTTCGCCGGGACCGGCATGGGCCTGGCGATCTGCCAGCGCATCGTCGAGCGGCACGGAGGCCGGATCTGGGTGTCACCGGGGGCGAACGGTGGCAGCGTCTTCAGCTTCACGCTTCCGCTCGACGGCCCGCCGGTTCACTCGTACAGCGTGACCGCGGCGACCACCACGTAGATCGCCACGAGAGCCCAGCCCTCGAACTCGGCCGCCTCGCCGTCACCGGTGATCTGCCACACGCTGAGCGCAGTCAGGGCGAGCGCGGCCGCGTAGACGGGCGCCATCGCGAAGGTCAGCGAGTGGGCGAAGAAGAGCGACACCAGCACGAGCACCGGGAACAGGAACGCGGCGATCTGCGAGACCGAGTTCTTGACCACCGAGACCGCGAGGTCGCTCTGTCCCTTGTAGGCGAGGACGAGGCCGGTGAAGTTCTCGACCGCGTTGCCCGCGATGGCCACGATGACCAGGCCGGCGAACGCCTGGCTGACGCCGAGCTTGTCGATTGCCGGCGCAAGCGCGTGGATGAACCAGTCGGAGACGAAGGCGCTGCCGACACCGGCGATCGCCAGCAGCGTGATCGCCGCCGCCAGCGCGACGCGCGGAGTCCCGTGCGATCCCTCGGGCGCGTCGTCGCGGCGCAGATACGGGATCACCCAGCTCACGTAGACGACGAGCAGCGCGACCGCGGCGACGATCGAGATCGACTTGACGTGATGGCTCGCCGGGTCGTGCGAGGACAGTGACACCGCGACGATGACGATGATGAAGACGCAGACCATCAGCAGCGTCGCCGTGTCGTTGGGCAGGCGTTTGTGGAAGCGCATCAGGCCGTCGGAGGACTTGCGCGCGCCGACGACGAGGACGAGGCCGAGCACGAGCAGCGCGTTGGCGAGCAGCGAGCCGATGATCGACGTCTGCGCGACGACGGTCTGCCCGGCGCGCAGCGCGAAGACGACGATGAACAGCTCCGGCAGGTTGCCGAGCGTCGACTGCATCACGCCCGTGACCGCCGGGCCGAAGCGCTCGCCGACCTGCTCGGTTGCGAACGAGACGACATAGGCGAGCCCGGCCAGCGCGACCGTCGCCGCGCCGAACGCAACCAGCGGCGGCCAATCGGCGTAGCGCGCGATGCCGGCGAGCAGCGTGAACAGCGCGACGACGCCGAGGACGATCCGTTCCCCGTGGGTGATCCCGGCCATGGCGCGGGAGCCTAGCCGCCATCTTCCCGGGGTCGCGACGAGGTAGCGTGGGCACCCATGAGACTCGCGAGCTTCGCGCCACCCGGCGGCGCCGCCACAGCCGGAGAGGTTCGCGGCGACGGCGTCGTCGCGTTCGCCGATGGCTCCACCGTTCTCGATCGCCTGACCAACGGCGATCGCACGCCGGCGACCGGGGAGCAGTTCGCGCTCGCCGATGTCGAGCTGCTGGCGCCCGTCCCGCGCCCGCGAGCGATCTTCGCGATCGGGCTCAACTACGCCGACCACGCCGCCGAGACGGGTAACACCTCGCCGGATGACCCGATGGTCTTCATGAAGGCGCCGGGGAGCGTCGCGGCGCCCGGCGCCACGGTGCGCTGCCCGGCCGTGGTGCACCGCCTGGACTACGAGGGTGAGCTGGCCGTCGTCATGGGCCCGGGCGGCACGATCGCCGGCTACGCGGTCGCCAACGACGTCAGCGCGCGCGACCTCCAGGACCGCGAGCCGCGCTGGGTTCGCGCCAAGGGCGCCGACACGTTCTGTCCCTACGGACCGTGGATCACCACCGCCGACGAGGTTCCCGATCCCCACGCCCTGTCGGTGCGGACCTGGGTCAACGGCGAGCTGCGTCAGGACGGGTCGACGTCAGAGCTGATCTTCGACGTCCCGACCCTGGTCGGCTTCATCGGCCAGACGTGCACGATGGACCCGGGCGACCTGATCCTGACCGGCACCCCGAGCGGCGTCGGCATGGCCATGGACCCGCCGCGCTTCCTCGCCGACGGTGACGTCGTGCGGATCGAGATCGAGTCCCTGGGAGCGATCGAGCACCCGATCGCCGTCGGCTGATGAACAACCTGCGGCCGCTTTCGATCGGGGAGATCCTCGACGTTGCGTTCAAGCTCTACGGCAAGCACTGGGCGCGCTTCGCGGCGATGATCGCCGTCGTGGTGATCCCGGTCGAGATCATCAACGGGCTGATCCGCCTGTCGACGATCGACAGCGTCGACGGCAACAGCGTGCTGTACAGCGACAAGGCGGCCTACAACGGAGGGCAGGTCGTCATCGGCGTGCTCGCCGTGGTCATCAATCTGTTCGTCGTCGCGGTCGCCTTCCGCGCCGTGAGCCAGGCCTATATGGGCCAGGATCCGTCGATCAGCGGCTCCTTGCGCTTCGCGGCGCGGCGGGTCCATTCGCTGCTGTGGCTCTACGTGCTCCTGATCCTGGGACTGGTGATCGGATTCCTGCTGCTGATCATCCCCGGCATCTACCTGTGGGGGGCATGGTCGGTCGCCGTGCCGGTGCTGATGGTCGAAGGAATGAAGGGCAGCAAGGCGCTGGGGCGTTCGCGCGCCCTCGTCCGTGGCCGCTGGTGGGAGGTGTTCGCGGTACTGGTCGTCTCGGCCGTCGTCATCCAGTTCACCGCGTCGCTCGCCGTCGGCGTGCTTGGTGGCCTGATCCTCGCCAACACGAGTTCGCTCGCGGTCTACGTCCTCGTCAACGGCCTGGTGACCGGAATCGTCGAGATCCTCGTTGCGCCGGTGATCGCCGCGGTGACCACCGTCCTCTACTACGACCTGCGCGTCCGCAAGGAGGCGTTCGATGTGTCGCTGATGATCGATGCGCTCGGCCTGCCGGGGGGCGACGGGGTGCCCGCGCCGACGATCGGGGTCGCCGGGCTGCCTGACGCGCCGGCGCCCGCGGATCGGCCGGCGGATCGGCCGGCGCCGCCGGCGCGCTGGGAGCCGCCCGGAACGACGCCGGCCGGGACGCTGCCGGCGGGCTGGGCGCCACCGGTGGCGCCTGACGTGGTGGTGCGTGAGCCCGCTGCGCCCGAGCCCCCGCCCGAGCCACCAAAGCCGCCGCCGCCACCCGATCCGATGCCGGACCCGTTTAACGCCGGGTGATCGCCGCGGCCGCCGATCCCCGCGAGGTCGCGCGCCAGATCCTCAACGAGCGGCGCTTCCGTCACGGGCCGATTCCCCAGCCGCTGCGCAAGCCGCTGCATTCGCTGGGCGACACGCTTCAGCGGGCGTTCCACGACGCGTTTCACTGGACGGCCGGCGTCACGCCGGGCGGGCGCTGGGCCGTGTGGATCCTGCTCATCGCGCTCCTCTTCGCGATCACGGTCTACGTCTCCCGTCGAGGGATCAGGCGGACGACTGTCGCCGCAGCGCTCGCGGAGCAGAGCGATACGGCGGGTCAGCCGTCGCGGCGCGAGCTCGAGCGCGCAGCCGAGGCGGCCGAGCGTTCCGGCGATTTTGACGCCGCGGTGCGGCTTCGCTTCGGCGCCGGGCTGGCCGGGCTCGCGCAGGGCGGGGTGATCGAGGAGCGCCCGTCGGTGCGCAACGCCGAGGTCGCGGCGACGCTGCGCTCCGACGATTTCGACGCGGTCGCGCGGTCGTTCGACGAGGTCGTCTACGGCGGGCGTGCGGCGGTCGCCGACGACGCGCGCCACGCCCGCGAGGGCTGGAAGACCATTCTGCGCCAGGCGCGCCGATGACCACGATCTCCGCTCCCGTCGAGGTGCCGCTCACGCGGCGACCGGCGGTCCGCTGGGCGGCGGGGCTCGTGGCGGTCGTGGTCGCCGTCAACCTGATCGCCGTCGCGCTCGGCGCGTTCCTGCCGTCGCCGCACGGCCCCGCGTCGTCGTCGTACGCGACGTCGTCGCGCGGCCTCGCCGCCTACGCCGAGCTGCTGGGCCGCCTCGGACACCCGGTGACCCAGCTTCGTCGCCCACCCGACGCGGCCGACCTGCCGGCCGGCGCGACGGTTGTGCTGCTCGACCCGGCGACGCTCGTCGGGCCGTCGGATCTCGCCGCGTTGCGGGCGTTCGTGGCGGGTGGGGGCCGGTTGGTCGCCGGCGGCGCCGAGACCGGCGAGCTGGCCTCGGCGCTCGCGGGCCGGCGGGTCGCGTGGGTGACGGGCGGTGGACGTGTCGCGTTTGGCGATGGGATCGCCGGCGTGCGCGCGGTGGTCGGCGAGGGGGCCGGGCGCTACCGCTGTGGCGGCGGCCGCGCGGGCAACGTGCTCGTCGGTGCGCCGAACCGCGCATTGGTCTGTTCGGTGCGCGGTGGGCGCGTGCTGCTGCTGGCCGACAGCTCGCCGCTGACCAACCGCCTGCTCGCGCGGGCCGACAACGCGGCGCTCGGGGTCGCGCTGGCCGGGCCGGCGGGGCGACCCGTCGTGTTCATCGAGACCGTCCACGGCTACGGCGCGGCGACCGGGCTGGCGGCGCTACCCGCGGGCGCCTGGTGGGCGATCGCGTTGCTCGGCCTGGCCGGACTTGCGTTCCTCGTTGCGCGCTGGCGGCGCCTCGGGCCGGCGGTCGCCGCCGACATGATCCCGTCACCGCCGCGCCGCGAGCACGTCGACGCGCTGGCCGGCGCCCTGGACCGCGCCGATGATCCTGATCCCGCGCAGGAGCGGTTGCGCGCCGCCGCGCAGGCGATCGTGGGGCGCCGCGCGTCGCTGCGCCCGCATCCCGCGCCGCCCCAGCTGCACGACGCCGGGCTCGCGCTCGGGCTGACCGAGCAGGACGCCGCGCTGCTGATCGGCGAGGATGCGGGCGGCGACGAACTGATCCGGCTCGGCCGGCTGCTGGCGCATCTGCGAACGGAGGGGACATGAGGGAGCTTGCGGCGCGCGTGCGTGCCGAGGTCGGCAAGGCGGTGGTCGGGCTCGACGCGACGGTCGATCTGTTGGTCGGGACGCTCGTGCTCGGCGGCCACGCGCTGCTCGAGGGGCCGCCGGGAACGGCCAAGACGCTGATGGGCGCCGCCGTCGCTCGGGCTCTCGATCTCGACTTTCGCCGCGTGCAGTTCACGCCCGACATGCTGCCCTCGGACCTGACCGGCACGATGGCGCTGCGCGCCGGGGAGCTCGCGTTCCGGCCCGGTCCGGTCTTCACCAACGTGCTGCTGGCCGACGAGATCAACCGCACGCCGCCCAAGACGCAGGCGGCGCTGCTCGAGGCGATGGGGGAGGGCCAGGTCTCGATCGACGGGGTCGCGCGGCCGCTCGACGACCCGTTCCTCGTCATCGCGACCCAGAACCCGATCGAGTACGAGGGGACCTATCCGTTGCCCGAGGCGCAGCTCGACCGGTTCCTGATGCGGTTGGACGTCGGCTATCCGTCGGCGGCCGACGAGCGCACGATGCTGCGCCTGCCGCGCAGCGGCGTCGCTTCGCTGTCGTTGGATGCGATCGCGCGCGTCGCGGGGGCAGCCGAGCTGCATAAGGCGCGGGCGCTCGTCGACGCGACGACGGTCTCCGAGGACGTTCTGGCCTACGCGAGCGATGTCGTGCGCGCGACGCGGGCGCTGCCGAGCGTGTCGCTGGGCGCCTCGCCGCGCGCGGCAGTGCACCTGCTGGGTGCGGCGCGGCTCGCCGCGCGGTTGGCGGGCCGCGAGTTCGCGACGCCCGACGACGTGGCGGCGGTCGCGACACCGGTCCTCGCCCACCGGCTGGTGCTTTCGCCGGAGGCCGAGCTCGAGCGACACAACAGCGCCGACGCGATCCGCGCGGCGCTGGCGGCGGTGTCGGTGCCGCGATGACGCCGACGCCGCGCGCCGCGCTGCTGCTCGGCGTCGCCGGTGTGCTGGCCCTGGTCATCCCGCTGTGGCTGGCGGTCGGTTTGGCGGTCGTTGTCGTGGCGGCGACGGTGACCGATGCGCTGGCGGCGCGAGCGGCGCCGGTCCTGCGGCGTTCGGTTCCCGCGGTGCTGTCGCGCGGGGTGCCGACGGCGCTCGTGGTCGACATCGATCGGGTGGGTGTGGGCGTGGGGGCGGTGACGGTGCGCCAGGCGGCGCTCCCGGGGTTGACGGTCGAGCCCGACGAGGCGTCGGGGACGCTTCGGGCAACGGTGACCGGCGTGCGCCGCGGGCGCTACGAGCTGCCGGCGGTGGCCGCGATGACGACCGGCCCGCTGGGGCTCGGGCGGCGCTTTCACCGGCCGGGAGCGCCGGTCGGGGTTTCGGTCTTCCCGGATCTGCCCGCGGCGCGGCGGCTCGTGCTGGCGGTGCGCCGCGGCGCGCTGGGGGTCTCCGGGGCGACGCGCCGCGGGGTGCTCGGGCTGGGGACCGAGCTCGAGTCGGTGCGCGACTACCTGCCCGACGACGACATCCGTCAGGTCAATTGGGCGGCGACGGCACGGCTCGGGCGCCCGATGAGCAACCAGTACCGCGTCGAGCACGACCGCGACGTCGTGGTCCTGCTCGACCGCGGGCGCCTGATGGCCGCGCCGCTGGGCAACCGCACGCGGCTCGACATCGCGATGGATGCGATGACGTCGGTCGCGATGGTCGCCGACGAGCTCGGCGACCGCTTCGGGGTCGTGGCGTTTGACGACGAGGTGCGCGTCGATCTGCGACCGCGGCGGGCGGCGGGCCGGGCGGCGATCCACGCGACGTTCGATCTCGAGCCCGCGTTGGTCGACAGCGACTACGAACGCGCGTTTCAGCGGGTTGGCGGTGCCAAGCGCGCGTTCGTGCTCGTGTTGTGCGATCTGCTCGACGAAACGGCCGCGCGCTCGCTCGTCGAGGCCCTGCCGGTGCTCGCGCGCCGCCACGCGGTCGTCATCGCCAGCACAACCGAGCCCGACGTCGACGCGCTGCTGAGCACCGCGCCCGGCGACGACCGCCAGGCGCTCGGCATGGTCGCCGCCCTGGACCTCGTCGCCGCCCGCGACCGCGCCGCCGCCATCCTCCGCGCCGGCGGCGCCCGCACGATCATCGCCGCCCCCGGCACCCTCAGCACCGCCTGCGTCCGCGCCTACGCCACCGCCAAGTCCCGCGCTCGCCTGTAGGGGTCTGACCCCGCCACGAAGGAGCCACTTCTCCGCACTCCGCCACACCTCCGCCACAGACGGGTCGCGACAGAGGGGTCAGACCCCTTAATCAAGCGTCCGTTGTCAGGCTCGGCGGCGGCCGAGGGTGAGGACGAGGGTCCAGTAGATGGTGGCGAGGCCGAGGCCGACGATCAGTGCGGCGGCGAGGCCGATGCCCTTCGGCGTGACGAAGCCCTCGACAAGGCCGGCGATGACGAGGAAGCCGGCCGTCCCGAGCACGACCTCGACCCCACTGCGCGCCGCCGCGCGCAGCGACTCCCCACGCGTCGCCCGACCCGGCGAGACGATCGCCATGCCCATCCGCAAGCCGGCCGCCGCGCTGACGAGGATGCACGAGATCTCGAGCACGCCGTGGGGGAGGATGTAGACGAAGAAGCGCTCGGTCTCGCTCTGTTGGGCCAACAGCCCCGCGACGACACCGACGATCAGCCCGTTGTAGATCAGCACCACGGCGGTCCCCACGCCGACGAAGATGCCGCCCGCGAACACGAGCATCGTCACGACGATGTTGTTGGTGAAGATCGAGGTCGCCAGCGAGCCCGACGCCGCCGCGCTGATGTGCCCCGGGTCGAAGTGATGGGAGTTCGACGGCGCCAGCGAGCCTGGAATCACGCTCTGCGCCGCGCCCGTGTCGTGCAGCGCCCACACCAGCCCTGCCGCCGCCGCACCGAACAGGAACACGAACGCCACCGGCAGCTCGATCCGCAGCGACGCGACTCGCCGCCAGTACCCACTGAGCGCAAACGCCGCGAACCCGCCCTCCCGAGCAGGCCGCCCGTAGATGACCGCGCGCGCCGTCGTCACCAGCACCTCGAGCCGCGACACGACCGGGTCGCCGGGGAACCGCCGCCGCGCGTACGCGAGGTCGGCCGACGCCGAGCGAAACAGCGCGCCGAGCGCCAGCACGCCCTCGGTTCCCAGCCGCCCGGGGCGCCCGCGCGCCCGGCGCAGCGCATCGCTCAGCGCACTCCAATCGGCCTCGCGTCGGGTCTGGAACTCGTCTAGGGTCACGCCGAGGGTGGAGTATGAGGATCAGATCGAGATCGCCACGCCCGAGGGTGTGGCCCTGACGCTGACCCTCGCCGGTCTCGGCTCGCGCGCGATTGCGCTGATGCTCGACTGGCTGGTCCGCCTGCCGATCCTGTTCCTCGTCGCGGTTGCGTTCTACGGATCGGATCTCGGCAACATCGTCTTCGTCCTCGCCGAGTTCGCGGCGTTCTATCTCTACGACGTCCTGTTCGAGGCGTTCGGCCACGGGCGCACACCCGGCAAGCGCTGGACGAGCCTGCGCGTCCTGCGCGTCGATGGACGACCGGAGGGGATCGGCGCCGCCGCCGTGCGCAACGTCATCCGGCTCGTCGATGGCCTGCCGCTGCTCTACGTCCCTGGAGTGGTGAGCATCATGGCGACGAAGCGAAACCAGCGCCTCGGCGATCTCGCCGCCGACACGATCGTCGTGCGCGAGCCGAAGGTGCCCAAGAAGAAGGCCGCGCAGCAAGCGAACGCGCAGGCGTCGGCGCTGCCGGCCGTCGCGGTCTGGCTTCCGGCATGGGACGTCACCGCGGTCACACAGCAGGACCTCGTTGCCGTGCGCACCTTTCTCGCCCGTCGCGACAACGTCGCCACCGCGGCGGTCCGCTCCGAGCTCGCCCAGCGCCTCGCCACCGGACTGGCGGCCAAGATCCCCGGCGCCGAACCGACACCGGCGAGCCCCGAGCCGTTCCTCGAGACCGTCGCCGCACTGAAGTCCTCGCGCGGGCGGTGAGCACCGCGGCCACCCAGCACCTCCTCGCCGAGCGGCTCACCGCACAGCTGCTCGCCGGGCCGCCCGCCGCCAGCCCGGTCGCGGTCACCGAGCGGCTGCTCGCCATCCAGGCGCAGGATCTCCGCGGCGCCCAGCTCGCCATCCGCGCCCGCACGTCCGACCACACCGTCGCCGACATCGATGAGGCCCTGACCCAGGACCGCACGCTGCTCATCACCACACTTAACCGCGGCACGCTGCACCTCGTGCGCCGCGAGGACTACCCGTGGCTCCAGGCCCTGACCACGCCGCCCACGGCCACCGCCAACCAGACCCGCCTGCGTCAGGAGGGGGTGTCGCCCAACGACGCCGAGCGTGCGATGACGATCATCGAACAGACACTCACCGACGACGGGCCGCTCACGCGCAACCCCCTGCGCGAGCGCCTCACCGAAGCCGGCATCCCGACCTCCGGCCAGGCGTTCGCCCACCTCGTCATGCTCAGCGCGCTGCGCGGGCTGACGATCCGCGGCCCGATCGTCGGCCGCGAGCACGCCTTCGTCCTGACGCGCGACTGGATCGGACCGCCCGAACCCGTCGACCGCGATCACGCCCTCGCTGAACTCGCGCGCAGATTCCTCGCCGGCCACGGCCCGGCCGACGACCGCGACCTCGCCCGCTGGGCCGGCCTGCCGCTGCGCGACGTACGCGCCGGCCTGAACGCCATCGCCAACGAGATCCACCAGCGCCCCGATGGCCTCGTCGACCTGAAGCAACGAACTGCCGCCGACACGACAGCACTCCTCCCACCCCCGCGGCTGCTCGGCACCTTCGAACCGCTGCTCATGGGCTGGACCTCACGCGAACTGATCCTGGGTCCGCATCAGCGACTCGTCACCTCCAACGGCATCTTCCGCCCGTTCGTCTTCATCAAAGGGAAGACCGTCGGCACCTGGCGCTACAAGAACGCCACGGTGCAACCGGAGCTCTTCGAGCAGCTCTCACCCCGCGACACGCAACAGCTCAAACACGACGCCGCCGACGTCGAGCGCTTCCTCAGTGGCTCTCGAGCACCGTGTCGATCAGGCCGTACTCGACCGCCTGCTCGGGGTTGAAGAAGCGGTCGCGCTCCATCGCGGAGTGCACGTCTTCGACCGGCTTGCCGGTGTGCTTGGCGTAGATCGCGTCGATGTTCGCGCGCGTCTTGAGAATCTCGCGTGCGTGGATCTCGATGTCCGAGGACTGGCCCTCGAAGCCGGCTGACGGCTGGTGGATGAGGATCCGGCTGTTGGGCAGCGAGAAGCGCTTGCCGTTCGCGCCGGCGGCCAGCAGCAGCGATCCCATCGACATCGCGACGCCGACGCAGATCGTCGCCACGTCGGGCTTTATGAACTGCATCGTGTCGTAGATCGCCAGCCCCGCGTAGATCGAACCGCCGGGCGAGTTGATGTAGATCGAGATGTCCTTGTCGGCGTCCTCGGACTCCAGATGCAGGAGCTGGGCGACGATCAGGTTGGCGACCGTGTCGTCGACCGCATGGCCCAGAAAGATGATCCGATCGGCCAGCAGGCGCGAGAAGATGTCCATCTCGCGCTCGCCGCGCGCGCTGCGCTCGATGACCATCGGAACAAGGGGCATTGGCTACACCCTATAGATGGCTGGTTTCACGGCCGGCCACCTGTCGTCAGCGTGCGCGCGCCCCGCACCATGCGGCGGCGCGCGCCAACCTCACAGCTCGAGCGACGCCATCCCGACCGGGTCGTAGCGATCGCCGGCCGCCGCGGGCAGCTCGGCGTCGATCCGCGCGAGGTCCTCCACGCTCAGCTCGATCTCGGCCGCCTGGAGGTTCTCCTCCAGGTACGTGCGGCGCTTCGTCCCGGGGATCGGGACGACGTCCTCGCCCTGGGCCAGGACCCACGCCAGCGCGAGCTGTCCGGGGGTGATGTCCTTGTCGGCCGCGATCTCGCGGATCTTGTCGGCGAGCTTCGTGTTCGCCTCGAGGTTCGTGCCGGTGAAACGCGGGCTGTAGCGACGGAAGTCGTTCTCGTCGAGGTCCTCGGGTCCCGCGAACCGACCCGACAGGAAGCCACGGCCGAGCGGCGAGTAGGCGACGAGCCCGACGCCGAGCTCGCGCGCGGTCGGCAGGATCTCCTCCTCGATCCCGCGCGTCCACAGCGAATATTCGCTCTGCAGCGCGGCGATCGGATGCGTCGCGCAGGCACGGCGCAGCGTCTCGGGCCCGGCCTCGCTGATCCCGAGGAAGCGGACCTTGCCCTCGCTGACGAGCTCGCCCATCGCGCCGACGGTCTCCTCGATCGGCACGTCGGGGTCCATGCGGTGCTGGTAGTAGAGGTCGACGTGGTCGGTACCCAGCCGCCGCAGCGAACCCTCGATCGACTCACGCACGTTCTCGGGCGTGCCGTCGCGGCGCATCGCCAGCGTCTCCGGGTCGCGCTTGACGCCGAACTTGGTGGCGATGATGACCTCGTCGCGGCGCCCTTCGATCGCCTTCCCGACGAGCTCCTCGTTGAGGAACGGCCCATACATCTCGGCTGTGTCGAGGAAGTTGCCGCCGAGCTCGATCGCGCGGTGGATCGTGGCGATCGACTCGCCCTCGTCGGTCGTGCCATAGAAGGCCGACATCCCCATGCAGCCGAGGCCGATCGCGGCGACTTCGAGTTCAGGTCCGAGCTTGTGCTGACGCATGAGCGTCTCCTTTGGCGTAGCGGTCGAGCTTGTGGTCGATGAGGTCGAGCGATCCGCGCATCTCGTCCAACCAAGGTAGCCCTTCACGCGCGCTCGAAGTCAAGCGGCCACTGCTTCGGGCTTCACCGTCGCCCGTACCTCGGTGCGCTTGCCGGGGACCAGCAGGCCCATCAGCGCGCCGGCGATCAGCACCGCGGTGGCGACGAGCAGGGCGGGCTTGAGGCCGGCGGTGAACGCGGCCGGTGACGAGTACCCGCCCGAGGCGCTGAAGACCGACGCGAGGACCGCGATGCCGAGCACGCCGCCGAGCTCGCGGATCGCGTTCGTCGCGCCCGAGGCCTTGCCGACGTCCCGCGGTGCGACCGAGCCGACGACCGCGTTGGCCGCAGGGGCGAAGACGAGGCCCATCCCGATGCCGCCGAGCATCAGCGCCGGCATCTGCGTGAGGTAGGACACATCAGGCCCGACCACGGCGTAGATCCACACCAGCGCGGCGGCCTGGAGCGCGAGCCCGCCGACGAGGAACGGACGCGCGCCGAAGCGATCGGAGAACAGCCCGGCGAGCGGCGCGACGATCATCGGCATCGCCGTCCAGGCCAGGGTGCGCACGCCGGACGAGAGCGGTGACAGGTGCTGGGCGACCTGGAAGAACTGGGCGAGCAGGAAGACGACGCCGAACGTGCCGAAGTACATGGCCAGCGAGACGCCGTTGGTCGCCGAGAACGCCCGGCTGCGGAAGAACCGCAGCGGCAGCATCGGCGCCGGGGCGCGCGTCTCCCAGTACAGGAACGCGGCAATCAGGACCGAGCCCACGGCGAGCGTCGAGACGATGACCGGCGACGTCCAGCCGAGCTCATGGCCGCGGACGATGCCGTAGACCACGCCGAGCAGACCGGCGCCGGCGAGGAACACGCCGGGCAGATCGAGGCGGCTCTCCGGACCGTAGCTCTCGACCAGGTGGCGAGCGGCGAAGAACGCGACGACGAGCCCGATCGGGACGTTGACCCAGAAGATCCAGTGCCACGAGATGCCGGTGACGATCGCGCCGCCGACGACCGGGCCCAGCGCGACGCCGAGGCCGGCGATCCCCGACCACAGGCCGAGCACGAGGCCGCGGCCCTGCGAGGGCACGGCGTCGGTCAGGAGGGTCAACGTCAGCGGAGTCACCATCGCCGCGCCCGCGCCCTGGATCGCCCGGGCGATGATCAGCGCGTCGGTCGATGGCGCCAGCGCCGCAGCGGCTGACGCGGCACTGAAGACGAGGATGCCGAGGACGAAGATCAGACGGCGCCCGAAGCGGTCACCCAGCGCGGCGCCGGTCAGCAACAGCACGGCGTAGCTCAGCGTGTACGCGTTCACGGTCCATTCGAGGCCCGAGATGTCGCCGCCCAGCGACGCATGGATCGAGGGCAGGGCGGTCGTGACGACGAGGTTGTCGAGCGTGACCATGAACAGCGCCAGGCCGACGAGGCCGAGGGTCCAACGCGTGCGGGGGGCGGACAGCATCTGGCTACTCCTTGGGGTCGGCGGCCGACTCGCGCGCGAGGCGCTCCAGCCACTCGGTGGTGAACTCATGCAGGGCGAGGCCGTAGGCCGCGACCTTCGAAGGGGAACGCTTCGGGTCGAGGTCCTTGACGAACGTCAGGGCGCGCAGCTGGTCGAGCGTCTCCTGGTGGCGCAGGAGCATCTGCCGGACGATCGCCGTCTCGTCGCCGGGGACGACGTTGGAGGCCACGAACAGCTTCAGCAGGCCCTCGTCGCGCAGCTCGTAGGCTAACGGGTCCGCGGAGGTGACCCACTCGCGCAGGCGCGCCGTGCCCGCGTCAGTCAACGCGTAGACGGTGCGCCGCCGGCCGCCGGTCGCGTCCTCGGTCGCGGAGACCAGACCCATCACCTCGAGGCGCTTGAGCTCGGGGTAGATCGAACCGAAGCTCGCCGCCCAGAAGAAGCGAATCGAGGTATCGACGAACGCCTTGATGTCGTAGCCCGACTGAGGGCCGAACGACAGGACTCCGAGGATGGCGCGGGCGGTGGGGTTCAGGTCCTCCATGTAGCGCCACGATATATCAGGCCGATATATCTGTCAAGCGGGACGATTGCTAGCGTCGGCGCGTGCCCCAGCGACCGACCGTCGGACTTCCGGTCGTCGACCGTGTGCCGCCCCAAGCCCTGCTGCTGGTCTCGATCACGTCGGTGCAGTTCGGCTCGGCGCTCGCGCGCGGACTGTTCGACGACGCCGGCCCGGCCGGCACGGTGTTGCTGCGGATGGCGTTCGCCGCGGTTGTGCTCGTCGCGCTCTTCCGGCCGTCGCTGCGCGGGCTCACGCGCATCCAGATCCGGCTCGCGCTCGTGTTCGGGGCGGTGATGGCGGGGATGAACCTGAGCTTCTACGAGGCGCTTGACCGGCTGCCGCTCGGGGTCGCGGTGACGATCGAGTTCGCCGGGCCGCTCGGGGTCGCGGTCGCCCTGTCGCGCCGGCGCCTGGACCTCGCGTGGGCTGGCCTCGCCGCGGCCGGAATCCTGATGCTCGCCGATCCGTGGGGCCAGCCGATCGACACCGCGGGGCTGATCTTCATCCTGATCGCCGCCGCGCTGTGGGCGGCGTACATCCTGATCGCCAAGCGCGTGGGCGAGCACTACGACGGCGCCGACGGGATCGCCGTCGCGATGATCGTCGCGGCGCTGATCGGGATCGTGCCCGGAGTGATCGGCGGCGGCGGGGCGCTGCTCGGACTGCACGTGCTGCTCGTCGGGTTCGGCGTCGCGATGCTCAGCACGGCGATCCCGTACACGCTCGAGGTCGAGGCGCTGCGACGGCTGCCGGCCAACGTCTTCGGCGTCTTCATGTCGCTCGAGCCGGCCGTCGCCGCGCTGGCCGGCTTCATCGTCCTGGGCCAGACACTCGGCGCCAAGGATTTCGTCGCGATCGGATTGGTCGTCATCGCGAGCGTCGGCGCGTCGCTCGAGGGCGCGCCGGCGCGGCCGCCGGAGACCTAACCGCTCAGACGCCGGCCGCGTCGAGCCACTCGCGGCGCGACGTGTGGTGGCGCAGGTGCTCACCACTGGCCAGCTCTGAGCGCAGATCGCTGAGCAGGCCGAAGCGCTCGGCGACGACGTTGTGCTGGTGGATCGTCTCGAGGTTCTCCTGGCGTGCGGAGACGAACGTGTCGGGCAGCAGGTGGTCGAACCGGTCGACGACCCCCTTGATCATCTCGCGCACACAATCCTCGACGAAGCGCGGCCGCCGATGGGCTTTCTCGACCACCGCGGCTTCATCGGTGCGCTTCATCAATTCATAGATCTCTGACGACATCGAACCTTCGACAATGGCAAGCAGGGTCGCCGCATCGATGTCGTTCGCGCAGTCCTCCGGGGAGCCGATGTGCAGCGTTCCCAGACCGCGCTGGTTGTGCGTGGCCACCGGAACCGCCTCGAAGATCTGCTCGATCTGATCCTCGTCAAAGCCGTCGGCGAGCAGCCGCTCGCGCGACGAGCCGGCGATCAGCTCCTGCGCGCACGGGCACGCGGTCATGCCCTGCGCCGCGACACCGACCATCCGCCGCGTGCCGGTCGACGAGGCGACCGCCGAGCCGAACAGCGTGTAGATCTCCTGCGTCGCGATGCCCGACACCGGCGCCGGCTTTGACTCCGGGTAGCGCGCGGTGATCGTCACCTCGGCGCGCCGCGCGTCCTGGCGCTCGCGCACGAGCTCGGCGATCCGCACCGCGAGCTGCTCGGCGCGAAACGCGCTCTCGCCCAGGATGACCTCGCCGATGACGTCGTTGACCGTCTCCTCGAAGCGCGACATATGCGCGCCCTTCTGCTTCGGACCAAGATCGACAAAGCATTCGAGCTGCGCGCTGAACAGCAACTCCTCGCCGGGCTTGCCGACGCGGATGATCTTCTCGACGCCGGTGACGCCTACGCGCGAGAGCGAGACGTGGACCGTCGGTTGGCGAGCCTGCACGTCGGGGGTGGCCACCGTGGCCGTGTTGTGCTCCATGTTCACAGGCTAGCGACCACGCGAATGCCCAGACTTTGGTGCGTCCGGGTATGTGGTATCAATCGGCTCGTGCGCTGAAGGCCCCTCCGCATCGACGGGGGAATCCATGGTCCAGCCAGTCGCGATTCTGATCGCGAAGCCAGTTCAAGCGGGAGACATAGGGGAAGAGTGGCCGGTCCAGGTGGGTCCTGGGCTTGCTTAAACCTGCGGCTTCGAAGGATCGAGGTTGACCATCAAGGTTCTGCTTGCGGAAGAGGCTCCCATTCTGGAAATGGACGAGCTTCGGGAGCTCATCAACGACGGCCAGGAGAAGGGTTTCCTGACGTTCGCCCAGATCACCACGTGTCTCGAGGAGGTGGAGGTCACCAAGGAGCAGATCCGCGACCTTCATTCCTACCTCGACGAGCACGGAATCGACGTCATCGGCACGGATGGCCGGCCCGTCGTCAGCGAGAACGGCAAGGTCGAGGCGGTCGCCGCGGCGCGCGCGCAATCGGCCGAGACCGGGGCGCCGTCGGCGCCGCGCAGGCCCGAGCTCGATCTCACGGTCGAGCCGAGCCTGGACTCGCTGCGTCTCTACCTGCGCTCGATCGGCCGCGTTGGGCTGCTGACGGGGGAGGAAGAGGTGTCGCTGGCCAAGCGCATCGAGCGCGGCGACATGGACGCCAAGACCCACATGGTCGAGGCGAACCTGCGGCTGGTCGTGTCGATCGCCAAGGGCTACCTGGGGCGCGGGCTGACGTTCCTGGATCTGATCCAGGAGGGCTCGCTGGGGCTGATCCGCGCGGTCGAGAAGTTCGACTACCGCCGCGGCTACAAGTTCTCGACCTACGCGACCTGGTGGATCCGCCAGGCCGTGACGCGCGCGATCGCCGACAAGGGCCGCACGATCCGTATCCCGGTGCACATGGTCGAGAAGCTCAACAAGGTCGTGCACGTCGAGCGCCAGCTCGTCCAGTCGCTGGGGCGCGAGCCGACGCCGGACGAGATCGCGACGGAGCTCGAGTGCGCGACGCGCGAGGTCCGCGAGATCCTGCGCATGGCCCAGCAGCCGATCTCGCTGGAGAAGCCGATCGGCGACGAGGAGGAGTCCGAGCTGGGCGACTTCGTCGAGGACATCGGTGCCGAGTCACCGTTCGAGCGCGCGTCGGAGAGCCTGCGCAAGGAGAACGTGCACCGCGCGCTGGCCGCGCTTCCGCGGCGCGAGCGCGAGGTGATCGAGCTGCGGTTCGGGCTGAAGGGCGAGCGCCCGCAGACGCTGGAGGAGGTCGGCCGCGCGTTCAACGTCACACGCGAGCGGATCCGTCAGATCGAGAATCACACGCTGAAGAAGCTCGAGTCGCTGCCCGAGGCGCAGCGACTGCGCGACGCGGGTTAGTCGTAGGAGGATAGGGGGCGGCCGCCTTTGGGCGGCCGCCTTCTAGAATGCCCCGCGCTCGGCGGGATTCCCGAGCGGTCAAAGGGGCGTGGCTGTAAACCACGTGGCTCTGCCTTCGAAGGTTCGAATCCTTCTCCCGCCATTTCTTTCGCGTGCCGTCGAGGCATGGGTTCGCGCCTCGGCGTCGAATGGCGTCGGGATGTCCGAGCAGGCGGAGCAAGCGCCGCAGCGCTGGTCGACGGGACGCATCGACGCGTTCAGCGACGGCGTGTTCGCGATCGCGATCACGCTGTTGATCCTCGAGGTCAAGATCGCTCCGGCGGATCTCGATCACGTGTGGAAGGCGCTGGTCGACGAGTGGCCGTCGTATCTGGCCTACGTGACGAGCTTCTTCACCGTCGGTGGGGTTTGGCTGGCTCATCACGGTCTGTTCACGCGCCTGCGCTACGTCGACCCGGTGCTGATGCGGTTGAACATTCTGTTGCTGATGGTCGTCGCGTTCCTGCCGTTTCCGACCGGCCTGATGGCCGAGGCGCTGACCGGATCGCGTGGCGCGGAGCGGGCGGCGGTGATCGTCTACGGCGTGACGGCGCTGGTCATCGAACTGCTGATGCAGACCATGACCCGCTACGCCGCCGCCCATCCGGAGCTGATGCACGGCGGGGCCGCGCCGACGCCGGCGGCGGGACCGCTCGAGCGCAGCCTCACGCGCGGGACCCTTCGCACCGTCGGCTACGGACTGGCGATCATCGTCGGGGTGGCCCTGCTGCCGAAGGCCGCCGCGTTCTCGTACTTCCTGGTGGCCGCGGTTGCCGTGCTCTCGCCGGGTGGCGAAGGCCGGTTGACCCATCTCGGCACCCGCGGTTGATCGAGGGTCCTTGTGAGGGGCGGCGCGCGCGTCCGCGCAGTCGTGCATGATGTCGCTCGCCGTGTCCAAGGTTCGCCTCTTTTCTCTGCTCGCATGCGCCGCGGCTGTCGTGGTCGTCGCGGGCTGCGGGTCCTCCTCGAAGAAGGACGCCTCGGCGTCGTCGGACACGGCGACGGCGACGAGCACGGTCAAGGGCCCGTCGATCACCGATACGACCGGGACCTACCCCGTCAACCCGAAGCTGACCACGAAACCGGTCGTCAAGGCGATCAAGGGGCCGATCCCGCACAAGCTCGTGGTCAAGGATCTCGTCGTCGGGACGGGCCGGGAGGCGAAGACCGGCGACCCACTGGTCGTCCGCTACGTCGGGGTGCTGGCCAAGAACGGCAAGCAGTTCGACGCAAGCTGGGACCGCAATGCGACGTTCCCGTTCTCGCTCGGCTTGGGTCAGGTGATTCCCGGCTGGGACAAGGGCCTGGTCGGGATGAAGGTCGGAGGGCGCCGGAGGCTGATCATCCCGCCCGACCTCGCGTACGGCGCGGCGGGCCAGCCACCGACGATTCCCGCGAACGCGCCACTTGTGTTCGTGATCGACCTCGTCGCTGACCGCACCGCTTAGAAGTCTCGTACTAGCCCTTGGGGCTGTGCGGTCGCGGTGTCATCATTCGTCGGACAACGGCGAAAGGAGTTCCGGGTCATGGAGTCCTCCACCCCCACGCGCGTGCTGGTTGTCGCCCATCGAACGGCGGCGACGGAAGGCTTGCTCGATGCCGTACGGACACGCGCCCAAGCCGGGCCGGCCAGCTTCACCCTGCTGGTCCCCAACGCGCAGTCGGGCTTGCATCGGCTCGTCGATCCCGAAGACGCGGACGCCGACGATGCCCAGGCCGCCTTGGACGCGGCGCTGCCGCTGCTGTCTGCGGCCGCCGGGGCACCGGTCGCCGGGATGATCGGCGCTGCCGAGCCGCTGGCGGCGATCCAGGACGCGGTGAATCTGCAGGGCTTCGACGAGATCATCATCTCGACACTGCCGGCCCGGATCAGCAAGTGGCTGCACCTCGATCTGCCGGCGAAGGCGGGCGGCCTGGGGTTGCCGGTGACGACGGTCACCGCGTCCGATCGCGTGGGCTCAGCAGCCTGACTTCGGCTTTGCGGCGGGCAGGGCGTGCGTCGTTTAGAGTTGGCCGCCTTGCCCTCCTAGCTCAGTTGGTAGAGCACTTCCATGGTAAGGAAGGGGTCATCGGTTCGAGTCCGATGGAGGGCTTCGCAGTAAATCCCTGCGAATTGGCCGGTTCTGACGGTGTTTAGTATAGGGTCGTCGTCCATGTTTGACCCCTTCTATTGCCTCCCAGGGGCGTTCCAGGGGCGTTTCTGACCCCATTCTCCGTTTGAGAACGGGTCACGACGTCGTTGTTAGCGCTCTGGGGCGTTGTCGGCATCGTCTGCGCGAAGGGGAGCCAGACGTGAAAAGGCGGTGCGCCCGCGCTCCGACTCGAAGCGAGGGCGGCCGTAACATCGAGGCTCCAGCGCGGGGGAGTGATGCTGCTCGCGGTGTTGCCGTCTTCGTCTAACGCTCCCAGTAGAAGTCGGGAATGAAGCGGGCGGAGGTCCACGATCATTCCTTCAGCAGGCGGTCGGTGAGCACGATCTCGACGATCGCCGGAACGGTGTCGATGCGCGCCCAGTCGCGCTGTAGCTCGTAGGCGAGCGAGACCCACCCGATCGGCTTGCGGCCGATACCGCCGCATCACGGATACACCGACGCGATCGCGACCGTGCGGCGCGTTCGCCCGACAAGTCTCGCGGCAGAGATTCAGCAAAACCTTCTCCCGCCTCGCATCGTGCGCATCGGTGGTCGGGCGGCTCAGCCGATCTTGAGTGCGCCGTCGGCGTCGGGCGGCGCCGGGATGCTCGTCAGCACGGAGAGCGTGTCTCCGGCGGCGGGGGCGCTGCCGGGGTCGATCGCGGTGCACGTCCCGAGGGGGTCGAGTTGGTAGAACGTGGCGGCTGGAGGCACCGTCGCTGTCGCCGTCGAGAACTTCCACGCGCGCGGGACCCCGGGAGGCTTGAACGGGTTTGTCTTGTCGATCGCGCGGTACACCCATCGGCCTTGGCTGCCGAAAAAGCGCAGCCAGTACGTCGCGGGGTCCGAGCCGGTCGCGCCGAGGTACGCGGTCCCGATGCATCGCGAGTCCATGAACGCCGGCGAGCTGAAGTCCGGACTGGTGGGGTACAGCTTGCCGTTGGGGAGATAGTCGTAGAAGCCGCCGTCCGCTCGCAGCACCGTGTAAGTCGTGATCGGGTAGCTCTGGAGGCCCCCGGGAATGAGGGTGGTCGCCTTCGCGAACAGGCCCACGAGGTTGCCGGCGCTGTCGTGCACCTGCAGTTGGGCGCCCGGAAGGCCGTCCTTCCCGTTCGCGCCGTTCGTTCCGTTCGAGCCGTCGGCGGCGTTCTTGCCGTTGGTGCCGTTCTTGCCGTTCTTGCCGACGCTCCAGGTCATCTTCCTGGAGCCCTTCGGGCACTTCTTCTTCGCCTGCTTGGCGGTGAGGATCCTGGCCACACCCGTCTTGGTCTTCACGCAGGCGGTGATCGTGGTCGCCGATGCGGCCGAGGCGGTGGTGGGGAGGGTCACAGCGAGGGCAGCGACGATGACGGCGGCCGGCGTCAGGAGGCGGGTGAGCAGCGACATGTCAGCCCACCACGATCGGGCCGGCGCCGTCGGGGGGCGCGGGGACGCTCCTCAGCACGGGCAGCATCTGCCCGGCCGAAGGAAAGGCGGGGTCGATCGCGATGCACGCACCGGTGTTGACCTGCGCGTAGAAGGTACCCACCACCGGCGGCACCGTCATCGTCGCGCCGGTGAACGCCCACGCCCGCGCGGGCCCGAACTGGAGATCGGTCGGGTCGGTGGAATCGATCGGCCGATAGACCCATCGGCTCGAGTCGCTCACTCCGGACAGGAGGGATGGCAGGGCCGCCCACAGGTACGCCGTATCGGCGCACGCCGCATCACGGAACAGCGGCACGGTCTTGAAGGTGGCATCGGACGGGAGCAGGCGTCCGTCCGCGGAGTACTGGTAGAGACCCCCGTTGGGCCCGAGCACGTTGTAGACGGCGGGGGTGATGCTGGCGAACGCGAACGCGAGCGCGGGGGCGACGGTGCCGGCGTACGCGCCCAGCAGGTTGCCGGCGCTGTCGTGCACCGGGATCACACCGCTGGCGCCGGCCGCGCCGTTCGCCCCGTCCGTGCCGTTCTTGCCGCTGGCGCCGGCGCCGTTCTTGCCGTTGGTGCCGTTCTTGCCCTTCACGCTCCAGGTGACCTTCTTGGAGACCTTCGGGCACTTCTTCTTCGCCTGCTTGGCGGTGAGGATCTTGACCGCTCCGGTCTTGGTCTTCACGCAGGCCGTGATCGTGGTCGAGGACGCGGCCGAGGCGGGCCGAGGCTGGCCGCGCTGGACCCGGCGTACGCGCCCAACAGGTTGCCGGCACTGTCGTGCACCTGAAGGACGCCGCTGGTCCCGCCCGGGCCGTCGCTGCCGTTGGCGCCGTTGTTGCCGTTGGTGGTCGTGCCGTCGACGCCGTTGGTGCCGTTCTTGCCGCTCGTGCCCTTCACGCTCCAGGTGACCTTCTTGGAGCCCTTCGGGCACTTCTTCTTCGCCTGCTTGGCGGTGAGGATCCTGGCCGCACCCGTCTTCGTCTTCACGCAGGCGGTGATCCTGGTTGCGGCCGCAGCGCTCGCGGTCGTGGGGAGTGCTGCTGCGAGAAGGGCGGCAGCGATGGCCGCCAACACAACCGAACGTCTGCGTGCGGACAGAAAAACGACCGTAGCAGCTAGCAAGTGGCGTTGCGCCAACTCAGAAATCCGCCGCCAGGCCAGGGCCGACCGTCCTGTCGCACGTCGCGGTGAGCGGTCCTTCGCAGGGGTGCCGATGAGCGCAGCTCGGACGATGCGCTGGTCGTTTCGCACCGCGCGGTTGGTCGGTGCGCCCGGCGCTGACCGACCTGAACGAGCCGGAGGACT
Organism: uncultured Actinomycetes bacterium; assembly: GCA_963817035.1. Taxonomy (GTDB): domain Bacteria; phylum Actinomycetota; class Thermoleophilia; order Solirubrobacterales; family Solirubrobacteraceae; genus AC-49. The sequence goes on from CAWFMM010000004.1 coordinate 290,270, forward strand.
GGCCGTGGCGCCGACGGCGTCGAGCGTCCCGGCTGCCAGCAGCTTCGCTAACGCCAACGCATCCAACCGGGTCGGTTCGCTCGCGCCTGCCGGATCCCGGTGTCGGTCGGGCTGACAACGAGCACCCGGGCGGGCCGATGATGGCCTGTACACCGACCCGGAGGTCCCCGAAGGTGTTCGGGGTGCTCAGGAATTGTCGGATTTCATCGAACTGTCGTTCGCGGAAATGCCGGGGCTTTCGATCACGGCGGCGAGCGAGCGAGCCGGTGTTGGCTCAAGCGGGTGTTCGTCCGGCCGGGGGTTTGAGCCCGGCCGGACGACATCGGGCAGCTGGCGATCAGGTGCTACCGCCGCCTCCGCCCGCCGGCGGTGCCGGGGTGGTATCGGCCGGTGGTGTCGGGGTGGTGTCGGTCGGCGGTGCGGGGGTGGTGTCGGTCGGGGGCGTCGTGTCGCCGCCGTGATGGCCGTGGCCGTGATGCGGTTGCGGGTGGCTCGGCTGGTTCGTCGAGTCATCGTCGCCGGTCGGGGGCGGGGTGCCGGTGTCGGGCGGCGGTGCCGGGGTGGTGTCGGTCGGAGGCGTCGTTGTGCCGCCGTCGTCGCCTGGGCCGCAGATCGAGAGCGAGGGCGAGTGCGACGCCGCGCCCACGAGTCCGCGCCCGTGGCCGGGCTTCTGGTACAGGTGGTGACGGTAGCGGTTGGACGGCTGGCGGACCGGCGGGTCCTGGGCGTCAAGGGTGCCGCCCAGCGAGTGCTTGCTTGCCGTGTTGCAGACCGGTGGGTTCGACGGGTTCGACGCGTTCGTCTTGACGCATGCGTGCGCAACTGCCGCGACGCCGCAGGTGAGCGTGGCGGCGAGTGCGGCGGTACGCCCGAGGAGGAATTGGGGCATTGCTGTGTTCTCCTGATTGCTTGAGGCAAGGCACCATGAGCGATGCCTTCCTGGAGGGTTGCGTCGGCCGCGCGTCGTCGACCTGTGGCGCAACGGACGGATGGTCGGCGGACACATATTCGGCCTCATTTCCGGTGTGCTGTTGGCGGCGACTATCGACCGGCCGCGTCGGTGTCACGCGCGGACCGTCGGCGTGGTGCCCGCTACGAATGCGGCGTGCACCGGGTAGTCGTTCACCTCTGTCGGGTCGGGGATCCCATGGTGGGCGCGCAGCGCGCGGAACCCCTCACCACCGACGAATGCCTCGAACACGTCCCGGCTCGGGCACGTGTCGACGATCACGATCCCGTCCGGCGCCCGCAGGCACAGGTGTGCGATGAACTCTTCGGTCGGCATCTCGGCGGCCATCGCGTCGTAGCGGCGCATGAGGTCGTCGGGATCGCCGTCGAACTTCCAGATCGAGGCGTGCATGGGGTCACACCGCCCCGAGCGCGGCGAGGTTGCGGGCGATGGCCTGCATCGTGCGTCCGAGCTCCTCGGTCGGGCTGAACTCGATCAACTCCGTGCCGGCCGTGATCGCGGGGACGTGCCCCGGGGGGGCGTAGTACGCGTCGCCAGCGTTGTAGGTCTCGTCATGGTCGCCGAAGGCGAACCTCGCCTGGCCGCGCACGACGTAACCCCAGTGCGGACTCTGACAGCGGTCGTCGGGCAGGCCCTGCATCAGCGGCGCCGCGTCCGCGTCCTCGCGGAAGGTCTCGAAGCCGACGGTGTAGCCGCCGAGCTCCTCGTAGCGGCCCTCCATCAACCCCATGTCCTCGACGCGCGAGGCGGTCTCCCTGGATGCCTTCGGCATGTGTTCGCTCCTGTTCTGGTTGGTATTGCTATCGGTGTGGACGGTGTGGACGCCAGCCGACGCTCTGTTCGAGCTGGGCGGCCAGCGCCAACAGCAGGTCGTCACGGCCGGGAGGGCCGACGAGCTGGACGCCGACCGGGACGCCGTCCGCGGTTTCGTGGATCGGCAGCGAGATCGCGGGCTGGCCGGTGACGCTCCAGATCCGCACGAGCGTGCTGAAGCGCACCGCGTCGTCGGTGACGCCCGCCCGTGACTCCAGGCCGCCGACGGCCGCGGGTAGGCGGGTCAGGGTCGGCGTGACGAGCACCGATCCGTCGGGCCACGACGACAGGACGCGACGAGTGAACGCCCACAGGCGTTCCGCCGCCTCGAGGTGGTCGACGAGCGCCACCGGCGCCGACTCGATCAGCCAGCCGCGCGTCGCCGGCTCCAGGCGCTGCGGATCGACCGACCGGCCGTGCAGTCGCTCGACCACGCGGACGACATGCTGCAGGGTGCCGGTCGCGAACCGCTCCCAGCTCGCGGGGAACGCCTCGTCGTCCCAGTCCGGGGTGCCGTCGCGGACGTCGTGGCCGAGGTCGGCGAGCGCCTGGGCCGCGCGCCGCGCGGCCGCGCGCGGCTCGCCGTCGACGGGAACCCCGAGCGGGGCGCCGAGCGCGACACGGATCGGCACCCGCCCCGGCGCCCGGCGCGTGGCCTGCACGAACGACGTCGTGGGCCGCGGCGCGTGGTGGCGGTCGCCGGGCTCGCAGCCCGCGATCGCGTCGAGCGCGGTGGCGGTGTCGAGCACGGTTCGCGTGAGGACCGAGTCGACGGGGACGCCGGCACCGATGTCGCCGAAGTCCGGGCCGATCGAGACGCGCCCGCGGCTCGGCTTGAGCCCGACGAGACCACAGCACGACGCCGGGATGCGGATCGAGCCGCCCATGTCGCTGCCGTCGGCCAGCGCCACCATCCCGGCCGCGACGGCAGCGGCGCTCCCGCCCGAGGAGCCGCCCGCGGACAGGCTCGCGGCCCATGGGTTGCGGGTCGGGCCGTAGCGCGCGTTCTCGGTCACCGGTCGCAGGCCGAGCTCCGGGGTGTTCGTCTTCCCGACGACGATCGCGCCCGCCTCGCGCAGACGCCGCACGTGCGCGCTGTCGTGGTCGGCGACCCAGTCCCCGAATGCGCTTGTGCCCTCGCTCGTCGGCAGACCGTCGGTGGCCGAGAGGAGATCCTTGAGGGCGATCGGGACGCCGCACAGGGGGCGCGGGTCGCCGGACCCGATGGCGTCGGCCTCGGCCAGGGCCCGCTCGGGACAGAGATGGACGAACGCGCCCAGCGCCGGATCGCGGCGCTCGATCCGCGCAAGCGCGGCCTCGACGAGCTCGCGCGCCGACAGCTCCCCGTCGCGGACCAGTTGGGCCTGCTCGGTGGCGCTCAGCGCCAGAACGTCGGGTGCGATCAACGGCATGGCGCCAGGATCGCGGTGCATCGCAACCACAGCGTCACTGCAGCGGCATTGTCTCGTCACCCGCGGTGGCTCCGGTTAGGCTCATCCGATGCTGCAGGTACGGGTGCTCGGGGAGCTTGAGTTGGAGCTCGCGGGCGAGCCGATCGAGCCGCCGCGCCGGGGCCCGGCGCGCAGCCTGCTCGGATGGCTCGCGCTCCATCCCGGGCCGCACGCCCGGTCCACGGTGGCGGGGCGCTTGTGGCCGAACGTGCTCGACACGAGCGCACGGGCCAGCCTGCGTACGTCCCTGTCGGCGCTGCGCGCGGCGATCGGTGGCGCGGCCCTCGCGGCCGATCGTGCGCACGTCGGCCTGGCGGACGTATGGGTCGACGTGCGCGAGTTCGAGCGGCTGCGCGCCGCGGGGCGCGCGGAGGAGGCACTCGCACTGTGCCGCGGCGAGCTGCTGGCCGGACTGGACGAGGACTGGGTCCTCGCCGCGCGCGACGCGCACCGCGACGCGCAGGCCGAGTTGCTGGCGGCACTCGCGCGCGACCGGGCCGACCGCGGCGATCCGGACGCCGCGGTCGTCCTCGCGCGCCGCCGCGCCGCGCTGGACCCACTGGACGAGTCGGCGCACTGCGACCTGATGCGCCTGCTCGCCGACGCCGGGGACCGCGCCGGCGCGCTCGCCGCCAACGAACGGTTCGCCGAGCGTCTGCGCCGGCAGCTCGGCGTCGCGCCGTCGCCGGTGACACGGGAGCTCGTCGCGGCGCTGCGAGCCGGACCGTCATCGCCGCGCCCGCCGTGCGCCGCGGCGCCCGCACTGCCCGCGCGCCTCGCCGACCGCCCAGCGCCGCGGCCGGCTCGCGGGCCGCGACGCGGAGCTGGCGCAGCTTCGTGAGGCATGGGCACGCTCGACGCATGACGGACGCCGGCTGATCTTCGTCACCGGAGAGCCGGGGATCGGCAAGACGCGCCTGGTCGCCGAGCTCAGCGCCGAGCTTGCCGATGCGGTCGTTCTGTACGGGCGCGCGGAGCACGACGCGCTCGTCCCCTACCAACCGCTCGTCGAGTGCCTGCGCGAGGCCGTCCGCCGTGGGGTCACGCTTCCCGACGAGGCGACGGAGCTCGGCGGGCTGCTGCTCGAGCCGGCCGGGCAGCAGCCCCCGGAGACGCTCTCCGCCGACGCGCCCGGCGCGCGCCTGCGCCTGTTCGAGGCGGTCGCGACGGTGCTGGACGCCATCGGCGGCGAACGCCCGATGCTGCTCGTCCTCGACGACCTGCACTGGGCCGAGCGCCCGACCGTGCGGCTGCTCGCTCACCTCGCTGCCCGCCCCGGCGGCGCGCCGCGCATGATCGTCGCGACCTACCGCGACACCGACATCGGCGCGGGCCACCCGCTCCCCCCGGCTCTCGCCGACCTCGCCCGCGAGCTGCCGGTGCAGCGGATCGAGCTCGGCGGCTTGAGCCCGGAAGCCGTCGGGCTGATGGTCGGCGCCCGGGATGCCGGCGACCCCGAGCGCCTGCGTGCCCGCACGGGCGGGAACCCGTTCTATCTCGAACAGCTCCTGCAGAGCGGCGGCCACCAGCTCGGAGGGATCGCGGAGCTGGTCGCGACCCGTGTGGACGCACTCGGGCCGCGAGCCCGGGCGATCCTCGAGACGGCCGCGACTGCGGGGCCCGAGTTCGAGCTCTCGCTCGTCGCGGAAGCGAGCGCGACGCCCGTTGACGACGCGCTCGACGCGCTCGACGCCGCGGTCCGCGCGCGGCTCGTGGCCGAGGCCCCCGGAGAGCCGGGGCGTTGCGCGTTCGTCCATGACCTCGTTCGCGAGACGCTCGCCGGCTCACTCACCGCGGCCCGCCGCACGCATATGCACGAGTTGCTCGCCGCCGCGCTCGAGCCGCGCGCCGAGACGGACCCAGACCGCTACCTGGCACCGCTCGCCCGACACGCGCTCGAAGCTGCCGCCGGCGGCGCTGACCCGACGCGGGCAGCCGACCTCGCCGAGCAGGCGGCGCGGCGCGCCGGTGCGGTCCTCGCGCACGAGGACGCCGCCGACCTGCTGTGCCGCGCGCTGGCCATGCTCGAGCGTCGCGGCGCGCCCGCCGCTCGCCGCGGCGAGCTGGCCTGCGCGATCGGCGAGGCGCTCGCGCGCGCCGGGCTCGGCGAGGACGCGCGCGCGGCGTTCGCGAAGGCGCAGGCGCTCGCGCGGACGGCGGGTCGAGCGGACCTGCTCGCGCGCGCCGCGCTCGGCGCCGGAGGCGCCGGGGTGACGATCCTCGGAGCCGACCCGGAGCTCGTTGCCGAGCTCGAGCGGGCGCTCGAGGCGCTCGACTCGGACGACCCGGCCCTTCGCGCGCGGGTCCTGGCGCGGCTCGCAATCGAGCTGGCGTACGAGCCCGACTCCGGGCGCCGCGAGGCGCTCAGCGACGAGGCGCTGACGCTGGCCAGGCGCACCGGCGAGCCGGCGGCGCTGGCCGCCGCGGTCAACGCGCGGCACGTCGTGCTGTGGGGGCCAGACGGCGCCGAGCGCCGCCTCGAGCTCGCCGCCGAGATGCTCGACCTCGCTCGCCGCGCCGACGACCCCGAGCTTGCGCTCCAGGCGCTCAACTGGCGCGTCGTCGACCTCTTCGAGCTCGGCGACGGGCCCGCGGCGCGCGAGGAGATCGACGCCTACGCCGCCCTGTCGGCGGATACGCGCCTGCCCGCCTACGCCTGGTACGTACCGCTCTGGCGCGCGACGCTCGCCCTGCTCGCGGGGCGCATCCCCGAGGGCATCGACCTCGCCCGCCGTGCCCGCGACCTCGGACGACGGGCCGCAGACGCGAACGCGGACGTGTTCTTCGCCGAGCACCAGCTTCTGCGGCACGCGGTCGAGGGGCGGCTCGCCGACCTCGATCCGGTCGCGGCGGGCGTGGAAAGCGTCATCTCGGAGCGGACCGAGCGCAGCCCGGCCTGGCGCGCCTACCGGCTGACCTTCGCGTGGGTCCATGCCGAGCGCGGCGAGCCCGACGCGGCCCGCCGCCACTTCGAAGCGGCGCTCGCCCACGGCCTCGACGCCATTCCCCGCGACGTCAACTGGCTCGCCTCGCTCGCCTCCGCCGCGGGCGCCTGCGTTCTGCTCGGTGACGCCGACCGCGCCCACGAGCTGCGGGCGCTGCTCGAGCCCTACGCCCACCTGATGGTCGTGACAGCTCGCGGCGCGCACCACGGCGGATCGGTCGCCTACCTGCTCGCTCGCCTCGCGGTCACATGCGGGGACCACGCCGCCGCCGCCCGGCTGTTCGACGACGCCGCCCGCCGCGACGAGCACGCCGGCGCGACGGCGTTCGCACAACGCGACCGCCGCGCACGCGAGGAGCTACCGCCGCACGCACTGATCGCCTGAACATCCGTTGCGCGTCAGGTGCTGATGGGCGCGGCGAGCGAGTCGCCGCGCCACGAAGCAAGCAGCTGAGGGCTCGCGTCGCGCTCGGGCGTGGTTCGCATCCCGCCCCCGCTCGGCAGAAGCCCTTTCCCGCCTGGGGGCTTGTGCTCTTCTGGGGTGCGTTTGGCAGGGCGAGACGCCGCCGGAGCAGTCGACGGCCGCTGAGGCGAGCGAGCTGATTTCTTTGCCGCAAGTCGCAGCGGAGCATGCTTGCGCGAAAATCCCCCCTTACGTGCGGTTGGCATCCGTCGGACCCTGACCTTTGGGCCCCTGTCGTTCACTTGCGGTTCACTTGGTGTGGGCCGCGCGCACATAGGGTCGCGAGAATGCACAGACATCTCTCCTTGCTTCTCGGGACGGCCGCGGTCATCGTCGCGGTGCTGCCCGCCAGCGCGATGGCCGGCCGTGCCGAGGGCCACCGCGACACCACGCTCGCCGTCTACGGCGACGCGCCGTATTTCGACAAGACGGTCGGCAGTGGCGACCAGAAGCTGCAGCAGTCGTTCGAGTTCAAGGCGACACCTGGATTCATCGACGCCATCAACGACGACCCCGATGTGCAGGCGGTCGTCCACGTCGGCGACATCCACTCCGGCCAGGAAACCTGCCGCGAGGACTACGACCGAGCCATCTTCGACCTCTGGAAGTCATACCAGGACCCGTTCGTCTACACGCCCGGCGACAACGAGTGGTCAGACTGCAGCAAGCTCCCGGGCCAGGCGCCCGCGACCAACCCCTGGACCAACCTGCTGCTGGTGCGGTCGATCTTTTTCCCCCAGCCCGGCTACACGCTCGGGCAGAACCCGATGAAGGTCACCACACAGGCCGACGTGGCCGCGCGCGGCAACGGCGACGACGGCGACAGCGCGTTCGTCGAGAACGTCACGTTCGTCAAGGGCGGGACGCTGTTCATGACGCTGAACCTCCCGGGTGGCTCCAACAACGATGCGGATCCGTGGGCCGCCTCGGTCGTCACTGACGGCGGCCTCCAGCAGCTGATCGAGCGCACCCAGCGCACGCAGGCCGACCTTGATTGGCTGGACCGGAGCTTCGCCACTGCGCAACGCGAGCACGACATCAAGCAGGTCGTGATCTTCGAGCAGGCCGACATGTGGGACACCGCCGACGCCGGCAACCCGGCGCACCTAGCCAACTACGAGCCATTCGTCAGAAGCATCGCCGATCACACCAACACGCTCGATAAGCCCGTGCTGCTGATCAACGGCGACACGCACACCTACAGGTCCGACAACCCCTACTCGGGGGCGGGTACCCAGGCCCTCCACCCAGGCTACGACGTACCAGACCTGCATCGCCTCGTCGTGAAGGGCAGCGCCCCGGGCATGGAGTGGCTGAAGCTCAACATCGACTCGGGCGCCGATAACGGCAGCACCTTGACATCGTTCGGGCCGTTCAGCTGGACGCGCGAGCCGTACAGCTACCCGCACTGAATCCCAAGACCCAAGACCAGAGGCCCCGTACACCGCGGGGCCTCTGGTTCTGCCGCGTCCGTACTACGGGCGCGCTCGAGTCGGTGGCTGATCGTGTCCGACCTTGAGTCCGTGGCGTGGAATCCGCAGACCGGACAGGGCGTCATCGGCTTACCAGCAACTTGATCCCGACGTTCCGTGCCCCCCGCTAACGGCGACGCGCGGAGCGCCCTTAGCGCTGATTGGAGGGCCGATCGTCTGCTGGCCGGCGGCGGACGCGCCGGCCGCCCTTGTCGTCGGACGCGCCGGTCTCGAGGAGGGCAGGCTGCGCAGCCAGCTGGCGACGAGCGCCAGATCCCGGCGACGACGACGGCCGACGGAAGGAGAAGCCTCTCGCGTTGGGGCTGATCGAACTACAGCTGGGATGGGCCGAACCTCAGTCATGTACGGCGCTATGTACCCGAGCGATTCGAACGCCATCCACACGTGGATGGCGGCGTCAGAGCACAGACGCAGCGAGCACCACACGCACCACGAGCCTCCATCGGCACGGCGCTATGCAGGTTCGGACGGATTCGTCGAAGGCGAGCCGCAGCGATGATTCGCTCACCTTCGTCACGCCCCGTTGATCAGCGGGTCGCGCGATCGTGCAGGTGCAGACGCCGCTGCGCGGCCTGGATGGCAGCCGACAGAGCGTCCGACGGCCGCTCCTGTGCTTCGCGTTGGAGTATGGCCAGGACCTTGCGAGCATGGCCGAGTTCAGCCTGAGACAGACGGGTCTGGAGCATCGGGGCGACAAGGGTACTCGGTGGTACCAGGCGTTGCAACATCTTGTAGAGTGTTGGCGCGGCGACGGCTGCCGCGGGGGATGTCAACCTCGGCTGGGTCGATCAGATAAGCGCTCCCGCGTCGCCGGCGACCCCGCCCTGCCGTGGACCCGCCCGCCCCGAGCGGGTCCACGGTGTTCGGGGTGTGGGTTAGAACGTGGGGGTGATGACGAGCGCGCCGAGTGGTGCGCCGGTGGCGGGGAGCGTGGTGGCGAACGCGGTGTTCATGGCCGCGACAGCGGCGGGGGTGAGTGTCGCGGTTGCGCTGATGCTCTTGCTCGTCGGATCGACGGTGATGTTCGACAGGGTCGCGAGCTTGAGCCTGCCGCTCCCGAGGGTCGCGTCGATGCGACCGGTCTTGCCGGCTGACAGGTTGACCCGCAGGTCGGAGATCGTGACCGTGGTGGTGGCCTTGGTCAGCGTCAGGCCCGACCCGGCATGCAGGACGTTGCCGGCGAGCGCCTTCTTGTGGGCGCCCTTGCCGTGGCCGTGGTTGGCCTTCTTGTACACAACGCTGCCGCCGGTGATCGGCAACGTGAACGCCGGACTGACTGCGGTTGCGGTCCCGAACGGCGTGACGGACACGCCGGCGGTCGTGAGCGCGGTCAGCGTCGTGGCATCGACGGTCAGCACGGTGCTGCCGGCCTTGGGCTTGCTGACCCCGGGATGAATGCCCGGCGCGGGCGCGTGGTCGTGGCCCTTACCCGGGTTCGGTGATTTCGGTGCGGCGAGCGCGGTCGCGGTCAGGGTCGCCGCCAGCGCGACCAGTGCGAGCGCGGAGAGCAGGATGCGGCGGGTGCGATGGGGCACGAAGGGCCTTCCTTGTCGAAGCAGGGCACAGAGAAGCACTACGACTGCAACACCGCACCGAGGCGAACGTCAGGTGCCACTGTCAGCCTTCGAACGAACGTCCACATCGGATGTCCTCGGGCCGCGCGCCGCCGCCGACCCACTCAGGGTGAACGATGGGCGTCGACAGGCCGCCTGGCGGGACGCGGGCGGCCTGTCCGTGTGCTGATCGGGCGGTCTGTTTCCGCGGCGCGGATCGTGCCCGCGCCGCGCGCTGACGAGTCCGGTCGTGAATCAGCTGGTTCCGCCCCCGCCCCCATCCCCGCCGTCGTCGGGAGGGGTCTGCGGCACGCAAACGGCGAGCGCCGGAGAGTTGGCTGCCGCGTTGATCAGTCCGTTTCCGTGCCCGACGGGCATCGCTGTGCTCTTGTGGCGGGCGGGCGGCAGCGGGTCGGTCGACCCGGTTGCGTCCATGGTGCCGCGCTGAGAGCTCTGCGCCTCGTTGCACACAACGACGCCCGCGGGCACAGATGCTACCTGCACCGGGGCGGGATCGGGCGCTGTCGCGCGAGCGGTCGTAGTCGGGTCCGTGGCCTGCGCCTTCTTGAGCTTCGCGGCGGCCTTGACGCACTGGCTGAACGGCGTGCCCGGCTGGCCGGCGACGTGCTTCTTGCTCAGGGTTTTGCAGGCACTGGTCGGGTTGCTGCTCGTGCCGGAGGCGAGCTTGGCCAGCGCGGTGACGCACTGGCTGAACGGTGTACCGCTCTGTCCGTCGATATGGGTCTTGGATTCGTCTTTGCAGTACATCCCATAGGCCTTGGCCTTGCTGCCGGCGGACGCGTCAGGGCCCGGAGTACCGGCGGGCTTGTGACCCGGGGCCGCGAACGCGGCCGCAGGGACGGCCATCAATGAGAGGGCCGCGGCGATCGTGGTGAGCTTTGTGCGGTACATGCATGTCTCCTTGGCAACTGGGCGGCCTGCCTTGTGGACAGGCCCCTGGCTTTGCGCGCCCGCCTCGCGACGGGTTTGCCTTTGACGGTGTGAGGACTCGACCTCTGATCACGACAACCGGCTCCTGCCGCCAGGGTCAGGGGGTAGATGTGGCCAGGTCGAACGTCCGTCCGCTACGGGTCAGTGCCCGGGTGGCGGCGTGCCGCCGCCCGCACCGCCTGCGGCATCGGCGCCCGATGCGCTGCGTGCTGAAGGGCCCTTTCCGCCTAGCCCTTCGGCGTCGCCCGCGGCCGGACCGGCAGGCGGGTCAGGTGCGACCACTGAAGTACTGTTGCCGGGCGGGGTCGACGGTTTGGTCTCGGGCGCGGTCGTAGCCTTACCGCCGGCCGAGGACTGCGCGCCCGGGGACCGTCCGGTCGCCCCCGTGATGTGGGTGTTCGCGGGCCCCTTCGCCGTAACCACAGGGATCTTGGTGGTCGGATGCGCGCCCGCCGATCTCGCCGGCCCCTTCGACGCGCGCGCCGGGGTCTTGGTCGGATGTGCTCCCGCCGATCCCGTCGGCCCCTTGGACGCGCGTGCCGGGACCTTCGTCAGATGCGCCTTGATCGGATGTGCACTGGCCGACGTCGGCGCAGGCCGAGCGGTCGTCGGACGCCCGCTGTGCTTCGGAACGCGGCTGTCCTTCGGACCGTGGGCCGCGGTGTTCGTGGACCCGGTCGACGGCGGTGCAGGGTGCGCTGCCACGGTAACTGGCGCCCCCGATGCATTGCCTGCGGTCGCCGGACTCGCGTGCCTCGCAGGGCCCGCGTCGGGGTTCATAGCCGAAACTGGGGGAGAGTTGGTCATGCCAGTCGGGCTTCGAGTGCCGGAAGCCTTCGGTGCTCCGGCCACGCCCGAGGAAGTCGTGGGCATCGCGGGCGTCCCGATGCTGTGCGTGGCCGGGTGCGTCGATGCGGTTGATCCAGTGTGAACTTCTCGGACCGGGGGGGCGTGGTGCGTCGCGATGCTGGTGGCCCCCGCGGCAGCGACGACGGTGGTTGCGATGATCGCGACCTTGGTGGTGACCGCCATGCCGAGCGCGCTGCCGCCCAGCGCGGTGGCCGTTGCGCCGCCTGCCGCGCTCACAGCGCCTGCGCCTCCCCCGGCGGCCGTGGTCCCGGCCTTCACGGCGGCGCCGCCGTGCAGCACGTGGCCAAGTAGAGCGGTTGCACTGGCGACGGGTAGGGCCGGCGCCAGCGCGCGGAGATCATCCGGTCGCTGGGTGAGGGCGACGTCAAACGCACGACAGCCTGTGCAGCTCGCGAGGTGTGCGCGCATTCGGCGGCCCCGCCGAACGCGACCGTCTCCGTCGGAGAGCGTCTGCCGAATCTCAGTGCAGTCCATCGCGCGTCCGTCCCCGAGTTCGCTGAGCGCCACTCGCGCTTCGAAGATCGTCTGCTTGACCGCGCGTCCCGAGGTTCCGATGACGTCTGCGATCTCCTCGTGCGAGAGGCCACTGAGCTCCCGGAGTACCAGTGCTTGGCGTTGGCGATCGGGCAGCTGCGCCAGGTCCGCCCAGAGCTGCTGCAGTCGCTCGCGATCGGAGATGACCTCGCACGCCGAAGCGACCGGGCTCGCGTGGGCCACGTCGAGCTCCACCGTCGGGCGACGCTGGCGAATGCGGTTGATCGCCTCGTTGTGCGCAATCCGAAACAGCCACGGGCGCAGCTCGAAATCCCGCTGCTCGCTTCGTAGCGCCACAAGGGCCTTGAGCATCACGCTCTGCAGCACGTCCTCCGCCTCGTCGGGATCGCGCACGATCGAACAGATGTACCGAAACAGTGCCTGGTGGTGCTCCTGATAAACCGTCGCAAACAGCGCGGCATCCGCCTGCACCGCCGGTGAACGTAGCGGCAGACGTCGGGCCCGAAGACCCGACGGGATCCGTTCCACGCGTTCTTGGCCCACAACCACACTCCATACATCGACAACAGCCAAGTGCCACTGTAGTCAGGAGCGACCTCCACCGAGACACTATGACCTTGCCGGCCACGAATTTCCCCCGCACCGCAAGCCCACGAACAAACGCCGATGGCTTGAGGCCGAGGTCGGGTGGTCAATTCAGCGCTGCCAAGACCTTGGCCCAGCACTCGACTCGTGGGCATGCCGACGAATTGTTAGCTGCGGTGCACGAGTTCACGCCAGTACCCCGGGCACGTATTCGCGTCCGTGACGCCGCGCGCGTACTCTCGGGCCTGTGCGTCACTCCGCTCTCCTGATCGTCGCCCTCGCCCTGCTGGCTCCGTCCGTCGCCGACGCCAATCCTGTGGCGCTGAGCCGCGACGACGTGGCCGGGCTGAGCACGGTGCGCACGACGCCGTCGCTGCTGCGCGGCGCGTTGCTCGGGGCGATGCGGGGTGGCCCGCGGCCGGCCATTCGCGCGGCCCCGGCCAGGGCGTCGGCGTTCAGGCTCGGCACGGGTCGACTGCTGACCGGGAGTGTCGTCCTGCGAAGCGACCGCGTCGCCATGGCCGTTCAGAAGGCCGCGAGGAGCCGGACCCGCCTCGGCAAGAAGTCGAGCGCGGCGATCGTCGTCGTGCGGGTCGGCGCGTCCATCGGCGTTGTCTCGCTGACCGCTAAGGGACGGGACACGGGCATCGGGAAGACCGCGGCCGCATACGCGGCGACACTGAAGGCCCGCCTGGCCTACGAGGAGCGCTTCACCGTCGCCGATCGACTCGGCGACAACGGCGACTGGACGAAGAATGACGCGCTCGCGCTCTTCAAGCTCGCCTACGGGACGATGCCCGGCGCGAAGATCCCGGCCGGCAACCGCGGTGTCGTCAACGACGGGACGGTCGCGATGTCGCGCGTCCTGCGGATCCTGCCTCAGCTGACCCCGGCCCAGCGCGCGGCGTTCGAGCGCGTGACGAGTGGACCAGACGCCGCCGCCCGCGCCACCGGCAGACGCGCCCACACTGCCGCCAACCCGAAGCTGGTTCCGGACCCGGCGTTCCAGACGATCGCGCAGGAGCTCATCCCGCTGTACGAGCAGGCGGGACGATTCGGGAGGCCACTGGGCTACCCGGTCAAGGTGTTCAAGGCCCTCGGGTCCATCGACGCCACCGCCGACGCCTTTCCGGTCGACGCCAAGGGCAAGCTCGCCCAGACCAATCCCGCCTACTGCCGAATCCGCCTCGGGCCTCCCCAGTACAAGCGGCCCGCCACCTTCCAGCGCTTCGTCATCGCCCACGAGCTCTTTCACTGCTTCGAGTTCTCGATCACGACGAACTGGGGCTACAAGGGACGTGACTGGGTCATCGAGGGCATGGCCGACTGGGGCGCCTCGCAGATCGTGGCCGACCCGTCCGGCCGCAGCGAGAGCACCTTCGCCGGATACCTCATGACGCCACAGGTACCGCTGTTCAAGCGCGCGTATTCGGCGGTCGGGTTCTGGGGGCAGGTCCACGAGCGCTTCGGGAGCTTCTGGACGCGCGCCGCGGCAACGCTGCAGGCCGGCGACAACGAGGCCACGTACGACACCGCCGGGGGAACCAACCCCGACGTCGCGTCGACCGAGGCGTCGCGTTTTGAGCGCGACCCCGGGCCAGGCGCAGGCTGGAACACGCTGCAGCCGTTCGTGATCGCGCCCGTCACGGCACCGACGCCCCACACGCCTACCGGCGCGGCGGTCGCGAACCTCTCGGTGGCGGCGCACGCAGACAAGCTGGCCAACGTCCTGCCGACGCCCTCGAGGCCGGTCGTGGAGATCACCCGCAGCGAGGGCAACGTCCGCTTCACCGACGGGTCATCGGACTTCCCCGACGCGGACCAGACGTTCTTCTGCCTCGGCGGCAAGTGCGAGTGCCAGGACGACGAGGTGTCGTCGCTCCCGTCCCCGTTGCCGAACGTCAGCCAGCTCGAGATGGCGCTCGCGGGCGGCAAGGCCGGAACCAAGGCGACGATCCGCCGCCACCAGCTCAAGGAGTACTGCAAGCCGGACAAGAAGCCTCCGGCGTCGGGCCCGTCGGGGCCTGGCGGATCCAACGGCGACCCACACCTCACGTCGCTCGACGGCCTGCGCTTCGACTTCCAGGCGGCTGGCGAGTTCGTCCTCCTGCGTTCGAATTCCGGTGACATGGAAGTCCAGGCGCGCCAGGAGCCGTGGAAATTCGTCCGTACCATCACGATCAACACCCAGCTCGGATTCCGGATCGCGGGGCGCCGCGTCACGGTCACGCCCGGCAAGACGATGGAACTGGACGTGAACGGGGTTCCGCAGCGCGTCACCCCTGGCTCGCCGCTGACCCTGGGAGCGGCGACGATCGCCGCGTCGGACGCCGACCTCCTCCTGACGTGGCCCGACGGCTCGACGGCGGACGTCCAGCCGGTCGGCCTCTGGGGCGTCGCGGTGACCATCGATCTGGCCCCCGGACGCGTGAACAAGGTCAAGGGGTTGCTCGGCGATTTCGACCACAGCCCGCTCAACGACCTGACCGCGCGCAACGGCGCGGTCGTGAAGTTCACGCCGACCCAGGCCGACTGGCCCGGCGTCAATCGCGTGCACGTGGTCAACGAGGAGAAGAAGTCGTTTCAGAACGCGCTCTACGACACGTTCGGCGACTCGTGGCGCGTCAAGCAGTCCGACTCGCTCCTCGGCTACGGGCCGGGTGAGACGACGGCGACGTTCACCGACAGGACGATCCCGCGCAACGCGGTGCAGGCCGGCGACTTCTCGGCCGCGAAGCGCGCGAAGGCCGAGGCCATCTGCCGCGCCGCCGGCGTCACCGCGCCCGCCGCGCTCGAGGACTGCATCCTCGACGTGATCATCACCGGCCGCGTCGAGTTCGCCGCGGCCGCCGCCGCTGAGGAGGCGCTCGTCGCGGTGAACTGGACGAAGCTCGCGGCCGGGAGCGATCGCCGCGGGCCGGTCAGTCTGGCTCGCCGGCCGCCCGACCCGGCCCTGCACCTGGCGTGGGAAGACCGCAACGGCACAAGCTCCCGCATCGTCCACGAGCGCCTGCCCGACGACGGCGGGGAGCTCGGACCGACGCTCGTCGAGCCGTTCGACACGACGCCGTACCTGTTCGCGGCGCCCGAGGGGCTGCGCGTCGTGGGATCGGTGATCGACGTCCCGACGGGCGTCGAGGGGATCACCCAGTTCGGCTCGGTGCCGCCCTACTCTACGTGGGACCCGCGACCGCTGGTCACCGGCAAGGGCTTCTCATACGTGGGCGAGCCGATGGCGGTCGTCGTCGACGGCACCCTCTTCACGGTCAACGGACAGGCCGGCCGCGGCCGCGTCTACCGCGGCGAGAGCCCGACGAACGACGGCTTCGTCCTGAACGGCGCGCTATCGCCCGCCTGCTACGCCACCAAGCCCGCGATCGCCGCGTCCGGGACCACGATCATCGCCGCGTGGTACCAGTGGGACTGCCCGCAGACCGGCGTCTACGTGGCGACGATCGATCCCGCGACCGGCGCACCGGGCATCCCGACCGAGGCCCCGCAATCGCTGTGGACATCGTCGTCGGGACCGCAGACGTGGGACTCGATCGCCCTCGATCGGATGTCCCTCGTCGCGCGGCCCGGCGGCGGGATCTACCTGGCCTACGCGCGCCAGGACGGCGACCAGTGGTCGGTCCTACTGTGGACTGTCGGCACGCCGGCACCGATGGTCGTCGCGAGCAAGCTGACCAAGCAGCCCGACTCGCTGCAGGTCAGCGCGGAGCCCACGACCGGCAACCTCTGGGTCGCGTGGGAGTCCCAAGATGTCTTGTTCGGCGAGGGCAAACTCGCGGTGCGACGCACCAACGCCGCGGCCACCGGCTGGCTCAGCGGCCCACGTACCGTGCGATTCCCGGCCGGCGCCTTCGCGCAGGCAAACCCGGTCCACCCATGGGACGTCTTCGCCCGCGACGGCGGCCTTGACGTCATTGCCGGCTACCCCCGCGTGGACGAAACGACGCCCGGCGGGCTATGGCACGCGGTGGTGCCGGGATAGTGACGACCCAGCACCACCGGCGCGTTCTCGTTCCCGCGGCAGGACGAGCGGGCCTCTCGGGCGTCTGCTTTCACACGCTGCGCTATACCTGCGCGTCGCTGCTCATCGAGTCCGGCATGAACGTGCTGCGTATTGCAACGCCGGATGGGCCACCACTCCCCAGCATTCACGCTCGAGGTCTACGGCCACCTTCTCGACAGCGACCTCGGCCCCCCGCCGTCGGCACCTCCTGGATCGTGGTTGCGGCGAGCCTACCTGCATGCGACCCCGACCCGTCAAGGCCATCGGATTCACGGTGGCAACAAGTCCGCTCCGAACGTGGCTACACGAGTTCGGGGTCGGCGACGACATGCACGAGCGCCGGGCCTGCATGGGCGAGCCCGGTTGCGATCGCGTCGTCGAGCTGTGACGCGGCGGTGACCTTGATGCCGAGTGCGCCGCAGCTGCGGGCGTACTCGGTGAAGTCCGGGTTGACCAAAGAGGTTTCCCAGACCTCCCAGTCGCCGGCGCGCTGCTCCTTGGAGATCTTGCCGAGCTGGCCGTTGTCGACGAGCACGTGCGTGATGTCCATATCGTGCTTGACCGCCGTGGTCAGCTCGGCGAGGTACTGGCCGAAGCCGCCGTCGCCGCTGACGGCGATGACCCTGCGGGTCTCGCCAACGGCCGCCCACGCGCCGATCGCCGCCGGGTACGCGAAGCCGATCGAGCCCAGGTAGCCGCTCATGAGCACCGACTGGCCGGGCTTGCACTCGAAGTAGCGGCCGAAGCTGTAGGCGTTGTTGCCGACGTCGACGGCCAGGACCGCGTTCTCGGGGGCCAGTCGTGTGAGGCTGTCGAAGATCGCGGCGCTGTTGACGCCGTTGCCGCGGTCGTCGGCGCGGCGGCTGGCCTTCTCGGCGCGCCACAGCTCCCAGCGGGTGGCGACCTGCGCGGCCTGGTCGTCCTTGGCGCTCGCGCCGTCGGCTAGGAGCGTGGCGGTGACGCCGACGTCGCCCTGCAGGGGGACGGCGACGGGGTGGAACTTGCCCAGCTGGGCCGGGTCGTGGTCGACCTGGATGATCGGGTGCCCGGCGTAGATGCCGGTGTGGTTGCTGAACGACGCGCCGAACACGAGCAGCAGGTCGGCTTCGTTCATCACCCATGAGGCGACGGGGGTTCCGCTGCGGCCGAGCACGCCGCAGGCGAGCGGGTGGTCGTCGGGGATCTGGCCCTTGGCCTTGAACGTCGTGATGACCGGCGCGCCGAGCTCTTGCGCGAGAGCGATGACCGGCTCCATGTCGAATCGCGCGCCGTGGCCGACGATGATCACCGGGCGCCGGGAGGCGGCCACCCGCTCGCGCGCGGCGGCGAGTGCCGCGGCCGGCGGGTGGATGCGGGCGTCGCCCACGCGGCCTTCCGGTGTGCCGGCCTGCGCGTCCGGCGCGGCCGGGATCGTCTGCACCTCGTCGGGGAAGACCAGATGCGATATGCCCGGAGTCAGCGTCGCGTGCTTGACCGCGAGCCCGACCAGCTCGGCGTGCGGGCTGCTCGGCAGGACGGTCTGGCTGAACGCCGCGACGGTGCCGAACGCGCCGCGGAGGTCGACCTCCTGGAAGTTGTGTACGCCGAGGACGCTCGTCGCGACCTGCCCGGTCAGTCCGACGAGGGGCGCGCGGTCGACCTTGGCGTCCCACAGCCCGGTCAGCAGGTTCGTCGCCCCTGGCCCAGCGATCGTCAGGCACGCGGCGGGCGTGCCGGTGAGCTTGGCGTAGGCCGAGGCGGCGAAGGCGGCCGCGCCCTCGTGGCGGATGCCGATGTACGTCAGGCGGTCGGCCTGCACTTGACGGCGAATCGCGTCGGCGAGGCCGAGGTTCGAGTGGCCGACCATGCCGAAGACGTGGCGCACGCCCCAGTTGGCCAGCGTCTCGGCCATCACGTCGGACACCGTGCGGACGTGGGGCGCGTCGTCTGCAAGCCCGACGTAGATGCCCTCGGCGCGGACCTCGACCGGGTGCGTCGGCACCGAATCGCCGAAGCCGCCGGGCGAGTCGCCGGTCAGTGGGCAGTAGTCATAGCCGTGCCACGGGCAGCGCAGCAGGCCGCCTTCGATCGAGCCTTCGCCCAGCGGGCCGCCCTGGTGGGGGCAGTGGTTGTCAAGCGCGCCGTACTCGCCGTCGACGTGGGTCAGGGCGAAGCTGTGAGTCCCGGCGGCGACTGTCTTGACGCGGCCCTCCGGAAGCTCGTCGAGGTCGGCGACACGATGCCAGCGCAACTCTTCGGTGGTAGCCATGGGTCGATCGTCCGTGGGGCCGGCGCGGCGTTACACGCCGGCGCCGTCGGCCATCGCCGGCCCCACGGCGGGCGGCCGCGCTTCGCCGCGCCCGAGCAGGCCCACCGCGGTCGCCGGAAAGATCATCACGCTCAGCAGCCCGGCGGCCGTGAACGCCGCCGCGTTGGCCGCCGTGATGACGTGCAGCTCGAGGCCGATCTGCGTTGCCGCGACGATGAACGGCAACGAGGTCGCCTGGAGCATCCCGGCGACCGCGATGTGACGGCCGTCGAGCGCGCGGCGGTACAGCAGCGCGGGCAGGCCGCGCACGATGACGAGTGCCAGCAGGAAGATCGGGACGCGCGCGACGGTCGATGCGCTCCTGGTCAGGGCGTCGAGATCGAACCGCACCCCACTCGTGACGAAGAAGACAGGGACGAACACGCCGTAGCCGATCGCCTCAAGCTTCGTGCGGAACTCCGCGTGGAGCATCATCTCGTCAGGGTCGACCAGCTTGATGATCGCTCCCGCGGCAAAGGCGCCGAGGATCACCTCCAGCCCGAGACCTTCAGCGAGCGCGGCGAACGCGACGAGCAGGACGAACGCGCCGCGCACACGGATCTGCGCCGTCGTGTTCGCCAGCCGAGCCACCGTCATCGTGATCCGGCGCGAGTGCTCGGCGCCCTTGACGACGAGACCCGCAACCACAGCCAGGGCGAGGAACAACGCGAGCAGGAACACCTTCGTCCCGGTGCCGGTCGCCTCCTTGGAGAAGAACAACGTCAGCAGGATGATCGCCCCGAAATCCGCGATCGAGCCCGCGGCGATCACGAGCTGACCGAAGCTCGAGCTGCTGTTCCCGCTGTCCTTGAGCAACGGGATAACAATCCCCAGCGACGTCGCCGAGAGCACGATCGCCGCGAACAGCGGCTGCTGGACATAGCCGGCGGCCTGCAGAGCAAGACCCACACCGACCCCGATCGCCACCGAGATGCCGAACCCTCCGAGCGCGAGGCGCAGCGCCGGCCCGCGCAACTTGGCAAAGTCGATCTCGAGGCCTGCGAGGAACAACAGGAACCCGAGGCCGAGAAGCGCGAGCACGGCGACCGGCGCACCGACCTTCACCCAGCCGAGCCCACTCGGGCCGATGAGGATGCCCAGCACGATCTCCAGCACCACGGCGGGAAATCGCAAACGAGGCGCGAGACCGAGGACGAATGGCGCCGCGAAACCCACCGCGACGACGATCAGCAGGTTGGCGTAATGGAGGTCGGCCATACGGCGTTCGTCTGCGAGGCCGTCGCCGCGTTACTCCCCGCGATCGTGTAACGCCGAGCACTTCGGCAGGACTCTCGCGGCATGCCGATCCCCTCCGCCATTCAGGGCTTCATCGACCAGCAAGCCGATGCCGCGCCCACGAAGTACGACGACCTGCGCGCGGTCGTGTTCAACGGAACGCTCAAGCGCTCACCCGAGCCCAGCCAGACCGAAGGGCTCCTGGCGATCGCGCGCGGCGTCCTCGAGCGGGTCGGCGTCCACGTCGATGTCGTCCGCACCGTCGATCACGTGATCCCGCCGGGCGTGTGGCCCGACATGACGTCTCAGGGCTACGACCGCGACGATTTCCCCCGGATCTACCGCGAGCTCGTCGGACCGGCCGACATCATCATCATCGCGGGGCCGATCTGGCTGGGCGATCAGTCATCGCAGACCCGTGTGATCATCGAGCGTCTGTACGCCTACTCGGGCGAGACCAATGACTCGGGACAGTGGTCGTACTACGGCAAGGTCGGCGGCGTGCTCACCACCGGCAACGAAGACGGCGGCAAGCACGTCAGCGCCCAGGTCCTCTACGCCTTGCAGCACATCGGCGTCACCGTGCCGCCCCAGTCCGACGCCTACTGGAACGGCGAAGCCGGCCCCGGCGACTCGTACTCCGATCCCGGCAGCGGCGGACCCGAGAACGCATGGACGACGCGCAACACCGTCTTCATGACGTGGAACATCCTGCACTTCGCCCGCATGCTCAAGGACGCCGGTGGCGTCCCCGCCTACGGCAACTCGACCCGCGACTGGGACCTCGAACACCCCGACCACCCCAACCCGGAGTACCGCTGACGCGACCGCGGTGGCGCGATGATTCGCCCTACAGTGAGTAGCCGCGGACGGTGATCGTCGCGGCGGACCCGACGAGGCCCGTCTACGAGATGGTCGAGGAGTACACAACCTGATCGGTCGACCGTCCGCAGCCCGGCGTCGAGACCTCGGCGGCGCCGACGATCAGCGGCCGTACAAACGGCGGCGCGTGCTTCAGCGTGTCGTGCTCGAGCTGTGTGACGTCGAAGCCGGCATTGCGGATGCTGTCAAGGGTCGAGCGGTTGCAGTGACAGCCGTGCGCGACGCGGATGTTGATCGGCATCATGCGATCCTGGAGCCGCGCAAGCTTCTCGTCGTCTGAGCGGACGTGCTCGATGAACAGCAGCCGCGCGTGCGGGCGCAGAACACGCCGCAGTTCGCGCAGGGCGCGGGGCTGGTCGTCCACAGTGCACAGCACGAGCGTCGCGACCACCGTGTCGAAACTGTGATCATTGAACGGGAGATCCTCAGCGGGCGCGCCTAGCAGCTTCGCGTCCGGCCGCCGCTCAAGAATCCCCTTCTCCGGACGCCGAACCATCGGCTTCTCCGGCTCGGTGAACGTGAGCGTCCGCACCCCGTCGCCGTAATAGGGCAGATTCGTCCCGAGCATCTGGGCCGGGGACCGACGCCGCGGGCTGACGCTTCATGTCTACGCACTCGGGTGGCTGATCGCTACGCAGAGTCCAAGCCGATCCTGCGGGTGCTACTCGGTTAGACCGACCAGATCGAGGCAGACTGCCGAATGTAATGTGTGACGAACCATGAGCGTCACCCGAGAGGGCGGCTGCGCGTGCGGCTCCGTTCGCTATCGACTCACGGACGAGCCGTTGTTCACGCACGCCTGTCACTGCCTGCAGTGCCAGCGCCAGACTGGGAGCGCGTTCGTCATCAACCTGATGCTCGAGGCCGACCGCGTCGAGGTGCTCGCCGGTGATCCGCAGCCGGTCGATGTGCCGCGAGACGATGGCAGCACCCAGCGCATCTACCGATGCCCCGACTGCCAGGTCGCCGTCTTCAGCGAATACGGGTGGCCCGAGGTGTGGTACGTACGCGGGGGCACGCTCGATCAGCCGTCGTCGGTGTCGCCTGACGTCCACATCTTCACCAGGTCGAAGCTGCCGTGGATCGAGCTTCCCGACGCCACCCCGGCGTTCGACGTCTACTACGACCGCGAGACGCTCTGGCCGCCGCTCAGCAACGAGCGGATCGAGGCGATCATCGCCCAGCGGAACACGCGCGCCCGCCCAAGCTAGACGTCATTCGACGCCTCACGTCAGGTGTCCACGAAGCGGGGGAAGTCCAGTCGGCGTAGTCAAGGTCGGCGGGTGGCCACGTGCCGCCATCCGAAACGCCCGACGCGATCGCCGACCGCCTGCGCCAGCGAGGCGAAAGACGAGCCTGGGGTCCTCGCGTCCGTCCGCGATGACCAGGCGGCGCCTCCCCGCCCCGACCTCGTCTTGCGCGCAGAAGGTGTCGTGTTCCTGCTCGGTGTCGACGACAGCCCGCGCTCGCCGAAGCGTTCGCGGGCTCCTGCGAGTAACGGTGACTTCATGACCAGACGCGGTCCGGCGAACGCGGGACTAGAGTGTGTTGCGATGGCGTTTTCCGAGGAGCTCGCCGAGCGGATGCGCGAAGTCATCGGTGGTCGCGATGGGGTCAGCGAGCGCAAGATGTTCGGCGGTATCGCGTGGATGGTCAACGGCAACATGGCTGTCGGCACGCTCGGTGAGGACATGATGGTCCGCCTTGATCCCGAGGATGCAGAGGAGGCCCTGCACGAACCGCACGTCGGGCCGATGGACTTCACCGGGCGTCGGATGCGCGGCTTCATCACGGTGCAGGCCGCCGGGATCGCGGAGGCCGCCGACTTCGCACGATGGATCGACGCAGGCGCGGCGCATGCCGCGTCGCTGCCGCCGAAGTGACCGCCCTCATGGCCACGTGAGTGCGAGCCCGATCTGCGTGAACAGTTCGGGCTGACGCAGGAACCCCGTGATCCCGCAGATGCGGTCGCCGCGGACGGCGAACACCATCACTCCGTAGGCGTCGTGGGTGCCGACATCGTCTTCGTCGGCGTAGCTGGCGAGCGCCGGCTGACCGTTGGCGCGCGTCTGGACATGTTTGATGCGTTCGGAATGGCCTTGTGCCGGTTGGGTGGCGAAGAACTCGCCGATCGCGTCACGACCGGAGGCGCATGTTGACGGCGGCATGGTCAGCAGAGCGTCATCGGTGGGCAGCGCGAGCCGTCGTGGCCCGTTATCGACTCAATCCATCCGACACCGAAAACTCATCGGTCAGCTCGGGGAGCCGTCGGTACTCGCCGACGAGGTGGCGCGACCGGGCGGTAACGTGATCACGTGGCCGTCGACGTGGAAAGCGAGATCGAGATCGCCCGTCCGCGACGCGAGGTCGCGGCGTATGCGTGTGACCCGGACAACGCGACTGCGTGGTATCAGAACATCAAGGCTGTCGAGTGGGTTTCGACGCCGCCGCTGGTGGTCGGGTCGCAGATCGCGTTCGTTGCGCAGTTCCTCGGCCGCCGCCTGGCTTACACCTACGAGGTCACTGAGCACGTCCCCGGCGAGCGCTTTGTCATGCGGACCGCCGAAGGGCCGTTCCCGATGAGGACCACCTACACGTGGGAGGACACTCCTGAGGGTGGAACGCGGATGACGCTGCGCAACAACGGCGATCCGTCTGGGTTCAGCAAGTTCGCTGCGCCCGTGATGGCGCGAGCGATGCGACGCGCCAACGGGAAGGACCTTCGGCTCCTCAGACAGACCCTCGAGGACCGCGCGGATGATTGAACGCGGGCCCGAACAGTGGTCACGATCCCGGGCCGCCGCGCGTTCAGGCGACGGGACCGCGCAAACGGTTGGCAAGTGCGGGGCGCACGTCGGTAACGTCGCCTCAACCACGATCGAGGAGGTGCCGCCGTGCATATGCGAGTGGTCAGGTTCACCGACGTGAGCGCCGAGCGAGTCGAAGGGCTTCTCGCCCGAGTTGGTGCCGACGGGCCGCCGCCGGACCTGCCCATCGTGGGGCTGAAGATCCTGTTCGACGAAGGGCAGGGAACTGCTGTTGTCCTGCAGTACTTCGAGACGGCCGAGGACTTAGGCTTCCGAGACGCCGGGCACGCGTGCCTCGGTGGACATGTGCGAGGTGAAGCTCGAGCTGGAACCCTGACTCTTCCGGTTCGCGCACGCCGATTGAGCGAGGTCCTCGCGAGGGGGGTGTAACGCTGCCCTGGTGAGGAGGACCATCGGCTGATGCGGTTGCTCTCGGTCAACGTCGGCGAGCCCCACGAGGTGCAGTGGCGTGGTCGCACCGTGCGCACGTCGATCTGGAAATCCGAGGTTTCCGACCGCCGTTGGGTCAGCCGCCTCAACGTGGCGGGTGATGCGCAGGCCGACCTCGCCGCCCACGGCGGCGAGCATCGGGCGGTCTATGTCTACGACGTCTCTGCCTACCGCCACTGGGAACGCGAACTCGGCCGTGACGACTTCATGAACGGCCAGTTCGGCGAGAACTTCACGGTCCGGGGCCTTCCGGATGACGAGGTCTGCGTCGGCGATCGCTACCGCATCGGCGACGCGCTGTTCGAGGTCACCCAGCCACGGGTGACGTGTTACAAGATCGGCTTGCGGATGGACGAGCCGCGGATGCCGGCGTTGCTCTACACGCACGGCCGGCCAGGGTTCTATCTGCGGGTGGTCGAGGAGGGCGAGGTCGGCGCCGGCGATGCGATCGAGCGGATCGCGGTGGGGCCCGGGGCGATGACCGTTCGCGAGGTGAGCGGGCTGCTGTACCTCCCCGGCCAGACCGTTGCCGAGCTCGAACGGGCGGTCGCGATCCCGGCCCTGTCGGAGGGCTGGCGCCACTCCTTCGAGGCGCTGCTCGAGCAGGCCAAGCAGGGCGCCGGCGGCAATCGCGGCTTGGCGCCGCCGAGCAGCGGACCGCCCGCGTGGACCGGGCTGCGACCGTTCCGGATCGCACGGGTCGTTCGTGAGAGCCGGTCAATCGCGTCCTTCGTGCTCGAACCGGTCGACGGGGAGCCGCTGCCGGCGTTCGCGCCCGGCCAGTTCCTGACCGTGCGGGTGCAGCCCGCGGGTGCGCCACGCGCGCTGCTGCGCAGCTTCTCGCTCTCGGCCGCGCCGGACGCGGGTCACTACCGGCTGAGTATCAAGCGCGAACCCGACGGCGTGGTCAGCCCGCACCTGCACGACCATATCGGGCCCGGAGACGTGATCGAGGTTGGCGCGCCGCGGGGATTGTTCACCCTCGACCCGGCCGATGGGGACCGGCCGGTGGTGCTGCTCAGCGCCGGCGTCGGCGCGACGCCGGTGCTGGCCATGCTCGAGAGCCTCGCCGCCTCGGGCAGCGATCGCGAGATCTGGTGGATCCACGGCGCACGCAACCGCGCCGAGCACGCGTTCGCCGACGAGGCGCGCCGTCACCTCGCCGCCCTGCCCAGGTCACGGTCGCACATCCGCTACAGCCGCCCGGCAATGTCCGACCGTCCTGGCCGCGACTACGACGCCCAGGGGCGGGTGACTCTCGAGGTGCTTCAGGAGCTCGCCGTTCCGCGCGCGGGTGACCACTACCTTTGCGGTCCGACCGTCTGGATGCGCGAGCTCTCCGACCACCTGTCGACGGCGGGCGTCGCGCCCGAACGCATCCATACCGAGATCTTCGGCTCCGAGCCGCTCACCGGAGCCGAACGCCCACCGCACCCGCCGGCCGGCCCACCGGGCACCGGTCCCGTCGTCGCCTTCACGACCTCGGGCCTGACCGTCCGGTGGGACCCAGCGTTCGGGAGCCTGCTCGAGCTGGCGGAGGCATGCGACGTGCCGGTCGCCTGGTCATGCCGAACCGGCGTGTGTCACACCTGCGAATGCGGAGTGGTAGACGGTGAGCTCGCGTACCTTCCCGATCCGCTCGAGCCACCCGAGGACGGACGCGCGCTGATCTGCTGCAGCCAGCCGACCTCCGACCTAGCGCTCGAGCTCTGATCGCCCGTCGCGGTCAGCCTCAGCTTGGCCGCGCCGCTGGTTGGGCGCGCAGCCGGGTCACGAGCCATACGAGGCAGGGAATCCAAACCACCGCGACGACGATCGCCAGGTTGCGTGCGTAGTGCGTCGAGGGCAGGATCGTTGGGTTGTTGGCCAGGCGGCCGTAGCCGCTGACGACCGGGATCGATACGAGCGCGATTGTTCCGGTGATGATCGCCCCGACCTGGATCGGGGCACGCAGGCGCGCGGGCAGGGTTCGTGCGAGCACGAAGCCGCCGATGCAGATCAGCGGGGCAAGCACGAAGTCATGCAGCACGAGGCCCTCGACGAGGTAGCGCGCCCAGTTCCCGGGGTGGGTACGGCGCGGGATCTCGAGCAGGTTGATCAGGCCGTAGCCCATCAGTCCGCCGCCGAGCACCCAGCTGATCCAGAACACTGGGCCGCGTGGTGTCTCGACGGGCGTGTTCACGTGACCTCCACGCGCGCGAGCCACTTGGTCTGCTGGACGCCGGGGCGAGCGGGGCCGATCAGCCGGACCGGGTAGCCGTGGTCGATGTGCAGCGGCTCGCCGTTGAGCTCGAGCGCGAGCAGGGTGTCGGGGTGGTAGGCCTGGTCGGAGTCGAGCTCGGACTTCGAGTACGCGCCGCCTGTCTGCAGCGAGTGGACACGGGCACTCGCGTCGTCGGGCGCGCCCGCGCGGCGCAGCAGCTCGGCCATCGACACGCCGCGCCACGTTGCGCCGGCGCTCCAGCCTTCGACGCACGCGATCGGCAGGTGCGCCTCGTGCTGGGGCAGCGCGCGCAGGTCGGCGAGGGTGAGCGTCAGCGGTTGCGCGATGCCCTTGCCGTCGACGGTCAGGGTGTATCCGGGATCGACCGCTGTCTTCAGCACCCCTGCCCCGGCCGCGGACTTGTTCACCGGCACACCCTGTGGGTTGAGGTTCGACGTCGGGTCGCGCGGGGCGAGCAGGTCCAACGCCGCGAGCGGCCGCAGCGTCTGGCCGGCGGTCGTCAGCGTGAGGACACCGGCGGCTCCGAACGCGGCGGCGAGGAACCCGCGGCGTCCGAGCCCGCCATCGCTGCGCACCGGCTCGCGGGCGACTGCCGCGCGCCGCAGCGCCCGACGCGTCGCCGGCAACTTCGCCCCGATGTGCGTGACGAGCGCGCCGATGACGATCCACGCCGTCCAGTGGTGGGCGGAGACGAAGTCGAACCGCCACGGATACCAGCGGGCGGTGTTGGCCAGGCCCGTGAACAGCTGGAAGAACGCACCGGCGACGAGGAACGGGACGAACGCACGCTCGGCGAGGTGCGCGAGGTTGCGAATCGGCGGCGTCGTGAACAGCCGCGGGTAGACCGTCCACAGCTTGGCCAGCAGCAGCGGGATCGCCGCCGTGCCGGCCGCGACATGAAGGCCCTGGGTGACGCGGTAGAGGTCGGCCGGGCCGGTCGGGCGCCACGAGAACCAGCCCGGCGGGTGCTGGATGACGTGTGAGAACTCGCCGGTGATGAAACAGGTGATGAACGAGATCCCGAGCGCGAGGCCGAGGATCGACGCGATCCGCTCGGAGTGCAGCGGGCTCGTGTACGAGCGGTCGTCGAGTGGCCCCTTGCGGACGTTGGCCAGCTTCTCGTCGAGGATCCGGCCGAGCGCGTCGCCGTCGAGGACGTCGCGCGGCGTCAGGCGACGAGCCATGCGAACCACCGTCGCCCGTCGACGTCCCAGGACTCGACGAGCGAGAG
Organism: uncultured Actinomycetes bacterium; assembly: GCA_963817035.1. Taxonomy (GTDB): domain Bacteria; phylum Actinomycetota; class Thermoleophilia; order Solirubrobacterales; family Solirubrobacteraceae; genus AC-49. The sequence continues at coordinate 317,990 of CAWFMM010000004.1, forward strand.
CCCGGCCGCGGCCGCCGTCTCGGCGATGTCGGTCGCGCTGAGCTGCGCCCACGCAAACCACTCGCTCGCGGAGTACTCGTGCTCGAGGCGCACGATCAGCCGCCGGCTCGGGACGCCGGGTGCGTCGAGCTCGACGAGCGCGCGACCGCCGGGGCGCAGCAGCTCGCGGGCTCGGGTGAGCAGGGCGACCGGGTCGCCACCGATCCCGATGTTGCCGTCGAGCAGCAGGACCGAGCCCCAGCCACGGATCAGCTCGTCGAAGACCGAACGCCGGATGGCCAGCGCCCCGCGGCGACGGGCGAGCGTGACGGCGGCGGGCGCGATGTCGATGCCGAGCGCCTGGATGCCGAGCGCGTGCAGCGCGACGACGTGGCGGCCCGGGCCGCAGCCGACGTCGAGCACCGGGCCGTGGGCGCGTCTGAGGAGATCGTCGTCGACGGCGTCGGCGTCGTTGAGCCAGCGATCGAGGCCGAGGCGGTGGCTGCGTTCGTTCTGGATGCGCAGCCGAAACGCGCGGCGCACGTGCGGCTCGGCCCCCAGCGCCGCGGCATAGAAATCGGCGGCGGCGGTCATGCCGCGAGCCCCTCGGTTTGACGCAGGGCGCGGAGCGCCGCGCCGAAGCGGGTCGCCGGGGCTACGCGGGCGACGGCGTGGGCGTCGGCGATAGTGTCGACATCGACCAGCGCCGGGAGCGCAGCGGTCGTCAGACCGAGCTTCCTAAGCTGCTCGCGTTGAACGGCGCAGGTGTCGTGCTCGCTCATCGGGACGCCGAGGAAGACGGCGGGATCTGGGCGGCGCAGGCCGATCGCCCAGTACCCGCCGTCGGGAGCCGGGCCAAGGACGGCGTCGTGCCGTCGGAGGAGCTCCAAGCCGTGGCGCAGCAGATCCGGCGTGACCTGTGGCGTGTCCATCCCCACGAGCAGCGCCGGGCCATCAGCCGCCACGAACGCGGCGGCAAGACGTGCGTCGAGGCCGCCGCCGGCTTGGGCAACGACGTCGAACCCGGCCAGGAGCCAGCCCCCGGGCGCACCGTCGAGCACGAGCAGATGGCGTGCCGCGCGCGTGGAGAGCGCCGCGTCGAGCGTGTCGGCGAGAGCCGCTTCGGCCAGCTCGGCGGCCTCGTGCGGTGTACACGGCGGACAGAGTCGCGTCTTGACCGCGCCGGGCACCGGCGCCTTGGCGATCACGATCAGCGTCGCGTCGCTCATGCGAGCGCCGCCGCCATGTCGCGAACCGCACGTGCCGTCCCACGAACGGTTCCGGTCACCTTCGAGCGCCCGGTTCGCGGCCGGTAGTCCACCGCGACCTCGGCGATCGTCCAACCCGCGGCATGGGCGCGCAGCACCATTTCCAGTGGCCAGCCGAAGCGGCGATCGACGATCGCGAGATCAAGCAGCGCGTCGCGCCGGGCGGCGCGCATCGGTCCGATGTCGGTGAGCACGACGCCGGTGCGGCGACGGACCTCGAAGGCCAGCGCACGGTTCGCCACCCGCGCGTGCCACGGCCATGCGCCCGGCTGCGCCACACGCGCGCCAAGAGCGAGCGACGCGGCGCCCGCGACCACCGGGTCGGCGACGAGCGGTAGGTCGGCCGGGTCCAGCGACCCGTCGCAGTCCATGAAGCAGACGACATCGCTCGTCGCCGCGCGCAGGCCGGCGAAGCACGCCGCGCCGAAGCCACGGCGCGACTCGCAGATGACCTCAGCGCCGAGTGCCGCGGCGATCTGCGCCGACGCGTCGGTCGATCCGTTGTCGACGACGATCGGCCGAAACCCGTTACCGAACGCCCGCAGCACGGCGGGGAGGGCGAGGGCCTCGTCGAGCACGGGAAGGACGACATCGATCACGAGTTGGGGACCGTATGGGCGGGTTGTGACACGGCTCGAAACGGACTGTGACCATTTGCGAAACGCGGTCATCGCGGCCTCGATCAGCGCATAGCGTGGGTCGCCGATGTCGACGCTCGCCACTCCACTCGCGCTGCGGCGCGTGCGCGTTGCCGGCGCCTGGCTCGCCCTGCCGGCGTGGTACCTGTTCGTCCACGCGGGGCGCGACGAGGCGCTCTCGCTCATGCACCCGGGCCGCCGCCTGGCCATCGGCGCACCGCCGATCGTCGGGCGGCTCGACTGGCTGCCCGACTCGGCGCTGATCGCCGCGGCGCTGATCGCGATCGCCGCGGTCGCCCTCGCCCCGACACTCGCGCTGCGCGCACGCTGGCCGATCGTGCTGAGCGCAACCGCAGCGCTGGCGGCGGGCTGGACCTACGCACTGGCGGCGAGCCGCGGCGGCTGGGGCGCGTTTGTCGCGCCGCTTCAGACGCGCTACGAGTTCCTCCACGATGTGCCGCTCGTGCACGGAGCGGGCTCGTTGCTCGGTGGCTTCATCGCGTCGATCCGGCAGACCGGGCCTGCGGCCCATGCGATCCATGTGCGCGGCCATCCGCCGGGTCTGCTGCTCGGGCTGTGGGGTCTCGACCAGGCCGGCCTCGGCGGCGTGACGCCGGTCGCGGTTCTCGTGCTCGCCGCGGCAGCGACAACACCGGTGCTGGCGGTTGTCACCGTTCGCGCGATCGCCGACGAGCAGAGCGCCCGCCGCGCAGCGCCGTTCCTCGCGTTGGCCCCGATCGCGTTGTGGGTCGGGACGTCGTCGGACGCGCTGTTCATGGCCGTCTTTGCCGCCGGCATCGCGCTGCTGGCAACCGCTCGGGAGCGCGATCGGCAGGCGGTTGCCGCGGGCCTCGTGCTCGGCGCCGGGCTGATGCTCTCCTACGGCCTCGCGCCGCTCGGCCTCGTGGCGATCGCGGTCGCGTGGCGGCGATGGCGAGCGCTTGCGCTGGCGGCGGCCGGCGTCGCCGCGGTCCTCCTCGCGTTCGCGATCGGCGGGTTCAACTGGTTCGCCGGCCTCGCCGCGACGCGCGAGATCGCGCTGGCCGGCGTCCAGTCGCAGCGCCCGTACGTCCCGTTCCTGCTCATCAGCCTCGCCGCGTTCGCGCTCGCCCTCGGACCGGCGACGGCCGTCGCGTTGGCGTCGCTGCGCGACCGGCGGCTGTGGCTCGTGTGCGGCGCGGCGCTCGTCGCCGTCCTGCTCGCCGACGTCAGCGGCATCTCGCGCGGGGAGACCGAACGGATCTGGCTGCCGCTCGCGCCATGGCTGCTGATCGCGACAGGCGGGCTACGGATCGGGCGGCTCAGAACAGCCGCGCTGCTCGCGTTGCAGGCGCTCGTCGCGCTGAAGATCCAGGCGGAGATCCGCACGCCGTGGTGAAGCTCGCGCCCCTCGCCGCCGTGCTGTTGCTGGCCGGATGCGGCGGCGGCGCGAGGCCCCAGCCTCGCCTCCTTGTGTCCCATGCAGCCGACCCGGTCGCGCTGACGCCGCTGCCCGACGGTGGCTTCCTCTACGCCGAGCGAACGACCGGCCGTGTGCGGCGGGTGACCGCCGCGGGCGCGCTCATCGGTGCGCCGCTCGCACGGGTCATGGTGCGCACCGACGGCCAGCGTGGCCTGCTTGGGCTGACCACGATCGGCCGCGCGATCTACGGCGCTTGGTCCGCGCGCGACGGCCGCCTGCTCGTTGCGCAGCTCACGCCGCGGCGTCGCCTCGTCTGGACCGGGCCGCAGACGAACACGCTCGCCAACGGCGGGCACCTCGCCACCCTCCCGGACAGCCGTATCGCGATCGGAGTTGGTGATCTGCAGGGCGGCGCCGACCCCAACGCCCGATCGATCCTGACGCTCGACCCAAACGGTCCGCCGAGCCAGACGCCACGGGTTCTCTCGCGCGGCTGGAACAACCCGTTCGCGTTCGCCGCCGACCCGTCAGGCGCGATCTGGGTCGCCGACAACTCCCCCGGCCGCGCGGCCGAGCGCCTCGGTCGCGGCGACCGCGACAACGCGCCGAGGATGGCATTGGCCCGCAAGACCGCGCCGTCGGCGCTCGCGCTCGGTCGCAGCGAGATCGTCATCTGCGGGTTCGTCTCCGGGCGCCTGGATCGCGACACGATCGACGGCGACACCGCGAAGGCGTCCGGCGATCTGCTGGCCACCGACTGCGCCACCGGCGTCGCGCGGCTGCGTAACGGCGCGCTCGTCTACGCCGCGATCCACGGCGATATCGTCGAGGTGCGCGAGTGATCGTCCTCGTCACCGGCGGCGCCGGCTTCATCGGCTCGACGATCGTCGACCAGCTGATCGCGCGCGGCCACGAGCCGCGCGTGCTTGACGCGCTGCTGCCCGCCGCCCACGCCGGTTCCCCAGGCTACCTGCCTGACGGTGTGCTGGTTCGCGGCGACGTTCGCGATCCCGACACCGTCCGCGCCGCGCTGCGCGGCGTCGACGCCGTCTGCCACCAGGCCGCCATGGTCGGCCTCGGCGTCGACTTCTCCGACGCCCCCGACTACGCCCAGCACAACGACGTCGGCACCGCCATTCTGCTCAGCGTCATGGCCCAGGAACGCTTCGCCGGCCGGCTCGTGCTCGCCGGTTCGATGGTCGTCTACGGCGAAGGTCGCTACACGTGCGCGACCCACGGCGAGGTCGCGCCGGGTCCACGTGAGATCGCGGACCTCGCCGCCGGGGCCTTTGAGCCACCGTGCCCGATCTGCGGCGCCGCGCTGCACACGGCCAGCGTCCCCGAGACCGCGCGCACCGACCCCCGCAACGTGTACGCGGCGACGAAGCTCCACCAGGAGCATCTGTGTTCCGCGTTCGCCCGCGAGACCGGCGTCGCGCTGACCACGCTGCGCTACCACAACGTCTACGGCCCGCGGATGCCCCGCGACACGCCCTACGCCGGCGTCGCCAGCCTCTTTCGCAGCTCACTCGCTGCCGGCGTCGCGCCACGCGTCTTCGAGGACGGCGGTCAGCTGCGCGACTTCGTCCACGTCGCGGACGTCGCCCGCGCCAACGTCATCGCGTTGACGGCGCAGGAAGCGCGGCCCGGGACCTTCAACATCGCCAGCGGCACACCGCGCAGCGTCGGTGACCTGGCCCGCGAGCTCGCTCGCGCCACCGGCCCCGATGCACCCGACCCGATCATCACCGGCGAGTTTCGCGTCGGCGACGTCCGCCACGTCTTCGCCTCAACGGACCACGCCACCGCCGGGCTTGGCTTCAGCGCCGAGGTCAAGTTCGCCGACGGCATCGCCGAGTTCGCCACCGCGCCGCAGCGCACCGCCGGCTGAGCCGGCCCGCAGGGCGTCAGCTCGGGACGTTCGCGGTCACCACGGCGGCGGGCAACACGAACCGCACCATCGTCCCCTGCTCCGCCGTCGCCAGCCAGATCCGGCCGCCGTGGGCCTCGACGATCGCGCGCGAGATCGCCAGCCCGAGGCCGGCGCCGGACTCGGTGCGCGCGGCGTCGGAGCCGGCACGGTAGAACGGATCGAAGACGCGCGCGCGATCGGAGTCAGCGATCCCGTCACCGGTGTCAGCGACCTCGATCTCGACCCCCTCCAACGCGGTCCGCGCGCGCACCGTCACGCTGCCGTCGGCCGGCGTGTGGCGGATCGCGTTCTGGATCAGATTGAACAGCACGCGTTGGACCTTTTCGGGATTCGCACGCGCGGGCGACAGAGACGGCGCCATCTCACAGTTCACCGAAACCCCCTTGGCCCGCGCCTGGACGGCCATCGCCGCCACGGTCTCCTCGACGAGCTCCTCGACGTGCACCTGTTCCAACGTCCACTGCACGTCCCCCGCCTCCAGCCGCGACAGCTCGAACAGGTCGTCGATCAGCCCCGACAGCGCGGCGATGTGCGTCTCCATGCGATTGACGTACTCGCGGCGCTGCTCGCCGTCGACAACGTCGTCGGCGACCGCTGCGGCCAACAGCTGCAGAGACGTGATCGGCGTGCGCAAGTCGTGCGAGACGGCGGCGATCAGGTCGCGGCGCGCGGTCTCCTCGGCGGCCAGGCGCGCGATCATCGCGTTGGCCGCGCCGGCGAGCTGCGCCACCTCGTCGCGGCCCGAGGTCTGCGCGACGAGATCGCGGCGCCCCTCCCCCACCGCGACCAGCGCGTCGCGGACCGACTCGATGTCGCGCAGCACATACGCCGCCTGAAGCTGGGCCGCAGCGACGGCAGCCACGCCGGCGAACAGCGCGATCAGCACCGACACCCCGGCGTCGTGGCGCGAGACGAACATCAGCTCTCCGGCCGCGATCACCGCCACGATCAGCTCGCCGACCGCGATCGCCACGGCAAAGCCGAACTGCCGCGACAGCCCGCCGATCCGTGCGCGCCGCGTCGCCGCGAGCTGCGCCGCGACGAGCGCCGTCGCGCCGACGGCGGCGAGCAGCGCGAACGTCAGCAGCCCGTCGTCGATCGTCCCCAGCGCCGCCGTCACCGCACCGGCGACCAGCGCCGCGAGCCCGACGATGGCGACCGCGCGCCTCATGGCTGGAAGCGGTAACCGACGCCCCACACCGTCTGGATGTAGCGCGGCGCGGCAGGTTCGGGTTCGATCTTCGAACGCAGGCGGCGGATGTGGACGGTCACGGTCGAGGTGTCGGTGTAGAACGAGTACCGCCAGACCGAATCCATCAGCTGGTTGCGCGAGAACACCTGGCCGGGATGGCGCGCGAGGAACAGCAGCAGGTCGAACTCGCGCTGGGTCAGCGCGACCTCCTCACCGGCGGCGAAGACCCGCCGCCCGGCCGGGTCGATCGACAGGCCGTCGATCTCGATCGGCGCATGGTGATCGGGCGACGTGTCGATACGCCGCAGGACCGCATCGACGCGCGCCACGAGCTCGGCCGGTGAGAATGGCTTGACGACATAGTCGTCGGCGCCCAGACGCAGCCCGATCACGCGATCAGACTCCTCCCCCTTCGCCGTCAACAGGATGATCGCGACATGGTCGCGGCCCTTCTCACGCAGCCTGCGCATGACCTCCAGGCCGTCGAGGCGCGGAAGCATGAGATCCAACACGATGAGATCAGGCCGGTGCTGGCCGGCTACCTCCAGCGCGGCGACACCGTCCGACGCGATCCGCGTCTCGTACCCGGCCCGGTCGAGATAGCGCGCCACGACCTCGGCAATCGTCGGCTCGTCATCGACCACCAGCACGGACCCGCGAGCATGGACATCATCCACCATCCAGCCAGTGTCGCAGTCGCCGACGCGCACACCTGCAGAGTTCACCGGCTGTTCAGGTTCTCGACGATCAATCGCCACGAGGCGTCGCTACGCGGGCGCCCACCGAGACGTGAACAGGCACGCCACGGCGTCGTCAAGGCCGTCCCGGACACGCCGGCGCACGTCTACTCGGGCGCCTCGTTGCTCGTCGCTGCGCGCTGAGCGGCGGCCAGCCAGCACTCACTCTCGTTAGTCGACCCCTTCCATTGCTTGCCAGGGGCGTTCCAGGGGCGTTCTCTGTGTCACGCGTGGTCCAGTCGTGTCCATCCAGGTCCACAGATGCGCTCAGACAGTGGACTGGGAGTGACTGGGATGGTCAGGTCGCTCGATGGTAAGGAAGGGGTCATCGGTTCGAGTCCGATGGAGGGCTCTCGGCGAAGGTCCTGCTAATCACCTGGCTCCGACCGCGTTTGGAACAGGATGCTGGTCCATTTCTGACCCCTTCCATTGCCTCCCAGGGGCGTTACGGGGGCGTTTGTGACCCCGTTCTCTGTTTGAGAAGGGTTCGCGCGCTCGCGACAGCCTCCATGGGAATCGGGGGACCACGACGCTTGGCTCCGGATAGGGTCCGGCTCATGAGTCGTCCGAATGTCCTGGTGATTCTCACCGACCAGCTGCGGTACCCGCCACCGTACGAGTCGGAGGAGTTGGCGGCGTGGCGGCGCGAGGTGACGCCGGGGCAGGAGCGTCTGCGGGAGAACGGTGTGTCGTTCGTGCGTCATTACCCGATGTCGGCCGCGTGCGCGCCCAGCCGCGCGTCGCTGCTGACCGGGCAGTACCCGTCGCTGCACGGCGTCACGCAGACCGACGGCATCGCCAAGAGCGCCGACGGCGAGGAGGTGTCCTGGCTGGTGCCCGATGGCGTCCCCACGGTCGGGGCCTGGTTTCGCGCAGCGGGCTACCGGACGTTCTACAAGGGCAAGTGGCACGCCTCGCACGCGCACCTCCCCGCCCGCGACGGCGACGGATACGAGCAGTCGATCACCGCCGAGGGAACGCCGATCGCGGACGGGATCGAGCGCTACCTCGACGCCGACCTGCTGGATCCCTGGGGCTTCTCGGGATGGGTCGGGCCCGAGCCGCACGGCCTCGGAGCGCACAACACCGGGACGGTCAAGGATCCGTTCACCGCCGACGAGACGATCGCCCTGCTGGAGCGCCTGGGCGCCGAGGACACCGGCGCTCCGTGGCTCACGGTGTGCTCGTTTCTCAACCCCCACGACATCGCGCTGTTCGGCATCATCGCCCTCACCCAGGGGCTGCGCTACCGCCCGGGCGACGTCGCGCACATCGAGCAAGCGCCGACGCGCAAAGAGGACCTGTCGACCAAGCCGGGGTGCCAGCAGAGCATGGTCGACGTCTGGGGCAGGCTGCTCGCCCCGCAACCATGGATCGAGACGCACCTGAAGTTCTACTACCAGTTGCAGGCCACGGTCGACGAGCAGATCACCCGCGTCCTCGACGCGCTCGACGCGAGCGGAGCGGCCCAGAACACGATCGTGGTCTTCAGCTCCGACCACGGCGACATGCAGGGCGCCCACGGCGGGATGCATGAGAAGTGGCACAACGCCTACGAGGAGACGCTCCGGGTGCCGTTCGTCGTCTCGAGCCCGCTGCTCCCGGGCGGCGCCCGCGAACTCGACGTCCCGACGAACCACGCCGACCTGATCCCGACCCTGCTGGGCCTGGCGGGCATCGACCGCGACCGTATCCTGATCGAGCTCCGCGAGAGCCATTGCGACGCGCGGCCGCTCATCGGCCGCGACCTGTCCGCGGCGATCCGCGCCACGGTCCCCGCGGCGCTCGCCGAGCCGGTGCTGTTCATGACCGACGACGAGATCAGCGAGGGCAGCATGCCGCCTGCCAGCCCGTTCCAGCGCGTCGCGCGGAAGGTCGGCGTGTACGCCGAGATCAGCCAGCCCAACCACATCGAGACCGTCGTCGCGCAGGTCGACGTCGACGGCGAGCTGCACCTGGTCAAGTTCTCCCGCTACCACGACAACCAGCAGTTCTGGACTGTCCCGGGGGAGCGCGACGAGCGCCTGCGCCGCCGCAAGACCATCACCGTGACCGCGCCCGAGCCCGACGAGTTTGAGCTGTATGACCTCACCGTCGATCCATTCGAGGAACGCAACCTCGCCCACCAGCGCAACGCCGACGAGCACTCCCGCGCGCTGCAACAGACGATGCTTGGCCTCCTCCACGCGCAACTCGCTGCGAAACGCCTCACGCCGGCAGCAGGCGAGCGCCCCGGATATCGAGCGCCCGCTCCCGCCTGATGGCGTAGCGCCTGCCCGTCGGCGAGTCGCTGCCCGTGTCGCGTCGGTGGCGCGGCCGACTGGCCTCCGTCGAGGCGGCGGCTGGGATCATCTGCGCGGTGGGATGGTCGGTCGGGCTGGGCGTCCTGCTTACGAGTCCCGTGGCCGGCGCGAGCGACGCCGAGATCAGGCGCTTCTACAGCGGTCCGGATGTTGGGCGCGATGCGGTGGTGGCGCTCCAGGTGATCGTCTTCGCGACGATCGCGTTCATCGCGAATATCGAGATCTTCGACACTCCTGCGCTTCACCCAGGCGGGAGCCTGTGGGGCCTGAACTCAGGACGTGTTGCCGTTCGGTCGTGCGGCGCAGCGGAACCCGATGTGGCTCATGCCGGTGTCGACCATCTGCGGGCGACGTGCCGCCGGGCGGTACCTCATGCAGTAACTGTCGGCGCAGAGGAACGATCCGCCCTTGATCACGCGGCGCGGCGTCCGGAACTGGGACTGCCCCGGGTCGATGCTCTCCTCGGGAGTCCCGCCGCGCGGATCGCGCGGGACGCAGCAGGACGAGTCGTCGGTCCAGCGCTGCTCGGTGAACCAGTCCGCGGTCCACTCCCAGACGTTGCCGGCCATGTCCGCGAGTCCGTGACCGTTCGGTGGGAACGACCCGACCGGCGCTGTCGTGCCATACCCCGGCTCGGCCCGCCACGGGAACTCTCCGTGCCAGAAGTTGGCGAGCCGCTGACCCGGTGCCTCCGGCTCATTTCCCCACGTGTAGGTGGCGCCGTCGACGCCGCCCCGGGCGGCGCGCTCCCACTCGGCTTCGGTCGGCAGGGCCAGCCCGGCCCAGCTCGCGTATGCCTCGGCGTCCTCGCATGCGATGTGCACCACCGGGTGCCGCTCGCGGCCCGCGAGGTCGCTGTGCGGACCCTCGGGATGGCGCCACGATGCTCCCGGCGTCCAGGTCCACCACTGGCTGAGGTGGCGCAGGTCCACCGGCCCCACCGTCGGCGTGAAGGCCATCGAGCCGGGGACGAGGTTCGCCGCCGGCGCCCCGGGGAAATCCGCTGGATCCAGCGGTTGCTCAGCGATCGTGACATAGCCCGTCGCCTCCGTGAACGCGACGTACTGCTCGTTGGTGACCTGGAAGCGGTCGATCCAGAATCCGTCGACCGCGACCATTCGGGCCGGGGCCTCTTCCGGGTAGTGGCCATCGGAACCCATGACGAACGCGCCGCCCGGGATCCACACCTGATCTGTCACACGCTGGGGATGCCCGACTGGAGCTTCTCCAGAACCTGCTCGAGACTGAAACTCGCCGGCTTCTGACGCGGCGGGAACTCAACGAGGGTCTGCATCATCTGCAGGACGAACGCCTGCATCGGCACGCAGACCCACGCGTGGTCGAGGATCCAGTCGTAGTAGGTGTTCGACGTGATGTCGGCCCGCTCGAACGGGTCGGTGCGCAGGTTGAAGATCTTCGGGACGCGCAACGGGACGAACGGCTCGGCCCAGACCTGAAGCGTCCCTGCGACGCGCTGTTCGAGGAACACGAGCTTCCAGTTGTCAAACCGGACGGCCGTCAGATCGCCGTCGTCCGAGACGTAGAAGAAGTACTGGCGCGGGCTTTCATCGACCTCGCCGGTGAGGTACGGAAGCTGATTGTGGCCGTCGAGGTGCACCTTGTACGTCGTGCCGCTGAGCTCGACGCCCGCTTTCAGCTGGTCGGCGATGTCGGGTACGCCCGCCGCCGCGAGCAGCGTCGGGAACCAGTCGTTATGGGTGATGATGCCGTTCAGCACCTGGCCCGCAGCGATCCTGGCGGGCCACCGCACCACCTCCGGAACGCGATAGGCGCCCTCCCAGTTGGTGTTCTTCTCGCCGCGGAACGGCGTCATCGCGGCGTCGGGCCACGAGTTCATGTGCGGCCCGTTGTCGGTCGAGTAGACGACGATCGTGTTCTCGGCGATCCCCAGCTCGTCCAGGCGGTCCAGCAGCTCGCCCACGAGGTCGTCGTGATCGAGCATCGTGTCGTGGTACTCCGACTGCCAGCGGCCCGCCCGGCCCTTACTCTCCGGCTTGGCGTGCGTGCGGAAGTGCATGTGCGTCGAGTTGAACCACAGGAAGAACGGCGTGCCCGCGTCGGTCTGACGCTGCATGAAGTCGAAGGCCGCGTCACGGAACTCCTCGTCGACCGTCTCCATCCGCTTCCTCGTCAGCGGACCGGTGTCCTCGACGCGCTGCGTGCCGTCCTCGTTGGCCCACGAGCGGATGACGCCGCGCGGGCCGAAACGCTCGCGGAAGTTCGGGAAGTCCTCCGGCGTCGGGTAGTCGGCGAGCTCGGGCTCCTCCTCGGCATTGAGGTGGTACAGGTTGCCGAAGAACTCGTCGAAACCGTGCATCGTCGGAAGAAACCCGTCGCGGTCACCCAAGTGGTTCTTGCCGAATTGGCCGGTCGCGTAGCCCTGAGCCTTCAGCGCCGTCGCGATCGTCGGGTCCTCCGCCTGCAGCCCGACCGTCGCGCCCGGCATCCCGACCTTCGTGAGACCCGTCCGGATCGGATTCTGGCCGCAGATGAACGCCGCGCGGCCAGCCGTGCAGCTCTGCTCGCCGTAGGAGTCGGTGAACCGGATGCCCTCGGCTGCGATCCGGTCGATGTTCGGCGTCCGGTACCCCATCAGGCCGTCGCTGTAGCAACTCAGATTCGTGATCCCGATGTCGTCGCCCCAGATCACCAGGATGTTCGGGCGGTCGTCCGCCATGCGTCGTTCTCCGTCCAGAAGGATAGGTTTGACATCGATGTGGGCGTCCTCGGACGCGATGGAACCGCGGAGCTTACCGGCGCGACGCCCGAGCTCGTCGTCAAGCTACGACCCGCTGGAGGTGCCCTGGAGTGACGCTGGATTCGATGGTAAGGACGGGGCCGGTCCAGCCGGCTTGGCCGGACGACCGAGACATGCGACGGCGCGCGAGGAGCGGCGACGTCGTGCGAGGTTTCCAGGGACGTCGCTGTCGCATTTTGCGTCGCATCGGCCTCGTGAACCGCATTGTCAAGCCGTTGTTGCACGGTCTACGGAACCGAAGGTCACCACCGAACACCCGGAGAGCAGAGATGAACAACGTCACCCTGATCGGCCGCCTCGTTCGTGACCCGGAGCTGCGCGCGACAAATGGGGGAGCGGCAAGTTGGTCGCCGTCGGCGGACAGGTCTGCTGAACCAATCGCCCACCCGCCGGCGCTCGGTCGTATCGCGGGCGTTCTCGCGCAGGAGTCGGTGGCGCGAGCCGTGGTCGACCCCGTACCACGGACCCTGGCTCAACGACGGCAGCGCATCGCCGACCCCGGCACCGTCAGCTAAGCAGCATCGGTAGCGACACGGCCGCCAGTTCGCCGATCTGGCCCTGGTAGGTGAGCTCGAACTCCGGGTCGGCGAGCCGCAGGCCTGGGAATCGCTGCATGAAGGCGCCAAGGCTGTGCGCCATGATGCGCCGCGACAGAAGCGCTCCGGCGCAGTTGTGGGGGCCGGCGCCGAACGTGAGGATCCGCTTTGGGTTGCGCTCGATGTCGAACGTGAGCGGGTCGGGGTATTCGTCGGCGTCGAGGTTGCCGGCGGCGACGCTGACGTGGACCGGCATGTCCTTGTAGATCCGGGTGCCGTGGAGATCGGTGTCCTCGACGGCGAATCGCGGGATGACGAAGATCCCCGCCGGGTGGTAGCGCAGCGACTCCTCGACCGCTGACGGGATCAGTTCGCGCTCGTTGATGAGGCGATCGAATTGATCGGCGAAGCGGCAGCGCGCGAGCAGCATCCCGGTCGTCGCCGACGCGGTCGGGAAGATCGAGCCGACGCCGATGGCGAATACCTCGGCGTAGATCTCGTCGTTGGTGATCTGTTCGCCCGCTCGACGGGCCTCGAGGAGGGTGCTGATGAAGTCGTCGGATTCGATCCCCTCACGTTCCTCGATGACCCCGTTGATCATCACGCGGCACGCTTCGAAGGAGTCGATGTACTCCTGCATGTGTCCACCCGTGCCCAGTGCGCTGATCGCATCCTTCATGCGGACGAAGACTGCCCGGTGCTCGGGGGTGAGGCGCAGCATCCAGCGCAGGAAGATGCGCGCGATCAGCTGACCGCCGAAGTCCGCCACGGCGTCGAACTCGGGCCCGTTGGCCTCGATCTCGTCGAGCAGGCCGTCGACCTCCTCCTGGATGACCTCTTCGTAGCGGCGCACGGCGGCGGCGTTGAGGGTCGGCTGCAGGAACCTGCGGATCCTGCGGTGTGACTCTCCGTTGATATGCAGCAGGTCGGGGAGCCCGAAGTACATGTCGAAGACCTCGTTGCCGTCGGTCTTTGGCACCTCCGTTGTGAACTGGTCGGTGGCCAGCAGCAACTCGCGCCCCTGGGCGTAGCGGCTGACGATGACCTGGGCGACGCCGTCGTTGACGACGTAGAACGGATCGCGACACGCCCATTCGGCGGCGCGCGGGCGCCAGTCCGACCGTACTGCGCCGGACAGGATGTCGATATCGACGATCTTGTCGCGGGCGAGCTGCTGTACATCGACGGTGGTCACTTCGATCTCCCTTGGTCGGACAGGATTGCCTAACGCACTGCGCGGGCGGGTGGCTGCGAGCCGCGCGCAGATGTCACCGAGACACGCGTCCTGACATGTCAGCAGCCAACCGTCCCGCACGTCCCCACGCTCGACAGCATGGCCTTTGCGTTCGGCGACGTGGCGTTCAACAGCATGCGGCTCCACGTTTCGTCGGGATCGTCGGCCAGGAAGAGCTGTGGATGGCCTGAGCAGCGAGCAGCGGGCGGTTTCGGGGCGATGGCCGCCCTCGTCCAGACCGTCCCGATAGTGCGCGAGGAGGACCGGATTGACCGAGAGCAGACCCACGCCGATCGTGCCGGCGAAGCGCGCGAGCTGCGGTCCGAGCGCGCCGATCCACAACGGGGGCGACGACTGGACCGGCGGTGGGTGACCGCCATCCGTCGGGCGGCCCCGTCGTCGCCCAGTGGATCGATGATGATCGCCGTGTTCTCGTCGTCGAGGTCGAACGTCTTCTCGGCGTAGAAGACGCAGTTCCCCGTCCCGATGCAGAGACTGCGGTCGATCACGATGCGGTTCTCGTCGGCCATCAGTTCCACTGCACCGGCAGTGATTTGAGACCACGGATCCCGAGCAGCGGCTTCCATTCGAGGTCGTCGGTCGTCATCTCCATGCCGGGGAAGCGGGTCGCGATCGCTTCGACCATCAGCTGCGCCTCGATGCGCGCGAGCTGAGCGCCGCAGCAGAAGTGCGGCCCGAGCGCGAACCCGAGATGACGCTTGTTGGGGCGCTCGATCCAGTAGCGATTGGGATCCTCGAACGCGTCCGGGGAGCGGCCCGTTGCCTGGAGGATGACCATGAGCGTGTCGCCGGTCTTGATCTGCTGTCCGCCGAGCTCGAAGTCCTCGGCGGCGTAGCGCGGCGTGAGCATCGCCGAGCCCTCGTAGCGCAGCGTCTCCTCGACCGCGTCGGTCATCAGGGCCGGGTTGTCGCGCAGCAGCGCCATCTGGTCGGGGTTGCTCAGGAGCGCCAGTGTCGCGTTTCCGACCAGCGAACCCGTCGTCTCGTGGCCGGCGCCGAGCATCGAGGCCGTCATCGCGACGAGCTCGTCGTCGCGCAGCTTGTCGCCCTCGTCGCGGGCGCGGATGAGCAGGCTCAGCATGCTCTCGTCGGGATGGTCGCGCTTGTGCTCCACGAGCTCGCCGATGTGGTTCTCAAACGCGACCGCGGCCGCGTCGCCGCGGGCCTGCATCTCTTCGTCGGAGACGATGACGACGGCCGAGAACCAGTCCTCGGTCCACTTGCGGTAGTTGTCGTGGTCGGAGAACGGGACGCCGAAGACCTGGCAGATCATGCGCATCGGCAGCTCGTAGACGAACTCTTCGATCAGGTCGGCCTCCTTGCTCTGCTGAAGGCGCAGAACCTCCTTCTCGAGGATCTCCTGCATCTCGCCCTTCCAGCCTCTGATCTGGCGGGCGCCCATGACCTGCGAGACGAGTCGCCGGATGCGGTTGAGCTCGTCGCCGTCGTGCCAGCGATGCGTTCCACGATCCAGGCGCCACGTGGGGCGCAGCTCGCCGTCCTCGCCGCGCATGTAGGCCATATCCGCGCCCTCGGGGCTGCGCACCACCGGCGAGTTGCGAAACACTGTGTCACCGTCGTCGTGGCGGGTCAGCACCCACGCGTTGAGCGTCTCGTTGAAGTGAACCGGCTCCTCCTCGCGCAGCCGGTCGAAGAACGAGTATGGATCCTGGCGCGCCGCCGGATCGGTGAACCACCGCACGACCTCGTCCGACAACGATGCTTCGGTCTGTGACGCCATCTCAGATCCTCCTGGCCAGTCGCTCGTAAGCACGCACTACATGGGCAAACTAACATGTCACACATGACGGATGCTGACGTTGTGCTCGTGGACCGCTCGGTGCCGGGCGTGGCGACGATCACGCTCAATCGCCCGGAACGGTTGAACGCGCTCACCGTGGCCATGGCCGATCAACTCGGCGCCGCGCTCGTCGAGGTCGACGCGGATCCGCAGATCGGGTGCGTGCTCCTGACCGGCGCCGGTCGCGGGTTCTGCGCTGGCGGCGATATGGGGCTGGTCTCCGACGGGGGTGGCAGCGCCGGCAGCGGCGAGCTGGACGCAGTGGCGGCGGAGGCCGCGCGGACGGCCAAGATGCACCGCGAGATCCCACTGCGCATCCACCACCTCTCCAAGCCGACCGTCGCGTTCGTCAACGGCGCGGCCGCCGGCGCCGGGCTCTCGCTGGCCTGCGCGTGCGACATCCGCGTCGCGTCCTCGGCCGCCAAGTTCACGACCGCGTTCATCCGCATCGGCCGCAGCGGGGACTTCGGGGGAACGTTCTTCCTGCCCCGGCTCGTCGGCCATGCTCGTGCGCGTGAGCTGTACTTCACCTCCGAGGTCCTCGACGCTCAGACCGCGTTGGACATCGGCCTGGTCGAGCACGTGTATCCGCCGTCTGAGGCCCAGGAGCAGGCGATGGCGCTGGCCTCGCGCATCGCCGAAGGCCCTCCCGCGACACTGGCGAAGATGAAGCAGATGTTCCGTGCCGCCGAGGGCGCTGATCTCGAGACACTGCTGGACCTCGAAGCGACGACCATGGCTCTGACAGGTCAGAGTGGTGAGGCTCAGCGGCTGCTCGCAGAGTTCCTGTCGTCTCGTGGCTGAGCGGCACCGGCGCCAGGGTTCGCGCTGGCGCCGTGTGTAGCATCCGCGCGTGGCCAGCACCGCGCTCTCCGCCAGTGACGCCGCCTACAACAAGCTGCGCAAGGACATCGTCCGCAGCGTCCTTGTCCCCGGCGAGCGATTCTCGGAGGAGTCACTCGTCGGCCGCTACGGGTTCGGCAAGGCGGCCGTCCGAGCCGCGCTCCTGAGATTGCGTCACGACGGACTCGTCGAACGAGCCCCGCGCCGCGCCCATCAGGTGACGCTGCTCACCCAAGTGGACACCACCGAGATCAACGCGATGCGGGTTCTCCTGGAGCCCGAAGCCGCCCGACTCGCCGCCGAGCGCCGGACCGACGCCCAGGCCAAGCGCATCGAGCACCTCGCTCACGAGACCGCCCGGGAGGAGGTGGAGCGCCGGCCGGCACAGTTCCTCAGCGCCAACCAGAGCTTCCATCTCGCCATCGCCGAAGCATCGGGCAACCGACGCCTTGCCAACGCCATCGACACACTGATGGCCGAGGGCGAGCGTGTCCTGTACTCGCTGTTGCGGATGCGGCCGATCGCCTCGGAGTTCTTCGGCGCGAACAATCTGCAGGTCGCCGAGGCGATCACGCGCCGGGAGCCCGACCGGGCGAGCGAGTTGATGCGGGCCTTGGTGCTCGACGGCCGGCAATTCTTCGCCGAAGCATTCGAGTTCGTACCGCCTTCGTAGACCGCGCGACTTTCCGGAGGCGGCCTTTGACATTTCAGATTGGCTGCGAGTAGCCTCCTCGCATGAGCGTCACCAGCAGTGAAGTGTTCGATGAGCTGAGCCGGGAGATGGGCTCTGCTCTGATCGGCGATCCGTACCCGATCTTCGCCGAGCGGCGCCGAGCGACGCCGGTCATGGCCGGCGACATCATGAGCGAGTTCGGGCTGCCCGCGATGGCGGCGAAGCTCGGACGGCAGCCGGCCGATGTACACGTTCTTCCGCTACGACGACATCCATGCGGCGCTGCGCGACGCGGAGACCTATTCGAGCTCGGTGATCAACGAGGTCATGGAGCCGGTCTTCGGCCGGGTGGTGCTCGGGATGGACGGCGAGGAGCACCGCAAGCACCGCGGCCTGTACACGCCGGCGTTCACGCGGCGACTCGTCGACATGTGGCAGCAGGACGTCATGCGCCCGGTTGCCCGCACGCTGGTCGAAGAGCTCGCCGCGATCCCGGAAAAACGCGTGAATCTCGTCGAGTTCGCGCTGCGCTTCCCGGTGCGGATGATCTACCAGATCATCGGCCTGCCGGACGACGAGAAGGCCTACGACGAGTTCGCGCTGCGTGCGTTGATCCAGCAGCTCGCCTCGATGGGGGTCAACCATTCCAACCCCGAGGAGACCGCGCTGGCCCGCAAGCGCGGCTTCGAGGCGTCCAGCGCGACCTACGAGAACATGCTCGAGGTCGTGCGCCTGCGTCGCGCCGAAGGCGCCGACGGCGCCGACGGCGACGATCTCATCAGCCGCCTGATGCACGCGGAGTTCGAGGGCGATCGGCTGAGCGACGAGCAGGTCGCAACGTTCATCCGCACGCTGCTCACGCCCGCATCGGAGACGACCACACGCTCGTGGCTCAATGTCATGGCGCTGCTACTCGAGCGTCCCGACGTCCTCGGCGAGCTGCGGGCCGATCGCTCGCTGATCCTTTCGGCCGTCGACGAGGGGATGCGGCTCGAGCCGGTCGCCGTCGTCCTGGGACGGATCACGACGCGTGAGGTCGAGCTGCGAGGGGTCCAGATCCCCGCCGAGGCCGGCATCACGCTCGTCACGGGCTCGGGGAATCGGGATCCCGAGACGTTCGAGAATCCCGACGTCTACGACATCCACCGCCAGGGCAAGACGGCGCTCGGCTTCGGCTTCGGCAAGCACGTCTGTCCGGGGATGAACCCGGCCCGGATGGAGATGTTCGAGGCGATCGACGCCTTGCTCGACGCGCTCCCGAATCTGCGCCTGGACCCTGACGCGCCGGCGCCGGAGATCCGCGGCATGATGATGCGCAGCCCTGAGGCCATCCACGTCGTCTGGGACTGAGGGCGACACCGTGAGTGGCGGTCCGCTCGACGCGTTCGGGGTCTACGCGATGCCCGGGCGCGCCAGCGACTCGGCGCGGGCGCCGATCGAGGCCGTCGAGGCCGAGCGCCTCGGGCTCGGCACGATCTGGATCAGCGACCGGCGCGACATGAAGGAGGGCGCCGTGATCAGCGGCGCGATGGCCCAGGCGACGTCGCGGATCAGGCTGGGCACCGCGGTGACGCACGTCGGCGTGCGCCATCCGCTCGTGACCGCCGCGACGGGTGCGGCGATGCAGGGTCTCTCCGGCGGCCGCTTCCGGATGGGCTTCGGCCGATCGATTCCTGACAAGTTCAGACAGATGGGCATCACGCCGCCGACGATCGAGGCGATGCGCGACAACGCCGACATCCTGCGCCGGCTGTGGGCCGGCGACCACGTCGACTACGACGGGCCGCTCGGGAGCTTCAGCAACCTTGCGCTCGGTACGCACTACGAGGGCGAGCCCCCCGAACTGCTGCTAGCGGCCGGTGGGGTGCGGATGCTCACGCTGGCCGGCGCGAGCTACGACGGCGTTTTCCTCGAGCCGTCGATCACCGCCGAGACCGCCGCGCGTTTCGCACGGCTCGCGCGCGGCGCGGCAGCTGCGGCCGGGCGCGACCCGGAGCGCCTACGCGTCGTCGCCGTGGTCGTCGTGGCGGCCGACCTGACGCCCGAGCAGGAGGCGAGCATCCTCGGTGGGCGCCTGATCACCTACCTGCAGACACCCGCGTCGGGCGATCGCATCGCGGCGATCAACGGCTGGGATCCCGCGGTGATGACGGCGATCCGCGAGCACCCGCTGTTCGACGGCCACGGCTACGACTACGCCTACGCCGACACCAACTTCACGCTGGACGAGCTCGCCCAGGTCGCGAGCGATGTCGTGCCCGAGCAGTACATCCGTGACGTCAACGCGACCGGCAACCTGCAGCAAGTCGTCACCCGCCTGCACGAGTACCTCGACGCCGGCGTTGACGAGCTGATCCTCCACGGCAGCTCGCCCGAGCAACTCGCGCCGGTGCTCGACGGCCTCGCGGCCGCCCACGCAAAGCGATGACCGTCACCCCGGTCGATACCGCGGCGCTCCAGGCCTACATCGACCGGCACTTCGCGCCCGGCGCCGTGTCGCCGCTCGACACCGGCGCCACCGGCTCGTCCAACGTCACGCTGTTCTTCACCGTCACCACCGACGGCGCGGTCGAGGACTACGTGCTGCGAACCCAAGCCGGCGGCCATCAGCTCTTCCTCGCGCCTGAGGTCCTGTTCCAGTCGCGGGTCATGCGCGGGGTCGCCGCATCCGCCGACCTTCCGATCCCCGAGGTCGTGCTCGAGGAGCCCGACGAGTCGATCGCCGGAGCCGCGTTCTATGTCATGCGGCGCATCGGCGGGCGCGACATCCCGAACTTTCCCAGCTGGCAGGCCGAGGGCTGGTACGTCGACGAGCCGCCGGCCGCCCGGGCGCAACTGTGGAACAACGCCGTGACGATGATCGCCCGCGTCGGCCGCGTCGACTGGACGTGCGAGCTGGGCTTCCTGGACGGCGCCGGTCCCGGCGAGCGCGGACTCGACCGCTACCTGTCCTGGGTCGAGGAGTGGTACGCCTGGACGATGAAGGGCCGCCCGCAGCCGATCTCGGATGTTGCGCTGGCCTACGTGCGCGAGCACCAGCCCGTCGACCCGCCCGTCGAGCTGGTGTGGGGCGACTCGACGATCATGAACATGCTGTTCGACGACGATCTGTCGGTCAGCGCGGTGCTCGATTGGGAGATGGCGGCGCTCGGCCCGGCCGAGCTCGACCTCGGCTGGTTCCTGTTCATGGGCGACATGTACAGCACCGGATTCGGTCTGCCGCGGCTCGAGGGACTGCCGACCCGCGACGACGACGATCGCGCTGTACGAAGCGCAGCTCGGACGCGAGCTCGACCGCCGACGTCCGCTACTACGAGATCCTCGGCGCGCTGCGGATGGCGATCGTCTGTGCCCGATTCGCCGACATCCAGGTCGAGTACGGCCGGCTGCCGCTGACAACACGGTGGGGACCGAGAATCCGGCGACGGACGTGCTCGCCCGGTACCTCGGGCCTTGACCTCGCGGTTGACCTGGAGGCGATGGAGACGGTCAAGCAGGCGGCCCGCAGCCAGGGCTCCTAGTCAGCTCGTGCTCGTCGGACCGCTTTCGGCCGCGGGCTGAGACGGCGTCGGCTGGGCGGAGATCAGCCGCCCGCCATCGACGGAGATCTCGGTGCCGGTGCAGTAGGGCGAGTCGTCGCAGAGGAAGAACAGGACCGCGCTCGCGACGTCGCTCGGTCGTCCGATGCGCGGGATCGGCTGGCCGGCGAACGTCGCGTCGGGCATGCCGCTGGTCATGTCGCTGGCGACGCCGCCGGGATGCACTGCGTTGACGCGGATGTTGTCGGCGCCGAACTCGAGCGCGGCTGTCTTCGTCACGCCGGCCAGGGCGCATTTCGACGCCTGGTAGGCGGACTTGTCGGCGAGCGCGGTGTGGATGCTGATCGAGCCGATGTTGACGATCGAGCCGCCGCCGGCGTCGCGTATCGTGCCGTGGACCGATTTCATGCCGAGCCAGCAGCCCAGGGTGTTGACCTCGAACAGGTGGCGGAAATCCTCGATCGACGTGTCGTCGATCGAGCGGCTGAGGTTTACCCCGGCGTTGTTGACGAGCATGTCGAGCTTGCCGAAGCGCGAGACCGCGGTCTGCACCGCGGCGTCCCAGGCGATCGGATCGCGCACGTCGAGCGATACGTACATCGCCCGATCGCCAAGCTCGTCGGCAACCGCCGCACCGAGCTCGTCGCGGATGTCGCTCACCACGACGCTGGCGCCCTCGTCGACGAGCATCCGCGCCATCGCCGCGCCCTGTCCGCGCGCCGACCCGCTGACGATGCCCACCCTGCCGTCGAATTTCCCCATCTCTGACTCCGTTCCGGCGGTCCGGCCGTGAACCTGGCAAACTAACATGTCAGACGTTCGCGTCCCGACGTGTCGTGGCCCGACTCCTCATGAAAGTCGACTCTGAGCATGCCTGAAATCGTCGCCCCATCGCCGAGCAAGGAGACCCTCGTCGGGTCCGCGCGGCAGATGGTCCCTGCATTGCGCGAACGCGCGGCCGCGGCGGTCGCCGAGCGTCAGATCCCGGTTGAGACGCTCGCGGATTTCAACGCGAATGGCATCTTGCGCTGTTGTCAGCCGGCTCGCTTTGGCGGCTTCGGTCTCGGCGTCGAGACGCTGGCCGAAGCGGCGTTCGTGACCGGCAGTGGCTGCGGCGCGACGGGCTGGATGACCGGCCAGTGGGGGTTGCACAACTGGATGATCGGGTGGTTCAGCGAGCAGGCGCAGGAGGAGTACTGGGCCAACGGCTCGATCACGTACTCGTCGACCGCCTCGGCGATCCGGAAGTTCTCCCGTGAGAAGGTGGCGGGCGGTGTCCGCCTCGATGCGCTGATCGCGTTCTCCAGCGGCTGTGATCATGCGGAGTGGCTGATCGTCCACGGCCCGGAGGAGACCTATTTGGTCAATGAGTTCGAGGTCGTCGACGACTGGAACGTCTACGGGCTGCAGGGCACGGGCAGCAAGTCGGTGCGCATCGAGAACGCGTTCGTCCCGGAGCATCGCTACTTCGCGAATATGCGCTTCGCGGTCGGCCCGTTCCCGGGTCAGGAGATGTATGGCGACGTCGACCCGTTCTACAACATCCCCAACGCTCCGGGTCTGGTCATGCCGAACATGCTGGCCAGTCCGATCGTCGGAATGGGGCAGGGCGTTGTCGACGCGTTCAGCGAGCGCGCGCTGAAGCGCTCCGACCGCCTTGCGCAGATGCCGGTGACGGAGATGGAGTCGATCCAGCTGCGCTTTGCCGAGTCGGCCCTGGAGGTCGACGTGGCCCGGATGCTGATCCGCGACGCGCTCGCCCAACTGCGCGCGTGGGGGCAGGGCGAGAAGCAGTTGACGCTGGAGGATCGCGCGCGCATCCGACGCAACCAGGCCTACATCCAGACGGTGATCCCGCGAGCCTCCGCGCGCCTGGTCGAGTCCGGCGACGCCAGCGCTCTCTACGAGCCCGCGCCGATCCTGCGCCTCGCCAGACGACATCCGCGGCGGCGCGCTGCAGTTCGCGCTCAACTGGGACACGTTCTCCAAGCAGTACGCCCGCGTGCACTGGGGCCAAGAGCCCGGCACGCCGCTCATCTGACGACCACCCGTTAAAACCGAAGGAGAGTCACCGCATGGGTCACACACTGGTAGCTGCGGAACAGCTTGTCGATGAGAAGGGCCGGCGCATCATCTGCCCGACCCTGCACCACACCGGGACGCTGAGCTCCCGGCCCGAGGAGCTCCTCGCGTGGTATCGCACGGTGCTGGGTCAGCAGCCGACGCTGGCCGGCGGCCCGCCGCAGGTCCCGGTCCCGGGCGTTTGGACGACCAACGACTGGGCGCACCACCGGATGGGCTTCTTCAAGGCGCCGGTCGCCGACAAGATCGACCCGACGGTCCCTGGGATCAACCACGTTGCATGGGAGTACGAGACGATCGACGACCTGCTCGAGACGGTCATGCGGCTCAAGGACCTGGGCATCGAGCCCAACTACACCGTCAACCACATGATCTCGTTCGCCGCCTACTACAACGACCCCGATGGCAATCTCGTCGAGCTGCTGACCGACGGCTACGGCGATCACGAGAAGTCGCTCGAGGTGCAGCTGACCTCCGATGCGCTGCGGGCCAACCCGCCCGGCGTGCCGTTCGACGCGCAGCTCATGTTCGAGGCGCGCGAGGCCGGAGCGTCGCTCGAGGAACTGCACGAGCGCTCGCTCTCGGGCGAGTGGACGGTCGTCGACAAGGCGCACGACGTGCCCGATTCCCAGCTGCCCTCCAACGGGTCGGAGTAGGCGCCATGCCGAGCAGCCCGCTGGCCCACATCAGCCTGCTGGTCCACGACCTCGACCAAGCGGTCGAGGACTGGACCAAGATCCTCGGCGTCCTCGACCCCGATCAGCTGACCCAGCAGATGGAACCGGCCCGGACACCAAGCTCGGGCGCCGCTTGGCCAAGCGCGGCGAGCACGTGCACCACATCTGCCTGACGACCCCCGACGTGCCGGCGGCGATGAAGCGGCTGGCCGAGTCGGGCCTCGACGTCGACGCGGACAACACCTACTCCGATCCCGGCATGCCGTGGCAGGAGTGGACCTGGGTGATGCCATCCTCCGCCCACGGCGTGCTCGTCGAAGTCGCCCGTCCCTACAAGGCGGTCGACGGCAAATGGGTCGACGGCTCGGTCTGAACACGTGTCAGCACAACCACTCGAGCTGATGGGCCCGCCGCGCGGGCCGATCGACCTACGTGTGGACGTCAGCGCCGCGGTCGATCTCGACGGCGTCGGGGACGTCGCCGCGTGGGTCTTCGCGCCGTCGCAGCCGGCGGCGGTTCCCACGGTGATCTTCTGCGAGCACGGCGGCAGCGGGGTGACCAAGGACTACTGGCACCTCGAGGTCGATGGTCATCCCGGCTACAGCCTCGCCGAGTGGTTCGCGTCACGCGGCTGCATCGTGGTCGCGACCGATGACGTCGGGGTCGGCGGGAGCAGCCGGCCCGACGACTCGTGGCAGCTGACCTCGCTCCACGTGGCCCAGGCGAACCGCGCGGTGCACGACGAGGTCATCGCACAGCTCGCCGCCGGGACGCTGGCCGGCCTGCCGGCGATCACCGACCCAGTCACGATCGGCCTCAGCCATGGCCGCGGCGGTCTCATGCGGATCCGTGAGCAGGCGCGGTTCCGCACCTACGCCGCCGTCGCGATCATGGGCTTCCCCAACCAACAGCCGCAGCTCCCACCCGACTGGTGGGGGGCTGCGCTGACGCCCGTCCTCGCCGAGCTCACGGCGGGCAAGACCGGGTTGGAGGCCGAGGTCGCCCTGACCGGGCTCCGCGATCTCGCGGGAGTCGAGATTCCGAAGTCCACCGCCAACCGCAGTGCGATGAACGCCCTGTACTTCTTCGACGACGTCCCGGAGGCGGTGATCGCGGCCGACATCGCCGCCGGGACCGCCCAGGAGCCCGGTCCGGTGACGATCGCGGGCATGGTGATCGGCGGGGTGGCGGCCGATGACGCGGCACAGATCGACGTGCCGGTGTTCTGCGGGTGGGGACAGCAGGACTGCTCGATCGACCCCTACCGAGAGCCGTCGTTCTACCGGTCAAGCCCCGACATCACGTTTCAGCTGCTGCCGCGATCGGGGCACTGCGAGAACTTCGCCTCGACCCGGGAGCTGCATTGGCGCCGCCTGGCCCTGTGGCTGCGTGACGTCTGGGCGCTGCGATGAACATCGGCGTCTTCGCTCGCGTCAACGCGCAGAGCCTCCCGATCGACGTCCTGGCGCGCGAAGCCGAGGCCCGGGGCATCGAGTCGCTGTTCGTCGGCGAGCACACCCACGCGCCGCTGGCGACGCAGGCCGACGGCTACCACGACGCGGCGATGGTCGAGAACGCCAAGACCGTGCCCTCGGCGATCGTGCTGCTCACGGTCGCCGCAGCGGTCACGCAACGGCTGCGCGTGGGGACGAGCATCTCGATCGTGGCCCAACACGATCTGCTGGTGTTCGCGAAGGAGCTCGCGACGCTCGACGTCGTGTACGGCGGGCGGCTCGTGCTCGGTTTCGGTTACGGCTGGAATCGGGCCGAGCTGGCCAACCACGGAATCGCGCCGGAACGTCGCCGCGCCGCGTTGCGCGAGAGCCTGCAGGCGATCGAGCTGCTGTGGGCGCACGACGTCGCCGAGTTCGCCGGCGAGTTCGTGTCGTTCTCGGCGTCCTGGTCGTGGCCCAAGCCGCTCGCTCGAGTCACGCCCGGCCATGGAGCGGCTCTCGGTCACGCAGTTCATCGACCGCTGCCCGACGCGCGATCGCGTCGAACGCTGGGGCGAGCTCGGCGTCGACCGCGTCGTGATCGGGATCCCGGTCGAAGATCCCACGGCCGCGATCGGCATGCTCGACCACGTCGGGGAGCTCGCAACTGGCGTCGTCGGCACAAACGTGGCAAACTGACATGTCAGATTCCACGATCCCTTCGAATCGCGAGAGCGGAGAGCACATGGTTACGTCGGACGTCCGGCCCAGCACTGAGGTTCAAGAGCAGCTCATCGCACGGGCTACCGATCTCATCCCGCGCCTGCGCGAGCGGAGTGCCTTGTGCGAGGAGCTGCGGCGGATCCCCGACGAGACGGTCGCCGATCTCATGGAGGCGGGGATCATCACGTGCACGAAGCCGGTGAGCTTCGGCGGACCCGGGCTGACAATCGACACGGTCTGCGAGCTGGCGATGGAGATCGGCCGCGGCTGCGGCTCGAGCTCGTGGATGACTGGCCAGTGGGCCGGTCACAACTTCATGGTCGGCTGGTTCGGCGAGCAGGCTCAGGCCGACTATTGGGAGACGTCGGGCGGCCTGTCGTCGACCGCCAACGCGGTTGTCCAGTACCAGGGCGAGGCGGTCGACGGCGGCGTCAAGATGAGCGGCCGCTTCAAGTTCTCCAGCGGGATCGATCACGCGCAGTGGGTCCTGCTCGCCGCGCCCGACGGATTCTGCCTGATCCCGCGCTCGGACTTCGAGATCGACGACGACTGGTTCGTCGCCGGCCTCAAGGGGACCGGGAGCAAATCGATCGTGTTCTCGGACATCTTCGTCCCCGAGCACCGGATCATTCCGATCGACCCGCTCACGGCCGCGCAATATCCCGGGCTCGGTCCGGACTCGGCGCCATTCCAGCGCCTGCCGATGCACCTTGCTCTGAACCCGCTGATCCTCTCGGAGGTCGTCGGCATCGCCCAGGGCGCCGTCGACATCTTCGACGAGCGCGTCAGGGCGCGGAAGGACCCACACACCCGCGAGCCCGCGATCGAACGCCCGGGCAACCAGCTCGCGTTCGCCGAGTCGACGGCCGAGGTCGACGCCGCTCGCACCCTGCTGCGCCAGGCACTGAGCCTCCTGCGCGAGTGGAGCGACGCGTCGATGGAGGGCGTCACCGTCGAGGACCGCGCGAAGGTCCGCCGCGACCTGAACTTCGCATGCCGGCTGTGCGTGCGCGCCGTCGATCGCCTCGTCGAGGTCGGCGACTCCAGCGCGATCTACGACAGCAACGACCTGCACCGCTGGGCCCGCGACATCCGCGCCGGCGCCCTGCAGTGGTCACTGCACTGGGATGAGCCCGCGATGCAGTACAGCCGGGTCCGCTGGGGTCTGGAGCCGCAGACCCGCCTGGTCTGAGCGAATCTGCCAAACGTCAACGAGGAGAACACGATGAAGCCGAGCACGGATCGGATCCTGACCACCCACGTCGGCAGCCTGCCACGCCCCGACGGGTTGCGACAAGCACTCGGGCACGGTGCAAGCCACGACCCCGATGACGACTTCCGCGCGGCCGTGCGCACGGCCGTCGAGGACGTCGTGGCCAAGCAGGTCGAGGCCGGCATCGACATCGTCAGCGACGGCGAGATGGGCAAGCCGGGATTCGTCGCCTACATCGCCGACCGTCTCGGCGGCGTCACGTTTGAGCCGAGCGCGCTCGGGACCGCGGCGCAGCTCCCGTCCGACCTCCAGGCGCACCCCGACGCGATCGCCTACGCCCGCCGTGGCATCGAGGAGGCCGCCGAGGAAGGTTCGAAAGGGCGCGACGAAGCGCTGGCACGCGTCAACAGCGGGCCGATCACCTACGCGCACCCGGAGCGGCTGGACGCCGAGCTCGAGACGTTCGGCGCCGCGCTGAACGGCACGCAGGCCCGCGGCTTCGTTCCGGCCAGCTCGCCGTTCATCGCCCACACGATGCGACGCGACTTCTACGCCGAGCAGTCCGAGCTCTGCGACGCGCTCGCGGAGGCCTTCGCGGTCGAGTACAAGCGGATCGTCGCGGCGGGCTACACCGTCCAGATCGATCTGCCCGAGATCCCGGCCAAGCATTGGGCGGCGCCCGACATGCCACTCGAGCAGTGGCGCGATCTCGTCCGCACCGATGTCGGCTATCTCAACAAGGCGCTGGAAGGTATCGACCCCGACATGGTCCGCGTGCACCTGTGCTGGGGCAACTACCCCGGTCCGCACGACACCGACCTCCCGGTGCGCGACATCCTCGACCTCGTCTACGAGATCAACGCCAACGGCATCTCGCTCGAGGCCGCCAACCCGCAGCACGAGCACGAGTGGACGGTGTTCAAGGACCTGCCGCTGCCCGAGGGCAAGTACGTGATCCCCGGCGTCATCGACGTCTGCGCGATGCACGTCGAGCACCCCGAGACCGTGGCCCAGCGCATCGAGCGCTACGCCGGCGTCGTCGGTCGCGAGCGCGTGGTGGCCAGCACCGACTGTGGGTTCGGCACGTCGGCCGATCGCGACAACGTCCCGCCGAGCGTCGTGTGGTCAAAGCTCACGTCCCTCGCCGAGGGCGCCCGGATCGCCAGCGGACGGCTGTGGAGCTAGCGATGAGCGACACATCACAGCCCACCGGCGTCGCGACGAGCGAGATCGTCTACCCCTCGCGCGAGGTCAACCGGTGCCCGTACCCCGGTCGACGACCCGGCGCACGCTCAGAAGCGCAAGCTCGCGTTCAAGTACTTCAAGCCCTCGCTGTTGCCGGGGTGGGAGGACTTCATCCGAATCCAGGTCGACGACCTGATCGACGGCTTCGCCGGCGAGCCCGAGGTCGAGTTCATCAGCCGCTTCGCCTCGCCGCTGCCCGCGCGCGTGGTCTTCCACATCCTCGGGCTACCGGCCGAGGACCTCCCGCGTGCCGACATCTGGGCGCGATACGACGGGCAGGGCACGCGCTATCAGGACCCCGCGCAGAGCGAGGTCATCCGCGAGGCGCTGTTGGACATGTCGGGCTACCTGGTCGAGGCCCTCACGAGCCGCCACGAGTCACCACGCGACGACATGCTCAGCCGCTGGATCACAGATCACGTCGAGGTCGACGGGAAGTTCGATCTCCCCAACCTCGCCGCCGACGCCGCGAACCTGATCGTCGGCGGTATCGCGACCACCGGGCACATGCTCGCCAGCACGATGCGGCTGCTGCTCAGCCATCCCGACGTGGTGGCGCGGGCGCGCGAAGACGGTGGGCTGCTGGCCGCGACATCGACTCCCGCGATCTTCGATCCCTACGACCCCGGCTACCGCGGCTGGGATCGCTACCGCGTGCTCGAGCAGTTCCGCGAGGACGATCCCCCGATCGCGGCCGACTCGCTCCGCCGCACGTGGGTGTTCCGCTACGAGGACGTCATCAAGACGCTGATCAACACCGAGAGCCTCGACGCCAATGAGACCGACGTCGCTTTGGCGCTCGGATTCCAGGACGGGTGTCCGTTTCACCAGTTCCAGCAGCACGCGATGATCGCCCAGAACCAGCCGCGGCACACGCGGCAGCGCAAGGCCCAGGCGTACTTCGGCAAGCACCAGCTCAACCGTTGACCCCGGCGATCCGCGCGGCCTGCGACGAGCTGATCGACGGGTTCCCGTCCGACGGCGTGGTCGAGTTCGCCTACGAGTTCGCGTTCAAGCTTCCGGTCGGCGTGATCATGCGGCTGCTCCATTTGCCGGCGGAGGACGAGGACGACATTCGCGCGTGGTCGCCCAACGCGCTCCCGAGCAGTCTGGATCCGGCCGCGATCGCCCGTTGCGACGAGGCGAATGCGAGCTTGCGGGCGTACGTCGAGGCTGCGCTACGAGCCGCCTTTGGACAACGTCGGGCGTCGTGTACACACCGCGTACGAGGTGCACGGCACGACGCTTGAGCCCGGTGCACTGATCGTCTGCAACCTGTCGGCGGCAAACCGCGATCCGCGCAAGTTCCCCGACCCCGATCGCTTCGACATTCGGCGTGGCAACGCGCTCGCGCACCTTGCGTTCGTTGGCGGCATCCATCGCTGTCTTGGCGGCTCGCTCGCCGTGCTCGAGCTCCAGGTGGCGTTGGGAGCCCTGCTCGAGCGGCTGGAGACGATCGAGCTCGCCGGCGCGCCGCAGCTCGCGTCCGACGGCGTTTTCGCTGCTTCGACTCGCTGCCGCTCCGCGTCACTCGGGCCGCGGCTCGACGATCCGCGTGACAGGGGCGCCGTGGCTGAAGTTGCTCATGATGCCCCGTTGCCAGTACATGTCGGGGTTTCCCGCCACGACGATCCGGATCGCCTCGGGACGGATGAACGGTGAGATGAGGCGGTCGGGGTCGTCGGACTCGTGGAACTCCGGCGGCAGCAGACCCAGGCGCACCTTCTCTTCGGGCGTGGAGAACTTCGCGGTCTCGTCGGCGACGACGATGTCGCAGACCATCGTCAGCTCGCAGCCGCCGCCGGCCGCATGGCCATGAACCGCGGCGATGGTCGGCTTGGAGAGCTGCTCGACCGCGCGATAGGCCAACAGCCGCGACAATCGTGGTCAGCGCAGCGGGACCATCCCGCCGTCGACCGAGATCACCTGCGCGTTGATGAAGCGGGCGTCTTCGCTGAGCAGGAACACGAGGACCGGGGCCATGTCGGCATCGGGGTCGCCGAGCCGGCCGCCGAGCGGGATCCGCTGCTTCATCTTCGCTTCGTGTTCGACCAGCTGCTCGGGCGAGTAGCGCGCGCGGCTCTCCTCGTACATCGGCGTCCACATCGCCGGGCAGACGACGTTGGCGGCGATCCCGTGAGGCGCCCACTCGTGAGCGATCGTGCGCGTCCACGAGATCACCGCGCCCTTGGAGGCCGAGTAGTGCGCCCCGCCGACGTACGGGTAGAAGGCGGCGCCCGATGCGTAGTTGACGATCCGCCCACCGCCGGCCGCGACGAGATGGGGAAACGCGAGCTGGTTGGTGAGGAAGGTCCCGCGGACGTTGACGTTGAGCGTCAAATCCCAGTCGGCGTCGCTGATCTGCTCCGCGGGGGCCCGCCGCTCGACGGCAGCCACATTGACGAGGCGGTCGATGCCACCCATCGCTCCCGCGGCCTGCGCGAACGCGCTCTCGACCGCGGCCCGGTCGGTGATGTCGCAGTGGATGTACCTCGCCCGGCCGGGACCGGCCGATGTCGCCGCGGCCGCCACCTGCTCGCCGAGCTCGTCGAGCAGGTCGAGCGACGTCACGGTCGCGCCCGCCCGGGCGAAGGCCGCCACGGCGCTGCCGCCGATACCGCGGGCACCGCCCGTGACCACGATCCGGTTACCTTCGAGCTTCATCGGCCCTCCACTGGGTCATTTACGGCGATCGTGTCATAGACCGCTGGAATGCACATCTCCAGCACCGCGTAGTCGGCACTGAAGTCGGTGACGTTGTGGCGCATCGTCCCGCCGCGACCGACGCACATCGCATCGAGGTAGGCGAGCGGCTGCGGCGGGTGGTCCTCGACGCCGATCGCACCGCCCGACGCGGCCTGCACTCCGAGATCCCGGTAGGCGAACCCGTCGCCGTCGCGATCGACGAACTCCCCGTCGTCGCGGGCGGCCCAGGCAGACCCGATGTCGGCGGGCTGCTCCGCCGTCCAGTCGCTCTTCCAGGTCATGCGTGTGCTCCAGTCGGAGGGGTGACAACTCCGTCCATGGCGCCGAAGATCGACCGATCATCGGTGTCGAAGGCCTCGATCCGAACCCGGTCCCCATAGCGGAGGAACGAACCCTCGCCGTGCACGGCACGGTGCTCGGCCAGACAGCCGAAGCCACGCGCGGGGTCGGTGTTCGAGATCGTGCCCGACCCAAGGATCGTCCCCGCGGCCAGCGGCCGCGTGCGCGCGGCGTGGGCGATGAGCTGCGGGAAGTCAAACGGGCATTCCAGGGGCGTTCTCTGAGTCACGCCCTGTCCAGCCGTGTCCATCCAGGTCCACAGATCGCGCTCAGCCAGTGGCCTGGGAGTGACTGGATGGTCAGGTCGCCCGATGGTGAGGAAGGGGTCCCCCTGCCGTGCCCGGGGTCGACGTCGACCACGCGACGCTTCGCGCGGCGCACAACCGTCGGCTTCGCCTACGGGGTCGTCAACCGAGCAGGCGCCGTCACCGCCACCACGAACCGGCCCGCAGTCCCTCGCAGCTCAGCCCCCGACCTCGGGGGCGATGAGTTCGCGAAATGGCTCGCAACACAGATCCAGGCTCGTCACCGCCTATTCATGACGCTCGAGCCAGACACGTGCGAGACGCCGAACGTCGATACCCGGCTCGTAGAACGGTGCGACGCTGGGGCGCGTGGCCCGGTGGCCGTATTGCCGCAGATGACGGATGGTCGCCTCGATCACGGCCTCTGCGGCGGCCGCCGGGAGCGGACCTGGGAGCCTGGGGCCCGTAGTGGTCGGGCGGGTCATGCCCGGAGGATGGCCGGGTGACCCTGATCGGCGCCTGAACGAGATCACGACGTCTCAGCTCAGGCCGGCCGTGGGCGATCGCAGTTGCCACAGCAGCCCGCGACCGACGCGTGCCTTCCCTGACACGTCTGTGCCGTGGCTGCGGACCCATTTGGCTGGTGCCGAGCATGCCGCGAGCTGGCTGTTGTTCGTACGGCAGGCGATGCTGCCGAGGAGGACGTAGCGCACGTCGCCGCGCGCTACGTCCGCGACGAGCTGTGAGGTCGACAGCAGCGCGCGTCCGTTGTATGAGGTCAGGATCAGGACGGGTTGGCCGTCGTGGGCGATCAAGGGCCCAGCTTGCGTGGCGGCCGCCGCGGCGAATTCGTAGCGCGCGCCGTGGCGATGGGAGCGCAGGAACTCCGACAGCCGCACGATGCGTTTGTGTGGCATCGCGCCGGGCCGGCCCGAGTCCGAAAGGTGCAGGGAGACGACTCTGACGGCGTCGGTGGCAGGTGCGGCGAGCAGCCCTCCGAGGACGAGCGCTACGCCGAGCCCAGCCAGTCGGCCTCGGGCCGCTGGCCTGGTCGTGGGGCGCACGACCAGCAGGACGCCGGCGACGGTCACGCCGAGACCGATCGCGGCTGCGAGCGAGCCGAACGCCGCCCAGACAGCGAAGCCCGCGAGCGCAACGGCGGTGATGGCGGCCAGAGCGAGGCGTCGCCCGGATGCTTGGCCCAGCCACGCGACACCGATGCCGACGCAGGCAGCGATCGCCGGGGTCATGGCCTCGGTGTAGCGCGGGTGCAGTCGGCTCATGGCACTGAACAGCACGGCGCCGGTCAGCGCCCAGATCCCGAGCGTCACCCCGACCGACATCGTCGTACGGCCTTCGTGCCGGCGCGCCCACAGTGCGGGGAGCCCGAGCGCCAGTGCAGCGAGCAGCTCGAGGCCGAGCTGGGCGATCGGCAGCGATCCGCGGCGGGCCAGCAGCCGAGCCGGTCCCGGTGGGGTGATGCGGGCCCGCTTCCTGCGGTGCAGGCGCTTGAGGTGCGTCGCACGGTGATGGACCACGGGCCCCCTGTGGATCACCGGGGCGGCCTGGATGCGATCGAGGCCGTTGAAGACGAACGCGGCGTTCCACGCGCTGCCGTTCGTCGATCCGACCGCATACGGCGCCGAGCCGACGAGCGAGGTCGCCGTCAGCCACGACAGGCTGACGGCGATGAGCAGCGCGACCGCGAGTGCCGCGATCCCCGCTCGGCGCGCGAACGGTCCGGGCAGCGCCAGCCATCCCCCGACGGCGAACGCCGGCAGCGGGACGAGGGCTTCGAAGAGCTTGACGTTGAACGCGAGTCCGATACACACTCCAGCGATCGGGACCCATCGAGCATGTTCGGTCTGCGCCGCGCGGACGAGCGACCACAGCGCCGCGATGAGCAGCAGCCCCATGACCGCATCCATCGTGTCGCTACGGCCCGTCAACACCGCGATCGGCAGAACCGCCAGGGCCAGCGCAGCACACAGGCCGGCGACGGTGCCGAACACTCGCCGCACGGCGTCGTAGAGCAGGGGAACGGCAAGCGTCGACGCGAGCGCCTCTGGCAGCTTGAGCGCTCTCCCGTTGAAGCCCAGCAGCTTGACCGACGCGACCTGGAGCCAGAGATCAACCGGCGGCTTGTCGATCGAGGCGCTCCCCGAAGGCTCGAACGCGCCGAAGAAGAAGTTGTGGAGCGACAGGCCCATGCTGCGCACGGCCGCGTCGTAGAACGGGTTGCCGTCGACCCGCGCCAGCCAGAGCAGCCGCAGGCAACCCGCGAGCACCGTGATCGCACCAACCGCCAGCACGACCCACGTCCCGTCGACGCCCGCCGGCGTGGCCGCCGGGGTGTCGGACACGGTCGCGGCGAGCCGCTTTCCCCCGAGCGTTGGCGCGGGGGGTGCACCCAATCCCATTTGGACACTCCTCGCCGAGGCGATCGCAGGGCACGACTGTCGCACGCATCACCTGACGCCTGCCTGAACACGTTGTTGAGCCGTGCCCCGATCGGCCGCTACGGTGGCGCGACGATCGCGATCGAGCATGCCCCACTGTCGGTATCGACGACGGCGTCTGGGCGCCGCGGGTTCACGCTGCCTCATCCGCGCGCGGTCGCCGGCGCGCTGGGCATGGCGGTCATGCTGGCGGGCGTCACGTTCGTCGTGCTCGTTGCGACGAGCCGCGTGACCTTCCTGGTGCCGCCAGATCACGTCGGCTTCCCTCGTTGGATGATCGGTCCGCTGGACGGAGTTCTGAGCTCATTCGACCCCACGCGCCGACAGCTCATTGTCGAGTTCACCACGGTCATGGGCGTGCTGTTCGTCGCGTACCTCCTGATCCTGTACGGCGCTCCCGCGCTGCGGATGCGCTGGATCGCCGCGGCAATCCTCGCCCTCCATCTGGTCCTCGCGCTCTCGCCGCCCCTGTCGCTCACCGACGTCTTCAACTACCTCAACTACGGGCGCATGGGCGTGCTCCATCACCTCAACCCCTACACGGCACTCCCCGTCTCCGAGCCGCACACCGACCCGAGCTTTCCGTTGAGTAATTGGCACCACCTGCGCAGTCCCTACGGCCCGCTCTTCACCCTGCTCACCTACGCCCTTGCGCCCCTCGGGGTGGTCACCGGATTCTGGACGTGGAAGGTGATCGTGATCGCCGCTTCGCTGGGCACGGTGTGGATCGTCTACCGCGCGGCTCTGCACCTCGGGCGCCCGCCCGCGCTGCCCGTGGCGATGGTGGGGCTCAACCCGCTGGTGCTCATCTGGGGCCTCGGAGGCCAGCACAACGATTCGCTGATGATGCTCGCGCTGACTGGGGCGGTGCTGCTCGTGATGATCGGCCGCGAAGGACTCGGAGGTGCGGCCGCCGTGATCGCCGTCGGGATCAAGGCGTCGTCAGCGGTGATGGTTCCCGTGCTGCTGGTCGGCGCGGCGCGCCGGGGTCGCGCCGTCGTGGGCGCGGGACTGGCGACGGTCGCGGTCATCGCGGTGAGCTACGCGGCCTTCGGCCCACACCTGCCCGACATCGCCGACCAGAACAAGGTGGTCGCGGGGATCTCGGTGCCCAACCTGCTGGGACTTGCGCTCGGGTTCGGCGGCGTCACCGACACCATGCACAGCGTGCTCGGAGCCATGCTGGCCGCCGTCGTGCTGTTCGCCTGCGTCCAGGTCTGGCGCGGTGGCGAGCTGGCGACGTGGCTTGCCGTGACCGCGCTCGCTGCGCTGCTCGTGCTGTCCTGGGTGCTGCCGTGGTACGTGCTCTGGCTGCTTCCGTTCGCCGCTCTCAGCTCGAGTCGTATCCTCAAGATCGCCGCGCTGGTCCTGAGCGCGTGGCTGATCTTCTCGTGGGTCCCGCTGATGGCAGACGCGATCCACAGCCTCGGCCTGTATCCGACGCGCACGGCTCTCGGGCGCGAGCACGCGCGGTTCCTCCACGGACTGCTGAGGTAACCGTCAGCGGGGCTCGAGCAGCGAGACCTTCAGCGTCCCGCTGGGAAACGCGATCCCGGCGAGGCCGAAGTCGCGGTACGTCCGTCCGTTGTACGTCGTCGTGCTCGGTCCGGCCGCAAATCGGGGGCCGGGGGTGAGGTTGCTACCGGGGACGGTTCCCGCGATCGTCTGGAGCACGACGTCGGCTCCGGTGAAGAGGTGCACGAGCTTGATGTAGCCGGTGTCGTCCTGGACGGCGAGCATGAACCGGCCGATCACCTTGCCCGCCGGGCTGCGGATGGGACTCGACGCCGGACTGAGGACGTAGGGACCGCCGACGTCGTTTATCAGGCGGCCGCCCTTCCATGTTCTGACGCGCACGATGTGGAAGTGGCTGTTACGGAAGAAACCGATGATCGCGGCCCGGACGGCGGCGGGGTTGCCGGCGGCGATGGCCTCACGGAACGCGGTGTTCTGCGCGGCATATCGGAGTGTGAGGGTGACCTGGTGGCTGTGGGACTCCCCGTTCATGACATTGCGCGCAACAAACGCGGTCGTCCGGAACTGCGTGTCGGCGGTCGTCGCTCCACAGACCCACGGCGGCGGGTCCCTGAGCACGATCTCGACGATCGCGTGGCCGGACGGGAAGGTGGCCACCGGAAACGACCCCACCGTCGGCGCGCCACCCACAACGAACCGCACGGTGCCGGTCGTGACACTGTGGACGAGCGACACGAACGCCGCATCGTTGCCGACAGACAGCACGTAGCTCCCGACGACCCGTCCATGCAGCGTGATCGGGCCGCCCGCTGGAGCGTAGGACGGGACCGAGCCGATCCGGATTGTGGTCCCGTTGCTACTGGACACGTTGATCCGAGTGATCTGATTCTTGATCAGGGGGATCAGAGCGGCACGCACCGCGCTCGGGCGACCACTCGCGACCGCGCGGGCAAGCGTGGTGGAACGTGTGATTCGCTTGACCGCAGACGCCTCCTCGCGCCCGTGGAGAGCCTGGTTGTAGATCCGATGGATCACCGTCGTCAGCTCCGCCTGGGCATCCGCTGCGCATGTCGCGGGGATCGCGGATCCGGCCGCGCCCGGGGGCGCGCCGGCCGAGACGGAGCCGACACCGCCCACGACTGCGGCAACGACGGTGAGACTCGCGACGACTCGCGCTCGGCACCGAATGAACATCGCCAGGCGACCGTAGTCCGACCACGCGGCGATGTACACCCGGCGTTCAGGCGCTCGTCAGGTTCACCCCTACGCCCTGGACGCGTTCAGGCTCCGTGCAGCCCGAAGCCCGATTCGGCGATCAGCGCTCGTCCAGGCGTGGGGTGAGGAGTTCGTCGAAGAGCAGCTTGATCGCGGCCGCGACCGGGATCGCCACGAGGGCGCCGATGATCCCGAGCAGGGCATCGGCGACACCGCTGTGTCGCTGTGGAACATCGCGAAGTGGCCGGTGCTGATCCTGGTGGTCATCGCGATGTTCAGCGTCCTGTTCGGCGCCGAACGCCAGGCCGCGCAGCGTCTGGTCGGTGGCGACGGGATCACTGGCGGCGCTCGCGATCTGGATCGTCGCCTCGGTCGGGTTCGCCATCTACGCCGCGAACTTCAGCTCGTCCGACAAGACCTACGGCAGCCTCGGCGGCGCTGTCGTGTTCCTCGTCTGGATCTGGATCACGAACAGCGCGCTGCTGTTCGGCCTGGCGCTCAACGCCGAGCGCGAACGCGACGCCGAGCTGCGCGACGGCCTGCCGAACGCCGCGCACGAGCTGCAGCTGGACCCCCGCGGGCCAGCTCGAACGCCCACTGACCCTCGCCGTCGGCTAACAACATCGGGCATCACGCGACGGCGCCGCCTAGCAAGGGCAGTGGTCCGACCAAAAACGGCGTACCGGTGGGCGTATTGTTCGCGGCTCGGTTCCTGTTTGGAGGAGAGCCATGCGGCATACTCGAACGATCGTGGTGGGCCTGGCCAGCGTCGGGGCATGTGGCGTGTTGGCAGCATCGGCCGCTGCGGTGACGCTGGGCTCGGCGACGCCCGCGCTCTTTCCGGGGGTCTGTCTGAACGGTACGGTGGTTGTGCAGGAGGCGACCGATCCGGCCGTTCAGTACGTCGTCCCACCCGGTGGCGGAACGATCACCTCGTGGAGCATTTACCACAGCAGCGTCACCGCTGGGGACGCGCTGACATTCCTCGTTCTGCGCCCCGCGGCGGGGTCCTACACCGTCGTCGGGGCCGACCCCGAACTGCTCGGGGGAGCAGGAGTGAACACCTTCCCGCTCGCATCGCCGATCGCGGTCAAGGGCGGAGATCGGCTCGGTCTGTACCACCCGACCCCGGGGGCGACCGTCTGCTACGGGTTCGGACCCTCGATCCTCGCCGCCGACACTGTCGTTCAAGGAACGATCACGACGGCCGCCGTCGGCTCGACCCTGCCCGTCCTGAGTCTTCTAACGCCTGGGGGACATCTCCTACCCCTCTCGGCTGAGCTCACGCCGGGCCAGGACGTCACAGTGGCGGGAGCCGCGACCCCAGCGGCGATCACCGCCGGCGGGGTCTCCTCACTCGGCTTCACGGTCGGCCATGACGGGAGCACGTCCGCGCCGCCGATCACCTTCACCGACACGGTGCCCAGCGGCCTGACGGTGATCACCGCGGTGGCCGGGTCCGGCCTCTGCACGACCGCGGGTCAGGCGGTGACGTGCACGATCACCGGCCTGGGGACGGGTGCCAGCGTGCCCGTGTCGATCGTCGTCTCAGCCGCGGCCGCCGGCACCTACACGGATACTGCGGCGGTCTTCTCGCCCCTGCCCGACCCCGACGCCGCCAGCAATACCGCCAGCGCCGAGTTGACGGTCAGCGCGGTCCCCGGCCCCGTTCCCCCGGCCTGCAAGACGGTCCAGCTCAAGGGCACGACGCTCACATTCGCCAAGCGGATGATCAAGGCGCTCAACTGCACGGTCGGAACCGTGAGCAAGAAGGCGTCGAGGACCGTCCGTAAGGGACTGGTGATCTCGACCACGCCCGGGCCCGGAAAGACCCTGACGAACGGAAGCACCGTGAAGCTCGTCACCTCCTCTGGTCCGCCCCGCAAGAAGACCGAGAAGCGCCGACCGTAGGGTCGCTCTACACGCACCAGCCGCCCACGCACGCCTGGCCGGGCGAGCATTGGATGCCGCAGTCGCCGCAGTTGTTGCGGTCGGTCATCTGGTCGAAGCAGGTGTAGTTTGAGGGAGCCTCGCAGCACGCGGTCGTGCCGGCGCACTGGCACCGCGGCCGGCACGCGATACACGCTTCGCGCTGAGCGGTGGTGTAGGCATCCCCACCCCCGACGGCGACCGCCGCGTAGTAGATCGCCGCGATCGTGTTGCAGTAGCCCAGGCCGACACCGGTCAGGAGGTTGGTCGGGCTCTGATCGCATGCGGAGGAGAGGCTCTCGAGGAAGTTCGAGTCACACTCTGACTTGGACTGCTGGCACGACCCGTAGCAGCAGTCGTGCGTGTTGCAGGCGCCGACGAAGTGGGCCAGGCCGAGCGGGCTGTCCCAGGGCTCGAGCCCATGGAGGGGCCCGATGTCGATGCCGGCTGCTGGGCCGCAGCCGTTGAACGTCGAGGCCTTCCCGTTGGGCGCGACCTGGGTGTCGGGCGGCATCGGTTGATCCGAGGTGTACGGCACCTCGAACTGGTCGGGATCGCACTGCGACACGCCGGGCAGCTGGACGCAGTCGCCCAGCTTGCCGACGACGCCGGCGCCTGCCACGGCCGGCCGCCAGATCCACGAGGGCAGCGTCGCGGCGGCCAGCGCCGCGGCCGAGATGCGCAGCATGCGCCGGCGGGAGACCGGGCCGGCCATCGCCGACGCGAGCGCGTCGAGCGCGGTGCCCCGGCTCTCAGAGGGGCCAGTCACTGCCGGCCTTCGCGGCGTTGACGTGGGCGCTGTGCAGCGCGCGTAGCCCATCCTCGATCAGCGACTGCGCGTGCGCGCTCGGAGGGTGGCCCTGCACGGCGCCGAGCTTGGCCAGCGCGGTGTCGAGGTCGCTGAGCGCCGCGGCGGCGGCTCGCGGGCCCGCCCCCGGCTGATGGGCGATGTCGCTGCGCAGCCCGTTGAGCGACGCGCGCAACTGGCGCAGCGCATCCGTATCGATCGGCTTGGAGAGGTCGTTCGAGCCGACGGCACCCTGCACGTGCTTGAGGACCGTCGCGCGCTTCTTCGACAGCACGGTCCGCGTATGCGACGTGCGGGGCTTGCGGCGGGCGCGGAAGATCACCGGCAAATCCTCGCACCGGGCGCGTACCCAGACGGAGCCCGCTAATCAATCCCTAACAGGTCATCGCGCGGCAAGGGCTCTACGCGCGTGAAGCCACGATCCCCAACGGCCGACGAGCGTGACGCTGTTCGTGACGGTCGCGCTCGGCGATCTTCCTCGTCGTTCGCAGTGGCTAACGCCGGCCGATCAGCCCAGTGATGCGGTGCGTCGCGCGAAGCCCAGACGCGGCAGCCGCGGCGCGGGCGCGGTGATCCGCCCGGCGGCCCGCGGGACAACAGCGACTGGGCTGTCCCGAACTGCTGAGCTGACCCCTCACATCGCCAGCGCCGAGCGCAGAAACGACGCGGCGGATGACCACGTCAGCTGAGCGACGGACGCCGCGTCGTCCGGCGCGCAGGTCTCGACTTTCGCTCGCAGATCGGCCGCCGACGGCGGCCGGGCCGGAGCGCCGGGCGGCGTCTGAAGCGACGTGCGCAGCGCGGGCTGCCCATCGACCAGCGCGACCGTGATCTGTACGTCACCGGCGAGCAGGCCATCGCCGCCGGCGCCGGCCACGACGCGCACGCGCGCGACGAGGCTGCGCGCGAGCGGCCGCATGACCGCCTGGTCGCTGAACGTCTCGAAGTCGGCGCGGCCGTCGAGCAGCGCGGCCGCGACGGCGTACTCGAGGCTGAATTTCGCCTCGAGGCCCGTGGCCGGGCGGCTGTGGATCAGCGGCGTGAGCGCGACCGCGGGTGTGCGGATCTCGATCGAGTCGATCTGCTCAGGCGCGACGGGCCCCAGCGACAGCGCCGCCGCGATCGGTCGTTGCAGCGCGTAGCAACACGGGTACAGCTTGATCGCGAGGCCGCCGGGGACCGCCGGGCCATCGAGCACGACGTCGCCGGGACGCCCGCCGACCAGCGCCATCCACTGCTCGGCTGCATCGCTTGAGGCCGTCGCCCCGAGCGCGGCCAGCTTGGCGGCGCGGACGCCGGCGTCCGCAGTGAACCCGACCTGCAGCGACTTGGCCTCGGTGCCGAACGCCGCCTGCACGCCGCCCGCCGCGGGCACCGCGAGCGCGATCGCCGTGGCGATCTGCTCCGCACTGAGTCCGAGTGCCACACCGGCGCAGGCCGCCGCCGCCGGGGCACCGGCCGTGCACGTCGCGTGCCACCCGGCGCTGTAGTGATCCCAGCCCAGCGCGGCACCCAGCCGCGCCATCACCCCGGCGCCAGCGAGATAGGCCCGTGCGCCGCCCCCGAGGCTCAGTGCGACCGGGACGCAGACGGCGCTGATGTGCGTCGTCGACTCCATGTGTAGATCGTCGAAGTCGAGCACGTGGGCGAGGGCCGCCCAGCGTGCGACCTCGGAGTCGTCGGTCTGCAGGCGGCGGATCGGGCTGTCCGCCGCGGCCGTGGCCACCGCGATCGTGTCGGCGAGCGCCCGCTCGGCGAGCTCGAGATCCTCAACGGAGGGCTCCAGCTCGTCCGCCCAGCGGGCCAACTCGATCGCGACGGACACGCCACCAGCTTACCGGCACAGACGACGAGCGAACTACCGTGGTGGGCGCCGATCTCGGCCGCGAGGCCGCTGTCACTCGTGCGCGCCCAGAGCGCCATCGCTCGCCGTCGTCAGCCGAGTCAAGCATAGGCGCAAGCCCAAGGGACACTGACGTAGTGTCCACGGCGTGGTCGCCTCAACGCGCTACGACGTCGTCATCGTCGGCGGTGGGCACAACGGATTGGTCGCCGCCGCGTACCTGGCGCGGGCGGGGCGATCGTGTCTGGTGCTCGAGCGGCGTGATGCGTTCGGTGGGGCCGCGGTCTCCGATCACGCGTTCGCGGGGGTCGACGCGCGCCTGTCGCGCTACGCCTATCTCGTCAGCCTGCTGCCGGCGTCGATCGTCCGCGACCTGCGATTGCCGCTGCGCCTCGCGCGCCGACGCGTGTCCTCGTACACGCCCGATCCCCGGGTCGCGGCGCAGCGTGGGCTGCTCGTCGACCTCGAGGACGCCGGGGCGACGCGGGCGTCGTTTCGCGAGGTCACCGGAGGCGACCTGGAGCTGCGCGCCTGGACGGCCTTTGAAGCCGGACTCGGGCGGGTCGCGCAGGCCGTGTTCCCGACGCTGACCGAGCCGTTGCGCTCGCGGGCGCAGCTGCGTGCGCTGATCGGTGATGACGCCATCTGGGAGGCGGTCTTCGAGAACCCGCTGGGCCAGGCGGTCTCCGCGATGTTCAGTGACGACCTTGTCGCTGGTGTGGTGCTGACCGATGCCCTGATCGGCACGTTCGCCGCGGCCGGCGACACCGACCTGCGCCAGAACCGCTGCTTCGTCTACCACGTGATCGGCGGCGGGACCGGTGAGTGGCAGGTCCCGATCGGCGGCATGGGGGCCGTCTCCGGGGCGCTCGTCGACGCGGCTGCGAAGGCGGGGGCGCAGCTTCGCACGCGATCGGAAGTCCTGAGCCTCGACCCCGAAGCCGACTCGGTCGGGGTGCGCTTCACCGACGGCAGTTCCGAGCACGAGGTTCAGGCGAGCCGCGTGCTCGTTAATGCCGCGCCGACCGAGCTGCACCGCCTGCTTGGCGCCCCGCCTTCCGACCGACCGCCTGAGGGTGCCCAGCTCAAGGTCAACCTGCTGCTCGCGCGGCTGCCGCGGTTGCGCGACGCCTCGGTCGCGCCCGAGCGCGCGTTCGCCGGCACCTTCCACGTCAACGAGACGGCAGAGCAGCTCCAGCGCGCCTACGACGAGGCCGCAACCGGCGCGATCCCGACCCTGCCGCCGTGTGAGACCTACTGCCACACGCTGACCGACCCCAGCATTCTCGGCCCCGAACTGCGCGACGCCGGGGCGCAGACGCTGACCGTCTTCGGCCTGCACATGCCCGCTCGGCTCTTTCGCTCCGATCCCGAGGGCGCCCGCGCCGCCGCGCTGGCCGCGACGCTGCGTTCGCTCGACAGCGTCCTCGACGAGCCGATCGCCGACTGCCTGCTCAACGGCCCCGACGGCACGCCGTGCATCGAGGTCCGCAGCCCGCTCGACATCGAGGACGAACTGCGGATGCCGGGCGGCAACATCTTCCACCGCGATCTCGCATGGCCGTTCGCCGAGGACGAGGACGACGTCGGCCGGTGGGGCGTCGAAACCGACCACGACCGGATCCTGCAATGCGGCGCGGGAGCGCGACGGGGTGGGGGAGTCAGCGGCGTGCCCGGTCACAATGCGGCGATGGCGCTGCTCAATCGCAAACACGGAGGACGACCATGAACGCCGACGAACTGCGAGCACGTCAGGCGCCGCTCAAGGACCGCTATCGCGACGAGCCCGAGGCGGCCGTCGTCACCCTGCGCGGCGCGGCCACGCTGGGCGAGGGCGTGACGTGCAGCGTGCAGACGGGCGGGGCGCTGGCGACCGCGGGCCTGCATCCGGCGACCGGCGGCGATGGCGCGGCACTGTGTTCGGGGGACATGCTGCTCGAGGCGCTCGCGGCCTGCGCGGGGGTGACGATGCGCGCCGTCTCGACATCGCTGCAGATTCCCGTCGAGGGACAGGTGATCGCCGAGGGCGATCTTGACTTTCGCGGCACGCTCGGCGTCGCTCGCGACGCACCCGTCGGGTTTCGGTCGATCCGGCTGCGGTTCGAGCTCGAGACCGACGCCGAGCCGGAGCAGGTCGCCAAGCTGATCGAGCTGACCGAGCGCTACTGCGTCGTCTTCCAGACGATCGCGGGCACGCCGGGGCTCAGCGTCGACCACGAGATGGCGTCGGCCTGACCGGGCTACGCGCCGGCGATGACCGGTGCCATCAGCACGAGTGGGAGGTCTTTGCCCAGGTCAAGCTCTGGCGGACGAGGTCGGTGGGACTTCTGGGAATTGGGGGGTTCGTGCTACCCGAGCGCGGCGGAGCGCATCTGCTCGGGCGTGAACGGGAGGGTCCGGATGCGAATGGCGCTGGCGGCGAAGACGGCGTTGGCGATCGCGGCGACCGTCGGCCCGTGCGTCGCCTCGCCGCTGCCGAGGTATGGCTCGCCCGGCTGGTCGAGCAGGACCGTCTCGATCGCGGGGATCTCGCGGAAGGTCAGGATCGGATAGCTGTCCCAGTCCACGCTCGTGACGCGCGTGCGGTCAAATCGCACCTGCTCCTTGAGGGTCCAGCTTGCCGATTGGATGAGGCCGCCCTCGAGCTGGTTGACGAGCCCGCTCGGATCGACGATCTCGCCGGCGTCGGCCGCGATCACCGCGCGCTCGAGCACGATTGCGGCCGTCTCGTCATCGACGCGCAGCTCGATGACGACCGCCGCGTAGGCCGCACTGTTCTTGTAGCGGGCATAGCCGATGCCCATGCCCCGCCCGTTCGCGCGGCCGCGCTCTGACCAGCCCGCGCGCTCGGCCGCCGTCTCGACCACCGCGCGCGCCCGGGGGTCGTCGAGGTGCGCAAGCCGGAATGCGAGGGGGTCGGTTCCGGCTGCCGCCGCGAGCTCGTCGATCACCGACTCGATCGCCATCACGTTGACGTACGCCCCCAGGGCCCGGGTCGACGACGTGCGCAGCGGTGGATCGACGATCAGGTGTTTGACGATGCGCCTCCGGGGCACCGAATACGCGGGCGTGGCGTTGCGATGGATCCCCGCCTCTGGGATGAGCAGCGGCTCGGCGGGCGGCGCGGGCATCGGGTCCGCGCGGTGCCAGGCGGCGAGCAGACGCGAGCCGTTTTCGGCGGGGAACGGGCGCGCGTTGTGGGTCGTGCTCCACGCCTCCAGGTCCCAGTGCGCCAGGCGGCCGGCGTCGTCGACGCCCGCGCGAACCTTCACGACAGCCGGTGCCCCGTAGGGCTCCCATGCGTGCTCGTCTGCGCGCATCCACTTCAGGAGAACCGGCCGGCCCGGCGCGGCGCGTGCGAGCAGCGCGGCGTCGAGGGCGGCGTCGTCGGCGCCGTTGTGGCCGTAACAGCCGGGGCCGACGACGTGGGAGACGCGGACTGAGCGAGCGTCGACCCCGAGCACTTGGGCGAGCGACTCTCGCAGGACGTGCACCCCCTGGGAGTGCGACCAGACGCGCAGGTCGTCACCGGACCATTGCGCCATCGCGGCCGACGGGCCGATCGAGGCGTGCATCTGGAACGGGCGCGAGAACGTCGCCTCGACACAGCGCCCCGCGGGCATGGGATCTGGCGGCGCGATCGGGCCATATACCGGCATCCCGTCGAG
The DNA here is from genome assembly GCA_963817035.1 of uncultured Actinomycetes bacterium. Taxonomy (GTDB): domain Bacteria; phylum Actinomycetota; class Thermoleophilia; order Solirubrobacterales; family Solirubrobacteraceae; genus AC-49. Next base: position 362,929 of record CAWFMM010000004.1, read on the forward strand.
GACGAGGAAGCTGGTCGTGGGCTGGGCCAGGAGCCAGTCATCCAGCGCCCAGTGCCCCGGCAGCGTCTCCTGCTCGCTCCAGCGCGCACGCGCGATCAGGGCCTCGCGGGCCCGGATCGACTGCTCCTCGCGCTCCGCCACGACCCCGATGAAGCTCCCGTCCTGGACGACGGCCAGGACCCCGGGCATGTCGCTGACGCGCGACGCGTCCAATGACACCAGCCGGGCGCCGGGGCTGGGCGGGCGGACCACCCGCGCGTGGACCATGTTCGGCTCCTGGAGATCCTGGACGAAGCGTGTCGAGCCAGTGACCAAGCCACGAAGATCGATCCGCGGTCCCGGCCGGCCGACGAGGCGGTGCTCGGACGGGGCCTTCACCGCGATCGATCCCGTCGCGCGGCGATTGAACGGCCGGCCGCCGAGCAGCTCCCAATAGGTCGTCCGCGCCCCGGAGCCGGCGGCGCTGATCACGCCGTCGCGCGCGGTGAGCTCCGCCACCGCGACGCCGAGCCGATCGGCGGCGAGCTCGAGCAGGTGCACGCGCGCCTCGGCGGCCGCCTGACGCAGCGCGGTCCCGCTCTGCTTGAGCGAGTCGCTGCCGGCCGTGAGCCCCTCGTCGTGTGGCCGCAGCGTGTCGGCGGTCTCGACGCGGACCAGATCGATCGACAGGTCGAGCTCCTCGGCGCCGATCCGGGCGATCGCGTTGACGATCGCCTGGCCGAGCTCGACCTTGCCGGTGAACAGCGTGACCGTCGCTTCGCGGTCGATCCGAATCCACGTGTCGAGCTCGGGGTAGCGCTCGAGGTGGGGGGGAAGGCTCACTGCGCGATCTGGGCCGCGGCGGCGCGATGGATCGCCCGGAGAATCCGCGGGTGAGATCCGCAGCGGCACAGATGGCCCGCCAGGGCATCGCGGATCTCGTGGTCGGTCGCCGCCGGGCTTCGGTCGAGCAGCGCCTTGGCCGCCACGACGATCCCAGGGATGCAGTACCCACATTGGGCCGCATGCTCTTCCACGAATGCCTCGTGCAGCGGATGCGGCTTGCCGGGGGCGCCGATGCCCTCGGCGGTGACGATCTCGCGGCCGGCGAACGACTCGGCCGGCGCGACACAGGACGGTGTGGCGACGTCGTCGACGAGGACCGTGCACGCGCCGCACTGCTCGAGGCCGCAGCCGAACTTCGCCGCGGTGAGCCCCAGCTCGTTGCGCAGCACGTAGAGCAGCGGCGTGCCCGGCGCGGCCTCGACCTCGTGGTCGAGGCCGTTCACGCGTAGCGCAAACGTCACGCCGACCGCATCGAGGCCAGGGTCGGGCGCACCTCGCACGCCTGCTCCCATGTGATGACCTCGAGCGCTTTGGCGAACTTCCCGCCGCCGTCGAGCACGCCGCACAGCACCGCGAGGTCGATGATCTCCTCGTCGGTGAAGTGCTCGCGCAGGTCGGCGAACGCCTCATCGGTGGCGACCTCGTCGCGGCGGTACAAGTCCGCGTAGCGCAGCGCGGCGATCTCGCGCGCCTCGAGGTCGGGCGCGTTGTCGAGATCGGCCATCTGGACGACGATCTCCTCGGTCAGGCCGGCGTCCTGCGCCGGCTTGGAGCGCAGGCTCGAGCAGTAGCCGCACTCCTCGGCGACCGACATGCGGATCCGGATGAGCTCCTGCAGCCGGATCGGCAACAGGCCCTCCGTCATCGCCGCCTTGCAGAACTCGATCCACCGGGCGCCGAGGTTGGTGCGGCCGTACACGCGGATGATGCGGGCGTCGGGTGTGCCGTCGCGCTCACCCTCCTCGACGAGCCGCGCCACGAGCGGGTCGGCGGGCGTTCCCGAGATCGGTTCGATGCGGGCCACGACTGCTCCTTCGTTGGGTCTCAGACGGGAACCGGCGCCGGGGCACCCGGCTCGGTCTCCGGCTCGCCGAGGTATGCGGCGATCACGAGCGGATTGTTGCGGATCTCCTGCGGGGTGCCGGTGGCGATCTGCTTCCCGAAGTCCAGGACGACGATGCGGTCGCAGACGCCCATGACGAAGTTCATGTCGTGCTCGATGACGAGGATGCCCATGCCCCAGTCCTTGGCCAGGCGCCGCACGCCCTCGATCAGCTCCGCCGTCTCGGTCGAGCTCAGCCCCGCCGCGGGCTCGTCGAGCAGCAGCAGCGACGGCTCGACCGCCAGCGTCCGGGCGATCGCGGTCAGGCGGCGCTGCCCGTAGGAGAGGTCGCTCGCACGCTGGTCGAGGTCGCCTTCGAGCTCGAACTCCTCGACCGCGGCGATCGCGGCCGGGGCGAGCTCGTTATGTCGGGGCCGGACGATGTCGGCGAAGTACCCCGGGAGGCCGTGCGAGTCCGACGCGACCTGGAGGTTCTCGAAGACGGTGTTCTCCTCGAACAGCTCGAGCGACTGGAACGAGCGGCCGATCCCGGCGAGCACGCGCCGGTGGGTCGGCCACCGCTCGATCGGCACGCCATCGAGCAGCACCTCGCCGCGCGACGGCCGGACGAAGCCGGTGATCGCGTCGATCGCCGTCGTCTTGCCCGCGCCGTTGGGCCCGATGAGGCCGACGATGTCACCGGGGTTGACCGTGAGCGACATCCCGTCGAGCGCGACGACGCCGCCGAAGCGCACGCTGAGGTCGCGGACCTCGAGGACCTTCGGCGGGCAACGGTCGCGCTCCATCTCGGGCAACGCCGTCGGCTCGACGGTCTTGGGGCCGCGACGGCCGACCCGGCGCCCGGCGCCGCGCAGCTTCTCGATCGTGTGAAGCTGGGCATGGACGGCGCCGTCGGGGTGCACGAGGAGCAGGATGACCAGCGCCAGGCCGCCGGCCAGTGTCAGCCAGTAGGAGCCGGTCGCGGCATTGGACCAGAACTGCTGGACGAGCCAGCCACCGAAACCCGAGTCCGGCATCATCCCGCCGATCAGCGGGCCGATGAGGAACCCGATCCCGCCGAAGACCGCGAACGCGACGGCGAGGATCGAGTTGAACGGCGTGAACGACGAGAACGCGACGACCGAGTCCTGGAATGCGAGCAGGATGCCGCCAAGTGCGGCGACCGACGCGCCGATGACGAACGCGAACAGCTTCGTCCGCAGGACGTCGATGCCCAGCGCCGCGGCGGCGCGCTCGTTCGTGCGCACCGCGAGTAGGGCACTCCCGGACCGGCCGCGCCGGATGTTCGCCACGCCGATCGCGCAGCCGGTGAAGACGAGCAGGACGAAGACCGCGTAGCGGTCGGTGTGCAGGACGGGATCGAGGCTGAGGCCGAAGATCGACGGCGGCTTGACGCTGATCCCGTTGTACCCGACGAGGTCCTCACGCGTGAGGACCATGTCGGCGACCACCGCTCCCAGGCCGAGCGTGACGACCGCGAGGCTCACCCCTCGCGTGCGCAGCGCCGGGAGCGCGAAGAGGACCCCGATCGGCAGCGCGCAGAGCACGGCGAGGATCGCCGCGAGCAGGAACGGGAAGTTCCACTGATACATGAGCTGCGCCGCGACGAGGGTCGCGAGGCCGGCCATCGCGAACTGCTCGAACGAGAGCTGCCCGGTGAAGCCGAGGAGGACGACGATCGACAGCAGGATCGTCGCCCACGCGAACGTGCCCATCAGCGAGCCCAGCAGCTGCAGATGGAACGACGTCAGCATGAAGTACGAGAGGATCGCCACGAGCGGGATCACGACGTACCATCGGACTCGCCCGGTGCCGACGGCCGGCAGCCGCTCGACGAGGCCGCCCCGCACGGGAATGCCCTTGCCGCGCACCATCATCACGATCACGATCACCGCGAACGGGACGCTCCACTGGATGCCATGGATCGAGGTGTTGGCCAGCAGCTCGGACTGGATGATCCCCATCGCGAAGGCCGAGAAGAAGCAGACCCAGTAGTTGGTCAGCCCGCCGAGCAGCGCGGCCGCGAGGGCCCAGATGATCAGCAGCGGCAACGTCTCGCCGTCGAGCGTCGTGATCGGCGCGAGCAGGATGCCGGCGATGCCGGCGATGCCCGATCCGATCGCCCACGACGCGGTGGCCAGGGAGTTGGCCGACCATCCGAGCGACGCGAGCGCCCGCGGGTTGTTCGCGCCGCCGCGGATGGCCATGCCCGAGCGGGTGAACCGCGCGTGCGCCCACAGGCCGGCGGTCAGCACGAAGCAGATGAGGAGGAGCCAGACCCGGTCTTCGGGGACGATGATCGACCCGATCTTGTGGATCGTGATCGGCAGGTCAGAGGTGACGAACTTCGCGTCGGCCCCCCAGATGAGCGCGCACGCGGCGCGGATCGTCAGAAGGATGCCCAGCGTGGCGGCGACCTTCGCGAGCGGCGAGGCGTTGCGCAGCTGGCGCATCACGGCAACGTAGATGAACGCTCCGAGGGCGGCGCTGACGGCCACGGTCATGATCGCGGCGGGCCAGAACTGCCAGCCCTGAAGGGTGTGCAGATCGCGGAACAGATAGGCCGCGAACATCGCCTGCGCGGCCTGGGCGAGGTTCAGGACCCCTGAGCCCGCGTAGATCGTGACCAGTCCGAGAACGATCAGGCAGTACATGGCCCCGGTACCGATCCCGAGGATCGCGAACTGGATCGTGGTGTTCATCGCGCGCTCATCTCGGTCGGGTGCAAGCTCGCAATCCAGGCGCCGGTCTGAGACCGGCGCCCGAATCGCGGGTGGTCATCGCCGCAGCTACGGCAGCTTGTAGCCGAGGATGTCCCAGGCGTTGAACGACTTCACCGGAACCCACCGCTTGGCCTTCGTGCTCCACGTATGCGCGTAGCCCGTGCCCGCGCGGTAGCGCGGCGCGGCCGCCGGCCCGGAAGAGCCGGGCGCCCAGGAGAAGACCCCATAGAGATTGATGGGGTTGGTCTTCTTGACCTTGCGCGCCGCGGTGATGAGCGTCGTCTTGTTGACGGTGCCCTTGATCTTCGCGGCGAGCTTGCCGATCGCGTCGACCGCGACCCAGCCGGCCACGCTCGCTGCGGAGTAGTTGACCGGATCGCCCCCGAGCTTGGCCGCCGCGATGTCGTTGCGGAATGCGGTGATCAGCTTGTTGCCCGGGGTGGGGACCGATGCGTCGGGCGTGCCGCCGCCGCCGGTCATCGGAATGCTGCCCTTGTCGGCGAACTGGGAGATGACGGCATCGGTCACCGTCGACGTGTTCGTCACGATCATCTTGGGATGCCAGCCGAGCTGCTGCATAGCGGCATGCCACGCGATGTGATGCGGCACCGAGAGCGACGCGACGACGACGTCCGGGTTCATGTTCTTGAGCTTCTGCACGATCGGGAGGTAGTCCGGGACCGGCAGCACCGGGGACAGGATCCCCCCGACGTACTGGCGCCCGTACTTCTTGGCGATCGTACGCGCCTGGTTGACGGTCAGCGCCGAGCCCGAGTTCTGCAGGCCGATCGCCGCCCACCGCTTCATGCCCTTGTTCTGCGCGACCAGTGCCTCAGCGGCGATGAAGTCGTCCGCCGACGTCTCGAGTATCGGGAAGGCCAGCGGCGGCGAGTAGTCGGCGGTCAGCGTGCCGATGTTCCCGATCGACGGGATGCCGGCCGCCGCAGTGATCTTGTACGAGCCGGCGGCGAAGCTGGAACGCCACATGACGTTCTCATAGCCCTCATCGACCGCCTTGCGTGCGCAGCTCGCGTCACCACTGGTCGAGTTCTGGGTCGAGCAGCCGGTCACGGTGATCTTGCGGCCGTGGAGGCCGCCCTGCTTGTTGATCCGGGCCGCGGCGGCCAGCGCGCCCTGGAGGATCTCCGGGTTCGCGTTGGACGCAACACCACCAAAGCCACTGATGATCATCATCTTGAAATCGGGGTTGGCTGCGGCCTTCGCGGTCGGCTTCGCGCCCACCGGGACCGACGCCACACCGACCACGCCGATCGCCAACGCGGATACCACCGCGGCGATCCGAGCAGATCTCGAGTTCCTCATCTTGCTTCCTCCTCCAGTGCTTGTCATGACTTCACATTTCCGACGGCGACTGCGTCACCGGTGAGATCGAGACCGCTCACCGAGGACCCGGTGCACGGCAACGGAGCGAACTTCGGCTCCGTGCACTTCGACGAGGTCCTCGCGCCGGCCGTGGCATGGGCGGCCAGCTTCGTGGCCGTCGTCTTGATCGTCGCCTGGTAGCGGCCGTCGGCCCTGGTCTTGAGCGTGGCGACGATCCTGCTGCCGGCCTTGAGCTTGACCGTGGCCCCCGCGGCGCCCTTGTCGCCGGACGTCACGCGACCGGACACGGCGACCAGGTCCTTGGTCGCGTTGCGCGCCTTGGCCGACTTGCCGGTCACCTTCTTGCGCTTTGCGCTGAGCGTGACGTCCCACGGCAGACGGTCCTGGGCCTCGGCCTCGGCGCCGGTCGTGGCGCTGACCTCTGTCCCGGCCCACGGATTCGCGCGCACGTGCCAGATCGAGACGCCGGGCGACGTGCTCACCGCCTGGACGAGGTTGAGCACGACCTTCGTCACCTTCGACGCGGCCGGGAAGCAGATGTTGATCTGCGCCAGGAACGCGTCGCCAAGCGGCTGATCCTGATTGATGCTCGCGAAATAGATCGGGATCTGTGTCGCCCCGGCCGCGATCATCCAGTAGTTCGACGTGTTGGCCGCCGACGGTGGCGGCGAGCCGACGCACGGCGTCCACAGGCCGGTGAGCGGCGTCGGGGTGCCGGAGGCGTCGAGCTGGGTGATCGTCCGGTCGGCGGCGACGATGGTTGCGTTCACCACGCCGCCGGCGGTGGTCAGGGTCGCCGTGCCGACCAGGTCGCCCGGCAGCTGCGCGGCCGGCATGAACACACTCGTCGGCGCGAACAGCGTGATGCGCGCCAACGTGTCGTCGGCGGCCTTCTGCTCGTAGGTGATGGCTGTCTTGTTCGTCGCCTCGTCAGACGAGACGGCGAAGCTCGCGTTGATCGCTGCGGACGCCTGCGACGCGCCGGCGAGCGCGAGCGCCGCAACCGCAGTCGAGACTCCGATACGGACCCTGCTGGCGTTTCTCATCAACTGATCTCCTCCTCCAGGTGACCACGAAAAGCTACTCGACCGGTGGCTTGTGCCGCCGGTCGCGGGGAACCTAGCCCTGCGGGACTTCACTGTCAAACGGTTGGTCGACAATCTCCGACGGAATGGGGGTTGGTCTCCGACCGCCCGAAGGGCAGCCGGAGACGCTGGCCGGGGCGCGCGAGCCGTTCGGTCCGGCGCGGTGACTCGCGCTACGGTGCGTCGGGCGGCCCGGCCGTCGCCATCGAGACGTCGTCGAGGCCGCCCGCGAGGTAGGCCTGCTCCAGGCGCCCCTCGACTTCGGCGGCGGTGCCCGCGAGGACGATGCGGCCTCCGCGCATGACGATCACGCGATCGGCGATGCGCAGCGCCTGCTTGACGTGCTGCTCGACGAGCAGCACGCCGACGCCGCGCTCGTCGGCGGCGGCGCGAACGGCCTTCAGGAGACGCGCGACGATGAGCGGTGCCAGACCGAGCGACAGCTCGTCGGCGAGGAGCACGACGGGCTCGCGTGACAGGGCCCGGGCCAGCGTCAGCATCTGCTGCTCGCCCCCCGACAGGAGCCCGCCGGGCCGGTCGAGCAGGGGCTCCAGCTCGGGGAAGAGCTCCAGAGCGATCCGGTCGTCCCCGCGGCCGATCTTCAGGTTCTCGCCGGCGGTCAGGTTCGGGAAGACTGAGCGCTCCTCCGGGACGAAGGCCAGACCGTGGCGCGCCCGCCGGTAGAGCGGCTCCGGCTTCTCCTCGCCCCGGAAATGGACCTCTCCCTCGAGCGGCGCGAGTTCTCCGGCCAGCGTGAGCAATGTGGTCGTCTTGCCGGCGCCGTTGGGCCCGAGCAGCGCGACGACCTCACCGGCCCGCACCTCGAGATCCAGCCCCGTCACCACGGGGTGCTTGTGGTATCCGGCTGAGACGCCGCGGGCGCTGAGAAGCGCCTCTGATGTCGGCATCCGATGTGCTGTCGCGTCCACGGCCATGCGTCTCCCAACGGTTGGGCGCGGCACGCTACCGAAGCGCCTCGGTGTTGTCGACGCGGCGCACCCACCACCCTCCCCTTCCCCCCGGCTCAGAACGGGACGTTCGTCAGCTGCGTGGCGTGCGCCGGCGGACCAGGAACTCCTGGGTGACCGTTGCAACATGGTCGCCGCCGGCGTTGAACGTGTGGCCGATCGACACTCCGCGCGACCCGAGCAGGCTGTCGGCGACGACCTCGTGCAGCAGCCAGTCGGTGGCGACGAACGGGCGGTGAAACCACATCGCGTGGTCGAGGCTTGCGGCCTGGAGGTTGCCCGGCCCGGCCGTATCGCTCGTGGGGCGATCCGGATGCAGGCCGACGACGACGTTGCCGGGGAAGTTGTCCGACGCGAACGCGAACGCGCACGCGTGGAGGACCGGGTCGCCGGTCAACTCGCCGTTCGTGCGGATCCACGCCTGGACGTACCCGGGGTCCTCGCGGGGCGCGTCGCGGCGCTCGAAGACGGTGGTCCACCCCTCGCGCGGCGACAGCTCGTCGGGCGGCGGGATGCTCGGCGCGATTGCGCGCTGAACGCTGACGCCGTCCTCCTGGACCTGGAACGACGCGGCCATGATCAGGATCGCCCCGGTCGACTGGCGCGCGACGACGCTGCGGGTCACGAACGAGCGCCCGTTACGCACGCGGTCGACCTCGAAGCGGATCGGCTCCGAGTGGTCGCCGCGGCGGATGAAGTAGGCGTGCAGCGAGTGGACCCGGAACTTGTCGTCGACGGTGAGGTCGGCGGCGCGCAGCGCCTGGGCGACGATCTGGCCGCCGTAGAGCCCGCCCCACGGGTACTCGGGGCCGACGCCGACGAACGCGTCCGGCCCGTGCGGCTCGAGGTGCATCATGGTCAGGAAGTCCATGCGGCGTGAGTCTACGTGCGCGCGTATAAGACTCAGCCGAGCTCGGCTGAGTCTGGCTAAAGACCTCTATGTGGTGTGCCGACCTCTACGGGTATGCGCCGGCGCTTCGCCAGGGCTCTGCCGCCGAGCCCGGATCCACGGTCCGCTCCCATGGGTGCCGTGCGTATCCTGATGCTGCTGGTCGGCGCGCTCGCGGTGATCGCGGGCATGCTGGCGATGGCCGATCGTGCGCGCGAGCAGGCCGACCAGGCGCGCCAGGCGCAGGTCCTGATGGAGCGCGTGCGCAGCCAGACCCAGCGCGTCGACGTCGTCACATGGCGCGGTCTGGCGACGGACACCACGGCGTCCTCGACGACCTCGGCCAGGGGCTTCAGCGCCTACCGGCAGGTCGTCAGCAGCATGCGCCGCCTCCAGCGTCTCGGTGTCCCGCGCCAGCATGTGCGCGAGATCGAGCGCGACGTCGGCATCGCCTACGGGATCAGCATCAACGCGATCGTCGTCTCGCGCCAGGACCCGATGGCCGGGCGGCGTATCGCGCTCACCGCGTTCAGCCCGGCCACGGCCCGCCTCGACGCGACCATCGCCAGGGCCATTCGCCGTCAGGACGACTCGGCGCGCGCCGCGCTGCTGCGCGGGCGGATCGGCAGCCTCGTCTCGCTCATCGTCGGCGTCCTGCTGCTGGCCCTGCTCGGCTGGTGGTTCTACCGTGTCCAGGGGCGCTCCAAGCTTGCCGATCAGTCCCGTGCGACCGAGCGCCGCGGGGAGGAGCGGCTGCGTGCGCTGATGCGCCATTCCTCCGACGTGGTGGCGGTCATCGACCCGTCGTCGCGCGTGCGCTGGCTCGCCGAGTCGGTGCACGGGATGCTCGGCTACGAGCCCGAGGCGCTCGTCAACCGGCCGCTCGCCGACCTCGTGCACCCCGAGGACGCTCACCTCCTGGTGCCGTTCCTGCACGAGCTCACCGACCAGGATGCGATGCTGAGCCTGCGCGTCCGGGCCTCCGACGGCACGTACCGCGATCTGGAGCTCGTGGCCGACAACCGCATGAGCGACCCGCTGATCGAGGGCGTCCTGCTCAACATGCGCGACGTCTCCGAGCGCCTCGAGCTGCTCGAGCAGCTGCGCCACCAGGCGTTCCACGACAGCCTCACCGGCCTGCCGAACCGAGCGTTGTTCGACGATCGGCTCAGCCGAGCGCTCGTCCGTGTGCGCCGCCACGGCGGGTTCGCGGCCGTCATGTTCATCGACCTCGACGACTTCAAGACGGTCAACGACGGGCTCGGCCACGCGGCCGGCGACGAGCTGCTGCGGGCGGTCGGCCGCCGGCTCGACGGTGTCCTGCGCGCGCAGGACACCGGCGCGCGGCTCGGTGGCGACGAGTTCGCCGTCCTGCTCGAGGAGTTGGTCGACGACTCCGAGGCGCTGGTGATCGCCGAGCGGGTGCGGCTCGCGCTCGAGCGACCGCTGACCGTCGCCGGGCGTCAGATCACGCCGACCGCGAGCATCGGCGTCGCGTGCCGGGAGCCCGACGACACCGCCGATCGGCTGCTGGGCAACGCCGACGTCGCGATGTACGTGGCCAAGGACCAGGGCAAGGCGCAGGTGGTGCGCTTCGAGGGGGAGATGCGCCTGGCGGCCGTCGAGCGCGTGGACCTGACGGCCGAGCTCGGTACCGCGCTGACCCGCGACGAGCTCGTGCTCGACTACCAGCCGCTGATCGCGCTGGAGAGGGGCGCGATCACCGGCTTCGAAGCTCTGATCCGCTGGCAGCATCCGACGCGCGGACGGCTCTCGCCCGACCGCTTCGTCGGCCTGGCCGAGTCGGCAGGCCTGATCGTCGGAATCGGTGCCTGGGTCATTCGCACGGCGTGCATGCAGCTGCGCCGCTGGCACGACGAGCACACGCCGGACGGTGAGCTCTCGGTCAGCGTCAACGTCTCCGCCCACCAGCTGTCCGACGGCGGGCTGCCCGGCGTCGTTCGCGCGGCGCTGCACGACAGCGGCGTCGCCGCGCACCAACTGACGCTCGAGATCACCGAGGGCCTGCTCGTCGAGGATCGCGAGCGGATCCAGAGCCAGCTGCGCGAGCTGAAGCTCATCGGTGTGCGCCTCGCGGTCGATGACTTCGGCACCGGCTACTCCGCGCTCAGCTACCTGCGCTCGTTCCCGCTCGACGTCCTGAAGATCGATCGCTCGTTCGTCTCGGGTATCGATCGCGACGCGGAGCGTGCACGGCTCGTGCGCGGCATCATCGACATGGCGCACAGCCTCAACCTCGTGGTGGTGACCGAGGGCATCGAGGAACAGGCCGAGGCCGATCTCGTGCGCGAGCTGCACTCCGACCAGGGCCAGGGCTACTGGTTCTCGCGCCCAGCCGATCCCGAGACGATCGATCGGCTGCTGCTCTCCGAGTTCGCGGACGGTGGCGTGCGTGCTGCCTGACCTGCGACCTGGGCGGCGGGTTGCCCGCGGTCAAGATCGCTGCGACGCCGTCGATCATCTGGAGACCATGCGTGCGTCCGTCCGAGCCTCGCTCACCCACCGGCTCGGCACCGCGGCCGCTGTCGGCGCCTGCCTGTTCGCCGCCGCCGCGCTCCCGCAGCCCGCCGTCGGCAAGGGCAAGCCGATGCTCACGACCCGCGCGCTCGACCTCGCCGTGAGCATCGGCCTCGTCCCCGGCTCCGGCTCGACGTTGACATACAAGGGCACGTTCACCGGCAAGCCGCTCGGCCACGGCACTGTGACCCTCGGCTCGCGACTCGGTGGCGGCGGCGCGACGGTCAAGTACGTCCTCACGACGGGCCTGGGCACGATCAGCGGCGCCGGCGCGGTCAAGGTGATCTACAGCGGCTCGCAGATCAGCTACGACGGCACCGCGACGGTTACCAACGGCACCGGTGCCTACCGCAACGTGCGTTCGCGCGGCCTACGCATCTCCGGCAGCGGCTCGGCGACTCCCGACCGCGTCACCCTGCGCCTGGCCGGCCCGATCACGTACTGACGGGCTCCGTCGCGCGGTTTCGCAGGACGTGGCGGTGGGCGTGGTCGAGCGCGGCGTCGATCGACGGCGAGAGATGGTTTTCGTGGGCGAGGACGTTGAGGGCGCCTACGCGCTCGAGCAGCCGCTGGTGCTCGGGGCGGACTGCGGAAAGCAAGACCGTGATGCCGCGGCGCTCGAGGTGGACCACGAGATCGGCAAGCGCCTGTGCTCCCGTGCTGTCCAGCACCCGTAGCCGGCCGAGGCGCAGGATCACGACCTCGACATCGCTGACGGCGGCGAGTTCGAGCAGGAAGCGCTGCGCTGCGCCGAAGAACAGCGCGCCGTCGAGCCGGTAGGTGACGATGTGCTCGTGCAGGAGCAGGTGCTCGAGGTCTTCGTCGACGCTCAGGTCGTCGAGCGGCTGGAGCACGAACGCGGTGGAATCGGCCATCGCCCGCAGCGCCAGGATGCACGCGAGCGCGACCCCGACGCCGACGGCGATGACGAGATTGAAGGCGACGGTCGCGACGGCGGTCGTGAGCAGCAGTAGGGCGTCGCCGCGGCTCGAGCGCAGGATCCGCATCGTCGTGCTCAGTTCGACCATCCGCACGGCCGTGACCATCAGGACGCCGGCCAGCGCGGCGAGCGGGATCGCCGCGACGACGGGCGCCAGCGCGACCACGACGACGACCAGCACGAGCCCGTGGACGATCGCCGACAGACGCGTCCGCGCGCCGGCCCGAACGTTGACCGCGGTGCGGGCGATCGCCCCGGTGGCCGGCATGCCACCGAACAACGAGACCGCGATGTTGGCGAGACCCTGACCGACGAGCTCCCGATCAGGGTCGTGGGCCTCGCCGTCGGCCATCCCGTCGGCGACCTTGGCCGACAACAGGCTCTCGACCGCCGCCAGCGCGGTCACTGCAAGCACCGGAGAGATCAGGTCGGGGAGGCGCGCCAGGTCCAGATGCGGCAGGGTGGGAGCGGGGAGGCCGGCTGGAATCGCCCCGATCAGCGCAACGTGCAGGCCCGTGACCTCGGTGACGGCGGTTGCGAGCGCGACGGCGATCAGCGACGCCGGAAGCGAGCGGTGGATGCGGGGCGCGACGACCATTACCACGACGACGAGCGCAACGATGCCCACGGTCGCCGAGCTGCCGGCGGCCCATGAGTCGACCGCGCGCCACGCGACGACGGCGGTGTTCGTGCCCGCGGGCTTGGGCACGCCGAGTGCCGCGGGCACCTCCTGCAGGAAGATGAGCAGCGCGATGCCGACGGTGAAGCCCTCGATCACCGGCCACGGAAGCACGCCGGCGTAGCGGCCGAGGCGCAGGCCGCCGGCGACAGCGAGCAGCAGGCCCGCGAGCAGGGCGACCACGAGCACCCCGGAGGGGCCGAAGTGCGCGACGACCGGAACCAGCACAACGGTCATCGCGCCGGTCGGACCGCTGACCTGCAGGTGGGATCCACCGAAGATCCCGGCGACGATGCCGGCGACGATCGCTGTGACGATCCCGGTCTCGGCACCGAGGCCGGAGGCCACCCCGAAGGCCAGCGCGAGCGGCAGCGCCACGACCGCCACCGTGATACCGGCGACCAGGTCGCCACGCCAGCTGCGCCTCAGACCCCGGTAGTCCGCCGGGCCGGGAAGGAGTCGCCGCAGACCCGCGGCTGGCCGCTGGGTCACGAAACGCTGAGTTCGTCTCGCGTGGTGGTGAGCATGTCGAGGAGGATCTGTTTGGACACGCCCAGCAGGTCGATGATCCGCTCATCGGCCAGCGCGTACACGACGCTCGTCCCGTCGCGCCGGGTGACGACGAACCCCGCGCGGCGCAGCACTCCGAGCTGCTGGGAGAGGTGGGGCTGCTCGATCGCGACCGCCGCCAGGAGGTCGGACACCGGCTGCTCGTTGGTCGCCAGGAGTTCGAGCACCCGGATGCGTACCGGGTGGGCCAGCGTCTTGAAGAACTCGGCCTTGAGGATCGGAACATCGCGCACGTGGCCACGATATCAGCAATATGCGAATATGCGCATATTGGATCGCAGGACGGGTCGTCACACGTCTTGACTTTATTTCGGACATCTGAGATACCTTCTCTCGCGGCCACACGGACCGGCGAAGAAGGGAGTGCGACGGTGACGACAGCCCCTGCTCGCCCATCCCGGGCGATCGATATCGACTACCGCGAACGTGCCCGTCGGGTGATCCCGAACGGCATGTACGGGCACCTGAACACGGGCCGCTTCGCCGACGACTACCCGCAGTTCTTCGCCCGCGGCAAAGGCGCCCGGATCTGGGATGTCGATGGCCGCGAGTTCATCGACTTCATGTGCACGTTCGGCCCGATCCTGCTCGGCCACGCTCATCCCGAGGTCGACGCCGTGGCGGCCGCCACGTCGGCGCGCGGCGACGTGCTCAACGGCCCAGGCCCCGAGATGGTGGAGCTCGCCGAGCTGCTCGTCGATCAGGTCGCGCACGCCGACTGGGCGATGTTCGCCAAGAACGGCAGCGACGCGAACACGCTGGCGCTCGTCACCGCGCGCGCCGCGAACGGGCGCCGTAAGGTGCTCATTGCCCGCGGCTCCTACCACGGCATCGGCGGCTGGGCGCTGCCGCCCGAGGCCGCCGGCACGACCCCCGAGGACCACGTCAACACGCACTACTTCGGCTACAACGACCTCGACTCGGTCGAGGCGGCGGTCGCCGAGGCCGGGGAGGACGACGTCGCCGCGATCGTCTGCACCCCGCACCGCCACGATGTCTTCATCGATCAGGACCCCGTCGATCCCGAGTTCGCCCGCGGCGTGCGCGCGATCTGCGATCGCGTCGGCGCGGCGCTGATCCTCGACGACGTTCGCGGCGGCTTTCGCCTCGATCTGCGCGGCACCTGGGAGGCGATCGGCGTGCGTCCCGATCTCAGCGCGTGGTCGAAATCGATGGCCAACGGCTATCCGCTCGCCGCGCTGCTCGGCGCCGAGCCCTACCGTGAGGCAGCCGGGAAGATCACCGCGACCGGATCGTTCTGGTTCGCCGGTGCGCCGATGGCCGCCGCGCTGACGACGATCCGGATCCTCACGGAGACCGACGGGATCGCGACGATGCGCGCGTCGGGCACGCGCTTCCAGGAGGGGCTGCGCGCGCAGGCCGCCGCGCACGATCTCGAGGTGTCGGTCTCGGGGCCGCCGCAGATGCCGCTGCTGCTGTTCACCGACGATCCGCAATTCGACAAGGTCCGCGCGTGGTCTGGCGCGTGTGCACGTCACGGCGCCTACCTTCATCCGGTGCACAACTGGTTCCTCAGCACCGCGCACGACGAGGCGACGATCGACGAGGCGCTGGGCCGCACCGAAGCGGCGTTCCGCGACGTCCGCGACGCGTTCGGGGCGGGCTGAGGCGATGACCGCCTTCGACGCCACCGCGCGGGCCGCTCTCGTCGAGGGCTCGCGGACGATCGGCAAGAGCGAGATGGTCGTCGGGTCGGCCGGAAACCTGAGTATCCGCGACGGTGACCGCGTGCTGATCACGCCGCGCGGCGCCGAGCTCGAGGCGATCGACCCCGCCGCACTCGTCGACGTTGCGCTGGCCGACGGCGCGGTGGCCGACGATCACGCGTCGGACTCCCGGCCGTCGTCGGAGTCGGCGCTGCACCGGGCGATCTACGCAGCGACCGACGCCGGCGCGGTCGTCCACACGCACTCGCACTTCGCGACCGTGCTCAGCACGCTGGTCGAGGAGCTGCCCGCGGTGCACTACGTGATCGCCGCGTTCGGCGGCCCGGTGCGCGTCGCCCGCTACGAGACGTTCGGGACGGACGAGCTCGCGATCGCGGTGACCGAGGCGCTCGACGGTCGCGGCGCCGCGCTGATGGCCAACCACGGCGCCGTGGTCACGGGCCGCGACATCGAGCACGCGGTCACGATGGCGATCCAGCTCGAGTGGCTGGCGTCGGTCTATTACCACGCGAGTGTGGCCGGGACGCCGAGCATCCTCAGCGAGACACAGCTCGCCGCCGTCGTCGATCAAAGTCGCGCGCTGCGCGACGGGCTCGAGGCGTCCTCGGCGTGATCGCCGTCGCCCAGGCCGCGGCGCTGCACGGCTCGCATCCGCGGGTCGCCTCGGTCGGCACGTACATCGTCGACATCCTCGGGCGCCCGGTCTCCGAACTGCCGCGCGGGCAGGTCAGCATGCTGCTCGACGAGATCCGCATCACCCCGGCCGGCACCGCGGGCGGCACGAGCGTCGACCTCGCCCGCCTCGGCGCGCAGGTGATCGCGGTCGGCGCGATCGGCCGCGATCTGGCGGGCGATTTCCTCATCAGCTCGCTGCACGCCGAGCAGATCGACCCCTCGCGGCTCGTGCGCAGGGACGACGTGCAGACATCGGCGACGATGCTGCCGATCCATCCCGACGGCAGCCGCCCGGCGTGGCACGTGCCGGGGGCCAACAGCACCTTCGGGCCCGATGACGTCCCGTGGGATGACCTGATCCACTGCGACGCCGTGCACCTCGGCGGGTTGACCGCGCTGCCCGGGATCGACGGCGAGGTGGCCGGCGAGATCCTGCGCCACAGCCGCGAGCACGGCGCGCTGACAACGGCGGACTTCCTCGGCGTTCGCGGCGACGACGTCGTCGCCCAGCTCGCGCACTCGCTTCCGCACGTCGACATCTTCATGCCCAACGATGGCGAGGCCATGGACGTCGCCGGGGACTCCGACCCGGTGACCGCGGGGCGGCGCCTGCGGGACCTCGGCGCCGGATGCGTGATCGTCAAGTGCGGTGCCGACGGCTGCGTGATCGTCGACGACGACGGCGAGCGTACGCTGCCCGCCCATGACGCGCCGGTCGTCGACACCACCGGCTGCGGCGACGCGTTCTGCGCCGGCGTGATCGTCGCGCGCTGCGCGGGCTGGTCGATGGACGACGCCGCGCGCCTGGGCTGCGCGACCGGCGCGCTGAACATGCGCGGTCTCGGCTCGGACGCCGGCGCGGTCGACGTCGCCGAGGCGCTGGCCTTCCTGCGCGACACGCCCTACCGCGACGCCGGAGCGGCGGTGGGCTGATGCCCAAGGACGTCGACCACGACGAGCGCCGCGAGGAGCTGATCGAAGCCGTGTGGCGCGTGATCGCCCGCGACGGGATGGAGCGCACGACGATCCGCACGATCGCCGCCGAAACCGGCTGGTCGACCGGCGTGCTCGCGCACTACTTCACCGACAAGGACGACATCCTCGGCTCGGCGCTGCTGCTCATGTACGACCGCATCGCCGCCCGCTGGGACGACAAGCTCGAGGGCCTGAGCGGCCTCGCCGCGCTGCGCGAGCTCGTGCTCGACAACCTCCCGCTCGACGACGAGCGCGAGCTCGAGACGAAGTTCCTCATGAACTACTGGAGCCGCGAGATCCGAGTCGGGGTCGACGTCCCGCACCCCACCCGCCGCGGACCGCTGCTCATCGATCTGCTCACCGAGCTCGCCGCCAAGGGTCAGGACGCCGGCGAGATTCGCAGCGACGAGGCGCCCGAGGACATGGCCGAGCGACTGCTCGGCCTGATCGACGGCTTCAGCCTCCACGCGCTACTCGACCCCGAGCGGCTCACCCGCGAGCGACAGGTCTCACTCGTCGAGCGGGAGCTCACCCGTCTGAGCACCACTCAGAGCATCAACGCCGATACCGGCGGCAGGGCGGCCACATCAACCAAGAGGAAAACACATGCATAAGACTGGTCCGGTCCTCTCCGCGGGGATCCTGATTGTGCTGCTGCTCAGTGCGTGCGGCGGTAGCAGTAATGACAACGCCAAGACCGCGTCGCTGGCGGGATCCAAGGGCACCTCCACGGCCGCGATCTGCGCGGGCGCGCCGAAGGCCGGCGGCAACCTCGTCTACGACCGTCAGGCCGAGACGCAGACGCTCGATCCGATCAACATCCGCAACGGCAACGGCGACATCTTCGCCGACAACCTGATCTACAGCGGCCTCGTGCGCTCCGATCCCAACGGCGGGACGGCGATCCAGCCGTCGCTGGCCTCCAAGTGGGAGGTCTCCTCCGACGGCCGCACGTACACCTTCCACCTGCGCCCGGGAGTCAAGTTCTCCAACGGCCAGCCGGTGACCGCGCAGGACGTCAAGTACTCCCTCGACCGCTTCGGCAATCCCAAGATCAATGCCGTCATGAGCTCGGTGGCGGGCGGCTACGGCACGTCGAAGGTGATCGACGACTCGACGATCCAGTTCCACCTCACCAAGCCGGTCGCTTCGTTCCTCTACAACATCTCGATCTTCCCGGCTTTCATCCTGCCGAAGAACCTGGTCGAGAAGCAGGGCGCGGCGTTCTACAAGCACCCCGTCGGCACCGGGCCGTTCGTGGTCAAGGATTTCGTCAAGGGCTCGCACATCACGTTCGCCAAGAACCCGAACTACTGGGAGACCGGCAAGCCCTACCTGGACACGGTGCGCTTCAACTTCGCCACCGACTCCAACAGCCGCATCCTCGCTCTGCGCGGGAACAGCGCGCAGATCATGGACGGCGTGCCGTTCTCGCAGATCAACTCGCTGCAGGCCGACAAGAGCGTCAAGGTGCAGTCGGCGAAGGTGCCGCTGTTCCTCGGGCTGTGGCTCAACCACACCAAGGAGAAGGGCTTCGCCGACGTCCACGTGCGCCGGGCGATGCAGTACTCGCTCAACCGTGCGCTGATGAACAAGGAGATCTTCCACGGCCTCGGCCAGATCCCCAACAGCGTGTTGATGTCGCTGCGATACGACGCGCCGGCGAGTGTCGTGAAGCCCTACCCGTACGATGTCGCGGCGGCGAAGGCCGAGATGGCCAAGTCGACGTTCCCGGACGGGTTCTCGACGACGCTGCAGTACCCGGCCGGCTACGACTACTACACCCAGCTCGCGCTGCTGCTGCAGCAGGAGCTCGGGGCGATCGGGATCAAGGTCAAGCTCCAGCAGACCGATCCTGCGACCGGCACGAGCAACTGGTCGGCGATGAAGTACGACATGACGTTCCCGTTCGCCTCCTTCACGAGCGACGTCACGGTCCCCGACGAGTACGCGGACTTCCTCGCGAACTACGACAACGGGCTCAACGGGTTCTTCTCCGGCTGGAAGGATCCGGCGATCAAGAAGCAGGTCCTGAAGTTCGAGTCGACGCTCAGCGAGTCGCAGCGGGCGGCGGACTGGCCGAAGATCCAGCAGGCGCTGCTGACCGCGACCCCGGCGATCAACGTCATGAACCTGCCGTTCGTCAACGCACACACGGCGACGACGTGCGGCACGGCGATCGACGCGCTCGGCTCGGACCACCTGGAGGACACGTGGTTCGGCAAGGGCGGTGGTGCCACCGGCACGACCGACACCACCGCGACGACGGCGTCGACCGAGACGACCGGCTGAGCGCAGCCTGATGAAGACGATCGCGACGAGCGGGAGGGCCACGTGCTGATGTACGTGGCCCGCCGCGTGGCCCTGGCCATCGTGGTCCTGTTCGGCCTGCTCGTCGCGACGTTCTTCATCATCCATCTCGTTCCCGGCGATCCGGTCTCGATCGTCCTCGGGGGGCGGGCGACGCCGCAGGCGATCGTCTACACCCGCCACCAGCTCGGGCTCGACCGCGGGATCTTCGACCAGTTCTGGCTCTACGCCTCGCACACGCTGCAGGGCGATTTCGGGCAGTCGTTCACACTCAATGCGCCGGTCAGCGAGATCCTCGGCGAGCGCGTCTGGCCGTCGGTGGCGATGATCTTCTACGGCATGTTCATCGCCGTGCTGATCGGCGTGCCCCTGGCGGTCATCGCTGCGCTGCGGCCCAACGGGTTCATCGACAACGCGATCCGCCTGATGACGACGTTCACGTTCGCGATGCCGGCGTTCTGGCTCGGGCTGATGCTCGCGCTGATCTTCGGCCTCGAGCTCGGGTGGTTCCCGGTCTCCGGCTACGAGAGCGGCGTCGCCGGCAACCTGCGGACGCTGACGCTGCCCGCGCTGACCCTCGGGCTGGCGCTGGCGACGGTCGTCGTGCGCACGCTGCGCTCGAGCCTGCTCGAGGTGCTCGAGAGCGAGTACATCGATGCCGCCCGCTCGCGCGGCCTGAGCGAGCTGCGCGTGGTTGGCAAGCACGCGATGCGCAACTCGGTCACGAGCACGCTGACGATCCTCTCGGTCAACGTCGGCTTCCTCATCGGCGGCACGCTGGTGCTCGAGCAGGTCTTCCAGATTCCGGGCCTCGGCTCGCTGCTGCTCGAAGCGGTCGAGAAGCGCGACTACCAGCTCGTGACGGCGCTGGTGCTGCTGGCCGGCGCGGCCGTGGTCGTCGCGAGCCTGATCGCCGACATCGTCATCGCGTTCGTCGATCCCCGCGTCAGGCTGGCGGGCAAATGAGCGCGACCGACACGACGATGCCGCCGATGGAGCCGATGGCGCCGACCCTCGGCCGACGCCGGCGCGCCGCCGGGCTGCGCGGGATGTCGACGCAGGCGAAGATCGGCGCCTCGATCCTCGGCCTCCTGCTCCTCGCCGGGCTGCTGGCGCCGCTGATCGCTCCGTACGGCCAGAACGAGCTCGACTTCAACAACATCCTCAGCGCCCCGTCGCCGGCCCATCTGTTCGGGACCGACAGCGCCGGGCGCGACGTGTTCAGCCGAACGCTCTACGCGCTGCGCCTCGATCTCGCGATCGTCGTCCTCGTCACCTACGTGCCGCTGCCGATCGGCGTGCTCGTCGGCGCGGTGGCCGGCTACTTCGGCGGCGTCACCGACGCGGTCGTCTCGCGCGCGACCGACACGATGATCGCCTTCCCATTCATCGTGCTCGTCATCGCGGTGATCGCGATCGTCGGGCCCGGCGTCAAGGGCGTCCTGATCGCGGTGCCGATCGTCGCCTGGGCGCTCTACGCGCGCGTCTCGAGATCGGAGATGCTCGTCATGCGCGAGCAGCCGTTCATGCTCGCGACGACCGCCCTGGGCTACACCAAGCGCCGTTCGATCCTGCGCCATGCGGTGCCGAATCTGATGCGCTCGTGCCTGATCTACTCGACGCTCGACATGGTCGTCAACCTGCTGCTGCTGGCCAGCCTCGCCTACCTCGGCCTCGGCGCCCAGCCGCCGAACGCCGAGCTCGGGTCGATCATCGCCGACGGCCAGAACACGCTGCTCAGCGCGTGGTGGGTCGCGACGCTGCCAGGGCTCGTCGTCGTCCTGTTCGGGGTCGGTGCCGGCCTGCTCGGAGACGGGATCTCCGACGGACGCCAGCGCGGAGGCGGGGAGTGAGCGCCGAGGCCGACACGCCGCTGCTGACGATCGACGGGCTGCGCGTCGAGTTCGGGCCGGCCGACGCGCCGCTGGCCGCGGTCAAGGGCGCGTCCCTGACCATCGCGCCCGGCGAGATCGTCGGGCTGATCGGCGAGTCGGGCTCGGGCAAATCGCTGACCTGTCGCTCGGTCATGCGCCTGATTCACCGTCCGGGCCGCGTTGCCGCCGGCCAGATCGACTTCGACGGGCGCGACGTGCTGGCGATGAGCCCCAAGCAGCTGCGCAACTTCCGCGCCCACGACGCCGGGATGATCTTCCAGGACCCGTTCGGCTCGCTGAACCCGGTCTTCCGGATCCGCGATCAGGTTTCCGAGACGCTGCGCTCAAACCTCGGCATGGGGCGGTCAGAGGCTCATGCCCACACGATCGAGCTGCTCGACGACGTCGGCATTCCCGACCCCGAGCGTCGCGCGTTGTCCTACCCGCACGAGCTGAGCGGCGGTATGCGCCAGCGCGTGATGATCGCCCTGGCCACCGCGTCGCGGCCGCGCCTGCTGCTCGCGGACGAGCCGACGACGGCGCTCGACGTGACGACGCAGGCGCAGATCCTCGCGCTGCTCACCCGCCTGCGCGCGGAGCGGGGGATGGCGGTGCTGCTCGTCTCCCATGACTTCGGTGTGATCGCCCAGGTCTGCGATCGCGTCGCGGTGATGTACGGCGGCCATGTCGTCGAGACCGCGCCGATGGCGGCGATTTACAACGACGCCCAACACCCCTACACGCGGGCGCTGCTGGAGTCGGTGCCCGAGCTCGAATCGGCCGGCAAGGCAACGCGGCGCCCAGGCATCGCCGGCGTGCCTCCGGAGCTGCACGAGGTTCTGCCGGGGTGCGTGTTCGCGCCGCGCTGTCGCCACGTGCAGCCGGCCTGCGAAACGGTCTCGATGGAGCTCGAGACCGTCGGGCCGGGCCACGAGACGGCCTGCCCGATGCGCCCGTTCGCGACGGCCGGCGCGCCCGCCGCGGTGGCGTCTCGCGAGGCGCAGGCATGAGCGAGCCGGTCGAAGCTGGCGCCGCTGAGCCGGAGCCGGCTGCGCCGGGGGCGGGCGTAGCGGGGGCGGGCGTGGCGGGGGCGGGCGTGGCGGGGGCGGGCGTGGCGCCTATCCTCGTCATCGACGGCGTCGTCAAGGAGTTCGGGCTGCGGCGGACGCTTGGGGAGAGCATGACGCGCAAGGAGGCGTCGGCCCACCGCGCCGTCGACGATGTCTCGTTCGTTCTGCAACGCGGCGAGATCCTCGGCCTCGCAGGGGAGTCGGGCAGCGGCAAGACGACGCTCGCGCGCTGCATCATCCGCCTCGTCGAGCCCGACGCGGGACGGATCGAGCTCGACGGTGTCGACGTGCTCGCCGCCCAGGGCAAGGACCTGCGCGAGCTGCGCCGGCGGATGCAGATGGTCTTCCAGGATCCGTTCGCGTCGCTGAACCCGCGGATGACCGTCGGCACGGCGCTGTATGAGGCCGGGCGTGTCTGGCAGCGCCCGGGCAGCGAGAACGAGGACCAGTTCGTCCGCACCGCGCTCGAGCGCGTCCATCTGAGCGCGTCGATGGCGACGCGCAGACCACGCGAGCTGTCGGGCGGTCAGCGCCAGCGCGTCGCGGTGGCCCGTGCACTGGCCGTCGACCCCGAGGTCCTGATCGCCGACGAGGCGGTCAGCGCGCTCGATGTGTCGGTTCAGGCGCAGCTGCTGAACCTGTTCGTCGACCTGCGTGACGAGCTCGGCGTGGCGATCCTGTTCGTCGCCCACCAGCTCGCGGTGATCGCCGAGGTCGCCGACCGCGTCGCGGTGATGAACAAGGGCCAGCTCGTCGAGATCGGGTCGACCGCGTCGGTCTTCACCGATCCCCAGCACGACTACACGCAGTCGCTGCTCGACGCCCATCCACGGCCCGACCGCAGCCGGAGCGTTCCGTCGTCGTGAGCGACGACTACATCCAGACCGTTGACGGGCCGGTCGATCCGCAGTCGATCGGGATGACGCTCACGCACGAGCACGTGTTCCTGGAGATGTGGGCCGACGACGGTCAGGGATATGTCGGCCAGCTCCGCGACGAGGACGTGCTGGTGGCCGAGCTTTCAGCGTTCGCGGAGGCAGGGGGCGCGTGCCTGGTCGACCAGACGCCGGGCGGCGCGGGGCGCGATCCGCTTGGTCTGCGGCGGATCGCGTCGCGTACCGGTGTGCAGATCGTGACCGGCTGTGGCTGGTACACCGAGCCGTTCTACCCGCCGGCCGACAACCTCGCGCGGCGCAGCGTGGCCGACATCGCGCTGCAGCTCGTGCGCGAGATCACCGACGGCTTCGGCGACACCGGCGTGCGCCCGGGGATCATCGGCGAGATCGGTGCGAGCCAGGGGTGGATCTCGCCGCTCGAGGAGCGCGTGCACCGCGCCGCGGCCCGAGCGCAGATCACGACGGGGCTGCCGCTGGCCACCCACACGCTCTACCACTCGACCGGCGCCGCGCAGATGGCGCTGTTCGACGAGGAGGGCGTCGACCCGGCGCGCGTTTGCATCGGCCACTGCGACACCTTCCCGTCGCTTCGGTACTGCGCCACGGTCGCGCGCTGGGGCGGCTACGTGTCGATCGACAACGTCGGCCACCAGGCCGGCGATCACGAGTCTGCGGTGAGTCGCCTCCTCGTCGGCCTGCTCGAGGCCGGCCATACCGACCACGTGCTGCTCTCCCAGGACGTCGGCCAGGTCGCCGAGCTGCGTTCGCGTGGCGGCCGCGGCTACACCTATCTGTCGGAGACGTTCCTGCCCGGGCTGCGCGCGGCCGGCGTCGACGACGACACGATCCACACGCTGACGGTCGAGAATCCGCGGCGCTGGCTGACGATCACTGCGCCGGCGCCGTGAGATCGACGACCGTCGCGGTGGCCGCCGAGATCCGGGCGGCGTCGATCACTCGCAGCCCCGCGAGGGAGTCGGCCGGATCGACCGGTGGCGGTGCGTCGTGACGCAGCCACGCGACGACCGCGGCGTAGAAGTCCTGGTAGGCGCCGTCGCGCATCGGGATGTCGCGGCGCCCGTCGAGATCGGCGATCTGCGCCGGCGCCATGACGCCATAGCCCGGCTCGCCCGGCCGCAGCCCGGCGATCAGCTGGTCCCACTGCGGGTCGACCCCGTGGGTGGCGATGCCCGCCCGCAGGCCCGTGAGCCGGAAGCGCTCGTGGTGCAGCGGCGCCGTCGCGCTCATCCACAGCTGCGAGCGCATCCCGCCGACGTGCTCGAGGCTCAGGCAGCAGTCGTCCTCGACGACCGCGCCCGGACGGCGGATATCGGTCTCGGCGTAGACGCGGCGCACCGGGCCGCCGATCAACAGCGCCTGGTCGACGAGATGGGCGCCGAAGTCGAGCAGGATCCCCGTGCCGAGGGCCGGATCGGCCCACTCGCGCCAGCGCTCGCTGCGCACAACCGGGATGAAGCGATCAAAGCGCGACTCGAAGCGGATCAACTCCCCCAGCTCGCCCGACTGCGCGGCATCTTGGACCGTCAGGAAGTCGCCGTCCCACCGCCGGTTCTGGTACACGGTCAGCGGCCCGCCACGGTCGACGAGCTCCGCAGCGGCGGCGGCGCTGATGGCCAGCGGCTTGTCGACGACCACCGGCACGCCGCGGTCCAGCGCCGCCATCGCCAGGGGCACATGCGCATCGTTGGTCGTCGCGACGACGAGCACATCGATCCCGTCCCACAGCTCGTCGACCGAGCCGACGATCGTCGCCTGCGGATAGCCCGCGTGAGCCTTCGCCTGGCGTTCGGGGTCGCTCGTCGAGATTCGCGCGACGTTCAAGCCCGCGGTCGCCGCGATCAGCGGCGCGTGGAAGATCTCGCCCGCCAGGCCAAAGCCGGCGATCCCCACCTGAAGCTCGGCGGTCATCGGCCTCAGCTTACGTTGGTCGGCGCATGACGAACACGTGGACCAACTGGGCTCGCGATCAGCACTGTGCCCCCGCGCGGATCGCCCGGCCGACGAGCGAGGACGAGCTCGCGCGGGTCGTCGCCGAGGCGGCGAGACGCGGCCTGAAGGTGCGCGCCGTCGGCTCAGGGCACTCGTTCACCGACGCGGCCTGCACCGACGGCCTGCTCGTTCAGACCTCGGGTCTCCAGCGCGTGATCTCCGCCGACCCCGAGTCGGGGCTCGTCACGCTTCAGGCTGGGATCACACTGCACCAACTCGGGCCGCTCAACGCCCGGCGTCGGCTCGCGCTCGAGAACCAGGGCGACATCGACACCCAGGCCCTCGCGGGCGCGCTGGCGACCGCGACGCACGGCACCGGCGTGCGGTTCGGCAACCTCTCGACCCAGGTCGTCGGTATGCGCCTCGTGACCGCATCGGGCGACATCGTCGAGCTGACGAACGAGTCCGACGCCGAGGCGCTGCTTGCCGCGCGGGTCTCGATCGGTGCGCTGGGCGTCGCGTCGCAGATCACGCTTCAGTGCGTCCCGCTCTACACGCTGACGCGCATCGACAAGCCGCTGCCGCTCGCCGACACGCTCGATCGCCTCGACGAGCATATCGACCAAAACGACCACTTCGAGTTCTTCCTCTGGCCGTACACGCGGGTCGCGATGACGCGCTCGACGATGCGCAGCGACGCCCAGCCCGACCCGACGCCGAAGTGGAAGCGTGCGATTCAGGAGCGGCTGGTCGAGAACGGCGTGCTCGGTGCGATCTGTCGCAGCGGGCGGCGCTTCCCGGGTCAGGTGCCGCGGCTGAACCGGATGATGGCCAACGCGATGGCCGGCAGCCGCGTGCAGGACCACGGCTACAACGTCTACGCGGGGATCCGCAACGTGCGCTTCACCGAGACCGAGTACGCGATCCCGCGCGCGCACGCGCGCGATGCGCTCGAACGCGCGATGGAGCTCGTCGAGCGCCGGCAGCTGCCGATCCTGTTCCCGTTCGAGGTCCGCTTCGCCGCCGGCGACGACGCGTTCCTTTCGACTGCGCACGGGCGCGACACCTGTTACATCGCCGCCCACCAGTACACGGGGATGGAGTTCGAATCGTTCTTCCGCGGCTTCGAGGCGATCATGAACGACTACGACGGGCGCCCGCACTGGGGCAAGCGCCACTACCAGACCGCCGCGACCCTGCGCGAGCGTTACCCCGACTGGGATCGCTTCCAGGCGGTGCGCGCGCGCCTCGATCCCGATGGCGTGTTCACCAACGACTACACGCGCCGTGTGCTGGGAGATCTCTGATGCTTTCGCCTGCCGAGCGGCTGCGCCGCTACACCGCCGCGTTCTCGCAGCTCGATGCGCCGTTCGCGTTCGTCGATCTCGACGCGATGGAGGCCAACGCACAGAACATGCTCGGTCAGATCGCCGGCAAGCCGGTTCGCGTGGCGTCGAAGTCGCTGCGCTGCCGGCCGCTGCTGCGCACGATCCTCGATCGCGGCGACGGCTTTGCCGGCCTGCTGACATTCACGCTGCCCGAGACGCTGTGGCTGGCGTCCCAGGGGTTCACCGATCTCGTCGTCGCCTACCCGACCGCCGATCAGGGCGCACTGCGTTCGCTGGCACAGCTGACCGCCGGCGACTCCGATGGCGCGCCCGTGATCATGGTCGATTCGGTCGAGGGGCTCGACCTGATCGACGCGGCCGTCGGCACGATCTCGGCGCCGCTGCGGGTCTGCCTGGACTTCGACGCGTCGCTGTGGCTGGCCGGCGGACGGGTGAGGATCGGGCCCAAGCGCACTCCGGTCCACACCCCCGAGCAGGCGCGCAAACTGGCGCGGGAGATCGAGCGTCGTAGCGCCGTTCGGCTCGTCGGAATGATGTGTTACGAGGGCCACATCGCCGGTCTCGGCGACATCGCTTCGAGCAAGACCCGCTCAAAGGCGATCGCCCAGATGCAGCGCAGGTCCTACGCCGAGCTGCGCGAGCGCCGGGCGCAGGCGGTGGCGGCGATCAGCCAGGTGACGGAGCTCGAGTTCGTCAACGCCGGCGGCACGGGCGACCTGCAGCTCGTGGCCGCGGAGCCCGCGATGACGGAGGCGACGGCCGGCTCGGGGTTCTACGCGCCGACGCTGTTTGACCACTACTCGGCCTTCACGCTGGAGCCCGCTGCGATGTTCGCGCAGCCGGTCGTCCGCCGCCCGTCAAAGGGCGTCGTCACCGTGCTCGGCGGCGGCTACCTCGCCTCAGGCCCCGGCGGCAAGGATCGCGTACCGACCCCGTACCTGCCCGAAGGCCTCGAGCTCGACGCGCAGGAAGGCGCCGGCGAGGTCCAGACCCCGCTGCTCGGCGACGCGGCCAACAGGCTGCGCCTCGGCGACAACGTGTATTTCCGCCACACGAAGGCGGGTGAGTTGTGCGAGCGCTTCGATCGTCTGTATCTCGTGCGCGGTGATGTGATCGTTGACGAGGTGCCGACGTATCGGGGCGAGGGGCAGACGTTTCTGTAGGGCGCTGGACCGCCTGCCGAGAGGGGCGGGCCCTCGCCACAGATGAGCCGGGCGCGGCGAACGGGCCGGCCGTCAATCGCTCAGGCGCTCGAGCAGATCGGCGAGCTCAATCGGACGCTCGAGCATCGGGAAGTGCCCGCCCGGCAGCTCGAGCGGCTCGTCGATATCGAAGACGTGGCTGCTGACCCAGCGCGACCAGTCATCGTCGAACAGCTCGTCGTCGCGTGCGTAGACGAAGTCCGACGGGCATGCCGGCGGGCGCTCGAGCGGATAGTCGGCCCGGAAGAGGCCCGTCGGCTGGCGACGCAGGCGCGACGCCAACTGCCGGGCGACGTGGGGGTCGATGCGTCTGTACATCTCGTGGACGGCGCGGTCCAACGGCCACCACGAGCAGCCGTCGTCGTCGACCGGCGGCGGCTCGTAGCCCGCTCGGCGCATCGGCGGCGCGCCGGGCGGCGCCGGCAGTCCGATCAGTGCCGGACAGAGGTACACCAGCCGCCGCAGCGGGCGGCGAGCTCCGACGAGCGCCACGACCGCCGACGACATCGAGTGCCCGACGAGCACGGGTTGCGGCTCGTCGGCGAGCGCGGCGAGGACCGTGTCGGCGTGGTCGGCGAACGTCGCGTCGAGCCGGTCGATCGCGAGCGTTGGCGTCACGCATCCATGCCCGCGGCGCTCGAGTTCCGCGGTCAGCTCCGTCCAGCACGATGCGTCGTGCCAGGCGCCGTGGACGAGACAGAACGTCGTCATCGAGTCGATTGTCGCCGCTACTGACCCGTCCGGACAAGCCGCGGTCTAGCATCGCCCGACGATGCGGCTGCGTAGTGGCCCCAAGGTGGCGGTCGCCGCTCTCCTCATGGTGATCCTCGCGCCGGTTCCGGCGGGCTCGATCTCCGGGCCGCCACGCCAGGCCGAGATCATCGGCCACTCGGTGCAGTACCGCCGCCTGCGACTCGTACGGATCGGTGATCCGGCGGCGCCGCGCAAGGTGCTCGTCGTCGGCTGCATCCACGGGACGGAGACAGCGGGCATGGCGGTGACCCGTGCTCTGCGCCACGCGTACCCGCCCGACGGGACGCAGCTGCTCGTGCTCGACACGGTCAACCCCGACGGCTGTCTCGCCGGCACGCGCGGCAACGCCCACGGCGTCGACCTCAATCGCAACTTCCCATGGGGATGGCGCCCGCTCGGTGGCGTCTTCTACTCGGGGGCGCGCTCGTCATCGGAGCCCGAGACGCGGGCCGTCGAGGCACTGATCCTGCGCGAACGCCCCGACGTGTCGATCTGGTTTCACCAGCACCTCGACTGGGTTGATCTCCAGCGCGGATCGAGCACGTCGCTGATGACGCGCTATGCGCGCGTGACCGGGATGCGCTCGGTCCAGACGCCCGTGCTGCCGGGTACGGTCGCCCGCTGGGAGAACCACCGCCTGCCCGGCCGTAGCGCGTTCGTGGTCGAGCTGCCGGCCGGCTCGTTGTCGGCCGCGGGCGCCGCGGCTCAGGCGCGGGCGGTGCTGGCCGTGGCGCGGCTCGCTCGTCCGAGGAGCGGCAGCACGAGCTCGGCGGAGGGCGCCTGGCGGGCGATGTCGGGGTGTTCACAATCCCGTCACCGAATCGCAAGCGCGGCGCGCTGTAATGGTCATCCGGCCGGCTCGACCCACCGGCCGCCCGCATCGCCACCGAGCCCAACTCCTCCGGGCCGAAGCGACTGGCGATGCCCCCTTGCGGCCTGCCAGGCGACCCGAACGGTCGCCTGGCAGCGCCCGCGAGTCAGTCGCCCCAGAACTGAAGCGACGCCAGGTGGTCGGTGAGCAGGTGGCCGCTGCGGCGCATGTGGGCGGCCATCGCGGCGCGGGCCTTCTCGGCGTCGCGGGCGCGCAGGGCGCTCAGGATCTCGCGGTGGCGCAGCGACTCGGCCGGCCAGCCGGGGATTGCCGACCACGTCCAGCGCGGGGCGTAGCGCGAGGCGAGGCGGACGAAACGCGCCAGCTTGGGTGCGTCGCCGAGCTGGTTGATCTGGCGGTGCAGGCGATGGTTGACCTCCTCCATCCGGGCGAACTCGCCGCGCTCGTTGAGGTCGACGAGCTCGGTCTGCAACGCCGCGAGCGCCGTCAGGGCGTCCTCGGTCGCGGCCTTCGTCGCTCGCGCGGCGAGCTCGCCGCTGAGCATCTCGAGCGTCTGGAAGATGTCGGTGATGTCTCCGCGTGACAGCGCTCCGACGACGTAGCCGCGCCGCGGCTCGCGTGCGACGAAGCCCTCGTGGGCGAGCACGAGCAGCGACTCGCGCACGGGGGTCACGCTGACGTCGAGGTGGCCGGCGATGTGCTCGACGCGCAGCGGGTCGCCGGCCCGCAGCTGCCCCGACATGATCTGGTCGCGCAGGAACCCGGTCACCCCGTCGTGGACGAAGTCGCGCCCGAGCGGCGGCGCAGGCCCGAGCTCCGGGCGCCCGGCCACCTCAGTCGAAGACGATCAGCGAGCGGGCGCCCTGTCCTGCGAGCATCCGCTCGAACGCGTGCGGGACGTCGGCGAGGCCGATCTGGTCGGAGATCAGGGAATCGAGGCTCAGGCGACCCGCGCGCACATGGTCGGCGACCATCGCCACGTCGTGGGGCGGGTCACACGCGCCGAAGACCGACGGGCGGATCGTACGGTCGAAGTGCCACAGCTCGAGCGCGGTGAACGAGACCTCGTCCTTGCGCCCCCCGAGGCCGACGACGATGACGTTCCCCCCGCGCCGAGCCAGCGACCACGCGAGCTTGATCGTCTTCCCGGCGCCGACGACCTCGAACGAATGGTCGACGCCGCGACCCTCGGTCAGCTCGCGGACGTGGGTCTCCAGCCCGTCCTCCGCGAGGACGAAATGGGTCGCGCCGGCCTCGAGGGCGAGCGCCTCCTTGGCAGGCGAGGTGTCGATGGCGATGATCGGGCCGGCACCGACAAGTCGCGCGCCCTGGACGACCGACAGCCCGACGCCGCCGAGCCCGATGACCGCGACCGACTCGCCCTCCTGTACGTCCGCGGTGTTCGTGACCGCGCCGACGCCGGTCAGCACCGCGCAGCCGATCACCGCCGCGGCGTTGAGATCGATTCCGTCGGGCAGAGCGATCACGCCGGTGGCGCCGACGATCGTCTGGTCGGCGAACGCCGCGGTGCCGAGCATCGGGAAGACGGGCGTGCCGTCGGCCAACGCCGCGTACGGGGAGCCCGCGCGCTTGGCCGAGTCGACACACAGGTAGGGCTCGCCGTGCAGGCAGTGCCAGCAGACGCCGCACGCCGGCGACCAGTTGAGTACGACGCGATCGCCGGGCTTCACATGGTCGACGCCCGCGCCGATCTCCTCGACGATGCCCGCGCCTTCATGTCCGAGCACGGCCGGAAGCCCCATCCGCAGGGTGCCGTTGGCGAACGACAGGTCGCTGTGGCAGACCCCGGCCGCGGCGAGTTTGACGCGGACCTCGCCGGGCGCGACGTCGGGCAGCACGACCTCCTGTAGGCCGACATCGCCCTCGGCGTCGAGCACCACGGCAGCTACGGAAATGCTCATGCGCGTCCTTTGCGTTGACCCGGTGAAATTGGGTATTGAATCAAATACCTTATGCTGCGGCCGGTGCGTAGCCTTCTTTTCGTCCCGGCCAACGACGCGCGCCGCCGCCGGCGCGCGTGGCAGTCCGGAGCCGACGCGGTCATTCTCGACCTTGAGGACGGCGTTGCGCCGGACGCCAAGGGCGCGGCGCGCGAGGGGCTCGCCGCGGTGCTCGCCGAACGGACGCCTGACGGACCGCTCGCGGTCGTCCGCGTCAACGCGCTGGACACCGAGGACGGCGCGCTCGATCTCGAGGTGATCGACGGCGCGGCGATCGACGCGGTCGTCGTGCCCAAGGCCCGGCCCGAGACGCTCGCCGACGTGCCGGGCAGCGTGCCGATCGTCGCGCTGATCGAGACCGCGCACGCGGTTCTGCACGCCGATGCGGTTGCCAACGCTCCGCGCGTGACGCGCCTGATGTTCGGCCCGATCGATCTCGCCGCCGACCTTGGAGCCGATCCCGGCCCGGGCGGCGACGAGCTCCTGCTCGCTCGCTCGCTCGTCGTCCTCGCCTCGGCCGCCGCCGGTCTCGACGGTCCGATCGACGGGCCGTTTCTCGACATCGACAACCTCGACGGGCTGCGCGCCGAGACCGAGCGCGCGCGGCGTCTCGGCTTCACCGGCAAGGCCTGCATCCACCCGGGCCAGCTCGAGACGGTCGCCGAGCTGCTTGCTCCGTCAGACGGAGACGTCGCCTGGGCGCGCCAGGTCACCGGCGCCTACGAGGCCGGCCTGGCCGACGGCAAGGGCGTCGTCAAGCTCGACGGCCAGATGATCGACATCCCGGTCGCACGGCGCGCCTACGCGATTCTCGAGCGCAGCGGCGGAGATCGCGCATGACCGCGCCGAAGGAATGGCGCGGGCGGTTCTTCGAGGACTTCACGGTCGGAGACGTCTATCGCAGCCACATCGGGCGCACGATCTCCGAGGTCGACAACACGTGGTTCACCGCGCTGACGATGAACACCAACCAGGTCCACTTCAATGCCGAGTTCGCCAAGCGCACGCGCTTCGGCCAGGTGCTCGTCAATAGCTGCCTGACCCTCGCGCTCGTGACCGGGCTCAGCGTCCCGGACACGAGCGAGAACGGCACGGCCAACCTGTCGTGGACCGACATCGAGCTGCCCACGCCGGTGTTCGTCGGCGACACGCTATGGGCGCAGTCGGAGATCCTGGCGCTGCGCGAGTCGAAGTCCAACCCGAGCGTCGGCATCGTCGGGCTGCGCACGCGGGGGATCAACCAGCGCGGCGAGACGGTGATCGAGTACCGGCGTTCGTTCATGTCCTACCGCCGCGACGCGCCCGAGGCCGTGGACGGCTTCCCGCAGCCGTTGAGCGACTGGAGCGCCTGAGCGATGGAGTTCAGCCTGCCCGACGAGGTCTCAGACATCCGCTCGGCGGTCGGTGCGTTGTGCGCGACGTTCCCCGGCGAGTACTGGCGCGCGCTTGAGCCGGACACCTATCCGACCGAGTTCGTCGCGGAGCTGACGCGCCAGGGCTGGCTCGCGGCGCTGATCCCCGAGGAGTACGGCGGCTCGGGCCTGGCGATCGGGCCGGCGTCGTGATCCTCGAGGAGATCTCGGCCAGCGGCGGCAACCCGGGCGCGTGTCACGCGCAGATGTACGTGATGGGGACGCTGCTGCGCCACGGCTCCGACGCGCAGAAGGCCGCAGTACCTGCCGAAGATCGCGGCGGGCGAGCTGCGGCTGCAGGCGTTCGGGGTGACCGAGCCCGACGCTGGCTCGGACACGACGAAGATCGCGACCCGCGCGCGGCGCACCGACGACGGCTACGTGATCGACGGCCAGAAGATCTGGACCTCGCGCGCCGAGCACTCCGACCTGATGGTCCTGCTCGCCCGCACGACCCCTCTGGCCGAGGTGGAGAAGCGCACCGACGGGTTGTCGGTCTTCCTCGTCGACATGCGCGATCGCGGCCCCGAACTGACGATCACGCCGATCAGGACGATGATGAATCACGCCACGACCGAGGTCTTCTTCGACGGGCTCCAGGTTCCGGCCGACGCGCTGATCGGGGAGGAGGGCAAGGGCTTTCGCTACATCCTCGACGGCATGAACGCCGAGCGGATCCTGATCGCCTCGGAGTGCATCGGCGACGGGCGCTTCTTCCTCGACCGCGCGACGGCCTACGCGAGCGAGCGCCAGGTCTTCGGCCGGCCGATCGGCGCCAACCAGGGTGTTCAGTTCCCGCTCGCCCGCGCGCACATGGCGGTCGAGGCGGCGAACCTGATGCGCTGGAAGGCCGCGTGGCTCTACGAGTCCGGCGCAGCCGTGCGGGGCCGAGGCGAACATGGCGAAGTTCCTCGCCTCAGAGGCCTCGTGGGCGGCCGCCAATGCCGCGCTCGACACCCACGGAGGCTTCGGCTTCGCCGCCGAGTACGACATCGAGCGCAAGTTCCGCGAGACCCGTCTCTACCAGGTGGCGCCGGTCTCCAACAACCTCGTGCAGGCCTTCGTCGGCCAGCATGTGCTCGGCCTGCCGCGCTCGTACTGAGGCTCCGCTCGCCTCAGGCGAGGATGGGTGACGGCTTGAACCCCTTGACGATGAGGTAGATGGTCAGTGACGCCTCCCAGGCGATTTCTGGGAGGGACAGGAGGGAATTCGGGGCGGAGCCGTTGTCGTAGGCGCCAAGCACGATGGCCATCCCCGACAAGAAGATCAGCGGGCCGCCGATGAGGCCGAGCATGGCCATGCCCCGTGGCACGAGGCCGGATCTGTACATCAGGTAGCCGAGCAGGATCCCGTTGCCGACGCCGGCGCAAAACGCCGGGCCGAGCAGGAACGTCCAGTCGTGGAGGGCGACCAGAGACCGTCCAACGAGGACGAGGGAGGCGCCGTCGGCTGCGCCCGCTCCGCCGACGTCCTGGCGCAGGGTCACGGCGGCCAGGATGCTGATGATGCCGACGGCGATGATCGCGGATTCGATGGTGCGACTGGCGACGTAGCCGAGGCTGATGCTCTGGCTCTGGCGCTTGAGAATCGGATACAGCACGACGGCGGTGGCGATGTTGGCGATGACGAGGATGATCTCCAGGGCCGCGCCGACTCCGATGCGGGTGTCGACACCGGAGCCGAGGATGTAGTCGTGGTGCTTCAGAAGCGGCTTGTAGAGAAACAGCGCGGGGATCGAGGCGATGAACGTGATGGCGAACCACACGCCGGCGATCTGCGCGGTTCGCTGCTGGGCGTCGGTCGGTCCAGCGAGCGCTACGGCTGGTGCCTGGGCGGTCATACAGCTCCTCCGTTGTAGGGGCGCGGGCCGCTGAGGGTCGACGGGCAGGACCGGCCGGCATCGGAGGCGCGACGACCAACATAGTCGACGAGCACGCTGTGATCTTCGCCCGCCCATCGCCCTAGACTGCGACGCGATGCTCAGCTTCGCCTCAGGAATTCTGGCCGCCGCAGGTGGCGGCAGCGGCGGCTTCGGCGGTGGCGGGGGTGGAGGCGGAGGCGGAAGTGGCTTCGGCGGAGGCGGGGTCGGCGGCGGTGGCACCGGTGGTGGCGGCCTCGGCGTGTTCGCGATCATCGCGCTCGCGTTCCTGATCCTGTTCATCGTCGGCGCAGTCGGGACGTGGCGCTACCAGCGCAAGCGGGCGGCGCGCGTGCGCCAGACCGAGCTCGCCGGCTACGAGGCGGCGACCGACGATTCGGACTTCGACCCCGAGACCGCGCGGGCCGCCGCGAGCGCGCTGTTCCTCGAGATCCAGAAGCGGTGGTCCGAGAACGACATCCCCGGGCTCGAGCCGCTGGTCGGCGAGGACCTGATGGTCGAGTGGCGCCTGCGCCTCGCCGACTTCGCGCGCAAGGGGTGGCACAACAAGGTCGAGCCGCACGGCCCGCCGAAGATCGAGTACGTCGGCCTCGTCAACCGCGAGGGCGATGTGGACGACCGCGTGGTCGTCCGGCTTTCGGCGGTGTGCGAGGACTATGTCGTCGACGCCAACGGACGCGCGATCATGAAGGACGGCGATACCAACACCACGTCAACGGTGACCGAGTGGTGGACGCTGCACCCGCCGGGCGAGCGCTGGCGGCTGCTGTCGATCGAGCAGGAGGCCGAGGGCCGCCACAACCTCGACAGCGCGCTGATCGCGACGCCGTGGGCCGACTCGCGCGTGGGTGACGAGGCGCTCGTCGAGACGACGGTCGCCGACGGACTGCCCGCCGGCTTCGCGGTCGCCGACATCGCTCCCGCGCAGCTCGATCCCGACGCCCGCGCCGCCGCGCTGGATCTCTCGCTCGCCGACGGGCGCTTTGCCCCCGACGTGCTCGAGGTCTCGGTGCGCCAGGCGGTCGAGGCGTGGGGGGAGGCGATCGACGGCTCCGACGATACGCTGGCCAAGCTCGCCGAACAGCCGGCGATCGATGAGCTGCTCTATGGAGGCGACGCCTCGCGGCGGACCCGCGTCGTCGTGCGCGGCGCACGCATCGAGCGCGTGGCGATCACTGCGCTCGACCCACACGCCGAGCCCGCGACGATGACCGCGCAGATCACCCTGCGCGGTCGCCGCTACGTCGAGAACCGCGACACGACGGACATCGTCAGCGGCAGCAAGAGCTCCGACAGCACGACCGCCCAGACGTGGACGTTCGCGCTGGCCGCCGACGCCAAGGCCGAGCTGCCGTGGCGGCTGGCCGGCGTCGGGTAGCCGCCACGGCCCCGATCGGCCGCTATGAGTCCCAGGCCTGAACCACGACCTCGGACACGATCAGGCCGTCCTGCAACTCGGCCGTCGACGAGCACAGCACGCGAGCGCCGCCCTCGGCGTACGTGCAGCGCAGGTGGAACCCGAGCGCGTCGTCGCTGACCGCGGCGGTCCCGACCTCGTGGGTCAGGTCGCGAGAGAAGACGTCACGCACTCACCCGTCCGTCAACCAAGCGTCATTTCGTCGGCGACGCGCTGTTCGGCCGTGCTTCAGGCGACGGCGCCTTCCGGGGCTTGACCGCCGCGAGCTTCGCGGTCCGCGTCGGCCCGGTCATCGCGCGGTTGTCGATCCACGCGGCGACGCGGACCGTGAGCTTGGTCGACGGAGCGACCCGCAGGGTTGTGATCGTCGGCGTCTGGGCGGCCGGGAAGTACACCTCGCGGCGCCCGTCAGAGCCCAGCACCCGTACGGTGTAGCCGTCGGCTGCCCGCAGGCGCGGCCAGCGAACGCTCACGTTCTCGCCGACGCGGCGGATCGCGACCCGGCCGACCCGTATCGGCCGCGGCGGCCCGGGCGCCGTGAAGTGCGCGACGACCGGCGTCCCAGCCGGGATGCCGTTGGCCGCGGTTACCTGGGCCTGGACGGTCCGCTTGCCCGCCGAGCCTGACTGCAGCGCCCAGCGCACGGTGCCGTGCTCCTTCTTCGTGACGACGATCGTGTGGCCGACGTTCGCCCCGCGCTCGAGGAAGCGGATCGTGCGGCCACCGAGGCCGGGCGCGTCCCACGTCAGCGTCCGCGTGCGCCCGCTGCCGGTCACCCGCGCCTTGACGTTCAGCGGCGCCATCGCGTTGGACCGCGTAACCGTCGCGATGGCCGGCGAGCCCGGCTGCGGCGTCAGCACCCAGGTTCCCGCGATCGGCTTCTCGACCCGCAGCAGGGTGATCCCGCCGTCGGTGAGATAGGCGCTCGAGAACGACCCGTCGACGACCGGTCGCGTGGTGTTGGGTGTCGTGGTCGGCGTATAGATCCTTCCCTTCGGGTCGGCCAGCGCCAGTCGCGGCGCACCGCCGACCCCCCCGACCTGCAACACCAGCGCCCGCTGGCCCGGAGCGACGGTGAACGATCGGCCTTCGGGCGCGGCCAGCGCCGGGGTCGCCGTCAGCGAGCGCGAGTCGCCCGGCAGGATCCCGTCGTGCGCCCGGGTCGGCTGGATCGTGTAGTCGTCGACGTCGCAGTGTGCGAGCACGATCTGAACGACATCTTCGACGCCCGGGTGGTAACTGTGAATCCCGCGCATCCCAAACCCGCAGCCGGCAGCCCAGTCGTTGTTGATGAACATCTCCATCGAGGCGATGTTGACGCTGTGGAAGGCGACGGCGAGCTGCCCGTGGCCCTGGTAACGCGCCCGCTCGCCATGGGGCTCGGCCTCGACCCAGAAGTCGGTCTGGCCGAAGATCTCGAACACCGGGTGCGTGGACGGGAACGAGTAGCCGATGCGCCCGCTGTAGCTGAAGTAGCCGTCGTTCCAGAACTGCATCTCGAGGCGCGCGATCTCACCCGCGCCGCTGACGAACGACGCGTGCCCGGTGAGGCTCAGCGCGTTGGTGCCGTCGGCCAGGTGCAGGAAGTCCCACGACCCGTCGAGCTGCAGCACGCTGACGAACGAGAGGCCGAGTAGGCCGCCGACGCGGGTCGGGTTGATCCCGAAGCTGGCGCCGAAGTGGTTCATGAAGATCCCGGCATAGAGCAGGATCCCGGGCGTGAACAGGATGTCGGTGCTCGAGTAGTTGAACTGGCCGTCGACGAAGATCATCCGGCCGTTGACCGCGATGTGCGGGGTCGTCAGCTCGATGCCGACCGCCACATCCCAGCGCCCGCCCTCGTGAACCGGGTCGCCGGTCCCGGGCGGGTCGAAGACGAAGCTCAGGCGCTTGAGCGTGACGACGCCGAACGTCGCGTTCTCGATCCGGAAGCGCAGCTGGTCGAGCGCGAGGCCGCCGAGCGCCAGGTTCATGCGCAGCCGCACACCGGTCGTGACGTCGATCCCCGAGCTGATCGTCAGCTCGACGTCGAGCACGGCGTCGAGCGTCCCGGTGTCGATGCCCACGCCGATCTGGCCGGTGACCGGGAAGCCCTCGACCTTGTGGCACTTCGTCGCCTCGCTGTCGTCGCAGTGGTTGGACACGCCGAGCGAGACGATCCGTGCCGTGCCGCGGGTGCCCGAGGGCATCGGCCAGTGGAAGCCGTCGGGCCCCGTCGAGTACCACTCGATGTCGCCGCTGGGCGAGTTGAGGCTCTTGACCGTGAAATCGCCGTGTCCGACGATGGCGTTGTGCTCCTCGTCGAACGTGACCGTCGCCGCCGGGTCACTCGTGACGAATGACAGGCCGTTCATCTCGACGACGTAGCGATCCCACTCCTGGTTGCTGACGAACCCCGACGCGGTGGTCACGTCGGCGACCTTGGTGATGCAGCCCGCGGTGATGCGCAGGATCCGGATCGACGCCTCGGTGTCGCAGTGTGCGCGCGCGGTGCCCGGGTCGATCGTGATCACCCCGGCGCCGGCGTTGTCGTTGGAGTCCAGCACGGTCACGTGGACGTTGTGGGAGTGGCTGGAGGTCGGTAGATGGACGACCGGGTTCGTCCCGGTGTTGGTGTCGATGTGGCCGTCGCCGTCGACGTCCCACTGGTAGGCGACGACGTGGGCGCCGGGGGCGATGGTCGTGCCACGAGCGTCGATCGTTGCGACCCCGCCGGCCGGCGGCTGGCCACCGGGCATCGCGAGCACGACAACCGGGAACGGCGGCGCCGACGGTGGTGGCGGTGTGACCACGTCGGGGAACGCGACCCCGTCGCCGATTCGCACGCTGAGCCCGGTCTTGGCGACGCCGCAGTCGCGTTCGCCCGGGTTGACCGCGCCGGGGTTCGGGTTCCCCGCGTCGGGCATCAGGTCCCACGGGCCGGCGCTCGCGCTGGCGGGCGGCGCCTGGGCGAACGCGGCCCAGCGGAATGTCGTGATCGCCGGGCTGACGGCCGCCGGATCGAACGCGAACGTGAAGCTCTCGAGGCCGCCGGCGATCGTTGTGTCGATCGTCGCGGCCGCCTTGTCCGTACCGCCGAGCTCCTGGCAGTCGGCCGTGCTGGCGATCTGGCTGAGATCGCGCAGCTTGACGTCGACGCGGAGGCCATCGGCGCTGCGGGTGGCGACGATCTCCTTGTCGGCCAGCGCGTCGCCGTTGGTGTCCATCAGCACGTGCACGCCGATCTGCGCGCGCAGCGCGGCGCCGTACGTGCTCTGGTCGACGCTCACGGTCAGCGAGGCCGAGCTTGCGCCGACGTCCCAGCTCAGCGTCCGCAGGTCGGCCGTGCCCGACGGGCCGGCCGGCGCGTCAGACGGATCGTCGCGCGTCTGCGTCGTCGCCTGTGCGGCCGCGGCCGGCGCGAGCGCTAGGACCAGAAGCGTGGCGGTGAGAAGCCGGCCCGAGGGGGTCGCTGTGGCACGTGAGCGCATGGCGCGTCCCTTCATGGGCCGGAATATCTGACGAATCACGCGAGTCTCTTCGTTCGGGCCCGCGAACGCAAGGCGCGCGGCTCAGATGCCTCAGTTGGCGACTGGGAACCCGAGATCCACGCCGCGGTGCGAGGGGTCCGGCCAGCGCCGGGTGACGACCTTGCCGCGCGTATAGAAGCGCACGCCCTCGGGGCCGTGGATGTGGACGTCGCCGAACAGCGAGGCCTTCCAGCCGCCGAACGAGTAGTAGGCCATCGGCACCGGGATCGGCACGTTGACGCCGACCATCCCGGCCTGGACGTCCTGCTCGAACGCCCGCGCCGCGCCGCCGTCGTTGGTGAAGATCGCCGCGCCGTTGCCATACGGGTTGGCGTTGACGAGCGCGATCGCCTCCGGGTAGCTCTCGGCGCGCACGACGACGAGCACCGGCCCGAAGATCTCCTCGTCGTAGATCGACATACCCGGCTTGACGTGGTCGAACAGCGTCGGGCCGAGGAAGTGCCCGCCCTCGCGGCCCGCGACGGTCGTCGTGCGCCCGTCGACCAGCAGATCCGCGCCCTCGGCGACGCCGGCATCGACGTAGGACGCGACCCTCTCGCGGTGGCGCTCGGAGACCAGCGGCCCCATGTCGGCCGCGGGGTCGGTCCCGTCGGCGATGACCAGCGCGTCGATCCGCGAGCGGATGCGCTCGATCAGCGGGTCGGCGCAGTCACCGACCGTGACCGCGACCGAGACCGCCATGCAGCGCTGTCCGGCCGACCCATAGCCGGCCGAGACGAGCCCGTCGGCCGCGAGATCGAGGTCGGCGTCGGGCAGCACGATCGCGTGGTTCTTGGCCCCCCCGAGCGCCTGTACGCGCTTGCCGTGCGCGGTCGCGGTCTCGTGGACGTAGCGCGCGATCGGCGTCGAGCCGACGAACGAGATCGCCGCGACGTCGGGGTGGGTGAGCAGCGCGTCGACCGCGACCTTGTCGCCGTGCACGACGTTGAAGACGCCGTCGGGGAGCCCGGCCTCGGTCCACAGCTCGGCGATCCGCAGCGACGCCGACGGGTTCTGCTCGGACGGCTTGAGGACGAACGCGTTGCCGCATGCGATCGCGACCGGGTGCATCCACAGCGGGACCATCATCGGGAAGTTGAACGGCGTGATCCCGGCCACGACGCCGAGCGGCTGACGCAGCGAGTAGGTGTCGATCCCGGTCGACACACCGGCCGACATGTCGCCCTTCAGCGCCTCGCCGAGGCCGCAGCAGAACTCGACGATCTCCTGCGCGCGCTGAACCTCGCCCAGCGCGTCGGAGTGCACCTTGCCGTGCTCTCGCGTGACGATCTCGGCCAGCTCCTCACGGTGGGCGTCGATCAGCTGGCGAAACGCGAACAGGACCTTCGTGCGCTGGCTGATCGAGCTCGTGCGCCAGTGTGCGAACCCCGCGACGGCCGCGGCGACCGCGCGATCGACGACCTCGTCGGTCGCGAACGGCACCCGCGCGACGACCGCGCCGGTGGCCGACTCGGTCACCTCGCCGAAGCGCTGCGCCTCGGTGTCGTCGGGGCGTCCGTTGATCCAATGGGCGAGGGTCGCCGTCTCGACGTTCAACATCAGCTCAGCGTACTCCGCGCGATTCAGCGCTTGCGCAGCTGCTGGGCGACGAGGCGGTGGACCGTGGGGTTGAGCACGCCGGATTGACAGACTCCGGGCAATGGAGTCGTCGCAGGCCGAAACGGCCCCGGTTCAGCGCACCGCGTGGGGGCGCACGTTCGAGACGCCGCTACGTCGCTTCCTGCGCACCGAGACCGGCAGCGCCGCGATCCTGCTCGCGGCGACGGTCGCCGCGCTCGTGTGGGCGAACATCGACCAGCACTCCTACGCCGGCGTCTGGTCGACGCAGCTGTCGGTCACGCTCGGCGACGCGGGCGTGTCGCTCGACCTCGTGACGTGGGTCAACAGCGGCCTGATGGCGTTCTTCTTCTTCGTCGTCGGGCTCGAGGCGCGGCGCGAGTTCGACATCGGCGAGCTGCGCGAGCGCAGCCGCGTGACGCTGCCGCTGCTCGCCGGCGTCGGCGGCATGGTCGTCGCCGTGGCGCTGTTCCTGCTCGTCAACGCCGGGCACTCGACGGCGTCGGGCTGGGGGGTCGCGATGTCGACCGACACCGCGTTCGCGCTCGGGATGCTGGCGATGATCGGGCCGCGGTTCTCCGACCGCCTGCGCACCTTCATGCTCACGGTCGTCGTCGTCGACGACATCGTCGCGCTGCTGGTCATCGCGACCGTCTACGCCGAGCAGCTCGTGTTCTGGGCGCTGCTCGTCGCGATCGGCTTCTTCTGCCTCGGCCTGATCCTCATCCGCTTCGGGGTCCGCGTCGGCCTCCTGTACTTCGCGCTCGCCGTCGGCGCGTGGGTCTCGTTGCTGAAGTCGGGCGTCGACCCGGTCGTCATCGGCCTGGCGATGGGCCTCGTCACGTTTGCCGCGCCGGCCGCGCGCCTGGACCTCGAGCGCGCGACCGACCTGTTCAAGCTGTTTCGCGAGCAGCCGACCTCCGAGCTCGCGCGCGACGCGCGCCAGGGGCTCGAGTCGGCGGTGTCGCCCAACGAGCGCCTACAGAACCTGTGGCATCCGTGGACGAGTTACGTGATCGTCCCGATCTTCGCGCTGGCCAACGTCGGGATCGTCATCAACGGCGACTTCCTGTCGCGCGCCTCGCGCTCGCCGTTGACGCTCGGGATCATCGCCGGCTACGTGATCGGCAAGCCACTCGGCGTTCTTGGCACGTCATGGCTCGTGAACACGGTCAGCCGTGGCCGGCTGCGCCCGCCGGTCGGCTGGGCGTCGGTCGCCGGAGCTGGCGCGATCTCCGGCATCGGCTTCACCGTCTCGCTGCTGATCGCGACGATCGCCTTCCACGGCGAGCAGCTCGAGGAGGCGAAGGTCGGTGTCCTCGCCGCCGCGCTCGGGGCGGCGCTGCTGAGCTGGATCATCTTCCGCGCGACGGCGATGCTGCCCGGCACGATGCGCGCGCGGGCGGAGTTCGGCACGGCCGCGACGATCGTCGACCTCGCCGATCCCGTCGACCCGGGACGCGATCACATCCGCGGCCCGCTGGAGGCCGATGTCACGCTGCTGGAGTACGGCGACTTCGAGTGCCCGTACTGCGGCCGCGCCGAGGACGTCATCCGCGAGTTCCTCGCCGGCCACGGCGACATCCGCTACGTCTGGCGCCACCTGCCGCTGCACGACGTTCACCCGCGCGCGCAGCTCGCGGCCGAGGCATCGGAGGCGGCCGACAACCAGGGCAGGTTCTGGGAGATGCACGATCTGCTGTTCGAGCATCAGGACGCCCTGCGCCCCGATGACCTGCTCGGCTACGCCGAGCAGCTCGGCCTCGACGTCGAGCGCTTCACCCGCGACCTCCGCGCCCACGAGGGCGCCCCGCGCGTCGCCGACGACATCGACGGCGCCGACCTCAGCGGCGTCTCCGGCACCCCGACCTTCTTCATCAACGGGGTCCGCCTCCACGGCGCCTACGACGTCGACACGCTCAGCGCCGCCGCGAAGCTCGCGCGCGTGCGGGCTTCGCTGGCTTCCTAGTGTCCCGACAGCCTCGTCGCGAGGTGGAAGACCTTCGCCTTGAACACGACGGTCAGCTTCACCAGCGGATGGGCCCCGGCCTTCAGCTCCCGCTGACCGGCGGCGGTCAGCCTCACCCGCGCGCTGTGCTCGCCGGAGCTCAGGTGGACCGAGCCGGAGGCGAGCGTCACGCCGTTGCTCGCGTGGACGCTGATCGTGGCGGGGCTGGCGTTGATCAGGTCGAAGCTCAGCTCGAGGGCGGTCCCCGAGCGCACGATCCGCGTCGCGATCGAGCCCGGCGTCGGTAGCTCGACGGTCTCGCATGACGGGTCGATCGCGATCGATGCCGGCAGGC
This sequence comes from uncultured Actinomycetes bacterium, assembly GCA_963817035.1. GTDB lineage: Bacteria > Actinomycetota > Thermoleophilia > Solirubrobacterales > Solirubrobacteraceae > AC-49. Next base: position 406,187 of record CAWFMM010000004.1, read on the forward strand.
CGGCGGGTGGGGGGTAGACGATGTCGTCGCCCGTCCCGCAGTCCGGCGTGTCCGCCGGGTCGTTGAGCGTGTCGTCGCCGGCGCCGCCGATCTCGCGCTCCGCCGTCAGATCGTCATCGCCGCCGCGACCGGCGGCGCTGTCGCGGCCCGGCCCGCCCAACAGGGTGTCGTCGCCTCGCGATCCGAGCAGCACGTCGTCGCCGTGGCCGCCGACGACGACGGGGATCCCGGAGAGGCTGTCGTGCTCGCCGGCCGTGGTGGCGGTGCCCGCGGCGAGGTCGACGTGCACAGGAGTGCGGGTGTGGCTGTAGTCGGCGATGTCCTTGCCGCCACCGCCGATCAGGCGATTGGTGCCGGGGCCGCCGACCAGGATGTCGCCCTCCGGGCCGCCGTTGAGGACGTCGTCGCCGTCGCCGCCTTCGAGGACGTCGTTCCCGTCGGTCCCGGTCTCGGTGTCGTTGCCCGCGTCGCCCCGCATCTCGACCTGGTCGGTGTTACCCGCGGCCGACATCGTGTCGTCGCCCGGCCCGCCGGAGATGACGAGCTCCGTCTCGCCGAGCGACTGCACCGTCGCCCGGTCGGCGCCGTCTCCGAGCGAGACGTTGATCGCGCCGATGCTGTCGGTCGTTCCCGCGCACGTCACCGAATGGGCGTCGACCGCGACGCAGCCCTCCTCAGCGGTGAGCGGCGCCCCGCGATCGCCGATCGCGACGCCGGCCGCCGTCTGCGCCAGCACGACGTCGTTGACCTCACCGGCCACAGCGGTGAACGTGATGACCGGCTTCGAGCCGGCCGGGACCGCGCCGACCGTCGCGGCGCCCGCTGCCGGCGCGGCGATCAGCACCGCGGCGACCATCAGCGACGCGATCGGGGCTGAGCGCACCGCGCGAGCCTACCCAACGCGCGAGGCGATCTGGGGGCGCGAGTCGGCCGCGTAACCTCTCGCCAATCGACCGCGTTCCCGGCCCGGCGCCCGTCGTCGGTTCTCAGGCCGCGACCGGCCGGCGCGACTCTTCGTCGTCGTGCGCGGCCCCGCCGCTCGGCGCCGGGTGCCTGACCCGCAGGAAGGTCCCGCCGATCACCGCGGCCGCGGCGGAGAACACCGCTCCGAGGAGGAACGCGAGATGGTAGCCGCCGTTGAGTGCGGCGAGGGCGCTGTCGCCGGCGTCCTTCAGGTGCGTCGTGCGCGCCGCGGCGAGGCTCGCGAGGATCGCGAGGCCGAGTGCGCCGCCCATCATGAACGAGGTGTTGACGATGCCCGAGGCGATGCCGGACTCCTGCGGCTCGACGTCGCTCATCGCGGCGAGCAGCATCGGGTTGAAGGCGATGCCGGCGCCGATCGAGAGCAGGATCATGCTCGGCAGCACGTCGACCACGTAGTCGCCTCCGACCGGCGCGCGGGCGAACAGCAGCAGCCCGACGGTCGCGAACGAGAGCCCGGTGACGAGCGGACGCTTGATCCCGAAGCGCATCACCAGGCGCGCCGACACGGCGACCGAGAGGAAGCCCATCACGATGTTGCCCGGCAGGAACGCCAGCCCGACCTGCAGTGGCGTGTAGCCGAGCACGAGCTGGAGATAGAGCGACGACAGGAAGAACCACGCGAACATCGCGGCCGCCCACAGCACGCCGGTGATGTTCGCCGTCGTCAGGTTGCGCAGCTTGAACAGCCGCAGCGGCATCAGCGGCGATTGCACGTTGGACTCGATGACGAGGAACGCGGCGAGCAGCGCCAGCGCTCCGGCCAGACAGCCGAGCGTCTTCGTCGACAGCCAGCCGGCCTGGTTGCCGCCCACGATCGCGTAGACCGCGAGCATCAGCGCGGCGGTCACCGTCACCGCGCCGCCCACGTCGAGCCGTGAGTCCGACGCCTCACCGGGCGTGCCGGGCAGCAGCTTCATCGAGAGCGCGAGCACCGCGGCGCCGATCGGGACGTTGACGAGAAATATCCAGTGCCAGTCCAGCGCGTCGGTCAGCACGCCGCCGAGCACGACGCCGATCGACCCGCCGCCCGCCGCGACGAACCCGAAGATGCCCATCGCCTTGGCTCGCTCGGCGGGCTCGGTGAAGAGGTTCATTGTCAGCGACAGCGAGACCGCCGACGCGATCGCGCCGCCGACGCCCTGGACCGCGCGCAGCGCGACGAGCTGACCCTGCGTTCCGGCCAGCCCGCAGCCGAGCGAGGCAACGGTGAACAGTGCGATCCCGATCATGAACAGGCGCCGCTGGCCGTAGAGGTCCCCGAGCCGGCCGCCGAGCAGCAGGAAGCCACCGAAGGTCAGCAGGTAGGCGTTGACGACCCACGCCAGCGAGTCCTGCGAGAAGCCCAGATCGGCTCGGATCGAGGGCAGCGCGACGTTCACGATCGTCGAGTCGAGAACGATCATCAGCGTGCCGAAGCACAGAAGAATCAGGGCGAGCCAGCGAGAACGAGTGGTCATGGTGATAGGACCGGCGGCGTTTTCAGAACTCATCGGCGACCGCTTCGCGCGATGAGTTTGTCGCGTTGGGGCCGTCCTTCTTTTTACATGACTGCTCCCACGGGGACGATCTTCTACGACGCGGACGGCCTCCGCCCCGACGTCGAGACGATCGATACCCTGGCGCGACTGGCGCTCGCGGCCGGGAGGCTCGGCCTGGAGGTGCGCCTGCGCCACATCTCACCCCGCCTCGGAGCGGTCGTCGCGTTCGCCGGGCTGGCCGAGGTTCTAGGCGTCGAGGTGAGCGGGCAGACCGAAGAGCGGGAAGACCGTGTCGGTGTCGAGGAAGAACGTCATCTCGACGATCTGGCCTTCTGAGAGCTCGATCACCTGCAGCGCCCACGGCGCGTAGCCGCCATCCGGATCTGGCCGGTACTGCGCGAACGCGGAGCAGCCGTTCGACGAGCCGGCGGGGATCACGCGCGATCCGGCGCAGCCGATTCCCGGCCCGTACCACCATGTGAAGATGCTGTCGCGGCCGTCGAGCCACAGGCTGTGCGGAGGCATCGACTGCGTCGCGTCGGAGCGGATCAGCGCGGTCAGCGCGTCCATGTCGTAGCGCTCGAATGCGTCGACGTAAAGGGCGAGCAGGGCGCGGTCGTCGTCGCTAAGGTCGGGTGCCGCGTCGGTCGTGGAGACGTCGCTCTCGGCGAGCGTGGCGCGGGCGCGCTGGAGGGCGCTGTTGACCGACGCGACGCTCGTCTCGAGCAGCTCGGCGACCTCCGTCGCCTGCCACTTGAGGACCTCGCACAGGATCAGCGACGCGCGCTGGCGCGGCGGCAGGTGCTGAAGAGCGGCGACGAAGGCGAGGCGGATCGTCTCGCGCGAGACCGCAGCCTCGGCCGGGTCGGCGACGAGCGCGTCGGGGATCGGCTGCAGCCATGTGATCTCGGGCAGCGTGGACAGGTTCTCGATCGTCGGCTCCATCGCGGGGCCGAGGTCCATCGGCCGCGCGCGACGCTCGCGGCCGTTGAGCATGTCGAGGCAGACGTTCGTCGCGATCCGGTACAGCCACGAGCGCAGAGCCGAACGACCCTCGAAGCGGTCGTAGCTGCGCCACGCGCGGATCATCGTCTCCTGCACCGCGTCCTCGGCCTCGAACGGCGAGGCGAGCATCCGGTAGCAGTATGCCGTCAGCTCGCGACGATGGCTCTCGAGCCGGCCCTCGAGGTCCGACGGGACAGCCGTGAGCGGCGAATCGGCCACGACGTCCATGGTACGCAGGACCGGGCGGCGCCGCGAAACTCATCGGTCGGCACATGAACAGCGCGGCGAGCGAGAGCCTGGCACGACGCCGAGACGCTTATCGGTCGACCCCGAGCCGCGCCGCCGCGACGACGCGCGGTACCGCCTCGACCTCCCAGCCCGGCGCCATCAGATGCACGCCCGCGACCCCGTCGATCTCACGTAGCCCGCGGATGACGTCGCCGGCGATCTCGACGCCGGCCGCCTTGGCCTCCTCGCCCTCGAGGCCGTCCATCCGCGCGAACGTCGCGTCGTCGACCTCGACACCCGGGATCCGGTCGTGCATGAAGCGCAGCATCTTCGTCGAGCGCGGGGGGGTCACGCCGACGAGCACCGGCGCACGCTCCGCCACGCCCGCCTCGACCAGCGGCGCGAACCACTCGGCGAACCGCTCGACGTCGTAGACGATGTTCGTCTGCAACAACCCGACGCCCGCGTCGAGCTTCGTCTCCAACCGCTCCAACGAGTCGACGAGCGGGTTGGCCGCGCCGGCGATCAAGAACGACGTCGGCGTGATCAGCGTCTCCCCGGCCGCGAGCTTGCCCGAGTTCATCGCCGCGATCGCCCTGGTCAGGCCGAGCGAGTCGACGTCGCCGACGTGGGTGGCCAGCGCCTCGTAGGGACCGACCTTCAGCGGGTCGCCGCTCAGCGCGAGCACGGTGCGGATGCCCATCGCCCAGGCCCCGATCAGCTCGGCCTGCAACGCCATCAGATTGCGATCGCGCCCGGTCAGCTGGAGGATCGGCTCGAGTCCCTCGGCCTCCATGAGGATCGCGCAGGCCAGCGGCGACATCTTGACCGTGGCGGCCTGGTTGTCGGTGATGTTCGCAGCATCGACGACGCCGGCCAGCGCGCGCGCCGCTGCGCGGACGATCTCCGCGTCGGGCTCGAGCGGCGGGCCGAGCTCGGCGGTGACCACGAAGCGATCCGCCGCAAGGGCATCGTGAAGCATGGGGGAACTCCTGGGTGCTGGACCGGTTGGACCGGCGAGAGCCTACCCCCGTAGCGAGACCGGCACGGCGCGCAGCTGGTTGGCGAAGCCCGACACCACGTAAGGGCACTCACCGGCCAACTCCATCCTCGGGTAGCGCGCGAGCGTCTCCTCGAGCAGGATCCGCAGCTCGAGGCGCGCGAGCGCCGTACCCAGGCAGTAGTGGCGCCCCCCGGCCCCGAACGCCTGGTGGTCGGGATTGCGCGTCACGTCGAAGTGGTCGGGGTCCGCGTAGACCGACTCGTCGCGGTTGGACGACAGGTACCACATGACCACCTTCTCGCCCTTGGCGATCGGCTGGCCGAGCAGCTCGGTGTCGACCGTCGCCGTGCGCCGGAAGTGGGCGAAGGCGGGGAACATGCGCAGTGACTCCTCAACCGCGCTGGGGATCAGCGACGGATCGGCGATCAGCAGGTCGCGCTGCTCGGTGTCCTGCAGCAGCGCGCGCATCGCGCTCGTGTACGTCGCCTTCGTCGAGTCGTTGCCCGCCGCCATCAGCAGGACGAAGCCCATGACGATCTCATGGTCGGCCAGGCCCTCGCCCTCGAACTCGGCGTGAACGAGTACGCTCGTGAGGTCATCGGTCGGGTTCGCCCGGCGCTCATCGATCAGGACCTGGCAGCGGCGGAACATCTCCGGCACGAGGTTCTCCATCAGCGTTTGCACGGCCTCGGGGCTGTCGGCGTCCTCCTCGCCGGCGCCGACGAGGGTGTTCATCAGGCGCGCCCAGTCGGCGTCGTCCTCGGGCGGCAGGCCCATGAAGCTGCCGATGACGCGGGCGACAACCGGCGTGGCAACGTCGGCGACGAGATCGCAGCTGTCACGGCCTTCGAGACGATCGAGCACCTCGCGTGTGATCGCGCGGATCGCGTCCTCGTGCTCGGCGATCCGCTTTGGCGTGAAGCCGCGCTGGAACAGCTGCTTGAGGCGGTCGTGCTTGGGCGGGTCCATGCCGATGAACATCGCCTGCTGAAGCTCGAGCGGCAGCCCGGCGTTGGTCGCCGCGGTGAAGCCACCGATCTCCGAGGAGTACGTCTGCCAGTCGAGGCTGACCGCACGGACCCCGTCCGCCGTGGTCACCGACCAGTACCCCTCCTCCTCCGGGAACGCGGCCATGTGGCTCGACCAGTGCACCGGGCACTCGCTGCGGAGGCGCTGGAACATGTCCTGCGGTGGGCCGTCGGTCCACTGCTCGGGGTCGAACACCGGCTGGTTGTCATTCAGGATCGCGTCAGTGGTGTCAGGCGTCGACATCGGGCGATCGTAACTGAACGGATGGTCAGTTAGCAACCGATCTGGGCGAATCTCAGACCGCGTCGGCCATTTCCAGAAGCTTCTGAACCGTGCGCCAGTTGCGCGATGTCGTCGCCGTCCCCAGGCGCTTGGCGGTCAGCATCCGCCCGACCGCCGACTCGCCGATCCCGCCAGGCGCCCATAGGTGGATCTCGCGGCCGTCGAGCACCACGACCTCGGGCGCGATCTCCTCGGGGTCGATCCCGTCGAGGCGGTCGTCGTCGATCTCCTCGGTGAGGAAGTAGACGACCTGTTTGGCCGGGTCGGTCGCGACCCCCTTCAGCGGATTGGTGGCAATGATCTCGGCGAGCTCGTCGCGCGTGCGCACGATGACCGGGATCTCGAAGCCGAACTCCTCGCCGAACTGCTTCGCCAGCCGTTCGGCGACCCGCTGCCCTGGCCGTTCGCCGCCGGTGAAGACGACGTTGCCGCTCTGGATGTAGGTCTCGACATCGCGGTAGCCGAGCTCCTCCATGAGCTCGCGCAGCCGGGCCATCGGGACCGGGTTGTTGCCTCCGACGTTGACGGCGCGCAGCAGCGCGATCTGGCGAGCCATGCCCCCGAGACTATTCACCCAGCGCCCGCCGGGCCGAACCGGGCTACTGGATGGGCGGCTGCGACACGGCTGTGAGCGGGGTCTCACTTCTCCTCAACCCCCTGCGCGCACCCTCGACGTCGCGCACCCCGGGTACGGCAAACGCGCCGAGCGTCACGACGGCTCCGAGGATGCCGGCGCCGACGAGGGTTGCGCGTACGCCGATCGCTCCGGCGACCGGCGCGGCGAGCGCGAATGAGAGCGGGAGCAGGCCGATCGAGATCAGCCAGTCGAGGCTGGACACGCGGCCGAGCAGTTCGGTCGGCACATGGCGTTGCTTGGCCGTCGCCCAGACGATCGTGCCCGCCGTTTCGAGCACGTTGAATGCGACGCTCACGAGCATCAGCTGCCAGATCGCCGTCGCCAGCCCGTAGCCGGCGATCGCGAGTGTCGCGAGCGCCCAGGACGTATAGATGAAGACGATCGTCGCTCGCGGCATCTCGCGCTGGCCCATGATCAGGGCGCAGGCGATCGAGCCCAGGCCGCCGGCGGCGAACACGAGGCCGAGTGCGGTCGCGCTGGCCCCGAGCTGATTCTTGACGATGTAGGGGACGAGCACCTCGACCGGCCCCATGAACAGCAGATAGGCGATCGCCGCGGCGAGGAACGTGGCCCAAAGCCACGCGTGTGCGCGCACGTAGTCGAGCCCTTCCTTGAGATCGGCGCGCAGCGACACCGGGCGTTGCGGTTCAGTGGCATCGGCCGATCGTCGCGCGGTCATCAGCGACAGCGCCAGCGCCGAGACCGCGAACGATGCGGCGTCGAGTGCGAACGCCCCGCCGCCGCCGACGACGTCGACGAGCACGCCGCCGAGCGCCGGGCCGATGAGGCGCAGCGCCAGCGGTCGCACGATCTGGTCCAGCGCGTTGGCCTGGCCGAGCTCCTCGGCCGGCAGGACCTCGGGCACGATCGCGTCGAACGACGGATCGAAGAACGCCTGGGCCGCCCCGTAGATCGCGACGAGCACGACGATGTGCCACAGGGCGAGCACGCCGGTGAACGACAGGACGGCGAGCGTCGCGACCGCCACACCGCGCGCGCCGTCGGCGCACAGCATCACGCGGCGGCGATCGAAGCGATCGGAGACCACACCGCCGACGAGCAGGAAGACGATCGTCGGGATCGTCATCGCGATCCCGACCGCGGCCAGGGCGCTCGGGGCGTTCGACAGCGTGTAGACCTGCCAGGCCATCGCGACGAGGAACGCCCCGTCGCCGAGCAGCGAGATGCACATGCCCGACCACAACAGCCGGAAGTCGCGGTGGCGAAGCGGAGCGAGCGAGCGGACGCGGCTCAGGCCGCCGGGGCGGTCGAAGGCCTCGTGGCTATGCTGCATCGGCCGCGGGGCGGTCGCCGCGCTGCCCGTCGGTCGCCGCCGCGAGCAGCCTGTCTGACCAGTTGCGAAGCGCGTCGAGCGTCTGGTCGATCGGCATCGGCTCGGCGAAGTAGAAGCCCTGCCCGCGGTTGCAGCCGAGGTCGCGCAACGTCGTCCACTGCTCGCTGAGTTCGATGCCTTCAGCCACCACGTCGAGGCACAGCGTCTCGCCGATCGCCACGACGGCGCTGGCGAGGCCTGAGGTCTCGGGGGTCGCGCCCTCGCGCAGGAATGAGCGGTCCATTTTCAGGACATCGACCGGGAAGCGACTCAGGTAGCTGAGCGACGAGTAGCCGGTGCCGAAGTCGTCCATGGCCAGGCGGATGCCGAGCTTGCGCAGGTTGTCGAGGCGCTCGATGGCCAGGTCACTGTCGGTCATCAGCACGGTCTCTGTGATCTCGAGCATCAGCAGCGCGGGCCGCAGGCCGGAGGACTCGAGCGCGTCGCTGACGTCGGCGACGATGTCGGAGTGCTGGAGCTGTTTGACCGACAGGTTGACGCTCATCGACAGCGGCGGATTGCACGGGACCTCACGCTGCATGACCATCGCCTGACGGCACGCCTCGCGCAGGACCCAGCGGCCGATCGGCACGATCAGGCCCGACTCCTCGGCGAACGGGATGAACTCGGTAGGGCCGACCAACCCGCGCGTGGGGTGGTGCCAGCGAAGCAGCGCCTCGACCCCGGAGACCGAGCCGTCGACCAGGCGCACGACCGGCTGGTAGAAGAGCTCGAGCTCGCCGCCGTCCATCGCCCGCTGCAGATCGCCGCGCAGCTCGAGGCGCTCCATCACGCCCTCGTGCATCGCCGGCTCGAACAGGCGGTAGCCGCCCTTGCCCTCGCGTTTGGCGATGTACATCGCCGCGTCGGCGTCGCGGATCAGCTCGTCGGCGTCGGACTGATTGGTGTGATCGAGGATCGAGATGCCGAGGCTGCAGCGGATGCCGAACGCGCGGCCCCCGACCGTCAGCGGGGCCCCGAGCGCGGCGATGATCCGTTCGGCGGTGTCGGCGGCTTCCTCCACGCTCTCGATGTCCTCGAGCAGCAGCGCGAACTCGTCGCCGCCGAAGCGTGCCGCGGTGTCGCTGGCCCGAATCGTGTCGACGATCCGCATCCCCGCAGCGCAGAGCACCTCGTCGCCGGCGGCGTGCCCGAGGCTGTCGTTGATCGTCTTGAAGTCGTCGAGGTCGAGGAAGATGACGGCGAGGCCGCCCTCCTCGCGCCGAGCGCGGGCGATCGCGTGACGGACCCGCTCGACGAACAGCGCGCGGTTGGGCAGGTTCGTGACCGGGTCATGGAACGCCTGGTGGGCGAGCTGCTCCTCGAACACCTTGCGCTCCGAGACATCGCGGGCGTTGAGGACGATGCCGCGGACGTCCTCGTTGTCGAGCAGGTTGGAGTGCAGGACCTCGAACTGGTGCGGAGTGCCGTCCTTGTGGATCAGCGTGCACTCGAACACCTCGCCCTCGTGACTCGGGTAGGCCGCGCCGTCGGCGAGCAGGCGCATGATCCGGGTGTCCTCGGCGTTGCTCAACAGCGAGTCGAAGCGGACGCCGACGAGCTCGGTCGGCGCGTAGCCGAGCACGCGCTTGCTCGAGGGGCTCTGGTACTCGATCGTCGCGTCGGCGTTGAGCACGCAGATCAGGTCGCTGGAGTGCGCGACGAGCGCGGCGAACCGCGACTCGCTCTGCCGCCGCGCGACCTCCTCGTTGAGGACCGCGCCCTCGAGCGCCAGCGCCAGCTGGGTCGACAGTGAGCGCATCGCGACCGCGACAGGCCGCGGGGTCCGCTCGGGCCGCGCGACGACGAGCAGGCCGCGGACCTCGCCGCGAATCCGCAGGCCGAGCACGATCGCCTGAGTACAGTCGGCGGGCAGGCCGAGCTCGGCCCGCGCCGCGGGGTCGAGAGCGGTGCCGGGATCGCCTTCCGGGATCGCCGCGAGCTTGTTCAGTTCCGCCTCGGTGGCGACCGACAGGTGGCCGATCGGGTCGACGAGACCACCATCCTCACGCGCAGTGAGGCGCAGCCCACCATCTTCGTGCCGGCAGAGCACCGCGGTCCCGCGGCCGTCGATCAGCTCACCGATCGACGCCAGAGCCGCATCGACGGTCTCGGCGACGCTGCGTGACGCGACGAGATCGGCGCCGGCCTTGCTCAGCACCCGCTGGCGCACGACCGTGCGCTCCTGCTGGCGCACGAGGCCGGCCATCCGCGCGATCACGAATCCGAAGAGCACGATCGACGCGCAGATCGTCACGACCACCGTGTCGTCGTTGCGTGCCTCGACGATCTCGATCACCGGCGCGATCAGCGACGCGCAGGCGAGCAGGGCGAGGCGCGGCGTCGTCAGCTTGGCCTCGGTGTCGACGGCCGGCTCGTCGACGTAGCGCATCGACCAGTGCAGCGCCGCGGCACCCCACAGCAGGTAGAAAGCGGTCCAGCCGACGTCGAGGCTGAGCTGGTGGCTGAACGTGCCCTCGACGAGCATCCGGCCGTAGATGAAGTCGGTGATCAGCAACGCCACGATGCTGGCGGTCATCAGGTAGAAGCTCAGGCGTCTGCGCCCGCTGTCGAGCGCGAGGCGCACGATCGCGGCGAGCAGCAGGATGTCGCCGAGCGGGTACGCGATCGAGACGAGCTTCTGGACCGTGGTCAGCGTCGGGTCGTGCAGCGATGGTGCGATCAACGCGACCCACGAGGGCAGCGCGAGGCCGAGGGTCAGGATGATCGCGTCGATGCCGCTGCCGTCGGCGGTGCGTTGGGCGTTGCGTCGGCGCACGAGCAGCAGCAGCCCGGCCATCAGCGCCGGGTAGACGGCGAGGTAGATCGCGTCGCCGAACGACGGGAACGGGATCTCCTTGTGGAAGAGCTTCGGGTAGCTGTAGGTGTAGACGTCACCAAGCCAGAACAGACCGAGGCCGGCGACGAAGCACCACCACGGCAGCTTGGCCTCGGGCTTGTGCCACCTGATGCCGGCGATCACGGCGATCACGCCGCTGAGGCCGAGCAGGTTCAGGAACGGCGCGCTGCCTTCAAACGGCGGGACCGAGACGTAGAGCAGCGTCCCGATCGCCCCGATGACCAAGTAGGCGAGCCACAGACGGGAGCGACCGTCGGGAAGATCGAGCCGGCCGCTCACGCCGCGTGCTCCAGCTCGGTCTGCATGTCAAGCGATTGAAGCTCACCGGCGTCGGCGAGCTCGGCGAGGACCAGGATCAGACGATCGATCTCCGCATCGGTATTGGCGGCAGTGAGCTGGATACGGAACCCGACCTCGTCCTTGGGCACGAGCGGGTAGGCGGCGAGCGTGACGTAGACGCCGCGGTCGAACAACATGCGGCCGACCGCGTCGATCCGCGTATGGTCGACGAGTGGAACCTCGATGATCGGCAGCGCCGACCGGTTCGGCGTGAAGACACCGTTCGCGGCCAGCGCGTCGAGGACGCGGACGCTGTGGCCGTGGACGACGGCGCGCAGTGCGTCGCCGCGCTGCTCGTTGACGTCGAAGCCGGCGAGCACGGTGGCCAGCGACGCGACCGGCGACGGACCGGAGAAGAGGTAGGGCGGGGCCGCGACCTTGATCAGGTCCTTGAGCTCGGCCGGGCAGGCGACGAAGGCGAGCAGTGACGAGTAGGCCTTGGAGAAGCCGCCGACGAGGATCAGGTTGTCGTAGGTCTCGCCGAAGTGGCGCACGATCGAGTTGCCGCGCATGCCGTAGGGGCTCGACTCGCCGGAGCCGCGCTCGCCGATCACGCCGAAGCCGTGGGCGTCGTCGACATAGAGCAGCGCCCCGTGGCGCCTGGCGACGGCGGCGAACGCGGCGAGGTCGGGCGGGTTGCCGGTCATGGAGTTGACGCCGTCCATGCATACCAGGCGCGTGGGATCGCGCTCGGCGCTGAGCAACTGGTCGAGGTGATCGGGGTCCTCGAAGCGGAAGCGACGCACCGCGGCACCGCGCCCGCGAGCGATCTGGCAGCCGTCGTAGATCGTCTTGTGTGCGCGGGAGTCGAGGAAGATCGTGCCCGACGCGGCGAGCAGCGGAATGACCGACCCGTGGATGTGGGTGATCGTCGGCAGGACGATCGAGTCCTCGCAGCCGAGCAGCGCGGTCAGGCGCTCCTCGATCTGCTCGTAGAGCACGGGGCTGCCGAGCAGCCGTGACCAGCTCGGGTGCGTGCCCCAGGCGTCGAGGTAGGCGGGGACGGCATCGATGATCTCGCGCTCGAGGTCGAAGCCGAGGTAGTTGCACGACGCGAAGTCGGCCAACCACTGGTCGCCGATGCGGATCATCCGGCCGTCGATCTCGTCGATGACCGCGTCGACCATCGGATGGGTCGCCTTGAGCTCGGTGAGCTCGCGCACCATCTCGAGCCAGTGATCGATCCAGGGCTTGGGGGAGGACAGCGCGGGGAGGGAACGGGTGTCAGGAAGCCTTACCACGCCCTGAGGATCGGTGAGGAGCTCGAAATCTTGAGGCGCGGGCACCGTCCTGTGTCGCCGATCGCGCCCGGGCCGCGCGCCATCATGCCGCTGATGCCGGTCGACCGCCGTCAGCTTGGGGCCATCGCCGTCGGCGGATTCTGCGGTGCGCTCGTGCGCGCCGAGGTCGTCACGGCGATCGGATCGAAGCCCGGCGCATGGCCGTGGGCGACGCTGCTTGTGAACGTCGCGGGTGCGGCGTTCCTCGGCTACGTCGTCGCCGGGCTGCCGCGCTGGCGCCCGTTGCTCGGGATCGGCTTCTGCGGCGCGCTGACCACGTTCTCGACGATGCAGCTCGAGCTCCTTGCAATGCTCGACCGTGACCGGATCGCGCTCGCCGTCGGCTACGCGGCGGTCAGCATCACCGTGGGGCTGGTCGCCGTGTCGCTCGGCATCCGCCTTACCCACCACCCCGACCCCGAGGATCCGATCGCATGAGCCCGGCGCTCACCGTCGGTGTCGCCGCGTTCGGCGCGCTCGGCGCCGCGGCCCGCTTCCTCGTCCACGGCACGGTCGCGGCGCGTGTCGGCGAGCGCTTCCCATCCGGCACGCTGGTCGTCAACCTCACCGGCGCCTTCGCACTGGGCCTGCTCGTCGGCGCCGCGGTCTCCGGTGACACGTCGCGCCTGCTCGGCCTCGGCTTCCTCGGCGGTTACACGACGTTCAGCACCTGGATGCTCGAGACCGAGCGCCTCGGTCACGACGGCTTTGCTCGCGCGGCGGCACTCAACCTCGCCGTCAGCCTCCTCGCCGGCGTGCTCGCGGTCTGGCTCGGGCGCTCCCTGGCTTAGCCGGCAAGCCCGCGCTGGCGGGCCGCTTCGAGCGCGATCGCCGCGCCGTCGCGGATGCTCTGATCGGTCGTCGTCAGGAATACGAGCGTCGACACGTCGTCGCCGACCAGGTAGCCGACGTGCACGTTCATCCGCCCGTGCTTGTCGGGCGGGAAGACCTCGAAGCCCAGCCGCCGCACGTGAATGCGGACGCCATGCTCCATCACGTCGGAGAAGACCTCGACGACGCGGTCTTCGATCAGGATCTCTCCGTCGTCGAGCACGAACTCCTGCGGTGCCATGCATCGACCCTACCCGGCGCGCTACACTGGTCGACGACTCGCCCAAGGCGGGTTCTTTTTTCGCCCTCAGGCGGTCGTCGGTCCGACCACCTCACGAACCCACCGGGGAATCTGCCTCATGGCCCGCGGAGACGTGCGTATCGCCATCACCCTCGCTTGCGAGGACTGTAAGCGGCGCAACTACCAAACGAATAAGTCCAAGCGCAACAACCCCGATCGCATCGGGCTGCGCAAGTACTGCCGCTGGTGCAAGGGTCATACGGCCCACCGGGAAACGCGGTAGGCGGGAGCGCGTGGCGTGGCCCGTCAGCGACAGCGTGCCCGTGATCGCAAGGGCCGTGGCGATACCCCCGCGCCCGAGCCGGATCCCGGTGAGATCCACCGCGAGGACATCCCTGGTGCGCTCGACCACGCCTCGGGCGTCGAGGAGGAGTTCGAGGCGAGCATCGTCGCCGGTGCCGGAGGCGTGCCCGCGCCCGCTGACGCGTTCGGCGAGGGCGAAGAACTGGACTCCGCCGACATCGCTGCCGCCAACGCGCTTGGCGACGACGACGGCGACGCCGCCCCACCGGACCGCGGACAGGTCCCCGGCAGGCCGACCAGGCCTGGCGGCTTCCGGGTCATTCACTTCCTGCGCGCCTCCTGGGCCGAGCTCCAGCGCGTGCAGTGGCCCGATCGCAAGCAGGTCGCGCAGGCCACCGGCGTCGTCGCCGGCTTCGTGGTCATCGCCGGGCTCTACCTCGGACTCGCGGATGCGGTCGCACAGAAGCTCGTCGACTACATCCTCGGCACCTAACTCTCTCTAGCGTCTTCAGACAGGCTCACTCATGTATCGCTGGTACGTCGTCAACACCTATTCAGGCCACGAGAACAAGGTCAAGCAGAACCTGGAACACCGGGCCACGTCGCTGAACCAGAAGCGCGCGATCCGTCAGGTCGTCGTGCCGACCGAGACGGTCAGCGAGATGAAGGACGGCCAGAAGATCCAGCAGGAGAAGCGCACGATGCCCGGCTACGTGCTGGTCAACATGGAGCTCTCCGACGATTCGTGGCAGCTCGTCAAGGGCACGCCCGGGGTCACCGGCTTCGTCGGCGCGTCCAACGAGCCGGTCCCGTTGACGCAACCCGAAGTCGATCGTCTGCTGCACCGCGAGGTCGCCCAGAAGGCCGCCACCCGGGCCCAGTTCTCGATCGGCGAATCGGTCAAGGTCATCTCCGGGCCGCTGTCGGATTTCTCCGGCGAGATCTCCGAAATCAACCAGGACGCGTCGCGTCTCAAGGTCCTTGTCTCTATCTTTGGTCGCGAGACTCCGGTCGAAGTGGGCTTCGATCAGGTCAAGAAGGTCTAAAAGGAGCCCACGTAACCATGGCCAAAAAAGTCCTCACCCTCATCAAGCTCCAGGCCGTCGGCGGCCAGGCCAGCCCGGCGCCGCCGGTCGGTCCCGCCCTGGGCCAGCACGGCATCAACATCATGGAGTTCTGCAAGGCGTTCAACGCAGCGACTCAGCAGGATTCGGGCACCGTTATCCCCGTCGTCATCACCGTCTACGAGGATCGTTCGTTTACCTTCGTCACCAAGACGCCGCCCGCCGCCGTGCTGATCAAGCAGGCCGCCGGACTCGCCAAGGGCTCGGGCGAGCCGCACCGCGAGAAGGTCGGAAAGATCACCCAGGCGCAGCTGCGCGACATTGCGGAGAAGAAGATGCCGGACCTGAACGCCAACGACCTCGACATGGCCTCGCGGATCATCGCCGGCACCGCCCGCTCGATGGGCGTGGAGGTGGTCGGCTGATGCCGAAGCACGGCAAGGCATACAACGCGGCGCGGGCCAAGGTCGACGCCGAGCGTGAGTACCAGCCCGCCGAGGCGATCGCCCTCGTCAAGGAGCTCAAGTCAGCGAAGTTCGACGAGTCGGTCGAGCTCCACGTCCGCACCGGGCTCAACGTGCGTCACGCCGACGAGCAGCTGCGTGGCACGATCGCGCTGCCCAACGGCCTCGGCAAGGACGTGACGATCGCCGTCTTCGCTCAGGGCGAGAAGGCCAAGGAGGCTGAGGAAGCCGGTGCCGACCACGTCGGTGGCGAGGACCTGGCCAAGCGCGTCGAGGAGGGCTTCACCGACTTCGACATCGCGATCGCGACGCCGGACATGATGCCGATCGTGGGTCGCCTGGGCCGTGTGCTCGGCCCGTCGGGGAAGATGCCCAACCCGAAGGTCGGGACGGTCACCAACGACGTGCGCAAGGCGGTTCAGGAGTCCAAGTCGGGCAAGATCGAATATCGCACCGACCGCACTGCGATCGTCCACCTGTCGATCGGCAAGACGAGCTTCGAGGAGCGCGCGCTGCTCGAGAACTACGCGGCCGTCGTTGAAGAGCTCATCCGCGCCAAGCCTTCGGTGGCCAAGGGCCGCTACATCCGCTCGATCATCGTCGCCTCCACCATGGGGCCCGGCGTCAAGGTCGATCCATCCCGCACGCGCGACATCCTCGAGGAGGCCACGCCCGACGCGGCGTAGCCACATTCCCCGAGGCCTGCCGTAGACCGCCGGCGGGGCGACTCACGTCGCCCGCAAGTCCGGCATAGGAGGCCGCTTGAACAGAGACCAGAAAGCCGCGGCGATCGCTGAGATCGCCGAACAGATCCAGGAGTCCGACGCGATCTTCGCCGTCGACTACCGAGGCATCACCGTGCCCCAGGCGGCGGAGCTGCGCGCGAAGCTGCGCGAAGCCGACGCCACCTTCCGGATCGTCAAGAACACCCTGACCGAACGCGCCGCCGACCAGGCGGAAGTGGCCGAGCTCAAGGTGCTGCTGAGCGGCCCGACCGCGCTGACGTTCGTGCGCGGCGACGCTGCGCTGGCGGCGAAGGCCCTGCGCGACTATGGGCGACAGACCGAGACGCTGGCCTTCAAGGGCGGCATCATGGACGGCGAGTCGCTCGATGCCGAGCAGATCGACGCGATCGCGAAGCTGCCGTCGCGGGATGTCCTGTACGGACAGCTCGTGGGCCTTGTGGCCTCGCCGCTCACCGGCCTGGTTCGTGGACTGGGCGGCCTCATCGGCGGCCTGGCCATCGCGCTCGGCGAGGTGCGCGACAAGAAGGAGTCCGGCGCGCTGCCGGCCGGTGAAGCGCCGGCCGACTTCGCGGCGACCGAGGAACCGGCTGCTGAAGAGCCGGCTGCTGAAGAGCCGGAGGCCGAGGCACCCGCCGAGGAGCCGGAGGCGACAGCCGAGGCGGCTGAGCCGGAGACCGAAGCACAACCTGATCCGGAGCCCGAAGCGGGCGCCGACGACACCAACTAGGAGATACCGCAACTCATGACCACCACAGCAGAGTGGATCGACGAGCTCAAGGCCATTTCGGTTCTCGAGCTCTCAGATCGAATCAAGGCACTGGAAGAGGAATTCGGCGTGTCGGCCACGGCCGTCGCAGCGGCTGCCCCGGCCGGCGGCGGAGGCGGCGGCGACGCCGCTGCCGAGGAGGAGCAGTCGACGTTCGACGTCGTCCTCACGGCGGCCGGCGACAAGAAGATCCAGGTCATCAAGGTCGTCCGCTCGGCGACCGGCCTGGGCCTGAAGGAGGCCAAGGCGCTCGTCGACGAGGCCCCGAAGCCGATCAAGGAAGGCGTCGACAAGGAAGAGGCCGACAAGCTCAAGCAGGAGCTCGAAGAGGCCGGCGGTTCCGTCGAGGTCAAGTAGTCCGGATCGACACCCGCAGTGTTCGAGACGGCGGCCCTCCGGGTCGCCGTCTCTCGTACTGACGCACGGCGTATGCATCCGCCGACCTTGCCGCGATCCCACGATCGTCGCTACACTCCGCAGGCTCGGCCGATAGCCGCAGCCGCCCATCGTTGCGAACCGCGCCACATACGCGGGCTCGCCGGGCGGGGTCCGTGAGCGCTGAGCAGCCCCCCGAGGGGTCGACGTATCGCTGTGCTATCTTGGCTAGTCGCGCATTCCTTCGCCGGAACTGCGCCGTCCTCATCCGTTCCGCTCGCTCCCAGGAGTCGCCGTCTTGCCTCGTGTTGACGCACCCCGGACGCGCCGCAGTTTCGCGCGTCTGAACAAGGTCCTCGATGTTCCCAACCTGATCGACATTCAGCGCCGCTCGTTTGAGTGGCTTGTCGACACCGAGAAGGGGGGGCTGCGCGAAACGATCGACGACATCTCGCCGATCGAGGATTACACGGGACACCTCGCCGTCAATTTCGGCGAGTTCGTCTTCGACCAGCCCTCGGCCTCGATCGAGGAGTGCCGCGAGAAGGACCTCACCTACTCGCGCCCGCTGACCGTCACGGTCGCGTTCATCAACCATGACACGGGCGAGATCCGTGAGCAGTCGGTCTTCATGGGCGACTTCCCGTGGATGACCGAGCGCGGCACGTTCATCATCAACGGCACCGAGCGCGTCGTCGTGACGCAGCTGGTCCGTTCGCCGGGCGCCTACCTGATGGAGCCCAAGGACCGCGAGAAGCAGGTCTTCGTCGCCAACCTGATGCCGGCCCGCGGCTCGTGGCTCGAGCTCGAGATCGACAAGAAGGGCAAGGTCTTCGTCCGCATCGACCGCAAGCGCAAGCTGCCGGTCACCGTCCTGCTGCGTGCCATGACCTACAACCCCGAGACCGACGGTACGGTCGAGGAGTCCGAGGAGGACATCGCGCACCTCGACCAGGAGCTGCTCGACCTGTTCGACGGGTCGGCCTACCTGCGCAACACGATCGAGTCCGACCCTGAGGCGACGCGGACCAAGAAGGGCTCGCTGATCGAGCTCTTCAAGAAGCAGCGCCCGGGCGAGCCGCCGAGCGTCGACGCCGCCTACGCGCTGCTGCAGCAGCTGTTCTTCGATCCCAAGCGCTACGACCTCACGCGCGTCGGCCGCTACAAGCTCAACTCGCGTCTCGGTCTCGACATCGACCTTGACACGCGCGTGCTGACGCACGACGACATCCACGCGCTGGTCAAGGAGCTCGTCTCCCTGCCGCGCCTGCTCGGCCTGCCCGAAGACCCCGAGATCGAGGTCAAGGACTACGCGGCCGAGGCCATCACGATGCCGCGCGAGCCGGTCGCCGAGCACCTCGACGAGTACGAGCACTTCGGCAACCGCCGTCTGCGTACGGTCGGCGAGCTGATCCAGGAGGCATTCCGGATCGGGCTCTACCGCATGGAGCGCGTCGTCCGCGAGCGTCTGACGACCGAGGACGAGGACACGATCACGCCGCAGACGATCGTCAACATCCGCCCGGTCGTCGCGGCGCTGAAGGAGTTCTTCGGCTCCAGCCAGCTGTCGCAGTTCATGGACCAGACGAACTCACTGGCCGGCCTGACCCATCGTCGTCGCCTCAGCGCCCTCGGCGCCGGCGGCCTGACCCGCGAGCGCGCGCCGATCGAGGTGCGCGACGTGCACCCGACCCACTACGGGCGTATGTGCCCGATCGAGACGCCGGAGGGCCCGAACATCGGCCTGATCGGCTCGCTTTCCAGCTATGCGCAGGTGTCGGAGCACGGTTTCGTGACGACGCCGTACCGCAAGGTCGAAGGCGGCGTGGTGACCGACAAGGTCGTCCACCTCGACGCCAACCAGGAGGAGGACCTGCTCATCGCGCAGGCCAACACTCCGGTCGACGCCAACGGCAAGATCAAGGGCCCCGACACGATCTGCCGCACCCTGGCCGGTCAGTACGTCACGGCGACGCCGAAGGACATCGATCTGATGGACGTCTCGCCCGACCAGATCTGGTCGGTCGCGACGGCGATGATCCCGTTCCTCGAGCACGACGACGCCAACCGCGCCCTGATGGGCTCGAACATGCAGCGCCAGGCGGTGCCGCTGCTCGTCACCGACGCGCCGGTCATCGGCACGGGCATGGAACGCCGCGCCGCGCTGGACACCGGCGACGTGGTCCTCGCGCGTAACGCAGGGACGGTCGCGTCGGTCGACGCGACCGAGATCGTCATCGAGACCTCGGACGGCTCGAAGGACACCTATGAGCTGCACAAGTTCATGCGCTCCAACCAGGGCACGCTGATCCACCACAAGCCGTGCGTGCGCTCCGGCGCCGCGGTCAAGCAGGGCGACCTGCTCGCCGACGGCTCCTCGACCGACCATGGCGAGATGGCGCTGGGCAAGAACCTGATGGTCGCCTTCATGTCATGGGAGGGCTACAACTTCGAGGACGCGATCATCCTGTCGCGCCGCCTGGTCAAGGACGACGAGCTCACCTCGATCCACATCGAGGAATACGAGATCGACGCGCGCACGACCAAGCTCGGCGACGAGGAGATCACCCGCGATATCCCCAACCGCTCCGAGGAGTCGCTGCGCAACCTCGACGATCGCGGCATCGTCCGCGTCGGGGCCGAGGTCGGCTCTGGCGACCTGCTCGTCGGCAAGGTCACGCCCAAGGGCGAGACCGAGCTGACCGCCGAGGAGAAGCTGATCCGCGCGATCTTCAAGGAGAAGGCGCGCGAGGTTCGCGACACGTCGCTGAAGGTGCCCCACGGCGAAGGCGGCGTCGTCATCGACGTCATGACGTTCTCGCGCGAGGCCGGCGACGACCTGCCGCCGGGCGTCAACGACCTGGTCCGCGTGTTCGTGGCCAAGAAGCGCAAGATCTCCGAGGGCGACAAGCTCGCCGGACGCCACGGCAACAAGGGCGTCATCTCGAAGATCGTCGACGAGCACGACATGCCGTTCCTCGAGGACGGCACGCCGGTCGACGTGATCCTCAACCCGCTCGGCGTTCCGAGCCGCATGAACGTCGGTCAGATCCTCGAGACTCACCTCGGGTGGGTCGCCGCGCAGGGCTGGTACGACGACGGCTCGGAGGCCTACAAGCGCAAGTCGAAGACCGGCCCCGGCAAGAAGGTCTACGTCTCCACCCCAGTGTTCGACGGCGCGACCGTCGAGGACGTCGATGCCGCGCTCGTCAGCTGGCAGGACGAGCACCAGGGCCGGATTCGTATGGACATCGACAAGTCCCGCGGCCCGGGCCGGATGGCCAGCGGCAAGGTGCAGCTGTTCAACGGCCGCACCGGTGAGCCGTTCGCCGACCAGGTCACCGTCGGCTACATGTACATCCTCAAGCTCCTGCACCTCGTGGACGACAAGATCCACGCGCGCTCGACCGGCCCGTACTCACTCGTCACCCAGCAGCCGCTGGGCGGCAAGGCGCAGTTCGGCGGCCAGCGCTTCGGCGAGATGGAGGTCTGGGCCCTGGAGGCCTACGGCGCCGCCTACACGCTGCAGGAGATGCTGACGATCAAGTCCGACGACACCGTCGGGCGCGTCAAGGCCTATGAGGCGATCGTCAAGGGCGAGAACATCGCCGAGCCCTCGATCCCCGAGTCGTTCAAGGTGCTGCTCAAGGAGATGCAGTCCCTGGGCCTCGACGTCAACGTGGTCTCAGAGGAGGGCCAGCGCGCCGAGATGCGTGACGAGGACGACGACCTGCTGCGGGCGGCCGAGGAGCTCGGCATCGATCTCTCAGGCGTCCGCGCCGCCGACGGGGCGGGCGGGCCGACATCTGAGGGCGACGACGAGGTCGACGCCGAGGCCGAGGTCGACACCGCGGCGGAGATCGACATCGAAGCCGACGAGGTCGCCGTCGAGCCGCTCGACGACGATGACGAGGACGTTGCCGACGTCCTCGAGGTCGACGACATCGAGATCCCTGACGAGCCGCTGGTGGCTCTCGACAGCGAAGAGGCAGACGCGTAGGAAAGTCCGGCCAACCCGGCACTCCCGCGTCCCGATCCATTTGAAACTGAAGGAATTCCCTTGATCGACATCAATAACTTCGACGCCATCGAGATCGGCCTCGCCTCGTCCAAGCAGATCCGTGCTTGGAGCTCCGGTGAGGTCACCAAGCCCGAGACGATCAACTACCGCACGCTGAAGCCCGAAAAGGACGGCCTGTTCTGCGAGCGCATCTTCGGTCCGACCAAGGACTGGGAGTGCTACTGCGGCAAGTACAAGCGTGTCCGGTACAAGGGCATCGTCTGCGAGCGCTGCGGCGTTGAAGTCACCCGTTCCAAGGTCCGGCGCGAGCGCATGGGCCACATCGACTTGGCCGCCCCGGTCAGTCACATCTGGTTCTTCAAGGGCGTGCCGAGTCGCATCGGCTACCTGCTCGACATGGCTCCCAAGGAGCTCGAGAAGATCCTCTACTTCGCCGCGTCGATCGTCACCTGGGTCGACCAGGAGGCGCGCTGGCGCGATCTGCCCGCGCTCGAGCAGGAGATGCAGGCCGAGCTCGACCGTCTCAAGGACGAGGAGAAGGACCGCGTCGGCGAGCTGAAGAGCTCACTCGAGGCACGGGCCGAGTACCTGGAGTCGGGCAAGCAGTCGGCGTTCTCCGACGAGGATCACCTGTGGGCCGAGTCGCTGGACGTCAACATCAAGAAGGTCTCCGACGACGAGCGCAAGAAGCTCGAGACCGAGCTGCGCAAGTCGTTCGGCTCCGACATCGACGACACCCAGGCCTACTACGAGGACGCGCGTGAGCGCCTGAAGGAAGTCTGGAAGCTGTTCGCCAACAAGGACGAGCCGTCAGCCGATCCGCCGGCGGAGGGCGAGGAGTGGCCGCTGGCTCAGTACACGGAGAAGGCGATCGACAAGGACCAGCTGCAGCCCAAGCTGATCATCGCCGACGAGACGTTCTTCCGGGAGCTCAAGCACCGCTTCGGCTCGCCGTTCGGATTCGGCGAGTACTTCGGCGGCGGCATGGGCGCCGAGCACATCCGTGAGCTGCTGCGCGAGAAGGTCCCCTACGACCGCGAGGCCAAGGCCCGCAAGGTCGACGCCGAGCGTTCGCCGGGCGAGGATCTGCGCAACGAGGACATGCCGGGTGTTGTGCTCGATCACGAGCGCGAGGATCTCGAGGACCAGGTCCGCAACGGCAAGGGCCAGAAGCAGGCCCGCGCGGTCAAGCGCCTGAAGGTGCTCTCCGCCTTCCTGAATTCCGGCAACAAGCCGGAGATGATGGTGCTCGAGGCCGTGCCGGTGATCCCGCCGGAGCTGCGCCCGATGGTTCAGCTCGACGGTGGCCGCTTCGCCACGTCGGACCTCAACGACCTCTACCGTCGCGTCATCAACCGCAACAACCGGCTCAAGCGCCTGCTCGACCTCGGGGCGCCGGAGATCATCGTCAACAACGAGAAGCGGATGCTCCAGGAGGCCGTCGACGCACTGTTCGACAACGGCCGCCGTGGGCGCCCGGTGACCGGTCCGGGCAACCGCCCGCTCAAGTCACTGAGCGACATGCTCAAGGGCAAGCAGGGCCGCTTCCGCCAGAACCTGCTCGGCAAGCGCGTGGACTACTCCGGGCGCTCGGTGATCGTCTCCGGACCGTCGCTGAAGCTCCACCAGTGTGGTCTGCCCAAGCTGATGGCGCTCGAGCTGTTCAAGCCGTTCATCATGGCCCAGCTCGTCGAGCGTAAGGCCGCGCAGAACATCAAGGCGGCCAAGAAGATGGTCGACTCGATGATCCCCGAGGTCTGGGACGTCCTCGAGCAGGTCATCCACGAGCACCCGGTGCTGCTCAACCGCGCGCCGACGCTTCACCGTCTGGGTATCCAGGCGTTCGAGCCGGTGCTCGTCGAGGGCAAGGCGATCCAGGTCCACCCGCTGGTCTGCCACGCGTTCAACGCGGACTTCGACGGCGACCAGATGGCGGTCCACCTCCCGCTCAGCGCCGAGGCGCAGGCGGAGGCCCGGATCCTGATGCTGTCGTCCAACAACATCCTGTCCCCGGCGCACGGCGCTCCGCTGGCCACGCCAACTCAGGACATGGTGCTGGGCACCTACTACCTCACCTACGGGCCCGAGCCAGCCGAGCTGGTGGCGCAGCAGGAGCAGCTGGCGTCCGGCAACTGGCCGGCGGATCAGATGCTCCATCGGTTCCGCACCGCCCAGGAGGCCGAGCTGTGCCTTGAGGCCGGCGTGGTCAAGCTCCACGACGTCGCCGAGTACCGCCGTCATCGCACCGAGGGCGGCCACGTCCTCACGACGATCGGGCGGATCATCTACAACGACGGCATCGAGCGGGCGCTCGAGGAGGCGATCGGTGACGGCTTTGATCCCGCGACCTACGTCTTCGTCAACCAGACGATGCGCAAGCGCGACACCGTCACGCTCGTCGACGCCCTGATCCAGACCTATGGCGCCTCGGGCATCTCGGTCGTCCTCGACGCGTTCAAGGACCTCGGGTTCAAGTATGCGACGCAGGCCGGCGTGACGATCTCCAAGAACGACGTGATCATCCCGCCGAACAAGGGCGAGATCCTCAAGGGCTACGAGGATCAGGTTGCGGAGATCCAGGACCAGTACGACATGGGGCTGATCACGCAGGAGGAGCGCCACGAGCTCGTCGTGGAGCGGTGGACGGCGTGCACCGACGAGGTGGCCAACGCCATGCAGGAGAACTTCCACCACCTCAACCCGATCTACATGATGGCCAATTCCGGAGCGCGTGGATCGTTCAACCAGATCCGCCAGCTCGCCGGGATGCGCGGACTGATGGCCAACCCGAAGGGCGAGATCATCGAGCGGCCGATCAAGTCCAACTTCATGGAGGGCCTGACGGTGCTCGAGTACTTCATCTCGACGCACGGTGCCCGCAAGGGGCTGGCCGATACCGCTCTGCGTACCGCCGACTCCGGGTACCTGACCCGGCGCCTGGTCGACGTCGCGCAGGACGTGATCATCCGTGAGGAGGACTGCGGGACCAAGGAGTTCATCGAGCTCCCGGTGTTCACGCTGACCGCCGAGCCGAACATCAACCTGATCGGGCGCTACGCCGCGGCGGACGTGTCGACCAAGCGCGGGCGCAAGATCGTGGCCAAGGGCGTCGAGATCGATCGTGCCGAGCTGGCCGACATGGTCGAGTCCTTCCAGGAGGACTACGACGCCGGCCTGAATCCGAAGATCGCGGTGCGCTCGACGCTCAAGTGCCAGGCGGTCACCGGCATCTGCCAGGGCTGTTACGGACGTTCGATGGCCTCGGGCCAGATCGCCCAGATCGGCGACGCGGTCGGCATCATCGCCGCGCAGTCGATCGGCGAGCCGGGTACGCAGCTGACGATGCGTACGTTCCACACCGGCGGCGTCGCCGGCGCGGACATCACGCACGGCCTGCCGCGTGTCGTCGAGCTGTTCGAGGCGCGCAAGCCCAAGGGTCTGGCCAAGATCGCCGAGCAGGATGGTTCGGTGGCGATCGAGGAGACCGACAAGGCGCTGACCGTGGTCATCACCGACGACGGGGGCGAGGAGCATCGCTACCCGTTCCCGCGCCGCACGCGGCTGTTCGTCGAGAACGGCCACACGGTTGCGGCCGGCGACCAGCTCAACGAGGGGTCTCTGTATCCGCACGAGCTGCTCGCCCTGCGCGGCCGCACAGCGACCGAGCAGTACCTGGTCAAGGAAGTCCAGGAGGTCTACAAGTCCCAGGGCGTGGACATCAACGACAAGCACATCGAGCTGATCGTCCGGCAGATGCTCAAGAAGGTGCGTGTCGACCAGAAGGGCGACACGGGGTACCTCCCGGGGCAGTTCGTCGATCGCAACGACTTCTTCAAGGTCAACGCGGACGTCAAGAAGGCCAAGGGCGTCACGGCGGAGTACGAGGAGATCATCCTCGGCATCACCAAGGCGTCGCTGAACACGGACTCGTTCCTGTCGGCCGCCTCCTTCCAGGAGACGACCAAGGTCCTGACCGACGCGGCGCTCGAGGGCAAGAAGGACACCCTCAACGGCCTCAAGGAGAACGTGATCATCGGCAAGCTGATCCCGGCGGCGACCGGTCTCAAGCGCTACCGGCGCATCGAGATCGAGCCGGCCGAGCCGCTGCCCCGTGCCATGGACGAGATCGGCCTGCTCGACCAGGACGAGATCGCCGCGGAGCTCGGTCTGGGCAATGGCGAGGGCCTGGGTGGGTTCGGCTCGGCGTTTGAGTCCGATCTGGCCACGCTCGACGAGATCTCGACCGGCGGAACCGATCCCGGGTTCGCCGAGGAGCTCGCAGACCTGGACGTGCCTGACAGCGACTAGCGATGTCACTGGTGTTGTGCCGAGATTGAGCCGGCCCCGGGAGTCGTAACTCCCGGGGCCGGCTTCTGTTGGCAGGGTGATGCTCACCGCCGCCGAAAGGGATTGGTTCATGCTCGACCGCCCCATCTCGGAATCCATCCGACATCTGTCCATGGTCGGTCCACCTCGTGATCCGTCTGGTGTAGTGCGCGCCCTCACGCTCGAATCCCCACGCAAATGCAGGGAAAGTGTGAGAACTCCGCCCAACCGGCGTGGCGTGACGTACACCGGGGTAGCCTGTTTGGAGCGAAGGTTCGTCAAGCGCGCAGGCCCCGGTGCCGATTCAGAGACCACGGCACCCCACCTCCCCGCCGCCACGAACCCGCCTCCCGCCCCCACTCTCCCATGACGATCGAACTCGGCATCCTGCTCGCGCTCTTCTGCGCCTTCGCCACGAACCTCGGCTTCTTCTTCAAGCACCGGGGAGCCAACGAGGCGCCGTCGGTCGACGTCTGCCACCCGTTTCGCACGGCGCGCCAGCTCTACTCGTCGAAGTGGTTCTGCATCGGCATGGTCATCGCCTTCGTGGCCTTTGCCTTCCACGTCGCCGCGCTGGCCCTCGCGCCGATGTCGACCGTCCAGGTCGTGCTCGCCGCGGGCGTCGTGCTGATCGCCGTGATGGCCGATCGCATGTTCGGCTTCACCGTCGGCCGGCGCCAGTGGATCGGAATCGGCTGCACCGCGACCGGCCTCGTCCTGCTCGCGATCACGCTGCCGCACTCGAGCTCGGCGCACTCCTCCTTCTCCGACCCCGCGATGATCGCGTTCGAGGGCGGCATGCTCGCCTTGGGCGGCCTGCTCATCATGGGCCCGCGCGCCGGTGCTCCGCAGCACCACCACGGCGTCATGCTCGGTGGCGCGGCGGGCGTGCTGTTCGGTGTCTCGGATGTCGCCATCAAGGCGCTGACCCACCTCGCCGGCTCCGGCGGTGCGCTTGCGCTCGTCAGCCCGTGGCTGGCGGTCACCGTGATCGCTTCGGTCGGCGCGTTCTACGCCTCGGCCCGCGGCCTGCAGGACGGCGAGGCGGTCCCCGTCATCGCCGTGACCGGCACCGCCGCGAACATCGCCGGCGTCGCCGGCGGCATTATCGTCTTCGGTGACCCGATGCCCGGTCACGCGCTCGGCATCGCCGTCCAGGCCGTCGCCTTCCTGCTGGTTCTCGCCGCCGCCGCGCTGACGCCGGCGCCCGTGCGCAGCGCGAACGCGCTCGCCACCGCGTAGAGCCCGGATCGAGACTGATGTGACACTGCGTACGGGCCCGCCGGCCCGTAGGTTTGCTCCTCCAGCTCATGATCCTTCAGGAGGACAGACCTCAGATGCATCGATTCTCGTTCGCCGCGCTCGTCGCGGTTCTCGCCCTGGCCGCCGCGGCCGTGGGCATCACCGCCTGCGGCGGCAGCAGCACGCCCAAGATCTCCCAGGACGTCCAGTCCAAGCCCGGTGACGGCGCGGCGAGCGATTCGCTGTTCATGGAGGCCAACCTTTCCAAGGCGCTGACCAAGTTCACCGACAAGTTCGGCACCGGCAACATCTCGCTGTTCAAGCTCGAGCCGAACTCGATCAAGGCGACCTCGAGCAGTGGCATCGAGATCATCGGCAAGAGCGGCGAGACCTCCGGCATCAAGTCACCGGTCACGATCCCCGACTCGGGCGCCGGCTTCTCGCCGAGCGACATCGACGCGAGCGCCCCGGAGAAGATCGTCAGCTCCCTGAAGTCCAAGGGCGTCACCCTCGCCAACACGAACTACTTCGTCGTCTCGGCGGCGCTGTCGGCCGCGACCGGCGGCTCCGGCACGCCCGGATGGCTGATCTACACGGCCAAGGGCAACTTCCAGGCCGACCCCGACGGCTCGAACGCCAAGCCCCTGGGCAGCAGCTCGATCCCGTCGATCACGACGCCCAAGGGCACGACCGTCCCGGACACCGGCGCGATCGAGACCCAGGCCAAGAAGGCCGCCCAGGCGGCCGAGAGCCAGGCTACGGCGGCGGCCGGCGCGGCCCAGAGCATCGCCGACTGCGTCGCGGCCGCGGGCACCGACGCGGACAAGATCAAGAAGTGCGCCGGGCAGTAGCCGGCTGAACGACCCGAGCATGGCCGGCGGCGCGCGCGTATGGCGTGCGTCGCCGGCGTTCGGGCCTACGATGTGACTGTGGTCCGCGCAACTCTCGTCGCCGGCGTCGCGGCGCTCGGCCCGGCGCAGTGGATGGGCGCGTTCGGTGAGCCTCTCGCGTGGTCGCTGGACGGTCGCCGCTCGGGCGACCGATCGAGCCGGCAACGTCCACGCAAACCGGTCCACCTGGGTACGTCACTCTCTCGCTGAGCCTCGCTGCTACCATCCCCGGCCGCATGCCGACCACAGCACAGCTCGTCCGCCACGGACGCAAAGACAAGCCGCGCAAGCTCGCCACCCCGGGTTTGAAGTCGGGCAAGGGCCGCAAGAAGAAGACCGCGGCGCCCCAGCGGCGTGGAGTCTGCACGCGCGTCTACACCGTCACACCGAAGAAGCCGAACTCGGCGCTGCGCAAGGTCGCGCGTATTCGGATCACCGGATCGATCGAGATCACCGCCTACATCCCGGGCGAGGGCCATAACCTGCAGGAGCACTCCGTCGTGCTCGTGCGCGGCGGCCGCGTCAAGGACCTCCCGGGCGTCCGTTACAAGGTCGTGCGCGGCACGCTTGACGCCGCCGGCGTCAACGGTCGCCAGAAGGCCCGCTCGCTGTACGGCGTAAAGAAGCGCTAGGAGAAAGACCATGCCCCGCCGCGCAGCTGCCCAGATCCGGCCCGTCGAGCCGGACGCCGTCCATCGCTCACGCCTTGTCCAGCAGGTCATCAACAAGGTGATGCTCGACGGCAAGAAGTCGACGGCCGAAAAGATCATGTACGACGCGCTGGCGATCATCGCCGAGCGCACGGGCAAGGACCCGCTCGAGGTGCTCGAGGCGTCGATCAAGTCGCTGACCCCGGTGCTCGAGGTCCGTTCGCGCCGTGTCGGTGGCGCGACCTACCAGGTGCCCGTCGAGGTTCCGGCCCGTCGCTCCCGCACGCTCGCCGTGCGCTGGCTCGTCGAGTTCGCCCGCCAGCGTCGCGAGAAGACGATGGCCCAGCGCCTCGCCAACGAGCTCATGGATGCCCAGTCCCAGCAGGGCGGCGCCTACAAGCGCAAGGACGACATCTACCGCATGGCTCAGGCCAACAAGGCCTTCGCGCACTACCGCTGGTAGTCGGAGAATCGTCGAGCATCGCTCCGGGCGCGTCCTCCGCGCTGCTCCTGGGGCCGCTGAGCACACGGTGATGTGTGGTTCCGATAGCGTTCGGCGGCGTGAAGATGGTGTTGATCGCGGCGGTGTGCCTGGCTGTGGCGCTCGGTGCCGCGACGGTGGTGCGTGGCGCTGCGGACCATGCGAGCCCGAGCCGGTCGTACACCGCGACGTTTCATGATGCCTACGTGTCTGGCGAGCCGACCCACGAGTTGCACCGGGGAACGTTCAAGATCACCATCACCAAGGGCTCGACGGCGTTGAGCCGCATCGCGCTCGCGGTCGCGGCGAAGCTCGGCTTGAAGGACGTCCTCAAGGGCAGCTACGTCGCCTACGTCGACGCGCCGGACAACAGCGACGCGGAGTCGGGCACGGTCTTGATCCGGCCGACGGTCCGTAGTGTCGGCACGGCGTGCATGACGTTCACCGGGACCTTCGACGACCAGA
Organism: uncultured Actinomycetes bacterium; assembly: GCA_963817035.1. GTDB lineage: Bacteria > Actinomycetota > Thermoleophilia > Solirubrobacterales > Solirubrobacteraceae > AC-49. Next base: position 435,510 of record CAWFMM010000004.1, read on the forward strand.
GCAACATCGTCGCAACGTGGAAGAGCGCCGGCGGCACCGGCATGGCTGCCACGCTCCACGGCTCGGGCAAGGTCAAGTCCGGCGTGCCGCTCGTTGCGGCGACCGGGACGGGCACCGTTCGCCTCGGCCCAGCGGCCCATATGAGAGGCGACTGCACCGCCCTCGTCGCCCAGCACTGAGAACCGACCGGTTTTGGCGCGGGCATCTGCTATCGTGAGCACTCGCTTCGCGGCGGGCGCCGGTCACGCGTGCCCTCGTGGAGTTGGCTCTTCACCAGCCAGGATGGATACCTCGAGCACATAGCGCCGGACCAGGGAATTCCACCTGAAGTGCGCGCGGGCCCGAGGGCCCGTTTTCTTTGCCCCGACTCACACCGAGAACCCTTCACCCATGCCACGCGCATTCCCGCTTGAGAAGACCCGAAACATCGGGATCATGGCTCACATCGACGCCGGTAAGACGACGACGACCGAGCGCATCCTCTACTACACCGGTCGCACCTACAAGATCGGTGAGGTCCACGAGGGCGCAGCCACGATGGACTGGATGGAGCAGGAGCAGGAGCGCGGCATCACGATCACCTCGGCGGCGACCACCTGCGAGTGGGACGGCCATCGGATCAACATCATCGACACCCCCGGCCACGTCGACTTCACCGTCGAGGTCGAGCGCTCGCTGCGCGTCCTCGACGGCGCGATCGCCCTGTTCGACTCGGTCGCCGGCGTCGAGCCCCAGTCCGAGACCGTCTGGCGCCAGGCCGACAAGTACTCGGTTCCGCGCATCGCCTACATCAACAAGATGGACCGCATCGGCGCGAACTTCGACGCCGGCGTTCAGACGATGATCGATCGCCTCGGCGCCAACCCGGTCCCGATCCAGCTTCCGATCGGCGCCGAGTCCGACTTCCTGGGCATCGTCGACCTCGTCGCGATGAACGCCACCGTCTACAAGGACGAGCTCGGCACCGAGGTCGACGTCATCGCCATCCCCGAGCACATGACCGATGCGGCCGCCGCGGCCCGCGAGCACCTGCTCGAAGAGGTCTCGCACTTCGACGACGAGCTCGTCGAGCTGATCCTCGAAGAGGCCGAGATCCCGATCGAGTTGCTCAAGCGCGCGATCCGCAAGGCGACGCTCGAGATCGCCATGACCCCTGTCCTCTGCGGCTCGTCGTTCAAGAACAAGGGCGTCCAGCCCCTGCTCGACGCGGTCATCGAGTACCTGCCGAGCCCGCTCGACGTCCCCGAGATCGAGGGCGTCGTACCCAACCGTGACGGCACCGACGGCGAGACGGTCACCCGCGCCGCCGACGACAGCGCGCCGTTCGCCGCGCTCGCCTTCAAGATCATGGCCGACCCGTTCGTCGGCAAGCTCACCTACTTCCGCGTCTACAGCGGCAAGCTCGAGGCCGGCTCCCGCATCCTCAACGTCACCTCGGGTCGCACCGAGCGCGTCGGGCGCATCCTGATGATGCATGCCAATGATCGCGAAGAGGTCCAGGAGGTCTACTCGGGCGACATCGCCGCGGCCGTCGGCATCAAGCAGATCATCACCGGCGACACGCTCGCCGCGCCCGACAACCCGATCAAGCTCGAGTCGATGACGTTCCCCGAGCCGGTCATCAAGGTCGCCGTCGAGCCCAAGACGAAGTCCGATCAGGAGAAGATGTCCGTCGCGCTGGGCCGCTTGGCCGAGGAGGACCCGACGTTCCAGGTCCAGACCAACGAGGAGACCGGCCAGACCGAGATCTCCGGCATGGGCGAGCTGCACCTCGAGATCCTCGTCGATCGCATGAAGCGTGAGTTCAACGTCGAGGCGAACGTCGGACGTCCTCAGGTCTCCTACCGCGAGACGATCCGCGGCACGGCCGAGAAGGTCGAAGGCAAGTTCATCCGCCAAACCGGCGGCTCGGGCCAGTACGGCGTCGTGTACATCAACATTGAGCCGGCTCCGGGTGAGGGCTTCGACTTCGTCAACAAGATCAAGGGCGGCTCGATCCCCTCGGAGTTCATCCCCGCGGTCGAGAAGGGCTGCGAGGAAGCGCTGAGCGACGGTGTCAAGGCCGGTTACCCGATGGTCGACATCCGCGTGACGCTGGTCGACGGCAAGTACCACGACACGGACTCCTCGGAGATCGCGTTCAAGGTTGCCGGCTCGCTCGCCTTCAAGGAGGCCGCTCGCCGTGCAAAGCCGGTGCTGCTGGAGCCGATCTTCTCCGTCGAGGTCGTGACCCCCGAGGAGTTCCTCGGGCAGGTCATCGGCGACCTGTCGAGTCGTCGCGGCCGTGTCGAGGGACAGGAGCAGCGCGGCAACGCGCTGGCCGTCCATGCCAAGGTTCCGCTGTCGGAGATGTTCGGCTACGTGACCGATCTGCGGTCAAACACCCAGGGTCGAGCCACGTCGACGATGCAGTTCGACCGTTACGACGAGGTGCCGCCGAACATCGCGGAGAAGGTGATCGAGGGTCGAACCGGCGAGCCGGTCCCGGCCTAAAGGGCACCTGAAGCACGACTGAGGTAGCTTTCACTGGTTCGCCCAACTCTCGGCGGGCCGAGACCGGCAACAAAAACTTTCATCACAGGAGTGGGTAGAAGTGGCAAAGGAGAAGTTCGAGCGCGACAAGCCGCACGTCAACGTCGGCACCATCGGTCATATCGACCATGGCAAGACCACGCTGACCGCGGCTATCACCAAGGTTCTCGCCGACACCTACGGCGGGCAGGCGCGCTCCTTCGCGGAGATCGACAACGCTCCGGAGGAGAAGGAGCGTGGCATCACGATCGCCACGTCCCACGTCGAGTACGAGACCGACAAGCGCCATTACGCCCACGTCGACTGTCCTGGACACGCCGACTACGTCAAGAACATGATCACCGGCGCGGCTCAGATGGACGGCGCGATTCTCGTCGTCTCGGCCGCCGACGGCCCGATGCCCCAGACGCGTGAGCACATCCTGCTCGCCCGCCAGGTCGGCGTCCCGTACATCGTCGTGTTCCTCAACAAGGCCGACATGGTCGACGACGACGAGCTCCTCGAGCTCGTCGAGGTCGAGGTTCGCGATCTGCTCAACGAGTACGACTTCCCGGGCGACGACGTTCCGTTCGTGACCGGCTCGGCGCTCAAGGCGCTCGAGGGCGACGCGGAGTACACGGGCAAGATCATCGAGCTCGCCGAGCAGCTGGACTCCTACATCCCGCAGCCCGTGCGTGAGCTCGACAAGCCGTTCCTGATGCCGGTTGAGGACGTCTTCTCGATCACCGGCCGCGGCACGGTGGCCACGGGCCGCATCGAGCAGGGCGTCATCAACTCGGGCGACACGGTCGAGATCGTCGGCGTCAAGGCGACGACCACGACGGTCGTCACCGGCGTCGAGATGTTCCGCAAGATCCTCGACCGTGGCGAGGCGGGCGACAACGTGGGCTGCCTGCTGCGTGGCACCAAGCGCGAGGAGATCGAGCGCGGTCAGGTGCTGTGCAAGCCGGGATCGATCACCCCGCACACCAAGTTCAAGTCTGAGGTCTACATCCTCAAGAAGGAGGAGGGCGGCCGTCACACGCCGTTCTTCACGGGCTACCGCCCGCAGTTCTACTTCCGCACCACCGACGTGACCGGTTCGGCGCACCTCCCCGAGGGTGTCGAGATGGTCATGCCCGGCGACAACGTCCAGATGGAGATCGAGCTCATCGCTCCGATCGCCATGGACCAGGGTCTACGCTTTGCCATCCGCGAGGGTGGACGGACCGTGGGCTCGGGCGTCGTCACCGAAGTCATCGAGTAACCGTCAGATACGACATCGCGGCGTCCCCGGCTTGGGGACGCCCGCAGTTGGACCCCAGGGGGCGGACCCCGGTCGTTCACGGACCCGCCTTCGCACGCAGGAGCACAGAAACAGAAACCCCATGGCCATCGCCACTCAGAACAAGATCCGCATTCGTCTCAAGGCCTACGACCACTCGGCCATCGAGACCGCGGCCAAGGAGATCGTCGAAACGGCGACTCGTACCGGCGCGACCGTGTCCGGCCCCGTGCCCCTGCCCACCGAGAAGAACGTCTACTGCGTGATCCGCTCGCCGTTCAAGGACAAGGACTCCCGTGAGCACTTCGAGATCCGCACGCACAAGCGGCTGATCGACATCCATCAGCCGACCCCGAAGACCGTCGACTCGCTCCAGCGCCTCGATCATCTTCCGGCCGGCGTTGACATCGAGATCAGGCTGGCGGGCTAGCTCCGATGGCGGCGATTCTGGCCAAGAAGCTGGGCATGACACAGCTCTTCGAAGAGGACGGGCGCGTCGAGCGCGTCACCGTGCTCGAGGCGGGTCCCTGTCCGGTCACCGGCATCCGCACGCAGGAGCGCGATGGCTACGAGGCCGTGCAACTCGCGTTTGGCACGACCAAGGAGAAACACCTGACCAAGGCCGAGCTCGGGCACTTGAAGAAGGCCGACGCCGGCCCGCACCGCGTGGTCAAGGAGTTCCGCGACGAGGCCGGCGAGCTCCAGGTCGGCGAGACGGTCACCGTCGAGGCGTTCGAGGTCGGTGCCAAGGTCAAGATCTCCGGCACCTCAAAGGGCAAGGGCTTCCAGGGCACGATCAAGCGCCACAACTTCGCCTCCGGTCCCAAGTCCCACGGCTCGCACAACGTGCGAGCCCCAGGCTCGATCGGCGCCTCGGCGTGGCCCGCCCGCGTGATGAAGGGCATAAAGGGCCCGGGTCAGATGGGCAACAAGCGGATCACGCAGAAGGGCCTCACCGTGGTCCGCGTCGATGCCGCGCAGAATCTGCTGCTCGTTCGCGGCGCCGTTCCCGGCTCTCGCAACGGCATCGTCGAGGTGCGGACCGATGGCTGACGCCAAGGTGCTCGGCGCCACCAAGAAGGTCAAGCTCGACGACGCCGTGTTCGGCCAGCGCTTCAACGGCGGGCTCGTGCACGAGTCGGTTCGGGCCGAGCTCAACGCTCGCCGCCAGGGCACCGCGTCGACCAAGACCCGCGGCGAGGTTCGCGGCGGCTCGGCCAAGCCGTGGCGCCAGAAGGGCACCGGCCGCGCGCGTGCCGGCTCCTCGCGCTCCCCGATCTGGACTGGCGGTGGCGTCACGTTCGGCCCGAGTCCGCGCCACTTCACCTTCAAGGTCAACCGCAAGGAGCGCCGCGCTGCGCTGCGCTGCGCGCTCTCGGTGCACGCCGAGCGTGGCTCGATCGCCGTCTTTGATCCGGCCGCCTTCGCGACGCCCTCGACCAAGCAGGCCGCCGCGCTGCTGACCGATTGGCTCGGCGCCGATCACGGCTCCGTCCTGATCGTCCTCGCCGACGACCAGGAGTTCACCGGGCGCTCGTTCCGCAACCTGCCGCGCATCAAGGTCCTGTCCGCCACCGGCGTCGGCGTCGCCGACATCATCGGTGGCGCGTCGCTGCTCGTCACCCAGGAAGCGCTCGATGCGCTGACCGCGCGCGGCAACGGCATCAAGACGACCGACGACGCACCGGAGGAGGAGGCCTGATGGATCCCAGCCAGGTCATCATCCGCCCGGTCGTCAGCGAGAAGAGCTACGTGCTCGCCTCGGCCGACAAGTACACGTTCCGCGTGCACTCCGACGCGCACAAGACGCAGATCCGCCAGGCCGTCGAGGCGCTGTTCAGCGTCCACGTGGTCAACGTGCGCACGTCGACGGTGAAATCCAAGCCCAAGCGCCGCGGCCATACGTCCGGGCGTACGCGTACGTGGAAGAAGGCCATCGTGCAGCTGCGCGCCGGCGACTCGATCCCGATCTTCCAGAGCCTTCAGGGCATCGAGGAGTAGACGATGGCGATTCGCAAGCCCAAGCCCACGAGTCCCGGTCGTCGCTTCGCGACGTACCCCGACTTCGCCGAGATCACGAAGACCGAGCCGGAGCGCACGCTCGTCGAGGGTCTCAAGAAGTCCGGCGGCCGCAACTCCAACGGTCGCAAGACCTCGCGCCATCGCGGCGGCGGGGCCAAGCGCCTGTACCGCAAGGTCGACTTCAAGCGTCGCAAGGACGGCGTGCCCGCACGCGTCGCCGCGATCGAGTACGACCCCAACCGTTCCGCCTATATCGCGCTGCTGCACTACGCCGACGGAGTCAAGAGCTACATCCTCGCTCCGCAGCGTCTGGTCGTCGGCACGATGGTCCAGTCAGGTGAGGGCGCCGAGATCGCGGTCGGCAACGCGATGGAGCTCGCCCGCATGCCGGTCGGCACCGTGGTCCACAACGTCGAACTGCAGCCTGGTCGTGGTGGCCAGCTCGCCCGCTCGGCCGGCGTCGGAGTGCAGCTGATGGCCAAGGACGGCGACATGGCGACGCTGCGCCTGCCCTCGGGCGAGATGCGCATGGTCCGCATGGAATGCCGCGCGACCGTCGGCACGATCGGGAACGCCGATCACCAGAACGTCAAGATCGGCAAGGCCGGTCGCAAGCGCCACATGGGTGTGCGTCCGCAGACCCGTGGCACGGCGATGAACCCCGTCGACCACCCGCACGGTGGTGGTGAGGGCTCGACGACCGCCGGTCGCCACCCGGTCACGCCGTGGGGCGTTCCGACGCTCGGGTACCGCACGCGCAAGAAGAACAAGGCGTCCGACCGCTACATCGTTCGCGGCCGCCGCCGTGGGAAGGGCAAGAGGAAGTAGATGTCGCGATCGAGCAAGAAGGGCCCGTGGGTCGAGGAGCGTCTGATGGCGCGCGTCGACGCCATGAACGCGGGCACGACGAAGACGATGATCAAGACCTGGTCGCGCGCGTCGACGATCTTCCCCGACATGGTCGGGCACACGATCGCCGTGCACGACGGGCGCAAGCACGTGCCCGTGTTCATCAGCGAGTCGATGGTCGGCCACAAGCTCGGCGAGTTCGCGCCGACGCGTCTGTTCCGTGGTCACGCCGGTTCCGGGAAGGTGCGTTGATGGCCGACGAGCCGGAGATCGAGGAGACCGAGGAGACGGAGGCCGATGTGGTGGCCGAGGCCGCGCCGGTCGACGAGCCGGCGGCCGAGAAGCCCAAGCCGGCACGCCGCTCGCGTGCCAAGAAGGACGCGGCGACGCCGCCGCCGGCCGAGCCCGCGGCCACGCCGCGCGTCGTCGTGCGGCCGCTCGATGGCTCGGCGCCGATTGTCCGCGCCCACGCGAAGTACGTGCGCACGTCGGCCCGCAAGGCGCGCATGGTCTGCGACCAGGTTCGCGGCAAGTCGGTCGACGAGGCCCGCGCCATTCTTCTGCACACGCCGCGCCATGTGGCCCGGGACTGGAGCAAGCTGCTCGAGTCCGCGGTCGCCAACGCCGAGCACAACCACGAGCTGCTGGGGGACGACCTCAAGGTCGCCTTCATCACCGCCGACGAGGGGCCGACGCTCAAGCGTTTTCGCCCGCGTGCGATGGGCCGCGCCACGCCGATCCGCAAACGCACGTCGCACCTCACCATCGGGCTCACGCCCAAGGAGCAGTAGAGCCATGGGTCAGAAGGTCCATCCCGAGTCGATGCGCGTGGGCTATATCCACGACTGGAAGTCCAACTGGTTCAACGAGCGCAACTTCGCCGACTACCTCGCCGAGGACGTCGAGATCCGCGCGCACATCATCGGCAAGCTCTCGCACGCCGGTCTGTCAGACATCACGATCCGCAAGGACGCCAACGAGGTCGAGGTCAACATCCACACGGCGCGACCCGGCATCGTCATCGGCAAGTCCGGCTCCGAGGTCGACGCCCTGCGTCGCGACCTCAACCGCATGACCGGCAAGGCGATCAAGGTCAACATCCTCGAGATCAAGCGCCCGGAGCTCGATGCCAAGCTCGTCGCGCAGTCGATCGCTGAGCAGCTCCAGAACCGGGTCGCCTTCCGCCGCGCGATGAAGCGCGCGCTGACCAGCGCGATGCGCTCGGGCGCCAAGGGCTGCAAGGTCCAGGTCGGCGGTCGCCTCGGCGGCTCCGAGATGGCCCGCACCGAGTCCTACTCCGACGGTCGCGTCCCGCTGCACACGATGCGCGCCGACATCGACTACGGCTTCTACGAGGCGCGCACGACGTTCGGCCGCATCGGCGTCAAGTGCTGGATCAACAAGGGCGAGATCATGCCCGAGGGCTACACCGGCGCCGACCTCACCGACCTCGACGCCCCGGCGCCGCAGGGCGACCGCGACGGCGGCAACGACCGCGGCCGTGGTGGCCGCGACGGACGCGACCGCGGCGGGCGCGGCGGCGGTGGCGGCCGCGGACGCGGGGCGGGCGGGCCAGGATCCTCCGGTGGGCCGGGCGGACCCGGCGGTCCGGGCGGGCGCGGCGGCGGTGGCGGTCGTGGCCGTCCCGGCGGCGGAGGGGGTGGGCGCTAGATGCTGTCCCCCAAGCGCGTCAAGCACCGCAAGCAGCACCGTGGCCGTCGGGCCGGGCTGTCGCGCGGGCAGACCAAGGTTCAGTTCGGCGAGTACGGCATCAAGTCGCTTGATGCCGGCTGGCTCACCAACCGTCAGATCGAGGCCGCTCGTATCGCCATGACGCGCAAGATCAAGCGCGGTGGCAAGGTCTGGATCAACGTCTACCCCGACAAGCCGGTGACCAAGAAGCCCGCCGAGACCCGTATGGGTTCCGGCAAGGGTTCGCCCGAGGGGTGGGTCGCCGTCGTCAAGCCGGGCCGTGTGATGTTTGAGCTCGCCGGGGTGCCCGAGCCGCTGGCTCGCGAGGCGATGCGCCTGGCCAGCCACAAGCTGCCCGTGCGCACGAAGTTCGTCACCGCGGAGGACGCATCATGAAGTCCGCCGAGATGCGCGGGATGGACGACTCCGAGATCCGCGAGAGCATTGCCACCGCGCGCAAGGAGCTGTTCGGCCTGCGCTTCCAGCACGCCACCGGTGAGCTCGAGAACACCGCTGGCCTGCGCCACGCCAAGCGCGACCTCGCGCGTGCGCTGACCATTGCCCGCCAACGCGGGATCGACCCGACCGAGAAGACGACCGAGAAGACCGCGTAGATCATGGCTGACGAAGAAACACCTGAGACTGAAGAGACGACCGAGGTGGCCCCCAACGCCACGCCCGAGGCCGCCGCGCCCGAGGCTCCGGTGGACGACGCCCCCGCGGCTGAGGAGACCGTTGCCGAGGAGGCTCCCACTGTGGAGCCCGCCGCCGAGGCCGAGGCGCCGGCGCCCGTCGAGCACCCCAAGGTCGTCCGCAGCCGCGAGCGTGGACGCCACACTGGCGAGGCCCGCCCGCCGCGCACGATCGAGGAGCGCGCCGCCGAGCGCAAGGAGATCCGCCGCGCCAAGGCGGTCGCTCGCACGCGCCGTCGCCACCAGGAGCGCGAGAAGGCAAAGGCCGCGCGCGCCGAGAACCCCGGCGTCCCGACGCCGCCGCGCGAGCACGGGCCGGGCGCGCCGAAACTGCGTCAGGGCATCGTTGTGTCCGACAAGGCCGACAAGACCATCACCGTGCAGATCGACTCGGCCCGCCAGCACCGCCGCTACAAGAAGATCGTTCGTCGCCGCAACACGCTGCACGCGCACGACGAGGCCAACGCGGCCCACGTCGGTGATCGCGTGCAGGTCATCGAGTCCCGCCCGCTCAGCGCGACCAAGCGCTGGCGCCTCGTCGAGATCCTGGAGCGTGCCGAGTGATCCAGAACGAGACACGTCTGAAGGTCGCCGACAACACCGGCGCGCGCGAGATCCTGGTCATCCGGGTCAAGGGCGGCTCACGCCGTCGCTACGCGTTCGTGGGCGACATCATCACCGCAACGGTCAAGCAGGCCAACCCGCAGGGAACGGTCAAGAAGGGCGAGGTCGTGACCGCGGTCGTCGTGCGCACGCGCAAGTCGTTCGGTCGCACCGATGGCACGTACATCTCGTTCGACGAGAACGCCGCCGTGATCATCGACGCCCAGAACAACCCGCGCGGCACGCGCATCTTCGGTCCGGTCGCGCGCGAGCTGCGCGATCGCAACTTCATGAAGATCGTCTCGCTCGCGCCGGAGGTTCTCTAACATGGCTCTCAAGATCCGCAAGGACGATGAGGTCATCGTCATCAGCGGCAAGGATCGCGGCAAGCAGGGCCGGGTCCTTCGCGTCGAGCCCGCCAAGCGGCGGGTGTACGTGGAGGGACTCAACATCGTCAAGCGTCATCAGCGGCCGAACCCAGCGACGGGCGTCGGTGGCGGTGTGATCTCCCGCGAGGGCGCCATCCACATTTCGAACGTCATGCTCATCGACCCCAAGGACAAGAAGCCCACTCGCGTGCGTATCTCGCGCGAAGGCGGCGTGCGCACCCGCGTCACGCAACGGTCCAACACCACACTCGACTGATCCAGATGGCCACCGCCGCACCCCCACGCCTCAAGACCCGCTATCTCGACGAGATCAAGCCGGCGCTCATCGAGCGCTTCGGCTACACGTCGTCGATGCAGGCTCCGCGCATCGAGAAGATCACCGTCAACATGGGCGTCGGCGACGCCAAGCAGGACTCCAAGGTCCTCGACGCCGCCGCCGAGCAGCTCGCGACGATCGCCGGCCAGAAGCCGTCGGTCCGGCGCGCGCGCAAGTCGATCGCTGCGTTCAAGTTGCGCGAGGGAATGCCGGTCGGCCTGGCCGTCACGCTGCGCGGCGAGCGTGCCTACGAGTTCCTCGATCGCCTCACGAGCATCGCGATCCCGCGCATCCGCGACTTCCGTGGCCTCAAGGCCAACGCGTTCGACGGCCGCGGCAACTACTCGATGGGCGTGCGCGAGCAGACGATCTTCCCCGAGATCGACTACGACGCGATCGACACCGTCCGCGGACTCGACATCACGATTACCACGAGCGCCAAGACCGACGCCGAGGCGTTCGTCCTGCTCACCGAGCTCGGTATGCCGTTCACCCGCGACGGCAGCGCGCCGAAGATCCCCGGCGAGGAGGAGCCCTCCGCCAACGGCGACGAGCCGGTCGCCGAGGCGCTCGTGGCTGAAGAGCCCGTGGCTGAAGAGCCCGAAACCGTCGAGGAGCCTGAAGCCGAGGCCCCCGCCGCAGAGCCGCAAGCAGAAACGGCCGACGAGCCCGACGCCGTCGCCGACGAATCACCCACCGACGACTCGCAGGAGGACTGACGCATGGCCAAGACGTCTCAGCGCGTGCGCCAGGCACGCACCCCGAAGTACCCGACCCGTGGCTACACCCGCTGTCGCAAGTGTGGCCGCGCCCGCTCCGTGTACCGCAAGTTCGGCGTCTGCCGAATCTGCCTCCGCGATCTCGCCCACAACGGTTACATCCCCGGCATGACCAAGAGCAGCTGGTAGGCAGAACATGTCGATGACCGACCCCATCGCCGACTTCCTCACGCGGATCCGCAACGGCATCACCGCGGCGCACACGACCGTCGACATCCCGTCGTCCGGCCTCAAGAAGGAGCTCGCCCGCATCCTGCGTGAGCAGGGCTACATCGAGTCCTTCGAGCTGCAGCCGCCGGTCCCCGGGCGCCCGAGCGAGTTCATCCGCATCACGCTCAAGTACACCGAGCAGCGCGAGTCTGCGATCAACGGTCTGCGCCGCGTCTCGCGCCCGGGCCAGCGCCGCTACGCCGACCATGCCCACCTGCCCAAGGTGCAGGGCGGCATGGGCACGACGATCGTCTCAACTTCGCACGGCGTGATGACAGGCCACGATGCCCGCAGGCAGGGCATCGGCGGCGAGATCGTGGCGCAGGTCTGGTAGCCGCATGTCTCGTATCGGCCGCAAGCCCATCCCCGTTCCCGTCGGCGTCTCGGTTGCCATCCAGCCTGATCTGGTGACCGTCAACGGCCCCAAGGGCGAGCTTCAGGAGCACATCCATCGCGACATCACCGTCGCCCAGGAGGGCGAGGAGCTGCTCGTCTCCCGTCCGACCGATCGCGGCGAGCACCGCGCGCTGCACGGCCTGACGCGCTCGCTCGTCGCCAACATGGTCATCGGCGTCACCGAGGGGTACACCAAGACGCTCGAGATCCAGGGCGTCGGCTACCGCGCCGTGCTCAAGGGCCGCGACCTCGAGCTCGCGCTCGGCTACTCGCACCCGGTGCCGATCAAGGCGCCGGACGGGATCGAGTTCGACGTCCCGCAGCCGACCCGCGTGATCGTGAAGGGCATCGACAAGCAGCTCGTCGGCGAGACGGCGGCCACGATCCGCAAGCAACGCAAGCCAGAGCCCTACAAGGGCAAGGGCATTCGCTACGAGGGCGAGTACGTGCCCCGGAAGGTCGGTAAGCGCGCATGACCGTTCTCACCCAGCCCCAGCGCCGGCTCAAGCGCCGCCGCCGTGTGCGGGCCAAGATCACCGGCACGGCCACCCGGCCGCGCCTCTCTGTCTTCCGTTCCAACCGCGGCCTTTCGGCTCAGCTCATCGACGATTCCGGCGGTCACACGCTGTGCGCCGTCGCGTGGACCGAGGCCGAGCTGCGCTCGCTCAAGCCCGCCGAACGCGCGACCAAGGCCGGTGAGCTGCTCGCCAAGCGCGCGCTGGCGGCCGGCATCGAGCGCGCGGTCTTCGACCGCGGCGGCTACCAGTACCACGGCAAGGTTCAGGCCTTCGCGGAGGGCGTCCGCGAGGGCGGCCTCGCGATCTAAGCCGCTACGTTCACTTAGGACTCCACATGGCTCATACCGCTAACACGATCGACAGAACCGTCAGCCCCACCGGGTACGACCTGCAGGAGCGGGTCGTCGAGATCAACCGTGTCGCGAAGGTCGTCAAGGGCGGCCGTCGCTTCAGCTTCACGGCGCTGGTCGTGGTCGGCGACGAGAACTCGGTCGTCGGCGTCGGCTACGGCAAGGCCAACGAGGTGCCGCTCGCGATCCAGAAGGGCGTCGAGCGCGCCAAGAAGAACCTCTTCAAGGTGCCTAAGCACGGCTCGACCATCACCCACATCACGACCGGCATCTTCGGCTCGGGACGGGTGCTGCTCAAGCCGGCCTCGCCCGGCACCGGCGTCATCGCCGGCGGTGGCGTGCGCGCGGTGCTCGAGCTCGCCGGCATCCACGACATCCTCAGCAAGTCGCTGGGCTCGCAGAACCCGATCAACCTGGTCAAGGCCACGGTCGCCGGGCTGCAGTCGCTGCGCACGCCCGAGGAGGTCGCCGAGCTGCGCGGCCTGTCGATCAACCAGGTGCTGGGTCTGACCACGGAGTCGGCCGGCCCGACCGAGACGATCAACGGTGCGCCGCCGGCCGCCGACGAGGCGCTGGAGCCCGAAGTGGCCCTCGCCGAGGAGACCGCAGCCGATGCTCCGGCCGCCGAGGCTCCCGCCGCCGTCGAGGAGCCTGCCGCCGTCGAGGAGCCCGCCGCTGCACAGGCACCCGCCGCCGAGGAGGCTCCGTCGTCGTGAAGCTCGAGCAGGTCAAGTCCAAGAACGGCTCGAATCAGCGTCAGCTCGACACGCTGCGCTCGCTCGGCCTGCGCCGTATCGGTCACGTCGTCGAGGTCAACGACACCCCGCAGACGCGCGGCATGATCCATCGTGTTCGTCATCTCGTGAAGGTCAAGGAGGACTGATGGCCGACAAGGACGACGAAAAGACGTTCATCGGGCTGCATACGCTCAAGCCCAACCCCGGCTCCCGCAAGCGCCGTAAGCGCGTCGGTCGCGGTGAGGGCTCCGGCACCGGTAAGACGGCAGGCCGTGGTCACAAGGGCTACGGCTCGCGCTCGGGCGCCAAGGACCGCACACGATTCGAGGGTGGCCAGACACCGATTCACATGCGGATGCGCAAGCTGCGCGGCCCGCACATGAAGAAGTCGATGCCGTTCGAGCCATTCCGCACGCACACGCAGGCGGTCAACCTCCAGGATCTCGAGGCACGCTTCGACAGCGGTGCCGAGGTGACGGTCGAGGCGCTCGTCGGCAAGGGCCTCGGGACGCGCAAGAACATCCCGATCAAGATCCTGGCCAAGGGCGAGATCTCCAAGCCCTTGACCGTGCACGCCCACAAGTTCTCGGGCGCCGCCAAGGCGGCCATCGAGGCTGCCGGCGGCACCTGTGTCATCGCTGAGTAGCTTCAAATCCGTGGGGCGCTGACGTTGCCCGACCACGAACCCACCCCGCTCAGCCAGGTTCGCAACCTGCGGATCGAACGTGGCGAGCGGCTGACCTCGCCCGGTGAGCTGCTCGCCGACGTCGCCGAGAATGACGCGCAGGTGCAGGTGATTCTGCGCGGGCGCGCCGAGGTCGAGGCGATCCTCAATCGCCAGGACGACCGTCTGCTCGTGATCGTCGGCCCGTGCAGCGTCCACGACGTTGACGCCGCGCTCGACTACGCGGGGCGTCTGGGGGCCAAGGCGCAGGAGCTGCACGACGACCTCTGTATCGCGATGCGCGTCTACTTCGAGAAGCCGCGCACCACCGTCGGCTGGAAGGGCTTGATCAACGACCCCGACATGGACGATTCGGGCAAGGTCAACGCCGGGCTGCGTAAGGCCCGGTTGCTGTTGCTCGAGGTGCTCGATGTCGGCCTGCCCGTGGCGTGCGAGTTCCTCGACCCGATCACGCCGCAGTACATCTCCGACCTCGTCTCGTGGGGAGCGATCGGAGCGCGCACGACCGAAAGTCAGATCCACCGTCAGCTCGCGTCCGGGCTCTCGATGCCGGTCGGCTTCAAGAACGGTACGAGCGGCGACATCGGGATCGCCGTCGACGCCGTGCGCGCCGCCGCCGCGCCGCACGCATTCGCGGGTATCGACGACGCCGGTGAGGCCGCGACGATGCACACCCGCGGCAACAAGGACTGCCACGTCATCCTGCGCGGCGGCCGTGGAGCGCCGAACTACGACGCCCAGTCGGTCACGACGGTGCTCGAGACGCTGCGGGCGGCCGGCCTGCCCGAACGCGTGATCATCGACGCCTCGCACGACAACAGCGGCAAGGACCACACGCGCCAGCCCACGGTCGTCGCGGACATCGCCGACCAGCTCGCCGCCGGCAACGATGCGATCGTCGGTGTCATGCTCGAATCGTTCATCGTCGCCGGCCGCCAGGAGTTCGTCCCTGGCCAACCGCTCGTCTACGGCCAGTCGATCACCGACGCGTGCATGGATTGGGACACCTCGGCCGAGGTGCTCGATCGTCTGGCCGAGGCCGTCCGGGCGCGCCGCGCGAGCGCCTAGACCGCCGCTGCCAAGCCCCCCGATGCACTAGCCTTCACGACCGCCGTGCTCTCAACGATCCTGTCCGCATTCACCGTCCCCGAGATCCGGCGCAAGCTCGGCTTCACGGCACTGATCCTGCTGCTCTATCGCTTCGGAGCCCACCTGCCGGTCCCGGGGATCAGCACGCAGGCGGTCCACGACATCCAGTCGAACTTCTCGGGCGGCAACATCCTCGGCCTGCTGAACACGTTCAGCGGCGGCAGCCTCTCCAAGCTCGCGATCTTCGCGCTGGGGATCATGCCCTACATCACGGCGTCGATCATCCTGCAGCTGCTGACCGTCGTGGTTCCGTCGCTGGAGAAGCTCTCGAAGGAGGGCGAGGTCGGCCAGGCGCGGATCACGCAGTACACGCGCTACCTGACCGTCGGCCTGGCCTTCGCCCAGTCGATCGGCTACGTCTTCCTCTTCAAGTCCTTCAGCCCGCGCGCCGGCGAGCAGGTCCTGCAGCACAACGACGTCTCGCATGTCTTCCTGATCGTCATCACCCTGACCGCGGGCACCGTGCTGCTCATGTGGATGGGCGAGCTGATCACCCAGCGGGGGATCGGCAACGGCATCTCGCTGCTGATCTTCGCCTCGATCGTCTCGCGGCTGCCGCACGGCCTGCAGGCCTGGTGGACGAGCGACAACGCCACGTTCAAGGTGATGATGCCGTTCATCGTCGTCTTCGTCGTCGCGGCGGTCGTGTTCGTCCAGGAGGGCCAGCGGCGGATCCCTGTGCAGTACGCCAAACGCGTGATCGGGCGGCGCATGACCCAGGGCGGCCAGACCTACCTGCCGCTGCGCGTGAACATGGCGGGCGTGATCCCGGTCATCTTCGCCGCCTCGATCATGGCCTTCCCGCCGACCGTCGGCCAGCTCATCAACTCGCCGTTCACGCACTCGATCGCCAAGACGTTCTCGCCGCAGAGCTGGCCCTACGTGCTCGGCGAGACGATCATGATCATCATCTTCACCTACTTCTACACCGCGGTCACCTTCAACCCGGTCGACCAGGCGGACAACCTGAAGAAGTACGGGGGCTTCATCCCCGGGGTGAGACCCGGCCGGCCGACGGCCGAGTTCCTCGATCGCATCCTCGCTCGACTCACGTTCCCCGGGGCGCTGTTCCTGGCGGCGGTTGCGGCACTTCCGACGGTCCTCATCGCGCAGACCAGCGCCACGTTCTTCTTCGGCGGCACCTCGCTGCTGATCGTGGTGGGCGTCGCGCTGGACACGATGAAGCAGCTCGAGGCGCAGCTGATGATGCGCAACTACGAGGGCTTCCTGAAGTAGAAGGTCGCGGTCTGTAGGCTCATGCCCCGCTTCGAGCCCCGCGGCGCTGCTGCGCGCAGCGACTCGTCCGTCGCCCTCATGACAGATCTGAATCTCATCCTGCTCGGCCCTCCGGGGGCTGGCAAAGGAACCCAGGCCGCTCGCCTGGTCGATGACTTCCGCGTGGCTCACGTCGCGACCGGCGACATCCTGCGCGCCGCGGTTGATCAGGGAAGCGAGCTCGGTCGCCAGGCCCAGGAGTACATGAAGGCCGGCGATCTCGTTCCCGACGACGTGATCATCAGGGTGATCCTCGGTCGCATCGAGGAGCCCGACTGCACGGACGGGTTCCTGCTTGACGGCTTCCCGCGCAACGTCGAACAGGCCAACGCGCTCGACGCAGCGCTGGAGAAGCACGGCCGCACGCTGAGCGCCGCCCTGCTGATCGCCGTCCCCGACGAGGACCTGGTGCGCCGCATCTCCGGCCGCCGGCTGTGTCAGAAGAACGGCCACGTCTACAACGTGTTCACCAACAAGCCCAAGCACGACGACGCATGCGACATCGACGGCTCACGGCTCGTCCAGCGCGAGGACGACGCCGAGGAGACCGTGCGCAACCGCCTCAAGGTCTACAACGAGATGACGGCGCCGCTCGAGGCCTTCTACGACGAGCGCGGCATCCTCAGGCGCTTCGACGGCACGCGGTCAGAGACCGAGGTTCACGACCACGTCCGCGCGACGATCGCCACTCTTCGCCTCGAAGACGAGCTTTGATCCATCGCAAGTCTCCGCAGGAGATCGAGCTCATGGCGGCGGCCGGCGCGATCCTCGTCCGGACGTTGGAACTGGTACAGAGCAAGATCCGCCCTGGTGTCACGACGGCCGAGCTTGACGAGGCGGCGGAGAAGTTCATCCGCTCCCAGGACGCCGAGCCCGCGTTCAAGGGCTATCGCGGCTTCCCGGGCTCGATCTGTGCGTCACCGAACGCGATGGTCGTACACGGCATCCCGGGCCGCTACAAGCTCCAGCGCGGCGACGTCATCTCGATCGACATCGGCGTGATCAAGGACGGGTGGGTCGCCGACGCGGCGCGTACGTTTCCGGTCGGCCCGATCACGCCCCTGGCGCAGAAACTGCTCGACGTCACCCAGCAGTCATTGTTCGACGCGGTCGAGCAGTGCCGGCCGGGGAATCGCCTCGGTGACGTGTCCCACGCGGTGCAGACGTGCGTCGAGGCCGAGGGGCTGGCGGTCGTTCGCACGCTCGTCGGCCACGGGATCGGTCGCTCGATGCACGAGGAGCCGCAGATCCCCAACTTCGGCCCGCCCGGTCGCGGCCCGAAGCTCGAAGAGGGCATGGTGCTCGCCGTCGAGCCGATGACGACCGCCGGGCGCCATCCGGTGCGGATGGGCGACGACGGCTGGTCGATCTTCTCCCAGGACGGTTCGCTGACCGCGCACTTCGAGTTCACGATCGCGGTGACCGCCGACGGCCCGCGCGTCCTCACGCCATGGCACGAAGCCGCGGCTAGTGCTTCTTGAGGGTCAGGCGCGCTGACTTCGCGGCGCCGCTGCCCTTGGTGAACGTCGCCGAGACCCAGACCTTCGCGCTCGTGTGGCCGTGCAGCAGCGCGCGGCCCTTGCTGTTGAGCGTGACCTTGACCTTGGCCGTCTTGCCCGCCTTGGCCGTGAACTTCGCGCTGCCGTAGGTCACGACCGTCGGCTTCTCGACGCCGACGCCGATCGTGAGCGTCATCCCGATCGGGCCCGGGCTCGGCGCGACGACCCCTGCCTGGGTCGGCCCGGGGTAGTCCTCATAGCTGAGGGCGCCGGGATCGCTGAACAGCGGGATCGGCGTCGTCGGGCTCAACATCTCGAGCGAGATGACCTGGATCGTCGAAGTGTCGGTCGGCGCCGGAGTGCTGTTCACGGTGACGTTGTCCAGATTCGGCCCAAAAGAGACCTTTGCGGCTCCGGCAGGCGGCGTGATGACCAGCGCGAGCGCCAGTCCGGCCAGTGCGATCCGTGCGCCTGCGGGCATCATGCTCCGCCGCGCGCAGCCTAACCGGAACATGGTCAATCGTGGGATAGAAGTCCCCCGCCGCGTCCGATCGCGCGAGTTTGGTACCTTTCCTGGTCGCGCGCCGTGCGGCCATTCGCATGCGTGCGCTCCGTGACGCAGTAGCGGCAGCCGAACCGGCGGCCAGAGCCGCGTCGCTGGACCATAGATTTGCGGAAAGGGTTTCATGAAGGTCAGACCGTCGGTCAAGCCGATGTGCGAGAAGTGCAAGATCATCCGGCGCCACGGCCGGGTCCTTGTCATCTGCCAGAACCCACGCCACAAGCAGAAGCAGGGGTGATCGCCTAATGGCTCGTATCTCCGGGATCAACATCCCGCTCAACAAGCGCGTCGAGGTCGGCCTGACCTACATCTACGGGATCGGCCGCTCGAGCTCGAACCAGATCCTCTCTGAGATCGGCATCAGCCCCGACACCTACGTCCGCGATCTGACCGAGGACGAGGTCGCCAAGCTGCGCGACCGGATCGACAACGACATGACTGTGGAAGGCGACCTGCGGCGCGAGCGCTCGCAGAGCATCAAGCGCCTGATGGAAATCGGCTGTTACCGCGGCCTGCGCCATCGGCGTGGCCTCACCGTCCGCGGGCAGAACACCAAGACCAACGCCCGCACGCGCAAGGGACCCAAGCGCATGCAGGTGGCGGGTAAGAAGAAGGCGACCAAGAAGTAACGATGCCCGCACCGAAGCGCCCCCGCGCCGGCCGACGCAAGCCGAAGAAGAACATTCCCGTCGGCCAGGCCCACATCAAGACGTCTTTCAACAACACGATCGTCTCGCTCACCGACCGCGAGGGCAACGTGATTGCATGGGAGTCCGCCGGCGGAGCCGGTTTCAAGGGCTCGCGCAAGTCGACGCCCTTCGCCGCCCAGGTCACGGCTGACGCCGCGGCCCGCAAGGGCATCGAGCAGGGACTGCAGAAGGTCGAGGTCTACGTCAAGGGCCCCGGCTCGGGACGCGAGACCGCGATCCGTTCGCTGCAGGCCGCTGGGCTCGAGGTCACCGGCGTGCGCGACGTCACCCCGCAGGCACACAACGGCTGCCGCCCTCGCAAGCGGCGGAGGGTCTGAGTCATGGCACGCGATACGGGACCTCAGTGCAAGCAGTGCCGGCGCGAGGGACAGAAGTTGTTCCTCAAGGGTGAGCGCTGCCTGACCGACAAGTGCGGCGTCGAGCGCCGTGGCTACCCGCCGGGCGATCACGGCCGCGGCCGTCAGCGCCAGTCGGAGTACCGCGTGCAGCTGCGCGAGAAGCAGAAGGCACGTCGCTACTACGGGGTGCTCGAAAAGCAGTTCCGCCTGTACTACGACAAGGCTTCACGTCAGCCCGGGATCACCGGCGAGAACCTGCTCACGCTGCTTGAGTTGCGGTTGGACAACGTCCTCGTACGCCTCGGCTTCGCGGCGTCGCGGCGCCAGGCGCGCCAGCTGGTCAGCCACGGCCACTGGACGATCAACGGCCGGCGCGTGGACATCCCCAGCTACCAGGTGCGCGACGGTGACGTCATCGCGGTCAAGGCGAATACCGGTGCTGACAGCGTGATTCGTGACGCAACCGAGCTGACCGCGCAGGTTCCGGCGTGGCTGCAGGCCGATCACGACGCGCTCACCGCCAAGGTGCTGCGCAGGCCTGAACGGCGTGAGATCACCGCGCCGGTGCAAGAGCAGCTCATCGTCGAGCTGTACTCCAAGTAGACCCCACTTTTACGGCGCCGCCGCGCGAGCTCGCGCGGCGCCGCGACACCGGCGCGTGCGGCCCGCGCGACGGACGAGAACTACGACAAGTCAGGACCCCGATGCTCGACTTTCAGATCCCCCGCATTACCAACGAGACCGTTCAGGAAGACCGCGGCTCGTTCGTCATCGAGCCGCTTGACCGCGGCTTCGGCTACACGTTCGGAAACTCGCTGCGGCGCGTGCTGCTGAGTTCGCTGGCCGGTGCCGCGGTGACCAGCGTGCGGATCGAGGGCGTTGCCCACGAGTTCTCCACGATCAAGGGTGTCACCGAGGACGTCACCGACATCGTGCTCAACCTCAAGGGCGTCGTCTGCAAGATGCACTCCGACGCGTCGGAGATCGAAGCGCCGCTGGTCGTCACCGGCCCCGGTGAGATCACGGCCAAGGACATCGACCTGCCCGCCGGCGTCGAGATCCTCAACCCCGACGCCCACATCGCGACGCTCGAGAAGAAGACCAAGCTCGAGCTCTACCTGACCATCGGTCGCGGCCGTGGCTACCGTCCGGCCGAGGAGAACAAGTCGGCCGACCAGCCGATCGGCGTGATCCCGATCGACTCGATCTTCTCGCCGGTCCGCCGCGTCGCCTACGCGGTCGAGCAGGCTCGCGTCGGCCAGCGCACCGACTACGACAAGCTCACGCTCGACATCGAGACCGACGGTTCGATCGAGCCGGGTGCCGCGCTGCGCGAGGCCTCGGAGATCCTGATCAGCCAGCTGGCGATCTTCACCGACGCAGACCGCATCGAGGAGCTGCGCGCCGGCCCCGGCGGTCAGCTCGAGCCGGCGCTCTCCGGCGCGCTCAACGGCGGTGGCACCGCCGCCGGTGTCGGCGGCCCGATGCACGACATCCTGATCGAGGAGCTCGAGCTCGGCGTGCGTTCGTACAACTGCCTCAAGCGTGCGGGCATCCAGACGGTCGGCGATCTGATCACGAAGTCCGAGGGTGAGCTCAACGCGATCCCCAACTTCGGCAAGAAGTCGATCGACGAGGTCATCGAGACGCTGCACTCCCGCGGTCTCGATCTGCGCCAGGACTAACAAGGGACTGCCTGCCATGCGCCATCAGAAGACCCGCCACAAGCTCAGCCGTTCGTCAGCGCACCGCAAGGCGCTGCTGGCCAACCTGTGCAAGGAGGTCATCGAGCACGAGCGCATCAAGACCAGCCAGGCCAAGGCCAAGGCGGTCAAGCCCGAGCTCGAGCAGCTGATCACGCTGGCCAAGCGCGGCGACCTGCACGCGCGCCGCCAGGCGCTCAGCGCGCTGGGCCAGGACAAGTTCGCCGTGCACAAGCTCTTCGAGGAGGTCGCGCCGCGCTACGTCGACCGTCCGGGCGGCTACACGCGCATCCTCAAGCTCGGCCCGCGTCGCAGCGACTCGACGGAGATGGTCTTCCTCGAGCTGGTGTAGGGAGCAGGCGGCGCAGCGTGTCGAGGACCCCGGCGGGGTCGCGGTTCAGGCGCCGAGCGGTGAAGCGGATCACCTGGTAGCCGGCCAGACGCAGTTGCTCATCGCGCAGTCGGTCCTCCTCGAACTTGCGTCTCGTCGTGTGGGTTGCCCCGCCGTCGAGCTCGACCACCAGGCGATGGGTTGGCCAGAGGACGTCGACCTGCAGCAGCCGAGGCCCGACGTCGACCTGGTGGTTGATGCGAGGGCGTTCGATGTCGGTGGCGGCGAGCAGCGCCGCGAACTGCTCCTCGATGCCCTCGCGGGCCAGCGGCTCGTCGCGCCACGCGGCGATCGCCGCGTCCAGCGCGTTGGTTCCACGACGGCCGTCGGAGCGGGCCAGCACGTCGTTGATGTCGTTGAGGTCGAAGAGTTGCAAGACCTCGGCCTCGTGAAGGGCCGTCGCGAGCATCGAGGGGGTCATGGTCCCGGCGAGATCGAGCAACGTCCAGGCGACGCTCGTGAGCGGGATGCCGTCCATGCGGGCGATGTCGCTCGGCGTGAGGATGCGGGAACGGTGGGCGCGCACGCCAGTGATCTCGCGGCACCGATGGAGCGAGGTGACGTGCACCGCCCGGCCGGGATCGCCGCGCATAAAGCCCCAGAGCAGCGCCGCGGAGCGGTGGCTGAGGACCGCGGTTGTGCCAGCGGCGAGGACGGCGGCGCGGAAGCGGCCGCGAACCGTGAGCGCGATCGGTCCGACGGAATAGACCCCGCGATGCAGACTGCGCAGGTGGCCGTTGCTGCGCCGTCGCCGGACCATCTGCGGCGTGAATCCCAGCGCGCGTAGCTCCGCCACCCCGACCACAGCGTGCCGCGCCGCCGCGAGTTCGGCAAGCGCTCGATCCCGTCCCGTTGACGGGGGTGTGGCACGTTGATGTTCGCCACGGTCCTCTGGGTGCCACACCCCCCGAGCGTGGCAGGCATCCGCGCGCGGTACAGCACGCGTTCGCGACAACTTCGCATCAGAATGCGCGCGGATGACCGGCTTCGTCACCAAGCTCACGCTCGAGTACGACGGCGCCGGCTTCGCCGGCTGGGCGCGCCAGCCCGACCGGCGCACGGTGCAGGACGAGGTCGAACGGGCGCTGCAGACGATCCTGCGGGAGCCGGTGGCGACCGTGGTCGCCGGGCGGACCGATCGTGGCGTCCATGCTTGGGGACAGGTCTGCTCGTACCAACACGAGGCGATCGATCCTCGCTCGCTCAATGCCGTCCTTCCGGATGACGTTGCGGTGCTCAGCGCCGAGCCCGCCCCGCCGACGTTCGACGCGCGACGCGACGCGGTCTCGCGGACCTACTGCTACCGCGTCCTCGACCGGCGCGCGCGCAGCGTGCACGAGCGCGGCAGATCGTACTGGTGGCAGGGGCGGCCGCTCGACCGCGCACAGCTCATCGCCTGCGCCGATCTCCTCCTCGGAGTCCATGACTTCACTGCGTTTACGCCGTCGGAGAGCTACCACCGGCGCTTCGAACGCGAGGTCGTCGCCGCGCGCTGGGACATGACCGCCGACGCCCTCCACTTCTGGATCACCGCGGACAGCTTCCTGCGCTCGATGAATCGCATCCTCGTCGGCACGATGTTCGAGGTCGCCAGTGGCATGCGCACCCTCGACGAGTTCGCCGCGCTGCTCGACGGACGTCCCCGCGCCGAAGCGGGAACGACGGCGCCGCCGCATGGCCTCTACCTCGCATCGGTCCAGTACGCGTCCGCGTCTAGGGTGTAGCCCATGCAGGTCCTGCTCACCAACGACGACGGAATCGAGGCTGCGGGGCTCGAGGCGCTGCGCCGCGCGCTGCTCGAGGTACCCGGCATCGAGCTCGCGGTCATCGCGCCCGACGGCAACCGCAGCGCGACCGCCCGCTCGATCACCACGCGAAGGCCACTCGCCGTCGCCGAGGTCGACTTTGGCGACGGGACCGTCGGCTACGCGACCGACGGGACGCCGGTCGACTGCGTGCGTCTCGCCGGTCTCGGTGTGGTCAAGGACTTCAGCGCCGACATCGTCGTATCGGGCATCAACCATGGCGCCAACCTCGGCGACGACATCACGTACTCCGGGACCGTCGCCGCGGCGTTCGAGGCGATCATCCTCGGCCTGCCGGGGATCGCGGTCTCCCAGCAGTCGGACAAGCGCGAGATGGACTTTCGCCTCGGCGACGCATTCGCGTTCGAGACGGCGGCCCGCTTCACCGCGCGGATCGTGCAGGAGCTGGCGACCGTTCCGCTCTCGCCGGGGACGCTGCTCAACATCAACGTGCCGGCCGGCGAGCCTGACGGAGTCGAGATCACCACGCTCGGCAAGCGCATCTACCGCGACGAGCTCAAGCGCACGACGACCGACGACGAGGGCCGCCAGATCTACTGGATCTACGGAGTCGAGCCGGGCTTCCACGACGAGCCGGGCACCGACCTAGCGGCTGTCGCCGCCGGTCGGGTCTCGGTCACGCCGATCCACTTCGACCTCACCCACCGCGATGGCCTCGACGCGCTGATCGAACACGATCTGACCCGTTTTCTGGCCCCCGCCGCGCGGGAGGTGGAGTGAGCACCGAAGCGGCCCAGCGCGCCGAGCAGCTGCGGCGCGTGCTCAACCACCACATCCACCGCTACCACGTCCTCGACGACCCGGAGATCGCCGACGACGAGTACGACGCGCTGTTCGCGGAGCTCAAGGCGCTCGAGGCGCAGGATCCTGGCCTGCTGACGCCGGACTCGCCGACCCAGCGCGTCGGATCGGCGCCGGTCTCGAGCCTGACCAAGGTCACCCACGAGCTGCCGATGCTGTCGCTGGCCAATGCGCGCTCGGCCGAGGAGATCCGCGCCTGGGTCGCCCGCATGCGCGCCCACCTTGCGCGTGAGGGCATCGAGGACCCGCAGTTCCACTACGTCGCCGAACCGAAGATCGACGGCCTGGCGATCTCGCTGCTCTACCGCGAAGGGGTGCTCGAACGTGGAGCGACCCGCGGCGACGGCGAGACCGGCGAGGACGTCACCCACAACCTGCGCACGATCCCGACGATCCCGCTGCGGATCGACATGAAGAGCCCGCCGGCGCTGCTCGAGGTCCGCGGCGAGGTCTACATGTCGCTGCCCGACTTCGCCGCGCTCAACGAGCGCCGCGCCGAGCAGGGCCTGTCGACGTTCATGAACCCCCGCAACTCGGCCGCCGGCACGATCCGCCAGCTCGACCCCAACCTGACCCGCGAGCGCCCGCTGAGCGTCTGGTGCTACGGCATCGGCGCGACCGACGGGGTCACGTTCACGTCGCACTGGGAGTCGCTCGAGTGGCTGCGCGAGCACGGCTTTCGCGTCAACGCCGACATCGTGCGCCTCGGCAGCGAGGACGAGGTCGTCGCCCAATGCCTGGACTGGCAGACGCGCCGCGGCGCGCTGGATTTCGAGATCGACGGCGTGGTCGTCAAGGTCGACCAGGCTGAGCTGCAGCGCCGCCTCGGCGTCGTCGGCCGCGACCCGCGCTGGGCGATCGCGTGGAAGTTCCCGCCGACGACCAAGGTCACGACGCTGCGCGACATCCAGTGGAACGTCGGCAAGTACGGCGACCTGCATCCGTTCGCGGTGCTCGAGCCGATCGGGATCGCGGGTGTGACGGTCAAGCTCGCGACACTGCACAACGAGGAGGACCTCGCCCGCAAGGACATCCGCATCGGTGACGAGGTGATCGTCCTGCGCGCCGGCGACGTGATCCCGCAGGTCATCTCACCGGCGCCGCACGCCGTCGAACGCAAGGACCGGGCCGACCCGCCGCTGCCGCCCGCCAACTGCCCGGTCTGCGACACGAAGACGGTCAAGGGCTCGGGCGTCTTCACGCTGTGCCCCAATCGTCAGTGTCTCGGCCGCCGCTGGCAGCTGCTCAAGCACTTCGCCTCGCAGGGCGCGATGGACATCGAAGGGCTGGGGGAGAAGCAGGTCGGCCAGCTCCAGCAGGATGGCCTCGTCGCGACGCCAGGCGATTTCTACCGGCTCACCGCCGAGCAGCTGCTCGAGCTCGAGGGCTACGCGCAGGTCAGCGCCGAGCGGCTCGTGGCCGCGATCGGGGCGTCCAAGGAGCGCCCCTTCGGGCGCGTGCTGTTCGCGATCGGGATCGAGGGGGTCGGCTCCGTCACCGGGCGCAACCTCGCCCAGCATTTCCGCTCGATCGAGGCGCTGGCCAAGGCGTCGGCCGTGGAGATCGCCGCCGTCCCGGGGATCGGTCCGATCGTCGCGAGGCTGATCGCCACCCAACTCGCCGACCCGGACACGATCGCGTTGATCGACGACCTCAAGCGCTGCGGCCTGCGCTTCGAGGAGGACGGACCGCCGCCCGGCGAGGGCCCGCTGGCCGGGCGTTCACTCGTCCTCACCGGCACGCTGCCGGAGCTCACGCGCGAGCAGGCGACCGAGCGAATCCTCGCCGCCGGTGGACGCGTCGTGTCCGGCGTCTCCAAGAAGACCGACTACGTCGTGGCCGGCGAGAGCCCCGGCTCGAAGCTCGAGAAGGCCGAGCGGCTCGGCGTTCAGGTCGTCGACGAGGCCGGCCTGCTGGAGCTTCTCGCGGCCGGAGCCGAGCCGCCGGCGGTCGGCGGGGGCGCGGGCGTCGTCGGCGACGAGGGGACGGTCGGCGACGTCGGCGTCGTCGATGGGGTCGTCGGCGTCGGCTTGGGCGACGGTGACGGTGACGCGGAGCCCGCGTAGCCGGCGATCCACGGGACCATCCGGTCCTCCTGGCCCTTGGCACAGCTCGTGCAGACGCCGTTCTCGATGAACGAGAACGCGATCGTGTCGCCGTTGCGGGCCGGGCAGTAGCCCGAGAGCGCGCTGACACCGCTCAGCGTTCCCGTCTTCATCCGGCAGCCCCGGGCGAGCGTGCGCAGCATGCGATGAGCCAACGTGCCCTCTCCCGGCGCGGCCAGCGACGTCGTCCACGCGTCGACGTCGATGCTGTCGTTCATCGAGGCCAACAGCGCCACGACCTGGCGCGCCGTGGTGCGATTGACGCGTGACAGCCCCGATCCGTCGACGACCGCGTTGTGCACCCCGAAGCCCGCCGTCATCGCTCGTACCACCGCCGCGCCCGCGGGCGTCGTCCCGGCGGCGCCGAATGTGGCACCGAGGCCCTTCAGCAGCATCTCGGCGTAGAAGTTGTCCGACGGGCGGTTCGTCGCCTCGATCAGCTTCGCGATCGTCGGCGAGTCGATCGCGGCGAGCGTCTGCGGGAGACCACTCGGCACGTGCGCCAGCGTGACCGGGTCGCCGGCGACCGTCACACCGGCGGCCGAGAGGAAGTGCCGAAACCGCGCCGCCGCGGCGTGCGCGGGGCCGCCGGAGTCAGACACGCCGCGGTCCCAGACCAGCGCGCCGAGCGTCCCCTCGACCTCGGAGTCGCCCGCGTAGTTCGATGCGTAGCTGCCGCGGCGAAGATCGAACAGCGACTCGTCACCGACGATCGAGCCGTCGATGCGCGTGACGTGGGCCTGGTAGCGCACCTGCGAGGCGAGCTTCTTCAGGCCGCTGTCGTCGAGCGTCGGATCGCCCCCGCCGACGAGGTACAGGTCGCCGTTGAGCACGCCGGCCAGGCTGATCTGCGCGCTGGGTCCAGTCTGCACCGTCGTCTGCAGTGTTCCCTGGGCGCCGAACTGATTCAGCGCGGCTGCGGTGGTATAGAGCTTCTCGTTCGACGCGGGCGCGAGGCGCCGGTTGGCATTGCGCGAGTACAGGACGGTGCGTGTGGTCAGGTCGCGCACATAGGCCCCGGAGGCGTAGCCCATGCGCGCATCGACGCGGGCGAGCTTCGCCTTGAGCGCGGGCCCGGTCAGCGCACCGGCTGGGGCGGGCACGCAGACAACGAGCGCGGCCGTGAGCACGGGGATGATGCGGCGCATCTCGCGGCAGGGTAGCGAGACGACCAGCGCCCGGAGCTACACTGATCCCCCGATGGGCAAGGTCGTCAAGATCGACACACCGACCGCCAAGCGCCGCCAGGCCGCCGCTCGCGGCCCGTCCACGCGTGGCCGCAAGCCGTCGCGAACCGCGCTCGTCCTCGGTGGCGGCGGCTTCACCGGCGGCGTCTACGAGATCGGTGCGCTGCGCGCGCTCGACCTCCTGTCGGTCAATCGCTCGGTCAACGAGTTCGACGTCTACGTCGGCACGTCGGCGGGCTCGTTCGTCGCCGCGTTGATCGCCAACGGCGTCACGCCTGAGGAGATGATGCGGGTCGTCAACCAACAGGCCGGCGCGTCGTTCACGGACATCGATTCCGGGACGCTGTTGCGGCCAAACTTCGGCGAGTTCGCCCGCAAGACCGCGGAGTTGCCGTTCAAGGCCGCCGGGCTGCTGCGGCGGCTCGCCGGACAGCTTGGCGAGACCTCCGCCATGGACCTCGTCCTTGCCGTGGCCCAGTGGCTACCCAGCGGCTTGTACGCGGGGGACGGAATCGAGGAGTACGTCCGCGGGGTCCTCAGCGTCCCGGGCCGCACCGACGACTTTCGAGACCTGCCGCCTGACCTCTTCCTCGTGGCCACGGATCTCGACAGCTGCGAGCGCATCGTCTTCGGCGCCCAGGGCTTCGACGACGTCCCGATCTCAACGGCGGTGCACGCATCGACCGCCCTGCCGATGGTCTACAAGCCCGTCCGCGTCGGCGACCGCGACCTGATCGACGGCGGCATCATCTCGACGACGAACATCGACGTCGCCGTCGAGGCCGGAGCAAAGCTCGTCATCGTCGTGAACCCGCTCGTGCCGTACATCAACGACTTCACCGAACGCGTGGCCACGGTCAGCGGCTCGCGCACCAAGCGCGTCAGCGACATGGGCTTCCCACAGATTGGTTATCAGACGTTCAAGCTGCTGGCCCACCAGCGTCTGCACGAGCGCCGCAATCACTGGAAGGCCGACTATCCGGGGGTCGACTTCATCCTGATCGAGCCCGAGCCCAACGACGAGTTGATGTTCGAGACCTCGATCCTGGACTTCGCCAGCCGCGTCGACATCGCGCGCCACGGTTTCCAGTCGGTGACGCTGAAGCTTGCGTCCGAGTACGACGACCTGCGCGCCGTCTGCGCCAAGCACGGTCTGGAGCTCTCACCGACGCGCGTGCGCAAGGTCGTCAAGCACTTCTCGGCCGAGCGCGAGACAACCCGTGCGTGGCGCAAGATCCTCGAGCAGACGACCGGCGCGCTGCTGCGTCAGTCGGCGGGCTCAGACGGCGCTTAGATCGCGCGCCGGGTCGATGCCCCAGCGCGCGCCGAGTTGCTGCTGCTCGGCCGAGAGCGACCAGCGGTCCGGGCGTTCCTCGCCGTCGAAGTCCGGCACCGCGCCCTTCAGCGCCATGCTGCCGGTGTTGTCGCCGATCGCGCGGATCTCCGCGACCTCGTCGGGGGACAGCACCGACTCGGCCGCCACCGCCGCCAGCTCCTCGCGCTTGGACTCGACCGTCTTGGCATCGTCGCCGGCCTCCTGGATCAGCGTCGGCGCCACGCATGCGACCGGGCCGCGGGCAAGGTCCCACTGGCAGGCAAGCTGGAGCATCGTCAGGTCGTGACGTTCGGCGATCGGGCGTAGGCGTTCGATGCGCTCGCGGCCCGCCTCGACCCAGCCGGCGGGGCGGAAGCCGCGGTGGTCGCCGGGCGTGAACTCGTGCCCGGGGAGCACGTCGTCGTGGAACAGACCGCCATAGTCGACGACCCGCGCGATCACGTTGACGTCGTGGCTGCGGGCGGCGGGCAGCGCGAGCTCGCCGGGCCATGGCTCGAGCGGGTTGAGGATCAGCATCGCCCAGTCGATCATGTCGCCGAAGCGCTCCAGGCAGCCGATGACATCGAGCGTGAAACCGTTGGCCGGACCGGGCGCGATTCCGATCAGGCGCGTCAGGCCCGCGTCGCGCAGCGCCGCCATCCCGTCCCACACCGCCTGGCTCGTGTACCCCGTGCGATCGGGGTTGTGCAACAGCAGCAGATCGAACGCGTCGACCCCGCAGCGCTCGAGGCTGCTCTCGGTGGCCATCCGCAGGTAGTCCGCGTAGGCGTCGGGGCCCCGCAGTCGCGCGTCAGTGAACCGCGGGAACCCACGCGCGCCTTCGCGCTCGCCCTCGTAGAAGTCATGTCCGACCGCGCCGACG
Source organism: uncultured Actinomycetes bacterium (assembly GCA_963817035.1). Taxonomy (GTDB): domain Bacteria; phylum Actinomycetota; class Thermoleophilia; order Solirubrobacterales; family Solirubrobacteraceae; genus AC-49. The sequence continues at coordinate 465,288 of CAWFMM010000004.1, forward strand.
AGGCAGTAGCTGTCGCGTTGAAGACCCTCGAGCGCTCGGCCGACGAGTCGGTCCGCGTCTCCGGCGCCGTAGGTGTCCGCCGTGAGCACGGTGCGGATCCGATCGTCGGGGCGCAGCAGGGCGGTGAGGCGCTCATCATCGAGCTCCTCGCCGAAGTGCATGAAGCGTCCGCCGCTCCAGGCGCCGAGCGCGGTGTGGGTGGGATTGATTGCCACCCGAGGAAGGCTACTGCTGATACAGCACGTCGAACTGGTCGGCGTAGCGCGCGTTGACGATATTGCGCTTGACCTTCAGTGTCGGCGTCAGCTCGCCGGCGGCCTGCGACAGGTCGTGGTCGAGGATGAAGAAGCTCTTGACCTGCTCGACCGGGGCGTAGTTTTCGTTGATCCGCGACAGTTCACCCTGGATCAGGTCGATGACCTGCGAATCGCGGGCCAGAGACGGCATCGAGACGTCGTCGATGCCATGCTCGCGTGCCCACGGCACGATTTCGTCCTCGTCGAGCGTGATGAGCATGACCAGGTACCTGCGCCGGTCGCCGTGCATGACGGCCTGGGAGACCCAGCGGGTCTGCTTCATCTCGTTCTCGATGTTGGCCGGCGTGATGTTCTTGCCGCCGGCCGTGATGATGATGTCCTTCTTGCGGCCGGTGATCGACACGTAGCCGTCGGCGTCGAGGCTGCCGAGGTCGCCGGTGTGCAGCCAGCCATCGACGACCGAGCCGAACGAGGCATCCTCGTTGCGGTGGTAACCGGCGAAGATGTTGTCGCCGTGGATCAGGATCTCGCCGTCGTCGGCGATCTTGATCTCGACGCCGGGGTAGGCCTTGCCGACGGTTCCGAAGCGATGCTCGGCTGGTGACGCGTACGTGGCTGACGTCGAGGTCTCCGTCATCCCGTAGCCCTCGAGCACCGCCACCCCGGCACCCCAGAAGAACTCGAGGATCTCGGTGGCGATCGGCGCGGCCCCGGTGACTGCCTCGCGCAGGCGACCGCCGAACAGTGAACGGACGAAGGCGGCCTTGTCGGCGACCGGAGCGAAACGCTCGGTCAGTTCGGCAGGCACCTCCTGGCCACGCGCCCGAAGGTCGGCGATCTCGCCGCCTACCGTGCGCACGAGTTCGATCTCGTGGGCAGAGAACTGGCTCTGGGCCAGTGTGTAGAGCTTCTCGAAGATGCGGGGGACCGAGGGCAGGTAGGTCGGGTGGATCTCGCCGATCTCGGACAGGATCGCCTTGGAGTCGCCGCTGGCGTAGGCGATCGCACAACCGATGTCCAGGCTCAGGAGTTGGATGAGCAGCGCAAAGGAGTGGGCGAGCGGCAGGAAGAGGTAGATGAGGTCCTGATCGCCCTGGGCACCGAGCCGGCCCGTCGTCTCGCACATGTCGAGCATCCGGCGGTAGTTGCGGTGCGTCAGGACACAGCCCTTGGGGCTGCCCGTGGTGCCCGAGGTGTAGATGATCGTGAAGATGTCGCTCGGCTCGACGGCCACGGCACGGGCGCGCAGCTCCTCGGCGTTGCGCTGACGGCCGCGCTGGCGCAGGCCGTCCAGGGCTATCGCGTCGGCGGGCGCGCCCTCGGGGTCGATGACGATGACGTGGCGCAGGCCGGGCAGCGCGGCGCGTGACGCGGTGACCTTCGCGACCTGCGTGGCGTTCTCGCAGATCACCGCCACGGCCTCGGAGTCGCTCAGCACCCACGCACACTCCTGTGGCGCGTTGGTCGGGTAGATCGGGACGACCGCGAGTCCCGCGCTCGACGACGCCATGTCGCAGTAGGTCCACTCCGGGCGCGTCTGGGCGAGGATGCTGATGCGCTCGCCGGGCAGCAGCCCGAGATCAATCAGCCCGAGGCCGATCTCGGTGACGATTTCGCCGGCCTGCGCATAGGTCGTCTCCTCCCAGCGGTCTCCGACCTTTCGGTGAGCCAGGACGAGGTCTGCGTATTGATCGACGGCTCGCACCATGAGGTCGGCGATCGTCTGCGAACCGGTGGTGCGGGAAGCGGTCGCTGACTCCAAGCGGGTCTCCTCTTCCGAAACGAGGACGCCATTGCACGCGCGCAACACCTTCGTGCGCACGTTTTCGCCAAAAGTAGTGCGTCAGGCGGTGAAGGCGGCGGTAACGGGAGTCGACGCGGTGCGGATGTGCGCGTGACCCAGCGTCGCGAGGAACAGAGTCTTGTCGATTCGACCCTGGAATATGGGGACGCCCAGCTCCATACACTTGGAGATCACTTCCCTGCGCTCAAGACCTGCTTCACGTGCGAGCTCAGTGGGCGTCAGGTGAATTGCCATCGGCGTATTCCTCCTATGGGGGACCAAGTGCGTAGACAACGTATAGCGCGTACAGCAGACGCCCTCAAGTAAATGTCCTTTAAGGGTTCCGCTTACACCGGATTCGGGATATCGACGAACACATGGACGACGCCGAAGTCGGCTGAGAGGCGCTCGCCGAGGGCCTGGACTCCGAGGCGCTCGGTCGCGTGGTGGCCGGCCGCGAGGAAGTGGATCTGTCCCTCGAGCGCTGAGGCCATGCTCGGCTCGCGCGGTTCGCCGGTGACGAAGGCGTGCAGGCCGGCGTCGATCGCCTCGCCGAGGAGCGACGCGCCGCCGCCGGAGACGATGCCGACGGTCTCGATCGATGTTGGGCCGTCACTGAACGCCAGCGGCGCGCGGGCGGTGACCTCACGGACTCGAGCGACGAGCTCGTCGGACGAGATCCCGTCGAATCGTGCTCGGACGCCGATCCGCGCGAACGGCTCCACCTCGGTCGCGCCGAGCGCCCGAGCGAGCAGCGCGTTGTTACCGAGCTCGAGGTGGGCGTCGAGCGGGAGGTGGTAGGCGGCGAGTCCGACGCCTGACTCGAGGAGCGGCGCCAGGCGCCCGGCGAGCTCGCGGTCGACCGGGCCGCGCTCGCCCCAGAACAGGCCGTGGTGGACAAGCACGAGGTCGGCGTTCTTCGCGATCGCCTGCTCGATCAGGGCGCGGCTCGCGCTGACGCCGGTCACCACGGTGCGGATCTCGTCACGCCCTGGCACCTGCAGCCCGTTGGGTCCGTAGTCCTCGAACGCCCCAGGATCCAGAAGCTCGTCGAGATGGGAGATGAGGTCGGTGAGGGAGACCATGGCGAACTCGCGGAGCGGCCGGTGACGGCGCCGCCCCACGAGCGAACCACAGTGCGATCGGGGCGCCGAGATTTGAACTCGGGACCTCACCGACCCGAACGGTGCGCGCTACCAGGCTGCGCCACGCCCCGAAGACGGTCAAGGATAGCCGCCGAGTGAAGAGTGGCGCGCCCCGGTCGTAACGCCTGCGCGGTGGGTAGGACTCACGGCACCATGCCTTCGAACAGCTTTGACGTCATCATCATCGGCGCCGGCCCGGCCGGCGAGGTCGCGGCCGGTCGCTGCGGCGAGCACGGCCTGCGGGTCGCCCTGGTCGAGAATCGCCTTGTCGGGGGCGAGTGTTCCTACTGGGCGTGCATGCCGTCCAAGGCCTTGCTGCGCCCGGCGCAGGCGCTGGCCGAGGTCCGGCGGATCCCCGGCGCCGCCCAGGCGGTGACCGGCGAACTCGATGTCGCCGCGGTTCTCGCGCGGCGTGACGAGGTGATCCACGACCTCGACGACTCGGTTCAGCTTCCGTGGCTTGAGGAACGCGGCGTGACGCTCGTTCGCGGGCACGCACAGCTCGAAGGCGAGCGCACGGTGCGGGTCGGTGACGACCTGCTGCGGGCTGAGCGGGCGGTCGTGATCGCCGTCGGCAGCGCGCCGTCGATCCCGCCGATCGACGGGTTGGCCGACGTACAGCCGTGGACGAACCGCGAGGCGACGACCGCGTCGACGATCCCGCCGCGGCTGACGATCCTCGGCGGTGGTGTGGTCGGCGTCGAGATGGCGCAGGTGTTCACATCGCTTGGCTCGTCGGTGATTGTTGTCGAGGCCGGCGAGCGGCTGATCGCCGGGGAGGAGGAGTTCGCTTCACAACAGGTCACCGACGCGCTGCTCGAGGCGGGCGTGGTCCTGCATCTCGGCGTGAAGGCGACGGCGGCCCGTCGTGGCGATGCGGGCATCGAGCTCGACGTCGAGGGCGTCGGAGCGATCACGTCCGATGAGCTGCTCGTCGCCGTCGGGCGTCGACCGCTGACCGCCGACCTGGGGCTCGAGAGCGTCGGGCTTGAGCCGGGCAAGTTCGTCGATGTCGACGACGAAATGGTCGTCCCCGGCCACGACTGGCTCTACGCGATCGGTGACGTCAACGGGCGCGCGCTGCTGACCCACATGGGCAAGGAGCAGGCGCGTGCGGTTGCCGATCGCCTGGTCGGCCGCGACACGCGCCTGCGTCATGACAGCCGCCCGCCGCGGGTGATCTTCACCGAGCCGCAGGTCGCGGCGGTCGGCCATACGTTGCGCTCGGCCACGGAGGCGGGACTGAACGTCACCGAGGTCGACCACTCCCAGGATGGGACCGCGGGCGGCAGCTTCGTCGGCCGCGGCGCGTCGGGCCTGTTCCGCCTCGTGATCGACAACGACCGCCGCGTCGTCGTCGGCGCGACGTTCACCGGCCCCGATGTCGCAGACCAGCTCCACGCGGCGACGATCGCCGTCGTCGGCCAGGTAGCACTCGACGATCTCTGGCACTGCGTGCCAGCGTTCCCGACCCGCAGCGAGGTGTGGCTGCGGCTGCTCGAGAAGTACGGGCTGTAGCCGCGCACATCTGGTCCGGAACGAGCTTCGGCCGCTCCAACACACGTCCAGTCCCGCGAATTGGGACTAAAGCCTGTGCTCGAGCGGCCGAAGACCTTGCGAGGACGCCCTTTCGGACGCCCTCCATATGGCTAACGGTTCTAGTGGTTCCTGAAGCCCATCAGTGGTTCCTCTCTCGTTGCATTCCCCGCAACGGTTCAAGGGCGGACTACCTTGCAGGGCGTGGGTGTTAGAGCACCCACGCTTTGCGTTCCTGCATCTCAATGGATAATTCGTCCGCGCCGCATCCCTACTTGTGGGGATTTGCCCGCGAAACTGGACGGATATATGAGCGTATCTTACGATACGCCATAAAAATGTATCGTGACTCCGCTTTGGACCGGAAACCGGCTGAGAGGCTGAAACCGGCTGAGAGGCTGGGAGTCAGGCGGCGCGCTGATCGGTGAGTGCACCGAGGGCACGGACTCGGGCGTCGAATCGAAGCTCTGCCTCGAAGTCGGCGTCGGTCGTGTGCTGGAACATCAGGCCACGCTGGGCGAGGATCTTGATGAAGAGTTCGACGAGCTCACCGTCGAGCTGTGAGCCCGAGACCCGCCGCAGCTCGGCGATTGCCTCCGAACGCGATACGGGCTTTCGGTAGGAGTCGCGCGCGGTCATGACGTCGTAGGTGTCTGCGACCGCGATGATCCGCGAGAGTAGTGGGATGTCGTCTCCTGCGAGCCCGTGCGGGTAGCCGAGGCCGTCGACACGCTCGTGGTGGGCCAGGATGATGTCGGCGACCGGCCCGTAACCGTCGACCCGCTGCACGAGCCGGGCGCCCTGGCCGGGGTGCTTCTTGACGATCTCCCAGTCCTCGGCGCTGAGCCGGCGATTGGCGAACAGGATCGAGTCGGGGAAGATGAACTTGCCGATGTCGTGCAGCAGGCCCGCGGTGTGAACAAGCTCCTGGTCTGCCTCGCTGCAGCCGAACTCGTCGGCGATCGCCTTGGCGTAGCGCGCGACGGCGGCCGAGTGGCGGGCCGTCATCTTGTCGCGCAGGGACAGGGTCTGCACGAGCGTGGCGAGCACGCCGACCTGCAGCGACGCGAGCTGCGTGGTCCGGGCCTCGAGCAGATGGGACCGCTCATTGGATTTCGCCATCTCGCGAGCGAGTATCTGGAACACCACGAGGACGATGACCAAGGCGGCGAGGGCCGGCAGCCCGACCGAGTGATACATGACCGTGATCGCCACCGCCATCAGCGCGGTCGGCAGCTGGGAGGGCAAAGCCGGTGCGAGCCATTCCTTGACCACATAACGGGTCCCGCGCTCGTAGAACTCGGCATTCGTCAGGCAGACCAGCGTGAAATTCAGGAGGTTGGTGATCGCAAAGACACCGAGAACGATGAGGCCGAGATTTATGCTGGTGGTGTTTTGGCTGGTGCCGAACCAGCGCACGAGCAGGCCACCGACGATCGGGAAGGCCAGGTAGATCGGTATGTCCACGATCCTCGAGTGCCACCGAGACGGCTCGCGAGCAAGGTAGACGAGCGTCGTGACGAGTCCGGCGATGGCTGCCGGAGCGGGGCCGAGCAGCACCATCGCGACGACCAGCGTGAGGAAGGCGCCCGACATGATGATCGCGCCACCACGCAACTTGATCGAGAGCAGATCACTGACCACGGCCCCAGCCGTGAGGAGGAGCACCAGGCCGACCGGCTTCCAGTCGGCTGCACGACTCGTTGCAACAATACCGGTGACCGAGGCGGCCGCAAGCACGGCTGACCACGTATAGACCATCCGTTGCCGGCGGGGGGACACGTATGCAGAATCGGCAAATTGCGGGAAATGTTGAGGGTCTTGTGCAGCCAGTAGATTCTCGCCCGGATGGCGCGCCCCCCAGGACCACTACGCGTGCCGGGGTTCGCGCGTCTCGCCGTCACGTACACGGCCAACGATCTGGGCGATCAGATCGGTCTCGTTGCGGCGGCGATTCTCGTGCTCGATCAAACAGGCTCCGCCCTGGCTCCGGCAGCGCTGTTCATCGCGGCAAGGTCGGTCCCAGCCTTGCTAGCGCCGGCGCTGGCGGCGGGCCTCGACCGACGGCCGACGCGGGTTGTGCTTCCCCTTATATACAGCCTCGAGGCGCTGGCGTTCGCAGCCCTGGCCGTCCTCTCGCACCACTTCTCGCTGCTGGCGGTTCTCGGCATCGCGCTGATCGATGGTGTACTGGCGCTCGCAGGACGGGGCTTGACGCGTTCGACGATCGCGCTTGTCCTACGGCCGGCCGGTTTGCTGCGCGAGGGTAACAACACGATCAACATCTGCTTTTCGGTGTCAAACATGGTCGGCCCGGTCATGGGAGGCGTCATCGTCGCCGTCGGCGGTCCAGCCTGGGGCCTGGGAATCGACGCCGGGCTGTTCGCGGCGATGGCCGTGTTTATGGCGATCCCGGGGCCATGGCCATCGGCCCGTGGCACGGATGGCGCGAACTGGACCGGGCGCGTGCGGGAGGGTCTGGCCTACGCCCGCGCGACGCCAGGGGTCGGCTCGCTGATCGGTGCCGAGGCCGTCTCGCTCGTGCCGCTGTGCCTGGTCCTCCCGGTGCTCGTGGTGTATGCCAAGGAGACACTCGATGCGGGGACCATCGGCTACGGCGTGTTGCAGGGGACGTGGGGGTTCGGAATCGTCGTCGGCTCGCTCGTTCTCCTATATCTCGGGAGCCTGCCGCTGCGGGCAATCCTCGGCGCTGCTCTGGCGGCGATCGGCGTCTCGTATCTGGGGATCGCAGTGGCTCCGACACTGATCGTTGCGTGTCTCGCGTCAGTCCTCGGCGGTATCGGTAACGGCGTCGAGGCGGGCGCCGTGGTGACCGCCGTACAGGATCTCGTCGCCGATCCGTTCATGGGCCGTGTGAGCACGCTCGTCGAGTCGGTGGCCGCCGGGATGATGGGCGTTGGCTTTGCACTTGGCGGGATACTCACGGAGGTGGCCGGCACCCGCGTGAGCTACGCGGTGGGTGGCGTCGGCGTGCTGCTGTGCGTCCCGCTCGTCGTGTCGGCGGTCAGGACCGCGCCATGACCGTCGACGTCCGCCTGGTGCGCGCGCACAACCCGGGCATGCTGACGCTGACCGGCACGAACACTTGGATCGTCGGGCGCGACCCGTGCTGGATCGTCGATCCCGGGCCGTTACTCGAGGAGCATCTGGCCGCGGTGAGCGCCGAGGTGGAGGCCCGGGGTGGGGCGGCGGGAATCGTGGTCACCCACGACCATGCCGATCACGCCGACGGCGCGAGCGAACTGGCCGGGCGACTCGGCGGCGTCACGGTCCACGCGGCCCGGCTGAGCGGTGCGAAGCCGATCGCCGGGGGCGAGCGGATCGGACCGTTCGAGATCGTCGCGACGCCCGGCCATGCTCCTGACCATCTCGCCTACGTGGTCGAGCGGGTGTGCTTCACGGGCGACGCCGTCCTGGGCATGGGCAGTGTGTTTATCGCCCCGGACCCGGGTGCACTGAGCGGGTATCTGAGCGCGCTCGAGGGCCTACGCGAGCGCGACCTCGAGCGCCTGTACCCCGGCCACGGCCCCGAGGTCGATGATCCGGCCGCGCACGTCGGCGGCTACATCGCGCATCGTCGCGAGCGTGAGGCCAAGCTCGTCGCCGGGCTGGCCGACGGGCGCAGATCGTTTGACGAGCTGCTCGACGCCGCGTGGCCCGAGGTGCCGGCCGCACTGCGCCCGATCGCCCAGTTGACGCTGCGCGCCCATCTCGACAAACTCGCCGAGGAAGGCCGCCTGCCCGACGGTGTTCAGCGCAACGCCGACTGAGCTGCGCTACGGCGTGACGGTCGGGGTGGACGCCGACGCGGTCTGAGCGGTCGGGCCGGTCGCGCTGCCGGCTGGCGTCGATGATGCCGTGGCGCTCGACGCGCCGAACGTCGCCCCGGTGCCCGTGGCCTGAGTGCCGGGGCCGGACGACCCGGTGGCCGCGCCGCCGGTCGCGGTCCCCGTGGCCGTGCTCGAACTACTCGAAAGCGTCGAGCCCGTCGCCGTGTCGTCGTCCTCGTTGGGTGCACGGACGCCGCCGGTGTCCTGCTCGACGGCCGGGTCGGACGATGTGGCCGGGGCGTCGCCGGTCGTCGTCGGATCGACGGGAACGACGGCGGGAGCCGGAGTCACCACCGGCGCGGACGGCGTCGCCCGCAGCTGTGTCGCGTCGTGCTGCGGCGTGACGGTGTTCTGGTGGTTCACGACGACGGGCAGAGCTGTCGTTGCCGCGCGATGGGCCAGCGCGTTCGGGAACGTCGCGATCATCGGCGTCGCGGCGGCGCCCGCGGCCAGAGCGTGCGCGACGTGATGGGCCTGGTGAGACGGCTGGTGGCTCGTCTTCGAGCCGATCTCGACGGCGCCTCCGGCGGTCAGCGCCGCGCAGCAGACGATCGCCGCGACCTTGGTCGCCGAGACGGCGACGGCGCCGGTGCCGGCCGCGGCGGCACCGCCGCCGGCGGCCGTGCCGCCGGCCGCGGCGCCCGAGCCGGCCCCGCCGATGCCGAGCACCTTGGCCAAGGAGCCGACCAGTCCATGCCCCGGCGCGAGCTCGTTGAACGAACGCTGCACGCCGCGCAGGCGCGTGTTGTAGTTCTTGCAGCCCGTGCACTCACGCACGTGGCGACGCACTCGACCGTTGGCGCGCACGCCACGGTCCATCGCGGCGGCGATGTCGTTCTGGATGTCGACGCAGTCGGCGTCGCGAGCCTCGATCGCTTCGACGAGGCTGACGCGCGCCCGTACGAGCAGCGACTTCACGGCAGGGACCGAAACATCGAGTGCGACTGCCAGCTGAGCGTAGCTGAGTCCCTCCATCTCGCGCATGAGCAGCGCCGAGCGCTGCTGCTCGGGCAGCTTGCGGACGTCGGAGACGAGTTGGGCCAGATCCTGGCGGCGCTCGGTCTGTGCGATCGGGTCGGCGAGCGGCCCGCGCGACATCTCGAAGACCTCGGCCGGTGTCGGCGTTGCCCGGCGTAGCTGGTCGATGCAGCGGTTGTGCGCGACGCGGTACAGCCAGGCGCGCAACGCCACGGGGCGCGAGTCGGCGCGCAGGGCGGAATAGGCCCGGATGAACACGTCCTGCAGGGCGTCCTCAGCGTCGGAGCGCGAACCGGACATCATCTGTCGCGTGTAGGCGAACAGACGCAGGCGGTAGCGATCGTGGATGACGCGGAATGCCTCTTCGTTGCCGGCGCGGAACAGCGCGACAAGTTGATCGTCTGATCTCAGCCGCAAAAGCGGAACTGCGATCGAGACACGACCGATACCGACGGGTGCGTGAAGTGCTGACGCTTCCATGTGCCCTCCTCACCCAGCTGCAACTGGCAGGCGCTGCAAAAGTTACGACGTTTCTCGCATATTTGCATTTCTTCTTTTGACCAACTTGCCGGGGCATGCCTCGTGATCCGGCACTACACTGCGCCGCTCAGGCACGGATCGCGTGTTGAAAGGGGAGGTTTCGGGGCTCAATGGCCTACTTTGCTGACGCCCAAGATGTCTATCGTCACGTTGGACGTCTGATGGAAGGTCTGCGATCCGACCCGGCCGCCGCCGGACCATTCTCGGCGCTCGACACAGTCGTCCAATATCGCTACCGCGACCCCGAGGCAACGATCACGCTCGAACCGCGCCCCGAGCTCGATTTCACCGTCCACTTCGGTCCGGTCGATCTCGAGCCCGAGATCGTTCTCACGATGGATGCGGATATCGCGCATCTCCTGCTGCTCGACGAGCTCGACACGACGATCGCCCTCGCCCGCGGGCAGCTCACCGCGACCGGACCGGTCGAGCGGCTGCTCGCCGCGGCGAGCGCGAGCGGGCCAACCGGGCCGCGCTATCGCGCGCAGCTCGCCGCCGAGGGCCGCAGCGATCTGCTCGCGGCCTTTGATACCGATCCGCGCGCCCCGCGACGGGTTGGGGCCACCCCGTGAAGGTCCTACGCGAGCTAAACCGGCTGGCGGGCTGGACCGGCTGATCAGTCGCGTGGCGGTAAGACCACGGTCGCGGTGCCGTTCTCGATGACGACCACCGGCTGCGTCGCGAAGACGGGCCGTGAGCGTGCATCGGCGAGCAGCGCGGCGGCAGTGGCGTGGCGACCGAGCGCCTCGATGTCGTGCAGCGTCGGGAACGCGACCACGATCTCCTGGGCGGTCGAGGAGGCCAGCGCGTCGGCCGGTGTGGTCCAGCGCCAATCCACCACCTCCTCGCCGTCGACGGTGGGCTTGCAGTCCGCGGGCGCGAGCGCAACGAAGAAGACCGTGTCGAAGCGGATCGGCAGTGCCTCAGGCGTGACCCAGCGCGAGAACGCGACGAGCTCGGCCCCGATCGGCAGCGTCACGGCGGCTTCCTCGCTCAGCTCGCGGGCGGCGGCGACCCGCAGGCCATCGTCACCGTCACCGTCGGCGGCATCGACCGAGCCACCGGGGAAGACCCAGACGCCGCCCATGAAGCGCGCCTTCGGGGTGCGCTGGACGAGCAGCAGCTCGAGCGTCTCCTCGCCGCCTCGGACGAGGATCACGCCGGCGGCCGGCCGCGCGGCGACCGGGGTTCCGGTCAGGTTCAGCGCGTCTTCGCCCGGAACGGCGGCCGCTGGGGAAGCGTGCCCATCAGGCGTGACCATGGCCACAGCCTACGGGGCGGGCAATGAGGCCGGAACGCGCCCTTACACGCTAGGGTTTGCCGCCATGGAAGCCATCACCGCACAGCAATGGATCTGCCTCGCCTGTGGGTTCATCTATGACCCCGCGGAGGGCGACCCCGACGGCGGTATCCCGCCCGGAACCGCGTTCGACGCCATCCCCGCCACCTGGTTCTGCCCAGTCTGCGGCGCGCGCAAGCAGGACTTCGAGCCCTACGAGGGTTAGGCCGGCACGCCGGCTGACCGTCGCTCGCGGCGCCGGATCGCCACGCCCGGCATCCACGATCGACGGCCAGCCGGACGCGCCTTACGCCTTACGCCGCGGCGGCCAGGCGGCCGGCGGTCACTGCGCTAATTGACTCGGCGGTTGTCTCGACGAGCGTTCGCAGGTCGGCGGTGCTGATCGAGAGCGGAGGCATGAGGACGATCGCGTCACCGAGCGGGCGGACGATCGCGCCGCGGGCGCGGGCGGCGAGCGTGACTTGGTGGCCGATGCGGTCGGCGAGCGGGAACTCGTCGAGCTCGATCGCGACCATGAAGCCGAGGCGGCGGACCTCCTTGACCGCGGGCAGCGACGCCACGTGGCTGTCGAGCAGCTCACCGAGCAGGGCGATCTTCGGCTGCAAGAGCTCCAGGGTGCGCTCGCGCTCGAACACTTCGAGCGTGGCGATCGCGGCGGCGCAGCCTAACGGGTTGCCGGTGTACGTATGCCCGTGGAAGAACGTCTGGAAGGACTCGAACTCACCAAGGAAGCCTTCGTAGACACGCTCGGTGGTCAGCGTCGCGGCGAGCGGCAGATAGCCGCCGGTCAGGCCCTTGGCCAGGCAAAGGAAGTCCGGGCTGACGCCCTCGTGCTCGCAGGCGAACATCGCGCCGGTGCGCCCGAAGCCCGTCGCGACCTCGTCGCAGATCAAGAACACGCCGGCGTCGTCGCACATCTCGCGTACCGCGCGCAGATACCCGGGCGGCTGGACGAGGATCCCCCCGGCGCCCTGGACCAGCGGCTCCACGATCACCGCGGCGATCTCGCTGCCGTGCTCGTCGAGCAGGAACTGGAGGTCGTGCTCGTCGCCGGCGATCGCCTGGTATGCCTCGAAGAGCAGTGGGCTATAGCGCGAATGGAAGAGGTCGATGCCGCCGACACCCATCGATCCGAGCGTGTCGCCGTGGTAGCTCATCTTCAGGCAGATGAACTTCGAGCGCTGCGGCTCGCCGCGGTGAGCCCACCACTGGTAGGCCATCTTCAGGGCGACCTCGACCGAGGTCGACCCGGAGTCCGAATAGAAGACGCGGCTCAGTCCGTCGGGGGCGAGATCGACGAGGCGCTGGGCCAGCTCGATCGCCGGACGATGGCCGAGGCCGAGCATCGTCGAGTGCGCGACGCGGTCGAGCTGGTCGTGGACCGCGGCGTCGATGTGCGGGTGGCGGTGGCCGTGGACGTTGCACCACAACGACGAGACGCCGTCGATGTAGGCGTTGCCGTCGGTGTCCCACAGGGTCGTGCCCTGGGCCCGTTCGATGATCGGTGCGTCCTCGTCCTGCCAGCCCTGCATCTGGGTGAAGGGGTGCCACAACACGGCCCGATCGGCGGCGCGAAGCTCGTCGGTCGTCATGGTCCGAAGCTACCCGCCGCGGCGGACGGTCCAGGCGGGCTCATAGCCAGCGTTCGGGCGCCAGCGTCGCGCCCGCGGAGGCGAGGCCGTCAGGACCAGGGATTTCTGGGAGGGCGCAGACCTCGACGTCTCCGATGTGGGCGATCGTCGCGCGGTTGGACTCCTGGATCTCGCTCGGCACGGCGGGCCACGGGGTCAGGACGACGGCGCGAACGGTGAGCCCGGCGGAACGCGCGGCCTCGAGCGTCAGCAGCGTGTGGTTGATCGTGCCGACGCCGGGGCGCGCGGCGACGACGAGGGGCAGGCCGAGGCTGACCGCCAGGTCGCGGACGGCGTAGCTCATCGTCAGCGGGACGAGCAGTCCGCCGACGCCTTCCGCAACGAGCACGTCGGCGTGACCGGCGGCGACACGGGCGGCGGCGACGAGCTCGGCGGGCTCGATCGGTGTTGCGGCGAGCTCGGCGGCGAGGTGCGGTGAGACGGGTGGCCCAAAGGCGAGAGGGGCGACGGCGCGCGGGTCGGCGCCGGTCAGCGCGCCGAGCAGCTCGTGGTCACGCGGCCAGTCGTCGCTCGGGTTGTCGAGGCCGGTGACGACCGGCTTGAATGCCGCCGTCGCGATGCCCTGGGCGGTCAGTGCGGCAACGATCGCGGCAGCGACGATCGTCTTGCCGACGTCGGTGTCGGTTCCGGTGACGAACAGCCCGCGCATGTCCGGCGCTCAGGCGGCGCGGACCGACGCGAACGCGCCGGTGTCCTGGGCGGCCGCCAGGGGCACCGCTTCGCTGGGGCGGAAGCCGGCCTTCAGGGCGGCCTGTCCCAGCGCGCGCGCGGCGCCGCGCAGCTCGCCCTTGGTGTGTGAGGCCATCACCGTGAGGCGCAGCCGTGAGGTGCCCTCGGGGACGGTCGGCGGGCGGATCGCCTGGGCGAACACGCCGAGCGCGATCGCGCGCTCGCAGATGTCCATCGCCAGCGCCGCGTCGCCGACGATCAGCGGCACGATCTGCGTCGTCGAGCCGGTGACGTCGAAGCCCTCCTGGGCCAGCTCGTGGCGCAGGCACTCGGCGTTGGCCTGGAGCTTGTGGACCCGCCGCGGCTGCTCGGTCAGCAGCTCGACGGCGGCCAGCGCGCCGGCGACCGCCGGCGGCGGTGGGGCGGTCGAGAAGATCAGGGAGCGCGCCGTGTTAGTCAGCAGCGCCGCCATCTCGTCGTCGCAGCAGACGTAGGCGCCGTAGGAGCCCAGCGCTTTGCCGAGCGTGCCGATGATCACGTCGACCTCGTCCTCGAGCCCCGCCTCGGCCACGCCACCCCGCCCACCGGGACCGATGGCGCCCGTGCCGTGGGCCTCGTCGACGACGAGCCGCAGGCCGTGACGCCGGGCGAGATCGGCGAGCTGGGCCAGCGGCGCGATGTCGCCGTCCATCGAGAAGACCGAGTCGGTGACGATCAGGCCACCGGCGCGGGCGCCGGCATGAGCGATCGACCACGCCAGATGCTCGACGTCACCGTGGCGGTAGATCACCGTCTGCGCGCGCGCCAGGCGACAGCCGTCGACGATCGAGGCGTGGTTGAGCTCGTCGGAGAAGACCGTCGCGCCCGCACCTCCGAGTGCGGTGATGACACCGATGTTGGCCAGGTAGCCCGAGCCGAACAGCACGCACGCCTCACAATCCTCGAACTCGCACAGCGCCTGTTCGAGGCGGCGGTGGACCGTCATCGTTCCCGACACCAGCCGCGACGCTCCGGCGCCGACGCCCCAGCGCATCGCCGCATCGGCCGCGGCTTCACGGACTCGAGGATGGTCGGCAAGGCCGAGGTAGTTGTTGGAGCACAGCAGCAGCACCGGCTTGCCGTCGAGCACGACACGCGGGCCCTGGGGGCCGCTGACCAGACGCATCCGCCGGGTCAGCCCACGTTCGTCGATCGCCGCCAGTCGCTGTGCGATGTCGCTCATAGCCCGTGGGGCAATCCGCTGGCGACCGGCTCGGCCACGGGCCAGCGGTTGGGGGCGCCGTCGGGCCGTGGCACCACCGGCCCCTTGCGAGCGAATCGAAGCTGGGTCGCCGGGTCCCACAGGCGGATCTCGAACCCGGCCTCGATCGCCTCGTCGGCGGTGTCGAGGTAGGCATCGACGACGTTGGGCGTCTCGCCGTCAAGCCAGCCGCTGCGGTTGTCGGGCCGCGGTTGCGAGCCGTTGTCGGGCTGGCGCGCGACGTTGAGCCCGAGGTCGGTGAACATCTCGCGGTCCTCTGCCGGCGTGTTGCCCAGAGTGGTCAGGAAGTTGCCCATCATCACGCCATTGAGCCCGGCCTTGACCGCCAGCTGCTGGAGATCGCCGAGGTTCTCGACGCGTCCTCCGCAGAGGCGGAACAGCGCGCCGGGAAGGACGAGGCGGAAGATCGCGATCCACTTCACGACGTCCCACGGGTCCATGTAGTCGCGGTCGCCGAACTTCGTGCCCGGACGCGGGTTGAGCAGGTTGATCGGAACCGAGGTCGGATCGATCTTGGCCAGCTCGAACGCCATCTCGACGCGCTGGGACTCGGACTCGCCGAGGTTGAGGATGCCGCCGACGCACGTCTCGAGCCCCGCTTCGCGGACGGCGTCGATCGTGCGGAGCCGCGACTCGTAGCGCACCGTCGTGGAGACCTCGTCGTAGTAGGACTCGGCCGTCTCGACATTGTGATGGACGCGCTGGATGCCGGCGTCCTTGAGCGACTTGGCGCGCTCGACCGACATGTGGCCGACCGATGCGCAGCGCTTGAGGTTGGTGTGCTCGGCCACGAGTCGCGCGCCTTCCAGCACCTTCTCGAAGTCGCGCTTGGAGAGGCCTTGGCCTTGGGTGACCATGCAGAATCGGTGCGCGCCGGCGGCCTCGGCGGCGCGCGCGTGCTCGAGGATCTGCTCCGGCTCCATCATCGCGTGGAGCGGTGTCTCGGATTCGGCGTAGCGCGATTGGGCACAGAAGCCACAGTCCTGGGCGCAGCCGCCGGACTTGGCGTTGACCAGCGAGCACATGTCGGTTGAGTCACCGAACGTCGCTTGCCGTGCTTCCCATGCCCGCTGGACCAGGGCCTCGATCTCGGCATGTTCGGTGAGGGCGCCGAGCGCACGCGCCTCGTCGGGCGTGATGAGTGGGGGCATGTCGGCACCGTACGAAGGGCACCGGACACTTCGACTCAGGCGGCGTCCACGGTCGCCACCGGCGTCGCGCCACCGCCGAAGCTCTGGGCCACGCTGACGAGCGTCTCGAGCATCGGCTTGGCGGACGGCGCGACGCCGGAGCCCTTGGCTGTGGCGGCGACGACGCGACGGGTGGGGCTCGTGGGGTGCAGCGTTCGCACGACGACGTCGTCGCGCACGCTTGACAGCGCCAGCGCCGGAATCAGCGCGACGCCGACGCCGGCGGCGACCAGTCCCTGGACGGTCAGATAGTCGTCGGACTCGAACGAGAC
Organism: uncultured Actinomycetes bacterium; assembly: GCA_963817035.1. Classification (GTDB taxonomy): domain Bacteria; phylum Actinomycetota; class Thermoleophilia; order Solirubrobacterales; family Solirubrobacteraceae; genus AC-49. The sequence continues at coordinate 481,722 of CAWFMM010000004.1, forward strand.
GGTCGGCTCGAAGCCCGCGGCGCGGCACAGGTGGACCACGTGGCGTGCGCATGCGCTCGTGGCGGATGTCTGCACCCACGCCTCGTCGCCGAGCTGCTCGAGCTTCAGCGTGCGCTTTCTGGCCAGCCGATGGCCGGCGGGGAGCACGACGCGCATCGGGTCCTCGAGCAACTCGATCGTCCGCAGCTCGGAGCCCAGCGAGGGGCCGGAGTCACGGAACTCGAAGAGCAGCGCGACGTCGAACTCGCCGGCCCGGAGCCGGGGGCCGATCTCCTCGGGCTCACCTTCGGAGAGCGTGATCTCGACCTCCGGGTGGGCCGCGTTGAATCGCGCGATGGCCAGCGGCATCAGCGTTGCGCCGGCCGACGGGAACGACGCCATCCGCAGTCGCCCGCCGCGGACCCCGATGAGCGCGTTGAGCTCGTCCTCGGCGGACTGCAGGTGGGCGAGGATGCCTTCGGTGTGCTGCACGAGCAGGGCACCGGCCGCGGTCGGGCGCAGGCCGCGGCGGTCACGCTCGATCAGCGTCGTGCCCGTCTCGGCCTCGAGTGTCGCGACGGCTTGGGAGATCGCGGGCTGGGTGTAGTCGAGCGCGTCGGCGGCCGCCGAGAACGAGCCGCGCAGGACGACCTCCCTGAGAACGCGTAGGCGCTGCACATTGAGCATAAGCCCACCTTATCCTGAGCATCACCAGGATCATTTGCGCTGATCGACAACGTGCTCGATCATGCTGCCATGACCAAGATCATCATCTCCTACGACGACACGTCGAATGACCGGGACGCCGCCGTCCTTGGTCGCATGCTCACGGCCGCCGGCTCGAGCGCCGAGCTGGCCTACGTCCGCCACGCTTCTGAGACCGACCACGAGCGCGAGCAGCTTCAGGAGAACGAGGCACGTGCGCTCCTGGCTCGCGGTGCCGAGCTGATCGGCAACGCCGACGCTCCCGTCCATGTCGTGTTGAACCGCTCCACGAGCGACGGTCTGCGCGACCTGACCTCGCACGAGCACGCCGACATCATCGTGTTCGGCTCCGACTACCGCACCGCCCGCGGCGCGGTCAACCCGGGCAACTCAGCCCGCAAGCTGCTCGACGGTGGCCCGGCCGCCGTGGCGATCGCCCCGGCCGGGCTGCACACGGTCGACCCGACGCCGAAGATCGAGCGCATCGGCGTCATCGGCGACGACACCGCCGAGCAGACCGCCCGCGCCCTGGCCGCCGCGATCGGCGCCACGGTCACCGAGCCCGGCGAGAGCCCGGTCGACCTGCTTGTCGTGGGTTCGCGCCCCGAGGCTCAGCAGGGTCAGGTCAGCCTGAGCGCTGCCGCCGAGTACGCGGTCGAAACCGCGTCGTGCGCAGTGCTCGTCGTGCCGCACGGGGTTGCGATCAGCTTCGGCTCGCACGCCACCGCGACCGCGTAGGAGGGGTCGCGCCTCCGGCGCGCAAACACCGGGCCCTCGGTTGCCAGCGGCGACCGAGGGCCTTCGTCATTCAGGGGCCGCGGGGAGCCCGGCCTTGCGGCACGCCTCGCGCACGATCGTGACGTAGGTCGCGGAGCCGTGGTCCTCGGGATGGCCGCAGAGTTCCTGCGCGTTGGCGCCGCAATAGTGCTGCTCCGCGGCACCCATCACCCCGGCAAGGCTGACCGTGACGCAACCCGGCGGGTCGGCGCGTGCGCCCCCGGTGCTGACGGCCGCGATCACGATCCCGACGCAGCTCAGCGCCACCAAGACGACAAAAACGGCGAGGATTCGGCGTTCTCGGCCCTGCAGAGTCCGCAATGGCGTCGTCTGGCGCCTCCACTGGCCTTCGAGTGGCATCCCGATCGATTGTATGCCACGGCCGCGCCCCCCGGCCTCCACTTGGACCGTCGGTCCAGGTGGTTCACCCGGCGTTTCGCCTGCCGGTCGCTATCGCTGGCCACTGGCGGCGATGAAGCTCCGCGATTCGGATCGAACCTTGGAGATGCAATGCCACCAATTCCGTATGAACACTGGCTGAACCCAGGCGATAACGCATGGCAGATGACTGCCGCCACGCTCGTCGGACTGATGAGCGTGCCCGGTCTCGTCGTGCTGTATGGCGGGGTGATGCAGAAGCGCTGGTCGGTGAACTCGATGATGTTGGCGTTCGTCGCCTTCGCCGTCGTGCTGATCCTGTGGGTGCTGTGGGGCTTCGACCTCGCCTTCGGCAAGCCGATGGCGATCTTCGGCGCCAGCGGGGCCGGCGCGGCCGGGACCCATGACATCTTCAGCTCGGCGTTCTTCGCCAACCTGTGGGGACACCCCGGCGCCGTCCTGGGCCACAGTGAGTTGCAGAGTAAGGCCGCAATTCCGCTGGTCGATGGCTTCGGCGGGCCCGACTGGCACTTCCCGAACGCGACACTGGTGTATTTCCAGCTCGTGTTCGCGGCGATCACGCCGATCCTGATGCTCGGCTCGGTCCTCGGGCGCGTCAACTTCAAGGCGTGGATCCCGTTCGTCCTGCTCTGGTCGTCGCTGATCTACACGGTCAACGCGTTCCTGATCTGGGGCGGCGGCTACTTCGCCCAGCACGGTGCCTTGGACTATTCCGGCGGGTACGTGATCCATCTCGCGGCCGGAGTCTCGGGCTTCGTCGCGGCGGCGGTGATCGGACCACGCCTCAAGCGAGATCGAGAGATCGATGCGCCGAACAACCTTTTGATGGTCGCGCTCGGCGCCGGCTTCCTGTGGCTGGGCTGGAACGGCTTCAACGGTGGTGACCCGTACTACGCGGGTGCGTCGGCCTCCGCAGCGATCATCACCACCAATGTGGCCTGCGCGGTGGCGTTCCTGACGTGGGTGGCGTGGGACTACATCACCGGCAACAAGCCGTCCCTGATCGGCTCGGTGAACGGCATGATCGTCGGGTTGGTCGTCATCACGCCAGGTGCCGGTTACGTCAACGGCTGGGGCGCTGGCGCGATCGCGATCATCGGCTCGACCGTGGTGTTCTTCCTGCTCAACTACGCCAGCCGATTGCGACCGTTCCGCAATGTGGACGACACCCTGGGCGTCGTGTACACCCACGGGTTCGCCGGCTTGATCGGCGGCCTGCTGGTCGGCATCTTCGCCGACCCGAAGATGCTCATCTACCCCGGTGCGGGCAAGAACATCTTCGACGGCGCGTTCGTGCCCGCGGCAGGACTGATCCACGGTGGCGGTCTCACGCTGTTCTGGCATCAGCTCTGGCCGGCCCTCTGGGTGATCTGTTTCTCGGCCATCGGGACGTTCATCCTGCTCAAGCTCGTGGGCCTGTTCGTGTCGCTGCGAATGAGCGAGGCAGATATGGAGCAGGGAGACCTGGCCGTCCACGGTCACGAGGTCTACCCCTCAGACGTCCCGTCGCTCGGGTTCCCCGGTGGGGGGACCTGGGTGCCGACGCCGGCGCCGGCTGCGCCGTCGGACGTTTAGCTGGAGCTCCGACAAGCTCCGGTTCGATCCGGAGTGCATGCGTGGGTCCCGGGGCTTCGCCTCGGGACCCCGTGTGCAACGTTCGTCAGGGGGCGCCGCTTGCGGCGCCCCCTTTTTGTGGCGGTACGCGGAGCTGGGTCTTAGCGCCCGCGCCAGACCGGCGGGCGCTTGGCGGCGAACGCGCGGAGGCCTTCGTGCATGTCGTCGGAAGCGAAGCTCGCGCGGCGCAGCTCGATGAGCTCGTCCTCGACCTTCGGGGAGAGCTCGGCCGACGCGGCGAGCAGCTCGCGGATGACGCGCTTGGTCCCGCGGACGCTCAGTGGCGCGTTGGCGGCGAGCTGGGTCGCCCAGTCCAGCGCGGCCTCCTCGAGACTCTCGGCCGCGACAACGGCGTTGACGAGGCCCCAGCGCAGCGCCGCGTCGGCATCGATGTTGCGGCCGAGCAGGAACAGCTCACGGGTTCGTGGCGCGCCGATCGTGTCGATGAAGCGGCGCAGGCCGGTGTGCGAGTAGACGAGGCCGAGCTTGGCCGGCGGCATCCCCAGGGCGATGCCGTCCGCGGCGACGCGCACGTCGCAGGTCAACGCCAGCTCGAGACCGCCACCGATCGTGTGGCCGCCGAGAGCGCCGACGATCGGCAGCTCGCAGTCGTCCAGGGCCGCGAGCGCCGCGCTGAACGGGTGGGCGACCATGTGCTGGGCCTGCTCGGCGATCTCGGCGTCGGTGCCCTGGCCGGGGTCGCCGATGTCGTAGCCCGACGAGAAGACGTCGCCGGTCCCGGTGATGACGACGCAACTCGCTCGCTGCTCGATGTCGACCAGCGCGAGGACGATCGCGTCGAGGATCGCCTGGTCCAACGCGCCGCGCTTGGCGGGGTTGGAGATGCGCAGCCGGACGACGCCGTCGGCCGGCTGGTCGATGAGCAGCTCGCCGGCCACTCAGGACAGAACGACGAGCGTGTCGCCCTCGTTGACCGCCTGGCCCTCCTCGCAGAGGATCTCCTTCACGGTGCCGGCGTCGTCGGCCTCGACGGGCATCTCCATCTTCATGGACTCGAGGATCACGACGGTGTCGCCCGAGGCCACGGCGTCGCCGACCTCGCACTCGATCTTCCATACGGTGCCCGTGATATGGGCCTCGATATCCGGCACTACAACCTCCTCGACTTGGTCACGCCTGGCTGCGTCCTGCCACGATAGCCGCGCCCATGGACGGCCCCGACGTCATCGTCATCGTTTCCGCGCACAACGAGGCCGACCGGCTGCCCGACACGCTGCGCGCGCTGCGTGACGCGTTCGCGGGCGCCCGGATCCTCGTCGCCGATGACGCGTCGACTGACGCGACCGCCGCGGTCGCCACCGAGGCCGGAGCGGAGGCGATCACCAGCCCGCGCAACATCGGCAAGGGCGGCGCGAACACCCTCGCGGCGCAGCGGGTCCTCGAGCTTGCGCGAGGTGACGATGCGCCGGTGTTCGTGCTCTGCGACGGCGACCTCGGCGCCACCGCCGGTGAGCTGACGCGGCTCGTCGACGCGGTCCGTGGCGGTTCGTGCGACCTCGCCGTCGGGGCGTTCAGCGCGCGCGTGGGGGGCGGGTTTGGCGTCGCCGTCGGCTACGCGCGGTGGGCGATTCGCCGCCTGACCGGGCTCGAGCTCGACGCGCCGATCAGTGGTCAGCGCGCGCTGCGCGGCGGGGTGTTTGCGGTCGTCGTCCCGTTCGCCGCGCGCTTCGGGATGGAGATCGGGATGACCGTCGACGCGGCGCGTGCCGGCTACCGGATCGAGGAGATTCCGCTGGACCTGGCCCATCGCGCGACGGGCCGCACGCTGTCGGGCTTCACTCATCGTGCGCGTCAGCTCGGGGACTTCCTGATCGTCACTGCGACTCGCCTGCACAGTCGCTGACGGTCCCACTACACCATGGTCACCCCTGTTCGACCGGCGGTTGTAAAGAACTCGGCGTATCTCCGACATCAGGTCGGAGAAGGCCCGACCGGGGTTCCGTACCTTGATGAGTGCACCAGATGGCCCTCCTCCTAGCGTCTCCTCCTACGACGAACGGGCTTGGTGTACGCGCCACGGTGGCTTGACCCACCGCCGTGGGCACTCCCACGAGGTGTTGGGGTCGGGCCCAGGGGAGGGTCCGGCCCCGCGCCCGTGGACTGATTTCCTGGCAGCCACCGGCGTCGGCCCCGAGCGCCGCCCGTACGATGTGGCGACGCGCCATGGCTGAGGACCTCGCCAAGATCCGGGAGCAGGTCTATCGCGACCCGCGGCCGGCCGATCATTTCGCTCGCTTCCATGCACGCTCGCGCGCTCGCGCGCCGGACTGGGTCTACGAGGCCGTGCGGATCGTGTTGACGCCCTATGTCCTGCTGCCATTTCGGGCGCGGTCGATCGGGACCGAGAAGGTGCCGACGAGTGGGCCGGTGATCTTTGCGCCCAACCATTCGTCGTTCATGGACCATTTCTTCGTCGCCGCGTTCGTGCGGCGCAAGGTGCAGTTCATGGCCAAGTCGCAGCTCTTCACCCGACCGCTGCAGTTCGTCTTCGACCACGGCGGCGTGTTCCCGATCCGGCGCGGCGAGCGCGACGAGGAGGCGTTCGACACCGCCGATGCGATTCTCGCGCGCGGTGGGACGATCGGCATGTACTGCGAGGGCGGACGCTCCCGGACCGGCAAGCTCGCCCAGCGGGCCAAGCCGGGCATCGGTCGGCTGGCGCTCGAGTCCGGGGCGACGATCGTGCCGGTCGCGATCCAGGGCTCCAACCGGGTGCGCAACTGGCGCAGGCTGCAGTTCCCCAAGGTCACGATTCTCTACGGCGATCCGTTTCGCTACGAGGTCGTCGCCGAGCCGACCCGCGAGCAGCAGCGCGCAGTGGCCGACGCGATCCTCGACGAGATCCGGGTGCTCTACGAACGCCTCGAGACGCACGGGCGGGCCGCGTGATCGTGGCGGCCAGGCGCCTGGCGCCGGTCTGCGCGGCGCTCGCGCTCGTCGTGGTCGGGAGCGCCTGTTCCGGCTCGGACGGGAGCGCCGGCGCGGCGACCGCGGCGGGCGCACGGCTGCAGACCGTGGGGACATTCACAAACCCGGTCTCGGTCGCCGCCCCGCCCGGCGACCCCAACCGCGTGTTCGTGGTCGAGCAGGGCGGCACGATTCGTGAGCTTGGTCGCGGCGTCAAGCGCTCGACGCCGTTCCTGAACCTCGGGTCGAAGGTCGTCGCCGGCGGCGAGCAGGGCCTGCTGTCGATGGCGTTCGCCCCGGACTACGTCAAGAGCCATCGCTTCTACGTCTACTACACGGCCTCGTCGCCGACCGTCGCCCACAGCGGCGACATCGAGATCGACCAGTTCACCGCGTCGTCGCCCGACCATGCCAATGCGGCGAGCCGCAAACGGGTCCTGACGATCCCCCATCACGTGCAGTCAAACCACAACGGCGGGCAGCTTCAGTTCGGGCCCGACGGTGCGCTCTACCTCGGGACCGGCGACGGTGGCGGCGGCGGCGACACGCAGGGCAACGGGCAGAACCTCACAGTGTCCGATCCGCGCGACAACCGCTCGCCCCTGCTGGCCAAGATCCTGCGCGTCGCTCCCAAGCCCGGCGGCGGCTACAGCATCCCGGCCGGCAACCCGTTCAACGGTCCGGCGGCACCGGTGTGGATGCTCGGGCTGCGCAATCCGTGGCGCTTCTCGTTCGATCGCAAGACCGGCGACATGACCATCGGCGACGTCGGGCAGGGCCTCTACGAGGAGGTCGACTTCGCGCGCTCGCCCGGCGCCGGGAAGGCGCCCGGGGCGGGGATGAACTTCGGCTGGAACATCCGCGAGGGCAACCACGGCTTCTCGGGCAGCCAGGAGAAACCCGGGCCCAACTTCAAGACCGACCCGGTCATCGAGGAGCCCCATTCGGCGGGGTGGTACGCGATCATCGGCGGCTACGTGGTGCGCGACGCGTCGCTGCCCGCGCTGGCCGGGACCTACGTCTACGGCGACAATTCCAAGGGGCGCCTGTACGGCGCGACGCTGTCGGCCTCGGGCGCATCGCGCGTGCGCGACCTCGGCCTGGATGTACCGGGACTGGCCGGGATGGGCGAGGACGCGTGCGGTCGGGTCTACGTGGCGTTGCTCGGGGGCGCCGTGAAGCGGTTGGTCTCGAGCAACGCCACGTCGTCGTGCACCGCGGCCCGGGCCAAGGGCTAAGGTGCCTCGGCTCGATCGTCGCAGCGGGGGCGGTCACGGGCTGACGTTCAGCGCGTAGTCCAGCCACTGTGAACGCTCGCCGCCGACGCGGTCATAGACCTTCTGCGCGCGGTGGTTGTCGAGCGCGGTCTGCCATTCCAGTGCGACCGCGCCGTGCTGTGCGCAGCGGTTGACGCACTCCGCGATCAGCGCGTCGGCGGTGCCGCTGCCGCGAGCCTCGGGGGCGACGAACAGGTCGTTCATCACGCCGATGCGTGCCGCTCGGGTTGTCGCCCACGACCAGAAGATCGTCGCGAACCCGGTTGGCGTGTCGTCGCCGTCGCGGGCCAGGAGTTGCACCCCTTCGCGCCGAGGATCGGCGAGCAGGGCGCGGCTCATGGCCAGCAGCTCGTCATCGGACGGCGCGACCTCGTAGAAGTCGCAGTAGGCACGCATCAGCACCAGCAGGTCATCGAGGTCGGCCTCGCCGACGACCGCGATGCTCACGAGGTCATGCCCGAGAACAGGCCGCCTGTGATGTTGAGGGTCTGTCCGTGCACGTAGTTGCTCCACGGAGAGCACAGGAAGAAGACGCCGCCGGCGGCCTCCGCGGGCTGCGCGGCCCGGCCCAGCGGGATCAGTGTCGCGCCGCCGCCGCGCAACTGCTCGGGGATGCCGAGCTGGACCTTCTCGCCGCCGATCTCCATCGTGTTGGACTCGTCCTTGGCCTGGGTCAGGCGGGTGTCGACGAAACCGAAGGCGACGGCGTTGACGTTGATCTTGAACTGGCCCCATTCCTTGGCCAGGGTCTTGGTCAGGCCGACGACCCCGTTCTTCGCGGCCGCGTAGTTGGCCTGCCCGGCATTGCCCATCGTGCCCGAGATGGACGAGACGTTGACGATCTTGCGGAAGACCTCGGCGCCCTCCTCGCGCTCCTTCTTGGCCGGCTCGCGCAGGTGCGGGGCCGCGGCGCGAATGATCCGGAACGGCGCGACGACGTGGATGTCGAGCATCCTCTGAAACCAGTCGTCGCTCATCTTGTGGACCGGCGCGTCGAGCGTGTAGCCGGCGTTGTTGACGATGATGTCGATCTTGCCCCAGGCGTTGATCGCGGCGTCGATCAGCTTCTCGGGCTCGCCCTCGCGGGTCAGGTCGCCGGCGTGGACGATGGAGCCGCCGCCGATCTCCGACGCGGTCTGCTGGGCGACGTCGGCGTCGAGGTCGTTGATGAGCACGTTCGCGCCGTGCTCGGTGAGCAGCTCGGCCGTGGCGCGACCGATGCCGCGGGCCGATCCGGTGACGATCGCGGCCTTGCCGTCGAGGACTCCCATGTGCGTCTCCTAGTCGTGACCTTGAAGTTGTCAGCGGCGCGAAGGCTAACGCGACGGGCGTGGGTGGCGGTTCGTTGAACTGCCTGCGGCGAGTGGGGGAACGAGCCCACCCGCCCGGGGCCTTGGGTGGCGGACCTCGGGTTTTGCCTATGCAAGCCCGATCGGGCAGAGACGCCCGAGCCCGACAACTACAGCCCGTAGCTGCGCCCGATCACGTCGAGCATGATCTCGTCGGTGCCTGCGCCGATCCGACCGAGGCGGGCATCGCGCCAGACGCGCTCGACGCCATACTCGACCATGTAGCCGGCGCCGCCGTGGATCTGGATGCACTCGTCGGCGACCTCGCAGATGACCCGCGACGCGTGGAGCTTGGCCATCGAGATCTCGCGCACCGGGTAGTCGCCGTCGGCCACGCGGGACGCGGTCGCGTAGACGAGCTGGCGCGCGGTTTCGATCTTCGTCGCCATCTCGGCGAACTTATGGCGAGTGACCTGAAACTTGCCGATCTGGCGCCCAAACGCCTTTCGCTCCATCGCGTATTGCAGCGTCTGCTCAAAGACCCGCTGCGCGCCGGCGACCGAGCCGGCCGAGCTGATCAGGCGCTCGCCCTGGAGCTCCCACATGATGTGGTAGAAGCCCTTGCCGACCTCTCCGAGCACCGCACTGGCCGGGACGCGGACGTCCTGGAAGGCGAGCAGGGCGGTGTCCGACGCGTGCATGCCCATCTTCTGGAGGCGCTTCTCCCGGATGACACCGGGGGAGTCCATCGGGACGAGGAACAGCGTGAAGCCGTCGTAGCCGGCGTCCGGATCGGTCTTCGTCACGAGCACGATCACGTCGGCGCGGTGGCCGTTGGTGATGTAGGTCTTCGAGCCGTTGATGACGTACTGGTCGCCGTCGCGGACCGCGCGGGTCTTGATCCCGGCGACGTCGGATCCGGCGTCGGGCTCGGTGATCCCGAGGCACAGGACCTTGGTCCCCTGGATCGCGGGAACGAGCCACTCCTGCTTTTGCTCCTCGGTGCCGAATGCGAGGATCGGCGGCATCGCCATGTCGGTCTGGACCGCGAGGCCCATGCCGAGCCCGCCGCTCTGGGCGTGGACGATCTCCTCGGCAAGGACGATCGCGGTGAAGTAGTCGCCGCCCTGGCCGCCGTACTGCACCGGCTTGTCGAGGCCGAGGAAGCCGAGCTCGCCCATGCGCGGGAAGACCCAGTCGGCGAACGTCTCGCGCTCCCACTCCTCGGAGTGCGGCGCGAGCTCCTTGATCGCGAAGCGGCGGATCGTCTCGCGCAGCTGCTCGTGATCGTCGGTGAAGCGGGGGTGACGGTGCTTGGCGTTGAAGTCAGGCTTGCGGACCGAGCCGGTTCCGGCGGTGGCGCTCATAGGCCCACCGTACTTGCTCCGGGGCAAAGTGAACAGTAGGACTTCCCACTTCTCGCACGGGCACCGTCGCGTTCCGGGCGCTAGAGTCACGGCGTGCCCTACGAGACCCTCCGCTACGCGGTGTCCGGCGGCGTCGCAACGGTGAGTCTCGACCAGCCGGATACGCGCAACGCTCTGTCGGATGCCGTCCTCGACGATCTGCTCGCCGGATTCGCCGCGGCGCGCGACGACGACGAGGTGCGCTGCGTCGTGCTCGAATCGACCCACCCGAAGACGTTCTCCTCGGGCGCCAACCTGGGTGGCTTCTCCTCCGACGTCGCGCTCATCACCAAGCACCTGACCTCGACGAGCAAGCTGCCGGCGCTGTTCGCGGCGATGGGCCGGCTCGGCAAGCCGATCGTCTGCAAGGCCGGGGGACATGTGCTCGCCGGGGCGCTCGGGCTGGCGCTCGCGTGCGACCTGATCGTCGCCTCCGACACCGCGACGTTCGGCACGCCGGAGATCAACATCGGCGTCTTCCCATTCGTCATCGGCGCGCTGATCGAACGCAACATCGGCCGCAAGAAGATGGCCGAGCTCGTGCTCCTCGGCGAGCGGATCGACGCCGCGCAGGCGCTCGAGATGGGGCTCATCAACCGTGTCGTCCCGGCTGACGAGCTCGACGCAGCGGTCGACGAATGGGCGACGAAGCTCGCTGCGTCGTCGCCGCTGATCATGCACCTCGGCAAGGACGCGCTGTACCGCCAGCAGGACATGGGATTTGAGGACGCGATGGTCTACCTGCAGTCCCAGCTGACGCTCGCGCTGTCGACGGACGATGTGCGCGAGGGCGTGGCCGCGTTCTTCGAGAAGCGGGAGCCGCACTGGAGGGGGCAATGACCGACACGGCGCTCGTCGCGCTGCTGTGCCGGACGTCGGACCGTGCGCCCGGAGCGGGCGAGGCGACGCGGGCGCTCGCTCTGGAGCTCGGTGACCGCGCCGGGCTGCCGGCGCGGCTGATCGGCTCGGTCGAGGAGTCGCGCAGCTCCGGCTACCAGGATGACCTGCGCGACTCGCGTGGCTGCCTGCTCGAGGCGGGCGGCCAGATCGACGACGCGCTGACGGCGGGCACGCGGCCGCTGCTGATCGCCGGCGACTGCGCGATCGCCCTGACGACACTGCCGACCGTCGCCCGCCACCGGCCCGGAGCTCTGGTGTTGTGGCTCGACGCCCACGCCGACTTCAACACGCCCGACACGACGAGCTCCGGCTACCTCGGTGGCATGGGCCTGGCTGGCGCCTGCGGCCTGTGGGATGCCGGGCTGAGCAACGACGTCGCGTTCGGGGCCGGCCACGTCATCACCTACGGCGTGCGCGATGTCGAGGGGGCGGAGCAGGTCGCACTCGAGCGCCGCGGCGTGGTGCGGATCGAGGAGCCGTCGCTGCTCGCCGACGCGGTCAGCGGCCGTGAGGTCTTCGTCCATCTCGACCTCGACGTGCTCGACTCCTCGATCCTCCCCGCGCCGTTCCCGGCGCCCGGCGGGCTGACCTCCGACGGCCTGCGCACTCTGCTCGGCGACGTCGCCGCCGCCGCGTCGGAGCTCGTGGGCGCCGAGATCACGGGGCTGGCGGACCCGCAGTTGGCCGGCCTCGTGGCCGCGATCGTCGAGCCGCTGGCCATGGTCGGCGAACCCGTGGAGCACTGAGTGGAGGCCGCCGCGGCGCCGTCGATCCTGCGACCGCTCGTCGAGGATCTCGAGCGCCGCCGCGCGATCGCGCGCCTCGGCGGCGGCGAGGAGCGCGTCGCACGCCAGCACGCACAGGAGAAGCTGACCGCGCGGGAACGGATTGCGTTGCTGATCGACGAGGGCACGTTCACCGAGCTCGGCATCCACGCCGGCGTTCATCACTCGGTCCGCGGGCTCGAAGGTCGCGAGGCTCCGGCCGACGGCGTGATCACGGGCTACGGCGAGGTCGACGGTCGGCTCGTCGCCGTCGCCGCGTACGACTTCACGGTCATGGCCGGCTCGATGGGGATGACCGGCGAGACGAAGGTCGCCCGCCTGCGCGAGCTCGCGCTGACCAAGCGGATCCCGTTCGTGTGGCTGCTCGACAGCGCCGGCGCGCGGATCCAGGAGGCCGTCGGCTCGCTGTTCGCCGGCTCCGGGCACCTGTTCCGCGAGGAGGTCGTGGCGAGCGGCGTGATCCCGCAGGTCGCCGCGCTGATGGGCCCGTGCGCCGCCGGCACCGCGTATATCCCGGGCCTCGCCGACTTCGTCCCGATGGTCGCCGGCCGCGGCTCGATGGCGCTCGCCGGGCCGCACCTCGTGCGCGCGGCGATCGGCGAGGACGTCACCCAGGAGGAGCTCGGTGGGTCCAAGGTCCACTGCCGCAAGTCGGGCGTGGGGGATCTCGAGGTCGCCGGCGACCCGGAGTGCATAGAGCGCGTCAAGCAGTACCTGGGCTTCTTCCCGTCGCACTGCGAGCAGCCCGCGCCGATTCGTGCGGTCGGTGATCCGATCGACCGCATGGACGACGAGCTGCTCGACGTCATCCCCGAGTCCAACCGCAAGCCCTATGACATGTACGAGGTCATCAAGCGGATCGTCGACGACGGCGAGTACTTCGACATGAAGCCGCAGTGGGCGAAGACGATCATCACCTGCTTCGCGCGCTTCGGCGGGCGCCCGGCCGGGATCGTCGCCAACCAGCCACGCCAGCTCGGCGGGATCCTCAACAACGACTCGGCCGACAAGGCCGCGCGCTTCGTGAACCTCTGCAATGCCTACTCGATCCCACTCGTCTTCCTGCAGGACGTGCCCGGCTTCATGGTCGGCACGAAGGCCGAGGAGGCCGGGATCATCCGCCATGGGGCGAAGATGCTCTACGCGATCGCCAACGCGACGGTCCCGAAGATCACCGTCGTGCTGCGCAAGGCGTACGGGGCCGGCTACTACGTGATGAACGGGCGCGCGTTCGAGCCCGACCTGATCGTCGCCTGGCCGACGGCCGAGATCAGCGTGATGGGTGCGGAGGGCGCGGTCGAGATCATCTTTCGCAAGCAGGTCGAGGAGGCCGACGACCCGGTGGCCACCAAGGCGCAGCTGATCGAGAGCTACCGCTCGATCATCGACGTCTACATCGCTGCCCACAACGCGATGATCGACGACGTGATCGACCCCCGCGAGACGCGCCCGACGATCTGCCGGGCGCTGGAGATGGCGCAGAGCAAGCGGGTCGAGCGCCCCTACAAACGCTCGGGCATCGTTCCCGTGTAGCGATGTCCCGGCCGGATCTCGTCGCCCGGGCGCAGGCGCTGCTGGCCACGAACTGGCGTGAGGGCTCCTACCGCGGCCTGGACTACGCGTTCAGCGTGCCCAGCCCGCGGTCGTATCCGTGGCAGTGGTACTGGGACTCGTGCTTCCACGCGATCGTCCGCTCGCGGTGGGAGCCGCAGCGGGCGCGGGCAGAGCTGCAGACCCTGCTCGGCGCTTCCCAGGACGGGTTCATCGGGCACACGATCCTGTGGGAGCAGCCGCTGAACCTGCAACGCCGGATTCGCTACAACGTCGCCTCGGGCGGCGACCTGATGACGAGCACGATCCAGCCGCCGGTGCTCGCGTGGGCGTGGTCGCTCGCGGTCGGCGACCCGCGCGAGGAGCCGGCGATCGTGCGCCATCACGGGTGGCTGCGCGCGCATCGCGATCTCGACGGCGACGGGCTGCTGTGGATCATCCAGCCCGACGAGTCGGGGATGGACGCGTCGCCCAAGTTCGACCACGTCTGGGGGCGCTACGCGCAGGGGACGCCGCTGTTCCCGGCGCTGATCGCCCGCAACCGGCACATCGGCTGGGACGCGCGCCGGGCCAAGAAGGCGGTGTGCGAGGTGATGACGAACGTCGCCTGGTCGCTCAGTGAGCAGGCACTCGGCCATCCCTCACCGACGCCGGCGCTGATCGCGCGGCTGTGGGACGAGGACGCCGGGCGCTTCTTCGACGACGTCCGCGGCGCGTCGCGCCCGACGCCCGGCCCGCTGCGCCCGCGGACGTGGGACACGCTGGCGCCGCTCGCGCTGCCCGATCTGCCGGATGAGATCGCGCAACGGCTGATCGACGAGGTCCTCCACGCGCCGGGCTTCGCCGGCGGCGTCCCGCTGCCCGCGGTCGCTATCGACGACGCGACCTACTCGAACAAGGCGACGTGGTGGGGCCTTCACCGTCACTGGCGCGGGCCGTCGTGGGTCAACAGCGCGTGGTTCGTCTGGCGAGGTCTGAAGCGCCTGGGCCGCGACGACGAGGCGGCGGCGCTGTGCGGCCGCCTCGCCGATGTCATCGCTCGCGAGGGGTATCGCGAGTACTACGAGTCGCGCAGCGGCGTGGGCATGGGCGCCCACGAGTTCGGGTGGTCGACGCTCCTCGTCGAGATGCTCGATCCATCAGCCGACGAGCTGACCGCGTCGGTACTGCGCTCCCGCGCTTGACGCCACTAGAGTGCGAAGTGAGACGCATCACTTTCCACCGTGAGGACATCCATGGCGCTCGATGACCCCGTCGTCATCACCTGTTCGATCTCCGGCGCGATCGCCGCCCGCGATCAGTGTCCCGCGATCCCCTACACGCCGGCCGAGTACGGCGCCGAGGCCCGGCGCGCGGTCGACGAGGGCGCGGTGATGATCCACATCCACGCGCGCACCCCTGGCGGTACGCCGTCCTATGAGATCGAGGACTTCGCCGCGATCACCGAGGCGATCAAGGACGAGGTCGGTGACGCCGCGATCATCAACTACTCGACCGGGACGATCGGCGTCCCGCTGGAGAAGCGGATCGCCTACCTGCGCGAGCTCCGCCCCGAGGTCGCCGCGCTGAACATGGGCTCGATGAACTACGCGAAGTACTCCGCACGGCGCAAGGAGCTCGTCTTCGACACCGTCTTCCTCAACCCGTTCGCCGAGATCATCGAGCTGCTGCAGGCGATGAACGAGATCGGCATCAAGCCCGAGCACGAGTGCTTCGACCTCGGCCACGTCGGCTCGCTGGCGCCGCTGATCGACATGGGCATCCTCGCCACGCCCGTCCATGTCTCGTGCGTGTTGGGCGTCCTGGGCGGGGCGCCGCCGACGCCCGGCAACCTGCGGGCGATGACCGAGAACATGCCTGAGGGCGGGCATTGGGGCGTGATCGGCGTGTCGCGTCACCAGTGGACGCTGGTCGGCGCCGCGCTCGCGCTCGGCGGCTCTGTGCGCGTCGGCCTCGAGGACAACTTCTATCTGCCCAGCGGCGAGATGGCATCGTCCAACGGCGACCTGATCGCCGTCGCGCGGCGGATGACGCAGGACACCGGCCGCCGGCCCGCGACGGTCGACGAGGCGCGCGAGGCGCTCGGCGTGGCCGAGCCGATGACCCGCCGCGACCTGCTGACGCCATGACGCTCCCTCTCGATGGCATCCGCGTCCTCGACCTCTCGCGGCTGCTGCCCGGCGGCTTCTGCTCGATGATGCTCGCCGACTACGGCGCCGAGGTCATCAAGGTCGAGGACACCGGCCCCGGCGACTACGTGCGCTGGAACGAGCCGAAGGTCGCCGGTGTTCCCGACAGCGCCGCGTCGACATCGTTCCTGGCCCTGAACCGCAACAAGACGTCGATCCAGATCAACCTCAAGGCGCCCGAGGGCCCCGAGGTCCTGTTCGCTCTGGTCCGCGACGCCGACGTGCTGCTCGACTCCAATCGCCCCGGCGTGATGGACCGCCTCGGCGTCGGCTACGACAGGCTGACCGAGCACAACCCGGGGCTGATCCAGTGCTCGATCACCGGCTACGGCCAGGACGGCCCGCTGCGCGATCGCGCCGGGCACGACATGAACTACCTCGGGCTGATCGGCCTGCTCGACCTGTCGGGCGACGTGGACGGCGCGCCGACCCAGGCCGGCGGCCAGATCGCGGACCTCGGCGGCGGCGCGCTGATGGCGTGCTTCGGGATCCTCGCCGCGCTGCGCGAGCGCGACCGCAGCGGCAAGGGCCAGTTCGTCGACGTCTCGATGACCGACGGCGCGCTGTCGTGGCTCGGCATGGTCGCGGCCGGGCGCCTGGGCGGCGGGCCCTCTCCGCGCCGCGGGCACGAGATGCTCAGCGGATCGCTGATCTGCTACCGGCCCTACCCGTGCGCCGACGGCTGGGTCTCGCTCGGCGCCCTGGAGCCGAAGTTCTGGGCGGCGTGGTGTCGTGGCGTCGACCGCGAGGACCTGATCGAGCGCCAGTTCGAGGCGCCCGGATCGGACGCGCACGCAGAGGTCGTGGCGATCTTCGCGACGCGGACCCGCGCCGAGTGGGCGGCGTTCGGGACCGAGGTCGACTGCTGCCTGGAGCCGGTGCTCGACGTCGACGAGATGCTGGCGAGCGAGCACGTCAAAGCGCGCAAGATGGTCGTCGAGATCGACCAGCCCGGCGCCACGGAGCCGGTGCGGCTGCTCGGCGCGCCGGTCAAGCTCAGCCGCACGCCGGCTGACGAGACGCGCCTGCCCGGCCCCGAGCTCGGCCAGCACACCGACGAGGTTCTGCGGGCGGCAGGCTTCGATGACGAGCGGATCTCCGCGCTGCGCGAGGCGGGGGCGATCAAGTGAGCACGGCGGCGGCCGACGGGCTGCTGCGGATGAGCGAGCTGTCGGCCCGGTCGGGCATCAGCTCGGGCACGATCAAGCACTACCTGCGCGAGGGTGTGCTCGGTCCCCAGGACGGGATCGTGCGCACGTCGCGCAACATGGCCTATTACCCGCCGGACTTCGTCGAGCGCCTGGCGTTGGTCAAGCGCCTGCAGGAGGACCGCTTCATGCCCCTGCGGGTCATTCGCGAGGTGATGGAGCAGGGGCCGGAGAGGGCGAGGAAGCTGATCGCGCTCGAGGACCGGATCCTCGAGCGCGCCGCCGCGGCGACCGAGGGCACGAGCCGCGTCTCGGCAGCCGAGGTCGCGCGGCGCTACGAGGTCCCGCGCAAGGTGCTTGATCGCCTCAAGGAGATCGGCGTCCTGACTCCGACCTCGCGCGGCTACGACGCCGACGACGTGCTGATCATCGAGGCGATCTCGCGCTTCCGCGCCGGCGGCTACGACGAGGCGCTCGGCTTCACGGTCTACGACACGCTGCGCTACCAGGAGGTGCTCGGCGAGCTCGTGCGGGGCGAGGTCCGCACGCTGCTCGACCGCTTGGCGGTCGGCGATGTCGAGGTCGATCGCGCGGCCGAGATCATCGCCTCGGGCGCCGAGCCGATGCGCGAGCTGATCGGCGCCGTGCACTCGAAGCTGCTGCTCGGCGAGCTGCGCCGCGTGCGCAGCGCCTAGCGCCGCTCGGCCGCTACCAGCGGGCCGAGTGGCGTTCCATCACGCCGAGGCCCTCGGCCAGGTGCAGGCCGCCGGGCAGCTCACCGGTCAGCGTGCCGAACGGCTGGCGGTACGTGCTCGAGAGGATCAAGCGGTTCTCGGTGCGCTCGCGCACCGCCTCCTGGGTGAAGCGGAGGACCTCGCCGTCGGTGAACGTCACCGCATCCAGCGAGTCGGAGAACGTGACCGGCCCGACCTCGTGGGCGACGCCGTCGACCCAGACCGTGCGTTCGCTGCACAGCGGGTCGTCGTGGATGCCGGTGACCAGGTTCCACTGCAGCAACGTGCCGTCGTCGGACCGCCCGGCGCCGGTCGCCCACGCCCAGTCCGTCTCGCGGGCGTGGTAGCCGGCGCTGTCGTCGGTCAGCGCCGGCGCGGTCACCGCGTAGGTCTGTCCGTTGACCGCGACCGTGCCCTTGGCGCTCGACCACTGCTTGCGCGTCCAGATGTAGCTCTGGCCGTGGGGGCTGATCACCTCGATCGCGTCGCCGCCGGCCTCGAGCTCGAGACGGATGTCCACGTCGCCGCGGCGCACGGTCAGCGTGCCGTCGCGCAGGTCGACACCTCCGCGCCCGAACGACGTGCGCTCGTGCAGCTCGCGGCGCTCGCGATCCCACATGGCCCAGAACGACTGCGCCATCCCGCCGAGACGGACGGTCGCCGCGCACAGCATCACGTGCTGGCCGAACACGCCGACGTAGCGCCACTGCTTGAGCGGGCGGCGGCCGTGCATCAGCGCCATCCGCTCGGGCGGAACCTTCAGCCCGCTGGGGCGCCGACCGGGGTCGCCGCGCCACGGCAGCGCCGGATACGGCCGGGCGGCTGGGACCGCGGTCGACATCGCAGGTATCCTGACACGATCTGGGTGACTGACCAGTCAATCGTGGGCTTGGGAGAAGGGTTGATCCATGCGTGCAGCTGCCATCCAGCTCAACGCGACCGACGACACACAGCGCAACCTCGAGACCGCGCAGCACCTCGTGCGCGCCGCCGCGGCCGACGGCGCGACCCTCATCCTGCTGCCCGAGAAGTGGACGGTCCTCGGCTCGCCGCAGCAGTTGAGCGACGGCGCCCAGACGCTCGACGGCGAGGCGATCACCTGGGCACGCGAGATCGCCCGCGAGTTGTGCATCGACCTCGTCGCCGGCTCGATCGCCGAGCGGATCGCGGGCCAGGAGCGGATGTCCAACACCTCGGTCCATGTCTCACCCGACGGCGAGATCCACGCGGTCTACCGCAAGGTCCATCTGTTCGACGTCGAGGTCGGCGGCACCCGATACTGCGAGTCCGACACCGACCAGGCCGGTGACGAGCTCGTCCTCTCGGCCACCGCCGACGGCACCGAGCTCGGCCTGTCGGTCTGTTACGACCTGCGCTTCCCCGAGCTCTACCGCGAGCTCGCCGTCGCCGGCGCGCGGATCCTGCTCGTGCCCTCGGCCTTCACGCTGGGCACGACACGCGACCACTGGGAGGTCCTGCTGCGCGCGCGGGCGATCGAGAACCAGTGCTTCGTCGTCGCCGCCAACCAGATCGGCCGCGACGGCGCGGGGCGCCAGTGCGGCGGGCGCTCGATGATCATCGACCCATGGGGGCTGGTCCTCGCCCAGGCTCCCGACGAGCAGACCCAGATCAGCGCGCCGCTCGACCTCAGCAGCCTGAAGTCGATCCGCGAGCGGATCCCGTCGCTCGCGAGCCGCCGCCCCGACGTCTACCATCCCCCCGTACGGACGTGATGGTCGACGCCGCCGACAAGCGTCGCATGATCCTCGACGCCGCGGTGCGTGTCTTCGCCCGCCAGGGCTTCAACGGCTGCCGCGTCTCGGACATCGCCGACGAGGCGGGCGTCGCCTACGGCCTCGTCTACCACTACTTCCACTCCAAGGACGAGGTGCTCGACACGCTGTTCCTCGAGCGCTGGAACGTGCTGCTCGACGAGATCCGCGAGGTCGATGCCCGGCCGCTCTCGGCGCGCGAGAAGCTGTACGAGATCGCGCAGTTCATCGTCCACTCCTACCGCCACGACCCCGACCTGATGAAGGTCATCATCGTCGAGGTCACGCGCGCGGCGAACTCGTTCGCCCGCACCCATCAGGACAAGATCCGCGAGGCGTTCGCGCTGATCGCCGACATCGTCTCGCGCGCGCAGGCGGACGGCACGTTCAAGGATGAGGTCGCGCCCGAGTTCGCCGCGCTGGCGTTCTACGGGGCGATCGAGCAGGTCCTGACCGGCTGGATCTTCGAGGCCCTGCCCCACGGCGAGGAGGACTTCGCCCGGGCCGCGACGTCGGTCATCCAGACGATCTGCGACGGGCTCGAACAGGCGACGTCTGCCACTCCGCGTTGATGGGTAGAGTCCCGGCCATGCACGAGAGTGACGTCGTCAAACGCCTCATGTGGTCTGGCCTACTCGCCGGTCTCGGTGCGCTCGCCAGCATCGCCACCGTGCGCGTCGCCGCGATGATCTGGCGCCGCGCGTTCGACGAGGAGCCGCCCGAGTGACCACCGACGGTCAGGCACCCCCGCCGCCGTCGCCCCCGCCCGTGGTTTCGCCCGCGCAACCGCAGCAGCACCCCGAGGTCCTCGTGGGCGCCGCTTTTGCCGGTGGCCTGGTCACGGCGTTGTTGTTGAGGAGGCTCCGTGGCCGACGGTGACCCCAGCGGCCCGGCGGCGATCGCGGACGCGATCACCGAGATCTCCGATAAGGCGCAGCTGCTGATCCGCGAGGAGATCGAGCTCGCCAAGGCCGAGGTCACCGAGAAGGTGACGAAGCTTGCCAAGGGCGCCGGTATCGGGATGGCGGCGGGCGTGTTCGGGATCTTCGGCATCGTGATCCTGCTCGAAGGCTTCGCGTGGCTGGCCTACTGGGTCCTCCCGGTCCCGACCGGCACCTATTTCTACGGCTTCTTCTTCGTCGCGCTGGGCCTGTTCGTCTTTGCCGGGCTGGCCGCGTGGATCGCCTCGCGGTTCCTCAAGGGTGGGTCACCGCCCACGCCACAGCTGGCGATCGACGAGGCGATGGCGATCAAGGAGACGTTCGCGTCACCGCACCCGGAGACGACGATCCCGTCGCCCGCCATCTCGGAGCCCCAGAGCTGATGGCCCAGCGCACGTCGGCGGAGATCCGCCAGTCGATCGAGTCCAACCGTGCGGAGCTCGCGGTTTCGCTCCAGCGCCTGCGCGGCGAAGTTGCCGAGATCACCGACTGGCGCAAGCAGCTCGGGCGCCATCGGCGCGAGGTCATGGTCGGCGCCGCGGTGGCCGGGTTCGTCGTCGGTGGCGGTATCGCCGCGCTCGGCGGGCTGATGCGCCGGCGCCGGCGGTAGCCGGGGTGCCGAGGGTCCGGCGCTCCTGCCGTCGACCGGGCGCGCCCACGCCGGAGCTTGTCCACGTGATGGGACGCCACGCCGGCGCGGGGCCGGTCGGCTAACGGTCGACGGCGCCGCGGCACAGGCCCAGAGCAAGGAGCATGCCCACGAGCCAGATGATGCAGAGGGGAATCAGAAGGATCATCTGAGGTTGAGTCAACCCTCCGCGTGTCGCACTGAAAGACGGTGTACGGATGCGTGCGCAGGTCTGTCCGACAGGACTGGAGATTTCTATACGTTCAGGCCAACAGTCCGGCCGGTGTGGCGCCGACGCCCAGCAGTCCGGGACCGGCATGTACACCGACGACTGCGCCGGCCTCGGAGACGAACTGCGGCTCGCAGCCGAAGATCTCCCGCCCGCGCTCCACGAGGGCCTGGGCCTGATCGGGCGCCTGGATGTGCTGAACGACCCAGCCGTCGGCGCCGTCGCCATGGCGTTCGTGCATGTACTGGACCATCCGCTCGAAGGCACGACCCGACGTTCGCACCCGCTCGACCGGCGTGATCTCGCCCGCCACCGAGAGGATCGGCTTGATCTTCAACGCCCCGCCGAGCCACGCCTGCGCGGCGCCGATCCGCCCACCGCGGCGCAGGAAGTCCAGGGTGTCGACCGAGAACCAGATCCGTGTGTCCTCCCGCGCCCGCGTCGCGCGGGCAACCACCGCATCGACGTCGGCGCCGCCGCGCGCCGCGGCGCCGGCGGCGAGGGCGATCAGCGCCAGCCCGCCGCATGTGCTCAGCGAATCGAAGATCTCAACCCGGCACGCCGGATGCGACGACGCGAGCTCGGCCGCGGCGAGGCGCGCCGCCTCGACCGTCCCCGACAGCAGCCCCGAGATGTGGACGCTGACGATGTCGTTGCCGGCCGCGGCGAGCGGCTCGTAGACGGCGAGGAAGTCGCCGATCGAGGGCTGTGAGGTTGTCGGCAGGTCCGCCGCCGAGCCGAGGCGCGCGTAGAAGACGTCGAGGTCGCCGAGCTCGGACTCGCGCGTCTGTCTGTCGCCCTCGTTGACGTACAGGCTGACCACGTGCAGGCCGTGGTCAGCCAGCAGCTGGGGCGGGGCGTAGTGGGTCGTATCGGTGACGACGGCGACGGGCATCGCGGGAGTATCTAGGCCGTGGGGGACAGCAGCAACGCGTTGGCCAGCAGCCGCGAGACGCCGTCGCTGTCCGCTCGAAATGCGGGATCGAAGCCGAACAGCACGACGTGGCCGAGCCCCAACGGCTGGTCGATGACGGCGGGCGTCGCCGCGTAGCGCAGCCGTCCCGGCAGGTCGCCGGAGACGAAGAACGCACCGCCCGGGTAACGCGCCGCGACGCCCGCCGTGGCGCTCATGATCGGGTCGCCGACGTTGGTGACATAGAGATGGTCGCCGAGCCCCGAGGTCAGCGGGTCGCCGGCCACGAGGTCGACGCGGGCCAGCGCGCCTGGGCCGAGTGGCTGGCCGGTCGCACGGGCGTCGGTCAGCCCGGCGGCGCTTGCCAGCGTGATCCCGCGCAACCGCTCGCCGACGAACGTCCCGCCCGAGTGGATCCACGGCACGAGCTGCGCCGCGAACGACGCGTCGGCGGTCAGCGGCGTCGGCGCATCGGGAACGACGAGCGCGGTGTCGCCGTTGCTCGTCAGCGCGCCGGCCGTGATCTGCGCGACGCTCACGACATCGAGGGCCATGCCCAGGCGTCGGGCGATGACGAACCGCGCCCACGCCGCGCTCTGGCCGCCGATCCGCGCGGGATCGGCGTTGACCGACGGGTCGTCGGCCAGGACCGCGACCCGTGGCGCACGCAACGCGACGGCGTCGGCCGGCATCGCCGGGAGCGCGCGGATCGCGACGCCGCTGCCCGCGGCCGCAGCCTCGGCGGCGGGGAGGTCGGTGTCGTCGATCACCAGCGAGCCGTCGGCGGCGCGCGTCACCACGACCCCTTTGCGCAGCAGCGCGGCGCCGACGGCGAGGCCCGGGAGGCTCGAGCCGTCGATCGCGTACGCAGCGGCGCCCGCCGCCGCCGGCACGGGCGCCGTCAGATCGCCACTCAACGTCCTGGACGCCAGCTTCGTGTTGATCGCGCCACCCGTCAGCCCGAGGGTCAGCGGCTGCGACCACGCGCTGACGTCGTAGAAGCGGTTGACGGCTGGGAACGCATCCTGATCGAGGAGCACCTCGGCCCAGTGCTTGAGCGTCTGTTCGAGCGAGACGATCACCGTGCCTGCGGGCAGCGTCGTCGCCTGCGATGTGCGTGATCCGTATGGGGTGTATGCGGCCACGGGCAGCGGCGATCGCAGCGCGCCGAAGCGCACACCGGCCAGGGTCAGGCGGCCGAGCAGGACGCGCGTCGCCGGCCCGTCGGCCAGCGCGTACGCGTACACCGGCCGCGACGGCACGGTCGTCACCACATGGTCGCCGCGCTGGATCACCCGGTTGGGCTCGCGCTCGCCGCGGCGCCCCTGCGCCCGCGCCTGCAGCCACTCATCCGCCCAGCCGCGCAGCAGCGCCGGCTCGTGCGCCGCCGCCGCGTCCAACGCCGCATCGGCGGCGGTGAAATGCTCGGTCACCCGGCTCGGGAACGGCGCATCGCTGCCCGCTTCGAACGTCATCCCCGCCGCGCCGAACAGCAACGTCGGCGCGCTGTCGCCGAAGCCCGGATAGAAGAGGTCATACGTGGTGCTCGTCGCGTACGCGAAGCCGCGCTCGCGAAACGCGCGCCGCACCGCGGGCGAGTAGACGTCGGAGATCGCCGACAGGGCCTGGGCCGGAAGCTCGTGGTTGATCGGGTCGATGTTCGGCGGGAAGAAGAACGTCGATCCACCCTGCTCGTGCTGGTCGACGAACAGGATCGGCGGCGACTGGGCGAGCAGCTTCAGCTTGGCCTGGGTCTCGGGCTGCGTCGCGGCGAACCAGTCGCGATTGAGGTCGAGCCCGTTGGCGTTGACGCGCGTATCTGCCGCGCGGCCGTCGGGGTTCTGGAGCGGGAACAGCGTGATGATCAACCGCGCCAGGCGCCTGGCGTTGGCGCAGTCGCGCCGGGCGGCGAGCTCGTAGAGCAGGCGCATATCGGCGTCGGCGCCCGAAGGCTCGTTGGAGTGCACGCTGCCGGCGATCCACACCAGCGCCGGGTCGCGCGCGGCGATTGCGTGGACCATTGCCGCTGAGTACGCGCCGTCGCGCAGCTGGCGCGCCCGGCCCTCGACCTGCGCGACCGGCGTGGTCGTCGCGGCGATCACCGCGTAGGGAAGTGGACGCCCCTGGACGCTCTCACCGGCCACGCCCGCAGTCACCCGGTTCGACGCCCGCGCGACCGCGTCGATGTACGCGCCGATCTGGGTATCGGTCGCCGGCTTGGCGCCGAGCAAGGCGTGGTTGACCTGCGTCCACGTCGGGATCGACGGATCGAACGAACGCTTCGCGGTGCACGTCGCAGCGAGCGCGGACGACGAGGCCCCCAGACCTCCGCAAAGCACCGCGATCAGGGCGATCAGGGACGGCCGCCGGGCTCCCGAGCGCCAGCAGTCGGGTGCGCGGCGGCGTGGAGGCCGGAGATGCATCCGCGAGCGATCGGGCACGGCAGAGGCCGATCGTAGCGACGGGCCGGGCGCTTCGGGCCGGTTCAATGAGGCGGGCTGGGCACGACGGAGGCCCTGGAGCCAGGACGCTGTCCTAGCCCGGAGCGGCCGAAATCGCAGCGTCAAGCACTACAGCCCGATGATCTGCTGGCCCACCGACCGGTCGACCTCTTCGATCGTCAATGGCTTGTCGGCGGCGAAGATGAACTCCCCGGTCATGTACCGCTGGCTGGCGTCGAACGGGTTGAAGGTCGCCCCGTGCCACCTGAGGTAGTACCACTTCTCCGGGTCGACGTCCGGCAGGCCGGGCAGTGCCACCCCGGGGAACACGGCGTTCAGGATGGCTTCCTGGGCGAGCCCGCTGGGGCCGAACCCCCACGTCAGATCCTCCATCGCGCCGATCACCATGCCCCCGTCGCGCGCCTGCTCGTACATCGCCTGCGCCCCCTCGAAGCCCTCGACGCGCTGGCCGTCGACGCCCATGAACACGCCACCATGCATGCGGTAGAGGATCGGCTCGGTCGTCGAAAGCGTCTTCATGATGGCCGGCACGTCCCAGACGACCTCCGCCCAGTAATGGTCCCGCGCCTGCTCGAGCATGAACCGGTACACCGGGTCGTCGATCGTCTCGATGAAAGCGTCGATCTCGGCGAGGGTGTCGGTCGCCTTCGGAAGCACTGGCGTCGCCATGGGTTCCTCCTGGTTGTCGTGATGGGTCACTACCACGGTGATCCAACGTATCGTGCGCGCTGGCCACGGAAGCGTACGCATCTGCCGTGGAACGCGATCTCTCGACCTCTGAGGTACGTCGGCCGCCGTCACCGGCTCCAGCCGGGGCATCGGCCTGGCGATCGCCGACCCGGCGTTCGCGACCACGGATAAAACGGTGGATCCAGGTTCAATAGGCGCGGACAACGCACCGGATGGCCTATCCTGGCCGATCTTGTCACGCTTGACACGCACCACGGCCCTGTCGCTTCTCGCTCTGCTGATTCCGGCCGCCGGTGCTCATGCGGGCGATCCGATCATGCCCCTCGCGCAGGTCACGCCGGGGATGCACTGCCTCGGCTACTCGGTCGTGCGGGGCACGACGATCTCGCCGTTCTCGGTCGACATCATCGACGTCCTGGCCGACAACGCCGGCGAGGGTCCGCGGATCCTCTTCAGCGTCTCGGGCTCGGCCGTCGACCACACCGGCATCGGTCCCGGCTTCTCCGGCTCGCCGATCTACTGCCCCGGCGCGGGCGGCGCGATGCTCAACGCGGGCGCGATCTCCGAGGGCATCGGACAGTACGGAAACGACGTCGGCCTGGCCACGCCGATCGAGCAGATCCTCGGCGAGCCGGTCGTCCCGCCGTCGTCGGCCAAGCGCGACGCGGCGCTGCTGCGCTCGGCTCATCCGCTCGGCGAGGCGCTCAGCATCACCGGCATCTCGACGCCGCTGGCCAACGCGATCCAGCGCGCCGGGCGTTCGGTCGGCAAGACGATCTACACCGCTCCGGCGGCGTCGCGCGACATCACGACCTTCCCGATCCAGACGCTCGTGCCCGGCGCCTCCGTCGCCGCCGGCTACTCGAGCGGAGCGATCGCCGCCGGCGCGATCGGCACCGTCGCCTACGTCGACGGCTCGTCGGTCTGGGCGTTCGGCCACCCGCTGGCGGGCGCCGGCCACCGCGACCTGTTTCTGCAGGACGCCTACGTGTACACGGTGGTCAACAACCCGATCGGCTCGACCGACAGCGCGACCTACAAGCTCGCCGCTCCGGGCCACGTCGTCGGGCGCCTCTCCGACGACGGGCTCAACGCGATCGTCGGCACGATCGGCGCACCGGTCGACTCCTTCCCGCTGAAGGTGGTGGCCAAGGACCTCGACGCCAACAGGTCGATCACGCTCGACACGCAGGTCGCCGACGAGACTGCGCTCGGCAACCCCGAGGGCCAGTCCGGACTGTCGCTCGTTGGACCCGCCGCGGTCGCCGAGGCTTCGTTCGAGATCCTCCACGGCTCGCCCGCGGTGCAGAGCGGCACGATGTGCGTCTCGATCACCGTGCGCGAGAGCCCCAAGTCACTGAAGTTCTGCAACGACTACGTGGGCGGCTCGCCCGGGGAGAACGGAATCGCCGGCTCGCCGCTCGTCGCCGACATGGCCAACGCGGTCGCCGACCTCGACGCGTTCGACCTCGCCGCGCTCCACATCGCCGCGATCACGGTGACGATCTCGCTGCGCCGCGAGCTCAACCAGGCGTTCATGCTCAAGGGCCACGCGCCACACGTCGTCCACCGCGGGCAGACGATCGCGGTGAAGCTGTCGCTGCGCCTGCCGCGCGGCGGCGCCAAGTCCAAGACGATCAAGGTCACGATCCCGCGCAGCGCGCGCACCGGCCGCCGCGACCTGATCCTCACCGGCACGCCGGCCGACGTCAGCGGTCCGGCGCCGAGCACGAGCAACATCACGCTCGACCTCGGCCTGAGCGGCGACGGCGGTGACAGCGGTGAGTTCGATCCCGGCCCGACGTCGATCGCCGCGCTGCGCGACGAGATCGAGTCGATCCACCGCATGACCGGCGTCAACGCCGCGCTGCGCAGCCACAGCACCGACCACGGCCCGATCGGCCCGCAGGTCTACGGCAGCACGAAGCTGCGCCTGACCGGGAACGTGAAGATCCCGGTCATCGTCACGAGCTAGTTCAAGCACGTGACGACCGTGCTCGCCGGGGTTGACGATCGGCTCTTTCCGTTCGAGTTCCAGCGCCGCGTCACGCGCGGCGAGCTCGTCCAGCGACGACGGACACGCTCGTCTCTGGCCGCTCACCGGCCCCATGGTAGTGAGCCGAGATCGTGGCCAACGTGAGTGCGGGTCGTCACGCGGTCACCGGCTGACGTCCACGCTGCGATGAGTTTCGCGGCGTGCGATGGTCCTAGACGTCGTGCTCGGAAGCGTCACGTTCGAGTGGTTGGAGGGCGGTCGCTTCCTCGTTCAGCGCTCCCACAACGACCGCGAGCAGTTCCCCGACGCGATCAGCGTGATCGGTGCCCCCGAGGCCGAAGCGGGCGCATTGTTTTCCTCGATCCGTGGAAGCCTCGTCGTATGGCTGTCATCGAACGACTTGACTTCCTCGGCGTCCCCACCCGGGATCCCGAGCGTTCCCGCGAGTTCTATCGCGGCGTCCTCGGGCTACGCCCCGACGAGCACGCCGAGTGGGAGCAGTGGGCCGGCGATACGTGTTTCGGGATCTGGGAGCCCGAGAAGCAAGGCATGCCGTTCGTCGCTCAACAGGGCAACCCTTGGCCACTGCGCTGCGACGACGTCGCGGAGATGCGCGCGGTGCTCGAGGCCAAGGGCGTCCAGTTCTTCGGCGACACCTTCGACACCGGCGTCTGCCACATGGCGATATTTGCCGATCCCGACGGCAACCAGCTGATGCTGCACCGCCGTTACGCCCCGTACCTCTAGCTGCTCAGGCGGTTCTCGATCGTGAGCGGAGCGGCGCCGGTTACCGCGACCTGCGGAGCGGGCGCGTCGGTCTCGGACGGAGCGACGCCGAGCAACTCGGCCAGCTCGCCGGTCTCATACATCTCCATGACGATGTCGCAGCCGCCGACGAGCTCACCGTCGACGAACAGCTGAGGGATCGTCGGCCACTGCGAGATCTCCGAGAGCTCCTGGCGGATGCGTGGATCAGGGAGGATGTCGACCGCGGCGAACGGGGCGTCGAGGTCCTGCAGGGCGGCGACGGTCCGGGCCGAGAAGCCGCACGCGGGGGCCTCGGGGTTGCCCTTCATGAAGAGGATCGTCGGGTTCTCGGCGATGGCGGTGGCGATCTGTTCGCGCAACGGGTTCGTATCCATGGGGATGCTCCTGGGCGGTCAGGCCGGGTCGGCCGGGGTAAGTGTCTTGAGCGAGAGGGCGTGGATCGGGCCGCCGATATCGGCCTCGAAGATGTCGTAGACGAGGCGGTGCTGGGCGATGCGACCGAGTCCCCTGAACTGCTCGGCGGCCACGATTGCCTGAAAGTGGTCGCCCGTGCCACCGTTGAGGTCGATGACTTCGGCGCGGGAGCCGGGCAGGGCGGTCTCGATTCGCTGTTTGAGTTCGTCGGGCGTCGGCATGCGTCTCAGGACAGCCTAGAGGGTCGCTACACTTGGTAAAGCGATGAGCACAACAGAAGTCACTTACAACGCCAAGGGAGTCACCTTCACGCCCAAGGGCGCCGAGAAGGTTCAGGAGTTCCTGGCCTCCCAGAGCGCCGACTCAGACACCGCCGGCCTGCGGGTCGGCGTGCGCGGTGGAGGCTGTTCGGGATTCCAGTACCAGCTCGCGTTCGACGAGCGCCGCGACGGAGACATCGTCTTCGAGGACCAGGGCCTGAAGCTGCTGGTCGACGGCCAGAGCCTGCCGTTCGTGGACGGCTCGCAGATCGACTACGTCGAGGCGATGACCGGGGCGGGCTTCCAGGTCAACAACCCGAACGTGGTCGCGGCCTGCGGCTGTGGCTCGTCGTTCCGTGTCGCCGACGAGGAGGAAGTCTCCGCCGTCTGACCGTGTGGTCCGTGCGGGCTGCCGTGGTCTTGGTCATCGCCGGGCTGGCGATGACCGGATGTGGGGGAGGCGCTTCGACGCATAGGGCTGCGCCTTCGCGTGTCGTGGCGGCGCGTCCGCTGGCACTCGGGCTAACTGAGTTCAACCCCAACCTCGTCTGGTCGGCGGCGGCTCGGCCGGTGCTGCCGCCGGGCTTCGCGCCATGGCGCGACGTCGTCTCGTCCTTGAAGCCGCAGTACGACCGGGTCTTCGTCTTCTGGTCGCAGATCCAGCCGCTGGCGTCGCAGCCCGCGGACCTGGAGAAGCCCCAGGACGGGTGCGTCCGCGGGATCGCGCCGTGCGGCGCGTTCCGCGGCCTCCGCGAGCAGTTCGCCGCGATCCGTTCCCAGCAGCGGGTGGTCGGTGGCTGGCAGCCGGTGATCGTGATCGACGGTGTGCCCGCGTGGGCGGCTCGTGGGCCGTCCGGGTGCGAGCGCAATGCGGCCTCGTCGTCTTCGCGGCCGATCACCGATGTCGGCATCGCCGCGTACCGGGCGCTGATCGCCGAGATCCTCGCGTTGGGGCGTGCCGAGGGGATCGCGCTGCCGTTCTGGGCGCCGTGGAACGAGCCCGACCACCCGGCGTTCATCAGCCCCCAGCGCGCTCTGTGCTCGGTCTTTTCACAGGCGGTGTCGCCGCTCGTCTACGCCCAGCTCGCCCGCGCCGCCCATCGCGAGCTCGCCGCCGATCCGGAGCCGCACCGCCTCGTGCTCGGCGAGCTCGCCGGCTTCGCCCGCCCCTCGCCGTACGCCACGACCGCCGCGGAGTTCGTGTCGGCGCTACCCGACGACGTCGCCTGCGCGAGCGACATCTGGTCCGTCCACGCCTACGCCCGCCCGGTGGCGGTGCGCGGCGGCTCCGACCCAGTCGTGGCGCTGGAACAGGCCCTCGACGCGCGGCCGTGTACACGGGGAGCCCGCATCTGGGTGGACGAGACCGGCGCCGGCAACATTCACGGCAACGGAGAACCCTCTCGGATGACAGCGTGCGCGACCCTCGCCAATGACCTCGCCCGCTGGTCGGCCGACGCCCGTATCGACGCCGCCTTCCAGTACACGGTCCGCGACGACCCGTACTTCCCTGTCGGCCTGCTCGACGCCCAGCTCACGCACGCGTGGCCCTCGCTCGGCGTCTGGTCGGCGCTCGGCGCCGGCCGCCTGCCGGTTGCCGGCGACTGCTCCTCCGGCACGGCCCACTGAGTGTCACCGGCTTGAGTCGCCGCCCAGACGCATCGCCCTCAACGCCGCAGTCCGGTGCAGCAGACTTCGCGGACTTCCGGCGGCGTGCGCGGCGCTGGTCGGCGACAGCGCGCCGACCACGGCGATCATCGACGCGAGCCACCGGGCACGGGTGCCCGACCGCAGCAACAGTGTCAACCCCGGACGAATCAGTGGTCGCGGGATCCGCGTTACCGATGAGCGAGGCCCGATGCGTATGAGACGTCATCGGCGATGAGGTGGCCAGTGCGCCCGCGCGGCTACGCAGGCGTCGCGTCGAGCGAGTGCCACAGCAGCCGGCAGGCGACCGAACGCCACGGCCGCCACGGCTCGGCCATCTCGGTCATCTGCGCCGGCGAGGGCAGCGCATCCATGGACCACGCGACCTGGATCGCGCGGCGCACGCCGAGATCGCCGACCGCCAGAACATCGGGTCGCTCGAGCTGGAACATCAGGAACATGTGCGCGCTCCACTCGCCGATGCCCTTGACCGCGATGAGCTCGGCGAGCGCCTCTGCGTCGGACAACGCCTCGAGCCGGTCGAGCTCCAGCTCGCCGCTCAGGACGTGCTCGGCCAGCGACCTCAGATAGACGGTCTTGGCCCGCGACAACCCGGCCGCCGGCCGCAGCACCTCGGGATCGGAGTCGAGGATCTCCTGCGGCGTCGGTGCCCGGCCCCCGAACTGCCCGGTCAGTCGCCCGTAGATCGTCCGCGCCGCGGCGACCGACAGCTGCTGGCCGACGATCGTGCGCACGAGTGCGCCGTAGTGGTCGGCTACGTCGGGCCGGTCGGCACCGCCGGGCGGCGGTCCGTACTCGTCGAGGAGTCGCGCGAGCATCGGATCAGCATCGCGCAGGTGCTTGAGCGATCGGGGCGGGATCCGCCTCACAGAGACGCGGCGATCACGGCGCCGTCGAGCGCGTTGACCGCGCGCTCCAGCGACGAGGCGATACACGTGAAGCTCGGCGTGTCGCGCAGCGTGAACGACGACGACTCGGTCGTGCGTAGCTTCTGCACGAGGTCCAGGAACGCGCCGACGTCATCGGTGTCGAACGCGACGACGAACTCCTGGTCATCGAGGCCGAAGCAGTAGGTCGTGTGGTTGTCGACCTGCGGGTACTCGCGCCCGACCTTGATGTGCTCCTGCATGATCCGCCAGCGCTCGTCGGCCGGCGTCGCGTACCACGTGCGCGTCTTGACGAACGGATAGACGAACAGGTACTTGCCACGGAACGGGCGCGGGACCGAGCGTTGCTCGTCGGAGTACTCCGAGCCCTTGCGCATCCCCAGGAACGAGTAGGGCTGCGTCGCCCACTTCGCCAGACCGCTCTGGCCGAGCACGACGTGAAACTCGTGGATGCGATCGAGGTTCTCGCATTCGGCCACGAGCATCAGGTCGGCGTCGCCACGCGTGCCGACCAGCGAGAACGCCTGAAGCAGGTGATCCTGCGCAAAGTCCTCGCATGCCGCGAGAAACTCGCGCTTGCCCTCCGCACGATCGGCGTCGGGCAACCGGCGCCAAGCAGGATCGACCTTCAGGAAGGTGTATTTGACGAAGTGCCGCATCAGCGACTGACAAGTATGGTGGATCCCGTGATCCGGCCCCGCCTCGCCGGCGCGGCCGGCGCGCTGGTCGTCGCCTTCCTGCTCACGTCGTCGACCGCTGCAACGGCGGCCACGCATCGTGCGACCTCGGCGACCCCTGGGCGGCCGACCGTCGTCCTCGCCTTCCTGCCGGTCCCGCCGACGCCGCCCCCGGGCAGCGCACAGCGCAGCGCGTTCGTCCCGCCCAACGTGCTCGACCAGCTCAACCAGCGCAAGCAGCTCGCGCTCGGGCTGCTCGGCGCGACCCAGGGCCGCTACGGCAACACCCAGGCGCTGCTCGACATCGGCCAGGGCACCCGCGTCAGCGCCGCCACCTACTCGAGCCAGGACCCGCCGAGCTTCCTCTCGTTCTATGCCCAGAACGAGAAGACCGCGCTGTTCGCCGGCTGGATGGACGTGCTCGACCGCGCCGCCGCCGCGCCCGCCGACGTCGTCCCCGGGCTGCTCGGGTCGCGCGTTCCGGGCGGCACCGCATACGCCGGGGTCGCCGCGCGCGATCAGGTCGAGGCGCTGGCCGCGGTCAATCGACGCGGCCGCATCACGCTGTACTCGATCGGCCCGTCGTCGACGCTCGCCGACCGCACGATGAGACTGCTCGAGCACCGGCGCTTCGTCGTCGTCGGCCTGCCGAGCGGCGTCCGCGGCGGCCACGTCCTCGACAGCCTGCTCGAACGGCGCCACCCCAACGAGCTGCTGATCGTCATGCAGAGCCCGCCGGCCCTACGCGCCCCGCAACTGCTGCCGATCGGGATCGCCGGGCTCGGTCCCGCCCGCGAGCTGACCTCGATCAGCACGCACCTGGCCGGAGTCGTGGCCGGGATCGACATCGCCCCGACGGTGCTGAAGTGGCTCCACGAGCCGGTGCCGCTCGCGATGAAGGGCCAGCCGATCCGGATCACCGGCACCCGTGACGAGGAGGGGCTGCTGCGCCTCGCCGGTCGCCTCAAGGTCGTCGACGGCCGGCGCTTCCCGCTGCTGGAGACCGTCCTCGGCGCGTGGTTGCTGCTGCTCTTGCTTCTCGGCGTGATCTGGGATCGCCGCGGCGTCCGGCGCGCGATGCGGATCGGCGGGCTGGCGATGCTGTGGCTGCTCGCGCTGCTGCTCGTCACCGCAGCGCTGCAACCGTCCAAGGGCGCCGAGGTCGCCTACGTCGTGCTCGGCGCGCTGCTCCTCGGGGCGCTGACCGATCGGCTCGTCCCGTGGCCGCGCGGGCCCTTGATCCCGACCGCCGTGACCGTCATCGCCTACATCGTCGACCTGGCGCTGCACTCGCACCTGATCGTGCGCTCGGTGCTCGGCCCCAACCCGCGCTTCGGCTCGCGCTACTACGGGATCGGCAACGAGCTCGAAGCGGTGCTGCCGGTGCTGCTGTTCGTCGGGATCGCCGCATTCCTCGGAACACGGGAACGCTCACGCGGCGCGGCGGCGGTGTTCGCGGTCTGCGGGCTCGTGCTCGGCGTCGCGTTCGGCTCGGCGCGGCTGGGCGCCGACGTCGGCGGCGTGATCACCGTCGGCGCGGGCGCCGCGGTCGCGACCCTGGTCATGCTCCCCGGCCGAATCGGCTGGCGCGGCGTACTGATCATCGTCCTCACCCCGATCCTCGCCGTGTTCGCGCTCGCCGCGCTGGACCTCGCGACCGGCGGCAACGGCCACTTCACCCGCACCGTCCTGCACGCCCACGGCGACAACGCGATCACCGACATCGTCGTGCGCCGCTTCCATCTCGCGTTCAACGTGCTTGGGCGCGGGCTGATGCCGTTCGCAACCGCGATCGCCGTGCTCGCGCTGGCCTACGCGATCCGTTTTCGCGCCCGTCTGCTCGCCCCGATCGCCGGCCGCCCGGCATGGACCGCGGCGTTCTGCGGGGCGATCGCCTCCGGGGTCGCGGGGTCGCTGGGTAACGACTCGGGACCCGAACTGTTGGTCATCGCGACGTTCGCGATGGCGGTCACCCTCGCCTACATCCGCGGCGATCCTCGGCTGGCAACAGTTCCGACACAGCCCCGGGGGCCGGCCAGCTAGACTGACGGCCATGCGCATCGCGCTCGTTTCGCCCTATTCGTGGACCTACCCGGGCGGGGTGACGCGGCACATCGAATCGCTGGCCGGGCAGTTCACGGAGGCCGGCCATCACGTCCGTGTGCTCGCCCCGTATGACCCGCCCGACCGGATGTCGGCGCGGTTGCATCGCGGTGCGCGGCCCCACGAGCGCGAGCTTCCCGAATGGCTGGTGCCGCTGGGGCGCACGATCGGCATCCCGGCCAACGGCGCCAGCTCGAACGTTCCGTATGGTCCGTCGTCGGTCACCCAGATGCGCCGCGTGCTGCGCGAGGGCGAGTTCGACGTCGTCCACATCCACGAGCCGCCGGCCGCTCCGCTGGCCTGGGATGCGGTCTGCTCGACCGACGTGCCGCTCGTCGGGACGTTCCATTGCTACTCGACGAACACGATCACCAACAACATCGCCAACCTGATGGGCGCGCGGCGGCGGTTCAACCATCTTCATGTGCGGATCGCGGTCAGCGAAGCGGCCGCGTGGACCGGACAGCGGTTCTACGGCGGCCACTACCGGATCGTCCCCAACGGCGTTGAGCTGCCCGTGCAGGCTCCGGAGATCCACGTTGGCGCCGACGGCGAGCTGCACATCGTCTTCGTCGGTCAGAATGTCGAGCGCAAGGGCCTGCCGATCTTGCTGCGCGCCTTCGAGGCGCTGCGCGAGCATGTCCCCGCGCGGCTGACCGTGATCGGCGCCGAGCGCGCCGACATCGACGCGCTGGTCTCCGACGATCGTGGGATCGAGGTCCTCGGCCGGATCGACGACGACGCCAAGCACGCGGCGATCGCCGCGGCCGACCTGCTGTGCGCGCCGTCGCTCGGCGGCGAGAGCTTCGGCATGGTCCTGACCGAGGCGTTCGCCTACGGCAAGCCCGTCGTCGCCTCAGCGATCCCCGGCTACACCGACGTCGTCCGCGACGGCGTCGATGGCGTCCTCGTCCCGCGCGGCGACGTCACCGCGCTGGCCCAGGCACTGCTCGACCTCGCGCACGAGCCGGAGCGTCGCGCGCAGCTCGCCGCTTCAGCCGTCCAGCGCGCCGAGCGCTACGCCTGGCCGCAGGTCGCGCGCGAGGTGCTCAACGCCTACGAGGACGCGATCGCCATTCCGCAGCCGGTGACGCGCACCCAGCGCACCGGTGTCGCGGTCGGCCTGTTGCCCGCCGACGGACGCCCGCGCGTCCCGGCGCGCCGCATCCCGAGCATCGAGCCGGTGTCGACCGAGCCCGCCCGCCCGCTGCGCGCGACGCTGCGCCGTGGTGCCTTCGGCGTCGCGGCGCTGGCCGGCATCGGCCTCAGCGCGCTCGCCCTGCAGCGCATCGGCATCCACCGGATCAGCAAGACGCTTCTCGCCTCGAGCCCGACCTGGGTGCTCGTCGCGCTGGCGCTGATGTGCTCCTCGATGGTGCTGCGCGCCGCCGGCTGGCACGCGATCCTGCGCGCCGCGCTGCCGGGGGTTCGCGTGCGCTTCATCGACGCGTTCCAGGGCACGACCATCGGCGTCTTGATGTCGGCCACCTTGCCCGCCCGGCTCGGGGAACCGTCGCGTGCGCTGATCGTGTCGAGACGGCTGGGCCGCCCGCGCGAACGGCTGCCCGTCGTGCTGGGGACGCTGATCTCACAGACGCTGCTGAACCTCGTGGCGCTGCTGATCCTCGGCACCGTGATGTTCTCGACCGTCCACTACTTCGACGGCCACCACGCCGCGCTGATCGCGTTCGCGATCGCCCCGCTGGTCATCCTCCTGCTCGTGATCGCGACGCCGACGCTGCTGCGCAGCGGCCTGCCCTCGCGCTCACGCCGGATCTCCAACGCCCTGCTGCAGATACGCAGCGCGATGACCTCGGTTCGAGACGGCCTGCGCGTCTTTCGCGACCCACGCCTCGGTGCGCTGGCAACGGTCGCCCAGCTCTCGGCATGGGGCGTGCAGTGGCTGTCGTGCTACGTGCTGCTCGTCGCACTGGGGCTCGACAGTCAGGCGGGAATCGGCGCGGCGGCGGCGGTGCTGTTCGTCGTCAACGTGACCGCGGTGCTGCCCGCGACGCCGTCGAACCTCGGCGTCTTCCAGGCTGCCTGCGTCGCGGTGCTCACCGGCGCCTACGGCGTCAGCTCGGCCGATGCGCTGGGCTACGGGATCATCCTCCAGGCCGTCGAGATCGCGACCGCGTTCATCATGGGCGTCCCCGCGCTGTTGACCGAGGGCCTGAGCTGGGGCGATGTCCGGATGCGCGCCCTGCACTCCGCGCCGGTCAAGCTCGCTCCGCCCAAGCAGCAGCGCAGCGGCAGCGAGCGCTCGTCCATCGAAGTCTGACCGCGCGCGACTCAGTCGCAACCGTCGGAGCAGGCTGCGACGAGCAGCGCGGCGATCGTCACGTAGTCATAGACGACGCCGAAGGCAGGACTGCGCCGCCTCGACAGGGAACCCCCCAGGGTGGCCGACGCCTGGGTCTATCTGCTGCGCTGCCGCGACGATTCGCTGTACTGCGGCTGGACCAACGACCTCGACCGTCGGCTCGCCGCCCACGCCGGCGGCCGCGGTGCGCGCTACACCCGCAGCCGCCTCCCGGTTGCCCTCGCCGTCGCGCTGCCGATGCCCGACGCGGGGGCGGCTCGTCGTGAGGAGGCGAGGATCAAACGCCTGACCCGCGCGCAGAAGCTGGCGTTGATCGCGGCGCGTTGAGGGCGTTGGTGGCGGTTCGTTCACTGCCTGCAGAGAGGGAGTGGGGGATCGCGGTCCTCAGTGGTAGACCGTCGTTTGCCTGGGTGAGTCGTGTCGGAACGGCGAAGAAATGCCTCCGAAACGCACGTGCCCAATCCTGTAGTACCTATTGCCCCCACAATGTCGAACACGTCTGGGATCAGAGCCCGATCGGGCTCTCACCCGCCCCGGAACCACCACCCGAGCCCTCTGGCCGGGCCCGCAACGACGAGGGCCCCGCACTCGGCGGGGCCCTCGTCCAAACAGTCGCACTCGGACCGGGCGCTACTTGATGAACAGCATCTCCGAGTACTTCGGCAGCGGCCAGAGGTCATCGGCGACGATGCCCTCGAGCTTGTCGGCGGCTGCGCGCGCGTCGGCCATCGCCGGGATCACCTTGTCGCGCATGTAGGTCGCCCACTCGAGCGGGCTCTCGTCGGGCTGGTTGTCGGACGAGTTGGCGTCCTCAAGCTGCCCGATCGCGTACCAGAGCTCGTTGAGCAGCGCGTCCGTCTGCTCGATCGCTGCCTCGAGACCGGCGGACTTGAGCAGGACGAGGTGCCGCGCCGCGGCGGGCAGGATCATCGTCCGCGCGATGTCAGCCGCCGTCTCGCCCTCGATGTTGAGCTTGACCGCGTACTGCTCGAGCGCAACCTCGTAGCGTGCCTCGAGCTCGCGCTTGGACAGCACGCCGTACTTCTTGAACGCGGCGACCGTCTGCTTGTCGACGAACCACGGCAGCGCGTCGGGTGTCGTCGGCAGGTTCAGCAACCCGCGCTTCTCGGCCTCGGCGTGCCACTCCTCGGAGTAGCCGTCGCCGTCGAAGACGATCTGGCTGTTCTCGGTCCAGACCGCCTTGACGATCGCCCCGACCGCCTTGGCGATGTCGCCCTTGGCCGTCTTGAGCCCCTTCTCGAGATCAGCGACGAGCTCGTCGATCGACTCGGCGACGATCGTGTTGAGCACCGTGTTGACGAAGCCGAGCGACATGCTCGACCCCAGCGCGCGGAACTCGAACTTGTTGCCCGTGAACGCGAACGGCGAGGTCCGGTTGCGGTCGCCGCCGGCACTCGGCAGCTTCGGCAGCACGGCCGAGCCCAGGTCGAGGATCCCGCCCTTGGCCGTCGTGCCCTTGCCCGACGCGATCTTCTCAAACGCCTGCGCCAGCTCGACGCCGAGGAAGATCGAGATGATCGCCGGCGGCGCCTCGTTGGCCCCGAGACGATGGTCCTGACCGACGTTGGCGACCGAGGCACGCAACAGCGCCTGATGCTTGTTGACGGCCTTGATCACCGCGGCGCAGAAGAACAGGAACTGCACGTTCTCCACGGGTGTGTCACCTGGATCGAGCAGGTTGGTGCCCGTGTCGGTGCCCATCGACCAGTTGTTGTGCTTGCCCGAGCCGTTGACGCCGGCGAACGGCTTCTCGTGCAGCAGGCAGATGAGCCCGTAACGACGAGCGACGTTCTGCAGCACCTGCATCGTCAGCTGCTGGTGGTCAGAGCCGACGTTCGAGTTCTCGAACATCGGCGCGAGCTCGAACTGGTTCGGCGCGACCTCGTTGTGGCGCGTCTTGATCGGCACACCGAGCTTCTGCAGCTCGGCCTCGCAGTCCATCATGTATGCGAGGATCCGCTCGGGGATCGAGCCGAAGTAGTGCTCGTCGAGCTCGTGGCCCTTGGGCGGCTTGGCGCCGAACAGGGTCCGCCCCGTGGTGTAGAGGTCCGGGCGCTCGAAGTAATACTGCTCGTCGATCAGGAAGTACTCCTGCTCGGGGCCGACCGTCGTGAACACATGGGCTGACGTCTCGTCGCCGAACAGCTTCAGCGCTTTGATCGCCGACGTCGACAGCGCGTCCATCGAACGCAGCAGCGGGATCTTGTGGTCCAGCGCCTCGCCGGTCCACGACACGAACGCGGTCGGGATGCAGAGCGTCGAGCCGTTGGGGTTCTCGAGCACGAAGGCCGGCGAGCTCGGGTCCCACGCGGTATAGCCGCGGGCTTCGAACGTCGCGCGGATGCCGCCGGTCGGGAACGACGACGCGTCGGGCTCGCCCTGGATCAGCTCCTTGCCGGAGAACTCGGCGATCGCGTTGCCGCCATCGGACGGGTTGAAGAACGAGTCATGCTTCTCGGCTGTGAGGTTGGTCAGCGGCTGGAACCAGTGCGTGTAGTGCGTTGCGCCCTTCTCCATCGCCCACTCGCGCATCGCCTGGGCGACGTAGTCGGCGAGGTCGGAGTCGAGCGGCTCGCCGGCCTCGAGCGTCGCCTTGAGCTGCTTGAAGACGTGCTTGGGCAGGCGCGATCGCTGCTCGTCGGCCGAGAAGACATTGGCGCCGTAGAGCTGATTCGCCGGGATCGTGAGATCGCTGATGCCCATGGCGTCGCCGTTGGCGGACCACTGGGCGGCCGTGACATTGGGGTGGCGGGTGCGGGTGGGTGGCATGTGCGGGATCGGTCCTCCTACGTGCGTACGGGTGCAGTCTGAAGCGTCTCAGGCGGGTTGCCGCTCCACCTTATCCCGCTGGACAAAGCTGCGTGGCGGTGTTTAGACACCCGGCGCTTCGGCATCGGAGAGCCGCGCTCCACAATGGACTTCGTACCCTCAGCAGGAGACCTCCATACTGGATGGTGCAACCCGCGACTGATGTTAGGAGGTCAGCGCAATGAAGATGGTCACGGCCTATGTCCGCCATGAGGCGTTCGAGCCAATCCGGTTGGAGCTGCTCGAACAGGGGTGTCCGTCGCTCTCGATCAGCGAGGTCAAGGGATCGGGACGTCAGAAGGGCATCACCGAGCGCTACCGCGGCGCCGAGCTCACCAGCTACATGCGCCCCAAGGTGAAGATGGAATGCGTGGTGTCCGACCGCGACGTGCAGATGGTCGTCGACACCGTGCTCAAGCACGCTCGCACCGGCGCGGTCGGTGACGGCAAGGTGTTCGTCATGCCCGTCGAGGAGGCCTATCGTGTGCGGACCGGAGAGTCCGGCGAAGAGATCCTCCAGGCCCACGCCGACACGGCGGGGACCTCATAGCGACACAGATGGCATCCACCGAACCGACCGAGCCCGAGGTTCCGCTTATCGAGCGGCTGCGCGACCTGCACCTGCGGATGGTCGAC
This sequence comes from uncultured Actinomycetes bacterium, assembly GCA_963817035.1. GTDB lineage: Bacteria > Actinomycetota > Thermoleophilia > Solirubrobacterales > Solirubrobacteraceae > AC-49. The sequence goes on from CAWFMM010000004.1 coordinate 521,599, forward strand.
GCGGTGCTGGGTGGCGACGGCGTGGCCGAGGTCGCGCGGCTGACCGCGCAGATGACCGGCGTGCCGGTGGCGATCGTGCTGCCGCGCCTCGGCGCCGCGGCACTGGCCCCGCCGGGGAGGGATTCCGACCTCGATGAGCTGCGCCGCTATGTCGGCGACCGCGTCAAGGATCGCCCGTTCGAGCGCCCGGCCAGCGTGGCCGAGGAGGTTCCGATCGGCCAGGGCGACGACATGGTTGGCGCCGTGCTGCTGCTGGTCTCCGATGACGAGGCCCACCCCGACGCGGGCGAGTTCCTGCACATCGCGGCGGTCGCATGCCTGACCGAGGTCGCCGTCGAGGAGGCCAAGGAAGAGGTCGAGCAGAACGTCCGTGGCTCGTTCCTCGAGGAGCTGCGCGGCGGGCGCGAGCTCGATCCGCGTGAGGTCGTGCGGCGCGCCGGCCGGCTCGGCTGTGACCTCGCTCGTGGCGCCGTCGTCCTGTGCGCGGAGCTGACGACCGACCGCCCGCGCCATGTCGTGGCGACGATCTCGAGCGAGCACCCGGGCGCGCTGGCCCAGCACATGGAGGACCGCGTCTACGCGCTGCTGCCGGCGACCGGCGGCGACGACGCGCCTGAGCAGACACTCGCGGCGGCCCGACGCCTCGCCGACCGGCTGCGGCGCTGGGGTACGGTCGGCGTGTCGACCTTCTACTCCGACCCGGCCGAGCTGCCGCGGGCGATCCAGGAGGCCGAGCTCGTGCTCGACGTCCTGCGTCAGTCCGACGCCCCGATCGCCCAGGACATCGGCACCGGCACCTACCGCCTGCTGTTCCGAGTGCTCGCCTCGCACCCGGAGGAGGTCCGCGCGTTCTACGAGGACACCGTCGCGCCGATCGTCCGCTACGACGATCAGTACCGCACCGATCTCGTCGGCACGCTGGAGTCCTACCTCGAGCAGAACTGCAACATGAACGCGACCGCGGCGGCGATCTACGCCCATCGCCACACCGTCGCCTACCGCCTCGATCGGGTCAAGGAGCTCACGAGCCTCGACCCGATGCTCTCCGAGGACCGCGAGCGCCTCGGCCTGGGGCTGAAGGCCTATCGCATCATCGCCCCGCGCCTGCCGAAGTAGCCGCCGACGCCTACCATGTGGCGCGATGACCATGGACGCGCCCGACAGCTCGACATCGCCGGCCCCTCCGCAGCGCATGCGGATCACCGGGCTGCACCACATCACGATCATCGTGGCCGATCTGGAGCGCAGCGCCGCGTTCTACCGCGACGTGCTCGGTCTGGCGCTCGTGCGCCAGGGCTCCAACGACGACGACCCGGACGCGCGCCACTTCTGGTTCGGCGATGCGCACGGGTCGCCGGGCACCCTCGTGTCGCTGATGGAATACCCCCAGCTCCACGAGGGCCGCGTCGGCCGCGGGACCGCCCATCACTTCGCGCTGACCGTGGACTCCGTGGCGGAGCTGGAGGCATGGCGCGAGTACCTGCGCAGCCGCGGCATCGACACGACGGAGCTGCTCGATCGGGGTCCCTTCCAGTCGCTCTACCTGCGCGACCCCGACGGCAACATCCTCGAACTCGCCTCGCGTTAGGCGAGCGCCGGATACAGCGCCGGCTCGCTGCGGCGCACGACCGGAGTGCTGAGCAGATCGGCGAGCGCGACGCGCTGGCGCTCGGTCATCGAACCGATCGTCTTGCTCTCCGACATCGGGACCTGTGCGAGCAGCTTGCGGCAGCGCTGGTGACCCCAGCGGCGCTGGCTGAGCAGCAGATCGGACACGGTCATGGATTCGGCCTCCCACGGCGACGCCAGGACGACCTCGGCCGCCGCGACCTCCCCGACGGCAACCCTCCGCTTGAGCTCCGCGCGGGCGAGGCGGACCTCATTGGCCCGGGCCAGGGCCTGCATATGCTGTGGCTGAGGCAGAGCCATCGCAGGGGCCATCGTCGCTGTCGCGTTCATTGATCCTCCAGGCTGCCGTTCGTCCCGGGCAGCCGATTCGTGAGTTTGGTACTGCGAACTATTGGGTTGCCGACCATTCCCCGGACTCCCCGGAGCACCCTCCCACACGGGTCACTGTCTCGGTCCGGTTCCTCCCCCGAGGAATCGTCGGCGCCCGGTTGAAGCTACGTCAGACCGCCTGGGTCGATCAAGGTGTGAACGCGCGCAACATTCGCTAAGAGCACCTTTTTTCTTCGAGCCCGATCCTTGTGAAGATCCGGACAAGGAATTGGGGGGCGTCGCGCGGATCGCGGCGATCAGGACGGCAGCGGTCCGTGTTCTGACTCGAACTGCGTCTTGACCTCTTTGAAGATCGCAAGCGCCCGGTCCAGGGTCTGGCGATCGTGGGTCGCCATGACGCTGGTACGCAGCAGCGCGCCGCCGGGTGGGACGGCCGGGTGGATCGCCGTGTTGACGAACACGCCGGCGTCGTAGAGGGCCTTCCACAGCAGCACGCACTGCCAATCATCGCCCACCGCGACCGGGACGATCGGGGTCACGACGGTCTCGCCGTTGGGTAGCGGCTGAGGCTCGACGACCTTGTAGCCGAGATCGGCAAGGCCGCCACGCAGGTACTGCGCGTTGTCGAGGACCTTGGCCAGCAGCGGCGGGCCGTCGTCGGAGCGCAGGACGCGCAGCGCAGCCAGCGCGGCGCCGACCGCCGCGGGCACGGCGCTCGCGGTGAAGAGGAAGGCTCGCGACTGGACGCGCAGGAAGTCGATGACGTCGGCCGGGCCGGCGACGAAGCCGCCGCACGAGGCCAGCGACTTGGAGAACGTGCCCATCCGCAGGTCGACGCGATCCTCGACGCCGAGCAGCTCGGCCGCTCCGGCGCCGCGCGCGCCAAGGACTCCGGCGCCGTGCGCCTCGTCGACCATCAGCCGTGCGCCGTAGGTCTCGCACAGGTCGCAGATCTCGGCGAGCGGGGCGATGTCGCCCTCCATCGAGAACAGGCCGTCGACGACGACGAGAATGCCGCCGCCGTCTTCCTGGGCGCGCTGGAGCGACTTCTCGAGCTTGTCGAGGCGCCCGTGGCGAAACGCGCGCAACTTGGCGCGCGACAGCATGCAGCCGTCGAGGATCGACGCGTGGTCGCCCGCATCGGCGATCACCGTGTCGCCGGGGGCGAGCAGCGTGCCGAGCGTGCCGACGTTCGCCTGATGGCCGGTGGTGAAGACGAGCGCGTCCTCTGTGTTCATCCACTCGGCGATCTCCCGCTCGAGCTCGAGGTGCAGCGCGATCGTGCCGTTGAGCAGCCGCGAGCCGGTCAGGCCGGTTCCGTAGCGGTGCAGCGCGTCCTCGGCGCCCTTCATGACGCGCTCGTCGGCGGTCAGCCCGAGGTAGTTGTTGGACCCCAGCATGATCCGCGGCGCGCCCTCCATCTCGACGACCGGCATGGCCGGTGATTCGAGCGTGCGGAAGTACGGCAGGAGGTCGTTCTCGCGCGCTGCTTTGAGCTGCTCGAGGCGGGGATGATCCCGGGCTTTTGCGAAGACGTCGATGCGGGTCGGCATGTAGTCCGACTCTACTTGGACGCGCTCAGCGCTCGCGCTTGGGCGCAGTGCCGAACACGTGGTCCCACCACGGGGCCGAGACGCCGAAGCCGGTGGTGTCGTCCTGGAAGTGGTGGCGCATGTGGAGCTCGCGCAGCCTCCGTCCGGCCCAGCTGCGGGGACGGACGTGGTGGACGTAGTAGTGCGTCATGTCGTAGATCAGGTAGCCCGCGAAGAAGCCGGCGGAGACCGCGCACGCTTCGCCCACCCCCATCGCCAGCCGGAACGCGATGGCGAAGAGCGCGGCGAGCGGCAGGCTCGCTGACGGCGGCATGACCAGTCGCAGTGGGTCGTTGGGATGGTCGTGATGGACGCCGTGGATCATCCAGTGCAGCTTGGCCCCGATGCCGTGGTCGGGCTCGAAGTGAAAGACCACGCGGTGCAGCCAGTACTCGGTCAGCGTCCAGATCACGTACCCGCACACGACGCCGATCAGCGTGGAGACGACCGACAGGCGCACCAGTGCGCTGTAGAGGAAAAGGCCGATCGCCGGGGCGAAGATCACGGGCACCACGGTCCAGTGCACGCGCGTCGCGGCGTCGAGCCACCGCGAGGAGAACAGCGGTGGTGAGGCACGCAACTCCTCAGCCCGTGACATCCCCCGATTAGGCATACCGAAAATCTACACCCACACGACACTCAGTTCCGGGCGTTCTTGTCGGGGTGATTACACTCGGGCCTCGATGACCTCGGATGGCGACCAGCCCGTCGACGCACTGCCCGTGTTGGCCGACCCAGCTCCGACCCAGAACGCGCTCGTCGTCGCGCGCACGACACAGGTCGCGGTGGTCGCCGCCGGCGGCATCGTCGCCGGTGCCGCGACGGTGGCGATGGTCCGGCGGCGCAAGACCCGCAAGACGCGCAAGGCCACCACGCTGCGCGCCGCGAAGGGCCGGACGATCGGCTCGATCGTCGCCAGCCGGTCGTTCATCGTTGACGTGCATCTGCTCTCCGGCGGCGACTGACTCTCCGGCTACGATCGATCGCGATGGTCGAAGTCCGCCTCGACGTTGTCCCAGCGTGGTCGTTCCGGCTTCCGGGCGGCGGTCGCGACGGCGTGCTGCGTCGCCGTGGCACGGTGCTCGAGCGGCTGCTGCACGTCGATGACGCCCCGGTCATCGTGCGGGTCGCGCAGACGGCGCCCGAGAACGTGCTCTTCGGCGCGTGGGCACCGACCCGCGAACAGGCCGCTACCGGCATCGAGCGGATGCGCTTCGCGCTCGGCGTCGACGACGATCTGCGCCCGTTCTATGACCGCTTCCGTGACGACCCGGTCATCGGGTACGCGGTTCGCGCCCGTCCGTGGTTTCGCGCGCGGCGGCGCCCCGAGCCGTTCGAAGCACTGGCGTGGGCGATCACCGAGCAGCTGATCGAGACGACGCGGGCGTTCGAGATCCAGAAGCGGATCGTGCGTCGCTGGGGCACGCGCTGCGCCACGAGCGGGTTGCGCGACGCGCCGGGTGCCGGGACGATCGCCGGCGTCGCGACGGCGGAGCTCCAGAGCTGCGATCTCGCCGCCGCCCGCGCCAGCGCCCTGGTGCGCTGCGCGCGCGAGGTGGCCAGCGGTCGTACCGACCTGCGCGACGCCGACCACGAGCGCGGCTGGGCGCGGCTACGGGCGATCCCAGGCATCGGCGCGTGGACGGTCGAGATGCTCGCGCTGACCGGACAGGGCCGCTACGACCAGATCCCGGCCGGCGATCTCGGTTTCATCAAGACGGTCGGGCGGCGGCTCGGGGGCGGCGACCCCCACGCGCGGGCAACCGAGGACGAGGTGCGGGCGTTCTTTGCGCCCTACGGCGCGTGGGCGGGCCTCGCCGGCCTGCACTTCATCCACGGTTGACTAGAGTGCCCGGCCGTGACGACCTTCGAAGAGCTCGACCAGCTCAGCTCCAAGGAGCTGCACGACCGCGCGGTCCATCGCGCGCGGCGCCATCTCGACGTGAAGTTCTATTGGAGCCTGCTCTCGGCAATTCCCGCCGGCCGGGTGGCCGAGGGTGACGAGGAGCACGAGAAGACCGACATCGACTCGGCCGAGAGCCTGCTCTTCGACGCGTTCGAGACGGACGAGGGCGAGCTCGCCGACGGGCTGCGCCCGATCTATATCGACTACCTGCTCGAGCACGGCGGCTGAGCCGCGCGGCTACTCGCCCTGGCCGGGTAGCAGCACGTTCGTCGCGGCCTGCGAGATCACCGGCCGCTTGTCGAGCAGGCCGTGGGCGGTCATCCAGCGCCCGAAGGCAACCCACTCCTTGAGGTTCTGGTAGCCGAACGGCCGCCCCGGGTTGGCCGGGAAGAACGCCGGCAGCGTCGCCTTGACCGCCGCGAGCTGGAACGGGCGCTTGAGGTCCGGGTTGGCCTTGATCAGCGCGTCGACGCCGGCCTCGGGGTTGGTGCGCACCGCGCCGTAGCCCTGTCCGAGCGCTTGGAGGAACGCGCGGATCAGCTGCGGCTTGCGCGCCAGTTCCTCGCCTCGGGCGACGATGATGAGCTCGTCGTAGGGCGGCACGCCGGCCTGGTCGACCGGGATGATCGTCGGCTTGCGATGCTGCAGCTTCATCTGGACGCCTTCGTAGTTCACGAACCCGCCGAGCGTCGCGTCGACCTTGCCGGTCAGCATCGCCGGGACGAGGTTGAAGCCGACGTTGATCTGCTTGACGCTCTTCGGATCGACCTTCGCTGCCGCGAGGATCGTGTTGAGGTAGGCCGACTGGTAGGCGATGCCGGCGGTGCCGACCGTCTTGCCGGCCAGGTCGGCGGGCTTGAGGACGGTGGCCGGCGCGGTCTTCTTGCCGACCGCGATGATTGCGGTCAGCGGGCGCTGGACGATCGCGGCGACCGAGACCAGGTTGAGCCCCTTGGCGCGGGCGAGCAGCAGCTCGGGCTCGTAGGAGATCGCCAGGTCGACCTTGCCCGCCGCCACGAGCTTCAGCGGCGTCGCCGGGTCGGTCGGCGCCTGGACCTTGACCGAGAGGCCCTGGCGGGCGAACTCGCCGTCGGCCAGTGCTTGGTAGAGCCCGACGTGGTCGGCGTTGGGGAAGAAGTCGAGCATCAGCGACAACGACTGGGTGGCGTTGGCGTGCGTGACCTCGTGGCGCTCACCGCAGCCCGCGCTCAGCGCGGCGACGGCGATCGTCGCGAGGACGGCAATCGTTCGCCTCATGAGCGTTGCCCCGCCCGCGACCAGGGTACGAAGCGGCGTTCGATCAGCGTCAGCAGCCCGAACAGCGCCAGGCTGATCGCGGCCAGCAGCGTCACCGCGGCGTAGGCGCGCGCGGTCTCGAGCTGGCTCGTCGACTGCTGGACGAGCAGGCCCAGCCCGTCGGTCGCGCCGGAGATCTCGGCCAGGAACGCAGCGATCGCAGCGACGGCGACAGCGAGGCGCCCGCCGGTGAACAGCCCGGGCAGCGCGGCCGGGGCCTCGACCCAGCGGAACATCTGGCGGCCCGACGCCCCGAGCGACGCCATCAGCTTGAGCTGCTCGGAGTCGATCGACTCGAGCGCGTTGAGGGTCGGGACGACGATCGGGAAGAAGCACACGAGCGCGATGATGAACACCTTGGGCGCCAGACCGAAGCCCCACCAGAACACGAGCAGCGGCGCGATGATCGGGATCGGGATCGTCTGGCTGGATACGAGCAACGGATAGACAGAGCCGCGCAGAGTACGGAATCGGTGCAGCGCAACCGCCAGTACCAGGCCGCAGACGAGCGCGAAGGCCAGCCCGAGGACGATCTCGCCGAAGGTCACGGTCAGGTTCGACCACAGCAATCCGCGGTCGACGAACAGCGATCGAGCGATCTCGTGGGGGGCGGGCAGGATCAGGCTGCTGACCGAGCCGGCGTCGACATAGATCTCCCACCCTCCGATCAGGAGGACGAGAATCGCCAGCGCGCCGATCACCGCAGCGCCTCGAGCGCCCGCGCGCGCAGCGCCACGACGGCGGGGTCGGTCGCGGAGCGCGGGTGCGGTACGTCGACGGTGATCTCGGCCACGATCCGGCCCGGCCGCGGCGACATCACGCAGACGCGATCGGCGAGGACAACCGCCTCCTCGACGTCGTGCGTGACGAGTAGGACGGTGCGCGGGTCGCGGTCAAGCGTCGCGGCCAGCCACGCCTGCATGTCGGCGCGGGTGATCGCGTCGAGCGCGCCGAACGGCTCGTCGAGGCACAGCACCGGGCGGCCCGAGAGCAGCGTGCGCAGGAACGCCACGCGCTGGCGCATCCCTCCCGACAGCTCGTAGGTGCGAGCGTCCTCGAAGCCGGTCAGCCCGAACGCGGCGAACGTCCGCGCCGCCTGCGCGCGAGCCGCGTCGCGGCTGTGGCCGGCGATCCGCAAGGCGAGCGCCGCGTTGTCCAGCGCGCCCATCCACGGCAGCAGCAGGTCGCTCTGGGGCATCAGCGCCGCCGGCTGCGCGACGACCGTCCCCGCGTCGGCCGCCTGGAGCCCGCAGACGAGCTCGAGCAGCGTCGTCTTGCCACAGCCGCTCGGCCCGACGACGGCCACGACTTCGTGCGGGGAGACGGTCAGATCGAGGCCGTGGAGGGCCTCGACGCGGCCGTCGAACGTCCGCCCGACCTGCGTGAGGTGGATCGCCACGTCTATCTGCACGAGAGGCTCCGACGTTCTCGGAGCCTCGAGCCTCGCTGCCATGACTCCCTCCGCGGGCATTACCCCACAGGTTCGAAGGGTCAGCGCCGCACAACGAGCGCTATCTCAGCCAGCCTGTCGCCAGCTCCCCTGGATGTATGGCCTTGATGCTAGCGCAGCGGCGCTGACCAGGGGCGGGATCTCATCGGCGGGCACTGGGCGAGAGAGGAGGTAGCCCTGCACGAGTTGGCAGCCGGCCTCGATCAGCGCGGTCCAGGTCTGCTCGTCCTCGACCCCCTCGGCGACCGCCTGGAGGCCGAGCGCCTGGGTCAGGTGAAGCGTCGAGGCGATGATCGCCGAGTCGGCGCCCTGCTCGCACATGTGGGCGACGAACGAGCGGTCGATCTTGACCTGGTCGACGGGCAGCTCGCGCAGGTGGGTCAGCGAGGAGTAGCCGGTGCCGAAGTCGTCGAGCGACAGCTTCACACCGAGCGAACGCAGGCGCGCCATGACCTCGCGGGCGCGGGCGGGGTCCGACAGCACAGAGCTCTCGGTGACCTCGACGGTCAGGCACCCGGCCGGCAGGTCGTGGATGCGCAACGCGGTCTCGATTTCGTCGGGCAGGTTGGCGTCGGCGAGGTCGGCAGCGGTGATGTTGACCGCGACGTGCATGTCCATCCCGTCGTCCCGCCAGTCGCGCACCTGGATCAGCGACATGCGCAGGACCTCGCGCGTCAGGGCGCGCCCGAGGCCGCTCTCCAGCGCGACTTCGATGAACTGATCGGGGCCGAGGAGTCCTCGGGCCGGGTGGCGCCAGCGGGCCAGCGCCTCAACTTCAACGATGCGGCGATCGTGGCCGTCGGCAATCGGCTGGTAGTGCATCTCGAACTGGCCGTCGTGCAGCGCGGTCTCGATCTCGGCGGCGAGCGCGCGACGCGCGCGGGAGTGGGGGTCGCGCCCGACCGCGTAGACCACGGTCGGGCTCGAGCTGGCCTTGGCCTCATAGAGCGCGACGTCGGTGCGGCGCATCAGCTCGGCGCTGTTCGTCGCGTGGTCGGGGTACACGCCGACGCCGATCGAGCCGTGGACCTCGAGGTTGAGCCCGAGGACCGGGAACGGCTCGTCGATCACGCGATGGACGCGGGCGGCGATCGTGCGGGCGAGCGTCGCGTCGACCGGTGCCGCGAGGATCAGCGCGAAGACGTCGCCGCCGATGCGGGCGACGGTGTCCTGGGCGCGGACGGCGTGGGACAGGCGCGGCCCGAGCTGGCGCAGGACCTCGTCGCCGGCCTGGCGGCCGAGCGTGTCGTTGAGCTCTTTGAAATGGTCGATGTCGAGTATCAGCAGCGCGCAAGACTGGTCCTGGAGGTCGGCCGCGACGAGCGACTCCTCCAGCGCGGTGCGCAGCTGGCGGCGGTTGGACAGCCCGGTCAGGTCGTCGGTCATCGCCTCTCGGCGCGCGGTCGCCAGGCTGCGGATATCCCGGAACGCGATCGCCGCACGGACGATCCCGAACGAGATCGTCACCAGCGCGAGGACGATCGCCGGGCCGTCGATCGGCATGACGTGGTCGAGGCCGAGGAGCACGACGGCGGCCACGACGAAGGCGCACGACAGGGCGGCGGCCGACGAGTCCGAGTTCGCGGCCGACAGCTCGGGGCCGGGGTGCTGCCAGGCGGCGAGGCCGAGCATCGTGGTGCCGAGGAGGTAGCTGAGATTGGTCAGGCCGGTCGGCGTCTCGGCGCCGTTGGCGATCGTGACGAGGTACATGCAGTCGGCCACGGTCAGGGTCAAGAAGCCGGCGCCGAGCAGTACCCACATGCGATCAGGGCGCCCGCCGCGCACGACGAACAGCCCGATGACGACGGCGGCGAGCAGCAGGTCGCAGACGGGGTACGCGAGCTCGGTGAGCAGCGACCGTACGTTCTCAGCGTCGGGGTGCAGCACCGAGCCGGAGACGATGGCGGCGCCGATTGCGGCGAGCCCGAGTCCGGCGACGAGTCCGTCGAGCAGTACGGAGCGTGTCGCCGCGCGGACCGAGCGCCGGGCGAGCCACACGAGGCCGATGCAGGCGGCAGGGTAGAGCGACAGCCACAGGCCGTCGGAGATCGACGGAATCGGCGGGGTGTCGAGGTGCTCGATCCACAGCGACCACAGCACGTTGCCGGCGCCGTAGAGCGCGATGCCGACGGCGATCACGGCCCAGGGTCCGCGGTCGCGGCGCACACCGGCGACACGCGCGGCGACGATCACCGCGACGAGGACGTAGACGAGCGACGAGCCCCAGTCGCGAACCGGTCCGTCGAGCGATGAGGAGCCCAGGCCGACGACGTGCAGCGCCGTTCCTGCGACGAGCAGGACCACGGCGCCCATGGCGGCCAGAACCCCCCGTCGTACCCAGCCGGATTGGCCGGCAAGGGCGGTCAGAACGCGATCGGGACGTGCCGGACGTACAGGTGAGGCGGCGGCAACCACACCCTTCGAGTCGGCAGCAAGCAGCAATCCCTTGAGTAATTCGCCTCGCCGTTGGGCTGCGCCAGAACTCAGTGGGCTGCCGGATTGGCGAGCGCCTGAACGAAATCCTCGAGCTGGCGCGTCGTCCAGCATTCGAATGCATGGCAGTGGCGCTCGTAGGCCGAGATCACAGAATCCCCGTAATTCCAGTACAAACGTGGTTCGGGGTTAAGCCAGAAGGTGCGGCCGGCCTTGGCGGCGATGTGGCCGAAGACGTCGGCCTTGGGGTCCCGTCCGTTGGTCCGCGCATCGCCGAGCACGATGACCGTCGCCCGGGGGTGTAGTTCGTCTTCGACCTGCGCCGCGAACTCGGTCCAGACGCGCCCGTAGTCGGTGTAGCCGCTGATATCGGCGACGCCGGCGTTGCGCGAGATCGCACTGCTCACCGCCCGGAAATCGCGCTCGCGCTCGAAGACGTCGGTGACCTCGCTGATGCGCTCGATGAACACGAACGAGCGCATCTTGCGAAACGAGTCGTGCAGCGCGTGCAGGACGGAGAGGAAGAAGACGCTCGCACTGGTGACGCTCGTGCTGACATCGCAGAGGACGAAGATCTCCGGGCGCTTGGGGCGCACCGGCTTCATCTTGATGTTCACCGGCACGCCACCGAACTCCAGCGAGGCGCGCATCGTGCGGCGCATGTCGACCGAGGCGTGGCGCTTGCTCCCGCGCTGCTCCTGGCCCTGGGTCTTGAGGCGGCGCTTGAGCGCCATCACGACGCGGTGCACCGCGGCAAGGTCGGCGAGCGGACCGGACGGCAGTGCACGGTCGAGCTCGTTCAGCGGGCGCGCCGGCGGCAGGGCCCGCGTGCGTTCGATCTGGCCGCGCTCGAGCTCACGGCGCAGGAGCTGCTCGAAGCGGCGGATCGCGTCACGCGGGAGGCCGTCGTGGCGTGGGTCGTCCGGCGGGAACTCGGGCTGCGCGTCGGTGCGCAGGTTCAGCGCGCGGCGGATGCGCTGGACGTCGACGCCGATCACCCCGGAGCCTTCGCCCGGGCGCCCGAACGCGGCGATCGCCAGGCGGGCGAGGTCACGCATCGCGTTCTCGTCGCCGGCGGCCAGCGCCGCGGCGATCTGGGCGCGCAGCGTCTCGGCGTCGATCTGCTGCGATCCGCCGCGCTCCATGTCGCCCTGCTCGCCGATCCCCTCGGCCATCGCCGCGAGTTCGGCAGCGCGGAAGAAGAAGCGCTCGAAGACGAGCTCGAAGACGCGGCGGTCGTCCTGGGACTTGGCCAGCGTCGCGGCGAGGCCTTCGCGGAACATCGCCGGCTCGGACCATTCGATCTCCTGCAGCACCGCGAACGCGTCGAGCAGCTCGCTCGTGCCGATGGCGACGCCCTCGCTGCGGAGTTCGTCCCCGAACTCGAGGATATGGGCGGTCAGTCCGGCGTGCAGGAGGTCAGGCGGCGTCAACGGCCGGCCCCAGCTTGACCCCCACCCGCTCGGCGACGATGTCGAGATCGGTGCGGTGCTTGACGATCACCGACATCGTCTGGGTGAAGGTTTCCTGGTCGAGATCGGAGGCGCCGAGCAGCAGCAACGCGCGCGCCCAGTCGATCGACTCGGCGATCGACGGCGGCTTCTTGAGATCCAGCTCGCGGACCATCGCCACGACCTCGACGAGCTTCTGCGCGATCGCCTCGGGCAGGTCGGGCGTGTGCAGCTTGACGATCGCCAGCTCGTGCTCGAGCGACGGGTAGTCGAGCCACAGGTACAGGCAGCGGCGCTTGAGCGCTTCGGTCAGCTCGCGCGTGTTGTTGGACGTCAACAGCACGATCGGGTGGCTGACCGCCTCGAACAGGCCGAGCTCGGGGATCGAGATCTGGAAATCCGACAGGACCTCGAGCAGCATCGCCTCGAACTCCTGGTCGGTCTTGTCGATCTCGTCGATCAGCAGGACGACGGGGTCGGGCGAGGCGATGGCCGTCATCAGCGGGCGCTCGAGCAGGAACTCCGAGGAGAAGATGTCGTCGCGCGAGGACTCCCAGCCCTCGTCCTCGTTGCCGGCCTCGGACTGGATGCGCAGCAGTTGCTTGCGGTAGTTCCACTCGTACAGGGCCTTGGCCTCGTCGAGTCCTTCGTAGCACTGGAGGCGAACGAGGTCGCGCTGAAGGTAGGAGGCGAGCGCCTTGGCGAGCTCGGTCTTGCCGACGCCGGCGGGTCCCTCGACGAGGATCGGCTTGCCGAGCTGGGCGGCCAGGTAGGCGACCAGGGCGGTCGACTTGCCGGGCAGGTAGCCGGCGCTGCGCAGTCCCTGCGCGACGTGTTCGATCGAGTCGGGTTCGTGCGCCATGGAGGCGAATCATAGGAAGGCGTGGCTCTGTGGCACGCTCCGCGGCGTGCCGTCGATGCTGAGCCGACTCCATCTGGACCTGACGCCGCTGCGGGTCTCGCGCGACTTCCGGCTGCTGCAGATCGGCTCGATCTTGACCGGGATCGGCACCCAGGCAGCGCTGGTGGCGCTGCCCTACCAGATCTTCGTGATCACCGGTTCACCATTTCTGACCGGTCTGATCGGGGCGGTCGAGCTCGTGCCGTTGATCGCGTTCTCGCTGTACGGCGGCGCGATCGCCGACCGCATGGATCGCCGCCGACTGCTCCTGCTGTCGCAGATCGCGCTGGCCGGCGCCTCGGGGGCGCTGGCGCTGCTCGCGTTCGGCGACGTGCAATCGGTCATCCCGCTCTACGTGCTGGCCGGTCTGTTGTCCGGCTTCGGCGGGTTCGAGGGGGTGGCCCGTGCGTCGATCGTGCCGAACGTGGTGCCTCCGGAGTTGCTGCGACCTGCGCTCGCGTTCAGCTTCGGCATGGGCTCGCTGACGATGGTCATCGGCCCCGCGGCGGGCGGGATCCTGATCGCCACCGCCGGGCTCGGGACGACGTACCTCGTCGACGCGGTGAGTTGCGGCGCGATGGCCATCGCCGCGGCGATGATGAGCCCCCAGCTGCCGCCGGCGGTCGTCGGTGCATCGGCCGCCGTCTGGGCGTCGATCAAGGAGGGGCTTCGTTTCGTGCGCAGCGAGCAGGCGCTGATGGGCTCGTTCGCGATCGACCTGCTGGCGATGACGTTCGGGATGCCCCGGGCGCTGTTCGCGGCGCTGTCGGTCAGCGTCTACGGCGCGGGCGCGGCAGGCACCGGCGCGCTGTACGCGTCGGTGGCCGCGGGGGCAACGATCGCCGCGTTCACCGCCGGCTGGCTCAACCACGCGCGCTGGCTCGGGCGGATCGTCATCGGCGCGGTCGTCGTCTGGGGGCTGGCGATCGCCGCGGCGGGCCTGATGACCTCGATCGTCCCGGCGTGCCTGCTGCTGGCGGTGGCGGGCGCGGCCGACAGCGTCAGCGCCGTGTCGCGCTCGACGATCAACCAGACCGTGACACCCGACGCGTTGCGCGGGCGGATGACGTCCGTCTACCAGATGGTGGTGCGCTCGGGCCCGCGACTGGGGGACATCGAAGCCGGCGTCGTGGCGGGTGCAGCGGAGACGCGGCTGGCGCTCGCTCCGTCGGTGCGATTGTCGACGGTCTCGGGCGGCCTGGCCTGCGTCGTCGGCGTGATCGCGATCATGTTCGCGTTCCCCGCGCTGGCGAGGTACGGGGCGGACGACGTGGCGCCCGGTGGCTTGGCGGAGACGTCGACGCCGGGCTAGGCATGGGGCCGCCGTACACGGAACAGCTCCGTGTACAGCGCCCGCGCTACTGCGGGTCCTCGAACGTCAGCTGTCCTTCGATCTGGTCGTCCGTCGGTGGCGGCGGTCGCCGGCGAGCACGCCCGGCCGCGGTCGCCGGCTCTTCGCGGGCCATGCGCGTCGTCGGTACGGCCGTTGGCTCGGGCGCCTGCGGCGGTTCGCCGGGCAGGGGCGGCTCGGGGCGGTGGGCCTGACGGATGCGCCAGCCGGCGAGGGTCAGGCCGCCTGCCGCGATGAAGGCGAGGAAGAAGCCCCACTGGATTCCGACCGGATACCCGTTGCCGTCCGGACGGTCGAAGACACGGTAGAAGATCAGGAACGTCGCCCAGGCGCCGGCGATCATCACGATCGTGCCGTCGCCTCCGGGCAGGTGAAAGGCGCGACCTTCCGCGCGTGCGAACAGCAGCACGAGCACCCCGGCGGCGACCAGGAAGACCGCGGCCTCGATGAACGAGACATCGCCGAACGCGCTGATCGAGCGCGTGTCGATCGCTCCGGTCTTGCGGTTGACGCTCTGTAGGCCGTACCACGGCAGGAACATGGTCACGAGCAGCGCGATCGCGGCCAAGGCGGCGAGTCGCTGCTCACCGGTCATCGCTCGCCAACCGTTGGTGATGCGAGTCATGAGCTGACCTCGATGTCCTCGACCAGCGGCTCGGCTTCG
Organism: uncultured Actinomycetes bacterium; assembly: GCA_963817035.1. Classification (GTDB taxonomy): domain Bacteria; phylum Actinomycetota; class Thermoleophilia; order Solirubrobacterales; family Solirubrobacteraceae; genus AC-49. The sequence continues at coordinate 536,602 of CAWFMM010000004.1, forward strand.
GCCGGCGCCTGCAAACCGTCAAGCGAGCGATCGATCAGCGCACGGAGCAGCAGCAGCACCTGACGCATGAGGTCGCGCAGCTGCCCTTCGAGCTCGGGCGGCACAAGCCCGCGCAGCGCCGTCAGCAGCGCCGCGAGCGCCTGGGTCTCCTGTGCGGCGCGGTCGTGATCCGAGGCATTGCCGCCGGGCAGCTCGTCGGCCAGCCGCCGCGCCGAGCGCTCCGCCGCCTCGAGGCGCTCGCGCAGCTCGGCCAGCGGATCGTCGGACGGCGGGTGTTGCTCAACCATCGCTTGCCGCACCCACCGGCGTCGTCGCGCGCTCGAAGCGCACCTCGAGCGTGCCGTCACGCATCGTCGCTCCGGCCGGGCGGTAGTCGGCCATCGTCGGCGGCAGCAGCAGCGTTCGCTTGTGGCCGTCGACGGCGACGATCAGCTCGAGCCCGACCTGGGCCAGCGAGACGTCCTCGCGCGTGGTCAGCGGCAGCTCCATGGCCAGCGTCGCCGACTCCTCGCCGACCTCGAGGCGCTGGGAGACCGTGGTGTGCAGGACGGCGGCGACGTCGGTCGCGCCGAACAGCACGTCGCCGAGCTGGTCGATCGCCTCGGGGCCCACGACCTCGTGGGCCAGGAACGGGGCACAGAGAACGGGGACGGGAGCGAATGCGGTGCGCACCTCGTCCAGGTTCTCCTGTTGGCGCGAGCGCCAATCGGCGAAGTAGTCGCCGACCTGCTCGGGGAACACGCGGTTGACGATCACGGCGTCGGTCAGGTAGCCGTAGAGGTTCAGATAGGTGAACGTGCGCCGCGCCTCGTCGATGACCATCCGGTCAGGGTTCATGACGAGCCGGACCGATGTGTGCTCGTGGTCGCGCAGGATGTCGTTCATCTCAATCAGATTCCCGACCAGCCGCGTGATGTCGTCGAGCACCGCGTCGCCAGGCAGCGACAGGTCGAGCACCGCCTTGGCGAACGGCCGGGCGGCGTCCATGATCCGGCCCTGCTTGGGGAACACCTTGTCCAGCCACCAGCGGGCGACGTCGGGAAACGACAGCAGCCGCAGCGTCTCGCCGGTCGGCGCGCAGTCGACGATCACGACGTCGAACTGGCCCTCGTCGTGGTGGCGCTTGATCTGCAGCAGGCTGAACAGCTCGTCGAGACCGGGGGGGACGGTCAGCTCGCGGGCGCTGATCGAGTCGACGCCGCGAGCCAGGAGCAGCGGGTGCAGCCAGTCGCGGACCGCCGACCAGTTGCTCTCGAGCTCGACCTGGGCCGAGACCTGTTGGGCCCACAGGCGCTCGCCGATCTGCGTCGGCTCGGGCCCGAGTGCGACGGCCATGGCGTCGCCGAGGCTGTGGGCCGGGTCGGTCGAGAGGACGATCGTGCGCAGGCCGGCCGCCGCGCAGCGGCGCGCGGTCGCGGCGGCGACTGAGGTCTTGCCCACGCCGCCCTTGCCCGTGTAGAGGATGGTCCGGGGTGCCAAGGCGGCTCCGAGTCTAGATGGACCATCTACGCCGGGCCGATGCGCTCGCGGGTTGGGTCCTCGATCGCGGCGGCGGTCGTGACGGCGCTGCTCGTGGCCGCGCCGTCATCGGCGACGAGCCTGAGCTTCACGGTCGCGCTGCGCGTACGCATCCCGGGCCAGACCGCGCTCGACGGATGCTGGAAGCCCCCCGGCGTCGTCTGCCTGGACTGCCGGCCGTAGGCTTCCTGCGATGGGCTGGCCCCGATGGCTGACGCCGTTCATCCTGATCGCGATCGTGCTCGACGTCGCCGGCGCGCCGGCGACGTTGATCTTCGTCACCTCGGCGCTGGGCACGGTGCCGACCGCCGCGGCGATGAGCCGGGCGACCGAGGAGTTGGCGGCGCGCACCGGTCCCGGGCTCGGCGGGCTGCTCAACGTCACGTTCGGCAACGCACCCGAGCTGATCATCGCGCTGGTCGCGCTGGGCAAGGGGCTGGACGAGGTCGTCAAGGCGACGCTCGTCGGCTCGATCCTCGGCAACGTGCTGCTGGTCACCGGCGCGGCGATGCTCGTCGGCGGCTGGGGCCGCGATCGCCAGATGTTCAACCGCCACGCCGCGTCGGCGCAGTCGCTGCTGCTGCTCGTCGCGATCGCGACGCTGGCGATGCCGGCCGTGCTCGCCCTGTCGGGTGGGATCGACCTGCCGTCGCCCGGGGCGAAGCTCGTGGAGTTCACCGGCGGGGTAGAGCGGCTGTCCGTCGCGGTGGCCGTCGTGCTGATCGCGGTCTACGGAGCGGCGCTGCTGTTCTCGCTGCGCACTCACCGCGATCTCTACGACGTCCCCACCGAGGGCCTCGGCTCGGGCGGCGAGCCGTGGAGCGTGCGCCGCTCGGTGGCGGTGCTCGCGGTCGCCGGCGCCGCGGTCGCGGTGATGAGCGAGATCCTCGTCGGCTCGATCGTCCACACGGCCCACGCGGCCGGGCTGAGCGAGTTCTTCATCGGTGCGATCGTCGTGGCAATCGTCGGCAACGTCGCGGAGCACTGGGTCGCGGTCGTCGTCGCACGCAAGGACCATCTCGATCTGGCGCTGTCGATCTCGATCGGCTCGAGCGTGCAGATCGCGATGTTCGTCGCGCCGGTGCTGATCCTCGCTTCGCTGCTCATCGGACCCCACCCGATGGCCTTCGTTCTCAACGGGCTCGAGCTGGCGGCGCTGATCGTCAGTGCGCTGGTCGCCAACCAGGTCACGCAGGACGGCGAATCGATGTGGATCTCGGGCGCCGCGCTGCTCGGGCTCTACGTCGTGATCGCGTTCGCGTTCGGATTTGCATAAATCCGAGCGCCCGCTGGCCGATCACTCGGTGTATGGACCCTGTTGCCGCGGTTCGCGTGACCCCGCCCGCCACGAGCACACCCGCCACGAGCACACCCGCCACCAGCACGGCGGACAAGACCACTGCCGCGACGAAGGACTTCGCCTCCTTCCTGAAGGACGGCGAGTCGCTGAAGAAGATCACCGACCACAACGGCTACGAGAAGATCGACGGCGGTAAGCGCGACGGCGAGTACCTGAACGTCTCGGGCAACAAGCGCAACGGCCAGGCGTTCGAGATCGAGCGCGTGGGCCACCTCGAAGTCCACGTCTACGGCAAGCTGCGGATCGTCATGGGCAAGGTCGAGGCTGCGGGCAAGAAGACGACGACGGCCGCCACCACGACGGCCAAGACGCCGGTTGCCACCACGAGCACACCGACGACGACCACCGGCGCGACGGGCGGCGTCGACGCACCCGACGAAACGGCCGACGGCTCCTAGCGGTTCTTGGGTCCGGCCTCGTGCCGGGCGCTGCGCAGTGGCAGGAGCTCTACAGCTCCTCGACCCCGTCGAGGTCGTCGTCTTCGTCCTCGTCCTCGAAGACGTCCTCGTCCTCGTCCTCGTCGGGCTCGATGTCGTCGAGCTCGTCGACGTCGTCCTCGTCTGCGGCGATCGCGCCCGTCACACCCGGATGGTGGCGGTTTTGGAAGCGCTCGATCAGGTCGTCGCGCGCCGTCTCGTCGACCGGCACGTCGTCGGCGATCAGGACCCACTCGGTCTCATCGGCGTCGGCGCCGTCGAAGATCTCCGAGTCGACGTCGGGCGAGTCGTCGACGACGATCAGGACCTCGGTCTGCGGGTTGAAGTAGGTGCCCGGACGGTTGACCAGGTCGTCGAGCTCGAAGCGCCGGGGGATGGGCATGGACCGGGTTTCTACCAAGTTACGAAAGCGGTTCTCTCGGTTGACGTTGCCGCGAACTCGGCTACTCTGTCGGGAGGCCGATTGACTGACCAGTCAATCGGCGCTCAGACCCGACGGTCGCCGGCCCGCGCGACCCGCCGCCGCCAAGGAGAACACGCATGGTCGACTTCACCCTCACGGACGAGCAGAAGAACCTCCGCGATCTCGCCCACGATTTCGCCGAGAAGGAGATTCGCCCCGTCGCCTGGGATCTGGACAAGGAAGGAACGTGGCCCGGCGACATCATCAAGAAGGCCCACGAGGTCGGCCTGATGAACACCCACGTGCCTGAGGAGTACGGCGGCGCGGGGCTCAGCTACTTCGAGGGCTGCCTGATCGAGGAGGAGCTCTCGTGGGGCTGCTCCGGAGTGCAGACGTCGCTCGGCGCCAACGGCCTGGCCGGCGCGCCGGTCCTGCTCGGTGGCTCCGAGGAGGTCAAGCGCTCCTTCTTCGAGACGCTGACCGCCGAGCCCAAGCTCGCATCGTTCTGCCTCACCGAGCCGGGTGCCGGCTCCGACGTCTCGGGCATGCGGACCCGCGCCGTGCGCAAGGGCGACACCTACGTCCTCAACGGCTCCAAGTGCTTCATCACCAACGGTCAGTACGCCGACTACTACACCGTCTACGCCAAGACCGATCCCGATGCCGGCCACCGCGGCATCAGCGCCTTCCTCGTCGAGCGCGATGACACCGTCTTCATCGACAAGAAGGAAGACAAGATGGGCCAGCGCGCGTCGAACACCGCGACGGTCACGTTCAACGACACCGAGGTCCCGGCCGGCAACCTGCTCGGCGAGGAGAACAAGGGCTTCAAGCTGGCGATGATGACGCTCGACCGCACGCGTCCCGGCGTCGCCGCCATGGCCACCGGCATCTCGCGCGCCGCGCTCGAGTTCGCGTCGGAGTACTCCAAGGAGCGCGTGCAGTTCGGCGTGCCGATCGCCATGCACCAGGCGATCCAGTTCATGATCGCCGACATGGCGACCAAGGTGCACCTGTCGCGCCTGGCCGTCTGGAACTCGGCTGTTCTGCTCGACAACGGCCGCTCGAACACGGTCGAGTCCTCGCACGCCAAGCGCTTCGCGGCCGACAGCGCGATGGAGGTCACGACCGACGCCGTGCAGGTCTACGGCGGCTACGGCTTCATGAAGGAGTACCCGGTCGAGAAGTTGATGCGCGACGCGAAGATCATGCAGCTCTACGAGGGCACGTCGCAGATCCAGCGTCTGGTCATCGCTCGTGAGACACTGGCACCCCGCCGGGTCGCCGAGCCGGCCATCCTCGAGGTCTAGCGCCTCGCAACCAGGAGCTTCATGTTCGTATTCAAAGCCGCCGTCGTCGGGGCGGGCATCATGGGCGGTGAGATCGCGCAGACGATCGCCGCCGCCGGGGTGACCGTCGTGCTCAAGGACGTCGATCAGGCATTCGTCGATCTTGGGTTGGCCAAGGCCGAAGAGGTGACGCGCGGCCAGCTCGCGCGGCTGGTGAAGAAGGAGAAGATCACCGCCGAGCAGGCCGAGGCGCAGGCCGCCGAGATCCTTGGGCGGATCACCGGCACGACGACCTACGACGCGTTCGGCGACGTCGACTTCGTGATCGAGGCGGTCCCCGAGCGGATCGAGATCAAGCAGGACGTGTTCGCCGATCTCGACGCCGCGACGCCGGGCCACGCGATCCTCGCGACGAACACCTCGGCGCTGTCGATCTCCGAGATCGCCGACGTCACGCTGCGCCCCGACAAGGTCGTCGGGTTCCACTACTTCTACCCGGCCTCGACGATGGCGCTGGTCGAGATCGTCGCGGGCGACCAGACGTCGGCCGAGACGGTCCAGGCCGCGGTCACGTTCGCCCAGGCGATCCGCAAGCAGCCGATCACGTGCGCCGACTCGCCCGGCTTCGTCGTCAACCGGATCCTCGCGTCGGCGATGGGCGAGGTCCACCGCGAGCAGGAGGAGCACGGCCTGTCGATCAAGGCGATCGACGACGGCTTCACCGAGGCGGGCGCGAGGCCGATTGGCCCGTACTTCCTTATCAGCATGCTCGGGCTCGACACCTCGCTGCACGTCGCCGAGCACCTCCAGGCGTCCTACGGCGACGAGCGCTTCTACGTCTCCGAGGGCATGCGGCGGCTGGTCGCCGAGGGCAAGCTCGGGGCCAAGACCGGCGGCGACGGCTTCTATGACCCGCAGGGCAACGCGAACATCGACGGCGACGTGGAGCCGGACATCCCGGCGCTGATCGAGCTGCTGGCGCTCAAGACGTTCGTCGAGGCGTGCCTGATCCTCGAGGAGGGCGTCGCCGGCCACCGCGACATCGACTTCGGGATGATCGCCGGCGCGGGCATGGACCCGCGCCGCGGCGTGCTGCCGCCGTTCATGCGCGCCGACAGCGAGGGCCTGGACACCGTCCTCGCACGCCTCGAAGCCGCCGCCGAGCGCTACGGCGAGCACTTCGAGCCGCCGACGATCCTGCGCCGGCTCGTCGCGCAGGGGCGCCTCGGCCCGGCGACGGGCCAGGGCTTCTACGCCTACGCCCAGCCCGACGCCGAGCAGCCGGGGGAGGGGTTCGTCAAGCTCGAGACGCGCGGCAAGGTCGCGATCGCGTGGATCGACAACCCGCCGGTGAACTCGATCGGAGCCGGGGTGCTCAGCGACTTCGCCAAGATCCACGCCGCGATCACGGACACCGAGACCCGCGTCCTCGTCATCGTCTCGGCCAACCCGATGATGTACTGCGCGGGGGCCGACATCCGCGGCTTCACGCAGGTCGACACGTCGTCGGGCGAGGGCGTGACCGACGCCGCGCACGCGCTGTTTCGCGGGATCGAGACGAGCGATCTGGTCACGATCGCGGCGGTCAACGGCCTCGCGTTCGGCGGCGGGTGCGAGCTGGCGATGGCCTGCGACGTGCGGATCGCCGCGCGCTGCGCGCTGTTCGGCCAGCCCGAGATCAAGCTCGGGATCATCCCCGGCTTCGGCGGCACCCAGCGGCTGCCGCGGCTCGTCGGCACGAGCCAGGCGCTCGAGATGAACCTGATCGGTGACCCGATCGGCGCCGAGAGCGCGTTCGAGGTCGGGCTCGTCAACCGCGTCGTCGACGACCACGAGCTGATCGACACCGCGCTGATGTGGGCGCGCAAGCTCGCCGACCAGGCGCCGCTCGCCGTCGCCGCGATCAAGAGCGCGAGCGGCAACGCCGATCTCGACGCCGGGATCGAGGCCGAGAAGGCCGCGTTCGCGACGGTCTTCACCAGCAACGACGCGCGCGAGGGGATCGGCGCGTTCCTCGCCAAGCGCGCGCCGACGTGGACGGGAACCTGACGTCGGCCGTCGAGGAGCTCGCGGATGCGATCGCGAGCGCCGAGACGGTTGTCGCGCTGACCGGAGCGGGCATCTCGGTCCCGTCGGGGATCCCGGACTTCCGCACCCCGGGCACCGGCGTGTGGACCAACGTCGACCCGATGGAGGCCGCCCACATCGACGCGTGGCGCGCGAACCCCGCGCGCTTCTGGGGCTTCTACCGCGAGCGGCTGCGCTCGCTCGGCGACGTCAAGCCCAACGGCGCCCACCACGCGCTCGTCGCGCTGCAGGACGCCGGCCACCTCGACGCCGTCGTGACGCAGAACATCGATCGCCTGCACCGCGCCGCCGGAACGCGCGAGCTGATCGAGGTCCACGGCTCGATCGCGACCTCGTCGTGTCTGGCGTGCGGTGAGCAGGTGACGCTCGACCAGGTCCGGATGCTCATCGAGCTCGCCGATGACGGCGTGCCGCGCTGCGTCTGCGGCGAGCCGCTGAAGCCCGACGTCGTGCTGTTCGGTGAGTGGCTGCACGAAGCCGATCTCGAGCGCGCCTACGCGCTGGCCGCGTCGGCCGACGTGCTGCTGTGCATCGGCACCTCGCTCGAGGTCCATCCGATCGCGCAGCTGCCGGGAATCACGGCTGCCGCGGGTGGCCAGGTCGCGTTGGTGACGATCGGTCCGACACCGTGGGACGGGCGGGCCGTGGTCAAGCTCGACGGCGATGTGGTGGCCGAGCTCGAGGCCCTGGTCGAGGCCGTCGCCCGCGCGTAATTCGCCGGCGACACGTGGGTTGTCCTACGGCGCGCAAGGGCAACCCGGCGCCTTTGCTCCCCGGCGACTCGATCTTCGATCTCGACCTCGGTCCCCGCATCATCCACGGACGCAGCGACATGGGCGCCTACGAGTACGCCTTCAGGACACCGGTCGCCGCGGCGACCGCCACCCCCGCCGCCGCGACGACCGGCCAGGCGATCACGTTCGACGGGTCGGGCTCGACCGACCCCGACCCCGGCGACGCGCTGAGCTACGCGTGGTCCTTCGACGACGGGACGACCGCCACCGGACCGGTCGTGACGCACGCGTTCGCCACCGTCGGTGCGCACGTCGCGACGTTGACCGTGACCGTACTGCCCGGCGTCGCCGAACGGCGATTGCTCCGGCAGCCTGACCATGACCGCCCATCTGCCCGCCGGTCGACGACGAAGACGACCCACGCCAGCACCGGGGCAATCACGATCGGCAAGGTGAGCTTCGCCATCCACAAGGGCAAGAGCAAGACGGTCTCGGTCTCGCTGACCACGGTTGCGCGCGGGGTGATCGCACGCACCCACCGCCTCAGCTCATCGGCGGCGACGGTCGCCCGCGCGGGCCATGGCCAACTGGTCTCGCGCAACACGACGCTGACGATCACGCCCGCGCCCAAGCCCAAGGCGAAGAAGCACGGTCACTGACGCTCGCCGGCGAGCGTCGTCAGCGCGTCGATCGCGGCGGCGAACTTCGCGTCGTCCTGGTAGCGGCCCATGCCGCACTCGGTTGCGATGCCGAACGCGCGGTCGCGGATGACGGTCTCGGCGAGCTCGGCGCGGCGCCGCGCGCCGTCGATCCCGTCCTGGGCGTGGACGAGGCCGAGGAAGAGCTCGGTCTCGGCACCGAGCGCAAGCTCCGCCAGCGGCGCCCAGCTTTCGTCCGTCGTCCACTGGTACGGGCAGGCCATGTGGAAGAAGTCGACGCGGCGCCCGACCGCCTCGGCGACCGTGTTGGCGCTGCGCAGCAGGCCGCTCGAGTCGGGGATCGGCGGGCGGGCGAAGTGCCGTTCCCCCTGGTCGCGGGCGCGGATCAGGAACGCGTTGTTGGAGTCGCCGTAACAGAGGTGGTAGCCGAGCTCGACGTCGGGCGGGATCATCGCTGCGCACTGCGCGAGCGAGTCGCGGATCGTCTCGTGGTCCCAGTAGGGCACGGTGTAGACGTCGTTGAGGATCCCCAACTCGCCGACGAGATCCCACTGGATCGCCAGCTCGCTGTGGGGCACGACGTGCGCCATGTGCTCGACCGCGCGGGTCAGGGCGCGCTCGTAGGCGCGGCGTACGGGCTCCTGGTCGGCGCTGGCGACGAAGCCCGAGACGACGTTGTGGGGCGTCGGCATCGTCACCAGCAGCCGCGCGTCGTCGCGCAGCAGTCCCTGATCGCGGGCGCGCCGGAACTGCTCGTAGGATGGCGCGACCGCGCGCTCGTACTGAAACGGGGCGAAGTCGAACGCATCGCGGTTGACGTCGGCACGCAGCTGCTTGCGTGGCAGCGGCGGCAGCGGCCCGACCTGCTCGGGGGCGCCGGTCTCGAACGCGTCGATCTCGAACGCCGCGCGCTGGGTCCCGACCCAGCCGGTGCGCGCGCCGGTCTCGTCGGGAACACGCTTGACCCACGGGCGCAGGCGCTCGCCGACGAAGCGGAACATCTGCTCGCCGTCGGCGAACGGCATCGAGCCCGGAAGGTGGATGCCGGGGAAGCTCACGGCGCCGGCACCCCCGCCGTGGCGGGCGCGAACGTCACGTGATCGCCGGTGACCAGGGGCATGCCCGCGTCGCCGGGCACCGCGACACCGCCGATCGAGACGGCGACCGACGCGTCGAGCTCGATCCCCGCGGCGAGCGCCGCCGCGCCGAGCGTCGCGCAGCGCACCGGCCGGGCGCCGTCGTCGGTCTCGCGGACCAGCGCGCCGGTGCGCTCGATGGTCACTCGGGGCCCGGGGCGCGAGCGAGCGCGCTCGTAGGCGTCGAGGTCGTCGATGCTGAGTACCGATTCGAGCTCCGGGTCGGCGCGCGCGATCGCGTCGTCGGCGCGCAGCGTCGCTTCTTCGATGTGGCGCACCGAGCACTGGGCGAAGAGGTTGGCGAAGCGCCGGTGGTCGCGGTCGACGAGCCGCTGCGCGGTCGCCGCGACGCTCGTGCGGTAGGCGGCGGCGAGCGGCTGGGCGACACCGCCGACATGGGGCAGCGCGACATCGGCACCGGCGTCGAGTCGGCCGACGACGAAGCGCACGAACGCCGGGTGCAGGAACGGCATGTCGGTGCCCGAGACGTACGCGGCGGGCACGAGGTCGGCTGCGGCGGCCAGCCCGGCGGCGAGACCCTGCACGGGTCCGCGTCCTTCGTGCGGGTCCTCGACGAGCGTCACGCCGCTCGGCAGCACGGGGAGCGCCTGACCCGGCGCGGTGACGACGAGGATCGGCCCGGGCAGTGTGCGCGCGAGCAGGCCACAGGCACGCTGAAGCAGCGTCGAGCGATGCCACTCGAGCCCGGCCTTCGATGTGCCCATGCGTGACGAGCGCCCGCCCGCCAGCACGATTCCCGCGACATCCATGTCAGCGAGCGTAGATGGTCGGCCCAGCCGCGTCGGCGGTCAGACGATGCCGACGATGTACGCGCAGACCCAGTTGCTCGCGCCCGCGCCGTTGTTCCACAGCTTGGCCGCGAGGCGATCCTGCTCGGCCTTCGAGGCCTGGTAGGCGTGCTGCGTCGAGCCGCCCAGGCCCTTCCAGGTCGAATCGATGATCTGGTAGTAGCCCGACGCGGTCGCCCAGTTCAGCCCGGTGTTCTGGCCGCCCGACTCGCACTGCACGACCGCCCACGGGATCGCCCACGGGCCGCCGGGTCCGACGTTGCTGACCCGTGCCTTCTCCTGTGCCGCGATCAGGCGCGTGAGGATCGTCTGCGCACGGATGCGACTGGCCCGCGCGGCGCTCAGCGCGTCCTGGCGCGCGGCGCGGGCCTGGACGAGCGTCTTCTGGCGCTCGGCCAGCCCCGCGCCGATCTGGGCCAGCGCGTTGCGTTGCATGCGCAGGACCACGGCCGCGGCGCGCTGGCGCTGCTCGAGCGTGTCGAGCACGCCGCGCTCGTGGCGGGCGTCGGCGCGGGCGTTGCGCACGAGCCGGACGATGTCGCGATCGGCGCGCTGGATGCGGCGCATGAAGTCGACAGTGTCGAGCAGCTGGCTGAAGCCCCTGGCCTCGAAGACGACGGTGACGAGATCCGGCGGCGGGTTCTCGTACTGGTCGCGTAGGACCGCGGCGAGGCGGTTGCGGACGTTGGCGAGGCGCACCGCGAGCAGGACCGCGCGGCGACGCTGGTAGTTGAGCTCGGCCAGCGTCCGCTGCTCGCGTGTCTCGGCCTGGTTGAGCTGTGATTGCGCGGAGTTGAGCCGTCCCTGGAGGATCGAGACCGACCGTTCGGTCTGGTGCTCGAGCCGGTCGATCCGCGCGATCGCGCTCGACAGGGTTCGCTCGTGGGCCTGCCCGGTGTTGATCGTGCTTTGAAGCTGACCCCGGCTCTGCTGCGCCGAGGCGCGACCGGCCGTGTTGACCCAGCCGCCGACGATCGCGGCGAAGGCGAGCGTGAGAACGGCGGTGAGGGGTGCGAAGCGAGATGCAGTCATACGAGCACGGCGGCCGACCAACGCTAGACGCGGTGCTGGGGGCCGCGAAGCGCTGCAAGGGGTCGTGCGCGGACCGCGTACGTCTGAGGATCGCAAGACGTGGCCGCGCAGTAGGGTCGGCGGATGCTCGCACCCGTCGCGCGGCTGGAGCATCCGGAGGTGCACGAGGTTGTCGCCTCAGCGCACTGCATCGAGCGCTTCCGCCAGCGCATGCCGATCCGGACGCCCGGAGCCCAGGAGGTCATGGATGGCATCGTCGCGGCGCTCGAGCAGGCCGACGTGAGCCGCTGGCCGCCGGCGTGGGCGATCTCCGATACCGCCGTCGAGTGGTGGGCGGTGAGCGGCGATCTCGCGTTCCCGCTCGCGCGCGCGAACCGTCCCGGCCGCTGGCTGGCGGTCACCTGCCTGCGCGCCGGAAAGCCCTGACGGCGCGGATCAGCCGAGCTGGTGGGCGTGGCGGCCGTGCACGTCGGCCGAATAGAAGTGCTGGCTGTTCTTGTAATAGGCCAGCCACTGCAGCTTGTTGTTGAAGTCGTAGTCGAGGACCAGGTAGTTGATCCCCTTGGTCGGGCGGTTGATGTGCTTGAGCATCCGCGTCGGCCCCAGCGGATCGATCTTGCTCAGCGGGATTACCGGCTGCTGACCGAACCCACCCGACGCCGTCGTGTCGGTGCTCGACGTGCCGTTGTAGTCGACGTAGATGTTTCGGATCTGCCGCGACGACGTCATCGTCTGGGCGACCAGGTTCTCGGGCGCGACGCGAAGGTGCACGAGCTGACCCTTGCCGTACATCGACTTGACGAACTTGGCCAGCGCGGTCGGCCGCGCGAGGGAGCCGGCCGCGATCCCGACCGGCGGCCTGCTCGGGGCCGATGGCGTCGGGGTATGCGACGTCGGCGACGAGGTCGACGGGGTCGGAGCGTTGAACGGCAGCGAGTTGGTGATCGAGCTGATCGCCTTCTTGCCCGTGTTGAGCGCGAGCTTGAGCGGGATCCCGATGATCGCGATCGCCACGATCACCGAGACGATCGTCGTTATGCCACGTCCGCCACCGCCGCCGACCGAGCGGCTCGCGGAGCGGTTGGACATCGACACCGGCGGCAGCCCGGACGACCCAGGACGCGGCGGCGCGGCGGTGAACGTCGGCGCCGCGGAGAGGCCGGATGCCGTGCTTGCCGACTCGGTCGAGTCGGGCACCGGGGACGGCGTGGCCGGCGGCGGCGACCACGTCGGCACGCCGGGCGGAGGAGATCCGGGGATCGGCGTCGAGCCGGAGCCGATTTCGTTGCCAAAGGCGTCGCGTTCAGCCACGGCGCCAGCCTAGCCGAGCCGTGGTCGGCCTGCCAACGCAGGCAACGGCGGGTTGCTGGCGAATCCCTCCACGCCGGACCCTATATTTCAGCCTCCACAGGAGAGGATCGTTTGCCCGTGCCGCGCCGTGTTGCCCTGATTGCCGCGCTGGCTGCCAGCACGATGTTGGCCGCGCTTGCCTCCGGCTGCGGTTCGAGCAGCGACTCGGCCACCACCGCCGCGACCGGCGCCAACGCCCCGCCGGCGAGCGCTCACCGCGGCGGCACCGTGACGGTGATGATGGCCTCCGACATCGACTACCTCGACCCCGGCGAGACCTACTACTCGCCCGGCTACATGGTCCAGTACGCGGTCAACCGCACGCTCTACAACTTCGAGCCCCGCGATCTGGCCACCCCGCACCCGGATCTCGCCACCGGCCCGCCGGAGATCTCCGCCGACGCCAAGACGATCACGATCCACCTTCGCTCCGGCATCCACTACGCGCCGCCGGTCAACCGTGCGGTCGTCGCCGACGACGTCAAGTACGCGATCGAGCGCGGCTTCTCGGCCCACGTGCCCAGCGGCTACGCGACGCTCTACTTCGGCGTGATCGATGGTGCCCCGACGACGCCGCCCGACAAGGTGCCCGACATCCGTGGGATCCAGACGCCCGATGCGCACACGGTCGTGCTGAAGCTGACCAAGCCCTACGCGGCCACCGTCCTCGGCGGTCTGACCCTGCCGCTGAGCGTGCCGGTGCCGCGTAGCTACGCGGCACCGTACGACGCCCACAACCCGTCGACCTACTCCCAGCACCTCGCGTTCGTCGGTCCGTACATGATCCCCCACAACGCCTCGGGCAAGCTGACGGGCTACAAGCCGAGTCGCTCGATCTCGCTCGTGCGCAACCCGAACTGGAACCCGAAGACCGACGATCGCCCCGCCTACCTCGACTCGATCCAGTTCTCCGAGGGGCACACCGACACCGAGGTTGCCAGCCGCCAGATAATCGCCGGCTCGCACATGGTCAACGGCGACTTCTCCCCGACGCCGACGGTCATCCAGCGGGCGCTGAAGTCGACGCCGTCGCAGATCTCGATCACCCCGAACGCCACGTTCCGCGCCGTGTCGATGAACACGACCCTGCCGCCGTTTAACAACATCAACGTGCGCAAGGCGGTCATCGCGGTGTTCGACCGCCAGGCCCTGCTGCTCTCGCGTGGCGGGACGATCCAGGGCACCCCGGCGTGGGCGTTCCTGCCGCCCGGCATCCCGGGGTTCACAGAGAGCGGCGGACTGCGCGCGCCGGCGCAGTTCGACTACATGCAGAACTTCAACGGTGACCTGGAACTGGCGCAGTCCTACATGCGCAAGGCGGGCTACCCGTCGGGCGCGTACACCGGCCCGGTTCATCCGCTGCTCGTCGGGATCGAGGGCGGGGCGCCCCAGAAGGCGGCCGAGATCACCCAGGCCCAGATGGCCAAGCTCGGCATCCACGTCAAGCTGCGCCTGACCACCGACGACGCCTACCTGACCAAGTTCTGCGGCGTGCCGAAGGCAAAGGTCGCGGTCTGCACATCGACGTCGTGGGGCAAGGACTTCCCCGACGCCCAGACGCTGCTGCAGCCGACGTTCGCCGGTGACGCGATCAGCGACGCCTACAACGCCAACACGTCGCAGCTCGACGACCCGGCGGTCAATGCGGCGATCGACGCCGCCCAGGCGGCGCCCCCGGGCGCGGCGCGCGCCGCGGCGTGGGCCAAGGTCAACACGCTCGTCGTCGGTCAAGCGCCGGCGGTGGTCTACCAGTGGGACAGGGTGCCGAACATCGAATCGCGCGACGTCGATGGCGTGGTGAACCTCAACACCGGCGCCTTCGACCCCAGTTACACCTCGGTCCGCTGACCCACGACGGCGACGACCGGCGCGCAACTTCCGCCCGATCTGCGACGTTCTGGGGACCATGACGCGCCGTTGCCTCGTTCTTACCGTGCTGCTCTTGGCCGCGTTCGCGGGGCCGGCGCGCGCCGTGGGACCCGAGCTCGGGATCGCTGACGACCGCGTTCTCACGCAGTCCGCGAACGCCCCGGCGACCGCGGCCATCGCCGCCTGGAAGGCCCTGGGAGTCGACTCCGTGCGCACGTTCGTCTCGTGGCAGCGCGTGTCGCCCGGCATCTCCGACAAGACGAAGCCGGGCGGTTTCAACCCGTCCAATCCCAACGACCCGAAGTACGACTTCGCGACCGTCGATCTCGCGGTCGCGCGGATTCGCGCGGCGGGATTGAACGTGATCCTGTCGATCACCGGGCCGGGGCCGCTGTGGACGTCGAGCAAGCCGAGCCTCGGCAAGAACGCCTGGGAGCCCAATGCGGCCGACTACGGGGCGTTCGTGTCGGCGGTCGCCAAGCGCTACCGAGGCAAGGTCCACCAATACGTCCTGTGGAACGAGCCCAACCAGCCGGCGAGCCTCTATCCCCAGGCCACGTGCGTCAAGCACCGCGGCTGCACGGCCGTCGCGCCGCACATCTACCGCAACCTGATCCGCGCCGGCTACCCCGCGATCAAGGCGGTCGACCCCTCGGTGCCCGTCCTGATCGGCGCGCTGGCGCCGCGCGGGAACGGCGGCGGAACGAGCGCGAGCGTGACCTCGCCATTGACCTTCCTGCGCCTGATGGGCTGCGTGAACGCCAAGTTCCAGAAGCTGCGCAACGGCATGTGCAAGGGCTTCCAGCCGGCGACCGGCGACGGGCTCGCCTACCACGCCTACGGCATCACGAATCGCCCCGATCAGCCGTTCGCCGGCCCCAACGACGCCGATCTCGCCAGCCTGCCCAACCTCGAGGCGACGGTCGACCGGCTCCAGCGAATGGCCGTGCTCAAGGCGACGACCCAGCGCTTCGGCATCTACATCGATGAGTACGGCTACCAGACCAATCCGCCCGACCCGTCGCTCGGCGTGACGCCCGGCCAGCAGGACCTGTTCCTCCAACAGGGCGCGTACCTGGCGTGGCGCGACCCGCGGGTCAAGCTGTTCAGCCAGTACATCTGGATCGACGAGCCCGTCCGCGACGCCGCTGCGGGCAACTACTCGGGCTTTCAGTCGGGGCTGCGCTACGTCAACGGCACGCCCAAGCCGGCGCTCGCCCATTTCGCCACACCGATCTTCTACGACGCCAAGCGCGGCCAGCTGTGGGGGCAGGAGCGCCCGGGGGGCAAGCACACGGTCACCGTCCAGCGCCGGCTGAAGGGCTCGTCGACGTGGACCACGCTGAAGGCGGTCGTCACCGACTCGCGCGGCTATTGGGGCCTCGGGGTCACCCGCATCAAGGGCGCGACCTACCGTTTCACCGACGGCTCGGTCGTCTCGGGCTCGACCATCGGCTAGCGCTATTTGGCTCTGCCGCTGGGTCGTTATGCGCCGTAAAACGGTGCGTCTCCTCGACCGTTCCGTCCGGCCCAGGGGTACGCTGACCAGCATGCCTATTCAGTTCTATGACGTGAAGAGCCGCCAAAAGGTCGACATCGCGGAGTCGGACGTGCGCCGGACGACCTACGAGCAGAAGGGCAAGGACGGGTCAACCAACACGCGCTATGCCCTTCGCGCCACCCACAACGGAACGAACCTCACGAAGTTCGTCAAGCAGGCTGACTGGGAAGCGCTGAGCAGCGCCCCCGTCGAGTAGTCGGGTCTGGGGGGCGCCCGCGGTTTCAGCGGGCGCCTCGATGTACCGTCAGGGGGCGGGCGTCCCGCCCGTTCCCCCGTCGCCCGGTGTTGTCGGTGGGGGCACGGTGGTTGGTGCTGTCGTGGTCGTCGCTGGCGGCGGTGCCGGGAAGGTCGTCGTCGTGGTCGGCGAGACGCCGCCGGTGCCCGGAGTGGTGGGCACGGCCGGGGTCGTCGGCGTCGTTGGCTTAGGCTTCTTCGGTGTGGTCGGCTTGGGCTTCGCCTTGGCCTTGGGCTTCGGGCACTGACGGTCGAGCTCCTCGGCGAACGACTTCCATGCCGCGCAGATCGTCGTGACGTTCGTGCGCTGACACAGCGCCTTGGCCTCGTCGCGGTTGAGCACGTGGTAGTTGAGGTCGGTGAGCGGGCCGTTGTAGCTGTAGCGCGACCAGCGGCCGGTGTCGAAGGATTTGATCCGCCGCGTCAGCGCCCGCAGCCCGGCCGTTTCGAGCGTGGCCACGACCGGGTTGTGCGAGGCCTGGGCGAGATCGTGGAGCGCGACGACCGCGTTGAGGTCGGCGTTGAGGACCAACTGCCCGGGCGCGAACGAGTACAGCGCGTACCAGTTGCCGTCGCGGCCGAGCGGCACCTTCACGCCGACCGGGGTGCGGCGCGAGTACAGGCCGGCGAGCGTCACCGCCAGCGCCAGGTCCTTCGGGCGGCTGCGGGTCGTCGCCGCGGTCGTGTAAGCCTCGATCGCCGTCGCCTGCGACAGGCCGCTCGCCCACGGCGGAACGCCGCCGCCGTAGGGGAACTCGTACTCCCAGGTCGTCAGCCCGCTGCGCGGCGCGATCAGCGCGCGCATCTCGTCGAGGATCTTCAGGGCTTGGGTGTGCTTGGCCGGGTTCTCGGTGTGCAGCAGAGCGTTGGCGAAACCGAACGTGCCGTTGACCTGGAGCTGGAGGCCCATCCCCGGGTAGTACTGGTAGACGATCCCGCTGCCCGGAAACGAGATCCGTGCGGCGTGGGCGGTGACCTCGGCGCTGTGGGCCCTCGGCAGCGAACGCGCCGAGCGCGACTTCGGCGCCGTGCAGACCCGGCCCTTGGCCCCGGGCTCGCCGGGCGATCCGGCGGTCGGCGTGCGGTGCGCGGTCCACCACTGCACGTTGCGGCGCAGCACGAGGAACACGAACGGCATCCGCTCGGGCGTCAGCGAGTTGCGCTTGGCGATGCCGCGGACGATCTTCACCGCCGCCCGGAGCTCCTTGAGGTTGGTGTCGGTGAGGCGGTGCAGCGACGTCAGCGCCGACATGTACGTCGCGTGCCACGCGTCGGCCTGGGCCTGGGTGATCGTCCCCTGAAGCTGGGCGTTGCCGAGCGCGGCGGCGACCGGGTCCTGAGGTGCGTCTGCGCCGCGCGACGCCGCGGGCGCAACCAGCGCGAGCGCCGCGAGCGCCAGCGCCGCGATCGTGCTGCGCGTGAACCGCATCTGACGCATCGGACCGCCTTCGCCACAGTGGCCTCGGTCCCTGCCTGTGAACGCTCGCCCACAGGGCGCCGCCTACAATCTGCGCCTCGTGCCCTCTCGATTTCTCCCTACATCCGGCCGCGGCCGGATGGTCATCTCCCTGGCCGTGCTGGGCCTTGGGTGCGCGCTGGTCATGCAGTCGATGGGCTGGGCACAGACCTCGTACCTGGCGTTCTCCAAGGCGCTGGACCACGGGACGCCCCAGATCGACCAGTGGCATTGGGAGACCCGCGACAAGTCCTATTACAAGGGCCACTTCTTCTCGGTCAAGGCGCCGGGCCTACCGATGGCGACGCTGCCGGTCTACGCGCTGCTGCACGCGGTCGGGGCCGAGTCGATCGCCCACGACGCGCGCGTGACCGGCGAAGCCGGCGGCAAGAACCCATGGGCCTACCGCGGCCTGCAGATCGCCAACTACGGCAACTCGCGGTTGCGGGCGATCACGACACGCGAGGAGATCGTCGACGACGCGCCGATCACCTGGGTCCTCGTCCTCTTCGGCTGCCTGCTGCCCGCGCTCTACCTCGCCGCGCTCGTGGGTCGCGCGGCGGCCCGGATCGCGCCGGGGACCGGGATCGCCACGGCGCTGGCGCTCGCCGCGGGCACGTTGCTGCTGCCGTTCTCGACGCTGCTGTTCAGCCACGTGCTCAGCGCGCTGCTCGGCTTCGCCGCGTTCTGGGTCGCCTGGAACGAACGCGACCGGCCACCCAACCGCTGGCGCCTGATGCTGGCGGGCGTGTTCGGCGGTCTGGCGGTGACGATGGAGTACCCGCTGGCGATCGTCGCGGCGATCGTCGGGCTCTACGCGATCTCGCGCTCGCTGCCGACCCTGCTCGAGCGCGGGCGCCGCGCGGGCGCCTACGCCGTCGGCGGCCTCGCCGGCGTCGCGCCGCTGTTGCTCTACAACCAGTGGGCGTTCGGCTCGCCGCTGCACATGTCCTACGCCGACGCGGTGTCCCAGCCGGGCCTCACCGGCCACGACACGCTCGGGCTCAACAGCGGCGGGGTGTTCGGCATTACCGCGCCGCGCCTGCACGACGGCCTGAGCCTGCTCCTCGGCGGCCGCGGCCTGCTGACGTTGACGCCGATCCTCGTCGTCGCGATCGCCGGCGTCGTCGCGGTCCACCGTGGCGGTCGCAAGGCCGAGGCGTGGACGATCGCCGCCGTCGCGATCGCCTACCTGCTCTACGACGCCGGCTACTGGTTGCCGTTCGGCGGTGGCTCGCCCGGTCCACGCTTCCTGATCCCGGTCATCCCGTTCCTCGGCGTCGGGCTCGGCCCGGCGTGGCGGCGCTGGCCCGCCCCGACGCTCGCCCTGAGCGCGGTCTCGGCGGCGATGATGACCATGGCCACGGTCTCGCATCCGATGATCGGCTCCGACACGACCGGCGAGTGGTGGATGCGGATCTCCCACCTGCACCTCTTCCAGCACACACTGTTCGACGTGACCGGGCTCTGGCAGGGCTCGGCGACCGTGATCCCGATCGTCGTCCTGATCGCGCTCGGCCTCGGGCTCGGCGTCGCGACGATGGGCGCCGCGCACCTCGCGAGTGGCTGGCAGTGGGGCGTCGCCGCGCTCGGCGGCTGGTTCGCGGCCGCCGCGATCCTGCCCGGGCCGCTGGGCTGGGCGCCGTGCACGAAGCTGATCAAGGTCTGCGGGACGACATCGGCGGCCAAGGGCAACAGTGACGATCTCAACCTGCTGCTCGTCTGCGTGGCCGCGGGCGCGCTGGCCCTGGCGCTTGCCTGCGCCGCAGCGCGGTCAGGGCGAGAGCCGGTACACGATCACGCCACCACGAGCACGGCGCTCGATCCCGAGCCCATCCACGCTCCGGCTTAGGATCGAGCTCGCCCCCTGGGCGTGGAGCACGGCGACCGTCTTGACGCCGAGCTTGCGCAGCGCGGCGACCGAGGCGCGATCGGGGAAGCGCAGCGTGAGCAGCTGCAACGCGTGAAACTGGCGCGGGATGAACGACCCGCGGCCGTTGACGACGTTGGGAAAGCCGTCGGTCGACCACAGCACGACGCGCCGGTTGTCGGGCGCGTAGGTCGGCAGCACGAACACCGGCGTCGGCAGACCCTTCAGCCCGGCCGGCGCGATCGGCACCGCCGGGTGCGGAGCGAAGCCCCAGCCCTCGGCAAGCACGGCGGCGAAGGCGAGGACCGCGGCGACCGCCCCCAGGCGCCGCCCGTGGCCGCGCGCCCACCCGATCGCCACGTCGGCGCCGCCGGCGGCGAGCAGCGCCAGCCCCAGCGACGTGAGCGTCATCAATCGGCCGGGCACGCGGATGCCCTGCCAGCCCGGGAAGACCTCGAACAGCCAGCGATAGGGGTACAGCCACTGCGTCCAGCCGCTGCCGTGGAAGCCCATCGACAGCACCGCGAGCACGAGCACCGCGAAACCGAGCCCGATGCGCAACCGCCGCGTCAGCGTCGACTTCGTCAATCCGAGCACCGCGAGGATCAGCACCGCGAGCCCAGGGAACAGCGTCTGCTCGGGGATGAAGCGCAGCGAGTTGCGCACCGGGGCGAGCGCCGCGCCCCAGATCCGGTCCAGCCCCGAGGCGGCGACGAACTCCTTGGCCGGCCCCGAGAAGACCTCGACCTGCGCGGCGGTGCGGTGGGCTTCTGGGTGGTCGTGCAGGACGCGGAGATAGGGGCGCGCGAGCGCCACCGCGACGAGGCAGACCGCGAACGCCCCGCCAAGCGTTGCGATCACGATGCGGCGCGGCGGCCGCGGACCGCCGCGCCGCCACCAGACCACCGCGACGGCGACCGTCCCGGCGAGCAGCAGGTAGAGCAGCAGCAGGCCGAGCGAGAAGCCCAGCGACACCTGCCACGCCGCGACGAGCCAGCCGGCGGCCACGAGCTTCGCGTTGGCCCGCCGGTAGCCGCGGATGAGCAGGAACAGGGCGAGCGGGATCCCGCCGCTGGAGATCACGTGAAGATGGCCGTCCTGCTCCAACCGCCACGGGCAGTAGGCGAAGGCCGCGCCGGCCACCGCCGCCCCGCCCCGACCGGCCCCGAGCTCGCGGGCGAGAAACCACGCGCCGACGAAGCACAGCGCGTAGGCGAACAGGAACAGCGAGTTGTAGCGCGCGACCGCGGCCGTCGTCCCATGTCCAATCAGCCCGGCCGGCCCGTAGCCGACCAGCGCGTCGGAGAACGCCAGGCTGTCGGGCAACGGCCAGAACGTGTTGGCCTGGAACAGGCTCAGCGGATGGTGGGCGAGCGCATGGCCGTCCCACGCGATCTGCCAGGCCTGAACGAGCGGATCGCCGATGTCCTTGGCGATGTCGTGGCCCAGGTGCAGCGGCAGCGGCCAGTGCATGGCCAGCGCGAGGACGCAACCGAGCAGGACGGCGCCCGCGATCTCGCGGCGGGTGATGGTCGGCGACAAGGAGCGCGAGCGTAACCCCAGAGCGTGGTTGAATGGCGTGCGCATGACCGATCGCTCTGTGGACCATCTGATCATCGGCGGTGGCATCGCCGCCGTCACCTGTGCGCGGACGCTGCGCCAACAGGGGGCGACGGGATCGATCCTGGTCGCCAGTCGCGAGCTCGATCCGCCCTACCACCGCCCGCCGGTGACCAAGGAGTACCTGCGCGGCGAGCAGGGCCGCGCCGACATCCTCCTCGCGCCCGAAGCGTGGTGGGGCGAGGCCGGCGTCGAGCTGCTGACGCGAACCAGCGTCGCCGGGCTTGACGGCCCGACGAAGACCGCGACGCTCCAGGGCGGTGCCACCGTTGCGTACGGCAGCGCGCTGCTCGCCACCGGCGCGATGGTGCGGCGCCTGGCGGTCGACGGGGCGCACCTCGAGGGCATCCACTACCTGCGCGCCATGGGCAACGCCGACGCGCTGCGCCGTGACCTGCGCGGGGCCGAGAGCGTGGTCATCGTCGGCGGGTCGTACATCGCATGCGAGACCGCTGCGTCGCTGGCCGCGTCGACCAAGCTCGAGATCACGATGCTGATGATCGAGCACCAGCCGCTCCAGATGGGCTTCGGTGAGCGCGCCGGGCGCTGGTTCCGACGGGTCCTCGGCTCCAACCGGATCGAGGTCGTCGGCGGCGTCAAGGTCGAGCGCTTCGAGGGCGTCGAACGCGTCAGCGGGGTGCGCTGCAGCGACGAGAGCCTGTACCAGGCCGATGCCGTGATCTGCGGCATCGGCGCCACGCCCGACGTGATGCTCGCCCGCAAGAGTGGCTTCGATATCGGCCCCGCGGGTGGTGTGCTGTGCGACACGCAGCTGCGAACCTCGGTGCCCGGGGTCTGGGCGGCGGGTGACATGTGCGAGTACGAGAGCGTCGTCCACGACGGGCAGCTGATGCGCATCGAGCACGAGACGGTCGCCGCCGACCAGGGCGCGACCGTTGCGCGAAACATGCTCGGCGCCGGCGTCGAGCATGACGTCGTGCCCTACTTCTTCAGCGATCTCGCCGACTGGTCGTCACTCGAGTACGTCGGCCCGGCGCTGCGATGGGACGAGGAGGTCGTGCGCGGCGACATCGAGTCGGGCTCGTTCAGCGTCTGGTATCTGGAGAACGGGCGCCTACGCGGCGTCCTGTCGGTCAACGGCGGGGAGGGCCTGGAGCGCGGACGCGAGATGATCGCCGCGCGGGCCTCGACGAGCGCCGAGGAGATCACAGCGGCCGGTTAGAACCTGGTCTCAATGGCGGCGCTTGGCGTACTTCTGATTGTCGTCGCGTTCGCCCAGGATTCCGAAGTAGACGATGGCCAGCAGGCCCGTCACGATGGCCGGAAACAGGATGAAGAACACGAAGACGAGGCCCGCGGTGGCCTCGAAGGCGGTGAGCGCGATCATTGCCCCGTCAGCATACCCGCGGGTGCCGGCGTACGGGGCCGAGAGCAACGTTAGGCTCGCGCGGTGCCCGACGACGACTGGGAGATGTTCGAGCCGGCCGAGGAGGCCGAGCCCGTCGACGACACCCCGCCGCCTGCGCCGGCGCGGCGCGGGCCGCCCGGCGAGTGGGGTGGGTCGCCGCGGCGAGCGCTGGTTGCCGTTCTCGCGCTGATTGCCGCCGGCGCCGTCGTCGCCGCAGTCGCCGGCACCGGTGAAACGCCCCCGACCCGCACGATCAGGCGCACGGTTGCGGCGCTGCCCAAGCTTCAGACGGTCGGCGTGCCGCCGGGCACCCCGTTCGCCAACGCCGACGCGGTCGTCGAGAAGCTCGCCCGCCGAGGCTCACGCGTCTACTGCGGCGTCGCGGGCACCAAACAGATCGCACTGACCTTCGACGATGGGCCCGGTCCGCAGACGATCCCCATCCTGCGGATCCTCACCAAGACCGGCGTCCCGGCGACGTTCTTTCTCATCGGCCGCAACGTGCAGTCGCTGCCCAAGCTCGCGGCCCTCTACGAGTCGCTCGGCATGGCGGTCGGATCGCACACCCAGACCCACCCCGACCTGACCAAGATCCCGACCGACCAGATCGCCGGCCAGCTCGGCGACGGAAAGGCCGCCGTCGTCGCGGCCACCGGCAAGCCGGTGACCCTGTTCCGCCCGCCCTACGGCGCGCGCAACCGCCACATCGACGCGCAGGCGCGGCGGCTCGGGCTGCTCGAGGTGCTGTGGGACGTCGATACGCGCGACAGCGACCATGCGCTGCCGGCGACGATCCTCGCCAACGCGCGCCGCGGCCTGCGGCCGGGCTCGATCATCCTCATGCACGAGGACGCGACGACGGTCTCGGTGCTCCCCAAGATCCTTGCGTCGATGACCAAGCGCGGTCTGCAGCCGGTCACGGTCCCGCAGCTCGTGTCGGGTGGTCACCGGACGAAGACGTGCCCATATATCCCCGCGACCGGGTAGTCCGAACCGCCCACCAGCCGATCGTCACGACCGCCACCGGCACCGTCGCCGGCAGCTCGTCGCGGACCCAGAACAGCTGATCGAAGGCGATCCCGGCGGCGAACGTTGCCAGCGCGAGCAGGACCGGTGGGCCACCGCGCTTGGCGACCACGCCACCGAGCACGCCCGCGATGAACAGGTCGCCGTAGCCGATCTGCGCCCAGTCGAAGTTGGCGACCTGCAACCGTGGCAGATGGTGGCCGGTGACCTCGGGCAGTGCCGAGACGAGCACGCTGTTGGGCTGTTGCAGCCCGTGGCTGAAGACGAGGATGAAGTCGATCGTCGCCATCGCGACGATTCCCCACTCCAGCGCCCACAGCGGCGCGACGGCCGCGAGCAGGCGCCCCAGCGTCACGCAGCTCAGCGCGCTCAGGGCGACTGCGGTGGCGTCGCCGACAAGCCGGTCGACGGCGACGATCGCCACGACGAGCAGGCCGGCGGCGGCGATCGCGTAGACCGGCCGGGCGCCGCGCATCGCCCAGCCCAGTGCGAAGGCGGCGAGCGGCGGGATCGCGATCAGGGCCAGCCACGTGATCGCGTCGGCCGCCCCGGGCTCGAGCGCCAGCCCTCCGATGACCACGGCGATCGACCCGGGGAGGATCAGTGCCCAGCGCTGCGAGGCCAGCCGCCCGACCCACGCCGGCGCGCCGGCGGCGGGCAACGCGACCAGCGACGCCTGAGCCGCGACCAGCACGGCGTCGTCGGCCCAGAATCGCAGCGGGATCACGCCGCGCACAATAGCCCCGCCGAGGCTTATCCGACCTCATTGGTAGGATTACGGCATGATCTTCACGACGAAGGCCGAATACGGCGTCCGCCTGCTCGTCGAGCTGGGCAGCCAGGCGCCGGTGGGCGACGGACCGGGTCACGCCCCGGTGTCGCTCAAGGCGATCGCCGAGACCCAGGGCCTGCCCTTGGCCTACCTCGAGCGGATCGTCGCGCTGCTGCGCAAGGCCGAACTCGTGGAGTCGACCCGCGGCGCGCACGGCGGCTACCGCCTCGCGCGCTCCGCGCAGGACATCCGCATGGACGAGGTTATCCTCGCCCTCGAAGGCGGAGTCGCGCCGATGACCTGTTTCGTCGACGACTTCGAACCTGGTCGCGTGCTGTGCAACCACGAGGCCGACTCGGGCCACGGCTGCGCGACCAAGCTGCTGTGGACGCGCGTCCAGGGCGGGGTCGTCAAGGCGCTCGCCTCGACGACGCTCGCCGAGCTCGTCGCGTTCTCCCAGCGCACCGATTCGATCTCCCTCCATCCGTCCAAGTCGCTGCCCCTCGCGGGCCACGCGGCCTAAGCCAAAGCGCCCACATGCCCGAACTTCGCATCGAGAACCTCCACGTCCAGGCCGGCGACAAGCAGATCCTCAAGGGGGTCAATCTCGTCGTCGCACCGGGCGAGGTCCACGCCCTGATGGGTCCCAACGGATCGGGCAAGTCGACGCTTGCCAACGCGATCATGGGCCACCCGAACCTCGAGGTGACCGAGGGCTCGATCACCTTCGGCGGTCAGGACATCACCGAGGCCGACACCGACGAGCGCGCGCGGATGGGCCTGTTCATGGCGTTCCAGTACCCGGTCGCGATCCCCGGGGTCACGGTGACCAAGTACCTGCGTACGGTGATCAACGCCCACCGCGTCGCGCGCGACGAGAAGGAGATCTCCCTGAAGGAGTTTCGCCAGACCGTCGAGGCGGCGATGGAGCTCGTCAATGTGCCGCGCGAGTTCTCGTCCCGCTACCTCAACGACGGCTTCTCGGGCGGCGAGAAGAAACGCATGGAGATCCTTCAGCTCGCGCTCCAGCAGCCCGCGCTCGCGGTGCTCGACGAGACCGACTCGGGCCTCGACATCGATGCGCTCAACGTCGTCTCTCACGGCGTCAACACGGTCGCGGCCAAGAGCGATATGGGCGTGCTGATCATCACCCACTACCAGCGCATCCTCCATATCGTCGAGCCCAAGCGCGTCTCGATCATGTTCGACGGACGGATCGCCACCGAGGGCGGGCCGGAGCTCGTGACCCAGCTCGAGAGCGAGGGCTACGCCCGCCTGCGCGAAGAGGTCGGGGTCTAGTTCCCGGACATGGGCGCCTACGTGAACACCGCGCTCGCCCACGAGTTCCCCGCCCTTGCGCGCGAGGATCTCGCGTACCTCGACAGCGCGGCGACGTCGCAGACGCCGCGCTCGGTGATCGACGCGATCACCGACTACTACGAGAACCACCGCGCGTCGGTGCACCGCGGCACCTACCCGCTGGCCGTCGAGGCGACCGACCTCTACGAGGCCGGGCGCGACCGCGTGGCCGCGCTCGTCGGCGGCGAGCCGCAGACGACGATCTTCGTGCGCAACGCGAGCGAGGCGATCAACCTCGTCGCCTACTCATGGGGGCGGGCGAACCTGACGGCCGGCGACGAGGTCGTGGTCACCGAGATGGAGCACCACTCGAACCTCGTTCCGTGGCAGCTCGCGTGCCAGGCGACCGGAGCGACGCTGCGCTACGTCCCGATCGACGACGAGGGCGAGCTCGTGCTCTCCGAGTACGACGCGCTGCTCGCCTCCGGCAACGTCAGGCTCGTCGCCGTCGCTCATATCTCCAATGTGCTGGGCACGATCAACCCGATCGCCGAGATCGTCCGCCGCGCCCACGCCGCCGGCGCGGTGGTCCTGGTCGACGGCTCGCAGGCCGTGCCGCAGATCGCCGTCGACCTGGCCGAGCTCGACTGTGACTTCTACGCCTGGACCGGCCACAAGGCCTACGGACCGACCGGAATCGGTGTCCTCCACGGACGCCGCGAGCTGCTCGACGCGATGGAGCCTTTCATCGCCGGCGGGCACATGATCGCCCGCGTCGGGCGCGACGAGTCGAGTTGGGCGCCGCTGCCGGCGAAGTTCGAGGCGGGCACGCCGGCGATCGCCGAAGGCATCGGCCTCGGCGCCGCGGTCGACTTCATCACCGCGATCGGGATCGACGCCATCCACGCGCACGAGCGCGAGCTGACCGCCTATGCGCTCGACGCGCTGGCCGCAGTGCCTCAGATCACGCTGCACGGCCCGCGCGACGTCGATCGCCGTGGCTCGCTCGTGTCGTTCGCGCTCGACGGCGTGCACCCGCACGACATCTCGGAGATCCTCGGCCGCGATGGCGTCTGCGTGCGCGCCGGCCACCACTGCGCCCAGGTGCTGATGCGTCGCCTCGGCGTCGCCGCCACCTCGCGCGCGTCGTTCGCCGTGCACAACACGACCGACGACATCGACCGCCTCGTCACTGGCCTGCACGAGGTTTCCCGGGTGTTCGCCTGATGGACGACCTGTATCGCGAGGAGATCCTGGAGCACTACAAGCGCCCGCACAACTGGGGGCAGCTCGAGGATCCCGACCTCGAGGCCGAGGACTTCAATCCGCTGTGCGGCGACGAGCTGAAGGTCATGCTCAGCGTTGCCGACGACGGGACGATCGCCGACGTGCGCTTCGACGGCCACGGCTGCGCGATCAGCCAGGCCGCGGCGTCGATGACGTCCGACGAGGTCATCGGGATGAACGCCGACGATCTCCTCACCCTGGACCGCTCGTTCGTTCTCGACCTGCTCGGGATCGACATCTCCGCGACGCGGATGAAGTGCGCGCTGCTCTCGCTGAAGGTGCTCAAGAGCGCCCGCCTCGGAGCACCGGTGGACTGGGAGCCGGAGACCCCGCGCTCCCAGGCCGAGCAGACGTAGCTACACGCCGGACGCCGCGCGTGTCTTGCGTGCCGCGCGGACGCGGTCGGTCTGGTTGAGCTCGACCTTGCGCAGGCGCACCGCGTGTGGCGTGACCTCGATGCACTCGTCCTCACGCAGGAACTCGAGCGCCTGATCGAGCGACAGCGGATCAGCGGGGACGAGCCGCACGAGCTCGTCGGCGGTCGAGGAGCGGATGTTCGTCAGGTGCTTCTCACGGACCGCGTTGACGTCGAGATCCTCGGCGCGCGCATTCTCGCCGACGATCATCCCCTCGTAGACCTCGTCGCCGGGCGTCACGAACAGCGTGCCGCGCTCCTGGAGCTGGAAGCACGAGAACGCGGTGACGATCCCACGGCGGTCGGCGACCAGCGAGCCCGAGGGTCGGGTGCGCAGCTCGCCGTGCCAGGGCTCGTAGCGATCGAAGACGTGGTGCAGCAGACCCGTGCCGCGGGTCTCGGTGAGGAACTCGGTGCGGAACCCGATCAGGGCGCGGGCGGGGGCGAGGTAGTCCATGCGCACCCAGCCGGTGCCGTGGTTGACCATCTGCTCGAGACGCCCCTTGCGCAGCGCGAGGAGCTGGGTCAGGACACCGACATAGTCCTCGGGGACGTCGATCGTGAGGCGCTCGATCGGCTCGTGGATCTTGCCGTCCACCTCGCGCGTGACGACCTGCGGCTTGCCGACCGTCAGCTCGTAACCCTCGCGGCGCATGATCTCCACGAGCACCGCGAGCTGCAGCTCGCCGCGGCCCTGAACCTCCCAGACACCGGCCTGCCCGCCCGGCTCGGTGTCGTGGACGCGCAGCGACACGTTGCCGACGATCTCGGCTTCGAGGCGGTTGGAGACCTGGCGCGCAGTGAGCTTGCAACCGTCCTGGCCGGCCAGCGGTGCGGTGTTGATCCCGATCGTGACGCTCAGCGACGGCTCGTCGACGCTCGTGACCGGCAGCGGACGCGGGTCCTCCGGGTCGGCCAGCGTCTCGCCGATCGTGATCTCGGCAATTCCGGCGATCGCGATGATGTCGCCGGGCCCGGCCTCCTGGACCTCGACGCGATCGAGCGACTCGGTCACATAGAGCTCGCCGACCTTGGCGTTCTCGATCTCGCCGTTGGAGCGACACCACGCGATCTGCTGGCCGCGTTTGATGTTGCCGTGGCGCACGCGGCACAGGGCCAGGCGCCCGACGTAGGGCGACGCGTCGAGGTTGGTGACCAGGGCCTGAAGCGGGTGCTCGGGGTCGTACTCGGGCGGCGGGATGTGCTCGAGCAGGAGGTCCATGAGCGGGCCGAGGTCGGTGCCTTCGTTGGGCTGGGTGGGGTCGATCTCAAGCGAGGCCCAGCCGGCCTTGGCATTCGTGTAGACGATGGGGAAGTCGATCTGGGACTCGTCGGCATCAAGGTCGAGGAACAGCTCGTAGACCTCGTCGATGACCTCGGTGATGCGGGCGTCGGGGCGGTCGACCTTGTTGACCACGAGGATCACCGGCAGCCCGCCCTCGAGCGCCTTTCTGAGAACGAACCGCGTCTGCGGCAACGGCCCCTCGGATGCGTCGACGAGCAGGAGCACGCCGTCGACCATCGTCAGCCCGCGTTCGACCTCGCCGCCGAAGTCGGCGTGGCCGGGGGTGTCGACGATGTTCAACTTGACGTCGCGATAGCGAACGGCCGTGTTCTTGGCCAGGATCGTGATCCCCTTCTCACGCTCGAGGTCCATCGAATCCATCACCCGCTCATTGACGTCCTGGTTGTCCCTGAACGCCCCGGACTGCCAGAGCATCGCGTCAACGAGCGTCGTCTTTCCATGGTCGACGTGGGCCACGATCGCTACGTTCCTGATGTCTGTGCGCTGCTGCATGCGGGGGCCGAAGGGTACGGGTCTTGGGCGGCCGGGCCCTCGTATGGTCAATAGTTCACCATCCCGGGGCCTGTGCCGGGATGTGCGAGTTCGGCTCGGATGGTGGCGGCGATTCGCTGGGGGGCGCCGGCGAGCTCGGTGTCGGTGAAGCGGTGGACGACAAACCCGGCGGCCCGGAGCTTTGCGGTCTTTTCGGCGTCTTTGCGTCGCCGCCAGCGCGACGCGTGATAGCGGCCTCCATCAACCTCGACGACCAACGAGGCGTCACGCCACAGGAAATCCACTTCGACCAGAGCCTCCCCGTTCCACACGTGCTGGTTGACCTGGGCGGCCGGTACGCCAAACCGCGCCAGCAACGCGACCATCGCCCGTTCGAGCCCGCTCCTCACAAACGGATGCTCTTCCCTCGCCGCCCGGTCCAGGCGACGCGCCCCGCGATGATTGGGGCTGCGCGCCAGCACCGCCCAGATCTCGCGCATGTCCAACAATCCCTGTACGCCAGCCTCATGGAACATCGCGCCGATATCCACCCTCAGCGCCGGGTCGGCGCAGTCCAGCAGGGTCCGGGCGACGGTGGTGATCGCGATTGCGTCGACGATCGCGGTGTCTCGGGCATCGAGAGAGAGTGGGCGATGCAGGCGGATTCCGTCCTTGCGTTTGACCGACCGCGGCGCTGTGACATCGACCCGGTAGGTGCCACCGGCGAGTAGGGCGTACTTGCGAGCGGCGGAGCGATGGCTGAGCTTCGCCTCAGGCCCGCACGCCAGGACCGCGGCGAGAAGGACGCCGTCGAGCGGCAGGTCGGGCCGGCCGACCGCGTACACGCACTTGTGGCGCCTGTGAAGCCGGCCCGCTCGAATGCGGTAAGCGATGTCGCTGTCGGTGAGGCCGAGCGAACGAAGCTGGTCGCGGGTGATGACCCCGTGCCGCGCGGCACGCGCAATTGGCCCGTCCAGGCTCGGGCCCTCGGGTGGTGGACTATTCGCCATACGGGAACCCACGCCCCCGATCCTGCCGCCACACTTGCGCCACAGGACCCTCGAACTGCAACAACAGAGAGGACCCCGCCCGCGCCTCCCGGTACAATCCGTACTCCGAAGCTCGGATTTGACTCTTGTGACCCCCGTCATCGACATCTGCCCGCTCGAAGAACTGCCGCCCGGGACGCGGAAGATCGTCGCGTGGGAGGACCTCGAGATCGGCGTTTTCAACCTGAACGGCGAGCTCCTCGCCATCGAGGATCGCTGCTCGCATGACGACGGACCGCTCGCCGAGGGCGACCTCGACGCCGAGAAGTGCACGATCGAATGTCCCCGTCACGGATCGCTGTTCGATCTGCGCTCGGGCAAGCCCAAGACCCTTCCCGCCTACGAGCCGGTGGACACGTTCCCCGTGCGCGTCGAGGGCGACATCATCAAGCTGGAGGTCGACTGACCCATGGCCACGACCGAACCGACCAAGATCCTGACGCCCGAAGAGGCCTCGCTGCGAACGCTGGGCTCGGACTACACCGAGCGCTACGGCTTTCACGACGAGGAGAACTACCTCTACAAGTTCCCCAAGGGGCTCGACCGTCAGGTCGTCGAGAAGATCGCCGAGCTCAAGTCCGAGCCGCAGTGGATGCGCGAGTTCCGCCTCAAGGCACTCGACCACTTCCTCGCTCGCCCGATGCCGACCTGGGGCTCGCCGATGCTCGCCGGCGTCGACTTCGACGACATCCACTACTTCGTCCGCGCCTCCGAGCGGGCCGAGCGCTCATGGGACGACGTCCCCGAGGACGTCAAGAAGACGTTCGACCGGCTCGGCATTCCCGAGGCCGAGCGCAAGTTCCTGTCCGGGGTCGGCGCGCAGTACGAGTCCGAGGTCGTCTACCACCAGGTCAACGAGGCGCTCGAGGCCCAGGGCGTGATCTTCATGGACATGGACACCGCGCTGCGTGAGCACGAGGACCTGGTCAAGGAGCACTTCGCGACGATCATCCCGCCCAACGACAACAAGCTCGCCGCGCTCAACAGCGCCGTGTGGTCGGGCGGCTCGTTCGTCTACGTCCCGCCGGGCGTCCACGTCGAGATGCCGCTGCAGGCCTACTTCCGGATCAACACCGAGAACATGGGCCAGTTCGAGCGCACGCTGATCATCGCCGACGAGGGCTCCTACGTGCACTACGTCGAGGGCTGCACCGCGCCGACGTACAGCGGTGACAGCCTCCACTCCGCGGTTGTCGAGCTGATCGCCAAGCCCGGCGCGCGGATCCGCTACACGACGGTCCAGAACTGGTCGCAGAACGTCTACAACCTCGTGACCAAGCGCGCGATCGCCGAGACCGACGCGACGGTCGAGTGGGTCGACTGCAACCTCGGCTCGAAGCTGACCATGAAGTACCCCAGCGTCTACCTGATGGGCGAGCGCGCCCACGGCGAGATCCTCTCGATCGCGTTCGCCGGCAAGGGCCAGCACCAGGACGCGGGCGGCAAGATCGTCCACGTCGCGCCCAACACGACGTCGAACATCTTCGCCAAGTCGATCTCCAAGGACGGCGGGCGCAGCTCCTATCGCGGCCTGCTCGAGGTCGCCAAGGGCGCCCATGGCGCGAAGTCCAAGGTCGTCTGCGACGCGCTGCTGCTCGACGCCGACTCGCGCTCGGACACCTACCCGACGATCCGCATCGGCGCGGACGACGTCGATGTCGGCCACGAGGCAACGGTCTCCAAGGTCGGCGAGGAGCAGCTCTTCTACCTCATGTCCCACGGGATCAACGAGGAAGAGGCCGGCAAGCTGATCGTCAACGGCTTCATCGAGCCGATCGTCAAGGAACTGCCGATGGAGTACGCCGTCGAGATGAACCGCCTGATCGAGTTGCAGATGGAGGGCTCCATTGGCTAACGGCGCCGCGACACACGAACCGCCGTTCCTGACGGCCCGCCGCACGCGGGCCGTCTCTGCGCTCGACAACCTCCAGCTGCCGGACTTCCGCGGCATCGCCGGCTGGGAGTTCACCCCGATCGACAAGCTCGATCTCGATGCGCTCCAGCCCGCGCCCGGCGCGGCGCTCGCCGACGACCGCGCGCCGCTGGGCCCGGTCACCGACCACGCCCAGGACGGCGTCACCGTCCTGCCGATCGTCGAAGCGGCCGAGCGCTTTCCCGAGCTTGTCGAGCCGCACCTCGGCACCGTCGTCATCCGCACCGACCCGTTCACCGCGCGCAACGACGCCCACTTCTCCGACGGCTGGTTCATCCACGTCGCTCGCAACACCACGGTGACCGAGCCGATCATGCTCGGCACCGCGCACGTCGAGGGAGCGCTGCACCATCGCACGCTCGTTGTCGTCGAGGACGGCGCGGAGGTCGAGATCTGGGACCAGCTGGCCAGCGTCGACGACGAGTCCGAAGGCCTGGCCAACGGCATCGTCGAGCTCGTCGTCGGCCAGAACGCGACGCTCCGCTACGTCGGCGTTCAGGACCTCAACGACCAGACGTGGGTCTTCGGCTCCCAGCGCGCGATCGTCCAGCGCGACGGCACGCTCGAATGGGTGACGCTCGGCTTCGGCGCGGTCAACGGCAAGGTGTTCGTCGAGACCAACCTCGCTGGCCCCGGCTCCGACGCGCGCGTCACCGGCGCGTACGCCACCCGCGCCCGCCAGCACCTGGACTTCGACACCCTGCAGGAGCACGCCGCGCCCAACACGACGTCGGACCTCGCGTTCCGCGGCATCCTCGCCGACCGTTCGAGTGCGGTCTGGCGCGGGATGATCAAGGTCGACCCCGGCGCTCAGCAGACCGACGCGTTCCAGGAGTCGCGCAACCTGCTCGTCTCCAAGCGCGCCCACGCCGACGCGATCCCCGGCCTCGAGATTCTCGCCGACGACGTGCGCTGCACTCACGCCGCCGCGATCGCCCAGATCGACACCGAGCAGCTCTTCTACCTGCGCTCGCGCGGGCTGTCCGAGCCTGCCGCGCGGCGGCTGGTCATCGAAGGCTTCCTCTCGGCCCTCGTTGAGCGCCTCCCCGAGGGCGCGCTACGCGGCGCGGTGGCGAGCGCGCTCGACACGCGCATGGCGCTCGTGCTCGGCGCCTGAGTCGCCGAGCCCGTGGGGCCGCACCGGCGGCCAGCCGTTGAGGTGCGTGACCAGCTCCTCGAGCGTTTCGAGCATAGGGAAGCGCAGCCACAGGTCGCGCGTCAGGCACTGCGCAACGCGCACGTCCTGGCCGCGGTACCTGAGGGAGAACGTCGCGCCACCGGGAGCGCCACCGTTGTAGAAGCGCGGCAGCGTCTCGATCTCGCAGCGATGCAGCGCGTCGTCGAGCAGGCGCAGTTCGACCCATGTGACGAGCCCGCGGCGCACTGCCGTGCCGCAGCGCAGCTCGGCGTCGCCGTCCTCGAAGACGATCAGCCGACAGGGCTGTCCGCCGTGCTCGGCGCGGTAGTCGAGGAGCAACGGACGACTCATAATCCCTAGGAACGGTCGCACCGGCGTGAACTTGAGCCTCGCGCTGTGAAACGGTTGGCGCATGAACCCGTGGGTGGACGAGGTCGCGGCGGCTATCGAGGCGCGTGCGCATGAGGATCTGCGCGAGCTCGTCGACATCTCCTCGCCCTCCGGAGATGTGCCGGGCGCTGAGGCGGCCGTCGCAGCGGCGCAGGCGCTGGCCCCGCGTCAGGCACAGTCGCAGCGACTGCCGTGTTCGTCGGCTGACCACGCCGACGATCTGCTGCTCGAACTCGCCGGTAGCGGCGAGGCCCGCATCCTGCTGCTCGGCCATCTCGACACCGTCGTCGCCCACGCCGACCACCGACCGCTGCTTGTCGACGGCGAGACGCTGGTCGGCTCGGGAACGATCGATATGAAGGGCGGGGACGTCATCGCGCTCGGGCTGCTGCGCGCACTCGCCGACGTGCCCGATCGCTACGCGCGGGCGGCGCTGCTGCTCGTCGTCGACGAGGAGTGGCGCACACGCGGCCTCGACCACGTGCAGCGGTTCGCCGGCTGGGACGCATGCCTGTGCTTCGAGGGCGGCCAGCTCGCCGACGACGGCCGCGACGCCGTCGTCGTGCGCCGCAAGGCGGCGGGAACGCTGCGGGTCACCGGCCACGGGCGCAGTGCGCATTCCGGCTCGGCGCCCGACCGCGGCGCCAACGCGCTGCTCGCGCTGGCCGCTGCCGCGCGAGTCGTCGCCGACCACCACGACCCGTCCGGCCCGCAGGCGCTGACCGCGGTGCCGACCGTCCTGCGCAGTGGCGACGCGTTCAACGTCGTGCCCGCGGTAGGCGAGCTGCTGTGCGACCTGCGCGCGCCCGACCACGCGAGCTTCGATGCCGTCGTCGCCGCGGTACCCGGCGAGGTCGGCGGCGCGAAGCTGAGCGCCGAGCTGATCCGCGTCTGGCCAGGGATGGACAGCACCACGGCGACCGCGCCGGTGATCGAGCGTGCGGCCGGGGCGTTGGGGCGGGAGATCGTCGCCGGCGGCCGCGGTGGCGCGTCGGACGCCAGCCATTTTGCGCCGGCGATCGCGGTGACGATCGACGGCCTCGGCCCGCTCGGCGGCGCCGCGCACAACCCGGCCGAGCACGTCCTGACGAGCTCGATCCGCCCGCGTGCGCAGCTCGCCGCGGCGCTCGTCCATGCGGTCCTCGACTCCCGATAGCGGGGCGGTTGGGGGTCGAGTTGGTCGCCCGGGGGTGACCGAGTCTCGCATCGGTCCACATAACCCGCTACTCTCCGCCGCTGTTGAACAGCCGAGTTCTCGTCATCACGGATGGCGGGGAACGGGGGACCCAGTGGCTCGAGCAATCGGGCCGGGGGCGAATCGCCGCCATATGTGCGGCGTAGCGCGACTCTTTCCGCGCGAGCCCGACAGCTAACCCCGTAGGCGCTCGAGAGAGAAGGGGTTCGTCGCTTGTCCGCTCATCGCCGTACATGGATTGCTGTAGCTGCTGTTGTGCTGGGTGTACTGGGCATCGCCGCCACGGCGCTCGGCCAAACCTCGAAGAAGACGCTGCGTCCCGGCGCCACCGGTCCGAGCGTCGTCGCGCTGCAGGTCGAGCTGGCCAAGACCGGCCTCGATGTCAGTGCTGACGGGATCTACGGAACCTCGACGACCCAGGCGGTGCAGGCGTTCCAGCACGCCGCGAACATGAAGGCGACCGGGATCGCCGACGGCGCAACGCGCCACAAGCTGCTGCTCGTCACGACCCTCACGGCGGCTGGCGCCCAGGCCCCGGAGACCGGCGGCGCGTCGCTGACCACGCCGGCGGCCGCGCACCAGCTTGGTGATCGGATCCCGTTGCAGGTCGGGATGAGCGGCGCCGACGTGCGCCAGCTCCAGCAGCTGCTGGTCAAGGCCGGCGTCAAGGCGCGCGTCGACGGACGCTTCGGCGCCGGAACGCAGCGCGCCGAGCGCAGCTTCGAGCACAAGACCGGCCTGACGATGGACGGCGTCGTCGATGCCGGCGACATCGCGGCGCTGCGCGGCGACGTCGATCCGGGGTCGAGCGACACGGATGTGCCTCTTCCGCTCGCACCCGGCGACCGGGCGACGATCAACAGTGACGGCCTCGCTCAAGCGCCGGCGTCCGCACCGCAGGCTGTGCAGGACATGATCGCCGCCGGAAACGCGATCGCCCACAAGCCCTACCGCTTCGGTGGCGGCCACGGCAGCTTCCACGACAGCGCGTATGACTGCTCGGGCTCGGTCTCCTACGCGCTGCACGGCGGCAACCTGGTCGACACGACGATGGACTCCAGCGAGCTCGAGTCCTTCGGTTCGAGTGGCGCCGGCCAGTGGGTGACGATCTACGCGAACTCCGGCCACACGTTCATGGTTGTCGCCGGCCTGCGCTTCGACACGTCGGGGGCGTCCGCGCACGAGGGCGATCGCTGGCAGAAGGCGATGCGCTCGGGTTCGGGCTACGTCGTGCGGCACCCCGTCGGCCTGTAGCGGCACGCCGGCTGACCGCCGCTCGCGGCGACGGATCGCCACGCCCGGTCGGGGCCCGTGCTGACGCATTGTGCCCGCTCCCGGTCGCGACACCCGGCATCCACGATCGACGGCCAGCCGGACGTACCGCACCTCATCTAGGCTCAGCCGATGAGCGCCCAGGCCCCAGTCACCCCCGACGTCGAGATCCTCTCCTCGCCGCAGTCGCCGACCGTCGCGACGGTCTTCACCGATGAGCAGCGCCTGCGGCGCATCGACGACGAGCTGCAGCGCGGGTTCGAGGCGCTGAGCGGTTTGGGGTGTGCGGTGTCGGTCTTCGGCTCCGCGCGTACGCCGACCGACGCGCCCGAATACGCGCTCGCCCGCACCGTCGCCGAGCGTCTCGGGCAGGCCGGCTACGCGGTCATCACCGGCGGCGGTGGCGGCGTGATGGAGGCCGCCAACCGTGGTGCTCAGGACGTGGGAGTGACGTCGGTCGGACTGAACATCGAGTTGCCCCACGAGCAGGCGCCCAACGGCTACCAGGACATCTCGCTGCGCTTCCATCACTTCTTCACACGCAAGCTGATGTTCGTGCGCTACGCCAACGCGTTCGTCGTCTTCCCCGGCGGCTTCGGGACGCTCGACGAGCTGTTCGAGGCCCTCGTCCTGATCCAGACCGGCAAGATCGAACACTTCCCCGTCGTCCTCGTCGGCACCGAGTTCTGGTCGGGCCTGATCGCCTGGGTACGCGATCGTCTGGTCGCCGGCGCGCTGATCTCGCCGCTCGAGCCCGAGCTCGTCCGCGTGACCGACGATCCCGACGAGGTCGTCGAGCTCGTCAGCGCCGGCGCGGCCCTGCAGGGCATGGTGCCCGTCGGGGGTTCCTAAAGCTCGTCGGTCGGCCGTCGGCGCTGGACCTTGCGCGTCGACTGCCGGCGCTTGGCTTCGATCCGGCGCTCCTTCGAGCCGCGGGTCGGTTTCGTCGGCGTACGCGTTCGCGGCACGGCCAGGCCGGCGGCCAGCCGGGCCTCGAGGCGGTCCAGTGCGAGCTCGCGGTTGCGCGACTGGCTGCGGGCGTCCTGCGCGATCGCCCGCACCACCGGACCGAGGCGCGCGAGCAGTCGCTGGCGCTGCGGCTCGGTCAGCGACGGTGACCCGCGCACGTCGAAAACTGCCTCCACGCGGGACGCGGTGACGTTGGCGTGCTGCCCACCCGGCCCGGAGGATCGGGAGGTGCGCAGCTGTATCTCAGAGACCGGAATCCGGATCTCGAACATGGGTCGAAGCACTTGACGGATACGGCTATTCTCCTTGAGTCCAGGGGGAAGGAAGGAGCGATGCGGCCGATGCCCCGGTCCTCGGAGCGAATTGGGAAGCTCGAGCGCGACTGGTCGCCTGCGCTCGCGCAGCGTCTCGTCCAGCAGGCCGCGGTCGCCCGCCTCGGGGAACTCGCGCTTGACGCCCTCGACCCTGCCGCGCTGACTGCGCAGACGATCGGCCTCGTCACGAGCACGCTCGAAGCCGACCTGATCGGGATCGCCGAGCTCCAGCCGGGAGGCCGCGAGTTCCTGCTCCACGGCGGCTCCGGTTTCGCCGACGGCCTCAACCACAACCTGATGCTGTCGGCCGAGTGGAACGACTCGCAGGCCGGCTTCACGCTCGTGACCGGGCAGGCGACGGTCGTCGATGACCTGGAGTGCGAGGACCGCTTCCAGCCGTCGGACCTCCTGGTCGGCAACGGCGTGCGAAGCGGCGTCACGGTGCTCATCGGCGGCCGCGACAGCTCGTACGGCGTGCTCGGGGCGTTCAGTCGCCAGGTGGGTGCGTTCAGCGAGGACGACATCGCGTTCCTGCAGTCGGTCGCCAACGTGTTCGCCCATGCGGTCGACCGCTGGCGCTTCGAGGAGCACACGCGGCGCGAGGCGCTACGTGACTCGCTGACCGGCCTGCCCAACCGGACGTTGGGCCTCGACCGGATCAGTCACGCGCTGGCCCGCGGCGACCGCGACGGGCGCCGCGACGTCGCGTTGATGGTCGTCGACGTCGATCGCTTCAACGTCATCAACGACTCGCTCGGGCATCGCATCGGCGACACCCTGCTGCGGGACCTCGCGATCCGGCTGCGCGCGGCCGTTCGCCCCGGTGACACGGTCGCCCGCTTCGGCGGCGACGAGTTCGTGATCCTGTGCGACGTCGTCGGCGACGGCGACGCGGCGCTGGAGATCGCCCGTCGCGTCGCCGACGCGTTCGCCCAGCCGTTCATCGTCGCGGGCGAGGAGCACGTCGTCACCGCCTCGCTCGGCGTCGTCATCCGCGATCCGTCGCACACCGCCGCCGAGGAGCTGCTGCGCGACGCCGATGCCGCGATGTACCGCGCCAAGGAGCGCGGGCGCGACCGCGTCGAGTTGTTCGACCCGGGCATGCGCGCGCGGGCGATCGTGCGCCAGCAGACCGAGGGCGATCTTCGCCGCGGCATCGAGCGCGACGAGCTGCGCCCGCACTTCCAGCCGATCATCTCGATCGCCGACGGGCGCGTGACCGGCTTCGAGGCGCTCGTGCGCTGGGAGCACCCCGAGCGCGGCCTGCTCGTTCCGGCGCAGTTCATTCCGGTGGCCGAGGAGAGCGGCCTGATCGTCGAGCTCGGCCGCCACGTCCTGCGCCATGCCTGTCGCACCGCGCTGAGCTGGCATGGGCTGCGCGACGACCTCGTCGACGTTCCGATCCACGTCAACATCTCGCCGCGCCAGATCGCCGACGCCGCGATGGTCGACGAGCTGCGCGACGTCATCACCGAGACCGGAATCGACCCCACGACGCTGAAGCTGGAGATCACCGAGACGACGCTGATCGAGCGCGCGCGCGGGCACCGCACGGTCCTGGAGAGCCTGGTCGGGATCGGCGTCGAGCTGGTGCTCGACGACTTCGGTACCGGCTACTCGTCGCTGAGCTATCTGCAGCGCTTCCCGATCTCCGGCCTGAAGGTCGACCGCTCGTTCGTGATGGGGCTGTCCACCGATCGAGGCGACGCGGCGATCGTCGACGCGATCATGCGAATGGCCCGTGCCTTCGGTCTGAAGGTAATCGCGGAGGGCGTCGAACGCAACGACCAGCTCGAGGCGCTGCGCAATCTCGGCTGCGAGCACGCCCAGGGCTGGCTGTTCGCGCGCGCGCTCGACGCCGATGACGCGCGTGAGGCGTTCGTTGCGGGAAGATCGGACGCGCTGTTGAAGTAGAGGAGATGAGCGCGTCGCGCATCCTCGTCGTCGACGACGATCCCGACGTCCGCGACCTCGTCCGTGAGCTGCTCGAGCGCGCCGGGCACTCGGTGCGGACGGCGGCCGAAGGGCGTGAAGCGCTGCGGCTGCTCTATGACGTGCGCCCGCAGCTGATCGTTCTCGACGTCTCGATGCCGGAGCTCGACGGCTGGGCGACGCTCGAGCGCGTGCGTGACATCACCGACGTCCCAGTGCTGATGCTGACCGCACGCGACGCCGAGCTCGAGAAGGTGCGCGGCCTCAAGGCGGGCGCCGACGACTACGTGACCAAGCCGTTCGGCCGTCAGGAGCTGCTGGCGCGGGTCGAGGCGCTGCTACGGCGCTCCGGCGGCAGCAGCGCGCCCGAGCGCGAGGCCTACGACGACGGCGTCATCGCGCTGGACATCGCCGACGCGCGCGTCACGGTGTGCGGAACCGAGGTCGCATTGACTCCGCTCGAGCTGCGTCTGCTGCACGTCTTGGTCCGTCACCCCGACATGGTGCTGAGCCGCGGCCAGCTGCTCGAGCTCGTGTGGGGCTCCGAGCCCGGCGTCGGCCCCGACCAGGTCAAGCTCTACGTCGGCTACCTACGGCGCAAACTCGGCCCCGCGCTCGGCGAGGTCGCCGACCCGATCCAGACCGTGCGTGGTTTCGGCTACCGCTACCGCCTGCGTTAGAGCACGGCCGCCGCGGGCGCGTCGAGCAGCGGCAGCGCTACGCGTACCGCCGTGCCCTCTCCGGGCTCACTTTCCAGCTGCACGCTGCCGCCGTGGGCCTCGACGATCGCCCTGACGACGGCCAGTCCTAGCCCGGCGCCAGGGACGCCGCGCTCGATCGACGCGGTCGAGCGATGGAAGCGCTCGAAAAGCTGCTCCTGCTCGACGGCGGGGATGCCGTCACCGGTGTCGATCACCTCGACGATCGCCTGGCGCTGCTCGAGCACCAAGGTCACGGTGATCGTGTCATCGCGCGCGGAGAACTTCAGCGCGTT
Source organism: uncultured Actinomycetes bacterium (assembly GCA_963817035.1). GTDB lineage: Bacteria > Actinomycetota > Thermoleophilia > Solirubrobacterales > Solirubrobacteraceae > AC-49. The sequence goes on from CAWFMM010000004.1 coordinate 577,158, forward strand.
GGAGAGCAGGTTGTCCAGCGCCTGAGCCAACCGGTCGCGGTCCCCGACGACGAAGTCCGGCTCGCTCTGCGCGTCGGTGACGAGATCCAGCGCGACGCCCGCGCGCTCGGCCGCTGGGCGAGCCGCATCGACGCTGTCGACGACCACGGTTCGCAGTGCGACCCGGTCGCGCTCCAGTGACAGGCGCCCGGCTTCGACCTGGGCGACGAACAGCATGTCGCCGACGAGCCGCAGCAGCCGCTGGGCGTTGCGATGCACGATCTCGAGAAAGCGCCGCGCGTCGGCGCCCAGAGCCTCGTCGTCGAGCACGAGCTCGACGTAGCCGATGATCGACGTCAGCGGCGTGCGCAGCTCGTGGGAGACAAGGGCGAAGAACTCGTCCTTGGCCTTGTCCGATTCCTCGAGGCCGGCGGCCATCGCGTTGAACGAGCGCGCGAGCTCACGGGCTTCGGCGTCGCCGGTCTCCGGCACCCGCTCGCTCAGGTCGCCGCTCGCCAGCACTCGGGCTGCGCGGTTGACGCGGCGCAGCGGGACGACGATCTCGTTGGCCATGTACGCGGCGAGCAGCGCGATCAGCACGACCGACCCGATCAGCCCGCCGATCCCGACCACGATCGCGCGGCTGGCGGCGCGGTCGGCCTCGTTGCTGCCGTCGGTCGCCGTGGCCTGGGCGCGGGCGACGGCTCGCCGCGAGGTCGCGTCGAGCGGCGTGCGCGCCGTCTGCGCAGCGATGACCAGCTCGGCTCGGTGCGCGCGGTGGTCGGCGCTGCGCTGGTCGCGGACGGCGCCGACGACGATCAGGAAGACGGTGGCGACCAGTGCCGCCACCACACCCGATGCCATGCCCAGGCGGGTGATGAGGTTGCGGCTCACCTGTGGGACTGTACGGGCCGCGGCAGGCGGCCTCGGCTCACACGCGCGGCGTGCGGCGCGGCGGCTGTGAGGCCTGCGCCTCGGAACGCGAATGCAGGACTTCGAGCGGGGTCATCAGCAGGACCTTGAAGTCGAGCCACAGCGACCAGTTCTGGATGTACCAGTTGTCCCACTCGACGCGCTCCGAGAGCGACGTCTGGCCGCGCAGGCCGTGGACCTGGGCCCAGCCGGTCATGCCTGACTTCACACGGTGGCGGTCGTCGTAGCGGCGCACGCTGGTGTCGAACAGCTCGACGAACTCGGGCCGCTCAGGACGCGGGCCGACGAGGCTCATATGGCCCAGCGCGACGTTGAACAGCTGCGGCAGCTCGTCGAGCGCCGTTCGCCGCAACAGCACGCCGACCTTCGTGCGGCGGTCGACGCCCTCGACGCCGCCGGGCGCCGAGCCCGGGCGCAGGGTGCGCGGCGTGTCGGCGTCGATGCGCATCGAACGGAACTTGACCATCTCGAAGGCCCGCCCGTCGCGGCCGATGCGTCGCTGGCGGAAGAACACGGGGCCGGGCGAGGTGACCTTGACCGCGGCGGCGATCACCGCGAGGAGCGGCGCGACGCACACGAGCAGCGCGATCGCGAGCACGCGATCCACCGCGTGCTTGATCGCGAACCGCCACGAGCGCGGGTCGACGGTGTGCAGTCCGTAGAGCGGCAGCCCGCCGACGTGCTCGACCCATTGGCGCTCGTTGACGTTCTCGAACAGGCGCGGAACGATGGAGACCTCGACGCCGAGTTCCTGGCACAGGCGCGGGATCGGCTGGACGTCGGAGTCGCGGGCCGCGGAGAACGCGACGATCACGTGCTCGGCGCCGCTTTCCTGCACCACCTCACGCAGCGAGGTCAGCGGCCCGAGGACCGGGTTGACCGCGTGCTCGGACCAGAACGCCGGGCCGGGGTCGGAGTCGAGGAAGCCGATCGGGCGCAGCCCGAGCGACGGCCGGGCGAGCAGGCGGCGTTCGATCTGGGCGCCGACGGCACCGGCGCCGACGATCAGCGTGCGCTTGGTGCTCGCACCGCGGCGCCGAGCCTGGCTGCGTGACAGCGCCAGTGCGCCGCGCATCCCGACGACGCCGGCGGTGGCGAGAACCCAGGTCCAGACGAGCGTGTCGATCGCCCGCGCATCGGCATGCAGCAGCGCGGCGACGGCCAGCGCCACGACGCCGGCGATCAGCAGCGCGGCGCCGGTGTGGCGAAGCGTGTCGAGCACCGACATCCGCGCCGGTCGGCCGCTGTACATGTGGCGAACGGCAAGGCGGCCCATCGCCGCTGCGGCGAGCACCGCGAGCAGGGCGGTCGTCATCAGGTCGACCCGTGCGCCGGTCAGGTGGATGGCGCTCAGCGCCGCGATCCAGATCATCACGACGTCGGTGACCACCGCGAGCGCCGTCCACGAGGTGCCCTCGTAGAGATCGCTACGGGGCACGCTGCGCCGGTCGGCAAAGCTCGAAGCGGTCGTCAGTCGCGGTCGCGGCGCGGCACCGGGAGGGGTGACGGTGGGGGAGACCTCGGTCACGAGCGCAGCATCCGCCACGCCGGTGGGTCCAACGGCGGTGGATGGTATGGATGTGGTTTGACGCCCCGGTTTGTGGTTCCCGGCCTCCCGGCTCCGCGCGAGCGAGATCGCGGTGCCGGAGCTGTCTGGTTCATTGACACGACACCGCCAAGCCCTCTACGGTCTCGCCAGCGGTAGCAGGGCCGGGAAACCGGCGAAGCACAGATCAACGGAGGACTGGCCGATGGCCACCGGAACCGTCAAGTGGTTCAGCGACGACAAGGGGTTTGGGTTCATCACCCCCGATGAAGGAAGTCGCGATCTCTTCGTGCACCATTCGGGCATCGAGATGGACGGCTACCGTTCACTCGCTGAGGGCTCGCGCGTCTCCTATGAGGAGGAGATGGGCGACAAGGGCCCCAAGGCGGTCAACGTCCAGAAGATCTAGGACTTCGGGGGGCGGCCGGCCACGTCAGTGGCTGGCGACGTAGCCACCGTCGGGCTCGATCTCGAGCCCGTCTGAAACCCACGCGACGATACCGCCGGCCATCGAGTACGCCTCGCGGCCGGATGCTCGCAGGGCTTGGGCCGCCATCATCGACCGCGCGCCGACGCGGCAGTAGAAGATCAGTGGGCGGTCGTCGGGCAGCTCGCCCGCTCGCGCCGACAGCTCATCGAGCGCGATGAACGTTGAGCCGTCGATCCAGCCCGCGTCGTGTTCGGCCGACGTGCGCACGTCGACGAGCACCGCGTCCCCAGCGCGCGCGAGCTCGGCGGCCCGCTGGGGGTCGAGCTCGATCGTGTCTCGGTCCGTGGCGCTCATGCCACCAACGGTAGCGATCCGCGGGTCGCGAGCGTTGTCAACCCTTGGTCAACAGATGTATCATCCGCGGCATGCCGGGCCCCGCCTACACGCGTCTGCAGAACGACGAGCGCCGTGAGCGCCTGCTCGCCTCGGCGACCGAGCTCTTCGCTCAGTTCTCCTACGACGAGCTCTCGATGGCCCAGATCGCCCGCCACGCCGGGATCTCCAAGGCACTGCTCTACCACTACTTCCCGGGTAAGCGACAGTTCTTCGAAGCGGCGATGACCAACGCCGCCGAGGAGCTGCGCGCGCGCACCGCCTACGATCCCGATATCCCGCCCGCGATGGCGCTCGCCGCGAGCCTCGACGCGTTCCTGGCCTGGATCGAGGAGAACCCCGACGCCTACGCCAACCTGATGCGCTCGGCGACGGCGCCCGAGATCCGCGACCTGATCGAAGGCGTACGGGCCGAGACGGTTGGGCGGATCCTCGAGGGCCTGAGCCGTGACCAGCCCGCGTCACCCAAGCTGCGCACCGCGGTCTCGGCGTGGCTGTGGTTCATGGACGGCGCGTGCCTGGACTGGGTCGCCCACCGCGACCTCGAGCGCGCCGACGTCCACGGCCTGCTGCTCGGCACACTGGTCGGCGCGCTCGCGGCCGCCGGCGCATCGATCCCGGCCGCCTAGCCCCAGAACAGGTTGAACAGGCCGAACAGGTGCTCCTGGCCGTCGACCGGGGCCGGGCCCAGGTGCATCCGCGTTGCCGTGTTGTAGCGCGTGAACGACCAGCGCGACATCGCCTCGCGGGCCGGTTCGTTGGTGTCGGGAACGATCACCGTCGCCGCACCCGAGGCCGAGCACGCGCCGGCCAGCAGCGCCAGCCCGTCCAGCGGTTGGCGGGCGACGATCGCCACGCCCGCTCCCCAGACCGAAGCGACCGCGTAGCCGGCGAGATCGCCATCGCCATTGGGGATCGCCATCCCGCGCAGCGGCTGGATCGCGTCGAGAACCGGTTGGCGACGCTCCCCGGTCAGTTCCTGATCGAGGCCCAGCATCGCCGCGCGGTCGGGCTCGCGCAGCGGCCGCAACCGTGCAGGGTCGGGCGCGGGCGCCGTTCCGCGCCACGCCGTCGCGGTGCCCTGCGCGACGAAGCCGAGCTTCTCGTAGAGCGGGCGCCCGGCCTCGGTGGCGTAGAGCAGGACCGTGCGAGCCCCGTGCTCGCGCAGCCACCGCACGCACGCCTCGGTCATCGCCGTGCCGAGGCCGTTGCGGCGCGCGGCGGGCTCGACGCCGAGCGCACCGATCCATCCGGTGGCGCCGAAGCTGGCACACGACGCGGTCGCGTGCGGGCCGCCCGGGCCGTCGGCGACGAGTACGACACCGCGCTCGTGGTGCAGCGGGAACTCGAGCAGCCGCCCGACGGTCGAGCCGAACCCTGCTCGGCGCAGGAGGTCGGCGACCTGGGGCGCCTGGGACGCGGACACGGGGCGGATCTCGTGCACGGCGCGCCACGATAGGCGACGAGCGGCCCTGCCCGTTGTGGCCGCGGTCTACGCTTCGTCGATGAGCGGTGTCTACGAGCTGCCGCACGAGCTGCGCGACCTGCGCGACACGATCCGCCAGATCGTGTCCGAGCGGGTGGCGCCGCGGGCGGCCGCGATCGACTCCAGCGGCGAATACCCGTGGGACATCCGCGAGCTGTTCGCCGAATACGACCTGATGGGGTTGCCGTTCTCGGAGGAGCACGGCGGCACCGGCACCGGGACGCTGATGCTCAACATCGCCGTCGAAGAGGTCGCGCGTGCGTGCGCGTCGAGCTCGCTGATCCTGATGGTCCAGGATCTCGGCACGCTGCCGATCCAGCTCTTCGGCACGCCGGAGCAGAAGCAGGAGTGGCTGCCGCGCTGCGCCAGCGGCGAGTGGTCGCCGGCGTTCTGTTTGAGCGAGCCGGACTCGGGCTCGGACGCCGGCTCGATGCGCACGACCGCGGTCCGCGACGGCGACGGCTGGGTGATCAACGGGACCAAGAACTGGATCACCAACGCGACGATCGCCAACTTCTACGTCGTCTTTGCGATCACCGACCGCGAGCAGCGACGTTCGAGCGCGTTCATCGTCGAGTCCGATCGCGCCGGCTTCTCGGTCCCCAAGCTCGAACACAAGATGGGCATCCGCGGTTCACCGACCGGTCAGCTGCTGTTCGAGGACGTTCGCGTCCCGGCCGCGAACATGATCGGTGAGGAGGGGCGTGGCCTCGGCGTCGCGCTCGGCACGCTCGAGCGCACGCGGCTGGGTGCCGCCGCCCAGGCCGTCGGCATCGCCCAGGGCGCGACCGACTACGCCGCGCAGTACGCGCGCGAGCGAATCGCGTTCGGCAAGCCGATCAACGAGCTCCAGGGCGTCGGCTTCAAGCTCGCCGACATGGAGACCCGCACCGCCGCCGCGCGCGAGCTGCTCTACCGCGCCTGCGCGATGGCCGACAGCAATCATCCCGACCTGGCGAAGTACTCGTCGATGGCCAAGCTGTTCGCGTCGGACACCGCGATGGCGGTCACCGTGGACGCGGTCCAAGTGCTCGGCGGCTACGGCTACGTGACCGAGTACCCGGTCGAGCGAATGATGCGCGACGCGAAGGTCACCCAGATCTACGAGGGGACGAACGAGATCCAGCGGGTCGTGATCGCGAGGGCGATGCGCTGAGCCCGACCGGACGCCGCATCGTGCTCGCTGGTGGTGCAGCCTCGTCGGCCGGGCTGACCGCGATCGTCGTGCTGCAGGGCGGCTTCAGCGTCGATCCGGTGATCAAGCTCGTCGAGCTCGCCGGGATCATCGTCTTCGGCGCGATGCTGCTCGGCGCGGTTGTCAGTGCGGTCTTCGTGCGACTCGGCGGCTGGAGCGAGCCCGAGAGCGAGGCCGACTTCGAGCGCGTCGTGCAGCGCGCTGAGCATCTCGCACGCGAGGGTCTGGCGGCCGAGCCCGACGAGTCGGAGTTCATGGACCTCGATCCCTACGACGACACGGACTTCGAGGAGCTCGTCCGTGACGCGCTCGACGAACTGCCCGACCTGCTGCGCAACGCGATCGACAACCACAACGTCGTGGTGGTGATCTCCGACGGCGGCCGTCGCCGGCGCGCCTACGGGCTCTACCACGGGGATGGCGCGAGCCGCGACGACGTGCCCGACCGGATCGTCATCTACCGCGACACGCTGCGCCGCGACTTCGGCCACGATCCGGATCTGCTGCGCGATCAGGTCGTGCGCACGGTGCGCCACGAGATCGCCCACCACATCGGTTTCGACGAGCTCGGCGTCGAGGGCCTGGGCCTCTGAATCGGAACGTCCGCGACGGGTAAGGCGCGGGGCGCCAGGCCCAACGCGCGGCGCGATGACGCTGTCGCTCGCGGTCAGGTCCGATCGGTCGATAGCGCGATGTCGATGGTGGGGCGCGGGGCCATGAGGCCGAAGGGCACGAGCGCGGCGGCGAAGCATAATGCCGCGTCGGGTCCGCCAGCCAGCAGGGCGGCGACCATTCGGCCCCGCGGGGAGAGCGGGCCGATCGCGTAGACGCCGTAGTGAACGCGGCGATAGCGGCCAACACGGAGATCGTTCTCGATCTCGTCGACCGAGGCACCAGCGGCGACCAACCCGCTGCGGGTAGCCAGACCTTCACCGTCAAAGAGCGCGTGCGACGTAACCTCGCACGGAACCCGTCACCGCTCTACACCCAACCGCAACAACCCCCCACCCTCACTGCGCAGTTTCGCGCCCCACGCCGCGCGCCAAATTCAGCGCGAACAGCCCGTCCTCATCGACGTAGTGCTCCACCAGTTCCAGCCCCGCCGCGGCGAAGTCGGCCTCGACGCGCGCCCGGGTGAACTTGGCGCTGATCTCGGTGCGTAGCTCTTCGCGCGCGGCGAAGTGGACGACCAGGTCGAGGTCGGAGATGACGACGGTCTGCGGCGAGGTCGCGCGCAGCCGCATCTCGATCCACTCGTGCTGGCGGTCGAAGAACGCGACGTGCTCGAAGGCGTCGAGATCGAAGTCGGCCCCGAGCTCGCGGTTGATCACCGTGAGCATGTTGAGGTTGAACTGAGCAGTCACACCGGCCGCGTCGTCGTAGGCGGCCTCGATGACCGCGGGGTCCTTGACCAGGTCGGTGCCCAGCAGCAGGTGGTCGCCGTCGTCCAGCAGCCCGGCGACCGCGCGCAGGAAGCCGCGCCGGCGCCCGGGGGTGAAGTTGCCGATCGTCCCGCCGAGAAGCACGACGAGCCGGGGGCCGTCGGCCGGGCCGACATACGACAGGTGGCGTTCGAAGTCGCCGACGATGCCGTCGACGCTCAGGCCCGGATACGCGTCGGTCAGCTCGAGCTCGCAGTCGCGGATCATTCCCTCGGTGACGTCGATCGGGACGTAGCGGCGCAGGGTGCCGGCGGACGACAGCGCGTCGAGCAGGATCCGTGTCTTCGCCGCGGTGCCCGAGCCGAGCTCGACGACCTCGCTCGCGCCGGTCAGCGACGCGATGCCAGCCGCGCGTGCTACGAGGATCGCCCGTTCAGTGCGCGTCGGGTAGTACTCGGGCAGCTCGCAGATCTGGTCGAAGAGGTCGGCGCCATGGGCGTCGTAGAGATGCTTGGGCGGCAGCTCCTTGAACGGGCGCGTCAGCCCGTCGAGGACGTCGTCGGCCAGCGTCGAGGTCTCGGTGGCGATCGGCAGCTCCACGGTCACACGTCCCTCGCGAGTCGCACGCCGGCGAAGATCTGGCGGCGCTGGGGGAGATCCCAATTGCGGAAGGTGGCCGTCGCGACGCGCGGGTCGGTTGCCCACGAGCCGCCACGCAGGACCCGATAGGAGTCGCCGAAGAAGACCTCGGAGTACTCGCGGTATGGGTGGGCGACGAAGCCCGGGTAGCCGTCGAAGCGGCTCGAAGTCCACTCCCACACAGATCCCGTGTCGTCGATCGTCCCCTGGGTCCAGGTCGCCGCCGTTTCCCATTCGGCTTCAGTCGGGAGGCGTGCGCCTCGCGATCGGGCGAAGGCGTCGGCCTCGAACCATGAGACGTGGACCACGGGCTCGCTCAGCGACCGCTGCGGCCGCCCGTCCGAGGTCCACGTCATGGGGTGGGTGATGTCGTACTCCTCTTTCCACGCCCAGCCCTCATCCGACCACCACTCGCGGCGCTCGTAGCCGCCGCCCTCGCAGAACGACAGCCAGCTCGCGTTGGTGACCGGGTGGCGCATGATCGAAAACGTGGCGAGCTCACGGCGATGGCGCGGGCGCTCGTTGTCGTAGGAGAAGCGCGCGAAGCGGCCCCCCCCGGCGCCGATCCAGGTCTCGTCGACGCTCACCTCGAACCATGACTCGCCATCGGTGGCGCTCAGCGCCGGCTCGCCGGCGGGCAGCCACGCGGCCAGCGTCATCGACTGGCGCATCGTCTCGGTGTGCTGCATCTCGTGGCGCAGCACGAGCTCGTGCAGGACCGGGTCGATGCCGTGGGCGTCGATTGTCCGCAGCGTCCGCTCGCGAACCTGCTCGAGGTAGCGCAGCGCGCCGGCCCGGTCGAGGATCTCGAGCTCGCCGCGCACGTCGCGCGGGGTCTCGAAGGCGTCATAGAAGTCGGAGAGCTCGGGATGCAGCAGCGCGTCGCCGGCGATGCGGTGCACGAGCCACAGATCCTCGTAGGCGGCGATGTGGCCGAGGTCCCACACGAGCGGCGACATGATCGGGTCGGGCTGGCGTTCGAGCTGGTCGTCTGACAGGTGGGCGATGAGGTCGAGCGTCCGCTCGCGCTGAGCTGTCAGCGCTTCGATCACTTCGTCCTGGGCGCGGGTCGCTGTCTGGTCCATCTCGCCAACCGTCTTACCGGAGCGAGAAGTGTTTCATGCGGGATGTGTCGGCTTTGTGAATCTGGCGCGAATCACCCATTCCAGCGGCTGATGACGCGCGTCTCCCGCTCGAATCCGAGCACGCACAGCGCCCCGGTGCCCAGCGCGAGGCGACCGCCGAACGCGCCCGGCTGTTGCACCCAGCGCGCCGCGAGCACGCGCAGGACGTGGCCGTGGGCGACGATTGCGACGTCGCCGCCGGCCCCCAGCGCCTCGGCGATGACGCGATCGACGCGCGCGGCGACGTCGTCGGTGCTCTCACCGCCCGGGCAGCCGTCGCGCCATAGAAGCCAGTCGGAGCGCTGCGCGCGGATCTCCGGCGTCGTCAGCCCCTCGTAGTCGCCGTAGTCGAACTCGAGCAGGTCATCGCGCAGTTGCGCCGCATCACCGAGGCCGGCGAGCGCGCACGTCTCGCGGGCCCGTGACAGGGGCGAGCACAGCACCAGCGCGAACGGATGACCGGCGACGCGCTCATGCAGCGCGCGGGCGCCATCGCGGCCGTCGTCGGTCAGCGGGATGTCGGTGCGCCCCGTGTGGCGCCCGCTCAGCGACCACTCGGTCTGCGCGTGACGCACGAGCCAGAGGTCAGCCATCGTCGCCGCTCAGCGCGGCCGCGTCGACGACGAGCTCGAGTCGGTCGCGGTCGAGAAGCGACGCCGGCGTGGAGCGGTCGGGGCCGGAGAGGATCCGGGCGACGGCATCGGCCTTCCCCGCTCCGGCGGCGAGGACGAGGATCCGACGGGACTCGTTGATCTTCGAAAGCGTCAGCGTGATCCGCTGCGGCGGCGGCTTGGGCGAGTCGCTGATGCCGATCGCGATGCCGGGCGCGTCGAGCTGCGGGTGGTTGGGAAACAGCGACGCGGTGTGGCCGTCGGGCCCGATCCCCAGCAGCATCACGTCGATCACCGTGTCGCCGAGCTCCTCGGCGTAGGCGGCGGCACCCGCCTCGGGCCCGAGCTCGCCGAGCATCCGGTGCTCGATCGCGCCTGGCGCGATCAGCGCCTCGTGGACCATCAGCGCGTTGGAGTCGGGATCGTCGGGCGCCACGCAGCGCTCGTCGCCGTACCAGAGGTGCACCTCTGACCAGTCGTCGAGCATCTCGCTGAGGAGCTCGTAGCAGCGCCGCGGGGTCGTGCCGCCCGCCAGCGCGAGATGCGCTTCGCCGTGGAGCACCCGCGCGCTGGTGATCGCGGCGACGATCACGTCGGCGCCGCGCTGAGCCACGCCCTCGGCGTCGTCGGTGCGGCTGACCTGGATGGTCACGCGTCCTCGCGGCGCCCGGCATCGAGCAGCGGGGTCTCGAAGGCGAGCTCGTGATCGGCGTGGATGACGTGCATCACCGCGTTGATCAGGGCGAGATGGGTGAATGCCTGGGGGAAGTTGCCGAGGTGCCGACCGGTCCGCGCGTCGATCTCCTCGGCGTACAGCAACAGCGGCGACGCGTAGGAGAGCAGCTTCTCGCACAGCTCACGAGCGCGCCGCGTCTCGCCGATCTCGGCCAGCGCGCTGACGAGCCAGAACGAGCAGATCGCGAACGAGCCCTCCTCGCCGCTGAGCCCGTCGTCGGTCTCCTCGACGCGGTAGCGCAGGACGAGCCCGTCGTCGGTCAGCTCCTCGGCGATCGCGTTGACCGTGGCGATGACGCGCGGGTCGTCGGCCGGCAGGAAGCGCACGAGCGGCATCAGCAGCAGCGACGCGTCGAGCGCCTCGGTCTCGTAGTGCTGGACGAACACGCCGCGCGTGTCGACGCCCTTCGCGCAGACGTCGGCGTGGATCTCGTCGGCCGCCTCCTGCCACGTCGCGGCGAGCTGCTTCTCGCCGCGCAGCCGCGCGAGGCGAGCGCCGCGGTCACACGCGACCCAGCACATGACCTTGCTCGAGACGAAGTGCACCGGCTCGCCGCGGATCTCCCAGATCCCGCGGTCGGGCTCGCGCCAGTGCTTGATCGCGCACTCGACCTGGTGCTTGAGCACCGGCCAGACCGCCTCGGGCAGCTCGTCACGCGACTTCGTGTGGAGGTAGATCGAGTCCAGCAGCGCGCCCCAGACGTCGTGCTGCTCCTGGTTGTAGGCGCCGTTGCCGACGCGCACCGGCTGCGCGCCCTCGTAGCCGTCGAGATGGTCCAGCGTCTCCTCGGGGAGGTCGCGTTCGCCGCCGATGCCGTACATGATCTGCAGGTCGTCCTGGGCCGTCGCGACGTCCTGGATGAAGTAGAAGAAGTCGTTGGCCTCCCAGTCGAAGCCCAGCGTGTAGAGCCCCCAGAGCATGAACGTGGAGTCGCGGATCCACGAGTAGCGGTAGTCCCAGTTGCGCTCGCCGCCCGGTGTCTCGGGCAGCGATGTCGTCGCGGCGGCGATCATCGCGCCGGTCGGGGCGTAGGTCAGCCCCTTGAGCGTCAGCGCGCTGCGCTGCAGGTAGGCGCGCCAGGGGTGATCGGGGAAATCGCCGTGGGCCAGCCACTCGTGCCAGTAGTCGGCGGTGCGAACGAGACAGCGGTATGCGTCGTCGTAGGTCTCGGGCGCGCCGTGGTCGGACCACGACAGTGCGATGTAGGCGACGTCGCCGTCGCGCATCGTCGTGCGGGCGCGGGCGCGGCCGCCTTCGAAGCCGATGCGCAGGTCGGTCGTCAGCTGGAGCGTGAGGTCCGAGCCCTGCGCCGTCGCCAGCGCCTTGTGGTAGCCCTCGGACGAGTACTCCCACTGCACCGGCGTGCGCCCGTAGTCGAGCATCGGGTTGCAGTCCACGTTCATCTCGACCGAGCCGTTGACGCAGCGCATCATCCGCAGCAGGACGTGGTCGGCGTCGTAGTCGGTGGGGGAGCGGCGGTGGGTGTTCGAGCGTTCCTCGTCGTGGTGCCAGGGGCCGATCAGCAGCACGTCGCGGACGATCACCCAGCCGGTGCGCGTGCCCCAGGTCGTCTCCATGACGTTGGTCCCGGGCAGGTAGCGCCGGCCGGCGGGCACGTGTTGGTCGGCTGGGCCGACGCGGAAGTGGCCGGCGTCGCGGTCGAGCATCGCGCCGAAGATCGACGGCCCGTCGAAGCGCGGCAGGCACATCCATTCGACATTGCCCGACGGCGCGACGAGCGCGCAGACCTCGGTGTCTGACAGGAACGCGTAGTCCGCGATCGGAGGGAACGGGCTCCCGCCGAGCGGAACGTCGCCGACGATTTGCCTCATGCCGCGATCAGCCTGGTCGCAGCCGACAGCGCCGGCGCGTAGGTCGGGTCGCGTAACAGCGCCTGGCGGATGCCCTCGCCGAGGATGCCCGACTCGCCGCGCGACGCGCCGAGAATCGTCCAGCTGCGCTCGTTCCGCCACGCGTCACGACGCACCGCGCGCAGGCCACCGGACCCCCGGCCGAGCTCGATGTGGAGGCCGTCGGTCGTCTCGATCGTCACGCCGGCCAACCCGCGGACCGACATCTCGGTCGGGCTCAGGACCAGCTCTACATCCTGGCGGCGGCCCGAGACGCGGCCGCGCAGGTCGGTGCCGTTGCGCATCATCCGGGCCGGCTTCCAGCCCAGGCGCGAGCACAGCCAGCCGAGGAACATCAGGCCCGCCGCGGCCGAGTCGGGGTGATGCAGCACGCTGACCGCGCTGATGTGCCCGAGTTCCTGGCGCTGGGCGGCCGGGTCGAACGTGCCGGCGATCCGCTCGCGCCACGGCGTTGAACGCAGCCACGCGAGATCGACGACGTAAACCTGCTCGGAGAGCTCGTGCGCGCGGGCCAGCGCCTCGTCGGTGTCGGGCTCGTCAACGCTGTCGAGCAGGACGACCTGGGCCATCCCGAGCAGCGCGTCGACGGCCTCGGGGTGCCCGTGGGGAGACCAGACGACGGTCGCGAGGTCGGTGACGACGAGCGGATCGACGATCGAGTCGAGGTGGACGAGGTGATCGGGGCCGCAGTCGACGATCACCGTCTCGCGCAGCAGGGCGAACTCGCCGGGGCGGGGCTCGCCGTCGGCGGCGATCGTCGCCGTCGCGTCGAGGCTCGTGCGCCGCGGGTCGACCGCGCAGACGATCGTGCGCGACGCGTGGTAGCGGCCGACCTGGCGCAGGCGGTTGGCGATCTCGCCGCTCCACTCCTTGTCGACGATGCAGACGAGGTTCACGACGCGCGCCGGGACGTAGTTCTCGTTCTCGGCGTGGAAGTCGACGAGCAACCCGCGCAGCGCGGCCTCGATCGCGTCGGGGTTCGTGTCCTGGGCGCGCCAGAACAGGTCTGAGACCGTCACGAGTGAAGGCCCACTAGATCGCTCTCCAGACGTCGCCGGCGTCGAGGATGCTCGAGGCTTCGACGGGGCCCTGCGATCCGGCGGCGTAGGTCGGCAGCGGACCGGGACGCGCCTCCCATGCGGCGACGATCGGGTCGCAGATGCGCCACTGCTCCTCGACCTCGTCGTCGCGGGTGAACAGCGTCGCGTCGCCGCGCATCGCGTCCATGATCAGCCGCTCGTAGGCCTCGGGCGACTGCGACATGAACGACGTGCCGTAGGTGAACTCCATCTACACCGGCCGAATCCGCATCCGGGTGCCGGGGATCTTCGCGCCCAGCAGGATCGAGACGCCCTCGTTGGGCTGCATCGTCAGCACGATCTGGTTGGGTCGCACGCCGACCGAGCCCTCCTGGCTGAACGCCATGTGCGGGACCGGCTTCAGCGTCACAGCGATCTCGGTGACCTTGCGCGCCAGGCGCTTGCCGGTGCGCAGATAGAACGGAACGCCGGCCCAGCGCCAGTTGGAGATCTCCAGACGCAGCGCCGCGAACGTCTCGGTGTTCGAGTTGGTCGGGACGCCGTCCTCGCCGAGATATCCGAGGGCGTGGTCACCGCCGACGTCGCCGGGCTCGTACTGCGCGCGTACCGACATCGCGTCGAGGTTCTCGGGGGTCGGCGCGGTGATCGCGTGCAGGACCTTGACCTTCTCGTTGCGCACCTCGTCGGCGGTGAACGAGGTCGGCGGCTCCATCGCGAGCAGCGTCAGCAGCTGGAGCATGTGGTTCTGCACGAGGTCGCGCAGCGCTCCGGCCGAGTCGTAGTAGCCGGCGCGCGTACCGATGCCGAGATCCTCGGAGGCGGTGATCTGGACGTTGTCGATGTAGTTGCGGTTCCACAGCGGCTCGAATAGGCCGTTGGCGAACCGGAACGCCAGCATGTTCTGGACCGTCTCCTTGCCCAGGTAGTGGTCGATGCGGAAGATCTGACGCTCCTCGAACACCGCGAGCACGCGTTCGTTGAGCTCCTTCGCCTCGGACAGCGTCGTCCCAAACGGCTTCTCGATGATCGCCCGGACCTGCGCGTCGGCGCTGTGGTTGAGCCCCTGTGCGCCGAGCGCCTCGATGATCACCGGGAAGAACTGCGGCGCCGTCGAGAGGTAGAACGCACGGTTGAGCGGCTGGCCGCAGTCGCGATCGAACTCGGCCAGCGCCATGTCGAGCGCCGCGTAGACGTCGGCGTCGTCGAACGTCCCGCCGACGTAGCGCACGTGCTCGAGCATCGCGTCGCGGACCTTCTCGTCGACCGCGCGCCGCGAGAACTCGGTGATCGCCTCGGCCGCCGACTCGCGGAACTCGACATGGGTCATCTCGCTGCGGGATACGCCGACCAGGTTGAACTGCTCGGGTAGAGCCCCCTCGTGGGCGAGGTTGTAGAGCGCGGGCAACAGCTTGCGGCGCGCGAGGTCACCCGTCGCGCCGAAGATGACCAGTGTCGTCGGGTGGACAGGGAGGCGCTCGAGCCCCTCGACGAGCGGGTTGACGTCGTCGGTCTCTGGCGTCGCGGTATCGGTCACTTCTTCACCGTCTTCACCGCGTGGCCGCCGAACTGGTTGCGCAGAGCGGCGTTGACCTTCGCGGCGTAGGCGTTCTGACCGCGCGATGAGAACCGCTCGTACAGCGCGGTCGTGATCACCGGCGTCGCGATCCGCAGATCGACGCCGGACTCGACGGTCCAGCGGCCCTCGCCGGAGTCCTCGACCCACGGCTCGAGCGAGGCCAGGTCGTTTCCGTCCTGCTCGAACGCGTTGGCGGCGAGCTCGCACAGCCAGGACCGAATGACCGAGCCCTGCATCCACAGGTGAGCGATCTTCGCGTTGTCGAGCTCGAAATCGACCTCGTTGAACAGGCTGAAGCCCTCGGCGTAGGCCTGCATGATTCCGTACTCGATCCCGTTGTGGACCATCTTCACGTAGTGGCCGGCCCCGGTCGGGCCCATGTGGCCCCAGCCCGGCCCGTGCTCCTCGGTCGTCGGCGGGGCGAGGATGTCGAGGAACGGCGACAGCTGCTTGACCGACTTGTTCGGCCCGCCGACCATCATGCAGTAGCCGACCTGGAGTCCCCAGACGCCGCCCGAGGTGCCGACATCGACGTAGCCGATGCCCTTGGAGCGCAGCTCCTTGGCGCGGCGCATGTCGTCGGTCCAGCGCGAGTTGCCGCCGTCGATGATCGTGTCGCCCTTCTCGAGGAGCTTGGACAGCGCGGTGACGGTCTGCTCGGTCGCGTCGCCCGACGGGACCATGATCCAGACCATCCGCGGCGCCTCGAGCTTCTTGACCATGTCGCCCAGGCCCTTTGACGGCACTGCGCCGAGCTTGCCCGCCGCCGCGATCGCCTTCTCGTCGAAGTCGAAGACGACAACATCGTGGTCCGAGTCGCGCTTGATGCGATGGACCATGTTGGCGCCCATCTTGCCGAGCCCTACGAAGCCGATCTGTGCCATGGGTCAGTCTCTTTCTGGGAGAAGGTCGCGAGTGCGTTCGGTCAGGGCGCGCAGCGCGGCGGCGCCGTCGCCACCGGTCAAGGTCACGCGGACGGCCGCGAGCTCGTGTGCGCGCAGGGTGTTCAGATCCCCGTCGGCCTGCGCGTGCTTGAGCGTGGTGAAGGTGTAGGGCTTGCCGGGGATCTCGATGTCCTCGATCCCGTCGTGGATCAGCTGCAGGAAGCGCCCGGTCTTCGGGCCGCCCTTGTGCAGCTGGCCGGTCGAATGCAGGAAGCGCGGGCCGTAGCCGAAGGTTGTCGTCGCCTTCGTCGCATCGCGGATCGTCGAGCGCAGCTCGGCAACCGCCTCGTCGAACGCCGCGCTCGGGGCGACGTAGCCCATGATCGCCACGTAGCTCGGCGGCTCGGCGGAGCCGAGCAGCGCCCGCAGGTCGTCGTCGGTCGCGTCGGATGCCGTCCCGCCCGCCGCGCCATCGGCGAGGACCCGGTTCGTCGCTTCCTTGGCCTCGGCGACGTTGGGTTGGTCGAACGGATTGATCTCGAGCACCCAGCCGATGACCGCGACGGCGAACTCGCTCGTGAAGAACAGGTTGCCCAGGTCGGCCGGACCCTGGACGGCCATCGTGATCACCGGCTGGCCGGACTGGGCCAGCGCCTGGGCCTGGGCCTCGAGCTGCGGATCGGGGTCAGGCTCGTAGCGCAGGTACACGAAGGTGCGGTCGTCGCCATAGGAGCTCGGGTCGCCGAACGGCTCGTCGGCGACCGGCAGGATGCCGCGGCCCTGCTTGCCGGTCGACTCGGCCACGAGCTGCTCGACCCACAGGCCGAAGCTCGCGATCGGCTCCGACACGATGAACGTCAGCTTGTCGCGGCCGGCCAGCGCAAGCTCGCCGAGCGCGCAGCCCAGCCACAGGCCGGTGTTCTGCTGCGGCGCGTCGAAGGCCTGGCAGGCGTGCTCGGCGACGTTGGCCATGTGCAGCAGCCCTTCGATGTCGGCCCCCATCAGCGCCGCCGGGACGAGCCCGAAGAACGACAGCGCGCTGTAGCGGCCGCCGATGTCGGGGTCGTTGAGGAACGTACGCCGGAAGCCGTGCTCGGTGGCGAGGTCGGCCAGGGGTGAGCCGGGGTCGGTGACGGCAACGAAGCGCTGTCCGTCGCGCACGAGCGAATGGAAGTGGGCGAAGTGGCTCAGCGTCTCCAGCGTCCCGCCCGACTTCGACGAGACGATGAACAGTGTGTGGTCGAGGTCGATCGCGGACTGCACCGCGGCGATCGCCTCGGTGTCGGTCGAGTCGAGCACGTGCAGGGTCGGGTGACCGCCCTGATTTCCGAACGAGCGGCGCAGGACCTCGGGCGCCAGCGACGAGCCGCCCATGCCGAGCAGGACCACGTCGGTGATCCCCTCGCCGGCGACATCGTTGGCCAGGGAGCGAAGGTCGCCGAGCTGATCCGCCATGACGCCGCCGATGGTCAGCCAGCCCAGGCGGTTGGACACCTCGGGCGCGCCGTGGGCGCCCCATAGCGTGTCGTCCTTACGCCAGATGCGCCGGGCGACGTCGTCGGCCGTGGCCTGGGCGACACGCCGGGCGATCGTCGTCTCCAGCCCGTCGGGGATCGAGGACTCGATCGCCGCCGGGCGCGACGTGAGGATGCCCTCGCGCTTGGACTCGATGCCGGCCAGCAGCTTGCCCATCGGTTTGATGAACGCCTCGATGCCTTCGTGCAGCAGCGTCGTCGTGACGTCCTCGATGTCGATGCCGGCGTCCGCGAGCGCCTTCAAGTCCGCGGTCGCGTCGAGCGCCGCGGTGGCGCCGGTCACCACGCCACGCTGGGCGGCGGCCTGCAGCGTGGCCATCGGCATCGTGTTGACGGTGTCCGGCGCGATCAGCCCGTCGACGTAGAGCGTGTCGGGATAAGCCGGGTTCTTGACCCCGGTCGACGCCCACAGCGGGCGCTGCACCGGCGCCCCGGCGGCCCTCAGCGCGGCGAAGCGCTCGCCACCGAAGATCTCGGTGAACGTGGCGTACGCGGCACGCGCGTTGGCGAGCCCCGCCTTGCCGGCGAGGTCGGAACGGCCGAGCTTCTCGAGACGCTTGTCGACCTCGCTGTCGACCCGCGAGACGAAGAACGAGGCGACCGAGTGCACATCGAGCGACAGGCCCTCAGCGTCCCGACGCTCGAGTCCGGCGATGAACGCCTCGCAGACCTTCACGTACTGGCTGACCGCGAACAGCAACGTCACGTTGATGTTGCGCCCCTCGTAGATCATCTGCTCGATCGCGGGGAGGCCCTCGTCGGTGCCCGGGATCTTGATCATCACGTTCGGGCGGTCCAGCAGCTCCCAGTACGAGCGCGCCTGCTCGATCGTGCCCTCGGTGTCGTGGGCCAGGCGCGGCGCGACCTCGAGCGACACATAGCCGTCGCGGCCGCCGGTCGCGTCGTAGACGGTCCGCAGCACGTCGGCCGCCTCCTGCACGTCGCGGACCGCGATCGCGCGGTAGATCTCGCGGCCGGTCTTCCCCTCGCGGGCGAGCTGCGCGACCGTCTCGTCGTAGTCGTTGGAGCCGAGGATCGTCTTCTCGAAGATGGCGGGGTTCGACGTGACGCCGTGCAGCGACTCCTCCGCCACGAGGCGCGCGAGCTCGCCGTTCTCGGTCATCGACCGCCGGATCTGATCCAGCCATACGCTCGTGCCCGCCGCGGTGATCGCGGCCAGACGCTCATTGATCGTCGCTTCGGCGCTCACCAGCTCGCCTCCAAGCCATCGTCAGCCATTGCCTGGACCTTCCCGAGCCGGCGCACGTGGCGCTGTTCGCCGGAGAATTCCGCTTGCGCGAACGCGGTCACCAGCTCACCCGCGACCGCCGATCCGATCACCCGCGCGCCCAGACAGAGGACGTTGCAGTCGTCGTGGGTCACACACTGCGCGGCCGTGTAGTGATCGTGCGCGCACGCCGCGGCGATACCCGGCAGCTTGCACGCCGCGACCGAGACGCCGGCGCCGCTGCCACAGACGAGGACCCCGCGCTGCGCCTCGCCGCGGGCGACCGCGCGCCCCACGGTGAGCGTGATGTCCGGGTAGTCGTCAGCAACGCCGAGATCGACCGGCTCATGGCCGCACGCGCGCACCGCGTCGAGGACCGCGTCGCGCAACGGGACGCCCGCGTGGTCGAAGCCGACGGCGATCTTCATGCCCGGCTTGGGGTCGGGGCTTCGCGGTCGCCGAGGAGCAGCTCGTCGGCGGCCATCAGCGCCGCCCCACGGACGCCGGCCTCCGGGCCGTAACGGGCCAGGCGGATCTCCGTACGCCGGCCGACACCGGGCAGCGTGAAGCGCCGCGCGGTGGTGCGCACGGGGTCGAGCAGCAGGTCGCCGGCCGCCGAGACCCCGCCGCCGAGGACGACCAGCTCGGGGTCGAAGACGTTGATCGCGTTGGCGACGCCGATCCCGACGCGCTCGCCGAAGATGCGGATCGCCTCAAGTGCGCCGGGGTCGCCGGCCCGGGCGGCTCGCACGGCGTCCGGTCCGTTGCGCAGGCCGCGTTGGGCGGCGAGTTCGTCCAGCGCGTGGCCGGCCGCGAGCGTCTCGAGCGAGCCCGGCTGAGGGAAGCGCTCAGCGTGCATCGGCGCGCCGACGTCGAGCTGGCCGCCGACGATCTGGTGGCCGAACTCGGCCGCGGCGCCGCTCGCCCCGCGGTACAGGCGGCCGTCGATGACGATCCCGCCGCCGACGCCGGTGCCCAGCGTGAGCATCACCAGGCTGCGGGCCGTGAGCGTGCCGTCGTCGTTGTGGGCCTCGGCCAGCGTGGCGAGGTTCGCGTCGTTGTCGACGAACACCGGGACGCCGAGCCGCTCGCCGAGGATTGTGCGCAGGGCGACGTGCTGGAGCGGCACGTTGACCGAGTGAAACGCCGTTCCGGTTTCGAAATCCACCACCGACGGGATGCCGAGCCCGACGGCGTCGGCGTCGCCCGCCTCCTCGATCGCGGCGGCCAGCTGATCGACGAGCTCGTCGGGTGAGCCGGTGGCCGTCGGGCGCAATCGCGGCTCTGACATCCGCCCGTCGCGCAGCACGGCGACCGAGATCTTTGTCCCACCCACGTCGACGCCGATCGTCGTGCTCACGGGTAGGAGACTTCCACACCCGCCGCTTCGGCGGTGTGTACATTCGGGCCATGGATCCGCTGGAGGGGATCGGCCCGGCCGACGCGCACCTCGGACGACCGGTCCCGCTGCCGTCGGTGGCGCTCCCGCTCGGGCGCTGGACCGAGGTTTTCGCCGACGGTTCGGGAGCTGTCGAGGTCGTCTGGAACCTTGACGACACCCGTCCCGGCGCACCCGGTCGCCTGGCCCTGCGAGCCGCGCACGATCTCGCGCCGACGCAGCTCCCCGAGGCACCGCCGCAGCCGGTTCGCATCGGCGACGCCGCTGCGCAGCGCCGCGACGCCCCGCTCGTCGAGGCGCAGCCGTCGCTGCGCCCGGTCGTCGAGCTCTCCTGGGAGTCCGGCGGTCTGTATCTGCGCCTGACGGCGCAGGGACCGTGGGACGACGTCGCGCTGCTCGCCGTCGCCGCATCCGTCGGCTGACGCGCTCGCGTGGAGTAGTCTGGCGCCGGCCATGGCGGGGACCAACGAAACCACGCGGCCGGACCGCAACCTGGCCCTTGAGCTCGTTCGCACGACCGAGGCGGCTGCGCTGGCCTCCGCACGGCTTGTCGGCAAGGGCGACAAGCTGGCCGCCGACCAGGCCGCGGTCGACGCGATGCGGATCGTTCTCGACACCGTGCGCATGGACGGGGTCGTGGTCATCGGCGAGGGCGAGAAGGACGAGGCGCCGATGCTCTACAACGGCGAGCGCATCGGTGACGGCTCGCCGCCCGAGGTCGACGTCGCGGTCGATCCGCTCGAAGGGACGACGCTCGCGGCCCAGGGCCAGCCGAGCGCGCTGTCGGTCATCGCGCTGTCCGAGCGCGGCACGATGTTCGATCCCGGCCCGGTCTTCTACATGGACAAGCTCGCCGGCGGCGAGGACATCGCCGACCTGCTTGACCTCGATCGCCCGATCGCCCAGACCCTCGGTCTGGTTGCCGAACGGCGCCACAAGGACATCGGCGACGTGATGGTCGTGATGCTCGATCGCGATCGCCATGAGCAGGCTATCGCCGACGTGCGCAGCGCCGGCGCGCGGCTGCGCCTGATCAGCCACGGCGACGTCAGCGCGGCGCTGCTCGCGGTCTCCGAGAACTCGCCCGTCGACCTGCTCTACGGCATCGGCGGAACCCCGGAAGGCGTGATTTCCGCCGCTGCGATCAAGTGCCTCGGCGGCGGTCTGGTCGGCCGCCTATGGCCGCGCAACGACGTCGAGCGCCAGGCGGCGATCGACGCCGGTTACGACCTCGACGCGCAGCTCCATCAGGACATACTCGTGCGCGGCGACGACTGCTTCTTTGCGGCCACCGGCGTGACCGACGGCGACGTACTCCAGGGCGTGCGCTACCCAGGGCAGGGCACGGCGACGACCGAGTCGCTGGTCATGCGCTCGCGCACCCACACCGTGCGACGGATCTCCGCGCGCCACAACCGCGCCAAGCTGCGGGCGTACACCGGGGAGCGCTACGGCTGACTGGGCCCGATGACCACGAGTTGGTCATTGCGAGAATGCGGGAGCGGTGGGGGCCGATCCTCGACCATCTCGCCGAAGCCGTCACGATCGCCACGGGCGACGGCAAGATCGTCTACGCCAACCAGGCAGTCGCCGATCTCCTCGGGGTCGGCGATCCACGAGGACTGACCACCGCTGCGCCGGGCGCGGTCGCGGCGTCGAACGTCAGCTACGACGAGCGCGGTGAGCCCGTCCCGCCGGACGAGATGCCGGGCCGCCGCGTGCTGCGCGGCGAGGAGTCGGCCGAGCTGCTGTCGCGCTCCGTCGATCGGAAGACCGGACAGGACCGCTGGTTCCTCACCAAGGCCCGCAGGCTGCCCGACGACGGCGATGTCGGTCTGGCACTCAACGTCGTCGAGGACCTGACGCTGATCAAGCGCGCCGAGCGCCACCAGCGGATCCTTGCCGAGGCCGGCAAGGTGCTGGGGACGTCGCTCGATCACGAACACGCGCTGCGCGAAGTCACCGCGATCGTCGTGCGCGAGCAGGCCGACCTCTGCGTGATCGACCTTGCCGACCGCGAGGGGACGCTGCACGCGGCGGCGATCGCCCACGCCGACCCGGCCAAGCTCGAGGTCGCGCGTGAGCTGCGTGCGCGCTACCCACCGGTCGCCGGCGCGATGGACGTGGTCTCGGTCGTGGCGCGCGAGGGCCGATCGATCATGGGCGGCGCGCCGACCGACGAGCAGCTCGCCATCGTCGCCGAGAGTGCCGATCACCTCGAGCGGATGAAGGCGATGGAACTCGGGTCGATGATCGTCGTGCCGATCGACGCCGGCGGTCAGCGACTCGGAGCGCTGACGCTCGTGGCGCGGCGTGACGGGCGGCGCTTCGGTGAGCACGATCTCGCGCTGGCCGAGGATCTCGGCCGTCGCGTCGGCATGGCGATCGCCAACGCCCGCGCCTACGCCACGCGCGCGGAGATCGCCCACACGCTCCAGCAGGGCCTGCGCCCGCGCGACCCTCCGGCGATCGTCGGAATCGAGATCGCCAGCGCGTTCGACCCGGTGGGGGAGGCAACCGAGATGGGCGGCGACTTCTTCGAGATCTTCGAAGTCGGGACGGATTGGATGGCGGTGATCGGCGACGTCGTCGGCAAAGGCCCCGCCGCCGCCGCGATCACCGCGCTCGCGCGTCACACGATTCACGCGGTCGGCCAGCTGACCAGCGACCCCCGCGCCGCCGTCGAGGCGCTCGACGCGCGGTTGCGCAGCGACGGCTCAGGCGCGCTGTGCAGCGTCCTGCTCGTCCACGGCCATGCCGGGACCGACCGAGTAGAGATCGTGACCGCCGGCCATCCACTCGGCCTCGTCGTGCGAGACGGCACCGTGGCGGCGACCGGCGAGCCGGGCCCACTGCCCGGCGCGGTGGCCGGCTCGAGCTGGACGGCGACGTCGATGGAACTCGCCCCCGGCGATGCGCTTGTGCTCTACACCGACGGTGTCACCGATGCCGTCGGCGCCGGACACGAGCGCTTCGGCGACGAGCGCCTCGCCGCGGCGCTGTCGCTCCGCGGCAGCGCCGCGGATCTCGCCGATGGCGTCGAGCGTGCACTCGCTGAGTTTCGCGCCGGGCCGCCGCACGACGACCTCGCGATCCTCGTGCTGCGCCGAACGTAGCGACCTACGACGCGACGGGCTCGCGCGGCTCCGTGACCGGATCGGGCACGTCGTCAACCGTGGTGTAGCGCCCGACGCGTGACTCGGCCAGATCCAGTCGCGCCAGCGAGCGCAGGAAGCCGTGGGTGACGATGACGTGGATCCGCGACTGGGTGTTGGCGTAGACCCAGCGGCCGAGACGAAAAGCGATCGCGGGGTAGAAGTTGGCGATGGACACCTCGACGTGCAGCGTCGCCCGGCCCGGCTCGTCGCAGGCGCGTCGGACCATGTCGATCTTCAGGTAGCCGTCGCCGCTCCCGCCGCGCCGTGAGACGAGCACGCCCTTCTCGATCCGCCAGCGAACGATGCCCTCACGGGCGTCCATCTCGTACTCAGGCGCCCGGAACTGCAGCAGGACGAACGGGCGCCCGATCAGGCACACGAAGCGCTCGGCCTCTGTGTAGCGCACGCGGATCAGCCCGAGCGTGCAGCGGCTGAGAAATCGCCAGTAGGTCCGGGCCAGCCGCTCGAGATGCATCGGCGTCCAGATCGCCTCGAGCTCGGCGATCGGCATCGTCAGATCCGCCGCCTGGACCGACGTCACGGCACCCGTGTCCGGATCGGTCGTCGTGTGCTCCCCGGCGTGGTCGATCACCGCATCGGCGACCTGCTGGTGGCCACGCAGCAGCCGCCAGACGGCCAGGCCGAGGGTTCCCGCCACGACGAGGGCCAGGGCGACGACGACGAGCACGACGACGACAGCGACAGACATCGCGTTTCAGGCTAACGCGGCCGCACCGCTTCGTCGAACCCGAGGGGCCGTCGTTGACGCGGGATCATGCTCCGGACTCAAAGCGATTCGATCTCGACCGTCTCACCGGCCGCCAGCATGCCCTCGCCGCGTCGGACGATGGCCAGGGCGTCGGCCTCGAGCAGCGAGGACAGGATGTGCGAGTCCTGCGGCCCGGTCCACGTCGCCTGACCGTCGTGAAGTCGCACGCGCACGCATTCGTCGCGGTCAGGATGGCGGGGGAGGTCGTGCGTCATGACGGCGCGCCCGCGCGGCTCGTAGGGCGTCGCGCCCTGGAGCACGTTGATCGCCGGACGGGCGAAGAGGATGAATGTCACCACGGCCGACACCGGGTTGCCCGGCAGTCCGAAGACGAGCGTTCCGTCGCTCTCGCGCAGGCCGAACCAGATCGGGCGCCCAGGGCGAACCGCGACGCGCCAGAACACTTCGCGCACGCCGAGGTCGGCCAGCGCCGGCTTGACGTGGTCGTGCGGACCGACCGAGACGCCGCCTGACAGGACGACGACATCAGCCGCTTCCAGCGCCCAGGCGATCGCGTCGCGCGCCGCCTGCGGGGTGTCGCCGGCGCGTCGCAGCCCGACCACGTCGGCGCCGGCGCGTCGCGCCAGCGCCGCCAGCGACAGCGAGTTGGACTCGTGGATCTGCCCGGGCGCCAGCGCCGTCCCAGGGTCGACGAGCTCGTCGCCGGTCGAGACGACCCCGACGCGCGGGCGTCGCGCGCAGCGCAGCTCACCCGCGCCGGCCGTGGCCGCCGATCCGATCTCGACCGGGCCGAGGCGCCGACCGGCCTTCATCACGGTCTGGCCCGCGCGCAGGTCGTCACCGATACGGCGGACGTTGTCATCGGGGCGGACCTCGACCAGCGGCGTGACGGTGTCGCC
Source organism: uncultured Actinomycetes bacterium (assembly GCA_963817035.1). Lineage (GTDB taxonomy): Bacteria > Actinomycetota > Thermoleophilia > Solirubrobacterales > Solirubrobacteraceae > AC-49. Next base: position 601,932 of record CAWFMM010000004.1, read on the forward strand.
GTCCTCGCGGACGCGCTCGATCGCCACCACCGCGTCGGCGCCCGAGGGCAGCATCGCGCCGGTCGAGATGCGGATCGCCTCGCCGGCGCCGAGCGTCGCCGTCGCCGGCGCGCCCGCGCGCGACTCGTCGACGATGACCAGCGTGCGATCGGCCGGGCCGGAGACCACGGCGAAGCCGTCCATCGCGCTGTTGTCGAAGCTCGGCACGGCCCCGACCGCGACGACGTCGGCCGATAGGACACGATCCAGCGCATCGGCCAGCGCGACGGGCTCGTCATCGAGCCGGCCGGTCCGGTCGAGCACGGTCGCCCGTGCCTCGTCGATCGAGAGCATGCCCCCATCTTCGCGTCCTGAGCGACTGGTATGCATCGCGCATGTCATGGCCGCCCGTCGAGCGCCGCCGGCCGCGGCCGGTGGCGGACGCACCCGTGACCGCGTTGGCCGACGGCACCGCGGTGGCCAAGGGCTGGCTGATGGAGTTGATGGCCGCCGCGCCGCTGTCGGCGGTCGATGCGATCCCGGCCGCCGAGATGGCCCGCCGCGGCCCGGTCGTCTGCTCGGCGCTGATCGCCTCGCTGAGCGGCGACGGTGGGCTGGAGCGGTTGCTGCGTCACGGCGAGACCGCCGCCGAGGCCTCGGGCGCGACCTCGCCGGCCGCGTTCGTAGCCGCGGTCGAGGCGCTGCGCTGCGCGGCGTGGAGCGCGCTGCGCGACGAGGTTCCGGCGTCGGACGCCGATCTTCTCGGGGCGCTGTCGGATCGCCTCGCCCACGCCTGCTCGGCACTGCTCGAGGCCGGGCTCGACGCTCCGGTCACCGCGCCGTTCGCCGGCGGCGAGGACGACGAGCGCGACGAGCCCCAGGCCACCGACCTGCGGGTCGTCGACGACCCGGCGCCCCCGACCGGCCGCCGTCGCCGCTCGGTCGCGCCGTCGTGGTCAGGGCCGGCGAAGATCACCGAGGGCCCCGACGGCGAGCCGTGGCGCCCGTCGATCGAGAAACGCCTCAAACGTCATGCCAGCGACAAGCTCGCCTTCGCCGTCCTCGCGGTCGAGGTCGACGATCTCGAGCGTCTGCTGCAGACCGGCGCCGAGGCCGCCGAGGCCATCGAGCTCGCCGAGCGCGCGATCAGCGCGACGATGCGGCCCGCCGACGTGCTCGTGCGCGAGCACCTCGGGCGCTACTGGCTCGCGGCACCGGAGACCGACGAGCTCTCGGCACGGGTTCTCGGCGAGCAACTCGCCGTGGCGGTCGCCGACGCGGCCGAGCATCACGGCGTGCCGCTGACCGTCTCGATCGGCATCGCCGTGTGCCCGCACGACGGCACCGACGCGCAGGCGCTGGCCGCCCACGCCGACGAGGCCGTGTTCGCGGCCCGGGCCGCCGGCGTGCGACTGGCCTGAGATGGTTGATGCAACCGTCTGAGACGCGCGCGCCGCCACCGCTCTAACCTCCCGCGCCGTGCGCCGATGCCTCTTGGCCCTTCTCGTGGTTCCCATCCTCGTCGGCTGCGGCCGTTCGGTGAGCACGGACGTTCGCGGCGGCGTGCTCTCGGTCTACTCGAGCTCGGCGCTGACCGGACCGCAGGCCGCGACGAGCGAGCAGATCGTCACCGGCGAGAAACTCGCGCTCGGCCTGCACCACGGAGCGGTCGGAGATCTGCTGGTCAAGTTCGTCTCGATGGACTCCTCGCGCGGCGCCGATTCGGGCTTCGACCGCACGGTGCTGACCAACAACGCCCAGTCCGTCGTCGGCGACTCGTCGGCGATCGCCTATCTCGGCGACACCGTGCCCGGCGCGACGCGGGTCGTCTTGCCGATCCTCAGCGCGGCGGCGATCTCCGTGCTGAGCCCGAGCGATCCCGACCCGCAGCTGACGCCTTCGCCCGGCGCCGCGCCCGACGGCGCCTACCTGCGCGGGGTCCAGACCGGCCACAGCCTGGCCAGCCTGAGCGACGCACAGATCGCGAAGCTGGCCGGTCCGGGGTTCCCCGCGGCATTCCGTCGCGCGTTCGGTGGCGAACCGACCGCAGCCAACGCCCGCGGCTATGTCACGATGACGGTGTTGCTCGAGGCGATCAAGGCGGCCGGTGTCAACGGCGGCGACCGGGCGGGTGTGGCACGGGCACTGGGCCCGGTCGTCCAGCGCGCGCTCGGCTCGGCTCACTAGCCGGACGCGCCGCCGCTTGACGATGCCTTCTTCTTGGTCGTCGTCGTCGCCTTCGGCGCGCTGCCCGGGATGCTGACGGCGCCGATCGTCTCGGTCGCGTTCATCGACAGTGCGTGCGCGGTCGCTGCGGTCAGGTCCCAACTCGCGTGGTTGGCGTAGGGACCGCGATCGACGACCGGCACCGTGATCGTGTGGCCCTGGAAGGCCAGCGCGACCTGCGTCCCGCACGGCAGGGTCTTGTTGGCCACGCCGAGGGTATTGCGATGCAGGATGTGGCCACAGGCCATCCGCTGGCCGAAGAATCCGGGTCCGTACCAGGTGGCGATGTACGGACGGTAGACCGCCATCAGCGGTGTCGCGAGATCGTCGAGCGGGTTCGTCGTCGAGACGGTGGCCAGCGCCGCGGGGGTGACGTCCGCGGCGGGCAGAGCGCGCACCGGGAACAGGCCGGCGTGGTCGGCCTGCCACTGGGCGGTGAAGTCGCCGGTGGCGTTGGACATCGTCGTCGCCGTCTGCGTCCACAGGCCGCTGTGCTCCTGGCGCTGGACGACGATCGTCTTGCTCGGGGCATCGGGGAGGCTGCCGGTGAACGTGACCGTGTCGCCGACCATCGGGGCGGACGGCGTTGCGACATGCAGGCCGGGACCGGTCGGGAACGCAGCCCCGCCGGGATTGGCGGCGACGGCGGGTGCGGCCAGCGCCACCGGCGTAAAGCAGGCAAGCGTGACGAGCAACATGTGCGTTCTGGGCGTCCCGTTCATATGAGGTCGGCCTACGGGGTGAGCTGTCGGGCTCGGGCCAGTGGCCCTACGGTGTCAAGTGACACCGATTCGCCCCCGCGAACCGCATGCGGTTCGCAATGGTTCCCCCGCCCCCTGTGCGTCTGGCGCACGTGGGGCTCGGCAGACGCGCGGCAGTATATACGCGTTATGACCCCCGAGTGTGGCGCTAGGCGTCGCTGCCGGGGCGGTGCTCGAGCACCGCCCGCAGGGTGCGGGCGGCGAGCCGGGCGCCGAGCTGGACGATCTCCACGGCCGCCTCGGCGGTCGCGGTCAGCAGGTCGGACGTCGGCGGGTGCGGATCGGGCTCCGGGACCGCATAGCCGGACACTGGCGGGGCGTTGGCGCGAGTCGGGGCCGGCGCCGGAGGCGTCAGCCTGGCACGCAGCTTGGCCGGGGCCGGCTTGGCCTGCGGTTTCGTCGCAACATCGGCGGGTGGCTTGCGCGCCTTCGCGGCGGCCGGTGCCTTGGCCGGTGCGTCGCGCTTGGCGCTGCGGCGCGCGGGACGCGTCCGTGGCAGGCTGCCCAGGACGTCGCGATCGCCGGTCGGCTCGTCGGTCACTCGCACATCATCGCCGATTGTGGCTCCGGCGCCAGATGAATCTCTTACGGAAGTTGCTCGCAACTTGAAACAACTCGGCGCGTTGAACGTATGGATAACAACGCCAGGCCGCAACTGGCGGGTTTTGGCCGCTTCCCAGCCATGGAGGCCGTTGACTTCAGAAAGTAAAGTGGCTACTCTTAGAGAACATACGCTCGAGCGTAGGGTTGCCCGCCGTGGGCTCCCGATGAGCGAACTGGCAGGTATCGGGCGCGATCCTGACCGAGAAATGGACGTTGAATGTCAGTAGTGGAACTTCAGGAACTCGAAGAGGTCAAGGGACTCCTGGCCAAGGGCCAGCAGGTCGGCGTGCTCACGTTCGCCGAGATCGTCAAGGCGGTCTCCGAACTCGACCTTGACGAGGGTGATGTCGAAGAGCTGCACGGGTTCTTCGAGAAGCAGGAGATCGAGCTGGTCGAGGAGATCGACCCGACCTCGGTCGCCGGTAACGAGGTGGAGCGCGCTCCCGACAAGCGCGGTGGGCGCCGCGCCAAGAAGGCGACGCTCGACCTGCGTCCGGACATGACCACCGATTCCCTTCAGCTGTTCCTGAAGGACATCGGCAAGGTCCGCCTGCTCACCGCGCAGGAAGAGGTTGATCTCGCCAAGCGCATCGAGCGCGGCGACCTCGACGCCAAGCAGAAGATGGTCGAGTCCAACCTGCGGCTCGTCGTCTCGATCGCCAAGAACTACCGCAACCAGGGCCTGCCGTTCCTCGACCTGATCCAGGAGGGAACGCTGGGTCTCGTCCGCGCGGCCGAGAAGTTCGACTACCGCAAGGGCTTCAAGTTCTCCACGTACGCGACCTGGTGGATTCGCCAGGCGATCGCGCGTGCCCTGGCCGACAAGGCGCGGACGATCCGCATCCCGGTTCACGTCGTCGAGAAGCTCAACAAGATCGGTCGCGCCGAGCGCAAGCTCGTGACCGAGCTGGGTCGTGAGCCGACCGCCGAGGAGATCGCCGACGTCACCGGCATCGATCCCGAAGAGGTCGACTCGATCAAGCGCTCCGCCCAGGCTCCGGTCTCGCTGGAGAAGCCGGTCGGCGACGAGGAAGAGTCCGAGTTCGGGCAGTTCATCGCCGACGAGCGTGCCGAGTCGCCCTACGAGCGCGCGGCCGAGATCCTGACCAAGGAGGCGTTGCGCGAGGCGCTGGAGAACCTCTCCTACCGTGAGCGTCGCGTGCTCGAGCTGCGCTACGGCCTCGGCGGGGAGCACCCGCGCACGCTGGACGAGGTCGGGCGTACGTTCAACGTCACGCGCGAGCGGATCCGCCAGATCGAGAACCAGTCGCTGAAGAAGCTCCAGAGCCTCGCCGAGGCCCAGAAGCTGCGCGACGTCGCCTAGCCGCGAATCGCATCAGGTTTGACCGAGGGGCCGCCACCGTGCGGCCCCTCGTCGTTCGCACATCCGACCGGCGTTGTCCAGCCATCTGGCCGGATGGCGTCCAGACACTCAAGCTGCGCTTGGGGATGCCGATCCAACGGGCGTGTTCGACATCGATGCTGCTCTCAAATTCCTGGTTGAGAGTGGCGGGTCAGACCTCCACCTCAAGGTCCCCGCCGTTCCCCAGATCCGCCTGAACGGCGATCTGCGCCCGATCTCCGGTGCGCCGCAGCTCAGGCCCGAAGACACCGAGGGCTGCCTGCGCAAGATCCTCGACGACCCCGAGAAGGTCGGTGAGTTCATGACCGAGCGCGAGGTCGACTTCTCCTACTCGATCCGCAATGTGGCCCGCTTCCGCGTCAACGCGTTCTACCAGCGGGGCTCGGTCTCGATGGTCTGCCGCGCGATCCCGTTCAAGATCTCGACAATCGACGACCTCCAGCTCCCGGAGGCGATCCGCGAGCTCGCCGAGGAAGAGCGCGGGATCATCCTGCTCACCGGCACGACCGGTTCGGGCAAGTCGACGACGCTCGCCGCGATGATCGACCACATGAACTCGACCAAGGCGCGCCATGTTGTCACGATCGAGGACCCGATCGAGTTCCTTCACACCGACAAGCTCTCGCTCATCAACCAGCGCGAGGTCGGGATGGACACCGCCTCATTCAAGCGCGCGCTGCGCCGCGTTCTTCGTCAGGACCCCGACGTGATCCTCATCGGAGAGATGCGCGACGAGGAGACGGTCCAGACCGCGTTGAGCGCGGCCGAGACCGGACACCTCGTCCTGTCGACCGTCCACACGGTCGACGCGACCGAGACCGTCAACCGCCTGATCGACTTCTTCCCGCCCCACCAGCACCAGCAGGTCCGCGCGATGATCGGCGGCACGCTCAAGGGTGCGGTCTCCCAGCGGCTCGTCCCGGGCGCCCGCGGCGGCCGTGTTGCCGTCTGCGAGATCCTGCGCGCGACCGGTCGCGTCAAGGACATGATCATGGACCCGACCCAAACCGGCCGTCTCCACGAGGTCATCGCCGAGGGTGGCTACTACGGGATGCAGACCTTCGACCAGGCGCTGTTCGAGCACTGCAAGGCTGGCCGGATCACCATGGACGATGCCCTGCAGGCGGCCTCGAGCCCTCACGACTTCAAGCTGCTGATGGCCTCCGACGGCCGTCGCGGCACGACGATGGACGACCTCGCGCAGGCCGAGAACGAGCGCGACAGCCATCAGCACGGCAACAGCGCCAGCGTGTTGCGTTAGCGCCCAGCGCTTCATTTGGTAAAGTTTTGGGATGGCCGTTGACGAAACGTGTCCTGTCTGTCGCACGGCGGAGATCGTCTGCGGCAAGTGGACACTGCTGTTGGTTCGCGATCTGGCCGAGGGCTGCTCACGCTTCTGCGAGCTCGAGCGTTCACTCGCCGGCATCAGCCCGCGAACGCTGTCACTGCGGCTGCGCGCCCTCGAGGAAGAGGGCATCGTCGAGCGCCACACCTATCCCGAGGTTCCGCCCCGCGTCGAGTACTCGCTGACCGACAAGGGCCGCGCCCTGCTCCCGATCGTCGAGGGCATGCGCAACTACGGAACGCGCTGGCTGCCCCAGTCGGCTCCTGCTCCCGCAGAGCCTGTCGCGGCGTAAGCTCGCGCTACAGCCCGGCCGGGTGGCGCACGATAAAGCCGTGCGCCGAGGCGCTGGCGGTCTGCCAGCGCGAATGGGCGGCGGTCGCGCCCGAGGTGTCGAAGCGCAGACCCTCGACGACCATGTACGTGTGGCCGGCGTTGGCGTAGATCGTGACCCAGCGGCCGGGCCCGGCGGCGCCGTAGGACTTCAAGCCCGTCGAGTCGAGGGTCTGGTCAAGCAGCTTGGCGCCGTGCAGCGCGTAGCTGACCGAGCCGGAGCAGTCATAGGCAGTGTCGAGGAACGAGCCGTGGCCGCCGCCGTAGCGGTAGGGCAGGGTGGCGATGTGGTTGGCCGCGGCGATGATCCTCTGGACGCGGATCGGTGAGCCCGCAGCGGCGATCGCATGGCCGGCCGAGTTGATCGTCGCCGTCGCCGTGGGAGAGATCGGCGTGAGAGGTGTCACGGGTGATGTCGGGGTGGTCACTGGCGGCGGCGTGACGAGTGGCGCGGCGCCGTTGAGCACCGCCAGCAGCGCGGCGGCGTCGGACGCGTCGACGACGCCGTCGACGAAGCGTCCGCCGGCGCGCTCCCAGTCGCGCAGCGCCTGCTCGGTCGCCGGGCCGAAGTGGCCGTCGGCGGTGACGGCGAAGCCGGAGATGGTCAGCGCCTGCTGCAGGGCCGAGACATCGTCGCCGCTCATGCCCGCCACGAGCGGGACGCGGGTGCCGAGCTGGGCCACGAAGCCGGCGCCGCCGGTGCGCGACTGGGCCGACGCTCCGGGCGCGGCGAAGGCGATCGTGAGGCCCAGGCCCCAGAGGACGACGAGCGTGAGCGCGCGGTGAGGGCTCATGCGGGTTCCTTCGTCGCCCAGGCCGACCCGGTCGTGCCACGCGGCGTCGATGCACGGACTCGTGCGCCACAAGCTTCAGCCCTGCCCAGCAAAGCTGCGCCATGGTCAGGTTTGGCGAACTCTGCGCAAGTGTGCCTGCAGCAGGCAGGGACCGGGCGGGGGGCGGGGAAATCGGCCATACCGTGCGAAGCCCTCGTCTCCATCAGGCGCTGCTCGCGTTCGCCGAAGAGGCGGCGTGGCAGCTCGCGTCCGACACCGCTCAGGGCGCCGAGGTCTCCTTCGAGGTCGTCGAGCAGGGGCGCTCGCGCCGGACGCCGCTGTACTGCTATCGGCCGCTGACCGCCGACTTCATCGCCGACCGCGCGCCGATCCTCGGTCAGCTCGACAACTACCTGCCCGCGCTCCACGCGCTTGGCGCCTGTTCGGGCCTCGCCGCCTACCTCGAGGCGCGCGGCGTCAAGCCGCCGCGCAGCGAGCGCGAGCGCGCGCAGGAGTCGCTGTGCGTGTTCCTCTCCCGGGTGTTCGAGGACTCGACCGACTTCGTGCTCAGCGTTGATCGGCTGCGCGTCGCCTACGACGAGCTCGAGTGCCTCGTCACCGAGGGCCGCACCGAGGCTGTCGCAGTGGTTCCGCTGCTCGGTGTCACGCTGCACGGCCGGGAGCTGGTCCTCGGCGGCGGGCTGAGCCTGGTCTCAGGCGAGGACCTGCCCGACGCGCCGCCTGACGCGGTCTGGTCGCGCGCCGGTGGCCCGGCGCGTGTGCTGGCGGTCCTGGCCTGGGAGGCGGCGCCCGGCGACGAGGATCCGGTCGGTCACGCCCGTGTGCGCTTCCGCCGGCTGATCACCGCGCTGCGCCTCTACGCCGATGGCGCCCCCGCGCTCGGGCCGGCGGCCTGGCTGCGCAGTGCCGGCGGACCGTGGCAGTTCGCGGTGCTCGGAGCGACGGGGACGCCGCGCGGTCGCTGCGCCATCGCGGTCGAGCAGGAGGACGAGCTGCGCGCCTTCATAAATCTTGTCGCAAGACGGACGCCGCGGGCCGGCGAGCTGGCCTGGGCGCTGCGCCGCTTCGAGCTCGGCTGCGAGCGGGCCGACCCGATGGATGGTCTGAGCGACCACCTGATGGCGCTGCGTGCGCTGCTCGAACCCGAGGGCCCGTCGAGCGGGCAGCTCCCCGGACGGCTCGCGGCGCTGTGCGCGGTGCCCGAGGATCGCGCGCTGCTCGCCGAGGAGATCGCCCACGCTCTCAGCGTCGAGCGCGCCCACATCGCCGGGATCGAGATGCCCGAGCCCGACCTCAACGGGCTGTGCGGCGAGATTCAGGGCTTCCTGCGCGCGATCCTGCGCGACGTCATGTGCGGACACCTGGACTCCGATCTGCGCTCGGTCGCCGACGGGATCCTCACCCCCGCCTGACCCGCGGCGTTCAGGCGAACAGGTGGGTGTGGATCGCCGCCAAGCCCGCGGCGTCGTGCACGTCGACGGCCAGGTGGGGAACGAGAATCGGGGCGTCGGGTTCGAGCTTGAGCTCGCGGGTCAGGTGCGTGACGCTCTCGCGGTCGCGCTGCGCGAGGACCGACGCCTCGGCGCATGTGCGCTCTACGCGGGCGCTCAGCGCCGGTCCGAGAGCATCGGTCAGCGCCGTCGCATCGACGTCACCGGGCGATTCGTGGACGCCGTTGACGATCAGCCCGCCGAGACGCAGGCCGGCCTCGCGCAACCGGGCGGCGAAGTAGATCGCCTCCGCGACGGGCTCGCGCTGGGGCGAGGTGACGAGCACGAACGTCGTCTGCTCATCGGCGAGCAGTGCCTTGATCTCCTTGGCGCGCTCGCGGAAGCCGTCGAGCACCGCGGCGAGGGAGGTGAAGAACGCGCCGACGTCGCGCAGTAGGTCGGTGCCGGTCACCCGGCCGAGGACGCCGAAGACGACACCGGCGCCGCGGCCGACCGCGCGCGCGGCGATGCCGCTGGGGACCACGAGCAGCGTGCGCAGCCCGCGGCCGTCGAGGAACCCGGTGAGCCGGTCGGGCGCCTCGAGGAAGTCCAGCGCGTTGCGACTCGGCGGCGTGTCGAGCACGATCACGTCGAAGCGTCCTGAGCGGTGCAGTTCGTAGAGCTTGGCGATCGCCGTGTACTCCTGGGTGCCGGCGACCGCGCCGGAGAGCTCGCGGTAGATCCGGTTGGCGAGGATCTCGGCGCGCGCGTCGGCGTCGGGGGCGAGCTCTGAGACGAGTTCGTCGAGCGTCGCCTTGGGGTCGAGCATCATCGCCCACAGCTCACCGGTCAGCGCGAGGTCGTGCGCGGCGAGCTTCGCGGCGTCGACGCGCTGGGGCTCGTTGCCCAGCTCGTTCAGGCCGAGCGACGCCGCGAGCCGGCGCGCGGGGTCGATCGTCACGACGGCGACCCGTTGGCCGCGGGCGGCCAGGCCGACGCCGATCGTCGCCGCGGTCGTCGTCTTGCCGACGCCGCCCGCCCCGGCGCAGATGACGACGCTGCGGTCGTCGAGGATCGTGTTCAGCGTGCTCACAGCCGCGCCGCCAGCTGCTCGATGTCGGCCATCGCCATCCGCGCGACGGCGCAGAACGGCAGCGTTTGCACCGCGACGTCGCCGACGCCGCGGCGCAACCGCGCGATCTGGGCGCGCTGGGCGCCGGCGTGGCGGTGGTGCCACTCCGCGGCGCGGGCCGCACCGCCGCCGAGTCGCTGCCGCACCTGCTCGACTTCGGTGGCGGTGAAGCGCGTCGGAGTGACGGCGTTGACGATCACGCGGTCGAGCTCGAGCCCGAGGCGCTCGCGCAGCGCGACACGCAGCTCGAGCGTCTCGGTGACCGGCATCTCCTGGGCCGTGGTCACGGCGATGACGCCGGTGCGTTCGGGGTCGCGCAGTAGCGCGTCGATCGTCTTGGCCTGTCGGGCGATCGGTCCGCCACGCGCGGCGTCGGCGAACGTCGCGGGCGCGCGCAGCACCGCGACGCCGTGGCCGGTCGCCGGGGCGTCGAGGATGACCAGGTCATACGGCTTGGCGCCGGGCGTGCGGCGGGCGTCCTGGGCGAGTTCCCAGACCTTGCCGATCGACAGCAGCTCGCGCAGCCCCGGCGTCGCCGCGGCGAGGACGCCGGCGCTGCGGCTGGTGATCAGCAGCTGGGCCAGCGGACCTGGGAGCTGGTCGCGCAGGTACTCCTCGAATGCCTGCTCGGGATCGATCGAGATGTGATGCACGCCGCCCGGCAGCTCGCGCTCGGCGAACGGCTCGGCCTCGGCACCGAGCGCGCGGGTGACGTCATCGCGCGCGGCGACCTCGGCGACGATCACCCGCAGCCCGCGCCGCACCGCGGCCAGCGCGAGCGCCACCGCGACCGTCGTCTTGCCGACACCGCCCTTGCCGGTGACCACGAGCAGCTCGCGAGTCGCCGCGCTCACTCCTCGCCGTCGAACTCGTCCACCTGGGTCACGCGGAAGCGGACGCCGAGGCCGGCCATCGCGATCGTCTGCGAGCGTGGGTAGAAGCACGCGTCGCCGGGGTGACGGTCGCTGTAGCCGAGCATCCGCAGGCCGTCGGCTCCGGCGCGGATCGAATGCGACACACCGCTGCCGGCCGGACGCGAGACGATCGAGCCCGCGGTCAGCTCGGCCGAGCCGGCCGACTCGGCATGAACGTTCCAGAGCTCGAGCGTGCCGTCGCCCTCGAGGACCACGAACAGCTCCTCCTCGGCGCTGTGACTGTGCGGCACGTTGGCGAGTGCGTGCGGGTCGATGTCGAAGTGCGTCAGCGCGCTGATCCGCGCGCCGGCGGCGCGCCCGAGGGGGCGCACCGCGCGGCTGACCCCCGCGTGGTTGCGGTCGTCGGCCTTGACCGGGACGTCGTCCAGCGCGACGACCGTGCGCGGGCGATCGGGCGAGGGCGACGAGACGTCGACGACGTCAAGGCCGGCCTCGAGCGAGAACGGGTGCGCGGCGTGGGTGACGCCGCGAAACCCGTAGACGACCTCGGTGTCGCTCCGGGCGTGCAGGCCGGGCTCGGCACCTGGGCGGGTGCCGAACGCGAGCACCGAGATGCCGTCGGGTCCCCCGACGACGGTGTGGCCGGCGGTGCGGGCGCCGTGGACGATGCAGTCGCCCGGCCCGATCGCCCATGCCGTGTCGTCCATCCACACGAAGCCCGTGCCCTCGAGCACGTAGAAGATCTCCTCGGAGTTGCCGTGGGCGTGGACCGGCGTCGACTGGAAGCCCGGAGCGACGTCGATCCGCTGCAGGCCGATCGCGACGCTGCGTGCCGCGACGCCGAGGTTGCGCCAGCGACCCCGCACCGGCGGGAAGTCGGCGTCGAAGGCGCGGGTGTCGTCGGTGTGGGCGAGTCCGTCCATACCGTCGGGAGGTTATGGGAAGGAATGGTGCGCACGCGTGACGAATGAGGGCGGGAACGGACCCATCCGTGGTCCGCCGCCCCGATCCTGGAGCTCATTTCCCGTGGCAAGCGCACATCCCAAGAAAGCCAAGGTCATCGCGTTCGCGAACCAGAAGGGCGGTGTCGCCAAGACGACGACGACCCTGAACCTGGCCGTGGCGTTCATGGAGAAGGGCAACCGCGTGCTCTGCGTGGACATGGACCCACAGGGCAACCTGACCATGTCCCAGGGCATCGACCCCGACACGTTGCAGACCTCGATGTACGACGTGCTCGTCCATCACATCTCGATCCGCGAGGTGATCCGCAAGCGTGAGATCGACGTCGCCTGCGCCTCGATCGATCTCGCCGGCGCCGAGATCGCGATGTCCGCGCAGATCGGTCGCGAGCGCTCGCTGCAGAAGGCGTTCGCCCCGATTCTCGAGGACTACGACTTCATCTGCATCGACACTCCGCCGAGCCTTGGACTGCTGACGATCAACGCTCTGACGGCCGCCGACAAGGTAATCGTCCCCGTGCAGTGCGAGTATCTCTCGATGCGGGGACTCATCCAGCTTCAGAACACGTTGCAGATGATCCGCGAGAACCTCAATCCCGATGTCGAGATCGAGGGGATTCTGCCCACGCTGATGGACACGCGAACCGTTCACGCCAAGGAAGCGATCGAGATTCTCGAAGAAAACTTCGGAGATCGCGTGTTCGCGTCTCGCATCCGCAAGACGATCCGGTTTGCTGAAGCTCCGGTGAAGGGCATGTCTGTTCTGAAGTACGACCCGGACGGGGTTGCCGCCCAGTCCTACCGCGATCTGGCGCAGGAGGTTCTCCATGGCCGGCCCTAACAAGCGAGCGAGCATGCGTGAGGGTCCGCTGGCGGCCCTGTTTCGCAAGACCGAGGAGCAGGGACTGACCGACGAGCCCGTCGATGCGGCGGTTGAGAGGGTGGGCGGGGCCGAATCTCCGGAGCCGCCCGCGCATCCGCGCGACACCGGCGTGCCGCATCCCGCGCTCGCCCCCCAGACCGCCGCCGCCCAGGACGAGACGCTCGTCCCGACTCCGCAGGATCGCCTGCGCCACGCCTTCTCTTCGGAGGCCGATCTTCCTGACGACATGCTCGCCCCAGTGGTCGACGATGCGCTGGCGCGCTACGACATCGCTGCGCCCGCACCGACGTCGCGTCCGGTCGGCACGCCGGTCATCCGCGTCATCGGCGTCGGTGGCGCCGGTGTCAACGCGGTCAACCGGATGGTCGAGGCGCAGGTCAACGGCGTCGAGTTCGTCGCGGTCAACACCGACCTGCAGTCGCTGCAGCAGTCGACGGCCGACATCACGCTGCACATCGGCGCGACGATCACCCGTGGACTCGGCTCGGGTTCCGACCCCGACCTCGGCCGCGCCGCGGCGATGGAGGAGTACGACCGCATCAAGGCGCTGCTCAAGGGCTCCGACATGGTCTTCATCACGGCCGGCGCCGGTGGCGGCACCGGCACCGGCGCGGCGCCGATCGTCGCTCGCATCGCCCGGGAGGTCGGCGCGCTGACCGTCGGCGTGATCACCCGCCCGTTCGGCTTTGAGGGGACGCGTCGCTCGGAAGCCGCCTCGCTCGGCATTCAGGCGCTGGCCGAAGAGGTCGACACGCTGATCGTCGTCCCGAACAACCGCCTGCTGACGATCCTCGAGAAGGGGACGTCGATGGTCGAGGCGTTCCGGGTCGCCGACGACGTCCTGCGCCAGGGTGTGCAGGGCATCTCGGATCTCGTCACGCTGCCCGGCCTCATCAACCTCGACTTCGCCGACGTGCGCACGATCATGTCCGACGCGGGCAACGCCCTGCTCGGGATCGGTATGGGCACCGGTGAGCACCGCGCGATCGAGGCCGCCCAGGCGGCCGTTGCGTCCCCGCTGCTCGAGACGAGCATGGAGGGCGCGCGTTCGATCCTGCTGTCGATCACCGGCAGTGCGGACATGTCGCTGTGGGAGATCAACGAGGCGGCCAAGACGGTCGCCGAGGCCGCTCACCCCGACGCGAACATCATCTTCGGCGCGATGGTCGACGACACGCTTGACGAGCAGGTCTGGGTCACTGTCGTGGCGACGGGCTACCAGGAGCGCCCGACGAGGCGCGCTCAGCGGCTCGAGGAGCCGGCCGGCGAGCCGCGCGTCGTGCGCCGCACTCCCGCGGCCGAGCGCGTTGCCCCAGCCAGCACGCGGCGCACCGGGCTCGGAGTCACCGAGCTCGACGTGCCGGAGTTCGTACCCAAGCGTTGACGACGCGCCGGCGCGACGCGGGCTCGGCGCCTGTACAAAGGCGCTGAGGACAATGGCGCACCTATGGAGCAGAGTCGCGATGGTCGGCGTTGTGCTGGCGATCGTGGGACCGGTTGGCGTGGGCGTCGCGGCCGCGCCCGTTCTGCGCTTCGCGCCGGTCGCCCATCGTGATGGCCGCGATGTCGACGGCGGTTCGCTGGACCTGACCTCGGTTACGTTCGGCCAGCAGGACACGCAGCTTGTGCTCAAGCTGCGCACCGCGTCGCCCTGGAACGCCGCCGACCTCGCGGCGTTCGGGGGGCGTGATCTGTGCCTCGTGCTGTCCTACGCCCCGTCGACCGTCGAGCGCGCCCGAATCTGTGTGGTCTCCGAGCACGGTGTCGTCGGGCTTGATCTGACGCTGCTCGATGCCGGCGGAGCGGTCACGGCGCAGCGCCCGCTGACCGCGTCCGTCTCGCGGCCCGACCAGCGGACGTTGAGCGCGTCGTTCACCCCATTGGCCGCCGACCTGCCACTCGGCCCGTTCGCGTGGCGGGTGCAGTCCGACTGGACCGACCACGCGGCGTGTGCGGACCCGTTGCGGTGCACCGACGTGGTCCCCAACGCGATCCAGGTCAACGACGCGATCTCGATCCTCGCCCAGCCGCCGTGCTTCGGTGCCGCCTCACGCGATCCCCTGCATGCGTGCCACAACCCCGCCCTGAACCACGCGGTCGTGCCGACGCCGGCCAACGCGGTGATCACGCCCAACGCGTACTGCGACCCGTCGGGGCGCGTTGATCTCGTGTCGGTCTGCGCGTTCGGGGCAACGGCGAGCCAGGCGACGAGCACGATCGCGCTGGTCGGTGACAGTCACGCGGCGCACTGGCGCGGGGCGCTCGAGGTCGTCGCCCAGGCGCGGCGCTGGCACGGGGTCTCGATGACCCGCGCGAGCTGTCCGTTCACGCAGGCCGCCCCGGTGCTGGTCACCGCGGGTTTGACTGGACAGTGCGCGCGCTGGAACACTGAGCTGCGGGCGTGGTTCTTCAAGCACCCCGACGTCAGCACGGTCGTGACGTCGGCCGACTCGGCGACCCTGTTCTCCGGCTCGTCGGCGGCGGGCTACCAGGCGGCGTGGCGAGGCCTGCCGGCGTCGGTGAAGCGCATCGTCGTCATCCGCGACACGCCACGGATCGTGTCGCCGCAGGCCGGTTGCGTGCAGCACGCGATCGCCGTGCATCAGCCGGCGGGGGTGCGCTGTGCGCAGACGCGAGCGGCCGATCTGACTCCCGACCCGCAGGTCTCTGCGGTGGCGGCGATGCACGACCCGCGCGTCGCGCTCGTCGATCTCAGTCACTACATGTGCGACGCACGGTTGTGCTTCGCGGTGGTGGGCGGCGCGCTGGTGCGCAAGGACGGCACGCATCTGACGCGCGTGTTCGCGACGTCGCTCGGGCCGTATCTGCTGCGCGCGATCGGTCGCGTGGTGCCCTGAGGGGTGCCAGCGCGGGTGCCGGGCTCGTTCTCCCCCTCACAGCAGGCTGTTCACGAACCAGTGGGCTACAGGTCCTGCTCGAAGGTGTGCACGACCTTCTCGGTCTTGTAGGTGCACGTGACGCGCGCGTCGATCTCGGTCGGGATCGCCTGGCGCGAGGACTCCTTGCAGGTGAAGCCGAGGACCTTCTTGGCCGTGCACTTGCCGCCGAGGCCGGACTTGGTGCGGCACTTGTAGTAGGCGACGATCAGCTGGTTGCCCTTGGCGCAGGTGACGCCCTTGACGGTCAGCGAGGTGAAGTAGCCCGCGCTCGGGTACTTCGGCGGCTTGCACGTCTTGGTCTTGGCCGTCACGGTCCTCGTCGTGCCCGCGGCGCCGCCGGCGCCGATCGACAGTCCCGCGACGATCAGTGCGACCACGGCCGACAACCCGAGTGTTCTGAAGCGCATGGGGAACATCCTAGGGACCGCTTCGGGGGTTGGGGCGCAGTACCCCCGCCACGATGTCCGGGCACGGGTCTGGTACACTTACATGCGTGCATGCAACTAATCGACAGGAGCTCGCCCAGCGCCTGTACAGCCTGACCACGCACCTCGTGCGCAACTCGGGCTCGTCGGCGACCGCGTTGATCGACGAGGTCGGCGTGCGCCCGTCGCAACTCAAGGCGCTTCACATCGCCACCTACGCCGGCGCGCCGCTGACCGTCAGCCGCCTCGCCGAGCTGCTCGACGTCACGCAGCCGACCGCCAGCCGGATCGTCGCCGCGCTGACCCGCCAGGGCCTCGTCGAGTGCGCCGTCGGCAAGGACGACCGGCGCGCACGTCACGTGACCGCGACCGCCCACGGGCTCGATGTCGTCGGGCGCCTGGCCGCCGCGCGGGTCGCCGACCTGACCGTCTTCACCGACGGACTGACCGACGCGAAGGCGCAGCGTCTCGCCGCGGCGCTGAACAAGCTCGACCTCGCCGCCGATGACGAGCCGGCGGTCGCCGGAGTCGCGGCGTGACGCTGGCCGAGCCACTCAAGGGCCGCGCGCTGTGGACCGTCTTCGCGGCGCTGATGCTCGGCATGTTCCTCGCCGCGCTGGACCAGACGATCGTCTCGACCGCGCTGCCGACGATCGTCGGCGATCTCGGCGGCCTGAACCATCTGTCGTGGGTCGTCACGTCGTACCTGCTCGCCTCGACGGTCTCGACGCCGCTCTACGGAAAGCTCGGCGACATGCACGGTCGCAAGCCGATGTTCCTGGCCGCGATCGTCATCTTCCTGGCCGGCTCGATGCTCGCCGGGCTGAGCGAGTCGATGACCGAGCTGATCCTGTTCCGCGCCGTCCAGGGCGTCGGCGCCGGCGGACTGATGGTCGGCGCGCTGGCGATCATCGGCGACGTTGTTTCTCCGCGTGACCGCGGCCGCTACTCCGGCCTGATCGGCGGCGTCTTCGGCATCGCGTCGGTCATCGGCCCGCTCCTGGGCGGGCTGCTCGTCGAGACGGTCGGCTGGCAGTGGATCTTCTACCTCAACCTGCCGGTCGGCGCGTTGGCGATCTTCGTGATCGTGACTCAGCTGCATCTGCCCAGCGACCACAGCAAACACAAGATCGACTACCTCGGCGCCTCACTGCTCACCAGCGGAGTCACCGCGCTGATCCTGCTGACGACCTGGGGCGGTGACACGTACGCCTGGGCGTCGCCCGAGATCCTCGTCCTTGGCCTGGTCAGCATCGTGTCCCTGGTCGCGTTCTGGTTCCAGGAGAGGCGGGCGGCCGAGCCGATCATGCCGCCCGCGCTGTTTCGGTCCAGCGTGTTCCGCGTCGCGAGCGGCATCGGTTTCATCGTCAGTGTCGCGATGTTCGGCGCGATCGTCTTCATCCCGCTGTTCCTGCAGATCGTCTACGGGGCAAGCCCGACCGCGTCCGGCCTGCGGATGCTGCCGCTGATGATCGGCCTGCTGACCTCGAGCATCGCCTCGGGGCGTGCGATCAGCCGGATCGGGCGTTATCGGATGTTCCCGATCGCCGGCACCGCGCTGCTCACGATCGGGCTGCTGCTGCTCTCGTTGCTGCAGGTCACGACGCCGAGCTGGCTGGCCTCCTTGTTGATGCTGATTGCCGGCTTGGGCATCGGCCTCGTCATCCAGGTCCTGGTCATCGCGATCCAGAACGACGCCGACCCCCGCAACCTCGGCGCTGCGACGGCCGGCATGACGACGCTGCGCTCGCTCGGCGGGTCGCTCGGCGTCGCGTTGCTCGGCGCCGTCTTCTCCTCCGGACTCAGCGGCCGACTGCATGAGCTCGGGATCAACGCGCAGGGCAGTCTGCATCTCGATCCCGAGCAGGTTCAGGCGCTGCCGCCCGCGATCCACGAGCACTTTGTCAGTGCGTTCGCCGGGGCGCTGCACAGCGTCTTCCTGTGGGCTGCGGTGTTCTCGGCGCTCGGCTTCGTGCTGGCGCTGATGCTCAAGGAGGTTCCGTTGCGCACGACGATGCACGCCGCGGAGACTCCGGCCGACGCGATCGAGGACGCCCCGGCGGTTGCCGCCGCCGTGCACCAGACCGCGTAGCCTGCGCGCATGGCGCACCCGCGGGGCATGGTGGCCGCCGGTCACCCGCTGACCGCGCAGGCCGGGGCCGACGTTCTGCGCAACGGCGGGAACGCGGTCGACGCTGCGCTGGCGGCGATGCTGACGTCGTGGGTGACCGAGCCGCTGCTCACCGGACCCGGCGCCGGCGGCTACATGCTCGTCGCGGGGGCGGGGGAGGAGCCGACGCTGCTGGACTTCTTCGTCTCGGCTCCGGGGCACGGCCGGGCCGGCTCACCGCGCGGGGAGCTGACCCCGATCCACGTCTCGTTCGGCGACGCCGACCAGGTCTTCAACGTCGGTGCCGCCTCGTGCGGGCCCTACGGCACGCCGGCCGGGATTGCCGAGGCTCATGCCCGCTGGGGCAGCGTCCCGCTCACCGAGCTCGCCGCGCCGGCGGCGAAGCTCGCGCGCGACGGCGTCGCCCTGAGCGCCGAGCAGGCCTACGTGTTCGCGATCCTCGAATCGGTCCTCGTCTTCTCCGACGTCGCGGCGGCGCGCTTTGCCTCGGAGGGCGGGCCGCTGGCCGAAGGCGAGCGGTTCGTCGACGCAGAGCTCGGCGCGACGATCGAGCGCCTCGCCGCGGAAGGCGCGTCGCCGTTCTACGACGGCGACATCGCCGAGGCGGTGCTGGCGTGGGTCCAGCCGCGCGGTGGGCTGCTGACGCGCGAGGACCTCGCCGGCTACCGCGCGATCGCCCGACGCCCGGCCGCCGTCGGCTACCGGGGGCGGACGGTCCTGACCAACCCGCCGCCATCGGCCGGCGGCACGCTGCTGGCCTTGGCCCTGGCCCGCCTCGATGCGACCGCCGGCCCGCCGAGCGTCACCGAGGTCGTCGACGTCATGGCCCACGCGCAGGAGCGCCGTGACGACCACTTCGTCGATGGCCTCGACGAGGACGGCTTCCTCCAGCGCTTCCTCGCCGCCAACCTCGGCTCGACGACCCATATCTCGGTCCTCGATGCCGACGGCCGGGCGTGCTCGGTGACGTGCAGCAACGGCGAGGGATCCGGGCTCGTCGTCGGCGGCCTCGGGATCCACCTCAACAACATGATGGGCGAGGAGGACCTCAACCCGCGGGGGTTCTTCGCCTACCCGCCCGGGCGCCGCCTGCCGTCGATGATGGCGCCGACGATCGTGATGGGGGAGACGGGGGTCGAGCTCGTCGTCGGCAGCGCGGGTTCCAACCGGATCCGCTCGGCGATCCTGCAGACGATCGTCGGAGCGGTCGACCACCGGCTCGGCGCACGCGCCGCCGTCGACGCGCCCCGGGTCCACTTCGAGAGCGACATGGTCTACGCCGAGCCCGGGATCGACGTTGCGGCGATCGAGGCGACCGGCCGCGCGGTCACCGCATTTCGGGAGCGCAACCTGTTCTTCGGCGGCGTGCAGGCGGTCGAGCACGATCCGCGCAGCGGTGAGCTGTCGGGCGCCGGCGATCCGCGCCGCGGCGGCGCAGCGGTCGCCGCGTGAGACGGCTGCTCGCAACGGTCGCGGTCCTCGGCGCCAGCGCGGCCGGGCTGGCGGGCTGCGCCGAGCAGACCTCGCCCGACGTGATGCTCGTCACCCGCACCGGCACCATCCCGGGCGCGCGGCTGTCGCTGAGGATCACCGACGACGGCCGCGTGAGCTGCAACCGCGGCCCGCTGCGCGAGGTGACGAGCGCCCAACTGATCCTCGCTCGGGTCCAGGCCAAGGAGCTGGCCGACGCGGCCAAGCGCAAGGTGCATCTCCGCCCCGGGGCCGGGAGCATCCTCTCCTATACGGTCAAGCTCGAACAGGGAACGGTGCGCTTCAGCGACGACTCGCGGCGCCAGAGCAAGGCGATGTTCCAGCTCGCCTATCTGACCCGCCAGATCGCCCAGGGCGCGTGCGAGCTCGTGCGCTGACTCAGTCCTTGTGGAGCTTGCCGTTCGTCCGCGCGCGACCGGCCGCGCGCCGCTCGTGCTCGACCCGTGCGACCTCGGCCACGAGTAGTTGGGTGACGAGTGCCAGGCGGGCGTTCTCGGAGCGCAGCTCGAGCAGATCCTGCTTGGCGCCGGCGCCGAAGTCGACGGTCGCGGCCATCGCGTAGGCGCTGAGCTGCGCCATCGCCTCGGGGTCCGGCTCCTGGTCGGTCGCGTCGCGCACGAGGCCGGCGTAGACCCCGTGGGCCTGGGCGACGATCTCGTCGTCGGACTCCTCGAACGGGTCCTCGATGAACTCGACCGTCGCGGCCGGCCACGGCAGCGTGTCGTGGCGCTCGACGATTCGCAGCGGCCGCGTGCCCCGGGCGATGATGTCGAGGCGGCCGTCGTCGTGGCGGCGCAGCAGCTCGGCGACCTCGCACGCGCAACCGACTGAGCGCTCGCCTCGCTCATCGACCCAGACGATCCCGAACTCGGTCTCGTCGGCGATGCAGCGTTCGATCATCGCGCGGTAGCGCTCTTCGAACACGTGCAGCGGTATCGGCTCGTGCGGCAGCGCGACGATGCCCAAGACGAACAGCGGGAAGTCGTCCATCGCCTGACGAGGCTACTCGGGTCGCCGCGCGCCGATCATCAGGTTGTAGAAGATCGCGGGTGGCAGCCAGCGTTCGAGCACGCGCCGGTCGACCTCCTGGAGCAGCAGGTAGCCGCGAAACGCGTACTGGCGCCAGGCGAACGGAACCGTGTCGGGATCGGCGCTCGCCTCGAGCGTGCGGTTGGTCCAGCCGAACCAGTTCGCCAACAGCTCCTCGCCGCGCACCTCGACGTCGGCGAAGCCGGCGCGCTGCGCGGCGTGGCGCAGATCGTCGGGGACGAACGCGTGCACGTCGACGTGCTGCTCGAGCTCGTGGTTGTGGGCGCCACCGTCGTCGTGCCCGGCGGTCGCCGGGCTCGCGCGCATCACGGTGCGCCACGCGGGCGCGGCCCAGGTCGCCGCACGCTTCGGCACCTCGGCGAGGCGGTCGCCGCGCCGCGACGGCTCGCCCGCGAAGGCGATCTGGCCGCCCGGGCGCAGGACGCGCAGGAACTCGGAGAACGCGGCGTCGAGGTCGGGCAGGTGGTGCAGGACAGCGTGGCCGAGGACGAGGTCGAAGCTCTGGTCGGGGAACGGCAGCGCCTGCGCGTCGGCGGCGACGGTGTCGACGCGCAGCCCGAGGTGTCGCGCGTTGGCGCTCAGGGTCTCGAGCATTCCGGGGGAGATGTCGGTGCACGTGGCGCCGGCGATCACGCCGGCCTGCAACAGATTCAGGGAGAAGTACCCGGTGCCCGCACCGATCTCGAGCGCCGAGCCAAACGCCGGCGGCATCGCTTCGCCGAGCGCCTTGCGCAGCTTGCCCAGGACCTGCGCCTGACCGACCTCGCCGTAGTCGATTCCCCATTTCGCGTCGTAGGCCGCGGCGGCGCCGTCGTGGTAGCGCTCGTTGATCTCGCGGATCTCGTCGTCGGTCGTCGGGGCGGCGGACATCGGCGCAGAGGCTAGCCATCACCCCGCTCGTTAGGGTCCGGCGCCGATGAGCCCGCCCGGCGAGCGTCAGATCTACGAGCAGCGCGATCAGCCGCCCGGCGTGCCGCCGCTGGCGCTGACCGGTGAGCGGACGCTGCCCGACGTACCCGAGGAGAACTACTGGTATCGCCGCCACGAGGTCGTCTACGAGTGGGTCGCGGCGCGGGTCGCCGGGCTGCGCGTCGTCGACATGGCGTGCGGCGAGGGCTACGGCTCGCAGATCCTCGCCCGCAACGGCGCCGCATCGGTGGTCGGCGTCGATGCCAACCCCGAGGCCCACGACCACGCGCGGCTGCGTTACACCGCACCGAACCTGCGCTTCGCCCGCGACATGGTCCAGACGTTCGACGAGCCGTGCGATGCCGTCGTGTTCCTGCAGACGATCGAGCACGTCGAGGACCCGGGGATGATCCTCGAGCACTTCAAGACGCTGACCGGCAAGCGCGGCGTCTCCTACATCTCGACACCCAACGTGCTCACGCTCGCCCCGCCCGGCGCCGAGCAGTCGGGCAATCCGTGGCACCTGCACGAGTACGGCGCCGACGAGTTCCGCGCGCTGTGCGAGGCGCACTTCAGCTCGGTCCGGATCCTCGGCCTGCACCACGCGCGCATGCTGCGCGCCCACGAGCTGGCGATCCGCCACGCCCGCTGGGACGACATCCACGCGCGCCTGGGGATCACGAAGCGCTTCTATGACTGGTTCACGCCGGCGATCTCGATGCGCGACTTCGTGCTGGCACCCGATCGCCTCGATCAGGCTCTCGACTTCGTGGCCGTGTGCTCGGCGATCTGAGCATCGTCCTGCACACCCACATGCCCTACGTCGAGGGCTATGGGACGTGGCCGTTTGGCGAGGAGTGGTTGTGGGAGGCGATCGTCACCTCCTACCTACCGGTCCTCGACGTGCTCGACTCTGAGGATGGCGACGGTGTGACGCTGTCGCTGACTCCGGTCCTTGGCGACCAGCTCGAGGCCCCGGGCGTCGACGAGCGGCTGCTGGCGTTCCTGCACGACGTGCGCCGCGAGACGCACCGCCGCGACATCGCGACCGAGACCGACCCGGGCGTCGTCGCCGAACTGCATGGGTCGGCAGAGGACTACGAGCGCGCCGCCGAGCGGCTGGAAGCGTCGGGGACGCGTGGGGTGATGGAGCGCCTGGGCCGGCATGCGAGATGGACATCGTCGGCGACCCACGCGATCCTGCCGCTGCTGGCGACCGACGCCGGCGTGCACCTCCAGGTCCAGGCGGGAATCGACGCTCACCGTGCGCGCTTCGGGGACTGGGCCGGCGGCTTCTGGTTGCCCGAATGCGCGCACGCGACCTGGGTGCAGGCGCTGCTCGCCGAGGCCGGCGTCCGCGCGACGTGCGTCGATCTGACCGACGTGCTCGGCCGTGGATCGCCGGACCAGCTGCGCCCGCTCGTCACCGAGGCCGGGATACTGCTCGCGCCGATCGATCGCGAGCTGATCGAGCTTGCGTGGAGCGACGGGGGCTACCCGAGCGCCGCGGCCTACCGCAACCACCACGGGTTCACCGAGCATCGCCACCGCGCGTGGGCCAACGACGGGCGCCCGTATGACCGCGCGCGCGCCGCCGCCCAGGCCCGTGCGGACGGCGCCGATTTCGCCGCCCGCGCTCGTGAGCGTCTGCGCGACGGCGGGCTGGCCGTGGTCGCGATGGACACCGAGTTCCTCGGCCACCACTGGCTCGAGGGACCGCAGTGGCTGGCCGCGGTGCTCGAGGACTGCCGGCGTAACGGGCCGCAGGTCGTGGGGCTGGACGAGGCGTTGACCCGCCACGACGCCGCGCCGCCTCGCGAGCTGCCCGAGACCTCGTGGGGAACGCCGCGCGACCTCAGCACGTGGAGCGGCCCGGCGGTCGCCGATCTGGCCTGGGCCGCGCGTGACGCGGAGCTGCGCATCGTCGCCGATCCGCAGCGCGCCCGCGATCCCGGCACGGTTCGCGAACTGCTCGCGCTGCAATCCAGCGACTGGGCGTTCCTGGTCAGCCACGAGCTCGCCCGCGACTACGGCGAGCGGCGCTCGCGCGAGCACGCCACGGCGGTGGCCGCAGACCCGCCGCTGACCGCGCCCCGTAGTCTGGCGGTCCACGCCCGCCCCGCATTGCTCCAACGCTGAGTGCCCCCCAAGCGCGTCCTCATCCTCTCGTGGGAATACCCGCCCGTCGTCGAAGGCGGCTTGGCGCGCCATGTCCACAAGCTGGCCGAGGGGCTGCTCGACCACGGGAT
The DNA here is from genome assembly GCA_963817035.1 of uncultured Actinomycetes bacterium. GTDB lineage: Bacteria > Actinomycetota > Thermoleophilia > Solirubrobacterales > Solirubrobacteraceae > AC-49. The sequence continues at coordinate 625,770 of CAWFMM010000004.1, forward strand.
CGAGGTCCACGTCCTCACGCGCGGTGAGGCCAAGGCGACCGAGGACCTGATCGGCGGCGTCGTTGTTCATCGCGTGCGCGAGCCGAGCTGGCCGACCGACGACCTCGACGGCTTCCTGGCCTGGGTTCAGACGATGAACGAGGACATGCTCGAGGCGGGGGAGGCGCTGCGCCGGCGCATGGACTTCGACCTCATCCACTCGCACGACTGGCTCGTTGCGCCCGCCGGCCGGGGCCTGAGGGAGACCTTCGGTGTGCCGTGGCTGGTCACCATCCATGCGACCGAGCATGGCCGCCACCAGGGCTGGGTCGACAAGCACCCGCAGTCGACGATTCACGCGCACGAGCTACGGATGGCTCAGGAGGCCGACGGCGTGATCGTCTGCTCGCACTACATGCGCGGCCACGTCGCTGACATCTTCGATCTCGACGAGGACCGCATCCGCGTGATCCCCAACGGGATCGACCCGCTCGACCTGCGCCCGGTCGCCGATCTCGAGACGCTGCGCGCGACATACGCCCGGCCCGAGCAGCGGCTCGTGCTGCTCGTCGGTCGGCTCGTCTACGAGAAGGGATTCCAGCTCGCGTTGGAGGCGCTGCCGCGGGTCATTGACCGGGTCGGCGCCGTACGGTTCCTCGTCGCCGGCTCCGGCCCGCACGAGGCGCAGCTGCGCCGACAGGCGACCGAGCTCGGGCTCGACGAGCACGGCACGTTCGTCGGCTGGATCGGCGACGACCTCCTGCACTCGCTCTATCGGATCGCGGACCTGTGCGTGGTTCCGTCGATCTACGAGCCGTTCGGCCTCGTCGCGCTCGAGGCGATGGCGTCGGGCTGCCCGTGTCTGGTCGCCGACACCGGCGGGCTGCGCGAGGTCGTCAGCGGTGATGTCGGCCTGCGCTTCCGCTCCAGGGACGCCGACTCGCTGGCCTCGATGCTCGAGCGCCTGCTCGTCGACGCGGAGCTCCGCGACCGGCTGACCGCTGAGGCGTCCGAGCACGTGCTGCGCTTCGACTGGGCCGACGTCGCCCGGCGCACGGCCGAGGTCTATGCGGACTTACGCGCGGCTCCGGCGCGGGCGTAGTCTCGGCGCATGAGCGACGTCATCACCGCGAAGCCCTAGCCGGACTCACTCCCAGCGCAGCGTCTGCGGCGTCTCGCGCATCCGCAGCACGCGTGCGGGAACGCCGGCTGCGACCGCGTTGGCCGGGATGTCCTTGACGACGACCGCGCTGGTTCCGAGCACGCTGTTGTCGCCGATCGTCACTCCGCGTAGCACGCAGACGCCGTAGCCGACCCACACGTTGTGGCCGATACGCACGTCGCGCTTGTAGATGCCCTGGAGCCGGATCGGGCGCTCGACCTCGACCATCCCATGATCGAAGTCGATGAACATCGCGCGGTCGGCGATGATGCACTCGCGCCCGATCGAGACGTGCTGGAAGGCCGAGATCGTGCACTCCTGGCCCATCACCGACTTGGCCCCGAGGCGGACCTCGCCCTCGTGGACGCGGATCTTGCAGTCGTGACCGATCCACGACCAGCGGCCCAGGTAGAGCTTCGCGTTGGGGCCGATCGTAATCTTCACGCCTGGGCAGATGAAGCACAGCCCATCGGTGACCAGGCGCCCGCGGAAGCGCAGCTTCAACCACGCCCAGCGGGCGATCGACCGCAGGTGGTTGACTCTGAGCATCCGGTTGCGCGCCAGCCAGCGCAGCGTGTGCAACGGGCCACCGTGCAGCGGAGGCGGCTCGCCACGCACGAGGGCCGGGGGAACATCGGTGGCCACGGGCGGCATCGAGACGGACTCCACGACTCCGGGATCGTATCCGCCACCCAGTGCTCTCCGAGGTATAGGCTCGCGCGCCATGAGCCTGAGTCGTCGTGTCGTCGCGTTCATCTCGGTCGTCCTCTTCGCGGCCGCGATCTCAGCCGCCGTGGTCGTTGCCGCCACGCCGAAGTTCCCGAAGCTCCCGACGATCCCGAAGCTTCCGAAGACGAAGACCGCGCACGTTCAGCTTGACATCGCTGGCTACGTCGAGACCAAGCGCCTCAAGGACACGACGAGCGACTGCTACCCGGGCGTCACGTTCGTGCAGACGAACCGCTTCGAATTCGAGACGAGCCACTACGTCCCGACGACGATCACCAACATCTCGCTGCCGGGCACCGACAAGAGCGTCATCACGTCGCCGTTCTCCAGGGCGGTCGGGACGGCGACCGTCGAAGGGCTCCTGACGGGCTATCGCACGACCAACTTCTGCCCGCCGAGCGAGAAGGCCCCGGAGCCCACGCCGCCGGCGTGCAAGAAGCTCCACGCGGCGATCAAGGTCGCGCTAACCCCAGGCGGGACGCCGTCGGAGAAGGACGGTCTCGTCGGGCTCGGCGGCAAGCGCCTGATGCTCTCGATCCAACGCACCGGCACCGGAGCGGAAGATCCGACCTGCGCTGGCACCGGGGCTCAGAACGTGCGTGGTGTCGACGGCGACATATCCGTTGTCTTCACGGGTTCCCAACCAGGAGGCACGATGATCGTGCCCTCTGGGCTGACCGCGATCAAGGTCTTCAACCTGCACAAGAAGGACCGGCTGCGCAAGGTGATCGTCATCGAGGGGCCGTGCGCGTCGGTCGGCGTGGTCGCGGACAAGCCGCCCGGAAACACGCCGGACGCGGGGAAGCTCCTCGCCGACGGCGACTGCCGGCTCATCGGCAAGATCGTGCTCACCGTGCGCGCCACCCAGTGACCGCTGGCCGGGCAATCCATCTAGGGTTCGCCGCCCGATGGGCCGCGACGACAACCTCAGCGTACGACTGCTCGACGGCGATCGGCGTGCCTTGGCGCGGGCGATCACGCTCGTCGAGAACGACGATCCGCGAGGCTGGGAGCTCGTCCGCGACGTCTACCCGAGCACCGGCAACGCGGCGATCGTCGGCTTCACCGGCGCGCCCGGGGCCGGCAAGTCGACGCTGATCGGGGCGATCGTCAAGCGCCGCCGCGAGGCGCAGCGCAGCGTCGCTGTCCTGTCGATCGACCCGAGCTCGCCGTTCACCCACGGCGCGTTGCTCGGCGATCGCATCCGCCTGACCGAGCACTTCCTCGACGAGGGGGTGTTCATCCGCTCGATGGCCAACCGGGGCGCGCTCGGCGGCCTGAGTGAAGCCGCGCTGCAGGCCGCGCTGTTGATGGATGCCGCCGGGCGCGACGACGTCCTGCTCGAGACGGTGGGCGTCGGCCAGGCCGAGATCGACGTCATCGACCATGCCGACACCGTCGTGCTCGTGCTGATGCCGGGCAGCGGCGACTCGATCCAGGCGCTGAAGGCCGGGATCATGGAGATTCCGGACATCATCGTGGTCAACAAGGCCGACCATCCGCTGACCGACACGATGGTCCGCGAGGTCCGCAACGTGCTGGCGCTCGGCGGCCACGCGGACCCCAATGCGTGGCGGGTCCCGATCCTCAAGACCGAGGCGCTCAGCGGTGCCGGCGTCGACGAGCTCGTCACCGCGCTGGACGAGCACCGCGCGCACATCATCGGCGAGGGCACCCTGTCGGAGCGGCGCAAGCGCAACCTGCGCAACGAGGTCGTCTCGATCTGCACGTCGCGCCTGCGCCGCGACCTCGAGCACCATCTCGACACCGATGCGCGCTTCGCCGAGCTGCTCGACGAGGTCGTCTCGCGGCGCATGGATCCGGCCAGCGCGGCGTCAGAGATTCTCGGCACGTACGGCGGCGGCTGAGCGGCGGTCGTCGCGGCGGATCCGCTGGTCGCCGGCCAGCAGGGCGATGACCGCGGCGGCGATCAGCACGAGCCAGACGATCTCTCCGGCCGACCCGCCGCCGGCGAACCGCGGCAGCACGAGGTTCTGCACGCCGCCCCACGGCAACGGTCCGTGGGTGGGGGCGATCGTTGCCGTCGCGTCGGCGCGTAGCGCAATCAGGAGCCAGACAGAGCCCGCGAGGGTCAGTGCGGCGAGCACCGCCCCGCCGCGCGGAGCGAACCGCAGCCCCCAGGCGCACAGTGCGGCGGCGGGCGCGAGGGCGGGCAGGACGTGGCGCGCGCCGAGCCACGGGCCGTGGAGGGCCGGCGCGACGAAGATCGCGACGATCAGCACGACACCACAGACGAGGAACAGTAGCCGAGCCGCGGCCTCGACCTGGCGCTGCTGCGGCAGCGCGTCGGCGAGCCGGTCGCGGCGCGAGCGCCACAGCAGCCACATCGCCACGAAGACGAGGGCCAGGAACGGCGCCCAGCGCAGCACGCCGACCTCGCGATCGATGAAGACGCCGGCGATGCGCGGCGCGCGGCTGAGCGCGTCGGCGACCGAATGCAGCCCCGTCGGCCCGCCCGCGGGCCCGGCCGCGTAGGGCGTCGGCCCGCCGTAGAGGCGTTCGTTGATCGTGACGTAGAGGACGATCGAGGTCAGCACGATCTCCAGCGCGACGAAGCCGGCGACGCCGCGGGCGGTGCGTCGTAGCCAGCGGGCGAGCGCGAACGCGATCACCGCGGCGGGTGCGACGAGCTCGAGCGCAAGCCACGGCGCGACGGCGAGCAGGGCAGCGCAGCCGAACGCACGGCGCCGCGTGACGTCCTCACGGGAGCGCAGCGCGAGCAGCGCCGCGCCGGCGAGGACGGTGCCGCCGACGAGCTCCGGCGAGACGCGCGTGGCGGTGACCAGCACCGGCGGGGAGAGGCCGACGACGAGCGCGGCCCACCAGCCCCAAGGGTCGGGCACGAGCTCGCGGGCGAGCATCTCGGCGAGCAGGAACCCGAGCGCGACGAGCGCCGCGCACCAGAGCTGCACGAGCGTCGGCCCGCCGATCGCCATCGCCGGGGCGATCAGCAGCGGAAAGCCGGCCGACGGCGGCTCGAGCAGGCGCCCGTTCGTCGTCCCGGCCGGTGGGCGCAGCGTGCCGTCGAACCACGGCCGCCACGCGCGCCCGCGGTACTGGTTGAGCAGATCGAGATCGCCGTCGTGGACGATCGAATCGGCCTGCAGAAGAACGTGCGCCTCGGCTGGCGTATAGCGATGGCCGACGCCGGTCCGCACGCCGAGCATCGCCGCATAGGCGCCGAACAGGACCAACCACAACGCAACCGCGCGACGCATCAGCGCTGATTGTCGTGCACCGCGCGGTCAGGGCCCCCGCCAAGGGGTCAGACCCCTTATCACGCCCGCACGCACGAAATCTGAGTCGCCCCGACTCACGGGGTCTGACCCCTCAACGACCGACGAATCGCGGGGTGCCGTCGAACCACGGCCGCCACGCGTGATCGCGGTCCTGGTTGAGGAGATCGAGATCGCCGTGGTGGACGATCGAGTCGGCCTGGAGAAGAACGTGCGTCTCGGTCGCGCGGTCAGTGGTCAGGCGCTGAGCGACGAGACGAGCTCGACGAGCAGGCGGACGCCGAAGCCGGTGCCGCCCTTGGGTGCTTCGGGGTGTCCGGCGTCCCAGGCGGTTCCGGCGATGTCGAGGTGAGCCCAGGGGACGTCGCCGGTGAAACGCGCCAAGAACTGCGCGGCGGTGATCGAGCCGGCCTTGCGTCCTTCGGGGGCGTTGGTGATGTCGCCGAAGCGGCCCTTGATCAACTCGTCGTACTCGGCGTCGAGCGGCAGGCGCCAGACCTTCTCGCCGGTCGCGGCGGCGGCGGCTTCGATGGCGGCGGCCCAGTCGTCGTCGTCGGCCAGCAGGCCCGCATAGGTCGAGCCCAGCGCAACGACGATCGCGCCGGTCAACGTCGCCAGGTCGACAATCCGCTCGGCGCCGTTGGCGACCGCATGGCACAGGCAGTCGGCGAGCACCAGGCGCCCCTCGGCGTCGGTGTTGTTGATCTCGATCGACACGCCGTTGGCCGCGGTGACCACATCGCCCGGGCGCATCGCGCGGCCCGAGGGCATGTTCTCGGTCGCCCCGACGACACCGATCACGCGCACCGGAAGATCCAGCGCGGCGATCGCGCCGACCGCCTCGATCACCGCCGCGCCGCCCGACATGTCGTACTTCATCTCGTGCATCCCGCCGGCCGGCTTGATCGAGATGCCGCCGCTGTCGAAGGTCACCGCCTTGCCGACCAGCGCGACCAGCGGCCCGCTCGCGCCCTCGGGCTCGTAGCGCAGCGTGATCAGTCGGGGCTCGGCGTACGTGCCCTGCGCGACCGCGGCGAAAGCGCCCATCCCCGCGGCCACGATCTCGTCGCGGCCCATCGCCGAGACGCTGACGCGCGGCAGCGCCTTCGCTCGCTCTACGAGTGCGGTGGGCGTCATGTCGTTGGCCGGCGTGTCCTGCAGGTCGCGGGCCTGTGAGACCGCGAAGGCGATCTTGAGTCCGCGGGCGATCGCGTCGGAGCGGTCGTCATGATCGGAGATCAGCAGGCTTTCGACGTCGCGCGGTGACTCATCGGGGGCGGCCTTGTAGCGATCAAAGCGCCGCGCGGCCTGCACCGTGCCGTCGACGATCGCTCCGGCCAGGGCGTCGTCCAGCCGATGCGGCAGCTCCCAGCACAGATGTGTGCAGCCGAGCTCCTTCGCGCGGTCGAGGACGATCGCCGCGATGGCTCGCGCGCGTTGTACGTCGAAGTCGTCGCGCTTGCCCAGGCCGACGACGATGAAGCGCTTGCCCTCGGCGTGGGTCACGGCCAGGTGCTTGAAGGAGCGCCGCGCCTCACCGGCATCCAGGAGCGCCTGAAGTGGGGCGCCGTCGAGGTCGTGGGCGACGTCCTTGCCGTCGAAGACTCCAACGACGACGGTATCGGCGTCGGTCTGCGCAGCGGAGGTGGTGGTGGCGTGGACGTGCATGGGTGCAGCGAATCTAGCTCAGTAGCATTGCGGTCATGCCCAAGACCGTGATTCTCAGCGCCGCTCGCACTCCCATCGGCAAGCTCGGCGGCGGTCTGAGCACCGTAGACGCCACGGAGCTCGGAGGCATCGCGATCGCGGCGGCGCTGGAGCGCGCGAACGTCGAGCCCGAGCAGGTCGACCACGTGATCATGGGCCAGGTCATCCAGGCCGGGCAGGGCGGGATCCCGTCGCGCCAGGCACAGATCAAGGCGGGGATTCCCAAGGAGATCTCCTCGGAGACGATCAACAAGGTCTGCGCATCGGGCCTGCGCGCCTCGGTGCTGCTCGACCAGGCGATCCGCGCCGGCGACGTCGAGGTCGGTGTCGGAGGCGGCATGGAGTCGATGTCGCGCGCTCCCTATCTCCTGCCCGGCGCGCGCTTCGGCTTTCGCATGGGCGACGTCAAGGCGCTCGACGCGATGCTCAACGACGCGCTGGTCAACCCGTTCACCGGGAGGCAGATGTTCGAGGAGGCGACCGAGGTGGGCGACGAGCTCGAGCTCACCCGGCCCGACCTCGACCGCTGGGCGCTGCGCTCCCACGAGCGCGCGCTGGAGGCGACCGACGCCGGCCGTCTGCCCGAGGAGATCGTCTCGGTGACGATCAAGGGTCGCAAGGGCGACACGGTCGTCGAGGTCGACGAGGGGCCGCGCCGCGGGAGCACCCTCGAGGCGCTCGCCAAGCTTCCGGGCCTGGTCTCCAAGGAGGGCAGCCACACCGCGGGCAACTCGCCGGGCATCAACGACGGCGCCGGCGCGCTCGTGCTCGCCAGCGAGGAGTGGGCCGCAGCCAACGGCAAGCCGGTCCTGGCCGAGATCGTGACTCACGCCCAGAGCGCCAATGACTACGCGTACCTGGCCACGACACCCGGCTCGGCGGCCACGAAGGCCCTCCAGAAGGCAGGCCTCAGCGCGAGCGACATCGACCTGTGGGAGATCAACGAGGCGTTCGCCTCGGTGACGCTGAACTCGATCCGCATGCTCGGCATCGATGAGGACAAGGTCAACGTCAACGGGGGCGCGGTCGCCCTCGGCCACCCGCTCGGTGCCTCCGGTGCGCGCATCCTCGGCACGCTCGCGCTCGAGCTGCGCCGCCGCGGCGGCGGTCTCGGCGTCGCGGCGATCTGCTCGGGCGGCGGGCAGGGCGACGCAGTGATCCTGCGCGTCCCGGCGCAGTGACCGCGGCCGCCTTCTTCGATCTCGATCGCACCCTGATGGCCGGCTCGTCCGGCTTTCACTGGGTACGCGCCGCGCATGCCGCTGGGATGGTCTCGCGGCGCCAACTCGCTTCGGATGCGGTGGGGAACATCCGTTTCCGGTTGCGCGGCTCGACCGACGAGATCGCCCAGCAGGCGATGGAGCGCCTCGACGTCGCGCTGCGCGGGCATCACCCGCGCGAGTTCCAGCGCCTCGGGCCGCACGTCCTTGCCGGGGTGCTGCCGCGGCTGTACCCGAAGATGCTGGATCTCGCCTGGGACCATCAGGACGCCGGGCGCCGGGTCTACATCGCCACCGCGGCGACCCAGGACACGGCCGAGATGATCGCCCACGTGCTGAGCTTCGACGGCGCCGTCGGCACCCGCCTCGAGCTCGACGGCGACGGGGCCTACACGGGCAAGATCGACGGGCCGATGGCCTACCGTGAGGGGAAGGCGGCCGCGATCACCGAGGTTGCCCAGCGCGATGGGATCGACCTGTCGGCCTCGTTCGCGTACTCCGACTCGGAGTCCGACCTGCCGATGCTGCGCTCGGTCGGCTATCCGGTCGTCGTCAACCCCGACCGCGAGCTCCTCCGTGTGGCCCGCGCCGAGGGCTGGGACGTGATGCGCTTCGAAACGCTCGGGCGCCGCATCCAGGTCACCGGCGCGCTGATCACCGCGGCCACGGTGGCCGTCACCGCGCGCATCGCCGCCCGCCACCTGCGCTGAATCGCGATTCGCGGGAAGGTTCGGGTGGCGCGGGGAGTCCTCATGCACGTGATCCCCGAACGAGAGGAATCGTCTTGAGGAACAAACTGATCGCGCTCTTCGTCACCGTGGCCGCGGCCGGCGCTGTGCTCGTCGCACCCGCACTCGCCGCCTCGACCGCCAAGGTCAAGATCTCCGACAACAAGTTCACGGCCAAGAAACTGACCGTCAAGCCGGGCACCAAGGTCACGTGGACCTGGTCGGGCTCGCACCCGCACAACGTGACCGCCGTGTCCGTGCCCAAGGGCGCGAAGAAGTTCGCGTCCAACACCCTGACCGGCAAGGGCACGTTCTCGCAGGCCCTGACCAAGCCCGGCACGTACAAGCTCGAGTGCACGATCCACGTGGCCTCTGGCATGACGATGACGATCACGGTCAAGAAGTAGCCGACCCGCCGTCCGGGCCGGGCGCCCCGCGGGGGGTGACCGGCGCGGACGGCCCAGCGCGGCTCGTACACTCCGCGCTCGCTTGTCATCGCCCCGCATTTGGAGGAGTTCCCGATGAAGAAGTCTCTCGCGACGCTTGCTGCTGCGGCCATCGCCGCCGGCGCCGTGATCGCTGTTCCCGCCCTTGCGGCGACCCCGACCAGGACGGTCAAGGTCCTCGACTTCAAGTTCACGCCGAAGACGGTGACGGTCAAGAAGGGCACCAAGGTCACGTGGAAGTGGGGCGGCAAAGTCGTGCACAACGTGGTCGTCGAGAAGGGCCCCGCCAAGTTCGCGTCCAAGCTGATGACGAAGGGCAGCTTTTCCAAGACGCTGACCAGGACCGGCACCTACAACATCGTCTGCACGATCCATCGGTCCCAGGGCATGGTCATGACCCTCAAGGTCACGAAGTAGCCCTCCCGCATAGAATCGACGGCCGCTATGGCCGCACCCATGCAGACAAAGATCCGTGTCGTCGTCGCCAAGCCCGGCTTGGACGGTCACGACCGGGGCGCCAAGATCATCGCTCGGGCACTCCGTGACGCGGGGATGGAGGTCATCTACACCGGTCTTCATCAGACGCCGGAGCAGATCGTCGAGACCGTGCTCCAGGAGGACGCCGACGCCGTCGGCCTCTCGATCCTGTCGGGCGCGCACATGACGCTCGTGCCCCGGATCGTCGCGCTGCTCAACGAGCAGGACGCAGGCGAGGTCCTCGTCTGCGTCGGCGGGACGATCCCTGCCGACGACATTCCGCAGCTCAAGGCGCTCGGTGTGGCCGAGGTGTTCACCCCTGGTGCGCCGACTCAGGCCATCGTCGATTTCATCCGAAGTGCGGTCAAACCGCGTGTTTGACCTTGTTGATTGAGCCGTCAGTCAACGAGGCGATACGATCACGAACGTCTGTTTGCCCAAGGAGGCCAACTTGAAGATTTGTGTCCTGGTGAAGGACGTCCCCGATGCCGCGGTCGACAAGCGGATCAATCCCGCCACCGGCCGGATGGATCGCAGCGGCGAGAAGAACTTGAACCCGTACGACACGCACGCGATCGAGGCGGCGATGCAGATCCGCGAGGGCGGGGCGGTCGAGGTTGAGGAGATCATCGCGGTGACGATGGGGCCTGAGGGCGCGGTCCGTTCGCTGCACAAGGCGGTTTCGCTCGGCGCGGACCGCTCGCTGCACCTCGTCGACGACGTGCTCGCCGGGTCCGACGTCGCGGCGACCGGTTACGCGCTGGCCCAGGCGCTGGCGACCGAGGCTCCCGATCTCGTGCTGCTCGGTCAGCAGTCCGACGACGGCGAGTGCTACACGATCGGCGCCGTCGTGGCCGAGCATCTGAAGATGCCGTCGCTGACCCAGGTCATCGCCATGGCGGTGACCGCCGGCAGCCTCACGTGTGAGCGTCAGGCCGAGTACGGCTACGACACCGTCGAGATCACGCTGCCCGCGGTCATCTCGGTCGGCGACGCGATCAACGAGCCGCGCTACCCGTCGCTCAAGGCGATCATGGGCGCGCGCAAGAAGCCGCTCGACGCCAAGACGGCCGCTGACGTCGGCATCGACGCGTCGATGGTCGGCGGCGATGGCTCGCAGGTCGCGTGCGGAAACTTCCACGCCCCGCCCTCCAAGGGCGGCGGCACGATCATCGAGGACGAGGACACCAACGAGACGGTCGAGAAGATCGTCGCGTGGCTGGACGAGAGGAAGCTGTTGGTATGAGCGACATCCTGGTTTACGTGCTCCACTACGAGGGCGCGTTCAACAAGAACTCGCTCGGCGCCGTCTCCGAGGCGGGACGTCTGGCCGGCCAGATCGGTGGCGAGGCGCACGCCGTCGTCATCGGCGGCGACGACCTGACCGACGAGCTGTGCGGCCAGCTGGGCAACTACGGCGCTTCGAAGGTCTTCCGCGCCAAGGGGCAGCCCGAGGGTCTCGCCCAGCCGGTCGTCGACGTCATGGCCAAGGTCATGGGCGACAACGGCCACCAGTACGCGCTGTTCGGCGGCGGTCTGCTCGGCTTCGAGATCGGCGCCGGCCTGGCCGCACGGATCGGTGCCGGCGTGACGATGGAGGTCACCGACGTCCGCATCGAGGACGGCAAGCTGATCGCGCAGCGTCCGATCCTTCAGGACTCCTCGATCTCCGAGTCCCACTACAAGGGCAAGGGCATCATCATCGGGCGCCTCAACGCGTTCGACTCGGCCGAGACCGGTGGTACGGCGACCGTCGAGGACGTCGACGTCGAGCTCTCGCCGTGGTCGACCCAGGCCAAGATGGTCAAGCGCGGCGAGCAGCGTGGCGCCGACGTGGACATCGAAGGCGCGGACTACCTCGTCGCCGGTGGCCGTGGACTCGGCAAGGCCGAGGGCTTCGAGCTGTGCCAGGAGCTCGCCTCCGCGATCAGCCCCAACAGCGCCGTCGCCGCGACCCGCGCGGTCGTCGACGCCGGCTGGTATCCCTACGCCGCGCAGATCGGGCAGACCGGCAAGACGGTTGCGCCGAAGCTGTACCTGGCGGTCGGGATCTCCGGCGCGATCCAGCACAAGGTCGGCATGCAGGGCTCCGAGAACATCGTCGCGATCAACAAGGACTCGAACGCTCCGATCTTCGAGTTCTCCGACCTCGGGATCATCGGCGACCTGCACAAGATCGTCCCCAAGCTGACCGAGGCGATCAAGGCCAAGAGAGGCGGCTGAGCGACGATGGCGGGCTCCAACGGCAACGGCAAGGTTGCACCGGCGGCATACCCGCCGCCGGTCGACCCGGTCGGAGAGTTCGTCAAGCACGGACTCGACGACGAGGACGAGCTGATCGAGGTCGGCGTGGTGATCGTCGGCGGCGGAACCGCCGGCCTGTCATGCGCCAACCGCCTGTTGCAGTTGCTCGCCGACGATGCGGCGGGTGGGGGTGATCTCATGGAGTCTCTCGGCGAGGTGCCGGTCGCCGTCGTCGAGAAGGCCAAGACCTGCGGTGGGCACAACCTGTCCGGCGCGGTCATGCGTCCGGGCCCGCTGATGGAGCTGTTCCCGGACGTGTCGCGCGAGCAGTGGCGCGAGGAGGGCTTCGCGTTCGGCGAGGTCACCAAGGAAGCCGTCTACCTGATCCCGAACCGCAAGATGAAGGTCCGGATCCCGCCGCCGCCGCCGTTCAAGAACCACGGCAATGAGGTCATCTCGGTCTCGGCGATGGCGCGTTTCCAGCAGCGCCAGGCCGAGGAGGGCGGGGCCTACGTGCTCACCGAGACCTCGGCCAGCCAGCTGATCGTCGAGGATGGTCGCGTGGTTGGCGTGCGCTCGGGCGACAAGGGGCGCGGCAAGGACGGCGAGCCGCTGGGCAACTTCGAGCCCGGCAACGACATCAAGGCCAAGGTCACCGTGCTCGCCGAAGGCTGTTGGGGCCATCTGACCGGCGCCGCGATCAAGGAGTTCGAGCTCGGCGAGGGGCGCGAGCCGCAGGTCTGGGAGCTCGGGGTCAAGGAGGTCTGGAAGGTCGCCAAGCCGCTGGACCGCGTGATTCACACGATCGGCCCGTGGCCGCTGAAGATCTCGTCGAAGTACGGGCAGATCGGCGGCACGTGGATCTACCCGATGAAGGACGAGAAGACCGGCGACGACCTCGTCTCGATCGGCTTCGTCATCGACCTCGAGTACGCCGACGCGACGACGTCGGCCCACGACCTGCTGCAGCTGTTCAAGACGCATCCGCTGGTCCGCGGGATCCTCGAGGGCGGCGAGCGCGTGGGCTGGGGCGCCAAGGCGCTGCCCGGCGGCGGCTACTGGTCGATGCCCAAGCTGACGATGCCCGGTGCGCTGTTGGTCGGCGACGCGGGCGGCATGGTCGACACGGTGTCGCTGAAGGGCGTCCATCACTCGGTGATGTCGGGCAAGCTCGCCGCCGAGGCGATCTACGCGTCGCTGAAGGACGGCTCGACGTCGGTGCAGAGTTACGAGCAGGCGGTCGAGGAATCGTCGATCGGCGACGAGCTCTACCAGGTGCGCAACACGCGCCAGCCGTTCCAGAAGGGCTTCTTGAGGGGCGGTCCGCTGGTCAACGCGATGATCGCCACGAAGGGCAGGTTCCCCGGCGGCCGCTGGCCATGGCATCGCAACGACGCGCGCCCGATGTTCATCGGAAAGACGAGCACGAAGTACCCCAAGCCCGACGGCAAGTACACGTTCGACAAGCTCTCGAGTGTCTTCATCACCGGCAACGCGACGCGCGATGACGCGCCGAACCACATCCGCGTGCAGACCGACGTCCCGCGCGAGATCGCCGAGACGTGGACCTGGATGTGCCCGGCCGGGGTCTACGAGATCCCCGACGACGCGCCCGAGACGGGCAACGTCGACGTGATCGTCAACTACACCAACTGCGTGCAGTGCGGGGCGATCACCGCCAAGGGCGGGCGCCTGACGGTGCCCGAGGGCGGCGACGGGCCGCTGTACCGGCTGACGTAAGACTCGTTGCAGGCGCAACTCTTGGGCCCGCATGGGGTTCAATGAGACGATATGCGACGCTGTCTTTGCATCCTCACGCTCCTCGTCGCCCTCGGGGCGGCGTCGACCAGTGCCGTCGCTCAGGCACCCGGCGCCAAGCTGGCCCTCGGAGCCAAGCTTCAGGACTGTCACAGCGGCACGACACCCGAGCAGCGCTACGCCGTGTTCATCGGCCAGATGCCGGTGATCGCCGGTACGAAGCGCATGGCGATGCGCTTCGATCTCTTCCAGCACATCACGGCGGAGGGCTTCCAGCACATCGCCGTGCCGAAGTTCGGCGTTTGGCAGAAGTCGCTGGCCAACCAGACCGGGTTCGTCTTCACGCGCCGCGTCGACGCGCTCGCCGCGCCGGCCAACTACCGTGTGGTCGTCAGCTTCCGCTGGTACGACAGCCACGGCAAGGTCCAGCGCACGGTGGCCCGGACGACCGCGACCTGCACGCAGCCCGACCCGCGGCCCAATCTCAGCGTCGGCCGCGTCCAGGGCGCGCGCGGTCCGGTCAAGGGCACCGTCGACTACGACATCGTCGTGCGCAATCAGGGTCTCGGCGACGCCGGCCCTTTCGGCGTTCTGCTGACCGTCAACGGCCAGGTCCAGCCGCAGCAGACGGTGGTCGGTCTTGCCGCAGGCGCCAAGACCGACGTCAGCGTGACGGCTCCCACCTGCACCCCGGGCTCGACGGTCACGATCCAGCTCGACCCGCAGAACCAGGTCATCGAGTCCAACGAGGGCGACGACTCGTTCACCCGGCCCTGCCCGTGACCGGGGTCGGATACCATGGGTGGTCAGATGAAGACTGAAATCCACCCCGAGTACGTTGAATCCCATGTCCGCTGCACCTGTGGCAACGAGTTCGTGACTCGCTCCACGCAGGGCGAGATCAGCGTCGAAATTTGCTCCAACTGTCACCCGTTCTACACCGGTCGCCAGAAGCTGGTCGACACCGGTGGACGCGTCGAGCGCTTCCGTCGTCGCGCGGCGAAGTCCCGCGGCCGCGGTTAGCTCCCGTGCCCGACGGCCCGCCCGTCGGCCTGACGGCCGAGCGCGATGCGCCGGTCGGCGGCCAGGCGATTCTCGAGGGCGTGATGATGCGCGGCATCTCGACGTGGGCGGTCGCGGTGCGGCTGCCGGTCGGGGAGCCTGACCCGGAGATCGAAGCCGAAGCGCGGGTGCTCGTCGGTGCGCTCCGCGGTCCGTCGGCGAACGGCTCCCACGCGCATCCGCATGGCGATGAGCCGGTCGCCGTGGTGGCTCCGGCTCCGAATCCTGACGGTCCCGGGCCGGTCGGTGAGATCCAGGTCCAGACGTTTCCGCTGACCTCGATGCTCAAGCGCCATCGCTGGCTGCGCGTGCCGATTCTGCGCGGCGTGGTCGCGCTTGGCGAGTCGCTGGCGATCGGCTTCCGCGCGCTGAACCTGTCGGCCAACGCCCAGCTCGGCGAGACCGACGAGGAGATCAGCGGCGGCATGTGGGTCGGTACGGTCGTCGTCGCGCTGATCCTGGCGATCGGCCTGTTCTTCGTCGTGCCGGTCGGGCTGACCAGCCTGATCAAGGGCCAGCTGAACTCCGCCGTGCTGTTCTGGGTCGTCGAGGGCGTGGTCCGCACGACGATCTTCCTTGGCTACCTGTTCCTACTCTCGCGCGTGCCCGACCTGCGCCGCGTGTTCGAGTACCACGGCGCCGAGCACAAGACGATCTCGTGCTACGAGGCCGGGCTGCCGCTCGAGCCGGCGACCGCACAGCGCTTCTCGCGCCTGCACCCCCGCTGTGGCACGAGCTTCCTGCTCGTCGTGATGATCGTGGCGATCTTCGTCTTCGCGCCGATCGGGCTGCCGGCCTGGTACTGGCTCGTGTTGACGCGGATCGTCGGTGTCCCGCTGATCGCCGGAATCTCCTTCGAGCTGATCAAGCTCGCGGGCAAGAACCGGCGCAAGCGCTGGGTCCAGATCATCATGGCGCCGGGCATGGCGCTTCAGCGCCTGACGACGCGCGAGCCCGATCTCGATCAGCTGGCGGTCGCGATCGCGGCGCTGGAGGCGGTGCTGGCGGTCGAGAAGCCGGGCGAGATGAGTGCCGAGGATCTGGTCGGCGTGGAAGTTGTGGCCTGACGCGTAGGTGCGCGGCGCCGGTGGCGCCGCGAACAGCGCGGCGAGGGAGAGTGGGGAAGGGGCGCCGCTGGCGTCCAGCCACGCGGCGCTCGACCACGGCTCTCCCGGCGGCTCCTGACCGCCGAACCCTGCCCTCGCCGCGCTGTTCGTCTACCGAAAACGCCCCGCCCGCTACCCTCGCGCAACGATGATCTCCCGCCTCGTCGACCAGATCGAGACGCGCTTCGCCGAACTCGGCGCGCAGATGTCCGATCCGGAAGTGATCGGCGACCGTCAGCGCTACGCCGAGGCTGGGCGTGACTACAGTCGCCTCGAGCCCGCGGCCAAGTTGGCGCAGGAGTGGCGGCGCGCGACCGATGATGCAGCGGGCGCGCAGGAGATGCTCGACGAAGGTGGCGACGACCCGGAGATCCGCGAGATGCTCGATCGCTCGCGCGAGCGGATCACCGAGCTCGAGGAGGAGATCCGCCTCGCGATGGTCGAGCCCGATCCCAACGACGACAAGGACGTGATCGTCGAGATCCAGGGCGGAGCCGGAGGCGACGAAGCCGGGCTGTGGGCCGGTGACCTCTACCGGATGCTGACCCGCTACGCCGAGCGCCGCGGCTTCAGCGCCGATCCGATCGAGTCCGGCGAGGGCAAGCACACGTTCGGGATCAAAGGCGACGGCGCCTACTCGGTGTTCAAGTACGAGGGCGGGACGCACCGGGTCCAGCGCGTTCCGGTGACCGAATCCCAGGGCCGCATCCACACCTCGACCGCGACCGTCGCCGTCCTCCCCGAGGCCGAGGAGGTCGACGTCCAGGTCGATCCCAACGACCTCGTGGTCGACGTCTATCGTTCGTCCGGGCCCGGTGGGCAGTCGGTCAACACGACCGACTCGGCGGTCCGCGTGACCCACAAGCCGTCGGGGATCGTCGTCTCGATGCAGGACGAGAAGAGCCAGCTCCAGAACCGCGAGAAGGCGATGCGCGTCCTGCGCGCACGCCTCTACGAGCGCGCCCAGGCCGAGCAGCAGGCGGCCCTCGCCGCCGATCGTCGATCGCAGGTCGGATCGGGTGATCGGGCCGAGAAGATCCGGACGTACAACTACGGTGAACGGCGCGTCACCGACCATCGCATCAAACTGACCGTGCACAACCTCGATCAGGTGCTGGAGGGTGAGCTCGACGAGCTGACCGCCGCCCTGACCGACGACGAGAAGCGCCGGCGGCTGGAGGGCGCCGCCGAGGAGTGACCGCTCGCGGCGTCCCCGTGCGCGACGCGCTCGACTCGGCGCGGATCGCGATCGGCGCGTCGGGCAGCGACACGCCCGGCCTCGACGCCGAGCTGCTGCTCGCCCATGCACTCGGCGTCGATCGCAGCGCGCTGGTCATGGATCCGCGCCTCGAGGTGACCGGCGAGGCCACGCGCGCGTTCCGCGACCTCGTGCGCCGGCGCAGCGTCGGCCGCGAGCCGGTCGCCTACCTGCTCGGCCGCCGCGGCTTTCGCCACATCGACCTGCACGTCGATACACGCGTGCTCGTGCCGCGGCCCGAGACAGAGGACCTCGTCGAGGTCGCGCTCGCGCTCGCTCCCGGCGCGCGGGTCGTCGACGTCGGCACCGGCAGCGGCGCTGTCGCGCTGGCACTCAAGCACGAGCGCCCCGATCTCGAGGTGCTCGCGACCGACATCAGCGCCGACGCGCTCGCGGTCGCGCGTGCCAACGCGCAGCGCCTGGGCTTGGAGGTCGAGTTCCTTCAGGCCGATCTGCTCGACGGCGTCGGCGAGGTCGACGCCGTGCTCTCCAATCCGCCCTACGTCGCGCGTGGCGACGCGATCGGCGCCGAGGTCGCCCACGAGCCGGCGCTTGCGCTCGACGGCGGCGCCGATGGTCTCGACGTCGTCCGCACACTCGTGCGCGAGGCCGACGAACGGGGGGTGGGCTTTCTGGCGCTCGAGATCGGCGTCGGGCAGGCTGACGCGGTGGCCGAGCTCATGACGTTCTGGCGGGTCGAGATCCGCCCCGATCTCGCCTCCATCCCGCGGGTGGTGTGCGGATGGCGCTGAGCCACTCGGACGCGCTGGCGTTCACCCGTTGCATGGCCGCGGGCGGAATCGCGCTGTTCCCGTCGGACACCGTCTACGGGCTGGCCTGCGACCCGAACTCCGAGTGGGCGGTGCAGCGCGTGAACCTGCTCAAGGATCGCCCGCCCGGGAAGCCGTGCGCGGTGATGTTCTTCGCCGCCGACGTCGCCTTCGACACGCTGACCGAGCTCGAGCCGCGCACCCGCGCGGCGTGCGATGCGCTGCTGCCCGGAGCGGTCACGCTGCTGCTCAACAACCCCTACGGCCGCTATCCGCTGGCCTGCGGCAACGATCCGGACACGCTCGGCCTGCGTGTGCCTCTGCTGCCGTTCGGGGCGGCCGAGCTGACCAGCGTGCGCTGGCCGGTCCTGCAGACGTCGGCCAACCGCGCGGGCGAGCGTGAGGCGCGCACGCTGGACGCGGTCGACGCGGAGCTGCGCGGAGCATGCGAGCTGGCCCTCGACGCCGGCCAGCTGCCCGGGATCGCCTCGACGGTCATCGACCTGCGTCGCTACGAGGACGACGGCGAGTGGACCGTCGTCCGTGAGGGGGCCGTCGTCGACGCGGACATCGCCGCCTTCCTGGGCGACTGAAGACGGCGCCGCCGACGCGTAGACTTCCGCGTCCGTGACCGACCTGCCGCTCGACTTCTTCAACCGCCCCGTCGCCGATGTCGACCCCGAGGTCGCCGCGGCGCTGGGGCTCGAGCTCGGCCGCCAGCAGCGCACGCTGGAGATGATCGCGTCGGAGAACTTCGTGCCCCAGGCGGTGCTCGACTGCCACGGGTCGGTGCTGACCAACAAGTACGCCGAGGGGTACCCGGGCAAGCGCTACTACGGTGGCTGCGAGTACGTCGACATCGTCGAGACGCTGGCGATCAACCGTGCCAAAGAGTTGTTCGGCGCTGAGCACGCCAACGTCCAGTCGCACGCCGGCGCCCAGGCGAACACCGCCGTGTACCACGCGCTATTGCAGCCCGGCGACACGATCCTCGGCCTCGCCCTGGCCCACGGCGGCCATCTGTCGCACGGGATGAAGATCAACGTCTCGGGGCGCCTGTACGACATCGCCGCCTACGAGGTTGACCGCGAGAGCTCGCTGATCGACATGGACGAGGTGCAGCGGATCGCCAAGGAGCGCCGCCCGAAGCTGATCGTCGCGGGCTGGTCGGCCTACCCGCGGACGCTGGACTTCGAGCGCTTCCGCGCGATCGCCGACGAGGTCGGCGCACTCCTGATGGTTGACATGGCCCACTTCGCCGGCCTTGTCGCCGCCGGCCTGCACCCGAGCCCGGTGCCCTACGCCGACGTCGTGACGACGACCGTCCACAAGACCCTCGGCGGCTCGCGCGGCGGGATGATCCTGTGCAAGGCCGAGCACCAGAAGGCGATCGACTCGGCCGTCTTCCCGGGCCAGCAGGGCGGACCGCTGATGCACATCATCGCCGGCAAGGCGGTGGCGCTGAGGATCGCTTCGTCGGAGCAGTTCCGCGAGCGCCAGGAGCGCACGCTGGCCGCGGCGAAGGCCGTCGCGGCCAAGGTGCTCGACGCCGGCCACGGCGTCAGCGTGCTGACCAAGGGGACCGACGTGCATCTGATCCTCGTCGACCTGCGTGAGTCCGAGCTCGACGGCCAGCAGGGCGAGGATCGCCTCGACACGATCG
Source organism: uncultured Actinomycetes bacterium (assembly GCA_963817035.1). Lineage (GTDB taxonomy): Bacteria > Actinomycetota > Thermoleophilia > Solirubrobacterales > Solirubrobacteraceae > AC-49. Next base: position 645,336 of record CAWFMM010000004.1, read on the forward strand.
ACATCACGGTCAACCGCAACGCGATCCCGTTTGACCCGCGCCCGCCGATGGTCACCAGCGGCCTGCGGATCGGTACTCCGGCGCTGGCCACGCGCGGCCTGCAGCTCGACGACTTCGACGAGATCGGCGAGATCCTCGCCATCGCGCTGACCCCGGACTTCGAGGCGCGTCGCGACGAGCTTCACGGACGGGTCGTCGCGATCGCAGAGCGTTACCCGCTCTACGAGCAGCTCGCCGTCGGCGCCCCGGCCTAACAACACTCTTACGGCGCTCCGACGCCTGGCATAGCGGGCGCGGCGAGGGTGAAGTCCATGCCCGCTCGCCCTCAGCCTCCGACCGACCCGATCGCCGCGCGTGACCGCGCGCTGCTGCGTCTGCGCCGGATCCGCATGAGCGCGACCGCGCTGGCGCTCGCGATGGTCGTCGGCTTCTCAGTGCTCGCCGTCGGCGCGACGCCCGCCTCGAGCAAGAAGCAGTCAGCGGTCGTGGCTCAGGCCCGGGCGAACGCTCAGGCCCAGGCGGACGCTCAGGCTGCGGCCGACGCGGCGGCTCAGGCGGCTGCCGCGCATTCGACCTACTCGGCGCCCACCAGCTCCTCGCAGTCGCCGACGGTCGTCTCGGGTGGATCGTGAGCGCGACCGGGGGCGCGACCGCGACCGCGTCCTGGCCGGCGCTGGGAACGACGGCGACGCTCGTCGTCAGCCAGCCGCGGCGCCTTGCTCGCGCGCGGTCGATCGTCGAGCAGGAACTTGACGCGATCGACCTCGCGTGCAGTCGCTTCCGACCCGATGCTGCGCTTGTCGCGCTCAACGCCGCGCGCGGCGTGCCGGTCCGCGTCAGCCCGCTCCTGCGTGAGGCGATCGAGGTCGCGCTGCACGCCGCCTGGGCGACGGACGGTGCGGTCGACCCGACGATCGGGCGCGGGATGCTCGCCGCTGGCTACGACCGTGACTTCTCCGAGACCCCCGCTGACGGGCCGTGCCCAGCCGTCCCCGCGCCCGGCTACGACCGCGTCGACGTCCGTCGCGACCGGGGTGGCGACATCGAGCACCACCGTGCGGGCATGGCGGCGCGACGGCCGGCCGGCCCACCACATTCTCGATCCGTGGAGCGGCAGTCCGGCGCGCGTGGTCTGGCGGACGGTCAGCGTCGCCGCACCGAGCCGCGTCGAGGCGAACACGGCGAGCACGGCGGCGATCGTGCTCGGTGATCGCGCGCTGCCGTGGCTGGCCGAGCGCCGGCTCGACGCGCGGCTCGTGCACCGCGACGGCGACCTGCGGACCACCGGGCTGTGGCCCCTCGACGTGCTGGTCTCGTGACCACGTGGTATGTCACCCGCGCTGCCGGTGCCGCGGCGATCGTGCTGCTGACGGTGTCGATGATGCTGGGCATCGCCGACGTGCACCGCTGGACGACGCGGTCGCTGCCGCGCTTTGTCGTCGATGGCCTCCACCGGACGGTCGCCCTGCTCGCGGTCGTCGTCCTCGCTGTCCACATCCTCACGACGGTGCTCGACGGCTTTGCCCCGATCTCCCTGATCGACGCGATCGTTCCGTTCGGGTCGGCCTATCGCCCGCTGTGGGTCGGGTTCGGCGCGCTCGCCTTCGATCTGCTGCTCGCGGTGATGATCACCAGTGCGCTGCGCGGCCGCCTCGGCGCGCGCGTGTGGCGTGCGACGCATTGGGCGGCGTACGGGTGCTGGCCGCTCGCGCTGCTCCACGGCCTGGGGACCGGATCCGACGTGAAGCCGGGGTGGATGCTGTGGCTCAGCCTGGGCTGTGCGGCCGGCGTGATCGTCGCGGTCCTCGTTCGCACAGCCGGCGGGGCCAACCGCGGGCCCGGTGTGCTCGCGGGCGTCACCGGCGGCGTGCTGGCACTGGTCATCGGCCTCGCCGTCTGGCTGCCGGCCGGGCCGTTGGCCAGCGGCTGGGCGGCGAAGGCGGGCACACCGACGAGCCTGCTGAGCTCGCAGAGCTCGACCTTCACGACCGCGACGACGCCATGAGCTCCGCGCCGCGCCTGCTCGACGGTGCCGTCGCTGCGCCGCTGCCACCGTTGGGCCGTCACGACGCCGACGCGCTGATCGCCTCGGTGCGCGCCGCCGGGCTGACCGGTCGCGGCGGAGCGGGCTTCCCGACGGCCGACAAGCTCGCCGCGATCGCGGGGCGCCGGCGGCCGGTGGTGATCGCCAACGGCAGCGAGAGCGAGCCGATGAGCGCCAAGGACCGCGTTCTGCTCGCGCACGCGCCGCAGCTCGTGTTCGACGGGGCGACGATCGTCGCGCAGATCCTCGGCGCCCGCGAGGCGCTGATCGCGGTGCCCGCGCAGACCCTGCCCGACGTGCGGCGAGCGATCGCCGACCGCGGCGCCTCGGGGATGCGTCTGCGCGCGGTCGCGACCGCGCCTGGGTACGTCAGCGGCGAGGAGACGGCGCTGATCTCCCACCTCCAAGGCGGGAAGCCACGGCCGCGGGTCAAGCCGCCGATGGCCCTTGAGTCCGGGCTGAACCGGCGCCCGACGATCGTTCAGAACGTCGAGACGCTGGCCCACATCGCGGTCATCGCGCGTCACGGGCACGACACGGGAACACGACTCGTCACGGTCTCCGGCGCGGTCCGCGCCCCCGGGGTCTACGAGGTCGCCACCTGGACACCGTTGCAATCGATCGTCGCGATGGCGGGCGGCGAGGATGTCCGCGCGACGCTTGTCGGCGGCTACTTCGGCAGCTGGCACGATGGCGACGGCGCCGATGCGACCGTCACGGGCGCCGGAGTGCTCGCCGTTCTCGGCTGCTCGTCGTGCGGCGTCGCAGAGGTCGCGCGCGTCGCGCGCTGGATGGCCGCGCAGGGCGCGGGCCAGTGCGGGCCGTGCATCAACGGGCTCGACGGCCTCGCCGCAATCCTCGAGCGCCTCGCGGCGCGTCGGTTCGAGCACGGCGACGGCGAACGCCTCACGCGCTGGCTCGAGGTGGTCCGGGGGCGCGGCGCGTGCAAGCACCCCGACGGCGTCGCGGCGATGATCGCCTCGGCGACCCGGGTGTTGCACGCCGAGTTCAACGCTCACGCCCGCGGCGAGGCGTGCGCGCACTGCGCTGCGCCCGCGATCCTTGCCACGCCGACGGGCATCGCCGGGGCAGTCGCGGCATGAGCGAGCGGATCGTCGTCGACCCGATCGCCTGCACCGGCCATGGACTGTGCGCCGAGCTGTTCCCGGAGCGGATCACCATCGACGACTGGGGCTACCCGATCGTCGACCCGGCGCCGATCGAGCACGACGAACGTGCCAACGCGCAGCGTGCGGTCGACGCGTGCCCGGCCGTCGCGCTGCGGTTGCGCGCTCAGCGTGCGACGACGGTCGCCCGCTGAGCGGTCGCCTTACTCGGACGCTTCGAGCATCTTGTCGACGAGGAACTGCGGGTCGCGCCGCTCGCTGCCCGTGCTCGGCCCGCGCTTGACCAGCTCGATCGCCTGTGGGTCGGTCAGCGGCCGCAGGCGGTTGTGGGCGATGAGGTCCTCGTCGACGCCGCCGAGTCGCCCGCCAAAGGTCGTGTAGACGGGAGTGCCGAGCGCGACCGCCTCGCGGTTCATCGAGCCGCCGGCGCTGACGACGAGATCGGCCAGAGCGACGAGGCTCTGCCCGTCGACGGCGCCCTCGGGCACGATCACGCTCGGCAGGTTCAGGCCGCGAACGTAGACGCGTTGCTCGGGGGTGCGCGGCAGGACGACGGCCTGAACGCCCGCGTCGCTGCCAAGACGCTGGAGGACCTGGGGGAACAGTGGGTTCGAGGTGCGGTGGTAGAGCGCCACGTCGGGCGGCGGGCGCACGATGACGACGACGCGCCGCTCGTCGACGCCGAGATCGCGCAGCGCCGTCTCGTCGGCGACGAAGTCGTGGAGGTAGTACTCCTCCTTGAGTCCCGGGTAGCGCACGAGCTTCTCGCCCCTGACGCCGTAGCGCTCGAGGCGCTGCGGCGGGATCGCGTCGGGCACGAGCACCCGGCGCGCGAGCCGGCAGCCGATGTTGTGCTGCACCGCGGCGTACTCGTAGTCGAACGTGTTTGCGGCAGGGATACCGAGCGAGCGGGCGGCCAGCGCCAGGTCGTTGGAGCCGTGGCCGATGGCCAGCCCGTAGCCCTTGCCCTTGCCGAACGAGCGCATCTGTCGCGTGCGGGACACGAGCGCGCGCAGTTTGTCGGCCCGGCTGGCGCCACCGTGGGTGCCGAGTGGGACGACGTCGAGCCCCATGCGCTGCGCCAGCTCAATCGTCTGGGCGAAGTCGCGGGCCGTGACGTCGACGTCATGGCCTTGAGCGCGCAGGCGCGTGATGATCGGCCGCAGAACGATCGGATGCGCCGATGCCGTGAGGTCCACCCAGATCCGCAAGGAGCGCAGTTTGACGGCCCGGGGCGATCGACGGCCGCCGGTCGTGGGACGATGGGGCTATGCACCGGACCGGGTGGGACGCGGTGGTTGCCGGCGTGGTGGCCGCTGCACTCGCTGCGCTGCTCACTCCGTTGGCCGCAGGCTTCGCGCGCCGCGTCGGTGCGGTGGACGAGCCACGCGCCCGCGGATTGGCCGAGAAGCCGACCCCGACGCTCGGCGGATTGGCGATCTTCGTCGGAATCGCGGTCGGCATCGCGGTGTGGCTTCCGGGCAGCAGTCGCTACCACGCGATCCTCGCCGCGGCGACGCTGATCACAGCGGTCGGCGCGCTCGACGACATCTACGACCTGCCGCCGCTGGCCAAGCTCTTCGGGCAGGCGGTGGCGGCGTCGATCCCGGTTCTTGCGGCCGGGGTGCGGGTCCAGACGTTCACGCTCCCGTTCGTCCATCACGTCGATCTCGGCAGCGGCGGCGCGGTACTGACGATCGTCGGCCTGCTTGTCGTCATCAACGCGGTGAACTTCTCGGACGGGGTGGACGGCCTGGCCGCGGGCGTGTGCGGAATCGCGGGCGTCGCGTTCGCGATCATCGCCTTCGATCTCGGCAAGGCGAACGCGGGCGTGCTGAGCGCGATCGTGGCGGGCGCGGCGCTCGGGTTCCTGTGGCACAACTTCCCGCCGGCCAGCGTCTTCATGGGCGACGCGGGCTCCAACCTGCTCGGGCTGATGCTGGGGATCGTCGCCGTCGAAGGCGCGGTCAAGACGCAGGCGTTGCTGGCGCTGCTGTTCCCGCTCGTGGTGCTCGCCGTCCCGTTCCTGGACACCACGTTCGTCGTCCTCAAGCGCCTGAAGTACCACCGTCCGGTCTACGAGGCCGACGCCAACCACTTCCACCACCGGTTCAACCGTATCGGCTTCAGCCAGCGTCGTACCGTCATCTACCTCTACGCGTGGACGATTCTGCTCGGCGCGTTCGCGGTCGCGCTGCGCTTCGTCCCGTACTCCGACAGCGAGGGCAACCTGCGGGCGGGCGGCATGGTGATCATGGCCGCGTTTGCGCTGATCGTTCTCGCGACCAGCATCTACCTCGTCTACGTGCTCGAGATCCTCAAGTTCCGCCGCCTCGAGGGTCTGCGCATCCGCCGCGTGCGGCCGACGATCAGCGAGGAGGAGATCGACGCGACGGTCGAGCGGCAGTTGGAGACGGGGGAGTTCGATCAGGTGGTGCAGTAGGTCGGGCGCCCTGCACCATCAAGACCCCACGCCTACCCGTAGATCGACCGCGTCCAGATCGCCGTCAGCGCCTCGACGAGCTCGTCGCGGCTTCCGACCCCGGGCTGGAAGTGGTGTTCGTAGAGCGCGCGCTCGGACATCCAGCACAGCGAGAAGGCCAGCGCTCCGGCCGGTCCCGGCCCCGCGTTGCCGGCGGCCTGCTCGTGCTCGATGCGCACGCGGGCCGACTCGACGAATTGGCTCATGAGCATCCGCCACAGCCCCGCAACCTGCTCGTCGGAGCTTGAGGCCTGGAAGATCACGCGCACGACGGCGCCGTGGTCGTCGTAGAGCGTGCCGATGTTGGCCAGTGCCTCGCGGATCTCGTCCGGGGTGCTGCCGTCGCCGGAGAACCAGCGCTCGGCCTGGGCGTAGAAGCGTGACGAGACATCCTCGGCCAGGGCCATCAGCAGCTCGCGCTTGTCGGCGAAGTAGAAGTAGAAAGCCGTGCGCGACAGGCCCGCTCGGCGCGCGATCCGCTCGATACTCATGTCGGCGTACGACGTTCCCTCTTCGAGCATCTCGGAGGCCGCCTCGAGCAGCGCCGCCTGCACGGCGGCCCGCTTCGGTGTGGTCGGGCTGGAGGCGAACCGGGAGGCCATGGCGGTGGCAGCGTAACCAGAATGTCGGCTATCGCGCGCGGCCTCTGACGCTGGTGAACACCCGTCGCCACCAGCGCTCAGGGCGCGCCTGCGTCGCTTGCCACTCGTCGCGACTGGGCAGGGTGCCCGCGCGGCGCGCCTTCGCGACGCAGGCGGTATGGGCGTGGCGGCGGCGTTGCGCGTCGCCCTGAGGGAAGACAAGTACGTGTTCTGACATCGCGTGCAGGTGGCGCCGGCAAAATGGGCACGTGTAGCTGACCGGCCGACGGCTGTTGGCGCGGCGTACGGTGTACCAATCGGCGCGCTCGATCAACGGACGACGTAGGGTACGGGGACCCGTCGGCTAGGGTCTTCGGCCTGGTTGGTTTCACCGGTTTCCCTGCCCCCAAGTCACCGTCCATGCGGAACTCTGGACTGTCTACGTTGTTGGAGAACTCATGAGCAAGCGTCTGTGCGCCATCTTCGCCCTGATCTGCGTCGCCCTGCCCGTGGGTAGCGCGCTGTCGCAGCCCGAGCGCCACGCCACGGCCGCGGTCTCACACTCGTTCAAAGTGGGAATCGCCGATCAGCTTCCCAACGTGTTCACCGATCCTCGGTTCCTCGCGCTGCCGATCACCCACGCCCGCGTCTACCTGACGTGGGACACGCTGAAGAGCCCGAGCCAGACCGCGGAGACCGACGCCTGGCTCCAGGCCGCGCACAAGGCCGGCCAGGACGTGCTTGTCACGTTCACGCAGTCGGAGATGGAGGGTCAGCACAAGGTCAACCCGACGCCCGCGCAGTTCGTCACGCAGTTCAAGGCGATGCGCGCGAAGTGGCCGTTCCTCAAGGAGTTCTCGACCTGGAACGAGGTCAACCTCGCCGGCAAGTCCCCCGCGGTCGTGGCCAAGTGGTGGATGGCGCTGACCAAGGCGTGCCCGACGTGCACGATCCTCGGCGCCGATCTCGTCGACCGCTCGCCGGTCAACACGAAGAAGGCCGCGGATCCGAAGGCCGTCGCGAGCAGCCTGACCACCTGGGTCGAGGGCTTCCTCAAGGCGACGCACGGCAAGAAGCCGAAGGCCTGGGGTCTGCACGACTACGTCGACGCGAACCTGGGGCGCACGAGCGGCACGAAGGCGATGCTCAAGGCGACCAAGGGCTCGAAGCTGTGGCTGACCGAGACCGGCGGCCTCGTCTCGCGCGCCAACGGCTCGGCGGTCAAGCTGCCGGAGGGCCAGGCGCACGCCACCGCGGCGACGAAGTTCATCCTGACCAAGCTGACCAAGCTCAGCCCCGCGATCGACCACGTGTACCTCTACGAGTGGACGCGTTCCACGAGCGGCTGGGATTCGGCCTTCACCGGACCGGAGAACCAGGCGCGGTCATCGCTGACCTACCTGACGAAGTTCCTCACCGGGCACTCGGTGCGCTACGCGCTGGCGCACCCGTCGACGCGCCGCTGACCGCACCCGCCGTCGGCGACTGGACCAGCGTGACCACGCTGTCGTCCAGCGCCGAGGCGACGTAGATGGCGTGCCCGTCGCCCGCGGCCAGGGCGACGGGGCCGCTCGGCCCGCCGAGGTCGCGCAGCGGCGTGCTCGGCGCGGTCAGCGTTCCGGCCGACGGGTCGAGGCTCAGCGCGAGGACCGCATTGGCGCCGAGCGCGACGACGACGAGATGCGCTCCGTCGGCGGTGACGACGGCCGCCTGCGCGCCGCGCAGCGAGCCGACCAGCGTGCAGCCCTGGCGCGCGACGGCGCTGAGACAGCCGCCGGCCTTCGGCGCCAGGGCGCCGGTGCTCGGGTTGCGGGCCAGCGCGACGACCGACCCTGGGTCGCCGGCGACGACGATCAGCGTCGCGCCGTCGCGCGACAGGGCCAGGTTGCGCGCGCCGCGCAGCCCGGGGGTCGCGGTGGCGCAGCCCTGGTTGCCGGCGGCGCCGGTTGCCGAGTCGTGCACGCAGCCGCCGGCGCCCGGGGCGAGCGGTGTCAGCCGGCCGGTCGCCCGGTTGCGCAGGAAGCCGACGACCGCGCTGGAGATCGGCGACGCTGCGTAGACGAAGCGCCCGTCGGCGGTCACGACGATCGACGTCAGCCCCTCGAGTCCGGCGGCGCGGGCGGGGCAGACCGCGGGCGCGCTGCCCTGGCTCTGGATGCACGGCGCGCGGTGATCGACGTGCAGCGCGCCACTGTGCACCGATCGCGCAAGCGTCACCAGCGTGTCCTGGCCGGTCGTCGTGCCGAACGTGGCGGCGTAGACCTGGCGGCCGTCGGGCGCCATGGCCAGCGCTCCGACCGAGCGCAGCGCGCCCGTCGCCGCGCAGCCGCGACGCCCGCGGTGGATCAGGCACGCGCCGGCGATGGGATCGAGCGTCGCGGTTGCCAGGCCGACCACGGCCTGGTCGTCGCGGGACCCGGCGTAGATGTCGCGGCCGTCGGGGCTCGCGGCGAGCGCATCGACGCCGGACAGGCCGAACACGATCCGCGAACACGCCGCCGACGGCGCGGCGGTGACGCAGTGGCGCGAGCGCGGCGACGGGCCGCCGATTGCGGTCCCGGTCCGGCCGCGACGGCTGAGCGCGGTGACCGCGCTCTCGTCGGCGGATGCCACGAAGACGCGTGGGCCGGCGATCGCGAGGGCGGCCGGGCCGCCGAGGCCGGGGGCGAGGTGGGTGCACAGCTCGTCGCTGGTGGCCGCCGCCGCGTCGTGGATGCAGCCGTCGGGCACGGCGTCGATCGGGCCGGCGACGACGAGCGCATGGGCCGGAGCGGCGATCCCCGCGAGGAGCGTCAGCATCATCACGAAGGCCAGGCGCCGCGCGGACATCGGCGCATTATCGGGGCGGGTGTGGCAAGGTCGCGCCGATGGGTCGATGGTTGATCGGGGTCGCGGGCATCGTCGTCGCCGGGGTGTTGGCCACCGGCGCCGGGGCACAGGTCGCGCCGGCCGGCTGCGCGGTCCCGACCACGTCGGGGTCCTCGGTCGTCAGCGTGACCAGTGGCGCCGTGCCGCGCACCGCCGTCGTCCACGTGCCGACGTCGAGGTCCGGCGAGCTGCTTCCCGTGCTGTTCGCGATGCATGGCGCCGCGCAGAGCGGCACGTTCTTCGAGGGCTACACGGGCTTCTCGGCGCTCGCCGACAGCCAGCACTTCATCGCGGTCTATCCGAACGCGCTGCCGACGGTGCGCTTCGGCGGGCGGCCGTTCTGGAACATCGACGACACCGAGCCGACCCAGCCCGACGACGTGCGCTTCGTTTCCGATCTGCTCACGCAGTTGGAGTCGTCGCTGTGTGTCGATGCCACGCGGGTGTTTGCCACCGGCGTCTCCAACGGCGGTGGGATGACCGCCCGCCTCGGCTGCGAGCTCAGCGATCGGATCACCGCGATCGCCCCCGTGGCCGGTGGTTACAAGGCGCTGCCGGCCTGCCACCCGACGCACCGCGTCGCGGTGCTCGAGGTGCACGGCACGTCTGACGCAGCCGTGCCGTACACCGGCGTTCGCGGCACCGGCGCCGGTGCGGCGATGCCGTTCGTCGCGGCCTGGGCTGCCGTCGACGGCTGCGCACCGACGCCGCTGCAGACCACGCCCGCGCCGCGCGTCCTGCGCCTCGGATACACCGGGTGCGCCGGTGGCACCACGGTCGCCCACTTGCGGATCGCGGGCGGCGGGCACCAACTGCCCGGCGGACTGCCGCCCGACGCCGGCCAGCCCGCGAGCATCGACGTGCCGTGGGAGATCTGGCGCTTCTTCCGCGCGCACGGGCGCAGAGTGGGGTGAGGGCACTGTGGCTCGCCCGACTCGTCCATCGACCCACCCCCAACCCAACATGCGCGACCATTGCGGAGATGGCCGATTCAGCCCGATTCGCGCTCCCCGTCTTCCCAACCGCCGCCAGCTCCGAGGTGCGGTTGTCGCGGACGTGGGTCGTGGTCGCGCTCGGGGCGATCACCGTGCTGGCGGCGGGGCTGCGCATCGTCTCGCTGTCGAAGGTCGGTGGCAACCCGTTCTATGACGCCGCGGTGCGCAGCATGGGTCAGTCGCTGCGCAACTTCTTCTTCGGCGCGTTCGACCCGTCGGGCAGCGCGTCGATCGACAAGCCGCCGGTCGATCTGTGGCTTCAGGTCGCCAGCACGAAGCTGTTCGGCTTCAACGCGACCGCGCTGAAGCTGCCCGAGGCGCTGGCCGGAACCCTGTCGGTGCCGCTGCTCTACGACGCGGTGCGGCGCGTGTTCGGCACGGCGGCCGGCCTGTCGTCGGCGCTCGCGCTTGCCGTTCTGCCCGCCGCCGTGCTCACCTCGCGCAGCGACACGATGGACGCGGTCATGGGGCTGCTGCTCGTCGCCGCGCTGTGGTGTCTGATCCGCGCCGCGCAGATCGGCGGCTCGCGTTGGATCATGATCGCGGCGGTGTGCGTCGGCGTCGCGTTCAACGTCAAGTTGCTCGAGGCGTTCGTCGCGGTGCCCGCGTTGGCCGTCGGCGCGTGGCTTGCGTGCGAAGGCGACCGCCGCGATCGCGTGCGCACGACCGCGCTGGCCGGCCTCGTTCTGATCGCGGTGAGCCTCTCGTGGCTGACCGCGACGTCGATCGTCGGCTCGCAGCCCTACGCGATCGGCTCGACCAACGGCAGCCCGTGGAACGCGGCGTTCATCTTCAACGGGCTCGATCGCGTCGGCGCCTCGCCGCGCCCGCCGGCGACGCCCGCGACGCCCGCGGCGACAGCGCAGCATCGCGTGTCGCGCCCGGCCGGTACCGACCTCGACGGGCGCCAGAACATCACCGCGCCGGGCGCCGCCCGGTTGTTCCCGCGCGAGGGTCCGTTGCCGGCCCAGCGGCTCGGGCTCGAGCTGCTCGTCGCCCTGCTGCTGGGCCTGCCCGCCCTGTGGGCACGGCGGCGCGAGGGGCCCGCCGCGCACGTTGCGGCGATCACGATCGGGCTGTGGATCGTCACCGGCGCGGTCTTCTTCAGTGTCATGACGCGACTGCACCCGCGCTACGTCGAGGCGGTGACGCCGGCGATCGCGGCCGGGGTCGGGATCGGGGTCGCGTGGCTGGCCGGCGCGCGCGGGCGGATTCCGCTGTTCGCCGGCGGCGCGGCGATCGTCATCGCCGCCTATGCGGTGTGGGCCACGTTCGGCTCGACGGCTGCTGTCGTCGGTCTGCTGGTCACGTGCGTGGGTGTCGGGTGCGCCGTGTGGGCCGCGTTCGGCCGCGCGACGCGCAACCCTGAGGCCGCCCGCCTGGCGCCGTGGGGCGTTGCGCTCGTGCTCTGCGGGCTCCTCGCCGCACCGACCGCCGACGCGATCGACATCGTCAATCGCCACCTGTCGGACTCCGGGCGCCCGGGCTCGATGCCCGTCGCGCGCGTCACTGCGCTGTCGCGATTCCTGCGCGCACATCGCGCCGGCGCGCGCTACTCGTTCGCCTCGGCCGGCGCGACCCAGGCGGGCGAGCTGATCGTCCGCGACGGCCAGCCGGTCCTGATCATGACCACGTTCGACGGGCGGCCGCTGATCTCGACGGCCGCGCTGGCGCGCGAGGTTGCGCACGGCGAGGTGCGCTACGCGCTGCTCGGCGGTACGTGCGCCGGGGACACGTCGACCAACCCGCTGTGCTCTGCTCCAGCCCAATGGGTCTTCGGTCACGGCGTCGACGTGTCGGCTGAGGCACATGTCTATCCGGGTCTGCTCTGGCGGCTCGGGCCGTCCGCGTCGAGGGTCCGGGCCGAGCAGGCGGCGGCGCGGGCCCGCAGCCATGCTCGGCGCGCTCACCTGATCGCGATCGCGCGACACCACCTCGGTCCTGCCGCCGCGGCGCGTGGGAATGTGCCTTCTGCGACACGCCAGTCGCCCATTCGTCATCGTCATCGTCCATGACCACGACCGATACCTCTGATCCCGTGACGGTCACCACGATGGAGCCCGGCAGCTCCCTCGACATCCTCGTCGTCGATGACGAGTCGACGTTGCGCGAAACGCTGACGCGGGCGTTCTCGCGTGAAGGCCATCGCGTCGCGGCGGTCGCCGACGGCAACGCCGCGATCGAGCGCGCGTCAACCGAGCATTTCGACATCGTGCTGCTCGACGTCGCGCTGGGCGCCGGCCCGTCCGGCCATGACGTCTGCCGCACGCTGCGCACGCGGCGCAACATCGTGCCGATCATCATGCTGACCGCACTCGACAGCGAGGCTGACGCGGTCCAGGGGCTCGAGTCGGGCGCCGACGACTACGTGACCAAGCCGTTCGGGCTGGCCGAGCTGCGCAGCCGGGTCCGTGCGGTGCTGCGCCGCGCGGGGCCGCGGACTCCGCACGCCGACGTCCTCGCGGTCGGTCCGGTCGTGCTCGATCGGTCGCGGCGGGAGGTTCAGCTGTACGACGAGCCGGTGCGCCTGACGTTCTCGGAGTTCGAGCTCGTGGCCCAGATGATGGCCGAGCCCGGTCGCCTGTTCAACCGCCAGGAGCTGCTGCGCGCGATCTGGGGCGACAGCGCCTACCGCGATCCCCGTGCGATCGACGTGCACATCCGCCATCTGCGCGAGAAGCTCGAACGGGTGCCCGAGCGCCCCGAGTTGATCCTCACCGTGCGTGGCGCCGGGTACCGGTTCCAGGACGGCTGAGAGGTGCGCTGGCCGACGTTCGGCCTGCGCCTGCGCCTCGTCGCCGCGCTCGCGCTCGTCGGAGCGGTTGCGCTGGGCGTCGCGGCGCTGGCGGTCCTGCAGCCCCTGGAGCGTCGTCTGCGCCACGATCAGTCGGTGTCGCTGCAGGCCGCGGCGAAGACGGTGCGCGTCGAGCTGCGCTCGATGATGACGCAACCCGGCAGGGCGGACTCCGCGAGGCTCGCCCGGCGCCTGGCGTCGCTCGCGCGCTCGACCCAAGCCGTCGCGACGGTGACCGACGCGGACGGCATCGTGGCGAGCAGCGACAGCGCTGAGCCGGGCCGGCGGGCCGACGGTGCCCACGCGCTCGCCGCCGGCCAGACGACCGAGGTCACGCGCAGTAACGATCTCTACGTCGCGGTGCCGTTCGCCGCCGGGCACGCGCGCTTCGCCCTGGTCCTGCGCAAGCGCCTGACCGACGTCACCGCCGCGGCCCACGTCGTCCAGCGCGCGTTCCTGACTGCGGGGCTCGTCGGCCTCGTCGTCGCGGTGATCCTCGGCCTCGGCCTGGCCGCCGCGCTGCTGCGGCGCCTGGGCCGGCTGCGCGACGCGACGCGCGACATGACCGAACACGGCCTCCGCGCACCACCGCCGAACGATCCGACCCGTGACGAGATCGGCGAGCTGTCGCGGGCGTTCGCGGCGATGCAGGAGGGGCTGCGCCGTCAGGAGGAGGCGCGGCGTACCTTCGTCGCCACCGCGTCACACGAGCTGCGTACGCCGCTGGCGTCGCTGCAGGGAACGCTCGAGCTGCTCGGCGACGATCTCTCCGACGCCGAGCCCGACCTCGACGACGCACGCCAGCAGGTGGCCAGCGCGCATGAGCAGGCCAAGCGGCTCACGGGCCTGTCGGTCGACCTGCTCGACCTGACGCGGCTCGACGCCGATGTGCCGCTGCGCGAGGAGCCGGTCGAGCTCGGCGAGGTGGCGCAGGCCGTCGCCGCCGAGTTCGCCGTTCGCGCTGACGAGCGCGGGATGGAGCTGCACGTCGCGCGGCCGGGCTCGCTGTGGGCGCTCGGCGATCCGGGGGCGACCGCTCGCGTGCTGCGGATCCTGATCGACAATGCGATGCGCTTCGCGCCCCGCGACAGCGCGGTGCAGATCGCCGTGTTCGCCGACGGCCCACGGGCTTGCGCGTCGGTCAGCGACAGCGGGCCCGGAGTCGCCGACGACGAGCGCCAGATCGTCTTCGAGCGCTTCCGCCGTGGCCGCACGCCGGGCGGCGGCGGCTTTGGCCTCGGCCTCGCGATCGGTCGCGAGCTCGCTCAGCGCATGCAGGGAACGCTCGAGCTCGCCGCCGCGAATGCCGGCACCGGCGCCCGCTTCGAGCTGCGTCTGCCGGTCGCGCCCGACGCTCTTTAGATCGGGTCGGGCGTCGCCGGCGGCGCCCGGAACGCCCATCGGCGCGCGAGCACGAAGCCCTGCACCGCGACGACCGGCGCGACGAGCAGCTGCGCCAGCAGCTTGCCGACCCCGACGTCGGCGACGAGCAGCGTGATCAGGACGAGGTCGGTCAGCAGGCCGAGCACGAACACGACGCCGTAGCGCGGACCGACGCGTAGATGCGAGCCGCCGTGCCCGGCGAACGTCCACGCGCGATTGACGACGTAGCTCGTCAGCCCGCCCAGCGTGTAGCCGATCGCCGATGCGACGCGGTAGTGCACGCCGGCCACGATCAGGCCGTGGTAGGCGAGCAGCGTGACCGCCGTGTTGAGCACACCGACGGCGGCGTAGCGGGCGAACTGGGCGATCGGTGGCGCGTGCATAGCGCCTCCAGCGTACGAGGAGAAACGAAGTGCCGCGCAACTCAGCTGCCGATGATCACGACGAGCACCGTCGCGATGCCGAGCAGCACCGCGACTACACCGATCACCGCGAGCGCCACGTCGCCCGGCGAGGCGTAGTGCCCCGCGCGGATCGCCTCGTCGACCTGCGCGCGGCGGCGCAGGCCGTAGACCACGAGCGCGACGCCGAGCAGGCCGTAGCCGGCGCCGAGCACCTCGTAGGGCCAACGCGTCGTGTGCGGATGGCTGAGATCGGGGATCAGCTTGCCGACCGCCAGCGCGACCGCGGTTGCCGTCAAGCCGGTGCGCAGCCACGCGAGCATCGTGCGCTCGTTGGCCAGCCACGTGCGGCGGGTCGCGTCGGCGTCCTGATCGAACGCGGGCGGACGCGGCGGGGTCGGGGGCGGGCTCTCGGTCACGTTCGGCCAGAGCGTACGCGACCGCCGCGTTCACGCTCACCCGAATCGCGCTCGCGACCGGTGGCCGGCACCGCATCCGGCGGTGACACCTGTCACAATGTTGTTACAAAGTCCGCCCTCGGGTACAGTGGCGCCCCTGCCGACATCGTACGATCCGCGCCAACCGCGCGACCCGATCGTCGGTAGGGTCCACCGCCGCCCGCCTCCGCCCCCTCGTTTCGCCTCTCCCCGCCATGCCTGCTCACGACCCACTTGCCGACCCCGATGACGCCCCCGACGCCCCCCCGCCGACCCCCGGCCGGCGGGATGGCCGCGGGATCCCTGATCGTGGGCGGGCTCGTGCTCGGCGCGCTCATCGGCGCTGGGGTGGGCGCGCTCGTGGGTGCGATGGGTCCGGCGCTCGGCGTCGGCCTGTTCCTCGGGATCGCCGGGGGAACCGCGGCTGTGATCGTTCGCTTCCGGGACCTCTGAGCCGGCCATGAACGCACTGCGCTACTTCGACATCGGCTTGGTGCTCGTCACCGGGCCGTTCGTGGCCGCGGCCGGTCTGCCGATGTTCGGCTACGTCCTTGCGGCCGGCGCGTGGATCATCACGCGCCTGTTCGGAATGTGGCTCGACAGCCGGGCAAAGAAGGCCAACGACGCGCGAGCGTACGCCGGGCTCACGATTGCTGGCATGATTGCCCGCGTCTGGATCATGGTCCTGGCGATCGTGACCGCGCGTGTCGCCGGAGGGCGCGAGGATGGCATCATGGCCGCCGCACTCTCCTTGGCCGCGTTCACGGCCTACCTCGTGCTCAACACTCTCGCCCGCCAGATCGACCGCAAGCCCCTCAACTCATGAGCACCAAGCGCAAGGTCCTGCTCGGCATCGGGCTCTATCTCGGCATCGCCGTGATCATCATCGCGCTCACGGGCTGGCACCGTGTGCAGAACACGGACTTCCATCCGCAGAACGAGTTCAAGCTCGACACCTGGTTCAGCATCGGCCCGATCGAGTTCAACAAGGCCGTGATGTACCTGCTGATCGCCGGGATCCTGACCGTGGGGACGATGCTCTACATCGCCCGGCGCATGAAACAGCGCCCGAACCGCGTGCAGACGCTGGTCGAGATCATGTACACGATGATGCGCGACACCGTCGTGCGTGGCCAGATGGACGATCAGATGGCGGCCAAGTGGTTCCCGTTCATCGCCACCCTCTTCCTGTTCATCTGGTACTCGAACCTGATCGGCTACATCCCGCTGCCGACCAACACCGAGCACATGATCAACGTCGCCGGCCTGCACATCCCGTCGTTCACGCTCTACGCCGCGACCGCCAACCTGTCGGTTCCGCTCGTCCTGGCGATGGTCGTCTTCGTCTCCTACACGATCGAAGGCGTCCGCCACAAGGGCGCCGGCGGCTACGTCAAGGGCCTCGTTCCCGAGGGCGTCAACGGCGCGATGAAGATCCCGATCTTCATCCTCGAGGTCTTCTCGAACCTGATGCGGCTGCTCTCGCTCTCCGTACGACTGTTCGCCAACGTCCTCGCCGGCCACCTGATCATCCTGTTCATGGCCGGCGCGCTCGCCGTGCTGCTCGGCATCGCCGCGCTCGGCTGGTTGACGCTGCCCTTCGGGCTGCTGCTCTTCCTGTTCGAGGTCGGCCTCGTCGCGACCCTGCAGGCCTTCATCTTCGCCACCCTCACTGCCATCTACCTCGGCGGCGCCGTCGCCGAGTCTCACTGAGTCAAAGGAGCACACCCACCGTGGACCTCGCGGTCATCACCCAACTTGCCGCCAGTGCGGACCCGACCAAGGCCGGTCGTGCGATCGCCCTCGGTGTCGGCGGCGGTCTTGGCGCGGTCGGCGCCGGTATCGGCATCGGCACGATCTTCGGCAGCGTGATCGAGTCCGTGACTCGTCAGCCGGAGATGCGCGACGAGATCACCTCGATCCAGTGGCTGGGCTTCGCCCTCACCGAGGCGTGCTTCTTCTACGGCCTCGTGGCCGGCCTGCTGGCTTTCTTCCTCTAGGTCGCGATGACGACACCGATCGCCTCTGGCAGCTTCCTCGTCCAGCCCGGTATTGGCTTGATGGTCTGGACGCTGGTCATCTTCGTCGGGGCCATGTACATCCTCAAGAAGGCGGCGTTCCCGCGCATCGCCGATGCGTTGGACAAGCGTCAGCGCACGATCGAGGACTCGATCGACGAGGCCGCCAAGACGCGCGAGGAGGCCAAGGAGCTACTCGCCGAGTACCGCCAGCGTCTCACCGAGGCGCGCGAGCAGGCCGACGAGATCGTCATGCGGGCTCGCAAGGCCGGTGACGTCCACGAGCGCGAGGCCCGCGAGGCGGCCGCCAAGGCGCACGAGGAGATGCTCGGGCAGGCTCGCAGCGACATCCGGGCCGAGACCGCCCGGGCGATCTCCGAGCTGCGCGGCGAGGTCGCCGACCTGACGATCCTGGCCACCGAGAAGGTCACGCGCAAGACGCTCAACGCCGACGACCAGCGGCGCCTCGTCGACGAGGCGCTCAACGAGCTCGACTTCTCGGCTCTCGGCGCCGACCGGTCCAACTAGGCAGCTGATGGAAGAGATCGCCCGCGTCTACGCCCGAGCGCTGTTCGAGGCCGCCGAAGAGCAGGGCAAGCTCGACGTCATCCGCGACCAGCTCGGCGCGTTCGCCGATGCCCTTGAGGGCTCGCCCGAGTTGCGCGTCTTCCTGTTCTCGCCCTACTTCTCCAGTGAGGAGAAGAAGGCGGGGCTGAAGCGGGCGGTCATCGACGCCGACGAGGCGCTCGACAACTTTCTCGCGCTGCTCGTCGAGAAGCACCGCATGCCGGCGATCTTCCGCATCCGTCGTACCTACGACGCGCTGTGGGAGAAGGCCAACAAGCTTCTACCCGTCTCGATCACGGCCGCGATCGATCTCGACGACGAGATCGTCAAGCGGATCAGCGATCAGATCGGCGCCCAGACCGACCGTCGCGTTGAGGTCACCACGCATGTCGACCCCGAGATCCTCGGTGGGCTCGTCCTGCGTGTCGGCAACTCGATCCTCGATGCCTCCATCCGCACCCGTCTCGAAAACCTGAAAAAGAACGTGGCCAAGGCCGCCTGAGGGATTCCCACATGCAGATCAAGCCCGACGAGATCACCTCCATCCTGAAGAGCCGCATCGAAGGCCTCGACGCCGGTCAGGCCGACCTGACCGAGGTCGGTACCGTGTTGTCGGTCGCCGACGGCATCGCCCGCGTCCACGGGCTCGAGAACTGCATGTCGCTCGAGATGCTCGAGCTGCCGCACGGGGTCACCGGCCTGGCGCTCAACCTCGAGTCCGACAACGTCGGCGCCGTGCTGTTCGGCGACTGGCAGAAGATCGTCGAGGGCGACACGGTCAAGCGCACGAGCACGCTGCTCGACATCCCGGTCGGCGAGGCGATGCTCGGCCGGATCGTCGACCCGCTCGGCAACCCGCTCGACGGCAAGGGCCCGATCGAGACGACCGAGACCCGTCCGGCCGAGTTCAAGGCACCGGGCGTCGTCCAGCGCCAGAGCGTCAAGGAGCCGATGCAGACCGGCCTCAAGGCGATCGACTCGATGATCCCGATCGGCCGTGGCCAGCGCGAGCTGATCATCGGCGACCGTCAGACCGGCAAGACCGCGATCGCGATCGACACGATCATCAACAACAAGGACTCCGACCTGATCTCGGTCTACGTCGCGATCGGTCAGCGCATGGCCACGGTCGTCGGGCTGGCCCAGACGCTGGCCGAGCACGGCGCCCTGGACCGCACGATCATCGTCGCTGCTCCGGCCGACGAGGCCGCGCCGATCAAGTTCCTCGCTCCGTACGCGGGCTGCGCGATGGCCGAGTACTTCACGTACAAGGGCCAGCACTCGCTGATCGTCTACGACGACCTGACCAAGCACGCCTACGCGTACCGGCAGATGTCGCTGCTGCTGCGCCGGCCGCCGGGTCGCGAGGCGTACCCGGGCGACGTCTTCTACCTTCACAGCCGCCTGCTCGAGCGGGCGTGCAAGCTGTCGGACAAGGAGGGCGGCGGCTCGCAGACCGCGCTGCCGATCATCGAGACCCAGGCCGGCGACGTGTCCGCCTACATTCCGACGAACGTCATCTCGATCACCGACGGCCAGATCTTCCTCGAGCCGAAGCTGTTCTTCTCGGGCGTGCGCCCGGCCATCAACGTCGGCATCTCGGTGTCGCGCGTCGGCTCGGCCGCCCAGATCCGCCCGATGAACAAGGTCGCCGGGCGCCTGAAGCTCGAGCTCTCCCAGTACCGCGAGCTCGAAGCGTTCGCCCAGTTCGGCTCCGACCTCGACGCCGACACGCAGAAGACGCTGGCCCGCGGCGAGCGCCTCGTGCGCACGCTGAACCAGGGCGAGCGCTCGCCGATGGCGGTCGAGGATCAGGTCATCTCGGTCTACGCCGCGACCAACGGCTTCCTCGACCGGATCCTCACCGAGAAGGTCATCGACTTCCTCGAAGGCCTGCAGCAGCGCTTCCACACCGAGGACAAGGAGCTGCTCGAGAAGATCGCCGGCGGCGACTGGTCCGACGAGACGATCGCCGCGGTCAAGGAACGGGTCGCCGAGTTCGCCGACGACTTCGGCCACGACCTCGATGAGGACGGGCTGCCGATGTCCGACGACGTCATGGATCCGCCGCACCGGGCTGCCGCGCCGGCTGCAGACGCGGTCGCCGACGAAGACGACGACGACGGCGACGCCGAAGCCTCGTCCGACGACGCCGAGAAGGAGCCGGCCACCGCGTGAGCCAGCGCGACGTCAAGAACCGCATCGCGTCGGTCTCCAACATCCAGAAGATCACGCGGGCGATGGAGATGGTCTCGGCCGCGCGCCTGCGCCGCGCCGAGCAGCGCATTGCCGTGCTGCGCCCCTACGCGGGAGCTCTGCGGCGGATGACCCGCCAGGCCGCCGAGGCGGCCGGGGCCGAGGTCTCGTCGCTGCCGATCCTCTCGGTCCACGAGTCGCAGGACAACGCCGCGATCCTGTTCGTCACCGGCGACCGCGGGCTCGCCGGCGGCTTCAACTCGCAGATCATGCGCGCGGGCATCCTCGCCGCCGTCGGCCACGAGCGCGAGGGCCGCAAGGTCAGCGTCTACGCCTCGGGCCGCCGCGGCGCCAGCTCGCTGGCCTTCCGCGGCCGCGAGCCGCTCGGCGCCTACGTCGGCTTCACCGACCGCCCGTCGTACGCCAACGCGCGCGAGATCGCCCACGACCTGATGGCCGCCTACATCGACGGCAAGGTCGACAGCGTCGAGATCTTCTACAACGGCTACGTGTCGCCGCTCGTGCAGGAGGTGCGGCGCGAGGTCCTGCTGCCGCTCGCCCAGGCGACGGTGCTCGACGGCGGCGAGCACGACATCGACGCCGGCGACGGCGCATCCAGCGAAGAGCACTCGGGGCCGGGGGCGCTCGTCGCCTACGAGCCCGATCCTGAGGAGATCCTGCGTCGCTTGATCCCCGACTACGTCGAGGTCTCGATCTACCGCGCGCTGCTCGAGTCGACCGCGTCCGAGCACGGCGCGCGGATGACCGCGATGCGCAGCGCGTCGGAGAACGCGGGCGAGGTCATCAGCGATCTGACGTTGGAGATGAACCGCGCACGCCAGGCCGAGATCACCCAAGAAATCATGGAAGTCGTCGCGGGCGCCGAGGCGCTCGCCTAGATCTGACATCGGCCGTAGGTCGGAGCTTGCGACGACCGTAGGACGAAACCCTTAATCGAGGAACCCAATGGCAGCGACAACAGAGACCGAAACCAAGAACGTCGGCCGCATCGAAGAGATCCAGGGCGTCGTGATCGAGGCCGTGTTCGACGAGAACCTGCCCGAGATCAACTCGGCGATCACCGTCGAGCGCCCCGATGGCACGACGCTCGTCTGCGAGGTCCAGCAGCACCTCGGCGACAACCGCCTGCGAGCGGTCGCGATGGATACGACCGACGGCCTGGCCCGTGGCGTCGAGGTCGTCGACACCGGCGGCCCGATCACCGTGCCGGTCGGCGAGGTCACGCTCGGCCGCATCTTCAACCTGCTCGGCGAGACGATCGACGACGGCCCGGCGATCGAGGTCAAGGAGCGCCGGCCGATCCACGCGAGCGCGCCGAGCGTCGAGGATCTGACCCCGACGACCGAGATGTTCGAAACCGGGATCAAGGTCGTCGACCTGCTCGCACCGTACGCCAAGGGCGGCAAGGTCGGCCTGTTCGGCGGCGCCGGCGTCGGCAAGACGGTGATCATCCAGGAGCTGATCCACAACCTGGCCCAGGAGCACGGCGGTCTGTCGGCGTTCTGCGGCGTCGGCGAGCGCTCGCGCGAGGGCAACGACCTCTGGGTCGAGATGACCGAGTCGGGCGTCATCGACAAGACGATGCTCGTCTTCGGCCAGATGAACGAGCCGCCCGGAGCCCGCATGCGCGTCGCGCTGTCGGGGCTGACGATGGCCGAGTACTTCCGTGACCAGGGTCAGGACGTGCTGCTCTTCATCGACAACATCTTCCGCTTCGTCCAGGCCGGCTCCGAGGTCTCGGCGCTGCTGGGCCGGATGCCGTCGCAGGTCGGCTACCAGCCGACGCTGGAGACCGAGATGGGTCAGCTCCAGGAGCGCATCACCTCGACCCGCTCAGGCTCGGTCACCTCGGTTCAGGCGATCTACGTCCCGGCCGACGACCTGACCGACCCGGCGCCGGCGTCGGTGTTCGCCCACCTCAACGCGACGACGACGCTGTCGCGCGCGATCTCCGAGAAGGGCATCTACCCGGCCGTCGACCCGCTCGACTCGACGTCGACGATCCTCAAGCCGGACATCGTCGGCGAGGAGCACTACAACATCGCGACGCAGGTCAAGGAGATCCTCCAGCGCTACAAGGAGCTCCAGGACATCATCGCGATCCTCGGCATCGAGGAGCTCTCCGACGAGGATCGCGTGAGCGTCAACCGCGCGCGGCGCATCGAGCGTTTCCTGTCGCAGCCCTTCCACGTCGCCGAGATCTTCACCGGCACCCCGGGCCAGTACGTTCCGGTCGCCGAGACGATCCGCGGCTTCAAGGAGATCGTCGCCGGCGAGCACGACGACGTGCCCGAGTCGGCCTTCCTGTTCAAGGGCGGAATCGACGACGTCACGAAGGCCAAGGAGTCGTAGATGGTCGATTCCATGGCCAGCACGTCGTCTGACCATCGCTCGTGGCGCCGGATCGCCACGTCCAGTCGGGGCCCGTGGCTGCGCCACTGTGCCCACTCCTGTCCGCGCCGCCCGGCATCCACGATCAACGGCCATCCATCCGCACTGGCCATGGAATCGACCATCTGATGGCGCAGACGCCGTTCACGGTTGAGGTCCTGACGCCTGAGGGCGAGGTCTTCAAGGATGAGGTCGTCCAGATCTCGACCATGACGACGGTCGGCTCGATCGGCATCCTGGCCAATCACGAGCCGCTGCTCGGCATGCTCGACCCGACCGAGCTGCGCCTGTACCGAAGCGACACGGACATCGTGCGCTTCGCCCAGGGCGAGGGCTACGTCCAGGTCACCGCCGACCACGTGCTGATCCTCGTCGAGGACGCGATCGACCCAGCCTCACTCGACGTCTCCGAGCTCAACGACAAGCTGCGTCAGGCCGACGCCGAGCTCGAGCACGCCGAGGAGGGAAGCGAGCAGCAGACCCTCCTGCGCCGCGACAAGAAGCGCTGGGACGTGTTCCTCCAGATCGCCCAGGGCGGCGACTGACCGACAGAGGAAGCGGGCTTGACAAAATAAGTTGTCGGTGGGAGGGTGTCGTCCATGCACGACGTCACCGTCATCGACGACCCCGCCGCGGCCGAGGCGTCGCTGGACCCGATCCGGGCCCGGCTGCTCGGCGCGCTGGCCGATCCCGGCTCCGCGACGACCCTTGCGGCGAAGACCGGCCTGACGCGCCAGAAGGTCAACTACCACCTGCGCGCACTCGAGCACCACGGCTTGATCGAGCTCGTCGAGGAGCGCCGCAAGGGCAACTGCACCGAGCGCGTGATGCAGGCCACGGCCGCGTCCTACGTCATCTCGCCGACCGCGCTGTCGGCGGTCGCTCCGGACCCCGCGCGCGCCCCGGACCAGCGCTCGGCGCGCTGGCTGCTCGGCGTTGCCGGGCGCCTCGTGGGGGAGGTCGGCGAGCTGATCGTCGCGTCGGGAGCCGCCGGCCAGCCGCTGGCGACGCTCGGGATCGACGCCGAGGTGCGCTTCGCCTCCGCCACCGACCGGGCCGCGTTCGCCGCCGAGCTGGCCGACGCCGTGAACGGTCTCGTCGCCAGGTACCACGACGCGCACGCGAACGGCGGCCGCGACCACCGGTTCGTCGTCGCCCTGCATCCAACGATCACCAACCCAACCACCGAGGAGTCCGCGACATGAGCCGCGAATTCGAGATCACCCGCGAGATCGACCTGCCCGCCGCGCCCGACGACGTCTGGACCGCGCTCACCGCCGACACCGCTGCGTGGATGTTCCCGACGGGCATGGAGATCCCCGCCGGCGGCCCGCCGCCCGAAGGTGCGCCGGTCACGACGTGGGACCCACCGCGCCGGTTCGTCGTCCGCATGGAGTCGCCCGACGGTACGTTCAACGCCCTCGACTACGCGATCGAGGCGCGCGCCGGAGGCACCGCGCACCTGCGCTACGTCCACAGCGGCATCCTCGCCGATGGCTGGGAGGATCAGTACGACGCGATCGGCGGCCACACCGACTTCTACCTCCACACGCTCGCGCAGTACCTCGAGCACTTCAACGGGCGCCCGGTGACCTACGTCGGCCAGCCGTCGTCGGGCATCGAGGGGCCGCCGTCCGCCGGCGGCGGGGACGCGATGGACACGCTGCGCGCGGCGCTGGGGCTCGGCGACGGCGCCGCCGTGGGCGACACGGTCCACGCCGACCTCGGCGCCGCCGGCCCGCTCGACGGCGTCATCGACTACCTGACAGCCGACTTCGTCGGCGTGCGCACCGACGAGGGGCTCTTCCGCTTCTTCGGCCGCAACGCGTTCGGCAGCGTGGTCGGGATGAGCGCCCACCTGTTCGGCGCCGACATCGACGCGGCGCGGGCCGAAGCGGACCTGAAGGCCTGGCTTGACTCGGTCTACGCGTAGGGGGCGGGCGCAGCGACGACGGCGATCCCGGCCTCGGCGACGCCGGCGGTCAGCGCGTCGAGGCCGAACCCGTCGACCGGGCCCAGCGCGCCGGTGCCCTGAAGCCCACCGTCCGCTGCGGTCTGCGCGCCCCAGGCGAGCATCGAGCCGGTGAACGAGTAGACGTTGATGCCCTCGAGGCGCACGTCGGCGAGGCCGACGCCGGAGGCGTCGAAGGCCTCGGCGAGCAGCAGCGTGCCGCTCTTGGCGCGGCTCTCGGCGTCGGGACCGCCCGTCGAGCCCTTGACGAAGCGCGAGACGAGGCCGTTGAGGCCGCTGCGCACGCCCGGGATCGCCGTCACCGCGCTCATCGCCAGCGAGGCGCCCTGCATCGGGCGGGTCATCGGGCCGAGCCAGCCGAGGTACAGGTCGACCTCGCGCAGCCCGGGCGCGAGACGCGGCAGCGCGAAGTGCTCGCTGCCGGCGACCGAGAACGCCGGCGCCTGCCGGCCCGGGCGCGTCTCGAACGACGTGACGCGCTTGGCCGCCCGCTCGGTGACGATTCGGCCATCGCGCCACGCGAAGCCCGGCTCGAACCCGACCGCCGCTGCGCTCGCTCGCGTGCCGCCGCTCGCCGCGCCGGCGCCCAGGCCCGCGCCGGTCGCGTAGTACCCGATCGCCACGCGCACCGCCGCCTGGCCGGCGTTGCGCAGCGCCAACGCGCCGGCCAGGTTGCCGGGCACCCAATCGGCCCCGAACGCGGTCAGCAGGGCGCAGCCCGCTTTCTCCGCGCGCGGGCCAAACTGTTCGAACACCGCGCGGATGAACGACGGCTCGCCGGTCGAGTCGAGGTAGTGCGCACCGGCGTCGATCGCGGCGTTGACCGCCGGCTCGCCCCAGCGCGCGAACGGCCCGACCGTCGAGACGAGCACGTCGCCGCGCTGAACCAGTGCGCGGACGGTCTCAGGCCGGGCGACGTCCGCGACCGCGATCTCCAGGCCGCCGAGCTCGCCGGCCAGCGCCTCCAACCGCCCCTCGCTGCGCCCGGCGAGCACCGGAGCGGCGCCACGCGCGACCAGGGCCCGCGCGGTCAGCTCACCGGTGTAGCCCGTGGCTCCGAAGACGACGATGCGCGCGCTCATCGCACGCAATCTACGCCGCGAGCGAATCAACCAACTACAGACCGCTGGCCAACGGCATGACCTGCGCGTGGGGCGGCAGGTGGCGGCGGGCTTCGATCTCGAAGTTCTCGGCCGAGACGGCGGGGCTGAAGAGGACGCCCTGGACCTGGTCGCATCCCATGCGGGTCAGCGCCGTGCGGACCTCAACGGACTCGACGCCCTCGGCGACGACGCGCAGGCCGAGACGGTGGCCGAGGTCGACGGCGCAGGCAACGATCGCGGCGTCACGTTCGTTGGTGGCCAGGCCGAGCACGAAGCTGCGGTCGATCTTCAGCTCGCCGACCGGCAGGCGCTTGAGGTACTCGAGCGACGACAAGCCGGTCCCGAAGTTGTCGATCGAGATCGTCACGCCGAGCGCGACGAGCCGCTCGAGCACCGGGACGACGCTGTCGGACTGGGTGAGCGTCGCCAACTCGGTGACCTCGAGGATCAGCCGGTGGGCTGGCACCTGGTGGAAGCGCAGCAGCCCTTCGATACGCGCGGGGAGCGTGCGCTCGAGCAGCGCGCGCGCCGAGACGTTGACCGAGATGTCGAGCTCGAGGTCGGCCGCGTGCCACGCGCCGGCCCGGCGCAGCGCCTCGTGGAGCACGTGGAAGGTCAGGGGGATGATCAGCCCGGTCTGCTCGGCGACGGGGATGAACGTCGTCGGCGGGATCGCGCCACGCTCGGTGTGGGTCCAGCGGGCCAGCGCCTCGGCGCCCATGACCGTGCCCGAGACCGGGTCGACCCTGGGCTGGAAGTGCACGTCGATCGCGCCCTCTTCCACCGCGCTGCGCAGCAGCGTGCCGAGCGTCAGCTTGGCGACGCTCGAGTCGTCGCGATCGCGCTGGTAGAACGCCGCGCCCGAGCCGCCCCGCTTGGCCTGGTACATCGCGACGTCGGCGCGCTGCATCAGCGTCTCGACGTCGTCGCCGTGGGTCGGGTACCAGGCGATGCCGATCGACGCGTCGACTGAGACGTGCACGTCGTCGGCCAGCGAGATCGGCGCGCACGCGACCTCGCGCAGCTTCGTCGCGACGCGCAGGGAGTCCTCGGGGCGCTTGGGCGTCGGCAGCAGGATCGCGAACTCGTCGCCGCCGAGTCGGGCCACGGTGTCGCCGTCGCGCAGGACGTCGCGGAAGCGTTCGGACATCGTGCGCAGCACGTCGTCGCCGACGTGGTGGCCGAGGGTGTCGTTGATCTCCTTGAAGCGGTCGAGGTCGATCAGCATTACCGCGATCGGCGTGTTGTCGCGGCGCGCGGCGAGCAGCGCCTGGGTCGTGCGATCGGCGAACAGGGCGCGGTTGGCGAGGCCGGTCAGCGTGTCGTGCAGGGCGAGGCGCTCGGAGACCGAGGCGTGACGGCCGGCGCGCTGGACCGCGAACAGCGGCAGCACGAGCAGCGGTGCGACGACCGGCGCGTAGTCCAGGGCGAGCAGGGCGAACGGGGCCTGGCCGAGGAGGATGCCCTCGGTCGCGGTGTGAGACGCGACATCGGTCCACAGCGAGCGGTCGGCGACGCGGCCGCCCCGGAAGATCATCGTCGCGGCCGACAGCGCGCCGCCGACGGCGAGCATCGTCACGGCGGCGAACGCGAGGGGCGGCAGATCGAAGACCGTGAAGTGAACCGGCGAGCCGACGCTCGCGAACTGGGCCAGAACGAGGCCGGCGAGGCCCAGCGTGATCGTCGACTGCGCGGCGGCGAGGGCAACGCGCTCGGTCGGGCGGCGATCGATCATCCCGGCGATGACGATCGCGACGGCGGCGGCGATCGCAGCCGCGGCCGCGCCGTTGGACAGCAGCAGGGCGAAGGTGAACGTCGTCGACGCGGCGACCTCGCCGTCACGCGGCCCCAGATGCACCGGCGCGAGCTCGGCGAGCAGTACCGCGGCGGCGAGAACGATCAGGGTCGTCGACGGGTCCTGGAGCAGCTCGGGGAGCCGCAGAACGGCCATTGCGAGGAGGACGATTGCCCCGGTCGCAATGACGGCACGGGCATAGAAGCGTGCGGACAACGACACGCCCCCGGAATCGGCCCGAGGGGGGTGTTCTTGAGCTACCGGCTTCAACGACTGTCCATCCGCCTATCCTTGCTCAGGTGAACGTGTGCCCGTTGGCCGAACGGCTGATCAGTTATGACACCTCCTCGCCCGAGCAATTGCGGGCCGCCGCGGGCTTCGTCAAGGGCTGGCTCGAGGCGCGCGGGGTGACCGTCGCCGAGCGCGATTTCGACGGTCTGCCGGTGATCCGCGCCTACTGCGGCGGGCGCCCGGACAGCAGCCATGTCGCATCGATCGTCCTGCACGGCCACCTCGACGTCGTTCCTGCGCGCGAGGGCCAGTTCGACCCCAGAATCGAGGGCGATCGGCTGATCGGCCGCGGGGCCTACGACATGAAGGGCGCGCTGGCGGCGATGATGTGCGTGATGCACGACGCCGCCGAGCAGTCCGACGTGCGTGTTGAACTGGTGTGCGTTCCCGACGAGGAGGCCGAAGACGTGGAGAACCGTTCCACCGACGTGCTCGTCTCAGAGGGCCTGCGCGCCGACTTCGCGATCACGGGCGAACCGACCGACCTGCACATCGGTGTTCAGGCCAAGGGCGTGCTCGCGATTCGCATCGCGGTGAGCGGGACCGCGGCGCACGGCTCGACGCCGTGGCTCGGCGACAACGCGATCCTCAAGTCGCTCGACGTCTACCGGCGCATCGAGACGCTGCCGTTCTCGCGCCAGTCCTCGGACCTGTTCGATCGACCGTCGATCAACATCGCCCGCGTCGAGGGCGGCGACGCGTTCAACAAGGTCCCGGACAGCTGCTGGATCGACGTCGACATCCGCTTCCTGCCCAATCAGGACCCGGGCGAGATCCTGGCCCAGATTCGCGGGATCGGCGACATCGAGATCATCAAGTGCTTCATTCGCGCCCCGGCGCATGTCTCGCGCTCGAATCCCTACGTGCTGGCGCTGCGCGACGCGGTCGGGCGCTGCATCGACGGCGAGGCGCTTAGCGTCGGGCGCGACGGCGCGTCGGACGCCAACTCGTTCCTCGAGGTCGGCGTGCCGGCGGTCGAGTTCGGGCCGGTCGGCGGCGGTCACCACGGGCCGCAGGAGTGGGTGTCGATCTCGTCGCTTCAGTCCTACCGCGAAGCGCTCGGCGCGTTCATCCGTGAGCTGCCCGCTCACCTCGCCGGTGTCCCGATGCCCCTGCGAGCGGTCGAGGGCGGACGGACGTGAGCTGGCGGGCCAAGGATCCCGAGCGTCCACCCAAGGTGGCGTTCGGGATGTACAAGCGCGCGCTGCTGGCGTTCGTCGTCATCGCCCTCGCGGCGACGACCGCGGCATCGGCGGCGGTTCTGCTCAAGGTCGACGAGTTCGTCCAGATCCTGAGGACCGGGCAGAACGGCCACGAGATCAAGATCAAGCCCGACACGCTGACGAAGGCCAAGGCCGGCGACGCGCAGACGATCCTCGTCCTGGGCTCCGATCGTCGCTTCACCGACCCCAAGTCGGCCAAGGGGTTCAAGAGCGCCCAGCCGGCGCGCTCAGACACGATCATGTTGCTGCACATGGATCCGAACGCGGCGGCGACGACGGTGCTGTCGATTCCACGCGACCTCAAGGTCCAGATCCCGGGCCACGGCGTCGACAAGATCAACGCCGCGTACTCGATCGGTGGGCCCGACCTCGTCGCCCGCACGGTCAAGCAGTTGCTGGGGCCGGAGGTGAAGATCAACCACGTCGTCAACGTCAACTTCCACAGCTTCCAGCTCGCCGTGAACTACCTGAAGGGCGTCTACGTCGACGTCGACCAGTTCTACTACCACTCGAACGCCGGGCTGGCGCAGAGCCAGTTCTACTCGGAGATCGACATCAAGCCGGGCTACCAGAAGCTCGTCGGGTCCGACGCGTTGGCCTACGTGCGCTACCGCCACACCGACAGCGACTTCATCCGCGCCGACCGCCAGCAGGACTTTCTCCGCGAAGCCAAGAACCAGTTCGGCCAGAGCAGGCTGTTCAAGCAGTTCAAGCCGCTGGTGAAGATCTTCTCTCGCTACACCCAGACCGACAAGGACCTCGAGAGCGTTCACGCGATCCTGCAGCTGATCCTCCTGATGGCGTACTCGACCAAGCACCCGGTGCAGCAGGTCACGTTCCCCGCCGGAGCCGACGTCAACACACCGTTGGCCCAGTACGTCACCGTCGATTCGGCCGCGGTCCCGACCGTGGTGCGCCAGTTCCTGCATCCGGTGCGGGTCGTCAAGGCGTCCGCGGGAAAGACGAAGACGAAGGCCAAGTCCACGCACGCCAGTCCCGCGACGAAACAGGGCAAGGCCAAGGCCCGCGCGAAGGCCAAGCTCCAGCACAAGCACGCCAAGGCGTCCGGGCTTGCCCCCGGGCTGGTCGCCGCCAAGGCGGAGATGGGCAACGCGATGGCGCCGGTCATCGCGCACCAGGAGATCGACTTCCCGGCCTACATCCCCGGGGCGATCCTCGCGGGCACGCACCTCGCCTCGTACACGTCGCCGGCGATCGAGAACCCGTACCCGTACAAGATCTACGACCGCAACATCGACAAGCGCCATCCGCGCGGCCGTCCCCACAGTGCATACCGGTTCGTCATCGCGGCGAACCTCCTCCAGGGTGGCTACTACGGCGTGCAGGGCACGGACTGGAAGAACCCGCCGCTGCTCGCCCATCCGACGAAGGCGATCGTCAAGGACGGCCGGCGGCTGCTGCTGTACACCAACGGCGGCAAGCTGAGGTTCGTCGCGTGGAAGACCCCCCGCGCCGAGTACTGGGTCTCCAACACGCTCGACTACGAGCTGACGAACCAGCAGATGATCGGCATCGCGCGGTCGCTGACCCGCTTCGGCTGATCGTCCCCGTACTCCGGCCGTTAGCCTTCCCGACCCCATGGCCGCCCGTGAGCCCATAGCCGTCATCGGCACCGGATACGTCGGACTCGTCACCGCGGCGGGCTTCGCCGAGCTCGGCAACGAGGTCTGGTGCATCGACATCGACGCCGACAAGGTCGCCGCGCTCCAGCGCGGCGAGGTGCCGATCTGGGAGCCCGGGCTGCCCGAGCTCGTCGCCGAGCACCGCGGGCGCCTGCACTTCTCGACCGACGTCGCCGATGCGCTGGAGCACGCGCGCCTGCTGTTCGTCGCCGTCGGAACGCCGCCGACCTACTCCGGCGACGCCGACCTGAGCGCCGTGCACTCGGTCGTCGAGGGGATTCCCGCGTCCGACCGCCACGCACTGGTCATGAAGTCGACCGTCCCGGTCGGCACCGGCGCCTCGATCCGGCGCACGCTCGAGCAGGTCGGCAAGAGCGGGCTGAGCTACGTCTCGTGCCCGGAGTTCCTCAAGGAGGGCAGCGCGGTCGCGGACTTCCTCAACCCCGACCGGGTCGTCGTCGGCGACACCGGCGACTGGGCCGGCGACGCGGTCGTCGAGCTCTACGCGCCGCTCGACGCGCCGCTCGTGCGCACCGACATCGCCAGCGCCGAGATGGTCAAGCTCGCCTCCAACGCGTTCCTGGCGACCAAGATCTCGTTCATCAACGAGATCGCCAACGTCTGCGAGGAGACCGGCGCCGACGTGATCGAGGTCGCCCGCGGCATGGGTCTCGACGACCGCATCGGCCCGAAGTTCCTGCAGGCCGGGGTCGGCTTCGGCGGCTCGTGCTTCCCCAAGGACGTCTCGGCGCTGAAGCAGCTCGCGGGCAACTCGGGCTACCACTTCCAGCTGCTCAACGCGGTGATCGAGGTCAACGAGCTGCAGAAGCGCCGCGTGATCGGCAAGCTCGAGAAGCACCTGGGGACGCTTGTCGGAAAGCGCATCGCGATGCTCGGACTGGCCTTCAAGCCGAACACCGATGACATGCGCGACGCGACCTCGCTCGTGCTCAGCGCGCGCCTGCATGCGGCCGGCGCGTCGGTGATCGCCTATGACCCGGTGGCCGAGGCGGAGGCGCGCAAGCTGATCGCGGGCATCGACTTCGCCGACGACGCTCTGGGCTGCGTGGCCGGGGCTGACGCCGTCGTGCTGGTGACCGAGTGGCCGGAGTTCCGCGACCTCGACTTCGCCGCTGTGGCTGCCGCGATGTCCGGCACGCTGATCGTCGACGGGCGCAACGCGCTCGATCGCGACGCCGTCGTCACCGCCGGGCTTCAGTACGAGGGAATCGGTCGCTAACGCGATGCAGGCGGTGATCCTGGTCGGCGGCGAAGGGACGCGGCTTCGTCCGCTGACCTCGACCGTGCCCAAGCCGGTCGTCCCGCTCGTCGACCGGCCGTTCATCGCCTACATGCTCGAGTGGCTCAATCGCCACGGCGTCGACGACGTGATCATGAGCTGTGGCTTCCTCGCGACGAGTGTGCGCAACGTCCTCGGTGACGGGTCGAGCTTCGGTGTGCGGCTGCGCTTCGTCGAGGAGCCCGAGCCGCGCGGCACCGCCGGGGCGCTGAAGTACGCCGAGCGGTTCCTCGACGACCGCTTCCTGATGCTCAACGGGGACGTGCTGACCGACCTCGACCTGACCGCCCAGATTGCCCAGCACGAGGCGACCGGCGCGACGGCGACGCTGGCGCTCGTTCCGGTTGACGATCCCGCGGCGTATGGGCTCGTGCGCTGCGCCGATGATCGCTCGGTCCTCGGCTTCGTCGAGAAGCCGTCGGCCGACCAGATCGACACGAATCTGATCTCCGCCGGCGCCTATGTCCTGCAGCGCAGCGTCCTCGACATGATCGCGCCCGACGTCAACGTCTCGATCGAGCGCGAGATCTGGCCGCGGCTCGTCGGGCAGGGGATGTACGGCTTCGCTGATTCCAACGCCTACTGGCTCGACATCGGCACGCCCCAGCGCTACCTGCAGGGCACGTTCGACATCCTCGAGGGCAACGTCCGAACTGCCGTCGCCGATCGTGTGGGTGAGAGCTTCCTGTCGGTCGCCGACGACACGACGATCGACGGGCGCGTTGTGCCCCCGGCGATCGTCGAGCGCGGCTGCACGATCGCCGCGGGCGCCCACGTCGGCAGCCTCGTCGTGCTCGGTGAGGGAGTGAGCGTCGGCGCCGGGGCGAGCATCGAGCGCTCGGTCGTCCTCAACGGTGCGCAGATCAGCGAGGGCTGTCGGCTGTCGGACTGCATCGTCGCGGCCGGCGCGCGGATCGGCGCCCGGACCGTCGTCAACGGCGGGGCGGTCCTGGGGGAGGGCGTGACGATCGGCGCCGACAACGTGCTGACGCGCGGCATCAAGGTCTTCCCGCAGACCACGCTCGGCGACGGCGCGATCACCTTTTGATCGCCAGCAACCACGTGGCAGGGCCAGTGCGCGACAATGCGCCGATGAGCACCACCGAGTCCCTGACCCTCGACCGCGCGGCGATCGCCCGCGTCGACGCCAGCGATCAGCTCGGCGACGTCCTCGCGATCCCCGAGCACCTGCGCGACGCCCTGTGGAAGGTCGAATCGAGCGAGCTCAAGCCGTGGGACTCGCCGGGCGGCCTGGTCGTCGCGGGGATGGGCGGATCCGCGATCGGCGGGCGCCTGGCTCGCGCCGTGCTCGGCGACCACGCCTCGCGGCCGCTGCTCGCCTCGCGCGCCTACGGCCTGCCGCCGTGGACGACGCCCGAGGTGACGGTCCTGTGCGCGAGCTACTCGGGCAACACCGAGGAGACCCTGGCCTGTTACGAGGCGGCCGGCGCACTCGGCGCGACGCGCGTGGCGGTGACGACCGGCGGTCGCCTGGCCGAGCTGGCCCGCCGCGACGGCGTGCCGGTGATCCCGGTCGCCGCGGTGAGCTCACCGCGCTGCGCGGTCGCCTACATGACGGTCGCCGCGCTCGAGGTTGCCGCCCACTGCGGGGCGGGGCCGCGGATGACGAGCGAGATCGACGTCGCCGCCGACCATCTCGAGCAGCTCGTGACCGAATGGGGCCCGGACGGGGCCGACGACTCGCTGGCCAAGACGCTGGCGCGGTCGCTGAACGGCTCGATGCCGGTCATCGTCGGCGCCGGTTTCACGACGCCGATCGCCTATCGCTGGAAGACGCAGCTCAACGAGAACGCCAAGGTCCCCGCGATGGCCCAGGAGCTGCCGGAGTTCGACCACAACGACATCGTCGGCTGGCAGGGTGCGCCCGAGATCGGGCGCCTCACGGCGGTCTTCCTCGAGGACTGCGACAACCATCCGCGCATCCGCCAGCGCGTCGAGCTGACCGAGCGCCTGATCGCCGCGAACACCGTCGGCACCTACCGCGTCGAGACCCGCGGCACGACGTCGGTCGAACGCGTCTTCTCGCTCGTCCTGCTCGGTGACCTCGTCTCGCTCTACCTCGCCGTCCTGCGCGGCCTCGACCCCTCGCCGATCTCCGTGATCGACGAGCTCAAGGCCAGCATGGCCGCGGCCGACTGACCGCCTCGCGTGCCGGGCCCGCGCCTGACCGCTTGCCCGGCGCCGGAGCCTGCAGAGGCCCGGCGGAGGGTTGCGTCGAGCTCACCTGCGATCCACGCGGAGCGTCCCCCCCGCGCCTGCCGCCCCGCAGAGATCTCGTGAGAGGGTCCTCGTAAGGGGTCTGACCCCTTGAGTCGCCGCCACTCAAGGGGTCAGACCCCTTGAGTGGGGGCGACTGAGATCTGCGAGCCGCCTGACAACCTTGACACAAGCGTGCTAAGGTTTGCGGCGCGTGGACGCACTGACGATCAACGAAGCCGCACAGACCACCGGTTGGTCGCCGCGGATGCTTCGCTACATCGAGCGGATCGGGCTGATCGAGCCGCGCCGCTCGTCCTCGAGCTACCGGCTGTTCGGCGCCGAGGAGCTCCAGCGGCTGCGCACGTTGCGCGAGCTGCTGGCCGAGCATGACGTCGCGCTGAGCGAGATCGGCTTCGCGCTTCGCCTGCGCCGCGACCGCACGCTGCGATCCGCGGTGGAGGCGTGGCTCGAGGCGAACCCGCAGCGTCCGCCGCAGGTCCCCGCATCCGACTGGCTGCGCTGGGAGCAGGACAAGCATCAGAAGCTCATGGCGGTGGCCGCCGGCCGACGCCCCATCCCGACCCTGGAGTCCGTATGACCACTGTCACCCCCGAGACGACGACCGACTACAAGGTCGCCGACATCTCGCTCGCCGAGTTCGGCCGCAAGGAGATCCAGCTCGCCGAGCACGAGATGCCCGGCCTGATGTCGACGCGTCGCGAGTTCGCCGACTCCCAGCCGCTCAAGGGCGCGCGGATCACCGGCTCGTTGCACATGACGATTCAGACCGCGGTCCTGATCGAGACGCTTACCGCCCTCGGCGCCGAGGTCCGCTGGGCTTCGTGCAACATCTTCTCGACCCAGGATCACGCCGCCGCCGCGATCGCCGCCGCCGGCGTCCCCGTCTTCGCCTGGAAGGGCGAGACGCTCACCGAGTACTGGTGGTGCACCGAGCAGGCGCTCGACTGGGGCGACGGCCAGGGCCCGAACATGATCCTCGACGACGGTGGCGACGCGACGATGCTCGTCCATCTCGGCGTCGAGTACGAGGCCGCCGGCGCCGTGCCGGATCCCTCGACCGCCGACAACGAGGAGCACCGCGTCATCCTCGAGACGCTGACCCGCACGCTGGCCGCCGACGGCCAGAAGTGGACGGCCATCGCCGCTGAGATCAAGGGCGTCACGGAGGAGACCACGACCGGCGTCCACCGCCTCTACGAGTTCGCCCGTGACGGCAAGCTGCTGTTCCCGGCGATCAACGTCAACGACTCGGTGACCAAGTCGAAGTTCGACAACCTCTACGGCTGCCGCCACTCGCTCGTCGACGGCATCAACCGCGGCGTCGACGTGATGCTCTCGGGCAAGGTCGCGGTCATCTGCGGTTACGGCGACGTCGGCAAGGGCTCCGCCCAGTCGCTCAAGGGTCAGGGCGCCCGCGTGATCATCACCGAGATCGACCCGATCTGCGCCCTGCAGGCCGCGATGGAGGGCTTCCAGGTCCAGACCCTCGAGGACGTCATCGACAGCGCTGACCTCTTCATCACCACGACCGGCAACAAGGACATCATCAAGATCGCCGACATGGCGCGGATGAAGCACCAGGCGATCGTCGGCAACATCGGCCACTTCGACAACGAGATCGACATGGCCGGGCTCGAGGCCTTTCCGGGCATCGAACGGATCAACATCAAGCCGCAGGTCGACGAGTGGCGCTTCCCCGACGGCCACTCGATCATCGTCCTGTCCGAGGGACGGCTGCTGAACCTCGGCAACGCGACCGGCCACCCGTCGTTCGTGATGTCCAACTCGTTCACCAACCAGACGATGGCCCAGATCGAGCTGTGGACCAAGCCCGACGAGTACGCGACCGACGTCCACGTGCTGCCCAAGCACCTCGACGAGAAGGTCGCGCGCCTGCACCTCGACGCCGTCGGCGCCAAGCTGACGCAGCTCACCGACGACCAGGCCGCCTACATCGGCGTGCCCGTCGAGGGCCCGTACAAGCCCGACCACTATCGCTACTAGAGGTAGATCAACCGGGGCGCTGACCCCGGGCCACGCCCGGATCGAGTGGGCGGACGGGCAGATGCCCGTCCTGCGCTCGATCCGGGAGCGCTTCTCGCGCGATCGTCCGCTCGACGGCGTCGTGATCGCCGCCTGCCTGCACGTCACCGCGGAGACGGCGAACCTGATCCGCGCGCTGACGGCGGGCGGCGCGCACGTCACGCTGGCGGCGGCCAACCCGCTCTCGACCCAGGACGACGTCGCCGAGGCACTGCGCGCCGACGGCACCGACGTGCGC
This sequence comes from uncultured Actinomycetes bacterium, assembly GCA_963817035.1. Classification (GTDB taxonomy): domain Bacteria; phylum Actinomycetota; class Thermoleophilia; order Solirubrobacterales; family Solirubrobacteraceae; genus AC-49. The sequence continues at coordinate 681,490 of CAWFMM010000004.1, forward strand.
GCGGTGCGCGACGAGGACATCGACTCCTATGCGGCCAACGTCGCGTCGCTGCTCGACACGCCGCCGCAGATCACGCTCGACGACGGCGCCGACCTGATCACGCTCGTCCACACGGTCCGCGAGGACCTGCTCGGCGGCATGATCGGGGCGACCGAGGAGACGGCGACCGGGCTGCTGCGCGTGCGCGCGCTCCAGGACGAGCAGCGCCTCGCCGTCCCGGTCCTGGCGGTCAACGAGGCGCACTCGGAGCGCGCGTTCAACGACCGCTACGGGACCGGGCAGTCGGCGATCGACGGCATCCTGCGCGCGACCAACCTGCTGTTCGCCGGTCTGCAGCTCGTCGTTCTCGGCTACGGCTGGACCGGCCGCGGCGTCGCCCAGCGCGCCCGCGGCGCCGGCGCGTCGGTGATCGTCTGCGAGGTCGACGCGGTGCGCGCGCTCGAGGCGCGAATGGACGGCTACGAGGTCATGCCGGCGCTCGAGGCGGCCCGTCGCGGCGATGTCTTCGTCACCGTCACCGGCGCGCCCGGCGTCCTGCGCCGTGAGCACTTCCTGGCCATGAAGGACGGCGCGGTGCTCGCCAACGCCGGGCACTTCGACGTCGAGATCGACCTCCCCGCGCTGGCCGAGCTGGCGGGCGACGTTCGGGAGGTGCTGCCGCTGGTCACCCAGTACGAGCTCGAGGGCCGCAAGCTCAACCTGCTCGCGCGCGGACGCGTCGTCAACCTCGCCGCGGCCGAGGGCCATCCCGCCGCGGTCATGGACCTCAGCTTCGCGATCCACGCGCTGGCCGTCGAGCATCTGGTGCGCCACGGCGCGACGCTGGCACCCGGCGTGCACGAGGTTCCGCCGGTGATCGACTACGAGGTCGCGACGCTGAAGCTCGCCGCCCTGGGCATCGAGATCGACGAGCTGACGTCCGAGCAGCGGCGCTACCTGCGCCCGCTCGGCCCGGCGACCGGATAGCGTCCGCCCCGATGATCCCGACCCAGGTCCTCGCCGCCGGACTCGGTACGCGGCTGCGCCCGCTCACCTACGAGATTCCCAAGCCGATGGTCCCGGTCCTCGACCGGCCGGTGATGGCGCACATCGTCGATCTGCTGCGCCGCCAGGGCGTCGATCGGATCGTCGCCAACCTCCACTACTTCCCCGACACGATCCGCGACTATTTCGGCGACTCGATCGAGTACGTCTACGAGCCGCAGCTCTCGGGCACGGCCGGCGGGGTGCGCAAGTGCAAGGACTTCTTCGGCAACGAGACGTTCCTCGTCATCTCCGGCGACGCGCTGACCGACATCGACGTCGCGGCGTTCCTGGCCCGTCACCGCGCGGCCGGCGGTGTCGCGACGCTGGCGGTCAAGAAGGTCGACGACACGCGCGAGTACGGCGTCGTGCTGCACGACGCTGACGGTCGCATCACCGGCTTCCAGGAGAAGCCCGACCCGGCCGATGCGCTGTCGGACCTCGGCAACTGCGGCATCTACATGTTCGAGCCGGAGATCTTCGATCATTTCCCGGCGGCCGATCCGGTCGACTGGGCCAACGACGTCTTCCCGGCGCTGCTGGCCGGCGACGTGCCGTTCCACGTCCACGAGATCGACGAGTACTGGAACGACGTCGGGTCGCTCGCCGAGTTGCGCGCGGGCACGTTCGACGCGCTGACGGGCGTGCTCAGCGTCGCAACCGAGGGCGAGGAGATCGGCGACGGGCTGCGGATCGGTGACGGTAGCGGCTTCGACGGGGTCGAGCTGGTCGAGCCGCCGGTGTGGATCGGGCGCGACGTCCGCATCGGCCCTAACGTGCGTCTCGACGGCCCGGTGGTCATCGGCGACGGCGCGACGATCGGCGAGGGCGCGAGCCTCAAGGACACGATCGTGCTGCCGGGCGTCGACATCGCCGCGGGCGCGATCCTGATCGGCGCGATCGCCGGTCAGATCGGCATCGCCGACGCCATGCGTCGACCGATTTCCTGAGATTCGGCACGTTGCTCTCCACGTTCACGCCGACGGCGCCGGCCGCCCATCAGACCGCGCCGTAGCGCTCGGCCCGCTGCTCCTCGCGCTCGGACTCGCCGAGTGCGCGGATGAACAGGTAGGCGAGCGCGATACCCATGACGATCGACTGCTCGAGCGCCATCACCGCGCCGGCGAGCTGCTGGTCGTCGTCGGCGCTCAGACCCCAGGTGCGCTGTGCGTGCTCATAGAACGGATAGAACGCGTGGGGGGCGAAGACGATCGCGATGCCGAGGAAGCCGACGAGGAGCTTCGTCGTGGTCATGTAGACGACCGGGCCCAGGCCGCCCAGCCGCAGGCGCGCGCGGATCGGGCTGAACAGATGCCACCAGTAGAGGATCCCGGCGGCGGCGAGCATCATGTGCTCGATCACGTGGATGCCCGAGTGACGCAGCGCGGCGTCGTACATCGCCGGGATGTGCCAGACCCACATGACCGCGATGTAGGCGAGGACCGCGAAGATCGGGTGCCCAAGCGGGCCGGCCGCACGCTCGACGCCCTGCAGGCGGCGAGTAAGTGGCCGCAGGATGACCTTCGTCAGCCCGCAGACCAGCAGGATCGCGGAGATGTCGAGCAGCAGGATGTGCTGGACCATGTGCATGACGAACAGCTGCTCGGCGAGCCGGTCGACCGGCGACAGCAACGCGATCGCGACCATCGCCAGCCCGGTCATGAACGACGCCAGCCGCCAGCCGCTCGCCGCGGGCGGCCCGGCCTCACGTCGCGCCTGGCGCCAACGCCGGACGTAGACACCGCCGGTGATCCCGAGCAGCAGGATCGGCCCGGGATCGAGCGACCACGACAGGTCGGTGGCGAACACCGGGCCATCTTGTCGCACGCAGCGCGTAACCGGGCGCACCTCGAGGGCCAGGCTTTCAGACATGTGGCGCTGGGCTCTGTCGCTGATCGTCCCGCCGTCGTGCTGCGCCTGCGCCGCGCCGACCAACGGCGACGTGCTCTGCGCGGCATGCCGGCGCGCGCTGCCGTGGCTCGAGGCGCGGCGCTGTACGCGCTGCGGCCTGCCCGGTCGTCACCGCGGCCGCTGCCCGGCGGCCCGCGCGGCGTTCGCGGCATCATGGGCGCCGGTCGCGCACGCCGGCCCGGCACGCGAGCTCGTCGTCGCGCTGAAGTTCCGTGGCGCGCTGCGCGTCGCCGACGTGATGGCCGCGCAGATCGCCGCCGGCGCGCCCGAGGGCTTGCTCGACGGTGTGCTCGTGCCGGTGCCCAGCCATACGGGACGGCGCCTCGCTCGCGGCTTCGACCACGCCGAGTCGATCGCCCGTGCGCTGGCGCTGCGAACGGGGCTGCAATCGCGGCGCACCGTGCGGCGAGTCGGCCCGGCCACGCGCCAGCTCGGCGCCGGTCGCGCCCAGCGTCTGCACGCGGGCCGACTGACCCTCCGCACAACGGGGGAGATCCCAATGCGGGCCGTGCTCGTCGACGACGTCCACACGACCGGCGCGACGCTCGACGCGTGCGCCCGGGCGCTGCGTGCGGCCGGTTGCGCGCACGTCGTTGCGGTCACCTACTCGCGAACGTTGCGCTGATCGTCGAATCCGTGGGCGGGTAGGCGTACCATCGGTACATCCACTGGTTTCGTCCGTAAAGGAGAGCCGCATGCAGATCGATGTGAAGGGCCGCAATTGTCCGGTTGAGGACGACCTCCGCCAGCACATCGAGAAGCGCTTTACCAAGGTGGGCAAGCAGGTTTCAGAACTGGCACGGCTCGAGGTCGAGGTGTGGCAGGAGCGCAACCCGTCCAACCCGGACTCGCAGGTTGCCGAGGTCACGCTGCATCTCAAGGGAGCGATCCTGCGCGCGCACGACGCCTCACGCGACATGGCCCACTCGATCAATCTGTGCGCCGACGAGCTCGCCCGCCAGGTCAAGCGCGACCGCGACAAGCGCCGCCGTCGGCGCGAGGCACGCGACCGCACCGAGATCCTGGGAGATGTGTCGCCCGCGGCGTAGTGAGGGGCGCTGACGGTGCTTCGACTGGCTGCTGGCATGCATCGCCGCCGACGTCGAACCCCGTCTACACTGAGGACCCATGGGAATTCTCGAGCGAGCGCTGAATGTCGGCGAGTCAAAACGGTTCAGGGAGTACGAGAAGCGCGTTGAGCTGATCAACGCGTTCGAGCCCGAGCTTGAGCTCGAATCCGACGACGAGCTGCGCGAGCGCTTTGCGGAGTTGCGCGAGCGCGCGCAGTCCGGGACGTCGCTCGACGAGCTGGTGCCCGAGGCTTTCGCGATCACCCGCGAGGTCGGTAAGCGCACGATGGGCATGCGCCATTTCGACGTCCAGCTGATCGGCGGCATGGTGCTGCACGGCGGCAACATCGCCGAGATGAAGACCGGTGAGGGCAAGACCCTGACGGGCACGCTCGCCGTCGCGCTCAACTCGCTGGCCGGCAAGGGCGTCCACGTCGTCACGGTCAACGACTACCTGGCCCGTCGCGACGCGCAGTGGATGAGCCCGATCTACCTCGGCCTCGGCATGACCGTCGGCATCCTGCAGAACATGCAGGCCTACGAGGACAAGCAGATCGCCTACGCCTGCGACGTCACGTACGGCACGAACTCCGAGTTCGGCTTCGACTACCTGCGCGACAACATGGCCACCTCGATGGAGGAGAAGGTCCAGCACGGCGGGCGTATCGGCGAGGACGGCCGTCCCGTCGCCCAGCGCCCGTTCGCGATCGTCGACGAGGTCGACAACATCCTCATCGACGAGGCGCGGACCCCGTTGATCATCTCGGGCGCGCCCGAGGAGGCCGCCGACCTCTATGGGAAGTTCGCCCGCCTGGCCCCGAAGCTGACGCCCGGCAAGCCGCCCGAGGGCATGGATCCGAAGTCCAAGAAGCAGTTCATGGCCGATTACGACTATGAGTTCGACGAGAAGCACAAGACCGTCTCGGTCTCCGAGCAGGGGGTCGCCAAGGCCGAGAAGTTCCTCGGCATCCAGCACCTCTACCGCGCCGAGAACGGGCACCTCGTCAACCACCTGCACCAGTCGTTGAAGGCCGAGTCGCTGTACAAGCGCGACGTCGACTACGCGGTGGTCGACGGCGAGGTGATGATCATCGACGAGTTCACCGGCCGTATCCTCGAAGGCCGGCGCTGGTCGGAGGGGCTGCACCAGGCGGTCGAGGCGAAGGAGGGCGTGCGCGTCCAGGAGGAGAACCAGACGCTCGCCACGATCACGCTCCAGAACTACTTCCGCATGTACGACAAGCTCGCCGGGATGACCGGCACGGCGCTGACCGAGGCGACCGAGTTCATGAAGATCTACGAGCTGGGCGTCGTGCAGGTCCCGACCAACCAGCCGATGATCCGCGACGACCGCAACGATCAGGTCTACAAGACCAAGGACGGCAAGTGGTCGGCCCTGGTCCGCGAGATCGAGGCGCGCCATGCCCGCAACCAGCCGATCCTCGTCGGCACGATCTCGGTCGAGGTCTCCGAGATGCTCGGCGAGCAGCTCAAGCGCAAGGGCATCAAGCACGAGGTCCTCAACGCCAAGCCCGAGCACGCTGAGCGTGAGGGCGCGATCGTCGCCGAGGCCGGGCAGCCCGGCGCGGTCACGATCGCCACCAACATGGCCGGCCGCGGGGTCGACATCAAGCTCGGCGGCAGCGTCGAGCATCTGACCGAGGCCGAGCTGGCCAAGCTCGGGCTCAAGCCGGGCGATCCTGACTACGACGAGCGCTTCAAGGAGGTCGCCCCAACGATCGAGCGGCGCGTCGCCGAGGCCCGCGAGGTCGTGCTCGAGGCCGGCGGCATGTTCATCTGTGGCACCGAGCGCCACGAGTCGCGGCGCATCGACAACCAGCTCCGTGGTCGCGCGGGACGCCAGGGCGATCCGGGCGAGTCGCGTTTCTTCCTGTCCGCCGAGGATGACCTCGTGCGCCTGTTCGCGGGCGATCGGATCTACAAGATCCTCGACCGTCTCGGTACGACCGACGACGAGGGCAATGAGGAGCCGATCGAGGCCGGGATGCTGTCCAAGCAGATCGAGAAGGCCCAGCGCCGCGTCGAGGAGCAGAACTTCCTCATCCGCAAGCGCGTGCTCGAGTACGACGACGTCATGAACGAGCAGCGCCGCGTCGTCTACGCCTACCGCGACGAGATCCTCGAGGGCAAGGACATGGGCGACGAGGCGCGCTCCGAGATCGCGACCGTCATGAGCCACCTCGTTGATGAGTACACGCCCGGCGAGTTCCTCGAGGACTGGGACATCGACGGGCTGACCGTCGCGCTGTCGGACATCTTCCCGCCCGACTCGGGGATCGACGAGATCGAGCGCACGCGCCTCGATCGCGATCAGCTCAGCGAGCGCCTGCAAGAGGACGCGCTGCGGATCTACGGACTGCGCGAGGAGGAGCTCGGCGACGAGCTCATGCGCGCGCTCGAGCGCTACCTGCTGCTGCAGATCATCGACCAGCGCTGGCGCGAGCACCTCTACGACATGGACTACCTGCGCGAGGGAATCCACCTGCGCGGGTTCGCGCAGATTGACCCGCTCGTGGCGTACAAGAACGAGGCGTTCACGCTGTTCGGCGACCTGATGAACTCGATCTGGTCGGACTTCGCGCGGATGATCTTCCACGTCGAGGTCGAGGTCGAGGGCACCAACGGCGACGCCCCGCAGGCCTACGCGCCGCCGGCCGGCGGCAGCCAGACGCGCTCCGGCCGGGTCTCCTACTCCGGCGGCTCAGGCGCGGTTCAGCCGAGCGCCCTGGCCGCTGCTGCGGCGGGCGCCGGCGGCGGTGCCGAAGTCGCCTACGCCGACGATGAGGGCCCAGCCCCCGAGCCGGTCGTGCAGCGCCGCGTCGACGAATCCGAGCAGGTCGGTCGCAACGACCCCTGCTGGTGCGGCTCCGGCAAGAAGTTCAAGAAGTGCCACGGCCAATAGAAGCCGGGACGGCGCTTTCGATCTTGTTGTAGTGCGCTTGGCGGGCGTTGGTGGTTGCCAGACGCGGAGCGCGGCGGCGGACGGGCTCTCAGCGCCTTGCTCGGGAGCGAACAGCGCGGTCGCCGCGCCCAAAGGGGTCTGACCCCTTGTTGCACCCAAAGGGGTCTGACCCCTTGTTGCACCCGGACGCAGAAATCGACGTCCGGCAACCACAAGGCATGCAGAACGAAGAGCCACCTACGTCCCGAGGATCGCTGCCTTTTGGGCCTCGAACTCGGCGGCGTTGAGGACGCCTGAGTCGCGGAGCTCGGCGAGCTTCTTGAGGCGGTCCAGCGGGTCGTCGGCGGGGGCGGCGGCGGGGACGGGGGCGATCGCGGGCATGCCGACGCCGGAGGCGTTGGGGCCGAAGGCGTCGCCGAACATCGAGACGATGTTGGCCTGGCCGTTGGCGTCGTCGACCGACGCCACGTAGGCGAAGGTCGTCGGATCGGCGCGGTCGTAGAAGACGGGGTGGCGGGCGCCGATCTGCGGGAGGCGCACGCGCGAGACGGTCGCGGTCTTCTCGCCGGAGAACGCGGGCGAGCCGTCGATCGGCTCGATCTGCAGCGTGATCTTGACGCGTGGGTTGTCGTTGATCGTCATCCCGGTATCGCGCACGTTGGTGATCGTGCCGACCGCACGACCGCCGTCGGTCATCAGCGCTTCCATCTTCGCCTGCTTCTTCTTGGCTCCAAACATCGATTCCCCGTTCTCTCGTGGCCCTCGGTGCGGCGTCGATGCTAGCGTGAGGAGCATGTCCGCGACCACCGGATCAGAGCCCACGCCGCAACGTCTTGCGGCCGTCCGCGATCAGCTCAAGCTGCTCGCGGACTATCTTTGACCCGGCATCGCTGACCGATCAGGCCGCTGAGCTCGAACGCCGCATGGGCGAGCCCGGCTTCTGGGATGACCAGGAGGCGGCGGCCAAGGTGTCCTCCGAGCATGCGCGCGCGACGCGCAAGCTACAGACCTTCACAGCGTTGCAGTCCGACGCCGAGGACCTCGCCGGGCTCGTCGAGCTGGCCGCCGACGATCCCGAGATGGCGGGCGAGGTCGACGAGCAGATCGCCTCGGTCGAGTCGCGTCTGGCCGCGCTCGAGGAGGAGCGCCTGTTCTCCGGGCCCTATGACTCCGGCGACGCACTGGTCACCGTCAACGCCGGGGCGGGCGGCACCGACGCTCAGGACTGGGCCGAGATGGTCCTGCGGATGATGATGCGCTGGGCCGAGCGCCGCGGCTTCGCGGTCGAGCTGCTCGAGGTCTCCGAAGGCGAGGAGGCGGGGATCAAGTCGGCCACGTTCCGGGCTGCGGGCGAGAACGCCTACGGGCTGTTCGGCGCCGAGAAGGGCGTGCACCGGCTCGTGCGCCTGTCGCCGTTCGATTCGGCCAACCGCCGCCAGACGTCGTTTGCCGGGCTCGAGGTCTCGCCGGTGATCGAGGATGCGGGCGAGCTCGAGATCGACACCGACGATCTGCAGATCGACACGTACCGCGCCTCGGGCGCCGGTGGCCAGCACGTCAACAAGACCGACTCGGCGGTGCGTATCACCCACCGCCCGACCGGCACCGTCGTGCAGTGCCAGAACGAGCGCTCACAGACCGCCAACAAGGACACGGCGATGAAGATGCTGCGCTCGAAGCTGGTCGAGCTGCGCGAGCAGGAGCGCGCGGCCGAACTGGCCAAGGAGCGCGGCCAGGCGCAGGACGTCAACTTCGGCTCGCAGATCCGCTCGTACGTCCTGCACCCGTACACGATGGTCAAGGACCACCGCACCAACGTCGAGGTCGGCAACGCCCAGGGCGTGCTGGACGGCGACCTCGACGAGTTCGTGCGGGCCGAGCTGCTGCGCGAAGCCGGCTCGGTGGTCTAAAGCCCGGGCTCACGCGGCGCCCGCGCGCCGGTGAGGACGATCGGGCGGATCGTGACCGCGGTGCCGTAGGCGGCGACCTCGCTCATGATGTTGCCGAGATCGCCGCAGTCGAACCGCATGGCCAGGATCGCGTTGGCCCCCTTGCCGCGGGCCTGCTCGCACATCCGCTGCGTGGCCTGTTCACGGCTGTCAGCGAGCAGCGTCGTGTACCCGCGCGCTTCGCCGCCGAACAGCGTGCGAAAGCCGGCGCCCATGTTCGAGAACATGTTCCGCGCCCGGACGATCAGTCCGAAGACCTCGCCGTGCACCTTGACCACCTCGTAGCCGGGTACGTCGTTCATAGTCGAAACCAGGAAGTCATCCATGGCCGGATCGTTCCAGCCGCGGCGGCGGGCGACCCAGGGCGTCCTAGACTGCCGCGCATGGACTGGCAGACGGTGGTGCGGGGGGCGTTGGCCGAGGACGTCGGCAGCGGCGATGCGACGACGCTGTCGACGGTCGACGCCGATGCGCGGGCGGTGGCGACGATCACCCAGAAGGACGACGGCGTGATCTTCGGCCTCGACGGCGCGCGGGCGGCGTTCCGCGAGCTCGACCCCGAGGCGTCGATCGAGCCGCTGGCGCCCGAGGGCGTCTGGCAGCCGGCGGGGACCGAGGTCCTGCGCGTGACCGGACGCGCGCGTGCGCTGCTGACCGCCGAGCGCACGGCCCTGAACCTGCTCGGGCGCCTGTCGGGGGTGGCGACCCTGACGGCCCGCTTCGTGGCGGAGATCGAGGGCACCGGCGTGCGGGTGCTCGACACGCGCAAGACGACGCCGGGACTGCGGCTGATGGAGAAGGCGGCGGTCGCGGCGGGTGGCGGCGTCAACCACCGTGTCGGGCTCTACGACGCGATCCTGATCAAGGAGAACCACATCGCGGCGGCCGGTGGGATCGCCACCGCGATCGAGCGGGCGCGCGCCGCCTACCCGCAGCTCGAGGTCCAGGTCGAGTGTCGCGACGGCGACGAGGTCGACCTGGCGCTGCGCGCCGGGGCGAAGCGGCTCCTGCTCGACAACATGGGCCCGGAGCAGCTCGACGCGATGGTCGAACAGGTGGCCGGCCGGGCCGTCCTCGAGGCCAGCGGTGGCATCACGCTGGAGACGATCGGAGCCCACGCAGTCGCCGGTCTAGACTTCATATCGGTGGGTGCGTTGACCCACTCGGCCCCCGCCCTGGATCTGTCACTGATCCTGGAGGCGCTTCCGTGACGACCCTGACGCTCGAAAACATCCCCGCTCTTCAGGCCGAGGTGCGCGCGCTGGCCGCGGAGCGCAACGCGGTCATCCTCGCCCACAACTACCAGGTGCCCGAGGTTCAGGACGTGGCCGACTACGTCGGCGATTCGCTCGGCCTCTCGCAGACCGCGGCGGGCAGCGACGCCGACGTGATCGCGTTCTGCGGCGTGCACTTCATGGCCGAGACCGCGGCGATCCTGTGCCCCGAGAAGACCGTCCTGATCCCCGATCCCCGACGCCGGCTGCTCGCTCGCCGACTCGATCACCGCCGACCAGCTGCGCGACTGGAAGGCCCAGCACCCCGACGCGGTCGTCGTCATGTACGTCAACACCACGGCCGAGGTCAAGGCGCTGACCGACTACTGCGTCACCTCGTCCAACGCGGCCAAGGTCGTCCAGCACATCTTCGATACCCACGGCGACGACACCGAGATCCTCTTCGGCCCCGACATGTTCCTCGGCGCCTACGTCGAGAAGACGCTGGGCCGCAAGCTCCACGTCTGGGACGGCGAGTGCCACGTCCACGCCGGCATCCGGCCGTCGGACATCGAGCAGACCCGCGCCGCGCACCCGGGCGCCGATTTCCTGATCCACCCGGAATGCGGCTGCTCGACCTCGGTCATGGAGTACGTCGCGGCCGGCGACGTCGACTCGGAGGGCGTCCACATGCTCTCGACCGGTGGCATGCTCGGCTACGCGAGGCACGCCACGCCGGGCACCACCGCGATCGTCGCGACCGAGACCGGGATGCTCCACCCGCTGCGAATGGCCGCGCCCGACGTCGAGTTCGTCGCCGCCAACGAGGCCGCCTCCTGCAAGTACATGAAGATGATCACGCTGACCAACCTCCGTGACGGCCTGCGTGACCTCGAACACGTCGTCACCGTCCCTGCCGATATCGCCGCCAAGGCGAAGGTGTCGATCGAGCGGATGGTCGCGATCAGTTAGTCACCGGCCACGATCCTGCTCGACGGCGGCGCGCAGGCGCTCGTGGTCACGATCGAACATGCGACCGCCGTTGAACATCTGCCGTGGCATCACCGCGACCCGTTCGACCGCGTCCTCGTTGCTCAAGCCTCGCTCGAAGGTGCTGCGATCGTTTCGCGCGATGAAGCGCTGCGCCCGTACGGCGTCGCGCTCATCTGGTAGGTCGGTCCGAACGACGAAGGGGCGGCCGAAGCCGCCCCTCGCCGTGCCTATGGGATGGCGGTTCAGGCCTGCACGAGGATGATGCTCGTGAAGCGCAGGCCGTTGGGGCCGAGGCCGAGGCCGGCCTCGTGCACGACGGCGCCGTGGACGAGCGCCGCGGTGCCGCATGCGGTGGCGACGGGCGGCGCCGGCGGGGCCGGTGTCGTGGCCGGCGGCGGCGGGGGCGGCGTCGTGGTCGTGGGCGTGGTCGTCGTCGGCGTGGGCTCGTGGTGATCGCCCGTCGCCGGAGCGTCGGTCCGCGTGTGGTTGACGGGCCGGCAGATGACCGGCGTTCCGGGCGGAACCGCGCCGGTCAGCGTGCCGCCGCCGGTGAGCGTGATCGTCAGGACGCCGTCGGTGAACGAGACGACGGTCCCGGCGTCGGCCGGGGGCGCCGGCGGGGTCGGGGTGGGATGCGAGTCGCCGCTGTCGCCGCTTGGCGTGGTCGAGCCGCCGGGGTGCTCGGAGCTCGTGTGCTCATTCGTCTTGACGGTCGTCTTGTCGGACTTGGTCGCCGAGCGATGGTGTGCCCGCGGGTGGTGCTTGTGCGTGCTCTTGGCGAGCGCGCCGGGGACCGCCACGAGTGCGACCAGCGCGGACAGCGCGGCGGCGAGACGGAAGATTCGAGACATTCGTGCTCCTCTGGGGTTGGCAGCCGGGCAGCCTCTGTCGAGGCCCCGTGCTTTGCGTGCCGTCCTCGCGGACGGTTCGCCTTTGTCAGAGGGTGAGAGCGCCGTGATGGCGCTCCGTCACGCGACAACCGCCCGAACTGGACGTTCGTCGTAGCGCTCGTGGCTAGGGGTGATCGCCGGGGGCCGTCGGCGTCGTCGGCGTCGTCGGCGTGGTCGTCGGCTCGTGGTACGGCGGGCGAGGTGTCGGTGTGACCCCCGGAGGGCAGTTGTCGTAGCAGACGATCGGCGGCGGATCGGCGGTCGTCGTCGTCGTGGGCGGCGGGGGTGGTGCCGCGGTCGTCGTGCTCGGCTCGGGGCGCGGGGCCGGCGTCGGAGTCGGAGTTGGCTCGGGATGACCCGTCGTGGCGGTGGTCGAGGCCGGGGGGTTCGGGGCCGGGTGGGAGCTCGAGCTGCCGCTGGTGGCCGGCGGGTCCGCAACAGGCGGCTTCGCCGCGTCGCTCGAACCGAGATGTGGCGTCGGCGCGGCGCTCGGCGGGTGGGGCGCCGGCGTCGGCGCGATCGGGACGGCGGGGGCGGTGGTGACGACCGGCGGTGCGGCGTGTGCTCGCCGCTGGGCGGCGGGGTGGTGGTGCCGGTGGACGGTTGTCGTCGGGTGCGCGACCGACCGTGTCACGACGCTGATGCGGTGCAAGCCCTGCACGGCGACCGGCGCGGCGGCGACCGCGGCGTGGTGCGTCGCGGCGAGGAGGCTCGAGTGGTGCTGACGATGGACCGGCACAACGACGTGCGCGAGCTGCGGCGCGACGAGCGCAGCGGTGGTGACCGCCACCGCGCCCACCTTGGCCGCGACGGCGACGCCGGTTCCACCCGCCGCGGTCGCGATCTCCGCGACCCGCCGCGTGGTCTCCTCGTGCGCGCCCGGATCGCCGATCAGCCAGTGCACGAGCGGCATCGGCGTGATCGCGCTGGCGCCGGCGCGCAGCGTGGCGCGGGCGCGATGGACGAGCTGGCGCAGGGCCCCGTCGCTCAGCCCGAGCTCGGCCGCGACCTCGGCGTGGGGACGACCCTGGACGGCGATCGCGAGCAGCGCGTCGCGCTGGCGCTCGGGCAGCCGCGCCACGCCGGCCAGCGTCTGGCGGATGACGTCGCGGCGCTCGGCGTCCTGGGCCGTCGTGCCGTGGCCGTGGACCGACTCGTGCAATTCGTCGTAGTCGTAGCCCGGGCGCCGCAGGCTGGCCATCGCGCTGTTGTGGGCGATGCGGTACAGCCAGCCGCGCAGATCGCGGACCTGGGTTCCGTCGGTCAGCGACGACCACGCGTTGATGAACGTCTGCTGCAGCGCATCCTCGGCGCGGGGCGCCGGCAGGATGCGGCGCAGATAGCGCGCGAGCGGGCGCCGGTAGCGCTCGACGATCGCCTCGAACGCCCGATCGTGGCCGTCGGCGGCCAACCGGACGAGGCGGTCGTCGGTCTGGGTTCGCAGCAGGGTCGTGGAGAGCGCCGAGGTCATGCAGCGAACTGCATCGACCCGTCGGGCTCAGCGCTTGAAGAACCTCAGAACTCGCTGGCCTCGTGGGGCCCGACGACGGCCACCGCGGCACGATCGGGATCGACCGAGCGGGCGATCGCGGCGACCTCGTCGTAGGTGATCGAGTCCAGGATCGCGATCGAGACGTCCGGGTCGATCTCCTCCCCGTGGACGATCGACAAACCCGCGCACAGGCGAGCGACGGCTCCGGAGTTCTCGAACGCGAGAACCTGGCGGCCAGCTGCGAACGCCCGCGCGCGCTCGACCTCCTCCTCGGTCGGCCCGTCGGCGTGCAGCTCGGCGACGATCTCGCGCATGCGACCGTAGGCCTCGACGCACTTGGTGGAGTCCAAGCCGGCTCCGAGCTGGAGTACCGGCGCGTCGGCGAAGGCGTGGGGGACGGCATAGACCGAGTAGGCCAGCCCGCGCTGCTCGCGGATCTCGTCGAACAGGCGCGAGCCCATCGATCCGCCGAGCAGCGTCGCGTAGACGACGAGCGCGGTGCGCGAGCGGCGGTCCATCGGGATGTCCGGGCGGTAGATCAGTCGCACGTGCGACTGGTTGGAGTCGCGGCGCTCGACGAGCTTCCGCAGCTCGGTGTCGGGGACCGGCTCGAACGGCTCGGGCGCCGGTAGGTCGGGGAGCCGGTCGAACAGCGCGATGGACTCGTCGTCGACGTGCTCGACGTTGCCCGCGATGAACACGCCACCGCTGCGTCCTGACCAGCGGCGCTCGCGGAACGCGACGATCGCGTCGCGGGTGAACGTCCGCAGATGCTCCTCGGGTCCGAGCACCATCCGCCCCAGCGGGTGGTCGCCGAACGCGGCGCGGTCGATCAGATGCTCCGCGACCGTGGAAGGCTGATCCATCGAGCGCTGGATCTCCTGGATGACCACGCCACGCTCGCGATCGAGCTCCTCGGCGTCGAGCAGTGGGCGCCCGACGAAATCGGTCAGCAGGTCGATCGCCTGCGCGGTGACCTCGGCCCGGCAGGTGATGTGGAAGGCGACCATGTCGTGCGACGTGAACGCGTTGAGCGACGCGCCCATCCGCTCGGCCGTGGCGTTGACCTTGCGGTAGTGGTCGTACTTCTCGCCTCCCTTGAACACCAGATGCTCGAGAAAGTGGGCCATGCCGTTCTCCTCGGAGCGCTCGGTGCGGGCGCCCGCGTTGAAGGCCGCGAGGATCGTCGTCGCGCGCGTTCCCTCGAGTGCGATTGCATGGATCGGCAGGCCGCTCGGACGGGTGGTGGTGGTGATCGTCGCCATTGGCGCTCACGATAACGATCAAGCCCATCCGGCCTCGCGCAATCGCCCTTGCACCAGGGCCAAAACGGCGAGAACGTCGCCGAGATGTGCAAACCTCGGGGACAGATGGCCACCACAGAGCGTCAGCAACAGCGGCTCGAGCGAGCCGCCGCGCCCGCAGACCGCGTCCCCTCGGTGATCGAGTTTCGAGGGGTCAACAAGACGTATGAATCCGGCGACACCGGGCTCAAGGACGTCACGTTCACGGTCGCCCGCGGCGAGTTCGTCTTCCTCGTCGGGCAGACCGGATCGGGGAAGTCGACGGTCATGAAGCTGCTGCTCAAGGAGATCGAGCCGACCGGCGGAGCGATCCGCGTCGCCGGGCGCGACCTCAGCGACATCGATCGCAAGAAGGTCCCCTACTACCGGCGCAACCTCGGGGTCGTCTTCCAGGACTTCAAGTTGCTGCCCAACCGCACCGTGCACGACAATGTCGCCTACGCGTTGCAGGTGACCGGCAGCGGGCGCAAGGAGATCCGGGCCAAGGTTCCGGACATCCTCGCACTGACCGGCCTGTCGCTGAAGCTCCACTCGTTCCCCGATCAGCTTTCGGGCGGCGAGCAGCAGCGGGTCAGCGTGGCGCGCGCGTTCGTCAACCACCCGCCGCTGCTGTTGGCCGACGAGCCGACCGGCAACCTCGATCCCGAGACCTCGGTCGGGATCATGCAGCTGCTGTACCGCATCAACCGCACCGGGACGACGGTCGTCGTCGCGACCCATGACTCGGCGCTCGTCGATCGTATGCGCCGTCGCGTGATCGAGCTCGAGGGCGGGCGCATCATCCGCGACGAGATCGCCGGGGGCTACGGCGGCAAGACGCCGACGACCGCCGAGTTCGGCGCGCTGATGCGCGGCGAGCCGGCCCCCGCGCCCCACGACCTGCGCGGCAGCGACATCGACACCGTCGGCGACATCGACTTCGACTTCGACGACTGAGCCATGCACTTCAGCTTCTTCATCCGCGAGGCAATGCGGTCGATCCGACGCAACCCGATCCCGTCGTTCGCCGCCATGGCGACCGTGCTCGTCACGCTGCTCGTGCTCGGTGTCTTCATCCCGATCGTCCAGGCCGCCAGCGGCGCCGCCGACACGGTCAGCCACCGCGTCCAGCTCGACGTCTTCATGCGCTCCTCGGCGACCGCGACCGACAACGCTCGTGTCGGCGTCGCGATCAAGAACACCCCGCACGTCAAGAGCGTCGTCTTCGTCAGCAAGGCGAAGGCGCTTGCCCAGCAGCGCCACACCGACCCCGAGGCGTTCGCCCTGCTCGGCAACTACAACCCGCTTCCCGACACGTTCCAGATCCATCCTGACGATCCGGGCAACATCGCCAAGATCGCTGCCGCGCTGCCGCACGACGCCGCGATCGGGACGATCAAGAACAAGCAGCACGACACCGACAAGATCGTCAAGGGCACGCGCATCCTCAAGCTCGCGATGGCCGTCCTGATCGGCCTGCTGGCGCTCGCGTCGGTGCTGCTTGTGGCCAACACGATCCGCCTGTCGCTGTTCTCTCGTCGCCGCGAGGTCGAGGTCATGAAGCTCGTCGGCGCGACGGATTGGTTCATCCGCTGGCCGTTTCTGATCGAGGGCATGGTCCTCGGCGCGCTCGGCGGCCTCGGCGCGGCGCTGTTGCTGCTGCTCGGCAAGCTGACGTTCCTGAATCCGCTCAAGCACGTCTTCCGGTTCATCGCGGTCCCCGACACGATCCCCGTGTCGGTCCTCGCGCTGGTCCTGCTGGCTGCGAGCGTGATCGTCTCAGCGGTCGGCTCGGGCCTTTCGCTCCGGCGTTTCCTGCGCGTTTGAGCCGCCGGCGACTGCGTCAGAGCAGGCGCTCGGTCGGCTAGCCTGACCGACCCGTATGAACGCCTCTTCGCTCCCCAAGATCCTTGCCGCGATCGCCTTGGCGCTCGTGTTGCTGGCGTTCGGCGTCTATCTCGGTGGCCACAGCCAGCACCTGCCTGGCTTCGTGCGTTCGGGGCTCGTCGGCGACGGCGATGAGCAGGTCGTCAAGGACGCCTATGACCGCATCGAGAAGACCTACTACCGCAAGCCGAGGCCGTCGGCGCTCGCCGACGCGGCGATCGGCGGCATGGTCGCGAGCCTCAAGGACCGCTTCTCCAACTACTTCAGCGCCGCCGACTACCGCCGCTTCCAGGAGGGTCAGCACCACTCGTTCTCGGGCATCGGGACCGCGGTCGCCCAGGACCCGCGAGGGCTGCGCATCGTCACCGTCTACAAGGGCTCCCCGGCCGCACAGGGTGGCCTGAAGGCCGGCGACATCGTCGTCGCGGCGGCCGGCAAGGCGCTGGCCGGTAAGCCGGAGACATATGCGACGTCGCTGATCCGCGGGCGTAGCGGGACGAAGGTCAAGATCACCGTCCTGCGCGACGGCAGGCGCGACACGGTGACGCTGACCCGCGCGATGGTCGTCGCGCCGATCGTCGACTCGGCGCTGCGCACGGTCGATGGCAAGAAGCTCGGCATCGTCAGCCTCGCCGCGTTCGATCCGGGCGCGCACGCCGATCTCGCCGCGGCGATCAAGCGGCTGCTCAAGCAGGGCGCTCAGGGGCTGGTCTTCGACCTGCGCGACAACGGCGGCGGACTGGTCACCGAGGCGCGGCTGATCGCCAGCCAGTTCCTCAAGGACGGCACGATCGTCACGACGCGCGGCCGCGACGTCCCGACCCAGGTCCTGACCGCGACCGGCGATCCGATCGCGCCGAAGATCCCGCTTGTCGTGCTCGTCGATCGCAACACGGCGTCGGCATCGGAGATCGTCACCGGCGCGCTGAAGGACCGCAAGCGCGCGACGATCGTCGGCACCAACACGTTCGGCAAGGGCGTCTTCCAGGAGGTCATCGAGCTGCCCAACGGCGGCGCGCTCGACATCACCGCGGGCCAGTACTTCACGCCCAACGGCACGAACCTCGGCGCCGGCGGCGTCAGGACCGGCGCAGGCATCGTTCCCGACGTGCGCGCGCAGGACAACCCCCAGACGACGCGTGACGAGGCGCTGGCCGTCGCCCTGAGCACACTCGCCGCCAAGACCCGTTGACCGTCGCTCTGCTCGAGCGCCGCGGGCGCTTCCTCGTCGCCACACCGTTGTTCGATCCGGGTCGCTGGGTGACGATCGAACGCCACCCCAAGGCGGCGGCTGGCGACGTCGTCCTGCTGCGCGAGCGCACGCGTGGCGGGCGCGGCGGGGGCGGCGGCCGGATGCAGATCGACCGCGTTCTCGGCAAGCCCGACAACGCTCGGGTGGTGATCGAGGCGCTGATGCTCGATCGCGGCCTTGCGCGCCGCTTCCCGCCCGGCGTCGAACGCGCGGCCAAGGACGCCGCCCAGGCGCCGCACACCGACGCACGCGAGCGCCGCGACCTGCGCGATCTGCCGACGTTCACGATCGACCCGGCGACCGCGCGTGACTTCGACGACGCGATCAGCGCAGAGGACCTCGGTGGCGGGGTCATCCGCGTCTGGGTCCACATCGCCGATGTCGGTGCATACGTGCGCGCCGGCTCGCCGGTCGACCGCGAGGCCTATCGGCGTGCCACGAGCGTCTACGTTCCCGCGGCGGTTGAGCCGATGCTGCCCGAGGTGCTCTCCAACGGCGCGTGCTCGCTCGTACCCGGCCAGGAGCGGCTGACGGTGACCGTCGAGATGGATCTGAAGGGCGCCGACGTCGTACGGGTGCGCTTCGATCGGACGCTGATCCGCTCCGACGAGCGCCTGGACTACGAGCGCGTCGACCGCGTTTTCTCCGGGGCTGAGCCCGCCGTGGAGCCGTGGGCGGCGCCGCTCGCCGCCGCGCGGGTGGCCGCCGCGGCGCTTCAGGCCCGCCGCGAGGAGCGCGGCGCGCTGGCCGTCGAGTCGGTCGAGCCCGAGTTCTCATTCGATCGGCGCGGTCACGTCACCAGCTCCGAGCCGCGCGAGCAGACGGAATCGCATCGGGTCATCGAGCACCTGATGATCGCCGCCAACGAGGCGGTCGCCGGACTACTCGTCGACCGTGGGGTTGCGGCGCTGTTTCGCATCCATGAGCGCCCGGCGCCCGAGGCGGTGCAGCGGCTGATCGAGCAGCTCGCGTCGCTCGGGGTGCCGACCCCGGCGACGCCCGAGACGATCAGCGCCCAGGAGGCCGCCGACATCGCCGCGGCGGCGTCGCAGCTCGTCGCTCAGCACGTGCGCCGCACCGGACGCGGCGCCCAGGCACTCAGCTCGCTCGTCCTGCGCTCGCTCAAGCGCGCCCGCTACCAGCCCCAGAACGTCGGCCACGCGGGGCTGCGCTCCGAGCGCTACTGCCACTTCACCTCGCCGATCCGCCGCTACCCCGACCTGATCGTCCACCGCGCGCTGCTCGGAGCGCTGGGTTACGACGAGCCGTCGCCGCGTGCCGAGCGCATGGACGAGGCGGGGGAGTGGTGCTCGGCGCGCGAGCGCGACGCGGCGACGATCGAGCGCGACGCCGACGATGTCGCGCGCTGCTTCCTGCTCGAACGCGCGCTGTTCACCGGCGGCTTCGACCAGGTCTTCGACGGCGAGGTCGTCGGGCTGATCGGCTCCGGCGCGTTCGTCGCGTTCGGCGCCGGCTACGAGGGCATGGCCCCGGCGCGGCGGATGTCCGGGTGGTGGGAGCTCAACGAGGCCGGGACGATCCTGCACGAAGCCGATAGCGGCCGCGCGATCCGCCTCGGCGATCCGGTCAGGGTGAAGGTGCTGCGCGTCGATGCCCCACGGGGGCGGGTGGACCTCGAGCTGGCGGAGGGCGCTTGAACTGCCTGCGGTGAGGGGAAACGAGCCCACCCGCCACCGACCCGGTCCCCCACACTCCATCGCCGCGAAGAGCCGGCACGCACGCGGCGAACCCTCACCGTCTACCGTCTGACCATGGCCAAGGGCGGCAAGCGCAAGGTTGCACCGGGTGACGTGGCGTCCAATCGCACGGCGTCGCATCGCTTCGAGTTCCTCGAGAAGATCGAGTGCGGGCTGGTGCTGCAAGGAACCGAGGTCAAGGCGCTGCGGGCCGGCTCGGCCCAGATCAAGGACGGCTACGCCGCGATCCACGAGGGCGAGCTGTGGCTGCACAACGTCCACATCCCGCCCTATGCGCCGGCCTCGCGCGAGAACCACGACCCCGAGCGCGTGCGCAAGCTGCTGGTCCATCGCCGCGAGATCGACCGCCTCGCGGCGAGCGCGGCTGAGCGCGGCCTGACGCTCGTGCCGCTGCGCCTCTACTTCAAGGGCTCGCGGGCCAAGGTCGAGATCGCGCTGGCCCGCGGCAAGGATCAGTACGACAAGCGCCAGTCGATCAAGGAACGCGAGACCAAGCGCGACATGGACCGCGCGCTACGCGAAGCAAACCGCTAGATGCCGTACACCGAGCGCCAGCTGACGATCTTGGCGCCCTTGCGGCACGTGTAGCGCGAGATGCCGAGGGATCGCGGGCCGATCGTCGCGCGCACGCACGTGTAGGTCTGATGCGCGATCGAGAACGGCTTGGAGTGCTTGAGGCTCTTCTCGAACTTCCCGATCGCGAACTGCGCCTTGGCGCAGGTGACGCTCTTCACGCGGATCTGGCTGATGAACGTGCTGCCGACCCCGGGCGCAACATGGAAGGTCGCCGAACATCCGCTGCCCAGACTCATGGCCGACGAGGTCCCAGCGCCGGACAGCGCCAGCATCGCGGTCGCCAGGATCAGACCGATCACCCGAGTTTTCATGGGCGCGATCGTACCCCGCACGCGGGCTCCGCAACGCCCGACCCCCGGTTAGTTGATCGAGCGCGGGATGTAGGAGAAGTGCATGCCGACCGCCAAGACCACGACCAACCCGAGGTAGACCGCGGCGACGAGCATCCGGTTGCGCACCGAGACGCGGTAGTAGCTCTGGACCGCCTCGCCGCCCTTCCTCAGCGCGGTCCAGCGCCGGTACACGTCGAAGGCGGCGATCACGAGGAAGATCAGGATCAGGCTGCGGTGAAACGTGAACGCGAGTACCGCCATAAGGCCCAGCCCGACGAACCACATGACCGGGGACAGCGCGGCCATCGCCCGGCCACCGTCGAGCGGCGTCACCGGCAGCAGGTTGAACAGGTTCAGCAGGAAGCCGACGTACGCCAGCGCGCGCCAATAGTCGTTGTTCGTCGCCTCGCCGATCGCCAGGCAGACGCCCGCGCCGGCGGTTCCGAGCACCGGTCCGGCAAGGCCCACGCGGGCCTCGGTCACCGCGTCGTCGCCCATCGACTTGGCCATCACGACTGCGCCGAAGAACGGGATGAACATCGGCGCGCTGGCCTCGATGCCCTCACGCCGCAGCTGGATCACGTGGCCCATCTCGTGGACGAACAGCAGGACGACGAAGCCGACCGCGAACGTCCAGCCCCAGAACAGGGAGTAGGCGGCGACGGAGACCAGTGCGGTGGCACCGGTGCTCAGCACCTTGATCTTCGGCAGGATCAGCAGCAGCGCCTTGCCCTTGGCCGCGATCGCGACGATCGTCGCCAGGATCCCGCCACCGGCACGCTTGCGCTTGGCCGCGAACGCCTCGTTCTCGGCTGCCGTGGTCACGGCGCTCGTCACCGTCGCCGACGCGGCGACCGACGGGGTCACCGGCGCCTGAGGCGGCAGCCAGCCCGGAGGCGGAACGGAAGACGCTTGGTTCTCCATGGTCACAGTGTGGCAAGCGGCCGGCGCGAGCCAGCCGGTTCTTCGACACTCAGGGAATGTTGACCTGCGCGGCGGCTTCCTCGGCTGCGGTCAGCTGGTCGCGTACGAGCTCGATTCCGGCGGCCCAGAACCCTGGATCCGCGAGATCGAGGCCGGCGATCGCCGCGAGGTCCTCGGGGCTGCGCGAACCGCCGGCGCTCAGCAACTCCAGGTACTGCGGCACGAACGCCTCTCCCTCCCGCATGTAGCGCGCGTAGACAGACAGCGCGAGCAGCTTCCCGTATGCGTAGGCGTAGACGTAGCCCGGCGTGTTGATGAAGTGCGGGATGTAGGACCACCACGAGCGGTAGCCCTCGGTGATCTGCACCGCGTCGCCGAGCAGCTCGCCCTGAGACTGCTCCCACAGCTCGCCGAAACGCTCTATCGACAGCTCGCCCTCGTCGCGGCGCGCGGTGTGGGCGAGGTCCTCGAAGACGTGCATCGCAGTCTGGCGAAACACGGTCGCGACCGAGTCGTCCAACGCGCTGGCCAGCAGCGAGAGCCGCGACTGTGGGTCGCTCTCCTGGTCGAGCAGGCGGTTGAAGACGAGCGTCTCGCCGAAGACCGAGGCGGTCTCGCAGACGGTCAGCGGCGTGTGCTGCTCGAGCACCCCGCGCGGGATCGCCAGCGCGGCATGCAGGCCGTGTCCGAGCTCGTGGGCGAGCGTCAGCACATCGCGGCGCCGCGCGGTGTAATTGAGCATCACGTAGGGGTGGACCGAAGGCACGGTGTAGGAGCAGAACGCGCCGCCGCGTTTGGCCGGACGCACCGGAACGTCGATCCAGCGCTCGTCGAAGAACCGCCGCGCGGTGTCGCCGAGGACGGGGGAGAACTCAGAGAATGAGGTCAGGACGAGGTCTCGGGCGTCCTCGTAGGGGATGTCCGAGTCGCCGCCGCCCGGGAGCGCCGCCATGCGATCGTAGTCGACGAGCTGGTCGACGCCGAGCAGTGTCGCCTTGAGCTTGTACCAGCGCTGGGGAATGTCGAACGCGCCGCGCACCGTCTCGACGAGCGCCGCGACCGACTCATCGGAGGCCTCGTTGGCGAGGTTCCGGCTGGAGATCCACGTCGGATAGTCGCGCAGGCGGTCGTCGGTGGCCTTGTCGGCCATCAGCGTGTTGGCGATGAAGGCGCGGACGCGCAGGCCGGGCTTGAGCGCCTCGGTGACGGCCAGCGCGTTGGTCTTGCGGACCTCGCGGTCAGGGGACGCGAGGCGGCTCAGCGCGACGTCGAGCGCGACCGGCTCCTCGTCGCCGACCGTGACCTTGGTCGCGGACAGCAGCTCGCCGAACAGGCGGCCCCACGAGCTGCGGCCGGTGACCGACTTCTCGGTCATGATCCGCTCCTCGGGCTCGGAGAGCAGATGTGGGCGATAGCGCCGCGCGGTGCGCAGGTAGTGGCGGCTCGTGTCGAGGCCGTCGGCGCTCAGCAGCGTCTCGGCCTGCTCGTCGTCGAGCGCGGCCCACTCGAGCTCGAAGAACAGCAGCGTCGTCTCGACCGCTGTGCCGCGCTCCTGGACGTGGGCGATCAGCGCGCCGTTGGCCGGGTCGGCCTGGTCGACGGCGAAGCGCAGCGAGGCGTAGGAGCCCGCGCGCATGACGAGCTCGTAGATCGTCGCGAGCTCGTCCATCGCGGTCACGAGGCCGGCGCCGTCGAGCTCGGCGACCTTGCCGGCGTAGGTTGCCGCGAACGCGGCGGCGCGCTCGTCGGCGTCGTCGATCAGCCGGTCACACCCGGCCGCGCCCTCCCCGTCAACGAGCGGATCGAGGTCCCAGGCAAGTTCGTCGGTCTCAGTGGCGGCCATCCATGCAGCGTAAAGAACGTGGACCGTGGCGATCTTTGCGGTGTTTGCGGAGTCGCGTTCGGCGGGGTCTTGACGTGGTGGTGGCGGTCGTTCTAAGTTCTTCGAAGACGCGGTTTTGGAGCCGTGAAGAGCGAGGCCACCGGGATGTGAGGCCACGCCACCAAGATGCCGGGGCGCTTTCGGGCGACCCGGATGAGGTTTCCCACAACGGCTCCGGACCGCGTCGCTTTCGTTAACGCACGGTCAGCCGGGCTGGACGAGCGGGAAGCGATTCCCGTCCGGGTCGTGGAAGAAGAACTGCGCCGGGACCGGGTCGCCGCGGGTGCCCTCGCTCGGTGCGACAAGCGCGATCGTGTTCGCGGCTCCCGGCGGGGCGACCTCGATCCAGCGGCGGCCCTCGTCGCCATCGGCGAAGTCTCGATCTTCGCGGTGTTTGCGGAGTCGTGTTCGGGTGGCTCTTGAAATCGCGTGGCCGTAGGTTCTAGGTTCTTCCCAGACGCGGTTTGGAGCCATGAAGAGCGAGGCCATCGGGATGTGGGGCCACGCCACCAAGACTTCGGGGGACCTTCGGGCGACTCGGATGAGGTTTCCCAAGATGGCTTCGGACCGCGTCGCTTTCGTTAATGCGTGACCCGCCGTGACGGTCGGCTGCGAGACCTCGACCGGCAGCCGGTAGGATCAGGGGCGAATGAACCCAGGGGACGACAGGCTTCGACATGGCCGGTTCGCTGGGATGGTTGCGAGTCGAGGTTTCCGGTGGCCTCGTAAAACCCCGGAAAAACAATACGTGCGGACTCTCACGAGTACGCCCTCGCTGCTTAGCATCTAGCTAAGTGAGTGAGGTCCTGGGCTCCGCTTGCCTACGGCGGGGATTTCCGGGATCAGAACGTAGGCTCACCCGGTGAGGTCCGTCCTTGCCGACTCCGGGGACATCTCAGAGGGCTGGTCCTGAGCAACCCCGCCGGCGAGGCGAGTCCAGGACGAGATCAGAGCGCCGGCTACACTCGTAGACGTCATCCCTTGCGCGGTTGTGGACGTGGGTTCGATTCCCACCGTCTCCACTTTGGATCCCACCCGCGGTCAGTTCGCGGGGGCGATGGCAACGATCTCGATGAGGCTTTCGGTGCCGCGGAAATCGTCGGGGTTGCGCGTGTAAAGCGGCAGGTCGGAGGCCAGCGCGGTGGCCGCGATCAGGAGGTCGAGCGATCGCGCTCCTCGGGTCTTGCGGCCGGTGCCGGTCACGGCAGCGTAGACACGGCCGTACGCGCGGGCGACATTCGCGTCCACGGGGAGCGGCTCGAACGTCGCCTCTGCCCGCTGCAAGCGGTCCTGTCGCCGCGCGCGCTCTTGTGGGTCAGCAGTCGCGTGGGGGCCTGCGGCTAGTTCGGCTAACGTGACCGCGGACACGGCGAGCTCGTGCGGTAGATCGCCGGCCGAGACGCGTTCGAGATCGATGACGACCGAGGTATCGACGATCCCGCGCGGGATCGGCTGGTCAGCCACGAGGGCCAGGGTCGTGGTCGAGCGCCGCGTCGACGTCCGCGCGGAAGCGGTCGGCATCGACCGCTGGCGCGCCGGCGAACGCGGCAACCACGGCGTCTGCAGCAACGAATTGGCGAGCGCGCAGGGGGACCAGCTCGCCGACGGGCACCCCGTTACGCGTCACGACGAACGCTTCGCCGCGGTCGAGGGCGCGCATGATGTCTCCGCTGCCGTTGCGCAGTTCACGTTGGGTGATCTCGCGGGCCATGATGTGATCACTGTAGCACGCGTGCTACGTACGGATCGAGCGGAACGTGACGTGCCGTGTCGTCGGCGCCGACGAGCGGGTCGATCCGCACCGGACAGCGCGCGCCGCGATCGTCCACGTTCAGCTGCAGCGAGTCCCCGGACAGCGAGAACGTTGCCCCGAGACGCCGGCCGGTCGCGTCTTGCGCAGCCAGGCCGCCGTAGCGCAGGGCGACGGTGCCACCATCGGTGAGGAAGCGCATCTCCGAGCCCGCGACCGGGCCGACCGGCACCAGGTCCCGGCCCCGACCGACGCCCGCCGGCGTCATCGACCACCGCTGAGCAGGTAGCCGCCGTCGCTGCGATGCCCGACGAACGCCGCTCCGGGCGCGCTCGATCGCCCGGCGCTCGCCGGCGACGGTTGAGATGAGATCGAAGCGGCCAACGGGACGGCGAGAGCGGCGACCGCGCCGGCCGCGAGCGCCATCGCCGGCGGCCGGAAGCCCATCGGACGGGCAGCGCTCGAAAACGCACCGAACCTGCCAACGAACATGAGACGGGCTTGCGATGGTCGTCGGCGGCCAACTCACCACCGGGCGTACCGCGATCGAGCTGAGAGTTGAACGATCGCGAGCGTCTCCGCGCGGTGCCGTCTCGGCTGGTCCTCCCGCTTTGGCCTAACCTTTCGGCAATGCCTTCTCCGACATCGGCTGCGCCGAGCCACCGCCCCGCCCGACTGGAGGACCGCTACGTCCTTCCCGAAGGTGAGGTGTTCCTCTCGGGTGTCCAGGCGCTCGTGCGCCTGTTGCTCGATCAGCATCGCGCCGATGCACAGGCCGGGCAGAGCACGGGCATCCTCGCGTCGGGATATCCAGGCTCGCCGCTCGGCGGCTTCGATCGGGAACTGATCGGTCTGGGCGATATCGCGCGCCAACACGACCTGGTCCATCGCCCGGCGGTCAACGAGGAGCTCGGCGCGACTGCGGTTTTCGGATCGCAGATGACCAACGCGCTCCCCGGTCCTCGCTACGACGGCGTATTGGGGGTCTGGTACGGCAAGGCCCCGGGGGTCGATCGCGCCGCCGATGCCATCCGCGTGGGCAACTACGTCGGGGCGGATCCGCGCGGTGGCGTGCTGGCGCTCTGCGGCGATGATCCCGAGAGCAAGTCCTCGACACTGCCCAGCGCTTCGGAGACGCTGCTCGCCGCTCTGCGCGTGCCCGTGATCGTGCCGGGCAGTGTGCAGGAGGCGCTCGACCTCGGCCGCCACGCGATTGCGTGCTCGCGTGCCTCGGGACTGTGGGCCGCGCTCAAGGTGAACACGATCGTCGCGGACGCGACGGCAACCGTCGCCGTCGGTCCGCAGCGCGTCGTGCCGGTCATGCCGGAGCTGGAATGGGAGGGCGCGCGGTACGTCCATCGGCCGTCGGCCGATCTGCTGGCGCCGCAGGTGATGGAGATCGAGCGCGCGCTCCACGGTGCTCGTCTGGTCCTGGCGCAGATGTATGGGCGTGAGAACGATCTCAACCCGGTTCTGATGGAGACTGACCGCGCACAGATCGGCGTCATCGCGTCCGGGCCCGGCTACTACCAGCTGCTGCAGGCACTCGACGACCTCGGTGTCGCCGACCGCGTACGCATCCTCAAGCTTGGGATGGTCTGGCCGCTCGACGGCCAGGCGGTGCGGGACTTCGCGGTCGGCTTGGACGAGATCGTCGTCGTGGAGGAAAAAGGGCCGTTCATCGAGCAGTTGGTGATGGCCGCGCTCTATGGAGCGGTGCACCGGCCGCCCGTGTTGGGTGAGCGCGATGACCGTGGGGAGTCGCTCGTTCCCGCAACCGGTGTGCTGTCGCCGGACCTGATCGCCCAGGCGATCGGTCGTCGCCTGCTCGCACGTGAGGACCTGCCCCATGTGCGGGCGCGGCTGGACCAGATCGATGCGATCTCGCGGCGGCAGCCGGTCGAGGTCGGCCAGACACGTACGCCCCATTTCTGCTCGGGCTGTCCGCACAGCTCCAGCACCCGGGCTCCTGACGACGCGATCGTCGGTGCGGGCATCGGCTGTCACACGATGGTGATGCTGACGACGGCCGGCCGCGGCCAGATCGCGGGGACGACCCAGATGGGGGGCGAAGGCGCGCAGTGGATCGGCATCGCGCCATTCATCGAGCCACGCCATTTCCTGCAGAACCTGGGCGACGGCACGTTCCACCACTCCGGGTCGATGGCGATCCGCGCGGCAATCGCCGCGAACGTGAACGTCACCTACAAGCTGCTCTACAACCAGACCGTGGCAATGACCGGCGGGCAGGATGCGGTCGGCCAGATGTCGGTGGCGGAGATCTGCCGCGAGCTCGAGGCAGAGGGCGTCCGTCGGATCATCGTCACGACCGAGGATCGCTCCCGCTACGAGGGCGTCTCGCTACCCGCCATCGCAGAGCTGCGCGACCGGAGGATGCTGGCCGCGTCCCAACTGGAGCTCGCGGGCGTCGACGGTGTGACGGTCCTCATCCACGACCAGGCATGCGCGACGGAACTGCGCCGTTCTCGCAAGCGCGGGACGCTGGTCGATCCCCCGTATCAGGTCGTGATCAATGAGCGCGTGTGCGAGGGGTGCGGCGACTGCGGCGCCAAGTCCGGCTGTCTGTCGCTGGAGCCGGTGGACACCGAGTTCGGGCGCAAGACGCGGATCGACCAGACCACATGTAACAAGGACATGTCGTGTATCGACGGCGATTGCCCGTCGTTCATCCGTGTCGTTCCTCCCACGAAGTCCAAGGCGAAGGCGCGGTCCGCGCCGCGGACCCCCGGCGTTGATCTGCCCCAGCCCCAGCCGTCGGTGCCCGACGACGACGTGCGGGTGCGGCTCGTCGGGATCGGCGGGACCGGCGTCGTCACGATCAGCCAGGTGCTGGGAATGGCGGCGCTCATCGACGGCCGCCATGCGGCGGGGCTCGATCAGACCGGGCTGAGCCAGAAGGCCGGCCCGGTCGTCTCTGACGTTCGTCTCTCGACGCACCCGCTGGACGGCGTCAGCGTCGCCGGCGGTGGCACCGACGTGCTGCTCGGCCTGGACATCCTCGGCGCGTCGACGCTGAAGAACCTGTCCACGGCGGATGCGCAGCGCACCGTGGCGATCGTGTCGACGAGCCTCGTTCCGACGGTCGACATGGTTGTCGATGTCGATGCGCCCGAAGCCGACGTCGATGCCGCGATTGGCGCGATCAATGCTGTGACGCGCATCGATGCCAACGTCTTCTTCGACGCGCACGGTCTGGCGATGGAGGTCTTCGGCAACGCGATGCCGGCCAACGTGATCGTGTTGGGCGCCGCGTGGCAGCGCGGCGCGATTCCGCTTACGCTCGGCGCGATCCACCAGGCGTTCACCCTCAACGGGGTCGCGGTCGACGCCAACATCGCCGCGTTCGACTGGGGCCGCGCGGCGGTCGCCGCGCCGGACACGGTGAATGAAGTCCTGACGCCGACCACGGTTGCTCCAGAGGTTGGGACCCGCGAGCGCGCGCTGGTCGACGCGGCTGCCCCGGCGGGCGAGTTGCGGCGGCTGCTCGAGATTCGCGTCGCCGACCTCGCCGGTTGGGGGGGACACCGTGCGGCTGCGAAGTACGTGCGGGCGGTCGTCGCGGTGGGCGAGCTCGAGGCCGCCCGACTGCCCGGGAGCACCGGGGTCACCGAGGCGTACGCGGCCGGACTGCACAAGCTGATGGCCTACAAGGATGAGTACGAGGTCGCGCGCCTGCACCTCGAGAACCTCCGGGCGCTTCCCCGGGGATCGAAGGTGACGTTCATGCTTCACCCGCCGATGCTCCGCGCCATCGGCATCGACCGCAAGCTCGCGCTCGGCCGGTGGTTCGTTCCCGCGTTCAGGCTGCTTCGACACGGCCGTCGGCTCCGTGGCACGCCGCTGGACATCTTCGGGTACGCGAAGGTCCGCCGCATCGAGCGGGCGCTGCCTGAGGAGTACACCGCGCTCGTCGTGCGCGGGCTCGAGGCGACGGGTGCGCCGGGGGTCGAGACTGCGCTCGCGCTCGCTCAGCTACCCGACGTGGTGCGCGGGTATGAGGACCTCAAGCTCCGCAACGTGCAGCGGTTCCGTGACGAGTCACTGCGACTCCTCGCGACGCTCGACGCCTCCTGACGGACCCCCGTCGCACGATGCGCGGCTGCGATCGAAACGGCCGGTCTTCTTGCAATACGGCTTATTCGTCGACCTGGGTGAGACCGGCTGGCACGTCCGGTGCATCGAACGTCGAACCTATCGCCGCGACTCGGCGATTTCGCCGGTAGGCCGCATGGACCGCCGTTGGCGTGCAATATGAAGAAATTCGTCGTTTTTCAGGCACTTGGCAGCTGCGTCTGCCGCCTGTCAGTGATCCCCCAACGCGAGGAGATGAATTGTCATGGCGTTCTTCCACGTCGTATTGATGCGTTACAACGATGAGACGACCGAGGGTCAGATCGCGGAGTCGGTCGACGAAGGCCTGGCGTTCGGTGCGCTCGAGGGTGTGGAGGTCGTGGCCGTCGGCGAGGTGGCGGAGACAGTGAAGATGGGCGGCGGTTCCGACCATGCGTTCACCCACGCTCTCGTGGTGCGCATCGCGGATGACGCGGCGCTCGCCCGATATCGCGAGGACCCACGGCATGCCGTGCACGCCGAGACCATGATCCCCCGCATCGCTGAGCTGGCGATCATCGACATACCGACTCTCGACCCGTAAGGAGACGGTGCGCGCGGGTGCGATTTCGCGCTGCTCGGCCCGAATGGTGCCGGCGAGACGACGACGCTGTTGACGCTGGCGGGAGCGCTGTCGCTCCTCGCAGGCGAGGGGCGCCGGAAGCTGGTCGGTCGTTGGCCGCTATTCGCGGTCGAAGCGTCCGCGCGACGTCAGCGGTGTCTGGCGCACGACCTCGGGGAGGTACTCGTCGAGGAAGACGCGAGCGACGAGCTCCTGTCGCGACGCGACGCCGAGTTTCCCGTAGAGGTTCTTCACATGGTCCTCGACGGTGTGGGGGGAGACGACGAGCGTCTCGGCCATCTCGGCACGGGACAGGCCACGGGCGAGGAGGGTCGCGACCTCGCGCTCGCGGGCGGTCGCGCCGAACGCCTCAAGGCGGACCGTTGCCGACCGCGCGCCCGTCGCCGGCTCGAGGACGACCGCGACCCGGCCGTCGTCCGGAGGCCCGGGCCGCGAGGCGTGCAGCGTCACCCACCCGTCACTTCCGGGCACGGTGACGACGTTGCCGCCGCGCTGACCGCCGTCTGGTGCGGAGCGGACGAACGACGTGAGCGCGAGTACCGGGGTGGCGATCGTCTCGTCGGTGTAGCCCGACTCCCCGGGGTGCAGCGAGGCGAGCAGGGCGCGTGCCGGAGGGGTGATCAGCTCAACCTCGTCGTGTGGGCCGAGCACGACCATCCCCGGCGCCTCGTCGCCCGTGATGCGGCGGGCCGCATCGAAGCGCAGCGACGCGCGGATGCCGCGCGCGATCGCCCCGGTGACGGCGGCGAGCGCGTCGGCGTCGCGCTGCTGGAATGCGCCGCTGCTCGCGCGGCGGGCAATGTGCACGGCGCCCCAGACGCGCCCGCGGATGACGAAGGCGCCGCGCAGCTCGTGGGGAATGTCGGCCGGCAGGAGCAGATCGCGGTAACGCGCGCTGCGCTGGGGATCGCCGCGGGTGGCGTGGTCGAGGATGCCGACGGGCACCCGGCGCGCGGCGAGGCCCGCGAAGGTGTTGACGTCGTCGACCATGTACTCGCTGCGGACGATCAGCTCCCCGGCGGCCGGGGCCTCGTCGAGCGCGAACACGCCGCGCTCGATGAGCTCCTTGGGCGCGTCGCTGGTCAGCAGCCGCGTGCTCGGGTCCAGCGTGTGCCAGCAGCTGGCGTCGTTGTCGATGACATTGCGCAGCCGCGGGGACAGCTCGGCGAAGAACTCCTCGCGCGGGAGTCCGCGTGAGCCGAGCAGGTCGATCTCTCCGATCAGGCGCTCGACCGTCCAGGCCATGCGGGTGAGTCTCGCATGCTGTGCACGAAAGATCCCCGCACGCGGGGGGTGGTGGGCACGGCTCGCGGCGATCAGGCTGCACGCATGTCCTCCATCAGCGCAGTAGACACCACGACAACCGCACCCATCGCTCTCGGTCCCGGTGAGGGAGAGCACCTCTGGTTCTTCGGTGGCCTGACGACGATCAAGGCCGATGGCGCGGGGACCGGCGGCCGGATGATGCTGACCGAGCAGACCGTGCCGCGCGGCGCCGGTTCACCGCTGCACGTGCACCACAACGAGGACGAGTGGTTCTACGTCCTCCAGGGCGAGCTCACGATCTGGGTGGCCGGCCGGACGGTCGTCGCTCCGGCCGGCTCGTTCGTGTTCGGCCCGCGCGACGTGCCGCACACATTCATCGTCAGCTCCGACGAGGCTCGCTTCCTGCTGGTCACGCAGGCGGCCGGGTTCGAGGGCTTCATCCGCACGCTCGGGATCCCCGCTCCGGTCGCGGAGATCCCACCCGCACCCGCCGCGCCGCCCGACATGGTGCCGGTACTGCAGGCTGCCGCCGACCACGGCCTCGAGATCCTCGGCCCTCCCGGGATTCCGGCCTGAGGACCGGCCACCACGAGCCCGGCCACTCGATCGCCGGCATCGCGGTCAGGCCGCCGCGCCGACGGAGTCGGGAATCACGAGGTCGTGCTCGAGCAGCTCGACGAGCCGCTCGTGCACGCGCAGGTACTCGGGGTGCTTGGGCAGGGCGGACTTCACACGCGGCCGTGGGAGATCGATGTCGATGATCTCTGCGATCGACGGCAGCGGCGCGTTGGCCATCACGACGATACGGTCGGCGAGGAAGATCGCCTCTTCGATGCTGTGGGTGACCATCAGCACCGTCTCGGTGTCTGACTCCTGGCTCCACAGCTCCACGAGCTGCTCCTGCAGGTGCGCGCGGGTCAGCGCGTCGAGCGCGCCGAACGGCTCGTCGAGCAGCAGCACCTTGGGGCTGACCGCGAACGCACGCGCAACCGCGGCGCGCTGACGCATCCCTCCCGAGATCTCAGCTGGGCGCTTCTCCCGGTGCTCCCAGAGCCCGGTGCTGCGCAGGTAGCGCTCCGTGACCGCGCGCGTCTCGTCGCGGCTGCGGTCGGGGCGCGACGACAGCGCGGCCTCGAGGACGTTGCGATAGACGCTCATCCACGGCAGCAGTGCCAGGCTTCGATCGGCGTGGGCAGATCGGGCGAGAACGTCGCCACGACGGCCCACAGCCCGATCAGCGCCGCGAACCCGAGCGCGGCGAGCCCGACCGGAGCCAGCGCTCGGAGCGCCCCGCCGACGAACTGCCGCGGGGGTCGCTCGAATTGGCGGCCCCCAGCCTCGATCGTCGCGCTCATGCCCACCGCGCCTCGCGCTTCGGGTTGGCCGGGTGGAAGATCGCGTTGTCGAGCTTGACGCGGAACTTGGTCATGTCGTCCTTGGGGACGGGCACGCCCTCGGCCTTGGCAACCTCCTTGTAGAGGTCGGTCAGGATCAGCTTGCCGGCCAGGCTCTGGTAGTTCGGGTCGGACTTCAGGTAGCCGAAGCGGCGGTACTGCGCCATGAACCAGATCGCGTGCGCTCGGCGCGGGAAGTTGACGTCTCCGCCGCGGTAGAACGCCATCGCGTCGTCGCGGAATATCTTCTGCCCGTGGCCGCCGCCGAGCGTGTAGTTGCCGAGCAGCCGCTGCTTGAGTCCTCGGGCCTCGTGTTGACGTATGCGGGCGTCCCGAGCACGGTTGCCGCCTTGGCGCGGTTGGCGGGGACGTCGAGCCACTTGCTCGCCTGGAGCACGGCGCCCATGACCCTCTTGAGATCCGCGCGGCGGCTTGTCGCGAACTGCTCGCCGACGACCAGCGCCTTCTCCGGGTGGTTCGTCCAGATGTCCTGCGACGTGATCGCGGTGAAACCGATGTTCTGCCGAACGGCCACGGCGTTCCAGGCTCGCCGACGCAGAAGCCGTCCATGTTGCCGACGGTCATGTTCGCGACCATCTGGGGCGGCGGGATCGGGATGATCTTGGGCGTGTTGAGATCGATCCCCATCGCCAGCAGCCCGTAGCGCAGCCAGGTGTCGTGGGTGCCGCCGGGAAACGTCATCGCCAGCGTCTTGCCCTTGCCGCCCGCGAGCGCCTTCTTGGCGGCCTTGAGGTCCGCGTAGCCGGCTGCGGCGAGCTTGTTCTCGAGCGTGATCGCCTGGCCGTTGTTGTTGAGCGTCATCGCGATCTTCAGCGCTGTCGTGCCGGCCTTGCCACCGATGCCGGTCGTCACCGAGATCGGCATCGAGAACAGCGCGTGGGCGCCGTCGATGTCGCCGTTTCTTGTAGTAGCCGAGCGTGTCGGCCATCACGACCGACGCGCAGTCGGTGAGCGCGATGAACCCCAGCTTGATCGGCTTGCTGGCTGCGGTTGTCGCCGGGATCCTCGTCTTCGCGAGACTGGAGCTGGCGAACGTGCCGGCCGGCAGCGCGGCGCCGAGCGCCAGCACCGAGCCGCGCCGCAACACGTCTCGCCGGCTGAGCCCTTCCTGGTGGTCGTCGTGCCCGCTGGCGTCGTCGGTCATGTCTCTTTCCTGTCTTCGCTCTCGGTAAGGTGGATGGCCGGTGCGACGCTATGGACTACGAGGCGATTCGCCATCCGACCGCCGGTCGGCATCGGCGCCGAGGCATGCCTCCCCGGGGTCGAATCCAAACCAGTCGGCAAAAAAACGTTCGCGGTACAGCCCATCGACCGAGCTGACCGCGAGCGATCTCGAGACGGTCGAGAGGGCGCCGATTCTCGGAGAGCCCGATCGATGACCAGCGCGGCGATCCGCGCCACCGTACGGGGAGACGTTCAGGGCGTCGGGTTTCGTGATGCGACGGTGCGTCGCGCGCGAGAGCTCGAGGTCATCGGTTGGGTGCGCAACGGGGAGAACGGCACGGTGCTCGTTCACGCCGAGGGCGCGGCGGCGGCGGTCGACGAGCTCGTGGCGTTCCTGCGCGAGGGCCCGTCGTTTGCGCGGGTTGCCGACGTCGAGGTCGAGACGGTCAAGGTCGAAGGCCACGAGCAGTTCGCGATCCGCGGGGTCAGTGCCGGGGTCTTCGTCGTGCAGGAGCACCAGGCGACCACCCACCACTTCGACCTGCGGCTCGAGGTCGGCGGCGTCATGCGCTCGTGGGCGGTTCCGAAGGGCCCGTCGATGGATCCCGCGGTCAAGCGCTTCTCGGTCGAGGTCGGCGATCACGACATCGAGCACAACGCGTTCGAGGGCGCGCTCGGTGATGGTCGCGTGATTGTCTGGGATCGCGGGACCTACGAGCAGGGCGGGCGTGTCGCCTGGCCCAAGGCGCTCGTGCGCGGCCACGCGGTCTTCGTCCTGCACGGCGAGAAGCTGCGCGGCGGCTTCGCGCTGCAACGTACCCGGCCGGGCGCCAAGGCGCAGTGGCTGCTGATCAAGCGCCGCGACGACGAGGCGCGGCCGGGATCCGACGTCGCCGCTGAGCACCCAGAGTCGGTGCTCAGCGGCAAGACGCTCGACGAGATCAGCTGACCGGTCGGACGGGCCTTGATCCCGAGGGCGATCGGTCGGGCCGACCCCTACAGTGCGACGGCGTGCGCATCCTGTTCGTCACTCCGATGTGGCCCGGCCCCGGCGACCCGGACTTCGGATCGTTCCTCGTCCCGATCGTGCGCGAACTGCGCGGGCTCGGGCACGACGTCGACCTGGTGACGATCGACCGGCGCGCCGGCGGACCGATGCGCCACGTGCGCCTTGCGCTGCACACGGTGCGGGCGGCGCGGCGGACCCGGCCCGATGTCGTCTTCGCGCACATGCTCTTTCCGGCCGGGCTCGGGGCGCTGATCGGGGCTCGTGTCGCCCGCGCGCCGCTGGTCGTCATGGCGCACGGGCAGGACGTCGCCAACCTCGACCGCCGCGCACTGCGCCTGGCCAGTGGGCCGGTGCTGCGCGGCGCGCGGGCGCTGATCGCGAACTCCGCGTGGCTCGCGGCGCGGATGCCGCGATCGCCCGACGCGGTCATCGACTGCGGCGTCGACCTCGACGCGTTCGCGCCGCGCGCACGCGGCGACGACCCGGCCCCGCACTTCCTCTGCATCGGCTCCCTGACGCAGCGTAAGAATGTCCTGGGGCTGGCCGACGCGTTCGCGACGCTCGGCGAGGGCCGGCTGACGTTCGTCGGTGACGGGCCGCTGCGCCCGGCACTCGAGGGCCGGGCCGGCGTCCAGCTCGCCGGCCGCGTCACTCACGACGAGGTCGCCGCCTGGATCGCGCGCGCCGACGT
Source organism: uncultured Actinomycetes bacterium (assembly GCA_963817035.1). Lineage (GTDB taxonomy): Bacteria > Actinomycetota > Thermoleophilia > Solirubrobacterales > Solirubrobacteraceae > AC-49. The sequence goes on from CAWFMM010000004.1 coordinate 716,818, forward strand.
CGTCTGCCAGCCGTCGCTGAGCGAGCCGTTCGGGCAGGCCGTGCTCGAAGCGATGGCGATGGCGCGCACGGTCGTGGCAACGACGAACGGCGGCCCGGCGGAGTTCGTGACTGCACCGGCCGGACTGCTGGTCGATCCGGGCGATCCGCCGGCGCTCGTCGCCGCACTTCGCGAGGCGGCCGACCGGGCGACGCCCAACCCCGCCGCCCGCGCGGCCGCCTCCGAGCACGATGTTCGCCGCCAGACCGCGCGGATCGCCGAGGTGCTCGCGGGCGCATGCGCGCCGCGTCAGGCGTAGCTCGGCACCTTGCCGGGGCGCCCGACGATCACGCCGTTGATCTTGGCGCGGAGGCTGTTGAAGTCCTCGGCGGACCGGATCGACTCAGAGCGACGTAATGATCGCGCGCGCCTGAGCCTGGTACTCCTCGTGGGTCAGCACGCCGCTGGCCATCGTCGCTCCGTCGCCGCTCGTGCTCTTGACCCGCTTGGCGACGATCGTCGCGGCCGCAGGCTCCCAGTCGTGGCCGAACATGCCGCCATCGTGGTGGCTAGACGAGCTCGGCGATCATCGCCGCCGCTCGTCGCGCACCGCCGCCGTCGACCGTGCGGTACGTCGGCTCGCGACGGAGTGCGCCGACGATCGCATCGGCGAGCGTGTCGGGGCTCGCGTCGTCGTACTCGACCCAGTCGCGGGCGCCGTAGCGGTCGAGGCGATGGCGCACGTGGAAGCGCTGCTCGAAGTGGCTGGCCAGCGGTAGCGAGACGAACGGGCGGCCCGCGGCGACGAGCTCCATCGTCGTCGTCAGCCCGCCCTGGACGAGGCCGACGTCGCACGCCGCGAGGTGGCGGTAGAGCTCATGGACATAGCCGCGGACGTCGAGCCCGTCGGCGGCCGGCAGGCCGGCCGGATCGATCCGCGGGCCCGCGACGGCGATTGCTCGCAGCCCCGGGATCCGCTCGCGGACGAACGGCAGCGCCTCGATCGCGCGATGCAGCAGCGGGCGGCCCACGCCGGAGCCGCCGACCGCGATGACCATCAGCGGTTCGTCGCCGTAGCCGAGGTCTGCGCGAAGCTCGTCGCGGTCGGCCAGCGCCGACGGGTCGAAGCCGGGGACATAGCCGCAGAAGCGGTAGTGGCGTTCGGTCCACTCGCGGATCTCCGGCAGCCCCGGCCCGAACGATGCGGCGACGATGTCGTCAGGGTCGCCGACGAAGATCGAGCGGTCGCGGATCTGCGGGTGGCGCTCGATGTGCTCGATCGTCTCGGCGTTGTAGTCCGCGGTCAGCCGCGCCTCGTCCTCGCCACCGGCGTCCATCGGCAGGTAGCCCACGAAATCGGTCAACCACACATAGGGCGCGATCTTGCGCTCGGGGTTCTCGTGGAGGTAGTGGTCGACTTCCCACGCCTCGTCACCGATCCACAGGTCGTAGGCGTCCTCGCGCACCACGTCGTCGAACAGCATGTAGTTGGCGCAGAAGATCTCGTCCATCCGCCGCAGCGCCTGGAAGGCGTGCAGGTCGTGCTCGCCGGCTTCTTGGTCGATGTGCGCAGACTCGCTGGCCAGCTCCGCGCTCGCCGGATGGATCGTCTCGCCGCGCTCGTGCAGCACCGTGGTCACCGGATCCTGGGCGAGCCAGTGGATCTCCAGGCCCGGGACCTGGCGGCGCAGCTCGTCGGCGATCGCGACGTCGCGCCACGCGTGACCGAGGCCGATCGGCGACGACACGAGCAGCGCGCGCTTGGGTCGCACCCGGGCTCGCGACCATGTGCGTGGCGGTCGCGACGTCGGCCGGCCGGCGGTTCGCTGCGCGAATTCGCGCAGCAGCAGGTTGACCGCGACCGGATCGCGGGCGTTGGGGCAGTGGCCCGAGCCCGCGAAGCGCACCAGCTCGCCCCCGGTCAGCTCCGCGACCCGCTCGCCACGGTCGGGCGGGACGATCGCGTCGAGCGAGCCGTGGAGGACGAATGTCGGGCAGCGAATCGACCGGCAGAGCGCCTCGGCCGCGGCGATGTCGGGCAGGCCGGCGTCATCGCCCTCGACGCTGAGGATCATCGTCTCGGGGGTCGTGTCGAGGCCATAGGCAACGCCGTCCTCGATCTGCTTGGAGGAGTGCGGCTCGGGGTGGATCTGCTGCCAGAAGAACTCGACGAAGCCTGGGTAATCGCGAAGCCATGAGTAGCGGTTGAACTTCGCCCAGCCGTCATCGTGGTCGATGTGGTCGTCGAAGTGGTAGACGACGCGCGCCGGCGGGTTGGGGGTGAGCCGCGGGACCGTCGGGCTGATCACGAACAGCCCGTCGACGCGATCGGGATACGCGGCCGCCAGGGCCAGTGCCCGCATCCCGCCGCGTGACAGGCCGACAACGCACGCCGACTGCACGCCGGCCGCGTCGAGCACCGCGACCGCGTCCTCGACGAACTCCCGAACGGCAAACCCGGAGGCGTCGGTCGGGTGGTCCGAGAGCCCGTTTCCGCGGCCGTCGAACGCGAGGACGCGGAAATGGCGCGCGAGGTATGGGATCTGCATCTTCCAGCCTCGCGCATGGATGATCGACCACGCGGGCAGCAACAGGACAGCCGGACCCTCCTCGCCGTGGGCCTCCCAGTAGACGCGAACACCATCGCGCTCTACGAAGCCCTCCCGATCCGGCAGCCGTGCCGGCGTTCCCGTGTCGCTGCGGCCCACGTGGCCGATCGTAGTGGTCATGGCCGAGCTTCGAGGACCATGTTGAACGGCGTCTCGGCTGCCCGGCGGAAGCGGCTGAAGCCGCCGCCCGCGACGACGTCGCCGATTCGTGCCTGGCCGGCTTGGGCGCCGAGCGCGAGCCCCACATCCTGCGACAGCGATGCCGGCGTGCACAGGAACGTCGAGAACCCGTAGTACGCGCGCCCGACCGGGTTGAGGTTGTCCTCGATCCGGTCCCCGGCCATCGGCTCGACGATCAGCCATGTGCCGTCGCGGTCGAGCATGTGGTGGATCTGCCGCGCCGCGCCGACTGGGTCGCCCATGTCGTGCAGGCAGTCGAACGTGGTGACCAGGGCGAAACCGCCGCCGTGATCGCTGCCCGCGTAGGCGGTCTCGAAGCTCACGCGGTCGGCGACACCGGCCTCTTCGGCGCGCTGGCGCGCGGTTGCGATCGAGCCCTCGTGGTAGTCGGTTCCGACGAACGTCGAGTTCGGGAACGCCTGGGCCATGAGGATCGTCGACGAGCCATGACCGCAGCCGATGTCGGCCACCTTCGCGCCGGCCTCGAGCTTGGCGACGACGCCGTCGAGCGCCGGCAGCCACGCCGGGACCAGGGCGGCGTTGTAGCCGGGGCGGAAGAACCGCTCGCAGCCCTCGAACACGTCGTGGTTGTGCTCGTGCCAGCCGACGCCCTCGCCGGTGCGGGCGGCCTCGGTGATGCGCGGCGAGTCGATCACGCTGCCCAGCGCGATCTGGAAGAAGCCGGGCAGGTAGGCCGGGCTGTCGGAATCGGTCAGCGCCACCGTCTGCTCGGGCGGCAATGTGTAGCCGCCGCTCACCGGGTCGTACTCGACGTAGCCGCCGGCGGCCTGGGCGTTGAGCCATTCGCGGACGTAGCGCTCACTGACGCCCGTGCGCCGCGCCAGCTCGACCGGCGTCAGCGCGCCGGCGCCGGCCAGCGCGCGGTACAGGCCGAGTTTGTCGCCCATCACGACGAGGGCGGCGTTGAGGGTGGCGCCGACCTCGTCGACGGCGCGAAAGACGAACGCGTTGAGCTTGTCGCCGTCGATCTCGGCGGGCTGTGCGGTGGTGGCCATGAGGCGCCTCCTTGGTCGATTTCGTCGACCGTAGAACGACGGCCGACGGCTTCGCATCAGGGGGCCACCTAGGATCCTGCTCATGGTGCTCGGCCGCACCGACGAGCGGCTTGCGATTGACCGTCTTCTGGGCGAGGCCCGGGGCGGGAGCAGCGGCGTGCTGGCGCTCGTCGGCGAGCCGGGGATCGGCAAGACGGCGCTACTCGATTACGCCGCCGAACAGGCGGACGGGATGCGGGTGCTGCGCGCCCGCGGCGTCGAATCGGAGGCCGAGATCCCATTCGCCGGGCTGGCCGAGCTATTGCGCCCGGCGCTCTCGGAGCTCGATCGCGTCCCGGCGCCCCAGGCGAGCGCCCTGTCCGGGGCCCTTGCGCTCGGGCCCGCCAGTGCCGGCGATCGCTTCGCGATCGGGGCGGCGACCCTCAGCCTGCTGTGTGTGGCCGCCGAGACCCGGCCGCTCGCGCTGCTCGTCGACGACGCGCACCGGCTCGATCCGTCGAGCGCCGAGGCGCTGTTGTTCGCCGCCCGGCGCCTGGTCGCCGACCCGATCGCGCTCGTGCTCGCGGTCCGCGAGGGCGAGCCGTCGCTGCTCGACGGCGCCGACCTGCGGGTGCTGCGGGTCACCGGACTCGATCGCCTGACCGCGGCGCAGCTGCTCGCGCCGGCGGCGATCTCCGACGACATCATCGGCCATCTCCACCGCACGACCGGCGGCAACCCGCTGGCGCTGCTCGAGCTCGCCGGCGACGCCGACCGGCTCGTCGCATCGCCGGCGGTCGGCCCGGTTCCGATCTCGACGAGCATCGCCACCGCGTTCCTGCGCCGCTTCGGCGCCCTCCCCGAGCCGACGCGGCGAGCGCTCGTGCTCGCCGCGACGGGCGACGCGCGCGATCTCGCGGTCCTCGCGCGGGCGGCTTCGGCGATCGGGCTCGACGTCGGTGATCTCGTGGCGGCCGAGGAGGCGGGCCTTGTCCGGCTTGACGGCGGCGTTCTCGAGTTCCGTCATCCGCTCGCCCGCGCAGCGGTCTACGCCGAGGCGTCGGCGAGCGAGCGTCGCGAAGCGCATGCGGCGCTCGCCGGCGCGCTGCCCGACCACGATGTCGACCGCCGGGCCTGGCATCTCGCCGCGGCGAGCGTCGGCCCCAACGATCAGGCCGCCGAGGCACTCGAGCAGGCCGGTGTCCGGGCGCGGGAGCGGCGTGCCTACGCCGTCGCCGCGGGCGCGTTTGCGCGCGGAGCCGGTCTCGCGACGCGCGACGACGCGCGCGGGCGCCTGCTCGTGACCGCCGCCGAGGCGGCGTGGCTGGGGGGCGACGCCGCCCGTGCGCTCGCACGCCTGGATGAGTCCGAGCTCTATACCGCCGATCCGGCGGTGTCGGCACGGATCGAGAGCGTCCGCGGCCAGGTCGCGATCAAGGGCGGGCCGATTCGCGACGGCTGTCGCGTCGTCGTGGCGGCAGCGCAGCAGATCTCCGACGCCGATCCGGAGCTGGCGATCGCGATGCTCGGCGAAGCGGTGCTCGGCCGCTTCTACGCGGGCGACATCGCGGGGATGCTCGACGCCGCGCAGCAGGCGGTCGAGCTGAGCCAACGCTCGCTCTCGCGCCGCGCGATGTTCCTCGCGACGATGGCCGACGGCGTCGCGCTGGTCCTCGACGGACAGGGCGAGGAAGGCGCGGCGGCGGCACGCGAGGCGCTCGCGATCGTCGAGGCCTCCGATGAGCTGCGCGACGATCCCGACCTGTTCATCTGGGCGGTGCTCGGGCCGCTGTGGCTGCGCGAGGCCGACGCGGGCCGCGCGCTGATCGAGCGCACGCTCGATCGCGCCCGCGCGCAGGCGGCGGTCGGAGCGCTGCCCCGGTTGCTGCACTTCCTCGCGCGCGATCAGGCGACGAGCGACCAGTGGCCGGCGGCCGAGGCGGGCTACGTCGAGTCGATCCGGCTCGGGCGCGAGACGGGGCAGCGTGTCGAGGTCGCCGCGGCGCTCGCGGGCCTCTGCTGGCTGAAGGCGCGCCAGGGGCGCGAGGCCGACTGCCGTGAGCACGCGGCGGAGGCGACGCTGCTGTGCGACGAGCTCGGCGTCGGCCTCTATGGCGTCTGGGTGCCGTTCGCGCTGGGCGAGCTCGAGCTTGGCCTCGGCCGGCCCGCCGCGGCGATCGAGCACTACGACGCGCAGGTCGGCGCCATGGCCGAGCACGGCATCGGCGATGTCGACCTGTCGCCGGGGCCAGAGCTCGTCGAAGCCCACGTGCGCCTCGGCCACTCCGGCGAGGCCGACGCCATCGCGCGGGAGTTCGTCGCCCAGGCGCAGGCGAAGGGGCAGCCGTGGGCACTGGCACGCGCGGCGCGCTGCCGCGGGCTGCTCGCCCCGCCGGACGAGATCGAAGCCCGCTTCGACGAGGCGCTCGCGCTGCACGACCGCACGCCCGACCAGTTCGAGACCGCGCGCACCCGACTCGCCTACGGAGCGCGGTTGCGGCGCGCGCGCAAGCGGGTGCTCGCGCGCGACCAGCTCCGCGCCGCGCTCGAGGCCTTCGAGCGCCTCGGCGCGGAGTCGTGGGCCGACCAGGCGCGCGCGGAGCTCGCGGCGACGGGGGAGACCGCGCGGCGACGCGACGCGAGCACGCTTGACGAGCTCACGCCCCAGGAGCTGCAGATCGCCCGCCTGCTCGCCGACGGCCGCACGACGCGCGAGGCGGCGGCCGCCGTCTTCGTCAGTCCCAAGACGGTTGAGTACCACCTGCGCCACGTCTACGACAAGCTCGGAATCCGCTCGCGCGAGGAGCTCGCGGCGGCGTTCTCTGCGTCGCGCTGAGGCACGACCTCAGGCAGGTCTCGAACTCGGCTGACGCATCCGCGCGCTCGCGCCCGCACGGACATGGGCTGAGCCTGTGCTTCCTGCTGATCCGCTTCGGTCCGGGCAACCGCGGCCCGGCCTTACCTGCACTTCGCCAACAACCTCATCGTCGTCCTCCCGATGCTCGCGTTTCTCGACGAGAGCAAGCGCGTCACCGAGCGCCCAGCCGCCGTCAGCTCGGCGCCGCGAAGCGCTTGACGAAGTCCAGCGCGGTCTGCGCGACCTCCTGCCAGCCGCTGTCGATCGTCAACGCGTGGCCGCGGTTGGGGATCTCGGTGAACTCGGTCACTGCCGTCTTGTTGCGCTTCTGCTTCTTGAACGAGGCGTGAGCGATCGCGTGGGGGACGGTGTGATCCTTCTCGCCGGAGATGATCAACAGTGGGCCACGATCGGGGCTCTTGGACTTGACCTTCGCCTCGGTCCATGGGTTCAGGTTCGCGGTCGCCGCCTGGAACAGCGGCGCGCCCGGCGCGGGGACGGCGAACGCGTCATAGAGCTGCTTGGCCTCGTCTTCGGAGACCGCGTTGGCGAATCCGTAGCGGAACTGCTCGTAGCTCAGTGGGACGGCGCGTCCGTGGTTCAGCGGGTTGCTGAGGACCGGCGCCGCGGAGCGCAGCGCCGAGATCGGCAGCGGCAGAACCCCGCGAAACGGCGCCGGGTCGATCGCGACCGAGACCTCGGCCAGCCCGCGGCCCGCGAGGATCTGGGTCAGCAGCCCGCCGAACGAGTGGCCGATGACCGCGGGCTTCTTGTCGAGCTTGGCGATCACCTCACCAAAGTGGTCGGCGACCTGGCCGACTGTCTTGCCCGCGAACACCTCGGGCTCGGCGTTCGCCTCGGCGACGGTCTCGGGATCGTCCGGCCAGCCGGGGGTCAGCGTGGTGTAGCCGGCGGTCTCGAACAACGTCGCCCAGCGGTCCCAGCTGCTGGGCAGCAGCCACAGACCGTGGACGAAGACGACGGGGATCTGACCGGATGCGTTGGCCTTGTCGATGTCCTGCGTTTCGAGATCGCTGATGGCAGCCATTTCCCCATCATGGCAAGGACAACTCTTCACGCCGCCTGGGCGCAGGTCGACGGTGATCGGCGACGCGGCCCTCGGCGCCTGTCAAGTGGCCGTACGTGTGGCCGCATACGTGCCGGCCGCGCAGAGCCCGAGGGTGGCGAGCGCGGCGACGATGATCGCCGAGCCCTGGCCGGGCGTGACGATTCCGTCAGCGAGGCCGAGCTTGACCACCGCCGCAGGCACGCCGAGCTGCGCGGTGACGACCAGCGCGACCCAGCCAGGCGCCCGGATCAGTCGCCCGGCGATGCCGTGCGCAAGCAGGTTGCCGACGATCAGCGCGCCGGTGAGCGCGAGGTTCTTGGGCTCGTCGATCAGCGCGCTGAGGTCCAGCCGCGCGCCGAGCACGACGAAGAAGATCGGGACGAGCAGCCCGTTGGCGACGCCGGAGACCTGCTCCGAGAGGCGCTTGGGACCGCCTTCGGCGGCGACGACGAGGCCCGCCGCGAAGCCCGCGACCATGATGCTCGTCCCGACCCCGTCGGCCAGTGCGCAGAGGGAGAAGAGGACGGCGAGCGCGATGCGCAGGTCGAGCGCCCAGGCCCGGCGCTTGGACAGGCGGCGCAGCTTCTCGACGTGACCCATGCCCTGGAGCCACCGCGCGACGAGCAGGACGATCACGGCGGCGGCGGCGACCACGAGCGCGCCGAGGCCCGCGCGGACGGCACGCGGCGGATTGAGGACAAGGGGAACGACGACGATCGTCACGACGTCGGCGATCGTCGCCCACGCCATCGGCAGCAGGCCGCGCTGCTCGTCGATCCCCGCCTCTTCGAGCGCGGGCAGGACGATCGCCGCCGAGCCCGTGGCGAGCAGGATCGCCCAGACGAGCGGATGGCCGAGATCGAGGCCGCGGGCGATCGCGATCCCGCCGACGATGCCGACCACGGCGCTCAGCCCGGCGCCCGCCGCGCCGCGGGCCAGGGCGCCGACCAGCGCCGTGTTGCGCAGCGGCACATGCATCCCGGCGACGAACATCAGCGTTGCGAAGCCGACGTCGCCGAGAAACGCGATCGTCGGGTCGTTCGCGTCGATCAGCCCGGCTCCGGTGCGGCCGAGCGCGATCCCGGCCAGCAGCTCGCCGACGACGACCGGGATGACCACTCGCCGCGACGCCGACACGAGCGGACCGAACAGCCCGGCCACGGCGATCAGCGCGAGTGTCGAGAAGCTCACGGGGCGATAGTCTGCCGCTGTGGACGAAGGACTGCCGATCGCCTACCCCGTGCTCGACAAGGATGTGCCGTGCTATGCCTCGGGCGGCGAGCAGGTCGGTGTGGTCGACCATGTCGTCTCCGCACCGGAGGAGGACATCTTCCACGGCATCGTCCTCAAGACCGACCAGGGGCCGCGCTTCATCGCCGCCGAGGATGTGGCCGCGCTGCATGAGCACGGCGTCGATCTGCGCATCGACGCGTCGGCGGCCGCGGCGCTCGAAGCACCCCACGGTGGCGCGCCGGCGTGGCGCGTCCACGACGCTGGAACCAAGGTCAGCGGCTGGACGCACCTGATGGACAAGCTTCGGCTTCGCGACACGCACGATCGCGACTGGACTGAAGAGAACTGAGACGGACGCCTCGTCGCCCGTGAGCGGCGGCTCAGTCCGGATCGGTCTCCGGACTGTCGCTCGGGTCGGCGGTCAGCAGCGCGGCAACCCGCTCGCCGAGCGAGGTGAGCCGCAGCGGGGCGTCTGCGCGGTCGCGCGATCCCTGGCCCTGGGTCTGCATTCCTGCGCGCGTCGTGTTCGAGGTCGTCGGGTTCACGGACGGCTCTGATGGTGGTGTCATGTGCCCTAGGTGTCCTGTCGTCGCGGGCTGTGACACGTCACTTGGCGACGAGCGCCCCGGGGGTGCCCGGCACATCGGTTTCGCGCGCGCCGGTGCGCCCGGCGCGCGACGGCCCCCGAGCTCACCCCGGAATCGTTCCGCGCAACCAGGCGATCGCGTCGGGAATGTGGCCGGGGTCGATCTGATGGGCGACGACGGACTCGTGATAGCTGACATCGAGTCCGCCGGCCTGAAGCTGTTGTGCCGCGCTGCGTCCGAACGCGACGTCAATGACCGGATCGGTGCGGCCGTGGGCGATGAAGACGGGCAGCCCCTGGCGCCCGGCGAGGTCGGGCGCCCATCCTTCGACCTGGGGGATGAAGCCCGAGAACGCGAGAATGCCCGCGGGCGCGGAGCGGTCGGGCCCGAGACCGAGCGAGTAGCTCATCACCGAGCCCTGGGAGAAGCCGCCGAGGACGGTCTGGGCAGGTCCGAGGCCGGTGCGCGCCCACAGGTCGTCGTGGAACTGGGCTAGCAGCGCGTAGGTGTCGTGGAAGGTCGGTGGATCGGGGAAGCCGACGCGCGGCACGGCGTACCAGTGCTGCCCAGGCCAGCCAGGAAGCTGAAGCGGGGCGCCGGGCGTGACGACGTGCAGGCGGCGCTCGGGGTCGAGCATGTCGGCGAGGCCGAGCAGGTCGTGCTCGTCGGCACCACGCCCGTGGTGCAGGACGAGCAGGCCGGCGGGCTCACCGGCCGCGACGCGCTCGCGGTGGACGAGGGTGGATGTCATCGCGCTGCAAGCGTGCCATATGCGCGTCGGTTGTCCGCCGCCACGGTGACCGACACCCCCCATTCGCGGCGCGTCGCGGCCACGACAGAGTGCGTGGCCGATGCCCATGAGCCCCGGAGCGCCACGATGATCGGACGTCTTCGCAAGGAGATGGCGCGCCAGCAGGCGACCAGTGAGGAGTTCGACCGACTCGTCGAGCGCCTCGGCGAGTCGACGAAGGACCTGACCGCCGACGGCAACCGCGGCCGCCCCGACGTCGATCTTCACGACTGGGCCGCGCGGCGCGGGCTCGACCATCGCGGCGACGCGCCCCAGGCCGGCTACCTGAGCGTCACCTGTCCGTGGAGCACTGACGTGCTGCTCAACGTCGTCCGCGGAGAGCTGCCCGGCGGCGCCTGGCGAACCCGGCAGAGCTGGCAGGCCGACGGGCCCGCGCTCGACCAGCTCGCGGTCGACGTGGCGCTGGCGATGGCCCGGCGCGGACTGTAGGCCGACCTCGCGGACCCTCGCCGAGATACGCGGTTCAGGTTGTCTCGGGCGTCGACGTCGAGTCCGGCGTCGCCACGGCCGAGCACCTGCGCGCAGCGGTCGCCGAGCTCGATGTGGAGGGCGAGGCGGTCACGATGTCGTTCGGCGGAGCGGCTCGGCCGACCGTGAGCGCTTTGCCTACGAGACGGTCTTCGTCCGGGCCGACGCGGCGCTCTACGAGGCGAAGATCGCGGGCCGCAACCGAGTCGCGGTGCGGACCGTGGCGCCCCGGTCCGCGCACCGCCCTGCCTAGAATGCGGGCCCCCCATGCCCTACGTCGTCACTGCCAAGTGGACCGCCAACGCCGGCAGCGAGGAGATCGTCCTCGACGCAATACGGCACATGATCGAACCCTCCCGCGCCGAGCCGGGTTGCCGCCTCTATCAGCCGACCCGCGACCTCGACGATCCGCGCGTCTTCCTCATCTACGAGATCTACGACGACGAGGCCGCCTACGAGGCCCACGGCGCCTCCGAACACGCCCAGCACTGGGGGTTCGGCACGGCGATCCCGCTGCTCTCCAGCCGCGAGCGGACCTTCGGCGAGACGATCGACGGCCTGTAGAGCGGGCTCAGCGTCGGCGCGCTGCCGGCTCGAGCGCCGGGTTGATCCATCCGGTGTCGATGTCGCTGACCGTGATCCCGGGCGGGACGATCTCGTCGATCTTGTCGAGAACGTCGTCGGACAGCTCGACGTCGGCGGCGCCGATCTGGGACTCGAGGTGCTCCATCGTGCGCGGGCCGATGATCGCCGCGGTGATCGCCGGATGGCGGATGACGAACGCGAGCGCCATGTGGATCAGGCTGATGCCGGACTCGTCGGCCAGCGCCCCCAGGGCGTCGGCGGCGTCGAGCTTGCGCTGGTTGCCGGGCAGGCTGAGGTCATAGCGCGACGCGCGCATCGCCGAGCGGCGTGACGTCGGGATGTCGCGGTCCTTGCGGTAGGCGCCCGACAGCCAGCCACCGGCCAGCGGGCTCCATGGCATCACGCCCATGCCGTAGCGCTGGCAGGTCGGGAGCACGTCGTTCTCGATCGCCCGGATGAGCATCGAGTACGGCGGCTGCTCGGTGACGAAGCGCTCACGATTGCGGCGCTGCGCCGTCCACTGGGCTTCGACGATCCGGCTCGCCGGGAAGGTCGAGCCGCCGATGTAGCGGACCTTGCCGGCGCGGACGAGATCAGTCAGCGCGCCGAGCGTCTCGTCGATGTCGGTGTCTTCTTCTGGACGATGGATCTGGTAGAGGTCGATGTAGTCGGTCTTCAGCCGACGGAGGCTGTTCTCGACCTCCTTGACGATCCAGCGGCGCGAGTTTCCGAACTCGTTGGGGTCGTCGCCCATCGTCCCGTGGACCTTGGTCGCGAGCACGACGTTGTCGCGCCGGCCGTCGGCCAGCGCCTTGCCGACGATCTCCTCGGACTCGCCGCGGGAGTACACGTCGGCGGTGTCGATGAAGGTGATCCCTGCGTCGAGCGCGGCGTGAATGATGCGGATCGAGTCGTCGTGATCGGTGTTGCCCCAACCCCCGAACATCATCGCTCCGAGGCACAGCGGACTGACCCTGACTCCCGTCGTTCCCAGCGTACGAAGCTCCATGTTGAGCACCCTAGACGGTCGATATCGGCCGCTCGTGAGGCCGTGAGAGATTCGCCCGCACGTTGGATCGGGTACAACGAAGGTTCGATGAGTGAGGTCGAGTCCCCGATTCCTGCCCAGGACGACGCTACGGCCGACGCGTCGGCGACGCCCGCATCCGCCGCGAGCACCGATGCGCAGCCGCCCGAAGCCGCCGCCAGCGAGGAGCGTCCGGCCAACGGCGCAGCGACCGACCCCGCGCCGGCCGACGCACCCGCGGAGCCGCCGGCGGCCGAGGTTGAGGCTCCCGCCGAGCCCGCTGCTGGCCTCGAGCCCGAAGCGGTGGTCGAGCCTGTCGCCGCGGCCGAGCCGGTTGCTGCACCTGAGCCCGCGGCTGAGGCCGGCGAGCCGGAGCCTGCCGCCGCCGAGGCCACCGAGGCTGCGTCCGAGCCTCCGGTCGAGGCCGGGCCGGTCGTCGACGCCTCGGCGCCGACGGTCGAACCCACGCCGACCGATGATCGCCCGCTCGTCGGGCCGAGGATCATCGGCATGGCGCCGCCGGATCGCCCGCCCGCGCCGGTCCGGCGACTGCCGCGCCCGCGCCGTCGTCGTCCGACGGCCGCCGACAAGCACCGACGCCTGTTCTTCCAGAAGCTCAACGAGATGCGCCGCGAGGGCCGTCCCGGTGCCGAGGACGCCGCGCCCGCCGAAGACGCCGCCGCGACCGCCGCGCCGGACGAGGTCGAGATCGTCCCCGCCGCCGTCGACGAGGCGCCGGTCGAGCCGACGAGCGTCGAGGTGCCCACGGCTGAGGAGCCGGCGGCCGAGGTGCCCACGGCTGAGGAGCCGGCGGCCGAGGTGCCCGTCGCGGATGCGCCTGCCGCGGATGAGCCGACGTCCGACGAGCCGACCGCCGGCGCCTCAACGCCCGACGACGCTGCGCCAGAGCCCAGCGCCCCGACTGCCGAACGCGGCGCCGCCCGCCAGCCGCGCCGCGAGGCGCCGCCGCTGGACTCCAAGGCTCGCGCCCGACTGGCCGTCGCGGTCGAACGCGTCGGTGGCGCCGAGGTCATCCAGGCCGCGCTCGTCCCCAAGCAGGACGAGGAGGGCGCACCGAAGCGCTGGGCGCTGGTCTGCTGCGAGCTCGCCCAGGGTATCCCGCCCGGCGACCCGATCTATCTCGCCTGGCTGCGTCTCGCTTCGACGCCCGTCCGCGAGGTCAAGGGCGCGCTGCGCGCCCTTGCCCCCGAGCGCGAGACCCGCGGTGGTCGCGGCGCCGGAGCCCATGGCGAGCGCGGCGGTGGTGGCGGTGGCCGCGGCGAGCGCAGTGGTGGCGGAGGCGGTGGCGGTTCACGCGACCGCGGCGACCAGCCCCGCGGTGGCGGACGCGGCGGACAGCGCGGGGAGCGCGGTCCCCGGAAGGATCGTGGCGACCGGATGCCGCCCGGCGCCGGCCTCGACGGCACCTTCACGACCAAGGTCCGCATCGTCACCAACGACAGTGACGAGCGCGCCGAGCGCGATCGCCTGCGCAAGGAAGAGCGCGAAGCCAAGCGCCGCGCCGCGCAGGAACGCCTCGACCGCCTCGGTTTCTGAGCGCCGCCCTCGGCGCTGAGGGCGCGGAGCGTGGGCGCCGGGATCGGAACAGCGGCGGCGAGGGAGAGTGGGGGACCGGGGTTGGTGGCAGAGGGCGGGTTTCCCCGCTGTCCGTGCGTGTTCCGCGCGCTTCTGCGCCGGTTTCGGGCCGGGTGAGCGCTCGATCGGGCCCCAATACGTCCGTTTCGGAGGCATTTCTGAGCCGTTCCGACACGACTTGTATAGGCAAAACCGGAGCGTTCGCCACCCAACGATTGGTTGCCGCCTTCCCTCGCTGCAGGCGGTTGACGAGCCCGACCCAAACGCTGATAGGGTCGCGAGCCGATGCGGATTCGTGCTGCGGTGTTGGAGGAATTTGGCAGCCCGCTGGTGGTCCAGGAGGTCGATCTTGCCGGCCCCGCCGCCGGCGAGGTGCTCGTCCGCCTGCACGCCTGCGGCGTCTGTCACACGGACATGTACACGGCCTCGGGAGCCGATCCCTCGGGCTACGCGCCGACCGTCCTCGGCCATGAGGGAGCGGGGGTCGTCGAGGCGCTCGGCGAAGGCGTCACGTCGCTTGCGATCGGCGATCACGTCGTCACACTCTTCGCGCCCCAGTGCGGCGAGTGCGTGCACTGCCTGAGCCCGAAGACGAATCTCTGCATGGCGATCCGCGAGCAGCAGAACCTCGGCTACCTGCCCGACGGCACGACCCGCCTCTCGCGCGACGGTCAGCCGATCCGTCACTTCATGGGCACCTCCACCTTCGCCGAGGCGACGGTCATGCCGGCGATCGCCCTGGCCAAGATCAACCCCGAGGCCGATCTCGGGAAGGCGTGCATGTTCGCCTGTGGCCTCAGCACCGGCCTCGGCGCGGCGATCAACACGGCCAAGGTCGAGGAAGGCTCCACCTGCGTGGTCTTCGGCGCCGGCCTCGTCGGCCTCGGCGCCGTTGCCGGCTGTCGCCTGCGCAACGCCGAGAGGATCATCTGCGTCGACCTGTCCGAACAACGCCTCGAGCTCGCGCGCGGACAGGGCGCGACCGACACCTTCGTCGGCGATGGCGACACCGTCGATCGCCTGCTCGAGATGACCGATGGCTTCGGTGCCGACTACACGTTCGAGGCGACCGGCAACGTCCGCGTCATGCGCCAGGCGGTCGAGAGCGCGCGCATGGGCTGGGGCCTGTGTACGGTCGCCGGCGTCGCGGGCAAGGGCGAGACGCTCGACATCATCCCGCGCTACCTGATCCAGGGCCGCCGGGTGGCGGGCTCGTCGTTCGGCGGCGTCAAGGGCCGCGACCAGGTGCCGCAGCTCGTCGAGCGCTGGCTCGCCGGCGAGCTGAACCTCGAGCCGCTCGTCTCCCACACGCTGACGCTCGACGAGGTCAACACGGGCTTCGAGCTGATGGAAGCCCAGGCCGGCATCCGCAGCGTCATCGCCTTCTGAGCGATATGTCCGACGCCCAGAGGCGCCTCGAGACGGTCGCCGCGAAGTGGGCGCTGCCGACGATCGTCGCGCTGCACGACGGCTCGCTGCGCTTCGGCGAGCTCCATCACAAGGTCCCCAACATCTCCCAGAAGATGCTCACGCAAACGCTCCGCGCACTGGAAAGCGAGGGCCTGGTCACCCGCACCGTCCGCGCCGAGGTCCCGCCACGCGTCGACTACGCGCTCACAGCCGACGGCCAGCAGGCCGCGCAGGCCGTCGCCGGCCTCGTCGCGTGGAGCGAGCGACGCGTCTAGTCGTCGCCGCGCATCGCGGCGAGCACCCAGCCGACGAAGACGAACTGGAACGGCAGCCGCGCGATCAGCGACGCCTGGCCGCCGGGGATCGAGTCGGCGTAGTCGTCGGGGTTCAGCGCCATGTTCACGTTGGCCGGGAAGACCGCGATCAGCGTCGCGATGAGAAACCACCCGGCGAAGCGCCGGGTCGGCTCGTACATCAGCCCGGCACCGCCAGCGATCTCCGCGAACCCGCTGGCGTAGACGAGCTCGCGATGGGCGGGCAGGTAGCTCGGCACGATCCCCTCGTAGGTCTTGGGAATCGCGAAATGCATGATGCCGGCGAAGATGAAGAACGGGCCCGCGAGCCGCCGGACGACCCGCAATCAGCAGCCCTCGAGCTCGAAGATCTCTTCGCCCAGGGCAATCACGACGGGCTCGCCCTCGCGCGCGGAGACACTCAGCAGCAGGTCGGGTGTCGTCGTGGCGAACGACGCGACGACGACCGCATTGCCGGACAGCGAGCCGGCCAGCGCGCGGACCGCCGCGCCGAGCGCCTCGAGGTTCCCCAGCGGCGCGCGGACCTCGCCGTGTTCGGGGTCGACCTCGAACGGCGGTGGCTGATCGAAGGCCGGCAGCGTCGGTGCGACCGCGTCGAGCTTCAGCCCGTGCGGGATGGCGACGATCCGGCCGTCGCGTTCGATCTCGACCGGCGCGAAGCGCGGACAATCGACAACCGCATGATTGACGGCAGCGACCGCACGCAGCGCGCCCGAGCGGTGGAGGAAGTCGCGCAGCGCGACAACCACACAGTCCAGCTCGCCCACCGACTGGACGAGGTCGATCGGGTCGCCCTCGGTCACGCCTACGACGGTAGCACCGCGCGAGCCGACTATCGCGTCGAAACGACGACGACGCCGCCGCTGATGAAGCGCGTCACGTAGAGCTTGCCGCCCGGCCCGATCGCGGCGCCCAGCGGATCGTGGGATTTGAATGCCTTCGACAGCAGCGTACGGTGGGCCCTCAAGCTCGCGCCGCTACCGCTCAGGGCGATCTTCTGGACGTCGCTCCCGGTCGGGTTGGCCGGGAACGACGAGCCGTTCTCGGCCACGTACGCGGTCTTTCCGTCCGCGCTGATCGTCAGGCCGTCGGACGACGCATGGGCGGCGAAGTTCACGAGCGGCTTGACGGTGCGTGCGCAGGACGGGCCGCCTTGCCCGTAGCAGTGTGGGAAGCCGAAGTTCACGACCTTGCCGGTCACGTTGAACGCGTCGAGCTCGTCGGGCGGCCTGAACGCGCCGAGGTCGTCGCGGGCGTTGTCGGAGACGAGCAGGGTGTTCGTCTTCGGGATGAACGCGAGGCCGTACGGGTTGCGCAGGCCGGTCGCCTCCAGCCGCCGGCTCGAGCCGTTGGGCAGGAACGAGACGATCCGCCCGGCTCGGCCTTTGTTATCGAACGTCGACCCGACGCCGACGTAAAGTCGCCCGGCGGGGCCGGGAACGATCGTGTCGACCGTGTGACGGCCGATCGGCAGGTTGCTCAGCACCCGCTTGCGGGTGCTGAACCCATGCCCGTTGAAGCCACTGAGCGCGGTCACGATCCCGGCCGACGGGCTCGAGATCGAGCCGACGTAGAGCTTGTCCTGATACCACGTCAGTCCGAGCGCGGTATGCAGCCCGCCGGCCACATGGCGCGCGGTGTGGGCGCCCGACGGCAGGTACCAAACGCCGTCGGACGGCTGTGCGCCGCCTGCGCCGGAGGTCAGCCACAGGCCGCCCTTGTCGTCGAAGGTGATGTTCGTCGGGAACGGGACCGACGCGGCGAACACCGAGCCCGCGGCGGGGTGCGCGGCGGGCTCGTGGGCGGCCGTCAGGGTGAGCGGACTCGCGACGGCCGCGGCAAGGACGACGATCGCGGTCAGGACACGCACACGACCAGCCTAGCCCGAGCCCGTTAGTCTCGCGCGGCGCCCATGGAGATCGATCTCGAACGCCAAACCCACGCTGTTGAGGACTGGCACTGGTGGTATGTCGGGCGCCGCCGCGTGCTGCGCCAGGTCGTGCGGGGCATGAATTTGGCACCGGGCGCGGAGATCCTCGACGCCGGCTGCGGCAGTGGCCGCAACCTCGTCGAGTTCGGGCGCTTCGGCCGCGTGACCGGGGTTGAGCCGGCGCCCGAGAGCCTCGCGATCGCGCAGGGGCGCGGGGTCGGAACCGTCGTCGGCGGGTCGCTCGAGCGCCTGCCGTTCGACGACGGCGGTTTCGCACTCGCCACCGTGCTCGACGTGATCGAGCACCTCGACGACGACGTCGGCGCGCTGCGCGAGCTGCGGCGGGTGGTGGCTCCTGATGGGCGCCTACTCGTCACCGTTCCCTGCTATCCATGGCTGTGGAGCTCCCACGATGTCGTCAACCATCACCGTCGCCGCTACACGAAGCGATCGCTGCACCGCGCGGCGCGGCTCGCCGGCTGGGTGCCCGAGCGCACGCTGCACTTCAACGCGCTGCTGCTGCCGGCCGCGGTGATCGCGCGGCTGCTCGAACGGCTGGGCCGCCCGACCGGAGTCTCGGACCTCGAGCGCACCCCGCGCGCGTTGAACCGGGCGCTGCTCCAGCCGCTGCATCTCGAGTCGTGGCTGATCGGCAACGGCATCAACCCGCCGGTCGGGCTGTCGTTGCTGTGTGTGCTGCGCCCCGCCGGCTGATGGGCGGCGCGCCGCGGGCGATCATCGCGCTGGCGCTCGCGCTCCTGGTCGGGGGCTGCGGGAGCCAGGCGCTGGAAACGTCGAACGGCAGCCCGGTCGCGCTGACCGTCGCCGTCCCCGCACCGATGCGCGGCGAGCTTGCGGCGATCGTCAGGTCCGTCGATCCCCGTGCGCGCGTGGCGACGATCTCGCCGCGCCCCGGCACGCCGCCGCGTTCGGACGTCGTGATCGCGATCGCCGCGACCGACTTCGTCGCCCACCCGCGGCTGATCCGCGCCGGCTTCGCCGCCGACAGCTACCTCGGCCGCCTCGCCTCGTCGATCGTCGCGTTTGGTGTCGCGCCCGGGAATCCGCACCGCGTCCGCACGTGGGGTGATCTGCTGAGCCCGAGCGTCCGCATGGTGGTGACCGACCCGATGGGCGACGACGGCGGGCGGCTCGAGGTGCTGTCCGCGGCCACCGCCATCTTCACTGCGCGACACCGCAATCGCTTCGCCCAGGACTACGTGCGCCGCCTGCTCACCAAAGCTGACCTCGTTCCGACCGAGAACGGTGCCGTGGCGCGGTTCGCCTCCGGTCAGGCCGACGTCGTCGTCACGACCGAGGATCGGCTGCTCGCGGCACGCGATCGCGGCGTGCCGGTAAAGCTCGTCTATCCGCCCGTGGCGACGCCGGTCGTGCTCGAGATTGGCGTCGCCGCGCACGCCCGCCACCCTGTCGCCGGCCAGGCGTTGGTCGACGCGCTGCGGGCACCGGGCGCGCAGCGGGCGCTGGCGCGCGCCGGGCTGCGGCCGGTGCTCGACGGGTTCGCGTCGCCCGATCGCTTCCGGGCGTTCGACTCGGCGAGCGACCCGTCGATCATGGGTGACCGCCAGCTCGTCGCGCGGTCGTATTTCGGCCGCAACGGTGTCGTCAGGGACGCGCGGAGGGCCCGCTGATGGCCACGATCTCGATCCCGGCCAAGCCGCCCGAGTCCACGCACGTGCGCCTGCACGTGCGCTGGTCGGCGCTCGTCGGAGCGATCGCGATGGCGGCGATGGTCGCGATCGCGGCGGCGATCGTCATCGTCTGCGCCCAGCGCGCGTCGGTGCTCGTGCCGCCGAGCATGCGCGCCGGAATGCCCGGTTGGCTCGGCGGCCCGCTGCACGATCTCGTCCCGTCGCTGTCGCGCTCCTACACGTCAAACGAAGCGACGTTCTCGCTGCTTGCGGTGGCGATGTTCGGGCTGTGGCTGGTCGTGCTGGCGACCGTGCGCAGCTTGGCGATGCGCCTCGCGATCGCCGGCGTCGTCGCACTGCATCTCGTGCTCCTGCTCGCGCCCCCGATGCCGCTGACCGACGTCTTCAACTACATCAACTACGCGCGCATGGGCGCCGTGCACCACCTCAATCCGTACGTCCACGCGCCGGCGAGCGGCTTCGAATACGCGCACGACCCGGCCGGGATCTTCTCCAACTGGCACCACCTCAAGAGCCCCTACGGCCAGCTGTTCACGCTGGCCACGTATCCGCTTGCGTTCGTCTCGGTGCCGGTCGCGTTCTGGCTGTTCAAGATCGCCGTCGTCAGCGCGAGCCTCGGCTCGGTCGCGCTGGCGGCCTGGTGCGCCGATCGCCTCGGGCGCTCGGCGGTGCTGGCGATCGTCGTCGTCGGCCTCAATCCCGTGGCGATGATCTGGGGGATCGGCGCCCAGCACAACGACAGCTTCATGGTGCTGCTGATCCTCGGGGCGATCACGCTGTGGCTGTCGAGCCACGACGGCTGGGCCGCGGCGCTGCTTGTCGGCGCGTGCGCGCTGAAGATCTCGGCGCTGCCGCTGCTGCCGCTGTTCCTGCTCGGCTGCGCCGATCGGCGCGGGGCGCTGAAGGGCGCCGCGACCGCCACCGCGGCCGCGGTGATCGTCAGCGTCGTCGCGTTCGGCCCGCACCTGCCGGACTTCTCTACCCAGATGAAGATGGTCAGCACGCTGAGCTTCCCCAACCAGCTCGGCTACGCGATCGGAATCGGCGGGCAGACCGCGGGGCTGCGCAGCGTGATGTCGGGGCTGTTCGTGCTCGTCCTGCTGTTCGCGTGCTGGCGGGTGTGGCGGTGCGGGACGTCGTGGCTGACCGCGGCGGGCTGGGTGATCGTCGCGTCGCTGGTGACGACCGGCTGGCTGCTGCCTTGGTACATCGCGTGGCTGGCGCCGTTTGCCGTGCTCGCTCCGGCCCGCTCGCTGCTCGCGGCGCTGATCGCGCTGAGCACGTTCCTGCTCGCCGCCTCGCTCCCGAGCCTGAGCGTCGAGCTGCGCTGGCTCGGCTACCATCCGGGCGGCACCGATGTCGCCCAGGCCAACCTGCGCTACCTGTTTCACTATCTGCGCTGAGGAGGGGGCGATGTGGCGCGCGGACGCTGCTCCCTCACAGCTCGATCGCGTGCGACGCTGTCAGGCCACGCTGCGCTCGGCGCGCAGCGCGCCGAGGAGAGCGGTGATGTCCGGGCGACAGCCTCCGCAGCCTGTCGATGCGCGGGTCTGCTCGGCGACCTGCTCGACGGTGTCGAGCGCGCGGTCGCGGATCGCGTGGACGATCTCGCCGCGCGTCACGCCCTGGCACGAGCAAATGTTGACGGCGGGATCGCCGTCGGCGACTGTCGGATCGTCGTAGCCGCCCTCCGGCGCGTCGGCGAATCCCGCGAGCAACGGCGCTGGCACCTCGTCGCCGCCGCGCAGCAATTCGCGCAGGGCTCGCGCGTCGCGCAGATCGCCGAGCAGGATCGCACCGGCCAGGCGTCCGTCGTCGGCCACGAGCAGGCGGCGATAGCGGCGGTGGCGGGTATCCAGCGCGAGCACCTCATCGTCGCGCTCTGCGGCCGCGACCCGGCCGCAGCAGAACAGCTCGATGCCCGCAACCTTGAGCGTCGTCGCCGGCGCGGCCCCGTGGAACGCGGTCGGCTGGCCGGCGAGCGAGGCGCCGAGGACTCGCGCCTGCTCCTGAAGCGGCGACCAAAGCCCGTACACGGTGCCGCGATGCTCGACGCATTCGCCGACCGCCCGAACGCCGGCGGCACTCGTGCGCAGCTCGTCGTCGACGAGGACGCCGCGATCGACCTCGAGGCCCGCGGTCCGCGCGAGGACGACGTCGGGCTGAATGCCCGCCGCGACAACCACGAGATCGGCCGGCAGCTCCTGGCCGTCGGCGAGCACGACGCGCTCCACGCGTCCCGATCCCGCGATCGCCTCGGTCCGCGCTGACGTCAGCACCTTGATCTGCAGATCGCGCAGCGCGCGCTCGAGCAGCGAGGCCGCGGGCCCGTCGAGCTGCTGCTCCATCAGGCGATCGGCGAGATGAACGACCGTCGTGCGCACAGCGCGCTCGCGCAGCCCGCGCGCCGCCTCGAGCCCGAGCAGGCCACCGCCGATGACGACCGCCCGCCGCGCCGCGCCCGCCGCCGCGAGGATCGCCCGCGCGTCAGCGCGGGTACGGAACACGTGCACGCCCGGGAGCTCGGTGCCCGAGATCGGGGGAACGAACGGACGCGAACCCGTCGCGATGACGACGTCGTCGTAGCCGAGCACCTCGCCGTCGGCGAGCTCGACCGTTCGCATCGCCGTGTCGATGTGACGCGCCGCGACCCCGAGGCGCAGGGAGACGTCGCGCGCAGCGAACCACTCGGGATGGCGCAGCCCGAGCTCATCCTCGCCCAGCGCCCCACTGAGCACCTGCGAGAGCAGAATCCGGTTGTAGGGCTGATCGGGCTCGGCCCCGACGACGGTGATCTGCCAGTCGCCGTGGGCCGCGTGGGCGAGCACCGCCTCGACGGTCGCGATGCCGGCCATGCCGCCCCCGATGACGACGAGCCGTCGCGCATCGGTGCCCGAGCGACGCGTCATCGTGCTCGCCGGCTCGATGCGCACCGCGGTCGCCTTGAGCTCGGCCTGGAGACTCGTGGGATCGACTGCGCGGGTGACGACGCCGTTCAGCGCGCCGGCGCCGGGCGCCAGGTGCAGCGCGCCCCAGTGAAACGGCGCGAACGCGACGCCGGGTGCGACCGCGTCGCTGATCCGCGCCCGCAGCGTCGCCCGGCCGCGGCGCGAGCGCACGATGACGAGCTCGCCGTCGCGCACGCCGGAGCGCCGCGCGTCGTCGGCGTGCAGCTCGACGAACGGCTCGGGCTCGACGGCGATCAGATCCTTGGCCTTCCCGGTCCGGGTCATCGTGTGCCACTGGTGGGCGAGGCGCCCGGTGGTCAGCACGAGCGGGTGGTCGGGACCGGGCGTGTCGACCGGCTCGGCGTGCGGCGTCGGCGCCATCCGCGCGCGCCCGTTGTCGGTCTGAAAGCGGCGGCTGGCGTACAGGCGCTCGGTGCCCGCGTGGTCTTCGCCGTCGGCGCCGCGGGCGGGAATCGGCCACTGCAGCGGCCCTTCCCGCATCAGCCGCTCGTGCGAGAGCCCGGTCTGGTCGCACAGCCGGCCCTCGGTACAGCGCACGTACTCGGCGTGGACCTGGGCGGCGGTCGTCCAGCCGAACTGCGCGGTGTGGCCGAGCGCGCGCCCGACGCGCGCGAAGATCTCCCAGTCGGGCAGCGCCTCGCCCGGGGCGTCGACGGCGCGGCGCATCAGCGAGACGCGCCGCTCGGAGTTCGTCTGCGTCCCGTCCTTCTCGGCCCACTGGGCCGCGGGCAGGACGGCGTGGGCGAGCGCGCCGGTCTCGGTCGGGTGGTAGGCGTCCTGGACGATGACCAGCTCGGCGCGCCGCAGCGCGGCCGCGAAGCGCGCGGCGTCGGGCTGGGAGACGACCGGGTTGGTGGCGACGATCCAGACGACCTTGACGCGGTCGGACTCCAGCGCGTCGACGAGCTCGGTCGAGGCCAATCCGGGCGCGGGACTGATCCCCGGAGCGCCGCTCGGGACGTCCCACAGGCGGCGCATCTCGGCGCGGTGGTCGGGGTCGGTGACGGTGCGGTAGCCGGGCAGCGCGTGGGCAAGCCCGCCCGACTCGCGGCCGCCCATCGCGTTGGGCTGGCCGGTCAGTGACAGTGGGCCGGTGCCTGGGCGACCGACGTTGCCGGTGGCCAGGCAGAGGTTGATCAGCGCCCGGTTCTTGAGCGTGCCGACCGTCGACTGGTTGGCGCCCATCGACCACAGGACCATCGCCCGCCGAGCCGAGCCGAACGCGCGCGCGGCGGCGACGATCTCCTCAGCCGGGATCCCCGTCGCCTCGGCGGCGCGCTGCGGCGTCCAGTGCGCCGCCGCGGCCAGCGCCTCGTCGGCACCCTCGATGTGGCGTTCCATGAACACGCGATCGACAAGCCCCTCGGCGTCGAGCACCGCGAGCATCGCGCTGAGCAGTGGCAGGTCGGCGCCCGGGCGCACCTGGAGGTGGCGGTCGGCGAGCTCCGCGGTCGGCGTGCGGCGCGGGTCGACGACGGTGACCTCGGCGCCCTCGGCCTGCCGGTGGCGGATGCGTCCCCAGACGATCGGATGACAGGCCGAGGTGTTGGAGCCGAGGATCAGCAGGTGGTCGGCCTGCTCGATGTCGGCGTAGGTCGACGGCGGCCCGTCGGAGCCGAACGCGCCGGTGTAGCCGGCGACCGCGCTCGACATGCACAGGCGCGAGTTGGAGTCGACGTTGTTGGTCCCGAGGAAGCCCTTGGCGAGCTTGGTGGCGACGTAGTAGTCCTCGGTCAGCAGCTGGCCCGAGAGGTACAGCGCGATCGCGTCGGGGCCGTGGCGGGCGCGGACGTCGCGCAGGCGCCGGGCGATCTCGGCGATCGACTGGCGCCACGTGCGCGCGCGCCAGCGGTCGTCGAGGCTGTCGCGCCACAGCGGCTGCGTCGCGCGGTCGGCGGCGGTCAGCGCCTCGGGCAGGCGCAGCGGCTTGCGGCACGTCGCGCCGCGATTGACCGGATGCAGCGGGTCGCCCTTGACCGTCGTCACCCGGCCGCCGGTGACCTCGGCGATCAGCCCGCAGCCGGTGCCGCAGTACGGGCAGCCGGTGCGCACCTCGCGCGTGCGCTGCGGCGGCGGGATCGTCACGGGTTGATCGCCAACCACAGGCCGCCGTCGCGCTCCTCCACCTCGTGTACCGCGATGGCGTCCGGGCCGCCCTGCTGCTCGCCGGTCAGCAGGTCGAAGCGCCGTCCGTGCAGCGGGCAGGTGACGCAGCGGTCGGCGACGAGCCCGTCGCCGAGCGGGCCGGCGAGGTGCGGGCACGCCGCGTCGACCGCCGCCCAGCCGTCGGGCAGGCGAAAGATCGCCACGCGCCGGTCGCCGACCGCGACGCTGCGGCCCTCGAGCAGCGGGATGTCGTCGGCGCTGCCGACCAGGGTCCAGGTGTCGATCGTCGCGGTCATCGCGGCGCCCGCGCGAGGGAGACGAGATCGAGCTCGGTGTCGAGCTCGGCGAACTGGCGGGCGTGAACCGGCGCCGCGCGCTCGCGCCACGGATCGGGGTCGCATGCCGCCTTGGCGATCGCGAAGCGCTCGAGCAGCGCGGCCCGGGCCTCCGGCTCGAGGACGGCCTCGCGGACCGCGTCGATCCCGACGCGCTCGAGGTAGCCGTACGTGCGCTCGAGGTGCTCGCCGTGCTCGCGGTAGTGCTGCAGGAACGCCAGCGCGATGCGACTCGCCTCCACCTCCGTGTCGACGCGGGCGAGCAGATCGCCCTTGCGCACGCTGGCGCCGGACGCCCCGCCGACGTAGACTTCCCAGCCCCCATCGACGGCGACCAGGCCGATGTCCTTGACGTAGGCCTCCGAGCAGTTTCGCGGGCAGCCGGCGACCGCCGCCTTGACCTTGTGCGGCGTGTGCAGCCCCTCCATCTCCCGTTCGAGATCGATCCCGACGGTGATCGCGTCGCCGAGGCCGAAGCGGCAGAACTGCGTACCGACGCACGTCTTGACCGTCCGCACCGCCTTGGCGTACGCGTAGCCCGACGGCATTCCGAGGTCCTCCCAGATCGCCGGCAGCTGCTCCTTGCGCGCGCCGAGCAGGTCGATCCGCTGGCCGCCGGTGATCTTGACCATCGGTAGCTCGTAGCGGTCGGCGACGTCGGCGATCCGGCGCAGCTCGTCCGGCGTGACGACCCCGCCGCGGATGCGCGGGACGACACTGAAGGTGCCGTCGTTCTGGATGTTCGCGTGGACCCGGTCGTTGATGAACCGCGCGTGGCGCTCCTCGCGGAAGCGTCCGGCCTGACGCTCGCTGACCAGGTACGCGAGCCCCGGCTTGCACGCGCCGCAATCGCGTCCCGCACCGCACGCGCTCGACAGCTCGCCGACCGAGGCGATCTCCTTATCGCGGACGATCGCGGCCAGCTCCTCGCGCGTCTGGCGCCGGCACGGGCACAGGTAGGCCGGCTCCTCGGCCGCGCCCGCGCGTTCGATCTGCAGGAGCTCGGCGACGACCGGCTTGCATGATCCGCAGCCTGCGCCGGCACGGGTCACCGAAACGACCTCCTGCGTCGAGCCGAGCCCGCGCTCGCGGATCGCGCCGACGATCTCGCCCTTGCAGACGCCGTTGCAGTTGCAGACCTGGGCGCTGTCGGGCAGCTCGGCTGCCGTCGCCTGGGAGGCCTCGGCGAGCAGCCCGAGCGGATCGTCCGTCGTCGCCTGCGTGCGGACCGCGTCGATCAGCAGCTCGGCGCCGCGGGCGTCGCCGAGCAGCACCGCGCCGAGCACACGGCCGTCGGTGGCGGTGACGAGCTTGCGGTAGGTCCCGGCCGCTGCGTCGGCAACGACGACCTCGCGCTCCCCCTCGGCGGCGCCCGCCGTCACGAGGTCGACGCCCATGACCTTGAGCTTCGCGGTCGGGATCGAGCCCTCGTATTCGGCGTCGGCATCCGGGCTGACGAGGGTCTGCGCCGCGACGCGCGCCTGGTCGTGGATCGGCGCGACGATGCCGTGGACGACGCCGCGGTGCTGGGCGCACTCGCCGACCGCGAGCACGTTGCGGTGCGAGCTGACCATGCGGTCGTCGACGACGATCCCACGCTCGATGTCGAGGCCGGTCGCCCTGGCCAGATCGACCTGTGGGCGGATCCCGACCGCGATCACGACGAGGTCGCAGTCGAGCTGTGAGCCGTCGGCGAAGGCGAGGCCGGACACGCTGCCGTCGGGGCCGCGGAGGATCGCGCTCGTCGCGTGCTGGAGGCGCACGTCGACGCCGAGCGCCTCGATCGCCGGAACGAGCATCGCCGCGGCCGGGGCATCGAGCTGGCGTTCCATCAGGCGATCGACGAGATGCACGACGGTCGTCGGGCATTGCAGCTGCGCCAGCGCGTGAGCCGCTTCGAGACCGAGGAGCCCGCCACCGATGACGACCGCGCGCCGCGCGGTCGGTGCTGCCGCGAGGATCGCCGCGCAGTCGGCGGGATCGCGGAAGACATGGACGCCGTGGGCGTCGGCGCCCTCAAACGGCGGGACCAGGGCGTCGGAGCCGGTGCACAGCACGACCCGATCGAAGCCGAGGACGCGCCGCTCGTCGTCGTCGCAGGTCGCCGTACCGGCCTGCGGATCGAGCGCGACGACCCGCAGGCCTGTGTGGACGGTGATCCGCGCATCCGCGTACCACGCGTCGGGGCGCAGGCGCAGCTCGTCCACGCTGGTGGCAGGCGTCAGCAGCGCGCCGAGCCGCACGCGATCGTAGGGCCGATCGGGCTCGGCGCACACCAGCGTCAGCGGCACGTCGGGGTCACGGGCACGAATCGCCTCGCACACGGCCTGCCCGGCGATGCCGCCGCCGATGACGAGAATGCCTCGGGGAGCGAACATCAGCGGGGCTCCGTGAACCGGCGAATGCGCATGGCCACAGACGGTAGGCCGGGGTCGATTCGCGCTCTAGGACATCCGGTCGGGCGGTCGGGACGATTGTTCTCCGCGCGGTCGATTTCGAACCGCTCGGTCCAAGAACCCCCGATGACGGCCTCAGACGCCCGCATAGGCGAGGCTGGGCACGCGATCGGTCGCCCACGAGCGCCGCACGTAGAGGAACCACGTCGTCCCGGCGAGCACGAGGTATGCGCCGAGGAAGACCCAGAGCGCGGGGATCGACCAGCCCGCGTGGGCGTGGGCGATCGCGGCCTTCTGGGTCGCCAGCAACGCCGGGTCGGTCGTGGTCTTTGCCGCCTTGGCCATCAACCCGGCCGTCGACAGGCTGGCCTGGCGCAGCGCGACCTGGATCAGGAAGCCGCCGAACGCTCCGATCGCGCCCGCGATCCCGACCGCGGCCGCGGCGCGGCGCTTGAAGTCCACGACGACATGCGCCTCGTCGCCGCCGTGCTCGCGCAGCTCACGGCGCCCGAGCTCCGCGAAGATCGCCGGGATCATCCGGTAGGCCGAGCCGTTGCCCATGCCCGAGAACAGGAAGATGACCAGGTAGGCGCCGAGGAACAGGGCGAAGCTGTGCGCGTTCACGCCGGCGATCGCGACGCCGGTGAACAGCGCCATCCCGACGAAGCACCACAGCGTCACGCGCGCGCCGCCGACGCGATCGGCGAGCCAGCCGCCGAACGGCCGTGCCGCCGAGCCGACCAGCGCGCCGAGGAATCCGAGCCCGGCGAGGTAGGTCGCGATGAACGGGTGGCGCCCGAGGAACTCGGGGAACGTCGTCTTGATAACCAGGGGCAGGGCGAACGAGTAGCCGATGAACGAGCCGAACGTCCCGATGTAGAGCGCCGACATCAGCCACGTCTGCCCGTGGCGCAGCGCCCGGGCGTAGGAGCGCGAGTCCGACTTCGCCTCGGTCAGGCTGTCCATGCGCCACCAGGCCAGGACCGCGGCGACGACGATGAACGGCATCCATACGATCCCGGCGTAGGCCATATGCACGGGGTGCGCAGGCAGCTTGACCAGCGCCGTCGGGACGCCCACGATGATGACCAACGGGACGACGAGCTGGGCGACCGCGACACCGAGGTTGCCGCCCGCCGCGTTGAGGCCGAGCGCCGCCCCCTTGTGGCGCTCGGGGTAGAAGAACGAGATGTTGGCCATCGACGAGGAGAAGTTCCCTCCGCCGAACCCGGCCGTCGCGGCACAGACGAGCAGGATGAGGAACTGCGTGTCGTGGGTCTGGGTAGCAAGCCAGCCGCTCGGCACGACGACCGCGAGCAGCGTGCACGGGATCAGCAGCAGCAGCGCGCTGATCGTCGTCCACGCGCGGCCGCCGAAGCGCGGCACGGCGAACGTGTAGGGCACGCGCAGCCCGGCGCCGACCAGGTTGGGGATCGCGGTGAGCCAGAACTGCTCGGGCACCGACAGCGCGATCCCGATGTTCCCGAGGTTCAGCACGACGATCGTCCACAGCACCCAGATACTGAAGCCGAGGTTCTCGACGAAGATCGACAGCACGAGGTTGCGCCGCGCGACGGCGCGGCCGGTCAGGTTCCAAAACGCCTCGTCCTCGGGCTCCCAATGGTCGATCCAGCGGCCGGATCGAACGCGAGCGGAGGGAGGTGCGGAAGGGGGCGGCGCGGCGGTCATGGTGCTCATGGCAGCCACGCTAGGTCGAGCTCTCCAGGGCGCTCTACGACATCCGGTCGAACACTGCACGGCGAACTCGCGCCGGGCGGTCGAAACCGAACCGCTCGGTTCAGGAACATACTGTCGTGATGGCCCGCCCCCGTGCCGAGATAAACGCCGCCGCGCTCGCCGACGCGTTCTCAGGCGACGGCCTGCACGGGACGTCCGCGACGGCCATCGCGGCCGCGATCGGCGTCGCCAAGCCGACGCTCTACGTCCATGGACGCTCCAAGGACGCGCTCTTCCTGCGTGCGGTGCAGGGCGAGGTCGAGCGCGTGCTCGACCG
Organism: uncultured Actinomycetes bacterium; assembly: GCA_963817035.1. Classification (GTDB taxonomy): domain Bacteria; phylum Actinomycetota; class Thermoleophilia; order Solirubrobacterales; family Solirubrobacteraceae; genus AC-49. The sequence goes on from CAWFMM010000004.1 coordinate 745,961, forward strand.
TCTGCACGCCGCCGACGTCGCGACGGCCGGGCGCAGCGCGCGCCAGCGGGCAACCGCCGCGGCGCATGCGCTGCTCGACCACGCGGCGGCCCGGCCGGGCGGGGCGCGCCTGCTCGCGGTGACCGCCGCGCACGCCTCGTCGTCGGTCGCCGAGGCGGTCCACGCCGAACTGGACCGGGTCCCCGACCGCATCGCCGCGAGGCTGCGCCACGATCTCCAGGCCGACGGCTTGGACCCCGGCCTCGCGCCGTTCATCGCACGAGCGGTCCATGGCGCCGCCGCGGCGCTTGCCGAGCTACGCCCCGGCGAGCGCCGCCCCGCGCGCGCCACGCTCGCGACGCTCGCCGCGTCCGCGGTCCCGGAACCGCCGTCGGACGCGACCGACTGGCCATCGGCGTAGCGGCGCCCGAGCGCAGCCCGTAAGCACCGCCCAACGGTCAGCGGCCCACCGCAGCGCCTCCGGCGCCCTGAGCGTATCGGCGACCTACGCGCGGATCTGCGCGTCGGCACCTACCAGAGCACTACTACTTGGTGGTCATTGGTGGTTTAGGGTGCGTTGAATGACGACTTTACCCGTAGGAGCCCATATCGTTGGCAGGGTCCCGCTTGCCGGCCCAGAGGACGTCTTTCGGGCGTTGAGCGAGCATGCGGGGCCGTTGCTGCGCCGGATGCCTGACGGCGAGACCGAGACGAACTGGATCGCTTCGCAGCTGGGCGTGTTGGCGGCCAGCCCGCATCTCGAGCAGGTCGAGGAGGTCGCGGTGATGCTCGTCCCGTTCTCGCTGCGCGAGGGCGTTGACGCCGATGACCTGGAATTGCCCGAGCTTGGCTATGCGCGGACGGCGTTGGCCTCGTTTGAGATCCTCACACGGCTCAAGGAGGAGGGTGTGGTCCGCGACGACGTGCGCCTGCAGGTCAACATGCCCTCGCCGACCACGGTCACCTGGGCCCTGATCGCCCCCGGGTCTCGCGCGGCGGTCGAGCCGGCCTATGAGCGTGCGATCCTGCGCGAGGTCGAGACGCTCCTCGCCGGAATCCCGCACGACCAGCTCACGATCGGCTTTGACATCCCGACCGAGACGGTCGCCATGGTCGGCGGCCCCGAGGAGGCGTGGTACGAGGAGGACTCGGTCCAGTCCGGCACGATCGTCCGGTTGAAGCGCCTCGCCGCGGCCATTCCGTCTGACGTTCCGCTCGGGATCCACATCTGTCTGGGGAGTCGCAACAACGAACACGCGTTCGTGCCCGACGACATCGGCGTCCAGGCGGCTTTCATGGGCCGCCTGGCGACCGAGCTGGGCCGACCGGTGCAGTGGATTCACGTGCCGGTTCCGCGCGAGGCCACCGACGTCGACGCCTACCTGGCGCCGTTCGCGGATCTGCGCCTTCCCGACGCGACCGAGGTGTTCCTGGGCGTCGTGGCGATCGAGGACGGCCTCGAGGCAACGCAGCGGCGCATCGCCGCCGCCCAGAAGGTGCTGCCGCGCTTCGGCGTCGCGACGGTCTGCGGCCTCGCCGGCGAGTTCTACCCACGCGACGCCGTGCTCGAGCTCCTCGACCTCCACACCCAGGTCGCAGCACCCGTCGTCTAACGACCCTCCCCGCAACACACCACCGGCAACGACGGCCCCGCGGTCGCCGGTGCCGGCAGCCGTCCGATTTGCTCCGCTCCCACGTGCCCGGACGAACGGCTTTTGGCCTCGTCCCCTGCCTAGTGGCCAGTTGGAACCAACCTTTGGGGAGGGGCATTTGCGTATCTGACCTGGGACGCTTGCGAGCGGGATGGGTCCTTTGCCGGCGAGCAAGCACGCGCATATCGCGCAGCCAATGCCGGGAGCATCGGTGCAGTACGAGGTGCTCCCGCTCGGCCGCTCCTTGACCGAGGAGGCAGCAGCTCTTCCGCCGCTCGCTGTCACGGTCACCTGCTCGCCGCGGCACGGGATCGAGGCCACGATAGCCACGTCCGTCCATCTCGCCGAAGCCGGTCATAGCGTGACGCCGCACCTCGCCGCGAGACAGATCCGGGGCTCGGAGCATCTGACACAACTGCTTTCGCACATGCGTGACGCGGGCATCAACGAGGCGTTCGTCATCGGCGGGGACGCGAGCCAGGCCCAGGGGCCTTACAGGTCGGGTGCTGACTTGCTCCGCGCGCTGGCGGCTCACCCACTGCGTCCGCTGCGACTCGGTGTTGCTGCCTATCCGGAAGGCCACCCCTCGATTCCGAGCGACGCGCTGCGGGGGGCGCTGCGGGACAACGCCCGCCACGCGGACTACTTCGTAACGCAGATGTGCTTCGACGCGTCGGCACTGGCTGCTTGGCTGGGCCGGACGAGGGCGGACGGGATCACGCTGCCAGCGATGCTCGGGATTCCCGGCGCGGTTGAGCGGCACAAGCTGCTCGAGGTCTCAGCCCGCATCGGCGTTGGGGAATCGTTGCGCTTCCTTCGCAAGCAGCATGGGCTTTTGCGGCTCCTCACCGCTCGTCCGGGCCAGGTGTCGTCGAGCCTGTTGTCGGACCTCTCGCCAGCTCTCTCCGATCGCAGCCTGGGAGTTGCCGGCTGCCATCTCTACACATTCAACCGCCTCGCCTCGACTGTTGTGTGGGCGCAGGAGCAACATCTCTCTGCCATTGATGATCATGGCGGTCCCGCCTCAGAACACGACCGTTGAGTTGTCGTGGCGGGCGACGCGGTCTTCGCAGTGCCATTGGACGGCGCGGGCGAGTACGGCGCGTTCGATGTCGGCGCCGCGCCGGGTGAGCATGACGACGTCGTCTTGGTGGGTGACGCGGACGATGTCCTGTTCGATGATCGGGCCGGCGTCGAGCTCTTCTGTGACGTAGTGCGCGGTCGCGCCGACGAGTTTGACGCCGCGTTCCTTGGCGCGTTGGTAGGGCCCGGCGCCGGCGAAGGCGGGAAGGAACGAGTGGTGGATGTTGATGACCGGAACGGCGACCTGCTGGAGAAATTGGGGGCTGAGGATCTGCATGTAGCGGGCCAGCACGACGAGGTCGCACTGGTCTGAGACGAGGTCGAGCAGCGCGGCTTCGGAGCGTGCTTTGGTGTCCTTGGTCACCGGGACGTAGTGGTAGGGGATGTCGAAGCTCGCGACCTCCTCGTGCAGGTCGGGGTGATTGGACGCGACGAGGACGATCTCGGCATCGAGCTCGCCGCGGCGTGAGCGCCACAACAGATCGACGAGGCAGTGGTCATAACGCGAGACGAAAACCGCCACTCGCTTGCGCTGCGCCGCATCCCAGAACCGCCACGTCATGTCGAACCGCCTGCCCGCCTGCTCGGCGAAGCGACGCTCGAGTGCGGGCCGCTCACCGGGCGGCAGCGTGAACACGACGCGCAGAAAGAACTCGCCGCCATGGGGATCGGTCGAGTACTGATCGGACTGCACGATGTTCGCCCCAGCCTCGAACAGGAGTTGGGAGACCGCGGCGACGATCCCCGGCCGGTCCGGGCACGACACCAGCAGTCGCGTCGTCATCGCGGTGCCCGCGTCGTGCGGGTGCAGCCCGATCACGTGGGGCTGCGTCGCCATCGTCATGCGAAAACGGCCCCGGCAAGGCCGGCGGCGTTGCGGAGTGCGTCGGCTTTGTTGGTGGCTTCCCAGGTGAAGTCGGGGTCGTCGCGGCCGAAGTGGCCGTAGGCGGCGGTCTTCTGGTAGATCGGGCGGTGCAGCTGGAGTTCTTCTCTGAACGCGCCGGGACGCAGGTCGAAGTGGTCATCGACGAGCTGGGCGATCTGCGCGCGACCGATCTTCTCGGTCCCGAACGTCTCGACCATCACGCTGACCGGATGCGCGACACCGATCGCGTAGGCGACCTGCACCTCGGCACGATCGGCGATACCAGCCGCAACAAGGTTCTTGGCGACCCACCGCGCCGCATACGCAGCCGAGCGATCAACCTTGCTCGGGTCCTTGCCGCTGAACGCGCCGCCGCCGTGGCGGGCCATCCCGCCGTAGGTGTCGACGATGATCTTGCGCCCCGTCAGCCCACAGTCGCCGACCGGGCCGCCGATCACGAACCGGCCGGTCGGGTTGACAAGGAACTCCTTGGCCAACGCATCCGCGTCATACAGATCCTTGGGCAGGACGGGCTCGACGACGTGGCGCCACAGATCGGGCTTGATCTGCGACTGGGAATCTGCCTCCTCGCCATGCTGGGTCGAGATCAGCAGCTTCTCGATCGACACCGGCCGCCCATCGCGATAACGAACCGAAACCTGGGTCTTACCGTCCGGCCGCAGATAGGGCAGCGTGCCGTCCTTACGAACCTTCGCCAACTGCTCAGCCAACCGATGAGCCAAATGAATCGGCAGCGGCATCAACGACTCCGTCTCGCTGGACGCGTAGCCAAACATCATCCCCTGATCCCCCGCACCGGCGATATCGAGCTCATCGTCGCCGGAGCCATCGGTGCGCGCCTCATACGCCCGATCGACACCCTGCGCGATATCCGGCGACTGCTTATCGATCGCGTTGAGCACCGCACACGAATCCGCACTGAACCCCAACGCAGCATCGACATAGCCAATCCGGCGGATCGTCTCCCGCGCAACCTCCTGCACATCCACGACAGCCGACGTCGAAATCTCCCCCGACACCACCACAAGCCCCGTATTCACAAGCGTCTCACACGCCACACGCCCATACGGATCTTCAGCAAGCACTGCATCAAGCACCCCATCAGAGATCTGATCCGACACCTTGTCCGGATGCCCCTCCGTCACCGACTCCGACGTGAACAGGTACTCGTTATCAGCAAACTGACCCATGCCCGACCCTCTCTGTGCTGTGCGTGATGTGCAAGCTTCGAGGCCAACGGACGAGTAAGCGACCCCCACGAGATCGGTTATTGCCTACCCTTCGGACAGTCATGGCGACGACGGCTCAGACGGCAAAGCTGCTGCTCACGGAACTGCGCGAACTCGAATGGGAGTCGCTGCGGCGCGAGTCCTCCCGGAAGGTCGATGTGCTCGACCGCGTACGCGCCGCGATACGCGGTCTCGGCGAGCTCGGGAGCCCCGAGGCGATTCTCGCCCGGGCGGCGACCGAGTTGGGTGTCGCCGCGGATGCCGACCGCGTGCTCATCAGCCAGGTGCTCGACGGGGGGTTGCACCCGCGGGCGCTCTGGCACCGCGACGATCCCCAGCCGGGGTTGGGCGACCTCGCCGGCGGGTCGACCGCGTTGACCTACCCGCTTGTCGAAGCCGATCTGGTTGCCGCGCCACGGGCGCGTGCGGTCGACGTCGCCGCAGTCGCCGGGCGATCACCGGCCGTGCTGCGCACAGCATTTGGATGGACGCACTACGTCGTCGCCGGGTTGAATGTCGACGGTGTGACGATCGGCATGCTGCACCTCGAGACGTCCGGATCCTCACTGGACGACCTACAGGTTGCGGACCTCTGCGCGGACGGGCTCGCCGCGACGTTCGAGATCGCGGTGCTGCGTCGACGCGTGCGCGAGCATCGCGACGAGCACTGGGCCGCTGTGCACTGGATCAGCGAACGTCTCGATGCAGCCGAGGCGGCTGACTCCGGGCTCGAAGAAGCATTCACGGTGTCGCGCGAGAGCGCGCTGACGCCCCGTGAACGCGACGTGGTCGAGTTGCTCACGCAAGGCATGACCAACGCGGCGATCGCGCGAGCGCTCGTGATCGGCGAGGGCACGGTCAAGTACCACCTCAGCAACGCGTTTCGCAAGCTCAACGCGACCAGCCGCGCCGACGCCGTGGCGCGCTATCTGCGTGGCGCATGACCCGCAGCACCCTCACCCGCGATGAGCTCAGCGAGCAGATCGAACGGGCTTGCGAGCGCGCGCGCGACCTCCTCGGCGCCGCGGCACCTGCGCCTGACGCGCCGCTCGCGGCGCACCTCGAAGCGCTCGTCGACCAGCTCGGCGACGCCGGCGAACCCGCGCGTCAGCGAGCCCACGTCGCGCGAATCGCGGCCGCTGCCGCCGCCGCGCAGCGGCGCTCCGAGTCGTTTGCGGCCGTCGAGGCGGCGCTCGCCCGCCTGACCAGCGCCACGGTTCCTGCGACCATGCTGACCGCCGCACCACGCACCGTGTCCGAGGCTTCAGGGCTGGACCGCGTCGTCCTCAGCAGCGTCCATGACGGCGTGATGACCGCACAGGCGGTGCACGTCCGCGGCGACGCGCGGGACGCCGGGGCGCTGCTCGACGCGTTGCGCGTCGCGCCGGTGCGCCTCGTCCGACCGACGGTCGAGACCGAGATGATCCGCCGTCGCCGCGCGACGCTCGTCAACGAGGTCGACGCCACTGCTCACATCTGGATGCCGATCATCGGCTGGACCGCCTTCGCCACCGCCCCGATCATTGTGCGCAGCACCGTGGTCGGCGTGTTCCACGCCGACCGCGGGACGGGCATGGCCGCCCCTGACAGCGTGGACCGCGACGTGCTCGCGGCGTTCGCGGCGGGACTCGCCCGCGGCTATGAGCGCGCGACATTGCGGCGTCGGCTGCGGGCCGAACGCACCGAGACACGAGAGTTCCTCGAACGTCTCGATGCCCGCTCCGGAGCGTTGGCCGACGGGCCGATCCGGCTCGCGCCACGCGCCGAGGACGCTCCGGCAGTCCGCAGCGGCCGGTCCACGGCCGCGACGGCTGACCGCGGGCCGGTCGACATCGCGGTCTTCGATGGTGTGCTGACCCGTCGCGAGCTCGAGGTTCTGCGACTCGTCGTCGGCGGGGCCAGCAACCGCGCGATCGCCGATGAGCTCGTCATCTCGACCGGAACGGTGAAATTCCACGTCAACCGGATCCTCGGGAAGCTGCGCGTGGACAATCGTGCCGGCGCGGTGGCGCGCTACTACGCGCTGATGAACGTCCGTCGCCCGTAGAAGTCGGTAGACCGGCCGAAGGTTTGGGTGATCCTTGCCCTTCAGCAGTCGCACCGCACGTAGCGGGCGCGCAGGATCCAGTCTTCGGGTCAGCGGAGGAGGAGGCGGTTGTGATCATCGAGCTTCGAACGATCGGGCGCGGCGCGACTGACGCCGACCTGGGGCCCATCCTGCCGGCATTGGCGCGCGCGGCGGACCTCGTCGATGTCGAGCATTCGCGGCTCGCCGCAGTGGTCGACTGGGTGCAGTACCGCAAGAACTTCCGCGCTCCGGTCATGGTGCGGCCGTTCGAGCGCGCTGACGGCGCGCTGCTCGACGACGAGCCGCTGGCCGAGATCGCGATCGACGCTCGCCGGGTCGCCGACCTCGACCCGGAGACCCTGGCCGCGGACATCGCTGATCGGCTTCAGAAGGCGCTGGGCATCATCCCGGACGTCCACGAGTGCATCCATCTCGAGGACTGGGTGCGTCCGAGCAAGAGCGTGATGTGGTCGTTCAACCGCGCCTACTGGCGCTACCTCGGGGCATGGGACGAGACGTTTCAGAAGGACTACGCCGACTCGCTTCCCGGCGGCGTGTCCGACGGGACGAACGCCGAGTTCTGGGGCAACCAGATCGAGACGCTGATGGCGACGCTGATGCGTCTCGACGAGTGGTCCGAGCTGCCCGACGAGATCCACATCCTCGAACTTGGCGTCGGCGATGGCCAGCAGGCGAAGATCTGGCTCGACGCGTTCGCCGCCGCGTGCGAACGCCACGGCTGTGACTTCCTGCCCCGCGTGCGGTACCTGATGGCCGACTACTCGGCCCACGTTCTCGCCCGCGCCCGCGAACGCGTCCGCGACTACGGCGACCTTGTCCAGTCGCTCGAGCTGGACTTTCGAAACCCCATGCACGGCCTCATGGGCCTGCGCGGCAAGGTCCTGTTCGCCCACACCTGCAACCTCTACGACAACCTCCCAACCGACGAGGTCATGCGCGTCGGCTCCCACGCCTACGAGCCGATGGTCCGGGCGAGCATCACGCCGGCCGAGGTGGCCGACATCGCCGCTCGCCACGAGGTCGCCGAAGCGCAGCTCGTCTCGACGATCCAACGAGTGCTGCGCGAAGGCCCCGAGGCGCTGGGCGACACGGCGACTGGCGTGCAGTTCTGGGCCGACGTCTGGGACGCGATCCATCTCGAAGAGGTCTACCGCGAGGTCGCGGCACCATCGGCGCTGCGTATTGCGCCCAGCGGCGACGTGCACCTCGACGAGTTGCTCATCTCGCTGCCGGAATGGACCCGCGTGCACCTGTCGACCGTCGCTGTGGAGAGCTTCGCCCAGACGCTGGCCCTGCTGCACCACGAGGGCGCGCTTGTGGCCCAGGACCTGTTCATCCGCGACACCAGCCAATACGCCGCCTACCGCGGCCCCGGGAAGCTCGAGGGCTCGATCGTCAACTGGCTCAACGGCCACGTCTTCGAGCTGGTCGGCGAACGCAGCGGCTTCCGCGTCACCGTCGAGCCGTTCGCCTACCGCGAGCAGTCCAACACCGTCGTGCTCACCGCGCGCCAGCGCGACGCCTACCGCGCATCCAACGCTCAGCCGGCGCTGGTCGGCGCGCGCGTGATCTCGAGCAGATAGACCACGGCGACGCTTGAACCGAGCTGCACGTGGTAGGCGTCGGAGTGGCTCTCGACACGATCGATCTGATCGCGGCTGCTGTCCGGCAGCGGGCCGAGATCCATGAACGAATAGTCGACGACGCGTGAGTTCAGACCGAGCGCGTCGAGCTGCTGGATCGTCCGGCGGCCACCGACGACCGACACCTGCGAGACGTAGGCGACGCCGTCGTCGGCGAGCGCCTCGGGCAGCAGCGCGAACAGCCGGTCGAGCAGCCCGCGGCCCCAGAAGTCGGCGGTGCGATGCGTCGTCACCTGTTCGAACGGGTCGGCCGGAACCTGTTGGAGATTGGCGACGACCACGTCGTAACGCTCGGGCGCAATCCACGGGTACAGGTCGCTCGTCGCCGCGCTGACCCGGTCGGCGACATCGTTGCGAAACGCGTTGGTCATCGTGTTGGTGACCGCCGCGGGGTCGACGTCGATCGCGTGCACGTGCGCCGCGCCGTTGCGCGCGAGTTGGACACCCAGCAGACCAGTGCCGCAGCCGACGTCCAGACAGCGCTGGTGTGCCCCGATGGACTCGTGGTAGAGACGTTTCCAGACGAGCAGGCTCGCCGCCGTCGGGGCAATGACTCCGGGCTCCACGGCGATCTTCGGTACGTCGAGTGGGAGCAGCGGACGGCCGCGGGTGTCCAGCCAGCGCGAGACTCGACTCGCGTCGGCCGGATCGTGCTCGGGGATCGGGGGCCGCGGGCGGGCATGGCCGGCGACGGTGTCGCCGAGCACGAGGTTGGCAGCACGAATGTGCTCCGGTCCGACGCCGCAGCAGCCGCCGATGATCTGCGCACCCTCCTCACGCCAGCCCAGTGCGAGCTGCGCGTACTCGTCGCCACCGATGCTGTCGGGCTGACGCCAACCGGCGGCCGAGAGGTAGCCGAGGTTCGGGTACACGCCGAGCGGCAGATCGGTGAAATCCCGCAACCACGACACCATCCCCGGCACGTGGTCGGGCGGGATGCAATTGACCATCAGCGCCCCGACCCCGAGCTCTTCGAGGCGTCGCGCCGCTCGACCGAACGCGTCGCCGTCCGGGCCGCCCCAGTGCTCGCCGTAGACGCCGCACGAGCCGTGACGACAGCGTCGGAAGCTCAGCCATACCGGCACGCCGGTGTCGATCAGGGCGCGCACCGTGTCGAACGTCGAGTTGCGTACCAGCGACAAGGTCTCCAGCAGGATCAGATCCGGCGGCGCGGACTCCAGCGCGCGAGCCAACAGCCGGACCGTCTCCGTGCCGTCGTCGTGATCGATATCGCCGTTGAGGCTGAACGCCACCGCCACTTCGTCGCCGCGGCCCCCTTCGTCCACCGCGGTGCGCGCGAGCTCGATCCCGCGACGCGCGACATCCATCCAATGAACCGGCTCGGACTGGCTCCAAACCTTCGGTGGCGCCCCGCGCAGCGCGGTCGCAAGGCCCCACGTGTTCGTCGAAATGACGTCGCAGCCGATGTCGACATAGGACCGGTGCACATCGATCACCCGCTGCGGGGTGTCCACGACCGCGGTCAACCCCCACAGATGCTCCTCGGACTCCGGTCGCTGACCCCCGACATCGACCAGCGTCGCCCCGGTCGACCCATCAAGGACCACACAGACGCCGTCGGCGATCATCCGCTCGACGCGGGCGTATTGGCTGCGATGCGCGTCGGGAGTGGTCGCTGAGCTCATGTCTGGGCCCGGCGGATCCTACTCCGGCTCAGTGACGCTCTCGAGGATCCGCCGGAGCGCTTCGAGGTCATCGGTCCCCAAGGCGCTGAGTGCGGGCGGCGGCGTGCTGAGGATCGCCTCGGCGCGTCGAGCCACGTCCTTGCCCTTGCGTGTCGCCTCGACGATCTTGGCCCGCCGGTCGGTGGGATGCGGCCGGCGGCGCACGAGTCCCAGAGTCTCGAGCTCGTCGACGAGCACGGTCGCGTTGGGCGGGTCGATCTCGAGTGCCGCCGCCAGCTCGCTCATCGACATCGGCCGCCGTGCCACTCGACGGACGGCCCGGGAGCGACCAAAGCTGATGCCCACGGCCTCGGAGACCTCGCGACGCCGCTGATTGTTGAGCACCAGCTCGCTCATGAGCAGCCATGCCTCGCGTGACGCATCCGATGCGGTCATCGCGCCACCAGCCTAGACGGCGAGTGCTTCGGGGTTGAGCATTGCCGCTGTCCGCCGGGCCGACTCCTTGGCGTGACCGCTGGTGGCCGTGAAACCGAGCACGAGCACGATGGCGCCGCACGCGGTGAGCGTCCACCAGCCCGGGGGGCTCGCTGCCGAGAGGTTGGCCTGCGCCGAATCGCCCAGACGGGACGTGACGATTGCCCCGATGACCGCCACGCCGAGCGTCTGGCCGATCTGCCGGGAGGTTGTGGCGATCGCCGAGGCGACGCCCGCTTGGGCGCGCGGCATCCCCGACACCGCTGCGTTGGTGATCGGTGCGTTGACGAGCCCGAAGCCGAAGCCAAGGATGACGTACGCCACGAGCAGCTCGGTGATCGGAGTTCCCGGGCTGATCGTGGTGAGCATGGCGCATGCAGTCACGAAGCAGACCCCGGAGACCACGAGCGGCAGCCGGGGACCACGGCGGCCGACGATGCGGCCCGACAACGGGGACGCCACCACCATCGCGAGCGCCATGGGCACTGTGGCGACACCGGCGTGCAACGGCGAGAGGCCGCGGACCTCCTGGAGGTACAGCGTGTTCAGGAACAGGAACCCCCCGAACGCGGCGAACGCGGCGACCGAGATGACGATCGACGACGTGAACGGGATCGAGCGGAAGAACCGCAGGTCGATGAGCGGATCCTCGCGACGGGGCTCGTAGAGGAGCAGGCCCAAGAGCGCCACCACCGACGATGAGAACGCTGCCAGGATGGTCGCCGAGGACCAGCCGCGGCTCGGCGCTTCGATGATGCCGTATGTCAGTGCGGCCAACATCACGATCACCAGGACCTGACCGAGGGGATCGAACCGGCGCGGCCGTGGCGCCCGCGACTCGGGAATGAAGCGCAGGGTGAGGGCGATCGCGGCGAGCCCGATCGGGACGTTGATCCAGAAGATCGACCGCCAGCCCACCGACGAGACCAGCGTGCCTCCCACGACCGGCCCGAGCGCCATCGAAATGCCGAACATGGCGCCCCAGACGCCGACCGCCTGCGCGCGCTCGCGCGGATCCGTGAAAGTGTTGGTGATGATGGACATGGCGACCGGATTCATCATCGAGGCGCCCACCGCTTGGAGCACGCGAAACACCACGAGGAGCTCGACGCTCGGGGCCAGGCTGCACAGCAGCGACGCCACCGAGAACACGGCGAGTCCGGTGACGAAGGTGCGTTTGCGACCGAACCGGTCCGCAGTGGAGCCCGCGAGCATGAGCAGGCTGGCCAGCACGACGGTGTAGGCGCTGATCGTCCACTGCAGCCCGGAGATGCCGGCGTGCAGCTCGTGACCGATGGAGGGCAGGGCGACGTTCACGGCCGTGACGTCGAGCCCGACGATCAGAAGGCTCGTGCAGCAGATGAGCAGGACGCCGGTCTTGCGGGTGCGGCTGGGCTCGGGCGCCAGTACTTGTCTTTTCATCACTATTATGAAAATATCAGAACAGGCCCGAGTGTCAACTGGAGTGGCGGTCAGATCCGGTCGGGAGCGACCTAACGTGTACACCGCGCGATGGGTTGCTGGATTCACCGCGGCGATGTCGGTCGATGCGCTCGCGCGGGCGAGACTGGTCGTCAGGCGATCTTGACGGTCCGCGACCGGCGACGGCGCTGGATCACGAGCAACGTGCTCAGGCACAGCACGGCGACGATCCCGTAGGGAACGGCGTCATCGGTCGCCTGGGCCAGGGGCGCGCCGAGGGCTGAGCCGGCGGCGAGGCCGAGCGCCCACGCGAAGCCCCAGAGGGCGTAGGACAGACTCGGGTGCAGCCCGTGGTCGTCGGCCCCGCTGCTGATCATCGCGCTCGCGGGAACCCAGGCGATCCCGAACACCGCCCCGGCCAGCACGGTCGTGAAGCCGACGAGCCAGGCGGTGTCGGGCAGCGGCAGCACGACCGCGAGGGCGGCTGAGCATGCGAGGCCCACGCGGATCAGCGGCAGTGGCCCCTTGCGGTCTGACAGTCGACCAAAGATCGGGCTCGCTGTCGCCTCGAGCACCGCCGAGAGCAGGAACACAGCGCCGACCGCGACCGCCCCGGCGCCGAGTCCGCTGAGCCGCAGCGGGGCGAGCACGTCGAGGATGCCCAGCAGCACGGCCGGGAGCGCGGTGAACCACATGCCCCCGAGCAGCCGGCGGTCGCGCGACGCGGCGCGGACGACGCCGCGGATCTGCGAGCCGCCGACGTTGTCGGGCTCCGGGGTGATCAGCGCCCAGCCGGCGAGCGCCAGGATCACCAGCGCGAGTACGCCGAAGACGATCCGCGGCTCGGTGAGCACGGCGGCCGACCCGATCACCGGGCCGAGCAGGGCGCCGCCGATGCCGATGCCGAGCACGGCGCCGACGGTCTCGCCGCGACGCTCCTCGGGCATCACGCCGACGAGCCACGTGAGCGAGGCGATCCACACGCCGATGCCCGCGATGCCCTGCACGAAGCGCGCCGTGTCGAGCACGGCGATGGAATGCGAGATTCCGAACACGACGCTCGCCGAGGCGAGCAGAACCGCGCCCCAGACCGTCGCGCGCTTCACGCCGATCCGTGCGACGAGCAGGCCGAGCGGGACCGCGAAGACCAGCGTGCCGATCGCGTAGGACGCGGTCAGCAGCCCGGCGCCGCCCTTGGAGAGGTGAAGGTGGTGCGAGTAGTAGGGCAGCAGCGGGGCGAGCGCCGAGTAGAACATCACCTCGACGAGGACCAGCGCGCCGACGAGCACGAACAGGCCGCGCGTCGGGGTCCGATCCGAGTCCGGGGTCACGGTCCCAAGGCTACGGAGAGGGCATTCCACCCGCGCGACTTGGTCCTCGCGTTGCTTCGACCTGCACACGCAGGTCGCTGATCCGCTCAACGCCTGAGAGGCTGATCAGTGCGGCGCGTCGCCGCCCATCGCCGCCATCGCCTGACGTGTCGCGACGGTCGACGGCAAGTGGGCGAAGTAGCCGCCGTCGACGTGTATGACCTGGCCGGTGATGAATGACGCGCGATCCGAGGCGAGGAACGTGGCCATCTCGGCGATATCGCGCGGTTCACCGAGCCGGCCCGAGAGCTTGGACTGGACGATGGTGTCGATCAGCGCTGGCGGCATGCCGGCCTGCAGGGCCGGGGTGTTGATCAGGCCTGGGGCGATCGCGTTGCAGCGGATCCCGCCCTCGGCGTACTGCGTCGCGACGTACTTGGTCAGCGTCGAGATCGCCGCCTTCGTGCACGCGTAGGCCGTAGCGAAGAAGTCGCCGGCCGACGCCGTGCCCGAGCTGATGTTCACGATCGAGCCGCCGCCGCCCTGCATCATCGGGCCGAGCGAGTGCTTGCACATCAGCATCGTGCCGCGCGCGTTGACGGCGAAGACGCTGTCCCAGGTCTCGACCGACTGGGTCATCACGTCGGCGTCCTCGAGCATGCTCGTGCGCGCGGCGTTGTTGACGAGAATGTCGAGCCGGCCAAACGTGTCGGTCGTGTAGGCGACGAGCTCCTGCACCATCGACTCCTCGGCGATGTCGACGGTGTGGCTGCCGACCTCGCCGCCCTCGGCGCGGACCTGGGCTGCCGCTTCGTCGAGCGCGCTGCCCGGCAGGTCGGCGAGCACGACAGACGCGCCAGCGCGCGCGAGGAGCGTCGCCGTCTCGAGGCCGATACCCCGGGCGGACCCGGTGACGATGGCGACCTTGCCGCTGAACTCTGACTCTGAGGGTGACATGGCGCCATCGTACTGAGAACGGACAACCGTTTTGAGGGCACATACCCTTTGTGCGATGCACACCGACACCGAGCGACTCGCCGAGCTGTACGAGATCGAGGCGATCAAACGCCTCAAGGCCCGCTACCTCCGGTTGCAGGATCTCAAGCAATGGGACGAGTGGCGCGAGCTGTTCACCGAGGATCTCCATCTCGACCTGCCGGACCAGACGCTCGACGGTCGCGACGAGATCGTGGCCATGGTCAGTCAGCTGATGGTCGAGGCTCAGACCGTCCACCAGGGCCACATGCCTGACATCGAGATCACCGGCCCGACGACCGCCCGCGGCGTCTGGGCGCTGCACGGCTACGTCGAGTTCCCGCCGGACAGCGAGCGCCACGGCGTCGACAGCTTCGGCTACTACGAAGACGAGTACCGCAAGGAGGGCGACGACTGGAAGCTCAGCTCGATCAAGCTGCGTTACATCCGCATGGACCCGCTCGTCGGCCCGCCGCTGCCGCCCACGCCGTTCTGATCTACGCCGGGCGCACGCGGGTACCCCCTTGGCCCCCGGGGGTCGATGCCCATCTTCATAGCGCCGACCAGCCGCCATCGGATGGCAGGATCACGCCGTTGAGGTTCGTGCCGTCGCGGCTGAGCAGGAACGTGATCGACGCCGCGAGCTCGTCAGGCTGAGCTGGCGGCGGAACGACGGCCATCATTAGCGGGACGATCCGCTCCTGCCCCAGCTCCGAGCCGAACGTCGCCTCCAGGTTGGTGTGTACCGGGCCGGGGCAGACCGCGTTGATCCGCAGGCCCTTGGGCCCATACATGACGGCGGACTGCTTCGTGATCCCGACGACGGCGTGCTTGGACGCGGTGTAGGCGACCCCGGCGGTCGAGCCGCGCAGACCGGCCTCCGAGGCGACGTTGACGATCGAGCCCGCGCCGGCGGCGAGCATGATCGGGGTGACCGCGCGCGAGAGCTTGACCACGCCGGTGACATTGACCCTGAAGACGCGCTCCCACACCTCATCGCTGACCTCGCCGATCGGAGTGAAATCGTCCATGATCCCGGCCACGTTGGCCAGGCCGTGGACGACGCCGCCGGCCGCGGCCATGACCGCGGTCACATGATCGTCATCGCTGACGTCCCCGGCGACGGCCACGATGTCCAGCTCGGGCCTCTGTGCCACGAGCTCGTCGAGGCGCTGTGAGCTGATGTCGCCGGCGATCACGCGGCCGCCCTCGCGCGCCACGCGTAGCGCGGTCGCGCGGCCGATGCCCGATCCGGCACCGGTCACGACGACGGTCTGGCCGTCGAAGCGCCCGGGCGTGATCGTCTCGATCCAGGGCGACTCGGGCTCGGGGATGTCGAGCTCGTTGATGTCGGTCATCAGCTGCTTTCCGTTGTGGCCGGGGGCCGCCCGGACGAGCGGCCCCCCGCCAATGATGTCGTGAGGGCGGCGAGAGCGCGGCGAGGACTTCGGCATAGACAGGTTCAAGCGAACGACTGTTTGGTCAGTTCTATAGAGTGGCGCGCATTCTGTCCGGAGCGGCCCAAAACCCCGTGGGAGGTCCCGGCGACTCGCTGGACCCGCTGGCACGCATGCTGCGCGCCGCCGGCCGGGTGCGGCCGCTGCGGGTGTACGAGCGCGTCGAGGCGCTCGGCGCGGTGTTCGCCGCGACGAGTCCTGGGCTGACGGCGCCGGTCGGACTCCTGCGCGCGACGGGCGAGATGCGCCGTTGGCGGGGCAATCCAGCCGGGATCGTCGTGGCCGGAGCGCGCCAGCACCCGGGTCTTGCCGCGATCATCGACGACGACGAGCTCGTCACCTCCGCGGACCTCGAACGCCGTACCAGCGCACTGGCACGGCACCTGACTGCGCTCGGAATCGGCGCGCAGGCGACCGTGGGCATCCTCTCCCACAACCGCGCCCTCGTGATCGACGCCGGGATGGCCGTGTACAAGGTCGGCGCCCACGTCGTCTACCTCAACTCGGGGTTCTCACCGGCCCAGGTCGCCGAGGTCGTGGCGCGCGAAGGCATCGATCTGGTCATCGGAGACACGCCGCTGTCAGACGCACTGGACGGGACCGACGTCGGCCCGCTGCTGCGTCAGAGCGAGGTCAGCGCCGCGATTCGCCAAGAGGACGGATCGCCGTCCGCGCCGCCGGACACGGTCGGTGGCGTCGTCGTCCTGACCTCGGGCACCAGCGGCACTCCTCGCGGCGCGCGGCGCGGCGGGAGTGGCAATCCGCTCGATGCGGCCAGCATCCTGAGCTGCATTCCGTTCGGATCCGGCGAGACCACCGTCGTCGCGGCGCCGCTGTTTCACGGCCTCGGCCTGTTCAACGCCAACCTCGCCCTCGCGCTGGGCTCGACGCTCGTCCTGCGCGAGCGGTTCAAAGCCGAGCAGGTCCTCGAGGACGTCGAACGCCATCGCGCGGTCGTGCTCGTCGCGGTGCCGGCGATGCTCCAGCGCATCATGGCGCTCACGCGTCGTCAGCTCGATCGCTATGACTGCTCGTCGCTGCGGATCGTCGTCAGCGGTGGCGCCGCGCTTCCGGGCGACCTCTCGACGCGGTTCATGGATCGCTTCGGGGAGGTTCTCTACAACGTCTATGGCTCGACCGAGGTCGCCTTGGCGACGATCGCGTCGCCCGCCGACCTGCGTCGCGCACCGGGCACGGCCGGCCGCGCCACGCCGGGAGTCGTCGTGCGGATCCTCGATTCGGACGGGCATCGCGTGCGCACCGGTGTCACCGGGCGGATCTTCGTCGGCAGCAACCTGCGCTTCGACGGCTACACCGGCGGCGGCTCCAAAGATGTCGTCGACGGCCTGATGTCGACCGGCGACCTCGGCCATGTCGATCGCTGGGGCCGGCTGTTCATCGAGGGACGCGAGGACGAGATGATCGTCTCGGGTGGCGAGAACGTCTACCCGGCGGAGATCGAGGAGTGCCTGCTCACCCATCCTGCCGTCGCCGAGGCCGCGGTCGTCGGCGTCGACGACGAGGAGTTCGGCCAGCGGCTCAAGGCGTTCGTGATCCTCGCTCCCGGGGCCCATGCCACCGAGGACGACCTCAAGCAGTGGGTGCGCGACCACCTCGCTCGCTTCAAGACCCCCCGTGACGTCGTCTTCCTGGACATCCTGCCCCGGACCGCCACCGGCAAGGTCCTCAAGCGGCGGCTCGTTTGATCGTCGATGATCACCAACCCCTCCCGCTCGAAAGGACCCCGACGTTGAGCCCCAAGACAGCGCCCCCCAACGCTCCGGCGTGGCGAAACCTCGTCCAGCGCCTCGACGGGTTCGTGACCCCGCCCGCGGATGCGTTCGTGCGCACGAATCTGTTCGCCGATTCGATCGGCGCGATGACCCGCATGGAGGTACAGATGCGCCGTCGCGTGGAGCGCCAGACGACGACGCTGCTGCACCTACTCAACCTTCCGACCGCGACGGACATCAAGAAGGTTCGTGCGCAGCTCTCCGCGCTCGAGGCGCGCGTGCGCGACCTGACCGAGCAGCTCGACGACCGAAGCGAGCACCAAGGCTGAGATGGAGGGCAGCCAGGGCCTCCTCGACGGCCTGCGCCGGGACACCGAGCGCAACCTGTTCCGTGCCCGCAACGGCATCAAGTACGTCACCGGAATCGGGCGCCCGCAGGTCGGGCTGACGCCCAAGCATGTGATCTGGTCGCGCGAGAAGGCGACGCTCTACCGCTACGAGAGCGACCGCCGCACGCGTCGCACGCCGATCCTGATCGTCTTCTCGATCCTCGGGCGCAGCTACATCCTCGATCTGCGGCCCGGCTCGAGCTTCGTGCAGTGGCTGCTTGATGCGGGCCTTGACGTCTATCTGATCGACTTCGGTGAGCCCGACGCGGTCGACGCGACCAACACGCTCGAGACCTACGTCGACCGCTACCTCGCGCCCGCGGTCCGGGCCGCCGTGCGCGAGTCGGGCAGTGAGTCGATCGACGTCATGGGCTACTGCTTCGGCGGCGTGCTGGCCTCGTTGCTCGTGGCCGGCCATCCGGAGCTGCCGGTCAACTCGCTGACCGTGATGGCGACCCCCATGGACTTCAGCAAGACCGAGGGCGTCGTGCAGGCGCTGCAGCGCGGCAAGCTGGAGATCGACGACATCGTCGACGAGACCGGCAACGTCCCGCCGGAGGCGATCCACCGCATGTTCCGCACCCTGAAGCCGACCTCCGGCATCTCGACCTACGCGATGTTGTGGGAAAGGCTGTGGAGTGATGAGTTCGTCGAGGCGTTCCAGGCGATGTCGCAATGGGCGGCCGACCAGGTCCCGTTCCCCGGCGACTGCGCCCGCCAGTGTCTCGACGTCCTGTTGCGGCGCAACCTCTTGGCGACCGGCGAGGTGCCGCTCGGCCGGCGCAAGGTCAGCCTGGCGGCCATCGCCGTTCCCGTACTCAACATCTTTGCCGAGCATGACCACATCGTTGCTCCGGGTGCGTGTCTGCCGATCAACGATCGCGTGTCGAGTACCGACGTCACGACCCTCGCGGTGCCCGCCGGGCACGTCGGCCTGGTGGCCAGCCGCCACGCCGTTCGAACCACGATCCCAGGACTCACATCATGGCTGAACGACCACGGGAACTGACCGGCCTGCGCCGCGTCGGCCCCGCTGACACCGATCTGCTCGCCGCATTGTTCGCGGGAGTTCCCGACCGCGACCGCAGCTTCCTCGAGGGCCGCCTTGACCGTGACGACATCGCCCGCTGGGAGCACGCCGACGGCGCGTCGCGCTGGCTCGTCGGAGACGACGACGAGGCGTGGGCGTTCCTTTCGGTGATCGCCCACCAGGGCTGGAGCAGCCATGTTGGGGAACTGCGGCTGATCGTCGGCGATCGTCACCGGCGCAAGGGCGTGGGACGCGCGTTGGCCCGCCACGGCCTGGTCCAGGGCGTCGAGATGGCGCTGCTCAAGATCACGGTCGAGGTCGCGGCCGCCAAAGAGGGCGACATCGCGATGTTCACGTCGCTCGGCTTTCGCGCAGAGGCGCTGCTCGAAGACCACATCCGCGACAGCGCCGGCGATCTGCACGATCTCGTCCTGCTCTCGCACGATGTCACCCAGGTGCGCGAGGACCTGATCACGGTCGGCATTGACACGGCGGTCGGTCTTGGGGAGTGGGCGTGACCGCTCGTCCGCAGGTCTTCTGGCGTTCGCGCGGGTCAGGGTCGCGCACGCTCGTGCTGATCAACGGCTACAGCGCGTCGGCCATCGCTTGGCCGCGCGCGTGGCTGCGTGACCTCGCGAAGGACGTTCGTGTCATCACGCTCGACAATCGTGGCAGCGGCTGGTCGCGATTCGCCGAGACTCCGTTCACGATGCAGGACATGGCCGCCGACTTGGTCGACGTCCTCGACGATGCCGACGTGGATCGAGCAGTCCTCATGGGCCTCTCGATGGGCGGGATGATCGCCCAGGAGGTTGCGATGACCACGCCCGAGCGCGTGGCCGGCCTTGCGTTGGTCGCCACCCGGCCACCGATTCCGCGCTTTCAGCCACCGCCGGCCGCGTCGATGCTCGCGCTCATGCGCCCCCTGGCTCCCGGAGAGTCACCGACACGCTTCTTCAGGCGCCTGTGGAGCTCGGCCGCCGCGCCAGGGTTCGCCGAGGCACACCCGGATGTCGTCGACGAGTTCGTCGCCCAGGTCGTCGAGCGTCCGACGCCGCGGGGGATGCTGCTGCACCAGATGCGCGCGATGAGCGGCTGGGGACACGCCGAGCGACTCGAGCGCCTCGATGTCCCCACGCTCGTCGTCCACGGCGACAGCGACAAATTCTCACCGACCGTCAACGGCGCGACGCTCGGCGAGCTGATTCCCGGCGCGCGCTTCGAGCAGCTGCAGGGCGTCGGCCACCTGGTGCCGCAGGAGGCGCCGGGTCGCCTGCGCGAGTTGCTGCTGGAGCTGATCCGCGAGGCCTACCCCGCTCAGGAGGGGCTGCTGCGGGCGTAGGGCGCCGCATCCGCGGTGCCCCACTGCACGACCATCGCGCCCCAGGCGAGGCCGGCACCGAACGCGGCGAGGAGCACGGTCGCGCCTGGGCGCAGGCGCCCGTCATCGACCGCGTGGGCCAGGGCGATCGGGAGCGTCCCGCCCGTTGTGTTGCCATAGGTGTCGATGCAGTCGACGACGCGGTCGGCGGGCAGACCGAGCTCGTCGCCGACGGCGCGTGTGATCCGCCCGTTGGCCTGGTGGGGGACGAAGAGATCGATGTCGTCCATGTGCATCCCCGCGCGCTCCACGGCCTCCCGAGCCGACGAGGTCAGGCACTCGACGGCGCGGCGGAACGTCCGCTGGCCCTCCATGTGCACCGGCCCGGCCGGGCGCGGAGTCGAGATCGCGTCGCCTTCGCCACCGTCGGAGCCCATGACCGTCGGGCCGACGCGGGACGGGCCGTCGATCGCCTGGACGACGACCGCGCCGACGCCGTCGCCGAAGATCCCGGCCGTGACCTTGTCGTCGTGGTCGAGGACCCGCGACATGAAGTCGCCGCCGACGACGACGACCGTCTTCGCCCGCCCCGCCTCGATGTAGCCGCTGGCCAGGGTCAGCGCGTTGAGGAACGCCGAGCAGGCGCCGCTGACGTCGGACGTGCCCGCGCGATCGGCGCCGATCGTGTGGGCGATGACCGGCGAGACGTGAGGGGTCAGCGCGTCGGGGGTCATCGTCGCCATCAGCAGCAGGTCGACGTCGGTCGCGGCGATGCCGGCGCGGTCCAGCGCGCCCTGCGCCGCCTCGGCGCCGAGATCTGAGAGCAGGGCGTCGGGCGCGGCTCGGTAGCGCTGCTCGACTCCCGTGCGGCGGACGATCCAGCCCGGCTCGACGCCGAGGCGCTCCTCGATCTGGGCCGTCGTGACAAGCGCCGGCGGCATCCGCGCGAAGGCGGAGAGGACCGCGGCCCCGCAGGATTTCGTTGCCTGGTTCATCAGTCGTCGGCGCCGTAGGAGACACTGCACGGCGGATGACACTTCCGCTCGCCTTCGATCCGATCGCCGAAGCCCGGCGCCAGTGGGAGGTCCATTGGGGCCCCGAGGCGACGCCGGCGATGGTCGCCGTCACGTCGGTGATGCGCGCCCACCAGATCCTGCTTGGTCGCCTCAACGAGCTGCTGGCGCCGTGGGACCTGACCTTCCCGCGTTACGAGGCGCTGATGCTGCTGGACTACAGCCGTGCGGGCTCGCTGCCGCTGGGCAAGATGGGGGACCGGCTGCAGGTTCATAGAGCAAGTGTGACCAATGTCGTCGACCGGCTCGTCGCGCAGGGCCTCGTCGCGCGCGTGCGCCACGAGACCGACCGCCGTACCGTGCTCGCCAGCATCACGCCGGAGGGCCGCCGCGTGGCCAAGGCGGCGACGAAGGTCCTCAACGCCGAGCAGTTCGCCACCGCCCCGTTCACCGCGGCCCAGAATGAGCAGTTGTTCGAGCTGCTGCGACCGATGCGTGAGCACGCGGGAGACTTCTCCTTGCCCTAGTAGGAGCCCGCGAGTTGTCGGGCGATGACGATGCGTTGGATTTCGTTGGTGCCTTCGTAGATCTGGGTGATCTTGGCGTCGCGCATCATGCGTTCGACGGGGTATTCGGTGACGTAGCCGTAGCCGCCGAGGACCTGGACGGCATCGACGGCGACGGCCATTGCCGTGTCGGAGGCAAAGAGTTTGGCCATCGAGCTGTAGAGCGCTTTGTCGGGCTCGCCGCGGTCCATCTTCGCGCATGCCTTGTAGAGCAGCTCGCGCGCGGCCGCGGTGCGCGTCTGCATGTCGGCGAGCTTGAACTGGAGTCCCTGCAGCTCGATGATCGGCTTGCCGAACGCAATGCGCTCCTTGGCGTAGGCGATCGCGTAGTCGGTGGCGCCCTGGGCGATGCCGACGGCCTGGGCGGCGGCACCGAGGCGGCTGCGCTCGAGCGTTCCGAGTGCGACGCTCATGCCGCGGCCGACCTCGCCGACGACGTTGGCCTGCGGCACGCGGACGTCGTCGAAGACCGGGGCGCCGGTCGGTGAGCCCTTGATGCCCATCTTGTGCTCGTACTTGGGGATCGACAGGCCGGGACGGTCGGACTCGACGACGAACGCGGTCATCCGGCGGTTCTCGCGGTCGGTGACGGCGAAGACGACGTAGAAGTCGGCGATCCCGGCGTTGGTGATCCAGTTCTTGGTCCCGTTGATGACCCACTCGTCCCCGTCTTGGCGCGCGGTGGTGCGCATCGCTGCGGCGTCGGAGCCGGCTTCTGACTCCGACAGACAGAACGCCGGCGACCACTCGCCCGCCGCGCACCTCGGCAGGAAGCGGTTCTTGAGCTTGTCGGAGCCGAACAGCGAGATCGGCAGCGTGCCGAGCTCCTGGATCATCAGGATCAGCGCGACCGCGGCCGACGCCCTGGCCAGCTCCTCGACCGCGATCTGCTGCATCAGCGTGCCAGTCTCGGTGCCGCCGTGCTCCTCGCTGAACGGCAGGCCGAGGATGTCCTGCTCGCCCAGCAGCTTGCGCAGATCCCACGGATACTCGTCGCTCGCGTCGATCTCCGCGGCCCGCGGCGCCACCTGCTCGACCGCAATCCGCCGAACAAGGTCGCGAAAGTCGCGCAGGTGCTGCGGGATGTCGTACAGGTCGGTCGGGGTGATCAGTGTGCTCATGGCGCTCCGCGGCATCGACGCCTGCCAGGTGTCATACCAATAGTCGATTGAAAGACAGGTGGATTTCAGAAGCATGCGCTGTTCCAACTATCTGATGTCCACATATCTTGGAGAGGATACGGCGCCTCAGCCGACGTGGGGGGAGGATGCGTTCGCTCGGTCGCCTGAGCGGGACGTGTCCGTAGAGTCCGCGGAATGGATGCACTTGCAGGGATCCCCCCACTGCCGCGGGTCAGTGGCGACCATGCGGCCGGCAGCGTGCACGCCCACCTGCGCCGCCTGATCCTCGACGCCACGATTCCGCCCGGCACGACGCTCACCCAGGTCGAGCTCGCCGCGCGGCTCGGGGTCAGCCGGACTCCCGTGCGCGAGGCTATCCGCATGCTGCAGGAGGAGGGCCTGCTCGTCGCCGAGCCACAGAAGCGCGCGCGGGTCATCGGCTTCGATCCGCAGGAGGTCGAGGCGATCTACGTTCAGCGCGTCCTGCTCGAGAGCCTCGCCGCGAAGATGACGGCGACGACGCTCAGCGCGGCGGAGCTGGTTGAGCTCGAGACGCTTCTGTCGGACATGCACGGGATCTCCGAGAAGCGCGATCTCGAGTCGTGGGAGCAGGCGCACCGCCGCTTTCATCTGGCGCTCGTCGCGCACGCGGGCGATCGGCTCGTCACGACGATCACCGGTCACATCGATCGCACGGAGCTCTACCGCCGCGTGTTCTGGGAGAACACGCCGCGCGCGTGGAACGTCGGGGCCTCGGAGCATCACTTGATCGTCGACGCGTTCCGCGGGCGTGACGGGCGCCGTGCGGCGGCCGAGGTCGCGGCACACCTGACGCGCACGGGGCTGACGCTGATCGTGAACCTCGCGCCGCACGAGGATCCGCAGGCGCTGCGCGCCGCGCTCGAGTTGGTGCGTCCGGGCGTGCGCTTGGGGCGTGGTGAGCTGCGGGGGATGATCCCGGGGCGGGCTCCAGCACAATCGGCGTCGGCGCAGCCGGCGGCGTAGGCGTTGGCGGCGCGCTGAAACCGCCGAGGGCGAGGGAAGGGTTCGAAGGCCGGTTCGGGCTCACCTCGTTCGGTTATTGTCGAGCTCCTTGGCGCGATCGGACGCTCGCTCTCCAACGCGAGCCTGACGCCGCGGGCGATCAGTTCATCCGGATTTCCGCCTGCTGGCCCAGGCGACCGGGAGGCGTCTCGGCTCGCTGGACTGCTTCGGGGGGGTGGGTGGTCGCAACCGCGACACGAAGCGCGCGGATGTGCATGTCGACATCGGTCGTGCGTGGCGACCGTCTCGCGTTAAAACCCAACCAAACGCAAGGTTGGGACGACTATTGACCTTCGGGGTCGGGGGTAGGAGTATTCACGCGTTGTCATCCGCAAACAGATTGTCTGGAGGAACCAATGCAGGGATCTTTGAGATTGCAGCGAGGTCGTGCGACCGTCATGGTCGCCGCCGTTCTCGCGTTGGCCGCGGTCGCTGCGGTCATGCTCGCCACGTCGGGGGCCAGCACGGCCGCCGCCGCGCCCGCCAAGGCGGCGGCCGCCAAGGCGCCGGTCTACATCGGCGTCAGTTGTGACTGCAGCGGCGGGCCGACGAGCTCGACCACGCAGGGCTTTGCGCCTGCCATGGACGTGTGGGCGAAGTGGATCAACGGCAAGGGTGGCATCGACGGCCACCAGGTCAAGCTGGTCCACATGGACACCAAGACCGATCCGACGGGGGCCAAGTCGGTGGCCAAGGCGCTGATCGCCAACAAGAAGCTCATCGCGATCATCCCGGGCTCCGGCCAGGGCTCGGTCATCTCCGACCAGATCACCAAGGGCAACATCGCGTTCGTCGGCGGCCTGGCCATCGACCCCACGTGGGGCACGAACAAGAACGTGTTCTCGGTCAGCACGACCTCCCCCCAGTTCGCCAGCGTGCTCGCGGCGGTCGGCGCGAAGTACGCCAAGAACAAGAACGGGGCCGATCTGTACTGCGCCGAGGTCGAGTCCTGCAAGCTGTCGCTGCCGCTGTTCGGGGCGGGCGTGAAGAAGAAGGGCGGCAAGCTGGTGTACTCGGCCGCGATCTCTTCGTCGGCGCCTGACTACACCGCTCCGTGTCTCGCGGTGAAGGCCTCCGGTGCCGGCTACATGTGGGTCGCCGAGGGTGTTCCGCAGATCATCGCGGTCGCCACAGCGTGCGCGAAGCAGAACTTCAAGCCGGTGATCGTGATCCCGAACTTCGACGTGGCGATGCTTCCGGTCGACGCGCTTCAGGGCTCGGAGATCGCATTCAGCGACGTGCCGTTCAACCAGCCTGCGGCGGCCGATTTCCGTGCCGCGGTCAAGAAGTACAACCCCGGCCTGCCCAAGCAGGCCGGCTACGGCCAGTTCTCCTACGCGGCGTGGCTCTCGGGCCAGGCCGTCGCAAAGGCGATCCTGAACGCCAAGCTCGGCGGCAAGCAGCCGACCCGCGCTGACGTGTTCAAGGGCCTGTACAAGTTCAAGAACGAGACCCTCGGCGGAGGCGCGCCGAACCTGACGTTCACCAAGGGCAAGGTCCCGGTCGTGCCCTGCGGCTACTCCGGCACGATCAAGGGCGGCAAGCTCGTGTTCCAGCCGGGCGCCGTCTGCGCATAAGGCGAAATAGGTAGTGCATCCCGGTGAGCTGCGAGCCCCTGGGCTCGCAGCTCACCGTCGTTCTGGTGTCAAGCCCCAACAACGGGGACGCGGTCGAGAGCGCGCCGGCCAAGCTGCGCGAGGGCGAGATCGTCATCGCGTTCCGCGATGTCTCGGGCGAACTACGCCCGGACGCCGGTCTTCTGGTGCTTCTCGTTCTCTCCCTTCTCCCGGGAGCTCCAGGGCCCTGACTGCTTCGGGGGGGTGGGTGGTCACAACCGCGACACGAAGCGCGCGGATGTGCATGTCGACGTCGGTCGTGCGTGGCGACCGTCTCGCGCCAGAACCCAACCGAGCGAAAGGGTGAGACGACTATTGACCTTCGGGGTTGGGGATGGGAGTATGCCCGCGTTGTCATCGCACCGGGTCGGCGTGTGCCTGCCCGCAAACAGATTGTCTGGAGGAGTAAATGTACGGGTCTTTGAGAATGCAGCGAGGTCGCGTGACCGTCATGGTCGCCGCCGTTCTCGCGTCGGCCGCGGTCGCCGCGGTCATGCTCGCCACGTCGGGGGCCAGCACGGCCGCGGCCGCGCCCGCCAAGGCGCCGATCTACGTCGGCGTCCTGTGTGACTGCAGCGGCTTGACGGGCTCGACCACGAAGGGCTTTGCGCCCGCCACGGACGTGTGGGCGAAGTACATCAACGGCAAGGGTGGCATCGACGGCCACCAGGTCAAGCTGGTCCACATGGACACCAAGACCGATCCGACGGCCAACAAGACGGCGGCCAAGGCAATGATCGCCAACAAGAAGATCATCGCGGTCTTCGGGGGCAGCTTTGGCTCGGTCATCTCCGACCAGATCTCCAAGGGCAACCTCGCGTGGGTCGGCGGCCTGGCCAACGACGCCACGTGGGGCACGAACAAGAACGTGTTCTCGGTCAGCACGACCGCACCCCAGTTCGCCAGCGTGCTCGCGGCGATCGGCGCGAAGTACGCCAAGAACAAGAACGGGGCGGATCTGTACTGCGCCGAGATCGCGGCGTGCAAGCTGTCGCTGCCACTGTTCACGTCGGGTGTCGAGAAGAAGGGCGGCAAGCTGGTGTACTCGGCCGCGATCTCTTCGTCGGCGCCTGACTACACCGCTCCGTGTCTCGCGGCGAAGGCCGCCGGTGCCGGCTACATGTGGATCGCCGAGGGCGCCCCGCAGATCATCGCGGTCGCCACAGCGTGCGCGAAGCAGAACTACAAGCCGGTGGTCGTGATCCCGAACTTCGACGTGTCGATGCTTCCGGTCGACGCACTTCAGGGTTCGGAGATCGCATTCAGCGATGTCCCGTTCAACCAGCCGGTGGCGGCCGATTTCCGTGCCGCGGTCAAGAAGTACAACCCCGGCCTGCCCAAGGAGGCCGGCTACGGCCAGTTCTCCTACGCGGCGTGGCTCTCGGGCCAGGCCCTCGCGAAGGCGATCCTGAACGCCAAGCTCGGCGGCAAGCAGCCGACCCGCGCTGACGTGTTCAAGGGCCTGTACAAGTTCAAGAACGAGACCCTCGGCGGAGGCGCGCCGAACCTGACGTACACCAAGGGCAAGGTCCCGGTCGTGCCCTGCGGTTACTCCGGCACGATCAAGGGCGGCAAGATCGTGGCCCAGCCAGGCGCCATCTGCGCATAAGGCGATATACGTAGTGCATCCGGTGAGCTGCGAGCCCCTGGGCTCGCAGCTCACCGTCGTTCTGGTGTCAAGCTCCAACAACTGAGGCCATTACCTCGTGCTATTCCCCTTCATCGTCGTTGGTCTCACGACTGGCTCGATCTATGCGCTTGGTGGTGTCGGCCTGGTCCTGACGTACAAGACGTCGAGGATCTTCAACTTCGCCTACGGCGCCATCGCGACGACGGGCGCCTACGTCTTCTACACGCTGCACCAGCAGCACCACATGAACTGGCCGCTGGCCGCGTTCATCTCGGTGATCGGGGTCGGCGCGATCCTCGGGTGGCTGTTCGAGCCGTTCGCCCGCGCGCTGACCAAGGCGCCGCTGGCCATGCAGGTCGGCGCGACCGTCGGCGTGTTCGTCTTCGTGTCGGCGTTCTTCGCGGTCGTCTACGGCGACAACCAGCGGATCTTCCGGCCGTTCCTGCCCCACTCGAATTTCAACCTCGGAAACACGGTCGTCAGCTACGACCAGCTGATTACGGTCATCGTCGCGCTCGTCGCGACGCTGGTCCTGTACGCCGTGTTCCGGTTCTCGCGCATGGGGGTCGCGATGCGCGGGGTCGTCGACAACTCCGAGCTGCTCGACCTCGCCGGCACGCCGCCTGCCCGGGTGCGCCGCCTCGCGTGGTTCATCGGCTGCTCGTTCGCCGCCGCCTCGGGACTGCTGCTCGCTCCGAACATCAACTTCGACTCGGCGACGCTGACCCTCCTCATCGTCCAGTGCTTCGGCGCGGCGGCGATCGGGGCGTTCAGCAGCCTGCCCCTGACCTACGTCGGCGGGCTCGTGATCGGCGTCGCCTACAGCCTGCTGACCAAGTACACGCTGAGCGGCTCCTCGATCCTGCAGGGGATGCCGCCGAGCACGCCGTTCCTGGTGTTGTTCGTCGTGCTGCTGCTGATGCCCAAGCGCTGGCTCGCGGCATCGACACGGGTCGTTCCGGTGCGCCCGCAATGGAGCGCGCCGCTGCGCGTCCAGGCGGTCGGCGGTGTCCTGATGATCATCGCGCTGGCGTTCGTGCCGTCGCTCGTCGGGGTCAAGATCGGCGAGTGGACGCTCGGCCTGACCTACGTGGTGCTGTTCCTGTCGCTCGGACTGCTCGTGCGCACCTCCGGCCAGGTGTCGCTGAGCCATCTGAGCTTCGCCGCGGTCGGCGCGGCGGCGTTCTCGCACCTGACGGTGGGCCACGGGATCCCGTGGCTGCCGTCGCTGCTTCTCGCCGGGCTCATCGCGGTCCCGGTGGGCATGCTGCTCGCCATCCCGGCCATCCGCCTCGGCGGCATCTACCTCGCGCTGGCGACGTTCGGGTTCGGGCTGGCGCTGCAATACATGTTCTACAGCAGCGAATCGCTGATGTTCGGGATCGCCGGCGCCGCCGAGCCGCGACCGCATCTGAGCTGGCTGGAGATCAGCAGCGACGGTGGCTACTACTACGTCGTGCTGGGGATCGTCGTGGTGATCACGCTTGCCGTTGTGTCCGTCAACCGAACGCGGCTCGGCCGGCTGCTGCGCGCGATGGCCGACTCCCCGCTCGCGCTCGAGACCAACGGGACCAACGTGCAGATCACGCGGCTGCTCGTGTTCGCGGTGTCGGCGTTCCTCGCCGGCATCGCCGGCGCGCTGATCGGCGTCAACACGGAGATCGCGACCGGTGCGTCGTTCGACCCGATCGCCTCACTGACCCTGATCACGCTGATCCTGATCGTCGTCGGCGGGGAACCGTGGTACGCGCTGATGGCCGCCGCGAGCTACATCGTCATCCCGGCCTACATTCCGGGCGGGAACGTCGCCTACTACCTGCAGATGCTGTTCGGGGCATCGGCCGTGATGGTCGCGATCAACGGCATTCCCACGCTTCCGCTCGGGATGCGCAACGCGATCGACCGCCTCGGCGGGCGCAAGCGCGCAGGCCCGGCGCCCCCCGCGGAGAGCATCGAGGTGATCAAGCGTGAGCGGACGCCGATCAGCGACGGTGCGCTTGAGGTTCGCGGCGTCCAGGTGCGCTTCGGCGGGCTGGTCGCGGTCGACGGCCTGTCGTTGACGGCGCCGACGGGTCAGATCACCGGGTTGATCGGGCCCAACGGGGCGGGCAAGACGACGACGTTCAACGCATGCTCGGGGCTCGTGCGCCCGACCGGAGGCAGCATCTGGCTCGACGGCCGCGACGTGACCAAGATGTCGGCCTCGCGACGCGCGCGCCTGGGCCTGGGCCGCACGTTCCAACAGATGGAGCTGTTCGACGCGCTGACCGTCGCCGAGAACGCCTCCCTCGGCCATGAGGCGTCGCTGGCCGGCGCCAACCCCGCGCGTCAGCTGCTCAGCAGCCCGTCGGAGGCGCGCACCGTGTCGGATGCAGTGGCCGAGGCGCTCGATCTGTGCGGCATCGCCAACCTGTCGGGCGAGATCGCGGGCTCGCTCTCGACCGGCCAGCGTCGCCTGGTCGAGCTCGCCCGCTGCCTCGCCGGTCCCTACCGGATCCTGCTCCTGGACGAGCCGTCGTCGGGCCTGGATCACCGCGAGTCCGAGCAGTTCGGCCAGATCCTCAATCGCGTCGTCTACGAGCGCGGGGTCGGGATCCTGCTCGTCGAGCACGACATGTCGCTCGTCATGCGCGTCTGCGATCACATCCACGTGCTGGACTTCGGGATCCCAATCTTCAACGGAACCCCCGAAGAGGTCACCGCCTCGTCGATCGTCCAGCACGCGTATCTCGGCCAGCCCGACGAGGCGCTTGCGGAGCCGGGCGCATGACCGAGGCACCGGTGGTCAACGTCGAGGACGCCACGCAGCCCGTGCTCGAGCTTCAGAACATCACGGCCGGCTATGGGCGCACGGTCGTCTTGCGTGATGTGAGCATCACGGTGCAGCCGCGTTCGATGCTTGCGTTGCTGGGTCCCAACGGGGCGGGCAAGACGACGCTGCTGCGTGTCGCGTCGGGGTTGCTGGCCGCCAATACAGGAGCGGTGCGGCTGTTCGGTGAGGACGTTACCCGCGCGGCGCCGAACGAGCGAGCCCAGAAGGGGCTGTGCCTGATGCCCGAGGGACGCGGCATCTTCCGCTCGCTGAGCGTGTCCGAGAACCTCCTGCTCCATACGCCACCGTGGATGAAGGACGAGCGCCTCGAGCGTGCGCTGACCGCCTTCCCGGTGTTGCGTGAGCGGCTCAAACAGACCGCCGGCAATCTGTCGGGTGGCCAGCAGCAGATGCTCGCACTGGCTCGGATCCATCTCGCCGACCCCAAGGTCGTGCTGCTCGACGAGGTCTCGATGGGCCTCGCGCCGCTGATCGTCGCCGAGATATTCGACACGCTCAACGAGCTGGCCAAGTCCGGGATCTCGATCGTGCTCGTCGAGCAGTACGTCAACCGGGCGCTGGAGATGGCCGACCACGTCTACATGATCAACCGTGGGTCGATCACGTTCGGGGGGCTCCCCAGCGAGCTCGACGAACGCACCGTGCTCGAGGGCTACCTCGGCGCCGACCTCGAACGCGGCTGAGCGCCCACGCTCCGGGCCGAAGCGTCCCTGCCCAGCCGCACGCCGGTCCGCGAGGGGGATCCGCAGGCGCTCAGGTTGGTGGGTCCGGGCGTGCGCTTGGGGCGTGGTGAGCTGCGGGCGATGCTCCCGGGACGGCACGACCGGCGCCGCTTTCCGAGTGGCTCGTGCCGCGCTGTTCGGCGCCCTACATCTGTGCGAGCAGCTCGTCAGCTTCGGCGCGGAAGCGCGTGACGTTGTCGAGCTTGATCTGCTCGTAGCCGCGGACGATGTCTGGTAGTTCGGCGAGTTCGATGACGGTGGGCAGCGAGGCCTCGTCGGCGCCGGCCAACCCGCGCGTCACCAGCGCGGTGTACTCACCCGGCAGCCGGCGCTCGACGCGGCGCACCTCGGCGTAGCCGAAGAGATCCAGCGGCGTGCCGCGCAGTCGCCGCGCGTGCTTGAGCATCCGGAAGACGGGGACGAACCAGCGGCCGAGCGCGAGCTTGTTGTTCATGCCGAGCGAGCGCAGCATCGGCGGGTGGAGCATGAACGTGACCTTCGAGCCCTTGGGTAGCTCGGCCAGTGTCTTTAGATGTAGGCGGGCGACTTCGTACTCGTCCTTGAACGCCATCAGCTTGTGCAGTCCGGTGGCGTAGGCCTCGGTCACGGCGGTGGAGCCGGGAACGTGTTGGGCCTCGAGGTCGCGGATGGCGGCGACGTTGCGGGAATAGCGCGCCGCGGCGTTGCGTCCGCCCCAGCCGGCGAGGTCGGCGACGCGGATCTCGAGGCGGCGGCGCAGCTCGCCCTCGTCGGGCGCGACCTCGTCGACGAGCGCGCGCTGTCGGCTGCTCAGTTGGGGTGTGGTCGATGCGGGGGTTAGGGCGTCGGCGACGATTTGCGGCGCGGCGACGGCGGCGCGGCCCCAGTCGAACGCGGCGATGTTGCTGTCGACCGCGACGCCGTTGAGCGTGAACGCCTGGCGGATCGCGTCGAGCGAGATCGGGATCGCGCCGTGCTGCCAGGCCGCGCCGAGCACGATCACGTTGGCGGGCATCGCGTTGCCGAAGACCTTGACCGCGAGGCCGTGGGCGTCGAGGTAGACGTTGTCGGTGGCGCGGGTGACGTTGTCGATCGCAATGATCGCGGCCGCGAGATCGGCCTGCGGCGCGTTGACGTCGACGACCATCTCGACGGTCGGCACGAGGCTCGTCGAGACGACGGCGATCGTGTGCTCGGGGTCTGAGGTGGCGAGGTTCTTGGCCGTCGCGGTGCCGAGGATGTCGAGTCCGAGCAGGACGTCGGTGCCCGCGGCGGCGACGTTGACGCCGCCGTCGATCGCCCGGCTCGAGAGGCGCACGTCGGAGACGACTGGTCCGGCCTTCTGGCTGAGCCCGGTCTGGTCGAGGCCGGCGGCGTGCAGGCCGTCGATCAGTGCCGCCATGCCGAGCACCTGGCTGACCGTGACGACGCCGGTGCCGCCGATGCCGACCAGCCGCACGCGGACGTCGTCGGCCGCGACGCGCGGGACCGGGTCGGGCAGCTCGACGTCGGGCCCGCGTGGGGCCTCGCGCTTTGTCGCCTTCGGCGGGGGGATCACGCGCATGAACGACGGGCAGTCGCCGTCGATGCACGACATGTCCTTGGTGCAGGTCGTCTGGTCGATTTGGGTCTTGCGCCCGAATTCGGTCTCGACCGGCTCGAGCGACAGGCAGCCGGACTTCGCGCCGCAGTCGCCGCAGCCCTCGCAGACGCGCTCGTTGATCAGCACGCGGTAGGGCGGGTCGGGCGCGGTACCGCGCTTGCGCGCACGGCGCAGCTCGGTCGCGCACGCCTGATCGTGGATCAGGACCGTCACGCCGTCGATCGCGGCGAGCTCGCGCTGGGATGCGGCGAGCCGTGAGCGGTCGCGGACCTCGACGCCCGCGGGCATCGTGACGGACTCGTAGCGCTCGAGCTCCTCGGTCGTGACGATGATCCGCTTGACGCCCTCGGCCAGCAGCTCGGTCGCGATCTCGGCGACCGTCATCTGGCCGACCGGCTTCTGGCCGCCGGTCATCGCGACGGTTTGGTTGTAGAGGATCTTGTAGGTGACGTTGAGCTCGGCGGCGATCGCGGCACGGATGGCCAGTGAGCCGGAGTGGTGGTAGGTGCCGTCGCCGAGGTTCTGCAGGAAGTGGCGGGGAGCGATGAACGGCGCGGCGCCGATCCACTGCGCGCCCTCGCCGCCCATCTGCGTGGTTCCCGCCACGTTGCCGCGGCCGGCGGTGGTGAGCATGACCATCGTGTGGCAGCCGATGCCGGCGCCGACGATCGAGTCGTCCGGGGCCTTGGTCGACGAGCTGTGCGGGCAGCCCGAGCAGAAGTGGGGGGTACGGGTCTGGCCGACGACGATCGGCAGCCGGTCGCCGATCGCGTCGATCTGCTCGAGGCGGGCGCGGACGCCGGGCAGGTCCTCGCGCAGAAGCAGTCGCGTGCCGATCGCGTGGCCGATCGCGTCGGGCGACAGGATGCCGGTCGACGGCAGCAGCGAGCGGCCCTGGTCGTCGTATTCGCCGACGACGGCCGGCGTGTGGGCGGAGCCGTAGAGCGCGTCCTTGACCGCGGGCTCGAGGAACGGTCCCTTCTCCTCGATGACGATGATCTCGTCGAGCCCCGCGGCGAAGTCGCGCACCGCCTCGCGATCGAGCGGGTAGACCATCCCGAGCTTGAGCACGCGCAGGCGGTCGGAGACCTCGAGGTCGCCCATCGCCTGGACCATGTGGTGGTAGCTGGCGCCGGCGACGATCACGCCGATACGCGCGCCGGGCGGGTCGTTGAGCACCGGGTTGAGGTGGTTCTCCCGCGCGTAGGCGCGGGCGAGATCCATCCGCACGCCGTGCAGCGTGCGCTCCATCTCCAGCGACTCGGGCGGGAGCAGGTGGGCAGAGGGCTGGTGGACGTACCGTGCGCCGTCCCGGTCGAGCTTCGGGATGACCGGGGTGACACGATTCGGGCCGACGGCGGCAGTCGCGGTCGCGTCGGCGACGATCGTGTTGACCTTCAGCGCGACCCACAGGCCACAGGCGCGCGAGCAGGCGATCGCGTGGCGTCCGAGGTCGAGGATCTCCTGGACGCTGCCGGGGACGATCACCGGGACGTGCAGCGCCGCAAGCAGCGACTCCGACGCGCTGGGCAGCGTCGAGGACTTGGACTCGGGGTCGTCGCCGACGAGCGCGAGGACGCCGCCGCGCGGGTCGGTGCCGACGTAGTTGCCGTGACGGATCGCGTCGGCCGCACGGTCGACGCCGGGCGCCTTGCCGTACCAGACCCCCAGCACCCCGTCGTACAGCGGGTCGGGGAGCGTGCCGGCGAGCTGCGAGCCCCAGACCGCGGTCGCGCCGAGCTCCTCGTTGACCGCGGGGCGATGCACGAGGTCGTGCTGGGTGGCGAGATCGCCGAGCCCGGCGATCTCGATGTCAAAGCCGCCGAGCGGCGAGCCCTGGTACCCGGAGGTCAGGATCCCGGTCCGCTGCCCGGCGCGGGCATCGGCGCGATGCTGGTCGAGCAGCAGGCGCACGAGCGCCTGGACGCCGGAGAGGAAGACCTCGCCCTCACCGAGGAGATAGCGGTCTTCGATCCTG
This sequence comes from uncultured Actinomycetes bacterium, assembly GCA_963817035.1. Classification (GTDB taxonomy): domain Bacteria; phylum Actinomycetota; class Thermoleophilia; order Solirubrobacterales; family Solirubrobacteraceae; genus AC-49. Next base: position 780,384 of record CAWFMM010000004.1, read on the forward strand.
ATGGGCGCCACGCGGGCGGGGTTCGAGGTGACCGGCGGCATGGGCAAATAATAGACCAAGCTTGGATCGGGCCCGGGTGGTTACCTGGCCGGGAGTCTGTGAGCGCCGTTAGAGTGGCCGGCGTGGAAGTCGAGTTCCTCCCGATCGGTCCGCGACGAACGTTCGAGGGTGCGGTCGACCAGATCGCGCAGCGCATCCGTATGGGTGAGCTCAGTGAGGGCGATCGGCTGCCCTCCGAGCGCGACCTCGCGGCGGCGATGCAGATCAGCCGCCCGACCCTGCGTGAGGCGGTCCGCGTCCTCGCGTCGGCCGGCGTGCTGACCGTGCGCAAGGGCTTCGGCGGCGGCATCTTCGTCGAGTCGGGCTACGTGCCCTACGAGCTGCTGCGCTCGAAGTCGGTCCTGCGGATCGGCGAGGTCGCGGGCGTGCTCCAGGCACGCCGGCTGATCGAGCCGCGCGTCGCCGCGCTCGCGGCGCTCAACGCGACCGACGAGGACTTCGTCGACCTCCAGGCGAGCATCGACGCGCACAAGCGGCTGCTCGCCAACAGCAGCGTGATCGCCGTCGAGGATCGCTTCCTGCAGATCGACACCCAGTTCCACCTGCGGATCGCACGCGCGACCGGAAACACGACGATCGTGCCGCTCATGCGCACGCTGCTGCGGCGCCTCGAGATCGCACGCGACCTGGCCGTACACCAGGCGCCGATCGCCGAATGGGTCATCGACATCCACGAGCGGACCCTGGCGGCGATCCGCTCGGCCGACTACCAGCGGATCGACGGGGTGATGGACGAGCACCTCGCCGGGCTCGAGCGCGAATGGGAACGCCAGAACAACGGAGTGCTCCTGTGCCCGGTGCCCGACGTCCTGCGCTCGACCGCTGCGCCGGTCGCTCCCGCGGCCGACGCCGATCACGCCTGAACGACGTCCACGTCCGCGCCCGGCGGCATCGGCAGCTTGAGCCATTGCACGTCGGAGTCCTCGACGAACGCGAGCAGGTCCATGCCCATGAAGCCGGTGTCGATCCGCGTAACGGTCAGCTCGAGCCCGCGGCTGGCGATCCGGTCGCCGACCCGCACCTCCGACGCCTTGATCGTGCTCACGGCAGCGCCGCTTCGATCGCGGCGACGAGCTCATCGGAGTCCGGGCCGACGGTCGGCCGGAAGCGCGCCGTCACCTCGCCGGTCGGGGACACGAGGAACTTCTCGAAGTTCCAGTCGACCTCGCCGGCGACGCCGTTGGCGTCCGGTATCGCGGTGAGCTGCGTGTACAGCGGATGGCGGCGCACGCCGTTGACCTCGAGCGGCGCGGTCATCGGGAACGTCGTCGCGTAGGTGCCGGTGCAGAACTCGGCGATCTCCTCGTTCGTCCCCGGCTCCTGGCCGGCGAACTGGTTGCACGGGACGCCGAGGACCGTGAAGCCGCGGTCGCCATAGCGCTGCTGCAGCTGCTCCAGCGCCTCGTACTGGGGCGTGAGCCCGCACTTCGACGCGACGTTGACCACGAGCACGGCGCACCCGTCGAACCGTTCGGCGGGCAGGGTCCCGCCGGTCAGGGCGGGGAGGTCGCCGGGCAGCGGGGTCACGTCAGGCCCGCGTCTGGCGGCCGACCGAGGCGTTGGCCTTGGCGAGCGCGTCTGAGTTGGGGACGCCGTCGATCCCGAGGTACCGGGCGAGGACGACGGTCGCAGGGTTGTTCGTGCCCAGCGTGTTCTCGGGGGCCAGGTTCCCGTACTCGACCTGGAGGTCGGCGAAGCGCATCGTCACGATCGCCATCCGCAGCGCGCCGAGGATCTCGTAGTAGGGAATGTCGTCGCTCAGCGGCCGGCCGAGCTGCTCGGCGTAGAGCGCGATCGTCTCGTCGCGGCTCAGCAGGCCCTCGAGCCGCGGCAGCCCGAAGCCGGTGCTGTACATGTCGCCCATGAACAAGAACCAGCCGAGGTCGAGCTCGGCCGGGCCGAGCGCGGCCATCTCCCAGTCGAGCACCGCGGTGATCGACAGGTCGTCGGCGTAGAGCATGTTCATCAGCGTCGCGTCGCCCCAGACCAGGTCGACCGGCGCGTCGGCGGGCTGGTGCTCGCGCACGTAGGCCAGCGCGAGGTCGGCGGTCGGCTGCGGGCGACCCTTGGCCGCCCAGGCGAACCACCTCTCGACCCAGGACAGGTAGCGATCGAGCCCCGGAGCACCCGGGCCGCCGGCGTCGAGGAAGCCGAGCTCCCCGGTCCAGTCGACGCGCCCGACCCGGGCGAGCATCGCCACCGCGTTGCGCCAGACGCGCTCCCGATCGCCGACCGGCGCGTCGACGAGCCAGCCCTCGGCCTGCCAGCTCGGCACGACCGGGATGTTGCGCCCGGGCACGCAGCCCATGACGTAGAACGCGCTGCCGAGGATCGACTCGTCGGCCTCCTCGAGCACGACCTCGGGCACTGGCACGTCCGAGGCGCCGGCCACGCCCTTCATCACCTGGGCCTGGAACAGGACCGGCACGTCGAGGAACAACTGGTGGCCCCCGGTCTGGGCACGCAGTACGTACTCGGCGACGCCCCCGTCGGACGCCGTCACCGAGAAGAACAGCGTGTCGTTGGAAGCGCCGGTCGCCCCGAGGTCGAGCGCTGACACCGTCCCCGGCGCGAAGTGGGTGCTCAGGTAGTCGTGCAGCGCGGTCGTGTCGGTCACGCGGCTGCCCCTTCGCTCGCGAGGGCGTCGAGAACGGACGCGAGCTGCGCCGGCGAGCTGCCGTGGAGGATGATCTCGTCGACCCCGGCGGCGCGGTACTCGCGCAGGTGTGCGGCGACCTGCGCGGCGGTGCCGGTCGCGTTGACCTCGCGGATGTAGCTGTCGGGCAGGACCTGGGCAACCTCGCCGAGCTGGTCGAGCGTGAAGTTCGCGTCGGCGTAGCCGTGCTCGTAGCCGTGGCCGTCGAACAGCGGGTGCTCGCGGACGGTCTTCAGGACCGCCGGATCCCAGCCGTTGATCTCGGCGACGCGATCACCGTAGCCCGGGGTCTGCAGATAGGTGACGAGCCGGCCGCCGAGGATGCTCGCCTCCTGCTCGGCCGACAGGTCGGCGGCGACGACGACGACCGCAACGACCCGCAGGCGGTCGGGGTCGCGCCCGGCGGCCGCGGCGCCGTTGCGCGCCATCGCCGTGAACCGCCCCGCCGTCTCGGCGTTGATCGACGTCTCCAGCAAGACCCCGTCGTAGCTCTCGCCGCCCACCGCGAGCATCTGCGGGCCGCCGGCCGCAAGCAGCAGCTCGGGCGCATCGCCGTCGTAGCGCGAGCCCATCGAGAGGTTGGTGAACGAGCCGAGCGGGCCGTCGTAGTCGACGCTCTCGCCGGCCCATAGGCGCCGCAGCAGGTCGGCGTTGTCGCGCATCGCGCCGATCGTCGGTGGGGCCAGGCCGAGCGCGGTGAACGAGCCCGGGGTCGAACGGCCGAAGCCCATGCGAAAGCGTCCGCCGGAGACGCCCTGCATCGCCGCACCGATGCCGGCGAGCACGATCGGGTGGCGCGTGGCGACGTGGGTCACCGCCGTGCCGATCGCGATCCGGCTCGTCGCCTGGGCCATGGCGCCGCTCAGGACGGCGCCCTCCTTCATGTCGCGGCGGTCGCTGATCCAGATCGTCCCGAGGCCGAGCTTTTCGGCCTCGACGGCCTCGACCGGAGCGCGGGCCGAATCGCTGGCCCGGCCGGGCATCGCATAGACACCGAATGCGGCGAGGGCACCCTCGCTCATTGACCTCTCCCACTCCTCGGACCAACGATGTTGGCTACATTATCTGACGTGAGTCCCTCAGGCATCTCCTCATGACCGACGCCCCCTACGGAGTGCGCGGCCTGGTCGCGCAGCCCGCGCTCGTCGCCGCCCGCGCCTCGGCACTCGGCGATGTCTGACGACTACTTCGCCGCCGCCGACGGCACCCCGACGCGGCCGGGGGAGTGGTCGGCGTTGCTCGAGACGACCGGCGCGCAGGTCGCTCCGGGAATCGTCACGCGGCCGGTGGCCGGGGAGAACGTGATGCTGACCTACGTCGTCTGGGACGGCGAGGCGATCGCGCCGACGCATGCGCATCCCGAGGAGCAGATTTTGCTGCTGATCGAGGGCGAGGTCGAGCTGGCGATCGGCGACGAATCGCGGGTCATGCATCCCGGCGACGTCGCCGTGATCCCCGCGTTTGCGGCGCACGGCGGACGCGGAATCGCGCCGCGGAGCATCGCCGTCGAGGGGTTCGGACCGCCGCGTACGCTGCTGCTCGAACTGGCGCGCGAACGCTGATAATGTATCCATTCTGAACTGGTCGCACCTGACGAAGGAGACTCCCCGATGCTGATCGACCTGCATGGTCATCACCTGTCCGCCGGCATGATGAACCTCGATCCGCACTGGGGTCCCGCGTGGAAGAACGGCACGCTGAACGTCGGCGACTGGTACCTCGGCACCAAGAAGCTGCCCGAGCTCGCAGAGCTCAGCGACGAGGACCGCGACGACGGCGGCGCGGCGATCTTCAGCCGCAACACGGTCGAGTTCCGCCGCGGCGTGATGGAGAAGCTCGGGGTCGACAAGCTGATCATCTCGACGCCCGCGCACACGTACATGTACTGGGCCGGCGACTTCGGGGTGCGCTTCGCGCAGACCGCCAACGACGAGTTCGCGGCCTATTCCGCACAGGACCCCGAGCACTTCGGCTTCTGGGCGACGGTGCCGATGCACGAGCCCGAGAAGGCGGCAATCGAGATCGAGCGGGCGGTCAAGGAGCTCGGCGCGGTCGGCATGACCAGCGGCGGTGCGAACTTCGGTGACATCCCCGGTCTGCACGACCGCCGCTTCGACGTGCTGTGGGACAAGCTCACCGAGCTCGACGTGCCGGTGATGATCCACGGCTACAACCAGTCGGTGGCGTGGGGCGACCGGGCGATGGACGACCCGTTCGACACCACCTCGATCCTCGGCATGTGTTACGACGAGGTGCGGGCGTTCTGGCACATCATCAACGGCGGCGTGCTCGATCGCTTCCCGAACCTGACCTTCTACATCACCCACGGCGGCGGCTTCGTCCCGTTCCAGCTGCACCGCTTTTCGGAGACGAGCAAGACGATGGCACCGGACGCGACCAACGAGCGTCCGCTGCTGGATTACATGGACAACTTCTACTTCGATCCGCTCGTCCACAGCGCCGCGATGCGCCGAGCGATCGTCGAGGACATCGGCCCCGATCGCCTGCTCTACGGCTCGAACTTCATGGGCTCCGACGCGGTCGACTTCGACCTCACCGAGGGCATCGGTCTCAGCGACGAGGACCGCGAGAAGATCCGCAGCGGCAACGCGATCAAGCTGCTCAAGCTTGATGTCCCCGCGGCTGCCGCAAGCTGACCGTGTGAGGCCCTCGAATGCATCCACACATTCGGTAGACCGGCCGCAGAGCCTGTAGAGAGGAGCGACACCATGGCCAACACGATGATTGCCTTCGATGAGCTCGTCGACAACAACGGGACGCGCATCATCGCGCCGACCCTGCATCACCTCGGCATCCAGACCTCGCGGGTCGAGGAGATGCTCGCGTGGTACCGAGCGGTGCTCGGTCAGCAGGTGACGCTCGAGGGCGTGCCGCCGTCCGTGCCGATACCGGCCAAGTGGACGTCGAACGACTGGGCGCACCACCGGATGGGGTTCTTCGCCGTCCCGGGTGTGCGCGACAAGTTCGATCCGACGGCGCCGGGCCCCCAGCACGTTGCGTGGGAGTTCGGCAGCGTCGACGACCTGCTCGAGAGCGTCATCCGGATCAAGGCGCTCGGCATCGTCCCGATCTTTACCGTGAATCACCTCGTCTCGTTCGCGGCGTACTACTCCGACCCCGACGGCAACATGGTCGAGCTGCTGTGCGATGCGTGGGACGACCACGAGAAGTCGATGGACGTCCAGCTCAACTCGGACATCCTGCGGGCCAACCCGCCCGGCGTCCCGTTCGATCCCGAGAAGATGTACGAGGCGCTCCAGGGCGGAGCGTCGATCGACGAGCTGCGCGAGCGCTCGTACGCCGGTGAGTGGTCGCCGCCGGGCGCCGTCAACCACAACATGGACGAGGCCGCGGAGGCCTACAGGGGCGCGACCGACGGGGACTGAGCTCCGCGGTAGACGGGGTCGAACGGATTGAAGTTGCCAGGCCACCCACGACTGGATACATTGCCCGGCATAACCGGCACCTCCGACGGGACCCGCGATGCGTTCGGAGCAACACCGTCGGCCCCCGCGAACCTGACATCAGAGGAGACCGATGAGCGAGAATGACTGCCACGTGTGCGCGAACCTGGCGGCGAGCGATCCCGAGAGCGTGATCCTCGACGACGGCGTGTGGCAGGTGTACAACGTTGCCGGCGTTCCTGGCTGGACGATGGTGGCGCCCCACGAGCACCTCGAGGGCATCGACGGACTGACCGACGCGCACGCCGCCGCGCTCGGCCCGCTCGCGCGCGCCGTCGGGCGCGCGGTCAAGGAGACGACCGGCGCCCAACGCGTCCACGTCGTCTACCTCGGCGACAACTCGCTGCACTTCCACATCGGCTTCTTCCCGCGCCAGGCCGGTGAGGAGGGCCTGCTGGAGAACACGCGGCTGGTCGCCGAGGTCGGTGAGCGCAAGGACCCCGAGGCCGCCACGGCCATGAACGCGGCGATCCGCGACGCGATCAACGCGAGCGTCTGAGAGCCGCCATCTCGCGGGCCCCCACCGTTTGGGATACTCGCGCGATGGAACGAGAAATCAGGATTGCGACCCCGGCGGGGTCGATGAGGACGTTCATCGCCCACCCCGACGGCGACGGGCCATTTCCGGTCGGTGTCATCTACATGGACGCGCCGGGCTACCGCGACGCGCTGCGCGACATCGCCCGCCGCTACGCGGCGGCCGGCTACTTCGTCGTCGCGCCCGACATGTACCACGCGATGGGCGACGACATCACGATCGACCTCGCCAAGATCGTCGAGCAGGGCGGGATCAACGGTGAGGAGGGCCAGCGGCTGATGGGCCTCGCCATGGGACTCACGCCCGACGCAGGCGCGTCATACACGCGCGCGATTCTGGACCATCTCGCCGACGAGCCCGCCGCGTCCACGGGCACGAAGGTCTGTCTGGGCTTCTGCATGGGCGCGCGCCACGTCCTCCACGCCATGGCGACGTTCCCCGACTTCGGCGTCGGCGTCGGCATCCACCCGGGTGTGCTGGTGACCGAGGGCGAGAGCTCGCCGCATCGTGAGTTGCGCGACGTGCGTGGCGAGCTCTACTTCGGGTTCGCCCAGGTCGACGAGGCGTCGGCGCCCGAGATCCTGGAGGCGCTGCGCGAGGAGGCCGACCGCAGCGGTGTGCGCCTCGAGATGGAGGTCTACGAGGCGACCAACCACGGCTTCGCGCTGGCTGACACGCCGGCGTATGACGAGGCGGCCTACGAGCGCCACGTCGCGGCCACGCTCGCGACGTGGGGACGTCATCTGGAGCCCGCTCCCGTAGGATAGGAACGTATTCACTACGGCCGAAGCGAGTGGGAGAACAACGATGCGCATAGTCCAGTTCGAAGGTCAGTCAGGTGTCGAAACCGGCGTCGTCGCAGACGACGGCGTCGTCGGCATCGGCGCGCAGCTCGCGGCGTCGGGCGGCGGTGGCGACCCGCTGATCGCGCTGCTCGCGGGTGACGACCCGGCGGGTGCTCTCGGCACGGCCGAGGCCGCTGCTCGCAGCGCCGGTGTCGCCCCCGTCCCGCTCGACAGCCTGACCCTGCGCGCGCCGCTGCAGCCGCCGACCGTGCTGTGTACCGGCCAGAACTACGCCGCCCACGTCGACGAGAAGCCGGGCTTCTCGTTCAGCTGGAACGGTCCCGCGCACTTCATCAAGCTGCCGCAGACGATCATCGGCTCGGGGGCCGAGATCCCCTATCCGCACGGGTTCTCCGACAAGCTCGACTACGAGGGCGAGCTCGCGTTCGTCATCGGTAAGCCGGGGCGCCACATCGCGCCTGAGGACGCATGGGATCACGTCGCGGCGTACACGGTGATCAACGACTGCGCGCTGCGTGACTGGCAGGTACGGCTGCTCGATGACGGCGCCTCCGCGGTCTCGCTGCTCGGGGTGAGCAAGAACTTCGACGGCTCGACGCCGATCGGCCCGTGGCTGGTGACCGCCGACGCGGTGCCCGATCCACACGCGCTGCGCGTCCAGTGCCTGGTCAACGACATCGTGCGCCAGGACGACAACACCGCGAACCTCGTCCACGGGATCCCCGAGATCGTCGCCTTCTTCTCGCGCTTCTTGACGCTGGTGCCCGGCACGGTCATCGCGACCGGCGCCTGCGGCGGCACGGCGTGGGGAATGGATCCCGAGCTCGGCGGTACGTGGCCGAAGCCCGACGGCGTCGACAACCCGTATCTGCAGCCGGGCGATCGGGTGGATTGTGTGGTCGAGGGCGTTGGGACGCTGACGAATGTGATCGGGGCGTAGGGAGCGCGCCGGCGCTGCCGGCGGGACGAACAGCGGCATCGAGGAAGAGGGGGGATCGGCGCTGTGGCACCCCTCACCCGTCTCACTCAAAGCCGCTGTTTGGCGCCCCGGTGCGCAGGCGCTACGCCGCCACGCGCGCCGCGAGGCCCCGGCCCAGCGCCGCCACCAGCGCCGCGACCGCGCGCCGGGTGACCGCCGCCGTCGGGACGAGCCCGAAGCCGTGGAACGCGCCGGGCCAGCAGTGCAGCTCGGTGCTCACGCCGGCGGCCAGCAGCCGCTGGGCGAACGCCAGCCCCTCGTCGCGCAGCGGATCGAGCTCGTTGACCGTCAGGTAGACCGGCGGCAGGCCGCTGAGGTCGTCCATCCGGGCCGGCGCTGCGTATCCCGTCGCATCCTGGCCGCCGAGGTAGTGGCGCCAGCTGTCGATCGCGTTGGCGTGATTCCAGATCAGCGAGTCCACGCCGAGCGTGACCATCGAGTCGGAGTCCATGCGGTCGTCGGTCAACGGCTCGAGCAGCGCGAGCATCGCCACGCTCGGGCCGCCGAGATCGCGCGCGGTGAGCCCGACGGCCGCCCCGAGGTTGCCGCCGCCGCTGTCGCCGATGACGGCGATCCGCGCCGGGTCGACGCCGAGTTCCGGCGCGTTCGCGGCGAGCCATTTGAGCGCGGCGTAGCAGTCGTCCAGCCCGGCCGGGAACGGGTGCTCGGGTGCGAGCCGGTAGTCGACCGAGACGACGACCGCGCTCAGCTCGCGCGCGATCGCGATGTTGACCGGGTCGTCCATCGCCGGGTTTCCAAAGACCATGCCGCCGCCGTGGATGTCGAGCACGCCTGGGCGATCGGCGCCGCCGCCGGCCGGCGCGAGGATCCGCAGCGGGATGTCAGGGGCGCCGTCGGCGCCGGGGATGTCGCGCTCGGTGAGCTCGACGCCGCTGTAGTCGGGCGGCGGAGCCTGGGCCCTCAGGGCGGTGAACAGTTCGCGGGCGGCGACCATGTCACTGAGGTCGAACCGGGGCAGCATGCCGGTATCGGCGACGGCGGCGAGTTCAGGATCCATGGGTTCTCCTCGGGGTTGGAACGGTCGGGACGGGGTCAGGCCCAAACGCGCGCGGCGAGCCCACGGCTCAGCGCGCCGAACAGCTCGCTCCGCGCGCGTTGGGTGACGGCGGCGGTCGGGACGAGCGTGAAGCCGTGGAACGCGCCGGGCCAGCAGTGCAGCTCGGTCGGGACGCCGGCGCGCAGCAGGCGACGGGCGTACTCGAGGCCCTCGTCGCGCAGCGGGTCGAGCTCGTTGACGGTCAGGTAGGTCGGGGGCAGGTCGGCGAGGTCGCTCATGCGGGCGGGAGCGGCGTAGCCGGTCGGCTCCTGATCGCCGAGGTAGTGGCGCCAGATGTCGGCCGCCTGGGCGTGGTTGAGGAACACCGAGTCGCGCCCGATGCCGAGCATCGAATCGGTCTGCAGGCGATCGTCGAGGGCGGGCTCGATCAGCACCTGCATGGCCAGCGCCGGGCCGCCGCGATCACGGGCCACCAGCGCGACGGCCGCCGCCAGCGTTCCGCCGCCGCTGTCGCCGAGAATGGCGATCCGCGATGCATCGACGCCGAGGCTCGCGGCGTTCTCGGCCAGCCAGACCAGCGCCGCGTAGCCGTCCTCGAGCGCCGCGGGGTACGGGTGCTCGGGGGCGAGGCGGTAGTCGACCGAGACGACGAGCGCCCCGACCTCGCGGGCGATGACGACGTTGATCGCGTCGTCCATCGCCGCGTCGCCGACGACCATGCCCCCACCGTGCAGGTCGAGCACTGCCGCTCGGTCGCCGCCGCCCGCCGACGGTGCGAGCATGCGGACGGTCACGTCGGGCGCCCCCTCGGACCCCGGGATCTGGCGGTTCTCCACCTCGATGCCGATGAAGTCGACGGGCGGGAAGAGCGAGCTCATCGCGTCGTAGGTGGCGCGAACGGTGGCGATGTCCGACAGCGAGGCCGCAGGCAGCATCGGCGCGGCGGCGGCGAGTTCTGGATCCATCTGGCGCGGATCCTCTCAGAAATGCGCGCCCGGTTCAGGCGTCCTGCGGGCGTAGGAGATACGCACACGCGGCCGACCACAGCTCGCGTGCGAACGCGTCCCAGTCGCCCAGCGGGCGGCCGGTGTCGAAATCGTCGCCGAGGCTCGAGCGGCGGATCGCGACGTCGATGACCAGTCGGAAGCAAAAGTCGGCGGCGAGCTCCGGATCGTCGTGGGCGATCGCGTCGCGATGGGTGAGCAGCGCAGCGATGAACCAGTCGCCGTAGCGCTGGACCGCGGCGGCCAGGCGCGCGATGCCGGTCTCATCGAAGACGCCGTGCTCGCCGAGTGCGCGCATGAACCGCTCCTCGTCGCGGGGCGTCGCGATCACGCCGTCGATCGCGACGCGAACGGTCTCGGCCAGCGTCAACCCGCCCCAGTCGATGTCGCTGCGCAGCTCGCGGTCCTGCTCGGCCTCGAGCCACGTGAGCCAGCGGTCCTGGAGCGCGACCATGAACGCGTCCTTGTTGGAGAACCGCCGGTAGAGCAGCCCGACCGACACGCCGGCGCGTTCGCACGCCGCGGTGAGCGTGAAGTTCTCCCAGCCCTCCTCGATGAGCACCGCGAGGCCGGCCTCCATCACGCGCTCGAGCGACGCGCGGCTGCGGTCCTGGGTCGGGGCGGCTACGCGGGAGGTGTCGGTCACCGGCATCGATGCTAGTCTTCCACAAACGCAAACCGGCATTTGCGTTTCTGTCTCACGGGTCACGACAAGGAGCGACGATGGACGCCACCACACAGCCGGACTTCTCGAGCTTCATCGACCCGGAGAACGTCGTCGACGTCGACCTGTTCTCCGACGAGGTGCGCCAGAACTGGCGCAAGCTGGCTGCCGAGTGGGCGCAGCGCCCGCCGTTCTTCGTCGTCAACTACGGCATCCCGCAGCTCGTCGTCTCGCGCTACGCCGACGTCAAGGAGGTGTTCATGTCCAAGGACAAGTTCACCTCGCGCCCGCCCGAGGCGGCGAGCGCGCGCTTCGACGCATTCATGGGCCTGCCGCATCTCGGGGCGATGGACGGCGCGCCCCACGATCGCGTACGGCGGATCCTGCAGCCGTGGTTCGGGCGCGGCGGCGTCGCGCAGCACCATCCGTCGGTCCAGCGCGTGATCGCCGAGCTGCTCGACGAGATCGAGGCTCGCGGCAACGAGTTCGACGTCGTCTCCGAGCTCGGGCGCGAGCTGATCCCACGGATCATGCTCGGCGAGATGTTCGGGATCGGGCCCGAGCGCCGCGAGATCTTCATCACGATGAACCGCGAGCTCGAGACCGTCTTCGTCTCCGACGGCTACCCGCACGCCTACGTCGAGGCGTTCAACGCGTGCACCGACGTGATCAAGGAGATGATCGCCGAGCGCGTGGTGACGCCGCGCGAGGACTTCATCGGCGCGCTGATCGCCGGCCGCGCGCGCGACGAGCATCCGGTCACCGACGAGGAGATCATCGCCAACGTGTTCGCGATCTGCGCGGCCGCGATGACGACGACGTCGACGACGACCGCGATGACGCTGCTCGCATGGACGCGCAACCGCGAGCAGTTCGAGCAGATCCGCTCCGAGCCCGAGCTGGCCGGGCAGGCAGTCGAGGAGTCGCTGCGGCTGCACCCGGCCGGGCTGTTCGTGTTCCCGCGCTTCGCCGCGGAGACCAGCGAGATCGGAGGAACGACGGTGCTCGCGGGGCTGCCGGTCCACGTCTGCGTCGCCGCGGCCGACCTCGATCCCGAGGTCTACCCCGACCCGTTGACCTTCGACATCCGCCGCGACCCGAAGCACATCATGGTCTTCGGGCACGGACCGCACTTCTGCGCCGGCAGCCAGCTCGCACGCAACATCATCACGACAACGCTGCGCCAGTGCATGGAGCGCTTCCCCGGCATGGCGCTCGTCGATCCCGAGTACCGGCCGACGTACGGCGGTCAGCTGGGCGAGTGCGCGCCGGGCGAGCTGCGCATGACCCTGCGCTGAACCACCACGAATCGTGGTCAAGCCCGGCCGCGTCGGTGCCGATATGGCACGGACATGCCGCCGATTGTCCAAGATCCGGCCGAACGCGTTCCGAGCGCGGGCAACGCCGACGAGCTCGCCCGTCGTGCCGCTGAGCAACTGCTCACGTCGCTCGGCGCCGCGGTGGCATACGTCGGCGTCGCGCGCGACGACGGGCTGGCCACGCTGGCGTGCCTCGGCGCGACCACCGACGAGGAGCCGGTCACGGCGCTCGCCCACGACGTCTTCATGGGCGGGGAGTCGGTGCTGCGCGACGATGCCGGCACCCCGGGCCTGGGGTCGATGGCCGCCGTCCTGCTACACGACGACGGGCACGCGATCGGTGTGCTGCTCGTCCTGGCCGACGAGGTCGGTGGACTCGACCACCGCGATCTCGGCGCGCTGGAGGTGCTTGCCGTCTCGCTGGGCGCCGCGATCGGGCAGTCGACGAGACTCAAGCGACTACGTGCGGTCCTCCAGGCTGCCCCGGTCGGAATGCTCCAAGTCGATCGCGCAGGAACGATCATGAAGACCAATCGCCGCTGCCGGGCGATGTTCGGGCGCACCGAGGACGAGTTTCGGGCCGTCACCTTCTGGGACGTGATTCTCTCCGAGGATCTGCCGTCCCAGATCGAGCGGCACGACGGGTTGATCGCCGGCACGAGCGAGAAGCACGAGTTCGAGCAGCAGTACATACACAGCGACGGCAGTGTCTTCTGGGGCCACACGCACGTGACGCTCGGCGCGATCGACGGCGAGCCGGCGGCCGTCGTCACGATCCAGGACATCACCCAGCGGAAGCTGGCCCATGCCGCGCTGCGGGCCGGCCGCGACCGGCTCGAGGAGATCATCGCTATCCAGCACGAGATCGCCGCCGCCGACGGCGACCCCGACCAGGTCCTGGCGATGATCGCCGAGCGCACCGTCGAGCTGGCCGGCGCCGACGGATCGATGGTCTGCATCGTCGAGGCTGACGAGCTCGTCGTCGCCGCCGCCTCAGGCCCGGTCGGCCTGATCGTCGGTCACCGCCGCCACCACGAGGGCACAATCGCCGAGCACGCCTTCGCGAAGGGCAGCGCGCTGCTGATCGAGGACACGTCGACCGATCCGCGCGTCAACCTCGACAAGGAACGCAAGGCGATCCAGGACAAGACCGGCGTCACGTCGCTGATCTGCGTGCCGCTGATGGCGCGGGGCAAGCCGGCCGCCGTGATCAACGTAGTCCGCGTCGCGGGCTCCGAACGCTTCAACGAGGGCGATCTGCAGACGCTCGAGCTCGTCGCCGTCGTACTCGCCTCTGCGGTCAGCCGCGCGGCCGAGTTGCGCGCCCGGCGCGAGCAGCTCGAGGCGCTCGCGCGCTTGGAGGCGACCTACAGCTCGGCGCCCGTCGGTATGACGACGATCACGCTCGACGGCACGATCGTCGACGTCAACCCGGCGATGCGGACGATGCTCGGCGCCCCCGGCGACACCTTCGCCGGTCGCCCGATCGTCTCGCTCGCCCATGCCGACGACGCGGCGATGATGACCGCCGAACTGCGACGGATCGCCACACAGGACGTCGACACCGTGCGCTTCGAGCACCGCCTGATCGGCCACGACTGCGAGGTCATCTGGGTCGACGCCGCCTGGTCGGTCGTCCGCGACGCCGACGGCGCGCGCAGCTTCGCGATCGGCACGGTGCTGGACATCACCAAGCGCCGGGCCGCCGAGGCGGTGCTGCGCGAGCAGGCCGAGCTCAACGAGTACCAGGCGCTGCACGACGAGCTGACCGGGCTGCCGAACCGCACCCTGTTCCGCGACCGCGCGGGCCGGGCACTCGAGTCGGCCCGCCGAGCGAGCAACCGTCTCGCCGTTCTCGTACTCGACCTCGACGGCTTCAAGCAGATCAACGACATGTTCGGCCACGCTGCGGGCGACGACGTGCTCGTCGAGCTCAGCCGCCGCCTCGACTCGGTCCTGCGTGGCTCCGACACCGCGGCGCGGCTCGGTGGCGACGAGTTCGCGCTGCTGCTGCCCGACGTGCACATCGGCAACGACGTGGTGCCCGTCGTCGATCGCATCTGTCGCCTGTTCGGCGAGCCGATCGAGACGCAGGGCAACATGGTCTCGATCACGGTTTCGATCGGCGTCTCGGTCTACCCGGACGGCGGCGCCGACATCGAGGCCCTGCTCCGCGTGGCGGACCTCGCGATGTACGACGCCAAGCGCGCGAAGTCCGGTTACGTGCTCACGGCCGGCCGGTAGCCGAGATCGGCGACCGCCGGCGCGAGCTCGGTGGCCAGCAGCTCGACGTGGCGCTGCACGAGGTCGTCCGGCATCCCGGCGATCGAGGTCCAGAAGTAGCCATGCACGACCGGGAGCGCGGCCAGCCAGGTGCGCATGCGAGCCAGCGCGTCCGCGACGGTGACGACGTCGAAGTTCGGCGGATTCATGTCCGGGCCGGCGGACCGCAGCGCGTCGGGGTCGCCCGAGGCCCCGCGCAGCGAGGCGGCGCCCCCGTCGCCGCTGCGCCCCTCGGCGCCGTAGCGCTGGTAGGTCGACCACTGGTACGCGAAGTGCGGGCGGATCCGCGCCCAGGCGGCGTCGGGGTCGTCGGCGAGGATCAGGTTGACCGGGCCGCTGACACGGGCCGTGCCGGCGGGATGGCCGGCCTCCTCGACGCCCGCGAGGTACGTGGCGTAGGCGCCCGTGTCGAGCGTCATCAGCCCCTCGCCGAGCCGGCCGGCGGCGCGGGTGATGACGGGGCCGCGCCCGCCGATCCAGATCGGCGGGCGGGCTTGGACCGGGGGCGGCGTGACGCCGCCGCTGTCCCAGAGCGCGCGGATCTCGGCCGCCCGCTCGCGCAGCAGCCGGAAGCGGGCTTCGACGTCGACTCCGAACGCGGCGAACTCGGGGACGCGATAGCCGGCGCCGAGCCCGAGCTCGAGGCGCCCGTTGCTGATCGCGTCGACCACCGCCCCCTGCTCGGCGATGTCGACGGCCGGGCGCAGCGGGGCGAGCAGGATGCTCGTGCCCAGCCGGATCGTCGTCGTGCGCGCGGCGGCCGCCGCGGCGAGGACCAGCGGCTGGGGGAGGTAGCCGTCTTCGAAGAAGTGGTGCTCGCCGAACCACGCCGAAGCGAGACCGAGACGCTCGGCCTCAGCGACGAGATCGAGCGTCCTCGCGTAGTGCTCGGCCCACGGCCGGCGCCACCGCACCGGGTTGCGGACGTCGAAGTAGATGCCGACCTGCACGTGGCGATCGTATCCGGGGTGTCTGGCGGCCACTGCGTCGCGCCCGCATGCTCAAGTGCGGCGCGGATCGGGCACCGGCGTCGGCATCAGCAACCTACGGTCGGCACCGGCCAACGCGGCGGCCAAGGTCGACGGATCGTCATAATCGCCATGACCGTCCTCGACACCCCGCTCGGCCAGATCGGCGGCCTATCAGGCTCGCGACCCTGGCCGCAAGCGGCTGGTCCGGGCGGTGGCGGAGGACTTCGTCGACGATGAGCCGGTCGAGTTGGCCGTTGGCGCCGGTGATCAGGAGCGCGCGGGGTTCCTCTGAAGGGGCAATTGACCGCCGATCAATGAGGCAAATGTATACACGACAGCACATTCACAGAGGACGGAAATGACCGAGATTGGAACCCCGCGCGCTGCGATCATCGGCGCCGGACCGTCGGGCTTCTACGCCGCGGACCAACTGCTCGCCGCCGGCTTCGAGGTCGATCTGATCGACGCGCTGCCGACGCCGTTCGGTCTCGTCCGCGCCGGTGTCGCCCCCGACCATCCGAAGATCAAGTCGGTGACCCGCATCTACGAGAAGACGGCGGCCAAACCCGGCTTCCGCTTCTTCGGCGGCGTCGCGCTGGGCCGCCACGTAACCCGCGCCGAGTTGCTGGAGCGCTACCACGCGATCGTCTATGCGCTCGGAACGCCCGACGACAATCGCCTCGGGATCCCAGGCGAGGATCGCCCCGGCTCGCACGCCGCCACGCACTTCGTCGGTTGGTACAACGGCCACCCCGACGCCGCCGATCACGAGTACGACCTCGGCGTCGAGCGCGCGGTGGTGATCGGCAACGGCAACGTCGCGATCGACGTGGCGCGGATGCTCATGCTCCACCCCGACGAGCTGGCGATCACCGACACGGCCGACCATGCGATCGAGGTGCTCGCCGACTCGCAGATTCGGGAGGTCGTGCTGCTCGGTCGGCGTGGGCCCGCCCACGCGGCGTTCACGAATCCGGAGCTGCGCGAGCTGGCCGACCTGATGCGCGCCGGCGTGGAGGTCGACGCGAGCGACCTAGAGCTCGACGAGTACAGCGCGCGCTGGCTCGAGGAGGAGGGCGGTCCGACGGCCAAGCGCAACGTCGAGATCCTGCGCAGCTACGCCGAGGACGACCCGAAGGACGCCACGCACCGCATCGTGCTGCGCTTCCTGCGCTCGCCGGTCGAGATCCTCGGCAAGGGCGAGGATGGCTCGGTCACCGGGATCCGCGTCGTGCGCAACGTCATCGAGCCGACCGCCGACGGCCGCCTCGGCGCGGTCGCCACCGATGACGAGGAGATCATCGAGTGCGGGCTGGTGCTGCGCTCGATCGGCTACCGCGGCCGGCCCGTCGACGACGTTCCGTTCGACGAGCGCCGCGGCCTGATCCGCAACGTCGGCGGGCGGGTCTGCGACGAGGAGGGTCGCTCGCACCGTGGCGAGTACGCGGTCGGCTGGATCAAGCGCGGCCCGTCCGGCGTGATCGGCACGAACAAGAAGGACGCGGCCGACACGGTGGCGCGGATCGTCGAGGACGTCGAAGCCGGCGTGTTGTCGGACCCGCCGATCGACGATGCGGATGCGATCGCCGCGTTCTACGCGCAGCGCGCGCCCGAGTCGGTGACGTGGGAGGGCTGGAAGGCGATCGACGCGCATGAGACGAGCGCCGGCGAGCCGCACTCGCGCCCGCGGATCAAGATCGTGCGGCTGGCGGATCTGGTCGCCGCGGCCGGGGCGGCTTCGCCGGAGCCGTCGTCGTCGCGGGAGTAGGGGCGCTCGCCGCAGGCCGTTCAGTCACCCGCCGAGCAGCAACACCCGGCCGCCATGTGCCCGTCGCCGCAAAAGCGCCCGCACCGACGACCGGGCCCTCAGATCATGCGCGTATTCGGCTCCATGCCCCACATGACGCGCGAGAACTGGATCGCGGTCTCCTCCCACTGCAACACGAACTGGAGGTTGCCGGCGCGCACGTCACGGGCCTGGCGGTGCAGGAGGTTCTTGTCGTACAGGGCGCTGGAGTCCATGCCGTCGACGAGGCGATTGGTCGACTGGAGCACGAGCTTCGAGGCGTAGGAGATGTTGCGGCGAATGCCTGCGCGGGTCTCCAGCGACAGCGGCCGACGGGCCTCGCCGGCCGCGCGGACGAGGGCCAGGTTCTTCTTCAGGAGCATCTCGGCCACGTCGACCTCGGCCGATGCCTCGGCGAAGCGCAGCTGCGGGCCGGCGCGCTCGACGGCCGGCGTGAACGTCTGCGGGTCGAGGCGCGTGCGCACGCGCTCGTCGAAGATGTCGAGCACGCCGCGCGCCATGCCGATGACCGGCGCGAGGATGAAGTGGTTGAGGATCAGGACGAGCGGGTTCTGCACCTGGTACCACGGCGAGTCGTAGAGCTCGGCGCCCGGGTAGGTGCCCTTGCCGAGCGCCTCGTTGGTGACCGTCCGGTACGTGGGGACGAAGATGTTGTCGACCTGGACGCTCTTGCTGCCGGTCGCGCGCAGGCCCGAGACCTGCCAGTCGTCGACGATCTCGAAGTCCTCGCGCGGAACCAGGCAGGTCTCGATCGCCGTGTGGAGCAGTACCCAGTCGGAGTAGTCGACGCCGCTGGAGAAGCTCGCCTTGCCGTTGAGGCGGATGCCGCCGTCGACCTCTTCGCGGGTCATGGCGAAGCCCGGGACGGTCGACGAGTAGGTGTTGACCGATCTGCCCCAGTACTCCTCCTGGGCCTGCTCGGTGAACCAGCCGACCATGAACTGATGGATCGGCATGAACGCCGACAGCCAGCCGCTCGCGCCACAGCCGCGGGCGATCTCGGCACTGAAGTCGGCCACGACCTCGAGGTCGTGGCCCATGCCGCCGAAGCGCTCGGGCTGCACGGCGCGCAGGAAGCCGAGGCGGGCGAGGTCGTCGATCGTATCCTGCGGGAGCTTTCGCTGCGCGTCGGCGTCGGGTCCGCGCTCGCGGAGCACCGGGCGCAGGGCTGTCGCGCGCTCGAACAGCTCCTCAGCGGTTGCCGTGGCGGCGTTCGAAGTGGCTACTTCTACGTTCACGGCGTCAGACAACGTCTGCTCCGATCGAGACCCGGTGCGAGCGTGGATCCTAACAATCGTTCGGTAACTTGGTCAAACGATGCGCAGTTCCTCAAGCCCGATCCGCACGGTGTGTTCGGAATCTACGCTGGTGTCGGCCGGGTTCTTGGTCGTGGTTCGCGCCGTTGGTCCAGTTCCGCAGATGGAGAGGACCGTTCGTTTGTTTGCTCGCCTACGCTGAGCCGTCTTCCCATTTTCCGTTGACCGCCTTGTACGGGCGCGCGATCTCGACGAGGACGCCGTGCGCGGAGGACGGCTTGATCCAGGTCCATTCCTGCCAGGGCATCCCCGGATCGGAGTACGTCTGCTCGGAGTCGACGTCGAGGCCGCCGTCGGCCAGCTCCTTGGCCGAGCCGCTGACGTCGGTGGTGGTGAAGCAGATGTGATGGACGCCCTCGCCGTGCTTGGCCAGCCGGCGCCCGAGCGGTGTGTCGGCGGCGGGCTGCATGAGCTGGATCTCGGCGCCGTGGTTGGCGACGAAGGTCACCCAACGCATCTCGTCGTCGCCGCCCTCGAACTCGTCGTAGCGGACGATCTGCTCCGTGAGCTGGCCGGGGTCGAGGACGCCGAGGATCTTGCTCCAGTCCTCGATCGCCTTGTCGAGATCGTTCACCATCAGGCAGATGTGCGCCATGGGGCCGCTGGGCATGAGTCGCTCCTCGAAGTCTGTTTGACCAAGTGTTTGGTCGTATCATGATTCCATGAACACCGAGAGCCTGCGCGGCCGGGTCGCGCTCATAACCGGAACGGGCGGCGGCATGGGCCGCGTCGCCGCACAGCGCTTCACCGAAGCGGGCGCGATCGTCGTCGGCTGCGACATCAACGCGGATACCCTCGCGGAGACGATCGCGCTGGTCGAGCAGGCGGGCGGGGCGATCACCGGCAGCGCGCCGGTCGATCTCGGCGATCCCGACCAGGCCAAGGCCTGGGTCGACGAGGCCTTCGCCACCCACGGCCGCATCGACATCGTGTTCAACAACGCCTCGGCCGCGCGGTTCGGCACGATCGAGGACATGCCGGTCGAGGACTGGCAGTTCACGATTCGCAACGAGCTCGACCTCGTCTTCTACGTGACCAAGTTCGCCTGGCCGCACCTGCGCGTGCAGGGTGGCGTCGTCATCAACACCGGGTCGATCGCCGGGCTCGGCGGGGCGCGGGTCGTGCCGCAGTCCGCGCACTGTGCGACCAAGGGCGCGGTCATTGCCCTGACGCGCCAGCTCGCGGTCGAAGGCGCCGACCATGGGATCCGCGTGGTCTGCGTCAGCCCCGGGGCGATCGAGACGCCCCCGACCGCGCCGCTGTTCGCCGATCCCGCCGCGCGCGAGATGCTGCTCGGCTCGCAGCTTGTGAAGCGAACCGGTCAGCCGGAGGACATCGTCGCGATGGCGCTGTTCCTCGCCACCGACGAGGCCGGCTTCATCACCGGGACGAACCACATCGTCGACGGCGGCGCGACGGCGGTCCTGTAGCCGTCAGTCGGGCGCAAGTCGCGGGAGGAGGGCAAGTGGGTTCGAACCGTCCACCTTCGCGCGATCGGCGCCGAGAAACGCGAGGCCCGGAGCCGGATCGGATCCGTTTTTCGGCCGGCAGGCGTCATATGGCCAGTCGGTGCCAAAGACGATCTTGTCGATGGACGTCATTGAGAGCGCGGCCTGGATCGGCGCCGGCCCGACCGCGAGCCCGGTATCCCAGTACAGGTGCTGCAGGTGGGTCAGCCCACCCGGCGCGAGCTCGATTGCCTGCGGGAAGCGCGCGAAGACCTCGTTGACGCGCGGCACGAGGTATGGCGCGGTGCCACCCATGTGCGCGAACTGGAATCGGATGTCAGGGCAGCGGGCGAGCGTGCCGCTGAACATCAGGTTCATCACCGCGCGGGTGGTGGCAAACGGCAGCTCCAAGAAGAATGGGCCGAAGAACTGTCCGAGTGGGTCCGCGGAGGCGGTCGGATGCACGAAGACGTAGGCGCTGCGGCGGTCGAGCTCGTCCATGACCGCGTCGAACCGTGAGTCCCCGAGGTACACGTCGTCGTAGCTCGTGAGCAGGACGATCCCGTCGAGCTTCAGGTCGTCGAGCGCGTACCTGATCTCGTCGAGTGCGGCCTCGACGTCAGGCAGTGGGAGACAGGCCAGCGCCGCGAACCGCTTGGGTGCGTCGGCGACGATCTCGGCGAAGTGTTCGTTGCAGCGCCGTGCGAGCGACGGGGGGCCGGTCCGCTCGTCCGCGACTCCCGAGACCAGCAGGGGCAGCGAGATCGCGCTGGCCGTGATCTCCATCGCGTCCATCGCGGCCAGGCACCCGTTCATGTCGGTGCCTTCCGGCCAGGGGAATGGCCCACGACGCTCCGCGCGCTCCCGGTACGCGGGCGGGATCATGTGGACGTGCGTGTCGATCCGGGTCATAGCAACGGGCTCCTGTTGGCGGGCGGCGGTTCAGACGGGCATGGGCCCCAAAGCGCTCGCCCGCCGTGTAGCTTCCCCAGCATGACGGAATCTGCCCCCTCCGTTGTCGCCGCCGACGATCGGTATCGAGCCATTTCGGCGGGCTCACGACGCCTCCATGATCGTGCTGAGCGGGTGTTCCCGGGCGGGACGATCTCGTCGGTGCGTGCGTTTCGGGACTATCCGCTCTACGTCCATCGCGCCGAGGGCTGCTTCCTGTACGACGTTGACGGCAACCGGCTCGTCGACTTCATGAGCGCCAACGCGTCGGTCATGCTCGGCCACGCCCATCCCGGCGTCACGGCCGCGGTCGAGGAGCAGGTCCGGCGCGGACTCGCCTTCCAGCTGCCGGGCGACAACGCCATCGAGTTCGCCGAGCTGCTCCAGGACCGGACCCCGTCGCTGGAGCGCATGCGCTTCACGTGCTCGGGCACCGAGGCGACGATGTTCACGTTCCGGCTGGCGCGGGCGTTCACGAGCCGGCGCCGGTTGCTGTTCATGGACGGCGCGTATCACGGGTTCCACGACCTGGGATCGGTCGGGGACGGCCCGAACCGCGGGGAACTGATGCCCCACGGCCTGGACGCCAAGGGGGTCGCGCCCGGCGTCGACCAGCGGGTCGCCGAGGACGTGGAATTCACTGCGTTCAACGACCTCGAGGCGTGCCGCGAGATGCTCGCCAGGCACCCGGGGGAGTTCGCGGCGGTGGTCGTCGAGCCGGTGCTCGGGGCGGGCGGCAACATCGCGCCGGCGCCGGGGTTCCTGGCGGGCCTGCGCGAGCTCTGCGACGAGGACGGCGCGCTGCTTGTCTTCGACGAGACGATCTCCTACTCGGTCTCGCTCGGGGCCGCTCAGGGCCACTACGGCGTCCGCCCCGACCTGACCACCGCCGGCAAGCCGATCGCCAACGGCATGCCCGTGGGCGTCTTCGGCGGGCGCGCCGACATCATGGCCCTTTGCGAGCCGAAAGACGGCCACGCGCGCGTCCAGCACTCCTCCTCGTTCACCGCGCACCCTGTCGTCATGGCGGCGGGAATCGCGACCCTCCACGCCTACGACGAGCACGTGGTCGCGACCCTCGATCGCCTCGGCGATCACGCCCGCCAGGGCATCCGCCGCATCCTCGACGAGGAAGGGATCGCCGGCGACGTCACCGGGGTCCAGCACCTGTTCGGGGTGCACGTCGGCACCGACGGTCCCGTGCGGAACTACGACGACGTGCGCCACGCGTCGGTCGCCGTTCGCGCCGGGCTCGCCTACTCGCTGCTCAGCCAGGGCTTCGTCATGGCCGGCCACCGGGGCTGCGTCAACGCCGCGATGACCGAGACCGAGATCGACGCGTTCCTCGAGGCGTTGCGTCTCGCCCTGCGCGAGGTCGTCGCGGGCTGACGAGGATGGCCGCGCCGCCGGTTGCGTGAGCTGGCACAGCTCCTTCACGTAGGTACTACGGTATCGAGTACGCTCACCACCTATCGCGCGAGCACAGGAGGACGTTCGATGAGCACGAGCGGCACGGTAAGCGACGAATCGGCCTCGGTCTCGGTGACCCCGCGGGCCACGGCGCTCATCGACACCGACGTCCATGAGCTGTGTACCGGGGTCGAGGATCTGCTGCCCTACCTCGATCCGGTGTGGCGCCACCATCTCGAGGATCCGGGCTGGCGGTGGTACGGCAGCGCGATCGACCCGATGCCGTATCTCGCGCCCATCACGGGCACGCGCGCGGAGTGGGAGGGCGAGCGGGTCGGGCTCAATCACGCCAGCGACCTGACGAAGACGGCCGAGCACCTGTTCGTCGAGGAGGGCGTGACCACGGCGATCCTCAACGGGTCGCCGAGCATGCACTTCTCGACGATGAAGACCGACTTCGAGTTCGCCGCCGCGCTCGCGTCGGCCTACAACGACTGGCAGATCGCGCACTGGCTCGAGCAGGACGACCGATTCCGCGGTTCGGTGCACGTGATCGCGCACCTGCCCGAGTTGGCCGCACGCGAGATCGACCGCGTCGCCGAGCATCCGGGTGTCGTCCAGGTGTTCCTGCCGCTGATCAACGAACGCCAGTACGGCGACCCGTTCTACCGGCCGATCTTCGCGGCGGCGGCCCGCAACGACCTCGCGGTCGGATTCCACCATGGCTCCGGGACGACGACGATCCTCGGGCATCCGCGCAATTACATCGAGTGGCACATGCTCGCCGCGCCGCAGTCCGCGATGGGCCAGCTCACCAGCCTGCTGTTCAACGGGGTCTTCGACCTGTTCCCCGAGCTCAAGGTCGTGCTCATGGAGACCGGGGTCGGATGGGTGCCGTGGTTCATGGGGCGTGCCGACCAGCAGTACCGGGAGGTCAGGACCAACGTGCCGTGGGTCAAGCGGCTGCCCAGCGACCACATCCGCGACAGCGTCCGAGTGTCCACGCAGCCGATCACCGAGGTCACGGCCCGAGAGTTCGGCGACCTCATCGAGCGCCATCGGCTCGAGCGGGTCTACCTGTTCGCCACTGACTACCCCCACTACGATGCCGACTCGTCCACCGTGCTCGACGGCCTGCCTGACGCGACTCGCAGCCGGATCCGCTACGAGAACGCGCTCGAGTCGTTCCCTCGTCTTGGCGCGGGGGCATGAAGCATGAGCTCTTCCCGGCCGACGAGCTCGCGCCGGGGGAGATCAGGCGGGTCGAGATCGACCGGATCGCCGTGGTCGTCCTGCGGACGCCGGCGGGCGAGCTGCACGCGCTGCGCGACGTGTGCTCACACATGGGCGCGCGCCTCTCGAACGGATGGCTCACGGCGATGCTCGACGCGGACGACGTCGACGACCGCCGGGTCACCGAGCGGATCATGCTCCGCTGCCCGTGGCACGGCTACGAGTTTGACGTGCGCACCGGCCGCTGTCCCGCCGATCCGCAGCGCGTCCGCGCTCGCGCCTACCCCCTGTCCGTCGAGGACGGGATGGTCGTGCTCGATCGCTAGCGCTGTTCTCGGCTCCGAGGAGGGCTGAACCGTGTACCGCGGAGCCGTCATCGACTGCGACGTCCACCACACTGCCGCGAGCCGGACCGAGTACCTCGAGTACCTCGACCCGGTGTGGCGCGAGCACGTCACGTCGCCGGGAGAGGGGCGCCTGGTCCCGCTCGACCCGCCCCGCCAGCAGATCGACAACCACGACGGTGTCAACCAACGACTCGACTCGTTCCCGCCGGAGGGCGGTCCTCCCGGTTCCAGCTACGAGCTGATGCGCGAGCAGCTGCTCGACCCGTTCGACGTCGAGTACGCGGTCCTCGGCCACAACCCTGGATCGGAGGCCGCGATCACGAATCCCATGCTCGCGCTGGCCATGGTCCGAGCGATGAACGACTGGAACGCCGACCGTTGGCTGGGCGAGGGCAGTGACGACCGCCTCTGCTCGGCGATCCTCGTCCCGACCCAGACCCCGGTCGACGCGGCGGCCGAGATCAGGCGCCACGGTCAGAACCCGCGCTTCGTCTCCGCGCTGATGTCGTTCAACGGCCTCGGGAAGGCCTTCGGCCACCCCGCCTACGAGCCGATCTACGAGGCGATGGCCGAGGTCGGGCTGCCGATGCAGATGCACGTCTCCGGCCAGGAGATGCTCGGGAGCAGCGCGCCGTGGATCTCGGGGGGCGGCCTGCACCACTACAAGTACGAGGGCTACGTGCTGTTTCACCAGTCGACGGTCAGCCACATCACGAGCCTGATCGTGCACGGCGTCTTCGAGCGTTATCCCGACATGAAGCTGCTGATGAACGAGGGTGGCCTATCGTGGCTGCCATGGCTGGCGACCACTCTGGACGCCAGCTACGACCTCCTGCGCCGCGAGAGCGGGTGGCTGCGGAAGTGGCCGAGCGAGTACCTGCGCGAGCGGCTCTTCCTGGGTACCCAGCCGATCGAGGCGCAGCCCCGACCGGGGGACCGGCGCCGGTACATCGAGGAGATCTCGCTGTTCGAGGGCATCGAGGACATGCTCGTCTACACCAGCGACTACCCGCACTGGGACTTCGACGACCCGCGCTTCGCCAGCTCGATCTTCCCGAGCGCGTGGCATCCCAAGCTCTTCCACGAGAATGCCCGCCGCGCGCTGCGCCTGCCGACGCGCCGTCACGACCCCACCGCCGGCGCGCGCGCCCGCACATGACCCCGACGACGGACGCGTGCGTCCACCACCGCTGGGGCTCGGCCACGGAGGCGGACGTGCTCGCATACCTGCCGGCAGCGTGGCGGGACTACGTGGGAGCGCCGGACAGCCTGCCCGGCGGCGGAGGAGCGCGACGGGTCGTGCCCAGCCACCGCTACCCGAACCCGTTCGGGGACGACCTCCCGGGAGTCGGCGCCGTGTGCGTCGAGGACCTCGTGGATGGGCTCTTCGCGCCGTACGGGATCGAGCGCGCCCTGCTCGTCCACGATCAAGGGATGTTTGGCCCGGCGGCGCTGAACCCGTACATCGCGACCGTCTTCACGCGGGCGCTCAACGACTGGACCATCGACGCCTGGCTCGATCGCGAGCCCCGGCTGAACGCCGTCGTCCTGGCCAGTCTGCAGGACCCGCAGGAGGGCGCGGCCGAGATCCGCCGTGTCGGCGTCAACCCGCAGATGGCCGGCGTGATGATGGCGGCGTTCCCCAGTGGACGGCTGGCGGGACACCCGCTCTACTGGCCGTTCTACGAGGCCGCCTGCGAGCTCGATCTGCCGATCGTCCTGCACCGCGGCGCCGACGCGATGCTCACGCCGACCGGCCCGGCAGGTGGCGCCCCCCTGACCTTCGCCGAGTACCAGGCGCTGTCGCCGATGGCGCTCATGTCCCATCTGCTCAGCCTGCTCGCCAACGGCGTGCTGCTCAAGTACCCGTCGCTACGCGTCTACGTGGTGGGCGCCGGCATCTCGTGGATCCCCGGCTTCCTGCGCCGCCTGGAGATGTCGTGGCTCGCGTTCCGGCGAGAGGTGCCGTGGATGCGCGAACCCCCGTCGGAGACCTTCCGCCGGCAGGTCAGGGTGAGCACGTACGGCCTCGAGCGCGGCGCGCGGCCCCAGATGCTGCGGGGATGGATCGATCTGATGCCCGATCTCGAGGACCTGCTGGTCTACGGCAGCGGCTTTCCGAGCTGGGACACGGCATCGCCCGCCGAGGTGCGTGACGTTCTTCCGGAGGGATGGCACGCCAAGGTGCTGTCTGAGAACGCCGCCGGCTGGCTGCGGTGGGACGGACCGCCGGCGCCGTGACAGGGCATCTCCTCGGCGCGTTGGAGGAGTACTCGCCCGGGACGGTCACGATGGTCCGCGTCGAGGACCGCTCCATCGGGATCATCAACGCCGACGGTCAGCTCTACGCTGTCCTCGATGTCTGCCCGCATGCGCTGGCGCCCGTCTGCCAGGGCGTCGTCTCGGGCACCCCGCTGCCGTGCGACGCCGGTGACATGCGATTCGGGCTGGAGGGTCGGGTCCTCCGTTGCCCGTGGCACAAGTACGAGTTCGACCTGTCCGACGGTGGACGGGCCATCCTCACCGGCTATCGAGGCCGGCTGCGGATGTTCCCCGTGACGATCGCCGACGGCCATGTGCACATCGACGTCCCCGCTCGTCGCGGCGACGCGCCGGACGACGGGACGGGCCGTGGGGCGCCTTAGGCCGACGCACGAGCCCGTCGACCAGGGCATCGAGCTCGAGTTGGAAGGGCTCGAGGAGGTCGATCCGGTCGCGCTGGGGATGCCGGCCGCCGCGGGAGACCGGCGTGGGCTGCACGCCGTGCGACTCCGGGCCCGCAACGGCTCGACGCGGGCGATCACGGACCCGGTGACCCAGGTGGAAGTGGTGACCGCGGGCGGGAGGCACGTGGACGCCGACCTCCTGTTCGACCTCGGGCCGCTCGTGCCCGGCAGTCACGCCGAAGGGTGGCTCGTGTTCTTCCTGGCGCCGGGCGAGTCCGTGGCGACCCTCGCGCTCACCGGTCCGCAGAACGGCGTCTGGCGCTGGGAGCTCGAGCTTGCGCCCTAGCGGGCGCCGACGCCATCGTTGTCTGTGTCGTCTCGCTTACCGTATGACATACTGCCTGGCGTCGAGCCCGGAGGAGATGCGCGATGTCTGCCGCCATCAGACGAAGTCGTTGGTTGCCCGCAAGATGAGGGTGCGTCAGCTCGGTCGCGTCGGGCCCACGGTCTCGGCGGTCGGCCTCGGTTGCATGCCGATGTCGGGTCTGTACGGCACCGCCTCCGAGGCGGACAGCATCGCTACGATTCACCGAGCCCTCGACCTCGGCGTCAACCTGCTCGACACCGCCGACGGCTACGGCAACGGTCACAACGAGGAGCTCGTCGGACGCGCGATCCGCGGCCGGCGCGACGAAGTCGTCCTGGCAACCAAGTTCGGCCAGCTGCGAGATGCGCAGGGTCGTCCGGCCGGCACCAGTGGGCGGCCCGAGTACGTGCGGCAGGCCTGCGAGGCGAGCCTGGCGCGCCTCGGCGTAGAGACCATCGACCTCTTCCAGCAGCATCGCGTCGACCCGGACACCCCGATCGAGGAGACGGTCGGAGCGCTGGCGGAGCTCGTCCAAGAAGGAAAGATCCGCTTCATAGGACTCGGGGAGGCGCTCGCGCCGGACCTGCGCCGCGCCGCGGCGGTGCATCCGATCACCAGCCTCCAGAGTGAGTACTCGCTGCTCGAGCGAGGGGTTGAGCACGACGTGCTCGGCACGTGCGAGGAGCTCGGCATCGGCTTCCTGGCCTTCGCGCCGCTGGTGCGCGGTCTGCTTGCGGGCAGCCTGACGCCCGACCGTGAGCTCGAGAGCGGCGACCATCGTGCGGGCGAGCGCTTCCCGCGCGTGAGCCCGGACAACCTGGTCGCGAACGCCAGGCTGGCCGATGCGGTCCAGGAGGTCGCGGTGGCGCATCACGCGACCGCGGCGCAGGTCGCGCTCGCCTGGCTTCTCGGCCGCGCCCCATGGGTCGTGCCGATCCCCGGCACCAAGCGGATTGCCTACCTCGAGGACAACGCGCAGGCGCCCGATCTGTGCCTGACACCGCAGGACGAGGCACTCCTGGAGGACCTGGCGGCCCAGGTCGACGGTGATCGCTACGGCGCCGGGCTGCGCACGCCTGATTTCGTGTCCCGGCTGCCTCGCGACCCGTTCGAGGGCCAGGCGAAGCCGTGACCCACGCGTTCCGTCGCTCCGACGAGCATCACCTGTCGGTCAAACGCATTCCCGTTGACGGCGCCTGCGCCGAGTGCGGTGTCGAGGCGCTCGCCGAGTATCGCGTGCTGGGCGAGGGCGGATGGTTCGAGGTGCGCAAGTGTCAGGAGTGCTTGGCCAGCGCAGACCGGGTCTCCGCGCCGGCGTTCGGGTCGTACGTCCCGTTCGGGCTCCAGATCACCCGGAGCGTGGACTAGTGCTGGCCGCCGACGTCGGCGGGACGTTCACCGACATCGTTTCGGTCCGCGACGGCCGCATCGAGGTGACGAAGGTGCCAAGCAGCCGCACGGATCCGGCGGCGCCGGTCGTGGAGGGCGTGCGGCGCCTGGGCGCCCACGGCCACACGCTGTTCAACCACGCGAGCACGATGGGCCTCAATGCCGTGATCACGCGGACGCTGCCAAAGGTCGGCTTCCTGACGACCGAGGGCCATCGCGACATCCTCGATCGCGGCACGGTCCGGCGCCCGCCGTTCGCCCAGACCGACCCCTCCTGGCGGCGGCCGTTCGGCGACGTGTCGCGTCCGCTCGTCCCGCGCTACCTGCGCCGCGGCGTCACCGAGCGTCTGCGAGCCGACGGCGGCGTGCACCTCCCCCTTGACGAAGAGCAGGCGCGGAGGCAGCTGGCGGTACTCGCACGCTGCGGTGTCGAGGGCGTGGCCATCTGCCTGCTGCACGCTTATGTCGACGACGTCCACGAGGTGCGCCTGCGCGACCTGGCGCACGAGGTCCTGGGCGCCGACGTCGCCGTGTCGATCTCCTCGGAGACGTCGCCGCTGGCCAAGGAGTACGCGCGCGCGTCGACCACCGTCGTCGACGTCCTGATGAAGCTGATCTTCACCCGCTACGCCCACCGCCTCGCGGAGGACCTCGGCGCGGCGGGCTTCGAGGGGGACTTCAACTTCGCCGACTGCGCGGCCATGCTGCTGCCGTGGGACGAGGCGCTGGAAAGGCCGTTCCGGATCGTCTTCGCCGGGCCGGCCGCCGGCACCGCCTCGAGCACGCGGCTGGGCGAGGCGATGGGTGACGGCAACCTGATCTGCTGCGACGTGGGCGGCACCTCGACCGATATCTCGCTCGTCGTCGACGGGCGGCCGTTCGTCGACAACACCTTCGAGCTCGAGCACGACCTCGTCATCAACGCGCTGTCGACCGAGATCTCGAGCGTCGGCGCCGGCGGCGGGAGCATCGTGACGATCTCGCACTCGGGCGACGTCGTCGTCGGACCGGCCAGCGCGGGTGCCGAGCCCGGGCCGGCGTGCTACGGGCGCGGCGGGATGCAGCCGACGGTCACCGACGCCTGCTTGCTCATGGGGCTGCTCGACCCCGATGACTTCGCCGGCGGCGCCCTGCGGCTCGACCCGGAGCTCTCGCTGCGGGCGTTCGAGAACCTGGACACCAACCTCCGGATGGAGCA
The DNA here is from genome assembly GCA_963817035.1 of uncultured Actinomycetes bacterium. Classification (GTDB taxonomy): domain Bacteria; phylum Actinomycetota; class Thermoleophilia; order Solirubrobacterales; family Solirubrobacteraceae; genus AC-49. The sequence continues at coordinate 810,299 of CAWFMM010000004.1, forward strand.
GCGGATCTCGTTCGCCTACCGGATCGCGGTGGCCAACATCGCCGAGGAGGTCACCAACGTGGCGATCCGCCACGGCGTCGACCCGCGGGACTTCAGCCTGGTCGCTTTCGGCGCGGCCGGCCCGATGCTGCTCCCGGCCGCGCTCGACATGATGCACGTGCGGCGGGTCATCGTTCCGCCGCACCCGGGGCTGTTCTCTGCGCTCGGGCTGCTCACCAGCGACCTCGTCTACTACGACAGCCGCAGCGCATACGTCACGCTGGACCCCGACAGCGCCGGGCTGGTGCACGAGGTCTTCGAGGACATGGAGCGGGGCCTGCGCCAGCGCTCCGGGGTCGGCGACCGCGAGGGCGTGACCGTGCGCCGCAGCTTCGACGGGCGCCTGCACGGCCAGACGTGGGAGACCCCGTTCGTGGAGGTCCCGCCGGGACCGATCGACGCCGAGACCATGCCGGCGCTCGTCGAGCGCTTCCACGACTCATACGAGCGGCGGTATGGCAATCGCTTCCCGCACGTCGACGTCCAGGGCGTCAGCTATCGCGTCGAGCTCGTCGTGCCCTCCGACAAGCTCGTTTTCGAGGCGCACGAGGGCGGCGAGGCCCGGGGCGCCACCCCGACCGGCACGGCGGAGATCCTCCACCTGTCCGACGAGCCGCTCCAGGCGCTCGAGTACGACCGCGCTGCACTTGGCGTCGGCGCCCGCGTCGTGGGCCCGGCGCTGGTGCGCGAGGGTCTGTCGACGACCTTCGTGTGTCCGGGGCAGATCGCCCAGGTCGGGCGCTTCGGCGAGCTGGTCATCGAGGCGATCCGATGAGCGGCGCGACTCCGGCGCTCGTACCCCCGATCCGCGACCTGTCGGAGGACGAGTTCCTCGAGCGCTACCGTTGCGACCGCTTCACCGCCACGGTCCTCGCGAGCCGCCTCGGGTACGTCGTCGAACACGTCAGCGGGCGGCTGCTGACCGCGGCCTTCTCGCCGGTCCTACGTGATTTCTACGACTTCGCCGCCACGATCTCGAGTCCGCCGGACCAGGGCTCGCAGACGCCGGCGATGAGCGCGACGATCCTGCTGTTCACCGGCACGATGGCCGATGCAGTGCGCAACACGGTCGACGAGTACGGTGTCGACCGGCTCGAGCCGGGCGACGTGATCGTCTCCAACGACCCCTACCGCAACGGCACGCACGTCAACGACGTGCTGTTCGTGCGGCCGGTATTCCACGAGGGGCGGCTGGCGTGCTTCGTCAACATCAAGGCGCACCAACTCGACATGGGGGGCGTCGTGCCGGGCGGCTTCAGCCTGACCAAGCGCAACGTCTACGAGAACGGGCTCGTCCTGTCGCCGCGTGCGCTGTTCCGCGCGGACCGCCCGGTGCAGGAGACGTGGACCCTGATCTTCGACAACGTCCGCTTCGGCGAGATGCTGGCGCCGGACATGCTGACGATCGCCGCCGAGCTCGCCCGGGGCGAGCGGCTGCTGCTGGACACGATCGAGCGCTACGGCCTCGACGCCGTCCACGGGGCGATGACCTACGTCTGCGACGCCTCGGCGGAGCGCATGGCCACCGGCCTGGCGGCCGTGCCCGACGGCGTCTGGAGCGGGGAGGACCTCGTCGATTGCGACGCCGAGGCCGACGACGAGGAGTACCGCGTCCGGGTCACCGTGACCAAACGCGGCAACCGGGCCGAGGTCGACTTCAGCGGCACGTCGAGGCAGGCGCGCACGTGCATCAACGCCACCCCGCTGGACGTCAAGACGGTGGTCGGCATCGCGTTCAAGTATCTGTTCGACCCGCAGGGCTGGTTTACCTCAGGGACGTGGCGCCCGATCGACGTTGTGCTCCCCGAGGGGACGGTGATCAGCGCGCTGCCGCCGGACGGCGCCGTGCTGGCGTACTGGGAGCAGAGCAACGCGATGCTCTCGGCGGTGTTGCGCGCTCTCGCGCAGGCCGTGGGCGAGGCGGCGATCGCGGGGGACCGCGGCGGAGCGGAGCTCCACAACGCCAGCGGCGTCCGGCCGGACGGGACCCCGTGGATCTCGGTGGCGCAGGTGGGCGGCGAGATCGGCCCATTCGGTGCGAACCGCTTCGGCGACGGCGACTCGCAGATGATCTCCTACCTGGCCAACGGGATCGCGCCCGCCGTCGAGGCAATCGAGTCCGAGTCGCCGATCGTGGTCCTCCGCCACGAGATCGTCCCGGACAGTGGCGGGCCGGGCAAGCATCGCGGCGGGGCGTCGCTGCTGCGTGACTCGCTGTGGCTGACCGCGGCGCGCCACCACGTCATGGCGCTGCGCTATAAGCGCGCGCCCGGGTTCGGCGTCCGTGGTGGCGTCGACGGCCGTGCGGGCGGCATCTGGCTGTGGTCGGAGGGTGACGAGCCCACCTTGGATCGTGCGACCCCGGTGGCCGGGACGCTCGACCCCGAGACGAACGCTCCGACGCGCGGAGGCCGCTATCACTACCCCTACCGCGTGCCCTACTGGGACACGGTCGCCAACGCGCTCCTGCGCTACGTCAACAATGCCGGCGGCGGCTGGGGCGATCCCTTCGAGCGCGACCCCGAGCTGGTCAAGCGCGACGTCCGTGACGGCTACGTCACCGTCGCCGGCGCGGCCGCCGACTACGGGGTGGTCGTCGTCGGCGATCCGGAGGAGCACCCCGAGGGCCTGACGGTCGACGCGGCTGCGACCGCGCGGCTGCGGACCTCGGCTTAGCCCGCTTAGGGTGTCGCGGCGTCGATCAGGGCGGGGGCCAGGCGCGTCCACTCCGCCACCGGCAGCGCAGCCTCTGGCCTGATCACCTGAACGCACACATGATCGGCCCCGGCCTGCCGGTGGGCGGCTACCGCGTCAGCGATCGCTGCCTCGTCGCCCCACGCCACGATCTCGTCCACGAGCCGGTCGCTCCCACCGTCGGCAAGGTCGGCCTCGTCGTACCCGTGACGCAAGAGGGCGTTGGCGTAGTTGGGCAGGCCGAGGTAGGGAGCCATGAAACCGCGTGCCGCCTCGCGTGCGATCCCCGGGTCGGTCTCGAGGAGCACCGTCTGCTCCACGGCCAGGAGCGGGATCGGGCCCGAGCCGCTCCCGGGCGAACCGAGTGTGCTCGACCGGGACAAAGTACGGATGAGCGCCGGCGGACCGCTCGCGCGCCAGGTCGAGCATGCCCGGCCCGAGCGCCCCGATCAGCCGCCGCTGCGCCGGCAGCGGCTCGGGCGCGGCGTCGAGCTCGTCCAGATAGGAGCGCATGGTCGCCAGCGGCCGCGAGTAGCGGTTGGGCTGGTCTCGATCGACGAGCGGCGCGTGGCTGATGCCGAGGCCCAAGGCGAGCCGTCCAGGGTGACGCCGCTCGATCGCGCCGGCCTCCGCGGCGACCTTGGCGGGGTCGTGCATCCAGATGTTGAGGACGCCGGTCAGCACCGCCAACGATGTCGTCGCCGACAGCAGTCGGTCGATCGCCGGCAGCAGATCGTCACCACCCACGCCACCCGGCACGAAGATCGCCCCGTAACCCAGCTCCTCGAGGGTCGCCGCGGCCACCGCGATCTCGCCGGCGTCCGGATGGCGGCGCAGCTCCCCGCTCCAGATGCCGATCGAGCCGAGTCGTTGATCGTCCACGCCCGACATCCTACTGGTACTGAATACGGTAAGCCCCGTGAGAAACCGCGGTGGCCGTGGAGGAGAGATCAGCGCTCGAGGTAGACGGTGCCGGCCTCGATTGTCACGTCGTAGGCGCGCACGCGGTACCTCTTCGGGTCGGCCGGGCAGCGCCCGTCGGAGAGGTCGTACTCGTAGCCGTGCCACGGGCAGCGCAGCGCGTAGCGGCCGCTGTCGTGGTGGTACTCGCCCGGCTCGTCGCCGTCCCAGAGCGGCACCATCACCCCGGGCGAGAGCCGCGTGCCGAAGTGCGGGCAGATGTCGCGGATCGCGCGGTAGGTGCCGTCCGGGGTGCGGGCCACGACGATCGCCAGGCCTTCGACGTCGACCGCGCGGATATCGCCCGGCGCGAGCTCGTCCTCGCCGAACAGCGGGTGCCTCATCCGAGCAGCCTGGGAAAGGTGTCGATCGCGTTCTCGCAGCGGATTCGCCGACGCAGCTCGGCGGGCAGCGACTTCGGAAGCACCTGGTCGACCGAGTCGGCGTCGAAGTGCGGGTAGTCGGTCGAGAACATGAACATCCGGTCGGAGCCGCACAGCTCGATCAGCGTCGACCACTCCTTGGGGTCGAAGTCGACCGGCTGTGTGGCAAAGCGGACGTTGTCGCGGATGTGCTCGCTCGGGAGCCGCTTGACCCACGGCACCTCACCGCGGAACTCGCGGTAGTGGATGTCCAGCCGCCGCATCAGCCACGGTACCCAGAAGACACCCGCCTCCAGCACGCAGACCTTCAGCGTCGGGAACTTGTCGAACACGCCGTTGCACACGAGGCTCACCACCTGGGCGATCGACGCGTCCGGGCCGGCCAGGGTGTGCCACTCGATGAAGTGACGCATCCAGCCGAGCACGGTCTGGGTGTTCGTGCCGAAGTGCAGCGCGACGGCGAGGTCGTGGCGGACCGCCGCCTCGTAGATCGGGTGGTACATCGGGTCGCCGTACTGGCGGTCGTTGACGACCGGCAGGAACACCTGGACCATCTGCGGATGGCCGGCCACGCGCTCGATCTCGCGCACCGCCTGATCGGGGTTGTGGGCGACGACGTGGATCGAGCCGCGCAGCCGCGGCTCCTGGTCGAGCCAGTGCTCGATCTGCCAGTCGTTGTAGGCCGACGCCATCGCGGCCGCCTGCTCGTACCAGCCCTGCTGGGCCGAGAAGTAGTAGAAGCCGTTGAGGATCGCGATCGAGACGCCCTCGCCCTCCAGCAGCTGCGAGCGCAGGAGGTCGACGTTGTGCGCCGCCATCCCGTAGCCCTTCGGATCCGAGCCCGCCCGGGCCACCGACGTGTCCTTCCAGTCCTCGCGGTAGGCCTGGTTGTTGGGCTGCGAGTGCGGCAGGCCCGAGTTCAGCACCGCGCCGTTCTTGAGGAAGCGGTGCCACTGCGGCTTGAGGTAGGGCAGCAGCACCTCGGTCGTCGGCATGAGCTCGTGGACGTCGGTGTCAACGAGCAGCGTCGACAGGTCGTACGCCTCGCGGCCGGTCCCCTGGGTGATCGCGGTCGACATCTCTACTCCCTTCATCGTGAATGCACATGCTCGCTCATCCGTGCCAGCCCGGCGCGGATCTGGGGCAGGGTCGCACGCGGGTCGCGGATCGGCAAGCCGTGGGTCGGCGCGATGATCTCGACCTCCAGCTCCTCGAGCACCAGGTGGTCCTGACGGTCGAGGAAGGCGGTGTTGTCGGCGAAATACGACCACCAGAACGGCGCGGGCGCGAACGACTCCGTCATCTCGGCCACGTCGAGGCTCGGCACATCCTCGGCCATCAGGCCGCAGTGCTCGGACGGGTGCGTGTGCATGAACGAGAAGCCGTCGCCGGTGAACAGCACACGCCGGCTGGTGTCGAACGCCCAGCGCGTGTAGGGCAGGTCGCGCATCACGCCTTCGACGACGACGAGCTCGGTGCCGCCCAGGTCGAGCCGGTCTCCGGGATCGAGGAAGCGCATCCGGTCGGCGACCTGCGGGAACACCAGGTGCAGGTCGCACACGTCGCCGCAGACGATCGCCTCCGGGTAGCGCTCGAGCAGGTGGCCGACGCCGCCGCTGTGCGGCAGCTCGGAGTGCGTGACGAAGACGTAGCGCACCGGCGGCAGTCGCTCGCGCTCGATGAGCTCCTCCACCTGCCGGGTGACCGCCCCGATCTTGTGCGTGATCCCGGCCTCGACCAGGGCGCAGCCGGTCTCGCCGGCGACGAGGTAGACCCAGTTGCCGAAATGCCAGGACCCGTCGCCGCGGGGGGAGACCTCGCACTCGCCGACCCAGAAGATCCCGGGGGCCAGCGTGATGGGGTAGGGGCCGATGATCGGATCGGTCATCGTGCCGCCCCGGCGAAGCGCCAGTCCGCGGCGTCCAGCCCTGTCGGCGCCTCGTCGGGGGCGTCGCGCAGCACCCCGTCGAGGAGGTCGTAGTGGCGCCGGACGGTGTCGGCGCCGTGGAGCACGCAGCCCCACTCCGGCGCGATCGTCTCGACCTCATGGCGCTCGAAGACGTCGGCCAGCGCGCGCCGGATAGCGTCGGTGCGTGCGCCGGGCAGCCACCAGTAACGGTTGCGCGCAAGGTGGTGGTGGACCGTGCGGGCGGTCGTTTCGTCCTCCTCGCCGGCGATCCACGGGCCCGCACTGGTCGGACGAGAGACCCAGCTGAACATGTCGACGGTGAAGAGGGTGCGAGTCGCCTCGTCGTAGCCCCAGTGGGTGGGGATCAACCGCAACGGCGCCTCGATCATGCGCAGCGCCCGCCGGCCGTCGGCATCGATCGGCAACCGGTCGCCGGTCGACGTCTTGACCGGGATCGCGCGATCGAGCCCGTTCGGATTGATCGGGAACTCGGGACGGAAGTTCAGCCACTCGTCGGGGCTGGCCAACGGGACGCGCTCGTAGACTGCGTCGATCGGGAAGCGGTCGGCGATCGGCCGCGCGTTGCAGAGCGAGCCGAACTCGAGGCGCATCGGGAGCAGCGACAGCCGTGCATCGCCCAGCGCCACGGCGAGCTGGTCGAGCAGCGCGTCCTGGTGAACGCTCCAGCCGGTTCCGATCAACAGGGCGCGGTCGCCCTCCCTGAGCAGGTAGCACTGCATCGGCGAGAAGCCGCGCACGTCGAGCGGGTGCGTCGACACGCGTCCGTCGAGCTCGAACGGGTTCGACAGCGCCCACAACCGGCCGGGGACGAGCTCCGTCACCGAGCGCTCCAGACCGACTTGACGTTGAGGTACTCCTCGACCTGAGCATGGCCCAGCTCACGCCCGTAGCCGCTGTGGCGATAGCCGCCGGCCGGCATCGCCGGATCGAGCAGGTAGCCGGTGTTGACCCAGACCGACCCCGTCTTCAGCAGCGAGGCGACCCGGTTGGCGCGGCGGGCGTCGTTGGTCCATACGTAGGCGCCGAGGCCGTAGTCGTTGTCGTTTGCTCGCCGCACGACCTCGTCGACGTCGTCGAACGGCGTCGCGGCGATGACGGGGCCGAAGATCTCCTCGCGCATGATCCGCATGTCGTCGCGCGCGTCCGCGAAGACGGTCGGGGGTACGTAGTAGCCGTGCTCGCGGCCGCCGTCGACCAGGCGTGCGCCGCCGGCCAGGACGGTCGCGCCCTCCGCACGGCCGCTGTCCAGGTAGCCCAGCACGCGCGCGAGCTGCTCGGAGGAGACGACCGGCCCGAGATCGGTATCCGAGGCGAGCGGATCGCCGACCGTCAGCGTCCGGGCGAACTCGGCGACGCGCCCGACGAACTCGTCGTAGACGGAGCGCTCGACGTACAGCCGCGAGCCGGCAACGCAGATCTGGCCGCTGTTGCGAAATACCGCCATCGCAGCCGCGGGCACCGCGGCGTCGAGGTCGGCGTCGGCGAAAACGATGTCGGGAGACTTGCCGCCGAGCTCGAGCGTGAGTCGCTTGAGGTTGCCCGCCGACCCGCGCACGATGTGGCGGCCCGTCTCCACCGAGCCGGTGAACGAGACCTTGTCGACGCCCGGGTGCGCGGCAAGCGCCGCGCCGGCGTCGCCCTCGCCGGTGACGACGTTCAGCACACCCTCGGGCAGGCCGGCCTCCAGGCACAGCTGCGCGAAGCGCAGGGCACTCAACGGTGACTGCTCGGCCGGCTTGTGAACGACGGTGCAGCCGGTGGCGATCGCCGGGCCGATCTTCATTGCGGCGGTCAGCAGCGGCCCGTTCCAAGGGGTGATCGCCCCGATCACGCCCACCGGCTCCTTGAGCGTGTAGCTGAGCACGTCCGGGAACGAGCTCTCGATGGTCTCGCCGCGCACATGGCGCGTGCACGACGCGTAGAAGCGCAGGCACTCGACCGTCATCGCCGTGCGCATCGGCCCGCTCTTGAGCGGCACGCCCATGTCGAAGGTGTCGAGCAGCGCGAGCTCGTCGGCATGGCCCGCGACGAGGTCGGCGATGTCGAGCAGCAGGCGCTGGCGCTCGGCCGGCCCGACCCTGCCCCACGGTCCCTCCAGCGCGGCACGCGCGGCGATGACCGCCGCGTCGACGTCGGCTGCGTCGCCGCGGGCGACCGAGGCGATCACCTGCCCGTTGGCCGGGTTCACCGACGCGAAGGTCCCGCCCGTCCGCGCCTCGACCAAACGGCCACCGATCAGCAGCTGTTTCGGCGGCCCGTCAAGGAAGGCGGGCTGGGTGACGCTCTCAGACGACGGCATGGTGGGCCTCGCTCTCGGGTGCGTTGGCCGTCATGCGCTCGGCCATCCGCTCGGCCACGACCAGGGTTGGCAGCTCGGTGTTGGCCCGCGGGATGGTGGGCATCACGCTCGCGTCGATCACCCGCAGTCCGTCCACCCCCACGACGCGGCACTCGGGGTCGACGACGCGCCGCGGGTCGCCGGCCGGGCCCATCGGGCACGAGCCGACCGCATGGGCCGTGTCGCTGACCGTCGCCCGGATCCACGCGTCGAGCGCAACGTCGTCGTCGAGCTGCTCGAGCGTGAAGCCGCCGGTCCCGGTGTCGCGGAACACGGTGCGGGTGGCGGGCAGGACCTCCTGGGCGATGCGGTCGAACGCCGGCTCGGCCACCAGCGCTCCCAACCGCCGCATGGCGTCGCGCAGCCGCACGAGGTCGCGCTCGTCGGAGAGCAGCCCCATGTCGACCTCGGGATGCGCGAGCGGGTCGCGTGAGACGACTCGCACGGTCCCGCGCGAGAACGTCTGGAACGCCGCGGCGAGCAGGTAGCCGTATGCGCGGTCGGCCTCGCGGCCCCCGGTGACGTCGAGTGCGAGGAACACCATGTCGTTGCGCCCGGCCCCGGCCAGGCCCGAGCTGTAGCGCACGAAGCAGTTCATGCCCCGAACCTCGAGGCTCGACGAGTGCGCCTCCGGACGGAGCTCGACGGTCAGGCCAACGCCCGCGTGGTCGCGCAGCGTGCTCCCCACGGGGGCCTCGGCCACGAGCGGGACGCCGATGCCCTCGACCGCGTCGCGGGGCCCGATCCCCGAGCGCACGAGGATGCCCGGCGTGGCGATCGCGCCGGCGGACAGCACGATCTCGCGGCCGCAAAACGACACGGGGCCATCCGCAGTGATCACCTCGACCGCCACGGCCCGCCCGTCCTCGACGAGCACCCGGTCGACCAGCGCGTCGCACCGGATCGTGAGGTTCTCGCGGTCGCGGATCGGCTCGAGGTACGCGTCGCTGGCCGAGACGCGGGCGCCGCGCGCGAAGGCGTGGGCAACGGGAGACACTCCGGTGGCGAGCGGGTCGTTGACGTCGGGCGCCCATCCGTAGCCGACGGCGAGCGCAGCGTCGCGCAGGGCGTGGCTCATCGCGCCCCACTCGGCAACCGGAAGCCGTGAGATGGCGAGCGGCCCGCCGGAGCCGTGGGCCCCGGTCCCGCCGAAGTCGAGGTCGTCCTCGAGCCGGGCCCGAGCCGCGGCGACGTCGTCGGCGCCCCAGCCCGCGCAGCCCGAAGCGCGCCACTCGTCGAAGTCCTCGGGCAGGGCGTGCAACAGGATCTGCCCGTTGACCGCCGTGCTGCCGCCGAGGCCGCGACCGCGCGTGTAGGGCACCGCCTCCTGGCCGGCGGCGCGACGCGCCAGCAGGCCCGGCCAGGTGTGCACGCCGAGGTGCGGCGCGACCATGGCGCGAAACGGGTTGGGGCTGCTCAGGCCCGGCGGGACGCTCCCGTGTCGCAGGTCCGGGCCGGCCTCGATCAGCAGCACCCGACGCGACGCGTCCTCGCTGAGCCGTGCGGCAAGGACGCTTCCCGCCGCGCCGCCGCCGACGATCACATGGTCGAAATCCGCCTCCATGGAGGTGACCCTAGCCCAGCCACGCCCGCTCCGCGATGCGTCCTGCGCATGCGCTCATTCGGGCTCGCCGATCCGGCGCGCCCGTGCGTGCGGTCGGGCGCGCCCGCAGCGCCGGGTTGGCTCATGTACGATTTGCATGAAACGACCGCGCGGTGGCCGACCCGGGCGCCGGAGGTCTTCACAGCACTCGACGAGGGCGACGACGCACTCGCAGCGATGGAAGATGGGAGCGTGACCTGCAGTGTCATCGTCAACTGAGCCTTCTCGCGAGCGCGTCGACCTAGAGCTCGTCGATCCGAACTCGACCGACTTCCAGCAGCGACCCGATGCCCACTATCGGGCCCTCCAAGAGGGCCCCCCGGTGTTCGTCGCCCCGACGGGGGACCTGCACCTCGTGGCGCGCCATAAGCAGATGTTCCCGATCCTGCGCGACCCGGAACGGTTCTCCTCGGCCTTCGGCGCAGTCGGCGACCAGGGCGCCGACGATCCGGAGGTCGCGGCGGTCCTGGCCGAGGGCTGGCCCTACCTGCCGACGATGCTGACATGCGACCCGCCCGCGCACACGCGCTACCGCGGGACCGTGGCGGACTACTTCAGGCCAGCACGCATCGAAGCGCTGCGCCCCGCGATCGTGGAGATCGCCGGACGGCTGATCCGCGCGCTGCCCGAGGGGGAGTCGTTCGACGTGGTCCCCGCGCTCGCCGTGCCGCTCCCGGTAGAGGTGATCGCGGCCGTGCTGCAGCTGCCCGAGGACCGCATGGCCGACTTCAAGCGCTGGAGCGACGACGCGGTCGCGGGTACCGGTGCGCACCCGGATGCGGAGCACCGGCTCGCGGCGGCACGCGGCGTGGTCGAGCTGCAGCGATTCCTGGCCGGCGAGCTCGAGGATCGCCGCGAGCGCCCGCGCGGCGACCTGATGTCCGATCTGGTTCAGGCCGAGATCGAGTCCGGCGACCCAGGCTCCGCGCCGCGGCTGCTGACCATGGCGGAGATGGTGTCGATCGTCCGCCAGCTCCTCGTCGCGGGCAACGAGACCACGACCAACGTGATCGTCGAGGGGGTCCGCCTGCTGGCCTCCGACCCGGACCAGTGGGGCCGTCTCAGGGCCGATCCGGACGGACGGGCCGGGGCCGTCGCCGAGGAGGTGATTCGCCTCGCGTCGCCGTTGGCCGGGATGTTCCGGGTGGCGACCGACGATACGGAGATCGACGGCTGCCCGATCCCGCGCGGCGCACGGGTGTTCCCGCTCTACGCGGCGGCGAACCGCGACCCGGAGGTGTGGGGTGACCATCCCGATGCCTTCGATCCGGATCGGCCGAACATCCGCAAGCACTTCGGCTTCGGCCGCGGCATCCACTTCTGCATCGGGGCTCCGCTGGCGCGCCTCGAGCTGAGCACCACGTTTGCCGAGCTGGCCCGGCGCATCGAGCGTATCGAGCTCGCGAGCGACGACGCGCCGCACCGGCATCCGAGCTTCGTGCACCGCGGCCTCACGCGGCTCGAGGTGCGGGCGTTCAGGGCCGCGGATTAGCGCGCGTGTCGAGCCGCGGGGCTCGGCGCCCGGCGAGTCCGCCTGAACGGCCGCGGCGAGCCAGTTCTCATTCGAACCTGATGATGCTGCGTGCGCCTTGCTCGTTCTGCGTCGCGGTCAAGGCGTCGTTGACGCGCTCGATCGGAAAGGTCGCCGTTACGAGGGCGTCGAGCTTGAGCTGGCCGCGAAGGTAGAGCTCGACGTAGTGCGGGATCGCGACACGGAACGGGCCCGAGCCCATGAGCGAGCCTTGCAGCCGGCGCTCCGCTCGTAGCAGGTCGGTTGAGATCGGGATCGTCTTGCCGAAGACGACACCGACGACGGTCGTGGTGCCGCCGGGCTTGAGCATCGCGAAGGCCTGCTCGATGGTATCTATGCGGCCGGCGACCTCGAACGAGTGGTCGACGCCTCCGCCCGTCAGCTCGCGAGCCTGCTCGACGGCATCGCCGGCGGCGGCGTCGATGCTATGCGTGGCGCCCAGCTCCCGCGCCAGCTCAAGACGCGTCGCATGGCGGTCGACCGCGATGATCTTGACTGCTCCGGAGATGCGGGCTCCCTGGATCACGCTGAGACCGACGCCGCCGCAGCCAATCACGGCTACGGTTGCGCCGGGACGGACGTTTGCCTTGTTGAGCACGGCGCCGAGGCCGGTCGACACCCCGCAGCCCAGCAGCGCTGCCTTGTCGAGCGGCATGTCGCGGTCGATCTTGACGACGGCGTTCTCGTGCACCAGCAGCTGCTCGCCGAACGAGCCCAGTCCGACCATCTGGCCAAGCGGCTGGCCGTCAGCTGCCGAGAGTCGTGGCGGGCCGTCCGGGCTGCGAAGCACGACGCCCACACGCGAGCAGAGCGTTGCCCGACCGGTGAGGCAGAACTCGCAGTGTCCGCAGAACACCGGGTTGTACGTGACCACGTGATCACCCGGCTCCACATACGCCACGGCGCTGCCGACCTGCTCGACGATGCCGGCTGATTCGTGTCCCAGCACGAGCGGAGGCACAGCCGTTGCGAAGGATCCGTCGACATAGCCGACATCGCTGTGGCAGACACCTGCCGCGACGGTGCGAATCAGGACCTCCTGGGCCGCCGGCTCGTCGACGCTCACGTCTTCGACGACGACCTTATGCCGCTCGCGAAGCACGGCAGCTCTCATCGACGTCCCTCCAATCCCAGGCGGCAGGCTTTCGCACGGTCGCTGCCATCGTCTCCGCAAACATCCGCTCGTGGACCTCAGCAGCCGTGGAGAACGGTACCGCAAGGCTTACGATTGAACCACTCGGAAGTCCAGCCTTCCGTCGCACGCGCCCGGCACCGACCTCAGCGCATCGTGCGCACGCCCCGGCGGACCTGGTCGACGAACAGATCTGGCTGCTCGTAAGCCGCGAAGTGGCCGCCACGCGCGGGCCGCTCGTAGAAACGCAGGTCAGAGAAGCACCGTTCGCAGGAGCGTCGCGCGGGCCGAATGATCTCGTGCGGGAAGATCGAGAGAGCGGCGGGCACGGCCAGCGGCGCGTCCCACCGCTGCCGCGAGCCGTCCGGCTGGCGCAACCGCCCGGTCTCCCAGTACATCCGCGCCGAGGACGCTGCGCTCGCCGTCAACCAATAGAGGCTGACGACGTCGAGCATCCTGTCGCGGTCGATCGCGGTGGTCGGGTCGCCGTCGTGGTCGGTCCACGCCCAGAACTTCTCGACGATCCACGCACACTGGCCCACCGGCGAGTCGGTCAGCGCGTAGCCAAGCGTCTGTGGCCGTGTCGCCTGCTGGGTCGAGTATCCGCGCCCCCATTCGAGGTGCTCAGCCCAGTCTTCGACCGATCGCCGCTCGTGTCCGTCGAGCTCGTCGTCGGGATCGGGCATCGTCACGAAGAAGTTGATGTGGATGCCCACGAGCGACGCGGCATGACGCCGCGCCAGCTCGATGGATATCGCCGACCCCCAGTCGCCGCCCTGCGCCGCGTAGCGCTCGTAGCCGAGACGGCGCATCAGCTCATGCCAGGCGTCGGCCGTACGCGTGACGCCCCAGCCGGGGGTCGTCGGCTTGCCGCTGAAGCCGTACCCTGGCAGTGACGGGCAGACGACGTGGAACGCATCTCGCGCGTCGCCACCGTGCGCGACCGGATCGGCCAGCGGCTCGACGACGTCAAGGAACTCGACGACGCCTCCCGGCCAACCATGCGTGAGGACGAGCGGCACAGCATCCGGGTGCGGGGAACGGACGTGCAGGAAATGGACGTCGAGGCCATCGATCGCCGTGGTGAACTGTGGCAGCGCGTTGAGCCGGGCCTCGCAGCGGCGCCAGTCATATCCTTCGCGCCAGTGCTGACATAGGCTCTGCAGCCAGGCCAGTGGCACGCCCTGAGACCAGCCCGCCACGGTTTCGGCCTCGGGCCATCGCGTGTCTGCCAGGCGCTCTCTCAGTCCGGTCAGCGCCCGATCCTCCACCTCCACTCGAAACGGCCTGATGGCTTCCGGCATCCGGTTGACCGCACTATGGCTCATGGCGGCTGCCCGCGTCGGGTGTCGTCGCGCGGACCATGGCCTCGACGACGCGGACCTCGTGCTCGACCGATCGAGGGACAATCCCGGAGTAGTCGTGAGCGAGGATCTGGTCGAGGTGGTCGAAGAGATCTTCGGTCGTCACCGCCTCGATGTCGGGCGCGAGCCAGCCGTCGCCGACGGCCGTGAAGACACGCGCGTAGCGTCCGGCGTTCGCGGAGAACACCTCGCCCGTCTGGGTGCAGGCCGCGCTGGCGAGGTAGGCGACGAGCACGCTGACCGAGTGCGGCGTGCAGCGCGTCGCCCAGAAGCCCTGCACCGTCATCTTGCCGAACGGCACCTCCCCATCGATGTCCTCGACGGGGGTCATCCACTGCTTGGGCAGGACGCAGTTGACCCGCACGCCGTGCTCCTCGGCCTCCAGGCTCAGCGCCCTGCACAGCCCGACGAGGCCGGCCTTGGCCGCCGAGTAGCTCGTGTTGCGCGTCGTCCCGAAGACGCCCGAGGTCGAGCTGATCAGGACGATCCGCCCGTAGCCCTTGGCCTTCATCACGCGGTAGGCGGGCTGGCCGACGTAGAAGCCCGCGTAGAGGTGGACGTCGAGCGTGTCTCGGAGGTCGTCGAAGCTCAGCTCGTCGAAGGCGTCGAGTCGTACGATGCCAGCGTTGTGCACGAGCACGTCCACCGTTCCGTAGCGCTCCACCGCGAGATGGACGAGCGCGGCCCCGCCCGCGATCGTCGCAACCGAGTCATAGGAGGCCGCAGCGCGTCCACCCGACTCCTCGATCGCCGCGACGACCTCGTCGACGAGGTCCGACTGGACGTCGTTGACCACGACCGCTGCGCCGCGGCTCGCAAGCTCCAGCGCGTGCTGGCGGCCCATGCCGCGCCCCGCCCCGGTGACGATCGCCACCTGGTCATCGAAGCGCAGGGCACCGTCGCCACGCTCCCCGTCAGTCGAGGGCATGTCGCGGGCCTCCGTCTCCCACGCCTGGGTCTCGCAACAAGATGAGCCCTACTATAGGTCGATGGACCCGCGCGCGCGATCCGTGCGACTCGAGGACGTCGAGCTCCTCATTCCGCCGGAGACGCTCGCCCCGCACCAGGTCTCGGGCGTGCCCACAGTGCGCCTGGCAGCGGCGGCGCTCGGGACCAACGAGGTCGACGTCAACGCGGTGTACTTCGAACCGGGCGGGCGGAACCAGCCGCACACGCACACGTGCGACCAGATCCTGCTCTACCTCGAGGGGACGGGCGTCGTCGCGATCGGCGGCGGTGAGGATCAGGTCATCCAGAGCGGGGAGGTCGTCCTGCTACCCGGAGGCGTGCCCCACATGCACGGCGCGACTGCCGACGGACCGGCCATGCACCTGTCGATCATGCGCGACGCCGACGTCGACTTCGACTGCGCGATCCCGGACTCCTGGAAGCAGTGGCGCATATGATGTGCGGATGAGCGCCAGCGTCCCGACCGCTCCCGGCTCCCCGGCGATCAGGCTTGGTATCACGCTTGCCGGTCCCTTGGCCGACGCCGATGTCGTCTCGCGGCTGCCTGGCCTCGCGAGAGAGGCGGAGGCCGCGGGCATCGATGTGTTGGCGGTGCCCGACCACTTGGCGCTCGGCGCGAACCCGGCCCACTACCCCTACGGCGCCCCGATGCCGTCGGCGCGTCCGTACACGGAGCCGCTCGCTCTCCTCGCCGCGGCGTCGGCGGTGACGTCTCGTCTGAGACTCATGACCAATGTGCTGGTCGTGCCTCTGCGTCCGGCGATCCTGCTGGCGAAGATGTGCGCGACCCTCGATCTGCTCTCGGGTGGGCGACTCGTGCTCGGAGCCGGTACGGGCTGGCACGAGCCCGAGTTCGATGCGGCGGGCGTTCCCTTCGACGGTCGTGGCGCGCGCATGGACGACGCCCTGCGTAGCTGCAGGGTGCTATGGCGCGACGCCCCGGCGACGTTCTCCTCCTCCACGGTCTCCTTCGACGAGATGTGGTCCGAGCCACGGCCCCTCGGCGCGGACAGCATCGGCATCCTGGTCGGTGGAGGCAACGTCCCGCGGACGATCGCCCGGGTCCTCGACTACGCCGACGGGTGGATGCCGCCGCCGTCGCTTGCGCCGGCGGAGGTCGCGGACGCCGTCGAGCAGATCCGTGCGGCCCTGCGCGGCGCGGGCGGCGATCCCTTTCGGCTCGAGGTCGTCCAGGCCCTGCCGATGGTCGAGGGCGGGATCGAGCGGACGCTCGAGGCCGGCGTCCCGGCGCGCATCGAGGCCGGAGTGACGGTGATGCAGGTCCCTGTCGGGGACTATGTGCGGTCGGCGGATGAGGTGCCGCGTTTCCTCGAGAGACTGGCCACGCGATTCGCGGCCTATCGGACGTGATCGACGGAGAACATGCCAAGGATGTGCGATGCGCGTGATCCATCTGTACACGGGAGACGACAGCCGGTCTCACCACCTCGAACGCGATGCTCCGACCCAGACGCCGTTCCCTGCGCTCCAGGTGAGCTTCTCGGTGTTCGCCGACGAGACCCAACCGCACCATCCGGCGCCGCGGCGCCAGCTGGTGATGGTGCTCGAGGGCAAGATCGACATCGGCTGTGCGGGTGGCGACTTCCGGCTCGAGCCCGGTGACGTCATGCTCGCCGACGACACCGCCGGCGAGGGCCACACCACCCACCTCGTCGGTCACGTCCGCACGGCCACCGTGCCGCTGCCTGAGACCTTCGACGTCGACGCCTGGCCACCGGTCGCGGGGTGAAGCCCGCGATCACACCGGCGCGCGGCCCGGTCCGTCGCGGCAAACCTGATCGCTGCTCATGCGCGATTTGCATGAGCCTGCCCGTCCGTGACGGGTAGCGTCGGGCCATGACCGAACCGATGCGCACGGTGGCCGAGACGCCATTCCCCTCAGCCCAGACGATGGGCTGCCCGTTTGGCTACTACCGGGAGTTGCGCGAGGCCGCCCCGGTGTACCGGCTCGACGGCGGCGAGTTCGTCGTCTCGCGCCACGAAGACCTGATCGCCGTGGCCCGGGCGCCGGAGGTCTTCTCCAACCGCCACTCGGTCTTCGACGGCGGCCGGCAGCGCACGCCGACCCCCGCCGAGCTGGACGACCCGGAACGGCTGTGGGGCCTGACGACCAGCGACGACCCCGTGCACGCCGCGAAGCGCAAGATCGCCTTCGAGATGTTCAAGCCGGGCGCGCTGCGCGGCCAGGAGGAGATGATCGGAGCCCATGTCGACGAGCTGATCGACCGCTTCGCCGCGCGCGGGGAGTGCGACTTCGTCTCGGAGCTCGCGGTTCCGCTGCCCGCGATGGTGATCCTGTCGATGTTCGGCCTATCGCTCGATCACGTCGACCGCGCACTCTCCTGGGCCAGATACCAGGGCTTCGGCACGCGCTGGGCCCCCGAGGACGTCCGCCAGGCCGCGACCGCCGCGATCACCGACCTCCACGACTTCCTGCTCGAGCACATCCGGGCCCGCCACGCGGAGCCCGGCGACGACGAGCTCTCGCGCTTCATCGCCCGCCACGTCGAGTACCGCGGCCGCCTCGATGAGGCCGACGTGATCGCCGACGCCACGGGCCTCTTCATCGGCGGCATGCTGACGACGACGCACCTGCTGTCGACGATGATGATGCTGCTCATCGAGCACCCCGACCAGCAGGGCAAGCTTCGCGCCGACCCGTCGCTGGTGCGCCCGGCGATCGAGGAGGCGCTGCGCAACGACGCTCCCGTCCAGCTGAGCCCGCGCGTCGTCCTTCGCGACACCGAGCTGGGCGGCATGCCGATCCCAGCAGGCTCGATGATGCTCCTGCTCTGGGGCTCGGGCAACCGCGACGAGCGCGTGTTCGCCGACCCCGAGGCGTTCGACGTCGAGCGCCCCAACGTCAAGGACCACCTCGCTTTCGGCCACGGCCTGCACTTCTGCATGGGCGCCCCGCTCGCCCGGCTGGAGGTGGCGATCGCCTTCGAACGCATGCTCGCCCGCCTCGAAGAACTTCGCCCGGCGCCTGGGCGCAACGACTACGCCAACGATCCGACGATCACGTTCCGCGGCCCCGAGCACGTCTTCGTCGAGTTCATGCCCGCCACGTAGCGGCGGCGAGTCAGTCGGGCACGAAGAACGGCTCGATCGCTGACCCCGAGCGCACGTCGCGCACGGTCTGCACGAAGGCGCGGACGTGCTCGGCCGACTCGGCTCGCTGCTCGTCCCACATCAGCCAGAAGCCGAAGCGCAGCGGCGGGTCGAACTCCCGCAGGGCCACGGTCTCGCGGTCGAGGTGCCAGGCACCGTGCGCCGGCAGCAGCGCTGTCCCCAGCCCGGAGGCGACGAAGTTGATCGCGTCCTCGAAGCGCTCGACGACCTGGGCCACGCGCGGCGCCCCGCCCGACTCCGCCCACAGGGCGAGCACGCGCTCGCGCACCCCCGGCGACGCCTGGTCGCCGACGATGACCATGTACGCGTCGTGGAACTGCTCGAGCGTCACCACGTCGTGCTCGGCGAGCGGACTCGACGCCGGAACCGCGACGACGCTCGAGTACAACCCGAGCCGCTCGCCGCGCACGCCGTCGAACTCCACGAGGAACGCGGCGTCGACGGTGCCATCCTGCAGGGCGTCGAGCAGACGCGCCGGGGTCATCGAGTGCAGCGTCAGGTCGATCCCCGGCCACGCCCGCGCGTACTCGTCGAGCACCGCCGGCAACTGGTGGTAGTGCACGTGGGCCGTATAGCCGATCCGCAGCGCGCGGGTGCCCTCGGCGCTCAGCGCCTGCACCGCCCGCACGCTCTCGGAGCTGAGGGCGAGGAGCCGCTGCGCGTCGTGGAGGAAGAGGTGCCCGGCCTCGGTCAGGCGCACGTGCGACGTCGAGCGGTCGAACAATCGCGCGCCGAGATCGCGCTCGAGCTGGCGGATGCGACGACTCAGCGACGACTGCGTCGTGTAGAGCCGGGCAGCCGCGGCGGTGAAGCTCAGCTCTTCAGCGACAACGACGAAGTCCTTGAGGTGGCGCAGGTCCACGATGCGCAAGCAACCGTACAGAGCCGGGTCAGTCGCCCGTTGGGGAAGTCGACGCCCGACCGGTTGCGGGCGGGTACTGGATGAGCTCGACGGGCACGCCGTCGGGGTCTTCCACGTAGAAGCTCCATGCGCCGGGCAGGATCTCGACGAGGTCCGGGACGGCCGCGACGCCGAGGGACGCGCGCAGCTCGCTGTGCCGTTGTCGCACGTCCTGCACCGTGATCTGGATGTGAGGAGAGCCGACCCGGTTGTGCGCCAGCTCGAGTTGGGCGTCCGCTCCGCCCGCCACGTACTCGATCAGCTGCAGGACGACGCCGCCGAGCGACAGGAAGGCAACGTGGATACTCGGTATCGGGTCGGCCCCCGTGAGGCGTGCGAAGGCCGGGCTGGCGAGCTCACTGCGGTGATCGTCGACGAAGCCTGCGACGTCCCGGTAGAACCCGACCGACCGCTCGAGGTCCGCCACCGTCAGGCCGAAGTGGCCGAGGGTCATTCAGTCGCCTGCGAGGAGGGCGTTTTGGTCTTCTTCGGTGAGTGTTTTGGAGAGTGGGGTTTTGCGAGTGGGGTCGAAGGTGAGGTGTTTGGGTTCGAGTAGCTCGCGGGTGATTCGTGGTTTTTGACCGGGTCCGTAGGCGCGGCCGTCGATCCAGCGGTAGCTCTCGAGCTCTGATGTGCCTTTGCCGAGGATCGTCCCGGTGTTGGCGAGGTGGTCTTTGACGGCGTCGAGGCCGTAGCGTTGGACGGGGCAGACTTTCATGCACACCGCGCAGCCGTGGGCTTGGATCATTACCGGGAAGCAGCGTTCGGGCTTGATTTTGATCTTGGTGACGCCGCGGTGATCGGCGCGGCGGAGCGGGATCGCGCCGGGGGGGCAGCGTTTGACGCAGAGTTGGCATTGGTCGCAGATGGCATTGATGCCGTAGTCGATGGGTGTGCCGGTGACGAGTTCGGCGTTGGTCATGATGACGGTCAGGCGGCAGCGTGAGCCGGTTTCTGGTGTGAGCAGCTGGCCGTTGAGTCCGAGTTGGCCGAGGCCGGCTTCGATGGCGTACTGGATCGTTACGACGGGTCCGCCTGGTCCTTGGGGTTGGGCGCGAAACCCGCGGGCTTGGAGGTACTCTGCGAGCTTGGCGGTGCGTTCTTGAAGCTCGGAGTAGGTGCGGATGACCGATCGCTCCGCGCGGCTACTGGGGATCGTTTGGGTGTCTTTGAAGTCTTGCTCCAGGACGCAGACGATGACCGACCTGCGTTCCAGGCTGTCGTAGCCGTCAAAGACGTAGCGCTCGTCGTAGGGGGCGATGCCGATCTTGCTGAGGCCGAGGCGTCGCGCCTCGGCGTGGACGTCCTCGGTCAGCTGCGCCGCGTCGATCGCGGGCGGTGGTGCGGGCGGCTGGCGTTCGGGTGCCGCTACGTCTGAGAGCCGACGCAGCGTGCGGATGCGCCGCGAGATCGTCGGCAGCACCCACGACCAGCCGTAGCGTCCCAGCGTGACGCGTGACTCGGCGTGGATCGCGAAGAACTCATAGAGCGGCGACTTGGCGTGGGCCTCGTCGGCCGCGGCGTCGTCGCGCCAGGTTCCGGGGACGGTACGCAGCTCGGCGGGCGTGTCGCGCTTGACCTCGGGCCACGGCTTCGGCGGGCGGCGCCAGGGCATCAGGGTCGGCAGGTGACGCAGCCACGGGTGCTTGAAGGTCACGGCCTCCTCGGCCAGCGGGCCGAAGAGGCGCAGCCCTAGGGTGTGCGAGAGCGTTCGCAGCGGCGTCGGGATGCGGCTGTCGCGTATCTCACCCATCCCAGTCGACTATCAGCTCTTGGACGCAGTAGATGCTTTCGGTGAGCATCAAGTCGAGCTGATCGGTCGGCAGGACTGTCCGTAGTCCGGGCAGGCGCTCGAAGATCAGCGGGATCGCGATCGACAGCTCCATCCGCGCCAGGCGCTGGCCGAGGCACTGATGGACCCCGAAACCAAAGCCGACGTGGTGACGCGCGTTGGCACGATGAACATCGAGCTCGTCGGCATTCTCAAACATGCGTGCGTCACGGTTGGCGGCGTGCGACGCGACGATCACGCCCTCACCGGCACGCACCAGCACGTCGCCGACCTGGACGTCTTCGGTGGCGATCCGACGCAGGCCGACGTGGATCGCCGACGTGTAGCGCAGGATCTCCTCAAGCCCGTTGGCAAAGACCGCGGGATCGGCGAACATCGCCTGACGCTGCTCGGGATGGTCAAGCAGCAAGATCGTCGCCAGCGTCAGCGTCTTCGACGTCGTGTCATGGCCGGCATGCAACATCAACAGCGACATGCCCAGCGCCTCGTCACGGGTCATCTCGCCCGCCTCGATGCGCGCGGCCAACGCGGACAGCACATCGGAGGCAGGACGCTCGCCGCGGTCGTCGAGCACCGGCTCGATCAACGCGGCGAGCCCCGCAAGCGCGGCGGCCGCGCCCTGCGGAGTCGCGCTCGTCGTCAAAAACTGACGCGACAGCGCCTGGAAGCGCTCATGCTCGCTATAAGGGACGCCGAGGAGCCCGCAGATGACCAACGACGGAACGACCAACGCGAAGTCGTGATACAGGTCAGCCGGACGCGGGCCCGCCACGAACTCGTCCATCACCGCGTTGGCCAGCCGCTCGATCTCCGGGCGCATCGCCTCGATGCGCTGAAATGTGAACTGGCCGGTCATCATCTTGCGGATCTCGCCGTGGCGCGGATTCTCAAGATTCTGCAGGTAGCCCGGCGGACGCGGAGGATCATCAACACGGATCCCCGGAAACCCCTCGCGCGACACATTCGCACTAAAACGCTCGTCGCCGAAGACCTGACGCGCCAACTCCAGGCTGGACACCAACCACGGCTCGCGACGACCGCCCCAAATACTGATCCGCTTGACCGGCTCCTGCTCACGCCAAGCGCTCAAATCGCTCGGCAACGAGAACAAGCTCGCACGCTCGATCGGCAGCGCGGGAAGCAAAGCCTCAGACACGACGACCCCCTCAGTTGTCAGTCACGACGATCGCCGAAGTCGGGCAGAAAGATGCAGCCTCCTCGACGCCCGCCCGCAACTCCTCCGGCGGCTCGGCAACCAACAACACAACCACTCCATCGTCCTCGCGCTGCCCAAACACAGCCGGTGCCGCCAACGCGCACTGACCAGCGCCACAACAAGTCTCCTGATCGACCTCGATACGCATCGTGGGCGCTCACTCTACCATATGATATGACGTACGATAGACACCGACGCACGCGTGGCCGACGGCGTCGACGCATCCAGCGGAGTGCAGCCCGCGGCGCTGAGGAGGAACCCATATGTCAGAGCTGATCACCACGACTCGTGAAGGCCTCCGATCGTGAGCCTGCGCTCCGAGATCGAGGACACGATCTACCAGTACGCCTGGGGCTACGACGGCGACGAGCTGGACCTGCTCGCCGCGGCGTTCACCGAGGACGCGACCCTGAACCATGCGATCGACGGCTCGGTGGTCCATGGGCGCGACACGATCCGCGCGTGGATGGACGAGAAGCGCCAGGTGTTCCGCGACGACGGCGAGCAGCCGCGTCACATGCTGGCCAACGTCGTCGTCGAGCAGACGTCGCAGGACACCGCGGCGTCGCGGTGCTACATGACCATGGTGGTGACGCGCTCCGATGGCTCGGTCTACGTCCACCACGCGGGCCGATATCTCGACGAGTTCCGCCGCGTCGGCGATCGCTGGTTGTTCTCCCAGCGGCTGATCCGCTGCGACCGCGACGTCGACTTCCCGCACCGCAAGCAGCGAGCCCAGCTCGTATAGGGGCGGGTTCCCGCTCGACCACGTCGACCCACCCGCGGTCGGCGTTGGACATGCCGTCGGCGGGTGGGTCGCGTGCGGTAGACGGCGCCGAGATCGCCCATGCCCTGCGCGACGAGTTGAGCATCGCGGCAAAGCCGCCAAGCTCGGTTGAGAAGGGCTGCACCCGGGCTCGCGGTCGGCTACGATGGTCCGGGTGACAAAGAGGTTCGTCCGGATGAACCGGAGGAGGAAGGGGAAGCAATGAAGCAGGCGATCTACTGATGCGCGTCCTGGTGACCGGCTCCTCCCGGGGCCTGGGGCTCGAGCTCGTCCGGGTGCTGCATGTGCGCGGCGACGAGGTGCTCGCGACAGTTCGCGCGCCGAGCCCTGAGTTGAGCGAACTCGGAGCGACGGTTCTCGAGGGCTTCGATGTCACCGACGACGCATCAATGGCCGGCCTCGGCGCCGCGATCGGCTCGGAGCCGATCGACCTCGTGATCGCCAACGCCGGCGTCAACCACTCGTTCGCCTCCGACATCGAACACCTCGACCTCGAGATGCTGAAGTCGGAGTTCGCGGTCAACACGTTCGGGGTCGTACGCACGGTCAAGGCCGTCCTGCCGAATCTGCAACCCGGCTCGAAGATCGCCGTGATCTCGACCTGGCGCCCCGGCGTCGGCGCGGCGAGTCGCAACTACGGCTACCAGATGTCGAAGGTCGCGACGAACCAGCTCGCGTTCCTGCTCGCCGACGATCTCGGCCCGCGCGGGATCTCGACGATCCTGCTCAGCCCGGGGCCGATGGACACCGAGCTGCTGCGCGAGGTCGTCGATGCCGGGCACGCCAACCTGAAGCCCGGGCAGGCGTCGGACCCGATCGATGTGGCCCGTGACCTCGTCGGCCTGATCGATGGTCTGACGTTCGCCGACTCCGGCGCCTGGGTCTTCCGCACCGGCGAGTCGATGCACGAGATCGCCTCGAGCAAGGTCTTCGGACATGGCTGAGCCGCTCCTCGCCGACGTCGGCACCGACGCCGACGTCTTCGCCCACGCAGGCCTGGCGTTCGGTGGCGAGGCGCTCGCGCCGCTGGCCGACGTACCGCTCGACGATGCGCAGGTCATGGCGATCGCTGAGCAGATGACCGGTTTGAGCGACTGGGGCGATGACGACACCTTTCGCATCGGCCTGAAGGTCCTGACCGACTCGATCGAGGGGATGGACCCGTCGCCGCGGTGGCGCCACTCGTTTCGCCGCCAGCTCGTGCACCTGCTCAACCAGCGCCTGCGCCTGCGCGACGACGAGGTCGGCCATCCGCAGGTGCTCAGCGAGGAGATCGAGCGCCCGGTGCTGATCGTCGGGCTGCCGCGCACTGGCACGACGCTGACCCACGACCTGCTCGCGCTCGACCCGGCGGCCCGCGCGCCGGCCAACTGGGAGTACGCGTCGCCCTGGCCCGCGCCGCAGATCGCGACGTTCGACAGCGATCCGCGGATCGCCAAGGTCAACGCCTCGTGGGAGGCCCAACGCGCGGCGAGCCCCGAGCTCGTCCACATGCTGCCGATGGACGCGACCATGCCCTCGGAGTGCAACGACGCGATGATGTTCCACTTCGCCGGGCCGAACTTCACAGCCTGGATGAAGGTCCCAGAGCACCGCGCGTGGAGCGTCGAGGTTACGGCTCCCGGCCTCTATGCGACCCATCGCCGGCTGCTCCAACAGCTGCAGTGGCAGGGGCCGCGCGGGCGCTGGACGCTCAAGTCGCCGGGCTTCATCTCCGACCTCGACGCTATCCTCGACACCTATCCCGACGCGTGCCTGATCTGGACGCACCGCGACCCCGCGCGGACGATCGCCTCGCTGGCCAGCCTGATCGCCTCGCTGCAGAACGCGCTGCTCGGCGAGTATCCCGACCCGGTCGCGCTCGGACGCGGGGTTCAGCGCCAGTGGAGCATGGCGCTCAAGCGCGGCATGGAGCAGCGGCGCGGCGACGCGCGCGTCGAGGCGGCGACGCTCGACATCCCCTACCGCGACCTCGTCGCCGACAAGGCCGCGACCGTGCGTCGCATCCACGAGCACTTTGACCTGCCGCTCAGCGATGAGCACCTGAGGCGGGTCGGCGAGCTCGAGCAGGCCCAGCCGACGAGCCACTTCGCCAAGCACACCTACACGCCGGACGAGTACGGTGTCGACATCCACGAGGTCGCGCGCGACCTGTCGGACTACTACGGGCGCTTCGGCGATCTCCTGTGAGGACGTGCTTGCAATGGACCTGACCGGCGGGATGCCCGTGGAGTTCGACCTCGCGGTCCTGGAGCGCCCAGCCGACGACGAGTGGTTCGGCGAGAACCACGCGCTGTGGCTGTGGGACGAGGAACGCAAGCTCGGCATCCACCTGTACCTGAAGACACTCGGCCACCTCGGGCTCTACAACCTGCGCCGCGAGACGATCAACGTCCACCTGCCCGACGGCACGGTGCTGATGAGCGAGAGCGACGGCCCAGGCGCCGTCGACCCGCTCGTGCCGCGCGGGGCGAACCTCGAGATGCGCAACCTCGAGCCGTTCACGCGCTGGTCCTACCGCTTCAACGCGACCGCCCAGCCCACGACGGCGATCCAGATGCGCGACGACGGGCTGCTGCGCCACAGTCCGCTCGTCCCGCTCGCGTTCGAGCTCGAAGGAACGATGGCGCTGCCGCCCGCGCTGACCGGCTCGTTCGCGCCCGGCGAGAAGACCGAGTGGGCGCGCCAGTTCTTCGGCGGCCGGCGTTACGAGCAGTTCATCCGCGCCTCCGGGACGATCACGACGGCCGACGGCGAGCTTCCGTTCTCCGGCGTCGGGATGCGCACCCACCGCGTCGGGACGCGCAACTTGACGACGTTCCCCGGCCACACATGGATGATGGGCCTGTTCCCCAGCGGCCGCGCGTTCTGCGTCAATCGCAACTGCGGGGCCGACGGGGTCGTGCTGTGGCAGGAGGGATATCTGAGCGACGGTGAGACGCTGCACGCCGCAGACGCCCATGCGATGACGCAGTGCTCGACCGAGCTGCCGGGGGAAACGCTGGCGGTCGAGGTCGAGTCCGAGTTGTTCGGGCGCACGACGATCACCGGCACGCTGCGGGCGACGAACTTCACCTCGCTGCTGAGCGATGATCGGCTGCGCTTCTGCTGGGGCCTCGACCGGTCGCGGCCCGACACGCTGATCATGCCCCAGGGGCTCGCGGTCTACGAGTGGGACGGTGAGCTTGGTGCGGGCATGATCGAGCGCTCGGTTCCCGTCGCCGACCTACCGGCAGTGGGCGGGGGCCTACGCTGAGCGAGCGCCTGGCCGGGAGGGTCGCGGTCGTGACCGGCGCGTCGCGCGGGCTCGGCGCGGAGATCGCGGTCGCGCTGGCCGCGCAGGGCGCGCTGGTCTGCCTGCTCGCCCGCAGCGCCGAGGCGCTGGAGGAGGTCGCCGCGCGGATCGGCGATGGCGCCGTCATGGTGGCCGCTGACGTCAGCGATCCCGCCTCCGTCGCGCATGCCTTCGCGGCGATCGCTGAGCGCCACCAGCACATCGACCTGCTCGTCAACAACGCCGGCGCCGGCGGGCCGACCACGCTCGAGGAGCTGACCGACGAGCAGCTGCACGCCGAGGTTGGGGTCAACTTCTTCGCCCCGCTGTACTGCACCCGTTCCGCCTTGCCGCTCCTACGCGCGGCGGGCGGCGGCGACGTGATCAACATCAGCTCGGTCGCGGTGCTGAACCCCTATCCGACGATGTGGCTCTACTCGGCGGCCAAGGCCGCGCTCGAGCTCGCCTCGGCCGGACTCGTCGAGGAGCTGCGGCCGGACGGCATCCGCGTCAGCGTGCTGCGCGTTGGCTCGATCGCCGGGACGTCGTTTCAGGACGGCTGGAACGAGGAGCGCACGCAGCGCGCGTTCGAGCTCGCCCGAGCGGAGGGCCGTGAGCGGTTCGCCGGCGGGGCGCCCATCGAACCCGCGCTGCTGGCCTCATGGGTCGTCGAGCTCGCCACGCTCCCCGCGCACGCGCGCGTCGGGCTGATCGACGTGCGTCCGAGTTGATCGGCGTGCTCGCAGACCGCGACCGGCGGCTTTCGCTCGTGATCGGGCTGGCGGTGGGCGGCTTCGGGTTCCAGCAGGTGTCGATGAACGCGCTGCTGCCGGCGCTGCAGCGCACGTTCGTCGCGTCGACGGCGTGGTCGACCTGGATCATGACCGGGTTCCTGCTCGTCGGCGCGGTGACGACGCCGCTGATCGGGCGTCTCGGCGATCAGTACGGGCGCACGCTGGTGCTGCGGGTCGGCCTCGTCGTGTTCGCGCTGGGCTGCGTCGGTTGCGCGTGCGCTCCGAGCCTCGGCGTGTTGATCGCCTGTCGCGCTCTGTGCGGGATATCGGGGGCGTTCCTCGCACTGGGCATGGCATTGATCGGCGAGCGTCTCTCGCCGGCCAAGGTTGCCGGCGCTATCGCCGCGATCGCGGTGTCGCTCGCCATCGGCAACGTCTTCGCGACGCTGCTCTCCCCGGTGATCGCCGACACCATCTCGTGGCGGGCGGTGTTCGCGCTGAACACGATCGCGCCGCTCGGCGCTCTGTTCCTGACCCGCGGCGTGCGCGACCCGATCGCGGCACACGGCCGCGGTCGGTTGGACGTCGTCGGCGCGGCGCTGCTGGCGACGGCGATCGCATCGGTGATGCTTGCGCTGACCGAGGCCAACAACTGGGGCTGGACGTCGACGGCGATCCTCGGGCTGCTCGCCCTCGCGCTCGTCGTCGGCGGGGTGTGGGCGTGGGTCGAGCTGCACGTCGAGGCGCCGATGGTCGACTTGACCATGCTCATGCAGCGGACGGTGCTGCTCACGAACCTCACGATCATGCTCGCCGGAGCCGGGATGTTCGCCGGGATCGTGCTCGTCGCCCGCCTGGTCGCGGCGCCGCGCGGCGTGCCGCCGAACCAGGTGCCGCTCGTCGACTACGGCTTCGGCGCGAGCACCGTCGTCGTCGGCCTGATCCTGTTCGCGCAGATGGCGGTGGCGGTCGGCACGGGGTATGCGCTGGCCCCGGTCAGCCGTCGTTACGGCTGGCGGCTGCCGCTCGTCGGTGGGCTGGCCGGGCTGGTTATCGCATTGACGATGATCGGGCTGTGGCACGACCACATCTGGCAGATCGTGCTGGCGTTGATGGTCTTCGGCCTGGCCTCGCCGATGAGCACGATCGGGGCCAAGCTCGTGGCCGACGACGTGCGCCCATCCGAGCACGGCGTGACCGCTGGGCTGAACATGGTCGCCTTCTACATCGGCGGCGTGGTCGGGACGCAGGGCACCGCGGCGCTCCTCGAGGGCTCGCGCATCCCCGGCACTGCGATTCCGACCGAGCAGGCGTACACGACGAGCTACCTCGTGCTCGCGGTGATCGCGCTGCTCGGCATTCCCCTGGCCCTGATGGTCCATCCGCGCGGGCGGGCGCGCGTTCGTGGCCCGGTCCCGATCATGGAAAGCGTGCTGAACGAGTGAGGAGAACGGTATGACCGACGATGACGCCGTCCAGCGGCTGCTCGACATCGAGGCGATCAAGCAGCTCAAGGCGAAGTACTTCCTGTACATGGACACCAAGCAGTGGGACGCGTGGCGGGACCTGTTCACGCTCGATCTCGTGATCGAGGGGACCAAGCAGGCCCCCGACGCGACCCGTGACACGTTCGTCGACGGCGTGCGTGACGCGCTGACCGGCGTGCGGACCTGCCATCAGGGCCACATGCCGATCATCGAGCTCATCGGCGCGGGCGAGGCGCGCGGGGTGTGGGCGATGTGGGACGAGCTGCTGTTCGAGGACGGCCATCCGTGGTCAGAGGGCTACGCGCGACGGCTCGGGTACGGGCACTACGAGGAGTCCTACCGCAAGGACGCGGGCGTCTGGCGGATCTCGTTCATGCGCCTCGCGCGCCTGTGGGTGTGGCGCGGCGCCGCGGACGGGCCGATGGTCGAAGGGGGAGTGCCGAGCGCCGGGCGAGCGTGGCTCTACGGCGCGTCGGGGCCGGCCTGACGGCGGCGGACGAAGAGCGTCGTGCCCGTCTCGAGCACGACGACGTCGTCCTGATTGACCACCTGCATGCGGTTGCGCACGAGTCCCCGGTCGGGGCGCGAGACGGACTCGCGCAGCTCGAGAACCTCGACGCGCACCCGCAGCGCGTCGTCAGGCCGAACCGGATGGGGGAAGGTCATCGCCTCAAGGCCCGGCGAGCCGAGGTTGGCCACCTGATCCCCCCACCCGAGGATCATCAGCCGGGTCATGATCGCCGCGGTGTGCATGCCGCTGGCGATCAGCCCGCCGTAGATCGAGTCCTTCGCCGCGTCCGGATCGGTGTGGAACCACTGCGGGTCCCAGCGCGTGGCGAAATCGACGATCTCGTCCTCGGTGACGAGGTAGGGGCCGAGTTCGGCGGTCTCGCCCACCGTCAGATCCTCGAAGCAGCGCACCGCCTGGATCAGATCAGATCCACGGTGTGCAGCGCGCGCTCGACCGCGGCGAGGAAGTCGTCGATGTCCTGCGCGGTCGTGACGGTGGAGTTCAGGAACGCACCGAACGAGAACTGGTAGTAGCCCTCGTTGTTCAGTGCGAGGCCGATGTTGATGACCTTCTCGCGGTCGGTGGCCTGGAGCGTCCGGAAGTCGGTCACCTTCTCGGGCGCCCAGTGCATCGCGAACAGATGGGCGAAGCCGGTCGCGTGCAGCGGGATGTCGTGGGCGCGGCCGATCGCGTCGATGCCGTCGCGGGCGCGCTGGCCGAGCTCCTGGAGCTGGGCGTGGACGGCGGGCGTGAGCTGCTCGAGGCACGCGATCCCCGCGGCGAGCGCGAGCTGGTTGCCGCCGAACGTCGAGGCCGCGACGACCGGCGCCTTCCAGTCGTTGACCGCCGGCTCGAGCAGGTTCATCAGGTCCGCGCGCCCGCCGACGGCGCCGAGCGGCAGGCCGCCGCCGATCGACTTGCTCAGCGTCGTCAGGTCCGGCGTTACCCCATAGTGGGCCTGGGCGCCGCCGTAGGCGACCGGGAAGGTGACGACCTCGTCGAAGATCAGGACGATGCCGTGCCGGGCAGTCACCTCGCGCAGGCGCTGGAGGTACTCCGGGGTCGCGGGAATGAACCCGGCGACGCCCTGGATCGGCTCGACGATCACCGCCGCGAGCTGGTCGGCGTTGCGCTCGATCAGCTCCTCGGTCGTGTCGGGGTCGTTGAACGGCAGCACGACGACCTCGTCGACGGCGCTCTTGAGCACGCCGGCCGGAACCCGGTTGGGGTCATAGGCGATCCCGTTGGAGACGAGCAGCTGGTCGGCGACCCCGTGGTAGCCGGCCGACATCTTGGCCATCTTCGCGCGACCGGTGAACGTGCGCGCGAGGCGCAGCGCGATCTGGTTGTTCTCGGTCCCCGAGATCGCGAAGCGGACCTTCTCGATCGACGGCACGCGTTCGACGAGCAGCGACGCCATGCGGTGGCCGAGATCCCACTCGGGCGCGCCGAACTGCACGGCACGGTCGAGCTGGGCGAGGATCGCCTCCTTGATCGTCGCGTTGCCGTGGCCGTGGATCAGCAGCCAGTCTCCGACCCGGAAGTCGTGGTACTCGTTGCCGTCGACGTCCCAGATCCGCGACCCCTGTGCACGCTCCATGACCGTCGGGTACGGCAGCTGGTACCACATGCCGCCCGCATGGCCCGAGGGGATCAGCTCGCGGTTGCGCTCCAACAGCTCGCGCGAGCGCGGCGTGCGCTCGCGGTAGATGCGCTCCGCTTCGGGGTGCAGGTTCAGGGTGCGAGTTGTCTCAGTGGGGCGAGCACGTCGGCGCACCACGTCTCGAGGTGCCGCAGCTTCTCGTCGACCGTCGTGTCGACCTTGCCGGGGTGCGGCCACGGCATGAACGTGAGGTCGGTGACCAGCGGGTCGAGCACCTCGGCGATCTCCGACGCCGGGGCCTCGAGACATGGCACGTAGACGCGGAACCCGGCCTCGGCGCGCGAGGCGTCGGCCAGCGCCGCGCGCAACCGCTCGAGCTGGCCGGGGACATCGGCGAGCGGCATGCTCGGGACGATGAAGCCGTCGCCGAGCCGCGCGGCGCGGCGCAGCGCGGCATCACTGGCCCCGCCGATGTGGATCGGGACGTCCGGCGGCTTGGGCTCCATGATCGCGCCGTGCAACGAGAACGACTCGCTGGCGAAGGTCGCCGGCCCGGGCGCCCACAGCGCGCGCAGCGCGCCGATCGCGTCGTCGGTCAGCCGCCCGCGGCGGGTGAAGTCGATCCCGACCGCCTCGAACTCCTCGCGCTGCCAGCCGACGCCGACGCCGAGCGAGAAGCGCCCGCCCCACAGCCGCGACACGGTGGCGATCGCCTTGGCATCGGTTATCGGATGGCGCAGCGAGAGCACGCGGACGGCGATCGTCAGCTCAAGGTTCGTGGTCATCGGCCCCAGCGCGCCGGCAAGCACGAGCTGATCGGGCCACGGCGACTCGGGCCGGAACGGCGGTTGGCCGTCCTTGGAGTACGGGTAGTGCCCGGGCGGCGTGTCGGGGACGAACAGGTGGTCGGGCAGCGTGACGCCATCGATCCCCAACGCCTCGATCGCCGGGACGAGCGCGAGCACATCCTGCTCGGCGAGAAAGCCGCAGCTGACGTGGACGCGCGGGCTCAAAACGACCTCGGGAGGCCGAAGCTCTCAGCGAGCATGTTCCGGGCCATCTCGTTGTTGATCGGGGCCACGCGGTAGAGGCGCATGTCGCGCCAGTAGCGCTGCATGTCGTACTCCATCGCGTAGCCGTAGCCGCCGAGAACCTGCATCCCGCGGTCGGCGCCGGCAAAGCACGCCTCCGAGGCGACGACCTTGGCCATCGTCGATTCGATCCCGCACGGCTGGTCGTTGGCCTGCAGCCACGCGGCGCGGTAGGTGAGCAGGCGTGCGGTCTCCAGCCCGATGAAGGTGTCGGAGATCATGTGCTGGACGGCCTGGAACTGGCCGATCGGCTTGCCGAACGCGGTGCGTTCCTTGGAGTAGGCGACCATGTCCTCGAGCACCCCGGCCAGCGCGCCGGTGCAGTTGGCGCCGTTCATGATCCGCTCGGAGTTCAGCGTCTCGGCGACGACCGCCCAGCCCTTGTCGACCTGGCCGAGGACGTCCTCATCGGGGATGAAGACATCCTCGAACTGGACCTCGCAGCTGCCGAGCGAGCGCATCCCGAGCTTGGGGATCGGCGTGGCGGTGACGCCGTCGGCCTTGGCGTCGCACAGGAAGACGGTCACGCCGCGGTGGCCCTTGCCGTCGTCGCCGATCGGGGTCGTGCGCGCGACGAGGAACAGGCGGTCGGCGGCGTGGGCGAGCGTCGACCACAGCTTCGTCCCGTTGACGACCCAGCCGCCGTCGACCTTCTTGGCGTTCGTGCGCATCGCGCTCAGCGCATCGGTGCCGCCGCCCGGCTCGGTCATCGCGATCGAGAACATCATCCGGCCGGCGGCGATCTCGGGCAGGAAGCGTTGCTTCTGCTCGTCGGTCCCGACCGCGGCGATTGCCTTGGCGTCGAACAGCGTGATCCCGAGCAGCCAGTACAGGCCGGCCATCGTGCGCGAGAGCTCCTCGTCGAGGATCGCCTGCTCGATGATGCCGCCGCCCTGGCCGCCGTACTCCTCGGGCACGCCGATGCCGGTCAGGCCCGCCGCGCCGATCCGTTCCCACATGTCCCACGGGAACTCCTCTCGCGCCTCGACCTCGCGGCAGTAGTCCTTGGAGAACTGCGCGTTGGTCAGCTCGCGGATCGAGCGCCGGAAATCGTCCTGCTCGTCGGTGAACGTGAAATTGAGTCCGCTCGAGGTCAGAACTTCAGGCATTTTCGAACCGTAACACAGCGATGCCGATGATGCCGATGATGCCGATGTGACCAAACAACCGTTGGGTTCAGCAGGCCGGATCGAACGCGATCGGGACCGCGGCGGGCGAGCGCTGGTTGAGATTCGGGATATGCGCGATATCGCCGGCTCCGAGCCGGAGGTTGTCGAGCCGGTCGAGCACCCGGTTGATCGCGACCTGCCCTTCGAGCCTGGCCACGGGCACACCGAGGCAGCGGTGGTTCCCCTGACCCCAGCCGAGGTTGAGCTTGGCCAGGCCGGGGCGCTCGATGACGAAGCGATCGGGGTCGGCGAACGTCTCCTCGTCGCGGTTGGCGGCGGCCCAGACGATGATCACGAGGCTCCCGGCGCCAATCGCCACGCCGTGCAGCTCGATGTCCTGGGTCGCGACGCGCTGGTTCCACTGGATCGGGCCCTCGAGGCGGATCGCCTCCTCGAGCATCGGCCGGACGAGCTCACGATCGGCGCGCACGCGCTCGAGCTCGTCGGGGTGCTGGAGGAGCAACAGCATCGCGCTGGCCATCATGTGGGCCGTCGTCCCGTTGCCCGCCGCGAACAGGTTGACCAGCTCGGCCAGGACGTAAGGGAGGTCGAGCGCGCCGTCGCGCGCCACCTGGTCGGCGACGAACACGCTGACGTAATCGTCGCCCGGCGACTCGAGCCGCTCGAGCACCTTGCGCTCGAAGTACGCGGCGAGATCGAGGCGGTTCTGCTGCTCGGCGGCCTTCTCCTCGGGCGACGCGAGCTTGCTGCCCACCGGTCCCTGTCCTGACGCCCAGCGGATGAATTCGGGCTCGTCGGAGCGGGGGAAGCCGAACACGTCCATCATCACGCGCCGCGGCAGCAGGGCGGCGAACTCCGAGCGGAACTCGGCGCTGCCGCGCGGCGCGAACGCGTCGATCAGCTCGTCGGCGTTGCGGCGGATGATCGGCTCAAAGCTGCGCAGCCGCTCGCTGGTGACCAGCGACCCGGAGAGCACGCGTTGATCGTGGAGCTCCGGCGGGTCGGAGAACGAGGTCGCCCACGGCCCGTCGAGCGTGCCGCCGACCCGCGGCCCGCCGAGGATCTGCTCGTTGAGCGGGCCGATCCGGTTGGAGAAGACGGCCGGGTTGCGCACGATGTCGACGATGTCCTCGCGCCGGGAGACGAGGAAGCTGCCGTCGGCGAGCCGGTGCACGGGCGCCTCGTGGCGCAGCCACGAGTAGAACGCGAACGGGTCCTCGATGACCTCGGGCGACGGGTAGACGAACGGGCAGATCGGTTGATCGGTCATGCCGCGATCGCCTCGAAGTGGATCCGCTCGCCGTCGTCGTGCTCGGACACGCGCCCTTTGTCGACGAGGAGGTCGAGCGTCGCGAGCGCGGTCGACAGGAAGATGAACTCCAGGGCGACCGGATGTACCTCGTCGCTCGGCGCAGGGCCGCCGGACAGCGCCGACACAACCTCCCACGCGGTTCGCGGATCGTCGCCCAGCAGGGCGAGAACCCGCTGCGCGTGATGATCCTGGGTCGCGAGGCGTGCGGCGACGACCGACGCGACGTCGTCGATCGCAGGCCCGTGCCCCGGGTGGGCGACGGCGATCTCGTCATCGACGGTCGCGGCGAGCGAGCGGCGGTAGTCGAGCGCCGCCCGCGGCCGCGCTCGCGGGTCATCCGAGCCGCCCGGGGGCGCGTGGGCGAGTAGCGCGACCGGGTGGCGGAGCAGCAGATGGTCGGCGACGAGCGCGACGCCATCGGTTCCGGCGAACAGCGTGTCGGTCGGACTGTGTCCGGGACGCAGGTGGACCACGAACCTGCGTCCGCCGGCCACGAGCTCGTCGCCCTCGCGCAGGACGTGCTCGACGACGAGCGTCTCGGTCCAGCGGCTCGTCGCCTGCGACATCGCGGGAATCGCCTGGGCGATCTCGGGCGGGCCGCCGTGGAGCGCGATCAGCGCCGCCGCATAGGCCTCCTCCCGCCTGCGGCTCGCCGGCTCGTCACGCAGGATCTCGGCGACGAGCTCGTGCGCGGCCACCGGGCACTGCGCGCGCCGTCTGATCGTCTCCGCGAGGCCCGCGTGATCGACGTGGTGGTGGGTCACGATGATCAGCTCGATGTCCTCGACGCGCAGCTGCTGCTCCGCCAGCGCCGCCTCAAGCGCGGCCAGGCCCTGCGGCCAGCGCAACCCCGGATCGACCAGCGTGAGCGGGTCGCCGCGCAGCAGATAGGCATTGACACCGCCGACCGGAAACGGCAGCGGCAGGCGCAGGCACAGCGGATCAGGTGCTGACGACGACACTGCCCTGCAGCACGGCCCGCTCGGCGACGGTGGCTGTGACCTCGAGCGTGACCAGTCCGGCCTCGGCGTCGATCGCGGTCACGCGACCGCTGCACTCCAGGCGGTCGCCGGCGAAGACGTTGCCAAGGAACCGCATCGCGACCGACCGCAGCGTCGGCACGCCGCCCGACCACTGCGTGACCATGTTCAGCAGGTAGGACATGTTCGACGGTCCCTGGTTGACCACACGGTCGCCGAGCCCGAGCGCCTTGACCTGCTCGGCGTCGAAGTGGATCGGGTTGGGATCGCGCAAGATCGCCGCCATCAGCTTCATCTTCTCCGCGTCGACGGCCTCGATGACCAGCGGCGGCAGCTCGTGGCCGACCGCGTAGGGGAGGGTGGTCATGTCGTGGTCTCCTGACGCTGGAATACGAAGCTCGTCGTGCTGACCGCGACGGGCTCGGTCGAGCCCGGCTCGAGCACCCGCAGCTCGAACGTCGCGATGTCGAACATGCCCGCGGTGCGCCCGGTCTTGCGCACGACGTCGGTGATGCCGCCCTCGACCACGTACTCCCGCTCGACCTCGAGCGGGGCGGTGAACGCGAACGTCTGCTCGCCGAGCATGACCGCGGAGTCGTCGGAGTGACCCATGAGGTCGAAGATGTCCTGGAACGTGACGCCCGAGCCCTGGACCGCGGCGTAGTAGACGAGCACGGGATGCACGTTCGGCGCGGGGTCGTCGGCGGCGACGACGGCGTCGCCCCACAGGTGGTTCATCCACGCCGGGACGATCGTCGTCCCCCCGGGAAAGCGGTGGCCGATCACGTGGCTGTAGTCCGGTGGCATCGTGCCAGCATAAACCGAACGTTTGGTGGTCGTCTGCTAGCGTCGCCGTCGTGCGGGTCGGCACGACGACACTCGGGTTCGTGCACCAGCGAGAGACGCTGGCGCAATCGCTTGAGGCCATCGCCCGGGCGGGCTACACGGTCGTCGACGTTTCGCCGACGCCGCCCCACCTCTATCTGCCCGACGCGAGCGCCGATGAGCGGCGCGGGATCAAGACGGTGCTCGGCGGCCTCGGCCTGGACTGTGTGAGCATCAGCCCGACCGAGCTCAACCTCGTCAGCACAAACCCGGGCTACGCCGAGCTGTCGCGCCGCCAGCTCGAGCTCTCGCTCGAGCTCGCCCACGACCTGGAGGCTCCGACCGTGGTCTTCTCGCCGGGCCGCCTGTTCGTCCTCAATCCGGCGCCGATCGAGGAGGTGCAGGCCGCGCTGGTGGCGCAGCTCGAACAGCTTGTCGGCCCGGCCGAGCGGCTCGGGGTCATCCTCGCGGTCGAGACGGTGCCGTTCGGCTTCATGCAGACCGGCCGTGAGGTCGCCGAGATCGTCGACCGGATCGACAGCCCATGGCTGCGCGCGGCCTATGACGCGGCGAACACGCTGGCGAACGAAGCGCCGGATGTCGGGATCGCCGCGCTCGGGGGCCGGCTCGACACGATGCACATCAGCGGGGCATGGCGTGACCGCTGGGCGCACGCGAGCGTCCGCGGGTCCGACGTCGATCTCGACGCGTGCGCGTCGGCGTTGCGCGACGTCGGCTTCTCGGGCCCGACGATCTACGAGCTCGTCGACGGGGTCGACCCCGAGGAACGGCTCGGCGAGGATCTTGCTCTGTTCACCGCTGCCGGCTGGGAGATCTGACATGGATGACCGAGGGAATGTGATCGAGGCGATGGTCCGCTACGGACGGGCCATCGACACGCGCGAGTACGGGCTGCTGGAGAGCTGCTTCACCGAGGATGCGGTGATCCGCTATTCGAGCTCGTTCGCCGACGAGATTCGCGGCCGCGCTGCGCTTGAGAGCTATCTGCTCGACACCGTCACGACGCTCGAGGCGACGCAGCACCTGTTCGGGAACTTCGAGGTCGAGGTGACCGGCGATCAGGCGCGGTTCCGCTGTTACGTGCAGGCTCAGCACGTACGCCTCGGAACGCCCGGCGGCCACCTGTTCACGGTCGGCGGTCGCTACGAGAACACGGCCGTGCGCGGGAGCGACGGGCGGTGGCGAATGACGCTGCTCGAGTTCGAGCCGACCTGGACGGGTGGCAATCCGGCGGTGCTCGATCATGCGATGCCCGCGGACGCGCCGGCGCGGCAGACATAGGGCGCCGACTCAGGTCACCAGGCTCATCCCGCCGTCGAGCACAAGGATCTGGCCGGTGATGAAGCGCGAGCTCGCCGCGGCCAGGAACACGGTGGCGGCACCGACCTCGTCGGGGTGCAGGTACCAGCGGCCGAGATGCTCGCCGACGACGGTCTTGTCCCGGCTCGAGAGGCCGGCCGCGGCCCAGACGGCGATCCGCTTGTCGTCGAGTCCCGTCTCGGGATGCCAGCGGCTGCCCTCGCTCAGCTCCTGCGCCGCATCGCGCGGCCGGGTCGCGAACGGCGCGACCGCGTTGACCGTGATTCCGTAGCGCCCGACCTCCTTGGCCAGCACCTTGGTGAACGTGTGCACGGCGCCCTTGGCGGCCGAGTAGGGCGCCATGTAGGGATCGCCGGTGATGCCCGAGGTCGAGCCGACGTTGATCACGCGTCCACCGCGCCGCTCGATCATCCCGGGCAGGACGGCACGCGTGCAGTCGAGGGTCGCGCGCAGCGTCAGGTCGAGCTCCTCCTGTACCTGCTCCGGCGTGGTCTCCCAGAACGGCTTGACGTCGACGTGGCCGCCGACGTTGTTGACGAGCACGTCGACGGCGCCGAACGTCTCCGTGGTCTCGGTGACGAGCCGGTCGATCTGCGCGCGGTCCAGGACGTCGGTCGCCACGAACTGCGCCGCCTGCGCGCCGGCCTCCAGCGCGGCTTGTGCGACCGCGGCACCGGCCGTCTCGTCGCGCGCGGCGATCACGACCTTTGCGCCCTCGGCGGCAAACGCGAGGATGATGCCTCGGCCGATGTTCGCGTTGCCGCCGGTGACGATGACCGCCCGGCCCGCGAGCTCGGTCTCCATCGAGATGCCGGCTCAGCCGGGGGCAGCGGCCAGCGGCTCGGGCGCCGGGGCCGGCCGGCCGGCGGCGTGCTGCATGGCGAGCCACGAGAAGGTCAACGCGGGCGCGAGCGTGACTCCCGGGCCGGGGTAGTACGGGCCCATGACCGAGGCCGAGGAGTTGCCGGAGCTGTAGAGGCCCTCGATCGGCGTGCCGTCGTCGCGCAGGACGCGGCCGTTTTCATCGGTGACCATGCCGCCCTTGGTGCCGAGGTCGCCGGGGTACAGCGCGACGGCGTAGTAGGGGCCCTTCTCGATCGGCGCGAGGCACGCGTTGGGCTTGACCCGCGGGTCGCCGTAGTAGGTGTCGTAGACGTTCTCGCCGCGGTGGAAGTCCTCGTCGACGCCCTTGCGCGCGAACCTGTTGAAGCGCTCGACCGTGGCCTTCAGTGCGTCCGGCGGCACGTCGATCAGCTTGGCGAGGTTCTCGATCGTGTCGGCGCGCTTGAAGTAGCCGTTGTCGAGCAGCGCCTGCGGCGTGCGGCCCGGCAGGTTCGCGCCGAACGGGTAGCGGTTGCGGTAGCGCTGGTCGAAGACGATGTAGGACGGGATCGCCGGGACCTCCTCGCTGCGCGTGTACATCGTCTGCCCGGCGAGGACGTAGTCCATCGACTCGTTGAAGT
This sequence comes from uncultured Actinomycetes bacterium, assembly GCA_963817035.1. GTDB lineage: Bacteria > Actinomycetota > Thermoleophilia > Solirubrobacterales > Solirubrobacteraceae > AC-49. The sequence goes on from CAWFMM010000004.1 coordinate 848,842, forward strand.
AGCGCACCCCGGACTGGTCGACGATCAGCGAGCCGGGCTTGGAGCGCTCGGAGACGTGGAAGATCGCCGGGCCGTCGGGGGGCAGCAGGCTCGACGGCCCCCACCATGCCTCGTCGAGCAGCGCCGTCGCGGCGCCGACCTGGAGGCCCAGGTTCAGCCCGTCGCCCTGGTCGCCCGCGTGAGCGGACGTCCACGTGCCGGTGATCGGGTGCCGTCCGTACTTCTCGCGCAGTTGGGCGTTACGGGCGAAGCCGCCGGCGCCGACCATCACCCCGGCCCGCGCCTCGATGCGCTTCGTGCCGTCGGGGCCCTCGCACACGACTCCGGTCACACGGCCGTCCTCGACGACCAACTCGGTCACCCGCGTCTGCAGTCGCACCGGGACGTCGCGCTTGATGTTCGCCAGCAGCAGCTGGGCGACGAGCGCGCCGCCGCCGCCGACGAGCGACTGGCGGCGGACCTTGGAGATGTAGTGATGGGTGTAGATCCGCGCGAGGCGCGCGAAGCCGCTGACCGTGCGCTTGGCGACGAGGATCTTGGCGACGTCGAGCGTGCCCATCGGCAGCGAGCGCGGGAAGCGCCGCGGCGGCAGCTTGTCGGACCACGCGCCGAGCTTGTTGGAGTCGAAGATGACCGACTCGACGCCGCGCCCGGCGCTGCTCCCGCCCGGAAGGTCGGGGTAGTAGTCGGGGTAGCCGCCCGACGTGCGGCGGAACATCAGTCCCTGCTGCTCGAGGAACGCGAGCATCTTCGGAGCGTTGGTCAAGTACGCGAGCTTGCGGGCCCGCGACGACGCCGGTGGCTGGTCGCCGATCAGCGCCTCCATGTACGTCATCGCCGTCTCGACGGAGTCCTCGTCGCCGTCGGCGAGCATGAAGTGGTTGGCCGGAATCCACATCCCGCCGCCGGCCAGCATCGAGGAGCCGCCGACCAGCGCCGCCGCCTCCAGCACCACGACATCGAGGCCGTTCGCCTTCGCCGACAGGGCCGCGCCGAGACCCGCCGCGCCACTGCCGATCGCCACGATGTCGGTGGTCTCATCCCAGTCACTCATCTGGCCTCCATTCGCTGCTCACCCGTCGAGCAGGATAGCGTGCTCGCCGAGCAAACGGTCGTTCGAACCGGGACGCCGGTCAGCGATCAGCAGCGCGAGCCCGAGGGCGAGGACGGTCCCCGCCGCGATCAGCGCGAACGTCGTCCCCATCTCGCCGGCGAGCGCCGATCCGGTGCCGACATCGGCAATCTGGTGTTGGGTGAGCAGGAGCAGCAGCGCGACGCCGAACGAGGCGCCGAGCCGGGCCACGGTGTTGAGGATCGTCGTCGCATGCGGAACGTCCTCGGCCGCGACCGCCGCGTACGCGGTGGCGTAGAGCGGGGTGAGGGTCAGGCTCAGCCCCGCGCCGCGCGCGAGCAGGACGACGCTCAGCACCGTGTACGGCGTCGCGTCGGTCACGAACACCAGCGGGACGGTGGCGAGCGTCGCCAACGCGAGGCCGCACTGGGCCAGGCGGACCGGACCCAGACGATCGGACAGGCGCCCGACCGCGGTCAGCCCGATCAGCGAACCGACGCCTTGGATCCCGACAAGCAGACCGGCGGCGAGCGGCGACACGCCACGCACGACCAGGAAGTACAGCGGCAACACGGCCAGCGTTCCGACATGGATCACGTAGCCGACGAACGTCACGATCGCCGCGAGGCTGAAGGTCCGCCCTCGGAACAGTGACACCCGCACCACCGCCGACGCGCCGCGGTGGGCGGCGTGCGCGGTGAACGCCCCTAGCAGCACCATGCCGGCGACGAACAGCACGAGCGCGCCCGGGTGCCCGAGGCGCACCGCGCCGAGCAGCACCAGCACGACGCCGGGGCAGAGCAGCAGCACTCCGCGCGGGTCGAGCGTCGCCGAGCGGTCGGCCGGCGATGGCGGCAGCACGCGCACGCCGAGAGCGATGGCGATGAGCCCGAGCGGGACGTTGAGGAGGAAGATCGAGCGCCACCCGAACGCGGTGAGGAGCACGCCACCAACGGCGGGACCGAACATCGGCGCGGCGAGAATCGGGGCGTTGAGCGCGCCGATGACCCGGGTCATCGAGCGATCGCCCGCCTGGCTGACCGCGATCGAGTGACCGATCGGGATGATCAGCCCGCCGCCGATTCCCTGGAGCACACGAGACGCGATCAGGCTTTCCAGCGACCACGCGGTCGAGGCCAACGCCGAGCCGACGACGAACAGCGCGGTGGCGAGCAGCCAGAGGCGCTTGGCGCCGACGCGCTCGCTCGCCCACCCGCTGATCGGGATGACGAGCGCCAGCGCGAGCAGGTACGCGGTTGCGACCCACTGGATGTCACCGAGCGGCGCATCGAGCCGCCGCGCAAGCGTCTCGATCGCAATGTTGACCATCGTCGTGTCGAGGACCACGAGTAGGGAGCCGAGGCTCAGAACCGCGGTGATCGCCCGTCTGCGGTGCTCGAGATCCCGGATCGCCCGACTATAGATCAGGACACGCGAATTCCTACCGGACGCTTGGTTGGAGAGGTAGGGTTCCCGAGGCGATGACCGTCACTCACCACGTCGCGCTGCGCGTCGCCGATCTCGAGCGGGCGACGCGCTTCTACGTCGAGGCGCTCGGCGCGACACCGGCGTTCGTGATGGCGATCGAAGGCGACTTCGCGCGCTCGATCCTGCCCGCGCCGCCGGGGACCGCGGGCCGGGCCGGTTTCCTGACCTTCGACGGCGGCGGCGCGATCGAGCTCTTCGAGCTCGCGCCGGCGCCCGACGTCCCGGCTGCCGACCAGATCTCCGACGCGATCATGCACATCTGCCTTCAGGTCGACGACGTCCACGCCGTGCTGCAGAGCGTCGAGGCGCTCGGCGGGCGCCGGCGCTTCCCGCCGCGGCCGTTCGCGACCCACCACTTCGTCTACGCCGAGGACCCCGACGGCCACATCATCGAACTGCTCGACGCGAGCATCGAGGAGTGCGTCGCGTTGCAGGGCGAGGAGGTCCCGGACATCACTCCGCAGGAAGGCGAGCTCGCATGACTCTGACCGACGCGAAGATCCTGTTCACCGGCGCGACCGGCCAGGTCGGCCGTCCGCTCGCCGAGGCGCTGGCCGCCGGCAACGAGGTGTGGTGCGCCGCACGGTTCAGCGACCCCGCCGTGCGCGGACAGCTGGAGGGCCGCGGGATCCACACCGTGCCGTGGTCGATGGAGGCCGAGACGCTCGACGGCATCGATCGCGACTTCACCCATGTCTTCCACGGCGCGCCCTACCGCGGCCAGCCCGACTGCGAAACGGCGGCCCAGGCCAACGCGGTCGCCACGGGGCGGCTGATGGACCACTGTCGCTCGGCGCAGGCGTTCGTGTTCGTCTCGACGTTCGCGGTCTACCAGCGCCCACCGACGCCGGAGACGCCGGTCGCCGAGACCGACCCACTGGGCGGCTACGCTCCGTACGCGCCCGCCTACCCGGTCGGCAAGCTCGCCGCCGAGGCGGTCGTACGCGCGTTCGCGGCGATTCTCGGCTTGCGCTGCACGATCGCGCGGCTGAACCTCTGCTACGGCCCGGCGGGCTGGGGTGGGATGCCGCTGGAGATGTTCCGGCGTGTCGCGGCGGGCGAGCCGATCTACGTGCCGCTGGACGGCAGCGAGTTCTGGTCCTCGCCGATCGGCACCGACGACATCATCGGATTCGTGCCCGCCCTGTTCGACGTGGCGTCGGCCGACCCGACGATCGTCAACCTGGCCGGTGACGACGCGGTGACGCTGCGCGAGATGGTCAACGAGCTGGCGCAGCGGGCCAGCCTCGAGGCCGAGTTCGTGCCCGACGAGGCGGCTCGTGCCGGCTTCGTGTCCGACAACACACGCCGCCGCGAGCTTCTCGGCCACTGCGTCGTCGACTGGCGCGACGGCATGGCGCGAGCGGTCGAGGCACAGATCCCGGGTGCGTTCTCGGGTCAGGCGCAGTCCGACGCCGGCGGGGTGTCAGCCAATATCTGGGGCGCTCGCTGAGTCGGCCCAGTAGCGCGTCAGGCCGTCGGGCAGCGATGCGAGCTGGAGAGCGGGCCTGACGTCGGTGGCGATCGTGAGCAGGATGGCGGCGCGGCGTTCGGGGGTCAGCGTCGTGGGCAGTTCGAGGATCGCGACGTCGAGTCCCCACGCGAGCTGATCGCGGCGCAGGTCCTCGACCAGCGCCGCGGGATCGAAGTGGTCGGCCGACGCGTCGACCGTACGCAGCGCGGGCCGACGCAGGCGGGCCGCCGCGGGGCCCGGAGCCGCCCCACCGGCATCGACCACGAGCGAGACGCCGTGCGACCGCGCCACCGCGGGCGCGGCGCTGCCGCTCACCCAGATCGGCAGCTCGAGCTGGGCCGGGGCCGGAGTGACCCGCACGAGCGTTTCGGCGTGCTCGTGCTCGGGCAGGTTGGCGGGCACGCGCCAGCGCTGACCCTCATGGCGAAACGGGCGGGCCGCGAACGCGTGGTTGAGCACGTCGAGGGTCTCGGCGAGCAGGGCCTCGTCGCCGGACCGAACGCCGAGCACGAGCCGGCCGCCGAGCGCGAGGTCGGCGACCGCGGCCTCCTCGGCGATGGTCAGCGGATGCGCGCCGGCGGTCACCGTCGCGACGATCCGCAGCGCGTCCGTCGCCGGCGCGAGGAACGCCGCGAGGACGAGCGGCGCCGGAGTGTGGCGCTCGTCGATCAGGCCCAGCTCGAAGCCGAGCTCCTGGGCCCGTGCGGCGTCGGCCGCCCACGGCTCGCTCAGCACGACCCCGAGTCTCATGCGACGGCCCCGACGACGTCGGCGGCGATGCGCCGCATGTTCTCGCGGTAGCCGCCGCGCGTGAAGTCGTTGGCGACGTGCAGGACGACGAGGTCGACGCCGATCGCCTCGAGCTCGCGCAGGTCCTCGGTCACCGCCTCGGCCGGACCGACCGACGCCGTCTCGGCGCTGCGCCGCAGCTGGTCGGCCAGCAGCTCGGGCACCTCGAACCCGAGCCGGCCGTGCAGTAGCCACCACGCGCCGCCGTACTCGCCGGTGTGGCGGCCGATCGCCGCGCGCATCGCCTGCTCCGGCACCGTGCCGCCGTCGGTGATCCACGCTTGCTTGAGCACGCCGATGCGATCGATCGCCGTGCCCTGGGCGTCGGCGGCGTCGCGTGCCCGGGCGATGACCTCGCGCAGCTGCGCCGGGCGCATGCTCGAGGGCAGGAACAGCGACAGCCCGCGGTCGGCGGCCCGGGCCAGCGACCGCTCGGCGATACCGCCGATCCAGATCCGCGGCCCGCCGGTCGCCCACTCGCTGGCGAGGACGTCGAGCGCCGCGTCGGCGCGGCGGCCGCGGGTCGTGCGGCTGATCGCCACCGCGTCGAACTCCGGATCGCGGTAGCCGAGCCCGACGCCGAGCTCGGTGCGCCCCGGCGCGAGCGCGTGCAGCGCGCGCCCGGCGGCGGCGACGCGCCGGGGGTCGTGGAGCGGTAGCAGGAACACGCCGGTGCCGAGATGCAGACGCGTCGTCGCGCCGAGGACGGCGGCGCCGGCCACGAGCAGCGACGGGCACCAGCCGTCGTACCAGACGTGATGCTCGGAGAGCCACAGCGAATGCAGCCCGAGCTCCTCGGCGAGCCGGGCGTCTTCGATCAGCTCCCGGTAGAGAACCGCGGGCGTCGCGGGCGACATGGCGGTCGCCCGCATGGACCACAGACCGACGCCGACGTCCACGGCGCGATCAGCTCGGCGGGGGAACGCCGAGCCGCAGACCGATCGCCTCGTACTCGTCGTAGAGGCTGGCCGGCAGCGTGTACGTCGTGGTGTCGCAGATCTCGGTGAGGTGCTCGGCGATGTCGTCCGGCGTGACCGACTGCTGATCCTGGGCGAACCAGCCCTCGGTCACCCCGACGATTACCCGCGCGTAGCGCCCGGCCACGGCCGAGAACGTCTCGCCCGTCAGCTCGCACTCACGGCTGACCAGGTAGGCGACCATCGGCGCCACCGACTCCGGCGTGCGGCGTGGGCCGACCACGTCGCGCAGCTCCTCGCGGAAGTAGCGCTCATAGCCGGGGATCGGATCGCCGGCGATCGTCGTCGCGGCGCCGGGGAGCAGGACGTTGACGTTGATCCCGTGATCGCGACCCTCGAAGGCCAGGGCGCGGGCGAGGCCGTAGACGCCCCCCTTGGCCGCCGCGTAGTTCGCCAGCGCCTGCATGGCCCAAGTACCGCCGGCCGAGCCGATCATCAGGACGCGGCCGTACTTCTTCGCCTGCATCAGCCGCCACGCGGCGTGGGTCACGTTGAAGCAGCCGCCGGTGTGGACGGCGAGCATCTGGTTGAGGTCGTCGGCCGTCTGGTCCTCGAACATGGCGTTGCGCATCGTGCCGGCGTTGTTGACGATGATGTCGATCGTTCCGAACGTGTCGACCGCCGCGGTGACGATCGCCGCGGAGCTGTCGGCTTCGGATACCGAGTCGTACGACGCGACCGCGCGGCCGCCTTCGGCCTCGATCTCGGCGACGACCGCGTCGGCACGATCTGGGGCGAAGTCGTTGACGACCACGGCCGCTCCACGGCGGGCCAGTTCATGGGCGTACGCGCGCCCGAGGCCCGCCCCGCTACCGGTGACGATGGCGACCTGACCCTCGAACGAGATAGCGCTCACGACGTCCTCCTCCTGTCCGCGTGCAGTCGCCTGAGGCTACCTGTTTCTCAAACAACCGGTTGTGAGATATGGTCGCTCTCATGACCGTGGATATCCGCATCACCGAGCTCGACGGCAAGACCTTCCCATCGGCCGAGGTGACGCAGTGTCCGTACCCGGCCTACAAGGCGCTCCAGACCCAGGCGCCGGTCTATCAGGCCCCCGGCGGCGAGTACGTCATCACCCGCCACGCCGACATTGCGCGCCTGACCCGCGACACCGAGGTGCTCTCCAGCAATCACTCGGTCATGGAGGACGGCTGGATGCTTCCGGCCAAGGTCGAGGACCACTTCTCGACCGAGCGGGTATGGGGGATCGTGAACAGCGATCCGCCGGAGCACACGCTCAAGCGCAAGATCGCCTTTGAGATGTTCAAGCCGGGGCGGCTGCGCGAGCGCGAGTCGGTCGTCCGCGCGTTCGCCGACGAGCTGATCGACGAGTTCATCGAGCGCGGGGAATGCGAGTTCGTCAGCGAGTTCGCCGACCTGCTGCCGGCCAAGGTGATCCTGACCCTGTTCGGGCTGCCGCTCGATCATCTCGATCGGGCGCTCGCGTGGGGCGGCTACGAGGGCTTCGGGACGCGCTTTGCCGCCCACGACCATCAGGCCGCGGCGCGCGCCAGCATCCTCGACCTGGGCGGGTTCCTGCGCGACGAGATCCTCCTTCGCGTCGACAACCCGGGCGACGACGATCTCTCGATCCATGTTCAGCGCCACATCGAGGCCTACGGCGAGCTCAAGCTGCCCGACCTGATCGCCGAGGCGTCGAACCTGTTCATCGGCGGCATCATCACGACGACCCACCTGATCTCGAGCATGATGAAGCTGTTCATCGAGCACCCCGACCAGCAGGCCAAGGCGGCGGCGGGAGGCTCCGCGCTCAAGCGCGCGGTCGAGGAGACGCTGCGGATCGAGTCCCCGGTCCAGATGGGCCCGCGCCTGGCGCTGAAGGACCTCGAGGTCGACGGCGTCGAGATCCCCGCCGGCTCGATCCTGCTGATGGTCTGGGGCGCGGCCAACCGCGACGAGTCGACGTTCACCGACCCCGAGGAGTTCGATGTCGAGCGCGAGAACGTCAAGAACCACATGGCGTTCGGCAACGGCCCGCACTTCTGCCTGGGCGCTCCGCTGGGCCGCATGGAGGCGGTGACCGCGTTCGAATGCCTCTTCGCCCGGCTGTCGAACCTGAGGTTCGCCCCCGGCAAGAACGACTTCCTCAACCAGGAGGCCGTGATCTTCCGCGGCCCCGATCGCCTGTTCATCGAGTTCGACGCGGCCTGAGGGGCCGCGTCCGAGCGGGCGGGCCCGGCTTTCGCAGCCCGCGCCTCAGCAGCCGGTGGGCGACACGTGGGGCCGCGAGCCCCACGCAAAATCAATCCCACTCGCGATGACCTCGCGTGTCTCGCGCGGGTCGATGACGTCGTCGAGGATGATGTTCGCGGCGGCCTCCCACGGCTGGGACTCGGCGGCCCACTCGGCCTCGAGCTCGGCGACCAGCGCGTCGCGGGCGGCGTCGCCCTCCTCGACCGCGAGCTTGTCCAGGCGCTTGCGGTAGACCGTGCGCACGCCGGTGTCGGGGGCCATGAAGCCCATCTCGGCCGTCGGCCACGCGACGAGCAGATCGGGATTCACCGGGCGCCCGCCCAACGCGATGTGGCCACCGCCGTACGCCTTGCGCAGGATGACCGCGATCTTCGGCACGCCGGCGTTGGCGATCGCGGTGACGATGTGCTCGTAGGAGGCGAGGATGCCGTTCTTCTCGGCGTCGGTGCCGACCATCAGCCCCGGAACGTCCTGCAGGAACACCAGCGGCACGTTGAACGTGTCGCACAGGCGCACGAACTCGAGCTCCTTGGCCAGCGCGGGCACGTCGAGAACCCCGGCGCGTTGCATCGGCTGGCTGGCGATCATGCCGACCGGCCGGCCTTCGATCCGGGCGAACGCGGTGATCAGCGAGCGCCCGTAGCGTTCGCCCCACGGGAACAGCGAGTCGGCGTCGACGATCGCGTCGAGCATCTTGCGCATGTCGTACGCGCGGCGCGAGGTCGCGGGCAGAATGGTCAGCAGGTCCTCGGCCGGGCGGGACGGCTCGGCGGGCGCCGTGACGGGAGCGGGCAACGCGGCCGAGTCGGGCAGGTAGCTGAGGAAGCGGCGCATCGCGTCGAATGCCTCGGCCTCGGCGTCGACGACCATGTGCGCGCGGCCGCTTGTCTCGTGGGCGATCTTCGGGCCGCCGAGCTCGTCGTTGGTCAGGTCCTCGCCGATCGCGCCCTTGACAACCGGCGGTCCCGACAACGCGATCGCGCTGGTACGCGTCATGACGACGAGATCCGAGGTGGCGCAGTGCAGCGCGGCGTCGCCGAAGCTCGGCCCCAGCGCGGCGGTCACGCGCGGGATCGCCGGGCAGCCGTCGGGCGACTCGAGAAACGTCGTGAAGTCGAACGGGACCCCGGCGAAGCGCCAGCCGAGCAGGTCGGGCAGGCGCCCGCCATCGTTGTCGGACAGGAAGACGAGCGGCATGCCGCGGCGCCCGGCCCACTCCGCGACGCGGTTCTGCTTGCGCATGTTGACCGGCGCGGTCGTACCGGCGAGCACGGTCGGGTCGATGGCCACCAGGCACACCTTGCGCCCGTCCACGCGGGCGACGCCGGTGATGATCGCGTCGGCCGGCGACGGCTCGGCGCGGCGGTTCTCCGGTAGCGCAAGCAGCCCCATCTCGCGCCAGCTTCCGGGGTCGACGAACTGCTCGATGCGCTCGCGCGCGGTCAGGCGCCCGGACTCGTGGTGGCGGGCGATGCGCTCGGGGCCGCCCATCGCCAGCGCGGCGGCCCGGCGCTCGGCGAGCTCCGCGACGCGGTCGGCGACGGTCGGCTCGTGCGAGGTCTCGGTCATGCGCCCACGCCGCCGATCACGCCGCGCAGCACGAAGCGGCTGCACACGTCGGCGATCGTCTCGCGGCTCGCGCGGCCGTTGGGGCGATACCAGCGATAGGTCCAGATGACCGTCGCGAAGACGCAGTTGCGTAGCAGCCGGGCGTCGAGCTCCGCGTCGGCGGCGCCCGCGGCCTGGGCCTCCTCGATCAGCTCGGTGACGTGCATCTCGTGCTTGCGGCGCTCCTCGATGATCTCGGCGAGGCGGTCGTCGCCGAGGCGGTCGAAGTCGTGGTAGTAGACCGAGATCTGCTCGAAGTGGGCGAGGTTGTAGGCGACCTGGCTGCGCACGTAGAGATCGAGGCGGCCGAGCGCGTCGATGTCGGTGCGGGCGGCCACGTCCTCGAGGATCACGTCGACGTCCCGATGGACCTGCTCGAGCACGCGGAAGAGCAGATCCTCCTTGGTGTCGATGTAGTGGTAGATCGAGCCCTTGAGGATTCCGACCTCGTCGGCGATGTCCTGGACCGTCGCCTCGGAGTAGCCGTGCTGGAAGAAGACCTTGACCGCCGCACCGAGGACCTCGTCATCGCGCCGGCGGCGCTTGCGCGCCGGGGCGGGGCCGGTCGCGGTGGTCGTCTTGCGCGATCGCGAGGCGCGCTTCTCAACGGGCACGGGGGCCCTCGGCGAAGACTGCGGGCCGACGCTCGGTGAACGCCGCGATACCCTCGGCGAAGTCGTCGGAGCCCTGGAGCAGGGCGATCGCCTCGGCCGCGTACGCGTAGCCCTCCTCGGAGCCCCGGTCGAGCAGCTCCTTGCCGACCGACAGCGCCAGCGGCGAGCGCGTGGCGATCGTCTCGGCGAGGCGCTGGGCCTCGGCGAGGTGCTCGCCCTCGGGCACGACGATGTTGACCAGGCCGGCGAGCCGCGCCTCGACGGCCGACAGCGGCAGCCCCGTCATGACCATGTACTTCATCCAATGCGCGTTGACGTTTGCGCGCCCACGCACGACGCCGATACCCGGGACGAGCCCGACCGAGGCTTCGGGCGTGCTGAACTTCGCGGTCTCGTCGGCGACGACGATGTCGCAGACCATCGTCAGCTCGCAGCCTCCGCCGGCCGCGTGGCCGTGGACGGCGGCGATCGTCGGCTTGGGCAGGCGCTCGACGCGGCGGTAGGCCCTCACCGCCTCGCGCATGTACGTCCGGCGATCGGAGACGCCGCCGATATCACCGAAGTCGACGATGTCACCGCCGACCGAGAACGCCCGTCCGGCGCCCTTGAACACCACCACGCGGATCGCCGGATCGCGCTCGATGGCGTCCATCGCATCGCACAACTCGGCCCAGAACGAACGCGGCATCGCGTTGAGCTGGTCCGGCCGATTCAGGGTGCACCACGCGACGGCATCCTCTTGGCGCAGATCGAGCATCGTCGGAACCATAGCGCCAAACAGGCACATTGCCCACCAATCGGAAGGTTGATAACTTCCGGCTCCTATGGACTTTCAGCCGACTGATGAGATGCGCCTGTTCGCCGATACGGTGCGCGATTGGGTCAACAACGAAGCGCCGAAGGCATACGCGCGCGAGCTGGAGCTTCACGAGGAGGACTACCCGTTCGAGTTGTGGGACAAGATGAGCACGGCGGGCTTTCACGCGATCTCGGTCGACGAGGCCTACGGCGGCCAGGGCGGCGACATCTACATGCAGGTCCAGCTCGCCCGTGGGCTCGCCCGTTCGCTGGCCGGCCTGTCGTGGGTGTGGGCGCTGACGTCGTTCGCCGGCGGGAAGTCGATCGGCATCTACGGGACCGATGAGCAGAAGGAGCGCTTCCTGCCGGCGATCGCGCGTGGCGAGCTGCGCTTCTCGATCGGCTTCTCCGAGCCGGGCGGTGGTACCGATGTCCTCGGCGCGTTGCGGACGTTTGCCAAGAAGGTCGATGGTGGGTGGCAGCTCAACGGCAACAAGACGTGGTGTACCTCCGCTCAGGTCGCCGACTATATCCTTCTGTTGGCCCGCACCGACCGTGACGTGGAGAAGAACCATCAGGGCGTGTCGCTGTTCCTGCTGCCGACCAACGCCGAGGGGGTCATGATCACGCCGATCCCGAAGCTCGGGATGCGCTCGATCGGCTCGTGCGACGTCGGCCTGGACGACGTCTTCGTGCCCGACGATCTGCTGCTCGGCGAGCCGGGGAACGCGTGGCGGATGCTGCTGCCGACCCTCAACAACGAGCGCACGCTGGTCTCCGCGTTCTGCCTGGGGATCCTCGACGGGATCGTCGAGGACGCGCTGGAGTACATGATGCAGCGGACCGCGTTCGGCAAGCCGATCGGCCAGTTCCAGATACTCCAGCACTACATCGCCGACATCGCGATCAAGCGCAAGCAGGTCGAGCTGATGCTCTACGACGCTGCCTGGCGCCAGGCCAACGACATCCCCGCCCACATGGAGACGACGATGCTCAAGGTTGCCGCCTCCGACGCGGCGGTCAGCGCCGCCGATACCGGGATCCAGATCCTCGGTGGCATGGGCTACTCGGCCGAGACGGACATGCAGCGCTACTGGCGCGATGCCCGTTTATGGCAGATCGGGCCGATCACCAACGAGATGGCGCGCAACGTGATCGCCGAGCAGCTCGGACTACCGCGGTCGTTCTGAGCGCGAGGCTCAGCTCGAGCTCGTCGCCGGCGTCTTGACCGACGGCGCCTCGGTGATGCCGCGCTCCTCGAGCTCCTGAGCGATCCGCTCGCGCAGCTCGTACTTCTTGATCTTCGTCCCCGACATCGGCCACTCGTCGATCAGGCGCACGTAGCGCGGGATCTTGTAGGAGGCGACCCGGCCGGCGCAGAAATCGATCAGCTCGTGCTCCTCGAGCGTCGTGCCCGGCTTGAGCTGGACGAACGCGGCCGGGACCTCGGTGTATTTCGAGTCCGGCGCCGCGACGACCTGGACGATGTCGATCGCGTCGTGGCCGGCGAGGAACGACTCGATCTCGATCGCGGAGACGTTCTCGCCGCCGACCTTGAGCATGTCCTTGATCCGGCCCTGGTAGCTCAGGCGCCCGTCGTCGTCGATCAGCGCGAGGTCGCCGGACTTGAACCAGCCGTCCTGGAACGACGCTTCGGTCAGCTCGCGCTCCTTGTAGTAGCCGTCGAACAGGGCCTTGCCGCGGAACTGGAGCTCGCCGACCTCGTTGGCCTCGCGCAACTCGCCGGTCTCGGCGTCGGCGATCCGGATCTCCATGTCGGGCACCGCATGCCCGAGCGTGTGCATCCGCACCTCGTAGGAGTCGTCGGGCAGCGGCAGGGTCAGGTTCGACGAGCACTCGGTGGCCCCGAACGACGAGACCTCCGACGCGCCGGGCGTCGTCTTCTGCAGGTAGATGAGCCGCTCGGGGACGGCGATGTTCTGGATCAGGCGCAGCGCCGAGATGTCGGCGTCGGCGAACCCCGGGTGGTTGACGACGCCGAGCCAGATCGTCTCGAACGCCGGGTAGGCGACGGTGATCCGCTCGTTGACCAGCGTGTCGAGCGACTGGTCGGCGTCGAAGTGTCCCGCGTGGTAGAAGGTCCCGCCCGCCGACAGCGTCCCGAGCATCGGCACGAGGCCGCCGATGTGGAACATCGGCAGTGGGTTCCAGAAGCGATCCTCCTCGGTCAGGAAGAAACGCGTCTCGGCCACCGTCTGCCCGTGGCCGACGAGCGCTCCATGGCTGAGCAGGCAGCCCTTCGGGTTGGCCGTCGTGCCCGACGTGTACATCAGCAACGCGGTCTGGGTGCTCGTCACCTGCGCCTGGAGCTCGGCGATCTCGTCGTCGGTCACGCGTTCGGCCGCGGCGTCGAAGTCCTCGCGACCGAGGAAGCCGGGGCGGGGCGATCCGAAGTCGACGATCTGGCGCAGCTGCGGCGCAGCGGAGAGGTTCAGCGCATTCGCGTCCTGCTCCCCGATCCCGGGCAGCACCTCGGCGAGCAGCGCGGGGAAGTCGACCGTGCCCTGGGGCCCAGGCGCGGTGACCAGCGTGCGGATGTCGGAGTGGGCGACGATCTGGCCCAGCTCGTGGGTGCGGAAGCGGCCGTTGATCGGAACGGTGACCGCGCCGAGCTTCGCCGCGCCGAACAGTACGAGCAGGAAGTCCATGCTGTTGGGCATGAGGATCCCGACCTTGTCGCCGGGTCCGACGCCGAGCCCGCGCAGGCTGCGCGCGGTGCGGTTGGCGGCCGCCTGCAGCTCGGGGTAGGTCAGGCGCACGTCGGGCAGCACCAGCGCGTCGCGCGAGAAGCGCTGCGCGCCCGTGTCGATGAGCTCTCCGATGGTCCGTTCGTGTGCGGCTGGCGTGCCCATGCTGCGACCCCTTGGTTGCTCTCCCCGGCGTCGTAGGATGCTACCGAGTAGATGTTTGGGCGTGTAGGCTCATGATCGTCCATCGGTAGAGCGAAGGGGCCGTGATGTTGCTCGAAGACAGGGTCGTGTTGGTGACCGGCGGGGCCTCCGGGCTCGGCCTCGCCACCGCGGCGCTGTTCGTCGAGCATGGAGCGAAGGTCGTCATCACCGATGTGGTCGACGACGCCGGGCGGGCGGCCGCCGATTCGATCGACGGCGACGCGACCTACGTCCATGCCGATGTGCGCTCCACCGCGGAGGTCACAGCGGCGGTCGCGCGGGCCGAGGAGGCCTACGGCCGGCTCGACGCCGTCGTCGCCAACGCGGGCGTGCTCGGGCGCTCGGCGTTCAGGCCGGTCGAGGAGGTCGCAGACGACGACTGGGCCGACGAGCTCGACATCAACCTCAGCGGCGTGATGCGGACCCTGCGCGCGGCGACGCCGGCGCTGCGCCGCGCCGGCGGCGGCGCGATGTCGGTGACGTCGTCGACGTCGGGTGTGTTCGCGACGGTGAACCGGCTGTCGTACACCGCGTCGAAGGGCGCGATCAACGCGATGGTCCGGGGCCTGGCCGCCGAGTTGGCGCCCGACGGGATCCGCGTCAACGCGATGTGCGCGGGCGCGATGGCGACGAACATCCGCTCGAGTCTCGACCGCGAGCCGTCGGAGATCCACGTGCCGCTGCCCGACCCGACGCTCAAGGCGCGAATGCGCCGGCCCGATCGTGACGGCACCGCCGAGGCCGCCCGCGTGCACCTGTTCCTGTGCAGCGATCTGTCGGCCTACGTGTCGGGCGAATCGATCGTCGTCGACGGCGGCTTCTCGATCTGGAACGGGACCTAGTGGCTCATCCTGCAAGTCCGCACCTGCTTGGATCGGCCGCTGATCACCGCCTGGCGGCGTCCTCGCTCGGTCATTTGGCAAAGCCAAACTCCCTCACTGCGTCCTTGCCGGGCGGCGCCAGCGACCGCCCACGCATGCACGGACTCACAGGATGAACCACTGATGGGCAAGCGCGACTACCCGATCCTCGACGCCGACCTGCACCACCAGTACACGTCGCTCGAGGCGCTGCGTCCCTACCTCCCCGACGGCGACATCGACCCGTACTACACCCACGGCAGCGGGCTGCACAACGCCAACGGCGCCTACCGCCTCGACGCGGTGCCGCCGGGTGGCGGCACGCCGGGGTCGGACCCGCAGTTCGTGGTCGAGCACCACCTCGACCGTCACGGCATCGACTACGCGGTCCTCAATCCGGCGAGCTTCCTCGGCCTCGGCGGGCTTCCCGACGCCGACCTCGCGGCGGACCTCGCCCAGGCGACCAACGACTGGACGATCGAGGAGTGGCTCCCGGTCGACGAGCGTTTCCTCGGCGCCTTGCTCGTCTCGCTGCGCGATCCCGACCGGGCGGCCGATGAGATCCGGCGCGTTGGCGCGCACCCGCGGATCGTCCAGGTGACGGTGACCTCGTCGCCGTGGCTGCTCGGCAATCGCGCGCTGCATCCGGTCTACGAGGCGTGCGACGAACTCGGCCTGCCGTTCAACATCCACGTCGGCGGGGCGGAGACGGGAGTCAACACCGGGAGCTTCTCGGTCGGCCAGGCCTCGACGATGATGGAGTACCACATCGGAATGTGCGTGCCGGCGATCCAGCACCTCATCTCGTGGATCACCGAGGGCGTCCCGGTCAAGTACCCGCGGACGTCGCTGGTCATCAACGAGTTCGGGGTCGCCTGGCTGCCGTGGGTGATGTGGCGCCTCGATCAGGAGTACCGCGCGGCCAAGGACGTGCCGTGGCTGACACGGCCGCCGAGTGAGTACATCCTCGATCACGTGCGCTTCACGACGCAGCCGATGGAGGAGCCGCGCACGCCCGAGGATCTCGTGACGCTGCTGCGGATGATCGACGGCGACCGGCTGCTGATGTTCTCCTCGGACTACCCGCACTGGGACGCCGACGAGCCGGACTCGGTCGGGCTGCGCGCGTTCCCGCCGGATTGGCAGCGGCGGATCTACTGGGAGAACGCGCGCGATCTGTACGGCATCGGCGTGGCGGCGGCGTGAGTGGTTCGCCGCGCACGCGGCCGCGGGTCGCGTTCCCAAAGGCGGAGCTCGGGGAGGGGCAGCGCAAGGTCATCCAGCTCGGGCGCCGCGAGGTGCTGGTATTGAACGATCGCGGTGAGTTGCATGCGCTGTTCAACCGGTGCCCGCATCGCCGCGCGACGTTCACCGCCGGGCCGGTGCGCTCGGCGCGGCGGGTGACCGGTGTCGGGGAGATGGAGTACGACCCGTCGACCCGAGTGCTGCTGTGTCCGTGGCATCGCTACGAGTTCGATCTGACGACGGGGCGCTGCCCGGCCGATCCGAAGAAGCTGCGCGTCGCGACGTACGAGGTCCGGGTCGAGGGCGACGAGATCGTCGTCTACGGATGAGCGGCGTGTTCGACGTCGACTTCGTGCCGGCCGTGGCGACGCGGGCCGACTTCTCCGACCATCTGCCCGAGGGCTGGCGCGAGCACCTGTCGACCGGCGGCGGGCTCGGGGGGGTCGGCTACAACCTTCCGGCTGCTCCGTACCGGGCGGCGGTCGCGGCCGGTGGCGACGTGGTGTCGCGTGCGGTCGAGCTGCTCGACGCCCGCGGGGTGGAGCGGGCGATCGTCAACCCGGGCGATGCCGCGGGGCTGAGCGGAATCTCGAACGCGGTGATGGCCGCGGCGCTGGCCAGCGCGACGAACGACTGGATGCTCGAGCGCTGGCCGGCCGCGGATCGGAGACTGCGGGTGGCGATGGTCGTCGGGCCGCGCGATGGGGTGTTGGCGGCGCAGGAGGTGCGGCGCCTGGCCGGTGATGCGCGCGTGGCGCAGATCGTGCTCGCGTTCCCGCCGGTGCTCCTCGGTGATCGGTCGCTGTACCCGCTCTATGCGGCCGCCGCCGAGGCGTCGCTGCCGGTCTGCCTCGTCGCGGGGGGCGGGTTCGCCGGCGCCAACGCCGGGCCGACGCCGGTCGGGCATCCCACGACGCTGTGGGAGTACCGGGTCGCGGGGGCCTACGGGGCGATCGGGCACCTGTCGTCGATCGTCTCCGAGGGTGTGTTCGCGCGCTTCCCGAGCCTGCGGCTCGTGCTCAGCGGCTTCGGCATCGCCTGGCTGCCGTCGCTGCTGTGGCGGATGGACGCGGACTTCGCAACGTTCTCCGACCAGCGCCCGCCGCGGCTCGATCGCCCGCCGAGCGAAGTCGTCCGCGAGCACGTCTCGTTCACCACGGCCGGCCTCGAGCGGCCAGCCGACCCGGCGCGGCTCGTCGAGCTGGTGGCCGCAATCGACGCCGAGCGCCTGCTGCTGTTCGCCTCCGCGGACAGCGCCGACGCGTCGCCGTGGGAGCTCGGCGTGTTCAGCGAGGCCGTCGCGTTCGGCAACGCGGCGTCGGTCTTCGGAGCGTAGATCGCCGGATCAGGCCGCCGCTGCGAATAGCGGCGGGGCGGCCGCGTCGGTGCGATCGACGCGGACGCAGTCGCGCCCCGCGTGCTTGGCGTCGTAGAGCACGGCGTCGGTGCGCGCGAAGACCTCGGCGTAGTCGAACGCCTCGCCGGGTGCGCTCGCCGCAGCGCCGAACGACATCGTCACCGCGACGCCGGCGACCGGTGCGCCGCGGATCGTGTTCCGCAGGCGCTCGGCCACCACGGCGGCCGCCGCCGCATCGGTCCCGACGAGCAGGATGACGAACTCCTCGCCGCCGATGCGGTACGCCGACTCGAACGCGCGCAGCTGCGAGCGAAGCCGGTAGGCGACCTCGCGCAGCACGGCGTCACCGACGCCGTGACCATGCTTGTCGTTGACACGCTTGAAGTGATCGACGTCGGCCAGGATCACCGCCACCTGGCCGCCGCCGGCGTTGGCCTGGTGAGCCAGCTCGGCGGTTCGTGCTTCGAGCGCGAGGCGATTGAACATGCCGGTCAGCCCGTCGATCACGGCCGCACCGCGATGGCCGGTGGCCGACGCGCCGAGGGCACGGCCGATCATCGCCAGCGCGGCCATTGTCACGAGCACGTAGGCCAGACTCGCGGGAGCCGAGAGGACCTGGGCGGCGTTGATGGCCAGTGACACGCCGACGATCGAGGCCGCCGTCGCGACCACGCCGCAGACGACCCCGCGCGCCGGGAAGCACGCGCAGAACGCGATCAGCGGCAGCGCCAGCAGAACGGTCACCGAGACCGGGGGCGACGGGCCGCTGATCAGGACAAAGGCCGTGACGCAGCCGAGCAGGTTGATCGAGCAGGCCAGAACGAAGGCCTGTTCGGGACGGGGGAAGCGCTCGATGAGCACGCCGAGCATGAAGGTGGTCACCGCGGCGATGATGAGGGGCACAAGGATCAGCCAGCCGAACCACGGCGTGCAGGCAAGAAACGCGGCGAAGGTCAGCAGGTAGATGGCGATCTGTACCCCGCGGACGCGCGAGCCGAGGTCGAGCAGGTGGTCGCGTTCGACCTGGTCACTCACCAGCCAGCCGCGGTTGGCTGGCTGCTCATCGATCAGGTGTCGGGGGCGGCTTGTCGACGTGGGCGCAATCGGCGATCCGGCTGCGATTGGCGGGCCAGACCCATCGAGCGTCGAGGCCGGCTCTCGGTCCCCGGCTCGCGATAGGCGCACGCGTTTGTCGGCGCTCGTGATCGTTTCCGGGGCGACGGCGAGCCGCACGCGGTCACGCCCGGCGTGCTTCGCCTCGTACAGTGCTGCGTCGGCCTGCTCGAAGACCGGCTCGAACGCGAACTCGCCCGGCGGCGAGACGGCGACGCCGAAGGAGATCGTGATCGGCACACCGCCGACCGGCGCCTCGCCGACCGCATGGCGCATCCGCTCCGCGGTCTCACCCGCGCGGCGGACCTGTGCGCCCACGAACACGATGACGAACTCCTCTCCGCCGAGGCGGTACACCGACTCGAACGCTCCCAACGCCATACGCAGACGGTCGACCACACCGCGCAGGACCGCATCACCGACCGCGTGCCCATGCTCGTCGTTGACCGACTTGAAATGGTCGATATCGCCGACGACGATCGCGACCGGCTCTCCAGTGCTCCGCGACTGGTGCTCGAGCTCGGCCAGGCGCGGCATCAGCGCGGCGCGATTCAGCGTGCCGGTGAGACGATCGACGACGGCGGTGCTGCGCGACTCGGCGTCGAGGTCGCGGATGCGCGCAGCGAGGATTGCACTGGTGAGGACCACGGCGAGCGGGATGATCAGGATCGGCGGCTCGGCCAGCACGGCCGGGGTGTTCAGTCCCAGACTCACCACGAGCATCCCGAGGACGCTGAGAGCCGTGGTCCAGACCACCATGCGCGCCGGAAACGTCACGCTGGCCCGCACGGTTGTTACGACGACGATCGGCAACAGCAGGAGCCGCGGCCCGGTGGCGAGCCCGATCCCGACGACGATCACCAGGAAGGAAGCGGCCCACGCGGCGCTGAGGAGGATCTCGGGGCGCCGAAAGCGCGACGCTGTGGCGCTGGCCGCGGCGATGACGACGGCGGCGAGCACCGTGGTGATCGCGGGAGCGGGGCCGAAGGTCGGGACCGCAACGAGCGAAGCGATCGCGACGAGCGCGGCGGCGCGCCACCCGACCGGGATGAGGCGCCGGCCGACCTCGCGCATGCGTCCCCGCTCGTCGTCGCTGAGGCCGAAGAATCCCATTCCCCTACTGATCGGCGCGAAAGTGGTGGGCTGAAGCTACATAACGCTCCGTTTACGTACCCTCGGCCTGGGCGGCCTTCAGGCTGGCCACGTCGGCGAACGTGATGCCCTCCAACGCCAGCCCGTGGCTCAGCCCCGCCAACAGGTGCTCACGCTCGACCATGTTCAGCGCCTCGCGGGTGTAGCGCAGGAACGGCAGCGGCTTCTCGGCCAGCGACGCCGCGAGCTCGTGCACGCGCGCCTGGAGGTTCGCTGCGGGCACGACCTCGTTGACGACGCCGAGGTCGAGCGCCTGCTGAGCGTCGATGACCTGGTTGGTCATCAGGAAGTACTTGGCCCGCTGGGGGCCGAGCAGGTGGCGCCAGACCAGATGGACGCCGTCGGCGGGCAGCGACCCGGTCGAGAAGTGGGCCTTGTCGGCCAGGATCGTCGTGTCCGCCGCGATGATGATGTCGGCGAGCAGCGGGATCTCGGCATGGATCGTCGCCGGCCCGTTGATCGCGCTGAGCACCGGCACGTCGATGTCGAGCAGGCACTTCAGCAGTCGCTTGCCTTCCCACCAGATCGGGTCCCACGACGAGCGCCCGGCGAAGCTCGGTCCGTCGATCGCGTTGCAGAACGCGTCTCCGGTCCCGGTGACGACGACGACCTTGACCGTCGGGTCGCTCGCGACCTGGGCGAACGCGTCGCCGACCTCACGGTGCGCCGTTGCGTTCCAGACCAGGGGCCCACCGTCGACGTGGAAGCGCACCTCGAGCACGTCGCCGGTGCGCGTCAGCTCGACCGTTTCGAACGTCGAATAGGCCACCATCAGAACCTCATCACCCACCCACCGTCGACGTTGATGCACTGCCCGGTGACCCAGTCGCTGGCCGGCCCGCACAGGAACAGCAGCGCGCCGAACAGATCCTCGGGCATGCCGCGGCGCTTGATCGGGATCAGGGCGTTGACCGAGGTCCGCCACGGGGAGTCGGCCGGCTGGGTCGCCAGCCCGGCCGCGGTCTCGATCGGGCCGGGCGCGATCGCGTTGACGCAGATCTTGTCGGCGCCGAGGTCACGGGCCAGGCCGTGGGTCATCGACAGGAGCGCCATCTTGCTGATCCCGTAGGGCCGGCCGTTGAGGAACGCGCCACCCGAGGACTGGTTGACGATCTTTCCGCCTCCGCGCTCGCGCATCGACGGCACGCACGCGCGGCAACAGAGCAGCGGCCCAGTCAGGTTGACCGCCAGCGTGCGGTCCCACCAGTCGAGCGGGAAGTCGATCAGCGGCGTCTGCGGGATCTCGGCCATCAGCGCGGCGTTGTTGATCAGGATGTCGATCCCGCCGAACGCCTCGACCGCCGCCGCGGCCATGGCCAGCGTCGCCTCCTCCGACGTCACGTCGGCGCCGACGCCGATGATCTGCCCGCCGTCGGCCGACAGCTCCGCGGCGGCCGACTTCGCCGCCTCCCCGTTGACGTCGGCGAGCACGACGGACGCTCCGTTCTCGGCCAGGACACGCCCGTATTCGCGCCCGATCCCGCCGGCGCCGCCGGTCACGATCGCCACTTTTCCGTCCAAGAGCATGTGCCAGTTCCCCGAGCTTTCTCCAAACCAACGTTTGGCTGTCGAGCATACCTGCCCGATAGTCTGCGACCCAATGCTGGTGCACAACTCCGTCGGCCTGATCACGGGCGGCGCATCGGGTCTGGGCGAGGCGACGGCGGCAATGCTCACGCAGGCCGGTGGCCGCGCGATGATCTTCGATCGCGAGCACTCCCCGGGCGCCGAGGTCGCGCAACGGCTGGGCGACAACGCCGCCTTCTTCGCCGGAGACGTGAGCGATCCACAGAGCGTCGAAGCCGTCCACGCCGCGACGATCGAGCGCTTCGGGCGCCTCGACGTCACCGTCAACTGCGCCGCGGTCAGCCCGGTCGCACCGGTCCTCGGGCCCGACGGCGAGCTGCATTCGCTCGACCTGTTTCGCCGCG
The DNA here is from genome assembly GCA_963817035.1 of uncultured Actinomycetes bacterium. Classification (GTDB taxonomy): domain Bacteria; phylum Actinomycetota; class Thermoleophilia; order Solirubrobacterales; family Solirubrobacteraceae; genus AC-49. The sequence continues at coordinate 870,449 of CAWFMM010000004.1, forward strand.
CCGTCGACGTCAACCTCGTCGGCCTGTTCGACGTCGTGCGCCACAGCGCGCTGCACATGTCACGCAACGACCCGTCCGCCGACGGCGAGCGCGGCATCGTCATCAACGTCGCCTCGATCGCCGGACTCGACGGCGCGGTCGGCCAGTCGGCCTACGTCGCGACCAAGGGCGCGGTTGCCGTGCTGACGCTCGAGCTCGCGCGCGAGTTTGCGCCGCACGGGATCCGCGTGATGACGATCGCGCCGGGGATGATGGACACGCCGATGCTCGCCACCGTGACCGATGACCACCGCCGGGCACTGATCGACCAGCACGTCTTTCCGCGTCGGCTCGGCCGGCCCGAGGAGTTCGCGGCGTTGGCCAAGACGCTGATCGAGACGACAATGTTCAACGGTGAGGTCGTGCGGCTCGACGCCGCGACCCGCCTCGGCCCCACGTAGAGGAACCCATGCGCAGAACGATCTTCGAACCCGAGCACGACCATTTCCGCGAGTCGGTCGGCAACTTCCTGCGCGCCGAGGCGGCGCCGAACGCCGACGCCTGGGAGGAGGCCGGGCTCGTCCCGCGCGAGTTCTGGCTGGATGCGGCGAAGCAGGGGATGGTTGGTTTCGAGGTCCCCGAGGAGTACGGCGGCCTTGGCATCGACGACTTCCGCTTCAACGCGGTGATCGACGAGGAGATCGCCTACACGGGCTCGGTCGGCGACGGATTCATGATGCAGAACGACATCCTCGCCCCGTACCTGCTCAACCTGACCAACGACGAGCAGAAGCAGCGCTGGCTGCCGCCGTTCACGCGCGGGGAGTTGATCGCGGCGGTCGCGATGACCGAGCCCGGCGCCGGCTCTGACCTCCAGGGGATGATGACCTCGGCCAAGCGCGACGGCGACGGCTACGTCCTCAACGGCACGAAGACGTTCGTCACGAGCGGGATCCTCGCCGACCTCGTGATCGTCGCGGCGCGGACGAAACCCGAGGGCGGCAAGACCGGCTTCTCGCTGTTCGCGGTCGAGCGCGACACGCCGGGCTTCGAGCGCGGGCGCAAGCTCGAGAAGTCGGGGCGCTGGGCGCAGGACACGGCCGAGTTGTTCTTCGACGATGCCCGCGTACCGATCGAGAACCTGCTCGGCGAGGAGGGCCAGGGCTTCCCCTACCTGATGATCAACCTCCCGCGTGAGCGGTTGTCGATGGCGGTCAGCGCGGTCGCGCACTGCGAGTACGCGCTGCAGATCACGCTCGAATACGTCAAGGACCGCAAGGCGTTCGGCAAGCCGATCGGCAGCTTCCAGGCCAACCGTTTCTCGCTCGCCGAGCTTGTGACGAAGACCGAGGCCGCGCGCGCCTACGTCGATCGCTGTATCACCGCGCTGCTCGGCGATGAGCTGACCCCGGCCGAGGCGGCGGGGGCGAAGGCGTGGACGACAGATCTGCAGTGCGAGGTCGTCGACCGCTGCGTTCAGCTTCACGGCGGCTACGGCTACATGCGCGAGTACGAGATCTCTCGGCTGTGGCGCGACGCTCGGGTTCAACGGATCTACGGCGGGACCAACGAGATCATGTACGAGATCGTCGGCCGGTCGCTCGGGCTCTAGCCTAGTCCGAGCTGCGGTACTGCTCCCAGTCGGCTGGGCACGGGCCGTCGAAGTCGGTGATGTGCTCGACGGGCATCAGCGACAGATGAACCGCGGGGCTGCCGGGCGCCGCGCCATGCATGTGGATGACGTTGGCCGGCAGGCAGACCGCCTGGCCGGCCTCGACGATCTGGTCCGGACCACCGTCGACCGCGACAACGCCGCGGCCGGAGACGTAGTAGAGGACCTGGTCGGCGTCGTGGCTGTGGGGCCGCGAGCGCGCGCCTTCGACGAACGACACGCAGTTGACGCGCATCGTGCGGATGTCGAGCGCGTCGGTCAACGAGTGCAGCTCGACGTGGCCGGTCATCCGCTCGTGGCCGACGACCCGCGACGGCTGCGCGTCGAGCGGCCAGACGATCTTCGCCGGATCGGTCATCCCTCGTCGCCCATCGATCCCGCGCCGGACAGACCGCCGTCGACCGGCAGGATCACGCCGGTCAGATACGCGCTCGCGGGTGAGGCGAGGAAGATCGCGGCGCCGGCGGCGTCGTCGGGTCGGCCGGCGCGGCCCAGCGGCACACTGCGCTCGAGCGCCGCCCAGCCCTCCGGGTCCTCCTGCGCGAAGGCGATCATCTTGCTCGGGAACGGCCCCGGCGCGATCGCGTTGACGGCGATGTGCTCGCGAGCCAGGCGCCACGCGAGGTGCTTGGTCAGCTGGTTGAGCGCCGCCTTGCTCGCGGGGTAGGCGTAGTTCTCCCAGCGCGGGATGACGGAGCCCTCGATCGAGGTGATGTTGATGATGCGTGCCGGGCTCTCGGCGCTCGCCGAGGCACGCAGCAGAGGGAGGAACGCGACGCTGAGTTCGAACGGCGCACGCACGTTGAGGCTGAGGACCTTGTCGAAGCCCGACGCCGGGTACTCATCGATTGGCGCGCCCCAGGTGGCGCCGGCGTTGTTGACGAGAACGTCGAGTTGGCTCTCGCGCTCGGTGACCGCGGCGACGAGGGCGGCCACGCCTTCAGCCTTGGACATGTCGGCCGGGATCCCGGTGCACTCGCCGTACTCGGAGAGCTCCTGCGCGGTCGCCGCGCAGGCGTCGGGACTGCGCGAGCTGACGTAGACGCGCGCTCCGGCCTGCACGAAACCACGGGCGATCATTAGCCCGATCCCGGAGGTCCCGCCGGTGACGACGACGACCTTGCCCGAGACGGAGAACAGTTCTTGAGCCATTCCAACGACGCTAGCGCACCGGCGCCGACGGTGGCGTTTGGGACTGGCTCTACGACGGATAGACGAGGTCGGCGGCCTCGAGCATCGCGTGTTGAACGAGCAGGTACGATGGCGATCGGATGAGCGCCGAGGCTTACGATGTCATCGTGGTGGGATCCGGATCGGCCGGCGGTACCGCCGCGGGGGGCCGGGGCTGGGAGTTCTTGCGATGAGCGACCTGCAGGGAGCTCTCGAAGCCGCCGTCGTCGAGGACGGCCACACGCTCCAGGTCGCCGCGTACCGCGACGGCGAGCTCGTCGCCGACGCGTGGACGGGCGAGCGCGACGCGGTCTACCCGGCGTTCAGCGTCGGCAAGGCGATCGTGGCGCTGGCGATCCACCTCCAGGCTCAGCGCGGGCTGCTCGACGTTGACGCCCCGGTCGCGACGTACTGGCCGGAGTATTCCTCGCATGGCAAGGACGCGATCACCATCCGCCACGTGCTCAGTCATCGCGCCGGGGTGCCGCAGGCGCCGCCCGGCCTGACCGTGGAGAAGTTGAGCGATCGCGAATGGATCCTCGAGCAGCTGACCGCGGTCACGCCAATGTTCGAGCCCGGAACCGGCAATGCCTACCTGCCGCTGGCCTTCGGCTGGATCCTCGACGAGGTCGTGCGGCGCACCGATCCGGACGGGCGCACGATCGATGTGTTCGTGGCGCAGGAGTTGTGTGAGCCGCTCGGGGTCGAGAGCTTCTGGTGGGGGATCGCCCCCGAGGTCGAGTCGCGCGTGGCGACGCTGACCTACCCCGGCGCGCCGCCGCCGCCGATGCCGGGCGCCCCGGTGCTGCTCGCCGCCCCGACGACCGTCGCGCTCGGGCCGGAGGTCTTCAACCGGCCTGACGTGCACCGGGCGGTCGTGCCGGCGGTCGGGGCGATCTCCGACGCGCGCTCGTTGGCGCGGCTGTTCGGGATCTACGCGGGGCGGGGGGAGCTCGACGGCCGGCGGTGGATGACCGACGACGCAGTTGCCATGTGCCTCACGCCCCGCCCGGACTTCGACACGCCCGATCTGACCTACGGTCGCCGGATGGCAGTCGGCCAGGGTGGTGTCTGGATCGAGGCGCCGGGCGTCGTCGCGTCGGGGAGCGCCGACGTGCTCGCCCACCCGGGCGCCGGCGGCTCGGTCGCCTGGGCACAGCTCGATCGCGGCCTGTCGGTCGCGATCGTCCACAACCGCATGTTCGCGTCGCCGGCCGAGCATCCCGACCACCCGTTCTCGGCGATCGCCGACGCGGTCCGCGACCTCTGAGGGAGGCTGACCTGATGCCGTTCACACTCGAAGACCGAGCCGCGATCCACGATCTGTATTCGCGCTACGCGTACGCGTTCGACGGTGCCGACGCCGACGCGTGGGCGGCGCTGTTCACGCCGGACGGCCGGTTCGCGCCGCCGGGTGTCGACGCGGCTGTCGGGACGGAGGCGCTGCGGTCGTTCGTCGCCGATCGGTCGAGCCTCACCCCGGGGATGCGCCACGTGATGGCCAACGTGCTGGTCGAGCCCGGTGACGACGACGGTGTCGCGACCGGCCGCGCGTACTTCGTCTGCTTTCGCATGGGCGGCGACGACCACTTCCGCCTGCGGAACTTCGGACGTTATGAGGACCGGTTCGAACGCCGCGAAGGTGTCTGGCTGATCGCCAACCGCGAGGTGGTGGCCGAGCTGCCGCTTGGGCTGGTTGACGCGCCGTTCGCGTTCGGCGCCGGCACGCAGTAGACGTCCATTTCTGGCGGCCTACCGCTCCTCCACATCGATCGCCCGCGTCGGGCAGGCCTCCTCCGCCTCCCGGGCGAGAGCGATCTGCGCGGGGTCGCTGACGACGTCCATCAGCAGGATCGCGGTGTCCGCGTCGTCGGGCATCGAGAAGATCTGCGGGGCGATCCGCTGGCACATCGCCGATGCGGCGCAGCAGTCCTCGTCGATGCGGATGTGCAGCTCGGTCATGTGTCGGTCCCCTGGAGCTCGTCCACCAGCGCGGCGCGCAGGCGGAACTTCTGGATCTTCGTGGCCGACATCGGCCAGTCGTCGACGAAGCGCACCACGCGCGGGACCTTGAAGCCCGCGATCGAGCCGCGGCAGAAGCCGATGATCTCGTCCTCGGTCGCCGTCGCGCCCGGGGCGAGCTCGACGAACGCGGCGGGGACCTCGATCAGTCGTGGGTCGGGGATCCCGACGACCTGGGCCAGCTTCACCGCGGGGTGGGTCGACAGGAACGACTCGATCTCCACCGCCGCGACGTTCTCGCCGCCGACCTTGAGCATGTCCTTGATCCGACCGTGGAACCGGACCCGCCCGCCGGCATCGATCGAGCACAGGTCGCCGGTGTGGAAGAAGCCGTCGGCATCGATCGCCTCGCGTGTCGCCGCATCGTTGCGGTAGTAACCGTCGAAGCGGCTCGGCCCTCGCCCGACCAGCTCGCCCTGCTCATCCGGCGCCAGCTGCGCCCCGCTCTCGGGGTCGACGATCTTCATCTCGAACCCGGGCAGCGGCCGCCCGCACGTCTGCACCCGGACGTCGAGCGGGTCGTCGAGCTCGGTGAAGATGACGGTGCCGCACAGCTCGGTGATCCCGTACGCGCTCATCAGCGTCGCGGGCGCAAACCCATCGGAGATCTGGCGCTGGACATCCTCCGGTCCGACGTTGACGATGACGCGCCAGCCGCTGCGGTCCAGCGCGGCGAAGCGCGGGTCGAGCATCAGCGTCAGGGTGATCGTCGGGAACAGTGGATAGAGGACCGAGACGCGCTCGTTGTCGATCAGATCGAGCGCCTCGTCGACGTCGAAGCGCGGCATCGAAACGAACGTCGCGCCGGCAAAGAAGCATGCGCTCATCAGCAGCAGCGCGCCCGCGTGGAACATCGGCAGCGGATCCCACCAGCGCTCGCCCTCGGGGATCGCGAAGCGCTCGGCGCAGCCGTGGGCGTCGAGCAGGACGGCGCGGTGACTGAGCATGCAGCCCTTGGGATGGGCGGTCGTGCCGGAGGTGTAGAGGAGCAGCGCCATGTCGTCCGGTCCGGCGCCGTCGGCCGGCGTCGGGTCGGTCTGGTCGGCGCTCAGCTGCCGCAGCGCGGTACCGCTCAGCAGCCCAGGCGCCCCGCGCTCGCCGACGAGGACGATCGCCCGCAGGGACTCCACGCCCTCGAGCTCGAGCCGGGTTGGATCGAGGGACTCGGCCAGCCCGGGCAGCGCCTCGTGCAGCAGCGCCGTGAAGTTGACGTGCTCGTCGATCACGTCGGTCGTGAACACCGCGCGTAGCTGCGCGTCGGCGATGACGTGGCGCAGCTCGCGCGGGCGGAAGCGGGTGTTGATCGGGACGAGCGTCGCGCCGACCATGCCGGCGGCGACGAACAGCTCGACCAATGCGGGATCGTTGGGCATCAGCACGCCGACGCGGTCGCCGCGTCCGACGCCGAGTGCGCGCATATCCCGGGCTCGCTGCGTGGCGCGCTCGAGGAGCTGCGCGTAGGTCAGCCGCTCGCCGCAGAGGACCAGTGCCTCGGTGTCCGGCGTCCGCGCCGCAGTTGCGCGCAGCAGGTCGGGGTAGGCCGCGGGGATCGTCTGGGTGCTCATTTCAGCGCTCGGCGGGCGTAGTCGATGTCGTACCAATTCGTCATCTTGCGGATGCGGCCGTCGGCGAAGTCGAAGACGTCGATCGCCTCGAAGCGCACGTCACGGCCGTCAGGCAGGGTTCCGAAGAACGTCACCTCGGCGACGACGGTCTGATCGGCCTCGGAGATGATCAGCCGCTCGGGATGGTCGCGGTGGGCCGGCCACGGATCGAACAGCTTGCTGAAGTACTCGATCACGCCGTCACGATCATCACGCGGCCGGGCGCCGACCGCGCGCAGGATGCCGTCGGGCGTCCAGATCTCCGCCATGCCCTCCCAGTCCTCGGTGTCCAGGCACGTGAAGTAGCGCAGCACAACTTGGCGCATTGTCGCGGCAGTAGTCGCTCCCATGGGCCCGAAACTACCAGACGTTCGGTGGTACATCAGTGCCGAGCAACATAGGCGCCGCTGGCCCGGCTCGAAGGCCGGATCGCCTCCGGGCGGCCGCTGACGCGGCGGCACGTGACCGGCCCTGGGCTGGGCCGCAACGACTTCGCCCACTCCGAAGCGCGATCATGCGCACGACGGACCACCTCTACCTGGAATTCGAGGCCCAATGACCGCTGTTGCCGACATCCAAGCTGCCCTCTACCGCGAGGCCCTGGGCTACGACACCAACGACATGGAGCTCCTCGCCGGCGCGTTCACAGCGGACGTCACGATGACCGGGATGAACGAGCCCGTGGTCGGCCGCGACGCGATGGTCGCGCGCATGTCCGGCATGCGCGATCAGGTGCCGGCTGACAGCCGGCCGCGCCACGCCGTCACCAACGTCCTGATCGAAAGCGAGTCCGCGACCGAGGCGCGGTCTCGCGCCTACTTCACGTTCTCGATCGCCACCGTCGGCTCGGTCACGGTCCTGGCGACCGGCTGCTACCACGACCGCTGGGTCAACGACGGCGCTGGCTGGCGCATCGCCGAGCGGACCGTCGAGAGCGACGCCTCGCCGTGAGCCTCTCCGAGCTTGTCGATCCGGCCGATCGTCTCGCGGTCGGGGAGTGGGGGCGTCCAGGTCATCCGTCGATCAAGGTCGCGGTCTCGGCCAGGTACGCCGCGGCGATCGCGGCTGCGACATCGCCCTCGCCGTCGCGCACCGCGTCGGCGACCTCGGCGTGGAAGCGCATCAGGCGCTCGCGCAGCGCCGGCTTGTCGAGCCCCTGCAGCGGGAACGGCTCGACCGAGAGGTCGAGCATCATCTCGTAGAACAGGGCGAGCGGCGGGGAGTCGACGAGCGCGATCAGGCGCAGGCCGAACGCGCGCCACGCGTCGCGGACGGTCGCCGTCGTGTCGAGCTGGGCGAGATGCTCGTCGGAGCGGGCGAAGGTGGCCAGCGCGGCGCGCTGACGCTTCGATCGATGCGATGCCGCGAGCCGCGCGATCTCGGGCACGATCAGCGAGTCGGCGCGATGCAGGTCGCGGTGCGTCGTGCCCTGGTAGCGCAGGTAGACCGACGCGACATGAGAGACCGCATCGGGGCTTGGCTCGCGTGTGAAGAGACCACCGCGGGCCCCGCGGCGCACGGTCAGCAGGTTCTCGTGCTCGAGCACCCGTGCCGCCTGGCGGAGCGTCGGCCGGCTGACGCCCAGCCGTATCTGCAACTCCTCCTCGGAGCCGAGAAACGCATCCGGCTCGTGGCGGGCAAGGATCTCTTCGCGTAGTCGCCCGACGACATCCTGGAGTACCTCGATGGCCATCGGCAGAGCATATAGGTACCTGATACTGTTTGGCCGGCAAGTGGACACATCCGCGACCTGAGGAGCGCACGCGTGGGGTCATCGACCGAAGCCTCGTTGCAAGACGACGTCGTCCAGTGGTTCAGCGATCCGGCCGCGCGCCAGGATCCGTATGACTTCTTCGACCGCCTGCGCGAGCAGGAGCCGGTCCACTACAACGAGACGCTCGCGGCGTGGGTGCTGACGCGCTACGACGACGCCGACCAGATGCTGCGCCGCTCGCCGGTGCTGCGCAACCCGGCGGGCGCCGACACCTCGTACATGTACGGCGAGGACGGCGAGCTGACGCCGACCTGGCGGCTCAACGTCGGAACGCACTTCTGGCACGACGGCGAGGAGCTCGCTCGCATCCGCCGGCTCGTCTCCCAGACGATGGGCGCACGCCAGATCCGTACCTGGCGCGGCGAGATCTCGGCGATGCTCGACGAGGAGATGGAGCGGCTGCTGGCCAGCGGCAAGGAGGCCGACCTGATCGCCGACTTCGTCTACGAGCTGCCGATGCGGATGATCTGCAAGGTCTTCGGCGTCCCGCTCTCAGACCACGAGAACTACCGCATCTGGACCGAGGACTGGTTCGCGGCAAGCCAGCGCATCGCCGACCCCGACGTCCAGGCGCGCGGCGACGCGGCGGCGATCGCGTTCGAGCAGCACGTCGGCGAGCTCGCCGACCACAGGCGCGAGCACCCCGACGACAGCATGCTCTCCAACCTGATCCGCGCCCGCGACGAGGGCGACAAGCTGCGCGACGACGAACTGATCGCGATGACCGTGTCGATGCTCGGCGCCGGGCACGAGACGACCGGGTCGTTCGTCGGCAACGCGGCGTACAACCTGCTGCGCCACCCCGACCAGCTCGCGCTCGTGCGCGAGGACCCGGAGCTGCTGACCGAGGCGGTCGAGGAGGCGCTGCGCTACGAGGGCTCGGCGATGCTCGCCCCGCGCTACGCGTTCGAGGACTTCGAGCTCCACGGCCAGCAGATCGCCTCCGGCGACACGATCATCACGATCATGCAGGCGACCGGGCGCTCGCCCGGCACCTACGAGGACCCCAACCGCTTCTGGGTGCAGCGTCCCGACAAGCGCCACCTGCAGTTCTCGCTCGGCCCGCACTTCTGCTGCGGGGCCCAGCTCGCCCGCCTGGAGTCAGAGCTGATGGTGCAGGCGATCGCGACGCGCTTCGACGGCCTCGAGCTGACCACCGACGAGGTGACGTGGAAGCCGATGCTCGGTATCCGCGGGCTCACGTCGCTGCCCGTACGGTGGAACTGATGGCCGCGCGGCCCGCGATTGCCATCGACCGCGACCTCTGCATCGGAACCGGCAACTGCACCTTCTACGCCGACAAGACGTTCGACCTCGATGAGGACGACAAGTCGGTTCTGATCGACGCGCTGGGCGACGACGAGGCGACCCAGCGGATGGCCGTCGACAACTGCCCGACCGGCGCCCTGTCCTTCATCACCGACCGCAAGGAGTAGTTCCGTTTGCGCGCACCGATCTTCGACGAGTACAAGGACTCCTACCCCCACTGGCACATGGAGCGCACGGATGACGGCATCCTGCTGCTGCGCTTCCACAAGGACGGAGGTGAGGCCGACTGGTCCTATGACATCCACCACGAGACGGCGATGCTGTGGGCGAAGGTTGGTGCCGATCACGAGACCAAGGTGATCATCGTCACCGGCACGGGCGAGGCGTTCCTGCGCCGTGAGGCGACGTACGCCGGCGTCGTCGACCGCGAGGGGATGGACGACCCGGCCAAGCGCGCGGTCGAGTGGATCGACGCGCACTCCTACGGCAAGAAGATCGAGATGGACCTGCTCGAGATCGAGCAGCCGATGATCGCCGCGATCAACGGGCCGTGCACGATCCACTCCGAGCAGCTGCTGCTGTGCGACATCGTCCTCGCGGCCGAGCACACGATGATCGCCGACCACACCCACATGCCGTTCGGGCTGCTGCCGGGCGACGGTGTGCAGGTCGTCTTCCCGTTGCTCATGGGGCTCAATCGCGCCCGCTACTTCATGCTCACCGGCCAGGTCCTGTCGGCCCAGGAGTGCCTCGATCTCGGGCATGTTCAACGAGGTCCTGCCCGCCGAGGACGTCCTCCCGCGCGCGTACGAGCACGCGCGCAACATCCTCAAGCACAAGCCGATGACCGTGCGGCTGTTCAGGCCGACGCTGCTGCACCAGATCAAGCGCCTGTTCCTCGACAACCTCAGCCACGGGCTGATGATGGAGGCGATGGCCGCGGTCGCCGAGTTCCCGAGCGAGCCTATGCCCGAGGTCCTGACCCCGTCGGAGATCGCGGCGCGCGATGCCGGAAGCTAGCTCGGTCCGGCGCGCGGGCGACGTGTCCGCCGGTGAGCGGACCGGCGCGCTGCGCGTGCTCGGGCGCACCGGCATGCGCGTCAGCTCGCTCTGCTTGGGCGGGATGAACTTCGGCGCGTGGGCCAACGCCGACCACGCCGACTGCGCACGGATCATCGACACCGCGCTCGACGCCGGGATCAACTTCATCGAGACCGCCGATGCGTACTCGCCCGACGGCGAGTCCGAGACGATCATCGGACAGGCGATCGCCGGCAGGCGCGACCGCGTCGTCGTGGCCACGAAGTTCGCCACGCCGATGGGCAGCGATCCCAACCAGCGCGGCAGCTCGCGGCGCTGGATCATGCAGGCGGTCGAGAACAGTCTGCGGCGGCTGCGGACCGACTGGATCGATCTCTACCAGATGCATCGCCCTGATCCCGAGACCGACCTCGAGGAGACGATCGACGCGCTGAGCGACCTCGTCCATCAGGGGAAGATCCGCGCGTTCGGCTCCTCGACGTGCGCGCCGCACGAGGTCGTCCGGGGCCAGTGGATCTCCGACCGGCGCAACCTGCGGCGCTTTGCGACCGAGCAGCCGCCCTACTCGCTGCTCGTGCGCCGCGCCGAGGCTGAGCTGCTGCCGGTCTGCCAGGAGTACGGGATGGGGGTGATGTGCTGGAGCCCGCTCGCCGGCGGCTGGCTGTCAGGCTCGTTTCACATCCGCGCAGGCGCGCCGGACAACGACGCACGTGCCAACCGCGCCGGGCGGATGCCGCAGCGCTTCGACGTCTCGACCGACGCCAACCAGGCCAAGCTCGCCGCGGTCACCGAGCTCGCCGCGCTGGCCGACGAGGCCGGGATTCCGCTCGCGCAGATGGCGATCGCCTTCGTGCTCGAGCATCCGGCGGTGACCTCGGCGATCATCGGGCCGCGGACGGTCGAGCACGTCACGAGCCTCGTCGCCGCGGCGACGCTGCGACTCGACCCCGACGTGCTCGACCGCATCGACGCGATCGTCGCGCCGGGCGAGACCGTCAACCCGGCCGACAACGACCATATGCAACCGATCGGGCTGCGCGACCCGCGCCAGCGAAGGAGACCGCTATGACCGAGTTCGAGGATCACGTCGCGCTGCGGCGCCTGGCCGACCGCTACTGCTCGACCGTCGACGACGGCGACGCCGAGGCGATGGCGGCGCTTGTTCGCCCCGGGGGGCGTGCTGAACGTGTTCGACGCGGGCGTACGGCCCGGGGAGGGCGAGCCGCTCGGGATCCTGCGCGGCGTGGCGGACTTCGAGCGGCTGATGGCGTCGCTGCGCAAGTCCTACACATGCTGGCTGCACGTCCAGGGCAGCCACTGGGCGACGGTTGACGGCGACACCGCGACCGGCGACGCGAATCTCACCGCCCATCACCTGCTCGGCGACTTCGAGGAGGTCGCTCTGTACCGCTATCAGGACCGCTACGTGCGAACCGACGACGGCTGGCGCTTCATGCAACGCAACGCATGTCGGCAGTGGATCAACGCGCATCCAATCTCGCAGGGCTACCACGCCGTTGACAAGGGAATGACCGATGGCGAAGCTCCCTGACAGCGCGGTTGCCCTGATCGAGGGCGGCGCCCACGGGCACCTCGTCACGATCAACCCCGACGGCTCGCCGCAGGTCTCGATGGTCTGGGTCGGCGTCGATGACGACGAACTGTGCATCGCCGCGCTCACGCCGCGCAAGAAGATGCGCAACATCGAGCGCGACCCGCGCGTCGCGCTGACGTTCGAATCGGCGCAGGACGACCGCAACCTGCCCGGCGGCACCGGTCTGCGTTACTACCTCGCCGTTCACGGGACGGCGCGGATCACCGTGGGCGGCGCGCCCGCACTTCTGCGGAAGCTGGCGCCCGCCTTCGTCGGTCCCGACGTCAAGTTCCCCCGCAGCGACAACCCGCCCGAGGGTTGGGTCATGCGGATCACGCCCGAACGCTGGCACGGGCACGGCCCGTGGATCACGTAAGTCAGGAGGAGAACACCGATGGGGTCGACTGGGCCACGACGATCGCCGTGACTCACCTCCCGGGACCGCGTGTAGCATCCGCGCGTGGCCAGCCGCGCGCTATCCGCCGGCGACGCCGCCTACAACAAGCTGCGCGAGGACATCGTCCGCAGCGTCCTTGTCCCCGGCGAGCGGTTCTCCGAGGAGTCCCGCGTCGGCCGCTACGGGTTCGGTAAGGCTGCCATCCGAGCCGCGCTGCTGAGACTGCGTCACGACGGGCTCGTGGAAGGCGCACCACGACGAGCGCACCAGGTGACGCTGCTTCTCGCTGATGCGATCGAGAGCCTGATGGCCGAAGGTGAACGGGTTCTGTGCTCGCTGCTGCGGATGCGGCCGGTCCTTCGTCGACGCGTTCGATTATTGACATGTCAGATTGGCTCGCGCTGGCCCGCTCGCACGAGCGTCGCCGGCAGGGAAGTGCTCGAGGAGGCGCACGCTGTTTTGACATGGCAGTTGAGGGCGCGCTAGCCTGCGGCCTTGGTCAACTCGGAGGTCTGAACGTTGCTGATCGATCTGCACGCCCACCATCTGTCCCACGGGATGTTCGGCAAGCACCCGCACTGGGGTCCGACGTGGGAGAACAGGACGCTGAAAATCGGCAACTGGTCGCTGGGTAACAGCCATCCCAGCGCCGAGCATCCCGCCGATCGTCGGACCCACGAGCGGTGGCTGAAGGTGATGGAGGAGCGCGGTATCGACAAGCTCGTGCTGTCCCAGCCGGCGCATCTGTTCATGTACTGGGCGCAGGAGTGGGGGGTCGAGTGGGCGCGGATCGTCAACGACGAGATCGCGGCGTTCTGCGACAACGACCGCACGCGGTTCTACTTCTGGGCGCTGGTGCCGATGGGTGATCCGGTCGAGGCCGCTCCGCTCGAGCTTGAGCGGGCCGTCAAGGAGCTCGGCGCCGTCGGCATGGTCATGGGCGGCGCGAACATGGGCGATGGTCGCGAGGTCGACGATCCGGCGTTCTATCCGCTGTGGGAGAAGGTCGTCGAGCTCGGCGTTCCGGTTTTCGTCCACGGCTACAACCAGACGGCTGCCGAGGACACCGCCGACGACCCGTATGACACGAGCTCGATTGTCGGCATGAACTTCGACGAGACGAAGTGCATCTGGTACCTGATCAACGGCGGCGTGCTCGATCGCTACCCGGAGCTGCGCTTCTACGTCACCCACGCGGGGGGCTTCTTCCCGTATCACCTGGGTCGCTTCGAGCAGACCAACCAGACGATGGCTACGGATTCGAAGAACAAGAAGAAGGTGTCGGAGTACCTGGACAACTTCATCTTCGATCCTGACCTGCACGAGCCGATCATGCGCAAGGCGCTGATCGACCTGATCGGCATCGACCGCTTCGTCTACGGCGACAACGTGGGCGGTGCCGACAACCACGACGGCGACCTGACCGATGGGATCGGTCTCAGTGACTCCGACCGCGAGAAGATCCGCAGCGGCAACGCGATCAAGCTCATTCCCGCCCTTGGCACGCCGCTGGCCGAGCTGTCCCCCGCGGGCTGACGCCCGCGCCCATCCCACGAGGAGACAAACATGTCCTGGACTCCGTCCATGCCCGACCGCGAGCAGGTCCGCGACGACGAGCTCGCGGCGTATGACCGCGTCGTCGCCCAGCAGGCGGCCTACGACTACGTGCCGTTCGTCAGCACGTTCCTGCACGAGGATGTCAAGGAGGCGTTCCCCGGCTCGAGGACTCAGCCGTACTTCTCCGCGATGCTCAACAGCCCGCTGATCTCGGCCGGCATGAGCGACCTTGGCGTCGTGTACCGCACGCGCGGCGAGTACGACGACGGCATGACCCACGCCGACCGCGAGTGGATCGACATGGTCCTCTGCGACGAGCTCGAGTGTTTCTGGGTGCTCTACGTCCACGCGCCGGATGCCGCCGCGGTCGGGGTGCGTCCCGAAGCGATCCTCGCGATCGTCGACCAGCGCCCCGAGGACCTGACGCCCGAGGAGCGCGAGAAGGAGCTGTTCATCCGCGCAGTCATCAACGGAACGGTGACCGGGGACCAGTACAAGAGCATCGAAGCGCTGATCGGTGTGCGGGCGACAGTCGAGTTCACGTGCTTCACCGGTCATCTCGTCAAGACGATTCGCCTCATGCAGGCGTTCGGCATTGCGGATACGACACGCGAGCATCTCCGTGAGTGGGTCGTCGCCCTCAGCAAGGGCGAGGTCGACCTGCCCGACAGCCACGCCCGCGTCCCGACGGCCGCGGCCGCATCCGACGAGTAGCGGCCGTCGGGTGTCGATCTCGGTGCCGGAGCAGTACGCCCCGTCCGTTCTGGCGCTGCGGCGGAACCTGGCAACCAACATGTCAGACGTTCGCGCCCGATGTATCGTGGCCCGACTCCTCATGAAAGCTGGATCTGAGCATGCCTGAAATCGTCGCCCCATCGCCGAGCAAGGAGACCCTCGTTGGGTCCGCGCGGGAGATGGTCCCTGCGTTGCGTGAACGCGCGGCCGCGGCGGTTGCCGAGCGTCAGATCCCGGTTGAGACGCTCGCGGATTTCAACGCGAATGGCATCTTGCGCTGTTGTCAGCCGGCTCGCTTTGGCGGCTTGGGTCTCGGCGTCGAGACGCTGGCTGAGGCGGCGTTCGTGACCGGCAGTGGCTGCGGCGCGACGGGCTGGATGACCGGCCAGTGGGGGTTGCACAACTGGATGATCGGGTGGTTCAGCGAGCAGGCGCAGGAGGAGTACTGGGCCAACGGCTCGATCACGTACTCGTCGACCGCCTCGGCGATCCGGAAGTTCTCCCGTGAGAAGGTGGCGGGCGGTGTCCGCCTCGATGCGCTGATCGCGTTCTCCAGCGGCTGTGATCATGCGGAGTGGCTGATCGTCCACGGCCCGGAGGAGACCTATTTGGTCAATGAGTTCGAGGTCGTCGACGACTGGAACGTCTACGGGCTGCAGGGCACGGGCAGCAAGTCGGTGCGCATCGAGAACGCGTTCGTCCCGGAGCATCGCTACTTCGCGAATATGCGCTTCGCCGTCGGCCCGTTCCCGGGTCAGGAGATGTATGGCGACGTCGACCCGTTCTACAACATCCCCAACGCTCCGGGTCTGGTCATGCCGAACATGCTGGCCAGTCCGATCGTCGGAATGGGGCAGGGCGTCGTCGACGCGTTCAGCGAACGCGCGCTGAAGCGCTCCGATCGCCTCGCGCAGATGCCGGTGACGGAGATGGAGTCGATCCAGCTGCGCTTTGCCGAGTCGGCCCTGGAGGTCGACGTGGCCCGGATGCTGATCCGCGACGCGCTCGCCCAACTGCGCGCGTGGGGGCAGGGCGAGAAGCAGTTGACGCTGGAGGATCGCGCGCGCATCCGACGCAACCAGGCCTACATCCAGACGGTGATCCCGCGAGCCTCCGCGCGCCTGGTCGAGTCCGGCGACGCCAGCGCTCTCTACGAGCCCGCGCCGATCCTGCGCCTCGCCAGCGACATCCGCGGCGGCGCGCTGCAGTTCGCGCTCAACTGGGACACGTTCTCCAAGCAGTACGCCCGCGTGCACTGGGGCCAAGAGCCCGGCACGCCGCTCATCTGACGACAACGGGTCCCGTTCGACGCGCAGCTGCCGTCGAACGGGACGGAGTTGCCACCAACCGGTGCTCAGTCCGGGTCGGAGAAGACCCTCGGCACCTTGATGTCGGTGTCGGGGCTCTCGGCCGCGTAGGCGATGCCCTCCATCATCAGGCCGTGGCTGACCGAGTCGAGCATCAGGCGCTTGACCTGCTGCAGCAGCGTCGGGCGGAACAGACGGACGACCATCGGCTTGTGGGTGAGGATGTGGCGGGCCAGCTCGTAGGCGCGCGGAAGGACGTCGGCCTGGGGCAGGACCTCGTTGACGAGTCCGAGGTCGAGGCATTCCTGGGCCGAGAGCTCCTGGCCGGTGAGCATGAAGTAGCGCGCGCGGTTGAACCCCATGAGCAGCGGGAAGATCGTCTGCACGCCGTCGCCAGGGACGAGGCCGAAGTCGAAGTGGACGTGGTCACCGATCACGGTGTGCTCGGCAGCGAGGACGATGTCGCACAGCAGCGGGATCTCGGCGTGGATCGTGACCGGGCCGTTGAGCGCGGCGATCATCGGCTGCTCGACCTCGAGCAGGTCGAACTCCAGACGCTTGCCGTGCTGGTGGGCGTCGATCCACTCGACGGCGCGCTTGGCGGGGTCGTCCATGCCCTCTCGGTCGACCTTGTCGACCGACAGGTACTCGCGGCGCAGGAACGCGTCGGCGGAGCCGGTGAGGATGATGACCTTGTTGTCGTGGTCGGCGCTGACGTCGCGCCACACGAAGCCGACCTCGTGATGGTTGTCGAACGACCACTCGAACTCGCCGCCCTCGCCGTTGTGCAGCTGCATCAGGAGGATGCCCTCCTCCGAACGCTCCATCCGGATGTGCGGATAGTCGTCCTTGTACTCGTCGAACGTACGCGGCTTACGCGGCACGGGTTGTCTCCTCTAGTGGGTGTTCGGGCTCGAAGCGTGGATACAGTATCTGCCGTACGTTTGGCGGGCGCCGCGGTCAGATCTCGAGGGCCGCGAGGCCGGCGGCGCCGGTCGCCGCGACGAAGTCGGCGGGGCTGTGGGCGTCGCCCACGACGACGACCTCGCGACCTGCGACCGCCTCGGCGAGCTGGTCGCCACGCGGGCGCCAGCCGACCGCCATCGCGACGAGGTCGGCGTCGGCGAATCCGGGGCCGTCCTCGGTCTCATAGACCACACGCTCGTCCTCGATCGCGGTCACACGGGCCTTGGTCAGGATCGTCACACCCTCGTCGCGCAGGCGCCGCACGATCAGCCGGCGGGTGATGTTCTCGATCCCGCCGCCGATCGACCCGGCCATCTCGATGATCGTCACGTTGACGCCGCGCTCGATCAGCATCTCCGCCGTCTCGCAGCCGGTCGCGCTGCCGCCGACGATGACCACGCGCGCGCCGTCGGGGACGGTGACGTGGTCGTAGAGCAGCGCCTGGGCGTCGATCACATGGGCCGCGTCGATCCCCGGGATCGGCGGGAACAGCGGGTCGGCGCCGCTGGCCAGCACGACGACGTCGGGGTTCTCCCGCGCGACGACCGCGGCGTCGACCGGCGAGTCGAGGTGGATCTCAACGCCGAGCTGTCCGAGCTCGCGGGCGTCGTGCTCGAGGAATCTCAGGACCTCGCTCTTGCTCGGCGCGCGCGAGGCGACGTCGATCTTGCCGCCGAGCCGGCCATCGCGTTCCCAGATCGAGACGCGGTGGCCGCGCTCGCGGGCCACGCGCGCCGCCGTCATCCCGGCGGGCCCGCTGCCCACGACCATCACGGTGCGCGGCGGCGCGGCCGGCGCGACGACCCATGTCGACTCGCGGCCGGTCTCGGGGTTGACCGCGCAGCGCAGGTCGAGGCCACGGCCGACGAGATCGACGCACGCGTTGCAGGCGATGCACGGGCGCACGTCGAGCGCGCGATCCTCGGCGACCTTGAGTGCCCAGTCGGGGTCGGCCAGCAGCCCACGGCCGATCAGCACGATGTCGGCCTTGCCCTCGGCGACGACCTGCTCGGCGAGCACCGGGTCGTCGAGGCGCCCGACCGCGATCACCGGGATGTCGAGGTGCGCCTTGAACGCCGCGGCGTAGTCGAGCATGTGCCCGCGCGCGACCGACATCGGCGCGACGGTGATGCCGAGCGTGTGCCAGGTGCCGGCCGAGACGCTGATGCACGCGACACCGGCGTCCTGGAGCGCGCTCGCCACCGCGAGTTGGTCGTCGAGCGAGAAGCCGCCCCGACGCAGCTCCTCGCCGCTCAGGCGCCAGAACAGCGGGATGTCGGTTGCCTCGATGACCGCGTGGGCGACCTCGATGACGAAGCGCAGGCGCCGCTCGAAGTCGCCGCCGTAGTCGTCGTTGCGCAGGTTGACGACGGGGGAGAGGAAGTCCGACGGCAGGTAGCCGTGCGCGCCGTGGACCTCGACGTACTGGTAGCCGGCGTCCTGGGCGCGGCGGGCGCCCTCGGCGTAGAGCTCCACGATCCGCTCGATGTCGGGTACCGACAGCTCGTCGGGGATCGGCGCCATCGAGTTCATCGGTACCGGCGACGGCGCCACGCACGGCCCGGAGGTCACCTGGCGCCCCGGATGCATGAGCTGGATGCCGACCGCGACGCCCTGCGCCTTGATCACGTCGGCGACGCGGCGCAGACCGGGCAGGAACTCGGGCCCGTGGATGCCGGGCTCGTGGCCGTGGGTCTCCGGAGCGACGAGCGCCGCCTCGACGGTGATCGCGCCGAGGCCGCCCGTGGCGCGGCGCGCGTAGTAGGCGACGGTCTGCTCGGTGACGAAGCCCTCGTCGTCGGACTGGCAACTGCCCATCGGGGCCATCATCACGCGGTTGCGCATCCGCACGCCGCTCACCGTGAACGGTTCGAACAGCGTCGCGGTGGCCGTCCGGGCTCTGTCGGCTTCGTGGGGCACGGCGCCTACGCTATCGCGGCGGGGCCTGGCGGGGCCTTCCTCACATCAAACAGTTGGTGGATCACACGGCCGCGAGCCGGCGCCAGAGTCGCTCGCGGGTCGAACGCGCTGACCGCGATGCATTTGGTCGATGCGGCGAGACTTGTGTAGGCTGAGGCCATGGAGAGCGAGCGGTTGGCACGGGCGTTCCTCGACGCTATGGTCGTTGGTGACGCGGCGGCCATGGAGGCGACGCTGGCCGAGGATGCCGCGATGGTGCTGCCGCGGCCGACCATGTCCGGCCGGGCGTTCGCCGGGCGCGAGAATCTTCTCACCGCGCTGGTCGGCCTGAACGCCCGCTACGAGTCCCCGCGGGCCGAGTACGGAACCGTGCTCGCCGGTCCTGACGCCGTTGCGGTCGAGTGGTGTCTGACCGCGTCGCTGGTTTCCAATGGCGCGCCTTACGAGCAGTTCTACGGCTGGTTCTTCGACATCCGCGATGGGCGGATCACCGAGATCCGGGAGTACATGGACACCGAGTACGGCCTGCGCATGAGCGACGCGGCGAGCAGCGGCGTCCTCGCCCGCCACGCGCCGTGAGGCTCGCGGGCAAGGTCGCGCTGGTCACGGGGTCGACGCGCGTCCTCGCCCGTTAGGCGCCGTGAGGCTCGCGGGCAAGGTCGCGCTGGTCACGGGTTCGACGCGCGGCGTAGGGCGGGCGATCGCGACGAGGTTTGCCGCCGAGGGCGCCCGTGTCGTGGTCACCGGGCGTTCGGATGACGACGGCCACGCGGTCGTCGCCGCGATCACCGGCAACGGCGGGACCGCCGTCTTCGTGCGCACCGACGTCGGTGTCGAGAAGGACGTGCGCGGGGCGATCGGCGCCGCGACGAGCGAGTTCGGCCGCCTCGACGTGCTCGTCAACAACGCCGGCGCGACCGATCTTCTGCGCATCGGACCGAACCGCCGCGACGCCGCCGTGGCTGACATCGAGAACGAGGCGTGGGAGGGGATCCTGCGCGGTTCGCTGACCAGCGCGCTGTGGGCATGCAAGTACGCCATCCCGGCGATGACCGCGTCGGGCGGCGGCTCGATCGTCTCGATCTCGACCGCCGCCGCGCGGGCGGCCGCGCCCGGCATGGTCGGCCACTCGGCCTCCAAGGCTGCACTCGAGGCGCTGACCCGATCGATCGCGCTCGACGGCGCGCCGCACCACATCCGCGCGAACTCGCTCGTCCTCGGCTTCATTACCGACAGCGGTGGCCACGAGGGGATGCTCGACAACCCGTCGGCTCTCGACGGGCTGCGCGCGGCCCACCTGACGCGACTCGGCCGCACCGACGACGTCGCCAACGCGGCCCTGTTCCTCGCCTCCGACGAGGCGGAGTTCGTGACCGGAATCTCGATGCCCGTCGATGGGGGCATCAGCTGCCGGGCCGTAGGAGCGTGACGTCGTGAAGGTCGGGTCGGCGTTCGGTGTCGCGATCGCCGACCAGAGCGGGCTCGGCTCGGTCTGGACCGTCGACCACCTGATGGCCGCCACTCGCGCCGTTTCGGCGCGGGCTCGCACACCCGCGCTGGTGCGCTGCTCTCGCGGCCGATCATGGCCCAGAGCCTGAGCGCCTTCATGATCCACTTCCCGGGTCTCCAGATGGCCGATCCGCAGTTCGAACTCACCTATCATGGGCAGCCGGCGAACTGCCGCCGTGTCAGTGCCGATGCGTCTACGTTAGGAGCACCCCGTGACCGCCACCAGTGAAGAGCTGTTCGCCGAGCTGAGCGAGAATTTCGGCAGCGCCACGATCGCCGATCCCTACGCGATCTACGCCGACTACCGTCGCGACGAGCCGGTTCGCCACGGCGACATCATGTCCGAGTTCGGGCTGCCGTCGTTCGCCGCCGCGGGTGGGACGCGCGAGGTCTACTCGATCTTCCGCTACGACGACGTCGTCGCGAGCCTGCGCGACAACGAGACGTTCGCCAACTACATCTGGATGGACCTGTTCATCCCGCTCGCCGGGCGCGCGCTGCTCGGGATGGACGGCGAGGAGCACCGCGCGTGGCGCGGCCTGATCATCCCAGCGTTCACGCGCAAGGCGGTCGAGACGTGGACCGAGACCGTCATCCGCCCGATCGCGCAGCGCAGCGTCGCCGAGCTGCGCGAGGCGGGAAACCGTGCCGACCTCGTCGGCTTCTCGCAGCGATTCCCGATGCAGATGATCTACGAGATGATCGGCCTGCCGGGCGATCTGGAGACCTACGAGGAGTTCCAGCGCCACGCAGTCGAGCTGCTGATCGGGCTCGTGCCGCCGTCGGACCCGACCAAGGTGGAACTGGCGATGGCGTCGTTCCAGCGCGCGATCGACGCCTCGACCGCGCTCTACGCGATGATTGAGCCGGTTGTGACGGCGCGCCGGGCCGAGGGCGCGACGGGCGCCGACCTGATCAGCCACATGATCAGCACCGAGTTCGAGGGCGGCCAGCTCGACGACGAGCAGATCACGAACTTCATCCGCGCGCTGCTGCCGGCGGCGACCGAGAACACCTCGCGCCAGTTCCTCAACACGACGACGCTGCTGCTCCAGCACCCGGAGTCGCTGCACGCGGTCCGCGACGACCGGTCGCTGCTGCCGGGCGCGCTGGTCGAAGGCGAGCGCTTCGACGGCCCCGTCGCCGTGCTCACCCGGATCACGACCCGCGACGTCGAGGTCGCCGGCGTGACGATCCCTGAGGGCTCGGGCGTCGCGCTGGTCGTCAACTCGGCCAACCGCGACGAGGAGACGTTCCCCGACGCCGAGACGTTCGACGTGCGCCGCAGGGGCGCGACGCCGCTCGTCTGGGGCCTGGGCCGTCATGTGTGCCCGGGAATGAACATCGCCCGCAGCGAGATCGGCTGTGCGCTGGAGGCGATGTTCGACGGCCTCCCGAACCTGCGCCTCGACCCCGACGCCGCCCCGCCGGAGATCCGCGGCGTCCACGCCCGCGGGCCCGCGGCGCTCAACGTGATCTGGGATTAGCCGGCGGGCATCGCCGCTCGCCGGGCTGTGTACCTACGAGGAGGCGGTGCGCAGGGAGCGCCCGGTCGAGGACACGACCAGCGTGCGCAGCCGGTGGATCTCTGACGAGCAGCAGATGAAGAGCCAGTTGAAGTCGGGGCCGCCCCAGCACAGATTCCCGCTGCGCGCCGGCGTCTCGATCAGCCCGAGCTGCCTCCCGGCGGGGTCGAGCACCCAGATCCCGCCGGGACCGGTGACCCAGATGTTGCCGTGCTCGTCGCACTTCATGCCGTCGACGTGGCCGCTTTCGTCGACGATGCCGGTGGCGATCACCCGGTCGCCGGACAGCGAGCCGTCGGCCGCGACGTCGAACGCGCGAATCGCTCCCGGCGTCGAGTCGTTGACATAGAGCACGCGCTCGTCGGGCGAGAAGCACAGGCCGTTGGGGAAGTCCATGTCGTCGATCAGCAGCTCGGGCTCGCCGGTGCCGCCAATCCGGAAGACGCCTTGGAAGTCGAGCTCGCGCTCCATCGCCGGGCCGAGGCGGTTGGGCCACCACGAGTCGGTGAAGTACAGCGCGCCGTCGGTGCGCGCGACCACGTCGTTGGGACTGTTCAGGCGCCGCCCCCGGTAGCGGGAGGCGAGCACCTCGCGACCGCTGCCATCGCCCGAGGCATCCATCGCCACAACCTGGCCGGTGGCGCCCTCACACACGATCAGGCGACCGTCGTGGTCGATCGCCATGCCGTCGGCGAGCGAGGTCGCGGCGCAGACCTCGCGGACGCCGTGGCCCTCGTCCCAGCGCAGCCGCCGGCTGGCCGGGACGTCGCAGAACAGCAGGTACTGCCCACCCGGAACCCAGACGGGCCCTTCCGTGAACCTGAAGCCGGAGCCCAGAAGCTCCAGCTCCTCGCCCGGCGCGACGAGATTACGCGCGGCGGTTGATCCCGAGCAGATCGGTGATGTCGCGCTGCGGATCGCCGTCGTCGAGGTAGGACGTATCGCCGTCCTGCTGTCGGGCCACGAGCGCCTGGTAGATCTTGCGGTAGCGCAGGCCTGCCTTGTCGAAGCGCGAGCTCAGGTCGGAGTTGGGCCGCGGCAGCACGTAGGTCTCGTTCTGCCTGCGCACCGCCCAGTTGTCCTGGCGCCCGACGATGTGCGAGGTCAGCGGGAACATCGTGCGGCCCATGCGCGTGATGTGCATCGGGTTGTAGGTGACCGGGGTGCGGGTGCGCCCGCGGGTCTCCGGGTTGGCCGGGTGGATCATCCGGATCGACATGCCCGGGTTGTAGTCGCCGTGCAGGATGCAGACTCCGCTGCGCACGTGGGTGTGCGTGACCATGCGCACGTTCTGCTTCGTCGCGCCCTTGACCAGTGACTTCTGCATGTCGGGCACCGGTCGGCCGTGCGCGGTGCGGATCATCGTCACGGTCTCCGAGGTCGACTCGACGTCGATCACGTCGTCCTCCGACAGCGCGTCGCCGGTCAGCTTGGAGTGCAGGAAGTCGGCGTGGGTGAGATCGAGCAGGTTCTCGCAGATCAGCTCGTAGGTGCAGTCGAAGAGCACCGAGCCCTGGAAGCGGCGCGGCATACCCTCCTCCGGGGTGTGCGGGATCGACGGCAGCAGCTCCACCGACGCGTTGGCCGGGTCGCCGTACCAGACCCACAGGTAGCCGTAGCGCTCGGCGGTCGGGTAGTCGCCGCCGTTGGTGAGCTCGCTGGCGCGGCGCTGGGCGACCGGCGTGCCGGGCAGGTCCTCGGTCGCACGGAAGCGCGCGCCGTCACGCCACATGACCAGCGGGTTGCCATGCAGCGCGCGGCGCACGGGCCGCCGGCCGATCTGGACGGTGTGGATCATCGGGAACCACGCGTCGCGCAGGGCGAAGCTGCCGGGCCGGAACTGGGCCGCGGGAGCGTTGGTCGGGGCGGGCTGCACGGTGCTCATGGCGGACCTCCGTCGGTCGGTTGCTCGTTGGGCGTGCTGCGCAGTTCACGGAACGCCTCGATGCCGTCGTCGACGATCGAAGGCACGCGGTCGGCGATCTCCTCGGCTCGGTCGGCGGCGCGACCGGCGAGCCGGCGTCCCGTGCCCATCGCGCGGATCAGCTTGGTCTGCGCGCGGCCACCGTCGACCTCGCCGCGCCAGCGCACGACGGTGCGGTACGGGCCCAGCGGGGTCAGCGCGACGACGATCCGCGCGGCGGGGTGGCGCCCGTCGGCATCGACCTCGACGCGCGCCAGGCCGGTGGTGGCGACCATCGTCGTCGTCGACGTGACGACGCGGCGGACAACCGACTCGAACGTCGCGATGCGCGGGGTGGCCAGCGCGATGCGGTCACGGCGGACGCTGATCGCTCCGCCGCGGACCTTGACCTCAGGGCTCGACAGCTCGTCGCCGGCGCCGACCAGGCCGCCGAGCCCGAGCGCGACGCCGGGGTTGTAGAGCAGCGCCTCGGCGACGCGGTCGTGCGGCGCACGGATCTCAACCGTGCCGCTGAACGCGACCTCGCCGGAGACCGGGTGCGGCTCGGGTCGCGAGCCGGGCTCCGGGTCCTCTTCGCCGGACCACACCAACACGAGGCCGTCGACGACCAGTGCGTCGAACATCGTCGTCCCGTCGTCGGGCTCCTCGCCGGTCGGCGGCCCGACGGCGCGGGCCAGCAGCTTCGTCCGCAGCCCGAAGCCGAGCACGTCGGCGACGTTCTCGGCCGTCGTGAACGCAGCGACGCGGATCGAGCCCGGGACCTTCTCGTCCTCGCTGAGGTTGGGGATGGCGGTGCAGCGCCCGTTGGCCCCGTCGAAGCACCAGCCGTGGTAGGCGCACTGGAGGTAACCGTCCTCGGTGATGCGGCCCATCGACAGCGGCAGGCGGCGGTGCGGGCAGCTGTCGTCAACGGCGCGGACCGTCCCCTCGAGGTCGCGGTAGACCGCGAGGTCGCGGATCCCCAGGCGAAACGCCTTGGGGTGCTGGGCGACCTCTTCGCTGTGGGCGATCGGCCACCAGGCGGGGGCGACGCCGAGCTCGGGCTTCGGACGACGCGCCACACGCGAACCGCCTGCCTTGCTCCCGGGTTCGTCGGTGGTCGTGCTGTCGCTCGTCACGACGGAAAAATGTATACGTTTGCCGCGCGGGCTTCCAAACTCTAAGCTCGTGACCGGCTCGTCCAGATGCATCCAGGAAGTGGGAGATTCGATGACGGACATTGTGACCTGCGTACTCGCCGCGAGCGACGAGTACGTTGGCTGAGCTCAACGTCGGGGTCTGCGCGTGGTCGATGCAGTCGACCTACATGCGCCCGCGCTCGCACCGCGTCCTCTACGAGGAGGCGCGCCGCCAGGCTCAGCTCGCCGAGTCGCTGGGCTTTGACTCGTTCTGGATGGCGTCCCACCAGTTCGCCTACGACGGCTACTGCCCGTCGCTGCTCAACGCCGCGTCGTACGTGCTGGCCGGTACGACGACGCTGAAGGTCGGGGCGGGAATCCTGCTCTACGCGCTGCACGGCCCCCAGCGGCTGGCCGATGCGGCGGCGGCGGTCAACTCGTTTGCGCCCGGCCGGCTGGCGGTGGCGATCGCCGGCGGCTGGCGTGAGATCGAGTTTCGCGGGACGGGCATCTCGCTGCGCGATCGCGCGCGGTTGATGGAGGAGTACACCGCGGCGATCGTCGACGGTGAGCAGGCGCCGCGATTCGCCGGGACCGAGTTGTGGATGGGCGGCTTCGGCCCGGCGCCGATGCGCCGCGCCGGGCGCTACGGCGTGTCGCTGTTCCTCGCCTACTCCGGGCCCGATGAGATCGCGACGCGGCGCGGGATCGCGCTGGAGCATTGGCGTGAGGGTGCGCCGCCGCCGAAGGTCGCGGTGGTCAAGGACGTGTGGATCGACCCGAGCGCGGCGCGGCGCGAGTGGATCGCCAAGCGCCAGCGCGAGATGTGGCGCTTCTACGCGAAGTTCGGCGATGGCGCGGGCGGGGGCACCCTCGAGGAACGCCTTGACGCGAACATGGCGTGGGGGACGATCGGCGAGGCCGACGCGGTGCTCGAGGCGCTGATGCCGCTCGTCGCCTCGGGGATCGACGAGCTCGTCCTGCGCGTCCGCTTCGACGGGGTCGAGCCCGCAATCGTCGACGAGTGCATGGAGCAGCTCGCGGCCGAGGTCGTCCCGGCCGTCAGGGCCGCGGCATGAACGCGCTGCGGGTGACGCTGTGCGTGCCCGGCGCGACGGCGGCGCAGCTGCTGCCGGTCGCGCGACTCGCCGACCACTGGAACCTCGGCGGGCTGTGGATCGGCGACCCGGCGGGTCGCGCGGCGAACCGTGAGGACAGCTACGTCACCGCGGCGGCGGCGGCTGTCGCCTCGGCGACCGAGGACCTGCGGATCGGCGTGCTCGTCGCGCTGCCCGAAGGCCAGCACGAGATCCGCGTAGCCGAGGACGTCGCGGTCGTCGACAACGCCTCGGGTGGGCGGATGGAGCTCGGGTTGGTCGCGCCGGCGTCCGCCTCCCCCGACGACGCCTGGGTCACGCGGGCGGCGACGTTCCTGCGCTCGTGGAGCGACTGGCCGATGCCCGACGGCGGCACGGTCGCGGTGACGCCGCTGCCGGCGCAGCCCTGGCTGCCGCGCGTGGTCGTGGGGGAGCGCGCGATCGCCGAAGCGCTCGACGCGGGGTGGATGGCGCTCGACGGAGACATCGCGCCCGCGCGCGAGGCGCTGGTGGCGCGGCGCACGATCGCGGCGCGCACGCTCGGCGACGTGGCTGTCTTCGACTGGCTCGCCTCCGACCCGCCGGCGCGAGTGGCGGAGCTGCGGGGCGATGCGTCAGCGCTCGGGGCCCACGAGCTGCTGCTGGTGTTCGCCGCCGCACCCGACGCCCGCGACATCGAGATGCTGGGCCGCGTCGTCGTCCCGGCCCTGCGCTGCGTTCCCGACGAGATCGAAGGCATCGTCGAGGACGCGTGGACGTGGCTGACCGAGCACGCGGACATCCACGACGCGCCGGCGTAGCGAACGTCGCTGGTGACCCCGCCCAGGCCAAAGGGCGCGTGAGCGGCATGGTACAGTCTCCGCTTCGAGGGGAGAGTCGTCCGGGTAAGCCGGACAGAGAGGGTTGAAAGATTGACCACCGCTGCTGACCATCCGATCGTCGGGCTCGTCGCGTGGGAGCCCGATCGGCCAGCTGAGCGCATCACCGACGACATCCTCATGTCGCGCGGGACCTCGAACAGCTACGTCGTCACCGACGCGGCCGGCGACGTCGTCATCAACACCGGGACCCCCTACCAGGGCGCCCGCCACCGCGAGCGCTACGAGCAGCTGCTCGGCCGGCCGCTTCACGTCACGACGATCGTCCTGACCCAGAGTCATCCCGACCACATGGGCGGCTGGGAGGCGTTCGCCGACGACGGCGTGCAGACGATCGCCCAGCGCACATACCCGCAGATCCGCGGCGAGCGCGACGCGCTCAAGGACTTCTTCCTGCCGCGGTCGCGGCGGATCGTCGGCGGCATGAACCCGTCGCGCGCACACCTTCAAACCTGGTTCAAGGAGACGCGGGAGGCCGAGGTCACGACGCTGTTCGCCGACGAGTACGCGTTCACGGTCGGCGAGCGGCGCTTCGAGCTCTACGCGACACCGGGCGGCGAGACGCTCGACTCGCTCGTCGTGTGGCTGCCCGCCGAGCGCGCGGTCTTCACCGGCAACACGATGGGCGCGATCTACCGCGCGCTGCCGCACCTCTCGACCCCGCGCGGCGATCGCCAGCGCAGCGCCCGCCAGACGATCGCGGACATCCAGCTCATTCTCGACCTCGAGCCGGAGCTGTTGATCACCGGCCACGGCGAGCCGATCCGCGGCGCCGCGACGATCCGCGCCGACCTCGAGAAGATCCGCGACGCCGTCGCCTACATCCACGACGAGACAGTCCGCGGGATGAGTGAGGGCCGCGCGCTCGCCACGCTGATGGCCGAGATCGAGCTGCCGCCCGAGCTCGAGCCCGCGCCCGGGCGTGGTCCGGTCCACTGGTACGTGCGCAGTGTGTGGGAGGAGTACACCGGATGGTTTCGCCACGAGTTGACGACCGAGCTCTATCCGCTGCCGCAGTCGGCGGTGTGGCGCGAGCTGGTCGAGCTGGCCGGCGGTCCGGACCCGTTGGCGCAGCGTGCCGCCGCCCACGTAGCCGCCGGCGAACCGCTCCACGCGCTGCACCTGTGTGAGATCGCGCTGAGCGCCGACCCGTCGCACGGCGCGGCGCGGCGCGCTCAGATCGGCGCGCTCGAGCAGCTCGTCGCGCGCAATGGCGGGCGCTCCTACGACGAGCTCGCGTGGCTCGAGGGTGAGCTCGACATCGCCCGTGCGGCGATGGACAGCGGGCAGGCATGAGCGATCTCTTCGATCTGCACGGCAAGGTCGGTCTCGTCACCGGCGCCAACCAGGGCCTCGGCCTCGGCTTCGCGACCGGCATGGCCAAGTGCGGCGCCGACGTCGTGATCTGGGGGCGCCGCGCCGAGGCCAACGCGGCCGCGGCGCAGCAGCTGCGTAACTACGGAGGGCGGGTCTTCACGCAGACCGTGGACGTCAGCGACGAGCAGCAGGTCGTCGAGGGGATCGACGCGGCCGTCGCCGAGATGGGCCGGATCGACTGCATCGTCGCCAACGCCGGCGCGGCCGCGGTGCCGGAGGCGTTTCATCTCCTGAAGACAGAGGACTACGAGGAGATCCTCGCCGCGGCCCAGCACGGTTCGTTCTTCACCCTGCGCGAGGCGACGCGCCACATGGTCGCGCGCGCCGACGCCGGCGACCCCGGCGGCTCGCTGATCGCCTGCGGCAGCCTCGCCGCGATCCGTGGCCTCCCGCAGCGCCAGCACTACGCGGCGGCCAAGGGCGCGGTGCTGGCGATGATCCGCTCGATCGCCGTCGAGTACGGCGGCCGCGGAATCCGCGCCAACGTCGTCGCCGCCGGGTACTTCGACACGGCACTCGGCGGGCGCGACGCCGCGCACCTCTCCGCCCGCGCCGAGCAGATGGCCAACCGCAATCCGATCCCGCGCGCGGGCACGCCGGCTGACCTCGAGGGCATCACGGCGTACCTGATGAGCGATGCCTCGGCCTACCACACGGGTGACCTGATCGTGATCGACGGCGGAATGTCGGTGGGGTTGTGAGCGATGACCACACGCTCGCCCGCGAGCTGGCCGAAGGGGCCGGCGAGCTGCTGCTCGCGCTGCGCGCCGCCGACGCCGCCACCGACCCCGACGCCCTGCGCGACCTCGGCGACCGCCGCGCGCACGTCTGGCTGATCGAGCAGCTGACGGCCCGGCGGCCTGACGACTTCGTCCTCTCCGAGGAGGCGGCCGACGACTCCGCGCGCCTCGGGGCAAAGCGACTGTGGATCGTCGACCCGCTCGACGGCACGCGTGAGTTCGGCGAGGCCGGTCGCACCGACTGGGCGGTCCACGTGGCACTCGTCGAAGACGGCGAGCTGACGGCCGGCGCGGTCGCACTCCCAGCGCGGGACGTCGTCTACGCCACGAATCACGCCCCGCCCGCCCCGCCCGTGCTGCCGAGCCCCGAGCGCGCCCTGCGTCTGGCGGTGTCGCGCTCGCGCCCCGGCGTCGAGGCCGGGATGCTCGCCGAGCGCCTGGGCGGCGAGCTCGTGCCGATGGGCTCGGCGGGCGTCAAGGCGATGGCCGTCGTGTCCGGCGACGTCGACGTCTACGCGCACTCCGGCGGCCAGTACGCGTGGGACTCGGCCGCGCCGGTCGCCGTCGCCCGTGCCGCCGGGCTGCACACCTCGCGCCTCGACGGCTCGCCGCTGGTCTACGGCGGAGAGTCGACGTGGCTGCCCGACCTGCTGATCTGCCGGCCCGAGCTGGCCCAGAACGTGCTCGCCCTGATCGCCGAGGAGGCCAACCGGGCATGAGCGCCAAGCTGCTGCTCCACGACCTCCGCTCGCCCGTGCTCACCGACGACCAGCGCGAGCTGATGGCCGAGGCCGAGTCCAACCCGGTCACGCTGACCGTCGACGCGGTCACCGCCGCTGCCGCCCAGCGCGCGGGCCTCGACGACTTCGGCCCCGACGATTTCCGCGAGCGCCTCGCGCTGATCCTCGACGAGGTCGACTCGCAGCCCAACTACACCGAGCTGCTGCGCGCGACGTTCTACAACCGCGCCGTCGCCGTCCTGACCAACCGCCTCCTGGCGCTCGACCTCCTGCGCCGCCACCCCGAGATCCACGAACGGCGCATCGAGCGCCCGCTGATCATCGCCGGCCTGCCGCGCTCGGGGACCACGCACCTGCTCAACCTGCTCGCGGCCGGCAACCGCTTCAGCGCGCTGCGCTTCTGGGAGTCCGTGCAGCCGGTGCCGCTGCCCGGCGAGCCGGTGCCCAACGACCACACCGCCGATCCACGCTACCTCCGCAGCGCCGCCGGCTGGGAGCGCCTGCAGCGCGTCAACCCGATGATGGCGCCCTATCACCCGATGGATCCCGATCACATCCATGAGGACCTCGAGCTCCAGACGCCGAACATCGCCACCTACTACTGGGAGTGGATGGCGCGGATGCCGCGATGGCGCGATCACTACCTCGCCCACGACCAGACCGAGCACTACGCCTTCGGCAAGACGATGCTCAAGTTGCTGGACTTCGAGCACGACTCGACGCGGCGCTGGGTCGTCAAGACGCCCCAGCACTTCGAGCAGCTCCCGGCGATTCTCCGCGTCTACCCCGACGCTCTGCTGATCTTCACCCACCGAGATCCGGTCGCCTCGCTGCAGTCGATCGTCACGCAGCTCGCGTACGTGATCCGCACGCGCGAGCGAGTCGTCGATCCCGACTGGTACTACGCCTACTGGGTCGATCGCGTCGAGCGGCTGCTGCGCGCCTACGTGCGCGACATCGAGCAGGTCCCGGCCGACCAGCGCTTCGACGTTCATTTCGACGAGTTCATGGCCGACGACCTCGGCATGGCGCAGCAGATCCACGCGGCCGCCGGCATCGAGCCCGACGGCGCGCTGCGCAGCGACCTCCAGCACTTCCTCGACACCCACGGTCGCCACCAGTACGGCGCGATCGACCACGACCTGCGCCGCGACTTCGGCGCCGACATCGACGCGCTGCGCGAGCGCTTCGCCTTCTACACCGACCACGTCAGAATCCGCACGGAGGTGCGCTGACCCCGATGGCCGTCCGACTGACCCACCTCGAACGCCTCGAAGCCGAGTCGATCCAGATCATGCGCGAGGTCGCCGCGACGAGTGAGAAGCCGGTGATGCTCTACTCGATCGGCAAGGACTCGGCCGTGATGCTGCGCCTCGCGCTCAAGGCGTTCTACCCGGCGCGCCCGCCGTTCCCGTTCCTGCACGTCGATACGACGTTCAAGTTCAAGGAGATGATCGCGCTGCGCGAGCAGATGGCGCGTGAGAACGACCTCGACCTGATCGTCCACACCAACCAGGAGGGCGTGGCCGCGGGGATCAACCCATTCGACCACGGCTCTGCGGTCTACACCGACGTGATGAAGACGGTCGCGCTCAAGCAGGCGCTCGACGAGCATGGCTTCGACGTCGCGTTCGGTGGTGCGCGCCGTGACGAGGAGCGCTCGCGGGCCAAGGAGCGCGTGTTCTCGTTTCGCAGCGCGCAGCACCGCTGGGATCCCAAGAGCCAGCGGCCCGAGCTGTGGTCGCTCTACAACGCCCACAAGCAGCCGGGCCAGTCGATCCGCGTCTTCCCGCTCTCGAACTGGACCGAGCTCGACATCTGGCTCTACATCTACCGCGAGCAGATCCCGATCGTGCCGCTCTACTTCGCCGCCGAGCGTCCCGTGGTCGAGCGCGACGGCACGCTGATCATGGTCGACGACGACCGCCTGCCGCTCGACGAGGGCGAGGTGCCCCGGCAGCGGCTGGTCCGCTTCCGCACGCTGGGCTGCTACCCGCTGACCGGGGCGATCGAGAGCGATGCCGACACGCTGCCGAAGATCGTCCAGGAGATGCTCCTCGCGCGGACGTCGGAGCGCGAGGGACGCGTGATCGACCACGACTCGACCGGTTCGATGGAACGCAAGAAGCAGGAGGGCTATTTCTGATGTCCGACCTCACCGCGACCCAGGAGGTCGAGGCATACCTCGAGCGCCACAACGCCAAGACGCTGCTGCGCTTCATCACCTGCGGCTCCGTCGACGACGGCAAGTCGACGCTGATCGGGCGCCTGCTCTACGAGTCGCAGATGATCTTCGACGACCAGCTCGCGGCGTTGGAGGCCGACTCCAAGCGCGACGGCACGCAGGGCGAGGAGCTCGACCTGGCGCTGCTGCTCGACGGCCTCGTCGCAGAGCGCGAGCAGGGGATCACGATCGACGTCGCCTACCGCTACTTCTCGACCGACCGGCGCACGTTCATCGTCGCCGACACGCCGGGTCACGAGCAGTACACGCGCAACATGGTCACCGGCGCCTCGACGGCCGACTGCGCCGTCGTCCTGGTCGATGCGCGCAAGGGCGTGCTGACCCAGAGCCGGCGCCACATGACGCTCGTCTCGCTGCTCGGGATCCGCCACGTCATCGTCGCGGTCAACAAGATGGACCTCGTCGACTTCGACCGGGCGCAGTTCGTCGCGATCGAAGCCGACATCGCCGCGCAGGCGCGGTTGCTCGGTCTCGACGACGTGTCGTGCATCCCGCTTGTCGCGCTGACCGGCGCCAACGTCGTCGCGCGCGACGCGACGATGGAGTGGTACGAAGGCCCGACGCTGATGGAGTACCTCGAGACGGTCGAGATCGACGAGGAGCGCATGCAGTCCGAGCCGATGCGGATGCCCGTGCAATGGGTGGTGCGCCCCGACGCGACGTTCCGCGGCTTTGCCGGCACGCTCGCCGGCGGCACGCTGTCGCCCGGCGACGCGATCATCGTGCTGCCGTCCGGGCGTGAGAGCCGGGTCGACCGGATCGTCACGCGCGACGGCGATCTCGAGCGCGCGGTCGCCGGCCAAGCGGTCGTCGTGACGCTGACCGACGAGATCGACGTCAGCCGCGGTGACACGATCGCCCACCCTCAGGACCGGCCCGAGGTCGCCGATCAGTTCGACGCGACGGTCGTCTGGATGAGCGACGAGCCCCTGCTCCCCGGGCGCGGCTACCTGATGCGCGTCGGCTCCGGGCTGGCGACGGCGACGGTCGGGCCGCTCAAGCACAAGATCGACGTCGAGACGCTCGGGCACATGGCGGCGACGAAGCTCGAGCTCAACGAGATCGGCGAGGTCCAGCTGGCGCTCGATCGGCGGATCGCGTTCGATCCGTACACCGCCAACCGCGACACCGGCGGGTTCATCCTCATCGACCGGATCACCTTCGACACGGTCGCCGCGGGGCTGCTGCGCTTCGCCCTGCGCCGCTCGGCCAACGTGCACTGGCAGTCGGTCGAGGTCGACAAGGGCGCGCGCGCGTCACTCAAGAGCCAGAAGCCGGCCGTCGTCTGGATGACCGGGCTCTCGGGCGCCGGCAAGTCGACGATCGCCAACCTGGTCGAGCAGCGGCTGCTGGCGCTCGACATCCATACGTACCTGCTCGACGGCGACAACGTTCGCCACGGGCTGTGTCGCGACCTCGGCTTCACCGCGGCCGACCGCGTCGAGAACATGCGCCGCGTCGGTGAGGTCGCCCGGCTGATGGCCGACGCCGGGCTGATCGTGCTCGCGTCGTTCATCTCGCCCTATCGCGCCGAGCGCCGGGCGATCCGCGATCTGCTCGAGCCGGGCGAGTTCCACGAGGTGTACGTCGACACACCGCTGGCGCTGGCCGAGCAGCGTGACCGCAAGGGGCTGTACGCCAAGGCGCGCCGTGGCGAGCTGCTCAACTTCACCGGGATCGACGCGCCGTACGAGGCGCCGGAGGCGCCCGAGCTGCACATCGACACGACGGCGATCAGCGCGCAGGACGCGGCGGCGCAGGTCATCGAGATGCTCGCGCGCAGCGGGGCGCTGGAGCGCTAGTGGCCCATCCTGAACCGCTAGTGGCCCACTCGATGGCGCTACTGGCCGGCTGCTTCGAGGCTGCGGATGCCGTCGCGCAGCGCCACCCACGCGTCGTGCTCGGCGCCGCCGAGGCGATCGTGCGGGCCGACGACGACCATCGATCCGACGACCTCACCGCGCGGGTCGCGGACCGGGCCGGCGATCGCCACGGTGCGGTTCTCGTCCGGCGCGTAGACGGCGTAGCCCCGGTCGCGGACCTCCTGCAGGTGGGCCGGAGCGTCGGGACCGAAGGCCTGGAAGACGATGCCGGGCGCGGTGGTCTCAAGACCGAACGGCTCCCAGAGCTGGGCGACGTAGCGGATCGGGTTGGCGCCCGGCGCCTCCTCGAGCGCGATGATGCCGTCTCCGACCCGGATCGTGTAGACGGCCGTCTCGCCCGTCGCCGCGGCGACCTGGGCCAGCGCGGGGCGCAGGCCGACGAGCACCGAGGTCCGGTGGTCGAGGCCGCGGTGGATCAGCGCGATCAGCCGCGGGCCGGCGACGTAGCGACGGTCGACGATCTGCAGGTAGCCAAGGTCGCGCAGGTCTCCGAGCAGGTCCGACAGGGTGCTGCGCGGGATCTGCAGGTCGCGCATCAGCTCCCCGTGCGTCTGTGGGGGGCCACCGGCGGCGACGTGCTCGAGGACCAGCAGCGCGCGGTTCGTACGGGAGATCTGCTCGGACACCGTCCGGATAATACTGACAACTCTCCGGCTCAACCGGAAACGTCATGAGTCTGCCTGACTATCCCTCGCCCGAGCTGATCGAGTGCCCGTACGGGTTCTACGCTCAGTTGCGCGAGACCGCCCCGGTTCACGCGCTGGCCAACGGCGATCTGATGGTGACGCGCTGGGCGGAGATCGAGCAGATCGCCCGCGACACCGAGATGTTCTCGAACCTGATCGGCCCGCGCAACGCGCAGATCCTCGGGGGCGAGCGGGTCGGCGGCGACGACGGCGGGCCGTGGCCGCTGCCGTTCTCCGACGATCCGCAGCACGCCGCCCAGCGCCGGCTGTGCCGTTCGCTTGTGGCGCGCGAACGGCTGGCGTGGTTCGAGCCGGTGGTGACGCGTCTGACCGACGAGCTGATCGACACGTTCGTCGCGCGCGGGGAGGTCGAGTTCCGCACCGAGTTCGCCGAGCTGCTGCCGCGGCGGGTGGTCATGGAGGCGTTCGGCTTCGCGCGTGAGGACGAGGAGCGCCTGGTCGAGTGGTCGCGCGGGCCCGGGCCGGTCGGCAGCCGACTCGCGTCGGACTCCGAGCGCGCGGCGGAGTCGCAGCGGCGCAACGAGCTGGCCGCGTACTTCGAGTCGGCGATCGAGGCCCGCCACCAGCAACCGGGTGAGGACTATCTCTCCGAGCTCGTCGTCCAGCAGGTCGCGCGCGACCGGGCGCTGGATATGCCCTATCTGCTGACCGAGGTCACGAACCTGTTCGCGGCCGGGAACGTGACGACGGGGCACATGCTGACCAGCACGATGCGGCTGCTCATCGACAACCCGCAGGCCCTGGCGCGGGTCCAGGCCGATCGCGTGCTGATCGGGGCGCTGCTCGAGGAGTCGATGCGGTTGGAATCGCCCGTGCAGTGGTTGCAGCGTGTTGCCACGCGCGACTGCGAGCTCGCCGGGGTGGACGTTGCAGCCGGGACCGTCGTCCTGATCGCGTGGGGCTCGGCGAACCGTGATCCGGCGCGCTTCGAGGATCCCGGGCGCTTCGACCTCGACCGTGGCGATCTCGTCCGTACGCAGCTCGCGTTCGGCTTCGGCTCGCATCGCTGCATCGGGGCGCCGCTCGCGCGGCTCGAGGGCCGGGTCGCGTTCGAGCGCCTGTTGACACGGCTGGCCGGGCTGCGGGCCCACCCCCACGACCGCGATCGAACCCACATCCAGG
The DNA here is from genome assembly GCA_963817035.1 of uncultured Actinomycetes bacterium. Lineage (GTDB taxonomy): Bacteria > Actinomycetota > Thermoleophilia > Solirubrobacterales > Solirubrobacteraceae > AC-49. Next base: position 906,322 of record CAWFMM010000004.1, read on the forward strand.
CGCCGAACCAGCGCGCGCCGACCGCCGTCCACATTGCCTTCGACCCTGTCTGAGAGGACCGTGCTCATGCCCGATTCCGCGCCCCCGTTCTACCAAGTGGGAATCATCGTGCCTGCGCTGGAGCCCGCGATGGAGGAGCTCAGCACGGGGCTCGGGCTGACGTGGGGAACGATCGTCGAGATCGCCTACGTCGCCGAGCCGGTCCGCTTCGTCTTCTCGGTCCAGGGCCCGCCGCACATCGAGCTGATCGAGGGTGCGCCCGGTGGACCCTGGGATACGACCGGTGCGCCGCGGATGGACCACATCGGCTGCTGGTCGGCCGACGTGCAGACCGAGAAGCACGAGCTCGAGGCCCGCGGCCTCCCGATCGATGTCGACGGCGAGGCGCTGGGCAATCCGATCTTCACCTACCACCGCGCGCCGGCCAGCGGCATGCGGGTGGAGCTGGTCTCCGAGTCGGTCCGGGAGCGGTTCTACGCGAGCCTGGGGCGCGCCGCCGACAGCTGAGTGGTCGACAGCTGAGGGGTCAGACCCCTTGAGTGGTACCCACTGAGATTTGTTGAGCGCGGGGGTGATAGGGGGTCAGACCCCTTTGCGGTTCACCGGCGCGATGGCAAGTCGCATCGCGGGCACGATCGCCAGCGCAGTCAGCAGCAGCGCCCACAGGAATGCCGTCCCGAACGCATGCGCGATTTCGACGGGATCGTGAGAGCCGACGAGCCCGCGTGACAGCACGACCGCCAGCACCGCGGTCCCCAGCGACCCGCCGACCTGCTGTGAGATCCGTACCGTCGTCGAGGCCCGCGGGATCTGATCCGAGCGCAGATCACGGAACGCCGCGGTGAAGATCGGGACGATCGAGGCCGCCAGCCCGAAGCCGCGGAAGAATTGCCCGAGGCCGAGGATCCACTCGCTCGTTCCCGGCTCGACGAACACGTAGGGCAGCGTCCCGATCGCGCTCAACGCCAGGCCGGCGAAGACGATCGGCCTCGGAGCAAAGCGGTCAGCCATCCGCCCGACGACGAACAGGCACAGCAGCGTCCCGATGCCCTGCGGCAGCAGCAGCAGCCCCGCCTGCAACGGCGTCCGGCCGCGCGCGATCTGCTCGTAGAGCGGCAGGAGCAGCAGCGCCCCGAACAGCGACAGCCCGCCGACGAACATCACGCCGACTGCGCCCGAGAACGCCCGCGCCTTGAACAGGCGCACGTCGATCAGCGGTTCGCCCTCGGTCCGCAGCGCGTGGCGGACGAACGCCGCGAGCAGCATCGCCCCGCCGATCAGCGGCACGAGCACGCCGGCCGCCGCGAACCCGCCGTGGGCACCGACCTCCGCAAATCCGTAGACGAACAGTGCCAGCCCGGGGGAGAGCAGCACCAAGCCCCGCACGTCGAGGCGGCGCGACGCGCTCCCGGCCTCGGTCCGCAACCCGCGATACGCGAGCGTCAGGGCGAGCAGGCAGATCGGCAGGTTGACGTAAAAGATCCAGCGCCACGACATGCTCGTGACGATCAGGCCGCCGATGATCGGCCCGAGCACCGGCCCGAGCTGTGCGGGAACCCCCAGCAGCGCCATCCCCCGCCCCAGCCGCTGCGGCCCCGCCGCGCGCGTGATGATCGTCTGGGCGACCGGGGTCAGCAGTCCGCCGCCCACGCCCTGGACGACGCGAAACGCGATCAGCGACCCGGCCGACCACGCGAGGCCGCAGAGCAGCGATCCGCCGAGAAAGCCGGTCAGCGCCACCAGCCACACCCGCCTTGGGCCGAAACGATCCATCGCCCAGCCGCTGAGCGGCATCACGACCGCGAGCGCGAGCAGGTACGCGGTCGTGACCCACTGGATCGTGGTCACCGACGCGTGCAGATCGTGCGCGAGCGTGTCGAGCGCGACGCTGACCATCGTCGTGTCGAGCAACGACGCCAGGATGCCGAGCAGGATGATTCCCGCCACACGCAGGAACGCCGCGTCGAGGCGCGTCGGGTCGACGACCGGAACGGTGGCCGTCACGTCAACCGGATGAGGTCAGCATGTCGGTCGGGAGATCGAGCAGGACTGGACCGGTCGCCGACGATGAGGTGATGTCCAGAACCGGGGTGACGAGCTCGGCCCATGATCGCCATCGCCACAGGCTACCGGCACGCCCACCAAACAGCCGGTCGAAACTCTCGCCGCTGCGGTAGGCTCGCGACCATGAGTCTCGAGGAGCGACTCGCGCTGCTCGAGGACGAGCGCGCGATCCTGCGCACGCTCTACACCTACGGTCAGGCGATCGACTATGACCGCGAGGACGAGTTCCTCGACTGCTGGACCCAGGACGCCCATCTGCACTACAGCTTCGAGGTCGCCAATGCGCGCGGGAGCGAGGACCCACGCGAGCCGATGGAGTTCAACGGGCGCGAGGAGATCGCCGGCTTCTTCCGCCGCCACACGCACGCCCCGGCCAAGTACCATAAGCATTTCCTCGTCGCTCCGCTGATCTCCATCGAGGGTGATCGCGCCACGGTGGAGTGCTACAACGCACGTCTGGACGAGCAACCCGGTGGGCCGCGGATGTCGAGCTTCGGCCGCTACCGCGACGTGCTGGTTCGCTGCCCGGACGGGCGCTGGCGCTTTGCGTCGCGACACTCCGAGACCGAAAGCCGCTGAGGCCCACGATGCCTGCCACCACAATCCCCCGCCCTCACGCGACCGAGGAGATGAAGGCGCACCTCGCCGTCCCGCCGACCGGCGACGGTCCCTGGCCCGGCGTCGTCGTCCTGCACGAGGTGTTCGGGCTCAACGACGACATCCGCGACATCACCGGCCGTATCGCCGCCGCCGGCTACGTCGCGCTGGCCCCGAATCTCTACAGCGACGGCGGCGCGCGGCGCTGTCTGCGCGCGACGTTCAAGGCCGCGCTGTCGGGTGAGGGGGCGGCGTTCGACGACATCGACGCAGCCCGCCAATGGCTCGCCGATCGCCCCGATTGCACCGGCCGGGTCGGCGTCATCGGTTTCTGCCTCGGCGGGGGCTTCGCGCTGTACGCCGCCAGCCGCGGCTTCGACGCCTCAGCACCGGCCTACGGCCAGCTGCCCAAGGAGCTCGACGCGATGGTCAGCGGCGCGTGCCCGATCGTCGCCAGCTACGGCGCGAAGGACCGCGGGCTGCGCGGCGCGGCCGCCAAGCTCGAGACCGCGCTCGACAAGGCCGGCGTCCCTCACGACGTCAAGGAGTACCCCGACGCCGGGCATTCGTTCTTCAGCCGCAACCCGTTCGGCCCGCTCGGGACGGTTGCGTTTCGGGCCGTCGGCGTCGGCTACCACGAGCCCTCGGCCGAAGACGCCTGGGGCCGAATCCTGCGCTTCTTCGAGGAGCACCTGCAAGCAGAGGAGTGACCGTGTTCGTCGATACCCACCACCATTGGGTCCCCACCACGATGGCCGCAACCGTGGAGCGGGTGGCCGAGAGCAACCGCATGGCCGGGATGATCAGCCAGATCGGCGGCTCGCTGCCGGGGCTGTTCGATCTCGACATCCAGGCCCGGGATCTGAGCGAAGCGGGCGAGGGCAGTGCGATCCTGTCGCTGCTGCCCGCGGTCGGTGACATCGCGGCGGCGGCTGACGCGGTCGCGCTGACCGTCGCCTCCAACGACGAGTTGATCGACGCGGTCGCCCAGCGTCCGGCGACGTTCTCGCGCGCGCTGCTCACCCTGCCGCTGCCCGACGTCGACGCGGCCCTGGCCGAGCTGCAGCGTGTCGGCGATCGCCCCGAAGTCGGCGGCGTGATGCTCCACACCGTGGCGATGGAGTGGACGCTCGACGAGGCGCGCTTCGAGCCGGTCTACGCCGACATCGCAGCGCGCAAGCTGCCCGTGATGCTGCACCCGGCGGTCGAGCCGCCGCCGCTGGCGCTGCGTGGCTTCCGCCTCGCCGACTCGCTCGGCGCGATGTTCTCCTCGACCGCCGGCGCGGCGCGCTTCATGCTCAGCGGGATGCTCGATCGGGTGCCGGAGCTGATCGTCATCGTGCCCCACCTCGGCGGCACGCTCCCGTACCTCGCCCAGCGCCTCGTCGACCAGAACGGCAAGGGCGAAGCCGAGCACGACATCCTCGAGTACCTGCAGACCCGGATCTGGCTCGACAGCTGCTCGTTTCACCCGCCGGCGCTCCAGTGCGCGCTCGAGACGGTCGCCCCGGAGCGGATCCTGCTCGGCTCGGACTACCCCTTCCGCGGCCCGACCGGGCGTGCGGTCGCCGACGTCAACGGTGACGCGGGAATGCTCGCCGCCAACGTTCAGCGGCTATGGGACCTGCGCCTGGCGCCGTGAAGGTCCTCGTCACCGGTGGGACCGGGCTCGTCGCCGGGCCGATCGTCGAGGCGCTCGCACCCGACCACGAGGTCTGGTGCGTGGCGCGGTTCAGCGACCCCGCCGCGCGTGGGCGCCTCGAGGCCGCTGGCGTTCGCACGTTCGCCTGGGATCTCGGCGTCGGCGAGCTCGCCGGCCTGCCCGACGACTTCACCCACGTCGTCCACGCCGTCGCCTACACCGGGCTCGATGGCGGCAGCTGGGATCGCGTCATGGCCGTCAACTGCGAGGGCGCCGGGATGCTGATGACCCACTGCCGCGCGGCTGAGGCGTTTCTGCTCGTCTCGGCGGCGTTCGTCTACGGGCCGCAGTCGCCCGAGCACGAGTTCGCGGAGTCCGACCCGCTCGGCGGCACGTCGCCGTGGCTGGCGCCCTACGCGCCGTCGAAGCAGGCGACCGAGGGCGTCGTACGGGCGTACTGCCGCACCCTGAACCTGCCGACGACGATCGCGCGCCTTGGCGTCGTCCACTCACCGCAGGGCTGGGGCGGGATTGCCGTGCGCTTCCTGGCGATGATGCAGGCGGGCGAGCCGATCCGGATCTCGTCGCACGATGGCGCGCGCATGAACCCGATCCACACCGACGACATCGCTCGCCAGGTGCCGCTGCTGTGGGACGCCGCCGCCGTCCCCGCGACGATCGTCAATTGGGCCGGCGACGAGCAGGTCTGCGAGCGCGAGCTGCTGGCCTACATCACCGAGTTGACCGGCGTCGAGGCGAAGGTCGAAGTCTCAGACGTGCCGTTTCGCTCACCCGCCGTCACCGACAACACCCTGCGCCGACAGCTCGTCGGCGACTGCCGGGTCGGCTGGCGCGAGGGTGTCGCGCGGGCGCTCGAGGCCCATGCCCCGGCGCTGCTCAGCCGCTCGTGACGAGCGGAATCGTGTCGGGCTTGAGCTCGCCGAGCACGCCGCCGTACGTGGGCGTGAAGTTCGGGTCGGCCAGGCGCAGCTGCGGGTAGCGCGCGGCGACGCCGCGCGCCGCGCCGGTCAGGATCATCCGCGCCACCCGCGCGCCGACGCACTGGTGCGCGCCGGTCGAGAACGAGAGCACGCCCGTGGGCGCGCGCTGGATGTCGAAGCGGCCGGGATCGGGGTAGCGGCCGGGGTCTTGGTTGGCCGAGGCGAGGCCGACCTGGATCGGCATGCCGGCGAAGACCGGGACGCCGCCGACCTCGGTATCGGTCAGCGCGTAGCGCGGGAAGCCGAACAGGCCGGCCGGGTGGTGGCGCAGCGACTCCTCGACCGCGCCGGAGACGAGCTCGGGGTCCTCGCGCAGTCGGGCGTACTGCTCGGGATGCGCGGCGAGATTCATCAGCAGCACACCGACCGACGTCGCGGTCGCGAGCTGGGCGCCCGCGTAGACGGCGAGCGTGTTACCGACCATCTCCTCGTGGCTGACCTCGAAGCCGCCATCCTTGGCCTGGACGAGGCCGCTGATGAAGTCATCGCGTGGGTCGCGGCGGCGGTCCTCGAACAGCCCCTCGATCATCGATGTCGTCGCATCGAACTCGGCGACGAACGCGTCAGGGTAGCCGCCCTCGGGCGTCGCGGCCATGGCCAGCGGCATCACGTTGGCGTAGGCGACGAACTGGCGCTGCTGCTCGCCCTCGACGCCGAACAGGGCCTGGAGCAGCGTGCGCTCGACGAGCGGCTCGGCGATGTCGGCCATCGCGTCGAACGTGCCGCCGCGGGCGTCGACCTCGTCGAGCAGGTCGGCGACGATCCCGTCGATCGCGCCGCCGAGGCGTTCGGTTCCCTCGCGGCCGAAGAACGGCATCAGCAGCTTGCGCAGGCGGTCGTGGCCTTCGCCGTCCATCGAGTTGAGCTGCGGCAGGCCCATGAAGATGTCGCCCGGCGGCGGGCTGATCGGCGACGCGGCCGAGAAGCGATCGCGGTCCAGCAGCACGTCGCGGACGTCGTCGTGGCGGCCGGTCACGAGCATCGGAAAGCCCATCAGGAAGACGTAGAACGGGTCCGCGGTCGCCCACTGCTCGGCCAGCTCGCGCCACCGCAACCTCAGCGTCGGGCTCAGCAGATCGATGTCGTTGATGCGTGCGGGGTCGAGCCCGAACGGCGGTGCTTCGCTCACGTCTGTGCCTTCACGATCGCCTGGTGCATGGCCGTCGTGTTGCCGGCGCCGACGTAGTACAGGAGCTGCAGGGTGGCCTCGTGGAGCTCGTCGACCGTCAGCTCCTCGTTGGTCAGCGCGCCGCGGATCTGGGTCTCGAGCAGGTCGGCGCGGCCCAACGACGCGGTCGCGCCCATCACGAGCAGCCGCCGGTCGCGAATCGACAGGCCGGGCCGGCTCCAGATCTCCCCGAACAGGTGGCTGACCGTCTCGACGGTCAGCGGGTTGCCGTCGACCGGCATTCGCTCGCTGAAACCCGGTCCGTAGACCGCGTCCAGCATTTCAAGGCCCTTGCTGAACCGCTCGTCGTCGGCGCTCATGGCTGCGCGAGATTACCACCAATCGGTCGGTGGAAATTGCGCACGCTCGGTAGGCTTGCGGACATGCGTGCCGGAGTCATCGGGCTGGGAACGATCGGCGGCGGGGTGGCGGCGAGCCTCGTGCGCTCGGGTCGTGTCCCCGCGGTCTACGACGTCCGGCCGGAGGCGGTCGAATCGCTCGCCGGTGTGCCGGCCGTGCTCGGTTCGCCGGCTGAGGTGGCGCGGGCGTCAGACGTCGTGATGATCGCGGTGCTCGACGCCGACCAGGCGCGCGAGGTGATCGCGGGGCCCGACGGCCTGCTGGCCGGGGTGCACGACGGTCTGATCCTCGTGCTGCTGAGCACCGTCTCGCTGAGCGACGTGCGCGCGCTCGCCGAGCTGACGAAGGCCGGCGGAGCCACGCTGCTCGACTGCGGCGTGACGAACCCGGGCCAGCGCGCGGCCGAGGGCGGCATGGTCGGGTTGCTGGGCGGCGACGACGCGACGGTTGCCCGCGCGATGGAGGTCCTGACCGACTGGGCGCACCACATCGAGCACTGCGGGCCGCTCGGCGCGGGGATGGTCGCCAAGATCGCGCGCAACGTCATCACCTACGGCTCGTGGCGCGTCGTCGCCGAAGCGGCACTGCTCGCCGAGGGCGCGGGCGTCGACATGCACCGCGTCATCGCAGCGATCGACATCGCCGATCCGGCCGGCGCGACGTTGTTTCAGATGTACCGGATGCGAGGCTCCGCGGGCCCGGCGGCGGACGAGCTGACCGAGACGATGACCTACATCGACTACGTCACCGAGAAGGACCTGGGCGCCGCGCAGGATCTGGCACGCGAGCTCGGGATCGATGTGCCGCTGGTCGACGTGACGCGCGAGGCCCGCCGCGAGACGCTCGGCCTCGACCCCTAACCCGGCGCATTGCCGATCAGCGGGGCCTCGCGCAGGTTGAGGTTCTCGGTCGCCGCGCGCATCGACGCTCCTCGGGTCAGAGCAGGACGATGTCGTCGAACGGCAGGCGGCCGTCGAGCGGGCCGAACGTCTCGAAGAAGGTCGCGCCGGTCTCGGTGAACGTCTCGTGCGCGACACCGGCCGGGGCGATCACGATCTCCCCCGTGTGCAACAGGTGCTGCTCGTCGCCGACCGTCACCAGCAGCACGCCCTCCGTGACCGTGCTGAGCTGGTCGAGGTGATCGTGCCGGTGCAGCGGACCTCTGTAGCCCGCGAGCGCGACGCACCGCACCATGATCACGTCGGCCGTGTGGATCATGCGGATCGTGAGGTCCGGGTTCGGCGTCGGATGCGGCTCGATCGTCTCCCAGCGGGCAAACACCGAGGACAACTCACCCATGGTCGTCTCCCGACGTCGGATCGAAGACGACGTGCAGCGGCGCGTAGGAGCGCAGCACGAACCCCTTCAGCTGCGGCTGCTCGGCGTCCGGGTCGAGACGCAGGTTGGGCATGCGCGTCAGCACCGCGGCGACCGACTCCTCGATCTCGGCGCGCGCGAGCGCCGAGCCGGCGCACATCCGCGGGCCGACGCTGAACCCGAGGTGGCCCTTGGGCTGGGGGCGCTCCAGGTCGATCTGAGCCGGGCACGGGTAGCGCTCGGGATCGCGGTTGCCGCCGGCGTTGAGCACGAACAGCCCGTCCTCGGCCTTGATCGCGACCCCGCACAGCTCGAAGTCGACGTTCGCCAGGCGATGGGTGAAGTGGACCGACGGGTAGAGCCGGACGATCTCGTCGGTGTAGCGCGAGATCGCCTCCGGGCCGCCGGTGCGCAGATCGTCCTGGAGGCCATCGACCGTCATCAGCAGGTACAGCGCGTTCTGCAGCGCGTGGGTCGTCGTGTCGGTGCCGGCGAAGTACGTCGTCGTGATCCACGCCAGCACGTCCTCGACGTTCCAGTCGGGGCGGATCGTCGGCCCCTCGGCCCACAGACACGCAAGGATGTCGTCGTGGTGGGGCTCGCGCTCACGGGCGGCCTCGACGAACGGCATGACCAGCGCCTCCAGCTCGTCGGTCGCCTCCAGCGCGAGCCGCGTGTCCTGCTCGCTGGCACCGATCAGCGCGAGATTGATGAACGCCTGCTTGCGGTCGAGCAGCCCCTTGCAACGATCGACGAACGCGTCGTCCTGCCACGGGAAGCCGAGGATCGCCGAGATCACGCGGATCGAGAAGCGGTCGGCGAAGTCGATCAGCAGATCGGCGCGCCCGTGCGGCGTCACATCGTCGAGCAGGCGATCGATGATCGGTCGAATCAGCGTCTCGCGCCACTGGTCGGCCAGGGCGTAGGAGAAGCGCTGGATGAACCACTTGTGATGCTGGGCGTGGATCTCGCCGCTCAGCAACAGGCGGCTGCGCGGCCCCCCGAGGACCCGGGCCAGGGCCGGGGTGGACTCGGTCATGGTCAGCGCCGAGTGGCGCACGGCCACCTTGTCCTGGCGCATCAGCTCGCGGATCGCCGCCGACGACGTGACGAGCCATGCGCTCAGACCGTCGTCCCACACGACGTCGCCCGCGGCCCGTACGGCGTCATAGAAGCCGTACGGGTCGCCATCGATCGTGTCGCGGAGACTGGGGTGCGACTCGGTGGCGGCGGCGGGCATCGGGGGCGCTGCCCTCAGCTGCGGGCCTGCTGGAAGTACCCCTCGGCGCCCGATCCGACGACGGTGTCGACGTCGATGATCACCGCAACGCCGTTGCGATCGGGGTCCTGCTTCTGCTCGCCTTCGATGATCGCGCCATAGACCTCGTCGTTGAGCTCCGGCGCCAGGCGGGCGCGACCCTCGATCTGCAGGTACATCGGGCCCGGGCCGCCCACCTCGAAGAAGACGAGCGACACCCGCGGGCGCTGGGCGATCGCCGCGGCGAGGCCCGAGTCCTGCTTACGGGCCCAGATCGCGAGCTCCTGCGGGCCGTGGACGTGGGCCGAGCCGCGAAACGAGACGGCGGGGCTGCCGTCGTCGCGTACGTAGGCCAGCGAGAGCTGGGAGCCGCGCAGGGCGGCGCCGTCGATCGCGGACGCGATGTCGCCGGTGAGGTCGAGGGCGTCGGGCATGGGGTGGGGCTCCTTCGTGGTCAATCGGGGATGGAACTGCCGACGCTCGCGCCGGTCAGGGTCTGGGTGATGTGTCGCAGCGAGCTCTCGCGCGGCTTGCGCTCACCGCCGAGTTCGCGGACGTCCACGGGTTCGACGATCGAAAGCGTGTCGGAGAGCTCCTTGAGCCCTGCAGCCCGGCGCCGTGGCGTTCGCGCGAGGGCTCGATCATGGCCTGAAGCGTAGCGCGAAACATCCACCGCCTGTCCTGGAGATTGCTTACGCGGCCCGTACCGCGGGTGCGATCTCGGTCGCGAAACGGGTGATCGACTCCTCGACGACTTCGCGCGGCAGGGCGCCCCAGTCGACCTGGCCGAAGAAGCGGTCGAGCTCCAGCGCGTCGTGCAGATCGACGATCTTCTCGATCAGCTCCTCAGTCGAGCCGACCATGATCGCCTGACCGCGCCGCGTGCCGGCGAGGAAGCTCTGCTCGTCGACGATGAAGCCGCGGCCGCCTGGCGTCTTGGGGCGCAGGTACTCGTGGTAGTGGGGGTAGACCGCGCGCGCAGCGGCCGGGTCGGCGCCGGCGAAGAAGTGGGTCGAGACGCCGACCTTGAGCTTCTCCGGGTGGCCCGCGCGCTCGCCTGCGGCGCGGTAGATCTGGGCGGCGCGGCGCGCGTGGTCGACCGGTCCGCCGATGTAGCCCAGCACCATCGGCAGCCCGAGTCGCCCAGCGCGGTCGGCGCTCTGCGGCGAGCCGCCGACGCCGACCCAGACCGGCAGCGGCTGCTGGAGCGCGCGCGGGGCGATCGGCGCCTCGTAGAGCGGAGCGCGGTGGCGCCCGGACCACGTGACGTGGCTGTGCTTGCGCAGCGCGAGCAGCAGGTCGAGGCTCTCGGCGAACAGCTCGTCGTAGTCGTCGAGACTCACTCCGAACAGCGCGAATGGCTCGGTGAACGCGCTGCGCCCGGCGATGATCTCGGCGCGACCGTGGCTGACGAGGTCGAGGCCGGCGAAGTCCTCGTAGACGCGCACCGGGTCGAGCACGCTGAGGACGGTCACCGCGCTGGTCAGCCGGATCGTCTCCGTTCGTGCGGCGATCGCGGCGAGCGTGACAGCCGGCGACGAGACCGCGAACTCGAGGCCGTGATGCTCGCCGAGCGCGAACACGTCGAGCCCGAGACGGTCGGCGAGAGCCGCGTAGCCGACGATCTCGTCGGTCCGCTGGGCGGCGTCGAACAGGCGGCCGGTCCGCGGATCGGTCTGGATGTCGCTGAGCGAGAGGATGCCGAGTTCCATGGGCGGAGATCATCACAGGCACGACGCGCGGACGGCCAAGGGTTGGGGTAGGTCCCGGGCTTCATTCACGGCTACAACGCGTCGGCCACCGGCCACGGCGCCGACGACCCGTTCGACGCGTCGTCGATCGTCGGTATGAACAGCTACGAGACGCTGTGCATCTGAACCTGATCTGCGGCGGCGCGCTGGGATCGCTTCCCGGACCTGCGCTTCTACGTCACGCATGCCGGTGGATTCTTCCCGTACCACCTGGGTCGTTTTGAGCAGACCAACCAGGCGAGGCGCCCGACAGCGTCAACGAGAAGAAGGTCAGCGAGTACCTCGACAACTTCGTCTTCGACCCGGACCTGCACGAGCCGATCATGCGCAAGGCGCTGGTCGAGTTCATCGGCATCGACCGCTTCGTCTACGGCGACAACCTCGGCGGCGCCGACAACTTCAGCGGCGATTTGACCAACGACATCGGGTTGTCGGACGAGGACCGCGAGAAGATCCGCAGCGGCAACGCCCTGCGGCTCCTGCCACGGCTGAAGGTGGGCGCCTCGGCGTAGAGCGGCGGCGCTGCGAACAGCGCGGCGAAGGAGTGTCGGGAAGGGGCGCCAGGTGCGCCCCTTCCCTCGTCTCGGGCCGTGAACGTCCCAGGACATGACCTGGGAGCCGGCATAGCTCGGGACGCTCGCGCGCCCCGGCGCCCTACATCCGGAAGACGCCGTAACCCACCGGCTCCAATGGAGCCCCGGCGCACGCGGCCAGCGCGGCGCCCAACACGTCCCGCGTCGCACGAGGATCGATGACGCCGTCGTCCCACAGGCGCGCGGTCGAGTAGATCGGGCGGCCCTGGTGCTCGTATTGGTCGCGCAGCGTCGCGCCGACCTCGGGCTGGCCGACCTCGGTCATCACCATCGCGGCCTGCTCACCGCCCATCACGGAGATCCGCGCGTTGGGCCACATGAACAGGAAGCGGGGCGAGTATGCGCGCCCGGCCATGCCGTAGTTGCCGGCCCCGAACGAGCCGCCGACGATCACCGTCAGCTTCGGCACCCGCGCGCAGGACACCGCGGTGACGAGCTTGGCGCCGTCCTTGGCGATGCCGCCGGCCTCGTACTCGCGGCCGACCATGAAGCCGGAGATGTTCTGCAGGAACAGCAGCGGGACGGCGCGACGGTCGCACAGCTCGATGAAGTGCGCGGCCTTGAGCGCCGACTCGCTGAACAGGATGCCGTTGTTGGCGATGATCCCGACCGGGTGGCCGTCGATGTGGGCAAAGCCGCAGACCACCGTCTCTGCGTAGAGCTCCTTGAACTCGTGCAGCTCCGAGCGGTCGACGATCCGGCGGATGATCTCGCGCGCGTCGTAGGGGGTCCGCAGGTCGGTCGGGACGACGTCGAGCAGCGTGTCGGCGTCTTCGAGCGGTGGCGCCGGCGTCTGCCGGGTCCACGGCTCGGGGCCCGCCGCCGGCAGCGTGAAGACGATCCGCCGCACGATCTCCAGCGCGTGCTCGTCGTCCTCCGCCAGGTGATCGACGACGCCCGACTTGCGGGCATGAACGTCGCCACCGCCAAGCTCCTCGGCCGTCACGACCTCGCCCGTGGCGGCCTTCACCAGCGGCGGGCCGCCGAGGAAGATCGTGCCCTGCTCTCGGACGATCACCGTCTCGTCGCTCATCGCCGGGACGTACGCGCCGCCCGCGGTGCACGAGCCCATGACCGCGCTGATCTGGGGGATCCCGCGCTTGGACATCTGAGCCTGGTTGAAGAAGATCCGCCCGAAGTGCTCGCGGTCGGGGAAGACGTCGTCCTGGCGCGGCAGGAACGCCCCGCCGGAGTCGACGAGGTAGATACAGGGAAGCCGATTCTCGAGCGCGATCTCCTGCGCGCGCAGGTGCTTCTTCACCGTCATCGGGTAGTAGGTGCCGCCCTTGACCGTCGCGTCGTTGGCGACGATCACGCACGGCCGGCCGTGGACGATCCCGACCCCGGTGACGATCCCCGCGCCCGGCGCGTCGCCGTCGTAGAGCTCCTCGGCGGCCAGCGTCGAGAGCTCGAGGAACGGGGCGCCCGGATCACACAGCGTGGCGACGCGATCACGGACCAGGAGCTTGCCGCGCGACACGTGGCGCTCCGACGACTTCGGCCCACCGCCCGCGCGCACGCGCGCCAGCCGCGTCTCGAGGTCCTCGATCAGTGCGAGGTGCTCGTCGCGGGAGCTCACTCGCTCACCGCCAGCAGCGCCTGGCCGCGGACGACCGGGTCGCCGGCCGTGAGCTCGAGGCCCGAGACCGTGCCGTCGGCGGGCGCCGCGATCGAGAGCTCCATCTTCATCGACTCGAGGATCACGAGAACGTCTCCCTCGGCGACCGCGTCGCCGTTTTTCACATTGACGACGAGGACCGTGCCCGGCATCGGGGCCTCGAGGACTCCGATCCCCACCCACCCGGGCGCGCTTCCGGCGCGCAGCTTGCGTTCGAAGCGCGCTTCGAGGTGGTGGCCGTCGCGGAAGACGAAGACCGCGTCGGGGGTGGTCGCGACGGCGTAGCGGCGCGAGACCCCGTCGAGCGCGATGCGCAGCGCGCCGTCCGGTAACCCGCGGGCGGTGAACGTCCTGCCCACATCGCCGATCACGACCGAGTCGCCGTCCACGCGCACCGCCCCGACGTCGTCGAAGCTCCGGCGCCACGGCCCGGGCGTCAGGGTCTGCGAAGCGGTGTCGCCCAGGAACGCGGCGATCGCGGCAACCGGGGCGAGGTCGTCCGGGAGCGAGAGGTCCTCGGTCTCCAGCAGCCGCTCGAGCAGCCCCGTGTCCATCTCGCCGGCGCGGATGTCGTCGCGCGCGAGCAGGACGCGGGTGAACGAGGCGTTGGTCGCGATGCCGACGATCTCGAGCTCGCTCAGTGCCCGGTCCAGCCGCCGCAGCGCCGTCGCGCGGTCCGGTCCGCTCGCGATCACCTTGGCGAGCATCGGGTCATACGCGGTGCCGACCTCCGAGCCCTCGCGGATCCCCGAGTCGACGCGCGCGCCCGCGGGCTCGCGGTAGCGGTGCACCGTGCCGATCGCAGGGAGGAAGCCGGCCGCCGGGTCCTCGGCGTAGATCCGCGCCTCGACCGCATGGCCACTCGGGACGACGTCGTCCTGGGCGATCGTCAACGCCTCGCCCGACGCGACCCGCAGCTGCTGCTCGACCAGGTCGACGCCGTAGACGAGCTCGGTCACCGGATGCTCGACCTGCAGCCGCGTGTTCATCTCCAAGAAGAAGAAGTCCTCGCCCGAGGCCGGGACGATGAACTCGACCGTGCCCGCCCCGACATACCCGCAGGCAACGGCCAGGGCGACCGCCGCTTCGCCGAGCCGCGCACGCATCGCCGGATCGACGACGGGGGAGGGGGCCTCCTCGACGACCTTCTGGTGGCGGCGCTGCAGCGAGCACTCGCGCTCGCCGAGGTGGATGCACGTGCCGTGGGTGTCGGCGAGAACCTGAACCTCGATGTGGCGCGGGCGCTCGAGGTAGCGCTCGACGAGGAAGCGCGCGTCGCCGAATGCCGCCTGAGCCTCGCGGCCCGCCGACTCGACGGCCGCCTCGATGCCGTCTCCGTCGCGCACCACGCGCATGCCCTTGCCGCCGCCACCGGCGACGGCCTTGATCACGACCGGGTAGCCGTGCTCGTCCGCGAACGCGGCGATCTCCCCGGCGGAGATCGCGTCGGCCGACAGCCCCGGCAGCACCGGCACACCGGCCTCGGCGGCCAGCGACTTCGCCGCCGCCTTGTCGCCCATCAGATCGATCGCGTCCGGCGGCGGGCCGATCCACACGAGCCCCGCATCGACGACGGCCCGCGCGAACGTGGCGTTCTCGCTGAGAAACCCATAGCCGGGATGCACCGACCCGGCACTCGCAACCGCAGCCGCAGCCAGCACCGCGTCGCCATCGAGATACGACGCGACCCGCACCGCCACATCGGCCGCGTCGACATGCGGCGCGTCGGCATCGGCGTCCGTATACACGGCGACGCAGCGCAGTCCCAGCGCGTGCACCGTCCGCGCGATGCGCACCGCGATCTCGCCGCGGTTGGCGATCAGGACCGGGTCAACCACGGGGCTGCCAATCGATCGGGCCGGCGACGAGGGTGTGGCTGCCCAGCGGGCGGCCGAGGATGTCGCGCACCGAGCGCGAGCACTCCAACAACGTCTCCAGGTCGATCCCCGTGGCGATGCCCATCTCGTGGACCATCGAGACGAGATCCTCGGTCGCGATGTTGCCCGTCGCGCCCGCGGGAACCGGGCACCCGCCGAGCTCGCCGAACGACGACTCGAACGACGCGCACCCGGCCTCCAATGCGGCGAGCACGTTGGCGAGCCCCTGGCCGCGCGTGTTGTGGAAGTGGGCGGTCAGCTCGACCCCGGGCAGCGCGAGCGCCGCGGCCACAAAGAACTCGCGCACCTGCAGCGGGTTGGCCATCCCGGTCGTGTCGCCGAAGCCGATCTCCGAAGCGCCGGCGGCCACGAGCCGTTCCGCGATCCCGAACACCGTCGACGGTGCGATGTGTCCCTCGTACGGGCAGCCGAACGACACCGAGATCACGCCCTCGCAGCGCAGGCCCTCGGCCAGCGCTCGCCCGATCACGCGCTCGATCCCGCTCAGCGACTCCTCGATCGAACGGTTCACGTTGGCCCGGTTGTGGCTCTCGGACGCCGACAGGAAGCAGTTGATCTCCGAGAAGTGCTCGCGCAGCTCCAGCGCGTTGTCGAGCCCCTTCTCGTTAGGGATCAGGACGGTCGCCGCGACCGTGTCGGGCAGGTCGACCGCGGCCAGCACCTCGGCCGCGTCCGAGAGCTGCGGGATCACGTCGGCGCGCACGAAGCTCGTGACCTCGAGCCGCGACAGCCCCGTCCGCGCCAGCGCGTCGATCAGCGCCACCTTGTCGGCCGTCGCGATGACCTCGGGCTCGTTCTGGAACCCGTCGCGCGGGCCGACCTCGCGGATCGCGATCGACTCCGGGAACGTCATGCGCCGAGCGCCCGCGCGATCACCATCTGCTGTACCTCGTCGGTGCCCTCACCGATCGTGAGGATCTTGGCGTCGCGGTAGAAGCGGCACACGGGGTACTCCTCCATGTAGCCGTAGCCGCCGTGGATCTGCACGGCCTCCTCGGCGCAGCGCACCGCCAGCCGGCCGGTCTTCAGCTTGGCCTGGGCGGCGGTGAGCGAGAAGCTCTCGCCGCGGTCCTTCTGGCGCGCGGCCTTGTAGACGAGCAGCCGCCCGGCCTCGATCTCGGTCGACATGTCGGCGAGCTTGGCCGCGATCGACTGGAATTTCGAGATCGGCTTGCCGAACGCCTTGCGCTCCTTGGCGTAGGCCAGCGCTTCGTCCAGCGCGCCCTGCGCCAGGCCGACGCCCATCGCCGCGACGCCGATGCGGCCGATGTCGAGGATGTGCAGGAACTGCTTGAAGCCCTGGCCCTGGGGGCCGAGCATCGCGCTGTCGGGGACGCGCACATCGGTGAAGGTCAGCGGCCGCGTGTCCGAGGCGTTCCATCCCATCTTGCGATACGGGTCGCCCTGCTCGTAGCCGGGCGTGCCGTTGGGGATCAGGAAGTTCGAGATCTCGTCGTCGCCGGTCCGCGCGGTGATCGCCACGACGCCGGAGATGTCGGTGCCGGCGTTGGTGATGAACTGCTTGGCGCCGTTGATGACCCACTCGTCGCCGTCCCGCACGGCCCGCGTCTTGACGTTGCGGGCGTCGCTGCCTGCCTCGGGCTCGGTCAGCCCGAACGCTCCGAGTGCCGAGCCGCTGCACAGCTTCGGCATCCACTCGGCCTTCTGCTCGTCGGAGCCGAACAGGTACACCGGTTGTGTCCCCAGGGACGTGTGTGCACACAGGGTGATCGCGACCGACGAGTCGACCCGCGTGAGCTCCTCGACGGCCAACGCATAGGCGAGCGTGTCCCCGCCACCACCGCCCAGCTCCTCAGGAAACGGGATGCCCATCATCCCCAGCCCGCCGAGCTTCTCGACGATCTCGTAGGGGAAGCTCTTGGTCCGGTCGAGCTCCTCGGCGACGGGCGCGACCTCGTTGCGTGCGAAATCGCGCACGGTGCGCTGGATCAGCTTGTGGTCGTCTGAGAGTTCAAAGTCCATCGGGCGAGCATACCGGACAAGCGTTCAAAGTTCGAGCAAGAGTTCAAAGTTCGCTACGATCGCCGTCGTGCCTGCTCCACCGACCCGCCCAGCGCTCCGTGAGCGCTATCACCGCAAGCAGGACGATGTCGTGCTGCGCGCCGCGGCGGTCTTCGCCCACCAGGGCTACGACCAGACCTCGGTCGCCGACCTCGCGACCGCGCTGGGCATCGCCGCCGGCGGGCTCTACCACTACTTCCCGTCCAAGCAGCAGCTGCTGATCGCGATCTGCGACCAGCTGATGGATCCGTTGCTCGACGAGACCCGCGCGGTTGCTCGTCGAGGACGCGCCGCCCGACGTCCAGCTGCGCCGCGTCACCCGCGCATGGGTCGCCCACGTCGTCATCCACCGCGATCACATGCTCGTCTTCCAGCAGGAGCGCCACCTGATCGAGCACGGATCCCAGTGGCGTGCGGTCCGCGACACGCGCAAGCAGTTCGAGGGGCTCGTCGACGGTGTCCTCCATCGGCTGCAGACCGACGGCTACGCGGCGTTCAGCGATCGCCGCGTTGCGCTGTCGGCCCTGCTGGGGATGGTCAATCACACCGCGCAGTGGTTCCGCCCGCGCGGGCGGCTGAGTGCCGAAGCGATCGCCGATGGGTACGTCGACCTGCTGATCAAGTAGCGATGGTTGATTCCGCGACCGGCACGGCGTCCGACCGTCGCTCGCGGCGCCGGGCGGTCAGACAGCCACGACCTCGCGAACGGGCTCGTCGTTGTCCAGCTGATCCCCCGGCGCCCTGGATGTCGGGGTTGAGCGCAAAAGCGTCAGCGAGATGAGCAGTGCCAGCAGGATGCAGCCTGCGCCGACGAGATATGCGAGGCGGTAGCCGCCGACCAGTGCGTCGGCCGTCGCGCGGCCCGCGTGCTCCAGCGACGTCGTTTGATTGGTTGACAGGGTGGTCAGAACGGCGAGCCCGAGCGCGCCGAACAGCTGCATCGAGACGTTGACGATGCCCGACGCCAATCCGGCGTCGCTGCGCGGCACGTCGGCCATGGCGATCGACAGCAGCGGGAGAAACGAGGCTCCCTGCCCGACGGCCAACAGGATGAAGGCGATCAGCAGATTCGGCCAGTACGGCGTATGGAAATTCACCTGCGCCATCAGCAGCAACCCGATCGCGTCGAGGGTCAGACCGACGACCAGCACGCGCAGCGCACCGAACCGGTTGACGAGCTGCGGGGTGCCGGTGAGCGACATGCCGCCGACGATGACCATCATCGGGATGAAGGCCAGGCCCGTGCGGGTGGCGCTGTAGCCCTTGACGTGCTGCAGATACAGCGTGCCGAGGAAGAACACGCTGAACATCCCGGTGATCAGCAGCCCGCGGGCGACACTCGAGCCCATGAGCGTGCGCAGGCGCAGTATCCGCAGCGGCACCAGCGGGTTGTCGATTCGGCCCTCGTAGACCAGGAACGCGGCAAGCATCGCGATCGACAAAGCGCCGAAACCGAGGGTTGTGGTCGAAGTCCAGCCGTCCTTCGTCGCCTCGACGATCGAGTAGACGCCGATCATCGTGCCGAGGGTGACCAGGACCGCGCCGACGTAGTCGATGCCGCCCTTGAGGCCTTGGATCTCGCCCTCGTCGATTCGGGCGGCTCCCAAGACCAGGGTGAGGACGCCGATCGGCACATTGATGAAGAAGATCCAGTGCCAGCTCAGGTCTTGCGTCAGGACACCGCCGAGCAGCAGTCCGAGCGATCCGCCGCTGATCGCGACGAACGAATACACGCCCATCGCGCGGGCGCGGTCGTGACTGCCCGGGAACTCCGTGACGATGATCGCCAGGATGACTGAGGAGGCCATGCCGCCGCCGACGCCCTGGATGAATCGCCCGGCGATCAGAAGCCCCTCGCTGTCGGCCAGTCCGCAGGCCACCGAGGCCAGGGTGAACACCGTGATCCCGGCCAGGAACATACGCTTGCGCCCGATCAAGTCACCCATCCGCCCCGCGAGCAGCAGCGTGCTGCCGAAGGTGAGCAGGTAGGCGTCGACGACCCAGGTCAGGTCGCCCGCCGCGAAGTTGAGGTCACGCTGGATCGGCGGCAGCGCGATGTTCACGATCGTCGTGTCGAGCACGATCATGAGCTGCGCGAGACAGACGACGATCAGGGCGATCCAGCGTCGGCGGTCGGCGGCTTTGGCGTGGGCGGCGGCGTCGATTTCCGTCACGCTAGCAACCGGGACACCGCTGCCCCGCTTTCGGCGTGCACACAGCCAGTGTCGCGAAGCTGACAGACGAGTGTTCGGCGCGACCGTAGCGTGACGGTCATGCCCAACCATGGCCCCCTCAGCACCACGAAACGCATCGCGCTGCTCGCCGCGATCGCCGGCCTCGCGGCGACACCGACGCTCGCCGCTCCGACCGCGCCGCTCAAGACCGTGCCGCGCTCGGCGCTGCTCGTCACAGAGGGATCACTGACTGCCCAGGGGACCCACGGCGCGTCACGGACCCGCGACGCGGCGATGCGCGCCGTCGTGCGTGACCGCGGCCATCACGCGACCCGTGCGCGCCTGTCGTTCCAGCTGCGCGGCCCGAGCACCACGACGCAGGCGCTCGGCTCCGGGATCGTGCGCCGCCAGGTCGGCCTCAAGCTGCTGGCCGGCGATCCATGCAACCTCGTCTACGTCATGTGGCGCGCCGCGCCCGACCGCTCGATCGAGGTCCTGGTCAAGCGCAACCCCGGCCAGACGACCTCGGCGCAGTGCGGCAACGCCGGCTACCACGAGGTCGCGCTCGTGCCGCTGACCGCCGCGCCGTCGACCGATCGCGACCCCCACGTGCTCCAGGCGCGGGTGCGCCCGGCGGCCTCCGGCGGCGTCGCGCTGACCGTCTTCGCCGACGGCGACGTGGTCTACCAGGGCACGCTCCCAGCCTCGCTGGCCGCCGGTCTCGCCGGCCCGGCGGGGGTTCGCAGCGACAACGGCGACTACGTGGTGCGGTTGTCGAGCGCCCCGTGACCCCCTGACAAAAGATCAGGGACTTCCCCCATACCGAGGGGTGGCGCTGGGGCGCAGCATGCTCCCCATGCTCAACCGACCCGCGAACGCCCCCGCCGATTCCGAACACACCCTGGATCCCGAGCTTCTCGGCGAGCACATGGAGCGCCTCCAGATGGCCGCGATGGCGCTCTGTGGCTCGCGCCACGAGGCCGAGGACCTCGTCCAGGACACGCTGCTGAAGATCCTGCGCCGCCCACGCCAGGTGCGCGGCGACGACTTCGTCTACCTCACCTGCGCGCTGCGCAACACCCACTACTCGACCCACCGCCGCACGCTCGCGCGCCCGCAGACCGTGCCGATGCCCGAGTCGCTCGACACGTTCACCGCCGCGGTGTCCCCGAGCGTCGAACGCGCGGTGCTCGCTCGCGAAGTGCTCGGCGCCGTCGCCAAGCTCCCGGCGCCGCTGCGCGATGCGCTCGTCTCGGTCCACGTCGCCGGCTGGGACTGCCGTCAGACCGCCAAGCACCTGGGCGTGCGCGAGGGGACGATCATGAGCCGCTGCTTCCGCGCCCGCGAGCGGCTCGCCCCGCAGTTTCAGACCGCCTGAGCGCGGCCGATCAGAGGTCGTCGGGCTCGTCAGGATCGGCGGGCGCGCGCGTCGTGCCGCGCACCCAGTCGCTGCTCGTCGCCAGCCAATCGCCGACCTGCTTGCTCGCATGGTCGAGCTGCTCGCGAACGTCGGCGAACGTCTCCTTGAAGCGCTCGCCGTAGTGGTCGACGGCGTCGGCTGCGTGCTCGCGGACCGGCGGCTCCTCGCCGCGGCGGATGTACTCGCCGCCGACGATCCGGTCGTACTCGCCCGAACGGACCCAGTCGAGCAGCTCCTTGGCGCGGTTGACGGAAAGGGGGTGGGTCTGGCGCAGTTCGAGGCTGCGGCGGGAGACCCACTCCAGCCCGTTGGCACCCGCGCCGAACTCCTCGGCCTGGCGCAGGAACGCGCCGAGGTTCAGGTCGCTGGCGGGGACGCCGGCGGCGAGCACCATCAGCGCGCGGCAGACCGCCTCGGGGTCGCGCGTGACCAGCGCGGCGGCGCGGTCGCAGCTCAGCTCGGTCGCGCGGTACCACTCCATCAGCGCCATGCGCACCGCCGCGAGCGGCAGGCCGATCATCGGGATGCGCCGGACGTTGAGCAGGATCAGCAGCGCGGTCCGGTACAGCGCGTGGTCGGAGAGGATATGTCCGGCCTCGTGCCCGAGAACGGCGCGCAGACCGTGGTCGTCGAGTAGGCGCACGGCCTCGGAGTTGAGGACGATGACCGGGTTCTTCGAGCCAACCGCCGACGCGTTGGCGAGCGGAAACTGCGTCAGGTAGAGCGCGGGCACCGGTTCGATGTCGAGCACGCCGTAGGCGTGGCGGTGCAGCGCCCAGACGGCGGGGAGCTGATCCTCACCGAGCCGCAGCGAACTGCCGAGCGATGACGACCGCAGCGCCCGCTCGTACCCCAGCGAGATGAGCTGGCGCACGATCAGATCGAGGTACGGGATCGCGGCCAGCGCCGAGGTCGCCGCGCGGTCGGCCGGATGCTCGTAGGACTTCGGTGAGATCGCCGTGAGGCGAAACGCTTCGGCCGGGGTTGAGCTCATGTATCGGAGCCTAGACCAAGGGGCCAGCCTATACTCAAGGTCCGCTTGTCCAGCCCATCTCTTCCTCAGCGATTCTCGGTTACCGAGCAGCCCCGCGACGATGGAGCGACCGTCGTCGTCGTGCGCGGTGAGCTCGATCTCGCGACCGCGGGCCGGCTCCAGGAGACCCTCGACGCGCTGGCCGAGCAGGAGTCGAGCACGATTCTCGATCTGTCCAACGTGGGGTTCCTCGACTCGACCGGCCTCAGGGTGATCGTCTCGGCCGCCCGGGCCAGCGAGGCGTCCGGCTGGTCGTTCGCGGTCGCGCCCGAGGTCACCGCGCCCGTCGCGCGCCTGTTCGAGCTCGTCGACGCGCAGAGCATCCTGCCGTTCGCCGCTGCCGGCTGAGCGGCTCGATGTGCGTCAATGTTGCGACGCCGCGAGGCCGGCGGTGGGCTCGTCGAGCAGCCGGCGATAGTCGTCGGAGAGCGCCGCGCGGACGTACTCGAACTCGGTCGGGCCCATCGCGTCGCGCAGTGCGCCGAAGACGGTGACGACCGCCTCGCGCGCGTCGAGCTCCGGGAGGTCGGTGCGCTCCGCGACGCGCTGGACGAACTCGTCGGCGTCGAACCGCTGCGCTCGGCCGGCGCCGTGTAGCTCGCCGGCGAGCGCGGGCGGCAACCGCCGTCCGACCTCAAGCGCCTCGCGCGAGCTGAGCCGCTCGCCGAGCACGGCCAGCGTCGCTTCGACCGCGGGCGTCTCGATCGACGGACCATCCACCGCGACGGCGGGGTCGGCCTCAGGCAGGAACGCCTCCTCGGCCACTGGCTGCCGGGCCCGGCCCGGCCACCACGCGAAGTCTCCGGCAAGCGAGATGAGCCCCGGCACGAGCGCGCTGCGGACGATCACGGTGTCGAGCAGCACGCCGATCGTCAGCAGCAGTGCGAGCTCGCGGAACGAGCGCAGCGGGACGACCGCCAACATCGCGAACGTCCCTGCCAGCGTCACGCCGGCGACGGTGATCGCGCGCGAGGCCTGGGGCACGGCGACCGCGATCGCCTCGCGCGACCGACGCCGGGCTGATTCCGCGCGGATGCGCCCGGCGACGAGCACGTTGTAATCGGAGCCCAGCGCGACAAGCACGACCGCGCCCACGAGCGGCACGTAGTACGTGATCTGGAAGTCGCCGTAGGTCGCCTTGACCGCGAGGGTGGTCAGGCCGAGCGCGGCGAGGTAGCCCAGCGCGCTGGCCGCGAGCAGCAGGACCGGTGCGACGAGTGCGCGCAGGAAGATGGCGAGCAGCAGCAACGTGACGATCGCCATGGCGACTGCGATCCGGATGAAGTCGCTCCTGACCGCATCGACGCTCTGCGCGCCCAGGGCGCTGTCGCCGCCGTAAGAGATCCGCGCAGCGGCGGGCAGTCCGGCGCGGCGCGCCAGACCCGGCATCGCGGCGCGCAGCGCGCGGAAGTCGGCCAGCGTCTGGGCCGCGGTCGGGTCGTCGTCGAAGACGACGATGATCCGCGCGGCGTTGCCGGACGGCGAGGTCAGCACGCGCGGCGCCTCGGGGGCCACATCGAGCACCGCCGCTTGCGCCGACGGCCCGAGGGTCGCTGCGACTCCGGGCTGCCGTTCGATTGCCTGGCGCAGCCGTTCGGTGGCGGCGTCGGCTTGTCCGAGTCCGGTGCCGGACAGGACGACATCGGTCGGCGTGAGGATCCCGCCGACGAACCCCTTCGCCGCCTGGCCGGCGGTCTGATGGACGGCGCTGGAGGCCGGCAGTCCGGCGATCAGCGACACGCCGAGCCGGGCGTGGCGTGCCTGACCGGCGGCGAGCCCGAGCCCGGCGATGCAGAGCACGACGAGCAGCGCGGCGATCGGGCGTGACGCGAGCATCCGCGCGGCGACCGGCCCGACCGAGGAGCGCCCTTCGGCCTCGGCCTCGCGGCGTCCGGCGGCGATCGCGCCGCGCGTCCCGGCGAGGCGCCGGAACAGGCGCTCAGGCGCCCGCGACCCGGCCGCGGCGGGCTCCGGTTGGCTCGTCGGTGCCTCGCCGACCGAGCGGCCGAACAGCCACGGTCCGAGAATCCCGAGCACCGCCGGGACGAGCGTCGCCGCGACGGCGGTCACGACCAGAGCGCACCCGGCGAGGCCGGGGCCGAACGCGCGGAAGAACCCGAGTTGCGCCGCGAGCAGCGCGCACGAGCAGCCGGCGACGATCGTCCCTGCGGCGAGCACGCTCGGCGCGACGCGTGACGTCGCGATGCGGGCGGCGTCGAGCGGCTCGCGGCCCAGCGCCATCTGCCGGCGGGCCTGCGAGAGGAAGAAGACCGTGTAGTCGGTGACGAGCCCGAGCAGGAAGACCACGAGCAGCGGCTCGATCTCGCGCGGGACCGAAAAGCCGAACGTCTCGCCGGCCCACGCCACCGCGCGAACGGCGATCACGTATGCCAGTCCGGCCGTCCCGAGTGTGACGAGCGGGGCGAGCAGCGAGCGGAAATACGCGGTCACGACGAGCGCGATGACGAGGATCGTCGCGAGCGTGATCCACGGAAGCACGTCGTCGATCTGGGTGAACTGCTCGACCTGCGCGGGCGAGTCGCCGGTGACGCTGTCGGGCACGCCGACGGTCCGGGCGTAGCGCTGGCCGATCGCGACGCGGGTGCTCAGGTCGACCGACGGATTGATGAGCAGGTAGTCGACGATCGTCGTGTGCTGCTCGCGCCACTTTGCGCTCAGCGTGTCGATGAGCGGGACGACGCCGCGCAGCTGCGCGCCCGGCCGGCGCCCGTTCACCAGCGCCTGTTGCGCGGCGGCCACCTGGCGGTTGATGTCGGCGTCGCGCAGGCCGCCGCGCCGGCGCTGCACGACGATGACGTCGGACCCGACCGGAGCGCCGAACTGCGAGATCGCCCGCAGCTCGGTCCGGGCCGCCGGCGCGTTCTTCGGGACGATGTCGTCCAGAGCGCCGTTGGAACTGCTGCCGAGCGTCGGCAGCTGGGTCACCGCGAGCACGACCGCGACGATCCAGAACGCGACGATCGCCCAGCGCCCGGCGACGACCGTTCTGGCCACTCGGCCGGGCTCCCGCTCCAAGGCGTTCAGATCCTTCACCCGCGGCGGCATACCCGAGGCGGCGAGCTTCGACACGCCAACTTCGGGCGCCCCCGGGGCCGCGTAGTCTCGCGGGCGTGCTTGACGTGCTGAGCGAAGCCGAACGCGAGCTGATCAGCGAGAGCGCGCCGCCGACCGGCGCGGCGGCGATGAAGGCCGTGCTCACCGACGCGCGGTTCAGCGACTCCGACTGGATCTTCGAGCGCAAGCTCGACGGCGTGCGGTGTGTCGCCGCCCGTACCTCAGACGGCGTGCGGCTGTACTCGCGCAACGACCTGTCGCTCAACGACCGCTACCCCGAGGTCGTGACCGCGGTCGGCGCTCAGGCGGCCACGCGCTTCGTCCTCGACGGTGAGGTCATCGCGTTCGAGGGCGCCCAGACGAGCTTCGCCGCGCTCGCCCGGCGCGGGCAGCACTCGGTGCCGATCTTCTACTACGTCTTCGACATCCTGTGGCTCGAGGGCCACGATGTGCGCCGCCTGCCGCTGCTGACCCGCAAGCGCCTGCTGCGCGCCGCGATCGCCTTCGACGATCCGCTGCGCCTGACGACGCATCGCAACACCGACGGCGTGGCGCTGTTCACCGAGGCGTGTCGCAAGGGCTGGGAAGGGTTGATCGCTAAGCGCGCGCTCAGCCCGTACACCTCGACGCGCTCGAAGGACTGGCTGAAGTTCAAGTGCGAGCACGGCCAGGAGCTCGTCGTCGGCGGCTTCACCGAGCCGCGCGGCTCGCGGACCGAGTTCGGCGCGCTGCTGCTTGGCTACTACGCCGACGACGTGCTGCGCTATGCCGGAAAGGTCGGGACCGGCTTCGACCACGCGACGCTGCGCGAGATCGGGGTGCGGCTGCGCGCGCTGCGCCGCTCGACCGCGCCGTTCGCCGATGCTGCCGCGATCAAGGAACGCGACGTCACGTGGGTGGCGCCGCAGCTCGTCGCCCAGGTCGGCTTCACCGAGTGGACCCGCGACGGGCGGCTGCGCCACCCGCGCTTCCTCGGTCTGCGCGACGACAAGTCGGCGCGCGAGGTGGTGCGCGAGCGATGAGCACGATCCTGCGCGTGGGCGGCCACGATGTCGAGATCGGCCACCCCGAAAAGGTGCTGTTCGCGCGGGCGAAGGTCACGAAGCTCGACCTTGCCCACTACTACGAGCGCGTGGCCTCGGCGATGCTGCCCCACGTTCGCGGACGGCCGCTGGCGCTCCATGCGTTCCCCCGCGGGATCGACGGGCCGGGCTACTTCTTGAAGTCGGTGCCCGACCACTTCCCTCCGTGGATCGCCCGGGTGACCGTCGCCAAGCGCGGCGGCTCGCTGACCCAGGTCACCGCGAAGAACGCGGCGACGCTCGTCTACCTCGCGGGGCAGAACGTCATCACGCCGCACATCTGGCTCTCGCGTGCCGACGAGCCCTACACGCCGGACCGGCTGATCCTCGACTTCGATCCCTCGCCCGGGATCGGCTTCGCCGCGGTCCGCGCAGCGGCGCGTGACGCCGGCGAGCGGTTGCGCGAAGCAGGGCTCGTCCCATTTGCGATGGTCACCGGCTCGCGCGGGATCCACGTCGTCTGCCCGCTGCGCCGCGGCCCGGACTTCAGCGTCGTTCACGCCTACGCGCGCAGGATCGCTGAGGCGATGGTCGCCGACGAACCCAAGCGCCTGACCCTCGAGTGGCGCAAGGCCGATCGTGGAGCCCGGATCTACGTCGACGTAAACCGCATCAACTACGCCCAGCACGTGGTCGCGCCGTACGCCGTGCGCCCGCTGCCGCGCGCGCCGGTCGCGATGCCGATCGCCTGGGACGAGCTCTCCGACGCCAAGCTCAAGCCCGATCGCTGGACCGTCCGCACCGCCGCCGACCGCCTCGCGGCCGACGGCGATGCGTGGGCCGGGCTCCAGCGCCGCGCCCGGCGCCTGGGGGGGCCAGGGCTGACGGCCGGGTGATCGACCTTGGCCCGTCCGGCGCTCCGGTCTCCACCCACCCGCCCGCTCGGCGGCGGCGCGGTGCTCCTCGCCACGACCCACGCTGTGGGTCGTCACCGCCGACGACGAACCCGGGCGCGCTTGCGTACGCCGGACGCCGCTGCGTGGTCACCGACGCGCCGACCCTCCAGGTCGTCGCCGCGCTTCTGAGCGTGCGCGTCGGCATCGGCACGCCGTGTCTGTCGCGCCCGTGACAGACACGCGCAGCGTCCTCTTCGAGGATCGGCGAACCCGAATTCCTCTCCCCGAAAGGACGTCTCATGTTCGCTCGATCCATCGCCGCACTCATGACCATCGCCGCTCTCGCCCCGGTCGCGGGCGCGGCGGCCAAGGCCCCGGTTCACGCCGGCGTCTCCTCGCGTACGAAGGTCGTCAAGAAGACGACGTCGACCGCGCGCAAGACATCGACGGTCGGCGCCACCACGGTCGTCGTCAAGACGAAGGGCCCGACGGTCGCGTACTTCGACGCGGGCCCGGCCGGCGGCAAGAACAACCCGACCCAGGCGACCTGTGACCTGTGGGCCGACCGGCTCAACGCCGACCAGGAGGCCCAGGACACGGCCACCGAGCACCAGGACATCGTCGACGCGACGAACCAGCTCAACACCGACTACAACAACACGCTCGACGCGGGTTGCTTCGTCGTCGACTGAGCGGTGCCGTCACCTCGCGGCGCGCGCGCCTGTCTCTAGTACGAGCAGTCGCGCGCGCCGCGGACCCACCGCAGCCCGCTGATCTGCTGCGACGGCGAGTCGGTCTGCGGGTTGGAGCCCGGGCCCCAGTAGAGCGCAGTCGCGGCGCCGCTGGTGCTGACCGTCCACGTGTAATAGGTCAGCGCGTCGCCGTAGGAGATGACCTGGAGCGTGACCGCCCAGGATCCGTCGGCCTTCATGTCGGCGCCGACGATCGAGTACGCGTGCCCGGCGTTGATGATGTCCGAGCCCGAGGTCGGCGTCAGGCGGCAGTAGAACATCGTGCCGTTGGCGAAGTGGCCGTAGCGCTCCTCGACCGGGCAGTTGGGGAAGCCGGCCACGCAACTGGTGAACGTCGAGTTCGTCAGATAAGGGACGATCGCCTGCGCCGCGGGCGTGCCGGTCAGGTCCTTGCCGGGTGGCGTGAACAGCGGGGCCGGTGTCGTCTGACCGGGCGTCGTCGTTACCGGTGTCGGCGTCGTGCCGGGCTTCGTGGACGGCGTCGTTGCCGTCTTCTTGACGCACTTGGCGCCCTTGCGGACCTTGCCCTTGGGGCAGACGCAGTGACCCTTGGAGCGCACGAAGCCGGTGTGGCACTTCGCCGGCTTCTCGGCGTGATGCTTGGTCGCCGCCGACGACGTGGCGACCACGACCGCGAGCGCACAGGCGAGGACCGACAGCACGGTCACGAACCGGCTCCGCGTGGGCATCGCGCCAGCGTACTCCCAACCCAATCGCGACGTTGCGATGTCTGCCGTAAGTTCCCCCGGGCGCAACCGTTGTGCGGCTATGCGAACGCAACGGAGGCTGGCAATGGGACGGGCGACGACCCTGGCGATTACGAGTGCACTGGTCCTGACCGGCGCGATGGCGTCGACCGCTCATGCCGGGCCCAGCGGCACGACCGAGCTGCTCAGCCGCCCGACCGGCTTCGCGATCACGCCGCCGATCGCCGACCACAGTGCGCCGACCTCGCTGTCGGGCGGTTCGCCGATCTCCGAGCTCAGCGCCGGGCGTCGCGTCGTGAGCGCCAACGACCGCTACTACGTCTTCGTCTCGTCGGCCGACGGCATGGCGCCCGACGACGACGACCGCTACGAGAACGTCTACGTCCGCGACGCCCTCGACCGCACGACCACGCTGGTCAGCCGTGCCGACGGCCCCGCGGGTGCGCCCGCCAACGGCGACTCCGAGGCCCCGGCGATCAGCGCCGACGGCACCGCGGTCGCGTTCACGAGTCGCGCGACGAACCTCTTCGCGACCGACACCGCCGGCACGACCCAGGTCTACGTGCGCGATCTCGTCGCCGGCACCACGCGCCTGGTCAGCCGCGCGACCGGCGCCGCGGGGGTGCTCGGGGACGACGATTCGCTCGAGCCCTCGATCTCGGGCGAAGGCAACACCGTGGCGTTCTCGTCGACGGCCACGAACCTCGGCGGGGGTTCGGGTCATCGACAGGTCTACGCGCGCACCGGCACGATCACGAAGCTCGTCAGCACGTTCGACACGATGACCACGGCGGGCAACGAGGACTCGTTCGCGCCGTCGGTCTCCGACGACGGCGCGTGGGTCGCGTTCACCTCCAAGGCCCAGTTGGTCCCCGGCGTCGCCGACGACAACAACGCGTTCGAGGACGTCTACGAGCGCGAGCTGGCGACGACCCAGGACCGGCTGGTCAGCCGCAGGCCCGGAGGTGGCATCGCCGGGAACGGCGATTCCGGCGGCGCGTCTGTCAGCGCGGACGGCAAGCGCGTCGCGTTCACCAGCGCGGCGATCAACTTCGATGCCTTCGACATGAGCGCCGAGCCCGACGTCTACATGCACGACTTCACCAGCGGCGCGACCATCCACATCAGCGTCACCTCTGCTCCAGCCGTGCCCGCCGACGCCCCCTCATCGGACGCCTCGATCTCCGCCGCCGGGACGAAGGTCTCGTTCGCCACCGCCGCCACGAACCTCGTCGCCCCGGGGATCGACACCAACAACACCGTCGACGTCTACGTGCGCACGCTGTCGGGCATGGTCGGCAACGCGCTGGCCAGTCGCTGCATGAGCGGCACGCTGCTCGACCAGCCGGCGATCGAGTCCTCGATCTCGCCATCGGGAACGCGCGTCTCCTACGGCACGACGTCCAACGGCTGCTCGGATGTCGACGACGACGACTTCGCCCAGGTGTTCGAGCGCTCCCTGCTGCTGTCGATCGGCGAGCCGACGCTGTTGATCTCGCGCCCGACCGGCACCGACGCGCTGCGCTCGGGCGCCAACGACTCGGCGATCCACGGCTTCTCGCGCTCGGAGGACACGCCCTCGTCGGTCAGCTCCGACGGCCGCTACACCGTCTTCATGTCCCAGAGCGACGAGCTCTCGCCCGACGACGACAACAGCTTCACCAACGTCTACGTCCGCGACGCGCTGACGCACACCACGACGCTCGTGAGCCGCGCCAGCGGCGCCGATGGCGCGGCGGCCGACGCCACATCGGGGCCGTCGCTCGCCAGCGCCGGGCTGACCGTCGGCCCGGCGATGTCGCCGCCGGCGATCAGCGCCAACGGCCGCGTCGTTGCGTTCACGAGCGCCGCGGACAACCTCGTCCCCGGCGATCTCAACGGTCGCTCCGACGTCTTCGTGCGCAATCTCGACACGCACATCACGACGCTGGCCAGCGTCAAGACCGACGGCTCGCAGGGCCCGGCGGATTCGTTCGGCCCGGCGCTGAGCGCCGACGGCAACCGCGTCGCGTTCACCTCGCGCAGCATCCTCGACCCGGCCGATCCCGACACCGATACCGACGTCTACGTGCGCGACATCGCCGGCTCGACGACGATGCTGATGAGCCGCCAGAACGGCGTCAACGGGGTCGACGCCAACGACGACGCGTCGGAGGCCGCGATCAGCGGCGACGGCAACCGTGTCGCGTTCGCGACGAACGCCAACAACCTCGTGCCGGCCCTGATCGACACCAACGGCTTCAGCGATGTCTATGTGCGCGACATCGCAGCGGGCTCGACGTCGCTGGTCAGCGCCCGCAACGCCAACATCGTCGCGGGCGACAAGGCCAGCGGCGATCCGTCGCTCGACGCGACCGGCGCCCACATCTCGTTCAGCTCGCTCGCGACGAACCTCACGACCGGCGACGGCAATGGGGTCGGCGATGTCTTCGTGCGCGACATGAGCGCGACGCCCGGCACGACGACGCTGATCAGCCGCGGACCGGCCGGTTTCGCCGGCAACGCCACCTCGGGCCGCGGCTCGATCTCGGCCGACGGCACCCGGGTCGCGTTCCGGTCCTTCGCCAGCGACCTGTTCGCCGGCGACACCGACCAGCAGGCCGACATCCTGCTCCGCGACCTGACCGCCGGCACCACGAGGCCGGTCAGCGTCGGCGACGGCCCGACGGGAACGCTGCCCAACTCGACGACCGACAACCCGTCGCTGAGCGCCGACGGCCGCTGCGTCGTCTTCGACTCACGCTCCGACAACCTCGTCGACGGGACGAAGGGCACCGACTTCATCGACGTCTACATGCGCGCGATCGACGGCGATTGCGGCTTCGTCCTCACGCCGCCCCCGCCGCCGGGGGTCACGCCTGACACGACCAAGCCGGTCATCACCAAGCTGTCGCTGACCCATACGAAGTTCAAGCTCGCGACCAAGAAGACCGCCAGCGTCGCCAGGGCCAAGACGAAGGCCAAGAAGAAGCCGACCCCCGCCGGCACGACGGTCACGTTCACGCTGTCGGAGAAGGCCGCCGTGACGATCGTCGTCGAGCAGAAGCACTCCGGGCGCAAGCGCAAGTCCACGTGCGTCACCGGAAAGTCGGCGCCCAGGCGCGGAGCGCGCTGCACCAAGTACACGACGACGCTGACCCTCAAGCGCACCGGCAAGGCGGGCGCCAACAGCGTCTCGTTCACCGGACGCGTCGGCTCCAAGAAGCTCGCCGCGGGCTCCTACCGCTTCGCGATCACCGCAACCGACGCGGCCAAGAACACGTCCTCAACGCACCGCATCAGCTTCACCGTCGTCAGTCGCTGATTTGACGGGGGAAGGATGATGCGCGGATGCGCATCATCCGACCGGCGCCGCTGGGCCTCCTCGTTGGGCTCGTGGCCTGCGCGGTCACGAGCGCGCCGGCGGCGGCCAAGGGCCTGCCCAGCTACCACTCGCCCGGATACAAGGGCACGAGCAGGGCACCGAAGACAGTCGCGCCGCCGACCCCCAAGCCGATCGCGCTGGCCGCGGCGGGGCGCTTCCCGCACGTCATCGTCGACGCGGCGGGTACCGCCCACATCGTCTGGACGCAGGACGACCCCAACGGCCCGAGCGTCCTGCACTACTGCCGGATCAAGCGTGGCGAGACGGCGTGCGACAACCCGCCGGGCTCCCAGACGTTCATCCCCGACAAGCCCTACGGCGTCGGCGACGATCCGCGCTTCAACACCGACAACAACGGGCCGCAGGTTGTCGCCGTGGGCGATCAGGTCGTGATCATGACCCATCGCTACCCGACGGTCTTCCCCAAACCGGACAAGTCAGACGGTTCGAACACGACGCTGATCTGGGTCTCCGAGGACGGTGGCACCACATTCACCGGTCCCGGGTTGGTCGGTACCCAGGACATCAACGGCGGGCGCGCGGTCGAGTTCGGGGCTGACAACGACCCGACGATCGGCGTGCTGACCGACACGACCACCGGCGGCACCTACTTCCAGGCGATCCGCCCCGGCGCGTTCACGAGTGCCAAGGCCAACCTCGGCGACACCGGCCCCGATCAGGCCTACAGCGGCAGTCTCGCGCTTCTGGACGGCCGGCCCGTGGCCGCGTTCGCCGACCTCAAGGAACAGACCTTCGTGCGCCAGTGGACTGGCACCCAGCCGATCACCGATCCCGGAACGTGGACGGCGCCCGTCCTCGTGCCCGGTGACGAGCCGCAGCTCGCCGGCGGCTCGGGCGGGCTGTTCCTGATGAACCGGCCGAAGTTCGGCACGCCGTATGTCGTGCGTCGACTCGGCGCCGGACTCGCCGCGGGCCCGGCGGCGACGATCTCCACGAAGGCCGACCCCGGGGTGTTCCACGCGTTCAACGAGGATCCCTCGGGTCGCCTGCTCGCCACGTGGGAGGCTCGTTCGCAGAAGAACCCCGGCGTGCAGCTGCGCACGTCGACCGATGGGGCGAACTGGTCGACCGCGCGCCAGATCTTCGACGCCGCCGGGGCCGGCCAGCTCGGGATCGACGCCGCGGCCGACGGCGGTGGCTTCGCGGTCGCAAACCTCACCGGTGGCGTCAACGCCACGGGCGCGATCGCCGCCGTGGGCTTCGGCAAGCAGACGAAGAACGGCGCGGCCGGGCTCGGGTCGCTCTCGGGCGGCGGCGACCAGGGAGCGGTCAGCTCCTGCTCGAAGCTCGCTTTCGGGACGCTTCAGATCACCACCGACAACGGGTGTTTCCTGCACGGCACCGGCGCATCGGCCCGGGTCTCGGTCTCGACCGACGAGATCGACCTCAACGGTCTGCGGATCGTGCCCGACGCGGGTGTCTCGATCGCCATGGACGCCCGCCAGCACACGCTCGACACCACCGGGTCGGTGCGCGTGCTGCTGACCGGCGGCGGCGTCACGGTCACGCTGTTCCATGGCGAGCTGCACCTGCGCCTGCCGACCGCCGGCGTCGGGACGACGCTGTTCAGCTTCGACCAGTCGGCCTTCGGCCTCGATCTCTTCGGCTTCGGCGCGAAGGGCAAGGTCGATGTGATCCTGACCGCCACCGGCGTGCGGATCCCGATCTCGCTTGCGCTGCCCCCGATCTTCGGCGACGTTCGCGGAGACGCGACGCTCGTTGCCGACCGCGCCACCGGGCTGCACTTCGACACGCTGCACATCCACGTCGGCAACATCCTGCTCGGGCCGCTGCTGATCGATCACCTCGACGTCAGCTACTCGGGTGCCAGCGACACGTGGACGGGCGATGGCGCAGTCCAGTTCCCGCCGCCCGGAGCCGGTGGCGGCCTGGCGATCATGGACGTCGTCTTCACCAACGGCGCCTACAAGCACGGCGGCTTCACGTACACGCCCCCACCGCCGGGGATCGTCATCGGCCCGTTCGTCTATCTCAACAGCATCGGCGGCGAGCTCGGGCTCGACCCGACCCACATCGGCGCCCACGCGACGATCGGCGCCGGGACCCCGGGCGTCGGCGGCGTCTCGCCGGTCAACGTGGTCGGCAACTTCGACATGACGTTCCCGAGCCGCGGCCCCGCCGACTTCAGGATGAGCGGCGCGGTGTCGTTCTTCGTCTTCCAGGTCGCCACCGGCTTCCTCGACTTCCAGACCGACGGTTACGCGAGCTTCGGCGGTGAGCTCGGCACCGACCTCGGCCCGTTGCACATCGCGGCCAAGGCAGACGGGTTCGTCGACGCGACAAACGGCAACTTCGGCGCCGACATCAACGGAAACATCTGTGTGAACCTGGTCGCCGACACGCCGCTCGGGGAAGTCGACCTCGGCTGCGTCGGCCTCGACGCGGAGATCGCGGTCTCCAACGCGGGCTTCGCGGCCTGCGCCGGCTTCACGATCGCCGGGGTCCACGCGACCGGCGGGATCGACTACCCGTTCGCCGACTTCAGCCCGGTCCTGCTCGCGAACCCATTGTTGATGACCGGCTCGATCATCGATCACCTCGCGTTCCCGTGCCACGCGGGCAAGTACCACGTCCCGCCGCGGCCGCCGGTCTCGCGGGCGACCGCGATCGTGGCGCAGGCAGGAGGGACCTCGGTCTCGCTGCCGG
This sequence comes from uncultured Actinomycetes bacterium, assembly GCA_963817035.1. Classification (GTDB taxonomy): domain Bacteria; phylum Actinomycetota; class Thermoleophilia; order Solirubrobacterales; family Solirubrobacteraceae; genus AC-49. Next base: position 940,742 of record CAWFMM010000004.1, read on the forward strand.
GCGGTAACCCGAGCGAGACGCTCGTGCTCAAGGGCAACCGCGCGGCCCCTGACGTCACCGTCACCGGCCCGGGGGGTGCCCAGGTCGGCGGTGCCGGAGCCCAGGCGGGCTATGCGGTCACGCCCAAGGGCGGGACGACGACGTTCGTCGTGCTCCCGAAGCCCGCCGCCGGCACCTGGTCGGTGACGCCGGCCGCTGGCTCGGCGCCGATCGCCAGCGTCCTCGTCGGCGACGGCTACGTGCCGGCGACGGTGAAGGCGACCCTCGGCGGCAGCGGCCGAGCGCGCACGTTGCGCTACGCGATCAAGGACGCCACGGACGGTCAGAGCATCCAGTTCGCCGAGACAGGCGCGTTCGGGACGCACGTCCTCGGCGTCGCCAAGGGAACGAGCGGCACGCTGCGCTTCGCCCCGGCCGACGCCAAGGGCGGTCGCCGCACGATCCTCGCCCTGATCCGCCACGACGGCGTCGTCACCGACACGCACACGATCGGCACCTACATCGCGCCCGGCCCGGCGCGTCCGGGACGCCCGGCGACCGTCAACGCGTCGATCGGCGGCCGGGCACTGACCGTGACTTGGGGCCCGGCCCCCCACGCATCCGGCTATGCGGTCCGCGTCCGCGGCTCGCACGGCCGCTCAGAGCTGCACATCCTCGGACCGCGCGCGCGGCGTCTGCGGGTCGCTGGGCTGCAGTCTGGTGAGACGGCCACGGCGAGCGTGGCTGGCGTCACCGCTACCGGCGTGAGCGGTCCCGCGGCACGTACGACCGCCCGCGGTCATGCGCGGTAGGCGCGTGCCGATGACGAAGCCCTCCTGGCCCCACGGACGAAACATCGATGTCGGCGACGGTCTGCACCTGAACACCGTCGAGGTGGGCAGCGGGCCGCTCGTCGTTCTCTGCCACGGCTTTCCCGAGCTCGGATACTCGTGGCGCCACCAGCTCGCCCCGCTCGTGCAGGCCGGTTACCGCGTCGCGATCCCCGACATGCTCGGCTTCGGCCAAAGCTCCCGACCGCAGGAGATCACCGCCTACGACGCCGAGAACACGAACCGGCGTCTGCTGGCGCTCGTCGATGCGCTCGGTGAATCCGAAGCGATGTTCGTCGGCCACGACTGGGGCTCGGGCGCGGTCTGGCATCTCGCGCGCGCCGAGCCCGAGCGCGTGACCGCGGTCGTCGGCATGAGCGTCCCGTTCGCCCCGCCCGCGCCGGCGCCGCCGACCGAGATCTTCCGCCGGCGGATCGGCGAGGATTTCTACATCGTCTGGTTTCAGCAGCCCGGCCCGGCCGAGGCGGCGCTGAGCGCCGACGTGCGGCGCACGATCACCACGCAGAAGGTCTGGACGGCGGCATGGGCGGCGGCGAAGGAGGAGACGCGGCTCGCGCCGTGGCTCGACGAAACCGACCTCGCCGTCTACGTCGACGCGTTCACCAGGACCGGCTTCTCGGGTGGTCTCAACTACTACCGCAACATCGACCGCAATTGGGAGATCGCCAGCGCGCTCGGCGACCGAAAGGTCGAGGTTCCGGCGATGTTCCTGACCGGCAGCCGCGACCCGGTCGCCCGCTTCATGCCACCCGACAAGATGCGCGAGTGGGTGCCCGACCTGCGCGCCGAGGTCGTGATCGAAGGGGCCGGGCACTGGGTCCAGCAGCAATCCCCCGACGAGGTCAATGCGGCGCTGCTCGAGTTCCTCGCCTCGGTTCAGTGACGGCGCTTGACGAGCGTCACGTAGCGGCGAACGGTCTGCGGCGCGTGGCCCTTGGGGCGCAGCGTGATCTCGACCGCGGCGCGGATCTTGCCCTTGGTCGCGAGCGCCGTGCGCGCCGTGGCGGTCAGCTTGAGCTTCACCACCGGCCGCTTGTGCGCCGACGCGCGCAGGGCGTAGGACGCCTTGGCGAAGACCGGTGGCGCGGGCCCGATGGTCGAGCTCACGCGGGTCGTCTGGGACTTCGTGGCGAGCGTCTGCTGGAGGCCGATCTTGCCCGACAGCGCGACCCCGACCGGCGTCAGCGGGATGGTGACCTGCGCGTTGGCGTCCGGGGTCAGCGTCGCCGGGACGCCGCCGAGGACGTTGCCGAGCCCCTTCTGGCCGGAGATCGTCTCGAGCAGTTCGAGCGTCTTGGTCGACGGGCCGGTCGGCGCGATCTTCAGGTAGGAGAACGCGAGGTCGGGCTTCGCGTCGCCGTTGAGATCCGTGGCGATCAGGCCGCCGTCGGGGTTGAACGCCGCGTCGCCGTAGTCGGTCGCCGGGCCGAGGTGGCCGGCGCCGTCGCCGAGCAGCACTGAGATTCGCCCGAGCGTGTAGTCCGCGCCGGGGCGCAGACACGCGACGACGACGTCCTGGTGGCCGTCGCCGTCGATGTCGAGGACCTTGATCGTGTTGGGCCCGACGCCGATCGGCCCGTAGGCGACCGAGGGCTGGAACGTCCCGTCGCCGTTGCCGAGCAGGACCGCGATGTTGTTCTGGGTGAAGTTGGCGGCGACCGCGTCGGCCTTGCCGTCGCCGTTGAGGTCGCCGGCCGCGGCGGTCGTCGCGTAGGAGGTGTCCGGGGGGACAGGGGTGATCGGGGCGGCGGTGAACGTCGCCGCGTTGTCGCCGCTGCCGAGCAGCGCGGTCACGCCCGAGGGCTTCGTGCCCGTGCCGATCGGATAGGCGATCGCCAGCACGTCGAGATGGCCGTCACCGTTGAAGTCGGCCAGCGCGGGTTCGCCGACGTAGCCGACCTGATTGGCGGCGGTTGGGGACGGACCGTGGTTCGTGGGCGTGGCGAACGCGCCACCGCCGGTGCCGAGCGCGACGATCGGGCCGCCTCGGAGCGAGATCAGGTCGGCGATCCCGTCGCCGTTGACGTCGGCGATCTTGAAGCCGAGGGCAGAGAACGGGTTGGCGATCGTCGACAGTGCGGTCAGGCCGCCGGCGCCGTCGCCGCGGAAGGTCTGGATCTGGCCGCTGTTGGGCGAGTTCGTGAGGTCGGTGATGCCATCTACGACGACGTCGGCCTTGCCGTCACCGTCGACGTCGCCGATCGTCAGGTCGTCGGGGAACGCCGCGGTGAGCACGGTCTTGGCCGGGAGGAAGCCGCCGTGGCCGTCGTTGATGAGGATCCGCAGCTCGTCGGCCATCTTGTACTCGGATGACGTTTCGACGATGTCCGGGTGTCCGTCGCCGTTGAGATCGCCGCTGGCGATGTCGCCGATGATCAGGTTCGAGCCGTTGCCCATCGGGCCGATCGAGGCCTGGAGCGGCGGGCCGAAGTTCGGGGCGGCGAGGGCGGGGGCGGCGACCGTGAGTACGGCGGTCGCGACGGCGGCTGACACCAGTTGACGGAGCATCGGCGCAGGGTACTCCCGGCGCAGGCGTGGCGTGACCAGCGGGGGAGAAGGAGATCCAGGGGTGCTTGCCTCCGTGTCGACGCGGCTGTCGATGTGCTCCTGCGCATGACTCCCGACGCTCAAGCCTCTGGCCCGTGCCGCCGAAAACAGGGGTATCCGCCGCCGCCGTTTCCCACCTCGTCCCGTCTGGGTCGCGTTGGCGATCCTCGCCGTCTGGGTCGTCGCCTTCGAGCTCTCCGCAATCGTGCCGTCGCATCCTGGAGCAACGACGGTGTTCGGCGACTGGGCCGGCGACGCAGTGCAGTTCGCCTCCGCCGTGCTGTGCGCTGCGGCGGCCGTTCGTATGCGTGGCCGCGCGCGCGTGGCGTGGGGGCTGATCGCCGCTGGGATCCTCGTCTGGACGCTCGGCGACCTCTACTGGAACGTGCTCGCGCGACAGAGCGCCGATCCGCCGATCCCGTCGCTCGCCGACGTCGGCTATCTCCTCTTCGCGCCGCTCGTCTTCTTCGGTCTGATCGTCCTGCTGCGCTCGCAGGTCGCCAAGGTGCCGCCCACCGTGATGGTCGACGGCATCACCGTCGGCCTCGCCGCGGCAACCGTCAGCACCGCGTACGTGCTTGTGCCGGTCGCCAACCACGCGAGCGGCGGAACGCTCGCGGTCGCGACGAACCTCGCCTATCCGGTCACCGACCTTGCCCTCCTCGCCGTGATCCTCGCTGCGATCGCCCTGCGTGGATGGCGCCTGGACATGACCTGGGGACTTCTCGCCGCGGGCACGGTGGCGTTCTTCGTCGCTGACAGTGTCTACGTGGTCACCAGCGCCAACGGCACCTACGCCGATTCGACGATCTTCAACGTCGGCTGGAGCGGCTCGACCGTCCTCTTCGCCGTCGCAGCGTGGAGTCGAACCGAGCGCCCCGCGCCCGCCGAGCGCGTGACGAGCATCTGGGAGGTCGTCGTGCCGTTGGTGTTCGCGCTGATCGCGGTGCTCGTCGCGCTGCTCCAGCCGCCCGACGCTGGTCACGCGCTGACGCTGATCTTCGCCGTCGCGTGCATCCTCGCCGTCATGGCCCGCCTGACGATGACCTTCCACGAGAATCTCGCGATGCTCGCCGCGACCCGCGTCGAGGCGGTCACCGACGCCCTGACCGGGATCGGCAACCGCCGGGCGTTGTGGGACGACCTCGAGTCCGGTCTGGGATCGGCCCACGACGGCGCTCCGCTCGTCCTCGCGCTGTACGACCTCGACGGCTTCAAGTACTACAACGACAGCTTCGGCCACGAGGCCGGCGACGCGCTGCTGACCCGTCTCGGGAACAGCGTCAGCCAGTCCGTCGGCGATCGCGGCCGCGCTTACCGCGTCGGCGGCGATGAGTTCTGCGTGCTGATCTCGCCCGGAGCCGAGGTCGCGCAGACGATCGTCGAAGCGGCGGCCGATGCGCTCGGCGAGCGGGGCGAGGGCTTCGAGATCGGCTGCTCGTTCGGCGTCGTCGTCCTGCCGCGCGAGGCTGACGACCCGGTCAGCGCGCTGCGCGTCGCCGACCAGCGCATGTACGCCGCCAAGCACGGCGGGCGTGCGTCGGCGGGTCACCAGAGCAAGGACGTGCTGCTACGGGCCTTGAGCGAACGCGACGCCGACCTCGGTTCGCACCTGCTCGACGTCGCGTCGCTGGCCGAGTCGGTGGCCGGCCGCCTGGATCTCGACCCGGTCGAGGTCGACCAGGTCCGCATCGCCGCGGAACTCCACGACATCGGCAAGGTCGCGATCCCGGACCGGATTCTCCACAAGCCGGGGGCGCTCGACGACGAGGAGTGGGGATTCATCCGCGAGCACACGGTGATCGGCGAGCGGATCATCGCCGCCGCCCCGTCGCTCACCCGTGTCGCCGCGATGGTCCGTTCGAGCCACGAGCGCGTCGATGGCCGGGGCTATCCCGACGGCCTCTCGGGCAACGACATCCCTCTCGGTGCGCGGATCGTGGCGATCTGTGACGCCTTCGACGCGATGGTCACCGCGCGGCCCTACAAGGCGGCGATGAACTCGGCCGACGCTCTGGCCGAGCTCGACCGCTGCGCGGGCAAGCAGTTCGACGCCGCCGTCGTCCACGCGTTTCGCGAAGTCTGGGCGGACCGCTCGCACCCGGCCGAGCTCGAGCTCGAGCGCCAGACCCTGCTGAGCTGAGCGTCGCGCGCGACGCTGGCCCAGCGGGTGCTGCCCGAGACCGTGCCCTGACCTACGTCTCCATCGAAAACACCTTGCCGCTGGCGAACCCGTGGACCGACTCGACGTCGACGATCACCGCGACGCCCTTGCGCTCCGGGTCCCGCGCGCGCTCGGCTTCGATCATCGCCGCGTAGACCTTGTCGTTGGCCGCCGGGTCGACGCGCGCGCGCCCGCGGAATGACAGGTACAGCGGCCCGGGGCCGTCGGTCTCGTGGAAGAGCAGGGAGACCTGCGGGCGGTCGGCGATCGCGGCGACGATGCCGTCGTCGAGCTTGCGCGCCCAGAACGCGAGCTGGGTCGTGCTGTGCACCTGGGTGCTGCCGCGGAACGTGACGACCGGGTAGTCGTCGTCGTCGACGTAGCCGATCGCGATCGCGTGGCCGCGCTCGAGGGCGCCGTCGACGCCCGCCGCGATCTCGCCCGTCAGGTCCATTGCATCTGCCATGAAGTTCTCCTCAAAATAGTCTGCTGGTCAGTGCATCCTCGCATGTGCGACGCGGGAGATCGGCGTTGGTAGCGTGCTTCGGCGTGACCGTGGAGCATCGGCAGTCCAGCGATCGGGAGCTCGACTCCCGGTTCGATGACCTCTCGCAGGACGAGCCGCGACGACTGCGCAACGGCGTCGTCTCGCTCCTCCTGCTCGGCGTCCTCGTCGGCGCATTGGTCTTCGCGGTTCCTGGACTGGACTCAGTCGGCGATCTCATGGTCGAAGCGCAGCCGATCTGGCTGGTCCTCGCGGTCGTCGCCGAGGTCCTGTCGTGCCTCAGCTACGTGCTCGCGTTCCAGCTCGTCTTCTGGCGCGCGCCACGGCTGCTCGCCACCCGCATCGCCCTGGCCGAGCTCGCGTTCGGCGCCGTCCTGCCGGTCGGCGGCGCCGGCGGCGTCGCGATCGGGGCGTGGATCGCCCACGCCAAGGGCATCTCGCTGCGGCGCTTCATGGAGGGCTCGGCCGTGCTCTTCCTCCTGACCAGCGCCGTCAACGGCGCGACGCTCGCGGTCGCCGGGCTGCTCGTCGCCTGCGGCATCCTGCCCGGTGCGCACCCGATCACTCTCGGCCTGCTGCCCGGCCTCTTCGGTGTCGCCGCGATCGCCGCGTTCCTGCTCATCCTGCCGATCAACAACCGCTTCCCGCCGACCGACGACTCCGGCCGCGCGGGGCGCTGGCTCGGCGAAACCGCGACCGTCGTGCGCCGCACCCGCGACACCGTCTTTCAACCGCACTGGCGACTCGTCGGCGCGTTCGGCTACATGTGGTTCGACATCGCCGCGCTCTGGCTCTGCTTCCGCGCGACTGGCCACACGCCATCGCTCGGCGTCCTCACGCTCGCCTACGTCATCGGCTACATCGGCAACATCGTCCCGATCCCGGGCGGCATCGGCGCGGTCGACGGCGGCTTGATCGCCGCGCTGATCCTCTACGGCTTCGGCTCGACCGAGGCCGCCGCCGCGGTGCTCCTGTACCGCGCGATCGCGCTGTGGATCCCGACCCTGCTCGGGCTCATCGCGCTTGCCCGCCTACGTCCGTCGCTGCACGAACCGGTCACGCCGCGGGTCGTCGAGGGCGGCTGAGGCGGGCGCAGATGATCGCGATCGTCGTCAGCAGCCGTCGACGCCGCACGACTCGCCGTCGGCCGTCTTGGCGGAGGCGACCATCGCCAGCGGCGGGCGCCGCTCCCAGCCGCGCTCCAGCAGGCCGAGCAGCGTCTGCGGCGGCTGCGCCCCCGCAGCGCCGAGCTGGCGATCGACGACGAAGAACGGGACCGCGCTGATCCCGAGCTGGTTGGCGGTGACCTCGTCGGCGCGAACCTCGTCGGCGAACGCCTGGCTGCTCAGCAGCGCATCGACCTCGTCGGCGTCCAGCCCGACCTCGGCCGCCAGCCGCGCCAGCGTGCCGGCGTCGGAGACCAGCTCGCCCTCGGTCAGATAGGCCCGCATCAGGCGTTCCTTCATCTCGTCCTGCTTGCCGTGCTCGGCGGCGAGGTGGGTCAGCCGATGCGCGTCGAACGTATTGCCGCGCCGTGCGCGATCGAAGTGAAACTCGAGCCCGTCGGCGGCGGCGGTCTCGGTCATCTGCGCGAGCAGGCCGAGCGCCTCGTCGCGCGTCTTGCCGTACTTGCTTACGAGGCTCTCGGCGCTGTCGCCCTCGCGCTCGGGCGGCGCGCCCGGATCGAGCTCGAAGCTGCGCCACGTGACGCGGACCTCGTCGCGGTGCTCGAACGAGGCGAGCGCCGCCTCGAAGCGGCGCTTGCCGACGTAGCACCACGGGCAGGCGATGTCAGACCAGATTTCGACGTCCATCGAACAAGCGTAGCGAGGCACAGATACCGGCCTGACGCGTGGGTAGGGTACGCCCGTGGGTTCCACTTTCGGCTGGGCCGTTGCGGCGGCCTTCAATCCCACCCTGCTTGCGGCGGTCACGACGATGCTGCTGCTGCCCCACCCGCGTCGGCTGCTGTTCGGCTATGTGCTCGGCGCCGCGATGACGAGCATCACGCTTGGCGTGCTGATCGTCTTGGAGTTCTCGGACCCCGACCGCACCGTCAGCACCGCCAAGCACACGGTCAACCCGATCATCGACATCACGCTCGGGGTGCTGCTGCTGGTGATCGCGTTCGTGATCGGCACGGGCCGCGACAGGCGCCGCCAGGCGCGGCGCGCACGCAAGAAGGCCGCCAGGGCCGACAAGGCGCCGCCGAGATGGCGCCAGACGCTCGAGAAGGGCACGGCACGGACGACGTTCGTCGTCGGCGCGATGCTCACGCTGCCCGGCGGGGCCTACCTCGCCGGGATGAACGAGATCTCCAAGCAGGGCTATGACCACGCGCAGGTCGTCGTCGCCGTCGTGCTCTTCAACGTGGTGATGCTGATGCTGATCGAGCTGCCGCTGCTCGGTTCGGTCATCGCGCCGGACTGGACCGACCGCAGCGTGCAAACGCTCAGCGCCTTCCTGCGCCGCGACGGCGGCCGGATCGCGCTGTGGGTGGCGGTCGTGCTCGGCGTTTGGCTGGTCACGCGCGGGATCGTGGAAGCCCTCTGATCCACCGAGGCCTCAGTCGTCGCCCTGACCGCCGCCCGAGTCGTCGCCGGACCCGCTGCCGGCCGGCGGGACGGAACTTGTGCTCGGTGTCACGGGGACGACAGGGACGACAGGGACGAGAGGCGGCGACGGGCTCGACTTCGTGGTCGACTTCGTGATCGGAACGGTCACCGTCACCGTCGTCGTACGGGATGGGGCGCTGTGCGCATGGTGCTGCGTGGTCGGCGGGGCGACCAGGCGCGCGCCGAGGCCGGGCGATTCCGCGGCCACGCCGATGTGCTGCGCCGAGATCCGGCTTGCGAGCAACGCCACGCCGACGGCGAGCACCAGCCCGAGCAGCGCGAGGGCGACGACGAGCGTCGACTGGCGCGACGGAGCCCTCATGCGGTCACCGCCCGCGCCCCGTCATCGGTCGGCGTGGCAGGCGCCGGCGGTCCGGCGGGAACGACCAGTGCGGCGACGGCGCCGCCGCCCTCGCGCATCCGCAGCGTGGCCTCGCCGCCCCACCCTCGCGCGAGCGAGCGGGCGATGGCCAGCCCGAGCCCGCTACCGGCGGGCCCCCCGGTTGCGGCGCGTCCGCGATGAAAGCGCTCGAACACCTGCTCCTCCTCGCCCGGCGCCGGTCCGGGGCCCCGGTCCCGGACCTCGATCAGCCCCGGCGTCGCGACGATCTCCACCTCGGCTGTCGATGCCCCATAGGCCAGGGCGTTCTCGACGAGCACGTCGAGCGCGCGGTCCAGCTCCTCGGACGCGCACCACCCGATCGCGCCGGGCCCGGCTGCGGGAACGCTGAGGACGACGCCGCTGCCGGCCGCGGCGCTCTGGAATCGCCGCGCCGCCCGCAACGCCGCCGCGTGGAGGTCGCATCGGACCAGGTTCGCCGGGCGCTCGCCGGCGCGGCTGAGCACGAGCAACTCGTCGACGATCTGGGCGAGCCGATCGACCTCCTGCGTCGCGTCGTCGAGGTCCTCGGCCTCGAGTCGCAGCCGCAGCCCGGTGAGCGGGGTGCGTAGCTGATGCGAGGCATCGGCGACGAACTGCCGTTGCGCGTCGAGCAACCCTGAGAGGCGGGAGGTCATCTCATTGAACGACCGGGCGAGAGATCGCTGTTCGGCGCTGCCCTCCTCGATCGCTCGTGCGCCGAGGTCACCGTCGGCGACGCGGCGCGCGGCGCGCTCGAGGCGGCGCAGCGGGCGGGATATCTGGCCGGCGATCAGCGCACCGGCGACAAGGCCGAATGCGAGCACCGGGAGGGCGACGAGCAGGAGCTCGATGATCGTCGTGCGGACCGCGCTGTTGACCTCGGCGACGCTCTGGGTGACGCGCGCCGCGCCGATGACCACGCCGGCGCGCCGGATCGGCACCGCGGTGACCAGGAGATCGCTGTTCAGCGTCGCGCTGTGGCGTGTCCCCTGCTGAGCGCTCCCGGTGAGTGCGGCGGCCAGCTCGGGACGTTTGCGCGAGTAGACCGCGCCGAGGTCTCGCGGCCCCGCGCTGTCGGCCACCAGCGTTCCCGTCGCGTCGACGACGACGACGCGCCCACGCACGGTGCGCGCGGCCGTCGTGACGAGCGGCGACAGTCGCGCGCGGTCGGCCGGATTCAGCAGACCAACCGCGGAGGCGGCGACGAGATCGGCCTGGCCCCGGGCCTGCGAGCGGACCTCGGCGCCGACGCGGTCACGCAGGCTCAGCGCGAGCGGGATCTCGAGCGCGACGGTCGCGAGCAGCACGACGTAGGCGAACGCGAGCAGCAGCCGTGTCCTCAGCCGCATGCCGGCACCTACGTGGCGTCCGCGGCGAACCGGAATCCGACGCCGCGCACGGTATGGATGAAGCGCGGCTGGGCCGGATCGTCTCCGAGCTTCGCCCGGAGCCAGCCGACGTGGACGTCGAGTGTCTTGGTCGAGCCGAACCAGTTGGTGTCCCATACGTCAGCCATCAGATCCTCGCGCGTGACGACGCGGCCCGGCTCCTGGGCCAGGCGGACGAGCAGGTCGAACTCCTTGCGCGTGAGCTCGATCTCGTGATCGTCGACGAACACCCGCCGTGCTCCCGAGTCGATCTTCAGTCCGTCGATGTCGATCAGGGCCGGCGGCGGGGGTGCGGTGCGGCGGAGCACCGCGCGGATGCGTGCCGCGACTTCGCGTGCGCTGAACGGCTTGACGACGTAGTCGTCGGCTCCAAGCTCGAGCCCGACGACCCGATCGGTCTCGGTGCCGCGAGCGGTCACCATCACGATCGGCACGTCCGACTCGCGACGCAGCGTGCGCGCGACATCGCGTCCATCCCCGTCGGGCAGCGTGAGGTCCAGCAGGACCAGGTCCGGGTGCAGCTCGCGCGCCATCTCAAGCGCCGTCGCGGCGGTCCCCGCGACGAGCGTCTCGAAGCCCTCACGGCGCAGCGCCTCGGCGAACGGCTCGGATATTGAGCGCTCGTCCTCGACGAGCAACACGCGTGGAACCGCCATTGGCCGAGCGTACTCGCGGCAGGGCCCGTGCCATCAGGGCTTTACCGAAGCTTTGCCAGGGCTTGCCACGGACCTTTCGCGGTCGTTGTCAGGGTCGTCGGACCTCGAATGAACAGGAGTCCGACGTGAGATCCATCGCCAGCCACCTCAGCGTCGCCGCCGCCGCCCTGCTCGCCGGCGGCATCGGAGCGGCCGCGGTCACGCGCTCGCCTCCACCGGCGCGCGTCGCGGTCGCCGCGGCCCCGCCGCGGCCCGCGCCCGTCGAGGTCCGGACCGTCGTGGTGACCCGCACGATCCACCGCGTGCACCATGTGCACGCCAGGGCGTCGCGCCGCAGCGCCGGCGGTTCGTCGCCGCGTGGCGGCGGCGCCCGTCCTGTGCGCAGCAGTCCCGTTGTTCGCAGCGCACCGATGCAGCCTGCGGCGGCGCCCGCTCCGGCGCCGATCCGGGTCGCGACCCACACGAGCTCCCCGGTCAGCCAGCCGGTGTCGTCCGCGCCCGCCGCGTCCAAGGTGACCACGCGCACCAGCGGTCACGGTGGCTCGTCCGGCGGCGGCGACGATGGCGGCGAGAGCGGCGACGGTGGTGGTGGCGGCGATGACTGAGCGCCGCCTGCACTCCTCGTGGACGACCACCGCGGCGATCGGCATCTTCGTCGCGCTGATCACCCTCCTCGCCGTTCAGATGCGCGTCGGGCGGGATCCGGCGCTGGGCGTCGCCCGCAAGCCGCCGGTGCCGGTCGCGGTGGCGCAGGTTGCGCCGCGCCGGGTGCTGATCAAGCGCGTCGTGCGCCGCGTGATCGACGAGGTCGTCATCCAGGACGCCCGCCCCAGTGCTCGCGTGAGCGCGCCGGCGACGGACGTCGTCACCGCCGCATCCGCCGTCGTACAGCCCACATACACCCCCGCGGCCCCGGTCTACGTCGCCCCAGCGCCCGCCCCGATCGTCACGAGGACATCATGAGTCTCAACGCAGATATCACCTTCCCCGCCATGGGCTCCGAGATCCGGCTCGTGATCGGAGCGCCGTGCGAGCCGGGATCGCCCGACCCCGACCAGGCTGCCGTCGAGTCGCGCGAATGGGTGCGTGACTTCGACTCTCGTCTCTCGCGCTTCAACCCGGCCAGCGAGCTGTGCGCGCTCAACGCCGACCCGCGCACGATCGTTCCCGCGTCGGCGCTGCTGCGGGCCGCGGTGGGCGCCGGGCTGTGGGCCGCCGACCGCTCGCATGGGCTCGTCGACCCGACGCTGCTCGGAGAGCTGGAGGCCGCGGGCTATGCGAGCTCCCGCGACGACTCGACGCCGGCACCGCTGGTTCAAGCGCTCGCGGCCGGGCCTCCGCGCCGGCCGGCCGTGCCGCATCCAGCGGCACGCTGGCGCACGATTCGCGTCCTCGACGACCGCGCGGCGATCGAGCGGCCACCGGGTGTGCGCTTCGACACCGGCGGGTCCGGCAAGGGCCTGGCCGCTGACGCGCTCGCGCATCGGCTGGCGGGCTACGAGCGCGTGGCCATCGACTGCGGTGGCGACATCCGGCTCTCGGGCTCGGCGGCCTGGGAGGTCCCGTTCGATGTCGTCGTCGTGCATCCGCTCACAGGCACGGTGGTGCACCGCCTCCCGCTGCGCGCGGGCGGCGTTGCGACCTCGGGCCTCGACGTCAACGTCTGGCGACGCCCCGATGGCACCTACGCTCACCATCTAATCGATCCGGCGACCGGCGAGCCGGCGTGGACAGGCGTCATCGGCGCCACAGCGGTCGCGCCGACCGCGCTCGAAGCGGAGACCCTGGCCAAGGCCGCGATCCTGGTTGGGCCGGATGGTGCACGGGCGCTGCTCGCCGACCACGGCGGAGTGATCTTCCTCGACGACGGGACCACCGAGATCGTCGATACACCCGCCCCGGCGCGGCTGCGCGTCGGCCCCCGGCTCCGGGAGGTCGCGTGAGATGACCGGCTATGACCCCCTTCTGTACGGATGGTGGCTCGCAAGTCGCGCCTCCGGGATCACCGCGTTCATCCTCGCCTCGATCTCGGTCGGCATCGGCCTGACGATGGCCGGGAAGCTTTCGCGGGCGCCCGGGCGCGCGAAGAAGCTGCGCCAGATCCATGAGCAGGCGGCGATCGGCGCGCTCGTGGCGATCGGCGTCCACGGGCTGACCCTGCTCGGCGACGTGTGGCTGCATCCGGGTCTGGCCGGGATCGCCGTCCCGTTCCATATGGCCTACCGGCCGCTGACGACCGGGCTGGGCATCATCGCGGGCTACCTGGCCGCGCTGCTCGGACTGAGCTTCTACGTGCGCCGGCGCATCGGTACCCAACTCTGGCGCAAGGCTCATCGCCTGACGATCGTCGTGTGGCTGATGGCCGGCGTTCACGCGCTTGGCTCGGGCACCGACGCCACGACGCCGTGGATGCGCGCGATCCTCTTGGCCTCAGCCGTGCCGATCGGCGGACTGTTCATCGCGCGGGTGCTCGGCCCGCGCCGTCGGCGTCGTCGGCGCGCGCTCGCACCGGTGGCACAGGGGCAGGCGTCGTGAGGTCGCGCGACATTGTCATCGTCGGCGGTGGGCTCGCCGCGCAGCGCTGTTGCGAGGCGCTGCGCCGTGGCGGCCACGACGCAGCCATCCGGATCGTCTGCGGCGAGGACAGCGCGCCGTACGATCGGCCGCCGCTGTCGAAGGACGTGCTGGCCGGCGGACGTGCCCCGGAGACCCTGCGCTTCCGTGCGGACTCCTGGTACGCCGAGCAGGACATCGACCTCCTGCTCGGCGCTCCGGCGGTCGCGCTCGATGCGCCGATGCGGCGACTGACGCTGGCCGGGGGATCGACGGTGCCCTACGGCCGGCTGGTCGTCGCGACCGGCGCCTGCGCTCGTCGGCTGGCGACGCTTGACGGGCGCGAGAACGTCATGGTGCTTCGCGACCTTGCCGACGCGCTGGGCCTCGCCGGGCGCCTGCGCCCCGGTGCTCACGTGGTGATCGTCGGCGGAGGGTTCATCGGCCTCGAGGTCGCGTCGACCGCACGCAGCCTCGGCGTGGATGTCACGATCGTCGAGGCCGCGCCCACCCCGCTCGCCGGACCCCTTGGGGAACGTCTCGGAGGCTGGTTCGCCGGACTGCACCGCGAGGAGGGCGTCGACGTCCTGACGTCGGCGCGGATCGCTTGCGTTCACGGCAGGCGATCGGTCGCCGCGATCGACCTCGAGGATGGCCGGCGCCTGGAGCCGGACACGGTGCTCGTGGCCATCGGCGCCGTGCCCGACACGAGCTGGCTCGCGGCGAGTGGCCTGCCGGTCGACGGCCTGCCGGTCGACGGCCGCTGCGCCACCGCGCTGGCCGATGTCTACGCCGCCGGTGACGTCGCTCGCCCCGCGGACCCGGTGACCGGCGCGCCGCTGCGACGCGAGCACTGGGAGGCCGCCGCTCGGACCGCAGCGGTCGCCGCGCGCTCGATCCTCGGCCGCGAGGCCGGCCCGGAGCCGCCCGCAGGCTTCTGGTCGGACCAGTACGGCCTGCGCGTCCAGCTCGTCGGCGAGCCGCAGGGCGCAAACCGCGTCGAGATCGACGGCGAGCCCGAGAGCCGCGACTTCGCCGCCACGTTCTGGCGCGGCGCCCGGCCGGCGGCGGTCCTGCTCGTCGGCCGCCCGGCGGGGCTTCCCGCGGCGCGTCGACTCGTCGCCGATTCCTCATCGGTGCCCATCACCCCAATCGCAAGGAGCGCGGCATGACCCTGCTACCCGTCATCGATCCCTGTGCCTGCAGTGCCCACGGCGACTGCGTCGACCTGGCGCCGGCCGCGTTCCTTCTCGAAGGCGACGTCGCGGAGGTGATCGGGACCGGTCCCGATCAGCTGATGCTCGAGGTCGCCCGGGCGTGTCCGGCGTCGGCGATCGCGCTCGTCGACGAAGCGACGCGCGAGCAGGTGTACCCGTGAATGCCTGCCCCGGGCCTGGGTGAGCGGTCTTTGCCAAACCTTGGCCCGCGCTTACCCGGGCGCTGGGCCGCGGCCCGCGATCATCAGTCGCATGAGCATCCTCGCCCCAGCAGCAACCAAAATCCCGCCGGGCACGCGGCGTCTGCGTCGGTTCCGGTTCGTGATCACGACCGCGCTCGTGACGTTCGTCGGCCTGTTCGGCGCGCTCGGCTACCAGATGCGCACCGGTCACGATCCGGCGCTCGCGGGCACCGCGGTGGCGCTCGTGGCCCACGGTCACACGACGTCGCCCGGCACCCGCCTGGTGACGTCCAGCAGCGGGGTGACACGCGCGGTGCCGATCACGGCGGCGTCCCACGGACACGGCTCCACGACGATCGTCGTGACGACCCACACGAGTGCGCACCACGGCGACGACTGATCGATCGGTGCCCGCCGGGCGTCGCCCTGAAAGCCGCTGGCGGGCCACGGCTGGCCCGCGTAGCGCTCGATCCCAATCATTCCCTCACACGCGGGGCCGACCGGGACGCGTAGGCTCCTGATGCGTGATGCGAGCGCCCCTTATCACCGTGATCGCGACCATCGCGCTGGCCCTGCCCGCGGCGACCGCCGCAGCGAAGACTCTGAGCTACCACTCGCCCGGCTACACGGGGACGGCCAAGATCCCCGCGGTCACGCCGAAGCCGATCGCGCCGATCGCGCTGGGCACCGGCAAGTATCCGAGCGTGATCGTCGATCCCGCGGGGACCGGGCACATCCAGTTCAGCACCGACGGCACACAGACACAGACCGCGGACTCGGTCTCCTACTGTCGGCTCGCCCGCGGGCAGAAGGGGTGCGCCGCGACCTCGTCGCTGACCCCGGACGCGCCGGCCGGTGGCACCTCGGGCGCGTTCTCGGGCAACCTGCCGGTCGCCAACGCCGACACCGCCGGGCCGGTCGCGCTGGACCAGGGCAACGCGCTGTACCTCGTCGACCACCGCTTCCCTGACGTGTTCCCGCAGCCCGGCGGCGGGACCGGAGCCGACAACACGTTCCTCTGGGCCTCGCAGGACGGCGGCACGACGTTCGACAACCCGGTGATCATCGGCGACAACAAGATGAGCGGCGGCGCGATCGCCTACGGTGGCGAGAACAGCCCGTCGATCGGCACGATCACCCGCACCGAGACCGGCGGCACGGTCTTCCAGGGCATCGGCGCCGGCCAGTTCACCAAGGCCAAGGCGCTGCTCGGCCCTGGCGACCAGGCCTACGACGGATCGCTGGCCGTCGATGGCGACGTGCCGATCGCGGCGTTCGACGATCTCTCGTCGACGACGTTCGTGCGCAAGTGGACGGGGCTCGGCTCGGTCAACGACCCGACGATGTGGACGCGCGCCTCGTTCCCCGGCTCGGCGCCGCGGATCACCGGCGGACCGACCGGCGTCTTCGTCCTCTACCGCGACAAGCTCGTCGGCGGCAACGTGCTCGTCCGCAGGTTCGTCGCGGGCCAGCCGAGCGGCAACCCGGTCCAGCTCGCCGGGGCTGTCGACAACCCGACGATCTCCGAGAACCCGGGCGGCGGGCTCGCCGTCGCGTGGACCGACCAGGCCGGGGTCCAGCTGCGCACGTCGAGCGACGGGATCGCCTGGACGCCGCCGCAGCTGATCGCCGCCGCGCCCACCGGCGGCGGCACGATCGGCGACCTCGCGCTGGCCGCGACCGCCGACGGCGGCGGCTTCGCCACCTACGTCGCGAACCCGACCGGCGCCGACAGCGTTGGCACGGTCATGGCCTCGGTCCTCGGCACCCAGCGAACGACCGGCCAGCCGGGCCTCGGTCAGCTGCCGGGGGGCGGCATCGGCTCGCCGATGGGCGACCAGCTGGCGACCTCGACCTGTACGACGGCGAAGTTCGGCGCGGTCACGGCCGAGGTCGAGGCCGGCTGCTACGCCCATGACAAGAGCAACCCAGACGTCGACGTCTCGCTCGGCTCGATCAACCTCAACGGCCTCGAGATCATCCCCGACGTCGGCGTGCGGATCGCGATCAACCCCAAGCAGCACCAGATCGACACGTCGGGCACGGTCACCGTGGTGCTCAAGGGGCACGGCCTCAACCTGACGATCTTCCGCGGCTCCCTGCACGTGAAGCTCCCGACGGCGTCGGTGGGCACCGATCTGTTCGACTTCGCCGAGCTCAAGCCGCCGGTCCTCGCCGGGTTCCCGATCGACGGTGACATCGATGTCCAGCTCGTCAACGGCGGCGTGCGGGTCCCGATCTCGCTCAAGCTCCCCAGCGAGTTCGGCGGGATCACCGGCTCGGCCGTTCTGACCGCCACGCTGAGCCAGGGCCTGAACCTCGACTCGGTCGAGTTCAAGGTCGGCGACGTCTCGATCGGCGCGGTCGAGCTCAAGGACCTCGACATCAAGTACGAGCGCTCGGGCAACAAGTGGTCGGGCTCGGGGACGATCAACGTCCCAACCGGAGGCAAGCTGTTCAGCCTCGCGCTGGCCATCGAGTTCGACGACGGCGCGTACAAGAGCGGCTCGTTCGTCGTCGGCCTGCCCTATCCCGGGGTGCCGCTGGATCTCAACGACACGCCGCCCCAGCTGTATCTCGACAAGGGCGGCCTGAGCTTCGGGCTGAGCCCGATCTCGCTGGGCGGGACGATCGAGTTCGGCATCACCCCGCTCTACACCGCGGCCGGCGCCGACCACGACTACGCGTTCACACTCGACGGCGGGCTGACCGCGTCGTTCGGCAACCCGGTCACGCTGACCGTCACCGCGACCGGATTCCTGTACCAGATCCAGGTCGCCACGGCCAAGCTGGTCTACGCGCTGCCCGCCACGGTCACGCTGACCGGGACGTCGAGCTTCGATCTCGGCGTGATCAAGGAGCAGGGGACGCTTCAGGCGATCATCGATCCCAAGAACAAGGTCTTCGGCGGGCGCATCAAGTCCGACATCGTCATCGATCTCGACAAGGTCGGACTCCCCGCAGCGGTCACCGATCTGGTCGGCGGAACGGTCACGATTCCCACCCAGGACATCGCGATCAACAACAAGGGCTTCGCGGTCTACGTCCCGCCGACGCCGCCGATCCCGTTCACCGGAACGATCTCCTACAACTGGGGTGACTCGGCCCCGTCGGTGACGCTGATCGCCGATACGACCGACGCCTACTCGGCCGGCCTGCCGGCCACCCGCGCGGTCGGCGCCCCGCAGTCGTTCATGGTCCCGGCCGGCGCTCCGGCCGTCGCGATCCAGGCGAGTGGCGACACCGGCGCCCCGGCGGTCGTGCTGACCGACCCCGGCGGCGCGCGGGTCACGCCGACCGCGCCCGCCGTCGGCGCGACCGCGGTGCAGATCGGCGACGCCAAGGGCCACACGACCTACATCGGGCTCAAGAGCCCGGCGGCCGGACGCTGGACGGTCTCGCAGGTTCCCGGGACGCAGGTCGCGCTGACCGGCCTGAAGTTCGCCGTCGGGGAGCCGTCGGCGGTCGTGACGGCCAAGGTCTCCGGTCACGGCGCCAAGCGCACCCTGACCTACCGCGTCAAGGCGCCGCCGAACGTCACCGTCGCGTTTGCGGAGCAGACCGATTCGCTCTATCACCAGCTCGGGGCGGCCACCGGCTCGCGCGGCAAGCTGACCTTCACTCCGGCGATCGGCAAGCCGGGCAAGCGCTCGATCGTCGCGCTGATCGACAACGGCGGGCTGCCCCACGGGCGTCCGGTCGTGGCCAGCTACACCGCGCCGGCACCGGCCACGCCGGGCAAGGCGACCCACCTGCGCGTGAAGGCGGGCGCCAAGGCATTCACGGTCAGCTTCGGCGCGCCGGTCAACGCGACGCACACGCTGGTCAAGATCGTCGCCAGTGACGGCCGCCGGGTGCAGCAGGTGCTCGCGGTCACGAAGCACTCGCTGTCGATCCCGGTCATCGGCTACAGGGACGGCGTCACGGTCAGCGTCGCCGGGATCAGCGCGACGGGCAAGCGCGGGTCCGCGGTGACCGCGAAGGCCAGGCGTTCGAAGTAGGTCGGCTCAGACCGCGCGGCGCTGCTGGCGCTCGGGGCTGACCTCGACGACGTCCCAGATAAGGCCGAGCCGGCGCAGCGCTCGGATGACGAGCGACGAGATGTCGATCTCCCACCAGCGCAGCCCGTGGTGGGCCGACGTCGGGAACGCGTGGTGGTTGTGATGCCAGGACTCGCCGAGCGACAGCACCGACAGCCACGCGAGGTTGCGCGACTCGTCGTTGGTGTTGAAGCGCCGGCGGCCGAAGTAGTGACACAGCGAGTTGATCGAGTAGGTCACGTGGTGCAGGACGAGCACCCGCACGAAGCCGCCCCACAGCAGCCCGGTCAGCGCGCTCTCCCACGTCCCGCCGATCAGCCAGCCGAGACCGAACGGGATCAGCATCCCGACCGTAACCCAGGCGACGAACCAGCGATCGACGAACGCGACCACCGGGTCGGCGACGAGATCCGGCGCATAGCGGTCGCGTGAGCCGCGCTGGTCGTGGACGAAGAGCCAGCCGACGTGGGCGTGGAACAGGCCGCGCAGGGCGCCGCGGAAGCCGTTCGCCTGACCGTGATGTGGGCTGTGCGGGTCGCCCTCCTGGTCGGAGAACGCGTGGTGCTTGCGGTGGTCGGCGACCCACGAGATGACCGGGCCCTCGATCGCGCACGAGCCGCAGATCGCCAGCAGCCCGCGCAGCGGCCGGCTCGTGGCGAACGCGCGATGCGTGAGGTGCCGGTGGAAGCCGACGGTGATCCCCAGCGCGGTGATCGCGTAGAGGATCGCGAAGACGATGATGTCGCTCCAGCGCAGCAGGTTGGACCACAGCTGCCAGCAGACCACGCCCAGGGCAATGATCGGCAGGATGGTGACGGTGCCCGTGGCGAAGCGATCGAGCGCCTCGTGGGAGGTCGGCTGAATGTCATCGCGCGGTGGCGGTGTGAGCTCGATCTCGTCGCGCGGGGCATCGGTGACGGCCATGACAGAAAGCGTGGCCGGTTCGCCGCGCGGTGTCTTTGGGGTGACCTGCCGCCGAGCGGGGGGCAGACCCCCGAGTCCATGGCAGGGCTGACCCCCCGGGGTGGGGCCGCCTGATCGGCGGGCGATTGGGATGATGGGACGGGCGCGCTTCGCGCCTGCGCCCGAGCTCTATGACCGCTCACGCCGATCCACACCGATCGCTTGCCGTCCACGTGGCCGCGTCGGTTCTGGCCGCGCTCGCGGCGATGGCGATCTGGGGGGCCGCGGGCGGCGGCTACTTCTGGCCGATGTGGGTGTTCCTGGCGCTGGTCGTCCTGGTCGCGATCCACGCGATTGCCCGCCGCGCCATCCGGCCCGTGCAGCCGTGGCCCACGCATGCGGTGGTCGTCCATGCCGAGATCTCGATCGTCGTCGCGCTGCTCGTCGTCGCGCTGTGGGGGCTGACGGGCGACGGGTTCTGGCCGGTGTGGCCGCTGATCGGCCTCGTGATCCTGTTCGGCTGCCATGCGCTCTACGTCTTTCGCGACCGGCTGCCACCGCGGCGCCGCGAGCTCGTCGACCGGGTCGACGAGCTGACCCGCACGCGCCGCGGCGCGCTCGACGTCCAGGCGGCCGAGCTGCGCCGCATCGAGCGCGACCTCCACGACGGCGCGCAGGCCCGGCTCGTGTCGCTGATGATGCTGCTCGGCCGCGCCGAGGAGCGCCTCGGCGACCGTCCTGACGTGGCCGAGATCGTCCGCGCGGCACGGACCGAGGCGGGCGCCGCGATCACCGAGCTGCGCGACCTCGCCCGCGGGATCGCTCCGCCGGTCCTCGCCGACCGCGGGCTCGTGCCGGCGATCGAGGCGCTCGGCCGGCGGTCGGGGATGGTCGTCGTGATCGACGCCTCGCAGGCCGATGCGGCGTGGCGGCCGGTTCCGGTGGTCGAGACGGCGGCGTACTTCGTCGTCGCCGAGTCGCTGACCAACGCGGCCAAGCACGCCCGCGGCGCGACCGCGCGGGTGCAGGTCATCCACGCCGAGAACCGCCTGCTGCTCGAGATCGCCGACGACGGGCCGGGTGGGGCGGATCCCGATGGATCGGGTCTGACCGGACTGCGTCACCGCGTCGAGGCGCTCGACGGCGCGCTGCGCCTCGAGAGCCCTGAGGGCGCGGGGACGACGATCACCGTGGAGCTGCCGTGCGCGTCGTGATCGCCGAGGACCTCGCGCTGCTCCGCGAGGGCATCGTGGCGCTGCTGCGCGAGCACGACATCGAGGTGGTCGGCCAGGCCGAGGACGAGGCCGGGCTGCTGCGCGTCGTCGCCGGTCACAAGCCCGATGTCGCGATCGTCGACGTGCGCCTGCCACCGACGTTCACCGACGAGGGCGTGCGCGCCGCGATCACTGTGCGCCAGCGCCACCCGCAGGTCGGAATCCTGATCCTGTCGCAGTACGTCGAGCCGGTCTACACCTCGGATCTGCTGGCGACCGGCGACGGCGGCGGGATCGGCTATCTGCTGAAGGAGCGCGTGGGGGAGATCCCGGTCTTCCTCGACGCGATCCAGCGGGTGGCCGATGGGGGAACGGCGCTCGACCGCGAGGTCGTGGCCGAGCTCGTGCGCTCACGCGGCTCCGCGCGGGAGGGCGAGGGCATGGACACGCTGACCCCGCGCGAGCGCGACACGCTCGAGCTGATGGCCGAAGGGCGCTCGAACTCCGCCATTGCCCGCGCGATGGTCGTGACCCCCAGCGCGGTCGAGAAGCACGTGACGAACATCTTCGCCAAGTTGGATCTGCCGGCGACTGATGACGACCACCGACGGGTGTTGGCGGTGCTGACGTATTTGCATGGGCGCGAGTGAATCTGAGGGCTCACCCACGAACGCCGGCGCTCTCCGCTTCCCTCGCCGCGCTGTTTCGCGCCCTCGCCGGCGCCGGCGGCGCGGGCGGTTGATCAACGATCGCCGCATGAAACTCCTCCAGCGCCCGCTCGATCGCTGCCATCAGCGGCCACGCGTCATCCATCTGCTCCCGGTCGGCCACGATCCCGAAGTCGATGTGGTCGCGGTAGCTCAGGCATGTGATGTTCAGGCCCGCACCATCGGCGATCACCGACACCGGGAACTGCGCGTCGAGCAGCGCGCCGGCGCAGAACAGCGGCGTCCGCGGGCCCGGCACATTCGAGATCACGACATTCAACGGTCGCAGCCGCTGGATCCCGCCGAGCTGCGCGCTGACGCGCGACGCCCGCGCCAGGACGGCCGGCGGGAGGAAATGCGTGAGGTCGGACAGGATGTCGGCCGGCATCGCGCGGAAGCGCTCCTTGGCCACGGACATCGTCTGGTGGGCGCGCAGCAGCGACTGCTGCGGATCGTCGGTGTCGGTCGGGATCGGGACGAACATCATCGAGACCCGGTTGCCGAAGGTGCCGCGCTGCTCGGCCGTGCGCACCGACAGCGGCACCATCGCGACCAGCGGAGCGTCGGGCAGCTCGTCGTGATCGATCAGCCACTCGCGCAGCCCGGCCGCGCAGATCGCGATGACGACGTCGTTGACCGTGATCCCGAGCCCGCTCTTGATGTCCTTGACCTTGTCCAGCGAGACCGACGCGAAGGCGAAGCGCCGGTGCGGCGAGATCGTCGCGTTGAACCGCGTCGCGGGTGCGCGCACGTTGTCGGTCTTGAGCACGCCGCCGTCCGGTGTGCCGGGCAGCAGGCCGAGTAACCGCGTCGAGATACGGGCCAGCGTCGACAGCCCGGGAACGAGGGTGATTCCCGGTAGCGCCTCGGCGTGGACGAGCGTCGTCGGCACCGATTGCAGCGCTCGCCATGGCTGGCGCGGCATGCCCAGCAGCCCGCGGATCAGCATCTCGATCTGCGTCGGAGCGGCAATCGGGTGCGCGGGCTTCGGCGGCTCGATCTCGCGCCCCTCGGGGCTCTGGTCGAGCAGGACGCTGAGAATCTCGGCACCTGAGACCCCGTCGACGGCGGCGTGGTGGACCTTGGTGAACATGCCGACCCTGCCGCCGGCGAGACCGTGGATGACGTAGAGCTCCCACAGCGGGTGGGCGCGGTCGAGCTTGCGCGCAACGATCCGCTCGATCGTACGCGCGAGCTGGTGCGGCCCGCCGGGCGGCGGGATGGCCGACTCGCGGACATGGAAGTCGAGGTCGAAATCGGGGTCGTCGATCCAGTACGGGTGATCGAGCGACATCGGGACCGGGGCCAGGCGCCAGCGAAACGGCGGCAGCAGGTGCAGCCGCTCGGAGACGACCTGGCGGATGTCGTCGATCGTGAACGTGCCCCCGGGCGCGTCCGTCGGATCAAGGATGCACAGCCCCGAGACATGACCGAAGGTGTTGGCGTTCTCCATCGCCAGGAACTGCGCGTCAACACCGGTGAGTTGTCGCATCCGGCGAGTGTCGTCGATCGCGCCCGGCGACGCAAACGTCGGTCAGCCAAGGGCGCGACGGCGACTCGGGCCACGACGACGTTCACCGTGCCGCGTTAGCGGGTGTTGGGCTGCCAGCCACGCAGGAGGTCGCGGATCCGGCGCTCGAAGTACGGGCCGAGCGTGCGACCGAAGACCTTCGTGACGTGGCTGACGTCCTTGAACACCAGCGAGCCGCCGACCACCGGGTAGCAGAGCTTGGCGTCGCAGATGTACTTGTTGATGTCGAGCGTCTGCACCCGCGGCGAGTGCAATCGCTTGGCCGCCCCGGCCTCCGGGTCGGGCGGCAGGTAGGCGAGCTTGGGTACGGCGCATGCGATGCCCGCCTGCCTGTGGGCGCTGATCGCCTGCTGGACGCACGCCTGCGTGTCGGTTCGGACGCCGGGCGTGTCGCGGATGACGACGATGTGGTGGACGGTCGGGGGCAGCTTCGACCATGCCTCCTGGTAGCCCTTGATCTCGGCCGAGTACGTCGTCTCACCCTGGGGGACGACGACCGGGCCACCGTTGTGGGCGGCGACGAACACGGTGTTGATCTCGGGGTGCTTGAAGAACCACGCGATCACCTCCTTGTTCCACTTCACGCACTCCGACTGCAGCGGCTCGACGAGCTTCTTCGTCGTCGTCGAGAACGGGCAGCTCGTACGCGCGACCGTGAGTCCGCGCCACTCGAGATCCTTGGCCACCACCGTCATCGGCGAGCGCCACATCTGCGCGTGGCTGTCGCCGACCAGCGCGAATGTGCGCACGGCATGGTCGGGGAGGACGCCGAAGCCGCAGTAGGTCACGAGATCGTCGTGGTGGGTCTTGCCGCACGGCGCGTTCTTGGCCGCCTCGGCGACGATCGGCGTCGGCTGGACCTGGTACTTCAGCGACGGGTTGGTGCACGGATGCTGGGGATCGCGCGAGGCGGCGCCGAAGCAGTGCGGCGGGTTGTAAAAGAACGACTTCGCCTCGGTCTGCTCCTTGGCCAGCTGGTGGGCGAGGTGGGACTTGCCGGCGGCGGTCACCGCGAACACGAGCGCGGTGGCGGCGATCACGAACGCGAACGTCCAGCGCGGGCGCCGGGTGATGAGGAAACGGCTACGGCGCATCGGGTCCTCGACGGCCTTCTTGGTCAGCCAGGCAGCGAGGATGGTGATCGGGATGAGGATGATCTTGGTCGTCAGGTTCATGTTCTGATCGAGGATGAAGGGGGTCAGGATGAGCAGCGGGAAATGCCACAGGTAGACCGAGTAGGAGATGTCGCCGAGGAACTGGATCGGACGTAACCCGAACAGTCCCGTCGGCGCCCAGCGCAGCTGCGGCGCGCCGGCCCAGATGACGGCCAGGCAGCCGAGCACGGGGATCGCGGCGGCCGAGCCGGGGAACGGCGTCGTGCCCGTGTAGGTGATGGCGGCGAACATGATCAGCGCGAGGCCGATCCACGACAGGGCGGCGGACGCCGCGGGCCGCATACGGTTCGTCGCGGCCAGCGCGAGTAGCCCGCCGAGGCCGAACTCCCACGCGCGCGTGGGGGTTATGAAGTACGCCTGCGCCGGGTCGGTGTTGGTGTCGTAGACCGAGAACGCGAAGCTTGCGGCGACGATCACCGCCAGCACGATGAAGATCGTGCGGCGCTTGATCCGCAGCGTGCGCCCGCGGGTGACAAGCGCCGCGCCGAGGATCAGGACCGGCCAGAAGATGTAGAACTGCTCCTCGGCCGACAGCGACCAGAAGTGCTGAACCGGCGAGGCGGCGTTGAGCGCGGCGAGGTAGTCGACCGCGGCGTGGGCGAGGTACCAGTTCTCGATGTAGGCGGTCGAAGCCTGGTCCTCGGCGAGGTACTGCTGCCAGTAGGTCTCGGGGACGAAGATGATCGTCACGAGCGCGACGAGCATCAGGATCAGCAGCGCGGCGGGCAGGATTCGCCGCGCGCGCCGCGCCCAGAAGCCGGCCAGCGAGACGGCACCGCTGCGGTCGACCTCGCGCAGCAGATGCGACGTGATCAAGAAGCCCGAGATCGCGAAGAAGACGTCGACGCCGATGAACCCGCCGCTCAGCCCGCTGGCCCAGAAGTGGTAGATGACGACGGTCGAAACGGCGAGCGCGCGCAGCGCCTGGATCTCGGGCCGGACCTCGGTGCGGGGCCTGGGCGCGCCGGTCTCGGGCGGCTCGACGACCTGCTCCGGGCGCGTGGCGACGCCGCCTACCATGGCGCGACGAGGGGTGTCATCTGGAGAACCAAGGACTCAGAGAACGGCCGGGCGGACGGCGACCAGAGAGGCGCGGGAGCGCGTCCGCAAACCAAAGGCGGGCCGCTGGATTGCAGCCTCAGGGAGCGCGGATCATACATCGCGTCCTGCCGGAGATCAGGCATCCGTCGTAGCAACGCTACGCGACATCGCGGCCAGCTGTGCCACCGGCGCTAAGGTCCCGGCCATGTCTGAGCACCGTGAGCCCATCACCGCCCTCGGAGCGCCGGCGGCCGTCGGCCCCTACAGCCACGCCGTCCGCGCCGGCGGACTGCTCTTCTGCTCGGGTCAGATCCCGCTCGATCCCGAGACCGGCGAGATCGTCGGCGACACTCCGGCCGAGCAGGCGACCCGCTGTCTGCAGAACCTCGAAGCGGTCTGCGCCGCCGCCGGCGCAACGCTGCGCGACGCCGTGCGCCTGACCGTCTACATGACCGACCTCAGCGCATTCGCCCCGGTCAACGAGGCCTACGCCGCCTTCTTCCCGGCCGATCCTCCTGCCCGCGTGGCGATCGGGGTCTCCGCGCTGCCGAAGGGCGCGCAGGTCGAGATCGACGCCGTGGTCGCCCTGCCCGGCTGATGGCCGGCGCCGTGGTCGGGCCCGACGCTGTTGCCCGCGCGCTGGACGCGGTCTCGCGGGTCGCGCGCCGTACCCCGGTGCTCGGCTCCGCGGCGCTGAGCGAGCGCCTCGGCGCCGACGTCGTGTTGAAGTGCGAGTCGCTGCAGCGCACGGGCTCGTTCAAGGTCCGCGGCGCGCTGAACAAGCTCGAGGCGCTGGGCGACGCGTGTGCGCCCGGGGTCGTCTGCGGGTCGGCCGGCAACCACGCCCAGGCGCTCGCGTTCGCCGCGCGCGTGCGAGGAGTGCCCTGCGAGGTCTTCATGCCCCTTGAGGCGTCGATCGCCAAGGTCGAGGCCGCGCAGCTCTACGGCGCGCGGGTGACGCTGCACGGCGACTCAGTCGCCGCGTGCGTCGCGGCGGCGCGCGAGCGGGCCGCCGCGAGTGGGCTGATCTTCGTCCACCCCTATGACGATCCTGACATCGTCGCCGGCCAAGGCACGCTCGGTCTCGAGCTGCTCGACGACGTCCCCGACCTGGCCAAGGTGATCGTGCCGGTCGGTGGCGGCGGGTTGATCTCGGGCGTGGCGATAGCGGTCAAGGGCGCGCGGCCCGGCGTCGAGGTCGTCGGCGTGCAGGCCGAGGTTCGAACGGCGCTGTCGATCGCCGACGGGATCGCGGTCAAGCATCCGGGCCAGCTCACTGCGCAGCTGATCGAGCAGTGGGTCGATGGGCTCGTGACCGTGGCCGAGGACGACATCGCCGACGCGATGGTCCTCGCCGTCGAGCGCTCGAAGCTCGTCGTCGAGGGCGCGGGCGCGGTTGGGATCGCCGCCCTGCTCAGCGGCGCCATGGCGCCCGCACCGTCGGGCACGACGGTCGTCGTGCTGTCGGGCGGCAACGTCGACGCCGGTCTGCTCGCCGCGCTCGCGCGCCGCCACGAGACGCGCGCCGGCCGGCGCCTGGTCCTGCGCACCTGGGTCGCCGACCGCCCGGGTGCGCTCGCCGCGCTCCTGACCCTGATCGGCGAGACCGCGGCAAACATCGTCGCCGTCGAGCATCTGCGCGAAGGTTTCGACCTCCACGTGCGCGAGACCGGCCTGCAGCTCGTGATGGAGACGCGCGGTGCCGGCCACGCGCAGATGATCCTCACCGCGCTGAGCGAGGCGGGCTACCGGGTCGAGCCCGGCGACCCGCTCACTCCGGTGTGACGTAGGCGCCGGCCAAGCCGCCGTCGACGAGGAACGTCGTCGCGGTCACGTAGGAGCTGTCATCGCTGGCCAGGAACAGCGCGCCCTTGGCCATCTCCTCGGCGCGGGCGAAGCGGCCGGTCGGCAGGTGGATCTTGCGGCGCGCGGATGCGACCGGGTCGTTGGCGTAGAGCTCCTGCAGCAGCGGCGTGTCGACCGGGCCCGGGCACAGCGCGTTGACGCGCACGCCGCGGCGTGCGAACTCGACGCCCATCTCGCGGCTCATCGCCAGCACGCCGCCCTTGGACGCGGTGTAGGAGATCTGCGACGTCGCGGCGCCCATGACGGCGACGAACGACGCGGTGTTGATCACCGATCCGCCCGGCGGGTCGTTGGCCAGCAGGTGCGGGATCCCGTGCTTGCAGCACAGAAACACCGAGGTCAGGTTGACCTTCTGCACGTTGAGCCACGCGTCGAGCGTCGTGTCGAGAACCGACGCGTCGTCGCCGGGGGAGATGCCGGCGTTGTTGAACAGCACGTCGATGTGGCCGTACTTCGCCATCACCCGGGCGTACATGTCGATGACCTGGTCCTCGTCGGTGACGTTGACGCTCAGCGACATGTCGCCCGGTGCATCGGGATGCAGGTCGACGCCGACGACGATCGCGCCCTCGGAGGCGAACAGGTCAGCCGTCGCGGCGCCGATCCCGCCGGCGGCGCCGGTGATCACGCAGACCTTGTCTTCGAGTCGTCCCATTCATTCCCCCGTCGCGTAGAAGACCGTCTTGACCTCGGTGTAGTGATCCAGCGCGCGGGGTCCGAGCTCGCGCCCGACCCCCGACTGCTTGAAACCGCCAAACGGCGTCGTCACCCGCACCGACGTGTTCGAGTTGACCGACAGGTTGCCGGATTCGATTGCCCGGCAGACGCGCAGTGCCCGTGCGCCGTCACGCGTCCACACCGATCCGCTGAGTCCGTAGATCGTGTCGTTGGCCAGTGCGATGGCGTGGGCCTCGTCGTCGAACGGGATCACCGCGACGACCGGCCCGAAGATCTCGTCGACCGCCGACGGGGCGTCGGGGGCGACCGGGCACAGCACGGTCGGCGGGAACCAGTAGCCCGGGCCGTCGGGAATCCTGCCGCGGATCGCCAGCGGCGCGTCGGCCGGCACGTAGGCCGAGACCGACTCGAGCTGGCCGGCGCTGATCAGCGGCCCCATGACCGTCGAGGCGTCGAGCGGATCGCCGACGCGGATCGCCTGGACGGCGTCGTCCATCGCGGCCATGAAGCGATCGAGCACGTCGCGCTGCACGAGGATCCGCGAGCGTGCGCAGCAGTCCTGGCCGGCGTTGCCGAACGCGGCACCGGGCGCGGCGGCGGCCGCCGCCTCGACGTCGGCGTCGGCGAACACGACGTTGGCCGACTTGCCGCCGAGCTCGAGCGTCACGCGCTTGATCGTCTGCGCCGCGCCCGCGGCGATTGTGCGCCCGACCTCGGTCGATCCGGTGAACGCGATCTTCGCGATGTCGGGGTGCTCGACCATCCGCGAGCCGCAGACGCTGCCCGGGCCGACGACGACGTTGACCACGCCTTCCGGCAGCCCGGCGTCGAGCGCGATCTGCTCGAAGCGCAGCGCCGTCAGCGGCGTGAGCTCGGCCGGCTTGAGCACGACGGTGTTGCCGGCCGCGAGCGCCGGGGCGAGCTTCCACGCGGCGATCGTCAGCGGGAAGTTCCACGGCACGATCAGCCCGACGATGCCCAGTGGCTCACGGACCGTGAACGCCATCCCGCCGGCGACCGGGATCGTGTCGCCGAGCAGCCGCTCGGGCGCACCGGCGTAGTAGCGGAAGGTGTCGACGACCATCGCCATCTCGCCGCGCGCGTCGCCGATCGGCTTTCCGGCATTGCGCGCCTCGAGCGTCGCGAGCTCCTCGAGCTTTGACTCGACGCCGTCGGCGATCCGTCGCAGCAGCAGCGCGCGGTCGCCGGGGGAGACCGCGCGCCAGGCGGGCAGGGCCGCCTTGGCGCGCGCGACCGCGGCGTCGATCTCGTCGACGCCCGCGCGCGGGATCTCCTCGAGCACAGCCTCGGTGGCCGGCTCGATCACGGACAGCGTCTCGCTCATGGCCTCCTCGATCTGGACTGATGGACACCCGACCCGGCGCGGCGAACAGGGGGCGCCGCGCCGGTCCTGGTGTGCTTGCTGGACCTAAGGGAACTCTGGGTGCGGCGGCGGCGCGCCGATCGCGGCGTCGATGTCGCCGATCGTGTTCACGGGGCCGTGGAACGTGTTCTTGGCACTGATCAGCCACCACAGGCCGACGATGATGAACACGCCGCCGGTGACGACGGGTGTGTAGTTGAAGAGGTTCCAATCGAAGTTGCTCTTCCACGGCAGGCCGCCAGACGAGAACGGCGCGTCGAAGTAACCGACCACGATGATGAGCACCTCGATCACTGCGATCGTGCACATCCACTTGTATTTCTTGCCCAGCGTCCAGGGGCCGGTTTCGAAGCGATCGCCCAGACGCAAGCGCAGGAAGATCGGGATGGCGTAGGCAACGTAGAGGCCGATGGTTCCGATCGACGTGACCGCGCTGAACGCGATCGTGACTCCAGAGCTGTTGCCCGACAGAGCAGGCAGCGTCAGGATCAGCGCGAACGCGGCGACTCCCATGACCGCGTTGAACGGGATCCGCTTGGCGTTGACCCGCCGCCACGTCCTGTGGCCCGGAACGGCGCCGTCGCGGCTGAACGCGTACATCATCCGCGAAGAGCTGGTCATGCAGCTCATGCCGCAGAACATCTGGCCGACAAACGCGGTGATCAGGATGAACTTGACCGCCCAGGTGTCCATCCCGGAACTGGTGAACACCGAGAACACCGAGCCCGCGTTCTTGTTGATGGTGGCCGGGTCGTTGGCCGCGAACGTGATCGCCAGGAGCACGACGTAGCCGATGATCGCCGAGTAGAACACCGATCGCCACACTCCCTTGGGCGCCTGCGCGGCGGCATCGTTGGTCTCTTCGGAGATATGGGCCGAGGCGTCGAAGCCGGTGATCGTGTACTGCGTGAGCAGGAACCCGAGCGGCAGAACGTAGAGCCAGAACATGCCGCCGGTGATGCTGCCGCCCGCGAAGCCCGAGTTGTTCTCGCGCTGGCCAAAGACGAAGCTGAGGCTTTGGTGATGAGTCGGGGCGAAGATCAGGATCCCGACGATCACCGCGACACCGAGCACATGCCACCAAACCGAGATGCTGTTGAAGATCGCGACGAGGTGGCTGCCGCGGATGTTCACCAAGATGTGGACCAGCAGGATGATCGCGAAGATCGCAAATGTCGCGGTCAGCCCGTGCCAGCCTGGCGACCCGAACGCGGCGCTGAAGTTGACGCCTAAGATGTTCACGCCGTACAGACCAAGGATGTTGTAAAGGAACTGGGCAGCAAAATAGTCGACCGAGGCGAGGATAGCGATCAATCCGAGCAGGTTGAACCAGCCGGTGAACCAGCCCCAGACCGGTGAGCCGAGCTTGCTCGACCAGTAGTAGATGCCGCCCGCAGTGGGCATAGCCGAGACCAGCTCGGACATGCACAGGGCGATGACGAGGATGAACGCTGAGACAACCGGCCAGCCCCATGCGATGGCGATCGGGCCCCCGTTGTTCCACGCCTGGTAGTAGAGCGTGAAGCAGCCCGCGAGGACCGAGATGATCGTGAACGAGATCGCGAAGTTCTGGAAGCCGCTCCAGCTTCGGTTGAGTTCCTGCTTGTAACCGAGTTCGGCAAGGCGCTGTTCGTCGTTGCTCAACGGTGCGGCGTCTGACGTCATCCCATGGCTCCAGTCCTCGATACACGGTGGCCGGACGGATCAAAGGTGTGATGGTCCATCCTTTGGATTTCGCGACTGTATGCCTGTCCGACTCCGGATGTCAACCGATCTTTTGCGATCCTCGGTAAATGCGGGACGGCGTTGCGATCCTGGTCGTCGGGCTGATGCTCACGGCCGCACTGTTCAGCACGCTTCTCGCGGGCCGAACCGGTCTGCCCACATTGCTCCTGTTTCTCGGTCTCGGGATGGTGGTGGGCAGCGACGGGCTGGGGTGGCTGGATTTCGGCGACTACGTGCTCGCGCGCCGTGTGGGCGTGATCTGCCTGGCGCTGATCCTGTTCGAGGGCGGGCTGGCGACCGGCTTCGAGGAGATCCGTCCCGTCCTGCCCTCCTCGGCGAGTCTCGCGCTGGTCGCCACGACGATCACCGCGGTCATCGGTGGGCTGGCGGCGTCGTGGCTGTTCGGCCTGTCGACGCTCGAGGGGCTGCTGCTCGGCTCGATCGTCGCCTCGACTGACGGGGCGGCGACATTCGCGCTGCTGCGCGGGTCGGCGCTGCGCCGGCGCCTGGCGCTGACGCTCGAGGGCGAGGCGGGGCTGAATGATCCGATCGCCGTCCTGCTCGTGCTCGGGTTCATCGACTGGCTGACTCACCCTGGGTTCGGGATCGCGGACATGCTGTGGCTGCTCGTCCGCGAGCTGTCGATCGGCGCCGCCGCCGGGCTGATCGTCGGCCTGCTTGCCGCCAAGGCGATCGACCGCGTCGAGCTGGCCAGCCGCGGGCTCTACCCAATCGCCTCGCTCGCCGCCGGCGCGCTGGCCTACGGCTTGGCCGACACGCTGCACGGCTCCGGCTTTCTCGCCGTCTACCTGACCGGCATGGCGCTGGCCGGCGTGCGCAGCGACGTTCGCGGCGCGCTCGAGCCGTTCCACGAGTCGCTGGCCTCGCTGGCCCAGCTGACGTTGTTCCTCGTCCTGGGGTTGCTCGTATTCCCGTCGCGTCTCGGCGATGTCGCGGTCAAGGGGACCGCGCTCGCGCTGGTCAGCGTCGTCATCGCGCGCCCGCTCGGCGTCTTCGTGGCGCTGCCGTTCGGCTACGACGTGCGCGAGCGCGTGGTCCTGGCGTGGGCGGGGCTACGCGGCGCGGTGCCGGTCGTGTTGGCGACCTTCGGCGTCATCTCCGGCGTCGCCCATTCGATCGAGTTCTTCGACATCGTCTTCTTCGCCGTGCTCGTGTCGACGCTGCTGCAGGGGTTGACGTTCGAGCCCCTGGCGCGGCGGTTGGGGTTGGTGGAGGGCGATCCCTGAGGGCCCGCGCCCCCCTCGCTCACCCCGGCAGCAGCCCCTGCAGCACGTGCTCGGTCCCGCGCACGTGCTCGGTCATCACCCGTATCGCGCGCTCGCCGTCGCGCGCCCGAACCGCCGCCAGCAGCGACGCATGCTGTGCGTTCGACCACCCGAGAACCTCGTGCGGGTGGGCGATATGCGAGATCAGGTCGGTCATGGCGCTCTGGGCTTCGGTCGCCGAGATCACGAGCTGCGGGCTCGACGTCGCCTCGGCCAGCGCGATGTGGAAGCGGATGTCGGCCTGGCGGTAGGCGGGGAAGTCGTCGAGCGCGGCGTCCATCGCGGCGACCTGTTCGTCGAGCGCGCCGAGCGAGGTCGCGTCGGCACGCTCCGCCGCCAGCAGCGCGACGCCGATCTCGACCGCGAGGCGCGAGTCGAGCTTGTCCTGCCAGCCCGCCAGCTGCTCGATCGTCGGCGGATGCGCCGGCGGCGGGAGGTCGGCGACGAACGTGCCGCCGCCACGCCCGCGCGCCGCGCGCAGGTGGCCCGACTGGACGAGCGCGGTCAGCGCCTGGCGCAGCGTCGAACGCGAGATCTCCAGCCGCGCGCACAGCTCGCGTTCGGCCGGGAGTTGGGTTCCGGGGGTCAGAAGGCCGAGCTTGATCGCGGTGCCCAGCCGGTCGAGGGTCTCCTCGAACGCGGTCTGGGAACGCACCGGCGCGAAGACGCTGTCGCTCGGTGTGGACTGCCGCGCGGTCACAGTCGTTCGAATCCGCGGAAGCGCTCCCAGTCGGTCACTGCGGCCTCGAACGCGGCGAGCTCGACGCGGGCGTTGTTGAGGTAGTGATCGACGACCTCGTCGCCGAACGCGGAGCGGGCGACGTCACTCGCATCGAACAGGTCACGGGCGTCGCGCAGCGTCGAGGGGACGCGTGGCTTGTCGGCGGTGTAGGCGTTGCCGGCGAACGCCGGCTCGAGCTCGAGCTCGTTCTCGACGCCGTGCAGCCCGCCGGCGATCAGCGCGGCCAGCGTCAGGTAGGGGTTGACGTCGGCACCGGGCAGCCGGCATTCGATCCGCGTCGCCGGGCCGTGGCCGACCGCGCGCAGCGAGCAGGTGCGGTTGTCGGTTCCCCACGCGACGGCGGTCGGGGCGAACGACCCGGGGGCGAAGCGCTTGTACGAGTTGATGTTCGGCGCGTGGAACAGCGTCAGCTCGCGCAGCGTCGCGACGAGGCCGGCGACGAACTGCTTGAACACCTCCGGCTGGGTCTGGAAGACGGGCGTGCCGTCGGCGTCGGCGAGCGAGAGGTGAACATGGCACGAGTTGCCCTCGCGCTCGTCCCACTTGGCCATGAACGTGATCGCCATGCCCTCCTGTGCGGCGATCTCCTTGGCGCCCGTCTTGTAGACGCTGTGCTCGTCGGCCGTGCGCAGCGCCGGGCCGTAGAGGAAGTTGATCTCGTGCTGGCCGAAATTGCACTCGCCCTTGGAGTTCTCGACCTTCATGCCCGTCTCGGCCATCGCGTTGCGGATCCGGCGCAGCAGCGGCTCGATCCGTGACGTTCCGATCATCGAGTAGTCGACGTTGTAGAGATTGGCGGGCTCGAGATCGCGGTAGCCGCGCTTGAACGCCTCTTCGTAGCCGGTGCGAAAGACGATGAACTCGAGCTCGGTGCCGGCGAACGCGTTCCAGCCTCGCTCGGCGAGGCGGTCGAGCTGGCCGCGCAGGATCTGGCGCGGAGAGGCGACGACCGGGCGCCCGTCCAGCCAGTGGATATCGGCCAGGCAGAGGACCGTCGCCTCGTGCCACGGGATCGTCATCAGCGTCGAGAGGTCGGGCCGCATCTCGAAATCGCCGTAGCCCTGCTCCCACGAGCTCATCGCGTAGCCCTCGACGGTGTTCATGTCGACGTCGACCGCGAGCAGGTAGTTGCACGCCTCGGCGCCGTGTTCGGCCACGGCCTCCGCGAAATGCGTGCCGGTCAGCCGCTTGCCCTGGAGCCGGCCCTGCATATCGGTCAGGCAGAGCAGGACGGTGTCAACCGCGCCGCGATCGACCTGGGCCCTGAGCTCATCGAGCGTCATCGCTTGGCGAAGGTACAGTGAACACGCCTTTACATGCAAGCGGGCGCGCCCTAGGGTCGCGCCCCGATGGCCGATCTCGACGTTCTGCTGGCCCGGCTCGAGCCGACGCTCGGAGCAGTCACCGCGGCGCCCCTTCCGCTCGACGGGGGCTTCACCAATAGCAACTACCGCGTCGGATTGGGCGGGACCTCGTATGTGGTCCGCGTCTGCGGCACGAACACCGACGCGCTCGGAATCGATCGCCACAACGAATGCGAGGCGACGCGGATCGCCGCCGGGCTCGGCATCGCCCCCGATGTCGTCGCCTTCCTGCCCGACGACGACGTCTTGATCACCCGCTTCATCACCGGGGCGCCGCTCGACGACGGTGAGCTGGGCGACGAGCCGTTCCTGTCGCAGATCGCGCGGATGCTGCGCACGCTCCACGGCGGGCCGCCGTTCCGGGCGACGTTCGACGCGTTCTCGATCGTCGTCGAGCATCGCGACGCGATCCTTCAGCGCGGCGGAAGCGTGCCGCGCCAGTACGCCGACGCCGCGCGCGCCGCCGACCAGATCGCCGCCGTGCTCAGCGGCCCGGACCACGTTCCCGTGCCCTGCCACAACGATCTGCTCTCGGGCAACGTGCTGCGCGACGGGGAGCACCTGTCGCTCGTCGACTGGGAGTACGCGGGGATGAACGACCGCTTCTTCGATCTCGCCAACCTGTCGGTCAACAACGGCCTGACGCCCGACGAGGAGGCCCGGCTGCTGAGCGTCTACTTTGACGAGCCGCCAACCGAGCGCCACCGCGCCGAGCTGTCGCTGATGCGGATCATGAGCGACTTCCGCGAGGCGATGTGGGGGGCCGTGCAGGCGGTGGTCAGCGAGATCGAAATGGACTACGAGGCATATGCCGACAAGCACTTCGCGCGGCTGCTGGAAGCCGTGGAAATGACTCAGTTCCAGGAGAATCTGCATGGCGCGGCCGCGTGACGTTCCCGACCGCGCGCGCGTGGTCATCATCGGCGGCGGGGTCGGCGGCACGTCGATCGCCTACCACCTGGCCGAGCTCGGTGAGACCGATGTCGTGCTCGTCGACCGCAACGAGCTGACCAGCGGATCGACGTTCCACTCGGCCGGCCTGGTCGGGCAGCTGCGCGGCTCGGTGACGCTGACCCAGATGATGATGTGGTCGGTCGAGCTCTACCGGGCGCTCGACTGCGGCTGGGTCGAGTGCGGCGGAATCCGGTTGGCGTGTACGCCGGAGCGCGAGCAGGAGACCCACCGCCAGGTCGCTTGGGCGCGGACGTTCGGGCTGCCGCTCGAGCTGATCAGCGCCGACGAGGCGGTCGACAGGTTCCCGCTCATGGTCCCCGACGGGGTGCGCGTTGCGTCATACCTGGCGACCGACGGCTACCTCGACCCGTCGCAGTTGACCTACGCGCTGGCCGAGGGCGCGCGCGAGGGCGGCGCGAAGATCTTCACCCACACGCGCGTCAACGGGATCGAGGTGCGCGACGGGCGCGTGCGCTCGGTCGACACCGAGTGGGGGACGATCGAGTGCGAGGTCGTCGTCGACGCCGGCGGGATGTACGCGGCGGAGATCGCCCGTATGGCGGGTGTGCGCGTGCCGATCGTCCCGTTCGCCCACGAGTACCTGGTCACCCAGCCGTTTCGTGATCGCTCGCAGCTGCGCCATCTACCGACGCTGCGCGATCCCGACAACCTCATCTACTTCCGTGAGGAAGGGGAGGGGCTCATCATGGGCGGCTATGAGCGCCAGAGCGCGCCATGGTCGCTGGACGAGCGGCTGCTCGACGCGATCCCCCAGGACTTCAACGGCCGCCTGCTCGAGGAGGACTGGCCGCGCTTCGAGGAGATCGCCGACGCATCCAAGCGCCGCGTGCCGGTGATGGACGAGGTCACGATCACCAAGCTGATCAACGGGCCGGAGGCGTTCACGCCCGACAACGAGTTCTGCCTCGGCGAGACGGACGTGCGGGGGTTCTTCGTCGCGGCCGGGTTCTGCGCCCACGGGCTGGCCGGCGCCGGCGGCGTCGGGCGCGTGATGGCCGAGTGGATCATCGAGGGCCAGCCTTCGATCGATGCGTGGGAGATGGACGTGCGGCGCTTCGGCGCGCACTTCCGCTCGCCGTCGTACACGCTCAAGCGCGCGACCGAGGTCTACGAGACCTACTACGACATCAAGTACCCCGGGCACGAGCGTCTCGCCGGTCGGCCCTTGCGCGTGTCGAGCGCGTACTCGTGGCACGCCGAGCACGGCGCGCTCTTCGGCGAGAAGTCCGGCTGGGAGCGGGTCAACTACTACGAGTCCAACGCCCCGGCGGGCGACGCGTCGTTGCGGCCCGACGGCTGGGCGGGGATGCACTGGTCGCCGGCGATCGGCGCTGAGCACGTCGCCACGCGCGAACGCGCCGGCCTGTTCGACGAGTCGTCGTTCGCCAAGCTCGAGGTGGCCGGGCCGGGCGCCGCGGCGTTCCTGCAATCGCTGTGTGACAACGACGTCGCCCGTGACGTCGGCGCGATCACCTACACGCAGATGCTCAACCCGCGCGGCGGGATCGAGTGCGACTTCACCGTGACGCGCGTCGAGGAGGAGCTGTTCTCGATCGTCACCGGCACCGCGTTCGGCAACCACGACCTCTCGTGGATTCGCAGCCATCTGCCCGACGACGGTTCGGTCCGGCTGAGCGACGTGACGGCACGCTGGGCGACGTTCGCGCTGTGGGGGCCGCGGGCTCGACACGTGCTCGCGCCCCTGACCACCGACGCGCTGGACTTCCCGTACATGACGATGCGCGATCTCGCGGTCGGCGACGTGCCGGTGCGCGCGCTGCGGGTGACGTTCGTCGGTGAGCTCGGGTGGGAGCTCTACTGCCCGACCGAGTACGGAGCGGGGCTGTGGCGCACACTGTGGGAGGCCGGCCAGCCCCACGGGCTCATGGCCTGCGGATACAAGGCGATCGACTCGCTGCGCCTGGAGAAGGGATACCGCGTCTGGGCGGCGGACATCACGCCGGACGAGACGCCCTACGAGTCGGGGCTCGGCTTCTGCGTCGATCTCGAGAAGGGCGACTTCGTCGGCCGTGACGCGCTGGTGGCCGCGCAGGAGAACGACCCCGCCCGCCTGCGGACGCGCTTGCGGTGCCTCGTGTTGGACAATCCGCGCGCGGTGGCGCTGGGCAACGAGCCGGTGCGGGTCGCTGGCGAGATCGTCGGCCGGGTGACGAGCGGTGGGTACGGCTACACGGTCGCGGAGTCGATCGCCTACGCCCATCTGCCGCCCGACGTCGAGGTCGGCGCGCGGATCGAGGTCGACATCTTCGGAACGTGGGTCGGGGGAGAGGTCATGGGGGGTCCGCTGGTCGATCCGAAGGGCGAGCGCGTCCGCGCATGACCGTCGTAGTCGGTGCGGCTGCGCGCCCCGGTGCTCGCCGCCTCGGGGTCGATGTGAAGCGCTGCGGCGACGCAGATTTGTTGAGCGAGCGCGCTGTAAGGGGTCTGACCCCTGCGAGGACGCCTACCGCGCCGGCTCGCCGCGCAACAGCGCGCGCTTGACCTTGCCGCTCTCCGTCTTGGGCAGCTCGTCGACGAACTCGACGATGCGGGGGTACTTGTAGGGCGCGGTCTCGGTCTTGACGTGGTCCTGGAGGGCGCGGGCGAGATCGTCGGAGGGGGCGAAGCCGTCGCGCAGGACGACGACGGCGCGCACCACGCTGCCGCGTTCCTCGTCGGGCGCGGCGACGCACGCCGCCTCGGCCACCGCGTCGTGCGCGACCAGCGCCGACTCGACCTCGAACGGGCCGATCCGATAGCCGGC
The DNA here is from genome assembly GCA_963817035.1 of uncultured Actinomycetes bacterium. GTDB lineage: Bacteria > Actinomycetota > Thermoleophilia > Solirubrobacterales > Solirubrobacteraceae > AC-49. Next base: position 979,155 of record CAWFMM010000004.1, read on the forward strand.
CGAGATGATCACGTCGTCGGTGCGGCCTTCGAAGTGGAAGTAGCCGTCGTCGTCCTCGACGACGCGGTCGCCGGTGCGCCAGACGTCGGTCGCGGGTGCGTCCTCTCCGAGGTAGCCGACGAAGAACGTCGGGATCGTCGTCGGGTCGGCCACGAGCTCGCCGTCGTCGATCCACAGCCGAACTCCCGGCAGCGCCCGGCCCATCGAGCCCGGCCGGGCATCGACCCCCAACGGCATCCCGGTCATCTGCCCGGTCTCGGTCTGGCCGTAGCCGTCGCGGATCCACAGCCCCGTCGCCGCGTGCCACGCGCGCAGCACCTCAGGGTTCAGAGCCTCGCCCGCCGCAACGATCCCGCGAAGGTCAACAAACGACCGCAACGTCGCGCGCTTGGCGATCACGCGGTACTCCGTCGGCGCCATGCACAGCACGTTCACGCGCTCGCGCTCCAGCAGCTCCAGCCGCTCGTCGGGATCGAAGCGCGCGTCGTGCAGCAGCGCCGCCGCCCCCCGGAGCCACGGCGCGATGAACACGTTGCGCGCCGACTTCGACCAGCCGCTCGCCGCCGTGCACCAGACGAGATCGCCCGGACCTACGCCCAGCCAGTGCTCGGCCTGCACGCTTTGGCCGACGAGATAGCGCTGCGCATGCATCACCGCCTTCGGCTCCCCTGCCGTCCCTGACGTGAACGTGATCAGGCACGGATCCAGGACATCGAGCTCGACGGCCGGCGCCGGCGGCCCCGCGAACAACGATTCGTCGGGTACCAGCACCACAGGACACGACGGCCCCGCCGCCTCGATCACCGATGCGTTGCGCTCATCGGCGATCACCAGCTTCGGCGCGACAACGTCGAACCGCATCGCGAGGTCCTTGGCCCGCAGCTGCTCGGTGCATGGCAGCACGACCGCCCCGATCCGAAAGCACGCGACCATCGAGACGACCCAGTCGGGTCGGTTGCCGATGAGCGTCATGACCACGTCGCCGTGGCCGACGCCACGGGCGGTCAGCGCACCCGCCAGCGCGGCCGAGCGCTCGGCGATCTCGCCGAATGTCCACTCCCGCCGCCCACCGTCCCGGGATAGCTCAACCAGCGCCAACCTGTCGGGCGGTGCGGCATCGACGACATCGCGGGAGAAGTTCATCGGCGGGTATCCTGCCACGCACATGTCTGCGACCACCTTCTCCGACGAGCTCACCGACGAGCAGCGCGCCATCACCGAGATGGTTCACCAGTTCGCCGATGAGCAGATTCTGCCCAACGCGGAGCACTTCGACCACGAGGACGAGTTCCCCGAGGCCATCGTCGAGCAGATGAAGGAGCTCGGCCTGTTCGGCGTGACCATCCCCGAGGAGTACGGCGGGATGGGCCTCGATCTGACGACCTACGCGATGATCGTCGAGGAGCTCTCGCGCGGCTGGATCTCGATCTCCGGCGTGATCAACACCCACTTCATCGGCTCCTACCTGCTCGGCAAGTTCGGCACCGAGGAGCAGCGCCAGAAGTACCTGCCGCGGATGGCAACCGGCGAGATCCGCGCCGCGTTCAGCCTCTCCGAGCCCGAGCTCGGCTCCGACGTTCAGGCGATCAAGACGTCGGCCAAGAAGGACGGCGATCACTACGAGATCAACGGCCAGAAGATGTGGGTCACCAACGGCCTGCGCTCGACACTCGTCTTCGTCCTCGTCAAGACCGACCCTGACGCGGAGCCGCGCCACAAGGGCTTCACCTGCTTCATCGCCGAGAAGGAGCCGGGGGTCTCGGAGAACACCGGCGACTACGCCGGCCTGACCGTGCCGCCGCAGATCAAGAAGCTCGGCTACAAGGGCGTCGAGTCGACCGAGCTCGTCTTCGACGGCTACCGCTGCCCGGCCGAGAACATCCTCGGTGGCGAGGAGGCCGGCCTCAACGCGGGCTTCGGTCAGATGATGGACGCGCTCGAGGTCGGGCGCGTCAACGTCGCCGCCCGCGGCGTCGGCATCGCCCAGCGCGCGCTCGAGCTCGCGCTGCGCTACTCGCAGGAGCGCAAGACGTTCGGCAAGCCGATCGCCCAGCACCAGGCGATCGAGTTCAAGCTCGCCGACATGGCCACGCAGGTCGAGGCGGCCCGGCTGCTCACGCGCAAGGCCGCGCGGCTGAAGGACGCCGGGGTGCGCTCGGACCTCGAGGCGGGCATGGCCAAGCTGTTCGCCTCCGAGGCGGGGCACTTCTGCGTCGAGCAGTCGCTGCGCATCCACGGCGGCTACGGCTACTCCAAGGAGTACGAGATCGAACGCCTGTATCGCGACGCGCCGCTGCTGCTGATCGGCGAGGGCACGTCGGAGATCCAGAAGATGGTCATCGGCCGCACGCTCCTCAAGCGCAACAAGATCTAGACGATGGCCAGCGACGCACCCGAGCTCATCGAACGCGCGATCGTCGACCTGCTCGAAGAGGTCCCGGCGCTCGTCCCGCTGAAGGGCGTCTTCCAGGTCGACCTCCAGGGCCGCGGCGACATGCAGCAGTTCCGCGTCGTGATGCCCGATCACTCGGTCACCAAGGGCGCCGACCCCCAGGCCAAGATCACCGTCTCGATGCGCCGTGACTTCTTCAACGCGATGATCGAGAACGGCGCCAAGCTCGCCGACTGGCGCGAGGCGTTCACCTACGGCCAGGCCAAGGCCTCAGGCGTCGATCAGTACATCAAGCTGATCGCCAACGTCTGCGAGAAGGCCGAAGAGCGCTCGCGCCTCAAGCGCGCCCGGCACTGAGACACGCGCAACGTCGCTCAGGTCGGCTTGACGATCATGTCGACGACCACGAGCATCAGGAGCAGCATGTCGATGCGTGAGACGAGCAGCACCTTGTCGAGGATCGCCTGCTCGGGCGCCCCCATCGTTCCGGCCTCGTCGATCGACTTGCCGAGCTTCCCCGAGGTCGGGCCGAGGTAGAAGACGCCGGTCAGGAACGAGGCGAGCCAGACCACGAAGCCGATCGACACCCACAGCGTGCTCAGGCTGTAACCGGGGAGCTTGCTCAGCGTCGCGAAGCCTGCGATCAGAACGACCAGCGACGCGATCGTGTTGATGAACATCGCATACCAGGCGGCCTCTTTGGCGAAGTAGCCGGCGAATGTCGGACCGGCCTTGACCGCGCGTAGCGCGAAGACGTGGATCGCGACGTCGCTGCCGACCCAGATGACGACGCCGAGCACGTGGATCGACTTGAAGATCGTGTACGCGTTGAGCATCGGTGGAGGCTAGCTGCGCGGGCGGCGTCTGGGGCTCATACACTCGGGCCGATGATCGCCGCTGCGCTGAGCGCGCTCGCGCTCGCTGCGGGCGCCCATCCGACGCGTCCGCCGATCGTCTGGACGCCGATCCCGTTCAGCGCCGCGCGCAAGCAGGAGATGCGCAGGTACGCGATCCGCCACTACGGCCTGGCGCGTTACTCGCTGATCGATCCGAAGGTGATCGTCGAGCACGTCACGGTGACCTCGACGTTCAGCGCCGCGTTCAACACCTTCGCGCCCGACACGCCCGACGTCGAGCTGCACGAGCTCCCGGGGCTGTGCGCGCACTTCGTCATCGACCGCGACGGCACGATCCACCAGCTCGTCCCGCTCGGCCTGATGTGTCGCCACACCGTCGGGCTGAACTGGACCGCGATCGGGATCGAGCACGTCGGGATGAGCGACGCCGACGTGCTGAGCGACCCGGCCGAGATGCGCGCCTCGCTGCGCCTGACGGCGTGGCTGATGCACCGCTACGCGATCACGCTGCCCAACGTCATCGGGCACGCCGAGTCGCTCTCGAGCCCCTACCACCACGAGCGCGTCGCGGCGCTGAAGAACCAGACGCATGACGACTGGCAGCACAGCGACATGGTCGGCTACCGCCGGCGGCTCAGTGCGCTGATCTGAACCCGCTTGACTCCTCCGGGCGGCAGAGTAGGGTCCGCGCTCGGAAAACGATGAGCCAGGACGAAGTCACTCAGATCGTGCGGGAGTCGGAGCGTCGTCGCCGCTCGTTGCGGCCGCCGATGAAGCTCCTGTTGCCGACGGCGGCGGCGCTGGGCGCCGGTGTCGCGATCGCGGCGGCGTCGATCCCGGGTGGCGGCGGCGTGATCACGGGGTGCTACGTGACCACGACGGGGGCGACCGTGGCGCCGCCTGCTCGTATCGGGGCGCTGCGGGTGATCGACACCAGCCTGACGGACCGATCACGCTCCCGGGCGCCGGCCCTACTCCAGATCCGGCCGGTCACTGCTACAGCGACGAGAAGACCATCACCTGGAATCAGCAGGGCCCGCAGGGGCCGCCCGGACCTGCCGGCCAGGACGGCGCGGGGGGACCCAAGGGCGCCGACGGCTCGGTGCTCGTCGGCGACACGGCGTTCGGCATCAGCGGCAACGGCAAGGTGTACCTCAAGCTCGACGGCATCAAGGGCGAGTCGACCGACAAGGACCACAAGGACTGGATCGGGGTCTCGTCGTTCAGCATCGGCGCGGCCAACAACATCGGGTCGCAGTCCAGCGGCGCCGGAGCGGGCAAGGTGACGTTCAACAGCTTCTCGATCACCAAGAAGGTCGACAAGGCCTCGCCGACCCTGTTCGCCGCCACGACATCGGGCAAGCACATCACCTCGGGCGAGGTCGCGTTCTCGAAGAAATCCGACGGCAAGCCGCTCGACTACCTCGTCTTCAAGTTCACCGGGATCCTCGTGTCGAGCCTCAAGCTCGCTGGCCAGGGCAACAACCCGAGCGAAAATGTGACGTTCAACTTCCAGAAGCTGAGCGAGACGTTCCAGGGAGTCGACGCGAAGGGCAAGAAGATCGCGCCGGTCACCGTCCAGGTGAACGTCAACAACAGTGTGAAGCTCCGCTGACGGCGCCTCCGGCCGGCGACGCGTACGACCGCTTCGCCTATCCGGGCTTCGCCTACGCGGCGACGCACCCCGCGCGCACCGAGATCATCGCGCGCCTCTTCGGCCTGAACCCGGAGCGCGCCGCGAGCGCCTCGGTCCTCGAGCTCGGCTGCGGCGACGGCGTCAACTCGCTGTCGATCGCCCAGACGCTGCCCGGCGCACGCGTGCTCGGGCTCGACGCCGCGGCCTCGGCCGTCGCGCGTGGGAACGATCTGGCGCGCGTCGCGAACCTCACGAACGTCGAGCTGCGCGCGGCCGACATCGAGGAGCTGCCCACCGACCTCGGCCAGTTCGACTACATCGTCGCCCACGGCGTCTACTCGTGGGTCCCGCCGCGCGTGCGCGTCGCCCTGCTCGCCGCGGTCCGCCGCCATCTCGCCCCGCACGGGGTCGCGTTCGTCAGCTACAACGCCTACCCGGGCAGCTACCTGCGCGACATGGCGCGCGACGTCCTGCACTTCCACCTGCGCGACGTCTCCGATCCGCAGGAGCGCCTAGCCGGCGCGCACGAGCTGATGGCCGCGGTCGTGGCGATCGAGGACCCGAGCCCCTACGCGCGCGTGCTGCGCGAGCACCTCGACCGCATGCTCCATTACGCCGACGGGCTGCTCGTCCACGACGACCTCGCCGAGATCTCCACGCCGTTCTACCTGCACGAGTTCGTCGAGCACGCCGAGAAGCATGGGCTGATGTTCCTCGCCGAGGCCGAGCTGTCCGAGAGTCAGCTGCGCGAGGTGCCAGAGAGCGCGATCGAGCTGATGGCCGGCCTGCCCGACGACATCGTGATCCGCGAGCAGTACATCGACTTCTTCAAGAACCGGATGTTCCGCCGCACGCTGCTGTGCCACTCCGAGGCGCCGGTGGTCCGCGCGCTGAACCCCGACGTGGTGGCGCACGCCGCGATCTCCTCGCCCGTGCGCGTGGTCAGCGATGACACGTTCGAGACGCCCGAGGGCTTCTCGATGGCGACCTCCGAGCCGCACGTGCAGGCGGTTATGCGCGCACTCGCCGACGCCTGGCCGGGCGCGCTGGACTACGCCACGGTCCTGCGCCACGCCGTCGCGGCGACGGGCGACGGCGTTGCCGCGCAGCTCGTCGATGACCGCATGCGCGACGTGCTGATCGAGGCCTACCTGGCGCGCGTCGTCCAGCTCACCGGCTGCCCGCCGCCGCTCGTCACCGAGCCCGGCGAGCGACCGCTGGCCAGCGCCCTGGTCCGCGCGCAGGTCGCGGCCGGCTCGACCGCCGTGACCTCGCTCGTACCCGACACCGTGCGCCTCGAGGGCGTGTTCGACGGGCCGCTGCTGACCCTGCTCGACGGCACCCGCGACCGCGCCGCCCTCGCGGCGGCGCTGCCGGGGCTCGGCGTTCCGATCGACGACGCGCTGGCCGAGCTCGCGGCCGTCGGACTGATCAGCTCCTGATCACGTCTGCTCGCGCGGACACCACCACGTCGTACGGCCGCCGACCTGCGCGGTGCGCAGGGTCTCGCCGCAGCGCGGGCAGATGCCGTCGCGCCCGCGCTCGGGCCGCCCGCGATGGGGGATGAGCTCGCCGGTGTGGACGCCGCCCTTGCGGATCGCCGAACGCGTCGCGGCGCGGATCTCGCGGCGCAGCGCGTCGAGCTCCTCGTCGCTGAGGTCGCCCGCCGGTCGTAGCGGGCTCAGCTGCGCGCGCCACAGCGCCTCGTCGGCGAGCAGGTTGCCGACGCCGGCGAGCACCGACTGATCCATGATCCGCGCCTTCAGCGGCCCGCGCCCGGCGCCGACACGCGTGCGGAAGTCGTCGCGCGTCACGAGCGCCGCGTCGGGCCCGAGGCGCTCGATCTTCGGGTCGAGCACCGCACGGCCCAGGCGCCGCGGGTCGCGCAGCGTCATCGATCCGCCGTCGTCGAAGTACACGGTGAAGCGGTCCCAGATCGGCTTGGGCGTGAAGCGCTTCGGGTCCCCGGCGCCCTCGCCGTCGATGACGATCCGCCCGGCCATCCCAAGGTGCAGCCCGAGCACCGGACCATCTCCGCCGTCGGTCTCGATCCACATCGACTTGCCGCGGCGGTGAGCCGCGGTCAGCGTGCGGCCGACCAGCGCATCGGCGATCTCACCCGGTGCGTGAGGTCTCGAGACGTACGTGTCGCCGTCATCGACGGCGACGATCCGGCGGCCGAGAGCACGGCGCTCGATCAGCGCCCGTGCCGACTCGACCTCGGGCAGCTCAGGCGAGGGCGGCCTCGTTGTCGTACAGCTTCAACACGCGGACGCTGCCGTCGGGCGCCGCGTCCATGCACAGGCGACAGAGCACGCACTCGTCGACGTTCTCCTGGCGGATCGCGACGCTGTCGCCCGCCTTGAAGATGTCGACGGGGCAGACCTCGTCGAGCTTCGCGGCCAGCGCACCGTCGCCGATGACCTCGTCGGAGACCTCGATGCCGATGAAGATTCCGTCGACTCTCACGCGGGCGCTCCGATCTTCTCGCGGATCAGGTTGGGGATCTCGGAGATCTCCTCGGCCACGGTGATCCCGGCCTCGGCGAGGCGCGCGATCTTCTCGCTCGCCGTGTCCTCCTTGCCCTCGACGATCGTGCCGGCGTGGCCGAAGCTCATGCCGGGCATCTCGTCCATGAAGCGGCCGGCCATGAACGCGACGATCGGCAGGCGCGAGTTGTTCTCGGTCACCCAGCGCGCGAGCTCGGCCTCCATGCGGCCACCGGGCTCGGTGTAGATGACGATCGCCTGGGTCTCCTCGTCGGCCTCGAACAGCGGCATCAGCTCGGCGTAGCTCGAGCCGATGATCGCGTCGCCGCCGATCGACACCGCAGTCGACTGGCCGAGCCCCGCAGCGGTCAGCGTCGAGCTCATCTCGGTCGTCATGCCGCCCGAGCGGCTGATGACGCCGACCGAGCCGGGCGTGTAGGACTTCTCCGCGTCCTTGGCCGGGCCGCCGATGCCGCCCATCTTGATCACGTCGGGAACGATGATCCCGAGGCAGTTGGGGCCGATGATCCGCGCGCCGCGCAGCGCCGCGAGCTCGACCATCTGGGCGACGTCACGGCGCGGGATGCGCTCGGTGACGATGACGATCAGCTCGATGCCGTTCTCGATCGCCTCGATCACCGCATCCTTGGTGAACGCGGGGGGGACGGTGACGACCGAGCCGGTGATCTTCGAGCCGTGGTGCTCGACCGCCTGGGCGACGGTGTCGAAGACCGGCACGCCGTGGACCTCGCGGCCGAGGCGCCCCGGCGTCACGCCGCCGACGATCTTTGCGCCTGCGCCGTAGTCGATGCACTCGCGCGTGAGGTTGACGGCCTCGCGGCCGGTGATGCCCTGGACGATGAACGTCGTGTCGGCGTCGATCAGGATGCTCATGTATTCGCCCCTTCGACTGCGAGGCGCGCGGCCTCGTGCAGCGACGTCGTGCGGTCGGCGTAGCGCACGCCGTAGTGGTCGAGGATCTTGAAGCCCTCTTCCTCCCAGGCGCCGGGGATGCGGAAGATCGAGATCTTCTTCGCCGGGTCGTAACCCAGTTCGAGACAGGCTTTGATGACGCCGCGGGCGACGATGTCGACGCGGGTGTTCGAGACGATCGACATCATCACCGCGATCTTGTCGACGCCTGGCTTCGAGAGCACGAGCTTGGCGAGTCCGCACGCCTTCTCGACGGATGGGTTCCCGCCGATCTCGCAGTAGTTGGCCGGCTTGCCGCCGTGGGCGCGGACCGCGTCGAACAGGGTCAGCGAGCCGCCGCCGGCGCCGATGACCAGACCGAGGTCGCCGTCGAACTCGGTGACGTTGCCGGCCACGCCGCGGTGCGAGGAGGCGTCGACCGCCTCGCCGGCGAGCTCGAACTCGGTCGGCTCGCGCGCCTGGCGCGTCTCGTCGTCGCCGACGCCGAGATCCTTCAACAGCGCCGCGTGGCGCCCGCGTGCCTCGTTCTCCATGTCCATGTGGGCGTCGAGCGCGACGAACGAGCCGTCCTTGAGCTTGCCGAGCGGATTGATCTCGGCGAGCGTCATGTCGTTGTCGACGAACAGCTTGGCCAGCTTGGTGATGATCGGGACGAGCTTGTTCAAGTCCGAGCCGGTCACGCCGGTGGAGGCGATGACCTCCTTGGCGATGTACTCCGAGAACGGCAGGATGTTCGAGAAGTGCCGGCGGCCGACCTTGTCGGGCTGCTCCTCGGCGACCTGCTCGATGTCGATGCCGCCGACGGGGGAGAAGATGATCACCGGCTGCTTGCGCAGGCCGTCCCAGACGACGCCCGCGTAGAACTCCTGATCGATGTCGGCGCGCGGGTCGACGAGCACCCCACGCGGGACGTGGCCGTTGATCTCGAGCTTGAGGACATCGGCTGCGTGCGCCTGTGCCTCCTCGGGCGTGTCGGCGAACTGCACGCCGCCGGCCTTCATCCGCCCGCCGGTCAGGACCTGGGACTTGATCACCGTCGGCCCGCCGATCCGTGCCGCGATCTCGCGGGCCTCGGCGGCGTCGGTCGTGAAACCGAAGTCGGTGACCGGGATTCCGGCCCGCTTGACGATCTCTCGGGCCTCGTATTCGAAGAAGCGCATGCGGCGCGGAACCCTATCTGGATAGGTGCAACCGGGCCGTTTTGGGCTCAGGCCGGCGTCGGCTGCGCCGCGTAGGCCTCGGCCAGCTCCGGGTCCTTGCGCGCGAGCATGTCGGCGAGTCCGACCATGACCTGGCACTGCTTCCACGTCGCGTCGTCCTGCATCTTGCCGTCGATCATGTGGACGCCGCGGCCGTCGGGGATCGCCTCGATCACCTTACGGGCGAAGCGCACCTCCTCGGGGTCGGGCGAGAAGACCTTCTTGGCGATCGCGATCTGCGCGGGGTGCAGCGACCAGGCGCCGACACAGCCGAGCAGGAACGCGGCGCGGAACTGGGTCTCGCAGCCGAGCTCGTCGCGGATGTCGCCGTAGGGGCCGTAGAACGGCAGCGCGCCGACCGACGTGCACGCGTCGACCATGCGGGCGATCGAGTAGTGCCACGGGTCCTGCTGGTAGCTGTCGCGCGGCGCGTCGGCGTCGTCGGGATCGGGGTCGGCGATCGTCCGGTAGCCGGGGTGGCCGCCGCCGACGCGCGTCGTCTTCATCCGTCGCGAGGCGGCGAGGTCGGCCGGGCCGAAGCTCATGCCCTGGATACGCGGCGACGCGCAGGCGATCTCCTCGAGGTTGGCGACGCCCTGGGCGGTCTCGAGGATCGCGTGGATCAGGATCGGCTTGTCGAGCCCGGCCTTCGCCTCGAGCTGGGCGAGCAGGCGGTCGACGTAGTGGATGTCCCACGGGCCCTCGACCTTGGGGACCATGATCACCGACAGCTTGCTGCCGATCTCGGTGACGAGCTCGGTGATGTCGTCGAGCATCCAGGGTGAGGCGAGCTCGTTGATGCGCGTCCACAGGGCGGTGTCACCGAGCTCGAACTCGCGCCCGACCTTGATCAGGCCCGCGCGGGCCTCGAGCTTGCGATCGACCGGGACGGCGTCCTCGAGGTTGCCGAGCAGGATGTCGACCGTCGGTGCGATGGCGGGCACCTTGGCGACCATCTTCTCGTTGGAGAAGTCCAGGAAATGGATCATCCGGGAGGGCGGGAACGGGATGGCGGTGATCGGCTCGGGGGCGCCGATGGCCAGCGGCTTGAAGAAGTCTCGGGGGTTGCGCATACGTGGGCCAAGCCTATCGCCGGAGGATGGTTGAGATGAGGTTCATCGTTCGGGCGCCGTCCCGTGTGACGTCGTCGTAGGTGAGGCGCAGCGTCCGATAGCCGAGCGCGGTCAGCGTCGCGTCTCGGTTTCTGTCTCGCTGGAACGCGCTCGGCGTTCCGTGCGTCGCGTACGTGTCGAGCTCGATCGCCACGCGCTGCTTGACGAACAGCGCATCGATGGAGAAGTGGCTGCCGTCGTCGAGGGTGATCGGTTGGTTCATCAGGAAGGGCGGGAGGTTGTGGTGGCGGGCAAGGGCGAGGAAGCGCTCTTCGTGCTCGGCGTGGGTGATCGTCGGGCCTTCGTCGTGGTGTCGTCGGAGCAGGGCCTTCAGGGTTCTGACGCCCCTGGGCCGCGCCACCCGATCGAGCACCTCGGCGATCGCGGTCAGGTCCAGGACGTGCTGGTGGCTGGCCTGCTCGAGCGCCCGCTCGAGCTCTCTGCGCTTGGCCACGCCGGCGAGGTCGACGAGCGTTCTCGCGACGCTGGTGGTCGGGACTCCGTCGACCTCGCTCAGGTCCTGGGCGGCGAGGGCGGTCGGGCGATGGATGCGAATGCCGGCGTGCGCGCGGCCTGAACGGTCCGGCACGGCGACATCAATGGCGCCTCGTTCGCTGACGGGCCAATCCCTCCGTGCCGCCGCCGATCGCTTGCTCAGCGCGGCGCCCGGCCCGCACGCCAACACCGCCGCGATCCATCGCCCGCGCCTGCTCACCCTCCGGTGGCCGACGGCGTAGACCCCGGGGTGCACCACGTGCAGTCGTCCTGTGGTCAGTCGCCAGTCGATCCCGTCCTTCGTCACGCCGATCGCCGCCAGTTGCGACCGCGCGATCACCCCGTCCTGTGCCGTCGCGACCCGCGCAATCTCCTCTCCAATCCATCGAGGGCCGAATCGACCGGAAATAACACGGTCGATTCGGCCCTCGATGGACTCCGGTGGTCGATGGCCGGCCGGCATGGCCCAAGCGTGCGTGGGGGCGCGTGACGGAACAAGACGCGTCTGCGGGAGAATGGGCGCATATGACCAACGAAACCCACGCCCTGGAGACCGACCAGGCGGCTCGCGAGGCCCACGGAGGCCATCCCTACGGCCGCTACCTCGAGGAGTTCGAGGTCGGCGACGTCTACAAGCACTGGCCGGCCAAGACCGTTACTGAGTCAGACGACCATCTCTTCTGCCTGATCACGATGAATCACCACCCGCTGCACCTCAACGACGTTTACGCCGCCGAGTCCCAGCAGGGCCAGAACGTCGTCGTCGGTCCGCTCGTCTACTCGCTCGCGCTGGGCATGAGCGTCTCGGACGTCAGCGGCAAGGCGATCGCCAACCTGGCGACCGACGAGCTGTCGCACCCGGCGCCGGTCTTTCACGGTGACACGCTCTACGTCGAGTCTGAAGTGCTCGAGAAGCGCGAGTCGCAGACCAAGCTCGATCGCGGAACCGTTCGCGTCCACACCCGCGTGTACAAGCAGGACGGTACGCTGGTCGCCGAGTTCAAGCGCCTGGTGCTTGTCCCACGCAAGCACGTCGGATGACGCACCGGCTGCAATGATGCCCGCTTTCGCCAGGTAGGGCAAAGTCCCAGAAGCCGTCCGGAAGTGCCGGAAGAGGAGACGCACGTGAGCACGACAGCCGTTCCGACAGAGCATCAGAAACTCCTGAAGTGGGTGGACGAGGTCACCGAGCTGACCCGGCCCGACCAGGTCTACTGGTGCGACGGATCGGCGGAGGAGTACGACCGCCTCACGCAGGAGCTGGTCGACGCCGGCACCTTCGAGCGTCTCAGTGACGCCAAGCGGCCGAACTCCTATCTCGCGCTGTCTGACCCACGCGATGTCGCGCGCGTCGAGGACCGCACGATCATCTCCTCGGCGACGCAAGACGGCGCCGGCCCGACGAACAACTGGCGCGACCCGACCGAGATGCGCGAGGAGCTCACCGAGCTGTTCGCCGGCTCGATGACCGGCCGCACGATGTACGTCGTCCCGTTCTCGATGGGCCCGCTCGGCTCCGACAAGTCGCACATCGGCATCCAGCTCACCGACTCGGCCTACGTCGCGGTCTCGATGCGGATCATGACTCGCATCGGCGCCGGCGCGCTCGAGGTCCTCGGCGACACCGGCGAGTTCGTCCCGTGTCTGCACTCGGTCGGCGCGCCGCTGGCCGAGGGCGAGCACGACGTGCCGTGGCCGTGCAACGAGGACAAGTACATCGTGCACTTCCCCGAGAGCCGCGAGATCTGGTCCTACGGGTCGGGCTATGGTGGCAACGCGTTGCTGGGCAAGAAGTGCTTCGCGCTGCGGATCGCCTCGACGATGGCCCGCGACGAGGGCTGGATGGCCGAGCACATGCTGATCCTCAAGCTCACGTCGCCCGAGGGCGTCGTGAAGTTCGTCGCCGGCGCGTTCCCGAGCGCGTGCGGCAAGACCAACCTGGCGATGCTGGTCCCGACGATCGAGGGCTGGACCGTCGAGACGGTCGGCGACGACATCGCGTGGATGAAGTTCGGCGCCGATGGCCGCCTCTACGCGGTCAATCCCGAGTACGGCTTCTTCGGCGTTGCGCCAGGCACGGGGGAGGACACCAACCCCAACGCGATGGCGACGATCCACGACTCCACCGTCTTCACCAACTGCGCCAAGACCGACGATGGCGACATCTGGTGGGAGGGGATGACACCCGAGAAGCCGGCGCACCTGATCGACTGGAAGGGCAACGACTGGACGCCCGACTCCGAGACGCCGGCCGCGCATCCCAACGCCCGCTTCTGCGTCAACGCCGACAGGTGCCCGTCGATTGCCGCCGAGTGGGAGGACCCGGCCGGTGTGCCGATCGACGCGTTCCTGTTCGGTGGTCGCCGCGCGACCGTCGTGCCGCTCGTCCGCGAGGCGTTCGACTGGGAGCACGCGGTGTTCCTCGGCGCGACGATGAGCTCGGAGACGACGGCGGCCCAGGCCGGCGCCGTCGGCGCGCTGCGCTTCGACCCGATGGCGATGCTCCCGTTCTGCGGTTACAACATGGCCGACTACTTCGCCCACTGGCTGAAGATCGGCGAGACGCAGGGCGCCCAGCTCCCGCGCGTCTTCTACGTCAACTGGTTTCGCAAGGACGACGACGGTCACTTCCTGTGGCCCGGGTTCGGCGAGAACAGCCGCGTGCTCGAGTGGGTCTTCCGGCGCTGCGAGGACGCCCTCGAGGCCATCGAGACCCCGATCGGACTTGTCCCGCGCCTGCAGGACCTCAACACCAAGGGGCTCGAGCTCGACCCCGAGGCGCTCGAGGACCTGCTGACCGTCGACACCGCGCTCGCCGCGGCGGAGCTCCCACAGACGCGCGAGCACCTCGAGCGCTTCGGCGACCGTCTGCCGCAGTCGCTGCGCGACGAGCTGTCGGCGCTCGAGCAGCGCCTGGCGTAGCCCGTGGCGCTCCCGTACGGCGACCTCGTCGCGCGTCACGGGCTCTCGGACAGTCACCGGCTCGTGCTCGCCGCGGTTCCCGACGGGAGCCGTGTGCTCGACGTCGGCTGCGCCACGGGCTATCTCGCGGAGGCGCTGCGCGAGCGCGGGTGCTGGGTGGTGGGCATCGAGCCCGACCCGTCGGCCGCGGCCGCTGCGCGACAGCGCTGCGACGAGGTGATCAACGCCGATGTCGAGGACCCGGCCGTGCGCGTCGCGCTGCCCGGGCCGTTCGACGCGGTCGTCTGTGCTGACGTGCTGGAGCATCTCGCCGACCCCTGGAGCGCGCTCGCGGACCTCGTCGGACTGCTCGGTCCCGATGGCGTCGCCGTGGTGTCCGTGCCCAACGCGGTGCACTGGAACGCCCGCCGCCAGATCCTGCGCGGACGCTTTCCGCTCGATGACAGCGGCACGTTCGACCGCACCCACCTGCGCTGGTTCGACGGCCCCCACCTCCGTGAGCTCGTGGCCCGGGCCGGCCTGGTCGTGCTCGACGAGCGTCACACCTGCGCGCCGCTGCCGGCGGAGGCGCCGGTACGCCGGCTGCTGGGGGTCGATCCGCAGGCCGCCCCGGGATGGCTGCGCGCAGCGCGTCAGCGGCTGGCCGACCGTTGGCCCGGCGCGTTCGCGCTGCAGTACGTGCTGACCCTCACCACTCCTCAGGGCGTCAGCTGAGCGAGCTCAGTGGCGGTCGTCGGCTGCCGCGGGCGGCCGCGACTCCTCGGCCAGCGACGTGATCGAGAGGTGGCCGCGGGCCGCCGCCTCGAGCACCTCGGTCGCCTCCTCCTGCGAGCGCGCGTAGAGCTCGACGAGCAGGTGCACGACGATCCGGTTGTCCTCCTCGTGCTTGTGGAAGCGCACGTGGGTGAAGAACTCGCGCGTGCCGTGATCGCCGAACGCCGCGTAGCTCAGCGCGTCGCCGGCCTCGGGACCGGAGCACGTCTCGACCTCGTCGGCGTCGACCGCGACGGTGCATGACGCGACCCACGGCGTGCCGGCGATCATCCGCTCCCAGCGGTCCTCGATCGGCTCGACGCGGCCGTTTGAGAAGCCGAGGTGCGGCTGGTCGTGCATGCACTCCAGGCACTGGACGACGGCCTCCTGCAACTCGTCGACGACATCGGCGCGCTCACCGGTCTCCGGGTTGATCCGGTGGATTCCCTCGTAGTGCACCTGCACCTCGAGATCCTGTGACCAGCAGCGATAGCAGCGCAGCCAGGGCATGGTGGCGTCCATCGCTACATCGTACGGGCGGGTGGTGTCGCGCCCGTGCTACCCGAACGTGAACGAGTAGCCCTGAACCCCGGGCGCGGGCAGCAGTGTCAGCACGTGCCCGGCGTCCGCCGAGAGCGAGATGACCGAGTACAGCCGCTGGCCGGTGACGGTCAGCGCGCCGTGATGGACGTCGTCGCCCGCGTCGGCGGCTGAGATCGGCCTGCCATCGAGCAGCACCTCGACCGTATGGGGCTTGCCGTTGGGCGTGCCCAGCACGACATAGGTGTTCTTGGCGAAGACGTTGGCGTCGAGGCGCGCACGCGAGACCGCCTGCGCCGCTTCGCCGCCGACCTTCCAGATGCCCGAGTAGCGGAACTCGTTGGGCTGGAGGCCGGACTTCGGCGCGCCGTAGTCGTGGACGCCGGCGACCGGCGGCTCGGCGAAGCCGCTCGAGCGGTCAGGCTGACCGAGGTAGGTCTCGGGCGTCGCGACGTCGGTCACCGCGATGACGTGGCGTGGCTTGGCCTTGGCGCCGAGCTTCGTCCCGCGCTCGGCAAGGAGCTGGCGGATCTCGCGCTCCGTCTTGCCGTACTCGCCTTCGCCGAAGCCGACCGCCCGGACCTGGCCGCGCGCGTCGATCAGGTAGTGCGCCGGCCAATACTGGTTGCCGTAGGCGCTCCAGGTGGCGAGGTCGTTGTCCTGCACAACGGGGTACTTGATGCCGTCGGTCGTGATCGCATGGGCGACGTTGCCGGCGTCGTGCTCGAACGTGAACTCGGGCGAGTGGACGCCGACGATCGTCAGGCCCTTGGACCGGTATGCCGTGTCCCACGCCTCCAGGTAGGGCAGCGTGCGGATGCAGTTGATGCACGTGTAGGTCCAGAAGTCGACGAGCACGACGCGGCCGCGCAGGCCCTTGAGCGTCAGCGGCCTGTCGCCGGGTGTGTTGAACCAGCGCTGGTTCCCGGTGAAGTCGGGTGCGGGCCCGAGGACCGGCAGCGACGACTCCGTCGCCGCGTCTGCCTTGGGCGCCGTCGTGGTCTGGGCCTGCGCCTTGGTCTGGGCGACCTCGAAGCGCGAGCTCGGGCGCAGCTTGGTCAGGCGCCGGTCGACGCCGCCGGTCTTTTCGAGCGCGGCGGCGAGGTTGACGTCAGGGGCGTGTCGGGAGATCGCCTGCTCGAGGTTGATGTCGAGGTTCAGGACCATGATCAACGCGGTCGCGACGAGCAGCCCGCCGAGCACGCGCTGGATCGTCGCCCCGCCGAACGATGCCCGCGCCTTGTCGAGCAGCCTTCGCCCGCCGAGTGCGAGCCCGAGCAGGATGACCGCCGTGCCCGCGGCGTAGGCCATCGCGATCAGCAGGGTCTGAACCGTCGTGTGCTTGGACGCGCCGATCGAGATCACCGCGCCGAGGATCGGGCCGGTGCACGGCGTGTAGACGAAGCCGAGCGCGCCGCCGACGACCATCCCCGACCAGAAGCCGTCGCCCTTGGACCTCGGGCCCATCCGCGACAGGCCGGCCAGCGGCGCCTCGAGGCGCGTGGCCAGGCTCGGGATGAGCAGCACGATGCCGAAACCGAAGACGATCGCGATCGCGACGTAGCGCAGGGCCGAGCTGCCCAGGCCGACGCCCTTGACCGCCGAGGCGAGGACGGCGATCGAGATCGTGAAGGTGATCGCCAGGCCGAGCACGACGCCGAGCGGTCGGCGGCGTCCGCCCGTCGCCGTCGTCGAGAGCAGCGCGGGCAGGACCGGGAGCACACAGGGGCTCAGGGCCGCGCCCGCTCCGGCGAGGAGGGCGACGAGCAGCAGCACGGGGTCCATGGAATCCATTGTCTGTCATGACTACGGTCCGTTACGCCGCTTGGACGTGTCCGTCACCGGATGTTCATCGACGCCCTCAGCCGCCGATGGCGGACATCGTGCGCGCCGGCTGGACGAAGCCGGGCTCGTTGACGTGGTGCTTGAGCTCCTTGCGCCAGACCGCGTCACGAACGATCTGCTCGAGCTCATCGCCGCTCGCGCCGCCGCGCAGCGGATCGCGCAGGTCGGTCTCGTTGAGCGAGAACAGGCACGTGCGCAGCTTGCCGTCGGCCGTCAGCCGGATGCGGTTGCAGTCGTCGCAGAACGGCTCGGAGACCGGGTTGATGAAGCCGATCCGCCCGGCGCCGTCGGCGAAGCGCCAGGTCCGCGCCGTCGCGCTCGCCTCGCGATCCTCGGGCTCGAGCGGGTAGACGGCGTGGATCGCCTCGCGGATCTCGGCGCCGGTCAGGACGCTGTCGGGCGTCCAGCTGTGGTCGGCGTCCAGCGGCATGAACTCGATGAAGCGGATCTCGAACGGATGCTCGCGGGCGAACTGGGCGAACGGGATTGCCTCCTGCTCGGTGAAGCCCCGGATCCCGACCGCGTTGACCTTGACCTTGACGTCGTGGGCGGCCAGCGCGTGCAGGCCGCGCAGGACCTGGGGCAGCGCGTCGCGGCGGGTCATCTGGAAGAAGCGGTCGCGCTGCAGCGAGTCGATCGAGACGTTGAAGCGCTTGACGCCCGCAGCGACCAGGGCGTCGGCGTCGCGTTCGAGCAGGTAGCCGTTCGTCGTGACGCTGAGATCGTTCAGGCCGGGGATCGACGCGATCTTCGCCGCGAGCAGTGGGAAGTCGCGGCGCACGAGCGGCTCGCCACCGGTCAGGCGGATGTCGCGGACGCCCATCTCGACCAGCAGCGCCATGAGGCGCTCGATCTCCTCGAAGGTCAGAACGCCGTCGCGATCGAGCCACGGGAGTCCCTCGGCGGGCATGCAGTACTGGCAGCGGAAGTTGCAGCGATCGGTGACCGAGAGGCGAATGTCGCCGATCCGGCGCCCGTGACCGTCCATGAGGGGTTCGCGTTGCATAGCCACTAAAGGATACGCGGGTGGCTGCGGGCTCCCAGTCAGCGCCGCACGATCACGAACACCGTCGCCAGAGCGAACGCGATCTGCCCGAACGACAGCGCGATCCCCAGCGACGACGCGCCAAACAATCCCGCCAACGCAGTGGCGACGACGAGCGCGCCGAACATCACCGCCAGATCGACCCAGCGCGGGCTCACGCCGGCGTCGCGAGCCCGTTGCGTGTCGCGACGAGCGCGACGATGTCTGAGAGCGACTTGGTGATCGAGAAGTCCTTCGGGGTGTAGACGGCGGCCACACCGGCGTCCTTCAACCGCCGCGCATCGCTCTCGGGCACGATCCCGCCCACAACCAGCGGCACCTCGACGCCACGCGAGCGCAGCGCCTCGATCACGGCCGGTATCAGCTCCATGTGGGAGCCCGAGAGGATCGACAGGCCGATCACGTCGACGTCTTCCTGCAGCGCGCTCTCAGCGATCTGGTCAGGCGACAGTCGGATGCCGTCGTAGACGACCTCCATGCCCGCGTCGCGTGCGCGCACGGCGATCTGCTCCGCGCCGTTGGAATGCCCGTCGAGTCCCGGCTTGCCCACGAGGATCTTCATCCGCCCGCCGAGCGCTTCGCTCAACCGGTTGACCTCGTCGCGCAGGATGAGCATCTCCTCGCTGCCCGCGCTCGGCGGCGAGCCGCCGACGCCGGTCGGTGCGCGGTACTCGCCGAACACGCCGCGCAGCGTCGCCGCCCACTCGCCGGTCGTCGCACCCGCCGCGGCGGCGGCGATCGTCGCGTCCATGATGTTCGCGTGCTCGTCTGCGGCGGCCGCGGCGAGCACGTCGAGCGCCGCGTCGACCGCGGCCTGGTCGCGCCCCGAGCGCCACGCGGCGACCGCGTCGCGCTGCTGAGCTTCGAGCGCAGGGTCGACCACCAGGATCCCGCCCTCGGCGTCAGCGGTCAGCGGCGACTCCTCGGTCTCGCGGTAGCGGTTCAGCCCGACGATCACGTGGTCGCCCGACTCAATCCGCGCCAGCCGCTTGCGGTGGGACTCGACGAGCCCCGCCTTCATGTAGTCGACGGCCGCGACCGCGCCACCGTGGCGCTCGACGTTGCCCATCTCCTCGCGCGCCCCGGTCAGCAGCTCCTCGACGAGTCCCTCCATCACGTGCGAGCCCTCGAACAGATCGGGGTAGTCGAGCAGGTCGGTCTCGTAGGCGAGCACCTGCTGGATGCGCAGCGACCACTGCTGATCCCACGGCCGCGGCAGGCCGAGCGCCTCGTTCCACGCGGGAAGCTGGATCGCCCGCGCGCGGGCGTTGCGCCCGAGCGTCACCGCCAGCGCCTCCAACACGATCCGCTGAACGTTGTTCTCGGGCTGGGACTCGGTCAGGCCCAGCGAGTTGACCTGGACGCCGTAGCGGAAGCGCAGTGCGCGCTCGTCGGTCACGCCATAGCGCTCCCGGCCCAGCTCCTCCCACAGAATTCCCATCGCCCGCAGCTTCGCGTGCTCCTCGACGAACCGCACGCCGGCGTTGACGAAGAACGAGATCCGCGCGAAGACCCGGGTCATCAGCGACTCGTCGACGCGCTCGCGGACCGCATCCAACACCGCGATCGCGTTGCTCATCGCGTAGGCGATCTCCTGGACCGGCGTCGCCCCGGCCTCCTGCAGGTGGTACGAGCAGATGTTGATCGGGTTCCAGCTTGGGACGTGCTCGACGGTGTAGGCGACCATGTCGGCGATCAGCCGCATCGACGGGCCGGGCGGGAACGCGTACGTGCCGCGGGCGAGGAACTCCTTGAGGATGTCGTTCTGGGTCGTGCCGGTCAGCGACGCCTCGTCGACGCCGTTCTCGCGCGCGACGACGATGTACAGCGCCAGCAGCCACGCGGCCGTCGCGTTGATCGTCATCGAGGTGTTCATGTCGCCGAGCGGGATGCCGTCCATCAGCGTGTGCATGTCGCCCTTGTGGGCGATCGGCACGCCGACCTTGCCGACCTCGCCGCGGGCGAGCGGGTCGTCGGGGTCATAGCCGGTCTGCGTCGGGAGGTCGAACGCGACCGACAGTCCCGTCTGGCCCTTGGCGAGGTTGCGCCGGTAGAGCGCGTTGGACGCCTTCGCGGTCGAATGCCCCGCGTAGGTACGCATCATCCAGGGGGCGTCGCGTCGTGGAAGGCGGTGGTCCATCCGCCGGATTGTATGGTGCCAACCGTGACGAGCTCGCTGTTCACCCGCGCCCGCACATCGCTGACGATGCGGGGCCTCGATGCCGCCGACGCGCTACGAGGACACCGTGATCCGCGTGTGCCGCCACGGCGGATGGACTTTGTCGGCCACAGCGACTTCGTCGCGACCGGCGACGAGTTCCTGGCGCATTTTGTCACCCTCGGTGGTCTGGGCCCGGACGAGCGCGTGCTCGACGCCGGGTGCGGAATCGGCCGGATGGCCCGGCCGCTGGCCGGCTACCTCGCGGACGCCGGCTCCTACGACGGCTTCGACGTCAACGCCGACGGGATCGCGTGGTGTGAGCTGCGTTACCGCGACCGGCCGAACTTCCATTTCGTCCTGTCCGACATCCGCAACGCGGTCTACAACCCGGGCGGATCGCTCGCGGCCGGCGAGTACCGCTTTCCCTACGACGACGACTCCTTCGACTTCGTGTTCGCGACGAGCCTGTTCACCCATCTCGTCACCGGCGAGGCGCTGCACTACCTCGACGAGGTGGCCCGCGTGCTGGCGCCGCGCGCCCGGGTACTGCTCACGTTCTTCGTCCTGGACGAAGAGTCGCGCTCGCTCATCGATAGCGGACGCTCCGCCCGGGCCTTCGTGGCGCTCGACGACCACAGCGCGGTCGTCGACCCGGAGCTGCCGGAAGCCGCGATCGCCTACGACAAGGCGTGGCTCCTCGAGGCCTTCGAGGCGCGCGGACTGCGGGACCTCGTCGTTCACCCGGGTTCATGGAGTGGCCGCGAGCCGGCGACCAGCTACCAGGACATCGTCACGGCGCATGTCTGATCCCGTCTCGCGCGAGATCGACGTTCTGCACCTTGGCGTGCCCCACGTGATCTGCTGCCATCAGGTCGGCGATGTGATCGTCGACCCCGGGCCGGAGTCGGCGCACGCGCACGCTGCTCGAGGCGCTCCAGGAGCCGCCGCGGGCCATCCTCCTGACCCACATCCACTTCGACCACGCCGGGGCGACCGGCGCGCTCGTGCGCCGCTGGCCGCACGTCGAGGTCTGGGTTCACGAGCGCGGCGCGCGGCATATCGTGGATCCCGAGCGGCTCGTGGCGAGCGCACGGCGTCTGTACGGCGACGACTTCGACCGGCTCTGGGGCGAGGTCATCCCGGTCCCGGCCGAGAACCTGCGCGTCCTGCAGGGGGGAGAGCAGGTCGGCGACTGGCGCGTCGCGTACACGCCGGGCCACGCGTCGCACCACGTCGCCTACCTCGACGAGCGCACCGGTGCCGCATTCTGCGGCGACGTCGCCGGAGCGCGGATCGGTGACGGCCCGACGATCGCGCCGACGCCGCCGCCCGACATCGACCTCGTGGCGTGGGCGCAGTCGATCGACGCGATCGCCGCCTGGGAGCCGCAGGCGCTCGCGATCACCCATTTCGGCACGTTCACGGACGTCTCCGAGCAGTTCGAGGCGCTGCGCGTCGGCCTGCGCGAATGGGGCGAGCGCGCTCGCGAGCTGGGCGACGAGGAGTACCGGCGCGCGATCCGCGCGACCTGGGCCGGCGTCAGCGAGGCTGCCGCCTACGACGCGGCGGTTCCGGCCGCGACACTGTGGTCGGGGCTCGATCGCTACTGGGCCAAGCGCGAGGCCTGACCGTCCACGAATTCGCGATACGCTGCGGGATCATGAGTCAGACGATCGAGCTTCCCCGAACGCAGGGGCCCGGTTCCGGGCTGGGCGGGGCGTGGCGTGTGATCGTCCGCAACGACGATCACAACACGTTCGAGCACGTCGCTTCGACTCTCGCCCGAACGCTCCCCGGAATGACCATCGACCGGGGCTTCGCGATCGCCGACCGCATCCACACGGCCGGACTGGCGATCGTATGGTCCGGACACCAGGAGCTGGCCGAGCACTACTGGGAGATGCTCGGAGACGCGGGGTTGACGATGGCTCCGCTCGAGCAGGCGTAGCCCGCTGCTGCGCCCGTCCTGGCAGATCGACTCGCGGCGCTCTGGCGCCTAGGTTCCGTTGACGGGCGCCGGCTCGGGCGCCGGCGCGGTCCACGCGACCGGCTCGCCGTTGCCGTCGTCGATTGCGCCGCCGACGATCGCGTCGGCCCAGGCGTAGACGACAGGCACCTGGTACCAGCTCGAATGGATCGCGCGAAACGCGATGAACTCCGGGCCGTACCAGTAGCGCTCGAAGTCGAGCTTGTCCTCGAACTCGACGACCTGAAGGAACTTGTAGCGATCGTCGCGGTAGCGGTAGACGACGTAGCTCGTCGCTCCGTAGCGCGCGGCGATCGGCGCGATCTCGGCCAGCGCCTGCTCGAGTCCGTTGTGGCGAAAGCCGGTCGCGTACCACGGGATATGCACAACTCCGCCGGCCATCAGGCACCCACCTCCGCGTAGATTGCCCCCGGTCCGTCGGCGGTCTTGCCGAGGCCCGGTACTTCGGCCCCGACGAGGATCGCGATCTTGCCGAGGTGCTTGTTGTCGAGCATCAGCTGGTGGGCCTCGGCGACGCCGTCGAAGCCCATCGTCCGCCACAGCACGGGACGGATCCGGCCGGACTCGATCAGCTCGTTGGCCTTCATGCACTCATACGCGTTGGCGAAGTGCGAGCCGAGGATCTCCTTCTGGCGCATCCACAGGTAGCGCACGTCGAAGTCGAGGTTAAAGCCCGTCGTCCCGGCGCAGATGACGACCTTGCCGAACGTCTTGACCGTGAACACCGAGGTCGGGAAGGTCGCCATCCCGACGTGCTCGAAGACGATGTCGGGCGCCTCGCCGAGGATCTCGCGGACGCGGTTGGAGAAGCGCCGCGACTCGCCGAAGCGGGCCTTCTCCTCCTCCGGCGTCTCGGTGCCGGTGCGCATCATGCCGGCGAACTCGTTGCGGTTGATGAACCCGGTCGCGCCGAGCTTCATGACCAGCTCGCCCTTCTCGTCACTGGAGACGACGCCGACCGAGCGGGCGCCGGCCGCCGCGGCGATCTGGGTGGCGAAGACGCCGAGGCCGCCCGCCGCGCCCCAGATCAGGACGCTGTCGCCCGCCTGGATGTTGCAGCGGTTGATCAGCATGCGGTGCGCGGTGAAGTACACGAGCCCGTAGGAGGCCGCTTCCTCCCAGGTCAGGTTCTGCGGCTTGGGCAGCAGCTGCTGGGCCTGAACCTTGGTGAACTGCGCGAACGAGCCCCACGTCGTCTCATAGCCCCAGATCTTCTGTGACGGGGCGGCCATCGGATCGAGACCGTGGACCTCAGGGTCCTCGTAGGACGCCTGGTTGCAGTGCACCACGACCTTGTCGCCGGCCTTCCAGCGAGTGACGCCCTCGCCGACCTTCCAGACGACGCCCGATGCGTCCGAGCCGCCGATGTGGTGGCCGTACTCGGGGTGGTCGCCGTAGCCGAAGACCGAGACCGGCTTGCCGAGTGCCGCCCAGACGTTGTTGTAGTTGACGCCGGCCGCCATCACGCGGACGATGACCTCGAATGCGCCGGGCTGCGGCGTCTCGATCTCCTCGAGCTGGAACGCGTCGGCCGGCGGCCCCTCGCGCTCCTTGCGGATGACCCACGCGGCCATCGTCGCCGGCAGCTCGCCGGGCTCGACGTCGAGGCTGGAGATCTGGGTCAGGTCGGTCGCCATGGGCGGGATGCTACCCGCCGTCAGTCCTTCGTGAAGCCGCGGGCCTTGAAGTACCAGATCATCACGACGAGCGGGACGACGATGCCGCCGATCCCGAGGATCAGGAAGTCCCGCTCGCTGTTGATGTTGCGCACCAGCCACGCGAAGTTCTGGCCGAAGAAGCCGGTCACGAAGGTCAGCGGCAGGAAGATCGTGGCGATCACCGTGAGCTGCTTCATGACCTGATTCATGCGGTTTGACTGCGTCGAGAGGTGGACGTCCAGCGCGCCGGAGAGCAGGTCGCGGTAGGAGTCGATCAGGTCCGAGATGCGGATCAGGTGGTCATAGACGTCGCGGAAGTAGTCGTGCGCGTCGTCGCCGCTCAGGCCCGGGATGCGCATGATCAGCTCGCCGCCGCTGGCCAGCAGGTCGCGCTGGGGCGTGATGATCCGCCGCAGCGTGACGAGCTCGCGCTTGAGCGCGAACAGCCTGTGGAGCTGGACCTGGGCGGCCGCGCCTTCCACCATCGCGTCCTCGAGCTCGTCGATCGCCTCGTCCATGTCGCTGAGGACGGGGAAGAACGAGTCGGTCAGCGCGTCGAGGATCCGGTAGACGATGTATTCCTCGGCATCGTCGTTGCGCTCGCTGAGCCGTTCCTTGAGGTCCTGCAGGTGCTTGCACGCGCCGGGGCGCACGGTGACGATCCACGAGCCCGAGATGTGTAGGTGGACCTCGATCGGGTCGACCTCGCCGTCGTCGCCGTGGTGGATCCCGTAGTAGACGAGCAGCACGCGGTCCCCGTACTCGTCGAGCTTCGGTCGCTGGTTGAACTCCAGCGTGTCCTCGATCGCGAGGTGGTGCAGGTCGAGCAGCGGGCCGAGCTCTTGAAAGGCCGTGCCGGCGTCGGGGCCGGCGAGGTCGATCCAGAAGAACTCGTCGGCGGCGAGGAGCTTCTTGATCTCGTCGGCGTCGACGTGCTCGAGGATCTCCACGCAGGCGACGGTAGCGCCCGTTGTGGACGACTCTTGGGCGTCAGCCGGTGGTCGGCGGAGTCGGCGTCGTCGTCCCGGGAGTGACGACGGTCGTCACCGTCTTGGGGCCGTCGATCGTCGTCGTGCCGGTGCGCAGCAGCGTCTTCTTGGACGCCTTCCACGCGTAGGTGCGCTGGACGATCTTCTTCGGCGCCCACAGGTCGTCGCCGGCGGACCACCTCGGGTTGGCAATCGTCAGCACCGAGCCGCTGACCGACGTCGTAGCCCGGTACAGTTCCTGGTTGCGGTAGACGACCTTCAGCGGCCCGTTGGTCGAGCCGTCGGTGCTCAGCACGTAGACCGCGATCGCGCCCGCGGCGCCACCGGCGTCGACCGAGACGACCGAGTCGGCCTTGCCATCACCGGTGAGGTCGGCGAACACCGGCGTCGGGTCGATGTACCCCGCCTTGCTCGTCAGCAGCGTCTTGATCTGCTTGGTGACCTTGGCATCGGCGAGCAGCGGCTTGGAGAAGATGGTCTGCGGCGAGACCGGCGACGTGTTCGGCGTCGATTGGGCCGCGGCGACCGCGGCCGGAAGGCCGGCCAGGGCCAAGACGATGACCAAGCGTGTGCGCATCGACACGAGATGGTAGAGCGCAACCCACCATTCGTGAGCCGGTGCAACCCCCCGCCCGAGGGGTCGGCGTTATTCCGAGGTGGAGCCGGTGAGCTGGAGCTCGAGCGCGGCGATCGCCTCGAGCTCGCGCTGCAGCTCGGCCCACGCGATCAGCTCGGCATCCTCGTAGTCCCGGCCCTGGAGGTCTTCCAAGCTGGCGCGGTAGCGCGTCCATGCCTCGAATCGACGGTCGTCTTCGGTCATGGAGCCTCCTTTCGAACAGGGTCGGAGTGAACTCTATCCACCGCCGCGGTCGATGTCGTTCGCAATATCCCCTGCACCGCGTCGTGATGGCGCGGTACAACCGCGCAGATGGATTGCCTGCCGCCGGAAGCCCTGCTCCAGACCGCTGAGTTCGTCGTCGTCGACGTCGAGACCAACGGCCTCAACGGCGAGTGTTGCGAGCTCACCGAGGTCGGCGCCGTGCTCGTTGGCGGCGGCGAGCTGCACGACCGCTGGGAGTCGCTGGTCGGGATTCGCACGCCACTGTCGCGCGGAATCCAGCGTCTGACCGGGATCACGCAGGAGATGGTCGACGAGGCGCCGGCCGCGCCACTCGTCCTGCCCGAGCTCGCCGAGCTGCTGACCGGGCGCGTGTTTGTCGCCCACAGCGCCGCGTTCGACCGCCGGGTGTTGCGCCAGGCGTTCGAGCGCGCGGAGATCGAATGGCCCAGCCCGCCGACGCTGTGCACGCTGGCGATGGCCCGGCGCCTGCATCCGCTCGCGCGCCAGCGACGGCTGGCCGCTCTGGCCGACTCGCTCGGCATCGAGGTGGACGTGACCCACCGTGCGCTGGCCGACGCCGAAACGTGCGCGCGGATCTTCTGCGCGCTGTTCGCGAAGCTGTGCGCCAACGCCACGACGGTCGGGGAGGCCCAGGCGCTGTTGGGCGGTGGGCCGGGTCGGAAGTCCCGCAGCCGCTCACGGGCGGGCGCGACCGACGGTCGCCGGTCGCTGGCCGGGGTGCGCAAGCGGGTCCCGGGGCTCGACGGGCTGCCGGACGCGCCCGGCGTCTACCTGATCCGCGACGCGGTCGGCGAGGTGCTCTACGTCGGCAAGTCGGTGGCGCTGCGCTCGCGCGTGCGCGCCCATTTCGCCGCGTCGTCGCCGGACACCGACTGGGTCATGCAGGCCGAGACCGTCGACCATGAATCGACGCGCTCGGAGCTCGGCGCCCTGGTGCTCGAACATCGGTTGATCCGCCGCCTGCGCCCACCGGGCAACGTGCGCGCCAAACATCAGGACCGCTACGTCTACCTGCGCTGCCGCCTCGACATCGCGTTTCCGATCCTCGAGGTCGCGCCGGACCCGGCGCCCGGGCACGCGGTCAACGTCGGGCCGCTGCTGGGTCGCCAGACCGCGGTCGAGCTGCGTGAGCAGCTGAACTCGCTGTTCGGGCTGCGCCACTGTGGCCGCGCGCTGCCGCGCCGTGAGCATCCGTCGGCCTACGGGCAGATGGGGCGCTGCGCGTCGCCGTGCCTCGGCGATCTCGACCCCAACGCCTACCGCCGGCGCCTCGACGCCGCGCTGGCGCTGTTCACCGGCACCGGCGATGGCGCGGTTGCCCTGCTGGACCACGTCGACGCGCAGATGCGCGAGGCGGCGGCCGACCAGCGCTACGAGCGCGCGGCCTGGCTCTCGCGTCGGCGCGAGCGCCTCGCGTGGCTGCTGAGCCGACTCGGCGATGCCGTCGCGGCGACGCACTCGCGACCGCGGCTGGCCGTCGTCTCGCATCCGCGCGCGACCGGCCACGACGGCTTCTGGATCGTCGCCGGGCGGATCAGCGACTGGGGACCGCTCGACGATCTCGACGACGCGCGGGCGCGCACCGAGACGGCGCTGCGCGGCGCCGGCGACCGTCGCGCGCCGTGGCTGACCCCCGACGATGTCGCCGAGACGCGGATCGCGACGACATGGCTCGCCGCCAACGACGCCGACGTCCTCGATCTCGACGACGACCGCTGGCGCTCGCGCCTCGCGGAGTTCGCGGCGGGCTGAACTGCCGCGGCGAGAGGGAGTGGGGGGTCGGCGTTGGGGTGTCCGGTGCAGGCGTTGTTCACCACGAACGTCCCGGGGTAGTTCGGGACGTTCGCGGACACAAATCCGCCAACCGGCGCCTGGGGAACCCCTATTCCATTAATGCTGCTGTTCCGGACCCGGCACTACCGCGTGAACGGCAACTCGACGACCTCGGCGTTCGCGTCGCCGAGGCTCACCTGCGTGCCCGGTGGCGCCTCGCGGCGCACGAGCGCGAGCGCGATCGGGCCGAGCGTCGGGCTGACAACGCTGGAGCCGATGCGCCCGACGACGCGATCGTCGACGCGCAGCTCCTCGCCCGTCGGTACCGGCGCCGACAGGCGCAGGCCGCGCAGGTGGCGGTTGGGCTTGCCGCGGTAGTGCAGGCGGGCGACGGTTTCCTGGCCGACGTAGCAGCCCTTGGTGAAGCTGACCGCGCGCTCGTTGAGCCCGGCCTCCTGGGGGATCACTGAGTCGTCGAGGTCGACGCCGTAGCGCGGGCGGCCCGACTCGACGCGAAGGACCTCGGCGGCTTCCTCGCCGACCGTCGTCGCCCCCGCTGCGAGCAGCGCCTCGCGGACGCGGTCGGCGCGGTCAGCGGAGCAGACGACGTCGATCCCGAGGTCGGTCGCGACGAGCAGCACCGCCGCGCCGCCGATCTCTGAGGCCACGTTGTCGTGCTCGACGGCGACCTCCGGCGCGCCGGCGACCGCGCGGGCCTGCGGGCCGATCAGCGAGAACAGCGCCTGTTGGAGGGTCCGCTTCTCGAGGCCGATCTCGTAGCCGATCGAGAAGCGCCGGATCGTGTCGAAGACGGACTGCAGGGCCACGCGCTCGGTGTCGAGCCACAGCTCGTCGCCGGTGTCGAGCACGCGCAGGTCGGCCAGCATCTTGCCCTTGTGGGTCAGCAACGTGGCGTAGCAGCCGTGCCGGGGCTCGAGTGCCTCGATGTCGTTCGACACCTGGCCGTTGAGGAACGCCTTGGCGTCGGGGCCGGTGAGCGCGAGCTTGCCGCGCTCTGAACGGTCGACCAGGCCGGCGCCCTGTCGCAGGGGGTCCATGGGTCGAATGTAGCGAGCGGCGGCGTCCGGTCGCTTGAATTCAAATTTAGATACGGCTAAACTCGGGTTCTTGCCGGTCCACGAAACAGATCTTGAGCTCTCCTCGGCCGTTGAGGACTACGCCAAGGCGATCTACGCACTGCAGGAGCGCAGCGGCGCGGCGGTCACGACCAACGCCCTGGCGGACCGGCTCGCAGTGACGCCGGCGTCGGCATCGAGCATGGTCAAGAAGCTCGCTGCCCTGGCGCTGGTCACGCACGAGCCCTACCACGGCGTCACGCTGACCGAGAACGGGACCAAGGTCGCGTTGGAGGTGCTGCGCCATCACCGGTTGCTCGAGCTCTACCTGACCGAGACGCTCGGCGTGCCGTGGGACCGCGTCCATGACGAAGCCGAGGTCCTCGAGCACGTGCTGAGCGCCGAGCTCGAGGAGCTGATCGCCACCCAGCTTGGCGACCCGACGCACGATCCGCACGGCGATCCGATCCCGACCCGCGACGGGCGGATCCCCGATGTGCGGACGCTGAGCATGCAGTCCCTGGAGACGGGCAGCCAGGGCACGTTCGTACGGATCTCCGACTCCGATCCCGAGATGCTGCGCTATCTCGCCGAGCGCGGGATCGCGCCGGGGGCGACGTTCGAGATCGTCGAGAAGCAGCCGTTCGACGGGCCGCTGTTCGCGAAGTTCGCCGACGGCGTCCACGTGCTCGGCGGCTCGCTGGCCCGCGCGATGCGCGTCGAGGTGGGCGAGTGACCGCGCCGCCGCCGCCACCGGCCGTGGGCGTCGAATCGCTCCCGCTGCCGGCGCCGAGCGAACTGGCGAAACTGCGTGCACGACCGGGACTGAGGGGCGTTCTGCCGTTGCTCGGCCCGGCGTTCGTCGCCTGCATCGCCTACGTCGACCCCGGGAACTTCGCCACCAACATCGCCGGCGGCGCGAAGTACGGATACCTCCTGCTGTGGGTCGTTCTTGCCGCCAACCTGATGGCGATGCTGATCCAGTACCTGTCGGCCAAGCTCGGCGTGGCGACCGGGCGCAACCTGCCAGAGATGTGCCGTCAGGAGTTCGGAAGCCGGTCGTCCTGGGGTCTGTGGATTCAGGCCGAGCTGATTGCGATGGCCACCGACCTGGCGGAGTTCGTCGGCGCCGCGATCGCGCTGAACCTGCTGTTCGGGATGCCGCTGATCATTGCCGGCCTGGTCACCGCCGTCGCCGCGTTCGCGATCCTCGCGCTGCAGAACGCCGGCCATCGTCGCTTCGAGAGCGCGATCATCGCTCTGCTCGGGATCATCCTCGCCGGCTTCCTCTACAACACCCTGAAGATCGGCTTCAACGCCGGCGACGCGGCGAAGGGCTTCATCCCGCACTTCGACGGCACCGGCTCGCTGGTCCTGGCGACCGGGATCCTCGGCGCGACGGTCATGCCCCACGTGATCTACCTGCACTCGGCGCTGATGCAGAAGCGCGTCGAGACGGTCGGCGAGGTCGAGAAGCGCGAGGTGATGCGGTTCGTGAAGATCGATGTCGTCATCGCCATGGCGCTCGCCGGCCTGGTCAACATGGCGATGCTGATCACCGCGGCCTCGCTGTTTCACGGCATCCCGGGCATCAGCATCGACGACATCGAGTCGGCGCATTCCGGCTTCGTCAAGTACGCCGGCGCCGGAGCCGGGCTCGCCTTCGCGCTCGCGCTGCTCGCCTCGGGCTTTGCCAGCTCGTCGGTCGGCACATACGCCGGCCAGGTCGTCATGCAGGGGTTCATCCGTCGCTCGATCCCGCTGATGCTGCGCCGTGCGGTGACGATGGCCCCGGCGCTGCTCGTCCTGGCGATCGGCACCAACCCGGCGCAGGCGCTGGTGCTGAGCCAGGTCGTGCTGAGCTTCGGGATCCCGTTCGCGCTGGTGCCGCTGGTGATGCTCACCCGGCGTCGCGACCTCATGGGCGAGCAGGTGAACCGACAGGTCACGACGGTCGCCGCCTCGCTCGTCGCAGCGATGATCATCTGCCTGAACGTGGTGCTGCTGGTCCAGACGCTGGGGTAGCCTCCCAGTCGATGGCTCTCGCCGACACCTTCACCGCGATCGTCGATTCGCTGCCCGACGATTGGACCGACCTCGAGCTCGATCTGCGGATCTTCGACGAGACGCGGTACATCGAGGCGACGACGCTACTCGTCACGATCAACCCGCAGGCCTACAGCAAGCGCGATTGGCACTGGCGGCTGCTCGTCGCCCACCGCTTCGGTCACGCCGCCGCGGCGCCCGCGGTTCACGGGGCGCTGACGCTGTTTGACAACGCCGGCCTCGACGGTGAGCTGGTGCTGCGTGACGCGCGCGCCGGGCGCGCCGAAGTCAGCCACGGCTGGGGCCGGCCCGAGTCGGTGCGCCAGGAGCAGCGGCGCATCAACGCGCAGTAGTGGCCGGCGTCTGCGTCCTCGTTCCCGACCTGATGCTCGGGTCGCGCGTGACGGAGCTGCTGCGCACGGCCGGTCACGACCTGGTCTCGCGCGACGAGGCTGAGGTGCTTGTCGTCGATGTGATGGAGGTCGAGCCCGAGGGGGTGCCGCAGCCCGGCGTGCGCTGCCTGGGCATCTACGCCCACACCCAGCCCGACGTCCGCGACCGTGCGCTCGCCGCCGGCTTCGATCTCGTGATCCCGCGCTCGCGGATGGTCCGCGAGGGCGCCGAGCTCGTCGATCAGCTCGCGGCGCGCGCGAACTGATTGTCGAACATCGCCCGCGTGTTGGGCGTCTGCTTGACGATCCCGAAGCGCGACTCCCAGCGCGCCCACGGACGCAGACGCGCGGGATCGACGTCGCCGAAGCTCGGCGCGGCGCCGGTGAACGCCGGCTCCAGCGCCTTGACCTGCGCGGCGACCTGCGCGCGAACGAGGCCGGGCACGCCATTCACCAGCGCATCAACGGCAGCGGCGGGGTCGGCCTCGGTATCGCGGTAGCCGTGGGCCAGTGCGCGGACGGCGGCGGCCAGGACCTCCGGATGCGCGCGCAGCTCGCTGCGCGCGGTGGTCAGCACAAGCTCCGGGTAGGCGGGGGCGCCGAAGTCGTCGACCTTGAAGACATGGGTCCCTGGGCGGTGCGCGGTCAGGTCCAGTCCCTCGTCGTTCCAGAACGCCGTCGCGCCGTCGACCTTGCCGGCCAGCATGTCGGCGACCGCGTTGAAGCCGATCGTGATCGGGTGGACCTTCGCCGGATCGCCGCCGTCGCCGGCGACGATCGAGCGCAGCACCGCGCCGTCAGACGGCAAGCCGGTCACTCCGACCCGCTTGCCCTCGAGCTGGCGGGGCGAGCCGATCGATGGCTGGGCGACGACCGCGGCGAGCGGCTTCTGGACGATCGCCATCACGCCGACGAGGTCCCGGCCCTTTTCGCGCGCGATCGCCAGGTCGTGAATGTCGAGGATCGCCATCTGCGCGCGCCCGGAGAGCAGCAGCTTCGCCGCGTCGGTCGACGACCCGGGCGCCTGGATGCGGAGCTTCACGCCCTCCTTCTCGGGATAGCCACGGGCCTCGGCCAGGTAGATGCCCGAGTGCACCGCGTTGGGGATGAAGTCGAGGACGAGGGTCGCCGACGGCGTCGGGTGCGAGCTCGATCCGCAGCCCGCGAGGGTCACGAGCACGATCAGCAGCGGGCTTTTCCTGCTTTTCCTGAACATGGCGCGCGCAGCATAGATGGGAGCCGAGCATCGCGGCTGGATACGCTGCGCGGGTGCGCCGCCGTGTGACCTTCTCGCGCAATCTGACGTTGTCGCTGTCGCGTACCTGTGTGTCGCATTGCAGGTACTGCGCTTTCGCGACGCATCAGCCGCATCTGCAGACGCCGGATGAGGTCATCGCGCTGCTTGACGGCGCGGCCCGGAAGCGGGTCAAGGAGTTGTTGGTGTTGACCGGCGATGAGCCGGGTCATCACGCCGGGGTCCGCGCCCGGCTGGCCGAGTTTGGGTTCGACGACTTCGTCGCCTACGTGATCTGGGCCTGCGAGCGCGCGTTGGAGCGTGGCGTGCTTCCGCACACGAATCTCGGGGCGTTGTCGAAGGCCGACCTCGCCCGGTTGCGGGAGGTAACGGCGTCGCAGGGCCTGATGCTCGAGTCGACGCGCGCGGATCTCGTCGCCCATCAGGCGTCGCCGACGAAGGATCCGGCGCTGCGCTTGGCGACGATCGAGGCGGCGGGGGAGCTTCGGATCCCGTTCACGTCGGGGATCTTGGTCGGGATCGGCGAGACGCCGGCGGATCGCATTGCGGCGCTTGAGGCGTTGGCCGAGGTCCATGGGCGCCATGGCCATATTCAGGAGCTGATCCTGCAGAACTTCGTTCCGCATCGTCGCTACTACGGTGAGGAGCCGGCCGAGATCGCGACCGAGGTCGCCGAGGGGTATTGGCGCACGGGGCTACATGACGGGCCGGTGCTCGACGCGCCGGCGTGGGCGTCTGCGGTGACGATCGATGACATGGTCGTGTTGATCGAGGCGACCCGGGAGCTGTTGCCGGGGGTGGGGATTCAGGTCCCGCCGAACCTCGCCGACTGGTGGCCCGAGTTGGTCGCCGCGGGCGCGACGGACCTCGGTGGCCTGTCGGCGAATGGTGATCACATCTCGCCTGAGCATCCGTTCCCGTCGCCCCATCAGGTGCGCAAGCGCCTCGCCGTCGATGGGGTCGCGCTGACCGAACGGCTGTGTGTCTACGGCTCCTACATCGACGCCGATTGGGTCGCCCAGGGCGTGCTGGACGCGATCAAGACGAATTATTGGTCGTTCATCCCGCATCGCGGCTCCGGCCGTACGGATCGGGTGGGCGGGGACAACATCATTCGCCGTGATCTCGTCCCGGCAGCCATCGCCAAGGGCCGCGACGGGGTGTGGTTGTCGCCCGACGAGCTGACCGCGCTGTTTGCCGAGACACGGCCTGAGGCGATCGAGGATCTGCGCCAGGCCGCCGACGAGTTGCGCGCCGAGCTGGCGGGGGACACCGTCACGTTTGTCGTCAATCGCAACATCAACGTCTCCAACGTCTGCACCGTCGGCTGCGCGTTCTGCGGCTTCGGGCAGGGCAAGCGCTCCCCTGACGCCTACCAGCACGACGAGGCCGATCTGCGCGCCCGGGTTGATGAGGCGGTCGAGTACGGCGCGACGGAGATCTGCATGCAGTCGGGGATCCATCCCGACTGGCAGCTCGAGGACTACCTGCGCTGGCTTCAGATCGTCAAGGACCAGGCACCAAAGCTTCATCTGCACGCGTACTCGCCGATGGAGATCGCCCACCTCCAAGACGTCAGCGGGCTGGGGCTCCCCGAGCTCTTCGCCCGCCTGCGAGCGGCCGGGCTGGACTCCACGCCGGGCACCGCCGCCGAGGTTCTCCACGACGGAGTCCGCGAACGCATATCGCCGAACAAGCTGCCCGCCGCACGCTGGGTCGAGGTGATCGAAGCCAGCCATGCCGCCGGGCTGCGCTCCACGAGCACCGTCATGTTCGGCCACATCGAGGAGCCATGGGAGCTCGCCGAGCACATGCGCGTCATCCGCGAACTGCAGGAACGCACCGGCGGCATCACCGAATTCGTCCCGCTGTCGTTCATACCGTTCATGACCCTTCTGGGCCGCACCCACGGCATCGAAGAGATCAGCCGCGAAGAGAACCTCAAGCACACCGCCGTCTTCCGCCTGGCCCTCGGACGCTCCATCCAAAACGTCCAGGCGTCATGGGTCAAGATGGGCCTCGACGCCGCCACCGAATCGCTGCGCTGGGGCGTCAACGACCTCGGCGGCACCCTCATGGAAGAGTCCATCAGTCGCATGGCCGGCAGCTACCACGGGGTCCGCCTCGACCCGCCACAACTCATCCAAGCCGCCCACAACGCCGGCCGCCCCGCCGCCGAACGCACGACGCTCTACGAAATCCGCAAGCGTCACGACCTTCCGGTCGCCGTCTGACCCGCTACAACTCAGTGCATGTCGTCTGAGCCGATCACTTCGCAGGGCCTCGAAGCGCTGAAGGCCGAGCTGGCCCTGCTGGAGGGCAAGGAGCGCCAGACGATCGCCGCGCGGATCCTCGCCGCTCGCGATCTCGGCGACCTCAAGGAGAACGCCGACTACCACATCGCCAAGGAGGATCAGGCGATGCTCGAGACGAAGATCCTGCGTCTCAACCAGCGTCTGCGCGCCGCCCAGGTGACGGAGGCCGACGAGTCGGCCGCGGTCGTCGGCTTCGGCGCCACCGTGACGATCGCCGACGAGGAGACGGGGCGTGAGCAGACGTGGACGCTGGTCGGTTCGACCGAGGCGGACACGAGCGCCGGCAAGCTGAGCGCCGAGTCGCCGATGGCTCGCGCGCTGATGGGCGCCGCTCCCGGCGACGTCGTCGAGGTCCAGGCCCCGCGGGGAGCGCGCCGGATGCGTATCGTGTCGCTCGGGTAGGCCAAGGACTGTGTCCAGCGAACGCGCCGTGATGCTGCCGGCGCTCTCCAGTGCTCCACGGGCCGCCCGCCTGGCGATGTCCGAGGTTCCCGGCGTCAAGGGCGAGATGGCCTACAAGGCGTTGCTGCTCGTCTCGGAGATCGTGACCGCGTGTGTCGAGCACGCCGTCGACCCGGCCAACGATGCGATTCGCATGGTCGCCGACATCGACGACGAGCGCCTGCACGTCGAGATAACCGGCCCGCAACCGGGGGCGCTCAACGTCCACGGCCAGCACATCGTCGAACGCATCGCCGACGCGTGGGGCGTCGATCCCAGCGCCTCGGCGACCGTCTGGTTCGACGTCCTCGTCAAGTAAAGAGGTCTTCGGCGCGCGGGCGCAGGAGCGCCGCGACGCCCGGCCCGTCCGCGGCGCCGACGA
Source organism: uncultured Actinomycetes bacterium (assembly GCA_963817035.1). Lineage (GTDB taxonomy): Bacteria > Actinomycetota > Thermoleophilia > Solirubrobacterales > Solirubrobacteraceae > AC-49. Next base: position 1,014,710 of record CAWFMM010000004.1, read on the forward strand.
ACTGCTGCAGGCCTGAGACGACGACTGCCGGCGTCCCGCCGTCTTTGCCCGCGCGGGCGAGGTCGGCCGCGGCAGCGGCCTGATCGGCGACCGCGATCCAGGTCGCCGCGAGCTTGCGCCCGGCCCGGTCCTGGCGCCCGCGCCAGTCGTCGAGCGCCTGAAGGCCGGCGATGCCGATCGCGATGTCGACCTGCCCGTGGCGCCACGCGCGGCCGAACGAGTCGGCGATCACGACCGCGGGACGGCCGGGCAGCGCGGCGCGCAGCGTGCGCGCCGAGGCGTCGGGATCGGCGGGCAGCAGGACGACGTGCCCGTCGGGCGCATTGGACGCGTCGACCCCGGCGTTGGCGCAGACGAAGCCGTGGTGGGTGCGGCAGATCAGCACGCCAGGGGCCGCGCGCACGATCTCGGCCGTCTCGTCGAGCACGGCCTGAACCTGGCGCGCATCGGGCAGCGCCAGCTCGATCGCGAGCTCGAGCGCGCGCTGCGACGGCTCGATCTCGTTCAGCCTCCGAACCCGGCCTTCGGCCTTGGAGACGACCTTGTGCGAGAGCACGAGCACGTCGCCGGCGCCGAGCTCGGGCGCGGCGGCGCTCAGCAGTGCGGCGAGATCGTCACCCGGCGCGATCTCGGGCAGGCCGGAGAGAGCCGTGGCACTGATCACGTCTGCAGGCGGGTGAGCATGCCGCGCGTATGACCCGCGCCACCGGTGTGGTCGGCGAGCGACGCCTTGAGCACATCGAGGTCCTCGACCGTGTCGACGTCGATGGCCAGCGACGAGACCTCGACGACCTCGACGGCAATCCCTGCGGCCTCGGCGATCGAGACGTGGCGGTCGCGGCTTCCCGGCCCGAAGGCGGGAACGATCGCGTCGGGCGGCGTCAGCAGCAGCGCGTTGGTGCCCTCGCCATGGCGGTCAGGGACGACCATCACGCTCGAGCCATTGGCGGCCCGTAGCACGAGCTCGTCGATCTCGTCGGGAGCGAGCATCGGGCAGTCGCCGGGCACGAGCAGAACGCTGCGCGCGCCGCGGCTCATCGCCTCGCGAATTCCGAGCATCGCCGCTTCGCTGTGCGAGCTCTCCTCGGGCTCGGCGAGGACCTCGGCGTCCCAGGCCAGGGCCAGGCGCTCGGCCGAGCGGTCCTGGGTGACGACGAGCACGGCGTCGATCTCCTGTGCGCGGCGCAGCGCCATCAGGACGTCGGTGACCATCGATTCGACGAGCGCCCGGCGCGAGACGCGGAAGCCCTCGTCGGTCAGTCGCGACTTGGCGAGATCGAAGTTCTTGATCGGCAGGACGGCGATCGCGCTCACGACGTCAGCCCCACTGCGAAGTCGAGCGTTCGGGTCGCGACGCGCGCGCGTGCGGCCTGGTCGGCCATCATCGTGTCGATCCTCAAGCAGGGCATGGACTGGGCATCCTCGTCGTCGCAGACCATCCCGTCCAGTACATCACCGTAGAAGGCGGCGACGCCGGCCGCACTGCACGGCAATCCGGCCCACTCCATGAACGCCGCGGTCGGGCCCTTGATGACCGCGCCGGCGACGATCGGGGAGACGGCGATCACCGGGGCGGCGCTCGCACGCAGCGCGTCGCGCAGGCCGGGGACCTCGAGGATCGGGTTGATCGAGATCACCGGGTTCGACGGGCCGATGACGATTGCCCGTGCCTCGGCGATCGCGCCCAGCACCTCGGGCGTCGCAGTGGCCGCCTCGACGCCGCGCAGCTCGACGCCGTCGACCGGGCCACGCGCGCCGTCGCGGACCATGAACTGCTGAAACGGCGTCCACTCGCCGGCGACCAGGACGTGGGTGCGCACGGGCGCGTCGGACATCGGCAGCACGCGTGCGCCGACGCCGAGCGCCGTGGTCAGCTCGGCCAGCGCCGCGGTCAGCGTCGCGCCCTGCGCCAGCAGCTGCGCGCGGCGCACGCCGATCGCCAGATCGCGGTCGCCGAGGTGAAACCAGACCTCGACGCCGAGCTCGCGCAGCCCGTCCATGACCGCGAATGTGTCGCCGTGAAGGCCCCAGCCGCGCTCGTCGATGCGATCGGCGAGCCAGAACGTGACGAGATCAGGGTCCGGCGCGACGTAGGCGCCGTAGATCTCGACGTCGTCGCCGGTGTTGGCGATGACGACGAGATCGTCGCCGGCCGCGTCGACCATGCCGCGCGCGAGCTTGGCGCCGCCCGTGCCGCCGGCCAGCACGACGACCGGCGCCGCCATCAGCCCAAGGCCGGAACGTCGGGCAGTCCGGTGATCCGGATCCCGGAATGCGCCTTGTAGCGCACGTTGATCCCGATCAGCAGCGCCGTCATCTGCTCGGTGATCCGGGCCATCTCCAGCGGCCCGCAGTCGACGCAGCGCAGCCCCTCGATGCGGTTGAGCAGCTCGATGACCGGGGGTTTGTCGGCCTTGGAGCCGCAGACCAGGATGTCCTCGTCCAGCACGTGGTCGAGGTCGTTGAGGATCGCTGCGCCAACCGTGTGCAGCGCGCTGACGACGCGGACGCCATCGGGAACCATCTCCTGGGCCTGCTGGGCGGCCGAGCCCTGCCAGACGCCGAGCACGCGGGTCGCCTTGCCGCTGACCGCGGCGGCCAACGGCGCGGTCGCGTCGACGACGATCTGCCCCGGCTGCAGCGTGGCCTTGAGGTTGGTCAGCGTCTCGGACTGCGAGCGGAACGGAACGCAGAGGATCACGATCGGCGACCGCGCCGCGGCACCGGCGTTGTCGAGCCCCTCGAACTCGGCGCCTTCGACGGCGAGCGCGGCGCGACCCGCCGCTTCGACCGCGCGATCACCATCGCGGGAGCCGAGCACGATCGGGACACCGGCGCGCCCGAGGCGCACGGTGAGCGCGAAGCCCAGGGCGCCCGTGGCGCCGACGATGGAGACGGAATCGGCCACCGGCGGCGAGTATATGCAGCGCTGACCGCCGACCGCTGACCGCTGGGCCTCCGAACGAGCGCCCGTTGGTCGCGCCGGCCGCTTGAGCGAGCGGCCGGCCGAGCCCAACGCGACCTAGCGGTTTTCAGATCCCGATCGAGGGGGCTTCCGGCCCTCCAGCCGGAGCTGCAGGCCCACCCGCCGCGACGCTGCCGCTCTCGGCGGCCTCGGCGCTGATCGGTGGGTAGTACTGCTTGAGCATGAAGCCCACAGCCGTGACACGTGCCTGGTAGGAGAGCGCCAGCTTGAGCGCGTCCTGCAGGCCTTGGGGCTGCTTGCCGGTGAACAGGATCACGAACCACGAGGCGAACGCGCACAGGCCGGCGACGATGCTCATCGCCCACGACACGATCTGGATCGGGATCAAATAGAAGTACAGGAAGAAGACCTTCACGCGGCTGTACTTCTCAAGCGGCGCTTGGACGTCGATCCGCATCGGGTATTCGGGGTGCTCGCCGCCGCCGAACGGCGGGTAGGGGTCAAGGCCGAGGTACACGTAGGCGCTGACCCTGGCGTTCATCCGGACCGCCCCGGCGGCGAAGTTGTAGATGCCTGCCGGGTAGTGCGCGGTGAACAGCAGCACGAACCACGCGAAGAACACGGCGATGTACGCGGCGATCAGGTAGAAGACCAGGAAGATCTCCAGCGGGATCGCCAGGAGGAGGCGGAAGAACGTGGTCAGTCGGCTCCGCTCTTCGGCGTAGTCGAGGTCATAGGTGATCTGAGAGTTGGACACAGGGTGATGTCTAGTCGGTTCAGGGTCTCCAGTGCAACCCCAGCCGTTAGTCTCGATCGCCATGGACGCCACCGATCTCGCCTTCGCCGGGGCAGCCCGGCAGGCGCAGCTGATCGCCGACGGCGAAATCAGCTCGCGCGAGCTGGTCCAGACCTGCCTCGAGCGGATCGAGCGCATCGACCCGCAGCTCAACGCGTTTCGGGTCGTGCTGGCCGAGCGCGCGCTGGCCGAAGCCGGCCAGGCCGACGCCCGGCGCAAGGCCGGAGGCGAGCGGCCACTGCTCGGTGTGCCGGTCGCCATCAAGGACGACATCGACGTCGCCGGCGAGCCGACGTGCTGGGGCACCGCGGCGCACGGTGGGCCGGTCGGCCACGACGCGGTCGTCGTGACCCGGCTGCGTTCGGCCGGGGCGATCATCCTCGGTAAGACGAGCGTGCCCGAGCTGGCGATCTGGCCGTTCACCGAGACGCTGACCTTCGGGGTCACCCGCAACCCCTGGGACCTGACGCGAACCCCGGGCGGCTCGAGCGGCGGCTCGGCCGCCGCCGCCGCGGCGGGCCTGTGCGGGATGGCGCTCGGCTCCGATGGCGCCGGTTCGATCCGGATCCCTGGAGCGTGGTGCGGCCTGTTCGGGCTCAAGCCGCAGCGCGACCGAGTCCCGATGTCGCCGCACGCCGGCGCGTGGCAGGGACTGTCGGTCAACGGTCCGTTGGCGCGCCACGTCGCTGACGCCGCGCTGTTCCTCGACGCGACCGCCGACGACCTGCCGGCGGGCGGCTTCCTCGGTGCGGCGCGCACGCCGCCCGGGCCGCTGCGCATCGCCTATTCGAGCAAGCTCCTGCCCGGCCAGATGACGCGGATCTCCACCGACGTGCGCGACGCGCTGGCGCGCACGGTCGAGCTGCTGCGCTCGCTCGGGCACGAGGTCGTCGAGCGTGACCCGGACTACCCGCGTTCGGCGTTCACCAACGTCCTCGTGCGGTATCTGCGTGGCATCAGCGATGACGTCAGGACGCTGCCGTTCCCCGAGCGCCTCGAGCGCCGGACGCGCACGATGGCGTGGATGGGCGGCGTGATCCCGGCGTCGACGGTCGCCAGGGCGCGGGCGGGGGAGGCGGCGCTCGGCGCGCAGGTCAACGAGCTGCTGCGCGACCACGACGTGCTGCTTCAGCCCGGTCCGGTCGGCGGGCCGTTTCGCATCGGCCAGTATCAGGGACGATCGGCTCCGTGGACGCTGAACGCGGTCGCCGGGCGAGTCCCGTTCCATGGACTGTGGAACGCCACCGGCCAGCCGTCGATGACGATCCCCGCGGGCCGCGACCGCGATGGTCTGCCGATCGGCGTGCAGATCACCGGGCGCCCGCACGACGAGGTGACGCTGCTGTCGCTCGCCGGCCAGGTCGAGACCGAGCGCCCCTGGGCCGACGCCCGCCCGCCGCTGCCGTGAGCGACGCGCCGGCGGTCGCGCGGGAGGGCGCACGAATCGCGGGCGCGCTGCTGCTTGCGCGCTTCGGTCACGAGCGTGCGCTGGCGACGAAGTCCTCGCCGACCGACCTGGTCAGCGAGGCGGATCTGGCGGCCGAGCGCGCGATCCGCGACCTGCTCCGCGCGCGCTGTCCGGACGACGCGATCCTCGGCGAGGAGGGCGACGACGTCGCCGGCACCAGCGGCCGGCTGTGGATCGTCGATCCGCTCGACGGGACGACCAACTACCTCTACGCGATCCCGCAATGGGCGGTGAGCATCGCCTGCGACGACAAGGCCGGCGTGGTCTTTGACCCGGTTCGCGACGAGCTGTTCGAGGTCACGCCCGACGGCGCGACGCTCAACGGCGTGCCGCTGACCCCGAGCGGCTGCGACGACCTCGCCCACGCGCTCGTCGCTACCGGCTTCGGTTACAAGGCGCGCGTTCGCCGATCGCAGGCCGCCGTCGCGGCGCGCCTGCTCCCGCGCGTACGTGACATCCGCCGGGCCGGAGCAGCGGCTCTCGACCTCGCCTGGGTCGCCGCCGGCCGCCTCGACGCGTACTACGAACGCGGCGTGAAGCCCTGGGACACCGCGGCGGGGGCGCTGCTGTGCGCCCGCGCCGGCCTCGAGGTCCGCGAGCTGGCCGCCGACGGCGACGATCCCGCAGGAATCCTCGTTGCCCCCGCGGCGATCGTCGACGAGCTGCTCGAGCTCGTCAGCCCTGCGTGATGGAGCTGACGCGTTCGGGGCGCAGGATGATCTTCACCCGCCGCTCGTCCGTCTCGGGTGGTCAGGCGGCGTTCCAGCCGCGGAAGACGTTGAGCAGCGTTTCCTGCGTTTCGGCGGGAAGCGGTCGAACAGGGAGGTGCCCGCTGCGCTCGATCGTCACACGGAACTGCGCGATGTACATCCGGCACGCGGCGCAGACCTCGAGGTGAGCCTCGAGGCGGATCAGGTCGTCGGCGGGCAGCCGGTCCTCGATGTAGGCGGTGATCACCTCGACGAGCTCGTCGCAGGGCATGTCCGGTGTCTCAGGCAAGGTGGGCCTCGAGTACGCCGCGAACCTTGCTGCGTGCGCGATGCAGCAGGACGCGCTGGTTGACGTCGGAGATCTCGAGCAGGCCGGCGACCTCGTCTGCGTCGAAGCCCTCGACGTCGCGCATCGTGATGACGGTTCGCTGTGCCTCGGGCAGCGACTCGATCGCGGCGTCGATGACGCCGAGCGTCTCCTTGGCGAGCAGTCGCTCCTGGGGCCAGGCGTCCGGCGGCGCCGACCAGTGGCCGGGGTGCGCGCCGCCGGTGCCTTGGAACCGCGACGGGTCGACCGCGGGATCATCGCGCTCGGACTCCGCGCTGACCAAGGACGAGAACGGGACCGTGCGGCGCTCGCGCTCGCCGCGGGTCTTGGCGCGGTTGGTGAGGATCCGGTACACCCAGGTGCGCAGCGACGAGCGCTCCTCGAAGCGGTCGATCCCGGTCAGCACGCCGAGCCACGTCTCCTGGACGACCTCCTCCGCCACTGCGCGGCTCGGGACGTACATCAGCGCGACCCGCAGCATGCTCGCGTGCCAGCGCGTGACGAGCTCCATGAAGACCGACTCATCGCCGGCCCGCAGCGCGCGCACGAGGTCTGCGTCGGCCGGCTGGGTGGAGACCGTCGCCATCTGAGGTCACTCTAGACGGGTTGGTCAAGCGACATCGTGTTACGCGGAGCGGTAGCGTGGTACGACGGCCAGCGGACCCATAGGAGGAGCTTTGAGCAGCGAAGAAGTGGAACTTGGACCGATCGACATCGTCGTCATCGGCTATCCGCCTGGAGCACCGCGCACCGGTGAGGCAATGCCGCTGTTCCTGGACCTCGTCGACCGAGGGATCATCCGCGTCCTCGACGTGCTCGCGGTGGAGAAGGACGAGGACGGCGTGATCTCCGGATTCGAGATCACCGACATCGACGGCGACGGTCAGAACGACCTCGCGGTCTTCGCCGGAGCCAGCACCGGACTGCTCGGCGACGAGGACGCAAACGTGGCCGGGGCGGAGATCGAGCCCGGATCTGCGGCCCTGCTCATCTGTTACGAGAACCGCTGGGCGGCGCCGTTCGCCGCGGCGATCCGCCGCAACGGCGGTGAGGTGCTCGCCTTCCACCGCGTGAGCGCGCAGGACCTGGCCGATACCATCGAAGCCCTCGAAGCCGCCGACGCGGCATCCTGAACCGGAGGACCAACCACATGCCACTTCTTCGCATGGCCGCCCGCACCGCCGTCGTCGCCGGCACGGCGACCGCCGTGTCCGGACGCGTCGCCCATCGCCAGCAGGGTCGCTATCAGCAGCAGGACCAGGAGGCCTACGATCAGCAGCAGGCCGCGCAGCAGCAGTACGCCGAGCCCGCCCCGGCCGCGCCGGCCGAGGATTCGCTGACCGCGAAGCTCGAGTCGCTCGCCCAGCTGCACTCGCAGGGCATCCTCACCGACGAGGAGTTCTCGGCGGCCAAGGCCAAGGCTCTGGCCTAGCCGAACGCGTTTCGTACATACCCGGGGTGGGACTCGAACCCACACGTCCGTGAGGACAGAGGCTTTTGAGGCCTCCGCGTCTACCATTCCGCCACCCGGGCTTGGACAGGCCGTCTGCGCGTCGCCACTATACGATCGACCGCGCGCGCGGGCGTGGCGGAATTGGTAGACGCGCCGGCTTTAGGTGCCGGTGGTGAAAGCTGTGGGGGTTCGAGTCCCTCCGCCCGCATGGCTAACCTATAGACATGAAGGTGGGTCTTTGCCTCGGCGCCGGTGGCGTCGTCGGCGCGTCGTGGTTGATCGGCGCACTTGAGGCGCTGGAGTCCGAGACCGGCTGGGACGCCTCGACCGCGGACGCGATCGTCGGCACGTCGGCCGGCTCGGTGATCGGCGCGCTCTGCGCCGAGGGGCTCTCGGCGCGCTACATGAACGCCTACCTCAGCGGGGTCGAGGTCGACGAGATCGTCGCCGCGGCGCAGCAGGCGGGGGAGGCCGACAGCCGCATCGCCCAGATCGTTCGCGCGGCCAAGCAGGCCGAGGAGCACGGCGAGGAGCGCCCCAACGGCATCGGCTATCGGTTTGCGCGCGCGCTGCCGCCGCTCGGCCCTGGCTCATGGCGCCTCGCGCTCGAGACGATGCGCCACCCGCGCCGCCATTCGGCGACGAGCCTCTTCGTCGGCTGGTGGCCGCGCGGCTTCATCTCGACCGATCCCATCACGCGCCTCGTCGAAGCGTTCATCCCGGGCGATTGGCCGGACCATCCGTCGTTCTGGGCTGTCGCGGCCGACTACGCCGACGGACGGCGTGTGCCGTTCGGGCGCCCCGGCGAGCCGCAGGCCACGATCGCCGAGGCGCTCGCCGCGTCGTGCGCGATCCCGGCCTTCTACCACCCGGTGACGATCCACGGACGGCGCTACATCGATGGTGGCATCTGCTCGCCGTCGAACGTCGATCTGCTCGCCGACCGCGGCCTCGACCTGATCGTGTGCCTGAACCCGATGTCCTCGGTGACGCAGGTGACCGGCGGCTCGGCCGGCGATCGCGTCGGCGCGATGATGCGCGCCTTCACGCGCCGGCGCCTCGTGCACGAGCTCGACAAGGTCCGCGCGACGGGCGCCGAGGTCCTGTGCCTCGAGCCGACGCACGACGACCTCAAGATCATGGGACTGAACCTGATGTCCTCGGCGCGGCGGACGCAGGTCGCTGACACCGCGCGCGAAACCACGGCCCGCACGCTGTGTGAGCTTCGCGCCGCCGGGCAGACGCTGCCCGGCCGCCGTCGCGCCGTCCGCGCCGCCTGATTCTCAGCACCGGGCGAAAGCGGGGGAGCCGGGATTCGAACCCGGATTCACGGTTTTGGAGACCGCGCGCATAGCCGTTAACTCACTCCCCCTGGGGCATCGAGCCACCCATCTTAGATGTGCGCGCGGGAAGGGTCAGAGCTCGCTGTGGGTCGCCAGGACGTAGTCGGCGACCCGCTGCGATGCGATGCGCAGGCGGCGGAAGTACGTGGCGCGGCTGACGTTCAGGTCCGAGGCGGCCGACTCGTGGCTGGCCGACGGGTCGAGGTAGCCGCGTTCGATGATCTTGCGCAGTAGCTGCTCGTCGGCGGCGTCACCGAACGCGTTGGCCACGGCGTCGGCGATGATCGCGCGCACCGAGGCGGCGCGATCCTCGGGTGTGGCGCCCGACGCCAGCGGGGAGGCGCTGAGCTCGAGCGGCTGGTCGAGGTTGCGCAGCGCGTCGCGGATCGTGTCCGCGGTGATCTCGGCGCGCGAGGACTCTCCCGTCGCCGAGGTCGTGTCGGCGACCGCCAGCGGGGGCGGCGGGCTGAGGCCGAGCTCGGCGTAGACCATTGCCCGGCGCGCACCGAGGATGCCGCCGTCGCCGTAGTCGAGGATGTGGCACTGGTTGGTGCGGCCTTCCATCGTCACGTCGAGCTCGGGGATGTGGCGCGCGCCGACGGCACCGGAGAACGCCATGGCCATGGCGTTGTCGGGGTCGATCGGCAGGAACGCGTAGCGGGGGTTCACCTCGCCCGAGCGCAGGATCGCCGCGGTGTTCAGCAGGGCGAGGACCGGCGACGCGATGTCACCAGTGGCCGGGGCGGTGAGGTCGAGCGAGTCGCGCCAGATGACGACGCCGACATCGGGGAACTCGCGCCGCGCGTAGGCGAGCCACGGTCCCAGATGCGGATCGTCGTCGGCCAATGCCGGCGCGTTGGATGGCGTGACGCAGATGCACAGGCCGCTGAGCTGCTCGGCGGCGTCACGCACGGTGACGATGCGATCGCGCGCACCGTCGAAGTACGGCTGCGTGTGCTTCCACCACGTCGCGGTCTCGTGGTCAATGCTCAGCGAGCGCGTGGTCTCGGCGTCGCCGTCGCGGACCTCATCGACGCGGTAGCGGACCGAGCCCTCGGCGCCGAAGCCCCAGCGCAGCGTCGGGTTCTCGACGAGCTCGGCGAGATCGACGATCAGCCGCGGCTCCCCGCGCAGCGCGCGGGCGTGCAGATGGTCGGCGATTCGGCGACGCAGCTCGCGCTCGCGCTCGGGGTCGCGGCGGCGCAGGTCGGCGCGCATCGCGCGGCGGACCAGGTCGTGCATCGTCACGCCGTCGCGCATCGGCTCGGCAAAGGTGCGGCTGCGAAGCCACGCCTCGGCCTCGTCGGGGTCGACCTCGGGCAGCACGTCGCGCAGCAGGCGGGCGTTGGTGCAGCGTGCCAGTGCGGCGACCGCGGCGACGTCGAGGTTGCCGCCGTCGAGGTCGGTCTGGGCGAGGCGCCGGATGATCGCGCGGACGAGGTTCGGGTTGTCCTTGTCGCTCTGCCAGTTGCCGCCGTCGTTGGCGGCCTCGGCGGCCAGCGACAGCGCGAGCGGCGAGCCGTCCGCCCAGGCGATCAGCGCGTCGGCGATCTTCTCGGAGTCGACGCCGTGCTCGGCGATCAGGGCGCGAGCCTCGGCGTCGCCGAACGGCTGGATCTCCATGTCGACGCAGATCTGGTCCCAGCCACTCTGAAACCATTCGGGATCCGGCGCCTTGCGACCGGCGAGGACGACGATCGCACGGTCGGGCAGCGACGGGATCAGGCGCTGGCGCAGGTAGCCGCCCAGCGCGCTCATGCGCTCGTAGGTGTCGAACAGGATCAGCGGGCGCTCCTCGTCGAGCACGCCGGCGAGCGCGTCCTCGAGCTCGCCGGGCACGGGCGATAGCTCACGCCCTTCGACGAACCGCGGCTGCCAGCCGCCGCGCTCGCCGCGCCGTGCGATCTCGCGCAGGAGGGTCGACTTGCCGAGGCCGCCCGCGCCGTGGATGAGCACGACCGACGCCGGGGGGTCGTCGACGAACAGACGGTCGAAATACGCGAGTTCGGTGTGACGGCCGACGAAGCGCTGTTCGTCGCGACGTGCGAGGCGGGATGCGAGGGTCGATGGCAAAGGGGACTCCGAGGTCGGGGAGACTGTATTGCCTGGGATGACGGCTGAACGCCGCCGGTATTACGGAGCGATCAGAAAATGTTCGCCGCGGGCGGCTCGAGCGCCGCCAGGGCCCGCAGGTTGCCGGTGGCGCGCACGGCCAGCGACAGCGTCATCACGACGATCATGATCGCGCCGACGACGTCCAGCGCCTGCCAGGTGGCGCCGAGCAAGGTCACATGGACGTTGACGCCCAGCGCGACGGCGGCGGTCACGGCGGCGAGGGCGATCCGCGCCTCGGTCGGCCCGAAGACTCCATAGCCGATCCTGAACTGACCGCGGGTCTGCGCCTCGAGGTAGACGTTGATCGAGAGCGCCATGTAGACGAGGCCGGCGCCGATGCCCAGCGACAGCATCATGTACGGAGAGGCCCCGATCCCGACCGCGATGGCGGTGGTCGAGATCGCGTCGACGAGATGATCGAGGTAGTAGCCGTACTTCGGGCGTTCGGTGTGGCGGGCGCGGGCCAGCGAGCCGTCGAGCGAGTCGCCGAACCAGTTCAGCGCGAGCAGGCCGACGCCGACCCAGAGGAGCCAGGGGAGTTCGCTGGAGAGCGCGAAGCAGGCGGCGAAGCCAAGCGCGGCGATGACGCCGACCGCGGTCAGATGGTCGGGCTGAACCCACCTGGGCAGGCGCGCGATGATCGCGGCGATCGTGCGTCGTTCCAGCGGGGCGAGGACGAAGTCCAGCTGCCGCGTGGCCTGGTGACCGTCGGTCGACAAGGTAGTCATGACCAGCAGTACCCGCTCGATGGCGTACGGTTACTGTGGCGCTGCATCGAATAACATCGCCGCGAGCTTTGCGGGCGAAGTGTTGTGGTTGCACAGAAGCCTTCCAAGCTTCTAGGGCGGGTTCGATTCCCGTCGCCCGCTTGTACGACGCATTGCCACGGGGAGTGGCGCAGTCTGGTAGCGCACCCGGCTGGGGGCCGGGCGGTCGCAGGTTCAAATCCTGTCTCCCCGATTTGAGGAAAGGTCGCTTTTGCAGGCATTTTCTGCTGTGACGGGCGAGGTGGTGTCGTTAGACGGGGTCCATTTGGGGTCCAATTTGATTCCACGATTGCCGTTGCGGGCTCCCGAGAGACCAAGTGCGCGCAAGCGTCCGGGGCTCGCGCCACCATGTGGGGCATGGCAAGGGTTCGGCTCTTCATCTCGTACGACTACGACAACGACGCGTTCTTGAAGGAGGCGCTCGTGGAGCAGTCGAAGAACACCGACTCGCCGTTCGAGTTCACGGACGCGAGCGTCAAGGCGCACCTCACCGGCGACTGGAAGGAAAAGGTCACGGGCCGGATCGACCGGGCCGATCAGGTCGCCGTCATCTGCGGCAAGCACACGGACAAGGCGGCGGGGGTCGCTGTCGAGGTTACGATCGCGCAGAGCTTGAAGAAGCCGTACTTCCTGCTCGCCGGATACAGCGACGGCGGGAATATGAAGCCCGCGACGGCGCTCTCCGCCGACAAGATGTACAAGTGGACCTGGGAGGTCTTGAAGGACCTCATCGCCGGGGCGCGCTAGGTGGCGACGCAGCCCTCGCCGCCCCCGCTACCGGATGGGCTCGTCGAGCAGTACAAGCTCATGGCCGAGATGTCGGACCGCCTCTCGGCCCGTCGCGGGCTGGCCAACTCGTTCTTCCTGAGCATCGAGAGCGCGCTCGTTGCGACTGTGACGCTCGCCGACAAGCAGACGTGGCCGATCGCCGTCGCGGGCATCGTTGTCGCGCTCGCGTGGTTTCGACTGCTGCGGAGCTACAAGATGCTCAACAGCGCCAAATTCAAGGTCATCCACGCGATCGAGGCGCATCTGCCGGCGCAGCCGTTCAAAGACGAGTGGAACCTTCTCGACCAGCCCACCCAGCCCGTCTGGAAGCGCTACACGGCGCTTTCGACGATCGAGCAAGTCGTCCCGCTCGTCTTCGTCGGACTTCTCGGCATTCTGCTCGCGACGTGAGACCAGGGGGCGGATCGTGACCGATCAAACCTACGTCGACGCTCTCGCCGCGCGCATCCGCGACGCGACGCCCACGGACCTCATCCCCGAAGACGCGAGCCCGGCCGAGGTCGACCAACTCTTCCGCCTGTACGCGCTGCTCGCGCTCACCCGCGGGCACGACGTGACGGCAGCGAACGTCCACGACGCGTGGTCGACATGGATGCTTGGCAGGGGAGAAGGGGATCACGAGTCGGTCGTCCCGTTCGTCGCGCTCGACGACGGGGCGCAAGAGCAGGACGACCCGTTCGTGCGGGCGATCCGCGCCGCCGTCGCCGACTGAGTCCCGCTCGTAGCGGGTGAGAACCTCAGCGCCACGTCCGATTCGCAGGAGTTGTTCTTCGCGATCCTCGCGAGCCCAGACGCGCCCCGGATAGATGCCGCCGGGACCGCTGATTGACTAGGGCCCGATGCGCTCCAAGACGAACCAGCAGAATCTCACTGTCGCCGGCCTCTTCGCCGGGATCGGCGGGATCGAGGTTGGTCTTCACGCTGCTGGCCACAAGACAGCGATGCTTTGCGAGTGGGACGAGGCTGCTCGCCGCGTCCTGTCGCACCGCTTCCCGGACATTGCCCTCGCCGGGGATATCGCCGAGCTCGCCGAGATACCCAACGTCGATTTGCTCGCCGCCGGTTTTCCGTGCCAGGACCTGAGTCAAGCTGGAGCCACCGCCGGGATCGCGGGAACGCGCTCAGGGCTGGTCAGCAACGTCTTCAGGCTGCTCGACACCACCAAGAACGGGCCAACGTGGCTGCTGCTCGAGAACGTGTCTTTCATGCTCGCGCTCGACCGGGGCGAGGCGATGCGGTGGTTGACCTCGGAGCTCGAGGAGCGCGGCTACACGTGGGCGTATCGCGTCGTCGATACGCGAGCGTTCGGGCTCCCGCAGCGACGCCAGCGGGTGCTGCTAGTGGCGTCGAAGTCGGAGGACCCTCGTCCGGGTCTGCTCAACCAGGAGCATGGCGAGGTGCAGATCGCCGATCGGGCCGGACTCGCGTGTGGGTTCTACTGGACTGAAGGCGTCCGTGGGCTTGGGTGGGCGGTCGACGCCGTTCCTACGCTCAAGGGTGGATCGACGATCGGCATCCCTTCGCCGCCGGCGATCTGGCAGCCCGGAACCGGCCGCATCGTGACGCCGGACCTCAGGGATGCTGAGCGGCTCCAGGGATTCGCCGCAGGCTGGACCGAGGCCGCTGACGAGCTTCCGGGGCGTCGGCGTACGAGCCGCTGGAAGCTCGTGGGTAACGCCGTGAGTGTTCCCGTGGCACGCTGGATCGGCGAGCGGATCACGACAACCGAGCGGTATCAGACCAGCGGCGAAAGCGACTTGCCGGACGGAGCCCGGTGGCCGCGCGCCGCCTGGGGGCGTGCGGGGGAGCGTCGGGCCGTTGACGTCTCGATGTGGCCGGTGGCGTACCCTCGACCTCACCTGCATGAGTTCATCGAGCATGAGCTGTCACCACTGTCCGCACGCGCTACCGCAGGATTCCTCAGCAGGGCAGCGCGCGGCAACCTGCGGATCCCCGAGGACTTGATCTGCGAAGCGGAGGTACACCTCGCGGCCATGACGCCCCAGACGCGGCTAGCGGTGGCCTGACGTTTCGGGGCCCCGAGTGGGGTCAGCTGACTCCGTCTTCCCCCGCCAAGAGCGCGCTCATGGGGAGCGTCAGGCGACGAGATACGAAGCCAGAGGTGGAGATCCGTCGCCTCCTCCACGGACGCGGGCATCGGTTCCGCGTCGACCGCGCGGTTCTACCCGACCGCCGGCGACGGGCGGACATCGTGTTCGGGCCGGCACGGGTCGTCGTGTTCGTCGACGGGTGCTTCTGGCACGGATGCCCCGACCATGCGACCTGGCCGAAGGCGAACGAAACGTTCTGGAGAGAGAAGATCGAGACCAACCGACGGCGCGATCGTGACACGAACGAGCGGGTCTCTGCCCTCGGCTGGGAGGTCATTCGCGTCTGGGAGCATGAGCCTCCTGCCGCGGCCGCCGACAGGATCGAAGCGATGGTCCGGGCACGACGGCCCCGCCGATCGTCCTGATCAGGCCGCAGCCCCCACGGCGCTGGCCGCCATCTCGTCGACGACCGCGGCCAGCTCGTCGACCCTTCGCATGATCTCCTCGTCGGTACCGCGCAGGTCGAGGGATCGGACGACGATTCGCGTCCCATCGCGGCGGATTTCGTGCTCGATGACGTCGTCCTCAGTGAGGGCGTACACGAGCAGTCCCGAGTCCAGGCCGAGAGCCTTGCAATACGCGAGCATCTGATACAGGTCGGCGTTCTCGCCCTGAGCCGTCTTCTTGTACTTGGCGTCGCCGACGAAGATGCAACGGCGGTCCTTCCACAGCGAGAGGTCGGGCTTGATCGTGACGCGACCGGCGACGTCCAGGCGGCGCGCGGCGCCCTGTCTCCAGCGGGCCCCGGTGGTCGTAAGTGCGTCCCGCAGAGCCCTGGCGAGGAAGTCCTCGAAGACCTTGTCCATGTCGACCACGAACGCCGGCGTGCGCGTGGTCCCGTGATCGAGGTCGACACTCGTGCTGTCGATCAGAGCCCGCGCTAGCGCAAGCGCCCCGGCGTAGTGGCGGTTGAGCCGAGTGAGTCGGATCTCCGGGACCGTGCGACCCGAGTACGCGACCTCGCTCACGCCCTCGAGCGCACCGAGCGCGGTCACCACACGACGTCGTAGCAACGCGTTGGTTAGCCGAAGCCGACTTACGCGTCGCAGGGCCGCCCGGAGGATCCGGTTCTCGGCGATATCGACGGTGAAGTCGTCGTAAGTGATCTCGAGGGGCAACGGGATCGCGTAACGGCGGCGAAGCTGATCGGCGACGCGCAGCCGGCCCCGGAGGGTGTTCGACGATTCCTCGACGGTCAGGTACGACATCAGTGCCCCACGCCGCAGCGCGCGCTGTACTTCGTCGAGGAACACGCGAATGAACGCCTCCGTGAGGTAGGGCTGCACCCTCAGCTCGACGGCGGACGTGGCGTCGAAGTCGAGGGTGCGCGCGTAGCCGAGCAGGAAGAACAGCCGATCGAGTTCGACCTTCGGGCGCACGATGACCGAGAGCTGCCCGAGCTGCACCGAACCGACGACATGGCTCGGGGTGACCCGGTAGACGCCGTGCGCCAGCGGTACGACACCGATCTCGGCGGGACTCGTTCGAAGGTCGAGCGCCTCCTGCGCGGTCAGCTCGACGTCGGCGTTGGTCCATTCACTCAGAATGAGACGGCGCATCGTCACCCACCTCGGCATCGGCCAGCGCTCCTGACGCCACGGCGCTCCGCAGGACGTCCAGCTCGAAGTCAGCGACTCGGTCGGGGTCGTCGAAGAAGTGCTCCTCGACGTAGGGGATGATCGAGTACCGCCAGATCTGGCGCAGCAGTACATCGTCGAGGTCCTCGACCATGAAATGCGACGGCCCGATCTGAAGGTGGCGATCCCCAAGCAGCCGGTTTGCATGGTCAACGACGTCGGCCACCCAGGCCATCGTTGGGTTGTTCATCTCGAGCCAACGACTGAGAAGCCCCTCGATCGGCCACGCGTCGGGGAAGAACGGGACGAAGTGAAAGCGGCGCCGGAGTGCCGCGTCCAGGAGCGCGATCGACCTGTCCGCCGTGTTCATCGTGCCCACGATGATGAGGTTCTCGGGGAGGCTGAATGAATCGCCGTACTGGAGATCGATTGCGTCGTCGCGGTATTCGAGGAGGTAATACAGCTCGCCGAACACCTTCGCGATATTGCCGCGGTTGATCTCATCGATGATGAGTACGCAGCGCTCGCCCGAGTCCCTGGCGCGCTGCGCCAATCGCATCAGAGGCCCATCCCGGAGGTCGAAGCCGACACCGCCATCCTCGGTAGGAACGGGGCGAAAGCCCTGTACGAAATCCTCGTAGGCATAGGACGGGTGGAACTGAACGGTCGTGACGTTGCTGGCGTCTGCCCAACTCCTCGCCAACCTTCGGGCGACGAAAGTCTTCCCGGTCCCAGGTGGTCCGTAGAAGATCACCTGCGGCTTGTTCTCCGTGAGCGCCTCGACCTCGTCGAGCCACTCCTGCGGGAGCAATAGCTCTTCTGCGAGCGAGGATGTCGGAGCCCAGCCGCGCATCCACCATGCGAACAGCATCTGGCCCCAGGGGTCGCCGGGCAAGAGCGGCTCGAGCCGCGCACGGATGACTTCATTTGACTCGACGGCGAGCTCCCCGACCGTCTTGCTCTGTTCGTCGAGCGGACCGAGTCGCAGAACGCGGATCACGTCCTGCTTGCCGGCGCCGGCGCCGCTGCGATAGACGAAGAACGGGATCCAGCGCTCGGGATGCTTCACAGCGAGACACTTCGTCGCGAGGCTCTCACCCAGGCCTGGGATCTTCCAATCCACGTCGGTGAGGACGGTGGTCAGCCGCTCGGCTTCGCTGCCGTCTCCGGCGAGCAGGTAGTGGAGGGTCTTTGCCAGGCGTCGTTCTCCCTCGGTGCCACCGTCGCGGAGGTAGCGCATGATGTGCGACTGCGAGCCCGGCCCGCCGTAGTTGCCGACGGCGAGGCGTCGGAATTCGGGTACGTCGAGGTCGCCCGCGGCAAGACGATCCAGATCGAGCAGGCCGGTCGCGAACTCCTCACGCATCGTCTTGTGGCGCTGGTCGTCGTCACTCGGGTAGCCGCTCTCAGCGAGCCACTCCTCGAAACGTTCACGGAGCCACGCGTCGTCATCGATCGGGTGCGCGCCGACCAGCTCGACGTCCACCTCGGCGCCGAGCGTGGCGAGCCGGCCCGGAAGAGACGTGGTCCGGTTCGCGAGAACGCCGACGACCTGCCACTCATCATCGTTCTCGGCGATGAACGCGATGGCCTCCATCCGGCCGACGCCAAGCAGCGGAGCGACGCCGCTGCGCGAGCCATCGAGTTGGTCAGGAGACGCCAGGACGAGGACGCCCAACCGCGCCTTCGTCTGCTGTGCTGACTGCTCGATTCGAACCTTGGCGTTGCCGGGCTTGCTCGAGTACGCGACATAGACGTCGGTGACGCGCAGGCCAACGAGCGAGGCGATCGTGTCTCGGAGCGGGTTGAACTTGGTCGTGCTCGGCGCGCTGACGTCCGGCACCGCTCGAACGAGCTCGTCGACACCCTGGAGCCCGTGACCGCGGGAGTACAGCGAACGAAGCTGGCTTCCAGTCCGGCCGGTCCGTTCAGTGATCGTCGACCAGGGGAGCTCCTCCGTGTCGCGGAGGCGCACGACCTCGAGCGCGGCCTTGTCGCCCGTAGGCCCTGAGTCCTTGCTCTGGCCGCTCTCACCGTCGGTGTCGATGCTCACGCACCCCTTTCTAGCGGACGTTGCCTGTTCGTTGCATCCGTGAGATGCCTGCTGCAAGCGACTTCGCGAGATGCCTCCAGCACACGCGAGTTGGCACACGGTGGTCGCGCAGCGGCAGGGGGTGCTGCCGGTGCGCTCCCAATGGGGCTAGCCGGCCAGCCCGCCCCTCTCGCCTCGCTGCGCTCGGCGTCGCTGACCACCCACCCTCCGCTGGCGCGGAGTTCGGGTGGTCAGCGATCGGGGGACGGACCGGCCGGCGGGAGTGGGTGGCCGGGGGAGAGGTAGCGGTCGGGACGGACGGAGCGAGACGGTCGATCTGCGGCGAGTGTCGTGGGCGTCGGCGGGCGTGGCGTGGTCCGGGGTGGGGCGTCGAAGGGGGCCAGATTTCGGGATCGCGGCTCCTTGTGAGTGAGAGACGCGTCGCTGGTGCTTGACACGTACGGACCGAGAGGAGCACTGATGAGTCGTGGAGTTCGAGCAGCCAGGGAGACCGCCAGAGCGACCAGGTCGGACGCCGGCGCGGTGCGCTGCTCGGCCCGCGACGTCGAGCTGCTGCGGATCGTCGGCGAGCAGTACGCCGTGACGCTCCCGCAGCTCGCGCGGCTGATGCACTGCTCGGCGCACGCGGCGCGGTGGCTCCGCGCGCGTTGGGAGCGTGCCGGGTGGGCGCGCGGGCGCGCGATGCTCGTCGGCGAGCCGGTGTTCGTGTGGCTCACGCGCCGCGGGCACGGAATCGCCGGCATCGACTACGCGGTGTGGCGCCCGAATGCCGGGATGCTTGCGCACATCGCCGCCGTCACCGATGTGCGCCTCGACGTGCTGGGGCGCCATCCCGGGGCGCACTGGGTCAGCGAGCGCGAGCTGCATCGCGAGGTCGTCGCCGAGCCGGGCGGCCGTCAGCGCCATCGCCCCGACGGACTCGTCGTCATCGGCGGGCGCGAGGTCGCCGTCGAGGTCGAGCTCACCCTCAAGCGACGCGGGCGGATCGAGTCGATCATGCGCGAGCTCGTCGCCCGCTACGGGTCGGTGAGCTACTTCGCCGCGCCGGCTCCGCGCCGGACGTTGACCGAGCTCGCCGCCGAGATCGGCGGCGGCCGCGTCCAGGTCCTCGGACTCCCGCAGGAGGCACCGCGGTGAACACCTCTGCTCAACCTCACGATCGCTACCAGCAGGACCCGATGCCGTTCGTCGCGCTCATGGCGATCGCCGTCGCGGCGTTCGTCAGCCTCCCGGCCCTCGTCATCGGCATGCTGCTCGCTCCGCTCGCGCGGCGCGCGCGTATCCCCTTCGTGCTGCTCGCCCTCGCAGGCATGGCGTGGGTCGCGATGGCCCGGGGCGACGTCGGCCTCGAGATGCGCAGAGCGCACGCCGCCGGCATTCGCGCGGGAATGCTCCGGCACGCTGGCGCCGCGCTTGACGGCGCGTGGCCTCACATCCGCGGGTGGCAGTTGCACGCAACGCCGCTCTGCTTCCTCGTCGCGTTGGGGATCGTGACCTTCCGGCGGCGGACTGTGGAGGAACTGCGCGAGCGCGACGAGCAACGCGCCGACCGCGCACGCGGCCGGCGTCAACGCCGGGCCCGCCGCAAGGCCGGCGTCAGCAAGCAGCCGCCGACCGAGACCGCGTTCACGCTCGGCCAGCACGTCGAGGGCGGCCACGTGCTGCCCTCCGCGGGCAGCCGCGTCCTGATGCCGCTCTCGCGGCTACGGCGTACGGTGGTGGTGATCGGCGCACCCGGCTCCGGCAAGACCGTGACCCTCGGCCGCCTCGCCTACGGCGTCGCAAGCACGAGCGATTGGCAGATCATCGTCGTCGACGCCAAGGGCGACCCAGCCACCCAGCACGCGTTCAGCGAGACGATGCGCCATGCCGGACGCACGACGCGGCTCTTCCCCCAGGAGCCGTTCGACGGCTGGTACGGCACGGGCCGCGAGGTCGCCGGCCGCCTCACCCAGCTCATCGACTGGAGTGACGAGGGTGGCGGCGCCTACTACCGCGACATCGCCGTCAACCTTGTGCGGCTCGCGTGCACCGCGCCCGGCGGCCCGCCGCGCAGCACCGAGGAGCTGCTGTGCCGGTTCGACAAAGCCGTCCTCGCCACGCTCTGGGCCGGCAACCCCAAGGCCGCCGAGGTCGCGCGCATCGGCGTCGAGCACATCGACGGCTGCCGCCAGCGCTACCGCTCGTTCTTCGACGCCACCGCCGGCCAGCTCGACGGCGACTGGACCTGGGAGGACGCCGAGTGCGCCTACGTCCTGCTCAACGAGCTCATCTACGCCGACGAGACGACCAAGCTCGCCCGCTTCCTCATCGAGGACTTCAAGCAGTACCTCGCCTCAGCAGCGCGTAGGCGCCCCGGGCAGCAGGTTCTGCTGATCGTCGACGAGTTCTCGGCGATCGCCGACGGCGAGCGGATGGCGCGCATGGTCGAGGTCGTCCGCTCCTTCGACGCGTCGGTCGTGCTCGCACCGCAGTGCATCGAGGGGATGGGTGGCCCCGAGGCGACGGCGCGGATCCTCAACGCCGCCCACACCGTGATCCTGCACGCTGTCCCCGACCCCGAGCCGATCATCAAGGCAGCCGGCACGAGGATGGCCACCGAGATCAGCCTGCAGCACGAGGGCGGGGTATCGACCGACGTCGGGTCGACGCGGCAGCAACACCAGTACCGCGTCGACCCCAACGAGGTCCGCCGCCTGCCCGAAGGCATGTGCGTCGTCATCGGCAACGGCGACGGAGAGACGGTCCAGATCGCCGCCCCGCCGAGCGTCGCCGATCCACCGGAACGGACCGAGATCCCCATG
This sequence comes from uncultured Actinomycetes bacterium, assembly GCA_963817035.1. Taxonomy (GTDB): domain Bacteria; phylum Actinomycetota; class Thermoleophilia; order Solirubrobacterales; family Solirubrobacteraceae; genus AC-49. Next base: position 1,035,950 of record CAWFMM010000004.1, read on the forward strand.
CCAGTCGAGCAACCCGCGGCGCAGGACACAGACGACAGGCCGGTACGACTGTGATGCCGGAGCCCGACGACCACGACAAGCTGCTCACCGCCGACGATGTTGCCGACCTGATGCGCGTCACGCGCGCGTGGGTCTACGCCGAGACACGCCGCGACGCCCTTCCCCACCTGCGCCTGGGCCGCTATGTGCGCTACCGCCGATCGGCGATCGAGGCGTGGATGCGAACGATCGAACGAGGCCCGGCCGCGCCCGGCGCGCGGCGGTGAGGACATGCGCCGGTGCAAGCGCCATCATCGGCGTATGGCAAAGCGCGGATACGGAACAGGGCAGCTCTACCTCAAGCACGGCGGTTACTACGGCCGCTGGCGCACGCTCGACGGGCGCAAGCTCAACCGTCGCATCGGCGCGGTCCGCGACGAGAACGCTACGAATGGGCTGACGCGCACCGAGGCCGAGCGCCAATTCCGCAAGCTCCAGGAAGCCGAGGAGCGCCGCCCGCTCCGCGCCGGCGTCGATCGCCACACGCTCGACGAGGTGACCGACTCGCTGCGCCGCCGGCTCTCCGTCGAGGGCGCCCGCAAGTCCTACCTGCAGAACTGCGAGTCGATGCAGCGCGTCCACATCTCGCCGCAGCTCGGCGACAAGCCCGTCGACCGCGTGACGATCGCCGACGTTGAAACGATCGCTGCGGCGATGTTGGACGCTGGCCTCGCGCCGAAGACGGTGCGCAACGTCGTGACATTCATGCACTCCGTCTTCGAGCATGCGATCGACCGCGGCTGGACGACGCAGAACCCGGTCCGGCGCGCGAGCCGGCCCAAGCGCCGGCGCGCCGGCGACGCAAATCCCGACATCCAGTTCCTCACCGTGCCCGAGCTCGAGGCCGTGCTGCGCGCGATCCCCAACGAAGTGATCGTGCGCGCGCCGGCACCGACGCGACGCGGCCGCGCGGGCAGCGCTCCGCCGATCCCGCCCGACGTCCTCGGGCCTGTGATCCGCGTCGTCGTTCTCAGCGCCGCGATGACCGGGCTGCGCCAGTCTGAGCTGCTTGGCCTGCGCTGGCGTGACGTCGACTGGTCCGCCCAGCGCATCCGCGTCCGCAACGCCTGGGTCCGCGGCGAGCACTCCGGCGAGGGCGAGTCCGACCTCTCGACGCGCCGCTCGGTGCCGATGGCCGACCGACTCGCACGCGAGCTGGACCGCTGGTCGCGAAGCACGCTGTACGGCGCTGACGACGACCTGGTCTTCGCGCACCCGCAGTCGGGTCGGCCGCTCGATCGCACGAAGCTCACGCGGCGCTTCAAGGCCGCGTGCGTCGAGGCCCGCGTCCGCCCGATTCGCTTCCACGATCTGCGGCACACCTTCGCGACACGCCTCGCTGCGTCGGGCCAGCCAATGCGCACGATCCAGGAGTTCCTCGGCCACGCCGACTCCAAGACGACGCAGATCTACGCGCACTATGCGCCCAGCGCGCACGAGGTCGAGATGGTCAACGCGGCGTTCGCGGAGGAGAAGCCGTCGCCATCGGCCCGCGCCGACGTGAGCTAGTATTGTCACGGATATGGCCAAGTATCCCGTTGATACTCGTGACAACAAGGCACTCAACCTGCTCTACGAGATCGCGGAGGGACAGGCTGGCTACCTCACTGCCGACCAAGCCGTGAAGGCGGGCATCCCGCGCTCGACGCTCGGTTACCACGCCGGCGAAGCGGGGACGCTGGAGCGTGTCGGGACTGGTGTCTACCGCCTGCGGCGGTTCCCGACGACACCACACGGCCATATCGTCGCCGGCTGGCTCGGACTCGCTCGCGCCGACGCGGTCGTCTCGCACGACAGCGCGCTCGAGCTGCGCGACCTGAGCGACATCATCGCCGACGAGGTGCACGTGACGCTGCCGCGAGCAAAACGAGGCCTCCACATTCCCGCTGGCGTGCGCGCTCACTTCACGACGCGTCCCGTCGAGCGCTCACGCGTGCTCGGCGTGTCGGTGACGAGCGTCGAAAGGACCATCGCCGATCAGATCCGCGGCAGGGGATGGACCGAGCAGGTCGACCGCTCGATCTTGCAGGCCGTTCAGCGCGGGCTGACGACGCCGACGCGCGTGACCGCGGCAGTGCCAACCAAGTGGCATCGGCGACTCGGCGCGGCGCTCGCCGACGCCTGACATGCAATACCGCTCACCCGCCGCGTTTCGGGCGGCTCGATCTCGCCATGAGGAACGGGAACGACACACCTCGGGCTCAGCCAAGGTCTTGTCCTCTCGTCGTGGTCCTGTTTCAAGAGTTTCAAGAGTTCTTATTGTTGTGCCGATGAGCTACAGTAGGCAACGTCCATGAGCATCCTTTCGCCGACCGATCGCGCCGTCCTGTGGCGCACCGTCGTGACCAGCGGTCCAGACGATCGCGGATCGCTGCTGCGCGTCCTTGCTCGCGAAGTCCTCGACAGCGTCGGGCGCCGCCTGGACATGTACAGCGGACATGAGGACGACGTGATCGAGACTGTCGAGCTCCTCGACGCATCCGGGCTGCTCGGACGCGACGACCTGCGCGAGGCCTTCGAGGAAGCGGATGAGGACGACGACCACGCCCAGGCCTTCGCGACCCTCTTCGCCGGACATCTCGGTCATGCCGCCGATCTCGATCGCCTCGGTGTCGAGGCCCGGGTCCGCGCGGCTCGCCTGGCCGCCACATGGCAGGGCCACGTGCGCGACCGCGCACGGCCGGACACGGAATGGCTCACCGCGCCGCAGGTTGCGGCCCGATACGGCGTAACTCCACAGGCTGTCTACAAATGGATCAAGGCTGGCCGCGTTCACGCCGAGCAGACCCCCGGCGGTTCGTGGCGGCTACCGATTGATCAGTTCGCTCGCGGCCGCACGGATCCGGCGCGCCTCGCCGCGCTGAAGGCAAGGCTCCTCGAGCACGCCGGCGACACGCCGAGCGTCACCGACGAGGAGCTGGCCGACGAGATCGTCAGCCGACGGCAGTCCTGAGTGCTCGTCTGCTTCGACGCGACCGTGCTGTGCGGAGCGCTGCGCCGGCCAGCAGGGCTCAACTTCCAGCTCCTGCAGCTCGCCGCCGACGGCGTCGTCCTCGACGGATTCACGACTGAGGTTGCGGGGATGGAGTTCATCCGGAACGCCCTCGACGGTCTGAGCGGCGTGCGCTATGAGATCGACCTCATCGAGGAGTTCCTCGATGGGTTCGGCGCGCTCTTCGACCCCGAGAACGTCGCGACGTCTCCGATCGGCCGCTCACTCACCGCGCAAACGTGGCTCCACAACAAGCCGATTGGTGAGGTCGTCTACCACCTCACCGGACGTACGCGCCAAGAACTGCTCGACGGTCTGCCGGACCAACTCCGAGTCGTGAGCGGCGAGTTTGACGACCACGACGTGCATCTCGTCGCCGCGGCGGTCACGCGCGGCGCCGACATGATCTGCACCTCCAACCGGCGCCACATGCCCGAAGGAGCGCTTGCGGGCGACCTCGCAGTCATCGGTCCGGGACGACTTGCCAGCGAGCTCGGGATCATCTAGCGCCGTCGCAAGCGAGCCGTAACGCGTACGTTACGGTTCGGTCGCATGAGCACGCCCCGCCGCACAGTGAAGCTTGATACGGGCCACTACGACCGCTGGCGCGGCGAGCTCATGGAGGATCCGACGTTCATGGCCGAACACGCGCGCCAGTCCCGTGCGATTGCCGCCATCGACGAGATCGTGAACAGACTCGACGCGCTCCGCGTCGAGCACGACATCAGCAAGGCCGACCTCGCGCGGGCGGTCGACAAGAACCCGGCGAGCATTCGTCGGCTACTGACCGCCAAGGGTAACCCCGAACTCGGCACCGTCGTGGCGATCGCGGATGCCCTCGATGCTGATTTGGTGGTCGTCCCGCGGAAGCAATCGGCACGACGCTGCCAGCGTTCGGCTGACACGCCGAGCGCGGCTTCCGCGACCCGTCAGGGCCGCCGGCTACCTTGACGAACATGCGCGAGACGAGTCGCCGAGAGGGAGCGTGATGGCTTCCAGCGACCGGATCCTGCAGATCAAGGTCAGCCTGGTCGGGGTCTCGGAGCCGCCCGTCTGGCGGCGGCTGCTGGTGCCGGCGACGATCCGCCTCGACCGCCTGCACGCGGTGATCCAGGCGGCGATGGGCTGGGGCGACTACCACCTCCACGCATTCACCGCGGGCGACGTGGAATACGGGCCGCCCGATCCCGAGCTCGACCACGTTGACGAGCAGCGAACCTCGGTGGCCGACGTGATCAGCGAGCCGCGCGACCGCATGCGCTACGTCTACGACTTCGGCGACTACTGGCAACACGACGTCGTCGTCGAGAAGGTCATGGCGCCCGAGCCGGGGACCCGCCACCCGCGCTGCGTCGGCGGCAAGGGACGGTGCCCGCCGGAGGACTGCGGTGGCGCATGGGGATACGCGGAACTGCGGGAGACACTCGCCGACCCCACGCATGAGGAGCACGGGGAGATGCTCGAATGGCTCGGACTCAAATCCGCCGACGAGTTCGACCCGACCGCGTTCGACGTCGATCGCGTCAACGCTCTGCTCTAAGCCCTCCCGGGAGCCCTCGGAGTCACGACCGAGCGCCCAAGGTGCTACGCCGGCTTCGTCGAGCCGCGGATCTCGACCGCGATCACCCAGGCGGCGGGGTGGCAGGCGTCGGGTTCGAGGGGACCGGCTTGGGGGAGGGCGTGTCGCTCATCTCGACTCACAACGGTCGCGACGCGTCCGACGACCAGCGCAGACGCGACCCGAACATACGCTCGGGGTCCAAAACGGGGTCCAATTTCAGGACAACCCAGACGCACCGAGAACTACGAAAACCCTGCTATTAGCCGTTTCTCCAACTCAAAGAAAGTAGGAAATCCGGCTGGGGGCCGGGCGGTCGCAGGTTCAAATCCTGTCTCCCCGATCACACGAAAACCCCGCTTCGTCCCGTCAGGGGGCGAGTTTCAGATCTTCGGTGGGTCGCTGGAGGCGGGGACCAGGCGACCGGAAAGGTCGATGAGGTCCTCGGCGGTCAGGGTGTCCGAGCTCATCGTGATCAGTGTCCCGTCGAGCTCGACCGATAGCTGGGCTTGCGGCCACATGTCGGTTCGCCGGCGGACTCGCATTTCGAGGCCGTCGCGCTCGATGTCCTCGCCGTCCTGAACTCGGTAGTCCTCGACCGCGGTCGCGGGCAGCTGGCCGATGTTCACCTGGCCGCCTCTGTCTCGACTCGTGTAGTTGAGCCACACGCTCGGCTCGGCCACTGGACGCTTGGAGCCGCGGTGCAGCGAGACATGCAGCTCCCAATCCTCGGATACGTCGCGGAGCGCGTAGACGGTAAACGGGACTGCCGAGACGGATTCGTGCAGCGCGACGGGGCCGCGGAGCCGGCGCATCTGCTCGGTCGTGGACGGCTCCTGGCCATCAGGTGAGACGAAACGAAACAGCTCGGGATCGAGCTGGCGATCAAACGCGATCTCAACGGCTTCGACGACCATCATCGCCGCGCCGTCGAAGCACGCCTCCACCCGCAGCAGGATGCCGCGCTCGGTATCGATCTCCAGGTCGTAGGCGTCCGCGCCGATGCTCAGCCCGCGAAGGGCGAACGTGTCGGGATGGTTGGTGCCGCGCGGGCGCGGGGAGCATCGCGCACGGACGACGGATCGCCCCGCGCGCTCGCCGGTTCCGCGGATCTCGATGTCCAGCAGGCCGATCACGGGCGCAGGGTTCAGCATCGTCTCGACCGATTGGCCGACGGTCTGACTCTGCGCCGCGTCACCGGCGTTGGTCATCGCTCCCCGCCCGGGCCAGTAGGACCACCAGGTCGAGCCGACCTGGATAGCCAGCGTCTTGCCGTGCAGCTTGCTGTCGCGCTCCTCGCGCACGCGATCCGGCCGCTGCAACCACAGCCTGATCGTCTCTTCCTCCTCGGTCGGCCGGTCACCGGAGCCCACCACGACCTGACTCGTCACCGCCCCACTGTCCTTCGCGTGCGCGGCGAACGCCGCACGCGTGAGCTCAACGTCACGCCACGAGCGCCACTGACTCTCGACCGACTCAAAGCGCCCCGACGCGCCATGCATCAGCTCCAGCAGATCACCGAGCTTCATCACCAGCCGACCGTACTACGCGACCACAGTGCCGCTCCAGCTGAGGGTTGCGCCACGAAGGCGAGGACATCGCGCCGCGACCCGTCGAGACCCACGCGACCGCTTCGCGGCGCGTGGCTTCGCAGTCTGCCGTGCCCCGGCCACCGGGACCAGCTCGTACCTGACCTCGAACCCGAGCGCGGCGGCGTAGCGCTCGACCGAGGAGATCCGGCATTTCTGCGTCGCCCTCCTCGATCCGGGCGATCTGGGCCTGTGCTCCAGAGGGGGTATGGGACCCGCACGACCCTGCAACCGGCAGTCGCGTGCATGGCCGTCCCGGTCGGTCTGCCGGCTACCACTCCCCGAGAATCAGCATCCGCCCGTTGAGTCGGTAGCTGTCCTCGCACTCGATCCCGCACTCCAGCGTCTTACTGAGGTGCAGCTTGACGATCTTCGAGCGGCGGACCGGATGGCCAGGCTTGCCGTGCAGCGTGACCGACACGATCGCGGAGTTGAGGACGTTGGGGTCGTCAATCGCGCTGGCTCCGCAGCGCGGGTGGTAGCTGCTGGCCAGGGCCGGGATCTTGAGTGTCCAGCGCCCCGGGCGCCCGGTGCCGAGCCAGGGCGCCAGCGAGCCGTCGCCGCCTCGCGAGCCGGCGACGGCCTCCGAGCAGTGCTGGTTGTTCAGGCCGCACATCGCGTCGATGCGGTACGAGCCGCGCAGCTTCCACTCGCCGGGCGCACCACCCGGGGTCGCGTTGAGGATCGCCCGCTGCCACGTGTACCGCCATGTGACGCCGGTCGCGGCGGAGTTCGAGAACCCGGCCGGGTCCGAGCACGATCCGCCGGGGGACTTGATGTCCTGCGAGACGTTCCCGCCGGCCCCGATCTCGACGATCGTGGTGATGCACGCCTGGCGCTCGCCGCCCACGACCGGGCAGCGCGACGCGATCGGCTCTCCGCAGTCCCGCTGTGCGAAGCGGTCGGTCACCTCGCCGATCACGTCGTCGAGGTCCTTCACCGAGCCGCCGGCGGTCTGGCTGTCGACGACCTTGCCCGTCGACAGGTCGACGAGGTCGAGCACGACGGTGACCCGCCCGTCGGCGCTCGCCGTGCCGTGTCCGGAGATCTGGAACTGTGGGGCGAGCGGGTCGTAGTGGAACGGGCCCTCGGCCCGCCCGCTGTCGAAGAGCTGCTGCTCGCGCTCGCTCGCCGCGACGACCTGATCGCTCTGATCGACGAAGCGCACGCCCTCGTTCGAGCACGGATCGAACAGCTGGAACAGGACCGCGCCGTCCAGTGACAGGTTGTTGATCCCGGCGCCCGGCGCCGCATCGATCACAACGCCCTTGACGGTGACGACCGAGCCCGGGTCGAGCGAGGCCGCGCGCGCGACGGGGGAAGAACGACCGGCGGGCGGGGCCTGGGTGTGGGCGGCGAGGCCGATGCGCTTGGGCGAGGAGCCCAGCCGGGTCGCCGCGCTGACCGCCCCATACTGGCGCCCGCTCGCTCCACGGGCGTCGGCGGCCAGGATGTACACGCCGGCGGGAACCGACAGGTGGTAAGCGCCGGAGGTGGTGGCCTGCAGGTCCTTGATCACCTCGCCGGTGCTGGCATCGATCACCCGCACCGACCGCGCCTTGGCGCCTCGCGGAATGCCGGTGACCCGGCCGGTGAGCACAGCGCCGGTGGCGACGGTGCCGCCGACGCCGACCATGGCCGCCAGGACCAGGGCTGAAACGACGATCCGTCTCACAGCGCAGACTCTCGCGCAGTCCGCGCTGGCAGTCAACGGCCGCGGTGCTGGGAATCACACGCAGCAGAACGCATTCGGCGAGATGACGCGCTCGTCGGACAACGGTCGGCGCTGACTGTCGCGCTGCGCTGATCGTCGGCCGGTAGTCTCGGTTTCCTCGTGGCGCAGATGACCGAAGCGCAGTGGAAGGCGTTCGTGCAGGAGGGTACGCGGACGGGCAAGCTCGCGACCGTGCGCGAGGACGGGCTGCCGCACGTGATGCCGATCTGGTTCGTGCTCGACGGCGACGAGCTCGTGTTCATGACCGGGGCGAACACGGTGAAGGGGCGTAACCTGCGCCGCGGCGGTCACGCGAGCCTGTGCGTCGATGACGACCGCCCGCCGTTTGCCTTCGTCACGGTCAGTGGGCCGGTCACGATCGATGAGGACGCCGCCGCGATGCTCGCGCTCTCGACCCGGATCGCGGCGCGGTACATGGGCGCCGATCGGGCCGAGGAATACGGCCGGCGCAACGCGGTGCCGGGCGAGCTGCTCGTGCGCCTGCGGGCGGAGCGGGTCGTGGCGCAGGCCGGCGTCGCGGACTAGCGTTCGCGGCCGTCGTCGCCCGCCTCGCCGAGATCGGCTAAGCGGCCTCGGCGCTGGGGTAGTCGTAGAAGCCTTGGCCGGTTTTGCGGCCGAGGCGGCCGGCGGCGAGCATGCGTTTCATGAGTGGCGGCGGGGCGTATTCGGGCTGTTTGAACTCTTCGTAGAGTGAGTTGCACACGGCGTAGAGGACGTCGAGGCCGATGAAGTCGCACAGGGTGAGCGGCCCCATCGGGTGCCCGCAGCCGCGGACAATGCCCTCGTCGATGTCTTCGCGGGTGGCGAACCCTTCTTCGAACATCCGCACGGCGGCCATGAGGTAGGGGACGAGGAGGCGGTTGACGATGAAGCCGGAGCGGTCCTTCGTGCTGATCGGCTGCTTGCCGAGCTGCTGCGCCAGCGCGGTTGCGGCGGCCCTTGTCTCGTTGCTGGTGTCCAGTGCGACGACGACCTCGACGAGGCTCATGACCGGGACGGGGGAGAAGAAGTGCAGCCCGACGACCCGGTCGGGACGTGTCGTGACTGCTGCGAGCTCGGCGATCGGGATCGAGGACGTGTTGGAGGCCAGGAACACCGCGTTGGGCAGCAGCGCGTCGAGGCGCGTGAACATCTGCGCTTTGACCGTCGGCTCCTCGATGATCGCCTCGACGACCGCCTCCGCGTCGCGCAGGTCCTCGATCTCGGTGGTGTGGGTGATGCGCCCGAGGATCGCGGCCGCCTGCACATCGTCGATCCGGCCGCGCGCGCGGCCACGGTCGATCGATGCCTGCAGTCCGGCACGTGAGCGTTGCAGCGGCGCCTCGTCGGGCTCGTAGACGATCACGTGCAGGCCGGCAACGGCCGCCGACTCGGCGATTCCCGAGCCCATGAAACCGGCGCCAACGACTCCAAGAACGGACAGTTTCATACCAGGCTCCTTCGTGCGTGACGTTGACACAGCCTAGCCAGTATGCGACCTTCCAACTATCTGATGGCCGCCTATATCGCAGAGGATACGACGCTCCAGCCGACGTTGGCGGGGTGGGAGGAGGCGTTCGCTCAGTCGCCTGAGCGTGACGTGCCGTTCACGACGCTGTCGGGCGAGCCGATCCGGCCGCTGTACACGGAGGTCGATCTGCCCGAGCAAGATCGGATCGGGCTGCCGGGTCAGTATCCGTTCACGCGCGGCGTGTATCCGTCGATGTATCGCGGCCGGTTGTGGACGATGCGGCAGTTCGCGGGCTTCGGGACGGCCGCGCAGACCAACGAGCGTTTTCGCTACCTGCTGGATCACGGTCAGACGGGGTTGTCGACGGCGTTCGACATGCCGTCGTTGATGGGCCACGACTCCGATCATGCCAAGAGCGAGGGTGAGGTCGGTCGTGAGGGTGTGGCGGTCGACTCGGTCGATGACATGCAGACGCTGTTTTCGGGGATCGATCTCGGCGAGGTGTCGGTCTCGATGACGATCAATGCGCCGGCGCCGATCATGCTCGCTTACTACGTTGTCGCGGCCGAGGAGCAGGGTGTCCCCGCGGAGCGTTTGAACGGAACGATCCAGGCCGACATCCTCAAGGAGTACATCGCTCAGAAGGAGTGGTGCTTCCCGATCGATCCGGCGATGCGCTTCCTCGGCGACATGATCGAGTGGTCGACTGAGCGGATGCCGAGGTGGAACTCGGTTTCAATCTCGGGCTATCACATCCGTGAGGCCGGGTCGACGGCGGCGCAGGAGCTGGCGTTCACGCTGAAGGACGGACTGACGTACGTTCAGCAGGCCGTCGATCGTGGGCTCGACGTCGATGCGTTCGCGCCGCGCTTGTCGTTCTTCTTCAATGCGCAGATCGATTTCTTCGAGGAGATCGCCAAGTACCGTGCGGCGCGGCGGATCTGGGCACGCGAGCTGCGCGAGACGTTCGGGGCGAAGGATCCGAAGTCGTGGCTGATGCGCTTCCATACGCAGACCGCCGGCGTCTCGCTGACGGCGCAGCAGCCGCTGAACAACATCGTGCGGACCGCGATCGAGGCGTTGGCCGGGGTGCTCGGCGGCACCCAGTCGCTGCACACCAACTCCTACGACGAGGCGCTGGCGCTTCCCACGGAGGAGGCGGTGCGGATCGCGCTGCGCACCCAGCAGATCATCGCGCACGAGACCGGCGTCGCCTCGACGATCGATCCGCTCGGTGGCTCGTACTTCGTCGAGGCGCTGACCGACGAGATGGAGCGCAAGGCGTATGAGTATTTCGCCAAGATCGACGAGCTCGGTGGGATGGTCGAGGCGGTCAAGCTGAACTATCCCCAGCGCGAGATCGCCGACGCGTCCTATGAGCTGCAGGCCGAGATCGACTCGGGTCGCCGCGTCGTCGTCGGCGTCAACGCCCACACCGAGGGCGACGACGAGCAGACCCCGCTGCTGCACATCGATCCGGCGCTCGAGCGCCAGCAGATCGATCGTGTCCAGGCCGTCCGCGCGCGCCGCGACGGCGCTGCGGTCGAGGTCGCGCTCACCGCACTGCGCGAGACGGCTGCGTCGCAGCGCAATCTCATGCCGCCGATGCTCGACGCCGCCCGCGCGCACGCGACCGAGGGCGAGATCGTCATCGCGCTCCAGGACGTCTGGGGCGACTACACCGAGACCCCTGTCTTCTGATGCTTGTTGCTCCCACCCCTGATTCGGGAGCTGTAGGACCCCAGCGTTGACTCCGTTGGGCGTTTGATCGCGCGAGCCTCACGTAGCTGCGGGAGACCGTGGTGCGCGAGACTTGCGCCATGGCGATACCGCTGATCCTCGACTGCGACCCCGGGCACGACGACGCGTTTGCGATCCTGCTGGCCGCGGGTGACCCCGAGGCCGACCTGCGCGCGATCACGACGGTGGGCGGCAACGGCAACCTCGAGGCCGTAACCCACAACGCCCTGCGCGTCTGCACGCTCGCCGGTGTCGTCGATGTGCCGGTCGGGGCGGGCGCGGCGGCGCCGCTGCGCGGAACGCTGCAGACCGCGGCCGACGTGCACGGGGCGAGTGGACTCGACGGCCCGGACCTACCCGAGCCCGCGTTCGCGCTCGATCCGCGCAGTGCCCACGAGCTAATGGTCGACGTCCTGACCGCGGCGACCGAGCCGGTGACACTCGTCCCCACCGGGCCGATCACGAACATCGCGGTGTTGCTCGAGAACGCGCCGCAGCTGATCGGAAAGATCCGCGAGATCGTGTGGATGGGCGGCAGCGCCGAGCGCGGGAACCGGGCGCCGTACGCCGAGTTCAACGCGTGGGTCGATCCCGAGGCGCTGGAGATCGTGCTCGCATCGGGCGTTCCGTTCACGCTCGTCGGGTTGCACGTCACCCACCAGGCGCTCGCGACGCCGGAGGTCATCGAGCGCATCGGGACGATCGGGACGCCGCTGGCCCGCACGTGCCAGGCGTGGCTTGAGTACTTCGCCGGCACCTACCGCGAGCTGTTCGATATGGAGCCGCCGCTGCACGATCCGTGCGCGCTGGCGATCGCGCTCGATCCGGGGCTCGCGCGCGGCGTCGACGCGTTCGTGGCGGCCGAGACGCAGGGGCGCTGGACACGCGGCGCGACCGTCGTCGATCTCGACCACCGGCTCGGCGAGGCCCCGAACGCGCGTGTGGCGATGAGTATCGACGTCGAGCGCTTCTGGGCGCGGATGATCGCGGCGATCGCCGCGCTGCCGGCGTGAGCGCGATCGAGATCTGCGTCGTCGGGTCGGTCAACCTCGACATCGTCATCGCGGTCGGCCATCACCCGGTTCCGGGGGAGACGGTGCTCGGTGGTGACCGGGTCGAGCTGCATGGTGGCAAGGGCGCCAATCAGGCCGTGGCGGCGGCGCGCCTCGGGCGTCGCGTCGCTCTGGTTGGCCGGATCGGCGACGACGACGCCGGCGTCCGCCTGCGGGCCGGGCTGGTGCGCGAGGGCCTCGACGCCACCCACCTCGTCACCGACCCCGACGCACCGAGTGGCGTGGCGCTGATCGCCGTCGACCCGGCGGGGGAGAACACGATCATCGTCAGCCCGGGCGCCAACGGCCGGGTCGGCGCGGACGACGTCACCGCGGCCGCCGCGATGCTGCGTGACGTGCGCGTTGCCCTGCTCGGCCACGAGGTGCCCGAGGCGGCCGTGGCCGCTGCCGCCGCGACCGCCGGTGGCATCGTCGTCCTCAACCCGGCTCCGGCGCGCCCTGTGCCGGCCGAGCTGTTGCAGCGCGTCGACGTGCTCGTCCCCAACCGGGGCGAGCTCGCGGCGTTGGCCGGCCGCGACGGCGATCCGGCGCAGCTCGCCGCCGAGATCGGCGGCGCCGTTGTCGTGACGCTCGGCGCCGAGGGCGCACTGGTTGTCGCGGACGGGCGCGTCGAGCGCGTCGCCGCGCCCACAGTCGAGGTCGTCGACACCACTGGCGCGGGCGACGCCTTCTGCGGCGCGCTGGCCGCGGCACTCGTCGAGGGCGCCGATCTCGTTGAGGCGGCGCGACACGCGGTCGGGGTCGCGGCGAGGAGCGTCACCCGCGCGGGTGCCCGCGCGTAGGCCTTCGCACGCGCGGCGCCCGCATGAGCAGTGACGCTTAAGCTCCAGGCGTGCCCACCCTCACACTCCTGCACAACCCGCACTGCTCGACCTCGGTCCATGCCCTCGACGAGCTCGAGGCCGCCGGCTGCGAGGTGACCGTGCGCAAGTATCTGCTCGTCGCCGAGCGGTTGAACGCCGACGAGCTGCGCTCGCTCGCGCAACGCCTCCAGGCAGATCCGCCCGACGCGCTGATCCGTCGCGACAAGACCTACGAGAAGCTCGGGCTCGACGCCGACGGCCTGGGGATCGACGAGGTCGTGGCGATCCTCGTCGAGCACCCGGCGCTGCTCCAGCGCCCGATCCTCGACGACGGCAGCGCCGCGATGATCGGCCGCCCGCGCTCGCGGGTCGCCGCGTGGGCTGCGGCCGGGCGCGTGGTGTGACGGATTCGAACCCGTAAACGATCGCGACCTGCGCATGCTGACGTTCCTCCCGCACCGCCACCGCGGGAGTGTCGCGCCACATCGGCCACCGAGAGGACCTCCATGCCCCGCGTCGTCGCCTGCATCAGTGGTGACGCGCGAGGCGCTTGAGCGTCGCGGTCTTCGTCGCGAGACTACCGCTCGCCCAGCCAACCCTGGAGGGCGTGGTGCATCGCCTCGACGCCGACGATCGGCTCGGCGGGCTCGGGCCACTCGATCGGGACGACGGCGAACGGGTGCGTCTGGGGGCCGCCGATACCGCCGTGCGAGCCCATGAAGTCCTCGAACGGGGCGACCTCGTTCGTCTCGGGGTCGTACATGCAGTTGACGAGGATGTCGGGGCAGTGCGGGAACGAGTCGTGGCGGCGCAGGTGGTCGGCCGCGGTCGGGTCGAAGACCGCGAGCGGGTCCTCGCCCTCGACGCGGTCGTCGCTCAAGAACCGCCTCCCGTCCCCGCCGAGTACCACCGCGCCGCCCGCGGACGACCGGACCATGACGAAGCCGATCCCCTGATGCCCGGCGAGTGCGTCGAGCAGTCGCGGATGGGCCTCGCTGATCTGCTCGAGCGTCAAGCGCTCGGGGCTCGACGGCAGGTAGATGAGCCCGAGCCCGCCTGACGCCATCACCACCGCCTCGTCCTGCGGCGTCTGACTGGAGTCGCGGTGCTCTTCGAGCGCCTCGCGATTGGGCCCGAGCGCCACCGTCCCCTCGACCGTCCGGCTGCGCGTCGCCGCGGCGAGCATTCGGCCCGCGGCGCTCGGCTCCTGGCGGGCGTCGGCGATCACGGCGCCGACGTCGCCCCACGCCTCGTCGACCGCGGCCGGGGAGTAGACGCCACCCTGCTCCAGGGCTCCGTGCACGACCTCCTCGAGCGTCTCGCCGAAGCGCTGGCGAAACGGCCGCCCCTGCGTCTGCCCGTGGTCCGAGAGCGCGACGAGGTGGTAGGGGCGCGGGGCCTGCGCGACTGCGCCCTCGAGTCGCCGCAGTTGACCGTCGTGGCGCTTGAGCACCGCCAGCGCGTCGGGCTCGCGGATCCCTGAATGATGCGCGACCTCGTCGTATCCGACGAACGTTGCGTAGCTGACCGGCACGCCCTCGACGATGTCGGCCATCAGCAGCGCGGTGAAGACGTCGCGCATGACAACCGCGATCGCGGCGCGGATCAGCGCGTAGACGCGGTTGCGCTCGACGCGCTCAGCGCCGCTGCGGCGCTGGCGGCGCGCGGCGCGGCGCTCGAGAAAGATGTCGGCGGCCGACAGGACGATCGTGCGCATGAACCCGTACGGGTCGGAGAAGTAGGCGAACAGGTCGCCGGCGTTCGAGCGGCTGCGGTCGCGGATCACGCTCATCGTCGCCGTGCAGCGCGGCGCGTCGCCGGAGAACATGTTCCCGCGGCTCGTGCCCGCTCCCGCGAGCAGACCGTTGCCGGTCGAGCGGCGCCGCTCGATCTCGGCCGCGTCGCCGGGGTGGTTGGAGACCATCGTGCGCCCGGTCTCCTTCTCGTACCAGCGAAAGGCGGGCATGTCGAAGTTGGACCCGAGCAGCAGCCCGGCCTGGCTGGCTCCGGTCTGCGAGGACAGATCGCACTCCCAGCTCTGGATTCGGTGGGTGCCGTCGGCCAGCCAGCGGGCGATCGTCGGCACATGCCCGCCGGCGACCGCGTCGCGCAGCACGCCCTCACCGAGACCGTCGATCTCGAACATGATCACGCCGGGAACGTCGGTGCGGTTCTCCTCGCGCGCGCGGCGCGAGCGGCGGCGGACGACGCGGAGGTTCTGGGCGTCGCCCTCGACGTCGAGCAGCGGTGCCACGAGCATCGAGACGAGCGCGAGCGCGAACGCGATCGCCAGGTCGGCGCCGAGCGGCGGCGTGCGGCCGTCGACGACCCAGAACGCCAGCGAGACCATGCCGGCACTGAGCACGAGTGACGCGAGCCCGAACGTGACGATCGTGAGTGGCAGAGCGATGCGCGTGACGATCGGCCACAGGACCGCGGAGATCACGGCCATCACCGCCGCCACGAGCACCGCGGCCTTGAACGACAGCTGCTGCGTGTCGGTCAGCAGCGCGGTCATGAACACGAGCACGAGGCCATCGATGACGAGCATCACGGCGGTGCGAACGACGAACCCGATCGCTCGACGCGATCCGCTCATCTGCCCGTCGCTGATGCGCTCATCGCCCATGGAATCCGCCTCGTCGCTACCGTCTCGTTGATGGCCGATGGCGCAGGCATCGCCGGTCGTCTCGCCGCGCCCGCAGACCGTATCGTCTTCCTGGGCCATGCGACGGCGCTGATCGAGCTCGACGGGGTGCGCCTGCTCACCGACCCGATCCTGCGCAGCCGCGTCGCTCACCTGCGTCGCCAGGCCCCGCCGGTCTCCCGCGATGCGGTCGCCGAGCCCGACGCGGTGCTGATCTCCCACCTGCACCATGACCATCTCGACCTCGCCTCGCTGCGCCGGCTGGGTCGCACGACGCCGCTGTTCGTGCCCGCGGGCGCCGAGGGGTGGCTGCGCGGTAAGGGCTTTTCCACCGTGACCGGCCTGAGCGCCGGCGACGTGGCGCGCGTCGGCGAGGTCGAGGTGTGTGCCGTCGAGGCCCATCACGATGGGCACCGTCCGGGCGGCCCGCGGGCGGCGTCACTCGGGTACGTCGTGCGCGGCCGGCGCGCGGTCTACTTCGCCGGCGACACCGAGTTCTTCGCCGAGATGGCCGACATCGCACCGTCGCTGGACGTCGCGCTACTGCCGGTCGCGGGCTGGGGTCCGACGCTCGGCCCCGGCCACATGGGCCCGGAGGACGCGGCGCGGGCGGCCGGCGTGCTGAAGCCGCGGATTGCGATTCCCGTGCACTGGGGGACGCTCGCTCCGATCGGCCTCGCGCGGCGCGGGCGCGGCGCCCTGAGTGATCCGCCGCGCCAGTTCGCCGAACACGCCGCGCGCGTCGCGCCGGGCGTCGAAGTGCGGATTCTCGCTCCCGGCGACGAGACCCGGCTCTGAGTTCGCCGGCTACTCGGGCGCGCGGCCGGCGGCCTGCGCACGCTCGTAGGCCGGTCGCGCCCGGGCGCGGTCGACGTACGCGGCGACGGTCGGCCAGCGGTCGGCGACCATGCCGCGCGAGTGACCGAGTCCGATGACGCTCGCGCAGACCACGTCGGCGACGGTGAAGTCGTTGCCGATCAGCCAGTCGCGGTCACCGAGCGTGTCGGCGATCACGGTGATCGCCTTGCCGAAGCGCTCGAGGCCGGCCGCAAGGTCCTCGCCCGCCTCACTGGTCCGACGCAGGTCGATCAGCGGAGTCTCGATCTCGGCCAGCGCGAAGATCGACCACTGGTAGGCCTTCGCGCGGAGCGCCGACCCGAGCGGGCCGATCAGGTCGGACTCCGGATGCAGGTCGGCGAGCTGGAGGCAGATCGCGATCGACTCGATCATGTCGCCGCCGTCGTCGAGCTCGAGGACCGGAACGCGGCCGAGCGGGTGATGGACGACGAACTCGGGCGCGCGGCGCTCATCGCGGGTCAACACGGTCAGCTCGTACGGCGCGCCGGTCTCCTCGAGCATCCAGAGCACTCGAGTGGATCGGCTGCCCGGCGAATGAAAGAGGCGAGTCATGCGAAGTACCCTAGCTCTGCGGACAGGCCGCCGGTTCAGCGCCCGACCGTCGCCATCGGCAGTAGCTGCGCGCGCGCCCGCCGATGGAGCCTTTCGTCACCACAAGCAGGCAAATTGCGCGTCACACGGCGAGAGTCTGACGCAGTTAGGCTGAGTCGCGTGGGGACGCGGCTCGATCTGCGTATGCGTACTACGCGTCGCTCAACAGCGGCGATCTGCAGCGCGTCGCCTCGCACTTCACGCCCGACGCTGTGCACTACTACACGCGCCTGGGCCCGCACGTCGGCTCTGACCAGATCGCCGCCTACGCCAAATTCGGCGTCGACGCGCTCGAGGGCCACTGGAAGATCGAGCACGCGATCGAGGGCGACGGCGAGGTCGCGCTGGAATGGACGATGGCGTGGACCGACCCGAAGACCGGCGCGCGGCGCCTGGATCGCGGCGCGGAGTTCCTCACCTTCCGCGGCCCGCTGATCTGCCAGGTCCGCGCTTACCACCACGGAGGGCCCAAGAACCCGCACGGCGACCTGCTCGGGTTCGACCACGCGGGCCGCGGCGACGCAATGCCCGAAACGGGTTCTTAGAGCTCGAACGCGGTCCGCCCACCGCAGGCCACGAGATCCTCGAGCTGGGCGCGGCCGTCGCCGATCAGCGGGCCGCCATGGGCGAGCAGGACGTGGTCGAAGGCGAGCTCGTCGAGCAACCGCGCGAACGACGCGAGCAGCGCGCGCTTGGTCTGCGGCGGATCGTCCATCAGCGAGTCGGGGACGAAGCCGAGCGGGCCGCTCTGGCCGTGCGTGCCGCCGCGCACGACGCCGTCGGCGAACGTGATCGCGCGGTGCGCGGGGAGGTACAGCGCCATGTCGTCAGGGCAGATCCCACCGACCGCGTGGACCTCGATCCCGCCCGGGAGCGTGTCGCCGGGATCGAAGCCGCTGACCGGCTCGCCCTCGTCGAACTCGTGCAGGCCCGAGCGCGCGCAGTGAACGGGGGTTCCGAACTGGGCGGCGAAATCGCCGCTCTGGCGGTAGTGGTGGCGGTTGGAGAGCACGATCGCCGCCGGGGGCGTCGGGCGCTGGGCGAACCAATCGAGGCCGACATCGGGCGGGATCAGCGGATCGATCGCGACGCCGCCGTCGTCGAGCCAGTACGACGAGACCTCGAACTGCATTCGCGGGTGGATCGCGCTCCAGTGATACACGCCGGGCAGAACCTCGCGCATGCATCAACGCTACCGCGCGGCTCGCGGTGAGGTGGCGTCAGCGCAATCGGAACGCGAGGCGCCAGAGCGTCGAGCGCTGGCTGCCGTTGGCGGCCTGGAGGTCGAGCCGGTAGCGGCCGGCGACGAGGTGGTGCCTGGTCAGCAGCGTGCGGAACGTGAAGCGGTCGGCGCCTCGAGCGGCGGCCAGCCTGACGAAGAGAACGGCGCGGTAGCGACCGCGAACGCGTCGCATGAAGGTCAGCGTGACGCGGGCGGGGCGGTCGAGCGAGAAGCTGAGCGCCAGCGAGCCGTTGGCCTGGGAGGTGCGGCGAAGCCGGGGAGCGGTCAGGCGGGGCGCCGTTGATGCGAAGCTGACCGGGCTGACTTCGTGGGTTGGGCGCCCGGCGTCGGTCGGGGTTGTCGGCGTCGTGTCGACGGTCGGCGTCGTCGCGGTGACCGGTGTGGTCGGCGGCGGCGTGACGCTGGTGGTCGTCGTGTCGTCGATGTTGCCGGCTCCGCTACCGACCGTCGACCCGTTCGGTGTGGCGTCGCACGCGTCACCGCTGCCGTCGTGGTCGCTGTCGGTCTGGCTGGCGTTGGCGATGAGCGGGCAGTTGTCGGCGTGGTCGCCGATGCCGTCGTGGTCGGTGTCGGCGTGCTCGGTCGGGTCGTGGGGGAAGGCGTCGACGGTGTCGCGGAAGCCGTCGCCATCGGAGTCGGTGTCGATTGCAGCGGCGCCGACCGCGGTGCTCGCGTCGAGGCGACCGCCGGTGACCGACAGCGTGTCCAGCGTCGGGCGTTCGTCGACGCTATCGAGCAACCGTGCCTTGAGCTCGTTGGCGTCGAGCGCGGGGTTGGCGGCGCCCATCAGCGCAACCGTCCCGCTGACCATCGGCGTGGCCATTGACGTGCCGGTGGCGTAGACGTAGCGCCCGGCGCCGGTCGGCGAGTTCGTCCATGTCGAGGCGATGTTGACCCCGGGCGCGAACAGGTCCACCGTCGTCTGGCCGTAGTTGGAGAACGGCGCCGCGTTGTCGGATGAGTCGCTGGCCCCGACGCAGACGACGTTGGGCTGCGGCGAGGCGCACGGCCAGAACGCGCCCGCCCCGTCGTCGTCGATGCCGGCGCCGGTGGTGTCACCGTTTCCGGCGGCGACGACGTACAGCGTGTCGGGGTGCGCGGCGATCGCGTCGGCCTCGGCCTGCGACGGCGCGCCGGCGCCGAGGCTGGCGTTGACGACCGGGATGCCCAGTTTGCCGGCGAGGGCGAAGGCGTTCGCGACGGTGGCCGAGGTACCGGAGCCCGCTGCGTCGAGGACGCGGAGCGGGAGGAGCTGTGCCGACGGCGCGACGCCGGCGATGCCGAGGCCGTTGTCCTTGCGCGCGGCGATGATGCCTGCGACATGGGTGCCGTGGCCGTTTTCGTCCTGCGGGATGTTGTCGGACGCGACGAAGTCCCAGCCCTGCCAATCGTCGACGAAGCCGTCGTGGTCGTCGTCGACGCCGTTGGACTGACGGTCGTGGCCCTGGGCGTCGGTGCCCGTCTCGCCAGCGTTGGTCGCGATCGCGCCCTGAAGGTCGGGCGCGGCGAGCTCGACGCCGGTGTCGACGATCGCAACCGTCTCCCCGGTTCCGGTCGTCGTGGCCCAGGCCCCGGGGGCGTCGATGTCGTCGCCGGCGATGCCGCTGATCCCGAGGATCGGCTGGCCCGTGTTGTGCAGCGCCCACTGCAGGCCCCAGTAGTTGTCGGTGGTCGCGGCGTGGACGGGCGCGTCCGGCTCGGCGTAGACGACGTCGGGATCGGCATCGAGGGTCGCGATGGCGTCGGCGAGCTGGCCCGTGGGCGCCTGGACGACCTCGCTGTCGGGCGTGACCATCGTGTCGACGTGCGTGACGCCGGCATCGCTGCGAAGGTCGCCGCGCTCGCCGTAGCTCAGGCCCGGCGCGCGCCGGACGATGATGTCGTGCACGCCCTGGGCGTCGAGCTGCTCGATCGCCGCCGTATCCAGCTGCGGCACCTGCGCCTGCGCCGGCGCAACCGACCCGAGCGTACTCAGGCACGCCAAGGCGAAGAGATGAGACAGGACTCGACGACGCATCGGGTTCCCCATCGGCAGAACAGGCTTCGCAGAATAGGCCTTTGTCCGCGCTGACAGAACACGACCTTCGACGCCGAGGGCGCGGGGCCTGTTCCAGGGGCGCGGGCCCCCGTACTAGGAACTATTCCGAGTACGGGGGCCTGTGCCGGGATGTCTTGAGTTCGGCTCGAATGATCGCGGCGATTCGGTCGGCGGCGCCGGCGACTTCGGTGTCGCTGAAGCGGTGGACGACAAAGCCGGCGGCCCGCAGTCGAGCGGTCTTTTCGGCGTCTTTGCGCCGCCGCCAACGTGAGGCGTGGTAGCGGCCGCCGTCGGTCTCGACGATCACCCCGGCGTGGCGCCAGAAGAAATCCACTTCGACCAAAGCTTCGCCATTCCACACGTGCTGGTTGACCTCGGCGGCCGGTACGCCGAACCGCGCCAACAGCGCGATCATCGCCCGTTCGAGCCCACTACGAACAAGTGGATGCTCTTCCCTCGCCGCCCAGTCCAGGCGACGCGCCCCACGGTGATTGGGGCTGCGCGCCAGCACCGCCCAGATCTCGCGCATGTCGAGGTTCCGTTGAACGGATGCGGCCTCGTGGAGCATCGCCCCGATATCCACCCTCAACACCGGGTCGGCGCAGTCCAGCAAGGTCCGGGCGACGGTCGTGATCGGGATTGCGTCGGCCACGGTGGTGTCTCGGGCATCGACGGAGAGTGGGCGATGCAGGCGGATTCCGTCCTTGCGTTTGACCGACCGCGGGGCTGTGACATCGATGCGGTAGGTCCCGCCGGCGAGTAGGGCGTGCTTGCGCGCGGCGGTGCGATGGCTGAGCACCGCCTCCGGCCCGCATGCCAGGACCGCAGCGAGGAACACCCCGTCCAACGGCAGATCGGGCCGGCCGACCGCATACACGCCCTTGTACAGACGATGCAGACGACCGTTTCGCTCGCGATAGCCAACGTCATCCCACGTCAGGCCCAGCTCGATCAGCGTGTTGCGCTCGACAACTCCGTGCCTCGAGGCGGCGACGATCCGCGCATCCAGGCTCGGGCCCCGTAGGTCTGAACTATTCCGAGTACGGGAACCCACACCCCCGATCGTTCCCAAACAACTGCGCCGTGTGGCGCACGCCCCGCAACAACCGTCAGTCGATCAGCGTCGCCAGGCTCTGGGCGGTCCGCCGCGTCCGGGCGGCGACGATCTCGAGCAGGTTGCGCAGCAGCACCGTCCGCAGCTCTGCGTCGAGCTCGCGTAGCCCGGCGAGCGTTTCGGCGGGCAGCGCGTAGCACTCGACGTCGGTGTCGGCGCGGACGTCGCCGATGCGCAGGCCGCCGCCGAGCAGCGCCAGCTCGCCGAGTGTCATGCCGGCCTGCACCGTCGAGACACGGCGCTCGCCGCCGTCGGGCGTCACGATCAGCTCGCTCGCGACGCCGCGCGTCAACAGCAGCAACTCGCTCACCGGCTCGCCGCTGCGCAGCAGGTACTCGCCCGCCACGAACCGCCGCTCCTCGAGCACGCGCCGCAGCACCGCGAGGTCGGCGTCGGAGACGCCGCGCAGCACCGCGTGGTTGCGCAACGAGATCAGCTGGGGCGCCGCGGTGTCGCCGGTCAGCCGGTCCTCGCACCACTCCAGCGCCCGGTCGAGCTCGTCGAACGCCGGCACACCCAGTGCATCGGCCAGCGCCGCCGGCGCCGCCGACACAGCGCTGACGATGCCGCGCAAACCGCCCAGCAGTGCCAGCGCGGCCGCATGTACGTCGCGCACGCGGCGCAGATCCAAGACCACGAGCTCGGCCGCCTGCGCCAACACCGCGCGCGTCACCTGCTCGGCTTCCGGGAAGCCGAGATGCCCCTGGATCTCGAACGCCCGCACGCGCCCGCCGTCGCGCGAGATCTCCAGAGCCACTTCCGGCTCGCGCACGCGCTTGGACGTCGCGTCGGCCAGCGTGAACGTCCGGCGCACCGGCGACGGGAGTCGGTGCGAGTGCTTGAACATGTGGAAGTCCAGCTCGTGGGAGAGCTCTTCGCAGACGCGAACCCCGCGCACCGTGTTGCCGCGCTCGTCCAGCGGCGGCGAGAAGACACCGATCCCCAGGCGCCCGGGCAACACCGCGATCAGCCCACCCGCCACGCCGCTCTTGGCCGGTAGCCCGACGTCGTACAGCCAGTCGCCCGCCGCGTCGTACATCCCGCTCGTCGTCATCACGCTGAGCACGTCGCGCACGGTGTCCTCGGAGACCACCCGCGCGCCCGTCACCGGGTTCATCCCGCCGGCGGCCAGCGTCGCCGCGATCACCGCCAGGTCACGGCAGTCGACGAGGATCGAGCACTGCTCGATGTAGCGCTCAACGACCTCGTCGGCCTGGCCGTCGAGCCGGCCGGCGCCGCGCAGCAGGTGCGCGATCGCCCGGTTGCGATCGCTCGTCGCCGACTCCGATTCGCGGACCCGGTCGTCGATCGACAACGCCCGCCCGGCGAACGCTCCATAGGCGTCCAATGGAGCGACCGCAGGCGACTTGCCGAGCAGATCGCGCGCGAGAATCGCGCCCGCGTTGACCATCGGGTTCAGCGGCTCGAGCTCGATCGCGTTGAACGCCTCACCCGTCGGCTCGACCCCGATTCGCTCCCTCACGACCTCGCCGTGGGCCTCGAGCGCCATCGCGAACGTCAGCGGCTTGGAGATCGATTGGATCGTGAACTCCAGGCGTGTGTCGCCGGCCTCGTAGACCGCGCCGTCGACGGTCGCCACTGCGATCCCGAACCACGACGGGTCCGCCGTTCCCAGCTGCGGGATGTACGACGCCACGACACCACTGACATCGCCGGCGAGCCGCGCATGCAGTGCGGCCAGGTAGGCCTGCATCGGCGACGGCGAGGCGGCCTCCACGTCAGGCCGCGGCGGCGGCGCCGCTGTCCTGCTGGTGGTAGCTCGCGAGCAGCGCGGTCTCCTCGTCCTTGGTCGGGAAGCGGAACCAGACGAGCGTCGCGCCGAGCAGGATCGCGACGATGCCGGCGGTGTAGGCCCACTGGTCGCCCTGCAGGAACGCGGTCTTCGCCGCGGTGATGATCTGGTTGGAGTAGTGCGGGTTCTGCTGGGCGACCTGCGCGGCGCTGGAGAAGGACTTCTCGAGTTCCTCCTGGACATCGGTCGAGCCCTGGGTCGACGAGGAGGCGACGGCCGCGGTCGCGGCGGCTGCGTAGCCGGCGGTCAGCAGCGCGCCGAAGATCGACTGCATGATCGCGCCGCCGAGGTCGCGCTGCAGGTCGGCGGTGCCCGAGGCCATCCCGGCGCGGGAGACCGGGACCGAGCCGGTCAGCGATCGCGACGCCGGTGTCCCGGCGAACCCGACGCCGATCCCGATGAACAGGTACCCGAGGCCGACCTTCCAGTAGGCGATGTTCTCCTTCCATAGCAGCAGCATGGTCAGGAAGCCGAGCAGGCAGAAGACGTAGCCGATGAGCAGCACGAGCCGCGCGCCGTGCTGTTCGACGAGCTTGGCCGAGCGCGGCGCGACGATCACCATCCCGACCGCGGCGGGGATGATCGCGAAGCCCGCGTCGAGCGTCGAGTAGCCGAGTACGTTCTGCAGGAACTGCTGGCCGATGAACATCGCGCCCATCAGTGACCCGAAGACGATGATGCCGGCCAGCGCCGCGACCCAGAAGATGCGCCGTCCCGCCACGTCGAGGTCATAGAGCGGGTTGCGGGCGCGCTTCTGGCGCAGGTAGAAGCCGACGCCCGTGGCAATCGCCAGTACGAACAGGCCGATCGTCAGCCCACCCTTGTCGGGCACCGGCGCGAAGTTGATCGCGAGGATCAGCGCCGCGACCATCACGACCGAGAGGATGCCGCCGAGGTTGTCGACCGACTCGGGCGTCTCGTTGACGTGAGCCGGCACGTGGCGCCAGGCCATGAACAGCGCGACAACGGCCAGCGGCAGCGTGATGTAGAAGACCGAGCTCCAGTCAAAGCCGGTCAGCAGCGCGCCGGCGGCGAGCGGACCGAGTGCCGCGATGGCGCCTCCGAGGCCCGACCACAGCGCGATCGACTTCGTGCGTCCGGGGCCGGGTACCCATAGTGCGGTGATCAGGGCGAGCGTCGTCGGGTAGGCCATGCCGGCCGCGACGCCGCCGAACAGCCGTGCGGCGAACAGGACGCCGATCGACGGCGACAAGCGCGGCGAGCAGGCTGGCCGGGATCGCCAGCGCGGTGCCGATCAGCAGCATCATCTTGCGTCCGTAGTGGTCGCCGAGCGCGCCGAGGTAGAGCACCGACCCGGCGAGCCCGAGCGAGTAGCCGACCGCGACGAGATCGAGCGCCGTCTGGCTGGCGTCGAACGCCTTGCCGATGTCCGGCAGCGCCACGTTGGCGATCGACAGGTTGAGGTTCGCGACCGCGGCGACGAGGATCAGCGCGATCAGGACAAACTTGCCGTTCTCCGGGCCGTCCGACGCCTGGTTCACCGCGGCGGACTCTGACATCGCGGGCAGTCTACGCCGGTGTCGGCGCGGTGGCCGGTTCCTTGAGATCGCCGCGCAAGCGCAGGCCGAGGATCGGGAAGAGGAGCGTCGAGAGCACTGCTGCGCCGACCAGGGCCGCGGCGGTTGACGTGCGCATCCGGTGCGCATCGACCGCGACCGCGGTGATCGCGAGCACGAGCGGGAGCTGAGTCGAGGAGAACAGCGCCAGCGCCGTTCGCTCGCGGCGGTCGAGTACCCCCCGGTAGAGCAGCAGCGCCGGCGTCCCGCGCACGACCAGGAACAGGACGAAGAACACGAGCATCTTCACCACACCCGACACGCTGGCAAACAGCGAGTCGATGTTCAGCTGCATCCCGCTGACGACGAAGAAGAACGGCACGAAGACTCCGAACGCGACCGCCTGGAGCTTGGAGTCGAACTGGGGAATCTCGGTCGTCTTGAGCATCTGCCGGGTGATCAGCCCCGCGGCGAAGCCACCGAGCAGCAGATCGAGCCCGAGCTTGTAGGCGAGCAGAGCCAGTGCAAAGACCATCACCAGCACCCACCGCACCGCGAGCTGCGAGCTCGCCTCCAGCGTGCGCTCGAACAGCGGCACCGTCCGCTCGGCCGAGCGGACGGCGAACATCGCGACGGCAACCGCGAGGACGATGAAGCCCAGCAGGATCAGCGCGTTGTGCACCGTGCCGTCGGTCGACAGGAACAGCGTGAGCAGCAGGATCGGGCCGAACTCTCCGATCGCACCGGCCGCGAGCAGGAAGGTGCCGAACCGCGTCTTCATCTCGCCGGCGTCGGCGAGAATCGGGATCAGCATCCCGATCGCCGTCGTGACGAGCGCCGATCCGGTGTACTTCAGCGACAGCACGACGCCGGTCGCCATCAGGATCCCGCCGACGGTGTAGGCGATGGTCAGCGACATGCCCCAGCCGAGCAGGCCGAGCTTCAGCGGCAGGCCGCGGATGCGCTCGAGGTCGATCTCGTAGCCGGCGAAGAAGAACAGCAGCCCGAGGCCCAGCGAGGCGAAGAACTCGATGCCCGGCGTGACGTGCAGCCCCAAGACCTGCGGCCCGATCACCACGCCGAGCAGCAGCTCGATGACCACGACCGGGATCACCAGTCCGCCGGCGCTGGCGGTCTCCGCCAGCGTCGCCGCCAGCGCCGCGGCCGCCGCGATCGCGAGGAACGTCCCGGGTGCCAGGGTGACCGCGGCGATCATCGTGGCGGATCATCCTATGCGGGTGATGTGCGTCCTCCCGCGCCCGCGTGAGAATGGGCCACGCTGAATGCCCGCCATCGTCACATCCCAGCCCGCCGAGGTGCTCGTCGTCTTCGGTATCACCGGCGACCTCGCCAAGGTGATGACGTTCCATTCCCTGTACCGCCTCGAGCAGCGTGGGCTGCTGGACTGCCAGATCGTCGGCGTGGCGGCCGACGACTGGACCGTCGACCAGCTGATCGCCCGTGCGCGCGAGTCGATCGAGGCCAAGGCCGGCACGATCGACGAGCAGGTCTTCGCGCGCTTCGCGGCTCGCCTGGCCTATGTCAGCGGCGACTTCGGCGACGCGGCCGTCTACGCGAAGCTGGCCAAGGAGATCGGCGCGCCGCGCAGCCCGGTGTTCTACCTCGAGATCCCGCCGTCGCTGTTCGGGATGGTGATCAAGGGCCTCGCCGAGGCGGATCTGGTCAAGAACGGGCGCGTCGTCGTCGAGAAGCCGTTCGGGCACGACGTCGCCTCCGCGCAGGCGCTGAACGCCGAGATCCACGAGCACCTCGACGAGTCCCAGCTGTACCGGATCGATCACTTCCTCGGCAAGATGGGCACCGACGAGCTGCTCTACCTGCGCTTCGCCAACACGATGATCGAGTCGATCTGGAACCGCCAGCACATCGCGTGCGTGCAGATCACGATGGCCGAGAAGTTCGGCGTCGCCGATCGCGGCCACTTCTATGACCCGGTCGGCGCGCTGCGCGACGTCGTCGTCAACCACCTGATGCAGGTCGTCGCCGTCGCGGCGATGGAGGCGCCGGCCGGCAACGACGCCCAGACGCTCAAGGACGCGAAGTTCGCGGTCTTCCGCGCGACCGAGAGCGCCGATCCCAAGGAGTACGTGCGCGGCCAGGTCGACGGCTACCTCGGCGTCGAGGGCGTTGCCAAGGACTCGACGACCGAGACCTACTGCGCGATGCGGCTGAAGATCGACAACTGGCGCTGGGCCGGCGTGCCGTGGTTCATCCGCACCGGCAAGTTGCTCCCGATCACCCAGACCGAGGTTCGCGTCGTCTTCAAGCACGCCCCGCGGCTGGGCTTCATGGCGCACGGCCATCGCAACCCCGAGCCCGACCAGTTCGTCATCAAGCTCGATCCCGGGACCGGCACGCAGCTGATCCTCGAGGCCCACCGCGCCGACGAGGGCGGCCCGCAACCGATCGCGCTGGACATGGAGTTCGCCGAGCAAGGGGGAGAGGCGCCGACGCCCTACGAGGTCCTGCTGCTCGACGCGATGAACGGCGACAGCGCCCGCTTCACCCGCCAGGACAGCGTCGAGGAGACGTGGCGGATCATGCAGCCGCTGCTCGACGCGCCGCCGCCGGTCATCTCCTACCCGCCCGGCTCATGGGGGCCGACCGAAGCCGAGCATCTCGTCACCGGATACGGCGGCTGGCACGGGCCGTGGGTGACGACATGAGCTCCGAGCCCCAGAGTGCCGCGGCGCCGTCACCGTTTCCGCCGATCGCCGACTACGCGTTCCTGTCGGACTGCCATACCGGCGCGCTGGTCGCGCCCGACGGCGCGGTGGACTGGCTCTGCGTCCCGCGCTTTGACGCGCCGAGTGTCTTCGGCACGCTGCTCGACCGCCAGGCCGGCACGTTTCGCTTCGGGCCCTACGGAATCAACGTGCCGACCGCGCGGATCTACGAGCCGGGCACGAACACGCTCGCCACGACGTGGAAGACGCCGCACGGCTGGGTCCTCGTCCGCGACGCGCTGACCCTCGGGCCGCGCCGCGGTGTGGACGAGATCACCCCCCACACGCGCCCGCCGACCGACAGCGACGGCGATCACATGCTCGTCCGCGTCGCCCTGTGCCTCGAGGGTGAGGTCGAGATGGAGCTGATCTGCGAGCCGGTCTTCGACTACGGGCGCACGCCGGCGACGTGGACGGTCAGCGATGAGGGCCACCAGGCCGACGCGAACGGCGGCGATCTGACGATGCGCCTGAAGACCGACATGGCGGTCGGCAAGGAGGGCGACTGGGTCCGCGCCCGCCACGTGATCAAGGAGGGCGAGCAGATCTTCTGTGCGCTGTCCTGGGCGCAGGAGCTGCGCACGCCGGCCGACGTCGACGAGGCCAACGAGCTGCTCAGCCACACGACGCGCTTCTGGCGCGGCTGGCTCGGCCGCGCGCGGATTCCCGACCACCGCTGGCGCGACCCGATCCAGCGCTCGGCGTTGGCGATCAAGGGCCTGACCTACATGCCGACCGGCGCCACCGTCGCGGCGCTGACGACGTCGCTGCCCGAGACGCCGGGCGGCGAGCGCAACTGGGATTACCGCTACACGTGGCTGCGCGACTCGACGTTCACGCTCCAGGCGCTGCACTTCCTCGACCTCGACTGGGAGGCCGACGAGTTCATGCAGTTCATGGCCGACCTCGAGCCCAACCCCGACGGCGCGTTGCAGATCATGTACGGGATCGACGGGCGCCGCGACCTGACCGAGTCCACGCGCGACGACCTCTCCGGCTACGCGGGCGCCAAGCCGGTGCGGATCGGCAACGGCGCGTTCGACCAGAAACAGAACGACGTGTTCGGCGCGGCGCTCGATTCGATCTTTTTGCACACGCGGCGCAGCCAGCGGCTGCCGCGGCGGCTGTGGCCGGTCGTCGTGGCCCAGGCGACCTGCGCGACCGCGGTCTGGCGCGAGCCCGATCAGGGGATCTGGGAGGCACGCGGCGCGCCGCAGCACTACGTCTCCTCGAAGCTCATGTGCTGGGTCGCCCTGGATCGCGCAGCGAAGCTCGCGGCGCTGGCCGGAGAGAGCGACCACGAGCAGGAGTGGCACGCGACGTCACTTGAGATCCGCGAGGACATCCTCGCCCACGGCCTGACCGACGGCGGCGTCCTGCGCCAGCACTACAACACCGACTCGCTCGACGCCTCGAACCTGCTCGCGGCGATCTTCGGCTTCCTGTCCGGCAGCGACGAGCGGCTCAAGGCGAGCGTGCTGGCGATCGCCGAGGATCTGACCGAGGACGGCTTTGTCCTGCGCTACGTCACCGAGGAGACCGACGACGGGCTGCACGGCAGGGAGGGCTCGTTCCTGATCTGCTCGTTCTGGCTCGTCAGCGCGCTTGCGATCGTCGGCGAGGAGCAGCGGGCGCGCGACCTGATGGAGCGGCTGCTGCGGGTCGCGTCGCCGCTCGGCCTCTACGCCGAGGAGTTCGACACGTCGACCGGTCGCCACCTCGGGAACTTCCCGCAGGCGTTCTCGCACCTCGCGCTGATCGAGGCGGCGGCGCGGATCATCCTCGGCGAACGGCTGGCGGAGCTGAGCTGATTGGCCCGGCGACGCGTGGTCATCATCGGCGGCGGCTTCGGCGGCCTGGCCGCTGCGCGGAAGCTACGCAAGGCCGATGTCGATGTGACGCTCGTCGACCGGATGCACCACCACCTCTTCCAGCCGCTGCTCTACCAGGCGGCATGCGGGGTGCTCTCGCCGGCCGAGGCGGCGACGCCGATCCGCTCGTCGCTCAAGCACTCGGACAACGCGACGGTTCTGATGGCCGAGGTCACCGGGATCGACGTCGAGAACCGGCAGGTCGTCCTCGATCGCGGCGAACGGCTCGACTACGACAGCCTGATCGTCGCGTGCGGAGCACGGACCTCCTACTTCGGCAAGGACCAGTGGAGCGAGGTCTCCTACGGGCTGAAGACGCTCGACGACGTCGTGAGCGCTGCGCGACCGCATCTACGGCGCGTTCGAGGAGGCCGAACGCTGCGGCGACATCGAGCAGGCGAAGCAATGGATGACCTTCGTCGTCGTCGGCGGCGGGCCGACCGGGGTCGAGGTCTCCGGGGCGCTGGGGATCCTGCGCCGCCACGACCTCAAACGCAACTTTGCTCGCATCGATCCGCGCGACGCGCGCGTGATCCTGCTCGATGCCGGCGAGCGCGTGACCGCGGCGTTCAGCGAGCGCCTGTCGGGCAAGGTCGCCGAACAGCTCGGCGAGCTCGGTGTCGAGATTCGCGAGGGCGCGCGCGTGACCGCGATCGACGGTGACGGCGTGACGATGACGATCGATGGCGCCGAAGAGCAGATCGCCGCGCGCACGGTGATCTGGGCCGCCGGGGTGCAGGCCGCGCCGTTTGCGGCGATCCTCGCCGAGGCGACCGGCGTGCAGCCCGACCGCGCGGGCCACATCCCCGTCGGACCCGAGCTGACGATCGCCGGCCACCCCGAGATCTCGGTGATCGGCGACGTCGCCTCGGTCGCCGGCCCCGACGGCCGGCCGCTGCCCGGCCTGGCGACCGTCGCGATCCAGCAGGCGCGCCATGTCGCCAAGGCGATCAGTGCCGGGGCACCCGGCGCGACCGAGCCGTTCAGATACTTCGACAAGGGCGCGCTGGCCGTCGTCGGTCGCGGCAAGGCGGTCTGCGCCGTCCGCGGCCGCGAGGTCACCGGGCGCCTGGCGTTCTGGATGTACCTCTCGGTACATCTGTACTACCTCGCCGGCGGCGGCCCCGGCCACCGCGTGAAGGTGCTGATCGACTGGCTCAGCGCGCGCGTCGGGTCGCTGCAGTACCAGCTGATCCACGGCGACCTGGCGAGTATCGAACGGCGCCAGGACGAGTGACGTGAGGGCCCTCGATCAGCGCCTCCTGAACTACGCGAGCGCGACGCGGACGTTCTTGCGTGTGTCGGTCGGGCTCGGGGTGTGCAGCGCGGTGCTGATCGTCGCCCAGGCCGGGCTCCTGGCCGATGTGGTGGCCCGGGCGTTCGGCGGGCACACGGGGGTGAGCGCGCTGCGCACGCCATTGGCGCTGCTGCTGGCGGTGGTGCTCGGCCGGGCGGTGGTCGCGTGGGCGGCCGAGCTGGCGGCGAGCCGCAGCTCGGCGCGGGCGAAGTCGCAGCTGCGCTCGGCGTTGTTGGAGCGCGTCGCGGTCCTCGGCCCCGACGGCGCGCGCACGCAGCGCGGCGGCAACCTGGCGATCCTCGCGACGCGCGGGATCGACGTCCTCGACGGCTACTTCTCGCTGTATCTGCCGCAGCTGTTCCTCGCCGTGATCGTGCCGGTCGTCGTGCTCGCCGGGGTCGTGCTCAACGACTGGGTCTCGTTTCTGATCATCGCGTTCACGATCCCGCTGATCCCACTCTTCATGGCGCTCGTCGGGGCGGCGACGCGCGAGCGCATGAACCGCCAGGTCCGCACGTTGCAGGCGCTGTCGGGACACTTCCTCGACGTCGTCGGCGGGCTGCCGACGCTGAAGGTCTTCGGGCGCGCCAAGGCGCAGGCCAGGGCGATCGCCCAGATCACCGATCGCTACCGGACGACCGCGATGTCGACGCTGCGCGTCACGTTCCTGTCGTCGCTGATCCTCGAGCTTGTCGCGATGATCTCGGTCGCGCTCGTCGCCGTGGCGATCGGGCTGCGGCTGATGAACGGGACGCTCGACCTGCGCAGCGCGCTGTTCGTCCTGGTGCTCGCGCCCGAGGCGTATCTGCCGCTGCGCCAGCTTGGCGCCAACTACCACGCGAGCGCCGAGGGGATCGCGGCGGCCGAGCAGGTCTTCGAGGTGCTCGAGGAGCCGCTGCCGGCGCGCGGGACACGGACCGATGTGCCCGATCCGGGCGTTACCGGGGTGAGTGTCGCGGGCCTCTGCGTGACCTACCCGGAGCGCGATGAGCCGGCGCTGCACCGGGCGTCGCTGAGCGTCGAGGGGGGAGAGGTCGTCGCGCTGGCCGGGCCGAGCGGCTGCGGGAAGTCGACGTTGCTCGCAGTGCTCGTCGGGCTCGTCGTTCCCGACGAGGGTGTAGTCCGCGTCGGCGACGTCGACCTCGCCGAGCTCGACCCCGACGCGTGGCGCGCGCAGCTCGCCTGGGTTCCCCAGCGCCCGCATCTGTTCGCCGCGTCGATCGCCGAGAACGTGCGCCTCGGGCGCCGCGACGCCACCGACGCGCAGGTCGCCGACGCGATCGCCGCCGCGGGACTCGACCGCGTCGTCGCCGCGCTGGACGACGGCGCCGCAACGCTGCTCGGGGACCGTGGTGCCGGGCTCTCGGCCGGAGAGCGCCAGCGCGTCGCCCTCGCGCGCGCGTTCCTGCGGGATGCGCCGCTGCTGCTGCTCGACGAGCCGACCGCCAACCTCGACGGTGAGACCGAGGACGAGGTGCTCGACGCGGTCCGGCGCCTCGCCGTCGGGCGCACGGTGCTGATCGTCGCCCACCGCCCGGCGCTGCTCGAACTCGCCGATCGGGTCGTCGATCTGGACCGCGTGGGGGTGCCGGCATGAACGAACCGCAGGCCCCGCTGCGCGCAACGCTCGCGCTCGCGCGCCCGGCCGCGGGGCGCCTGGCCTGGGCGACGGCGCTCGGCGCCGGCGCGGTCGCCGCAGGGATCGGCCTGATCGCCACGTCGGCGTGGCTGATCTCGCGCTCGTCGCAGCGCCCGCTCCAGTCCGCCGTCTCGATCGCCGTCGTCGGTGTGCAGTTCTTCGCCCTGAGCCGCGGGCTCTGTCGCTACTTCGAGCGGATCGTCGGCCACGACGCCGCGTTCAGGGTCCTCGCGGACCTGCGCGTCGGCGTCTATACGCGCCTGGAGCGCCTCGCGCCGCTTGGCGTCCCGGCGTTCCGTAGCGGCGACCTGCTCGCGCGCCTGGTCCACGACGTCGAGTCGCTGCAGGACCTGCTGCTGCGGGTGATCCCGCCGTTCGTCATCGCCGTCGTCGTCGGGATCGCGACCGTCGGCCTCGTCTGGTCGATGCTGCCGGCCGCCGGGCTGATCCTGCTCGTCTGCCTGCTGCTCGCCGGCATCCTCGTTCCGTGGCTGACCGGGACGCTCGCCGCCCGCAGCGAAGCACGCCAGGCCGCGGCGCGCGGGGATCTGACTGCGACCGTCGTCGACCTGCTCGAGGGCGCGCCCGAGTTGATCGTCAACGGGGCGACCGACATCCAGCTCACGCGCGCGCTGAGCGCCGACACCGAACTGACCCGCGTCGCCTCGGCGACGGCCCGCACCGCCGGGATCGGCCAGGGCCTGACCGTGCTGTGCTGTGGCCTGGCGATGTGGGGATCACTGCTCGTCGGCGTCGCCGCGGTCGCCGACGGCAGCCTCGACCCGGTCCTGCTCGCCGGCCTTGCGCTGATCCCGCTCGTCGCGTTCGAGCTCGTCTCGGGCCTGCCGGCCGCGACCCAGACGCTCGCCCGGGTGCGGCGCGCCGCCGCCCGGATCCAGGAGGTCACCGACACGCCGCCACCGGTCGTCGAGCCGGTCGATCCGCAGGCGATCCCCGCGGCGCCGGGCCACACGATCACGGTCCGCGGTCTTCAGGCCCGCTATCCCGGCGCGTCACACCAGGCGCTGACCGACGTCGACCTCGACCTCGGCCCCGGCCGGCGGGTCGCGGTCATCGGGCCCAGCGGCGCGGGCAAGTCGACGCTCGCCGGCGTCCTGCTGCGCTTCGCGCCCTACGAAGGCGGCTCCGTCGCGCTCGACGGAGCCGAGATCGATCGCCTCGACTCAGACGCCTACCGCCGCATCGTCGGGCTGATCGCCCAGGACGCCCACATCTTCGACACGACGGTCGAGGAGAACCTGCGGATGGTCAAGCGCGACGCCACGCCGCAGCAGCTCGACGACGTCCTCCAACAGGTTCGCCTCAGCGACTGGACCGCCGAGCTGCCCGCGGGGCTGCAGACCGAGGTCGGGGAGCGCGGCGCGCGGATGTCCGGCGGCCAGCGCCAACGCCTCGCCGTCGCCCGCGCACTGTTGGCCGATTTCCCGGTCCTGGTCCTCGATGAGCCCGGCGAGCACCTCGACACGCCGACCGCCGACGCGATCCTGCGCGACCTGCTCGCCACCGAGAGCGACCGCGCGCTGCTGCTGATCACCCACCGCCTGGCGGGCCTGCACGAGATGGACGAGGTGCTGGTGCTCGACCACGGCGCGGTCGTCGAGCGGGGAACCCACGACGAGCTGCTCGATCACGACGGGCGCTACGCGGCACTGTGGCGCCGCGAGCAACAGGAGTTCGCGGGATGACCAACGACCTCGCGCGGATCCAGTTCGCGACGACGAGCATCTATCACTTCCTCTTCGTCCCCGTGACGATCGGGCTTGCGTTCCTCGTCGCGGTGTTGCAGACCGCCTACTACCGAAACGAGAAGCCCGAGTTCAAGAAGATCACCAAGTTCTTCGGGACGCTGCTGCTCATCAACGTCGCGATCGGTGTCGTCACCGGCCTCGTGCAGGAGTTCGAGTTCGGGATGAACTGGTCGCAGTACTCGCGCTTCGTCGGCGACGTGTTCGGCGGGCCGCTGGCGATGGAGGGGTTGGCCGCGTTCTTCCTCGAGTCGACGTTCCTGGGCCTGTGGCTGTTCGGCTGGGACCGGCTGCCGAAGAAGATCCACCTCGCGTGCATCTGGCTCGTCGCGTTCGGGTCGGCGCTGTCGGCGATGTTCATCCTCGCCGCCAACTCGTGGATGCAGCACCCGGTCGGCTACACGCTCAACGACGCCGGCCAGCCGGTGCTCAACGACATCGGCGCGCTGTTCACCAACCCGACGTTCCTGTGGGGCTACGTCCACGTCCTGCTCGCGGCGCTGGTCACCGGGTCGCTGGTCATGCTCGCGATCAGCGCGTGGTACCTGCGCAAGGGCAAGGAGGTCGTGGCGTTCACCCGCACGGCCAAGGTCGCCCTGGCGACGCTGATCCCGTCGATCGTGCTGGCGATGATGGTCGGCAGCCAGCTCGGGATCGTCGAGACGAAGTACCAGCCGGTGAAGATCGCGGCGGCTGAGGCGCAGTGGACGACGTGTGAGCCGTGCTCGTTCTCGCTCTTCCAGATCGGCGGCGGCAACAACGACCACACGCCGAGCAAGATCATCGCGATTCCGCATCTGCTTTCACTGCTTGCGACCGGCTCCGTCGACGGCAAGGTCGTCGGCCTCGACGAGCTGCAGAGGCAGTCGGTGGCCAAGTACGGCCCGGGCAACTACATCCCCAACGTCTTCATCCAGTACTGGTCGATGCGGCTGATGGCCTACGTCGCCGGGCTGATCGCAATACTCGCGCTGTGGGGTGCGTGGCTGCTGCACACGGGGACATTGGCGACATCGAAATGGTTCCTGCGGGTCTCGGTCTGGGCGGTCGTCACGCCGTTCGTCATGAACACCGCAGGGTGGGTGCTGACCGAGAACGGGCGCCAGCCGTGGATCGTCCAAGGGCTGATGAAGACGGTGAATGCCAACTCGCCGTCGGTCAGTTCGACCGACATCTGGATCAGCCTCGTCGTCTTCGTGCTGATCTACATCGCGCTCGGCGCGGCCGACCTGATCCTGATGCTGCGTTACTCGCGCAGGGGGCTGGCCGACGAGCCGGAGCCCGACTCATCCGCGACCGGGGGCGACGCGATCCCCGCCCTCACGTACTGATCTGGAGCCTGTGGTGAGTCTGTCGACACTCTGGTTCATCATCATCGCCGTCTTCTGGGTCGGTTTCTTCATCCTCGAAGGCTTCGACTTCGGCGTCGGAATGCTGCACACGTTCGTCGGCAAGACCGAGACCGGCAAGCGCGTCGCGCTGAACGCGATCGGGCCGTTCTGGGACGGCAACGAGGTGTGGCTGGTCGTCGCCGGCGCCGGGACGTTCGCCGCGTTCCCCGACTGGTACGCGTCGATGTTCTCGGCGCTCTACATCCCGCTGCTCGCGGTGCTCGCGGCGCTGATGGCGCGCGGCGTGGCGTTCGAGTGGCGCGGCAGGACCGAGGATCACGGCCGCCGCCAGATCTTCACGTGGTGCACGACGCTCGGCAGCCTGTTCATCCCGCTGCTGCTCGGCGTCGGCCTCGGCGACCTGCTGGCCGGGCTGCCGCTCGACAAGAACGGCGACTTCACCGGCAACTTCTTCGATCTGCTGACGCCTTACGGGTTGTGGACGGGGCTGACGATCGTCGGGCTGTGCCTGCTGCACGGGGCGACGTTCCTGGCGCTGAAGACGACCGATGACGTGCGCGCTCGCGCGCGCGCGTACGCGCGGCCGCTCGGCTGGGTCGCGATCGCGCTGGTTGTCGGCTTTGTGATCTGGACGCGGGCGGTGCAGGGCGACACGCAGGTGCCGCCGCCGGTCGAGTGCCTGGCGATCATCGCGGTGATCTTCGCCGCGCGGCTGGCGGTCTCCGAGGGCCACGACGGCTGGGCGTTCGCCGCCTCGGCCACCGCGATCGCCTCGGTCATCGGCTCGATCTTCATCGACCTCTATCCCAACGTGATGATCTCGAGCACCGACTCGGCCTACGACCTGACCGTCAAGGGCGCCGCATCCGGCCACTACGCCCTGACCGTGATGACGATCGTCGCGCTCATCTTCACCCCCGTCGTGTTGCTCTACCAGGGGTGGACGTTCCACGTGTTCCGCGCGCGGGTGCAGGCGCCGAAGGAGTAGCGAACAGCGCTTGTGTGAGGTGGTAGCGTCGGCGCGGCAATGTCCGAGGATCGAATGATCGCGGCGGTGCAGGAAGCGCTCACGGCGCACGGGATCAGCGATGAGATCGTCGCGTCCGGCCAGTTCAATCCGCGCGGGCACACCGGCGCCCTGTTTGCGGGTGGCCTGGCGGGCGGGGAGGCCGGAGGGCTGATGGGCAACGTGGGCGGCGACGTCGGCCTGATCACCGGTTCGCTCGGCGCGATGCACGCCACGGACGCAGCGTCGGGGCTGCCGCCGATGATGCTCGTCGGCGTGTCGGAGAACGCCGTGTACGGCTTCGCCGCGCGCAATCGGCACGACGAGCCGACAGATCTCGTTTTCCAGGTCGCCCGCGCTGATCTCACCGTCAAGGTGCACCAGCGCGTCAACGTCCGGGTGCTCGAACTGATCGACGCGGCGAGCGGCTCATGCATCGAGCTCGAGGGCAATCGCGTGCCGGTCACGCATTCCAAGGATGTGATCGAGGCGCTGAAGGGGCCGTGAGCTCCGGCCTCGACGACCGAGCGCGCCGCGCGGCCCGCAGCGACGGGGCGCGGTTCGACGCGATAACGCGCGCGCTGGCCGCGCCGATGTCGCGCCGTCGCGCGATCGGCGTCCTCTCGGCGAGCGTCGCCGCGGGGAGGCTGCTGCAGGCCACCCCGGTCTACGCGGCGGCGAGCTGTCCGCCCGTCAACAGCCCCGAGAAGACGACCAAGTGCTCGATACCGTCCGGCGACCTCGAGCGCTTCATCTGCGTCACGCCGGATCTGCAGTGCTGCAACACGGACCGCTGTGCCGCGGCCTGTTCGGAGTTCTGGAAGGTGTGTCGCAACGGCGGCAGTGGCAGCGCGGCGTGCGACGACACCGAGCTGATGTGCACGAGCCCGCTCGGCCCAGGAGAGGGCAAGCGCACAAAGTTCTGCTCGGTGATGGTCACGATCCCTGCGGGCACATGCAGCGATGGGCGCCAGCAGAAGAGCGGCTGGTGCTGCAAGCCGGGCGAGCAGTGCGGCACGGAGTTCGGCGGTTGCAAATGCACGGGCGAGGACTGCGGCGACTTCTGCTGCGTCAAGGGCAAGTACTGCGAGCACCACTCGATCGGGGCGAACGAGTGCAAGCAGCTATGCCCCGACGGCGGCCACCGCTGCGGATATGACTGCTGCACGTCGAACCGTCAGTGCAGCGGCGGATTGTTCCCGAGCTGCGAGTGCCGGTCCCCGCTCGTGGACTGCGGAACCGGATGCTGCGATCCGTCGAAGACGGTCAAGGACCCGAACTTCTTCGACAACACCTTCCAAGGATGGTTCGACACTGCGAGCCGGTCATCGTCCTCGCACGGAGGCGGCAACCGGCGCAGCGTTCGCGCCGCCGCGCCGGTGACGTCCGTGGCACAGGCGCTCCTCGTCATGGCCGCAACCGATGCGCAGCGCGCGGCCGCGTTCGCGGCGTTCACCGACGGCCACCACGACAACGCGTACCGCAGCTCCGTCGCCGTCGCCAAGGTGTCGCTGCCGTCCCTCCAGGCGATGCCCGAGCTCGACGCCAACGCGGTCAAGGCGCTCAACACGTTGCTGATCGCCGAGGCCAAGGCGTCGGCGCAGATCGCCGCCGCCGCGACCGCACTGGCGCGCTCGCGCGCGGCGATCACCAAGCACGATCGCGGGCGCGCGCGCCGCCAGCTGCTGGCTTCGGCGCGGTTCGCCGACCAGGCCCGCACCGCGCTGAGCAGCGTCACGAAGCTCCGCGCCCGGGCCGTGACCGCGCTGAACGGCGGCGGCAAGGAGGTCTCCGTCACGACCGACCAGGTCGCCGCGTTCCAGGCCGCTGTGCGCTCGGGTGGCGTCCCGGCCGATCTGCGCGCGCTGCTCGCCGCGCTCGGCGTCAAGGGTCACGACCTCACCCGCGTGCGCAGCGGCATCCTTCAGAACGTCATCGGTCCTGAGCAGCTCGCCGGCCCCGTGCTGATCGCCCCGCTGAGCGAAGCTCGCCGCGCGTCGCAGCTCAAGCATGCGATCAGCGAGCTCCAGCGCTTCGCGACCACGGCGCGCAAGCACCCGGTGGCGCGGGGGCGGTAGCGTCGCGCTTGGTCAGAAGCCCGGCGGCGCGGCCGGCCCGGGCTCCAACAGCACCTTGGTGTACTGCCGCCGCGCGATTCGCCAGCCGTCCCCACCGAGCACGAGCTCGTCGTCGTAGAAGCCGGCGGCGTGCACGATCAGCTCGCCGCTCGGGGTCGTCAGGAGCGCGTCGACGTAGGAGCGCGCGGTGACGCGCCCGTCGCCCGCGGGCTCGACGCGCGCGTTGGTGATGCGGTGCATGGTGTGGCCCATCGCGGCATGCGAGGCCTCGATCCACGCCGTGATCTCGTCGCCGCTGAACCAGCGCAGCGTGCCGATGCCGGGAAGCTCGCCGTAGTCGGCCTCGCAGTCGTCGGTGAAGCACGTGCGCAACAGCTCCCAGTCGCGCGTGTCGATTCCGGTCGCGTAGCGGACGAGGACGTCGTTGACGTCGGCCGCGGTCATGACGGCGCGGGCTCCGGGTCGGGATCGCCGAAGAACGACTCGGTCGACGCCCGGCTGACCGTCTCCACTCGGTCTCGGCGGGCGTCGGCGGCCGCGGTCGTCATCTCCTCGGTGACCCCGGCGAACGGGAACATGTAGGTCGGCCGTCGACCCAGCTCGCGCAGGCCGGTGTGCGCGACGTCCACCGCCTCGTAGAGGCCGTCGGGGTCCTTGCCGGTGCGGTCGAGCAGGCGCCGCAGCGCGGGGGTGTTGGTACCCGGCGTGACGAGGCATGTGACGTCGATGCCGTGCGGGCTGAGCTCGGCCCAGAGGGACTCGGCGAAGGCGATCTCGAAGGCCTTCGTGGCGGAGTAGACGGCGATCCGCGAGCCGCCGCCGAGGCCGGCGCCGGAGGCCATGATCAGCAGCCCGCCGCGCCCGCGCGCCTTCATCGCGCCCGCGAAGCGGTAGCAGGCATCGACGACCGTGGCGTTGTTGCGAGTCATCAGCGCCAGCCAGTCCTCGAGCGGGCGAGCGAGGAAGAACGACGCGTGCGAATCGGCGCCCGCGTTGGAGATGTACAGGCCGACCTCGAGATCGGCGCTCGCGTCGAACAGGCGCTCTCCGGCATCGGCCTCGGAGAGGTCCAGAGCGACGACGCGCGTCTCGATCCCGTGGTCGCGAACGAGCTCGGCGGCGAGCTCATCGAGGGCGGCCGGTCGGCGCGACACCAGTACGCAATTGATGCCCTGCGCGGCCAGCATCCGGGCGTACTCGGCGCCCATGCCCTCCGATGCGCCGGCGATGACGGCCCACGGTCCGTAGCGCTCCCGGAACTGCGCCCAATTCATGTCTGGGGTTCCCATAGGGCGAATGCAGCCATATTCGCCCCGGCGCCCGACGTCCAGGTGCGTCATGGTCTGAGGGAGAACGGCGGGTAGCGATCGGTGGTGAGCAGGAGCGCGTAGGCCGCGACACGCAGTCCCCAGCGCCCGACGCCGACGACGTAGTCGAACAGCCCCCGTGGGTAGCGTCCGGTGAACAGGATCGCGAACCAGGCGATCACGACGCTCACGAACGCACCGAGGATGAGGAACCCGAGCAGCACGAAGTGCGGGATCGCCATGAGCACCTTGACGAGCGGGAGCCAGCGGTTGAGGTCGCGCGGGACATCTGGGTACTGGAGGTCGAGGTGCAGCGACTGTTGCTCGTCGGTGGACGGGTAGTGGTCATCGAGCAGCGCGGCGTAGACGGTGACCCGGGATGTGAACCGGGTGAGCTCGAGGTTCCAGTCGAACCACCACCGCGGATACTTCTGCCGGAAGAGGATCATCAGCAGCGGCCCGAGGAACAGCAGCCCGCCGGCGCTGACGACCACCGTGGTCGTGTGTGACCCCGAACCGCCCGAGTAGGTCCGGGTGGCCCCACCCACGGCCCCGAGCACGATCGCGATCGGAATGATCGTGAACATCCGGAAGAACGTCGTGAGCCGGTTGAGCGGACGGTCGGGGTAGTCGACGTCGAGCGTTGCGGGATAGCCGGAGGTGGCTTCGGCGGTGTCCATCGTCACTCCTTCGGGTTGCGGAAGTAATGGCCCTGCTGGAGATCATCGACGAGTCCAGGGCCGGTGGGTAGCCAGCCAGCCGTTCGCGGGTCAGCGCGCTCGAGGCGAGGACGTCGAACGCGAGGAAGCCGGCCAGCCAGCCGAAGTGCCCGTCCACGTCCTCGGCGGCGACGGACGTCACCGGCAGGTCGAGTTGCCGGCCGATCTCCTCGGCGATCGCGCGCAGGGGCACGCCTTCTTCGGCGACGCCGTGCAGGACTGAGCCCGACGGGGCCGTCTCCAGCGCGAGGCGGAAGAGGCGCGCGGCGTCGTGCCGGTGCACCGCGGGCCAGGTGTTGGTCCCGTCGCCGATGTAGCCCGCGGTCCCCTTGGCGCGCGCGATGGCGACGAGCGTCGCGACGAAGCCGTGGTCGCCGTCGCCGTGGACGCTGGGCGAGAGCCGCAGGCTCGACGAGCGCACGTCGGACGAGGCGAGGGCGAGCGCCGTGCGCTCGGACAGGGTGCGATGGCCCGCGGGCGAGTCGGGATTCGGCGCGTCGCTCTCGGTTGCCACGACGCCGGGCGTCAGGCCGGCCAATCCGGACGCGATGACCAGCGGCCGGCCCGTGCCCCGTAGTGCGGCCTCGAAGTTGCCCGAGAAGGCGTCCTCGTGCTTGAACCCCAGGTGGATGACGCCGTCGGATGAGGCCGCGGCGTCGTGCAGGACCGTGAGATCGTCTTCGCCAGTCGGGCGGGCCTCACGAAGCGGACGTTCTTCCGGCACTTCTCCGACAAGCGCGAGGTCCTGTTCGGCGGGGGAGAGGATTTCAAGCAGGTTTTCGTGACCGGCCTCGCCGACGCGCCCGCCTCGGCCGCGTCGATCGACGCCATCGCCGTGAGCCTCGCGGCGGCCGGCGCCGCGTTCGAGGGCCGCCACGAGTTCGCGCGTCAGCGCCAGCGTGTCATCGCGGCCAACGCGGAGCTCCAGGAACGCGAGCTCGTCAAGGTCGCCTCGGTCGCTGCGGAGCTCGCGATGCACAGAATTGCGGGCCGTCCGCAGCGTTGCGACCAGCCGCCGGCAGTGCCCGCGAGTCCGACTCAAGTTCCGGATCGGTTGGCCGACGGGATTGCCTAGAGAGCCCAGTCAGCGGCCGGGGTCTGGCGGCAACCATCTCGGCCTGGATCGACGGGACCTCTCTACTCCAAGGCGGCGACCGGCCCCGCACGATGCGCGCGGGACCGGTCTAAGCCTTAGGCGGCAACCATGAACCGTGTATCGGCAAGTCGTGCTGAGTGCTTGAGCCCTGATGTCTACCGATGCGTTTGGTACCACGTCCTCGTTCAACCGCGTGCACCTACGACGGGCTGCCGCGTTGCGAGAAGGGCAATTGCTCCCACCGAAGCATCCAGCGCTGCGATGATGCCCAGATGCCCAAGAAAAGGGAGCGACCGCGCTTCGAGATCGTTCAGACGATCGGAGATCCCGACGAGTTCGCCGACGCCCTGGAGGAGACGGCAGAAGCGATGTGCGCCGACGATCCCGCGCTGAAGATCCAGAACGTCTCGCACGCGATCGCCATCGACGCCGGCGGCCGGACGCACTACTCGGCAATCATCGTCGCAAAGCCCTAAAGGCCCGCGCCACCAGTCCCGCACTGCGCGAGGACCGGGTGCACGCAAATGCCGAGTGCGCCTACTCCGGAAACGACTGGTGGCTAGGACACGTCGCTGAGCGAGGGTGGCGGCCCCAGGATCTCGGCGCCGTGGGCGGCGAACAGCCGTGCCATCTCGGGCATCGGCGGCATCACCGTCTCGGTTGGGGGCTCCGCCCCGGTGACGGGGACGCCCAGCGAAACGAAGATCTGCTCTGAGCCCGATGGGCTGATCGTCGCGAGCATCCGTGCGCGTTCGGAGCGGACGAGGTAGGCGTGGGGGACATCGCGGGGGGCGAAGCAGTAGTCGCCTGCCTCGAGGTCGATCCGCTCGTCGCCGACGAACATCGTGACCTCGCCCTCGAGGACGTAGAACGTCTCGTCCTCGTTGTGATGGACATGGAGAGGCGGCCCGCTGCCGCGTGGGTCGTCGACCTCGATTTGCGCGAACGCGCCGCCGGTCTCGTCGGGACCCACCTTGACGGTGATCCGGCCGGTCTTCCACCAGACGTCGGCAAGGCCCTCGCCGGCGGCGAGGCGGTAGGGCTTGGGTGCGGCCTCCATGGACATGGCACTCCCTTCCCGTCGGGACTCAGAGTCCCGTGACCGTAACGCGACGGCCGCGCGCGCTGGCCCAAAAGGCTACGCCTGACCAGCCTACGCTCACCCATTCGGCGGCGTCGGAAAATCCTTGTCCAGTTGCACGATCGTGGACGCGGCTCGATCGGGGAGTAGCATCGATTGGGATGTCTGTTCTCGCTGTCGTGTTGGTGGTGGTCTCGGTTGGTCTTCTGTTGGTCGAGGCGCATCTCACGACGGGGGGTTTCATCGCGGCGATCGCGATCATCGCCCTGGTGTCCGGGCTGACGCTGGCGTTGGCGAGTGCCGGCGCCGCTCTGTGGGTCGTGGTCGCGGTTGGCGTGATCGTCGCGGTCGCCGCGGGTATGGCCCTTTGGGTCGCCGCACGGAGCCTGCTGTCCACCGCGCGTCGGCGCCCGCGCACCGGACCGCAGGCGATGGTCGGCCATCTCGGCCAGGTGCGCGCGAGTGACGCGGTCGCGCACGTGTACGTCGATGGCGGACTCTGGCGAGCGCAGCCGAGTTCGCTGGAAGGCGACCGGGCGCTTCGCGATGGCGATCGGGTGATCGTCGAGGGTGTCCAGGGCCTGACCCTGTCAGTGCGCCGAGCGGAAGACTGGGAGTGCAGCTGATGGAAGTAATTCTCATCGTCCTCGCGGTGCTCGTGCTGGTGGGCGTGGTCCTGGCGGCCGCGTCCGTGCGCGTGCTGCGCGAATACGAACGTGGCGTCGTGTTCCGGCTCGGTCGTATCGTCGACGAGCGTGGCCCGGGCGTGATCGTCCTGGTTCCGTTCGTCGAGCGCCTTGTGCGCGTGAGCCTGCGCACGGTGACCCAACAGATCCCGCCGCAGGACGTCATCACCCGAGACAACGTGACGGTCCGCGTCACCGCGGTGACGTACTACCGCATCATCGACCCGAACAAGTCGGTCGTCGAGATTGAGGACGTTCTCGCCGCGACGTCGCAGATCGCACAGACGACGTTGCGCTCCGTGCTGGGCAAGGCCGAGCTCGACACGTTGCTGTCCGAGCGCGAGCAGCTCAACGAGAGCCTCCAGCACATCATCGATGACCAGACCGAGCCCTGGGGTGTGAAGGTCACGACGGTCGAGATCAAGGACGTCGAGATCCCGGCGGCCATGCAGCACGCGATGGCTCGCCAAGCCGAAGCCGAGCGCGAGCGACGCGCCAAGATCATCGACGCCGAAGGGGAGTTCCAGGCGGCCGCGAAGCTGCTGGAAGCCGCGGATCTGATCGGCCGCAACCCGGTCACCATCCAGCTTCGTTATCTGCAAACGCTGCGTGAGATCGGCAACAGCGAGAACTCAACGATCGTGTTCCCATTTCCACTCGACCTGATCGGCTCACTGATGAATACAGTGGGCGGGGACGCCGCGACGGGCACCGCCGCGCCAGCGGTTCCCGCCATCGCCGCGACGCGACCGGCCGCTGCGGTCGCCGAGAACGGACCTGTGAACACCACGCAGGACTGAGCCCGACTACATCCGTTAGAGCGGCCTACGCGGCGCCCGGGGGAGAGCGTTCTTGGCTGCCGCCCAGATAACGCCAGGGAACTCGAGCTGGCCCGTGCGCGGACTGCCACACCCGTACGAGATCTACTCGTCGGCCGCTTGCGACTGCGCGAGGTGACCTCGGCACCAGCCCCATGTCCGGGGCCGGCGGAGGCTCAGCTCGCGCAGCCGTGTGATCGGGTCGTGAGTTCGGCGTTCGAGGTCGGCGAGCCGCATCCTCTTCGTCAAGCGGCGATGGGCTGCCTCGTAGCGCTCGGCGCGGCCGTGGTTCGTGCCGCCGTTGCGTGTTCGCGGCTGTCGGTGAGCTGATCAGCGTGGCGGCCAGGATCGCGTCGGTGACGGCGAAGCACGCACCGACCACGAAGGCGTCTTGGAACCCGGCGTTGAGCGCGATCGTCGGGTTGACGCCGGTCTTGATCTGGGTGACGGTTGTCGAGTTGGCGATCGACGCGAGGATCGCCAGGCCGAGCGCACGCTCTGCCTGGCCGATGCGGCCCAGTGATCATCTCGGGAGGGCCTTCAGTCGCGTGTCGCCCGGTCGGCCGGTGCGTTCGCGGTGTTTGCACCCCGCCCAGCAGCAGGGCCGGCGCTGGCCCTCCTGCAACTCTTCCTGGGTGCGCC
This sequence comes from uncultured Actinomycetes bacterium, assembly GCA_963817035.1. Classification (GTDB taxonomy): domain Bacteria; phylum Actinomycetota; class Thermoleophilia; order Solirubrobacterales; family Solirubrobacteraceae; genus AC-49. The sequence continues at coordinate 1,080,855 of CAWFMM010000004.1, forward strand.
GAATGCGGCGCTCTCGGGTGGCGTCCTGCTTGGCGTCCTCGACCCAGCAGATGAACTCGTTGCGGGCGAGGGGCGTGATGTCGTTCCACCGATCGAGTGCCGTGGCGTTGGCGATCAGCGCCGTCCGCAGGTCCGCGGGCAGTTTGTGGACTACCCCACCAGGCACTCTCCGCCCGCTCACAGGCCCCATGGTAGTGAGCCGACATCCTGGCCCGCACCTAGAATCGTGGCTCGTGCTCACCCTGTACGAGCATCCGTTCGCTCTCTACTGCCAGAAGGTTCTGGTCGCGCTCAACGAGCTGGGCGTCGCGTACGCCGTCCTCGAGGAGCAGCGCGATTTCGACCGTGCCGAGCTGGCCGAGCTGTGGCCGCCGGCGTCGATCCCGGTGTTGCGCGATGGCGACCAGGTCATCGGTGAGACGTCGATCATCATCGAGCACGTCGCCGGCGCGCGGCTGGTGCCATCGCTGGAGGCCCGCAAGTGGGACCGCCTCTGCGATCAGTACATCTCCGACGCCGTTCAGGCGATCGTCTTCGACACGATCGAGGCGCGCTTCGATGCGCGCGCCGTCGCCCAGGCGCGCGGCCGGCTCGACATGGCCTACGGCATGCTCGAGGCGCAGCTCGCGCAGCACGAGTTCCTCGCCGGCGACACCTTCACGATCGCCGAATGCGCCGCCGCGCCGGGCCTGTTCTACGCGCTGGCGATCCACTCGTGGGACGAGGGCGCGCACCCTCAGCTGACGCGGTACTACCGCGCGTTGGCGCACCGGCCGTCCTTCGCCAAGGTGATCACGGACGCGCGGCCCTACCGGCACCTGTTCCCGCTGCCCTGGCCGGCCGACTTCGACCGCTATCACCGTTGAGCGAGGGCGTGACTACCCTTCGCTGATGACCCGATCACGAACACGGGGCTTGACCACCGTCGGCCTCGTAACAGCACCGCGGCCCATTCGATCAACGGGTTCGCGATCAGCTACACATGCCGTGGCAAGGTGCCTCAGGCCGATTCAGACGTGCACACGATCGCCGCCTTCACGGTCACGGGTCAACCGACCATGAGTGAGAACCGGATTGAGCGCGGTTGGATCATCGTCAACGGCACCCGGCAGGACGACGGCACGATCGAGCTCGGGACCGGCGGCGAGATGCGTTTCAGCCCCTTCGACGCGCTATCCCAGCGCCACGACGCGCACATCACTGGGCGCCAGATCCTCAAAGCGTCGATGCAACGGCTTACGTTCTGGCGTCGCTGACCGGGGTGAGCGAGCAGCCGCCCGTCCGGGCTGAACGCCACCGAGTCCGGGAAGCCGCGCCGAACCAGGCGTCGGCCCTGCTGACACGATCGGACCGGCTCGTCCGACTGCTCGACCGCGCATAGCTCCCGCGCTGCCGGCGCCTACTGCGGATCGAACACCGCGTGCAGCGGCCGGTAGGAGCGAAGGAGGAACCCGCTCAGCCGGGGCGACTCGGCGTCGGGGTCGAGGCGCAGGTTGGGCAGACGGTCGAGCAGCCGGGCGACGGACTCCTGGACCTCGCCGCGGGCGAGCGCCGCGCCGGCGCAGGTGCGCGGCCCGATGCTGAAGGCGAGATGTCCACGTGCGCCGTCGCGGTCGATGTCGATTGCGGCCGGGCACGCGAAGCGCGCCGGGTCGCGATTCGCGGCCGCGTCGAGCATGAGCAGGCGGTCATCGCGCTTGATCTGAACGCCCTGGAGCTCGAAGTCCTCGTTGGCCAGCCGCCGCGTGAAGTGCACCGAGGGGTATGCGCGCAGGACCTCCTCGGCAAAGCGCTCGATGCGATCGGCGTCGCCGGTCCGGAGGTCCGCCTGGAGCGCCGGGTCGTCGAGCAACAGGTAGATCGCGTTCTGGATCGCGTGGGTCGTCGTGTCGGTCCCCGCGAAGAAGGTCGTCGCGATCCACGCCTGCATGTCCTCGAGCCCCCAGTCGGACATGATCGTCGGGCCCTCCGCCCACAGCAGCGCGAGGATGTCGTCCTCCCGCGGCTCGCGCTCCTTGGCGGCCATGACGAACGGCAGCAGCAACTCGTTCATCTCGGTGACCGCATCCAGCGCGCTGCGCTCGACGTCCGCGGGCAGATCGGCCGTGTACAGATCGAGGTAGCGCTGTTTGCGGTCGAGCAGGCTCTTGCAGTAGGCGATCCACTCGTCGTCCTCCCACGGGAGGCCCATCACCGCCGAGATCACGCGGATCGAGTAGCGGTCGGAATAGTCGCCGAGGACGTCGATGCGCCCGGTGGACGCGACCCGGTCGAGGAGCCGATCGGCGATCGGCCGCAGCAGCGTGTCGCGCCATTGCTCGACGAGACGGTAGGAGAAGCGGCGCACGAACCACCGGTGATGGCGGGCGTGCTCCTCGCCGTGCACCATCAGACGGGAACGCGGGCCGCCGGAGATTGTGTGCAGGCCGGGATCGTTCATGCTCGAGACGGCGTGGCGCACGAGCTTCTTGTCCTGTCTCATGACCTCGCGCAGCGCGTCAAACGACGTCACGAGCCACGCGTTGACGCCCGCGTCCCAGATCACGCCGGCTTCGCGCGCACGGTCGTAGAACCCGTACGGGTCGTGGTCGAGCGTCGTCGTGAAGCTGGGAAGGTCGGCCGTGGAACTGATCAGATCCAGGATAACTCGTCGCCTCTCAGCCGTCCTGATCCGTCGTCACCACGACACGAACGCCGCGTAGATCGACCGGATGTTGTCCACCCCCAGCACGCGCGGGTCGATGCGCGCACCGCTTCCCCGCCCGCGCTCGTCGTTGGTGTTGTTCCCGTCGAAGTTCCCCAGTAGCCCCTGGAGCTCGCCGGCGAGGTCCGCCCCAGGGGCGACCGCGATGATCAGCCCCACGGCCCGGCGTTGCGCACCGTGACGTCGCAGTTGGACTAGGCCTACCAAGCGGCACGACACTTCGGTTGGGATGTGTTGAAGGATCAGGCGGAGATTTGATCGAACCACATGTTGCCGCCGTTCTGATCCGCGTGATCAGTGTCGCTGGGAGAGCGGCGTCTCCCTACCGGCCTGCCCCCCGTATGCGTCTCCCCGCGCTGCGGGGGGCACCCCCTTAGGACCGAATTGAGGGGCGCTTGGATCATCGCCAACGGCACCCGCCGGGACGACTACACGCTCTGGTCGAGCTTCAGCTCGCACATGTCAACTGACACACGCGTTCCCGGCGTCTCCGACGGATCCATTGCGCCGAAGGCCTTATCGCCCGCGCGCATGTCCTCGGCCGTCTCGAAGAACTGGAGAACCACGGCGGTTTCCTGATCTGCGTCGAAGAGCAGTTGGAGACCAGTGGCCGGCACGCCGGGCGGCGGCCCGTCCGACTCCTCGATACGGGCGACGAGTCCGTTGGCTCGTGCGGCTGTCACATCGGTGAACCTGACGACGCGTACAAACACGAGAAACCTCTTCTCTCTTCGGGTTCGCCGAGCGTACAGGCGCGCCGCCCGTTCCTCCACCTGCGCTCCGCGTGACGAACTCGGCACCCTGTCACCCGTGCCTGCTGATTCACCCGATGCCGATGGCGGATCTTGGCGCTAGCGTCAGGGTGTGGCGGTTCTTCGTCCGATTCCCGGCGGCGTCGTGGCCCGTGTGCGGGCGTTCGGCGTGCTTCACCGGATTGCGCTCACGGTGCTGGGTTCCGTGGCGACGTTGGCGGCACTGGCGTTCGTCCTCGCCGGACGGCGCGACCAGTTTGCGGCCGCCCTGTCCGGCGCCGCGTGGTGGGTTCTCCTGGCGACGGTCCTGCTGCAGATCGTTGCTCTGCTCGGGCGCAGCGAGGCATGGCATCTGTCGGTCGCGTCGGCCGGCGGAACGGTCAAACGCCGCATCCTCTACCGCGCGTCGGCGATGGGGGTGGTCGGCGGGCTGATCAACAGCCAGCTCGCCGTTGCCGCACGGATCACTGCGCTGCGACGTTCGTCGCCGACGGTCAGTCCGCAGGTGCCGACGCTGATCGCCGCGGAGTTCCCGATCCTTGCCGTCGAAGGGGTACTCGCGGCACTGGCGTCATTCACGTTGGTTGCCCCGCTCGGCCTGCCGTGGTGGCTCCCGGTCATCGCGTTCGTCGTCGTCGGAGCGATCAGCGCGGGCCTGCGCCATCTGGCGCTGAACACCGGGCGCCAGTTGTGGAGCGGACTGGCGATCGCGCGCAACCTGAACCACGGAGGCCGGTTGATCGCGTTCGTCCTGCTCGCGGTGTTCGCACAGATCTTCCGCAACTGGATGCTCCTGCGGGCGGTCGGCGTCAACGCCTCGTTCTTCGACGCGATCGCCGTGCTGATTGCGCTGGTCACGCTGAGCCAGCTGCCGATCGGACCCGGCGTCGGCGCCGCGGCAGCGGTGCTCATCCTCGGGCGACACGGCGTCGCGGCGGCCGCGGCGGCAGGAGTGCTGCTGACGGTGACGGGCATCGTCGGCGGTCTGTGTTTCGCCGCCTGGGCCAGCGGCGACCGGCTCTGGGTTCACACCCGTGGTCCCGAGGCTCCTGGCTCGTAGGTGCCGCTTCGCGCTGTCGCGGGCTCGTACGCCGGAGCCGGGGCGTTCTATCGTGGGCCCCCGCAGGGCGTATCTCCGCGCGGCCGCCGCGCCGTCTGCTTCTCGACCTCGTCGTGCTGCGCGATCAGGTGTTCCAGGAGCGCCCGTACCTCAGGGGTGCGGTGCTCTCGGGCTGTGCGCCTGAGAATCTCCATAATCGCGTCTGCGTGTCCGCGCTCTCGTTCCATGGGCTTTCGACCGCTATCGGCACACGGACTTACGGCCGCGAGGTCTGCGTTCTGACATCGCTGATGTCAGTGCATCGCGCCGCTGCTGGGCGCCACCATGGCGCCCAGCAGGCCGCAAGGGATGCACCGCCGGCGCCCGGAGGAGGTGGGCGAGGTGGCGATGCTGGCCGGCGGGTCAGACCGGCTCGTCTCAGTGATCGGACGCATCTCGCGATCCTGTAACGAGAGTCCAGCTGAGCCGAAGTCCAGAGCGGTTCAGGCTGTGGGGAGGGTTGTTTGGCCCGTCTCCCGTTCCCGTATATCGGCACCCACTCAAAGACGCTCCGGGCGGGATCGGCCGGCATTGCGGCGCGCCCTGAGCGAAACCTCGCCGACCTCAGCCTCGCGGTCGGCGAGCGCCGAGGGCGATCGACGCGATGCCACCACCGGTGAGCAGGAGGCCGGCGATGAGGATGCCGAGGCCGACACCGGGGGCGTAGGGAACAGCGACGCCGAACGTGCTCTGCGTGGCGACGCCGCGGCTGCCGTCGGCATTCATGATCACGACGCGGTAGTGGCCGTCGCGGACCTTCCAATCGACGGCGTCCGAGCGGGGACCGTTGCTGCGGGCGACCCAGAACGGCTGCCGGCCCGGAGGGGCGGGGATGGCGTGGCCTGCGTGGCGGTGACGGTGGATGGTGAACGAGCCGCGGAAGGGGCTGGCGTCGAAGTCGGTGACTTCGTCGATGGCGGTGCCGGCCAGGTAGTGGTCGACGTCCTGGGCGCGGGCGACGCCGACGAACACGGGGCGGCCGCCGTCGGCCCGGGCGCTGATCCTGATGCGCGCGCGGCCGAGGCTGTTGACGAAGCCGGCGGTGTCGATCGAGGCGGTCCCGGAGATCAGGGCCGAGGTCGGAGTCGAGAGATCGTGACGGCCGGTCGAGGCCACGCCGTCGGTTCCGAACAGGACGAGGATCCCGCCGCCGGCGATCGCCAGCAGCACGCCGAAGAACGCGACGACGCCACCGAGCCAGACGGCGACGCGCCGGGCGCCGGAGCGGCGGGGAGGCGGCGCGGGCGGCGCGGAGGTCGTCGGCGTCGGCGGTGCGGTTGGAGCGGCAGTGGGACTCATGGTCGTCGGGCTTTCGGTTCGGAGTTGGCGGAGAGTGGCTTGGCATCGACGAAACTACGCCCGGGTTTCTCGGTCGGCATCGGCCGCGGGGACCAACTCCCGTCGTCCGTTGTGATGACAGGATGCGCCCGGAATGAAGACGAACCTGGAGATCGCGCAGGCGGCGCGGCTGCGTCCGATCGCTGAGATTGCGGATGCAGCGGGGTTGTTGGAGTCGGAGGTCGATCCGTACGGGCGCCACAAGGCGAAGGTGTCGCTGGCCTCGATCGGGCGGCTCGCCGACCGCCCGGACGGCAAGCTGGTCTGTGTTGCGGGGATGACGCCGACCCGTTTTGGCGAGGGCAAGTCGACGACGGCGGTCGGCCTGACGCAGGGCCTGGGTCACGTCGGTGAGCGGTCGATCCTGTGCATGCGCGAGGCGTCGCTGGGACCGGTGTTCGGTCTGAAGGGCGGCGCGGCGGGCGGCGGATACGCCCAGGTCGTCCCGATGGAGGACCTCAATCTCCATTTCACGGGCGACATCCACGCGATCGGCGCGGCGAACAACGTGCTTGCGGCGATCCTTGATTCGCATCTGCTGCTCGGCAACGAGCTGGGGATCGATCCGCTGACCGTGTCGTGGCGCCGCGCCGTCGACATCAACGATCGCGCGTTGCGCCAGATCGTCGTCGGGCTCGGCGGCGCGGCGAACGGTGTGCCGCGCGAGTCCGGGTTCGACATCACCGCGGCGTCCGAGGTGATGGCGATCCTCGCGGTCGCGCGTGACCTCTTCGATCTGCGCCGGCGCCTGGGCGCAATCACGGTCGGCTACACCCACGACGGCGCGCCCGTCACGGCCGAAGACCTCAGGGCGGCCGGCGCGATGTGCGTGCTGCTCAAGGACGCGATCAAGCCCAACCTCGTCCAGACGCTCGAGGGTCAGCCTGCGCTCGTGCATTGCGGGCCGTTCGCCAACATCGCGCACGGCAACAGCTCGCTGGTCGCCGATCTCGTCGCACTGAAGCTCGCCGACTACGTGGTCACCGAGTCGGGCTTCGGGTCGGACATGGGGATGGAGAAGTTCATGGACATCGTCTGTCGCGTGGGCGGCCTGACGCCAAGCGCGGTCGTCCTCGTCGGCACCGTGCGCGCGCTGCGCCATCACGGCGAATATGACGGTCACGAAGGGATCGCGGCGGTCGAGGCCGGAATGGCGAACCTCGCCCGCCACCTCGCGATCGTCGCCGCGTTCGGGCTGCCGTGCGTGGTGGCGATCAACCGCCGCTCCGAGGACACCGAGGAGGAGCTCGAGCTCGTCAGGCGCCTTGCACTTCAGGCCGGCGCCCAGGGGGCAGAGATCAGCGATGGCTACAGCCGCGGTGGCGAGGGGATGGCCGACCTCGCGCGTGCCGTCGTGACAGCGTGCGACGGGCCGTCGAACTACGCCCCGCTGTACCCCGACGAGATGGCGATCAAGGACAAGATCGAGACGATCGTCCGCCGCGTCTACGGTGCCGACGGCGTGGTCTATGACCCGGCGGCCGAGGAGAAGATCGAGCACTTCACGCATGACGGCCTTGCCCACCTGCCGATCTGCATGGCGAAGACCCACATGTCGCTGTCGGCCGACGAGCACCTCTACAACGCTCCGACCGGATTCACGGTCGTGATTCGCGACGTTCGCGCCTACACCGGCGCTGGCTGGCTCGTCCCGCTCTGCGGCGAGATCCGCCAGATGCCGGGAATGGGGAAGGCCGCGGCAGCGTTCGAGATCGACATCGACGCAGATGGCGAGATCGTCGGCCTCTTCTAACGTGCGCGCGTGAGTTCGTTCGGCGATCAGACGATCGAGGGCTTCGCGGCGTTGGTCGCCCAGGCCGAGCCCGCCCCGGGCGGCGGTGCGTGCGCGGCGGTGACCTGCGCACTCGCGGCAGCTCTCGTCGAGATGGCCGCCTCGTTCACGCTGGCCCGCCCGGAAGTGGCCGACCGCCACGTGCGGATGGCCGAGATCGCCCAGCGCGCCGCGCAGATCCGCCCCCACGCCCTCGCGCTGGCCGATCGTGACGCGGCCGCCTATGCGACGGTGATCGACGCTCTCGCGCTGAGCCCGGGAGCGTCGCGCGAGGAACGGCTCGCGACCGCGCTGTCCGACGCTTCGGACATACCGCTGGAGATCGCCCGCCTCGGCGCCGAGATCGCCGCGTTTGCCGACGAGCTGCAACGCGACGGCAACCCCAACCTGTCCGGCGACGCCGCCATCGCCTCCGAGCTCGCCGCCGCGGCGACCACCGGGGCGGCTCGCCTCGTGACGATCAACCTTCGCGACCACCCCGACGACCCACGACACGAACACGCCCGCACGGTTTCGGCTCAGATTCGAGCTCTGTCGGACCCGTGAGTCTGGATCTTGCGCATCGCGTCGCTCTCCTGCAGATGACGGGAAAGGGGATATTGACTTCCGATCAGCGGGGAGCAACGATTCCGCGAGTCAAACGGCGCGTCGTCGGCCGACGACCGGCCGACCTGGCGACGACAACGTGTCGCCCTGCTTTGGCGCCGCCAACCGATGGAGGCCAGATGAGCAGCGTCGACGTGTCCAGCGCAAGCGCGGCCGCCAGCCCGCCGGTGAATCCGGGGGAGATGAGGCTGGAGGTCGTGGTGATCCCCGTCTCGGACGCGGATCGGTCAAAGCACTTCTATCAGTCGCTCGGGTGGCGGCTCGACGCGGACCTCGCCGTGGACGACGGCTACCGGGTGGTCCAGCTGACGCCTCCGGGTTCCGGCTGCTCGATCATCTTCGGCACCGGCGTCACGTCTGCTGCACCCGGCTCGTTCGAGGGCCTGCAGCTCTCGGTCTACGACATCGACGAGGCCCGTGCCGATCTCGTCGGGCGTGGCGTCGAGGTCAGCGAGCCGTTCCACGACGCGACCGGGATCTTCCATCACGCCGGAACCAACGGACGCGTGGACGGGCCGGCTGACGGACACGCCGACTACGGCTCGTTCCTCGCCTTCAGCGATCCCGACGGCAACGGCTGGCTGGTTCAGGAGATCAAGACGCGGCTTCCGGGGCGCTGACATGACCACGACATACGAGTCCATCGAGGATCTCGCGGAGGCCCTGAGGCGGGCCGCGGACGCACACGGCAAGCACGAGGAGCGAACCGGTGAGGCCGACGCGGACTGGCCGGACTGGTACGCGCTGTACATGGTGCGCGAGCGCGCAGGCGACGAGCCGCCGCTATGAGCAACGACTACGACGTGATCGTGATCGGCGGGGGCTCGCCGGGCGAGCACTGCGCGGGCGCTCTCGCTGAGGGCGGCCTGCGCGTGGCCGTCGTGGAGCGCGAGCTCGTGGGCGGGGAGTGCTCGTACTGGGCGTGCATCCCGTCCAAGACGCTGCTGCGGCCGGGCGAGGCCGTCCACGGGGCACGCGATGCGGCGGCGAGTGCCGAGGTCGATGTCGAGGCGGTGCTTGCGTGGCGCGACTTCATGGTCTCGGACTACTCCGACGCCGGACAGGAGCGCTGGCTGGCCGCCAACGGCATCGATCTGTTGCGCGGCACCGGCCGCCTCGCCGGCCCGGGCGTCGTCGAGGTCGACGGAGTGCCCCACAGCGCCAACCACGTGGTCCTTGCCAACGGAGCCGATCCGGTCATCCCCCCGGTTCCGGGTCTGCGCGAGCTCGAGGGCGTCTGGACCAACCGCGAGGCGACCGGCATGAAGGCCGTACCGCGCCGCTTGCTCATCCTGGGTGCCGGGCCAGTCGGCGTGGAGATGGCGCAGGCGGTGCGCCGACTCGGCGGCGAGGTTGCGGTCGCCGACATGGCCGACCACGTCCTCGGGCGGGAACCGGCGCCGCTGGGCGAAGCGCTCGGCGAGGTCCTGCGCCGCGAGGGCATCGAGCTCGTGCTGTCCTCGAACGCGACGGCTGCGCGACGCGACGGCGACGACTACGTCCTCGAGTTCGACGACGGGCGCGAGCTGCGCGGCGACCGGCTACTCGTCGCCACCGGCCGGCGACCGCGGGTCAGCGGGCTGGGCCTCGAATCCGTCGGGGTCGAGCCGGACGGGCATGGAATCCCGGTCGACGCGCACCTGCGCGCGGCGGAGCGCCTGTGGGCGATCGGGGACGTCAACGGCCTCTGGCCGCTGACCCACGTCGGCAAGTACCAGGGCGACGTGGTCGCCGCGAACATCCTCGGGGAGCCGCGAAAGGCCAGCTACGAGGCGGTTCCGCGCGTGGTCTACACCGATCCGCAAGCCGCCGCGGTCGGCGCGGACGCCGGACGCTTCAGTGCGATGGTCCCGCTGTCGGAGGTCGCGAAGACGGCGACCTATACGCGCGCCTACGCCGAAAGCAACGGCTTCCTGACGCTCCTGAGCGATGGCGAGCGGTTGACGGGCGCCTACGCGCTGGGTCCCGAGGCAGGCGAGTGGTTGCAGCAAGCGACGCTCGCGATCCGCGCACATATTCCGATTGCGATCCTGGCCGACACGATCCAGCCGTTCCCGACGTTCTCGGAGCTCTACGTCGGAGCGCTGAAGGCGCTCCGTGAGGAGATCGCGACGGCGACATACGACATCGACGGCGGTCAGCAACTCCTCTGAAAGGACTCCCTCCATGCGCACCGACATCGTCCCCGGCGCCACGTTTCCGGACTACGAGCTCCCCGATCACACGGACACGCCCCGAAAGCTCAGCGAGCTGCAGGGCCAGGACCCCCTGATCCTCACGCTCGCCCGCGGCCACTACTGCCCGAAGGAGCACGTGCAACACCTCGAGCTCGCTGCGTTCTATCCGAAGATCGCCGTGGCCTACACGCAGGTCGCCACGATCGCGACCGACGCCCATCACGAGCTTCAGGAGTTCCGGGCGTCGGTCGGCGCCCAGTGGCCGTTCCTTTCGGACCCGGAGCGCAGCGTTCAGAAGGACCTCGACATTCAGGAATACACCGACCCCGATCACGACCCGATGATCCCGCATACGTTCGTGCTCAAGCCGGGGCTGGTCATCCACAGCATCTACAACGGCTACTGGTTCTGGGGGCGCCCGTCGACCGCTGACCTCTGGCACGACCTACGTGCCGTCATGAGCGAGATCCGCCCCGACTGGGACCTCAGCACTCCCGGACTGCGCGACGCGTGGGACGCAGGCGATTACTCGTCGTTTCACGGCTGGGACCGGCGGCCGCCGGCGAGGCCGGCAAGCGGCGGATCGGCGTCGTCGTAGATCCGGGCTGCGGCGAGCTTGCCGCTCTGACCCCGAACGTAGACCGCGACCCCCGCCTGCGGCGCCAGCTCCGTCGTGCCCCATTGCACGACGTTGTACTCCAGCGCGCACGCGTGCCCGTCGTCGACGAGCGCGCAGTGTCGCAGCGGGATGCCGCCGCCATTGGAGAACATCAGCTCGTAGAAGGCCCGCAGCTCGTCCGGACCCCGGTGGACGTGCCGCGTGCCCGCCGGCTCACGGGTGTAGCCGTCGGGTGCGAACGTCGCGACGATCGCATCGACGTCGCCGGCCGCGAGCGCACGCTGGTACTCGGCCACGACGTCTGGCGCTCGTAGCTCGGGGTCGCGTCCGAGCAGCGGCGAGCGGTTCGTGTGCCGGCCGGTCAGCGGCCAGCTGCTGTAGTAGAGCCGCAGCTCGTCGAGTCGTCCGTGGGATCGATGGTCGGCGACGAGAGCGAACGGAAGCTCGACGCGGCCGGTCTCGCCATCGAGGTGCAGAACCACCTCCTCGAAGCCGTGCTGCTCGAGCACGACGTGACCGAGGTTCGCGATCGACGCGTTGCGCTGGGCGAGCCACGCGCTCGTCTCCGCGACAAAGGCCCTGAACGCTTCCACGCCCTTGACGCGTCCGCGGACGGGGTCATACAGCTCGGGCTCGCCGGCGAACGAGTCGACCAGTGCGTCGGGCTCGCCCGCGAGCAGACCGTCGAAGAAGGGCATGGCCGCCACCTCGTCACGCTGCCGCTGCTCGAGCACTCGCTCGAGCACCGGCGCGCTGAACAGCTCGGGCACCCACGGCATGCCCCAAGCTTTCCAGATCTCAGCCGTGGCACGGATAGCCTGTGGGCGTGACCAAGCGCTCGTCCAACGCCAAAACCGTCTGGTCCAGCAGCGACGGCGATTTGCGTCGCGCGCGTCCCAAGCCGGTCGCTGAAGCTGACGCTTCCGGCGGCCGCGTGAAGGTGCGTCGCGAGGTTGGCGGGCGCCGGGGCAAGGCGGTGACAACGGTGTCCGGCGTACCCGTCGGCGACGCCGAGCTCAAGGCGCTCGCCGGGCGGTTGAAGACGCGGTGTGGTGTCGGCGGCTCGGTGAAGAACGGTGTGATCGAACTCCAGGGCGATCATCGAGACGTCGTCGTGGAGCTCCTGCGTCACGAGGGTCACGACGTGGTCCTCGCGGGCGGCTGAGCGACGAATGGGGGCTCGCCCCCATAGGCACGCCGGGTCGTGGGCCGCAGTCTGTTTGGGTATCAACCCAAAGGAGCATGAGATGAGCGGGCATCCTGAACTGTTTGCGGTTCGGCGCGTCAACAGTGGTGCGACGGCCGGCGCGATTGCCACTCCGATCCGCTGTCTGCTGGTCGACGATCACCCAGCGGTGCGGGTCGGCCTGCGCGAGCTCCTGTCCGCCGAGCCGGACTTCGAGGTGCTCGACGCGGTCGCGACGCCGGAGGCCGCGGTGGCATTCGCTGAACACACACGGATCGACGTCGCGATCGTGGACTACCAGCTGGGCGGCCACTCCGGCCTGTGGGTGAGCCGCAAGCTCAAGCGGCTCCCCGATCCACCCGCCGTCCTGATCTGCTCGGCGTTCTCCGACTACCTCCTGGCTGCGGCGTGCGTCGTGGCCGAGGCCAACGGCCTGGTCAGCAAGGCCGCCCTTGGCTCGGACCTGTGTGACCGCGTCCGCGAGGTTGCGCGCGGCGCGACGTGCCTGCCGGTCGTGCCGCCGGCGTTGGCGAGCGGGATGCGACGACGGTTGGACTCCGACGAGCAGGCGGTCTTCGGGATGTTGCTTGCCGGTATCTCGACCCAGGACATCGGTGAGACGCTCAACCTCTCCCACGGCGAGCTGGAGTTACGGCTGTGGCGGATGCTGCGAACGTTCGAGCGAATGGGCGCCACGGCCGGATGACCGAATCACCGCGATCCGCGCGCCGGCGGTACCTCCCGCTGTTCTATCGCGTCACCGGCATCAACGCGCTGCTGCTGGTCGCGGCCGTCGTGGTGACGATCCTGGTGCTCGCGCCACGCACGTTCTCGTCGTTCGCAGTCGAGGAGGCGGTCGTGCTGGTCGCCGCGCTCGCCTTGGTGGCGGTGGCCAACCTGATCCTCCTGAGGCGGGTCGTACGGCCGCTGGAGGGGTTGGCCGCACTGGCGCGACACGTCGACCTCGAGCGGCCGGGAGAACGGATGCCCGGCGCGGTGCCGACCTCGGAAGCGGGTGAGCTCGCGCTGGCGTTCAACGAAATGCTCGACCGGCTCGAGGCCGAGCGCCGGGAGGCGACGGGCCGGGTCCTGGCGGGCCAGGAGGCCGAGCGCTTGCGCATCGCACAGGAGTTGCACGATCAGGTCGGACAGGAGTTGACGGCGGTCCTGCTCGGCCTGGCGCGAGTCCAGCGCCAGCTCGAGCCCCCCACGCGCGACGAACTCACCGCGGTTCAGGAAGCCGTCCGCTCGAGCCTCGAGGACGTGCGCCGAATCGCGCTCGAGCTGCGCCCCGAGGCACTCGACGACCTCGGTCTGATCAGCGCGCTGGCGATCCTGTGCGAGCGCTTCGGAGAGGGATCCGGGCTGACGGTTACCGAGCACATCGACGACGAGCTGCCCGAGCTCAATCCGGAGACCGAGCTCGTTGTCTACCGCGTGGCACAGGAGGCGTTGACGAACGTCGCACGTCACTCGGGAAGCGATCGTGCCGAGCTGTCGGTGCGTGGGCGGCCGGGGCAACTCGTCCTGACGGTCAGCGACGAGGGACGCGGCCTCCCAGAGGGCGATCAGCCGGGCGCCGGGATTCGCGGCATGCGCGAGCGCGCCGCGCTGATCGGCGCTCGACTCGCAGTCGGGACGCCGCCGAACGGGCGTGGCTGCGAGGTCATGCTCTCGATCAGCGTCGCGCAGAGCACGGCGCGCTCGTGACGCCGCTCACGACCGGGATCCTGCTCGCCGACGACCACGCACTGGTCCGGCGCGGACTGCGGCTGATGCTGGACGCCGAGCCCGACCTGCACGTCGTAGCCGAAGCCGGCGACGGCGCCGAAGCGGTCAAGCTCGGGATGGGGCCCGAGGTCGACCTTGCGATCGTCGACATCTCGATGCCGCGCATGACCGGGCTCCAGGCGGTCGCCGAGCTGCACCGCCGTCGGCCACAGCTGCGGATGCTGATCCTGTCGATGCACGAAAACGAGCGCTACCTCTATGAGGCACTGAAGGCCGGAGCGTCGGGGTACGTGCTCAAGACGGTCGCCGACCGCGATCTCGTCGAGGCGTGCCGCGCAGCGATGCGCGGCGAGGCCTTTGTCTACCCCGCCGCGATGACGTCGTTGATCCGCGACTACGTGCGCCAAGCTCGCGATCAGGAGCCGATCCGTGAGGATCCACTGACCGCCCGCGAGCAGGAGGTCGTCAAGCTGATCGCCGAGAGCTACAGCACCAAGCAGATCGCCGACGCGCTGGTGATCAGCGAGAAGACCGTCGACCGTCACCGCACCAACATCCTCGAGAAGCTGGGAATGCACGACCGCGTGGAGCTGACCCGCTACGCGATCCGGCGTGGCCTCGTCGAGGCCTAGACCAGTTGCTTAGCTGAGCAGCCCGCCCGAGCCGCGCAGCAGCAGGAGCACGCCGCTCGCCGCCGCCGGCGCCGCGAGGAGCGTCGGCGCAGACGCGTCGACCACGTTGCGAGCCCGCCGGAGGACGGGTGAACGGCGACCGCCGGCCATCGTGGCAACCAGGATCGCGGCCAGCGGCAGGACGTAGATCAGGTTGAACGTCAGCAGCAGCCCGAACTGGGTGCCGGTTGCCTCGCCCGAGCCTGTGATCGCAGTGATCGCAGCGAAGTACGGGAACGCGGTCGGAAGGTCGATCGCCGTAACGACCGCGCCGAGGGCGAAGGCCGAACGCGGGTTCAGCAGTTCGGCTCGCATCCCAACGCCGGCGTGGGCTTGGCGGCGGCGAAACAGCAGCAGCGCGACGGCCAGCAGGACTGCGCCGACGGCGATCGACGCCGCATGGAACGCCCTGCTGTCCGAACTCGCGATCACGGGCTCCAGGAGCTGCCGGGACCCGAGCAGCAATGCTGCTCCGCCGAGGGCGTAGACGCCGAACACGCCGGCCGTGAACCCCGCCAGGCGCGGCCGCGAGGACCGAGTCGGCCAACCCCAGCGAGATCATGAGCAGCGAGAGTTCGAGCACACAGCGATCCTCGCGGAGCGCGACAACCATGCAGATGGGGGCGCGACCCCATTCTCGCGAGCCCCGTTCGTCTCGATCCTGTCGACATGAGCGCCATCGACCTGTTGATCGCGGAGGACCACCCGGCCGTTCGCCTCGGGATCCGTCGCTTCCTCGACGACCAACCGGACATGCGAGTGGTCGCCGAGGCGACCAGCGCCACCGAGGCCGTCTCGGCCGGCCAACCGCGGGTCGACGTCGCCGTTGTCGACTACCACCTCGGAGACCGCGACGGGCTCTGGGTCACCAACCGGCTGCGACGACTCGAACTGCCGCCGAGCGTGTTGATCTACTCCGCGTTCGCCGACCACGCGCTCGCCGTCGCCGCGATCGTCGCCGGCGCCGATGGCGTACTCGGCAAGTCCGCGATCGGCCACGAGCTCTGCACGGCGATCCGCCGGGTCGCGTCCGGTCATCGGTACGTCCCGTCGATCTCCGCATCGGTGGCCCGCGCGATGAGTGCGCGGCTCGACGCGCGCCAGCAGCTCATCTTCGGGATGCTCATTCACGGCATCTCGGGGCCGCACATCGCGGCACGGCTCGGAGTCTCCGAGCAGGAGTTCGCGAGGGAGCGATCGGCGATGCTCAGCGTCCTCGCGCCGACGGTCACGCGCGCGCGGCGACCACACGTGGCTCTGAGCTACGGGCACGCGTGAAGCGGCGCACGCTGATCCTGGCCGGCGTCATGGGGGCCACGGCCATCTTCGCCGGTCGGCAGATCGGGGTTCCCAGCCCTGAAACCGTGCTCCGCGACGTGACCAGCGCACTCGGCCCGTATACGTACGCGGTGGTCGGCGCGCTCGCGTTCCTCGAGACCGGCGCCGGGATCGGCCTGATCGCACCGGGCGAGATCGCGGTGATTCTCGGCGGAGTGAGCGTGATCCGGTCGCCGTCGTAGCGGTCGGTGATCGGCAGCCATTTCGCCTACCTGCATGCCGGCGGCGTCCCCGAGATCTCCACCGGCGTCTCCCTTGCCGTGATCGTCCTCGTGCTCGCGATCACGATCGCCGCCAGCCTGGTCGCGACCCGTCGCTCAGGACCGAGTTGCGTCGCGGGCGTTGACCGGGGTACTGTCGGCTGACGCAATCGAAGGGACGACGATGGATCACGCGGCCACCATGCGAAGCTGCTACGACCGGCTGAACGCCGGGGACATCGAAGGGTTCGGCGCCCTGGTTGCCGACGAGTTCGTCGAGCACGAGGAGACGCCCGGCCTTGCGCCGACCAAGGACGGCGTCCTGGAGTTCTTTCGGATGTACCGCGCAGCGTTCCCTGATCTGCGCTTTGAGATCGACGACATTCTGCCCAGTGGCGACAAGGCCGTCGCGCGGGCTCGGGCGACCGGGACGAACAAGGGCGACTTCATGGGCATGCCCGCCACCGGCAAGAGCGTCGAGGTGCAGCTGATCGACATCATGCGCTTCGACGACGACGGCCTCGTGGCCGAGCACTGGGGAGTCGTCGACGTCATGGCGATGATGCAGCAGCTCGGCGTGGTCCCCGAAGGTCCTGGGGCGTAGGCACGTCTCGTCGGCTCACGGCCCGATCTGAGCGAGTCTCGGGACGACCTTCTCGCCGAGTTCCGTAACGACGCCGGCGGGGTCTGGGCCCATCGGCGTGAACATGACGAGCTCGATGCCCATTGCGGCGTACTCCTGCATCGAGGCCAGAAAAGCGTCGACGTCCTCGAGCGGATTGCCGCCACCGATGATCGTCCTGCGGATCGCGGCCGGATCGCGTCCCTCCGTCTCGCAGTGGCGGTCGAGCACGTCGAGCTTGTGCCTGACCACGGCCGGGCCAGCCATCGCGAACAGGTTGCACGCGTCGGCGTAACGCGCGACCAGCTTCAGCGTCTTGCGCTCTCCGCTGCCACCGATGAGGATCGGGGGTCGCGGCTGCTGGACCGGGGCGGGTCGACAGATGGTCTCAGCCAGCTGGTAGTGCACGCCATCGAACGGGCCGTCGTCGTCGCTCCACATCTGGCCGCAGATCTGAAGCGTCTCCTCCAGTCGCTCGAACCGTTCGCGCAGCGGCGGAAATGGCACGCCGAGCCCGAGATGCTCGCGGTCGTACCACGCCGCGCCGATCCCGAGCATCGCGCGTCCCTCGCTGAGCACGTCGAGTGTCGTGACCGTCTTGGCCAAGAGTCCCGGATGTCGATAGGTCACGCCGGTGACGAGCAGGCTGAGGGTCATCCGATGCGTCTGACCGGCGAGAAAGCCCAGCGACGTATAGCCCTCGAGCATCGGATCCTGCGCGGTCGCCATCTGTTCCATCTGGAACCAGTGGTCCATCACCGTGAAGGTCGAGCAGCCACCGTCCTCGGCCGCCCTGGCCGTCGCGGCCAGCGCCGGCCGGATCTTCTCGGGCCCCCCGGGGAGCGTGAAGTTGGCGAAATGGATGCCGAGCTGCATGAGTCTCAGGCGGCCGGGGTGAGCGCCATGATCGGGATGACGCGGCTGGTCTTGCGTGCGTAGTCGGCGAACGTGGGGTAGAGCTGCGCCTGCTCGGCGTAGAACTCGCCGTCGCGCAGGTACATCATCGGGTGCACGTGCGGCTCGCCGCTGCGCGCGCCGCGGCTGTGCAGGATCAGCAGCGGCGCTCCCTCGAAGTTCCCGCCGACCCGGCCCTCGTTTGCTCGGAACTCCTCGATGACGGTTGCGTTGAGGTCGCTCATCGAGGTTCTGATCCTAGTCGCCGCGGGGCCGGGGGTCGAACTCGTCGCCTGGGCCGGAGTGGAGCGGCTGCCGCGGCATCCGTCGCCGCGCGCGACGTTGCAGCGCAGCACGCGCTCTACGAAGAGCGTTGGTTGCGAAACTCACGATTGCGCGCGCGGCCGGCAGCCGCGAGCATGCGCGTCATGCGAATTCGTGACGTGGCCTTGACGGGCGCCGCTGTGCTGATCCTCGCCGGGTGCGGGTCGAGCTTCGATCGCAAGGACCTCGCGAAGCAGGTGAGCGCGGATCTCGCCGCCCATGGCGTCACGCTGCACGAGATCAGCGGGACCCTCGGGGAGGGCCCCGTGCTCGTCCTCGACGGCGGTCGCACCGGTCCGTTCGGCGGCTTCTCGCTCTACGTCGCCGACAAGGCGTCGTCGTTTCATATCGAGGACCAGACCGCGGACGCGCCTGACGGCGCCGGGATTCGCTGGGAGGACCGCAGCCAGTCGGGCCGGCCGTTCTTCATCGCCTACAAGCGCTACGGAGATCACCTCGAGGTGGCGTGGGAGACGACGGCGAGATCGACGGCCGACGCCCGGTTCGCAGCGCTTGACCGGCTGCTCACGGCATCGGCGAAGTAACGCGTATGGCCGGCGCTCACTGGGAAGCACTGCTGATCGACATCGACGGCGTCCTGCACGTCGGGTCCGATCCGATCGACGGTGCACACGAGGCGGTGCAGGCGCTGCGTGAGCGCAACGTGCCGTTTCGGCTGGTGACCAATACGACGTCGCGGTCACGCCGACGGGTCGCCGAGCGACTCGTCGGCCTCGGCTTCGCGATCACGGCGGCGGACGTTCTCACGCCCGCCGCGCTGGCCGTCCGGCATTGCCGCTGGCACGGGTACACGCGGGTCGCGCTGCACGTGGCCGAGGCGCTGCGCGAGGACCTCGACGAGCTCGGGGACGCGCAGGGCGACGACGTCGACGCGGTCGTGCTGGGCGATCTCGGTGAGGAATTCAGCTACGAGCGGCTCAACGCGATCTTCGGTCAACTGCAGGGCGGCGCGGAGTTGGTCGCGCTGCAGCGCAACCGCGTGTGGCAGCGCGCGGATGGCCTTGTCCTCGATGCCGGCCCGTTTGTCGTGGCGTTGGAATACGCCACGGGCCGCGACGCGACCGTCGTCGGCAAGCCGTCTCCGGCGTTCTTTGCCGCCGCGCTCGAGGAGCTCGGAGCCCGCGCCGATGCGGCCGCGATGATCGGCGACGACATCGAGGCCGATGTCGGCGGCGCGCTCGACGCAGGCCTCGACGGCGTCCTTGTTCGCACGGGCAAGTTCCGCGAGCAGACGCTTCGCTCGAGCGGCGTCATACCGACGCTCGTCATCGACTCGGTGGCCCAGCTGATCGACCTGGTGTGACGTTCCACTTCCCAACCAACGCCGGCACGCTAGAACGCCGGCACGTGGGTCCACGTGCCCTTCTGGTTGGCGAAGCCCGCATCGAGGGCGAAGCCGAACGTCGACAGCTTGGCGCTCTTGGGCACCTCAAAGGCGATACAGGTGTTCACGCTCTTGCCGACGGCGATCTTGAGGGTGCTCGGGTTCTTGCATGCCCCGCCGATCGAGATCGAGCCCGTGATCTTCTTCTTGCTCTTCGTCACCAGCCACGCGCCGGTGAGCGGTGAGTCCGAATACCCCTTCTTGCCGACGTTCTTCATCTGAAGCCAGACGCCGACCCAGAGCTTCCCCGTCGGAGCCGGGAGGCTCGCGTTGAACCGGGCGACCTTGTAGGGGCGGATCGCCATCTTCTCGGCCGGTGTCAGGCCGGTGAGGGTCTGGGTCTTGCCGAAGACTGCGGCCTCGGCGGTGGCCGCAGCCGCGAGGGCGATCAGGAGGATGGTTGCCACAACCGCGCGTCGAGCCATGAGCGTCACCTTGCTGGTCCGTGGGGGGGAGTACGGGATCTTCTCAGTCGTTCAGCGTTCAGGCGGGCTTCAGGTTCGCGCTGCCATCTTGGCGGCCATGACCACCAGCACGACCTCACCGCCGCGACCCACCGGGATCTCCTTCGGCCGGCAGATGCTCAACAAGGTCCCCGAAGTCACGATCTACTTCTGGGTGATCAAGATCATGGCGACGACGGTCGGTGAGACGGTTGCCGACTACCTGAACACGAACGTCGGGCTCGGTCTGAAGAACACGTCCTACGTCTTCGCGGCGCTGCTCATCGTGGCGCTGTTCTTCCAGTTCCGCACGCGCCGCTACGTGCCGGGGGTCTACTGGTTCGTCGTCGTCGTCATCAGCGTCATGGGCACGCTGATCACCGACAACCTCACCGACAACTACAACGTGGCGCTGACCACGACCACGATCGTCTTCAGCGTCTGCCTGGCGCTGACATTCGTCGGCTGGTTCGCCAGCGAGCGCACGCTGTCGATTCACACAATCGTCACGAGCAAGCGTGAAGCCTGGTACTGGCTGACGATCCTCTTCACCTTCGCACTCGGCACCGCGGCCGGCGACCTGATCTCCGAGAAGGCGAACCTCGGGTATTTCGTCACGCTGCTGCTGTTCGTCGGCGCCATCGCGGCCGTCACCTTCGCGCACTTCGTGTTCAGGCTGAACGCGGTCCTCGCGTTCTGGATCGCCTACATCCTCACCCGGCCGCTCGGTGCGTCGACCGGTGATCTGCTCACCGCGCCGACCCACGACGGCGGGCTCGGTCTGAGCACCAACCTGGTCAGCGGCATCTTCCTCGCGGTGATCATCGGCCTCGTGACCTTCCTGTCGATCACGAAGGTCGACATCATCGAGACACCGATCGCCGACGAGATCCACCACGACGCCAGTCCGGCGTAGAGAGCGAGGGCCAATCTCATGGAGTCATCCACCGCCCGGGTCCTGATCGTCGCCAACAAGACGACGGTGACCCCGGCGCTGATCGGGGCCGTCCGCGCGCGTGCCGACAGTGGACCGGCCGAATTCTTCCTTCTCATCCCGAATCCTGACCATGTGCTCTTCGATCGCATCAGCCAGAACACGAGCGCCGGCGAGCAGGTACTGGCGTTGGCGCTGCCGATGCTCTCCGAGGCGGCCGGCTGCGAGGTGGAGGGCCGTGTCGCCCACAGCCCCAACGCCTACGACGACATCGAGCAGGACGTCAAGAGCGGGAACTTCGACGAGGTCATCCTCGAGACGATTCCCACCCACGTCTCGCACTGGCTCCACGTCGATCTGGAACATCGCGTAGCCGGCCTGGGCCTGCCGCTCACCACGATCAGCGCGACGCATTAGCCGGCTCGCATCCGTGATCTGCGTGACGTGTGCGCTTGCCGGCTGTGGCGGTGCGGCGCCGATCTCGCCGACGACATCGGCGACCTCCGCGTCGTCGAGGCAGCCGAGTGCCAGGTCGCCTGCGAAGTCCAGGCCCGCCGTGTCGCGCTCTCAAGCCCTGCATCTCGCGGGGACGGCGACACTGCCCGCCCCGGTTCAGCTTCCCGGTGTCGCGGCGATCGGCGCCAACGTCCTGGCCGTCGGCGGTCTCGACGCCGCTGACAGCTCGGTGGCGAACGTCGTTCACGTCTCACCGGGGGCCGCGCACGACATCGCCGCGCTCCCCCAACCGACGCACGACATCGGGGTGACGGCCGTCGGTCACACCACGTACGCCTTTGGTGGCGGAACCGCCGCGGGGCCGATCGACACGATCACCGCCATCTCGTCGACGGGGGTGCGGGCTGCCGGTCATCTGCCGGCGGCGATGTCCGACACGACCGCCGTCACGCTCGGTTCAACGGCGTACGTGATCGGCGGCTACACGACGGTCGCGCCGCTGCGCTCCGTGCTCGCCTTCCGTCCGGGCGCTGGAACCGTCCATCAGGTCGCCACGCTCCCGCATCCGGTCCGCTACGTCGCGGCGGCGGCCATCGGCTCCCGGATCTACGTCGCCGGTGGCACCGACGGAACGACTGCGCGCCGCGAGATCCTCTCGGTCGATCCGGCAACGCACAGCGTTCGTGTCGTCGCCCGGCTCCCCGCGCCGTTGGCCCACGCCGCGGGCGCCGCGCTCGGCACGACCTTCTACATCCTTGGCGGGCGTGACGACTCGCTCACCGGCCAACGTGCGGGCATCTGGGCGTTCGACACCGTCACCGGCAAGCTCTCCCGCGCCGGGCGGCTGCCGGTCGCGCTGTCCGATCTCTCCGCGGCCGCGGTCGGCAACCACATTGTCGTGGTCGGTGGGCGCCAGGCCGACGGCCGGGTCCTCGCCGAGCGCTGGACGCTGCGGACCCGATGAGCCGCTCACCGGTTCGCCTCGCAGTGGTCATCGCGGGCGTTGCCCTCGCCGGCTGTGGAGCGACCCGCCACGCCGCCCGTACGACGACGCCGACCGTGAGGACTTCACCGAAAACAGTCGGCTCGCCGCATCGCACGGTTGTGGTTCCCAACGTGTACGCGGCGGACCGGGCCAGCCACCTCTCCCGCGCCGTCGCCCACGATCGCCCGCTGATCTACGTCCCGAATTCGCAGTCCAACACGGTCGACGAGGTCTCCCAGGCGACCGGCCGGATCGTCCGCCACTTCGCGGTCGCGACCGAGCCGCAGCACGTCACGCCGTCGTGGGATCTCAAGACGCTGTGGGTGAGCAGCGACAAGGGAAACCGCCTCACGCCGATCAACCCGCGGACCGGGCGGCCCGGACGACCCGTGGTCGTCCGCGATCCCTACAACCTCTACTTCACCGCCGACGGTCGCCGCGCGATCGTGGTGTCGGAGGCGCGCCGGCGCCTCGACTTCCGCAGCCCGCATTCCATGCGCCTGCGTCACAGCCTCCCGGTTCCGACGTGCGATGGCGTCGATCACATGGACTTCACCGCGAACGGACACCTTGCGCTCGTCTCGTGTGAGTTCGCGGGTCGCATGATCGTCGTCGACCTCCGTCGCGAAACGGTGGTCAAGACGATCGCGCTGCGCGCCGGCGCGATGCCCCAGGACGTGAAACTGGCCCCCGACGGGCGTACGTTCTACGTCGCCGACATGGCCTCCAACGGTGTCTGGCTGATCGACGCCACGACGATGGCGAAGGAGGGTTTCGTGCGCACCGGCAGCGGCGCTCACGGGCTCTACCCGAGCCGCGACGCCAAGGTCCTCTACGTCTCCAATCGCGGCGAAGGGAGCATCTCGGTCCTGTCATTCAAGACGCGAGCACCGATCGCGAAATGGCGTATCCCGCGAGGCGGATCTCCCGACATGGGTGGCGTCTCCGCCGACGGCAAGGTCCTGTGGCTCACCGGCCGCTACAACGGCGTGCTGTACGCGATCTCCACGCGCACCGGCAGGCTTCTGCACCGGATCGCGGTCGGCAGCGGACCGCACGGCGCCTGTGTCTGGCCGCAGCCCGGCCGCTACTCGATCGGGCACACGGGGATCCTGCGTTAGCCGTTGCTCGTCTGCGCGGTGACGGGCGGACACGCATCACGGTCGGCGACCACGGCGGACGGGCGCCACGGCGCCGTCACGGCGACGACACCCGGCGCGTAGGCCGTGATCCGCGTGGTGCCAGCCGGCCCGGAGCGCACACACGCGCCGGCGGTCGCGCGCCAGTAGGAGGTGTAGTGGACGGCGAGGGTCGCGGTGCCGGGTCTGGCAAATCGGACGCTCATACCCGAGGGGTCGAGGTCGACGAGGCCGGCGCCGTGGACGATCGGCTGCGGTTTGGAGACGGCGAACACCCGCCAGTGCCGGCTGTGCCAGACGGGCTTGAGGTAGGTCGGCGGCGTCCTGAGCAAGGCCGCCTCCGCCGCGCCCCAGCGCTGGGGCGTGCTGTCGGAGAGCGCGACGTAAGCGACGCTCGTCCGGTCGAGCCAGCGTCGGTACGCTGACGGGGCAATCGCCTGGTCGTAGAACAGCGCGTTGTAGCGACGGTCGAGCTGGGTCTCCCAGCCGCGCGCGATCGGGAAGTCCAAGGCGACGTAGACCGACTCCCAACGCGTCGACGTCGGGACGATCTCGACGCGGTGATCACCGATGTGCAGAGCGCGCAGCTCGCCGATCAGGGGGGCGAAGTACGCGGCGTCGGCGGCGTCGCTCTGGCTCGCCTTGATCGTCTCGGCAACCGGGCCCCACAACAGCGAGATCGCCAGCGCACACGAGCACGCGAGGACCGCGCCGGCGCCGGGACGGCGGCGAGCGCACAGCAGCACCGGTCCGAGCGCGAGGACCCCGAGCCGCGCAACGTTGCTGCCCATCGGCGTCGGCACCGCAAACGCCGCGACCGAGGCGATGGCGTAGAGACCCACCGCGCGGCGCAGGAAGCGCTCGCTCGGATCGAGCAGGAGCCAGACCGCGACGGTCATCGCGGTGCCGGCCAGCGCGGTGGTGAGGTCGTCGGGCTGAACGCCGCCGTCGGCGAACCAGAGCGCATTCACGATGACCGTGGTCGCGAGCGCGGTTCCGGCCACGGCCAGCTTGCGCCGCGGAAGGCATCCCCACGCGGCGGCGAGGATCAAGCCGAGGAACAGTGCGACGACTGGGCTCGTGACGGCGCACAGCGCGCAGAGCAGCGATCCCGCGACCGTCCGGCCGCGCGTGAGCGCAACCAGCGCAACGAGCGCAACCGCCGTACCGAGGGCAAAGGTCAGGCGTCCGATGAACAGGTCGCCGACGGCCGCGGCGGCGAACCACGCGGCCGGGAGCGGCCCGGTGCCCGGTCGCAACCGCGTCACGAGGCTCTCGACGCAGAGCACCGAAACGGCGACCGAGGCGAGGCCGACAGCGCGGAGCCCAAAGACCGAGCCGAGCGCGGGCGAGACGAGGCTGTAGCCAAGCAGCTGATGGCCGGCGAACCATCCGTTGTCCCAGACCGAGAAGCCGCTGCGCACGAACAGATCGGCGCGATAGACCTGTGCGGCGAGATCGGCGGTGCGGGGCTGGGCGACCGCCCACGCCCCGCCGAGCGCGCCGGCCAGGAGCAACGACGGCCGGGGGCGTAGGGCCTTCAGACGCAGTGCGGATGGCCAGGCGGCGGCGAAGGTCACCGGCGCGGTCTACCAACGTGCGCCTGAACCGTGCCTGACTGTGACGCGTCGGCGGGCGACGGTCAGGAAGTCGTCAGGTTGTCGGTGGCACATTGGCGGGCGCGATGCATCCCAACGCAGGCTTCATGCCGACGGCTACCGCGCTGATGATCGGTCTGGTGGCCGGCGGGATCACGAACTCCGCCCTCGTGGCCGGTATCTGCGCATGCGTAGCGTTGGCGGTGATCACCGTCTCCGCGGACGACCGCAAGCGCTGAGCATGGCGGCCCATTGGCCCATCGAACCGCGTGGCGACGTCCCCGGCAAGCACGATCTCACCGCAAGCCAGTGGCGTGCGCTCGCGCGCATCCGCGCCCGCCGGCCCGACGCCCTGCTGCTCTGGCAGCACCGGTCCGACGCGCGGGTGCTCGAGGTCAGTGCACCGCCGACTGCCGACGAGCCGTACCACCTGCTTGTCGCGATCGCCTTCAAGCCCGACGGCTCGGTCCGGGTCGAGCGACAGGACCCCGCGCATGACGATTCCTGAACGCGACATCATGAATGCCATGGAATCGGTGACGATCGGCCTCTGCGAGGATGACGCGGACCTGCGCTCCGTCCTCAGCCGGGCGCTGCGGGCTGAGAATCTCATCGTCAACGCGACCGCCACCGGCCACCAGGCGGTCGAGGCGTTCTCGGCGACCCCGCCCGATCTGATGATCCTCGACATCGGTCTGCCGGACGCCGACGGGCGCGACGTCTGTCAGGCGCTACGGGCGCACGGTGTCCTGGCCCCGGTCCTGTTTCTCACCGCGCGCGGTGCGCTGACCGACCGCCTCTCGGGCTTCCACGCCGGCGGCGACGACTACCTGACCAAGCCGTTCGCGCTCGCCGAGCTGATGGTCCGCGTGCGCGCGCTGCTGCGCCGCACCGAGCGTCGCGTCGACGGTCGAGCCACGGCCGGCGTGCACCTCGACCCGGCCTCCCACGCCATCCGGATCGGCGACCGATCACGCGCACTCACGCCGACCGAGTTCCGCCTGTTCGCCGTGCTCGTCGGGCGC
This sequence comes from uncultured Actinomycetes bacterium, assembly GCA_963817035.1. Taxonomy (GTDB): domain Bacteria; phylum Actinomycetota; class Thermoleophilia; order Solirubrobacterales; family Solirubrobacteraceae; genus AC-49. The sequence continues at coordinate 1,106,893 of CAWFMM010000004.1, forward strand.
CAGGGCCAGGTCGTGCGCCGCCATGAGCTCGTGGCGACGGGCTGGCCGGACGGCGCGATCGTGCACGACAACACGCTCGACGCGTATATCGGGCGCCTGCGACGCAAGCTGCGCGAGGTCGGCGGCGAGGTGGAGATCTCGACGGCGCGCGGGGTCGGGTACATGTTGCGGTGAGCCGGCTGCGGATCCGCGATCGCGTGACGATCGCCGCGGCGCTGACGCTGGCCGGCGGCCTTGCGGTGCTGACGCTCGCGGTCACGCTGCTGTTGGCCCAGCGCCTCGATCGCGACGCCTCGTCGGTCCTGCGCACCCGCGCGAGCGCCGTCCTCACGACGTTGCAGGTCAAGGACGGTCGCGTCGGCGTCCGCGAGACGCTCAACGACGCACTGCTCGACCGCGACACGTGGGTGTTCGATGCGAGCGGAACGGTCGAGCGGCCACAGGCCTCCTCGGCGGACGCGCAGGCCGCCGCCGACCAGCTCGCGCACAGCGCCGGAGCGCGCACGCGGACGGTCGGCCAGACCAAGCTGCTGGCGGTGCCGGTGCTCGGCCCCGATCAGCGCCGAGCCGGAGCCATCGTCGTCGGGCTCTCGACCGTGCCATACCGCCACACGCTTCGCATCTCGCTGGCCGGCATGCTCGTTCTCGACCTGTTCGTCCTGATCGCCGGCGCACTCGTGGCGCGGCGCGCCGTCGGGATCGGCCTGCGGCCGGTCGCCGACATGACCGCCAAGGCCGCCGAATGGAGCGATCACGATCTCGACCAGCGCTTCGCGCTCGGCCCGCCACGCGATGAGCTGACCGCGCTGTCGGCGACCCTCGACGCGCTGCTGGCACGGATCGGCGCGAGCATGCGCCACGAGCAGCGTTTCTCGGCCGAGGTCGCCCACGAGCTCAACACGCCGTTGAGCGGGCTGCGAGCCGAGGCCGAGCTTGCGCTGCGCGATGGTGCGACGCCTGAAGAGACGCGCGACGCTCTGCGCCAGGTTCTGCGCAGCACCGATCGCATGGCGGCGGTCATCAGCACGCTGCTCAGCGCGGCGCGCAGCGACGCCGAGCATTCGCCCGGCTCCAGCGACTCCGCCGACGCGCTGCGCAACGCCGTCGATGGCGTCGCCGACCAGGCCGCCGAGCGCGGCATCGAGCTCGAGCTGTCGGTTCCGCAGCGCGCTCCGCTGGTCGGAGCCGAACGCGACATGGTCGCCCAGGCGCTCAATCCGCTGCTCGAGAATGCGATCCACCACGCCACGCACCGCGTCGATGTCAGCCTCGCGCGACGGGGTGAGCAGGTCGTCTTCGAAGTTCGCGACGACGGTGCGGGCGTGGACCCCGACCGGCGCGATCGGATCTTCGAGCCGGGCATGAGCGATCGTGCGAGTGCCGGGCTCGGGCTCGCGCTGTCCCGGCGCCTCGCCCGCGCCTGCGCGGGCGATGTCGTTCTCGGCCCCTCAGACGTCGGAGGGGGCGCGTGCTTCGAGCTGCGCATTCCCGCCATCGATCAGTGGCAGCCGGAGCCCGCCATGCGCTGAGCGTCGCGGGGCCTGGATGTCGGGCTTGGTGGCCGCGACGTACGCGACGAGGCCCACGAAGATCACGAACATCACGACGCTGATCACCCCGTCGCCGAGGCCGAGGCCGCTCTTGGCCGGCGACTTCGCGAACCAGTCGGCGATCGAGGCGCCCAGCGGCCGGGTCACGACGTAGGCGGCCCAGAAGGCGAGGACCGGGTTGATCGCGCCGCGCCACCACGCGAGCGCCGGAATCGCGATCATCACCCCGAAGAGGATCGCGGATTGGAAGTAGCCGAGGTTCAGCGTGATCGCGGTCAGGTCGCCGAGTGCCGTCCCGAGCGCGAACGTGGCGAGCACGGCGACCCAGTAGAAGGTCTCGCGCCGCCGTGTCGTGATCGTGTGGATCGAGAGCGTGCCCTCGACGCGATGCCAGCAGACGAAGACGACGGCCACGACGAGCACGAAGAAGGGCGTCGTGATGGCGTACGGAACGCCCGCACCGCGATGCAGCCCGTCGGCGGCCATCGTCCCGAAGACGGCGACCATCATCACCGCGAACCAGTACGTCGGGGCGCGGTACTCCCGGGCACGGAACTGCAGCCATAGCGCGATGGCCAGGCCAAACAGCCCGACCACCGCCGCGAGCGGGATGCTCTTCTGGCCGAGGTAGTCCGACATCGCCTCGCCCATCCCGGTCGTGAGGATCTTGAGGATCCAGAACACGACGATGATCTCCGGGACCTTCGCCGCGCGCGGCTGGGGGAACGGGAGCTGGCGGGCGAAGCGGGGCGACATCGTGTCGGTCCATCATCGTTGCGCGGTGCCCTTCTGACCATCGGCCGCGAGGCTGGACTTCGCCTCGCTGCTCTCATCCTCAGGTCGTACGGCGGTTCGCTCTCAGGTCGTACGGCGTGCGCGCAGCACCGATGCGGCAAGCGCGCCGAGAACGGCGACCGGCAGCAGCCACCACGCGGCGACGCCGAGCGCCTGCACCGCCGCCGTCGCCCCGATCCCGAGGCAGACGACGATGAACATCAGCGGATCGTCGCCGATGACGAAGTCGTAGAGGAACGCCCCGAATGACCGTACTCGTCTCATGCGGGGACCGGCCGGGGCGAACGTCGTACGAGCGCCACAAGGACGAGCGCCGCGCCGAGATAGAGGCCGATGAGTGCCGCGATCGCCGCGTCGCCCGCCGGCCAGTGCGCGCCCGCTCCCTCGGCTGCCCAGAACGTTCCGAACGACGTGAGCATCACCCCGACGGCGAACTTCAGCGTGTTCTCCGGCACTCGGCTGAGCGGCGCGCGGGCGAGCACGCCGGCGATGACCACGACGACGATCGCGACGGCCGCGGCGATCACTGCGAGCGGGACGTTGCCCTGGTTGCTGCCGAAGGTCACGACGATGAACGCGACCTCCAACCCCTCGAGCAGCACGCCCTTGAAGCTGACGGTGAACGCGTAGGGATCGATCGACGCGCCGGACGAGCCGGCGGCCCGCAGCTCCTCGACCTCGTGCGCGTAGATCGCGTCCTCGTCGTGCAGCGCCTTGAGACCACCGGCGCGGAGAATCGCCTTGCGCAACCACTGCAGGCCGAACGTGAGGAGGAGCCCGCCGACGACGAGCCGCAGGACGCCGATCGGCAGCTTCGTGAGGGCGGGGCCGAGGAGCGCAACGATCACCGCCAGGAGCGTGAGGGCGCTCGCGACGCCGATCCACGCAGAACGCCAGTCCCGTGTGATGCCCGCAGCCAGCACGATCGTCACCGCCTCGACGCCTTCGACGGCGCAGGCCAGGAAGACCGCGCCGAAGAGCAGGAGGTCGCGACTCACGCCCCGGGTGCCACCAGTCCACGGTCATAGGCGAGCACGACGATCTGCACGCGATCGCGGAGTTGAAGCTTGGCCAGGATGTGTCCGACATGGGTCTTGACCGTGGCTTCCGAGAGCACGAGCTCGTCGGCGATCTCGGCATTCGAGAGTCCGCGGGCGACCGCGAGCATCACCTCGCGCTCGCGTGGCGTCAGCAGCTCGAGAACCGGGTCGGGGTCGGTCGCCTCGCCGCCGGCGGGCAGCCGGTGGGCGAGCGTGGCCAGGAGGCGTCGCGTCGTGCTCGGCGCAACGACCGCATCACCGCTGGCCACGGCGCGGATCGCCGACAGCAGATCCGCGGGTGGCGCGTCCTTGAGCAGGAAGCCACTCGCGCCGGCCCGCAGCGCGGCGTGCGCGTACTCGTCGAGATCGAACGTCGTGAGGATGATGATCCGCGACCGGCTCCCCGAGGATACGATCGCCCGCGTCGCCTCGAGGCCGTCGGTGCCCGGCATTCGCACGTCCATCAGTACGACGTCCGGGGCCAGGCGCTCGACCAGCTCGATTGCCTCCTTGCCATCGGCAGCCTCCCCGGCGACGACGAGGTCGGGCTGCGCGTCGAAGACCATGCGAAAGCCCATCCGCAGGAGCTCCTGATCGTCGACCAGGACGATGCTCGTCGTCATACCGGCACCACGACCTCCGGCGGCCCGATCGCCAGTCGCGTGGCAATCTGCCAGCCGCCATCGGGATGCGGCCCGGCTTCGACGACCCCGCCGTAGACCGCGGCGCGCTCGCGCATGCCCCGCAGCCCGCCGCCCTCCTGGATCTCCGTCCCGGCGAGCGCGCTCCCGGTGTCGCGCACCTCGACGAAGACCTCGTCCCCCGTGCAGCACAACGACACCGAGACCTCGGAGTCGTCGCCGGAGTGCTTCAGCGCGTTGGTGAGCGCCTCCTGGACGATGCGGTGAGCCGTGAGCTGCAGGCCGGGCTCGAGGTCGGCCGTCTCGCCGGACACGCGGTAATCGACCGCGATGCCGGCCGCGCGCATGCGTTCGACGAGCGCGTCGATCTGCGCGATCCCCGGTTGAGGCGCCAGGGCGGGCTCGGTCTCGTCGCGCAGCACGCCGAGGAGGCGTCGCATCTCGGTCAGCGCTTGACGCCCGGTGCGCGAGGCGGTCGTCATCGCGGTCCGCGCCCGATCGGGCGCGTCGGCGACCTGGTAGCTGGCGCCGTCGGCGAGGGCGATCATCACCGAGAGATGGTGGGCGACGATGTCGTGCATGTCGCGGGCGATCCGAGCGCGCTCCGCTGCGGCCGAGAGCCGTCCCTGCTGATCGCGCTCGTACTCCAATCGCGCCGCACGCTCGTGCAGCGAAACGACCAGCGCGCGGCGGCTGCGCATGCTCATGCCCAGCACCCCGGCCGCGGTGGCGAGGCCGGACAATCCGATCCAGACCTTCACGGGTTCGCTGACGCCCCAGCGCAGCGTGGCGAGCACGATCCCGATCTCGAGCACCCCGGCGGCGACGACCGTGGTCGTCGTCGACTCGGAGACGGCGAGCGAGTACAGCGCGACAAGCAGAGCAACGTCGCCGAACGCGCGAACATCGGCCAGCCATTGTGCGAACGCGACGATTGCGATCGCGGCGAACACGGCGCGTGGATGGCGCCGGCGCCAGAGCAGCGGCAGGATCAGGGCGGCGCTGAAGGCCAGGCTGGCGGCGCCGAGACCGTGGTTGACCGCCGCGGCCATGACGAGCAGCCCCGCGACGATGCTCGCGTCCAGCGCCCACGGATGGCGAGCGCCGAAGTCCCAGACTCGCGACGGCATGTGCTCGCCGGGCGGATCGATGGCAACGCTCATGCTGCTCACCGTAGCCGGACGCCTCAGGCATCGCGTCGCATCAGGCTGACCGCGCCGGCGCCCAGCGCCAGCGCGGCGTAGCCGCAGAACAGCGCGAACCCGACCCACGTCCCGAGATGGCGGCCATCGTCGAAGCTGCTCGTGGCGATCGTGGTGCCCGCGTTGAGGGGCAGATACGGCCAGATCGCGTCGCTCATGCTCGCCGGCAGGATCGCGGTGATCCCCGGGAGTACGAACAGCAGGAACACGAACACGGCGATCGCGCCGGCGGTGTTGCGGATCAGCGCTCCGAGGCCGATCGACAGGAGCCCGAGCACGGTGAGGAACAGGGCCACCCCGATCACGGCGCGCAGCGCATGGGGATCGCCGAGCGAGTGCTGCACGTGGTGGCGCGTGGCGACCGCCTGGACGACAAAGAACGCGACGAGCGCTGAGATCAGCATCAGCACGAACGTCACAGCGGCGAACACGACCGCCTTGGCCCACAGCATGGGGAGGCGATGCGGCACGGCCATCAAGCTCGAGCGGATCATCCCGGTGGAGTACTCGCCAGTGATGACCATCACCCCGAGCACACCGATCGCCAGCTGCGCGAGGTGGTACCCACCGACCGCGTTGTCGATCGAGTCGTAGCGCAGCTGCTCGATGACGTTCATGCTGCTCCAGCGGCCCATCTGGGCCAGGGCGATGGCCAGCGCGAGCAGGATCATCATCGCCACGGCGGCAAGCAGCGAGTACCGCGTCGAGCGCAGCGAGATGAGCTTCGTCCACTCCGACCGCACGACGCGCGGGAACGTCACCGCGCGGCGGTGGGTCTGCGTCGCGATCGTGGCGTCGGCGCTCACGCGACCTCCTCCAGCTCCGCGGTTGTGGCCGGGCTCAGCGCGCCGGCGTGGTACTCGACCGCCTCGCCGGTGAGCGCCATGTATGCCTCCTCGAGCGATGCCGTGCGCGGCGTCAGCTCGTGTAGGACGATCGAGTCGCGGGCCGCGATCTCGCCGATCTGCTGGTGGCTGAGCCCGTGCACGTTGAACCCGCCGTCGGGGTCGGGCTCGATCCGGACGCCGGGCCGCGTCAGGGCTTCACGCAGCTTGGCGACGTGCGGGGTGCTCACCCGCACGGCGCTGCCGGCGGACGCCTGAGCGACGATCGCGGCGACCGAGGTGTCCGCGATCAGGCGGCCCCGCCCGATCACGACGACGTGCTCGGCGGTCATCGCCATCTCGCTCATCAGGTGAGAGGACAGGAACACCGTCCGGCCCTGGTCGGCCAGGTCCTTGAGCAGAGTGCGGATCCAGCGGATCCCCTCGGGATCGAGCCCATTCGATGGCTCGTCGAGGACTACCACCCCCGGGTCGCCGAGCAGCGCAGATGCGATTCCCAGGCGCTGGCCCATTCCGAGCGAGAAGTTCCCTGCGCGCTTGCGGGCCACGTCCTCGAGCCCGACGAGATCGATGACCTCGTTGACGCGACGGCGGGGGATGCCGTGGGTCTGCGCCATCGCGAGCAGATGGTTGTAGGCCGACCGCCCGGTGTGGACGGCGCGCGCCTCGAGCAGCGCGCCGACCTCGTGCAGCGGCGCGCCAAAATCGCGGTACGCCTTGCCGTTGACCGTCGCCTGGCCGTACGTCGGTGCGTCGAGGCCGAGGATGATCCGCATGAGCGTCGACTTTCCCGCGCCGTTGGGCCCGAGGAAGCCGGTGACGATTCCCGGCTGCACCGTGAACGTGAGGTCGTTGACCGCGATCTTGTCGCCGTAGCGCTTGGTCACGTGGTCGATCTCGATCATGTGAGCATCATGGCGAGCGCGCGGGGCCGCCACAATCGCTCATGAGGCTGGACTTTGCGCCCGGCGTCTCAACCGCAGGTCGCAGGCGCTCTCATCCTCAGGTCGCGGCGCGCTCGGGCATGAGATGCACGGTCGGCGGCAGCTCCACCGAGACTCGCTGGCCGACCTCCGGGCTCTCGCTCCCCAGCGTGCGGGCGACCAGCGCGTCCTGACCGGCTGGGCCTTCGCAGCGCAGGTGGACGCGCGCGTCATGGCCGAAGTACTCAACTGACTCGACGACCGCGGTGCGCCATGCGCCGTCGTCGGGCGCCGTGAGCCGCATGTCCTCAGGGCGCACGAGCAGCAGTCCGTCGTCGGTCGGCAGCAGGTTCGCGTCGCCGAGGAAGCGGGCGGTGTCGGCGTCGACCGGCGTGCGGTAGAGCTCCTGCGGCGTGCCGGCCTGCGCAATCCGCCCGTCGCGCAGGAGCGCGACGTGATCGGCGAGCGAGAGCGCCTCGTCCTGGTCGTGGGTGACGAGGATCGTGGTCGTGCCGAGTTCGCGGAGCGCCGCGCGGATGTCGTTGCGCGTCGTGACGCGGAGATCCGGATCGAGCGCGCTGAACGGCTCGTCGAGGAGGACGACCGCGGGGCGGGGGGCGAGCGCACGGGCGAGCGCGACGCGCTGCTGCTGGCCCCCTGAGAGCTCGTGCGGCCGGCGGTGCTCGAGGCCGGCGAGGCCGAGCGAGTCGATCAGTTCCGCGACCCGCTCGCCGCCGCGACGCTCGCTGCGCGGCAGTCCGAACGCGATGTTGGCGCGCACGTCGAGGTGCGGGAACAGCGCGCCCTCCTGGGGGAGGTGCCCGACGCGCCGCCGGCTCGCGGCCAGGCGCCGCACGCCGTCGTCGACCATCGTCTCGCCGATCTGCACGTGCCCCCGATCGGCCGATTCGAAGCCGGCGAGCACGCGCAGCAGGGTGCTCTTTCCGCAGCCCGAGGCGCCGAGGACGGCGACGAACTGCCCGGCAGGCACGTCGAGGTCGAGCCCGTCGAGGACGGTCGTCGCGCCGTAGGACTTCTCGAGACCGCGGACGCTGACCGTGTTCATGACGTGCGCGCGTCGAGCTGACGCACGAGCAGGTAGGTGGGGATAGCCGAGACGCCGACCATCACCGCAGCGTAGGGCGCGGCCGCACCGTATGACAGCGCGGACGCGTACGTCCAGAAATGCGTGGCGAGGGTCTCGGTCCCGGTCGGACGGAGGATCAGCGTGGCGGTGAGCTCGGTCACGGTCGAGAGAAACACGAGTGCTCCGGCCGCGGCCAGCCCCGGTGCGAGCAGCGGCAGCGTGGTTCGGCGGAAGGCGCGCGCGGGACGGTCGCCGAGGCTCTGGGCCACCTCTTCCAGGCGCGGCGGGATCTGCGCGAGCGCGGCCCGGACCGACGCGAGCGCGAGTGGCAGGAAGAGGATCACGTAGGCCAGGATCAGCACCGTGGACGTCTGGTACAGAGGCCGCGCCGCCCGCACGGTGAACGACACCAGAGCCAGGCCGATCACCACCCCGGGCAGCGCTCGGGCCACGTAGCTGCAGCGTTCCAGCAGGGCGCTGGTCGGCCCCGAGTAGCGGACCGCGAGAATCGCGATCGGCAATGCGACCGCGAGCGCGGCGAGCGCCGCCACCGCCGCCAGCGCAAACGTCGTGCCGGCCGCGCCGATGATCGAGCCGGACGGCAGCGTCGACGAGCTGCCGCGCGCGATCCAGTAGCCCAGCGCGATCAGCGGCAGTCCGAGCGCGAGCGCAACCAACGCGCCGAGGAGCGCGATGGCCAGCGGCCGGCCGGCGCCCAGACGCACCCGCACGGCCCGCCGTGCGGCGCCGCCGCCGACGCGCGCGAACCGGGTGCGGCCTCGCAGGCCGAGCTCTCCGGCCAGCACGACGATCGAGAGCGCGACGAGGACGAGCGAGAGCAGCGCCGCGCTCGCCCCGTCGAAGCCGAGCTGGTACTGCGCGTAGATCTCGGTCGCGAACGTCGGGAAGCGCAGCTGGGCGAACGCGCCGTACTCGGCGAGGAGATGCAGCGCGATGATCAGGGCGCCGCCGAGCACCGCGAGCCGCACCTGCGGCACGCTCACGCGCCAGAAGACCCGCCAGCGCCCGAGCCCGAAGCTCTGCGCCGCTTCCTCGAGCGCCGGGTCAGCGGCGCGCAACAGCGCGGCCGCGGGCAGGAAGACGAACGGGTAGTAGGCCAGCGTGGTCACGAACAGTGCGGCCCAGAAGCCCTGCATCGACGGGAAGAACGACACCCACCCAAAGCTTGAGACGAACTCCGGCACCGCAACCGGGAGCACCAGCAGCACCGTCCATCCGCGCCGCCACGGCAGATCGGTGCGTTCGGTGCACCACGCCGCTCCCACGCCGACGACCGAGCAGGTGATCGTCGCGGCCACGACCAGGCCGAGCGTGTTCGCCAACAGCCCGCCGACCCTCGGGCGGACGAGCAGATGCCAGGCCGCGCTCGCGCTGACCCCGCGCGCCTCGAGGGCGACGAAGACGATCGGCACGATCGCCAGCGCCGCTCCGAAGAGACCGGCGAGCAACAGCCCACCCGGCGCACGCCCGGTGCGTCGCGTGCGCCCGCGCCGGGCGACGGTCACGTCTGTGACGGTCATCGCATCGCGCCCGCTACAGCAGCCCGACCTGTTGGAGAGCCTGAAGGGCGCTCTGGCCGTTGCCGAGTTGCTCGACGCTGAGCTTCGGCGGCTGCAGCTCGGAGAACGGCTTCAGGTCCTTCTTGGTCGTCACGCCCGATCCCAGCGGGTACTCGTAGCTCTCGCTCGTCGCGACGATGTCCTGCGCCGGGCGGCTGACGAGGTAGTTGAGGAACCGCTGGGCCGCGGCCGGGTGGTCGCTGGACCTCAGCGCCGCGGCCCCGGAGACGTCGACCAGGGCGCCGGGATCACCGCCCGCGAAGTAGTGCAGCGCGGAGTCCGTCTTCGCCCTGCCGACCTCGTCGCGCAGGCGGTACCAGTAGTAGTGGTCGACGAGGCCCGTCGCGACCTCGCCTCGGTTGACGGCGGCGATCAGGGCCTCGTTGTCGTCGTAGATCTTCGCGTTGGACTTCAGGCCCTTCAGCCAGGCCGTCGCCGCGGCCTGGCCCTTGAGCGCCGCGACCGCCGTGATCAGCGGCTGGAAGTCGGTTTCCGTCGGCGCGAAGCCGACGCGACCCTTCCATTGCGGGTCGGCGAGGTCGAGCAGCGAGGCCGGAAGCGCGGCGGGCCGGACCTTCTTCGTGTCGTAGGCGAGCACGGCCGAGCGGGCGGAGATCGCGACCCAGTCGCCCTTCGGCGCGTTGAACCGGGTGGGAACGGCCTTCAGCGTCGCGGCGCTGACGGGAGCCAGCAAGCCCTTCTGTTCGAGCACCGTGAGGGCCGGAGGATTCTCGGCCACGAACACGTCGGCCGGTGAAGCGGACCCCTCGCGCAGGATCTGGTTGGCGAGGCTCGCCTCGTCGTTCGAGCGCAGGTTGACCTTGACGCCCGTACGGCGCGCGAAGTCGGCGACGAGCTTGCCCATCGTCTGCTCATGCTGTCCGCTGTAGACCGTGATCGACACCGGCTTGGTCGCCGTCCCCGCGGGGTCCTTCGAGGAGCCACCACATCCGATGAGCGCCACACCCGCGAGCGCGCACAAGAATGCTCCTGACCAGCGCCGACGAGCTGACATCCACACCACGCTTTCCGGCCGGGCCGGCCTTAGGTACCCCGAAGACATAAGGGTACCCTAACCAGTCTGAACGGCGGCGGGTCGCCCGCCGTAAACTGGCCGCATGGCTGAAAACGAAGACGACAACCTGTTTGGCGCCGAGCATGTACGCGTGTTCCGCGAGACCAAGGGGCAGCGCGGCACGCACTGGCGCGGCACGACCATCCTGCTGCTGACGACCGAGGGACGCAGTTCGCACGAGCCGCGCACGACGCCGCTGATCCATCGCACCGACGGCGAGCGCTGGATTATCGTCGCCTCCAAGGGCGGCGCGCCCGACCATCCGGGCTGGTTCAAGAACATGCAGGCCAACCCTGACGCCGAGATCGACCTCGGCCCGGAGCAGGTCCCGGTGCGGATGTCGATCGCCGAAGGCGAGGAGCGCGAGCGCCTGTGGACGGCGATGGCCGAGGTCTGGCCCGCCTACAACACCTACCAGGAGAAGACCGATCGTGAGATCCCGGTCGTCGTGCTCTCACGGCGATAGTGTTGGAAGCCCCCGGGGGCCACGAGAGGAGAGGGGCATGGCGCTGACCGAGAACCGCACGGGAAAGCTTGACGGCCGCTGCATGTGCGGCGCGGTCACGTACTCGTCCGACGCCGACCCGGCGTTCGTGGCCGTGTGTCACTGCAAGAACTGCCAGCGCCAGACCGGCACGGCGTTCTCGGTCGTGGTCGGTGTGCCGGCCGATCAGATCACCGTGCGGGGTGACAGCCTGTCGATGTTCGTGACGGTCGGCGAGGACCACGGGCAGGACACCAAGCGCCACTTCTGTTCGAGGTGCGGGTCGCCGATCTACAGCGACAGCGACGCGATGCCGGGCGTGTTGGTCATGAAGGCCGGGACGCTCGACGACACCTCGTGGCTCGATCCGCAGCTCGAGGTTTGGGGCGGATCGGCCCAGAACTGGGTTCCGGCCCACGAGACCCGTCCGCGGCTCGAGCGCGGGCCTGGCGGCTAGCGTTCGCACCCGACGATGATCGGCGCCGCCTCGGTGGCTTTCGCGCTGCTGGTCGGCGGCGTCGCGCCATTGTCGAACCCGTGCGCCGATCCGGGGCGCCACTTTCAGTGTCCGAACATCGTGATGGCGCGCCCCTCGCAGGTGTGGATGGAGTACACGCGTCAGCACCGGCTGCTGCTGCACGCGACGAGCTCGATCGACGTTCGTGGCCGCGGTCCGCTGGACGTGATCGGCCGGCGGATCGACCGCCGTCAGATGCAGGCCTACCAGGTCATCCATCGCTTCCGGCGCCCGGACTACCTGCGTCGCATCCCGGGCGGGCACGTCGTGTTTCACCAGATCCCGCGCCAGGGCGGGTACTGGAAGTTCGAGGATGCCGCCCGCTTCGAGCTGTGGTCGCTGGGCCCCGAGCACCGTCTGCGGCGCACGGGGGAGAAGCTGATCTACTGCCTGCGCGACCTGCGGCGCACGAGCCCCGGGCCGCGCTCTCCCCGCGTCGCCGTTCACGGTGCGTGCAGCCAGAACCATGCCGCGCAGCGCGTCCACCTCGGCACGTCGGTCGGCTGGTCGGACATCTACCCGTCGACCTACTACGAGCAGTACGTCGACGTCACCGGCCTGCGTGGCTGCTTCGGCCTGTGGATGGTCGCCGACCCGCGCAACCGTCTGTGGGAGAGCGACGACGCCGACAACGCCTCGATGGTCACCGTCCGTCTGCCGCGGCTCCGGCCTGGCGGCGGTTGCTAGCCAGCGCGGGTGGCGCCTCCTCCCAGGGGTCAGACCCCTTCCGGTGGCGCCGCTCAACAAATCTCAGTCGGCGCCACTCAAGGGGTCTGACCCCTTGAGTGGCGCCGACTGAGATCAGCCGCGCGTGTCTAGGCTCCCGGCCATGGCCCGAATCTCGTACGTCGACCCGAGCACGTCCTCCGAGCAGGTGCAACGCGCGCTCACCAACCTGCCGCCGCTGAACATCTTCCGGATGCTCGCCAACGCCGACTCGGTGTTCGTGCCGTACCTGCGGTTCGGGCGCGCGATCCTCGCCGAGATGGAGCTCGATCCGGTCCTGCGTGAGTTCGGGATCCTGCTCTGCGCGGCGCGTACCGAGGCTGAGTACGAATGGATCCAGCACGAGGCGATCGCGCTCAAGGTCGGAGCGACGCAGGAGCAGGTCGACGCGATCAGGGCTGACCAGCTCGACGCCCCAGCGTTCGACGCCGCCTCGCTCGCCGTCCTCGCCTTCAGCGCCCAGCTGATCGAGCAGCCACGCCCCGACGACGAGACCTTCGCCGCGCTCGCCGAGCACCTGCCGAATCGCCAGATCGTCGAGCTTATCCTCGCAGTCGGCAGCTACCAGATGCTCGCCCACGCGATGACCGCGCTCGACATCGATCTCGACCCGCCGCTCGGCGACCGGGTCGTTCAGGGCGCGAGCGACGCGACCTCGCGCCGCGACCCGCCGCAGGTCAGCGGCTGATCGTCACCTGCGGGTTGCCGTGGCGTCGACGCCCGGGGCCCGGCCGAACGCCGGACGCCGACCCTGAGCTAGGCTCGCCCACATGCCTCTATCCAACAAGACCATCGCCATCACCGGCGCCTCGTCGGGCATCGGCGAAGCGACGGCGCTGGCCTGCGCGCGCGCCGGCGCCGCCGTCTCGCTCGGCGCTCGCCGTATCGACCGCATCGAAGCGCTCGCCAAGCGCATCACCGACGAGGGTGGTCGTGCGATAGCGATCGAGACCGACGTCAGCGACGAGGCCTCGGCGAACGCCTTCCTGCAGACGACCCACGACGAGCTCGGCGGCCCATGGGGGCTTGTAAACAACGCGGGCGTGATGTTGCTCGGGTCGATCGAGGGCGCCAACACCGACGAGTGGCGCACGATGATCACCGTCAACTGTCTCGGTCTCCTGTACTGCACCCACGCCGCGCTGCCGCTGATGCGCGAGGGCGGCGGCGGGCACATCGTCAACATCTCGTCGGTCGCCGGACGGAACGCCAACGCCGGCAGCGGCGTCTACAACATGACCAAGTGGGGAGTCGGCGGCTTCTCCGAGGCGCTGCGTCAGGAGGCGATCGGTTCGAAGATCCGCGTGACGATCATCGAACCCGGCGTGGTGGCGACCGAGCTCATGGGTCACAACACCGAAGCGGTCCAGGCGATGGCGGCCGAACGCTTCGGCGACATCGAGTTCATGCAGTCCGAGGACATCGCCAGCGCGATCGTCTACGCGCTGTCGCAGCCCGAGCGGGTGTCGATCAACGAGGTCCTCGTCCGACCCAGCCAGCAGGCCCGATAGGGCCGCTCAGGCGCTCACGTGAGACCGCGCGGGTTCGGCCGCGCGCGCCGTCGCGGCGACCCGGCGGCGCGTCGGGATCAGGGTGCCGGCAAGCAGCCCAACGACCATTGCCAGGGCGCACATCCCGAACGCCAGCGTGTAGGCGTGGTTGGTCGGCAGCCCGCGGAAGCCGGTGAACTCGGCGATGAACGTCGCCGCGATCTGTCCGCCAAGCGCGCCGCCGAGGGTTCGCAGCACCGTGTTCATCCCGGTCGCGACGCCGGTCTGTTCCTGGCTGACGTTGTCGACGATCAGGTTCGGCATCGCGGCGAACGCGAGCCCGATGCCGGCGCCCATCAGCGTCGTGGCGACGAGGATCTCCCATGGCTCCGAGCGCGCGAAGGTCAGCATCGTGAACGCGGCCAGAGCGAAGGCGGCGCCGGCGAGCAGCGGCGGTCGCGAGCCGAAGCGTCGGTTCAGCACCCCCGAGAGCTGGCCGGCGACGAGCATCGTGAGCGTTGAGGGCAGCAGGTAGAGCCCGGAGACGGTGATCGACGCTCCGAAGCCGTAGCCGGTCGATTTGGGCTCCTGGAGGTACTGCGGGATCAGGATGAACGATGAGTACATACCGACGCCGAGCAGGAAGGCGACGGTGTTGGTCGTCCAGATGCCGCGAATTCGCATCATCGCCATATCGATCAGTGGCACGCGGGAGACCAGCTCGGTGCGCACCCACAGCACGAGCAGCAGGGCGCCGAACCCGACCACCGCGATCGTCTTCGGCGAGGTCCAGCCCCAGCTCGTGGTCTGGCTGATTCCGACGAGCACGGTCGTCAGCCCGAGTGACATCAGCGCGCCGGCGCGCCAGTTGATCGTGCTCGGCGTCTTGATCGGCGACTCGGGGATGAACAGCAGCGCCGCGATCATCGCGATCACGATCACGATGAACGGAAACCAGAACAGCCAGTGGTAGGAGAGGTGATCGACGATCGGCCCGGCGAGTACGAGCGCCAGACCGCCGCCGACGCCGAGGATCGAGGACAGCAGACCGATGCCGCCGGCCACCCGATCGCGTGGGAACTCGTCGCGGATGATCCCGAAGGCGACGGGGAAGATGCCGCCGCCGATGCCCTGGATCACGCGTCCGGCGATGAGCACGCCGACCGAGGTGGCGAGCGCCGAGACCAGCGTCCCGAGCGCGAGCGCGCCGAGCACGATGACGAGCACGCGCTCCTTGCCGTACATGTCGCCCATGCGCCCGGCAATTGGCGTGCTGACCGAGGCGCTGAGCAGGTATGCGGTCAGCACCCAGGCGACCGATGCCTCCGAAGCGTGCATCGCCCTCTGGATCTCGGGCAGCGCCGGCACGACGAACGTCTGCAGCAGCGAGAAGCTCCCCGTACCGATCGCCAGGATCGCGAAGGTCAGGTTGTAGTGCTGGCGATCGGGTCTGCGTGCAGTGGACATCGGCTAGGAGTAAATGGTACAACAGTGCCCCGTTTTGAAGATCGCCGCCCCGCCCACACCACTACGCAGCGACGCCCAGCGCAACCGCGACGCGGTTGTCACGGCCGCGTTGCGGGTGCTCTGTGAGCGCCCGACCGCGAGCATGCGCGAGGTCGCCGACGCGTCGGGGGTCGGGCGCACGACGCTCTATCGCCACTTCGCCACACGCGACAAGCTGATCGGAGAGCTCCAGTCTCGGGTCGCGGCCGAGGGTGACGCGATCATCCACCAGACACTGAGCGATGCGGGCCCGGCGCTTGAGGTGCTCGAGCGCCTGGCGCGGCGCTTCGTCGAGCTGGGCGACCGCTACCGCTTCCTCGTCGACTCGCCGCCCGACCGCCCGCGGGCCGACGAGCAGGCCCCGATCACCGCCTACGTCCGCCGCGCCCAGCGCCGCGGCGAGCTGCGCAACGACCTGCCCGCGGCCTGGATTCGCGACATGCTGCGCGGCCTCGCGATGACCGCCCTCGCCGCGATCGCTGCCGGCGACCTCGACGCGGCCCGCGCGGCCGACCATGTCGCCGCGTCGTTCATCGCCGCGGTTTCACCGCGTCCCGTCTAGCGGATACCGCCTCGGTACCTGGTGAAGGCGGACGCAACGACTAGCAGCACGATGTCGATCACTCAGAAAGATATGTCACAAAACGGTATTCGGCGGTCTTGACTATCTTCGGCTCGCGTGGACCGAGGTTCGGTTGGGCGTATGGCAGGATGGCTGGATGCCGCGCGCCGTAGCTGCGTTCATCGCCGTCGGCCGCGTGCTGTTCGGGGCCGGGCTGCTCGCGGCGCCCGAGCCGATCGCGCGTGGCTGGCTGGGAGACGAAGCGCAGCGGCCCGCCGCGGTCGAGCTCCTGCGCGGGATCGGCGCGCGCGACCTCGTGCTCGGCGCCGGTGTGCTGGTCAACCTGCGCGAGGGTGGCTCACCGACCCCGTGGATCGCTGCCGCAGCGGTCGCCGATGCAGCCGACGCGGTCGCCGCGGTGGCGGTCGGCGATGGGATTCCAGCGACCGGCCGCTGGGCCACGATCGTGCTCGCCGGGACTCTGGCCGGCGCGGGCGCGGCATTGGTGCTGACGCTCGATTGATCCGATCCGGCGACATGCGCGAACACCCTTCCATGAGGATCGCCATCGTTGGTGCCGGGATCGCCGGGCTCACTGTCGCCCATCTGCTGCACCCCGAGCACGAGATCACGGTCTTCGAGGCCGGCGAGCGGGTCGGCGGGCACACGAACACGATCGCGGTGCAGACCGACGACGGCGCATGGGACGTCGACACCGGCTTCATCGTGTTCAACGACCGCAACTACCCGAACTTCACCAAGCTCCTGCAGCAGCTCGACGTCGCCTGGCAGCCGAGCGAGATGAGTTTCTCGGTCGCCGCGACCGGCCACGACTTCGAGTACGCCGGCACGCCCCGCGGCCTGTTCGGTCAGCGCTCCAACCTCACGCGCCCGTGGTTCCTGCGCATGGTCCGCGAGTACCGCCGCTTCAGCGCCGACGCCCGCGAGCTGCTGGCGGCCGGCGACACGACGACGTCGCTCGGGCACTTCCTCGAGGACCGCGGCTACTCGCAGCCGTTCATCGACCGCCTGCTCGTGCCCCAGGCGTCGGCGGTCTGGTCGGCCGACCCGGGCCAGATGTGGACGTTCCCGGCCGGCTTTCTCTGTGAGTTCTTCGACAACCACGGGATGCTCTCGCTGACCGGCCGCCCGCAGTGGCGCACGATCGCGGGCGGCTCGCAGCGCTACCTCGACGCCCTGATCGCGCCGTTCGCCGACCGGATCGCCACCTCGAGCCCGGTGGCGCGGATCGAGCGCGATGGCGACGGGGTCGACGTGTTCGTCGCCGGTGGCGGGGCGCAGCGCTTCGACGAGGTCGTGCTCGCCGCGCACTCTGACCAGGCGCTGTCGATGCTCGGCGACCCGACGGAGGCCGAGCACGAGCTGCTGTCGGCGATCCCCTACGAGCCCAACGAGGCGGTGCTGCACACCGACCGCGCGCTGCTGCCGCGCCGCGAGCGCGTGTGGTCGTCGTGGAACTATCACCTGGTCGACGAGCCGACCGGCAAGACGACGGTGACTTACCACATGAACACGCTGCAGTCGTTGAGCGCGCCCGACGAGTTCTGCGTGACGCTCAACCAGGCCGATCGGATCGACCCCGAGAAGATCCTGCGCCGCATCTCCTACGCCCACCCCGTCTTTACGCCGGAGGGGATCGCCGCCCAGGCCCGCCACGCGGAGATCAGCGGCGTCAATCGCACCCACTACTGCGGCGCCTACTGGGGCTGGGGCTTCCACGAGGACGGCGTCGTCAGTGCGTTGAACGTCGCGCGTCAGTTCGGGAAGGTGCTCGCGTGAACAGCGCCGTCTACGAGGGCTTCGTCTCCCATCATCGCCACAGCCCGGTCGATCACGGCTTCCGCTACGACCACGCGATGTTGTTCCTCGACCTCGACGAGCTGCCCGAGCTGTTCGACTGCCACCCGCTGTGGTCCGCCCGCGGCCGCGCGCTGGCCCACTTCGCGCGGCCCGACTACCTCGGCGATCCCGAGGTGCCCCTCGATGCCGCAGTTCGCGACCTGGCGCACGAGCGCATCGGGGAGCGCCCCGACGGGCCGATCCGCCTGCTGACCAACGTGCGGATGCTCGGCCATTGCTTCAACCCGGTCAGCTTCTACTACTGCTATCGGTCCGACGGCGAGACGCTGCGCGCGGTCGTCGCCCAGGTCACGAACACGCCGTGGGGCGAGCGCCACGCCTACGTGATGGATGTCGACTCCGAGGGTACGCCGGGCAGCGTGCTCGGACAGTCCTTCGACAAGGTCTTTCATGTCTCGCCGTTCATGGGTATGGATCACCGCTACGACTGGCGTTTGACCGCACCGTCGGATCAGCTCGTGGCCCACATCTCCAGCCATTGCGACGACCAGCTCGTCTTCGACGCGACGCTCTCGATGCGCCGCCGCCCGCTGGACCGCCGGGCGCTGACGCGGCTGCTCGTGCGCTACCCGGCGCTGACGCTGCGCGTCAGCGCCCGGATCTATGGGCAGGCCGTCCGGCTCAAGCTCAAGGGCGCGGCCTACCACGCCCATCCCGAGCGCGAGAAGGCGGTGGCGCGATGATCGACCGGCTCGCCCGCGCGATCGTGCTGCGCGTCCTCGGGCGCACCCATGGCGGCCTGATCGAGGTCGTCGAGAACGGCCGGCGAATCGAGGTCGGCGCCGTCGACCCCGCCGCGCCGCTGCACACCCGCGTGACGATCCGGTCGCCGCGGGCGTGGCGCGCGATGCTGCGCGGTGGCCGGGGGATGGGCGCCGCGTACGTCGAGGGGTTGTGGGACGGCGACGACCTCGTGACGCTGATCCGGATCGCCGCGCGCAACGCACATCGCTTCGATCGGCTGCGCCAGCGTTTCCGCATCGTCCTCGGGCCGTGGCGCGCGATCGTCGGGCCGCTGCGCACAAACACGCTCAAGCGCTCGCGCAAGCAGATCGCCCACCACTACGACCTCGGCAACGACCTCTACGGGCTGATGCTCGATGAGACGATGATGTACTCGGCGGCGATCTACCCGCACCCAGCGGCGACGCTGCGCCAAGCTCAGCTGCACAAGCTCGACACGATCTGCGACAAGCTCGCGCTGAAGCCGTCCGATCGTCTGCTGGAGATCGGGACGGGCTGGGGCGCGCTCGCCGTCCATGCCGCGACGCGTCACGGCTGCCAAGTGACGACGACGACGATCTCGCGCGAGCAGCGCGACCTGGCGCTACGCCGCGTGCGCGAGGCGGGCGTCGAGGATCGCGTGACGGTGCTGCTGGAGGACTACCGCCACCTGAGCGGCCGCTACGACAAGCTCGTCTCGATCGAGATGGTCGAGGCGGTCGGCTGGCGCAACTTCGGCACGTTCTTCTCCACCTGCTCGAGGCTGCTCGAGCCCGACGGGCTGATGCTGATGCAGGCGATCACGATCGGCGACCGCGCGTTCCACGCCGAGAAGGCGACGCGTTCGTTCATCCGCACCTACATCTTCCCCGGCGGCTGCCTGCCGTCCAACCAGGTCATCGCCGACAACCTCGCGCGGCGCACCGACCTGCGGACGGTCGACCTTCAGGACATCACCGCTCATTACGTGCCGACACTCGCAACGTGGCGGCAGAACATCGCGTCGCACACCGAACAGCTCGAGGCGCTCGGCTACGACGAGCGATTCCGGCGTCTGTGGCAGATGTACCTCGCCTACTGCGAGGCCGGGTTCGCCGAGCGCCGTATCCAGGACGTGCAGCTGCTGCTGGCCAAGCCGGAGTTCCGCGACGAGCCGCTCGCCGCTCAGTCGCTCGGGTTGCGCGTGAACATGCGCGCGCTCAGTGCGTCGAGCAGCGATTTGGGCCCGCGCGAGGCGAGCCTGGCCACCTCAAGACGCCCGCCGGGGCGCAGCATCGCGGCGTCGGACTCGATCGCGCGGACCGTGCGCCGGGCCCATTCTTCGGCCGAGACCGAGGGCCAGCCCGACGTATCCATGTGACGGCCGTAGGTCTCCTCGGTCTCCTGGAGCATGTCGGTCCGCACGCCCGGCGTGACAAGGTGCAGCACGTGAACCCCGGTCCCTCGCAGCTCGCGGCGCAGCGATTCGCTGAATGCGACGACCCCCGTCTTGGCCGCCGAGTACGTGCTCGCGGCGGGGAATGCCGCATAGCCGCTGATCGACGCGTTGTTGACGACGGCGCCGCGCCCGCGCGCCACCATGCCCGGCACGACGGCGCGCGAGAGGTGGACGACGGCGACGAGATTGACCTGGAACATGGCGTAAACATCGTCGAGCTTCTGCTCCTCGATCAGTCCGCCGGTCACGACGCCCGCGTTGTTGACGAGCACGTCGATCGGCTCCTCGGCCAGCGCGGCCCACGAATCCTCGATCGTCGCGCGGCTCGACAGGTCGACCCTCACAGGCGTGATCTCGGTTGCCCCACCGGCCGGGGCGGCGAACGGCGTGTACCCGGCCGGGTTGCGCATGCCGACGAGGATCCGCGTGCGCGGGCGCTTGGCCAGCTCGCGGGCGACCGCGTCGCCGATGCCGCGGTTGGCGCCGGTGACCAGGCACGTCGAGGCGGTGAGGTCCATGCCCGGCGAGCCTAGCGATCTCAACTACGTGCGCCAGGGTGTCGGTCCGCCGTTGGTGCTGCTGCATGCGCTGGGCGGTTCGCTGCGGGCGTGGGACCCGGTGATCGGGCCGCTCGCCGACGAGCGCGACGTGATCGCGGTGGATCTGCCGGGGTTCGGCGGGTCGGCGCCGCTCTCGGCTGATGTCGTCCCGACGCCGGCGGCTTTGGCCGCGGCGGTTGGTCGGCTGCTTGAGTCGCTGGGCGTCGAGCGCCCGCACGTCGCGGGCAACTCGCTGGGCGGCTGGGTCGCGCTGGAGCTGGCCAAGGCGGGGAGCGCGCGCAGCGTCACCGGGATCGCGCCCGCGGGACTGTGGCCGGGGCCGCTGCGCCGGCGCGGGCGGATAAACGCCCAGGCGGTGAGTCATGCGCTGCGCCCGCTGCTCCCGTCGGCGCTGCGTGTCGGTCCTGTGCGTCGCTCGGTCCTCGCCGGGATCGTGGCGCACCCCGAGCTCCTGACCTACGACGACGCGCTGCGCTTCGTCCACGACTACGCCGATGCGCGCGGCTACGTCGACGTCAACCGCGAGATGCGCGGCTCGCACTTCACCGGCGGCGAGCAGATCCGCGTCCCGGTGACGGTCGCCTGGTGCGCGCGCGACCGCCTCGTCCACCCGCCGCGCGTCATGCCGCTACGCGCCCGCGCGCTGACCCTGCACGACTGCGGCCATGTCCCGATGACCGACGACCCGGTGGCGGTGGCGCGCCTGCTGCTGATGGGCTCGCGCGAGGACGACGTGCTGGTCGACGAGTTCTCGACGGGCTCGCGGGCGTAGCCGACGCTCAGAAGGGGTCAGACCCCTTGAGTCGTTCCGACTTAGATTTCGTGAGTGGGTCCGTCGTAAGGGGTCTGACCCCCTTCGTGGTTCAGGCGCGCGTGAGCGCGTCGAGCAGCAGGACAGGCGACTGGTAATCGGCGCCGGTCTCGCGCCGTAGGGCGATCTCGCACGTGCGGTTGCCGCACAGGTGGGCGTCGAAGTGCTGGTCTGCGATCTCCGCCGTCTCGTCAGCGAGCGCGGCGCGGACGAGCTGGGGGTGAAGGAGGCCACGGTCGCCGGCCATCCCGCAGCAGCCGGCGGCGGCCGGCGTGACGACCTCGTCGGCCAGCGCGGCGGCCAGCGACTGCAACGTCGCCTCGAGGTCGAGGTGGCGAACCGAGCACGTCGGGTGAAGCGCGACGCGCGCGACACGGCGGCGCACCGTGAGATCGGGCAGCAGATGATGGGCCCACTCGATCGCGTCGAGCACCTGCAGCGTCGGGCGCAGCCGCGCGGCGTGATCGCGCACCCCCAGCGCGCACGAGCTCGCATCGACGACGACCGCCAGCGCACCGTGGTCGCTCCACCGCCACAGCGCCTCGACGGTCACATCGGCCTGCCGCTCCTCGGCTTGCGGAAAACCCTTGGACCCCAGCGGCGTCGCACAGCAATGCCCCGGCGTCTGCGGCGCGATCCAGAGCGGCCGGCCGGCCCGCGCGGAGACGTCGATGAGCGCCTCCGGAATGCCGCCGGAATCGAAGATCCGGTTCACGCACGCGGGGAAGTAGACGGCCTCGGCGCCCTGGCGCACGGTGACCGGGAGCCGCGAGCCGGCAGCGGAAGGCATCGGCGCCACCCACGCCGGGACGCGCTCGTCACCGACCAGCGCCCGCAGCGCGCCGGTCGCCCGCGCGCCGACGCCATCGCCGACCGCGCCGCCAATCCGAAGCCCACCGCGGCTGCCGCGTTCGACCAGGCCCCAGTGGTCCGCCACGACACGCGCGCCGCGCCGCGCCACCGCGCCGTGACCCTGCGCGCGCAGCCCCTTCACCATCGCCCCGGTGTCGATCCCCAGCGGACAGGCGATCGCACACGACCCGTCGGCCGCGCACGTCTCGATCCCGTCGTGCTCGTACTCACGCTCCAGCGCCGCCGCGACCGGGGAACCGGGCGACTGCCGGGCCAGCTCGCGGCGCAGCACGATCCGCTGGCGCGGCGTCACGGTCAACCAGCGGCTCGGGCAGACCGGCTCGCACAGACCACACTCGACGCACGTCGTCACCTCGGGCTCGACCGCCGGCGTCGAGACGAGGTCGCGCAGGTGCGCGCGCGGGTCGCGGTTGAGCACGACGCCGGGCGCAAGCACGCCGTCCGGATCGGCCAGCGTCTTGACCCGCCACATCAGCTCGGTCGCGACCTCGCCCCACTCGCGCGCGACGAACGGCGCCATCATCCGCCCGGTGCCGTGCTCGGCCTTCAGTGAGCCGTCGTGCTCGTCGATGACCAGCGCGACGAGATCGTCGATCAGCGCCTCGAAGCGGCGCATGTCGTCCGGTCGATCGAACGACGGGGTCAGGTAGAAGTGCACGTTGCCGGCCGACACATGGCCCGACACGTTGGGCGGGAAGCCGTGGCGGGCCATCAGCTCCTGGATCCCGTGGACCGAGGCGGCGAAGCGCGCCGGCGTGACGCAGACGTCCTCGAGGATCATCGACGAGCCTGGGGGGCGCAGTCGGCCGAACAGCCCGAACTTGCCGTTGCGCACCCGCCACGCGTCGGCGATCGCCTGGCGCTCTCGGGTGAACGCGATCGGCCCGAGCAGCTCGTGATCCGCGAGGACTCGCTGGGCAGCCTGCTCCATCGCGACGAGCGCCACGTCGTCGTCGGCCGACAGCTCGAGCAGCAGCGCTGCGGAGTCCAGCGGCAGGTCGCGCCAGTCGGCCGGCGCCCCGGGGACGGTGTCGGCCGCGACGTGCAGCAGCTCGGCGCCGACCATCTCGACGGCACTCGCCCCGAGCGCGACGAGCTCGGCGACCGGCGCCACCGCTGCGTCGATGTCGGCGAAGGCCAGCCACGCGACGGCGCTGCGCGCCGGGATCGCCACCGTCTCGAGCGTCGCGTCGGCGATCAGCGCCAGCGTTCCCTCCGACCCGACGACGAGCCGGCGGAAGATCTCAAGCGGCTCGTCGGCGTCGAGGAAGGCGCACAGCCGATAGCCGGTGGTGTTCTTGATCGAGAACTTCGCTCGGATCCGCGCGCACAGCGCCTGATCCGCGCGAAGCTCGTCGCGGATCGCCGACAACCCAGCCGCCAGCGCGGGCTCGGCCTCCGCGAAGCGCGCCTGCGCGTCGGGCGCCGCGGTGTCGATGACCGTGCCCGAGGCGAGCAGCAGCGTCATCGAGCGAACCGTTGAGTAGGCGTCCGCGGTCGTCCCACAGCGCATCCCGCCCGAGTTGTTGGCGATTACGCCGCCGACCGTGCACGCGTCGACGCTCGCCGGATCGGGCCCGAGACGTCGTCCGTGGCGAGCGAGCAGCCGGTTGACGTGGCTGACGACGGTGCCCGGCTTCAGGCGCACATGCGTGCCGGCGTCGTCGACAAGCTGGACCCCGCGCCAATGGTGGCGGACGTCGATCATGATCCCGTCGCCCTGCGCTTGGCCGTTGAGGCTCGTCCCGGCGGCCCGCAGCGTCACCGGCGTCGCGGTCTCACGCGCCAGCGCAAGCACGCGGCGCACGTCGTCGACATCGCGTGCGAGCACGACGGCCTGGGGGAGCAGCCGGTACGGGCTCGCGTCGGACGCGTAGCGCACAAGGTCCGACACTCGGCACAGGACCTGCTCGGCGCCGAGCAGGTCGATCAGGGCGGAGCGCAGTGGCTCCGGCGTGCCGGCCGCGAGCGCGTCAGGGACCCGATCGGCCGCGGGATCAACCATGCAGTTGCGCTCGACCGGCGACGAACGCCGCCCGTGAGTCCTCGCTGAACGTCCGCCCGCCGCGGGTCTCCGCCGCGACCGCGCACGTCAACGTGTCGTGGCGCAGCGCGTCGGGAATGACGTAGCGGCGCGTGGTCGAAGGGCGCCCGATGGCCAGGCCGTCGACGGCGAAGCGGTAGAGCAAGCGGGTCGGCTGCGGGTCGGCGTAGATCGGCGCGGTGCAGAACACGGTCCGACCCGTCGCGACGGTGCCGTGAAGCTGTGGACGGTCCAGTGCGCGCGGCTGCCAGACCGGGGCCGCGGCGGTCGCGAAGGGTTGGATGACCGCGACGTCGGTGTAGTTCTCGGGGTCGCCATGCTTCTCGCCGCACGCGACGCCCCAATTGTCGACGCCGACCTGCAGCGGGGTCCCGTCGGGCGCGGTGACGACGAGCGGTCCGCCGGAGTCGCCGAAGCAGCCCGACGCGTATGGGGCCGTGGCGTCGGGATCGGTCGTGCACAGCATCGGCAGCGCGCGGAACTCGTCCGACGGGTCGATCGCTGCCAGCAGCGACAGGCAGTCGCGATCACTGTGAATCCTCACCACGGCGCGGCGCAACGCGCCCGACCCGGACTGACGCTCGGCGTTCGTCACGCCGAAGCCGTAGGTCTCGGCGGTGGTGCCGGGTCCGTAGAGCGCGGTGTCGGCTGGGGCGGCGAGCCGGATCGCGGTGATGTCGGTGACCGGCGCGTCGAGTTCGAGGATCGCCGCGTCGTAGGGGTAGGGGATCGACGTCGTGACGTTGGCGATCAGGTTGTGCGGGAAGCGGTAGTCGTTGGCCATCCGCACGATGTGGCGGACCTCGCCGCCCGCGAGCTTCACAAGGTCGCCGATGTCGAGGGCATAGGCGCAGTGGGCCGCGGTCAGGACGCGGTCGGGCGCGATCAGCGAGGCGGAGCAGATGTCGAGATCGGCGACCCACGGCGCCGCGCTCGCCGCGATCCGCGTGCCGCCGATGACGCGCGTCTGCGCGCCCACCCGTCCCTGCGCAGCGCCGCCGCTGCCGCTGACGATGGCCACGGCGGTCAACGCCGCGATCGCGAGCGTACGCGCCATGCGTCGGACGATAGCCTGCCCGCAGCATGCACATCTCCGACCTCGAACAGGCCCAGGCGTTCGTGACGAAGGACGGCTCGACGATCCGCGAGTTGGCCGGCAAGGTCTCGCTGCCCTCCGCGCAGCAGTCACTGGCGCAGGCAACCGTGCCGGTCGGCGCCTCGACCGCCGCGCACTACCACGGTGTCAGCGAGGAGCTCTACTTCTTCACGTCCGGAACCGGCCGCCTGTCGGTCGGCGACGAGCTGTCCGACGTACGTCCCGGCCAGTGCGTGGTCATCGCGCCCGGTGCGATCCACCAACTCGTCAACACCGGCGACGAACCGCTGCGCCTGCTGTGCTGCTGCGCGCCGCCCTACAGCGACGCGGACACCGTTCTCACGGGCGGCTGAACGACAGAGCCCCAGAGCCCCGCGTTTGCAGGGGCTCTGAGCGCATGCAACACAGTGGACGACGACCTGACCGTGAAGCGGTGATCGAGACTCTTTGGCCTGCTGCTCGCGCCGACCGGTCGGGCGCTCAGGCGTCGGCTGGAAGAAGCTCGAACGAACCGCCCTGGATCGGCGTGACCGCCCGGAAGTGGCGTTGATCGAATGTGGCGATGGCGCGCGTCGACCGCAGCTCGGCGAGCACGACGATCGAGGCGTCGGCGAGGCCAAGTTCGAGATCGCGGTACTGAGCGCAGAGTTCACGGGCGCGCTTCAGTCCCGCCGGGTCGAGCGCCTGGACGGTGTAGGTGGCCGCGAGGTCGTCGATCAGTGCGAGCTCTGCGTCGATCCCAAGGCGGCTGAGGACGAGGTGGTCGGCCTCGGCCGCGGTGAACGCCGAGACGACCAGCTCGCCGGGCCATTCCTGCAACGTGGCGACGAGTGCGCCATGGTCGGGGTCGTTCGCGTCTGCGATGCCGTACAGCGCGCCGGCATCGACGATCAACGCGTCGATCGTCCCAGCTCCGCGCGAACGATCTCGTCGGCGTGTCGCGCGACGGGTGTGCCATCGCCGCGACCGGTCGCGGTCGACCGCAGTTGACGCGGGCCGAGCGCCTGGGTCGTCCTGCCGATCGCCTCGCGAATGATGTCCGCCTGGGAGCGACCGGTCTCGGCCGCCATGCGCCGCAGCGCGGCCGCGTCTCGATCGTCCAGATACACCGTCGTCTTCACCATGCCACCTATGGTACCAGCCATACGCTGCGACGCCCGTGGACGACAGAAGCCCAGCCGATGGCTGGGCTTCACACGCCGCATGCGGATGAGAGGACTCGAACCTCCACGGGATTGCTCCCACGGCGACCTGAACGCCGCGCGTCTACCAATTCCGCCACATCCGCAGGGTTGCGCAGCCTAGCGCTCCGGCGCGTGTTTGTTAGGCTTCCCGCCCACTGGCCGCCATCGTCCAGGGGACTAGGACGCCGCCCTCTCACGGCGGAAACGGGGGTTCGAATCCCCCTGGCGGTACTTCGCAGCGCCCACGACCACGGCGGGTCAGAGCATCTCGCAGCCCGCGCAGCGTTCAGCGACGGCCGGGCTTCTTGCGTTCCTGCAGCATTCGGATGCCGGGAACGACCACGCGGACGACGAGCACGGTGACGAGCACGGCCGCGGTGATCACGGCGAACCCGGTCTGCCGGACGAGTTGGCTGACGAGCAGCGCGGTCAGCACGACGATGGTCAGGATGAGCAGCACACGCTCTTGCGTCCACATGGCCCCGATGCTAGCCCTCCGATGACCAACCGGCCGCCGCGGTTCCCTACCCTGGGTCGATGGGTTCACGCCCGTATCCGTCGGTCTCGGGTGCTCTGCGCGCCGCGGCGCTCTGTGCCGTCGCGCTGGTCGGAACGGGCCTGTTGGCGTATACGTCGCCGGTTTTCAAGGGGCACGACTCGGCCACGCTTCAGGGCTTCGAAGGCCTCACCGCGACGCGGCTGGCGCCGTTCTTCAGTCACATCGCGCACCTCGCCGACCCGGCGCCGTTCGGCCTGATCGGGTTCGCACTGGTGCTGGTGGCGATCACGCGCGGCCGGGCGCGGGTCGGGCTGGCGATCGTGATCGCACTGCCGGCCGCGGTCACGACGACGGAGACGCTGAAGCAGCTGCTGGCTCATCCGCGCCCCGCCGAGTGGCTGGGTGTCGCCCAGATCGCGTCGGCGTCGTGGCCATCCGGTCATGCGACCGCGGCGATGGCGCTGGCGCTGGCCGCGGTGCTGGCGGTCCCGGCGCGCTGGCGGCCGCTGACCGCGACGATCGGAGGACTGTTCGCGATCGGCGTCTCGTACTCGATCCTCGCGCTGGGCTGGCACTTCCCCAGCGATGTCATCGGCGGGTTCCTCGTCGCGGCGATGTGGATGTCGCTGGCGGTGGCTGCGGTGGGTGCGGCCGACCTACGCTGGCCGCCGGTCAGGCGCCCGGCGCGCGCCGGCGGATGGGTGAGCGAGGCCGGGCCGGCGATCGTCGTCGCCTGCGTGGCGCTGCTGGCGCTGGGTATCGCGCTCGATCGGCCGCACACGATCGCCGTCTACTCGCGCGACCACACGACGTTCATGTTGGGTGCCGCGGCGATCGCGGCGTTCGCCGCGCTGCTGGCGGTGGTGGCGACCCGGGGGCTGCGGGGGCGCGAGGGTTCGTAGGGTTCTCGCGTTCGGTGGCGTTGCGAACAGCGAGGCGAGGGACGGGCTGAGGGGCTGGGGGAGAGCTGCGTGGTCGTTTCAGTCGTATCTCTGAGCTGGCGCTACGGCGCCTCGCGCGAAGCGCCCGGCACCCATAGCGGCTCGTTGGCCCCGTTCGCCGCCCGGGCCAGGATGAACAGCAGGTCCGACAGCCGGTTCAGGTACCGCACGACCTCGGGGTTCGCATCCTCGACCAGCAGCGCGCGTCGCTCCGCGCGTCGGCACACGGTCCGGCAGACGTGGAGGGCCGACGCCAGCGCAGTCCCGCCCGGCAGAACGAAGCTGTGCAGCGGGGCCAGGCCGGCGTTCACCTCGTCGCACACCGTTTCCAGCCACGCCGTCTGCTCGGGCACGACCCGCAGCCGGTCGCGCGCGTCGGACGGTGGAACCGAGAGGTCGGCGCCGAGGTCGAAGAGGTCGTTCTGGATGTGCGCGAGGCGCGCGCCCGTCGTCTCATCGGGCGCGCCCGTCGCCAGCGCCAGCCCGATGAACGCGTTGAGCTCGTCGATCGTCCCGTAGGCCTCGATCCGCGCGTCGGTCTTGGGGACGCGGCTCATGTCGCCGAGGTGCGTCTCGCCCGAGTCGCCGAGCTTCGTGTAGATGCGGGTCAGGTTGACGGTCATTGGTGAAGGCCCTCGATCTCAGAGTAGACTGCTGCGCTGACAAGACGGTCGGTGGTCAAGGGAAGCCGGTGTGAATCCGGCGCGGACCCGCCACTGTGACCGGGGAAGTCATTCGCTGGCGCGCATCGACGCGCAGCCACTGAGGTCGCCACAGTCGACCACGGGAAGGCGCGAGTGGTAGGCCCGGGAGCCAGGAGACCTACCTCCGACCACAGCCCACAAGCCCTCGTGGAAGGGGTGGCTCCATGCACCGAATTCGTACCTGTCTCCTATTGGGAGGCGTTGTTCTCACGCTCGCCGCAGCCGGCTCGGCCGTCGCGGCGCCCGTCACCGTCCAGCTGCGCATCGAAGGCCCGGCGACGACGCTGTTCGAAGGCCCGGTCACCACCGACGTGCGCACGTTTCACTTCACCGGCGACGCGACGCAGCACCAGTGCGACGGCACCACGCTCGGCGGAACGGCGACGTCGCCGCAGCCGACCCGCGGCGCCGCGCTGATGGCGGCCGCCGACCAGGGGCTTACGTTCACCGGCAGCTTCGGCAGCTTCGGCGCGTCGTTCGACACCGTCGGCGGGGTCAACGTCGCTTTCGACGGTGCGACGAACGAGTTCCTCGTCGAGGACATCAACGGCCAGCCGTCCAACTTCGGCGCCTGTTCGGAGCCGATCAGCGCCGGTGATGACGTGCTGTTCGCGTACTCGATGTACGGCGACCAGTTGCTCGGGCTGACCGGAGCCACGACGATCGCTCCGGGCCAAACCGCGTCGCTGAAGGTCAAGGACCTCGGCACCGCTGCCGCCGTCGCCGGCGCGACCGTCGATGGCCGGACCTCGGGCGCCGACGGCACCGTGACGGTCGGCCCGTACACGACGCTCGGCGACCACAAGCTCAAGGCGACCAAGACCGGGTCGGTTCGCTCCAACGCGGTCGACGTCTGCGTGACCGCGGGCGCCGACGGCTTCTGCGGAACGACGAAGGCCGGCGATCCGCCGCCGACCGAGACGACCCCGATCTCCGCTCCGTGCCAGACCGACGGCCACGACGGCCTCTGCGGCACGACCGACGTGCACCTCGCCGCGAGCTCGATCACGATCGAGCAGCACCAGAAGTACGCCAAGGGCAGGGGCCCGCGCGGACTCAGCGGCACGATCACGCCTGCTCCGTCGGGGATCAAGAACGTCGAGCTGCGCCTGACCCGCAACGACCGCGGGAAGTGCGCGACGTTCATCGCCTCGACGGCGGCGTTCACAACGATCCGGCCCTGCGGCGCCGAGCACGGCACGTGGTTCTCGATCGGCGCCAAGGCCGACTGGTCCTACCTGCTGCCCAAGGCGCTGACCCGCGGGCGCTACGTCCTCGACGTGCGCACGACCAACGGGTCGGGCGCGGTCAACAGCCACCTCAACGTGGGCCACGAACGCACCGTGTTCTACGTGGGCTGATGCTCCGCCGTCTCCTCATCCCGCTGCTCTGCGCCGGCGCGTTCGCCGTCGCGGGCTGCGGGCTGGGGGCCGGCAAGACGCCGAGCCACCCGACGTTGCTGGTCAGTGATGCGTTCGGTACCAAGGTGCTCGTCGCCGAGGGCAACCCGAAGCTCTCGGGCGCCGACACGGTGATGCGGCTGCTGCAGCGCAACGCGAAGGTCGGGCTGCGCTTCGGTGGCAAGTTCGTCCAGTCGGTCAACGGTCTCGCCGGTGGGACGTCGAAGGCCGGCGACCCGCTCGACTGGTTCTTCTACATCAACGGTGTCGAGGCGAGCGAGGGCGCGGCGTCGATCCGCGTCAACGGTGGCGACCGGGTGTGGTTCGATCGCCACGACTGGCAGGGCGCGATGGATACCCCCGCGGTCGTCGGGTCCTACCCCGAGCCGTTCCGGCACGGGCTCGACGGCAAGCGGTTCCCGGTACGTGTCGAGTGCCAGCCACCGACCTCGAACGCGTGCGACGACGTCCTCAACAACCTTGCCGCGACCGGCGTGCCGGCCGCGGAGGGCGGGCTGAACCAGAGCGCGACCAAGGACACGCTGCGCGTCCTCGTCGGCGACTGGCGCGCGCTGCGCACCGATCCCGCCGCGCGTCAGCTCGAGTCGGCGCCGTCGACGAGCGGGGTGTTCGCCAGAATCACGCCCGACGGCCGTGAGATCTCGCTCTTCAACGCCCACGGCGACGTCGCCCGCACACTGCGGCGCGACACCGGTCTGATCGCCGCGGTGCGCCTGAACCACGGGCGCCCCGTGTGGGTCGTCACCGGAACCGACACGGCGGGCATCAACGCCGCCGCAGGGTCGTTGGCGCAGGGCGTCCTGGCCGACAAGTTCGCGTTCGCCACCTCTGGCGGCACACCGATCGGGCTGCCGGTTCCGTGAGCTCCGTCGCGCGCCCGAGTCCGCTGGCGGCCGCGCGCCCCGCGGTCGCGGCCGCGTTCTGCCTGACCCTCGCCGCATGCGCGTTCATCCTCTCCCAACCGCTGATCGTCGCCGCGCTGGCCGCGATCGTCCTGGCCTGCGCCGCCGGTGCCCGCGTCGGGCGCGAGGTCTGGCGGACTGCGCGTTGGATGATCCCGCTGACCCTGTTCGTCGTCGCCGTCAACGCGATCGTCGTGCGCGACGGGTTCACGGTGATCGTCCGGCTCGGCGACGTCGGGCCGCTCGGCCAGATCGACATCACGCTCGAGGCGCTGGTCTACGGCGCGGTGTTCGGCCTGCGGCTGCTCGTCGTCGCGATGGCGTTCGCGCTGATGACCGCGACCGTCGATCCCGACGCGATCCTGCGCGGACTGCGGCGCCTGTCGGTGCGCTCGGCGCTCGCGGCGACGCTCGCCACGCGCTTCGTGCCGGTCCTGCGCCGCGACGCGGCGCGGCTGGGGGAGGCTCAGCGCTGCCGCGCCGGGGCGTCGCCGTCGCGCGTCGTCGTCATGCGCGCGGTCACCGTCGGCGCGCTCGATCGCGCACTTGACCTGGCGGCGACACTCGAGCTGCGCGGCTACGCGGGCGCGCGGCGCCCGCCGCGCGCGCCGGCGCTGCTCAGCCGCCACGACTTCGCGTTCATCGCCTCGACGGTCGCGCTGCTCGTCGTCGCGATCGCCGGGCAGGCCGGCGGGCTGGCCGACTTCACCGCCTACCCGGAGCTGCACGCGGCCCCGCTCGGCGGGGCGCTGGTGCTCTCGGCGCTGCTCGCGCTGGGCGCGCTGGCGCCGTTCCTCCAACGCCGGGGGATTGAGCGCTGATGGTGGACGTGCTGCGCTTCGAGGACGTCACCTACACCTACCCAGGGGCGCAGCGCCCGGCGCTGCGCGGCGTCGACCTGGCGATCTCACCGGGTGAGTTCGTCGTCGTCTGCGGGCTCAGCGCCGGCGGCAAGTCGACGCTCCTGCGCGCGGCGAGCGGGCTCGTTCCCCACTTCCACGGCGGGACGTTCGCGGGCCGCGTGACCGTCGCCGGCCTCGACACGCGCGACCACGGGCCCGGCGACCTTGCCGCCGTCGCCGGGACGCTGCTCCAGGACCCCGAGACGCAGATCCTGATGACCACGGTCCGCGCCGAGCTCGCCTTCCCGCTCGAGAACACCGGCGCGGGCGCGGCGGCGGTCGCGCGCGGGGTCGAGGAGGCGGCGCTCGCGCTCGGGATAGAGACGCTGCTCGACCGCCCGGTCGAGAGTCTCAGCGGCGGCGAGCTGCAACGCGTCGCGCTCGGCGCCGCACTCGCCGGCCGCCCCGAGGTCGTGTTGCTCGACGAGCCGACGTCGCAACTCGACCCCGTCGCCGGCGACGAGCTCGTGTGGCTGCTACGGCGGCTCAACCAGGAGTGGGGGACCGCCGTCGTGCTGGCCGAGCACCGCCTGGAGCGCTGCCTCGCCCACGCCGACCGCGTGATCGCGATCGCCGACGGCGGGGTCGTGTGTGACGCCGCGCCGGCGGCGTTCCTCGAGTGGGCGCCGACGGTCCTGCGCACCCCGGCGGCACAGCTGTTCGCCGCCGCCGGGCTTGCGCCGCTACCGGTCAGCGTGAAGGAGGCGAAGGGCGAGCTGGCCCGCCGGGGGCTTGCCCGCGTCATGGAGCCGACCGACGCGCCGACGCCGCCGCGGCCCTCGCGCCGCGCCCGCAAACACGCCCGTGAGGCGGCGGCGCTGAGTTTCGACGGCGTCTGGCACGAGCTCTCGAGCGGGCCGGTGCTGCTGCGCGGGGTCGACCTGAACGTCGCGACGGGCGAGACGGTGGCGCTGATGGGGCGCAACGGCGCGGGCAAGTCGACGCTGCTGCGCCACGCCGCCGGTCTGCTCAAGCCGACGCGCGGCAGCGTCACCACGGCCGGCCGCGTCGCGCTGCTGCTGCAGAACCCGGGCGACTATCTGATCCACGAGCGCGTCGGTGACGAGGCGCCGACGGCCGCGCTGGCGGCCGAGGGGCTGCTCGATCTCGTCGATCGTCACCCGCGTGATCTGTCGGGCGGCCAGCGCCAGCGCGTCGCGCTGGCGATCGTCCTCGGCGACGACGAGCACCCGGCCGCGGTCGTCTGCCTCGACGAGCCGACGCGTGGGATGGACCGCGGGACGAAGGCCGGCCTCGCCGCGCGGCTGATCGCGCTGGCCGACGGCGGCACCGCGGTGGTCGTCGCCACCCATGACACGGAGTTCGCCGCCTCGTTCGCGAAGCGCGTCGTGCTGCTCGCCGACGGGCGCCCGATCGCCGACGCCCCGGTCGGCGAGGTGCTCGCCGGTGGCTGGTACTTCGCGACCGAGACCGCGCGCGTGCTCGGGACGGCGCTGACGCCCGACGCGGGCGCCGCGGAGCTGGCGGCTCGCGCCGCGCCCGCAGCGATGCCGCCCGCGCCGCGGGAGCTCGCGCGATGAGCTGGATCGCCGCTTCGTTCGTCCTGCTCGCCCTCGCGCTCGCGGCCGGCTTCGGCTGGTGGGAACGCACCCGGCCGTCGTCACGCGAGATCGCGCTCGTCGCCTCGCTTGCGGCGCTCGCCGCGCTGAGCCGCGTCGCGTTCGCGCCGATCCCCAACGTCAAGCCGACGACCGACATCGTGCTGCTGACCGGTTACGTGCTCGGCCCCGGGCCTGGGTTTGCGACCGGCGCGGTCGCGGCGCTCGCCTCGAACGTCGTCTTCGGCCAGGGACCGTGGACGCCGTGGGAGATGGCCGGCTGGGGGCTGATCGGCGTGCTCGGGGCGGCGCTCGGTGTCGTCACGCGCCGGCGGCTGCGGCGAATCCCGCTCGCCCTGTGGTGTGCGGTCGGCGGGCTCCTCTACGGCGCGCTGCTCGACGTCTCGGTCTGGGTCGGGTACTCCGGGCAGCACACGTTCAGCCAGTACCTCCTGGTCAGCGGCAGCTCGCTGACCTTCAACATCGCCCACGCGAGCGGCAACCTCGTCTTCTGCCTGGCCTTCGGGCCGGCGTTCGTGCGCGCGCTGGAGCGCTTCGAGACGCGGATGCATGTGAACTGGATCCCGTTGACCGCCGGACGTCAGTCGTGACCAGGCGCCTGATCGTCGCCGCACTGGCCCTGCTCGCCCTCGGCGGCGCGACCGTCGCGCTCGCATCCGACCGCGGCGCCGCGCGGCTCGGCGCCCACTGGCTCGCCGGCGCGGTCAAGCCCGGCGGCGACGGCCCATCCGCGGACGCGATCGCCGACCTGCGCGCGACCGGCACGCTGACCGACGCCGGCGCGCGGACCCGCGCGGCGGCGCTGCGCGCCGGGGCGAAGGCGTATGTCACCGGTGCCGGCTCGGCGGCCAAGGTCATCCTCGGCCTCGCCGCGGCGAAGGTCGGCAACCCGCGCTGTGCCGGCACCCTCGACCTGCTCGCTGCGCTCAAGCGCCAGTTCCACAACGGCATCTACGGACGCTCCTCGTTCGACGACGCGCTCGCGCTGGCCGCGCTGAAGGCGCTGCACGAGCCGGTCCCCGCAGCGGCGATCGCGGCGACGCTGCGCACCCGCGGGCCCGGTGGCTTCAACCACACGCTGAGCGCGACCGCCGCTGACGACGTCGAGTCGACCGGGCTGATCATCGAGGGGCTGCGCGCCGCGGGCGTCAGCGCCCACAATGCCGCGCTGCGCGCAGCGCTGGCCTGGATGCGCTCCCGGCGCGCGCCGAGCGGCGGCTACGCGACCGGCCTGACCGGCGTCACCGAGGCCGACTCGACCGGCATCGCGCTCGCCGCGCAGCACGCGATGGGGCTCAGCGACCCGCGCGCGAGTCGCGCGCTGATCGCCCTTCAGCGCCCCAGCGGCGCGATCCAATACACCGCGACGAACGACGGCAGCGAGGTGGTCGCTTCGCTCGACGCCGTGCTCGGGCTGTCGGGGCGAACGTTGCCCGTGGTCGCCCTGCCTCATGCCCCGCACGGTTGTTGAACGTTGTAATCGGATAGGTTGCCGGTCGCTTCATGAAGGTCGGTGTCCCCAAGGAAACGGCAGTGGACGAGCGGCGGGTTGCGCTGGTCCCCGATGTCGTGCGCAAACTCGCTTCGGCGGGTCATGCGGTCGTGGTCGAGGCCGGGGCCGGCGTGCCCGCCCTGATCCCCGACGCGCTGTACGCCGACGCGGGCGCGACGATCGGCGATCCATGGAGTGCGGAGGTCGTGGTCAAGGTTCAGCCGCCGACCGCTGAGGAGGCGGCCAAGCTCCACAAGGGCCAGGTGTTCGTCGGCTTCCTCGCCCCGCGGACGTCGCCGCAGACGCAGACGGCGCTCGCCGCCGCCGGCGTCACCGCGTTCGCGATGGAGGCGATTCCGCGGATCTCGCGCGCGCAGGCGATGGACGCGCTGAGCTCGCAGGCCAACGTCGGGGGCTACAAGGCGGCGCTGCTCGGTGCCCAGCACTCGACCCGCTTCTACCCGATGCTGATGACTGCCGCGGGCACGATCCCGCCGGCCCGCGTCCTGGTCCTCGGCGTCGGCGTCGCCGGCCTCCAGGCGCTGGCCACCGCGCGGCGCCTCGGCGCGCAGACGACAGGCTACGACGTGCGCCCGGAGGTTGCCGAGCAGGTCCAGTCGCTCGGCGCCAAGTGGCTCGATCTCGGCATCGAGGCGTCCGGTGAGGGCGGCTACGCCCGCGAGCTGACCGAGGCCGAGCGCGCCGAGCAGCAGCAGGCGCTGACCGACGCGATCAAGACCTTCGACGTCGTCATCACCACGGCCCTCGTACCCGGGCGCCCGGCGCCCAAGCTCGTCACCGCCGAGGCGGTCGAGGGGATGAAGCCCGGCAGCGTGATCGTCGACATGGCCGGCGAGGCGGGCGGCAACTGCGAGCTGACCGAGCCCGGTGAGGTGGCGGTCAAGCACGACGTGACGATCGTCTCGCCCCTGAACCTGCCGGCCACGATGCCCGAGCACGCCAGCGCGCTCTACGCCCGCAACGTCCAGGCGCTGCTCGAGCTGTTCGCCGGGGAGAACGGCGAGCTGGCCCCTGACTTCGACGACGAGATCGTCAAGGGAAGCTGTGTCGTCCGCGACGGAGAGGTCGTCAGTAGCTGATGCTCGTCACCAACCTGGCCATCCTCGTGCTCGCCGGATTCGTCGGCTACGCCGTCATCTCGAAGGTCCCGAACACGCTGCACACGCCGCTGATGTCGGGCACCAACGCGATCCACGGGATCGTCGTGCTCGGCGGCCTGCTGTTGCTCGGCCTCAGCGGTAACGGCTGGATCAACAACGTGCTGCTGGTCATCGCGGTCGCGTTCGGGACGATCAACGTCGTCGGCGGCTTCCTCGTCACCGACCGGATGCTCGAGATGTTCAAGGCGCGCAAGCCGCCGCCGGCCGTCAAGACCGACGACACGGAGACCGACAAGCCGTGATCGCCACCGCGGTCTACCAGCGCAAAGAGTTCATCGATGTTCTGTACATCGTTGCCTTCTCGCTCTTCATCATCGGGTTGAGCGGTCTGACCGGACCGGCCACCGCGGTGCGCGGCAACCGGATCGCCGCCGTCGGCATGGCGATCGCGGTGATCGCGACGCTGCTCGTTCCCGGCACCGGCAACTGGGGGCTGATCGTCCTCGGCGTCGCGATCGGCACGGCGGTCGGCGTGCCCGCAGCGCGCCAGGTGAAGATGACGGCGATGCCGCAGATGGTGGCGCTGTTCAACGGCGTCGGCGGTGGCGCGGTCGCGCTGATCGCGTGGGTCGAGTTCCGGCGGACCGGCGGCTTCGCCGACCAGTTCCACGTCCCGACCTACGTGGCGATCTTCTCGCTGTTTGCGGCGATCGTCGGCTCGGTCTCGTTCTGGGGCTCGAACATCGCCTTCGGCAAGCTTCAGGAGATCCTGCCCGGGCGCCCGATCACCCTCGGCCGCGCTCAGCAGCTCGTCAACGCGCTGCTGCTCGGCGGCGCCGTCGCGTGTGGTGTGCTGATCGTCGCGGGCAACGATCACCAGTACCTGATGATCGGCCTGCTGGTCCTGTCGGGGATCCTCGGCCTGTTCGTCGTGCTGCCGATCGGCGGCGCCGACATGCCCGTCGTCATCTCGCTGCTCAACGCGTTCACCGGGCTCAGCGCCGCCGCGACCGGCATGGCGCTCAACAACACGGCGCTGATCGTCGCGGGCATGATCGTCGGCGCCTCGGGCACGATCCTCACGCGACTGATGGCGACGGCGATGAACCGCTCGATCCCGGCGATCATCGCCGGCGGCTTCGGTGGTGTCGTCACGACCGGCGGTGGGACGGGCGAGGACGGGGTCGAGAAGACGGTGCGCTCGACCTCGGCGTCGGACGCGGCGATCCAGATGGTCTACGCCAACCGCGTCGTCATCGTTCCCGGCTACGGCATGGCCGTCGCCCAGGCCCAGCACGCGGTGCGCGAGCTGACCAAGCTGCTCGAGGAGAAGGGGATCGAGGTCACGTTCGCGATCCATCCCGTTGCCGGGCGGATGCCAGGCCACATGAACGTGCTGCTCGCCGAGGCCGACGTGCCGTATGAGCAGCTCAAGGAGATGGACGACGCGAACTCCGAGTTCGGTCGGACCGACGTCTCGCTGGTCATCGGCGCCAACGACGTGACCAACCCCGATGCGCGCGAGAAGACCGACAGCCCGATCTACGGCATGCCGATCCTCAACGTCGACGAGTCGGCGAGCGTGATCATCCTCAAGCGGTCGATGAACTCGGGCTTCGCGGGCATCGACAACCCGCTCTTCTACAACCCGAAGTCGGCGATGCTGTTCGGCGACGCCAAGGCTTCGGTCGCGGCGATCACCGAGGAGCTCAAGGCTCTCTGAGCCGCCGCCTCACGGTCTCCCTGCTCGTCGGGCTCGCGCTCATCGGCTTCGGCCTGCGCGCGGCCGGTGGATTCACGCTCGGTGTGATCGGCTACTTCATCGTCGGCATGGCGGGCGTGCTCGCCGTGGCAGCGCTGTTCTACGCGATCGGCGCGAGCGAGGACCGCGACCGCGACGACGGCGACGAGCCGCCTAGTTCTCGATCGTGACGAGCGTCCCGACCGGCGTGTAGGGCCAGATCTTTGCCGCGGCGGCCAGTGGGAGCTCGACGCAGCCGAGCGACTGCGGGGTTCCGAACGACGCGCGCGGGAACGAGTGCAGCGCGTCGCCGCCGTTGAAGTAGCTGACCCACTTGATCCCGGGGTCCTTGTAGTGCGAGCCGTCGGGGTTGGTGCCGCTCATCGTCGTCACCGCGAGGTGCTCGAAGACCGGGAACGTGCCGAGCTGGGTCGGCGCGGCGGGGACGCCGGTGTTGCCGGGGGAGGTGAGGATCGTCTTACCGTTGTGCCACAGCGTCAGCTTCTGCGGCGTGCGACGGTGCACGTAGACGTAGCTGTAGCCGTCGTTGGTCGACCTCTTGTCAGTGAGCGCGTTGGCGAGCAGCGTCTTGAAGACCTGCGGCCCGGCGACGGCGTCGACGCTCAGGTCGTTCTGGCTCTGGAACATCATCAGCGCGCCGCGGGTGATCTCGTTGAGCTGGCCGACGCTCCACTGGCGCTTGAGCTCGGGCGGGACGTTGGAGTAGCGCCACGTGAACCCGCCCTTCGGCGGATCGACGGCCGCAGCGGCCTGCGCGGCGGCCGTATTGGCCACCTGGGCGCCGCTCGGCGCCCAGTCCAGCGGCAGGTAGCCGGCCTGCGCGAGCAGCTGCTGTACCCGGACCATCGACCCGGGCGGGACGCTCCACGTCAGCTCGCGCGTCGAGTGCAGCTGCGCGCCCTGGGGGCCGACGACCGCGACCTCGCGGGGCAGCGTCACGGTCAGCGACGAGCCGAAGGCCAGGCCAGAGCGCGACGGGGTGAAGACGAGCGTGTGGCTGTTGGTCGTGTGCCAGTGGCCGGGGACCGCGGGGGAGACGGTCGGCCGCGCCGAGCCGAGCGCCGCATCGACGGTCTTCGAGAACGTCACGCTGATCGGGCCGGTCGGGGTGATGTGGGCGCCCGGGGTGGGATCGCCGACCGCCACCGTCTCGTGCGAGGCCGGGAACCACGTCACCGCCGTGGGCTCGCCGACGTACTCCCACGGCCGCGGCGCGGCGGCGATCTTGACGGTCCCGGTCACGTCGTGGTGGGTGATGGCGAGGGAGGAACGCGGCGTGGTGAGCGTCACGTGGCGCCGCGCGCTGCCGCTGCCGTAGACGACCCGGGCGACGCGTTTGTCGAAACCGACGTCGACCGTGCCGCCGTTGGCGCCGGGGCCGGCGGTGATCCAGTGCGAGGTGACCTGCGCCTTCGGCGCGGTGATCGTCAGGCGGCTGTGGTGGGTCGCGCCGAGCGCCAGGCTGAGCATCGCCGGGCGGTGCACCTCGACGTCGACGGTGATCGTCTCGCCGGGGCGGACCTTGGTCAGCGGCGTCAGGCGCCCGTCGCGGAGGGCGAGCGGGACGCGCTTGCCGTCCGAGTCGACGGCGCGGGCGCTCGTCAGCCGGCCGCCGAGCAGTCTGATGTCGACGCGGGCCAGCGCTGACGGGTCGTCGGTCAGCGAGACCGCGGTCAGCGCTCGCAGCGCGAAGAACACGCCTGCGGCGACGACGAGGAGCACCGCGACGACGCCGAACACCACGCGACCGGTCGAGCTCGAGGCCGGTTCGCGCGTGCTGGTCGGGCGGTCGCGGCGGACCGTCGATGAACGATCAGGGCCGAGGAGCACTCGTTCCAGCATAGGCACCCACCGCCCGAACAGCGCCGTTTCGGGTCGGCCTGCAGGCCAAATTTCACGCGATCGACCCGGCCCCGGCCGCGCACCCCGCTAGCGTGGGCGCCGATGGAGATTGCCCCCCAACGCCCCAACGTCGAGCTTCGCAAGGGCGCTGACGGTGGGCCGATCGTCGTCCTCGCGTTCCCCTACGACGCACACATCGTCGCCGCGGTGCGGGGCATTCCGCACCGTCGTTTCGACTGGGACAGCCGTGAGTGGTGGGCGCCGGCCGACGACTGGTCGGGAATCCACGTCGCCGACGTCATGGCGCGTTTCCCTGAGCTCCTGCCGTCGGACGGCGTGCGGCGCTGGCTGGCCGGAATCGAGCTGCGCTGGGTCGGGCGCGTCACCACCGCGCGCCACGACGGCCGCGGCTGGTGGGCGCTGCACACCCGCGCCGGGACGGTTCCCGCGGCGATGCTCGAAGGCTCGATCCAGCGCGACTCCGACCTGCTCGTCCCGTTCGGCGAGGCGGCCGGGGAGGCGCTGCGCGAACAGCGTTCCGCGCGCCTGGATGCCGCGGCCGAGCGCTGCCTGCTCGCGGTCGAGATGGGGATCGAGCCGCCGCCCGCGCGCCTCGCGCTGATCGGCGGCGTCGAGGGCCCGGCGCTCGCGCTCGAGGTGCTGTGGGACCCCGAAGCCGGCCTCGCGTTCGATCGCCTGCCCGGGGTCGAGCGCCGCCGCGTGCCGATCGACCCGTGGCTCGTTCCGCAGATCGACGCGTTCCTCGGCCTGCACGGCGTGCAGGTCACCGCGCAGGCCGTGCCGGTGCTCGCGGCACTGCGCACCGAGCACGACGCGGCCGCCGACGCGGTGCGCGAGTCGCGAGCGACGACCGCGGAGGCGATCCCCGAGGTCGCGGCGAAGCTCGGCGGTGAGCTCGAGCCGTTTCAGTGGGTCGCGGTGCGCTACGCGCTCGAGGCGCGGCGCACGTTCTTCGCCGACGAGCAGGGACTGGGCAAGACGGTCGAGGCGCTGGCCACGCTCGAGGCCGACGACGCCTACCCGGCCGTCGTCGTCTGTCCCGCGTCGCTGAAGCTCAACTGGCGCCGCGAGACCGAGCGCTGGCTGCCACATCGCTCGGTGGCGCTGCTCGAGGGTCGCTCGGCGGTCGAGCTGAAGGCTGACATCACCATCCTCAACTACGAGATCGTCGCCGCCCACCGCGAGGCGCTGGGGCGTCGGGCGCCGCGGGCGCTGGTCGTCGACGAGTCGCACTACGTCAAGAACCCGCAGGCCAAGCGCACCCACGCGGTGCGACGGCTGGCCGCGAGCGTCAGTGCCGACGGCCTGCGCCTGGCGCTGACCGGCACGCCGGTGATGAACCACGCCGAGGAGCTGATCGCCCAGCTCCGCGTCCTCGGGCGCCTGGAGGACTTCGGCTCGGGTGCGCGCTTCGCGCGCCAGTTCCAGGGCGAGCTGAGTGAGGAGCGCCTGCACTGGCACCTGCGCCGGCGCTGCTTCGTGCGGCGGCTGAAGTCCGAGGTTCTGCCGCAGCTGCCGGCCAAGCGCCAGGTCATCCTGCCCGTCGCACTCGACAACGAGCCCGAGTATCGGCTGGCCGAGAAGGACGTCATCGCCTGGCTGCGCGAGCAGCCGCTCGATCTGTCCGAGTTGAATGCGCGAATCGCCGCGACGCTGCGCGCCCAGCGCCTCGCGCAGCTGACCACGCTCCAACGCCTCGCCGCGCGCGGCAAGCTCCACGCCGCGCTGGCGTGGATCCACGACTTTCTCGCCTCGGGTGAACCGCTGGTCGTGTTCGCCCGTCACATCGAGGTCCAGCAGGCGGTCGTCCAACGCTTCCCGCACGCGCTGCACCTGCTCGGCAGCGACACCCAGCAGGCGCGCGAGGACGCCGTCGCCGCGTTCCAGCGCCCCAACGGGCCGCCGCTGATCGTCGCCGCGACGCGGGTCGGGGCGCAGGGGATCACGCTGACGCGGGCATCGAACGTCGCGTTCCTGGAGCTGGAGTGGACGCCGGCGTTGCACGATCAGGCCGAGGATCGCTGCCATCGCATCGGCCAGCGCGACGCGGTCACCGCCTGGTACCTGCTCGCCGCCGACACGATCGATGAGACGATGGCCCGGCTCATCGCCCACAAGCGCGGGATCGTGGCGGCGGTGACCGACGGGCGGCGGATCGATGGTGAGGGTCTGGTGGCCGAGGTGGTCCGCGAGCTGCGCGAGGGGCGCCCGGTGCGGCATCTGCGGACGGTCGCCGGATAGGGCGCGTTCAGGCGCCCGGCACGAACGCCGGATCGTCCTCGTGCGCCACGAAGAACGCGACGATCCGATCCACATACTCCGCCAGCACCGGCGCCGCCAGCCCCGCTCGGCCCCGCAGCGCATCGGCGTTCGCGGTATCGAAGACCACCGGGTGATTCAGGTACACGATCGACTGCCGCGGCACCCCCAATGCGCGACGCACCACGCCGAACCGCAGCGCCGAGACCAACAGCCCCGACGGCACGCGGAACGCCGGCCCCCGCCCGGCATAGGCCAACGCGAACGCTCGGTTCAGCTCAGACGACGACATCGGCTCCGGGTCGACCAGATGCAGGGTCTGGCCCACCGTCTCCCGATCCGCCACTGCAGCGCAGATCGCCTCGACCACGAAATCCACCGGCACCACGTTCACCGGCGCATCCCCGCGCCCGATCTGGGGCAGCGGCAACGCGCCCATCCGCGAGATCGCCCTCAGCATGTAGTACGGCCCGTCGAACTTCTGCGTCTCGCCGGTCCGTGAGTCGCCGATGACGATCGCCGGCCGGTAGATCGTCGTCGGCACCTCGTCCATCGCGGCGCGCACGAGCACCTCGGCGGCGAACTTCGTCGACTCGTAGTGGTTCTTGAACGCCTGCCCGGCGGCCAGCTCGTCCTCGCCGATCAGTCCCGACCGCGTCCCGGCCACGTACGCCGTCGAGACATAGTGCAATCGCTCAAACCCCGGCGCCGCGCGGCACAGATCGAGGATCAGGCGCGTCCCGACCACGTTGACCTGCTCCGCCGGCTCGGCACCGACCGCGAGGTCGTAGATCGCCGCGAGATGGTGGACCTCGCGCACGCCGGCGACCAGCCGCTCGTAGGTGGCGTCGTCGAGCCCGAGCCGCGGCTGGGCGATATCGCCGGGCACGACGGTCACTCGCGACCCGCCCGCGAGTCCCGCGGCGACCTCGCGGCCCCGGGCCGCCATCGCGACCGCGGTCAGGCAGACGATCTCATCGTCGCCTCCCGCCGCGAGCAGCCGGCGGACGAGGCGGGTCCCGATGAAGCCGGGAAAGCCGGTGAGCACGATCATCCCCGCATTGTGACCGGCGCGCGAAATCCCCCAACCGAGACGGTCGTCGTCGCCAACGCGTAACTTCTCACCCCCTCGCCGGTTGAGAAGCCGTTCCCAGCCGAAACCCCCCAACCAACTCCGAGGTGCTCTTGAGCTCCATGCGCTGCCGACCGTTCCCTGCAGCCGTGCTGGCGATATTCGCGCTGGCGCTCCCCGCGAGCGCTCATGCCGCGTACTTCACAGCGAGGCCGATCGACGGTCCGAGCCCGGACATCCAGCGCCTCGGCGGCCTCGATCTCGCGTTCGACGGGACCGGTGGGCTCGTCTACCTCAAGAACGTCGGCGGCGTCGCGCACGTCTTCGCCTCGCGCCTGGCCGGCGGCGTCTGGCAGCGCCCCGAGCAGCTCGATCCCACGCTTGGGCCGGCCGCCTCGCAGCCCGTCATCGCGGCGGGCAACGGCGGCCGCGCCGCAGCGCTGTTCGTCTCCGGCGGCCAGGTCTTCGCCGTCGTCCGCCCGGTCGGCGCGACCGCGTGGTCGGCCCCGGCGCTGCTGTCCGCCGCGGGCTCCAACCCATCGGTCTCGATGGGCACCCACGGCGAGGCGTACGCGACCTGGACGGCACCCGGCCCGACCGGCGCGCCCAACATCTTCGCGGCGCAGATGCAGCGCCTGGCCAACGGATTCTCGCCGATCGCGCAGCCGCTGAACGTCGATCCCGCCCAGCCCGCCGGTGAGGGCAACCATCGCTCGAAGGTCGTCGCCACCGCCGACGGCAGCGGCATCGCCGTCTGGGGCGAGAACGGCTCCGACGGGCTCGGCCACGTCTTCGTCCGCCGGATCCTCGGCGGCGCGCTGTCGCTCTACCCGCAGGACGCCACGCTGCCCTCGGAGCCGGGAACGGGCGCCGCCGCCGGGTCGGCCGACAGCGC
Organism: uncultured Actinomycetes bacterium; assembly: GCA_963817035.1. Taxonomy (GTDB): domain Bacteria; phylum Actinomycetota; class Thermoleophilia; order Solirubrobacterales; family Solirubrobacteraceae; genus AC-49. The sequence continues at coordinate 1,150,939 of CAWFMM010000004.1, forward strand.
CGACATCGCGGTTCGCTCAGATCCGTCGTTCGCGTGGCTCGTGTTCCGCCAGGACTTCACCGACGGCTCGCACATCATCACCCGGCCGCTGGTCGGCGCGCTGCTCGATCCGGGGAAGGTGCTCGTCGGCTCCGAAAACGCCGCCAGCCCGCGGATCGCGGTCAATTCGACCGGCGATGGGATCGCAACCGCGAGCGGCGGCGACGACTTCGCCGCGTTCGGCGCCGTGATGCACGACAGCCAGTGGCTGGCGCCGGTGCGCCTCGACACGCCGCCGTCGGGCATCCTGCCGACCCCGATCGCGACGTTCCCCGACGCAGGCTTCTCGAGCGTCTCGTGGCTCCAGGACCCCGCGCCGGGCGACGGAGCGGCCACCGTCCACATGCGTCAGTGGCAGGTCGTCGCGAGCAAGCGCAACGTGCCCGCGCCCGATCCCGACACGCTGCTCTCCACCCCGACGCTCGGCGTCGTCGACCCCGAGCTCGGCTTCGAGGCTTCGGGCGACCGCATCGGCGACGTCGCGGTCGGCTTCGTCCAGGGCGATCCGACGGCCCGCAGCATCGTCGTCGGCGGCTTCGATCGCCTGCCGGTCGCGTTCGTGCTGAGCACGAGCCAGAGCTTCAAGTCCAGCTCTCGCCCGGTCCTCAGCTGGACCGCGTCGAACGACCTCTGGGGACCGCTGACCTACACCGTGATGGTTGACGGCGTCGCAATAGGCACGACCCGGCAGACGAAGTTCACGCCGACCACCCCGATCACCGACGGCGTCCACAGCTGGAGGGTGATCGCCGGCGACATCCGCGGTCAGACCGTCCCGTCGACCGCGAGCCGCTCGCTGCGCATCGACGCCACACCGCCGGTTCCCAAGCTCGTCGTGCTCGGCAAGAAGCTGCGCAAGAACAAACTGACGACGTTCACCGTCAGCGCGCGCGATCTCCCCGAGGTCCTGCCGCCGCCGGTCGCGCCGACCCCGCCGCCGCCGGGGACGCCCGCTCCACCCGTCGCGCCGCGGATCACGCCGGTCGCCAGTGGTGTCGCGACGGTCTCGATCGGCTTCGGCGACGGCACCGCGTCGGTGATCGCCAACACCTCGCAGTTGCGCATCGGCCACGTCTACCAACGCCCCGGCTTCTACACGGTGTCGGTTGCCGCCTCAGACAAAGCAGGCGGACACAGCATGAAAATCACGCGCCGAATCCACATCGGCAAGTGATCGAGTGCCATCATCGTGTCCATGGCCGCTGTCGCTGACGAAGGACGACTGGCTCGCGCCGCCGCGGCAGGCGACGGCGCTGCGTTCGCCGCGCTCTACGACAGCTACGAAAAGCGCATCTACAACTTCTGCCTGCGGCTCGTCGGATCCCAGGAGGACGCCGCCGACGCCACGCAGGACGCGTTCGTCAAAGTGCTCCAGCGGCTGCCCAAGATCACAGGCGAGCTCAACTTCGGCGCCTACCTCTTCACGGCGGCTCGCAACGCGAGCTACGACATCATCGGCCGGCGCAAGCGCGCCGAGCCCGTCGAGGAGATCGGTGACGTGAGCGGCCGGCCCCTCCATGGAGATGAACGCGGCCATATCGACCTCGACCCGGAGCGCGCCGCGATGCTCGCCGCGCTGCAGGAGTCGGTCCAGGCCGCCAACGCGCGGCTGCCGGAGCGCCAGCGCGAGGTGCTCGCCCTGCGCGAGCTCGACGAGATGAGCTACGACGACATCGCCGTCGTCATGGACATGAACCGCAACTCCGTCGCCCAGCTGATCTCGCGGGCCCGGATCAAGCTGCGCGACGAGCTCGTCGGCAGCGCGCTGGCCTCGGTCTCGTCGGCGACGCCCGACTGCCAGCGCGCGCTGCCGCTGATCGCGATGCGCCAGGACGGCCAGCTCGATGACGCCGACGACAAGGCGTGGCTGAAGGCCCACATCGCCGACTGCGCGACGTGCAAGGTGAGCATCGACGCGATGGAGGAGGCCGGCGTCTCCTACCGCGCATGGGCGCCGATCGTGCCGCTGCTGTGGCTGCGCAAGGCGACGATCGCCAAGGCCGCGCAGCGCACGGGATTCAACTGGAGCGACGCGGCCGACAGCCCGCGCAACGACCCCGAGGGCGGTCACGGATCCGGCGGGCCGGGCGATGGTGGTGGCGGCGCGCAGCTGGCGGGCGTCGGTGCGGCCGGGGCCGGGTCAGGCGTCGATGCATCAACGGCCGCTGACGAGGGCGGGAGCGAGGGCGGTCATCGCCGCCGCCGTGCGGCGTTCGCGCTGCTCGGCCTCGTCCTACTCGGCGTGATCGTCTCGCAGCTCCTGATCAAGGACCACAAGAGCACGCCGCGCGCGGCGAGCCGCGCGAACGAGACGTTCGCGCCGATCGTCACCCCCAACCCGACGGCGGTCGCTCCCGTCGCGGTCGTGCATCACCACGAGGCCAGGAAGAAGCACCACGCGCTCGTCCGTCATCACCAGCGCCACCACACGGTCGTCGTGACGAGCACTCCGAGCACGTCATCGAGCTCGCCGACGACAACCGAGGCCGTCGTCATCTCGAGCTCGCCTGTCCATCACACGCCGACGCACCACAAGACGCCGACCCATCACACGACGACGGTGCACACCGGAACCTCGACCGGCTCGTCGGGCACGAAGACGAACAAGGCGCGCCCGACCGTGACGCCGACGTCGACCGCGACCCCGCCCCCGCCGACCACGACGGAGGCCGCAGCCCCGCCGCCGGTCACGACGACGACCCAGGTCACGCCGCCGCCGGTCACGACGACGGCATCGTCGACCGGTGTCCTGGCCCCGCCGCCGACCCGGCCGCGCTGCCGGCCGGGCGCAGTCGGTTGCACACCCTGAGCCCCGACGACCAACTCACTCCCGTCGTCGCCGGCGGCCCGGCGCAGAGCGCCCGTGCGTTCGTCGCCGGGCTCGGCCTGCGCGAGGCCGACCGGCCGGGGCCGCGCGTGGTCGCGGCGATGATCGCCTCGATCGACGGGCGCGCGACCGTCGACGGGCGCGCCGGAGGACTCGGCAACCCGGCCGACCGCGCGCTGCTGCGCGAACTGCGTGCCGCCGCCGACGCACTGCTCGTCGGGCGCAACACGCTGACGACCGAGCGCTACGCCACCGTGCTCGATCCCGACCAGCGCGACCAGCGCGTCGCCGACGGGCGCTCGGAGCAACCGCTCGTCGCCACCGTCTCGCGCCGCCCGCAGCTGCTCGCCGGCGTCCCGCTGCTCGCCGAGCCCGACGTCACGGTCGTCGTCTACTGCGCGCAGGAGCCCGATGAGCCGCTCGCCGGGGCCGATGTCCACGTGCTCGATCCGCTGACCCCGCGCGCCGCCGTGGCCGACCTCCACGAGCGCCTCGGGGCCGGCCTGATCGTCTGCGAGGGGGGACCGAGCCTGCTCCACGACCTCGTCGCCGACGGCGTCGTCGACGACCTCGTCCTCACCGTCGCGCCGCTGCTCGTCGCCGGCGACGCGCCGGCAATCCTCAGCGGTCAGACGTTCGACGAGCCGCTGCGCCTGCGGCTGGCGCACAGCGCCCAGGCCGGGGACTACCTCGTGCTGCACTACACCCGATGAGGCTCGCACTGCGCGATCAGACCGTCGAGCTGCAGCCGGGCCGGCCGCTGCTGATGGGGATCGTCAACGTCAGCCCCGACTCGTTCTCCGACCGGGTCCGCCTGCAATCGCTCGACGCGGCGGTCGCGCACGCCCGCGCCCTGGTCGCCGACGGCGCCGACCTGATCGACGTCGGCGCCGAGTCCGGCGTCACCTACTCGCCGGCGACACCGGCCGGCGATGAGATCCGGCGGATCGTGCCGCTGGTCGGCGCGCTCGTCGCCGACGGGATCGCGGTCTCGGTCGACACGTACAAGGCCGAGGTCGCGGCGGCGGCGCTCGAGGCCGGCGCCGCGGTCGTCAACGACACGAGCGGTCTGCGCGACCCGTCGCTGGCGCGGCTGTGTGCCGCGCACGGGGCGACGCTGGTGATCATGCACACGCGGGCGGCGCCGAAGGAGAGGTCGTTCCCCGACTACGACGGCGACGTCGTCGGCGATGTCGTGGCGTTCCTGCGCGAGCAGCTCGCGGTCGCCGAGGCTCAGGGGCTCGATGCCGAGCACGTCATTCTCGATCCGGGTCCGGACTTCACAAAGACGCCGGCCGAGTCGGTCGAGGTGCTCCAGGCGTTCGATGAGGTGATCGCCCTGCATCGTCCGGTGCTCGCCGCGATCTCGCGCAAGTACTTCCTCGGGGCGATCACCGGCCGCCCGCCGCAGGACCGGATCGGGGCGACGCTCGCGGCGGCCGCGTTCGCGACACGGGCCGGCGCGTCGCTCCTGCGCGTCCACGACGTGGCCGCCGTGGCCGACCACCTGCGGGTCGCTCGGGTGCTGGCGGGCGACGAGCCGATGCCGCCGTTCGACGGAGATGACGAGCGACTGAAGTGGATTCGACGCGAATCACGGGTACGCTGAACGCCATGAGGCTCTTCATTGACACCGGGTCCGTCACCGAAGTCGAGCGCATCGCCGCATGGGGCGTGCTCGCCGGGGCGACCACCAATCCGTCGCTGCTGGCCAAGGAGCAGGGCGATCCGGGCGAGGCGATCAAGCGCATCGCCGATCTCGTCGATGGCCCCACGTCGGCCGAGGTCGTCTCGCGCGACGCCGCCTCGATGATCCGCGAAGGACATGCCCTGCGCACGCTGCACGAGCACATCGTCGTCAAGGTTCCGTTTTCCGAGGCGGGCCTCGAGGCGACCGAGGCGCTCTCGAGCGAGGGTATCCCGGTCAACATGACGCTGGTCTTCAGCGCCACGCAGGCACTGCTCACCGCCGAGGCGGGCGCGACGTTCATCTCCTGCTTCATGGGCCGCCTCGACGACATCTCGGTCGACTCGACCGCGGTCGTTGCCGAGATCGTCGAGACGCTGCGGCCGGGCGGCTACACCGCGCAGGTGCTCGCCGCGTCGATCCGCCATCCGACCCACGTCGTGACCGCCGCGTCGCTCGGCTGCGAGGTTGCGACGATCCCGGCCAAGGTCTTCGACCAGATGCTCAACCACCCGTTGACGACGTCCGGCATCGACACGTTCGAGGCCGATTGGCATGCGCAGCCCAAGCTCGGCCAGTGGCTCGACGCGCTCGTGCAGGCCCAGCCCGTCGGCTGACGAAGTAGGCTCATAGAAGTACGCGTCGCCCGGCCGCTGTTCCCAACGCGGTCGGACGCCCACCGACGAATCCCCCACAGAAAGAGGACCACCGTGTCCGTATTGAGCCGCTCCGCCCTCGAGGGCAGCCCCCTGTCCGACCTGCACACGCTCGCCTCCGAGCTCGGTCTGGACGGTTTCCGTCGTCTGCGTAAGGCCGACCTGATCAACGCGATCATCGAACGGACCGGGGGAGACCCGGCGCCGGAGCCCGAGCCGTTTGGCGCTGTCGCGGGCGCCGAGTCGAGCTCCGACGGCGAGTCGAGCTCCGACGACGAGGCCGACGACGCTCCTGCGCCGGCCCGCCGCGCCCGTGGTGGCCGGGGCCGCACCCGCCGAGTCCGCGACGCCGATTCCGACACCGACTCCGATTCGGAGACCGACACCGACGCTTCGAGCGATGACGCCGACGAGGCGCCCCGCGCGCCGCGTGGCCGCTCCCGTCGCTCGTCCGCCGATCGTGCGCCCCGCGACAACGGCAGCAGCGACTCCGACGATTCCGCTCCGCGCGGTCGCTCGCGGCGCTCGCGTGGCGGCGGTGACGACTCCGAGGAGACCGGTCCCGAGACGCAGATCGAGGGCGTCGTCGAACTGCTCGGCAACGGATCGGGTTTCCTGCGCGTCTCGCCGCCCGAGCCGTCCGACGATGACGTCTACATCTCGGCCGCCCAGGTCCGTCGCTGCGAGCTCGTCTCCGGCGATGCGGTCGCCGGCCCGATGCGCCCGCCGCGGCGTTCGGAGCGCTACCCGTCGCTCGTCCGCGTCGACACGATCAACGGCCGCCCGGCCGACGAGGTCGCCGAGGGCACGCACTTCGACGATCTGCCCGCCGTCTTCCCGACCGAGCGCTTCGCGCTGGGCGCCGACGACGCGACCCTCAAGGCGATCGAGTGGCTGACCCCGGTCGGCCGCGGCTCGCGCGTGACGATCGTGGGCGCGGCTCGCTCAGGCAAGAGCGAGGCGCTGCGGCGTCTCGGTGTCGCGCTGAAGGCGATCGAGGGCATCGAGCTGAGCGTCGTGCTTGCCGGGGTGCGCCCCGAGGAGATCGGCGAATGGACGGCCGCGGGGCTCGAGCCCACCGCGACCGCCGCGCTCGGCGCATCGGCTGACGCGCAGGGCCAGGCGATCGAGCGCTCGGTCGAGACGGCCAAGCGGATCGCCGCACGCGGCGGCCACGCCGTGGTTCTGATCGACGGCCTCGACGGCGCCCACCCGCCGGTCGCGCGCAAGGCGCTGGCCGCCGCACGGGCGATCCGCGACGCGGGCTCCCTGACCGTGGTGGCGATCTCGTCGCAGCCGTTGGGTGGCGAGACCACGGTGATCGCGCTGGACGTCGCGCTGGCATCGACGGCACGCTTCCCGGCGTTGGATCTCGTGGCGAGCGGAACGCTGCGGCCGGAGCTGCTCGTCGGAGACGCGGGCGCCGACGCGATCGCAAAGGCGCGCGCCGCGGCGCTCGCCGGGTAGGGCGCGGTCTACGACCCGACCGGCATGTGGAACGTGAACATGCGTGCGGCGTCGATCCGCGCGTAGACCGGGCCGGTGTCGAGGAACTCGGTCTCCCACTCAGGGCCGTAGCGCGGGACGTAGATGTCGAGCAGGGCGGAACGGAAGCCGGCCTGCTCGGCGGAGCGGATGTCGATCTCGACGGCCGCGCCGTGCACCGTGACCGCCAGTTCCTCCCCCGGCAGATGCGTGGCGCTGACATCGGGCCGCGCCCGGATGTGGCGAAAGCGCAGCGAGTCCGGCGACGAGCCGAAGTGAAACGAACCGCGGTAGAAGATCCCGTCGACCGGGCCGACAATCGGACGCCCGTCGGCGGTCGAGGTCGCCAGCGCCAACAACCGCATACCCGGTAGGGCCGCGCAGACCTCGGCGGCGCTCAGCCGCCGCTCGTCGGTGATGATCCGGCGCAGATGCGTGCCCGCCGCGGCGGCGCTGGCGTCCAGCAACTCCTGCAGCGTGACGAGATCGGCCGGCGTCTCGTGCACGAACTGCTACCGCGGTACGTAGGCGACGCGGCCCCAGCTCGGTTCCGGCGCGAGCTCGACGGGCTCGCCGTCGCGCTCGGGCTGGACGTAGCGGAAGCTGTTGGTGGCGGCGTCGAAGTGGATGTCGAGCTCGTCTTCCTTGACCCGCTGGTCCAGCCATGCACTGCGGAAGACCAGGCGCCGCAGCCAGTGCACGAGTGAACGGTCGCTCGGGCCGACGAGCTCGGGCCAGCAGTCGTTGACGTGCTCGCCGAGCGCGCTCGCGGGGTCCTGGATCTCGCCGTTGACGGCCAGGTTGACGAGGTCCTCGAGTTCGTGGGGCTCAAGCCGCCCACCGACAAACCCGAGTTTCAGAGCGGCCTGCTCGCAGCGCTCGGCGAAGTCGCGCTCGTTGAACGTGAAGCGCAATTCGCCGTACTCGAGGACGAAGTCCTCACCAGAGTTGTAGTTGCCGCGGCGTGTGGAATCCATGAGAGAGCGCCCGGGTCACGGGCACGTCGGCATCCTAGTCACGAACCCTTCACTCGCGGGTGACCTGACAGGCGTCTTGCAGCCGCGTCGCCGATCTGGGCGGGGGCGAGTTTTTTGAATCCCCGACCTAGGTGGTCATGACCGCAGCCGCCGCCACCATCCTGGTCGTCGAGGACGACGACGCGACCCGCACGTTCCTCGCCGACAACCTGTGCGCCGACGGCTACGAGCCGCTCGTCGCCGACTCCGTGCGGGAGGCGCGGCGGCTGCTCGAGAGCAAGTTCCCCGACCTGGCGATCATCGACCTCGGGCTGCCCGACGGCTCGGGCCTCGACCTCGTCCGCTGCATCCGCGACGCCGACGGCGTGGCCAGCCGCATCGACCCGCGCACACCCGTCGTCGTGATCAGCGGCCGCGCGGGGGAGCTCGACCGCGTGCGCGGATTCGAACGCGGCTGCGATGACTACGTGTGCAAGCCGTTCTCGTACCCCGAGCTGCGCGGGCGCCTGGCCGCGGTCCTGCGCCGCTCGGACTTCCGCCCGCACTCCGGGCGCCTGCGGATCGGCGAGCTGATCATCGACCCGGCGTCGCGCGAGGTCATCGTCCACGGAGCGCGCGCCGATCTGTCGCAGAAGGAGTTCGCGCTGCTGCGTGCGCTGGCGGCCGAGCCCACGCGCGTCTTTACCAAGGAAGAGCTGCTGCGCTCAATCTGGGGCTATCGCTCGATGGGCACCACGCGCACGCTGGACTCCCACGCCTGCCGGCTGCGCCAGAAACTGGCGATCAACGGTGATCGCTTCGTCGTCAACGTGTGGGGGGTCGGCTACCGACTCGTCGACGGACCGGTGACGCGATGAGCTCGCTCGGTGCCTTCGGATGGCCGCTCGGCGCGTTGGGGATCCTGCTCGCGCTGCGCTACCGGATCGAGCTCCTGCGTCGCCGCGAGCTCGTCGCGCGCGCGTGCCACGAGCTGCGCGGCCCGCTCGCCGCCGCGACGCTGGCCCTGCATGCGGTCTCGCGTCACGGCGACCTGCCGGTGCGCCGCGTCGGGGCGATTGAGCTCGAGCTGCGCCGCGCGGGGATGGCCCTCGACGACCTCGCCGCCGCTCGCAGCGGCAAGCGGACGGCCGACAGCGACGAGCCGGTTGACGTCTGTGACCTGCTCGCGTGGCAGATCGACACGTGGACGGCGGTCGCGCGGGCCTACGGCTGCGAGGTCCGGCTCGTCGAGCCGAGCGTCCTGATGCTCGTACGCGGCGACCGCGTGCGCCTGGCCCAGGCGACGTCGAACCTCGTCGCCAACGCGATCGAGCACGGCTCGGGGGCGATCCTGCTGACCGCGCGGCCGCTCGGTGACCGGGTGCGGATCGAGGTCTCAGACGAGGGCCCGGGCCTGCCGGCCCCGGTCGCCGAGCTCGTCGGCAAGCCTCGCGGGGGCCGCGGCCACCGTGGGCGCGGGCTGGCGATCACGTCGGACATCGCGGTTCGTCACGGCGGGCGCCTGTCGGCCGCGCCGAGTGGGCGCGGGGCGTGCCTGGCGATCGAGTTGCCGGCGCTGATCGGCGTGGCATGACCGCGGTCGCCTCGCGGTGAGCCCGCGCCGCCGAGCGATTGTGCTCCTCGCGCTCGCCGCAATCCTGGGCGTCCTCGCCGCCTCGGACGTCTCGCGGCGCGAGGCCGCGCTGCGGCGCGGCCTCGGCCCCACGGTCGCCGTCGTTGTCGCGCGCGAGGCGCTGCCCGCGGGCACGGCGCTTGCCGCCCGCCACCTGGCGGTGCGCGAGGTGCCGGCCCGTTTCGCGCCCGCGCGGGCGTTTCATCGCGGCCGGCAGGTGTTCGGGCTGCACACGATGGTCGCCGTCGCGGCCGGGTCCGACCTCGAGCCCGAGATGGTCGGCACCGGCGACGGCCCGGCGCCCGCGGCGGGACCGCCGCTGGGGCGCGGCCAGCGCGTCGCCCAGCTCGTCGCCTCGGGCTCGGCGCGCGAGATCCCGGTCGGCGGGCGCGTCGACGTGCTCGTCACTCGTGACGCGGCGAGCGGCAGCGGCAACGGCTCGACGACTCTTGCCGTCGCCGATGTGCAGGTGCTCGCAGTCTCTGCGGCGACCGCTGACGACCCCGGGCCGCACGTCGCGGTCGAGCTCCGGGTCAGCGTCCGTCAGGCCGTCTATCTCGCTGCCGCGCAGAGCTTCGCTCGCGATATCCGCCTGCTCCCGCGCCCCGTGGGGGAGAGCGGTGACGACGCCGCGGGGCTCGCGGTCGGCTCGGCGCTGCCCACGACCGGCTGACGGGAGGCAGTTGCAGACGGACACCGTTTGCCGAACGACGCTCAAGTTGGCCGCGACCGGTCCGATATCCCGGGTCGAGCCAGATGTCTTCACGTTCCTCCCGAAAGATCCTCACCACCCTCGGCGCCTGTGCGCTCGTCGGCGCCTGCGTTCCCGGCAGCGCCGCAGCACGCGTCCCGATGACCATGCGCAGCATCGTCACGGTCCACCAGGCCGGCGAGCGACCGGTCTCGGTGCTCACGACGATGGCCACCCGCGCGGCGCTCAAGGTCACCGCGCACTTCCCGGTCGTCAAGGCGGTTCTGCCGCTGACCGTGGGCGTCGGCGACAAGATGACGATCCTTGGCCACAACTTCGTCGCCGGCAAGGGCCGCGACACCGTCGTCTTCCAGAAGATCGGCTCGGCCGCGGTGTTCGTCCAGGCGGCCACGGCGACGACGACGAAGATCACCGTCGTCATCCCGGCCAAGCTACTTCCGTTCATGTACGGCAAGACCCCGGGGACCGCGGTGCCCACGAAGTTCCGGCTGCGCGTGCTGGCCAAGCGCTTCTCGCAGTCCTACACGAGCTCGCGGCTGTCGCCCACGATCAACCCGACCTCGACCACCACCATCACCCCGGCCGCACAGAGCTGCCCCGTGCTCGCCAAGGCCAATCCGAATGCTGACCAGGACGCCGACGGTATGGCGAATGTCCTGGAGCTCAAGTACGGGACCGACCCGTGCAATCCCGACACCGACGGTGACGGAGTCACCGACGGCTACGAGTACTACGCGGCGCTTGACCTCAACGGCAGCGCCTATCCCTACCCGGCCACCAAGCCGTGGCCCAACCCGCTGGATCCCAGCGATGCGAACGATGACTTCGACGGCGACGGCCTGCGCATGTCGCAGGAGTTCGCCCTCTGGCGCTACGTCAGCGGCCGCTACCCGCTCGCTGTCTACAGCGACGGCACCCAGAACACCGGCGGCACCCAGCCCGTCACCAGCCCGCTGATGGCGACGCTCGACCTCGACGGCGACGGCAACCTGACCGACGACGAGCGCGACGCCGACGGCGACGGCCTCTCGAACATGGTCGAATACAACTACACCGGGACGCAGGCTTGGTGGAAGGGCGGCCCCTACTCGACCGAGCTTCCGTACAGCATCCGTCACTTCTCCGACCTGAACCCGACCAATCCCGACAGCGACGGCGATGGGATTCCGGACGGTCAGGACGATCAGGACAACGACGGTTGGAGCAACTTCGAAGAGATGCAGCTCGGTCGCAACCGGACCGGTCTGCGCGTCCAGCCGTTCAACCCATGCTTGCCCGATCCCAACGCGCTGACCTGCAGCCGCTGGATCCCGCTTGGCGGCCCGAGCACCGCTTGGCCGCCGTTCGACGGGAGCGAGCCGGTCGGCGACCCGTTCGCCACCCCGGCGGTCCCCGGCGCGGCGATCCCGTTCTCCTGGGGCCCGCCACCGAACATTCCTGCGAAGGCCACTCCCGGCTGGCTCGGCAACGGCGGCCCGCAGGGCCCGCTGCCCTAACCCGCGCTGAAGTCGTCACCCGCGTCATCGCGGGTATAGCGTGGGCTCGATGAGCGATCTCGGTCCCACCTCATCCGCCCTCGAGCTCGCCGGTGCACTGCGCGCCCGCGAGCTCTCGGCCGTCGAACTGCTCGACGCGTGCCTCGCGGCCGTCGATGCGCACAACCCGAAGCTCAACGCCATCACGTGGCGCAACGACGACGCCGCCCGCGCGGCGGCCGTGGCTGCCGACGATCGGATCGCCGCCGGCGACGCAGCGCCGTTCCTCGGCGTGCCGATCCCGATCAAGGACCTGACCGCCGTCGAGGGCTGGCCGGTCACCTATGGCTCGAACGGTGGTCCCGAGGGCGTGGGGACGGAGTCCGAGCTGATCGTCGAGGCGTTCGTGGGCGCCGGATTCGTGTTGTGTGGCCGCACGAACACGCCGGAGTTCGGCCTGATCACGGTGACCGAGAACAGCCGCTTCGGGATCACCCGCAATCCGTGGGATCTCGACCGCTCACCGGGTGGCTCGTCGGGTGGCGCGGCGTCCGCGGTGGCCGGTGCGATGTTCCCGATCGCCCACGCGTCCGACGGCGGGGGCTCGATCCGGATCCCGGCGTCGTACTGCGGGCTCGTCGGCCTCAAGACGAGCCGCGGCCGCGTGCCTGGCCTGGCCCAGTCGTGGCTCGGTGCGGCAGTCAACGGCGTCGTGTCGCGCACCGTCGCCGAGAGCGCGGCGGTGCTCGACGTGACGCGCGGACCCGATCCACTCTCCTGGTACAGCGCGCCGGCGCCGCTGCGCCCGTTCGCCGACGAGGTCGGCGTCGAGCCCGGGTCGCTGCGCATCGGGCTGATGGCTCACGCGCCGATGGGCATCCCGACCGACCCGCAGTGCTCCGAGGCGGCCCGCTCGACGGCGGCGTTGCTGGCCGAGCTCGGCCACGAGATCATCGAGGTCGAGGTGCCGACGGTCTCCGAGGAGATGCTCGAGCCGTTCATCGTCCTGTCCGCCGCCGGACTCGGCGAGTACGAGGGCGTCGACTGGTCCAAGACCGACGCCCACATCCAGTACCAGCACGAGGCCGCCACGCAGCACATCGGCGCCTTCTCCTACGCCGCGGCGGCGCAGACGCTCGAGCGGTTCTCGCGCCGCGCGGTCGCGAGCTGGAGCCGTGATTTCGACGTGCTGCTCACGCCGACCTCGGGCATCCAGCCGCCGGTCGCCGGCACGATCCTCGCCGCGCAACTCGCGGCGCCGGACGCGCCGACCTCGGAGGTCGTCGCCAGCGTGTCGTTCACGGCGTTCGGCAACATCACCGGCCTGCCGTCGCTGTCGCTGCCGTTGCACTGGACGCCCGAGGGCCTGCCGATCGGCGTCATGCTCACCGGCGCCCCGTTCGACGAGGTCACGCTCCTGCGCCTCGGCGCCCAGCTCGAAACCGCGCGACCCTGGGCCGGCCGCACTCCGCTGGCCGCGGGCGCCGCGTAGGGCCGCCGCGCTCCTGATGGGGTCTGACCCCTCGTTGCGTGTGCAACTAGGGGTCAGACCCCTTCGCGGACTCTTTCGCGGCGCTGGGGCGAATTCCGCACCCCGGCGACCTAGAGAGGTATGGCCGCCGATCCGCTCGATGACCTCGCGGGAGTGCTCCGTGAGCGCCTGGTTGCCGACGCCGGGGCGGAGGGCGATCTGCGTGAGCGGATCGAGGAGCTGGTGGCGCGCGAGGCAGCGGTGCTCGACGAGGCGACGCGCGCCGAGCTGGCGCAGCGTGTCGCCCGGCGGTCGTTCGGGCTCGGGCCGCTCGAGCCCCTGCTCGCCGACCCGGCCGTCGACGAGATCATGGTCTGCGGGCCCGGCGAGGTCTGGGTCGAACGCGACGGTCGCATCGAGGCGACCGACGCGGAGTTTGCCGACGAGGCCGATCTGCTGCACGCGATCGAGCGGATCCTTGCGCCGCTCGGGCGCCGGGTCGACGAGTCCGAGCCGCTGTGTGACGCGCGTCTGCCCGACGGCTCGCGCGTCAACGTGGTCATCGGGCCGCTCGCGCTCGACGGTCCGGCGCTGACGATCCGGCGTTTTCGCCCGCGCGGGTTCACCGCTGACGACCTCGTCGACGGCGGAACCTGGACCGAACCGCTGCGCGAGTTGTTGCGCGCGGCGGTCGGCGCGCGGCTCAACATCCTCGTCAGCGGCGGAACCGGATCGGGCAAGACGACGACGCTCAACGCGCTGTCGTCGTTCATCGCCGGCACCGAGCGGATCGTGACGATCGAGGACGTCGCCGAGCTGCGCCTGCAACAGCGCCATGTCGTGCGCCTCGAAGCGCGGCCGGCCAGCGTCGAGGGGCGCGGCGAGGTGACGATCCGTCGCCTCGTGCGCAACGCGTTGCGGATGCGGCCCGACCGGATCGTCGTCGGGGAGGTCCGCGGCCCGGAGGCGCTGGACATGCTCGGCGCGATGTCGACCGGCCACGACGGAAGCCTGAGCACCGTCCACGCCGGTGGGGCCGACGAGGCCCTGCGCCGCGTCGAGACGCTCGCCCTGATGGCTGGGGTCGGGCTGCCGCACGCCGCGGTGCGCGAGCAGGTCGCCGGCGCGATCGACCTCGTCGTCCACCAGGCACGGATGCGCGACGGGTCGCGGCGCGTCGTGGCGGTCCACGAAGTCGTGCGGATCGCGGGCGGAGCGGGCACGCGCGAGCTCTACACCCTGCGCAACGGCCAGCCGTGCTGGCCGACGCCGCCCAGCGACCCGCTCGCCGCGCGGTTGGACGGCGCCCCGTGACCTGGACGGTCCTCGTCGCCGCGCTCGCCGCCGCGGTGGCGGTGTTCGGCGCGTGGGACACGATCGTCGCGGCCGAGCAGGTGAGCCTCATGGGTGGCCTCGGGCGCTTGCTGCGACCGCTCAGCGCCGCCGGCGACGGGCGCGAGCCGACGACCCCGGAGAACCGCCGCCTCGGTCTGCTCGGCGCCACCGTCCTGCTGGCGGCCGGCTGGATTCTCGTCGGCCCGATCGCGGGTCTGCTGCTCGGGGCCGCTGGTCCGTGGGCGGCGGGAACGGCAGTGCGCTCGCGGCGCCGGCGCTGGCAGGCGGTGATGGTTGCCGGCGCCCCGGCGACGGCGCGGGCACTCGGCGACGCACTGGCCGGTGGGCACTCGCTGCGCGGCGCGATCGACGAGGCGGCCAGCAGCGTCGAGGGTGCCGCCGGGGCGCAGCTACGCGCCGCCGCAGCGTCACTCGCGCTCGGCGAGACGACCGACGCCGTGCTCGAAGCGCTGCGCCGCCGCGCCGCTGACCCGGCCTGGGACACGATCGCCGCCGCGATCCTGCTCCAGCGCCGGGCGGGCGGCGATCTCGCGCGGCTGCTGCGCGATCTGGCCGCCACGCTCGAGGACCAGCAGCGCGTTGAGGCCGACGCCCGCGGCGCCACGGCGCAGGCGCGCTTCACCGGGCTCGTCGTCGCACTCCTGCCCGCGGGCGTCGCCGTGCTGGCGCTGCTGGCCAAGCCGCAGGTGCTGGTGAGCGTCGCCCGCTCGCCGGCCGCGGTCGCGTTGTGCGTCACCGCCGTCGTGCTCGTCGCGCTCGGACTCGCCGCCGTTCGCCGGATCTCGTCGCGCGTCGGTCGATGACCGCCGGCGCCGCGCTGGCCGCAGCGGCGGTCGCCTGTGGCGTCGGCGGCACCGCCGAGCTCCTCGCTGCGGCGCGGACGCAACGACGACGATCGCGAGCGGCGCGCGCCCACGGCCGCTGGCTGGGGAGATTCGCCGCGCTCGGGCGCCGTATCGGAACGCCCGCGCCGCCCCAGCGGGCGATCGCGCTACTGCACGCCGCCGGGCGCCCGCTTGGCCTGCGGGCCACCGACCTGATGGCGGCCAAGGCCGGCGCGGCGGCGGCGGCGCTGGTCCCGGCGCTGTGGCTGGGGTCGTCGCTGGGCCCTCGCGTCACGGTGCTGGTGATCGGCGCCGCGCCTGCCGCCGCGTTTCTCGCTCCTGACGTCTGGCTGCGCCGTGTCGCCCGTGCCCGCCACGAGGTCGTGGCCCGCGAACTGCCCGACGTGCTCGACCTCCTACGCGTCGC
The DNA here is from genome assembly GCA_963817035.1 of uncultured Actinomycetes bacterium. GTDB lineage: Bacteria > Actinomycetota > Thermoleophilia > Solirubrobacterales > Solirubrobacteraceae > AC-49. The sequence goes on from CAWFMM010000004.1 coordinate 1,166,487, forward strand.
CGTCGATGCCGGCCTGTCGCCGGGCCGCGCGCTGCGCGAGGTCGGCCGCCATCGCCGCGGCCTGCTGGCCGGCGAACTGCGGCGCACCGCGGGCGAGATCGAGCTCGGCGTCCCGCAGGCCCGCGCGCTGGCCGACCTGCGGTTGCGCTGCCCGGGGGAGGGCATTGCCGGGCTCGTCGCCGCGCTCCAGCGCAGCGCGCGCCACGGCGCGCCGCTCGGTCCGGCGCTCGCCGCGCTGGCCCGTCAGGCGCGCGCCGAACGCGCTCAGCGCCTACGCGACAGCGCCGCCCGTGCCGGACCAAAGATCCAGCTCGCGGTCGCGCTGCTGCTCGTGCCGGGCGTCATGTGCCTCGTCGCGGCGGCGCTCGTCGCGGGACTTCAGTCCCGTTGACGAGCGTCCGCGAACACCAACCGCGCTACTTGACGTTGACCACGATCTTGGCGACGCCGTCCTTCGAACCCGCGATCACCGACGTGAACGGGTCGAGGTACGGCTTGACCTTCTGGTACTGGGCGTTGGACGCGAGCAGCCCGTCGACGAGCCCGAGGATCGACTGGACGTCGACGTACGCGCTTGGCGGCGTCCCCTTCAGCGAGGCCACGGCGGCCGTGTAGTTCGCCGTCGAGTCCAGCGTCGCGGTCGGGTTCAGGGCGTCGTCGAGGGCGCCCTTGCCGAACGCGATCACGAAGGTCGAGCCCGCGGCCGCGAGCTGCACGGGCGGCCCGGTTGCCGTGGTCGCGAACTGGATGCCGACACCCCCGGGAACGGTGATCCGCTGGGCCGAGCGCCCGATCTTGGTCAGCAGCGACGCGATCTTGGCCACCGCGGCCTTGGACTTGGCCGGATCGGTCGAATGGATGACGACCGCGCCGCCGATGTCGGCCGGCGAGGAGCCCTTGACGAACGCCCCGGCGTCCCCCATCCACGAGAGCAGGTCCTGGTTGATGTCGAGCCCGGTCGTCGCCTTGAGCTGCGACAGGACCTGGGCGAAGTTCGTGCCGCTGGTCGCGGCGCCGATGTTGCCGAGGTTGGTGACCGCGGACTTCAGCGTCGGGCCCAGGTTGCTCACGGCGACGGCCGCCAGCGCGTCGGCGGGCGCCTTGCCCAGCGGGATCGTCGACGTGCCGCTGCTCGACGGGACCTTGCCGCCGACCGTCGTCGCGTCGAGCTCGATCGACGTCGGTGTCGCGACGAGCGACGCGCTGACCGCCGTGATGCCACCGAGCAGGCCCTTGAACGAGGTCAGCTGTGAGGCGACGGTCGGATCGGTCGACGCAACGAGCTTCAGCAGCCCGGTGACGTCGATGTACGCGAATCCGAGCTTGTCGGCGGGCGACTTGGCGAGCGCTGCTTTGAACGAGGGCTGATCGGTGAGCTTGTCGCCCTCCTGGCCCGCCGCGACGGCCTTGAACGCCGCCGGCGTCCCGAAGACGAGGAAGTCGCCGATCGCGCCGACGTATGAGCCGTCGGACGTGACCTCGTAGTCGACACCACTCGTCGTCCCCTTGGTCATCTCCGAGTGGGACTTGTCGATCGTGTCGAGCGCCTTCTGCGTATCCGTGGCGTTGACGACCGCGACGAAATCCGGCTTGTTGGCGGTTCCGTAGGAGGTCACGGCGAGCGCGACCTTGTCACCGAGCCACGGCTTGATGTCGGCCTCGTAGCTGAGGTTGTCCTTGGTCCCGGCCTTGTCGATCAGGGCCACGAGCTTGGCCCCCGGGGCCGGCTCTTTGAGAATCTTGCTCGAGAGGGCGTTGATCGCCGCCGCCTGGGACGCGGACGGCTTCACGGTCGCCTCGACGTACAGCGGAGCCCCGGCGGGGATGATCGCGGCCGGGTTGGCGGCGGCTGCCCCGCTCGAGGACGAGGCGTCCTTCTTGGACGAACCGCAGCCCGCGATGAGTATGACGGCGATGACGGCGAGGGCCAGCACGAGCGTGCGACGGATGGCGATGAACACGGGGAGGGGCTCCTTGAAGCTTGTGCGACGGAGGGTGGGCGCAGAGCACTGCTGGCGCGACGGACGACGCCATCGTAATCGGTACTTCTGGGCCGATGGTTGAGCCGGATGCTCAGCAGACGGGTCGGATGGAACCGCCCCGGTTCTGCAACACCACGACCATCCCGGCCGGGCGCACGCGCACTTGCGTTTCTTGCCGCCGTTGCTGGGGTCGGCCGGAGGCGCCGCGAACCCTGATGAACACTGCGTTTTCGGTGGCTCGGGGTGGTGGTCGGGGTTGATCTGTGGGAAAAAATGTGCAGTAGGTATTGCGTTGTGGGAGGAAGTGGGGTAGAAAGCCGATAACGGACCGGGGTGGAGGGGCTCCTCCCACTCCTCCACCTCGGCCCGAAACCCTTGTGCAGCTCATGTTCAAATGGCCTTCGAAGGCACTGCCGACTACACGCTCGATGTCAAGAACCGGCTCACGGTCCCGGCTCGCTCATCGCACTGCGCTGGCCTCTGGAGTGGTTCTCGCCAAGAGCCTCGACGCCTGCGTCGGCATATGGACTCCTGACGACTACGAAGCGTTCAAGGCGTCGGCGCTGGAGTCGTTCCATCCGCTCTCGCCCGAGCGCCGCAAGCTCAGCACGTACTTTTCGGCCAACTCCCTCTCGACCGAGCTCGACTCGGCGGGCCGCGTGATGGTTCCGGCCTTCCTGGGCGAGCACGCGAGCCTCGACAAGGAGGTCACGGTGATCGGCGCCGGCGACCACCTCCAGGTCTGGGATCGCGCTGCCTGGACCGCGTTCAACGCCGGTCTGACCGACGACGTCAACGAGATCGTGTCCTCACTCGGCCATGCTGCTTGACATGACCCGCGTCCATGTCCCGGTCCTGGCCGGCGAGCTGATCGAGCTGCTCGATCCGCAGGCCGGTGAGGTTGTGGTCGACTGCACGTTCGGCGCCGGCGGCCACGCGCGGCTGATCGCCGAGCGCATCGGCCCGACCGGCACGCTGATCGCGATCGATCGCGACCCGGTGGCCGAGGAGCACTTCGACGAGCTCGCGGCCGAGCTGATCTGCCGGACCCGCTTCCTGCACGCGTCGTTCGTCGACGGTCTCACCCGCCTGCGCGAGGAGGGCGTGACCGCCGACGCGCTGTACCTCGACCTCGGCATGTCCTCGATGCAGGTCGACACGCGCGAGCGCGGCTTCTCCTACTCCTACGACGCGCCGCTGGACATGCGCATGGATCCCGACCAGGACTTCAGCGCCCGCGAGCTCGTCAACGAGTGGGAGGAGCGCCAGATCGCCCGCGTGCTGCGCGACTTCGGCGACGAGCGCTACGCCGGCCCGATCGCCCGCGCGATCGTCCGCGAGCGCGGCCCGCGGAGCGATCGAAACGACCAACGACCTCGTCGAGGTGATCTCCGCCGCGATCCCCGCGCCCGCGCGATTCGCCGGCGGCCACCCGGCCAAGCGCACCTTCCAGGCGATCCGGATCGCCGTCAACGACGAGCTCGAGCAGCTCGACCAGGCACTGCCGCTGGCGTGGGACGTGCTCCACGTAGGTGGCCGATTTGCAGGGATTTCGTTTCACTCAGGCGAGGATCGACGCGTAAAGCGATTCCTCGCGGGCCGCGCACGTGGATGTATCTGCCCACCCGATCTGCCGCTGTGCGGATGCGGTCTCGTGCCCGAGGCCGAACTGCTCTCGCGCCGTGCCGTGGCCGCGAGTCCCGGCGAGGTCGCCGACAACCCCCGATCCGCGTCGGCGCGTCTGCGCGCCGCGCGCAAGCTCGGATGACTCCGCCCGTCGACAACGCCGGGACGCTGCGGCGGCCACTGGCGCCTCGGACGCCGCGCCGGATTTCCGGCCCAGCCCGCGCGGCGCGTCCGGCGCGCTCGGGGGGCGCCACCGATGCACGGCGTGCCCGGACGGCGGGCCGGCTGCGCCGCGTCGTCCACTCGCTGCCCGACGCCCGCGGGCTCGACCGCCTCGTCCGTGGCCGCGCCTGGATTGCGATCATCGCCTGCGCGCTCGTCGGCATCGTGTACCTGCAGGTCTCGCTGCTCGGTATGAACGCCGGGATCACGCGCTCGCTGGCCGTGGCCCAGCACCTCGAGGCTCAGAACTCCCAGCTTCAGAGCGAGATCGCTCAGGCCGGTGCCGGCGGTCGGGTCCAGGACGCGGCGGCGCGCGCAGGGATGGTCCTGCCCCCGGCCGCGTGGGCGCAGTATCTGACCGTCGGGCGCACCGATGCCGCTCGCGCCGCGATCCTCATCCGCCCGCCTGACGCGAACGCCGAGCTTCGCAACGCCGCCGCCAACGCGGCGCTGGCGCCGCCCGACGCGCTGCCCACGCTCTCACCCCAGGCGTCGCAGACCGCGGCGACGGCACCGGCGATCGCACCCTCAGCCGACGGCACGGCGCCGACCGCGCAGACGGCCACCGCGATCGCGACAGCCGATCCCGCCGCGACGCCCACGCAGCCCGTGACTCCGCCGGCGACGTCGACACCGACCGTGGCCGCCGCACCGCCTCCGACCTCGACGCCGGTCGTGGCGCCCACGCCGACCCCGGCCGTCAGCTCCACCTCTTCACCCTCGGTGTCCTCGGGCGCCGCGGCCCCAACCGGCACGCCGTCGAGCACGCCGGCCGCCGGCGGCGGCGTGACCACCGGCGGGGTGTCGCCCTCGGTGGCGGCGGGTCCCGGCTGATGACCGACCTGGTCGACCGCCGCATCGGCCTGCTGTTCGCTGCCTTTCTCGCTCTCCTCGCCCTCGCCGCGGCGCAGGCGCTGCGCCTCGCGGTGCTCAGCGGCCCGAAGCTGTCCAGCGACGCCGCCGCCCAGCAGGTCGCGATCGCGACGATCCCCGCGCACCGCGGCACGATCGTCGATCGCCACGGGGTCGACCTCGCGGTCTCCCAGCCGGCCGCCGACGTCTCGGCCGACCCCTACCTGATCAAGGACCCCGACCGCATCGCGCCGCGGCTCGCGCTGATCCTCGGCGTCCCGGTCGGATCGCTGGTGACCAAGCTCGCGCGCCGCGACACCGGCTTCGTCTACCTCACACGACGGCTGCCCGCGGCCAAGGCCGCGCGGATCAAGGCGCTCAACCTGACCGGCATCGAGCTGACGCCCTCCCAGCGCCGCGTCTACCCGCAGTCGTGGATGGCCTCGCAGGTGCTCGGCACGGTCGGGATCGACGGCAAGGGCCTGTCGGGCCTCGAGTACTCCGCCAACCGGCTGCTGGCCGGCCACGACGGCGTGGAGCGCTCGGTCAAGGACGCGATGGGCCAGCCGATCGAGATCACCGATCCGCACCCGGCGCTGGCCGGCGCGACGCTCGAGCTGAACCTCGACTCGGTCCTCCAGAACAAGGCCGAGCAGGTGCTCCAGCAGGTCGGCGCCACCTACCGGCCCAAGGACGCGACCGCGATCGTCATGGACCCGCGTACCGGCGATCTGCTTGCGGTCGCCAACTGGCCGCAGACCAACGCCAACGATCCCGGCGGCGCGCCCGCGGCGGCGCTCCAGGACCGCGCGACCGGCTTCAACTACGAGCCGGGCTCGACGTTCAAGGCGTTCACCGTCGCCGGCGCGCTGATGGAGAACGTCGTCACGCCGGACACCCCGTTCAACCTCGCTCCGCAGATCCAGGTCGCCGACCGCACGATCCACGACGCCGAGGATCGCGGGCCGGAGACGCTGACGACGAGCCAGATCCTGTCGCAGTCCTCGAACGTCGGCGCGATCACGATCGCCGAGCGTCTCGGCCAGACCAGGGCGCAGAGCGACGCGCGCCTGAGCAAGTGGATCGCCCGCTTCGGCTTCGGCAAGCCGACCGGCGTCGATCTGCCCGGCGAGGAGCGCGGCATCGTGCCCCCACTCGCCAAGTGGTCGGGCTCGTCGATCGGCAACATCCCGATCGGCCAGGGCGTCTCGGTCACGCCGATGCAGATCGCCACTGCCTACGCCGCGATCGCCAACGGCGGCATCCTGCGCGCGCCGCGGATCGTGCGCCGCATCGGCGGCAAGCCGGTGCCTCAGGCGCCCGGGCACCGCGTAATCTCCGAGCACGTCGCCCGCGAGCTTCGCAGCATGCTCGAGGGCGTCGTGGCGGCGGGTGGCACGGCGTCGGAGATTCTGATCCCGGGCTACAAGCTGGCGGGCAAGACCGGCACGGCGAACAAGGTCGATCCGGCGACCGGCCAGTACTCCGACAGCGCCTACGTCGCCTCGTTCGTCGGCTTCGCGCCGGCCGACCATCCGAAGCTGCTGATCTCGATCATGGTCGACGAGCCCCAGGGCGGCTCGATCTTCGGCGGCACCGTCGCGGCCCCGGCGTTCCAGAAGATCGCCGCGTACGCGCTGCCCTATCTGCGTATCCCCGGGTCGTAGACTCGCCACCCGATGACGCTGCGCGATCTCTTCGGCGACCCCGCGCTGCCGGATGTCGAGGTGCGCGCGCTGCAGTACGACGCGCGCGCCGTCGAGCCGGGATCGGTGTTCTTCTGCGTCCCGGGGTTCACCCGCGACGGCCATGGCTTCGCGCCCGACGCGGTTGCGGCGGGCGCGGTCGCGCTCGTCGTGGAGCGTCCGCTCGGCCTCGGAGTGCCTGAGGTTCGCGTGGAGTCGGTGCGCGCCGCGATGGCGACCGCAGCGGCGACGCTCAACGGCGATCCGACGGCTGCGCTGCAGCTCGTCGGGATCACTGGGACCAACGGCAAGACCACGACCGCCTACCTGACGCGCTCGCTGCTCGAGGCGGCCGGGCGCCCGACCGGCCTGCTCGGCACGGTGACCTCGGTCGTCGCCGGGGTCGAGCATCCGACGGTTCGCACGACGCCCGAGGCGATCGACCTGCAGCGCACGTTCGCGGCGATGCTCGACGGCGGCGATGTGGCGTGCGTGATGGAGGTCTCCTCGCACGCGCTGACCCTGCACCGCGCCGACGCGATCCATTGGGCGGTCGCGGTGTTCACCAACCTGACTCAGGATCACCTCGACTTCCACGAGGACATGGACGACTACTTCGCCGCCAAACGTCGGCTGTTCGACGCCGGGCCGCGCGCGTCGGTGATCAACATCGACGACCCGCGGGGCGCGGCGCTGGCCGCCGAGCTCGACGGCGCGATCACGGTCGGGATCGAGAGCGCCGACGCGCATCTGCGGGCGACCGATCTCCGGCTCGGGCGCGCCGGATCGACGTTCACGCTCGACGGCGTCGCGCTCACGTGCCCGCTGCCGGGGGCGTTCAACGTCCTCAACGCGCTGTGCGCGGTCGCGGCGGCACGGGCGCTCGGGGTCGAGGACGCCGCCGTCGCCGCTGGGTTGCGCGACGCCGCCCGTGTTCCCGGACGCTTCGAGCCGGTCGATGAGGGCCAGGACTTCGCGCTGGTCGTCGACTACGCGCACACGCCCGACTCTTTGGCCAACGTCCTACGAGCCGCACGGGCGCTCGGCGGCGGGCGGGTGATCTGCGTCTTCGGCGCCGGCGGCGATCGTGATCAGGGTAAGCGCCCGCTGATGGGCGCCGCGGCACGCGAGCTCGCCGACGTGGTGATCGTGACCTCCGACAATCCACGCTCCGAGGACCCCGAGGCGATCGTCGCGGCGATCGTCGAGGGCGCGGGACCGGCGGCGATCGTGGAGCTCGATCGTCGTACCGCGATCGAGCACGCGGTTGCGCTGGCGGTGGCCGGCGACGTCGTCGTCGTGGCGGGCAAGGGCCACGAGCAAGGCCAGGAGACGGCGGGCGTCGTCGTCGCGTTCGATGATGTGACGGTCTCGCGGGAGGCGCTGCGTGCGCGACTGGTCGCCTGAGCGCGTGGCCGCGGCGGTGAGGGCTCGGCTTGTCGCTCGCGGCGACGCGGCCGCAGGCCCGTCGCGCGTCAGCATCGACTCGCGCGACGTGCGGTCGGGAGACCTGTTCGTCGGGATCGCCGGTGAGCGCGCCGACGGCGGCGCGTTCGCGGCGGCCGCGCTGGCCGCCGGGGCGTGGGGCGTTCTCGTCACCGACGAGCACGCGGTGGATGCCGGTGCCCCACCCGGCGCGGTGCTCGCGGTCGACGATCCGGTCGTCGCGCTCGGCGCCCTGGCCCACGCGTGGCGCGTGGAGCTCGCGTGCCCGGTCGTCGGGATCACCGGGTCGGTTGGCAAGACGTCGACGAAGGACCTGCTCGCCGCGATGCTCAATCAGGAGCTCAAGACGGTCGCCAACGCGCAGAACCTCAACACCGAGATCGGCCTGCCGCTGACGATCCTCGGCGCGCCCGCCGGCACGCAGGCGCTGGTGCTCGAGATGGGGATGCGCGGGGCCGGGCAGATCGCCGAGCTGACCGCGATCGCGCGCCCCGACATCGGCCTGATCACGGCTATCGGGCCCGTGCATCTCGAGCTGCTGGGCAGCGTCGAGGGTGTCGCCGCGGCGAAGGCCGAGCTGATCGCCGGCCTGGCCCGCGGCGCGACCGCCGTCCTGCCCGCGGACGAACCGCTGCTCGAACCCCATCGGCGCGACGACATCACGACCGTCACGTTCGGCCCTGGCGGCGATGTCGCGGTCCTTCCAGCCGGGCTGATCCTGCCCTTCGACTCGGCGCACATGCGCCGCAACGCGCTCGCCGCGCTGGCCGCCGCGCGGGTGCTCGGCGTCGAGCCGACCGGCGCGCTGGAGGTCGCTCTGTCGCAGCGTCGTGGCCAGCGCGAGTCGCTTCCGGGCGACATCCTCGTCATCGACGACTGCTACAACGCGAACCCCATGTCGATGCGTGCCGCCCTCGACGATCTCGCCGCCGCCGCGCTCGGACGGCGCGTCGCCGTGCTCGGGGACATGCTCGAACTGGGCCCCGACGAGCGCCGCTTCCACACCGAGATCGGTGACCACGCCCGCGCGAGCGGCGTCGACGTGCTGGTCACGGTCGGACCGCTGGCCGCCGCGATGGACGGCGACCACGCGGTCGAGGATGCGGACGCCGCGGCGGCCCTGGTTCCGGGGCTGCTGGCGCCCGGCGACACGGTCCTGATCAAGGCCTCGCGCGGGGTCGGCCTCGAAGCCGTCGCCAACGCGCTGCGCGAGGCCGGCTGATGGGCCGCGTCCTCATCGCCGGCATGTCCTCGCTGCTGATCTGCATCTTCCTGTCACCGACGTTCATCGCCTTCGTGCGGCGCAAGGAGTTCGGCCAGCACATCCGTGAGGAGGGCCCCGAGGGCCACCACGAGAAGGCGGGGACGCCGACGATGGGCGGGATCATCATCTTCGCCGCGATCACGATCCCGTTCCTGATCCTGTCGGACTACAACGCGCACTCGATCGGGGTCCTGCTCGCGGCGCTGCTGTGCGCGCTGCTCGGCTTCGTCGACGACTACATGAAGATCATCCGCCGGCGCTCGCTCGGCGTCCGCGGGCGCACGAAGCTGCTCGCCCAGGTCGTCATCTCACTCGGCCTGTGGTGGGTCGCGACGAAGCGCGCGGGGCTGAGCTCGGACCTCAAGCTGTGGCTCGTCGACGGCCACGTCGACCTCGGGCCGTTCTATCCGATCCTGATCTTCCTCGTCGTCGCGGGTACGACCAACGCGGTCAACCTGACCGACGGCCTCGACGGCCTCGCGGCCGGCTGCGCGGCGATCGTCCTGCTCGGGTACATCGGCATCACGTTCATCACCCCGGGCGACAAGGACCTGACGCTGCTCGCCGGGTGCCTGGTCGGCGCGTGCGTCGGCTTCCTGTGGTTCAACGCGTTCCCGGCGACGGTGTTCATGGGGGACACCGGCTCGCTCGGCCTGGGCGGGGCGATCGCCGGGCTCGCCGTGATGACCCACACCGAGATCCTGCTCGTCCTGCTCGGCGGGATCTTCGTCATCGAGGCGCTCAGCGTGCTGATCCAGGTCTTCTCGTTTCAGACCTTCCGCAAGCGGGTGTTCCTGATGGCGCCCGTGCACCATCACTTCGAGCTGATGGCGTGGTCGGAGACCAAGATCATCCTGCGCTTCTGGATCGTCGCCGCGGCCTTCTCGGCGTTCGGCTTCACGATCTACCAGGCCTCGGTTGCCTGAGCGACCGGCGATCCCCGCGGGCCCGTACCTCGTCGTCGGTCTCGCACGTTCGGGCCGGGCGGCGATGGCGGTTCTGCAGGCGGGCGGCGAGACGGTGACCGGCGTCGATCGCCGCGACGGGCACGACGGGCTGGCCGAGCTCGAGCACGTACGCGTCGTGATCAAGTCGCCCGGCGTGCCCGCGGACGCCGCGGTGATCGTCGCGGCGCACGAGCGCGGGCTGGTTGTCCTCGGCGAGCTCGAGCTGGCGTGGCGGCTGCTCGACAACCCGTTCATCGCCGTCACCGGGACCAACGGCAAGACGACGACGGCCGAGCTGATCGGCCACATCCACCGCGAGGCAGGGCTGGCGGTCGTCGTCGCCGGCAACGTCGGAACGGCGCTCTCGTCGCTCGTCGGCGAGATCTCGGCGGAGACGATCGTCGTCTGCGAGGCGTCGTCGTTTCAGCTCGAGGACTCGGTCGCGTTCGCGCCCGAGGCCGCGGTGTTGCTCAACGTCGTGCCCGACCATCTTGACCGCCATGGGACGTTCGCCGACTACCAGGCGGCGAAGCTGCGGATCTTCGTCAACCAGGGAAACGACGACATCGCGGTCGCGCCGATGGGGCACGGGATCGTCGATCTCGGCGGCTGCGCGCGGGCGGTGACGTTCGGCCCCGGCGGCGAGCTCGACGACCGCGCGGGGTACCTGTGGTGGGACGAGCAGCCGCTGATCGCCCACGACGAGATCCGGTTGCGCGGCGCGCACAACCGCGCCAACGCGGCGGCCGCGGCGGCGGTCTGCCTCGCCCGCGGGGTCGATCCGGGCGCGGTCGTCGCCGGGCTGCGCACATTCGCCGGCGTCGAGCATCGCCTCGAGGAGGTCGCGAGCCACGACGGGGTGCTGTTCGTCAACGACTCCAAGGCGACCAACGTCGCGGCGACGCTGACCGCGCTCGCCGCGTTCGCCGATCGCCCGGTTCACCTGATCCTCGGCGGGCGGTCCAAGGGGCAGGATTTCACACCGCTGCGGGAGCCGGCCGCGGGCTGCGCGGGGGTCTATCTGATCGGTGAGGACGGGCCGGCGATAGGCGCCCAGATCGGGCTCGGGGAGCCGTGCGGAACGCTCGCGGCGGCGGTCGCGGCAGCACGAACGGCGGCTCGTGCGGGCGATGTCATCCTGCTCTCGCCGGCGTGTGCCTCGTTCGACCAGTTCGACGACTTCGAAGCCCGTGGGACCGCCTTCAAGGAGATCGTGGGCTGACGGCGAAGTCAGCCTGAACATGCCTCGGCCCGCCGCTGCCGCCAGGAGTGCCAAGGCGCAACAACCGCTCGAGTACAACCTGCTGCTCACGGTCACCCTGTGCCTGCTCGCGGCCGGGATGGTCATGGTCTACAGCGCCTCGTCGGCGCGCACCGTGCTGCAGGGCCAGGGCGACAGCAGCGCGTTCCTCGAGCGTTACGCGATGTCCGCCGCGGTCGGCCTCGTCGCCCTCTTCGTGCTCTCGCGCCGCGGGCTGCATCTGATTCCGCGGATCACCCGCCCGCTGTTGATGATCTCGTTCGGACTCCTGGTCCTCGTGCGCCTGCCCGGGTTCGGCATCTCTGTCAACGGCGGCCAGCGCTGGCTCGGCGCCGGCCCGGTGCAGTTCCAGCCGTCGGAGCTGATGAAGCTCGCGCTGATTCTGCACTCGGCGATGCTGCTCGCCGAACGCCCGAACTGCGTGCGCAGGCCCAAGGAGCTGATCCCGGTCGTCGCGGTACCGCTGGCCGCGTGTGCGTTGATCGCGATCCAGCCCGACCTCGGGACGGCGCTGGTCATCGCCTTCACGCTGTGTGCGTTGCTCGTCGCCGCCGGGGTGCCGTTGCGCACGCTGGGCACCGGCCTGCTCGTCGGCGTGGTCGTCGTCGTGCTGTTCGCGCTCGCCGAGCCCTACCGCCGTGCGCGGCTGACCTCGTTCATGGATCCGTGGTCGAGCGGTGACGCGGGCTATCAGGTGCGCCAGGGGCTGATGGCGCTCGGCTCGGGCGGGCTGTTCGGCCGCGGCCTGGGGCAATCCGTGCAGAAGACGGGCTTCCTGCCTGAGGCACACACCGACTACATCCTGGCCGTGATCGGTGAGGAGCTTGGCGCCGTCGGCGTCATGGGGGTGCTCACGCTCTACGGGTTGATGGCGTTCGCCGGCCTGCGCGTGGCCAAGCGTGCGGTCGGGCGCTACGCGAAGCTCGTGGCCGTCGGGATCACCTCGATGATCGTCTGCCAGGCGGCGCTCAACGTCTTCGCCGTGCTCGGGCTGGCGCCGCTGACCGGGGTGCCGTTGCCGTTCATCTCGTACGGCTCAAGCAACCTCGTCGTGCTGCTGGCGGGGATGGGCGTGATGCTGAACATCGCCTCGACCCGCGGGAAGCAGCTGCGTCTCGTGACAGGATCACGCCCCCATGAGAGTGCTGATCGCAGCCGGCGGGACAGCCGGCCACGTGGTGCCGGCGCTGGCAGTCGCCGACACGCTGCGGGCTGACGGCGCGAACGTCGAGTTCGCCGGGGGAGAGCGCGCCGAGGCGCAGCTCGTGCCGGCCGCGGGCTATGTGCTGCACACGATCGCGGCGGCGGGGCTGAGCCGGACGAACCCGCTGCGCGCGGCGCGGGCGGCGCTGAAGTCGGTGCGCGGACTGGGGACGGCGCTGGCGCTCGTGCGCCGTTTTCGCCCCGACGTGGTGATGGGCGGTGGGGGCTACATCGGCGGCACGGTCGGGCTGGCCGCGGTGCTGTTGCGGGTGCCGCTGGTGCTGACCGAGGCCGACTCGCATCTGGGGGTCTCCAATCGGGCGCTGGCGCGGTTCGCGCGTCGAGTGTGCCTGGCGTTTGAGATCGACGGGCGCACCGGCCCGCGCTACCGCGTGACGGGGCGCCCGGTGCCGGCGCCGGTGATCGACCGGGCGGCGGCGCGCGCGGTCTTCGGGCTGGGTCTGGAGGAGACATGCGTGCTCGTGTTCGGCGGCTCGCTCGGTGCGCGGTCGATCAACGAGGCGGCGATCGAGGCGTTCGCGGGCGCGTCGTTCCGGGTCCTGCACGTGTGCGGCGAGCGCGACGAGCCGGCGCTGCGCGACCGGGTCCTGCGGTCGGGGTACAGCCTGCTGCCCTACGTCGTCCCGTTCGGCAACGCGCTGGCGGCCGCGGATCTTGCCGTCGCGCGGGCCGGCGGTTCGGTCTTCGAGCTCGCGGCCCATGGCCTCCCGGCGGTCCTGATCCCCTATCCCCACGCGACGGCCGACCACCAGACCGGCAACGCGCGCTGGATGGCCGACGCCGGCGCCGCGATCGTCGTGCCCGACAACGAGCTCACGCCCGCCCGCCTCGCCTCCGAGGTCGGCACCCTGCTCGGCGACCGAGCCCGCCTCGCCGCGATGGCCCGCGCCTCCGCCGGCCTCGCCCGCCTCTCCGCCGCGCACGACATCGCCGACGAGATCACCTCCGCGGCGGGCTGACGGTCAGCGGGCGTGGCTGACGAGCGCCGGGTGCTGGGCGGGCGTGGGGGTCGTGTCGGCGCGGGCGGCGAGGGCGCCGAGGGCGAGGAAGCAGACGACGACGATCGCGGTGGGAAGGGCCCGCCAGGTGGTCGGCTCGGTGGAACGAGGACGCATTCAAGACCTACAACACGTGATCGGGGCGAGAGTTCCGGTGCTCGGTCGTGCGACGATGTCCGAATGGGCGCTTTCGCGGACACGATCGCCACGCGCGATGAGCTGCGCGAGCTCTACGCGCAGCCGCAGCAGCGGACGATCGCTTCGGCCGACGGCCTCTGCGAGGTCTCGCCCCGCGGCGGCGCTCCGGGTTGGGTTGCGGTCCTTGACGAGCATCGTCTGCTCTTACCCGACGACCGCGGAAACAACCGCCTCGACTCGTTGACGAACATCGTCGAGACCGAACAGGTCGGGCTGCTGTTCCTCGTCCCTGGCCGCCGGGAGACGCTGCGGGTCAACGGTCGCGCGTGGATCACCACCGACGCCGATGTCGTCGCGCAAGCCCCGCTGAGCGGAAAGGCGCTGATTCGCTCAGGGTTGGGCCAGCCCGAGGACTGGCCGGACATCGACGGACCGGCGCCCTCGACGGAGATGTACACGGACCACATCGCCGGCGGCATGACGGCCGATCAGATGGACGAAAGCCTGCGCGAGAGCTACACGCAGCGCCTGACGTGGTGAGACCCGGCCCGTGGGCGGGCCGGACGCTGCACCTCGTCGGCCTCGGCGGCGCGGGGATGAGCGCGTACGCGCTCGCCGCGCACGAACTCGGCGCGACGGTCAGCGGCTCTGACCGCGCGTGGTCGCCGTTTGCCCAGCGGCTGCTCGACCAGACCGGCATCAGGGTCAGCGTCGGCCACGACGCCGCAAATGTGCCGCCCGGCACCGATGTCGAGGTCTTCAGCTCGACCGCGATCCCGCTCGACAACGAGGAGCGCGTCGCCGCGCGCGAGCGCGGGCTGTCCGAACTGACCCGCACCGAGCTGCTCGGTGAGATCGCGGCGCAGAAACGCGTGATCGCGGCCGCCGGTGCTCACGGCAAGACGACGACGACCGCGATGGTCGCCCATGCGCTGCGCGCCTGCGGCCTGCAGCCGAGCTGGCTGATCGGCGGCGAGGTCCCCGCGCTCGGCGCCAACGCCGGCTGGGGGACGGGCGAGTGGCTGGCCGTCGAGGCCGACGAGTCCGACCGCTCGTTCCTCGCCCTGGCCCCGGAGATCGCCGTCGTCACGAACATCGAGCTCGACCACCACGCCGTCTTCAACACGCTCCAGGAGCTCGAACAGGCCTACCGCGACTTCCTCTCCCGCGCCGGTCGCGCGATCGTCACGCCGCCGGTGGCCGAGCTGGCGACCGCGACGCTTGGCGCCGCCAACGTCCAGGTCGTCGGCGAGACGATCGACGGCCTGCGCGTCCCGGGCGTCCACAACGGATCGAACGCGGCGCTCGCGCTGCACGCCGTGGTCGGCGCCGGCGCCGACCACGACACCGCGCTCGCGGCACTGCGCGACTTCAGCGGCGCTGCTCGGCGCTTCGATGAGGTCGGCCGCAGCGCCGCCGGTGCGCTGATCGTCGACGACTACGCGCACCATCCGACCGAGATCGCCGCGACGATCGCCGCGGCGCGAACCCGCACCACGAACCGCGTGCTCGCCGTCTTCCAGCCGCACCTCTACTCGCGTACCAAGGAGCTCCTGGACGAGTTCGGCGCCGCGCTCGCCGATGCCGACGCGGTCTGGGTGCTCGACATCTACCCGGCGCGAGAACGCGCGCAGGACTTCCCCGGGGTCAGCGGCCGGCTCGTCGCCGACGCGGCGGGCGGGCATTACGTCGCCACGTTCGCCGAGGCCGTCGAGGAGCTCGACCACGAGCTGCGCGACGGCGACCTGTGCCTCGTCATGGGCGCCGGCGACATCACCGAGCTCGCCCGGAGCCTCGTCGCGTGAACATCCGCCACGACGAGCCGATGGCGAAGTTGACCACGGTGCGCACCGGCGGACCGGCTGAGCACTTCGCACGGCCCACAACGACGGCGCAGCTGGCTGAGCTGCTGGCCTGGGCATCCGCGGAAGGCCACACGATCAACGTCGTCGGGTCGGGCTCGAACCTGCTCGTCGCCGATGAGGGCGTCGAAGGTCTCGTCCTCAAGCTCGACGGCGAGCTCGCGGCGACCCAGCGCGACGGCGACCACGGACTGATCTGCGGCGGCGGCGCGCGGCTGCCCGCGGTCAGCGCTCAGGCCGCGCGTGACGGGCTCAGCGGGATCGAGTTCGGGGTCAACATCCCCGGGACGGTCGGCGGCGCGGTGCGGATGAACGCCAACGCCTACGGGGGCGAGCTCGCGCGGGCACTTACGTGGGTCGAGATCGTCGACCGCAGCGGCGCTCGGCGCCGCGGGCCTCACGAGCTTGGCTTCGCCTACCGCCGTTCGAACCTCGGACCGGGGGAGATCGTCGCCCGCGCCGCGTTCGCCCTGTCTCCGGCCGATCCCGAGACGGTCAAGGCGACGCTGGCGCAGCTGCGCGCCCAGCGCCATGCGGCGCAGCCGTCGGGGATCAAGACGTTCGGCTCGACGTTCAAGAACCCCGACGATCCGCGCGCCGACGGACGGACCGCGGGGCTGCTGTTGTCGGAGGCCGGATGCAACGGATTGACGGTCGGCGGCGCCCGGTTCGCCGACAAGCACGCGAACTTCGTCGAGAACATGGGGACCGCGACGACCGCCGACATCGTCGCGCTGATGGCCGCGGGCCGGCGTCGGGTGCACGAGCGCTTCGGTGTGTGGCTGGAGCCCGAGGTTCAGGTGCTCGGTCCCGTGCACTTCCCCTGGTAGGGACCGGGGCGCGCGTGTCGAATCCCGAACGGTGACCGTTCGCAGCGCCGTCCTGCCGCGCTCGCTTTCCCTGGGCCGCATGCGCGTCCCGGGCCCCCGCGCGCTGATCGCGGTCGTTGCCGTGCTGGGGGTCATCGGTGGCGGCTGGCTGTGGCTGCGCGACTCGCCGCTCGTCTCGGTCGACCACGTGACGGTCACCGGGCTGCATGGCCCCGACGCGGCGCGCATCCGGCAGGCCCTGGCGATGACCGCCGGCGATATGACGACCCTCGATGTTGACGCCGGCACACTGCGCAGCGTCGTCGAGCCGTACTCCGCCGTCGCGGGGATCTCGATCCACGCACACCCGCCGCACGGCCTGACGATCGCCGTGCGGATGAACGTCGCGGTCGCCGCCGCGACCTACAACGGGCAGTCGGTGGCGATCGGCGCCGACGGGCAATTGCTGAGCGGGGTCTCAAGTCTCCACGTCCCGTCGATCCAGGTCCCGGTGCCGCCCGCCGGCCGGGCGCTGCGTGATCAGCGCACGCTGGAGAAGGTGGCGCTCGCGGCTGCCGCTCCCGATGCGCTGCGCAGTCATGTCGTCGACATCTGGCACGGCTCGCGCGGGTTGGGCGTCCGGCTGCGCAACGGCCCGGACCTCTACTTCGGAACGACCGACCGCCTGAGGGCCAAGTGGGCTGCGGTGAGCCGCGTCCTGGCCGATCCGACGTCGGCCGGAGCGACCTATCTCGACGTCACGGTGCCCGAGCGAGTGGGGGCCGGAGGGCTCGAGCCGACGACAACTCTCAACCCGTAGTCGAACCCTTCAGAATCGCCGGCCCTCGAGTGCGCATCGAGGGTTCTTCAAACTGCAACGCACGTTGCGCACTAGGATTCGCATTGACAGGCCACGAACGGCGGCCGTACGGTGCGTTCTGGCCCTACAGCCGTATTCGTCCTGCACGGACGAAAAGCTCAACGCTAACTTCAGGGTCGGACGGGAACACACCACATCATGGACACGGGCAGTTATCTCGCGGTGATCAAGGTCGTCGGCGTCGGCGGCGGCGGCACCAACGCCGTGAATCGGATGGTCGATGCGGGCCTCCACGGCGTGGAGTTCGTCGCGGCGAACACCGACGCGCAGTCCCTGCAGATGTGCGAGGCCGACATCAAGCTCAACATCGGCCACGAGCTGACCAAGGGCCTCGGCGCCGGCGCCAACCCGGACGTCGGCTTCGGCGCGGCGGCCGAGTCGCGCGATGACATCAAGGAGGCGCTGAAGGGCGCCGACATGGTGTTCGTCACCGCGGGCGAGGGCGGCGGTACGGGTACCGGTGCCGCACCGGTGATCGCCGAGATCGCCAAGAACGAGATCGGCGCGCTGACCGTCGGTGTCGTCACGCGGCCGTTCGAGTTCGAAGGAACCCAGCGTGCGCGAAAGGCCGAGGAAGGCATCGAGCGCCTGCGCGAGGTCGTCGACACGCTGATCATCATCCCCAACGAGAAGCTGCTGGCGGTCGTCGAGCGCCGCACGACGATCCTCGAGGCGTTCCGCGAGGCCGACGACGTCCTGCGCCAGGGCATCCAGGGCATCACCGACCTGATCACGATCCCCGGCCTGATCAACCTCGACTTCGCCGACGTGCGCACGATCATGTCCGACGCGGGCAGCGCCCTGATGGGCATCGGCGTCGCCGCCGGCGAACAGCGTGCGGCCGAGGCGGCCAAGCTCGCGATCTCGAGCCCGCTGCTCGAGGAGTCGGTCGAGGGCGCCACCGGCATCCTGCTCAACATCACCGGCGGTCGCGACCTCGGCCTGTTCGAGGTCAACGAGGCGGCCGAGATCATCCAGGGCGCCTCGGATCCGAACGCGAACATCATCTTCGGCGCGGTGCTCGACAACGACCTCTCCGACGAGGTCCGCGTGACCGTCATCGCGACGGGCTTCGATCACGGCCGCGCGCGTCCGCGCTCGGCCCGCGAGGAGACCCGTCGCACCGCCGCCGAGCGCGATCGGCGCCCGACCGTCGGCCCGACGGAGCGCACCTCGCTCGAGATCGCCGACGACGAGATCGACATCCCGCCGTTCCTGCGTTAGACCGGTCCGGCACGGTCACCCTGACGGGACTCGTTCCACGCAGCAACCGCCTGGCGTCACAGAGCTGACGAGGAGCGTCCGCTAGCCTCAGCAGCCGTGGCCTTCGACGCTCGGATCCTGCGCCGCACCGCGCTGTATGACCGCCATGTCGCGGCCGGCGCCCGCCTGACCCCGTTCGCGGGCTGGGAGATGCCGGTTCGCTATGGCTCGATCGGCGAGGAGCACTTGGCGGTCCGTGGCGCGTGCGGCGTCTTCGACGTCTCGCACATGGGCGAGATCGAGACCTCCGGACCGCAGGCGATGGACTTCCTGCGCCACGTGTTGAGCAACGATCCGGCTCCGATGGCGGTCGGCGATTCGCTCTACGCGGTGCTCTGCACGCCCGACGGCGGGGTGATCGACGACGGGATCACCTACCGCCTCGACGACGATCGCTACCTGACCGTGACCAACGCGTCGAACCACGAGGTCGACTTCGCGTGGTTCGTCGAGCATGCCGCCGATTTCGACGTCGAGGTCACCGACGTGGCAGGCGACTACGCGATGCTCGCAGTCCAGGGGCCGCTCGCGCGCGAAATCGTCCAGGCGATCTCCGACCGTCCGCTACCGGACCGCAAGCACGCCGGCACGCGGACGATGCTCGGCCGCGAGGTGCTCGTCTGTGGCACCGGCTACACGGGCGAGGACGGCGTCGAGCTTCTGTTCGCACCCCAGGACGCGCCCGTGATCTGGGACGAGCTTGTGCGCCGCGGCGCCAAGCCGGTCGGACTTGGCGCCCGCGACACGCTGCGCACCGAGGCGTGCCTGGCTCTGTACGGCAACGAGCTCTCGCGCGACGGAGGTCCAATCGAGGCCGGCCTGGGTTGGTGCTGCAAGGAGGAGACCGGATTCATCGGCTCCGCGGCCGTTGCGGCGGTCCGGGCCGCGGGTCCTGCCGAGAAGCTCGTCGCGTTCACGCTGAGCGGCCGCGGCATAGCGCGCCACGGCGACCCGATCGTCGGTGGCGGCACGGTGACCAGCGGGACGCTGAGCCCAAGTCTGGATATCGGGATCGGCATGGCCTACGTGCCGGCGCAGCGCGCGGCCGTGGGCACGGCGCTCCAGATCGACGTGCGAGGTACCCTGCGCGACGCAGTCGTCGCGGCGCGGCCGCTTGTCAGTCCGACCAAGGAGACGTGATCGATGGCCGACGCCAACTACCCGGCCGACCTGCTCTACCACTCCGACCACGACTGGGCCCGTATCGATGGCGAGACGGCCACCTTCGGGATCACCTGGTACGCGCAGGACGAGCTCGGCGATGTCGTCTTTTTCGATCTCCCCGACGTGGGCAAGACCGTGACCGCGGGCGAGCCCTACGCCGAGGTCGAGTCGGTCAAGGCGGTCTCCGACGTGATCGCCCCGATGAGCGGCGAGATCATCGCCGTAAACGACGGGCTCACCGGGTCGCCGGAGCAGATCAACGACGACCCCTATGGCGAGGGCTGGCTGGTCAGGGTGGCGCTGTCGGATCCGTCGCAGGCTGACACCATGCTCGACCACGAGGCGTACGCCGCCCTGCTGACGTGAGCCGCTACACCTCCGTCACAGCCGACGACCTTCGGATGATGCTCGCCGCGATCGGCGTTGCGTCGGTCGACGACCTGTTCGAGCGCCAGGTCCCGGGCGCGTTGCGCCTCGACGCGCCGCTGAACCTGCCCGACCCGATGGGCGAGCAGGAGGTGTTCGCCCACCTCTCAGAGCTCGCCTCGCGCAACGTCTGTGCCGAGGACGAACTGACCTTCGTCGGCGGCGGGATGTACGACCACTACGTCCCGGCGATCATCGACATGCTGATGTCGCGCAGCGAGTTTCTTACCCCGTATACGCCCTATCAGCCCGAAGTCTCCCAGGGCACGTTGCAGGTGATGTTCGAGTATCAGACCGCGATCTCCGAGCTCACGGGGCTTCCGGTCTCCAACGCCTCGGTCTACGAGGGCCCCAGCGCGGTCGCGAGTGCGGGCTACCTCGCGCGGCTGGCGAACAAGCGCCCGACGTTCGTCGTCTCGGCCGGCCTGCATGAACATTCGCTGCAGACGCTGCGCACGTACGCGCACGGCTACGGCGCCGAGATCGTCGAGGTGCCGCTGACCGACGGGGTCACCGATCCGGACGCCTGGGCCCAGGCGATCGACGAGACCACGGGCGCGGTCTTCGTCCAGCAGCCCAACGCGCTCGGCGCGGTCGAGGATGTCGCCGCGCTGGCCGCGGTCGCCCATCAGCGCGCGGGCAGCGAGTGCGTCGTCGTCGGGTCCTATGACCCGATCTGCCTGGGCATCCTCGTCTCGCCCGGCGAGTGTGGCGTTGACGTCTGCGTTGGCGAGGGCCAGTCGCTGGGTAATCGCCTGGACTTCGGCGGCCCGTCGTTCGGCTTCTTCGCCGCGACCGAGGCGCACCTGCGCCAGATGCCGGGCCGGATCGTCGGCGAGACGACCGACGTCGACGGAAAGCGCGGCTTCGTCCTGACGCTGCAGACTCGCGAGCAGCACATCCGCCGCGAGAAGGCGACGTCGAACATCTGCACCGCGCAGGCGCTCAACGCGCTCGGCGGGATGGTCTACCTGGCGTGGTTGGGCCGCAGCGGGTTCGTCGAGCTCGGCGAGCTGCTGCTCCAGCGCACGCACTACGCCCGCGAGGCGCTGACCGCGATCGACGGCGTCAGTGCGCTGCACGAGCAGCCGGTGATCCGGGAGTTCGCGCTGCGCCTCGACGTCGGTGATGGCGCCGCGCGCGACGCGGTTCTCGAGCGTTGCCGCGACCACGGCGTCAATCCCGGCCTCGCGTTCTCCGACGACGGGTTGATCGTCGCCCTGACCGAGCAGCGTTCGCGGCAGGACATCGACCGGCTCGCCGACGTGCTCGGCGCCGCCGTCGCCGCGGTCCGCAACGAGCATGCGGAGGTGCCGGCATGATCGGCGAGGCCCCGGTGCGCACGATCTTCCAGAAGGGCGCGCCTGGTCGCCGCGCGTTCCAGTGCCCCGACATCGACGTCGACGTCGTCGACGGCCTGCTGCCCGCGTCACTGCGCCGCGCGACGCCGCCGGCGTTGCCTGAGATCTCCGAGCCCGAGATCGTGCGCCACTACGTCAACGTCTCGAAGCGCAACTTCGATCTCGACTCGGGCTTCTACCCGCTCGGCTCGTGCACGATGAAGCACAATCCGCGCTTGCACGAGCGCGTCGCGGCGCTGCCCGGCCACGCGCGCCTCCACCCGCTGCAGGTGCCGCGTCACGCGCAGGGTGCGCTCGAGCTGATGTTCAATCTCGAACGCGCGCTCGGCGAGATTTCGGGCCTGCCGCACGTCTCGTTGCAGCCCAGCGCCGGCTCGCACGGCGAGCTCGCGGGCGTCCTTCTGACCCGCGCGTACCACGAGGCGCGGGGCGAGGACCGGCGCAGGATCCTCACGCCCGACACCGCCCACGGCACGAACCCGGCGACGGTGACGATGGCCGGCTGCGAGGTGGTCAAGGTCGGCACGAACCCCGACGGCGGCGTCGACTTGGACGACCTGCGGGAGAAGGCGACGACCGACATCGCGTGCCTGATGCTGACCAACCCCAACACGCTGGGGATCTTCGACCCGAACATCGAGGAGATCGCCAAGATCGTCCACGCCGTCGGCGCGACGCTCTACTACGACGGCGCGAACCTCAACGCGATCATGGGCGCGTGCCGGCCGGGGGAGATGGGCTTCGACATCGTCCATTTCAACCTGCACAAGTCGTTCACCCAGCCCCATGGCGGCGGCGGTCCGGGAGCAGGGCCGATCGCGGTTTCGGACCGTATGGCGCCGTATCTGATGAACCCGCGGATCGTGCGCTCGGACGCCGACGGCTCGTTCGACCTCATCTGCGATGAGGCCGAGGACGCGACCTCGATCGGTCGCCTGCGCGGCTTCCACGGCAACTACGGCTGCTTCGTGCGCGCCTACGCCTACATCTGTTCGCTCGGTGCGTCTGGTCTGAAGGACGCATCGGAGGTCGCGGTGCTCAACGCCAACTACCTGCTCGCGCGGCTGCGCGAGCTCGGCGTGCTCGAGCAGCTGCCGCTCGCGTTCGGCGAGCTCTGCATGCACGAGTTCGTGCTCAGCGGCGGGCCGATGAAGCGCGAGCTGAAGGTCACGACGCTCGACGTCGCAAAGCGGCTGCTCGACCACAACGTGCATCCGCCGACCGTCTACTTCCCCCTGCTCGTCGACGAGGCGATGCTGATCGAGCCGACCGAGACCGAGACCCGCGAGACGCTCGACGACTTTGCTCAGGCGCTGGCCGAGATCCTGCGTGAGGCGGCGCAGGACCCGGAGATCGCCAAGACCGCGCCGCACACGACGCCGGTCCGGCGGTTGGACGAGGCGGGCGCGGCGCGCCATCCGGTGCTTCGCCAGGTGCTCTGACCCGCCACCAGGGGTCAGATCCCTTGAGTCGGTCCGCATCAAGGGGTCAGACCCCTTGAGTGGAGGAGACTCAGAAAATCTCAGCGCGTGTGCACGGAGGGGTCTGACCCCTTCGCGGTGCTGCACGCGGGTAGCCTGAGGCCCGATGCGCATCTTCTCCGGGATCCAGCCGACGGGCCGCAAGCACCTCGGCAACTACATCGGCGCCATTCGCCAGTACGTCGACGGGCAGGATCGCGGCGAGGCGATCTACTGCATCGTCGACCTGCACGCGATCAGCGTCGCCTATGACCCCGCCGAGCTGCGCGAGCGCGTCTACGACACCACGGCGATCCTGCTCGCCGCGGGCCTGGACCCCGAGCGCTGCATCCTGTTTCGCCAGTCCGACGTGCCCCAGCACAGCGAGCTGACGTGGCTGCTCTCGAGCGTCACCGCGGTCGGCGAACTCAACCGCATGCACCAATTCCGCGACAAGTCGGTCGCCCAGCGCGAGCTGGTCTCGGCAGCGCTGCTGTTCTACCCGGTGCTCCAGGCCGCCGATGTGCTGGTCTACCGCGCCGACGAGGTGCCGGTCGGCGAAGACCAGCGCGAGCATCTCGAGCTGATGCGCGACGTCGCGCGGCGCTTCAACGCGCGCTTCGGTGAGGGCGTCCTCGTCGTCCCCGAGCACCGGATCCCCGCGGTTGGCGCGCGGATCATGGACCTCCAGGACCCGACGTCGAAGATGTCGACCTCGAACTCGAGCGTGGAGGGAACGGTCTACGTGCTCGACGAGCCCGACGCGATCGTCAAGAAGTTCAAGCGCGCCGTCACGGACTCCGACAACGAGATCCGCCGATCGCCCGACAGGCCAGGGGTCTCGAACCTGATCGAGATCCTCGCGGCCGCGCGCGGCGAGAGCCCGGAGGCGGCCGAGACGTCGCTGGCCGGCGCGCGCGGCTACGGCGATCTCAAGAGCGCGACCGCACAGGCGGTCATCGACCTGCTGCACCAAACCCAGGAGGCCTACGCGTCGTTGCGGGCCGACGAGGGCCGCCTCGACGAGATCCTCGCCGACGGTGCCCAGCGCGCCGAGGCGATCGCTGCGCCGGTGCTCGCTGACGTGCGCGCGGCGATGGGATTCGGCCGCGCGCGCTGATCGCGCGCCCGCCGATGCGCTCGCTAGGCTCGTCGCCGTGAACGTTGCCGCGCTCGAGCTCGACCTCGAGGTCTTCACCGGACCCTTCGACCTGCTGCTGACACTCGTCCTGCGCGAGGAGATTGAGCTCGCCGAGGTTGAGCTGGCCGATGTCGTGCTCGCCTATCTCGACCACCTCGAGTCCAAGGGCGAGCTCGACCTCGAGGCGGCGACCGAGTTCCTCGTCCTGATCGCCGCGCTGCTCGAGTTGAAGTCGCGCCTGCTGCTCGACTCCGACGACGAGGACCTGCTCGAGTTCGAGCCTGGCGAAGCGGCCGAGGAGCTGCTCGCGCGGCTGCTGGAGGCGCGGCGCTACCGCCAGGCGGCCGAGCACCTCGAGGAGCTGCTGACTGCCCAGGACGGCCGGCGTTTCCGCGCCGCGCCGCTGCCTGCTGGGCTGCGCCGCGTGACCTACGACGACGCCGGCGCGGTCTATGCGCCCGACCAGCTCGGCGCGGCGATCGGTGGCCTGCTGCGCCTGCCCGCGCCGATCGATCTGCGCCACCTGAACATCCCGCGCGTCTCGGTCGCCGAGCGCCTCGCGCATCTGCGCGGGCTGCTGGGCCGTGGAGCGTGCAGCTTCGACGAGGCGGTGGCCGGCGCCGACCGGGTGACCGTCGCGGTGACGCTGTTCGCGCTGCTCGAGCTCTACAAGCAGGGCGAGGCGACGTGGCATCAGTCCGTGCCGTTCGGCGACATCGCGATCGAGCCGCTGCGGTCCGACGGACCGGCGAGGATGTCGGCATGAGCGAACTCGCGCGGATCCTCGAGGCGCTGCTGTTCCTGTCGCCTGAGCCGGTCGCCGCAGCCGAGCTCGCCGAAGCGGCGCAGTGCTCGCCCGACGAGCTGGCCGAGGCGCTGGCCGAGCTGCGCGAATGCTTCGCGCCAGGCGCGCGCGGGATCGAGCTGACCGATGTTGCGGGTGGCTACACGCTGAGCAGCGCGCCCGACACCGAGGGGGCGGCGCGCCGGCTGCTGGCCAAGCCACGCACCCCGCCGCTGACGCCGGCCCAGGCCGAGACGCTGGCGATCGTCGCGTATCTCGAGCCGGTGTCGCGGCCCGAGATCACGCGGATCCGCGGCGTCAGCGCCGACTCGGCGTCGTCGACGCTGCTCGAACGCGGCTTGCTCGAAGAGGTCGGCCGCTCGCAATTCGGCGCCGTCCTGTACCGCACGACGCCGCTGTTCCTCAAGCTCTTCGGCCTGGGCTCCCTCGGCGACCTTCCCGACCCCGGCCAGTGGGACCCGACGCCCGACGAGGAAGCCGACCTGCGCGAGCGCCTCCTACGCGCCGGCGATGCCCGCGCCGGCATCCCCGATCAGCCGGCCGTGCCGGCGGCCACGGTCGCGGCGAGTTGACCGCACGCCGCGGCGATCTCGCGGCCGCGGGTCAGACGGACGGTCGCGCGCAGGCCGTGCTCCTCCAGCGCCGCCAGGAACGCGGCGATCGTGTCGCGATCTGAGCCGTCGTACATCCCGGTCGGGTTGTACGGGATCAGGTTGACCTTGAAGACGCTGCGGTCGAGCACCCGCGCCAGCGCAAGCGCCTGCGCCGGGGAGTCGTTGATGCCCTTGAGCATCACGTACTCGATGAAGACGAGCCGGCGCTTGGCCTTGTAGAAGCCACGGCACGCTTCGAGCACGTCGTGCAGGGGATAGCGGTCGTTGACGGGCATGATCTGCGAGCGCAGGTCGTCGTCGGGCGCGTGGAGGCTGAGCGCAAGGCGGATCGGCATCTCGGTCGTCGTCAGCCGCTCGATCCCGGGGATCCAGCCGACGGTCGAGATCGCGGTGCGGCGATGGGTGATCCCCAGATCGGGCAGCCGTTCGCACGCACCCAGCACGTTGTCGAGGTTCATCATCGGCTCGCCCATGCCCATGAACACGCAGTGGTCGATCGGTTCGATGCGGCGAAAGTGCAGCGCCTGGTCGAGGATCTCCGACGCCGTCAGGTTGCGACCGAACGCCATCGTGCCCGTCGCGCAGAACGTGCAGGTCAGCGGGCAGCCCGACTGTGAGCTGACGCAGATCGAGCGCCGGCGGTCGCGATAGCGCATCAGCACCGCCTCGACCGGGCGGTTGTCGTGGGTCGTGAACAGCGCCTTGACCGTGCCGTCCTTCGCGCTCGCCTCGTCGACGAGCGTCAATGTCGAGAACGGCACCCGTTCGCTCAGCTGAGCGCGCAGCGCCGCCGGCAGGTTGGTCATCTGCTCGTAGCCGTCGGCGCCTCGGGCGGCCCAGTCCCACACCTGGCCGGCGCGGAACGTGGGTTCGCCGAGATCGGCGAGGGTCAAGGACAGCAGCTTGAGATCCATCGCGCATCTACTGTAGGGACCATGCGCCTGGCCAAGTTCCTCGCTCACGCCGGCGTCGCGTCGCGTCGCGGCGCCGAAGAGGTGATCGCTCAGGGCCGGGTCACGGTCGCGGGCAAGCGTGTCCTGGACCCCGCGCGCGACGTCGACGGATCACGCGAGGTCTGTGTCGACGGCCAGCCGGTCGAGATCGAGAGCAAGACGATCGTGCTGGCGCTGAACAAGCCGGCCGGCGTCGTCTCGACGGCCAAGGATCCCCAGGGCCGGCTGACCGTCGTTGAGCTCGCCGGCGATCGCGGGGTGCGGCTCTATCCCGTGGGGCGCCTTGACGCCGACTCCACCGGCCTGCTGCTGCTGACCAACGACGGTGAGCTGGCCAACCACCTGATGCACCCCCGCTATCAGGTGCCGCGCACCTATCGCGCCGTCGTCGCCCAGGGTCCCGTTGGCTCGGGGGCGATCAAGAAGTTGCGCGAAGGCGTGGTTCTCGACGACGGCCGCACCGCGCCCGCCCAGGTCAAGCGCCTGGAGCCCAACGTGATCGAGCTGATCCTGCGCGAGGGCCGCAAGCGCCAGGTGCGGCGGATGTGCGAAGCGGTCGGCCACCCGGTCAAGTCGCTCACGCGAACCGCGTTCGGGCCGCTGGTCCTCGGCGAGTTGCGCGAAGGGTCGTTGCGAGCGCTGAACCCCGCGGAGGTCGAGGCGCTACGGCAGGTCGGCGCGACGGCTAAGCCGCGACGGGCAACAAAGCCGCTGGGTCAGCCACCGCGTCCGAAGCCGCAGGGTCAGTCCCGGGCTCGAGCTCCCCGCCAGGGGGCGCGTGGGAGTCGCTCGGCGCGGCCGAAATGACGAGGCGGTCGCCGCCGGCGTTGCGGGCACGCTCGAGCGCGGTCGCCGCGGCGCCGAGCACGTGCTCGAGGTCATCGTCGCCCTGAGCCTCGGCGACTCCGGCGCTCGCGGTCACGGGGACGCTGTCGCGCACGCCGCTGATCGACTTGGAGCGGATCGACTCCAGCGCGCGCTCGACCGCGATGCGGGCGCCATCGGTGTCGGTCTCGGGCAGCAGGACGATGAACGCCTCGTCGCCGCGCTGACCGATGACGTCGGCGTCGCGCAGGGCCGAGCGGAGGCGCCGGCCGATCTCGGCGGTGACGCGACCGCCGGTCAGGTGGCCGAACTGGTCGTAGATGTCGTCGACGCCGTCGATCGCGACGATCACGACCGAGAGCGAGGCGACGGCTGCGGTCGCGGTCGCGGTCGCCGGCATCATCAGGCGGGCCCGGGCGAGGACCTCGTGCTCGTCGAGCACCTCTTCGACGAGCGGCGCGAAGCGGCCGGCGAAGCCGAGCTTGTTCCACAACCGTCCCGCGTCCTGCATGACCGCCCGCAGCATCGCGAGGCCGGCGAGCAGCGTGACGATCCGGGCCATCATCTCGCCGAGCGTTCCCGGCTCGCCGGCGCCCACGACCAGCGCACCGCTGAGCAGGTTCGCGGCGGCGACGACGGTCAGCCAGCTCTCGAGGTCCTCGCGACGGCCACGGCGCAGGCCGATGCCGACGGCGACCGCGGAGATCACCGCGACGCCGAGGCCGAGCGGAGCCACCGTCGTCGGATCGTCGAGGGCCGGGAGCCTGCCGCGCAGCGCGCCGAGGTAGATGACGGCGAGCACGCCGACGGCGTAGCCCGCGGCGATCGCGGCGCCCCGGACGCGTGTCGATGGTGGCGCGAATGCCTCGCGCAGGATCCTCGGCCCACCGAGCAGCGAGAGCACGATGCCGATCGGCAGCGCGACGTGGGCGGTCACCCACATCCACGGGGCGCTGGCGCCGTGCGGGTGCAGGGTCAGCAGCGCGAACGCGCCGGCGGTCAGCGCGAAGGTGATCGAAAGTACGAGATGTCGCGCGCTGCCGCGGCGGACCGAGAACCAGCCGAGGAGCAGCGCGGCGACGAGGTACGTCCCGGCGATCGCGGCGCCGGTGACGCCAAGGAATCCAGCCGGGGGGCTGACGGGGTGCGAGGCCAGGACGGCCGCGCCCAACCCAAGCACTCCAAGGAGGCCCAGCACGACATGACGCAGGGAACGCTCGTCCATCCCTCTGAAGTTCGGCGCGGGGGGTGCAATCTTCATGCCCCGGACACATATACGACGCAACCGCTCCTGACATGATCTGAGGATGAGGCTCTTCGCCCTGCGGGGCGCGACCACCGTCGATCAGAACGAGGCCGACGAGATTCTCGTCGCAACCGAGGAACTGGTCGGCGAGATCATGCAACGCAACACGCTGTCACCTGACGACGTCGTCAGCTGCATCTTCACCACGACCCCCGACCTCAACGCCCAGTTCCCGGCATTGGCGGCGCGCGCGCTCAAGGCGCCGCTGCTGTGCGCCCGCGAGATCGACGTGCCGGGCGCGATGCCGCGCGTGATCCGTGTGCTCATGCACTACTACGGCAGCGACGATCACACGCCCCAGCACGTCTATCTCGGTGAGGCGCGCGCGTTGCGCCTGGACCTACAGGCTGCTCAGTAGCCTCTGGAACCGTGGCCCTCGAGTTCTCCCAACGTGTCGCACGGATCCCGTCGTACCCCGTCGCCTCGGGCTACGCCCTGCCCGAGCACGTCGCGCTGCTGGCCTCCAACGAGTCGCCCGACCCGCCGCTGCCCGAGGTCGTCGAGGCCGTCACCCGCGCGCTGGCCGGCTCCAACCGCTACCCCGATCCCAGCAACAGCGCGCTGCGGCAAGCGCTCAGCGATCGCTACGACGTCCCGGCCGCACGGATCGCGATCGGCAACGGGTCGTGCGACGTCCTGCTCGCCGCCGGCGAGGCGCTACTCGAGCCCGGCGCCGAGCTGATCTACGCCTGGCCGTCGTTCAGCGTCTACCCGCACCTGGCGGCGGCCTCGGGGGCCCGTGCGATCGAGGTTGCACTCGACGCGCGGCACGGCCATGACCTTGACGCGATGGCGGCGCAGATCACCGCCGCGACGCGGCTGATCCTGATCTGCAACCCGAACAACCCGACGTCGACGGCGCTCCCGCTCGATCAGATCGCCGCGTTCATCGACACCGTCCCACGCCATGTCTGCATGATCCTTGACGAGGCCTACTGCGAGTTCAACACGCTCGACGATCCCGACGCGTCGCTGGATCTGCTGGCCAAGCACCCGAACCTCGTCCTGTTGCGCACGTTCTCGAAGATCCACGGCCTCTGCGGGCTGCGGGTCGGCTACGGGCTGGCGGGAGCTGCGGACTTCGTCACCGCGGTCGATCAGGTCCGCCAGCCGTTCTTCTGCAACATCGCGGCGCAGGCCGCCGCAATCGAGGCGCTGAAGCACTCCGACGCCGTCGCCCAGCGTGTCGAGCGCAACATCGTCGCGCGGGTGACCGTCGACAGTGGACTGCGCGAGCTGGGCATCGAGTCGGCCGATTCGCAGGCGAACTTCTGCTGGTTCGATCTGCCGGGCGGGCCCGAGAGCGAGGACGAGATCGTCGACGGCCTGCGCGATCGCGCGATTCTCGTTCGGGCGGGCAAGGCGCTGGGACGGCCGGGGGCGCTGCGGGTGACCTACGGCACGCCACCGGAGAACGACCGCTTCCTCGTCGCGCTGGGCGAACTGCTCGACGCGTAGACACGCGGTCGCGGCTGTGCCATCATCGACCGTCTGATGGCTTCACGTCTCGCCAGCGCTTTCTCTCTCGGCTCCGCGCTGGCCGGTTCGACGTATGCCTACGCCTGGCGATTTAGCTAGGCGCTCGGCCGGCACCCCTCAGACGCCGTCCAGCTGATTCGGACCCTCAGGGTCGAGCGCCGCTCTCACTGCTGTTCGCGGACTGTCCGTACTCTTCTCCAGGCGTTTGAAAGGACCGATTGCATGATGATCGTCATGAAACCCACGGCCACCGAGGCCGAAATCGACGCGGTGATCGACCGCGTGCATGCCATGGGCGCCACGGCCCACCCGATCCACGGCGCCGAGCTCACGGTGATCGGCGCCGTGGGCGACCGCGAGCACGTCGACAACCTGGGGCTCGAAGGTGCACCGGGCGTCGACAAGCTCGTTCCGATCCTCAAGCCGTACAAGCTCGCCTCGAGCGAGCTGCGCCGCGGCGAGCGGTCGGTCTTCGAGATCGGCGGCAGCAAGGTCGGCGGTGACCATTTCGCGCTGATGGCCGGCCCGTGCACGGTCGAGAGCCGCGAGCAGCTGCTCGAGACGACCGAGATCGTCAAAGCGGCCGGGGCGACGTTCCTGCGCGGCGGTGCCTACAAGCCGCGCACGTCGCCCTACGCGTTCCAGGGGCTTGGCCAGGAGGGGCTGGAGCTGCTTGCGGAGGCGAAGGCGCACAGCGGCCTGCCCGTGATCACCGAGTGCATGGACGTCCGCGACCTGCCGGCCGTACTCGAGGTCGCCGACGTGCTGCAGATCGGGGCGCGCAACATGCAGAACTACACGCTGCTGTCCGAGATCGGGCGAACTCGGTGCCCGGTGATGATCAAGCGCGGGCTGTCGGCGACGCTCGATGAGCTGCTGATGGCCGCCGAGTACGTGCTCAAGGAGGGCAACCCGAACGTCTTGCTGTGTGAGCGCGGGATCCGCACGTTCGAGACCGCCTACCGGTTCACGCTGGACCTGACCGCGGTCCCGGCGCTCCAGGAGCTCACGCATCTGCCGGTGATCGTCGATCCCAGCCATGCGGCGGGGCGGCGCGCGCTGGTCGAGCCGCTCAGCCTTGCGGCCGCGGCGGTGGGTGCCGACGGGATCCTCGTCGAGGTCCACCCGGACCCCGAGCTCGCGGTCTGCGACGGGGCGCACGCGCTGCGTGGCGACGAGTTCGCCGCCTACGCGGCGCGCGTGCACCAGGTCGCCGAGATCGCCGGCAAGACGACGCACGTCAGCGCGGCCGTGTGAACGTCTGCGTCGTCGGTGTCGGGTTGATCGGCGGCTCGATCGCGCTCGCCGCGCGTGAGCGCCTCGACGCCCACGTCACCGGATATGACCCGGACCGCGCGGCCGCCGACCGAGCGCTTGCGATCGGCGCGTTGGATCGGGCTCCGGCGACCCTCGCCGAAGCACTCGACGGCGCCGATCTGGCGTTCGTCTGCGCGCCGTTGGGCGTGCTGCACGAGTGCGTCCGCGAGACGCTGGACGTCGCGCCCGCAGGCTGCGCGGTCACCGATGTCGGCTCGACCAAGCGCACGATTCTCGCCGACGACGAGCGCTTCATAGGCGGGCACCCACTGGCCGGGTCCGAGTCGGCGGGCGTCGATCACGCGCGTTCCGACCTGTTCGCCGACGCGACCTGGTACCTGACGCCGACCAGCGTCACCTCGGGTGTGTTGTACGAACGCCTGCACCGCGCGCTGGCCGCGATCGGCGCCCGTCCGACGGCCGTCGACGCTGCGGTCCATGACCGGATGATGGCCGCGATCTCGCATCTCCCGCACGTGTTCGCCAACCTGCTCGTCGGCCAGGCCGCCGGCGTGCTCGGCGGCGAGACGCTGCCCGCCACCGGCCCCAGCTTCCGCGATGCCACTCGCGTCGCCGGTGCGAACCCGCCGCTGTGGGCCGACATCCTGCTCGCCAACCGCGACGCGTTGCTGGCTTCGGTCGACGAGGCGAGCCGCGAGCTCGAGGAGCTACGCGTGCTGCTCAAGGCGGGCGACCCCGTGGCGCTGGCCGAGTGGCAGCAGGACGCGGCGAAGTGGCGGACGGCGCTGTTGGATGCCGGCACGCTGCCCGGGTCGTCGCACTCGCTGCGGGTCGCGGTACCCAACCGGCCCGGCGTCGTCGCGGAGATCGCGCTCGCGCTCGGCGGCGCCGGGATCAACATCTCCGACCTGTCGTTGACCCCGACGGCCGACGGCACGCGCGGCGAGGTCGCACTGTGGGTCTCGGCCGGTGACGCACCGCGCGCCGAGACGCTGATCATCGGACTTGGGCTGGCGATCGCATGAGCGACGCGCACTTCGATCCGGCGCCGGCGCTGCGCGGCGAGATCACGCCGCCGGCCGACAAGTCGATCTCCCATCGCGCCGCGCTGGTCGGGGCGATGTCGGGCGGTCGCGTGCGGATCGAGAACTACCTTGACGCGGCGGACACGAACTCGACGCTGGCCGCGGTGGAGGCGCTCGGCGCGCGCGTGGAGCGCGGCGACGGCGTCGTCGTCGTCCGCGGCGTCGGGCTCAACGGCGCGGTGGCGCCGGACGCGCCGATCGACGTCGGCAACGCCGGCACGCTGATGCGGCTGCTGCCGGGCTGGCTCGCCGCGCAGGAGGGCCGCACGTTTACGCTCGACGGCGACGACTCGATCCGCCAGCGTCCAGTCGACCGGATCGCCGTCCCGCTGCGCGCGATGGGGGCGAGCATCGGCGCGCGCGACGGGCGCTTCGCCCCGTTCGCGGTTCAGGGCCGCCGGCTCCACTCGATCCACTACGACATGCCGGTGGCCAGCGCCCAGGTGAAGTCGTGTGTGCTGCTGGCGGGGTTGATGGCCAAAGGGACGACGACGGTCATCGAACCGGCGCCGAGCCGCGATCACACCGAGCGGATGCTCGTCGCCGCCGGGGCCCAGGTGCACCGCAACGGGCGCCACGTCACCGTCGCCTCGTCCGACGGACTGGAGATCGACGAGCTGATCGTCCCGGCAGACCTCAGCTCGGCGGCGTTTCTGATCGCCGCGGCGCTGTTGGTCGAGGGCTCGCGGCTGACCCTGCGCGGGGTGAACGTCAACTGGACGCGCACCGGCTTCGTGCGGATCGCGCAACGGATGGGCGCCGTGGTCGACGGGGAGTTCGAGGAGGACCCAGGCGACGAGATCGTCGCGCACGAGCCGATCGCCGACCTCGAGATCGGCTTCGGCCCACTGATCGGGACGACGGTCAGCGCCGACGAGGTCCCGCTGGCGATCGACGAGCTCCCACTCGTCGCGCTGCTCGGCTGCTTCGCCGAAGGCGAGACAGTGGTGCGCGGCGCCGGTGAGTTGCGGGTCAAGGAGTCCGACCGCATCGCCACGGTCGTCGACGGTCTCAGCGCGCTCGGCGCCCAGATCGACGCGACCGAGGACGGCTTCGTCGTCACCGGAACCGGCGGCCTGCGCGGTGGCACGATCGCCTCTCACGGCGACCACCGCCTCGCGATGCTCGGCGCCGTGGCGGGTCTGGCGTCGCGTGAGGGCGTGACGGTGCAAGGCATGAACGCCGCCGCGGTTTCTTACCCGGGCTTCAGCGCCGATGTCGCAACGCTGCTCGTACGCTGAGCGGCGGTGTCACTTCGTGCCGCTTATGCGTCTTCACCCAAAGAGGTCCGCCCAAGGGGTCAGACCCCTTACTCGCGCCCGACTCATAAAATCTGCGTGGCCTCGACTCAAGGGGTCTGACCCCTTTCGCCCCCCTTCGCCCTTTCGCGCGGGCCCCGATGCGTTCACTTCGTGGCCCGCTGACGCCACGGTCTAAGGTCCCCGCCGCCATGATCATCGCCATCGACGGCCCCGCGGGGGCGGGAAAGTCCACGGTTGCCCGCGCAATCGCTGATGGTCTGGGCTACCAGTTCCTCGACAGCGGGGCGATGTATCGCGCCGCGGCGCTTGCTGGCGACGCGGGTGCCGACATCCGTCTCGACGGCGACCGTGTCTTGGTCGGCGAACGTGACGTGACCGCCGAGATCCGCACGCCGGAGATCTCCGAGGCCGCCTCGGTGCTCGCGTCTGACCCCGACCAGCGCCGGGTGATCATCGCCCAGCAGCATCGGCTCGTCGCCGACGGTGACTGGGTGATCGAGGGCCGCGACGCGGCGACCGCGATCGCCCCCGACGCCGAGCTCAAGATCTTCCTCACCGCCTCGGTTCACGAGCGGGCCAAGCGTCGCGCGCTGCAGACCGGCGAGCCCGAGGCCGAGGTGCTCGTCGACCTGATGGCCCGCGACGCACGCGACGACACACTCGGGCGCTCGGTCCTGCGACCGGCAATGGGTGCGATCGCCATCAACACCACGGGGCTCGACCTCGATCGCGTCGTCGCCAAGGTCCGGGAGCTGCTGCCATGAAGGTCGCGATCGTCGGTTACCCCAACGTCGGCAAGTCGTCGCTCGTCAATCGCCTCAGCGGCTCGCGCGCGGCCGTCGTCCACGAGCGTCCCGGCGTCACCCGCGACCGCAACGAGATCGCCTGCGAGTGGAATGGGCGGCGCTTCACGCTGATCGACACCGGCGGCATGGATCTCGTCGACCCGGACCCGATGGCCGGTTCGATCCGCGACCAGGCCCGCGCCGCGCTGTCCGACGCCCAGGTCGCGGTGCTGATCGTCGACGCCCGTGGCGGCGTGCGTCCCGGCGACGAGGAGATGGCCGATCTGTTGCGCAGGGCGACGATCCCCGTCCTGCTCGCCGCCAACAAGGTCGACAGCGTCAAGGACATGGCGCTCGCGGCCGAGTTTCATCGCCTCGGGCTCGGCGACCCGATGGCCGTCTCGGCCGCCCAGGGCCTGGGCGTCGGCGACCTGCTCGACGCGATCGTCGCCGCGCTGCCCGAGGGCGACGACGAGGACCCCGACGACGAGACGATCCGTCTCGCCGTCATCGGCCGGCCGAACGTCGGCAAGTCATCGCTCGTCAACCGCTTCGCCGGCAACGACCGCGTGATCGTCTCAGAGGTCGCCGGCACGACGCGCGACGCGATCGACATGCAGGTGACGCTCGACGGGCGCGACGTGATCGTCATCGACACCGCGGGCATGCGTCGCCAGTCCAAGGTCCAGGAGTCGGTCGAGTACTACACGACGCTGCGCTCCCAGCGCGCGGCCGAGCGCGCCGATGTCGCCCTCGTGGTCTGCGACGCCGCCGACGGAGTCACTGCCCAGGACCTGCGGATCGCCGAGCTGGCGATGAAGGCCGGCTGCGCGACGGCGATCGTCCTCAACAAGTGGGACCTCAAGGAGATGGACGAGGCCGACCTCGACCACGAGCGCGCGCGAGTCCAGAGCAAGCTGCGGCTGCGCCCGCGCGTGCTGACCGCCAGCGCCTCGACCGGGCGCAACGTCCAGCGCCTGAGTGCCGAAGTCATCGCGCTCGGCGACCGCATGCGCCAGCGCATCCCGACCCCGGAGCTCAACCGCTTCCTGTCGGAGACGATCGCCAGGCGCCAGCCGCCCAACGTGCGAGGCCACCGGCTGAAGATGCTCTACATGTCGCAGTTCGAGACGCGCCCCCCGCGCTTCGCGGTCCAGGTCAACAGCCGAACCCGGCTGACCCGCGACTACGCCTACTTCCTCGAGAACCAGCTGCGCAGCCGCTTCGGCTTCGACGGCGTGCCGCTGATCATCGACTTCAAGGAACGAAAGAGCCGCACGCAGGATTCATGAGCAGGTGCGGGGGACCGCGGTGCGGCGCGCGCACCGGATTGTGACTGGGCGACGACGTGCTCAGAGGCCGTCGGACGGCGGCGCGGGCGCCGGCGCGGTCGGTGGTGCCCCGGGCGCGGCGACCACCGGCGCGGCGCCGGCAGCGCGAGCCATCCGGATCGCCTGGTCGACCTCGTGCATGACCTTCTCGGGATGTGCAACCCCGCGGAAGGCAAAGTCCTCGTCGCGGTCGCCACCGGCGGTGTCGAAGTCGACGGTGCCGATCAACAGCATCCGCTCGAACAGGCGCTGCTTGACCGACATGTCCTGGACGCGTTCGAGATGGGCCTGCTGGATGTGGCGGGTGAACACCCCGCGCCGAATGTGCAGGCGCTCGTTGGTGATCACGTAGCGCGTCGACATCCGCATCAGGTACCCGACGATGACGACGATCACAAAGACGATCACGCCGACGAGAACGCCGAAGCTCGTCGATTTGATCTGCCACGCGATCGCGCCGCAGATCAATGCGATGACCGCGCCCCCGACGTAGTGGAGGAACATCGCACGCCATGAAGGGTGGTCGCGAAACAGTTCTCTTTCACCCGCAGCTAGGTCCATGCGCGCATGCTAACCGTCGCGAGCCGTACCGTGGAGTCCGTGTCCCAGGTCGTGAAAGTCGAGCCGTTGACGACCGCGCGAGTGCTGCGCGGCCCGTTCGACTACCTCCGGCCCGAGGGCACCGACGTCGGCTCGCTGCTCGACGTGCCGTTCGGTCATCAGAAGCTGCGCGGTGTCGTGACCGGACTGGCAACCGAGTCGCCGCATGCGCTCGTCGCACCGACCCGCGTGCTCGCCGACACGATCAGCCCACAGCTCGTCGAGCTCGCGCTGTGGATGGCCCGCGAGTACTGCTCGACCCCGGCACGCGCGCTCGGTCTCGTCCTGCCGCCGGGCGGCGCGCGCGAGCGCTCTGTCCTGCACGCCACCGCCACCGGCCACGACGACGGACGGCGGATCACCGACGCCCAGCGCGCGCTGCTCGATTCGCTGCCGCGCGCGGCCGGGGCCGACCTCGGCGCGCTGCGCCGGCTCGAGGCGCGCGGCCTCGTGACGATCGCCCCGGCGCGCCACCGCCGCGTCCCGCAGCACGCGCAGGTCGGGGCACGGGTCGTCGACGCGCCGGCGCTGACGCCCGCCCAGGCCGACGCCGTCGCCGAGATCGCGGCCGCGAAACCCGGCGAGCGGCTGCTGCTGCACGGCGTCACCGGGTCGGGCAAGACCGAGGTCTACCTGCACGCCGCGGCCGACGTGCTCGCCGCCGGGCGCAGCGTCATCGTGCTCGTGCCCGAGATCGCCCTGACCCCGCAGATCGTCTCGCGCTTCGTCGCTCGCTTCGGGGACACCGTCGCGGTGCTGCACTCGCGGCTGTCGGCCGGCGAGCGCTACGACGAGTGGCGGCGCCTGCGCGACGGCGAGGCGCGGGTCTGCGTCGGCCCACGGTCGGCCGTCTTCGCGCCGCTCGACGACGTCGGCTTGGTCGTTGTCGACGAGGAGCACGACTCGTCCTACAAGAACGAGGGTGATCCCCGCTACGACGCGCGCCTGGTCGCCGAGTTCCGCGCGCGCGACGGCGTGCTCGTGGCCGGCAGCGCGACGCCGCGGCCCGAGTCGATGTACGCGCTGCGCCGGCTGCGCCTGGCCGAGCGCGTCGATGGCGCACCGCTGCCTCCCGTCGAGCTGATCGACATGCGGGCGACCGGGCGGGACCTTGCATCCCCGCACCCACCAGGCGATTGTCGATGCGCACAAGGTGATCGTCCTGCTCAACCGCCGCGGCTGGTCGAACTTCCTGACCTGCCAGACCTGCGGCCACGTGTGGGAGTGCCCGCAGTGCGACGTGACGCTCGTCCTGCATCGCGCCGAGGGGGTCATGAGTTGCCACCACTGCGGCCACCGCGAGCCGGTGCCCGAGCGCTGCGCGGCGTGCGGCTCGGTCTCGATCGCTCGCCACGGTGCGGGCACCGAGCGCCTCGAGGTCGAGCTCGCCGACTGCGGGCACGAGATCTTCCGCCTCGACGCCGACATCGCGCACGCCGGTCGCGTGCTGAGCGCGTTCGAGCGCGCTGAGCGGGGGGTACTGGTTGGCACGCAGCTCGTGGCCAAGGGCCACGACTTTCCCGATGTCGATCTCGGCGTCGTGCTCGACGCCGACGCGACGCTGCGCTTCCCCGACTTCCGGGCCGAGGAGCGCACGTTCGCCCTCGTCACCCAGCTCGCGGGCCGGGCGGGGCGCGGAACGGCGGGACGGGTGCTCGTGCAGACGATCGACCCGGCTGCGTCGGCGCTGCTCCTGGCGGCCCATCACGACTCCGACGGCTTCGCCGAGCAGGAGCTCGAGCGCCGCCGGGCGCTGCGTTACCCGCCGTTCGCGACGCTGATCCGGATCGTCACCTCGAGCCCCGAGCCCGGCGCCGCGATGGCCGCGAGTCGCGCCATCCGCGACGCGCTCGGTCCCGACGCGCTCGGTCCCGCGCCGCTGTTTCGCCTGCGCGGCCGCGAGCGCAGCCAGATCGTCGTCAAGGCCGCCGACCGTGAGGCCGCGATCGCCGAGGTTCGCGACGCCGTGACCGCTGTCGCCCCGAAGCATCGGGGTGTCAGCTTCAGCGTCGACGTCGACCCTCAATAAACTCCGAAGCGATGGCGGATGAGCAGGCAATCGAGGTCGCGGAGGCCCCGATCGAGGACATCGACTCCGAGGAGCACGAGCCCGTCGACCTCGATCCCGAGGTCGCGGCGCGCCGCGAGGCCGCGCTGCGCCACATCGTTCAGTACGGCGACCCGGTGCTCAAGTCGCGAGCGATCGAGATCGAACGCTTCGACGAGAACCTGATCGCGGAGGCCCACGCGATGGGCGCGTTGATGGACGACGCGATGGGTATCGGCCTCGCCGCGACGCAGGTCGGGACGATGCACCGCGTGCTCGTGTACCGCGTCGAGCACGACAGCCCGATCAACACGCTGGTCAACCCCGAGGTCGTCTGGTCCTCGAAGGAATCCGATGTCTTCGAGGAAGGCTGCCTCAGTCTGCGGGGCGTGCTCGTCGACGTCGAGCGCCCGCTGCACGTGCGCGTCAAGGCCCGCAACGAGTACGGCGACGAGCAGCTGATCGAAGCCTCGGGCTTGGAATCGCGGGTCATCCAGCACGAGATCGATCACCTCGACGGCGTGCTGATCCTCGACCGCACCTCGCGCGATCAGCGCAAGGAGGCGATGCGGATCCTGCGTGAGGCCGCCGATCGTTGAGGGTTGTCTACGTCGGGACGTCGGAGTTCGCCGCGGCAGTGCTGCGGGGTCTGGCGGGCAGTGGACATCAGCCGGTCCTGGTCGTCACGCGACCTGATGCGCCCCGTGGCCGCGGACGCACGGTGGCCGCGCCGCCGATCGTCGCCACGGCGCGTGAGCTCGGCGTCGACGTCGACCAGCCGGCGTCGATCAACGACGACGACGCGATCGCCCGGATCGCCGACGCCAGGCCCGACGCGGTCGTCGTCTGCGCGTTCGGCGCGCTGATCAAGGAGCGTCTGCTCGACGAATTCGCGCCGCTCAACGTGCACCCGTCGCTGCTCGCGCGCTGGCGTGGCGCGGCGCCGATGGAGCGCGCGATCATGGCCGGCGACGAGCAGACGGGCGTCTGCATCATGCGCCTCGCCGCGGGGCTTGACACCGGGCCGGTCTGCCTGTCGGCGCCCGAACCGATCCGGGCCGATGACACGTACGGCACGCTCTCGGCGCGCCTCGAGATCCTGTCCGCGAAGCTGCTCGCGCGTGCGCTGCACGAGCAGCCGCCGTTCGTCGAGCAGGACGAGTCCGAAGCGACATACGCCGAGAAGATCACCGCCGCCGATCGCACGCTCGATCTCGCACGCCCGGCGGCGGAGAACGAGCGCATCGTCCGCGCGCTGACCCCGCACATCGGCGCGCGGATCGTCCTCCCCGACGGCTCGTTCCTCGGCGTGCGCCGGGCCCGCGTCGCGGACGACGGCACCCTCGAACTGGTCGAGGTCCAGCCCGCCGGTGGTCGGCCGATGGCCTACGCCGACTACCTGCGCGGTCGGCCGCCGACACCATGATCACCCCGTCGCGAGCCGTTGCGTTCGCCGTTCTCGGGCGCGTGTTCGAGCACGGCGCGTACGCCGACCGCGCCTTCCACGCCGAGGCGCAGGAGCTCGAGCCGCGCGAGCGCGGGCTGGCCATGCGCTTGGCCTACGGCACGATCCAGCGCCGCGACACCCTCGATTGGGTGATCGCGAAGCACGCCCGCGGCCACCTCGAGAACTCAGTCCGCAACGCGCTGCGCCTCGGCCTCTACCAGCTGCTGTTCAGCGAGGTTGCCGACCACGCCGCGATCGCCGAGTCGGTCGAGCTGGCCAAGCCGTCGCCCGGTCACCGGCTCGTCAACGCCGTACTGCGCACCGTGCAGCGCGAGGGCGTGCAACTGCCCAGCGACGACACGCCGGCCGGCGCCGCGGTCGCTCATTCGCACCCGCTGTGGATGGTCGAGCTGTGGTGGGACTGGCTCGGCGCCGACGAAACACAGGCCCTGCTCGCCGCCAACAACGAGCCCGCCCAGAACGCGCTGCGCGTCAACTCGCTCGTGGCGATCGGCGGCGCCGAACTGCCCGGCACGCCCGATCCCGAGCTGCCCGAGGCGCGGATCATCGAGGGGCCGTTCGACGCGTTCGGCTCCGAGCTCTTCGCTCGTGGCGCGATCCTGCCCCAATCGCGCGGCTCGATGATCGTCGCCCGGGTGCTCGATCCGCAACCGGGGGAGCGGGTGCTGGATCTGTGCGCCGCCCCAGGCGGCAAGACGACGCATCTGGCGGCGCTGATGGGCAACGAGGGGACGGTCGTCGCGGTCGAGCAGCGCCCGGCGCGGGCGCGGCAGCTGACGAAGATGGCGGCGCGCATGGGGGCGACCTGTATCGAGGTCGTCGTCGGCGACGCCACCGCACCCGCGGTCGATGGTGTCTTCGATCGCGTGCTGCTCGACCCGCCATGCAGCGGCCTCGGAACGCTGCAGTCGCACCCCGACATCCGCTGGCACGCGCAGCCCGAGGCGATCGAGGAGTTGGCGGTCCAGCAGGAGCGGATGCTCGAGGCCGCGCAGCGCCTGCTCGCCCCCGGCGGGCGGCTCGTGTACTCGGTCTGCACGTTGTCACCACGCGAGGAGGTGCTGGCCGGCGACTGGCAGCGACGGACGTTCCCGCACCGCGACCACACCGAGGGCTTCTATATTGCTCGCCATGGACGCTGACCTTGGGCCCATCTGCCCGAACTGCTCGGAGCCGTGGCTACGCCCGGCGAACATGCCCGGGCGCTACCGCTGCGTCTACTGCCTGCACCGCTTCGAGCTGCGGTCGGTGTGCCCGAACTGCGGCGAGCATTCGACGATCGTGCGCATGTCCTCGACGGCGATCATGCGCTGCAACCACTGCGAGTCGTCGATGCTGGTCGAGGTATGAACCGCGTCGCGCCCTCGATCCTCAGTGCCGATTTCGGTCGGCTGCGCGAACAGGTCGCGGAGGTCGTCGACGCCGGGGCGACCGTCATCCACGTCGATGTCATGGACGGCCACTTCGTCGAGCCGATCACGATGGGCCCGCTCGCGGTCGCGGCGCTGCGCGAGCTCGACATCACGCTCGACGTGCACCTGATGATCGAAAATCCCGAGCGCCACATCGCTGAGTTCGCCAAGGCGGGCGCGCACAACATCACCTTCCACGCCGAGGCGACCGCGCACGTCCACCACACGCTCGCGGCGATCCGCGACGCGGGTTGTCACGCCGGGCTCGCCGTCTGTCCCGCGACGCCGCCGGCGGTCTTCGGCGAGGTGCAGCTCGACATCGCGCTGTGCATGACGGTGAACCCGGGTTGGGGCGGACAGGCGTTCATCCCGGCCTCGGTCGACAAGATCGCACGCATCCGCGAGTTGATCGGCAACGCCGTGCATCTCGAGGTCGACGGCGGCATCGACGTCCACACCGCGGGTCCATGCGCCGCCGCCGGGGCGACGCTGTTCGTCGCCGGTTCG
The DNA here is from genome assembly GCA_963817035.1 of uncultured Actinomycetes bacterium. GTDB lineage: Bacteria > Actinomycetota > Thermoleophilia > Solirubrobacterales > Solirubrobacteraceae > AC-49. Next base: position 1,208,255 of record CAWFMM010000004.1, read on the forward strand.
GCTGTCTTCGGCCAGTCCGATCCGGCCGCGGCCTACCGGCGGCTGGCCGAAGTCGTGGCCGGGCCGGTCGCACCGGCGCTGGATTGAGGGCGCGGAACAGCCTGCATCGAGGGGGTATCGGGAGCGGGCGCTCTGGTTTCCTTTCGGACGCAACTCGTCCATTTCTCCCCCTTACAAGGGTCAGAACGGGACGACTGAACCGCCCGAGGCGATGGCGCGGTCGGCCGCCACCGCAGCGCGTCCGCGCTCGCTGAGCACGAGCAGCCGTGGCCCCGGCGAAGCGCCCTCCTCCAGCGACGCGTACCCGCAGCTGACGACGAAGCGCTGTTGCAGCGCCATCGCCAGCGTCGCCGCCAGCTCCGAGACCAGCGCTCCGGTCTCCGCCATCGCGCCGGCGAGGTCGGAGAAGGTCAGGGGCGTGCCGCGACGGGCGAAGGCGTGGAGGAGCAGCGAGGTCGACATGTGCGCAACCCTTCCGCGCCTCGAACGCCCCCGCCCGTACAGGAGCGCCCCTTGCGCAGGATCGGCCCGGGCAAGCTCCCCGCTCACTGCAGCTTCAGGCGGCCGGCGCAGCCGCGGCGGCGTCACGCCCGCTCGCGTACAGCACGTACAACCCCAGCGCCAGCAGCGCGGTCGCCCCCGCGTACCCGGTCTCCGCCCGCAGCACGTAGCTGGGCACGACCCCGACGAACATCCACGCCACGAACAGGACGCCGGCGGCCAGCCACGAGATCGCGGCCAGCGACGCCCGCCCGCGCGCCAGCGCGGCCTGGTTCAGCGTGCCCGCCGTCAGGTGAAAGCCCATGCCGACGGCGACCAGCATCAGGCCGAAGCGACCGTAGTCGTAGCCCTTGCCGAAGACGATGTTCATCACCTCGGGCCCGATCACCAGGAGACCCACTGCGACCAGCGCCGAGAACGCGACGATCGCCTTCACCGTCAGCCGGATCGTGCTGTCGAAGCCGTCGGCGCCGTCGGTCGCCTCGAGCCCGGCCAGATGTGGCAGCAGCGAGGTCTGGATCGCCTGGAAGAGCTGCAGCGGCGCGCGCGCGATCAGCAGCGCGTTGAAGACGATCCCGCGCAGCTCGGCGCCGGGGACGAGCAGCACCCCGATCGAGATCAGCGTCTGCTCGGCCAGCTGGATCGCCGCGACCGAGACCGCGAAGCCGGCCGACTCGCGCATCGCCCCGACCGCCGGCGGGTCGGCCGCCGTCGAGCCGACGTGACGACGCAGCGCCCACGGGATCACCAACAACGACGCGAACGGCGCGGCGAGGATGCCCATCGCGACGGCGGTCTGCCCCGACGCGATCCCGATCGCCACGGCCACCGGGAACATGAACCGCGCCAGCGACTCGAACAGCACGAGCCCGCCGTACAGCGCGAACCACTGGTGCCCGGCCAGATACCCGCGAGCGAAGTACGACGCCCCGTATGCCAGCGTCGAGCCGACGAGGATCCAGTACAGCGCCTCGGAGCCGCCGAACGCGTTGTCGACGATCTCGGAGTGCAGCGCCAGCGCGATGACGAGGAACAGCAGCGCGAAGGTGAGCTGGATCAACGCCGGCGTGCGCAATGGATGCGAGCCGGCCATGCCGCGGGCGCGGCGGTCGGCGATCGAGCGCGACAACAGCTGCTCGACCGGCCGGTAGATGACCGAGATCGTCACGAAGAGGATCGCCCACAGCGTCGAGATCTCGCCGTACTGGCGCCCGTGCAGCACGTGCGAGGCAACCGCGAAATACCCGAACGTGAAGACGCCGGTCGCGGCGATCCCGATCGAGAGGATCCTCGCGCCCTGCCCGTAGGACTCCGAGATCTCGCCGTCGGCGCCCTGCACCACGCCCGAGACCAGGTGCCCGCCATCGATCGCCTCGATGTCGTGGAGAATCGGCTCGGAGGCCGGGCCTTCGGAACGGGGAGGGGTGGTCACGGGCGGCGCGTCAGGCGCCGGGCAGGCGCACAAGCAACATCGTCCACGGGAACGGCGACCGCGCCTCGATGACGGTGCCGTACGTGCTCAAGAGCGAGACGAATGAGCGCTTGGACCAGTGATTGAGATGCCCGGGCGAGTTGCCGAACTCCTTGATGTAGCTGCCGCGCGCCATGTTCAGCGCACGCCACAGCGGCTCGCGAGGCACGCTGACGAGCAGGTGGCGCTCGGCGCAGCGGGCCATCTCGGCCAGCGTCACCCGCGGCTCGGGCACGTGCTCCAGCACCTCGATCGCGGTCGCCATCTCGAACTCGTTGTCGGCGAACGGCAGGTTCTCGGCCTTCATCACGCGGTACTCGAGGTTCGGCGCCTGGCGCGTCTCCCACTGTGCATGCAGCAGCGGATCGTCGAGATCGATACCGACGACGCGGCCGTCGATCTTCTGGGCCCACTCGTGCACGAGCACGCCCTCGCCGCAGCCGACGTCCAGCAGCGTCTTCGGCGCGGCCTGGTCGAAGAGCTCGTCCAGGGTGCCGGTGAAGCCCGCCATCATGCGGCGGACGGCCGGGTTCTTGGAGCCGTACTTGTCGTAGGTGTTGCCGGTGACCGTGCCTTCGGCATCGACGGTCACGCCGCTGGTGGTGCTCATGCCTTGATCGCCTCGCGCTCCTCGGTGGCCTGTGGTCCCGCATTGGCCCCGGTTGTGGCCGCCTGGCCGGTGGGATGGGCGCCGGGCTCGTAGTGCGACGGCGGAATGCCGAGCGCCAGTTCGATGCGCCGCACGCGCTCGAACGTGCGCTGGGTCATCGTGCGCTGGGCGGCGAGCAGGTCGCCGATCACGCCGAGCGCGGCGAGCAGCATCGCTGCGTTGAACAGCACCGCGCCGAGGATCAGCGACTGGACGTGGCCCTTTCCGTTGCCGTCGATATAGGCGACGGCGAAGCGGATCCAGACCACCGCGGCGGCGAGGCCGACGATCGTCGCCGCGCTCCAGAAGACCCGCAGCGGCTCGTACTGGGCGTAGATGCGGAAGATCGAGATCGTGTTGCGACGCACGTAGGCGCCCATCGACGGGAACAGGCGTGACTCGCGCGTCTTGGGGTTCGTCCTGACCGGCACATGGTCGGTCGCGACGAGCAGCTTGCCCGCCTGGATGATCGTCTCGAGTGTGTAGGTGAACTTCGAGACGACGCACATCTGGATCGCGGCCTCGCGGTTGTAGGCGCGAAAGCCCGACGTCGTGTCAGGGACCTCGGTGTCCGAGGCCTGGCGCACGACCCACGAGCCGAGGCGCTGCAGCGTCTTCTTCAGTGGCGAGAAGTGATCGATCGTCGTGACCTGGCGATCGCCGACGACCATGTCGGCCCGGCCGGCGAGGATCGGCGCGACGAGCGACGGGATCGCCGAGGCGTCGTACTGGTTGTCGGCGTCGGTGTTGACGATCACGTCGGCGCCGAGCTTCAGGCACGCGTCGAGTCCCGCCTGGAAACCGGCCGCGAGGCCCTTGTTGTTGGTCAGGCGGACGATGTGGTCGACGCCGTTGGCGCGGGCAACGGCGATCGTCGCGTCGACCGATCCGTCGTCGATGACGAGCCATTCGACGATGTCGAAACCCTCGACCTCCCGGGGGAGGTCGGCGAGCGTCAACGGGAGGATCTCCTCCTCGTTGAAGCACGGGATCTGGATGATGAGCTTCATTGGCGTACGGACCGACCCCTCCGGGCACCGAGGTTTTCGCGGCGCGGGCATCGGGTCGTGGAGTCCCGAACGTGTCGTAGACTCGCCCGGCCAGTATCCCAGAGGCCGCACGTTCGCGCCATCGCAGCCGGTCGGCCCGGCCCCCATTTTCCTTGGAAAGCGCCTCGCTCACCCGGTCCGGTCCGGGCACATCGTTCGTGGCCGGCCGGCGGCTGGTGGCGCTGCCGTGGCCGTCGATCGCGCTCGGCGCACTGATCGTCGCCGCGATCGCCGGCTTCTTCGTCTTCCCGATCTATCCGAACTACGACAGCTACTACTCGCTGCTGTGGGGGCGCGAGCTGCTCCACGGCCACGGGCTGTCGTTCGACGCCTACCGCGCGGCGACCGAGCACCCGCTCGCGGTCGTCTTCGGCGCGGCCCTGTCGGTCCTCGGCCGCGGCGCCGACCGCGTCATGGTCGCATTCACGCTCGCCTCGTTCGTCGTCCTGGCCATGGGCCTGTACCGGCTCGGGCGTTCGACGTTCACGCCGCTCGTCGGCCTGATCGCCGCTGGCCTGCTGTGCACGCGCTTCGACTTCCCGTTCCTCGCCGCCCGTGCGTACATCGACATTCCGTACCTGGCGATGGTCGTCTGGGCCGCGGCGCTCGAGGTCGAACGCCCGCGCCGCGGCGGCATCGTCTGGCTGCTGCTGTTCGGCGCGTGCCTGATGCGCCCCGAGGCGTGGCTGATCACCGGCCTCTACTGGCTGTGGAACTTCCCGCACACGAGTTGGACCCGGCGCGCGATCACGCTCGGCTACACGTTCGCCGGCACGATCATCTGGGTCGCGCTGGACACCGCGGTCACCGGCCACCCGCTGTTCTCGCTTCAGCACACCAACGGGCTGGCCGAGGAGCTCGGGCGGACCAAGGGCGTGGCCCAGGTGCCGCACGCGACCTGGACGTTCCTGATCTCGCTCGACAAGGCGCCGGTCGTCCTCGGCGGGATCATCGGGATCGCCCTCGCCGTCTGGATCGCCCCGAAGCGGGCGCTCATGCCGATCGTCCTGCTCGTCGTCGGGATCGCGACGTTCTTCGCCGTCGGCATCGCCGGCCTGTCGATCATCGACCGTTACCTTCTGATCCCGTCACTGATGATCATGGTTCTCGCCGCGGTCGCGCTCGGCGGCTGGACGATGCTGCGTCCCGGGGCGCGATGGCGCCAGGCGTGGGCGCTCGGCGCGCTCGTGCTCGTCGTCTACGGCGTCACCTTCACCGCCACGCGGGTCAACCTCTCGCAGTTCACGAGCAGCCTCTACTACCGCGGTGACTCACACCGCGCGCTGGCCGCGATCCTGGACACACCGCAGGTCCGGGCCGGGTTGAAGTGCGGGCCGCTCTCGGTGCCCAGCCATAAGCACGTCCCCGACTCGCGCTGGCTGGTCAACGCCGGCATCAACGGCGTGATCGCGCGCAGCCAGGTCGTGCAGATGACGCCCGACGGACAGCCGTTCACCGACCACGACGCCCAGCGGCGCATCCAGCGCGGAGTTGCGATCTACGAGGTCGATCGCACCGGCGAGCTTCAGGACGCGCTGATCGACAACGCGCAGCCGGTCGAGCTGACAAACGTTCAATCGAAGCCGCTGCCGGGCTTCCGCCGGATCGCGGTGAACGCATACTTCGCCGCGTATGAGCGCTGCTGAGCCACGCGCCGAGGAACCGGGTGGCCGGCGGCGCTGGCCGTGGGTCCTGGCCGTTGGCGCTCTGCTCGTCGTCGCGCTGGCGCTGCGGCTGTGGGGCGTCAAACAGGGGTTGCCCTACGCCTACAACGTCGACGAGAACTCTCACTACGTGCCGCGGGCGATCGGCATGTTCGGGCACTCGGCCAACCCGCACTACTTCGTCAACCCGCCGGCCTACACCTACGTCCTGCACGCGGTCTTCGCGATCGGCTGGGGCGGGCGCGGCGGCATCTCGCGCGCCTTCGTTACCGACCCCGGCAGCGTCTTCGTCGCGGCGCGGGTCACCGCGGCGATCCTCGGGACGCTCGCCGTCTGGCTGCTCTACCTCGCCGGGGCGCGGATCTTCGATCGGCGAATCGGGCTGATCGCCGCGACGCTGCTGTGCGTCGCCTATCTGCCGGTCTTCTACGCCCACCAGGCGCTCAACGACACGCCGACGCTGGCGCCGCTGTGCCTCGCCCTGTGGGGCGCCGCGGGGATCGCGACGTTCGGGCGCATGCGCGACTGCGCCATCGCCGGCCTCGGCCTCGGCCTGACCTGCGCGACGAAGTACACCGGCGGGATCGTGCTGCTGCCGATCCTCGGCGCGATCGGCGTCTACGCGGTCGACAGCGGGCGTCGCGTGTGGATCGTGCGGGCGCTGGCCGTCGCCGGCGTCGTGTCGCTGGTGGCGTTTGTGGTCGCGTTTCCCAACTCGGTCCTGTCGTGGCACCAGTTCACCGACGCGCTGCGCGCCCAGTCGCTGGCCGCCGACGACGTGCTCGGCAAGCTCGGGCTGACGCAGCGCAACGGCTACACGTACTACCTGTGGACGTTCAGCTGGGGATTGGGCTGGGTGCCGTTGGTCACCGCGATCGCCGGGATCGTCGCGCTGGTGGCGTGGGATCGTCGCGCCGCGGTGATGCTCGTTCCGGCCCCGATCGTGTTCGTGGTCTTCATGGGCTCGCAGTCGCGGCATTTCGGCCGCTGGCTGCTGCCGGTCTTCCCGATCGTCTGCCTGATCGCGGCCGCGGCGGCGATCCTCGCGATCGACCGCGTCGCTCGCGCCGGCACGCTGCGGCCGGCCGCCCGGCGCGTCCTCATCGCCGGCGCGGTCATCGCCCTGTGCGCGCAGAGCGTGATCCACTCAGTCCACAGCGGCACCGTCCTCTCTCGTCAGGACACGCGCGGTCTGGCGCGGGCGTGGCTGGCCGCCAACGTCGCGCCGGGGACGCGGATCGTCGTCGAGCCGATCGTTCCCGCTCAATGGCTCGCCGATACCGGGCGCGCCTCGCCGCTGACCGCGCTCGGCGATCACTGGCAACGCTTCACCCCCGGTGTCCTGCAGGCGCCGGGCGCACCACCGTCCGGCGGTGTGGCGGCCGAGAACTACGAGCGCTCGCTGTCGCCGGCTCTGCTCGCCGGCTACGAGCGCACCGGCTATTGCTGGGTCGTCAGCGGCTCGACCCAGAGCGGGCGCGCCGATGTTCAGCCGGGCGCAGTCCCCGGCGCGATCGACTACTACCGCGCGCTGGCCAAGCAAGGGGTCATCGCCGCTCGCTTCTCGCCCTATCGTCGCGGGGCCAATCCGGTTCGCTTCAACTTCGACTGGTCATTCGACAGCTATCCGCTCGCCTACGAGCGCCCCGGCCCGGTCGTCACGATCTGGCGCTTGAAGACCGGTGGCTGTGCCTCGTCCGTAGACTGAGCGGAGTCGATGTTGCGCTTGGAGACCGACCACGAACACCTTGCCCGCGCGATCGAGATCGCCGAGAACGGGTTCGGGCGTGTCCATCCCAACCCGGTTGTCGGCGCCGTCATCGTGCGCCACGGCGACGTGTTGGGGGAGGGCTGGCACCACGATCTCGGCGGCCCGCACGCCGAGGTCAACGCGATCGCCGACTGCGGCGACACCGATCTGCGCGGCGCGACGATGTACGTGTCGCTCGAGCCGTGCTGTCACCAAGGCCGTCAGCCACCATGCACCGATGCGATCGTCGCGGCCGGCATCGAACGGGTCGTCGTGGCCTCAGACGACCCGTCCGAGAAGGCCAACGGCCGTGGCCTGGGGATCCTGCGCGACGAGGGAATCGAGATCGACATCGTCGGTGGCGAGCTCGGCCAGCGCGCGCGGCTTTCCAACCAGGCATTTCGCAAGCACGCGCGCACCGGCCGCCCGTGGGTGCTGTTCAAGTCCGCGATGACGCTCGACGGCAAGGTCGCGACCGCGGCCGGCGATTCGAAGTGGATCAGCGGCGTCGCGAGCCGCGAGCGCGCCCATCGTTGGCGCGCCTCGGTCGACGCCGTCGCGGTCGGGATCGGCACCGCGCTCGCCGACGATCCGCAGCTGACCGCGCGCATGGGCCAGATCGACCCCGACGCGATCACGCCCGAGGAGTCGCGGCAGCCGCGCCGCGTCATCTTCGACGCCACCGCGCGCCTGCCGCTGACCTCCAACCTGATCGCCCAGGCGCCGGAGATGGCGCTGACCGTCGTCGTCTCCCGTGCCGCGCCACGTGCGCAGACCGAGGCACTCGAGCTGGCCGGCGCCGAGGTCATCGTCGCGACCGGCGAGAACGAGCCCGCGCGGGTGCGCAGCGCGCTCGACGAGCTCGGTGCCCGCGGTATCACCTCGATCCTGCTCGAAGGCGGTCCGCATCTCGCCGGCTCGTTCCTCGACGCCGGCGCGATCGACGAGATCCGGCTCTTCCTCGCCCCGCTGCTGCTCGGCGGCAAGTCCGCCCGCGACCCGCTCGAGGGCGAGGGTGTCGAGCAGATCTCCGACGCGATCAGCGCGCTGACGCTCGACTGCGAACGCGTCGGCGACGACCTGCTGATCTCCGCCCGGCTGCGGGAGTGGTGACGTGTTCACCGGCCTCGTCGAAGACCTGGGCACCGTCGCGGCCGTCGAGCGCGCCGCCGACGGAGCGCGCGTGACGATCTCCTCGCCGCTCGCCCACGAGCTCGGCGAGGGGGATTCGATCTCGGTCAACGGGGTCTGCCTGACCGCGGTCGGCATCTGCGACGACCGCTTCGGCGCGTTCGTGATGGGCGAGACGCTGCGCGCGTCGTCGCTCGACGAACTCGACGCCGGCGCACGCGTGAACCTCGAGCTGCCGGTGAAGGTCGACTCGCGCCTCGGCGGGCACATCGTCCAGGGCCACGTCGACGGTGTTGGAATCGTCGCGGCGGTCGGCGACGAGGGCGAATGGCGGGTCGTGCGCATCGAGGCCGGCCCCGAGCTGCTGCGCTACGTCGTCCACAAGGGCTCGATCGCCGTCGACGGTGTCTCACTCACGGTGTCGGCGATCGACGACTCGAGCTTTGAGATCTCGCTGATTCCTGAGACGCTCGAGCGCACGACTCTGGGGACGGTGACTGCGGGAACCCCCGTCAACCTGGAGGTCGATGTTGTGGCCAAGTACGTCGAGAAGCTGCTGGTGACCCGGACATGAGCGTCAGCCACGAGATCCTGTTCGCCAGCATCGAGGACGCGATCGAGGACATTGCGGTCGGTCGGATGGTCGTCGTCGTCGACGACGAGGATCGCGAGAACGAGGGCGACCTCGTGATGGCCGCGCAGTTCGTGCGCCCCGACGACATCAACTTCATGACCCGTCAGGCGGGCGGCTGGATCTGCCTGGCGCTGACCGAGGAGCGCTGCGACGAGCTCGGTCTCGAGCTGATGACGGCCAAGAACGAGTCGCTGCACCACACCCCGTTCACGGTCACGATCGAGGCACGCGAGGGCGTCACGACCGGCATCAGCGTGCACGACCAGGCGCACACCATGCAGACGGCGATCGACCCGACCAAGGGCCGCGGAGACATCGTCCAGCCCGGTCACGTGCACCCGCTCAAGGCGCGCACGGCCGGAGTGCTCGAGCGCCAGGGGCACACCGAGGCAGCGGTCGACCTCGCCCGGCTGGCCGGGCTCAACCCGGCGGGCGTGATCTGCGAGATCCAGAACGAGGACGGCTCGATGGCCCACTCGGAGGACCTCGCGGCGTACTGCCACAAGCACCAGCTGAAGATGATCACGATCGCCGATCTGATCGCCTACCGGCGCGCGAACGACCCGGAACGGCTCGTCGAGCGCGTGGTCGACACGCTGCTGCCGACCGCATTCGGCGAGTTCGGCGCCTTCGGGTACCGGTCGACAAGCGACAACAAGCACCACATCGCGCTGGTCAAGGGCGACGTCGGCGGGGCGTCCGACGTGCTCGTACGCGTGCATTCGGAGTGCCTGACCGGAGACGTCTTTCACTCGCTGCGCTGCGACTGTGGCGAGCAGCTCGAGTCGGCGCTGGCGATGATCGAGCTCGAGGGGCAGGGCGTCTTGCTCTACCTCGCCCAGGAGGGCCGGGGCATCGGCCTGCTCAACAAGCTCAAGGCCTACAAGTTGCAGGAGGGTGACAACGGGCTCGACACCGTCGACGCGAACCTGCACCTTGGGCTGCCGGCCGACCTGCGCGACTATGGCGTCGGTGCGCAGATCCTGCTCGACCTCGGGCTCAGCACGATTCGCCTGCTGACCAACAACCCGCGCAAGATCTCCGGCATCGAGGGCTACGGCCTGACGGTCACCGAGCAGGTCCCGATCGTCCACGAGCCCAACCCCCACAACGAGCGCTACCAGCGCACGAAGGCCGAGCGCATGGGTCACAAGCTCCACCACCAGGGGATGGGTCTCGACGAGCAGATGCTGCATTCCGAGCACGCCGACCAGCCTGGACCCACGGAAGCGTGAGCACCGAGGGGCCGCGATACGCGATCGTCGTCGCGCGCTTCTACGAGGATCTCGCCGAGCGCCTGGTCTCCAGCGCGACGGCGACGTTCGAGGCGGCGGGCGGAACCGTCGACGTCCACGGTGTGCCCGGTGCGTTCGAGCTGCCGATGGCGGCCAAGCTCTGTGCCGAGTCCGGGCGCTACGCCGGCGTGGCCGCGCTCGGGGCCGTGATCCGTGGTGAGACGTCGCACTACGACCACGTCTGCGACGCCTGCGCGATGGGCCTTCAGCTCGTCCAGATCCAGACCGGAGTGCCGTGCGCGTTCGGTGTCTTGACCGTTGACACGATGGAGCAGGCGCTCGAGCGCGCCGGTGGCTCCAAGCGTGACCAGGGCGCGCATGCCGCCGAGGCCGTTCTGGCCCTGGTTTCTTTGGACACAGCGCTCTCCTGACGGAGTACGCTCTGCAGTGCTGTGAACGGAGACCTTGTCGCGTTGCTGCTGATCTTTGGCGCGCACCTGATCGCGCTCGCCGTCGTGATCGGTCCGCTGCTGCGCTCGCCGCGCCCGGAGGACGAACCGGGCGAGACGGATCCGTCCGACGACGACGGCGACGGCGGCTCGCGCCGGCCGTTCGGGACGCCGCTGGGCCCCAGGCCCCGCGGCGACCTGCCACTGCCCGACGCCGTGCCCGCGCGGATGCGATTGCGCGGACCGGGACGCCTGGCTGACGTGCATCGGTTCGGGCGCTCGCGCGACCCGGCACCGGCGCGGCATCGCCCGGTCCGGCATTAGGGCTCGCGGCGTGGGCGGCGGTTCGACACTGCCGCATTGAGGGGGAGGGGAGTTACCGGCGTCGGTTGCTTACGCTCGGCCCCAAGAGAACGCCCGGGCCGGACGCCAACGGCGCCCCTTCCCAACTCTCCCTCGCCGCGCTGTTCAAGCGCCCTCCGAAAGGTGAGGACCCGAAGTCGCCCCGTTCGTCCCGCCCTCCTCGAACATTCGCGCCAGCACCGCGCCCAGCTGCTCCCTGACCGACTGCGCACTGCGCTGCACATGCGCCCGCATGAAGCCCGCCGCGCTTTCGGCATCGCCGGCCAGCACGGCGTCCACGATCTCCAGGTGTTCGGAGATCGTCGAGCGAATCCGGTCCTCGCTCGCGAAGTCGTGGATCCGCAGGATCCTGATCCGTTCGGTCACGTCGCGGAGGAACTCGCGCGCCGCGCCGTTGCCGGACGCCTCGGCGATGCGGTCGTGGAACGCCTCGTCGCGGTAGACGAATCCGGTGCCCGCGGCCGCTGCGGCACGGTGCTCGGCCTGGAGCCCGCGCCACTCCTGCTGCAGCGCCTCCATCAGGCCCAGGTCCCCGACCGCCGCGCGGCGTACGACCAGCTCCTCGATCGCCATGCGCACGTCGTAGAGCTCGCGCATCGAGCGAACGCTCGGCATCCGCGGGGCCAGGCCGCCGGCGGGGTCACGTGTCAGGTGGCCGTCGCCCTCCAGCCGGCGCAGCGCTTCGCGCACCGGCGTGCGGCTCGTCTTGAACTCCGCCGCGAGCTGCTGTTCGACGAGCCGGCCCCCGACCGGGACGTCGCCGCGGATCAGCCGCTCGCGCAGCTCGCGGTAGACGCGATCGGTCTGTGACGACTTCGCCGGCACGATGCACACAGCATCGCATGCAACGGGTCGGCGATTTGGGGCACAGGGTCCAACGAGCTTCGTGCAGACGGTCCAATGCGTGGCGCGTCCCGACTGAGGAGACTCGCCGCAGTCGTCGTTGTGGACGACGTTGCATACAACGTCTGAAGGCCCGCGAGGAGGCCCCGCATGACAAGCATCGCCACGGCGCAGCCGTACGCCTACACCTTCGATCCGGCGACGACCGCGCTCGTGATCATCGACATGCAGCGCGACTTCCTCGAACCCGAGGGCTTCGGCGAGATGCTCGGCAACGACGTCTCGCTGCTCCAGCGAGTCATCGAGCCGCTGCAGGGCGTGCTCGCCGCCGCCCGCGACGCCGGCATGCTCGTCATCCACACCCGCGAGGGGCACCGTCCCGACCTCGCCGACTGCCCGCCGTCGAAGCTCGCCCGCGGCGGCGGCGAGATGACGATCGGCAGCCCCGGGCCCAAGGGCCGGATCCTCGTGCGCGGCGAGTTCGGCCACGGAATCGTGGAGGAGCTCGGGCCGATCGAGGGCGAGGTCGTCCTCGACAAGCCGGGCAAGGGCGCGTTCTACGCCACCGACCTCGAGCTGCTGTTGCGCAATGGCTCCGTCACGCACCTGATCGTCACCGGCGTGACGACCGAGGTCTGCGTTCACACCACGGTCCGCGAAGCCAATGACCGCGGGTTCGAGTGCCTCGTGCTGTCGGACTGCTGCGGCTCCTACTTCCCGGAGTTCCACGAGATCGGCCTGAAGATGATCGCCGCCCAGGGCGGGATCTTCGGCTGGGTCGCGGACTCCGACGCACTGCTCGGCGCGCTGTCCGGCACGTCGGAACCCGTTCTCGCCACCGCCACCCAGGGAGTCTCGTCATGACCTCGATGTCCGCCACCCCCGACTTCCGGCTCCCGTTCTGGACCCGCGGGGACCTCAACGCCTTCTTCGGCCTGTTCATCAACATGCTCGTCAACGTCCTCGTCCTCACGGGCCTGGCCGCGTTTGTCGTGCACATCCCGCTCGACAAGGTGACCGGGACGATCCTGCCCGCGCTCGGCGTCGGTTTGCTGTTCGGCAATGTCTTCTACTTCTATCTCGCGCGGCGATTGGCCCTGAAGGAAGGCCGAACCGACGTCACCGCGATGCCCTACGGGCCCAGCGTGCCGCACATGTTCATCGTCACGTTCGTGATCATGCTGCCCACCTATCTGGCGACCAAGGACCCGATCAACGCGTGGGCGGCCGGGCTGGCGTGGGCGTTCATCATCGGCTGCATCGTCCTGATCGGCGCGTTCGTCGGGCCGGCGATCCGCAAGTTCACACCACGAGCGGCGCTGCTCGGCACCCTGGCCGGCATCTCGGTCACCTTCATCTCGATGCGCCCCGCCGCACAGATGTGGGAGGCGCTGTGGATCGCGCTGCCGGTGTTCATGGTCATCCTGATCGGCTTCATCGCCGGCGTCCGGCTGCCGGGCAACTTCCCGGTTGGCCTCGCCGCGCTGCTGCTCGGCACGGCGATCGGCTGGATCGGCGGCTACATGCACCCGGCCGAGGTGACCAAGGCCGCTCACGAGATCGCACTCAGCGTGCCGTCGATGGACATCGGGCGCCTCAGTGACGGCCTCAGTGGCATCTCGCCGCTGCTGGCCACCGCGATCCCGCTGGGCATCTACAACTTCACCGAGGCGATGAGCAACGTCGAGAGCGCCGAGGCGGCCGGCGACAGCTACAACCTGCGTGCCGTGCTGCTCGCCGACGGAACCGGGGCGATCATCGGCTCGGCGCTCGGCTCACCGTTCCCGCCGGCGGTCTACATCGGCCAGCCGGGCTGGAAGGAAGCCGGCGGCCGCATCTCCTACTCGCTGGCGACGGGCGTGGCGATCTGCCTGCTCTGCTTCCTCGGACTGTTCCCGCTGCTCTCGTCGGTGCTCCCGATTCCGGCGATCGTCCCGGTGCTGCTGTTCATCGGCCTGGTCATCGGCGCCCAGTCGTTCTCGGCCGTGCCGCGGGCGCACTACCCGGCGATCGTGCTCGCGATGATCCCGAACATCGCCGCCTGGGCGTCGGGGCTCGTCGACAACGCCCTGTCGGCTGCCGGTACGAGCGCGGCCCAGGTCGGGGAGCTCAAGCTCTCCAACGCGGGCGTGATCTTCGATGGTCTGCACTCGCTCGGGGCCGGGGCGGTGCTCGCGGGCATGATGCTCGGGGCGATCGCCGTGTTCATCATCGATCGGAAGTTCCTGTGGGCGACGGGCTTCTGCGCTCTCGCGGGGGCGCTGGCCTCGGTCGGCTTGATCCACGGCGACAAGGTCCACGTGTTCACCAACGGGAAGATTGCTCTGGGCTACGGCCTCGCCGCGGTCACGTGCCTGGCCTTCGTGCTGCTCAAGGTCCCGCAGCGGCTCTCCGATCCGACCGACCCGATGGACGACGAGCTCGAACCGGGGCCACCAGACATCGCGGAGGAGGTCGTGGTGCCCCCGAGCGGGCGCTTCGAGCGCGGCGGCGCGGAAGTTCCGGCCACCGCGTGACCGATATGGACGGCACGGCGGTCCCCGTCGTGCTGATCCACGGGGTCGGGTTCGGGCCCGATTCGATGGCCACCGTGGCGCGAACGCTGGAAGCGTTCGCGCCGGTGGTCGTCCTGGCGCGGCGCGGATACGGGGCTCGCGCCGTGCTCGCGCCTGCGCCGAGCATCGACGAACACGTCGCCGATGTGATCGCCGTGCTCGATTCGGTCGGCGCCTCGCGGGCCGTTGTGGCGGGGGTGAGCGGCGGCGCGACGATCGCGCTCGCGCTCGCGCTCGCGCACCCCCAACGCCTGGTCGCGGCGATCGCGCACGAACCGGCAGTCGGCTCGCTCGCCCCCGACCTGCTCGAGGCGATCGGCGCGGCGCTGGCGACCGGTGGTGGCGCCGGGCTGTGCCGGGCGCTGGCCGGCGAGGACACATGGGACGGGCTGACGGCCGAAACCGTGCAGGGCCTGGCCGACAGCGACGCCCTGATCCGCGCCGACGCGGCCGCGTTCGTGGCGTTCGAGCCTGCGCTCGGCGAGCCGTCGACGCCGCAACCGCTCGTCTGCACTGTCGGCGCGCGCAGCGGGGCGCTGCGCCGGCGCGTCGCGCACACGCTGTCGCGGCGTACCGGGGCCCCGCTGGTCACGATCGCCGGCTGCGCCCACCTGCCCCAGTACGACGCCCCCGAGACCTTCGCAACCCTCATCCGCAACGTCCACACCAGGAGGATCTGATGTCCATGACCGCAACCGACACCGCCGTCGTCGCCGATCCCTACCCGTGGCCCTACACCGGCCTGCTCGACCTGCAGCGCACCGCGCTGGTGTTGATCGACTGGCAGCACGATTTCTGCGGTCCCGGTGGCTACGTCGAGACGATGGGCTACGACATCGCGCTGACCCGCGCACCGATCGCCGCGACCCAGAAGGTCCTCGCGGCATGGCGGGAGCACGGCGCGCCGATCGTCCACACCCGCGAAGGCCACAAGCCCGACCTGTCGGACTGCCCGCCGAACAAGCTCTGGCGCTCCCGGCGGATCGGGGCCGGGATCGGGGACCCGGGGCCGGGCGGCCGGATCCTCGTCCGCGGTGAGCCCGGCTGGGAGATCATCGACGAGCTCGCTCCGCGCGACGGCGAGATGGTCATCGACAAGCCGGGCAAGGGCGCGTTCTGCCAGACCGAGCTCGATCTCGTCCTGCGCAATCGCGGCGTCGACAGCCTCGTGATCACCGGAATCACGACCGACGTGTGCGTCTCGACGACGATGCGTGAGGCCAACGACATGGGCTACGAATGCCTCGTGCTGTCGGACTGCACCGGGGCGACGGATCCCGGCAACCATGCCGCCGCGCTGAAGATGGTGACGATGCAGGGCGGGGTGTTCGGGGCGGTCGCCACGAGCGACGCGTTGCTGACCGTCGTGTCCGCGGGCGCATGATCGCTACACTGTCGGCCGCGATGGCCAAGATCTGTTCCACCTGCGCCAAGGGTCCGTCCTTTGGCAACAACCGCAGCCACTCGATGCGCGCCACCCGGCGGCGCTTCGAGCCAAACCTTCAGAAGGTCCGCGTGCTGATCAACGGCGCGCCGCGACGGGTGTACGTGTGCACCCGCTGCCTGAAGGCCGGCAAGGTCACCAAGGCTCTCTGAGCTGAGCGTCGTCGATCCCGTGGGGGATCCGAGCCTCGTCCGCTTTCGCGCCGTCGTCCAGGGTGCATCGGACCATCTGGAGTCGCGGCGCGACGAGATCAACGATCTCAACGTCTTCCCGGTCGCTGACGGTGACACCGGCGACAACATGGCGCTCACGCTGCGCGCGGTGCTCGACGAGCTCGATCGCCTCGCCGCGGCTCAGGGTGAGCGCACGCTCGACGAGATCGGCCGCGACGAGATCGTCGAGTCGGTCGCGCGCGCCGCGCTGCTCGGGGCGCGCGGCAACTCGGGCGTCATCCTCAGCCAGCTGATCCGCGGCGCGGCCGAGGAGCTGATCTCGCGGCCCGGCGAGCTGATCGATCCGGTGCTGATCTCTGCGGCGATGGCGCGCGCCGCCCAACGCGCGTATGAGTCGGTGCGCCAGCCGGTCGAGGGAACGATGCTGACCGTGATGCGCGAGATGGCCGCGCGCGCCGCGTCGGAGCTGGCGCACATGCCGCAGGTGCGCCTCGACGCCGACGGCGATCCGGGCGACCAGAACGCCTTGATCGCCGACGTGCTCGAGCAGGCGATCGTCGCCGGCGAGGAGTCGGTGCGCCGCGGACCCGAGCTCCTGCCGGTACTGGCCGAGGCGGGCGTCGTCGACGCGGGTGGCTACGCGGTGACGATCGTCGTCGCGGGCGTCGTCGCCGCGCTGCGTGGGACGCCGCCGCCGGTGCTCGCCCACCACCGTGCGCCGGCCCGCGATCACCGGCCCGCGCACGACAGCCAGACCTTCCGTTACTGCGTCAACTTCGCGGTGACCGGCCACGAGCTCGATCCGCATCCGTTCGTCGTGGCACTGGAGGCGATCGGCGACAGCGTGCTCGTGGTCGGCGATCACGCCACCCTCAAGGTCCATGTGCACGCCGACGAGCCCGAGCAAGCGACCGCGCTGTTCGGTGACGCCGGCGCGGTGTCGCTGCTCGACGTCGCCGACATGCGCGCCCAGGTCGCCCGGCGCAGCCGGCGCGTGGCCGACGAGGACGGGGCGCGCCGTTGCGCCGTGCTCGCGGTCTGTTCGGGAGACGGCGTGCAAGAGCTGTTCGAGGGCCTCGGGGCGCACGCGCTCGACGGCGGTCCGACGCTCAACCCGTCGACCTATGAGCTGCTGGCCGGAATCCATGAGCTCGGCGCTCGCGAGGTCGTCGTCCTGCCCAACTCGCCCAACGTGATCATGGCCGCCGAGCGCGCCGCCGAATTGGCCGATCGCCCGGTCGTCGTCGTCGCGACGCGCTCCCAGCAGGCCGGGCTCGCCGCGGCGATCGCGATCGCCGGCGACCTCGACGCCGGCGCCGAGCAGATCGCCGCCGCGATGAGCGAGGCGCTCGAGCATGTGCGCACCGGCGGCGTCGCGCCCGCTGCGCGCAACGACCCACAGGGACGCTTTGCGACCGGCGACGCCGTCGGCTACGTCGATGAGGAGCTCGTGGCGTGGGGCGACCCGACGCGGACCCTGCGCGACGTTTTGCGGCGCCTCACCGACGGCGCCGAGCTCGTGACGTGCATCGCCGGTCAGCAGCCGCCGATCGACGCCGACGGCGTCGGCGAACTCGTTCCCGACGGCGTCGAGCTCGAATTCAGCGAGGGTGGCCAGCCGAGTTGGTGGTGGCTGCTGTCCGCCGAGTGATCGACGATGGTCGCGTGCCTGAACGGGTTCTGACCGCCTTCGCCAGCTCCGAGGCGCTGACCGCGTCCCAGCTCGAGGACGCCCCGCAGCGCTACCCGCGCCCGAGCGTCCTCGACGAACCGCTCGCCGTCGCCCCGAAGACCGCCGCGGCGGCCGCCGAGGCGCTTGACCTGCACACCATCGGCAACCTGCTCGAGCACCTCCCGCGCGACACCGGCGTCGCGCGGACGATCGCCGAGCTGGCGCCCGACGAGACCGCGACGGTGATCGCCGAGGTCCGCTCGATCACCAGCCGCCCGGTGCGCCGGCGCGGGATGAAGCCGCTCGTCGAGGCGGTCGTCGCCGATGCGACCGGCGTGATGAAGGTGACGTTCTTCAACCAGCCGTGGCTGCAGCGCGCCTACCCGCCGGGCACGCGGCTGATGCTCAACGGCAAGTACCAGGCACGCAACAGCTTCCGCGTCTCGCACCACGCGCGAACGGAGGAGCTCGCGTCGGCCGGCGGCGAGGTTGCGGAGTACCCGGCGACCAAGGGCATCACGTCGACCCAGATCCTCGCCCTCGTCGGTGCCCACGTGGCCGCGATCGACGACGTGGTCGAGCCGCTGCCGGCCCGAATGAGAGTCGCTGAGCGGCTGCCCGACCGTCGCTCCGCGATCGCGGAGGCCCACTTCGGCGACACCGACGCAGGACGCGTACGCCTGGCCTTCGACGAGCTGCTGCTCGAGCAGCTCGTCCAGCAGCGCCTCGGGGCCCAGCGACGCGACGCGACGCGGGCGACGCCGATCGACGCCGCTCCGATCGTCTCGGGACCCTGGCGTCGCGAGCAGCTGCCGTTCACGCCGACCGGCGATCAGGACGCGGCGATGGCCAAGATCGACGAGGACCTCGCGCAGTCGCACCCGATGCAGCGACTGCTGATGGGCGAGGTCGGGTCGGGCAAGACGGTCGTCGCGCTGCATGCGATTCTGAGGGCGGTCGACGCCGGTCGCCAGGCTGCGCTGATGGCGCCGACGGAGACGCTGGCCGAGCAGCACTTCGCCACCGTCCAGGCGCTCATGCCGGGCGCTCTCGTGCCGGTCGCGCTGCTCACCGGTGCGACGACCGCGTCGCGCCGGGCCGAGATCCTGACCCGGCTGGCCAGCGGCGAGCTGGCGTTCGTCGTCGGTACGCACGCCCTGATCGAGGATGACGTGCGCTTCGCTGATCTCGCCGTCGCCGTCGTCGACGAGCAGCACCGCTTCGGGGTGCTCCAGCGCGCCGCACTCGACGCCAAGGCCCGCGATGGCGACGTGCCCCACGTCCTGCACATGACGGCGACGCCGATCCCGCGCACGCTGCAACTGACCGCGTTTCGCGCGCTCGACGTCACGACCCTGCGCGAGCTACCGCGCGGGCGCCAGCCCGTCGACACGCATCTCGTGTCCGGCGACCGCGAGCGAGCGCGGGCCTACGAGCGCATTCGCGAGGAGCTCGAAAAGGGGCGCCAGGCGTTTGTCGTCTGCCCGCTCGTCGAGGAGTCCGAGCTGCTGGCGGCGCGCGCGGCGACGGCGGAGTTCGAGCGCCTGCGGACCGGGGAGTTCGCCGACTTCGACGTCGTCCTGATGCACGGTCAGATGCCGTCGCGTGACAAGGCGGCGGCGATGGAGCGCTTCGCCTCGGGCGCCGCCGACGTGCTCGTCTCGACCACGGTGATCGAGGTCGGCATCGACATCCCGAATGCCACGGTGATGGTCGTCGAGGACGCCGAGCGCTTCGGGGTCTCGCAGCTGCATCAGCTGCGGGGGCGCATCGGCCGGGGCGAGCACCGCTCTCTGTGCCTGCTTCTCGGACCCTCGACCTCGGCGCGGCTGCGCGCCGTGGCCAAGCACCACGACGGCTTTCACCTTGCGGAGTTCGACCTCAGTGAGCGCGGCCAGGGCGAGATCACCGGCACGCGCCAGTCCGGGCGCGCTGCGCACCACTTCGCGCGCCTGCCCGAGGACGGCGAGCTGCTGGCCCGCGCGAGTGAGCTGGCCAAGGACCTGCTGGCGGCCGATCCCGCGCTGGAGGCGCCCGAGCTCGCGCTGCTCGCCGACCTGGTCGCCGCCGGGCTCGCCGTGCCCGTCGCGGCCTGACGCATGCGCGTGATCGCCGGCCACTACGGGGGACGGCAGCTCGTCGCGCCGGCGGGCACGGCGACCCGGCCGACGAGCGACAAGGTGCGTGAGGCGCTGTTCTCGATGCTCGGCCCGCTCGACGCGGCGCGCGTCCTCGACCTCTTTGCCGGGTCCGGTGCGCTGGGGATCGAGGCGCTGTCACGCGGGGCCGCGTTCGCGGCGTTCGTCGACTCCGACGCCCGCGCGGTGCGGGCGGTGCGCACCAATCTGGCCGCCCTGCACGTGCCCGAAGAGGCGTTCTCGGTGTCCGCCCAGCCGGCCCTCGGGGCGCTGAAGAAGGCGGGCGCGCGGGGCGACGCATACGATGTCGTCTTCCTTGACCCTCCCTACGCGGCCGGCGCGCGGCTCGCTTCGGCGCTCGACGATCAGTTGAGCGCGGTGCTGGCCCCGAGCGCTCGCGTGGTGAGCGAGAGCGATCGGCGAGCGCCGCTGGCGCTGGGCCTGGAGCTCGAGATCGAACGTCGCTACGGAGACACCCTGATTCGCATCCATCGCGCATGAGCAACCGCATCTGCATCTGCCCCGGGTCCTATGACCCGATCACCAACGGCCACCTGGACGTCATCTCGCGCTGCTCGGTGCTGTTCGACGAGGTGATCGTGGCGGTCGTCAACGTCTCGACGCGCAAGTCGCAGCCGCTGTTCGGGATCGAGGAGCGTCTGGGCTTCATCACCGAGGCGACGCGCTCGATGGGCAACGTCCGCGCCGAGCCGTTCGACATCCTCGTCGTCGACTTTGCGCGCCAGGTCGGAGCCCAGACGATCGTCAAGGGACTGCGCGCGATATCCGACTTCGAGTACGAGTTCGAGATGAACCAGCTCAACCGGATGCAGGCCCCCGATGTGGACACGCTCTACCTGATGGCCGGACCGCAGTACAGTTTCCTCAGTTCGAGCGGCGTCAAGGAGCTGGCGACCTTCAATGGCTCCATCGACGGCCTTGTTCCACCCGGGGTTGCCGGGCGGTTGAAGGAAGAGCTCGCACGTCAACGAACTGAATAAGGCTCATATGGACGTCCTCGTACTCATCGACAAGCTCGACGACCTGGTGCACAACGCCAAGCCGGTCCCGTTGACCGACCAGGTGCGCGTGGACAAAGAGGAGATCTACGACATCCTCGACCAGATGCGCGCGACGATCCCGGAAGAGATCAAGCAGGCGCGCTGGATCGTCAAGGAGCGCCAGGAGATGCTCGCCGAGGCCAAGCGCGAGGCGGAGCGGATCATCAGCGAGGCGCGCGAGAAGCAGGACCAGCTGGTCTCTGAGGAAGAGGTCACCAAGCAGTCCGAGCGCGCCGCCGAGGACATCATCGACGACGCCCGAGCCCGCGAGCGTGAGATCCGCCTCGGCGCCGAGGATTACGCCGACGAGATCCTCAACACGCTCGAGGTCAACCTCTCGAAGTTCATCGCCGCCGTCCAGCGCGGCCGCGAGCGGTTGCAGGGCAAGGACCAAGAGGAAGCCGAGATCGCTTCGTAGCTGTTCTGCTCTTTGGGGCGTCGTGGTACGCCGGCCGCCGGACGCAGGGTCCGCCGCTGGCACAAGGCCGAATCGCGGCGAGACCCTCATCCGGCGGCCAGCTACCGCGAGCGTTCGCGCACCCTGGGGTCAGACCACTCGAACTGGAGCTCCGTTTGTTCGGGTCGGCGCTGGCGTGTAGGCGACGGCACAACGACTGACACGCTGCTCCGCTTGTGCGTTGCGCGACGAGCGAGAGCTGCGTCTTCCTGTTTCGCAGTGTCTATGGCAGCATCATTTGTGGTGCGGGCTTGTCGTCTGGGCCGTATATCGTCACGGACTGCCCGCTCTTGAGGTCGAGGCTGACGACGCCCTGCGCATTTGGCGGCAGGGGGGTTACGGTGCCGTCGGCGTCGGTCAGTGTCGGGGTAGGGACGCCTTGGGGCACGGCGGCGACGTAGGAGAGGCCGACCGCCAGTTGGATTCCATGGCGCAGGAAGTCCGAGCGATGAGTGCATGTCACGCCGCGTTCGAGGTCCGGCTGCGGCGACGCGGGGTCGGGAGCGCTCAGGCAGACGCCGTTGTCACCGGTTACGAGATAGGCCGTGCCGCTGGTGACGGGGAACGGTCGAGCCTCGTTGAAGTGGACCTGCCCGTGGAACAGCATCAGCGCGGTAATGCCGTGGTTGAGGTGGTCGATGATCGTCTGTGCCTCGCGGTTGTCGACGGGGTGGGAGCGCAGCACGAGCGGCGCCCCGAACGCGGGTGGCGCCTTGGTGTCATGCGCCAGCAGCACTACCGCAATGGCCACTGCTACACCGACCCCAAGCGCGACGACCGCTAGGCGTCGTCGACTCGACCGTCGCGGGCCGACGCTGGCACCTGCCAGTTGCAGGCGGACACGAGCGCGCAGCCGAACTTCGAGCGCGTCGAGATAGTCGGACATGATCGCTTCGTCGCTCATCTGTTCCTTTCGAGATGGAGTCGGATCGCGGCCAGCCCACGGCTGACGCGCTTGCGCGTCGCCTGCTCGGTTAACCCGAGCGCCTCGGCGATCTCTCGGTACTGGCGGTCGTCGACGATCCGCGCGCGAATCGCGAGCTGCTGATCGCCCGGCAGGTCCCCGAGGGCGGCGATCGCGGGCGACTCACTTCGCGCAGCGACAAGCTCATAGCTGTCGCGATCGGGTGCGGTCAGCGTGATCGCGACATCGATGAGAGAGCGCTGCCGCCGGTACTCGCGGGCCCGTCGGCGGTGCACGTCGGCCAGCTTGCGAGCCGCGATCCCGAGCACCCATAGCCGCGCGGACGGATCGGGCCCGCGGAACCCGTAGCGGCCGACGAGCACCGCCACGAACGTATCGCCGACGATGTCGGCGGCGGTCTCGATGTCGACGCCACGCGACGCGACGAAACGCAGGATCGCCGCCGCGTGGCGGCGATAGACGATCGAGAACGACTCCTCAGGGTCGTCGCGGTCGTGCAGCAGCTGGGTATCGGACCACTCTTTCACTGGCATCACGAGGTAGTCGCTCGACGGGCGTCGATTGTGACCACCGTCCCCCGGGGACGCCTCGCGCCGCCGCTCCACACCCGCACCGATCGCTTGGTGTCAGACACCCCAACACTGCCGATACGCGCGAATCGGAGGATCGGCGGTGGGGGTGGCTCTCTGAGTCGTCCCGACTCAGATAGCCCGACCACGCCGAGAGCAGCCGTCCGCACGATGAGGGTCGCAGCGCGATTTCGGCCTTGTGCCAGCGCGCGATCCTGCGTCGTGCGGACGGCGTACCACTGACGCCTGAAGGCGAGGCTGGCTGGCGCTACGCGGGTTCGTCGGGTACTGCGTGCACCCGAATCGGCCCGTGGCCGGCGAGCTCGGCGAGCTCGTCGTCGACTGAGACCACGAGCTCCGGAGCGGTGACCAGGCGCGGGGCCGCGTCGATCGGCTCGGGGATCCCGAGGTCGCGGCCGGACTTGGCGCCCGACTCCTCGATCCGTCGCAGCGATGGCAGGACCCGTGCCTCCATCGAGCCAACGGCCTCATTGAACGCGTTGGTCGCGCTGCCGAGCTGGCGCCCGACCTTCTGAAACGCGCTGAGGAAGACGCCCATGCGCTGGTGGAGCTCCTGGCCGGCCGCGGCGATGTCGCGCGCCGAGGCGGCGATGTGCTCCTGGCGCCAGCCGTAGTAGACGGCGCGCAGCAGGGCGATCAGCGAGGTTGGCGTGGCGACGAGCACGTGCTGGTCGGCGCCGTACTCGAGCAGCGACGCGTCCTCCTGCAGCGCGGCGTCGTAGATGCCTTCGGACGGGATGAACATGACGACCATCTCGGGCGTCTCGAACTCGCGGGCGTAGTTCTTAGACGCCAGCTTGGTCATGTGGTCGCGGACCTGACGCGCGTGGCGCGTGAGGTGTAGCGCGCGCTGCTCGTCGTCGGTCGCCTCGATCGCGCTGAGGTAGGCGTCGAGCGGGACCTTGGAGTCGACGACGACGACCTTGTTGCCCGGCAGCTTGACGATCATGTCGGGTCGCAGCCGGCCGTCGGCGCCGTCGATCGTGTGCTGCTCGACGAAGTCGCAGTGATCGATCATGCCGGCCATCTCGGCGACGCGGCGCAGCTGGATCTCGCCCCACGAGCCGCGTGTCTGCGGCCGGCGCAGCGCCGACACCAGGTTGCCGGTCTCCGACTTCAGCCCGGTCACGCCTTCGCTCAGCCCGCGCATCATCTCGGCGATCTGGCCGTGCGACTGGACGCGATCCCGCTCGAGCTTCTGGATCTCCTGCTCGACCTTGCGCGTCGACTGGGCGACCGGATCGACGAGCCGCTTGATCTCGGCTGTGTGCTTGGCCATCTCGCCGGTCACGCGCTCGCCGTCGGCGCGGCGCTGCTCACCGGCCAGCGCGACGAGCTGATCGGAGGCCTGCTTGATCGCATCGCCGGAGATCGCGCGCAGTTCGGCGCTCCACTCGTCGCGCGTGCCGCGGACCGCCTCGACCTCACGGCGCGCGAGCTGGAGCTCGACCTGCGTGTCGGCGGCCCGGCGAGCGGCCCACGCGCCGACGGCGGCGGCGCCGAGCAGAAGTCCGATGATGAATGCGAAGACGACCATGAGCGAGGGCCGATGAGCGTTGCAGGGCGATCGGACAGCGTGAGTGCGCTGTCTCATCGCAGCGATCTCTACGCTGCACGATCAGATGCAACTGCCCGAGGGTCTCGCCAAACGGACATTCACGCTGCGGACGCTGATGGCGCGCGGTCTGATGCCGCCGCTGCGCCCTGACGTCCTGCTCAAGATCCTCCGGATCCGCAGCCACTTCGGCTCGAGCGCGGCGACGGGCTACGCGATCGGCGCGATCCAGCACCCCGACCGCGAGGCGATCATCGACGAGGCTGGGACACTGACCTTCGGCGAGGTCCACACGCGCACCAATTCGCTCGCCCACGCGCTCAGCGACGAGGGAATTCTCGAGGGCGATCGCATCGCGATCATGTGCCGCAACCACCGTGGCTTCATCGAGGCGGCGGTTGCGTGCTCGAAGCTCGGCGCCAACGTGCTCTACCTGAACACCGCGTTCGCCGCCCCCCAGCTTGCCGACGTGGTCGCTCGCGAGCAGCCCGTCGCGTTGATCTACGACCAGGAGTTCGCCGAGATGATGGCCGGCGCCGCTACGGACCTGCGGCGCTTCATCGCCTGGTGCGACGACCCTGACGCGAGCTCCGACCCGACGGTCGAGGACCTGATCGCGCGCGGCGACCCGGCCGATGTCGTCCCGCCGTCCGAGCATGGCAAGGTCGTGATCCTCACCTCGGGCACGACCGGCACGCCCAAGGGCGCGGCCCGCAAGCTGCCCGACTCGATGCAGCCGGCGGCGATCCTGCTCGACGCGATCCCGCTGCCCGCGCAGGGGCGCACGATGATCGCCGCGCCGATGTTCCACTCGTGGGGCGGGCTGCACCTCTCGCTGGCGATCGTTCTTGGCTCGACGATCGTGCTGCACCGCCACTTCGACTCCGAAGTGACCCTCGACCTCGTCGCCAAGCATCGCTGTCAGGCGCTGGCCGTGGTCCCGGTGATGCTGCTGCGGATCCTCGAGCTCGAGCCCGAGGCAATCGCCGAGTACGACACCGGCTCGATGGAGATCATCGCGGCCAGCGGCTCGGCCCTGCCCGGCGAGCTGGCGACGAAGGTCATGGACACCTTCGGCGACGTTCTCTACAACCTCTACGGCTCGACGGAGGTCGGCTGGGCGACGATCGCCTCACCAGAGGACATGCGCAAGATGCCGGGCACCGCCGGCCGCGTGCCGTTCAACACCGTCGTCAAGCTCTACGACGAGCAGGACCGCGAAGTCCCGGTGGGCGCGACCGGGCGGATCTTCGTCGGCAACGAGCAGGGCTTCGAGGGCTACACCGGCGGCGGTACCAAGGCGATGATCAACGGCCTGATGTCCAGCGGCGACGTCGGCCACTTCGAGGGCGACCTGCTGTTCGTCGACGGCCGCGACGACGAGATGATCGTCTCGGGCGGAGAGAACGTCTTCCCGCGCGAGGTCGAGGATCTGCTGGCGGAGTACGAGGGCGTCGACGAGGTCGCGATCATCGGCGTCGCCGACGAGCAGTTCGGCCAGCGCCTGAAGGGCTTCGTCGTCGTGCACGACGGCCTGACGCTGACTGAGGACCAGCTCAAGGAGTACGTCAAGACGCACCTCGCCCGCTACAAGGTGCCGCGCGAGATCGAGTTCCTCGACGAGCTCCCGCGCACCGCGACCGGCAAGGTGCTCAAGCGCGTGCTCGTCGAGCGCGAGGCCGCCGGCGCGCAGCCCGCCGCGGGCTGAAGCCCGCGGCGCGCATCATCTACCCTGGTGTCGGGATGGGAGCCCGCACCGACAGCTTCGATCTCGGCAGCCTCGACCTCCACGCGGGCGAGGCGCGCCGGCTGCAACTCAACGTCGAGTTCGGGGAGCTCGAGCTTGCCGGCCAGCACTACACCACCGCCCAGGCGCCGCTCACCCTCGACGTGTCGCGGATGGTCGGCGGCGGCTACGCTCTGCGCCTGCGCACGACGGCCCGCCTCGACGGGCCGTGCATGCGCTGCCTCGAGCCCGCGGGCCCCGAGATCGAGCTCGACGCGCGCGAGGTCGATCAGCCCGGCGGGGGCGAGGAGCTGTCGAGCCCGTACGTCACCGAGCAGACGCTCGATGTCTCGGCGTGGGCTCACGACGCGCTCGTGCTCGCGCTCCCGGCGCAGGTCGTCTGTCGTCCTGACTGCGCCGGCCTGTGCCCAGAGTGCGGCGCGAACCTCGATAACGCCGGCCCTGAGCATCACCACGATCCGCGTCCGGACCCACGCTGGGCGGCGCTACGCGACCTGCGTCTCGAGGAACCCCAGCGCGGCTCAGGCTAGTGGCCCATCCGGCACGGATGAACCACGAGGTTCTTGGCGTAGCCGATGACGTCGAGGCGGCCAGGTGCATAGAAGCCGCGGCGCCCGTCGCGCCGGTAGCCGCGCGCCTCGTAGAACCGGCACGCCGGAGCCCCGTCGGGGGTTGAGAGCACGACACGCTCGTAGTCGCGCTCACGCAGCGCGTCCTCGGCGTCGGCCAGCAGCCGGGTCGCCAGGCCCTTGCGCCAGTGGGCCGGATCGACGAACAGGACCCAGATGTGGCCGGTCGCCGCGATCAGTCCACCGGCGCCCGCCGCGTCGCGCGCCTGGGTGAAGCCGACGACGCCGGTCAGGCGGCCTTCGCCATCGGCGGCGACGATCGCGCACGCGTGGGCGTCAAGCATGCGCGCGCTGAATTGGCGGCGCCAGTGCAGGGCGTGACGTTCGGCGTCGGGCGCCGTCCACGGCGCGGGCTTCCAGTCGACGTAGGTGTCCAAAGCTGTGAGCACGAGCGCGACGATCGCGTCGATGTCCGCCGGCTCGGCATCGCGCTGCGTGCTCACAGGTAGATGCCGCTGGGCAGGAACGGCGTCAGGGGCCCGGTCTCGCCACCGGCGAAGATCGGATCGTCGAGCGACAGCGTCAGTCCAGCCACGAGGCAGACGTCGATCGCCCACTGCTGATCGCGCGACAGGTGGCCGACGTGGACGCTACCGCCGCGTGGCGCCGACGCGAAGACGCTCCACAACAGGTCCGTGGCGACCTCGTCGTCGACGGCCGCGAGGATGACCGTCGAGCCCTCATCGGAGATCGCCCAGCCGCCGTCGTCGTGGACCAGCGTCACGCTGCCATGCGACGCGGCCAGTGCGGCGACGTCGGGCCCGTGGGCCGCGCCGCGCACGTGGCGCGAGACACGGTCACACAGCTCCTGATCGTCGGGCAGGACCGCGACGCGTGAGCGCAGCTCACCTGGGATCGCCGCCGGGACGAGCGCACCCGCGGCGCCGACGCACGGGATCAGGTCGAGGCCGGCGCTGCGGTAGCGACGCATCGCCCGGGGGTCGCGGCTCGACGCGACCAGCTGCCCGCGGACCTCGTCGGCGCGGTAGCTCAGGGCCGCGTCGACGAGCTTGCGCCCGAGCTGGCGACTCTGGCGTGCGGGATCGACGGCGAGTTGCGACAGCACCCAGACGCCCTCCCGGACGATCGCCATCGACACGCCCGCAATCGCGCCGTCGACCTCCGCGACCCAGCAGCCGCCGGGATCGGTGGCGAGCACGTGCTCGTTGCGAATGCGCCCGCGGCGGGCCCGCGTCTCGGCGTCCGGCAGGAACTCCGCGGGGAAGAGCGACTCCATCGCCCGCCACGTGATGCCGACCGCTTCGGCGCTGTCCTGCGTGGTCATCGGGCGGATCTCGGCCATGCCGCAAGTGAATCATCCGGCCGTCCGCTACCCTTCTCCGTTCCTTATGGCCGTCCCCAAGCAGAAGCAATCACACTCACGTACGACCAAGCGCCGCAGCCAGCACAAGCTGGAGGCCGCCGTCTACAACTCGTGCCCGCAGTGCCACAGCCCCCGGCGCCCCCACCGCGTGTGCCCGACCTGCGGCACGTATGGCGGTCGCGAGATTGTGGCGCCGGATCACAGCGGCCACGATCACGACCACTGAGTCGGCCGGCGCCGTGACCGGCCGTCGCGCAAACGCACGCAACGCGCTTCGCCGCTGGCGAGCGTTGCGGATCGGCGCGCTGAGCGAGGCCGAGGCCGCGGTCATCGTCGCCGTCGACGCGAACGGCGCGGACCTCGGCGTGGCCGAGGTCGTCGCGGGCGCCGCGATCGCCGCGAAGCACGGCGTCCACGTTCTGCTCTACGGCGACGTCGCCGAGCTCGGCGACATGCCCGACGGCGTCACCGCGATCCACGCGCCGGTGTCGATCGCCAAGGCCGCCGACGCCGCCGCGGCGGCCCGGGCCAATCCGCAGGCGTCGATCGTCCAGGCGTCGCGGGCCGTCGCCGACGGCCGCGCGGACGCACTCGTGGCCGGCGGCTCGACCGGTACCGCGCTCGCCGCGAGTCTCTTCAACATCAAGCGCGCGCACGGGATCTACCGCCCGGCGCTGGCGATCCCGATCCCGGTGCCCGGCCGTCCGGTGACGCTGGTCGACGTCGGCGCCAACACCGAGGTCCGCGCCGAGCACCTCGTCCAGTTCGCGTTCATGGGTGCCGCGCTGGCTCAGCAGGTCATGGAGATCGAGCACCCACGCGTGGCGCTGCTCAACAACGGTGAGGAGCGCACCAAGGGCACGCCGATGGTCATCCAGGCCTACAACGAGCTCGAGCGCCGGGCCGAGGGCTCGAAGCTGATGGACTTCGTCGGCAACATCGAGGGCGTCCACGTGATCTCCGGTGGCGCCGACGTCGTCGTCTGCGATGGCTTCACCGGCAACATCGCGCTGAAGCTGATCGAGGGCGTCTCGAAGTCATCGCTCGACCTCGTGCGCAACGTGACGTTGTCCTCGCCGCGCGCGGCGGTGGGCGGGATGATGCTGCGCCCGGCGTTGCGCCGCCTGCGCGCCGACCTCGACCCCGAGGGCACGGGCGGCGCCTACCTGCTGGGCCTGCGCAAGCTCGGCGTCGTGGCCCACGGGCGGTTCTCGAGCTACGGCTGGTCACAGGCGATTCTGCTTGCCGCGCGAGGCACCGCGGGCGACGTTGTCGGGCAGACGCACGGGGCGCTCGAGGCGGCCGGGGCGTTGCGGACGCCGCCGCCAATGATGTCCGAGGTCGCGATTACGGTGCCCGGCCAGACATGACCCGCGACGAAGTCCTCACGATGATCCGCGATCACCTCGCCGACGAGTTGGAGATCGACCCTCCGCGGATCGATGAGGACACGCGTTTCAAGGAGGATCTCGAAGCCGATTCGCTTGACCTCTACACGTTGGTGCAGGAGTTGGAAGACACCTATGCCGTGCAGATGAGCGACGAGCAGGCGTCCCAGATTCTCACCGTGGGTCAGGCCGTCGACTTCGTCCTCGCCCACGCCTCAACCGCGTCCTGAGCACTGGAACTTCTCCGACACCTGCTCGGCGAACTCC
This sequence comes from uncultured Actinomycetes bacterium, assembly GCA_963817035.1. Classification (GTDB taxonomy): domain Bacteria; phylum Actinomycetota; class Thermoleophilia; order Solirubrobacterales; family Solirubrobacteraceae; genus AC-49. The sequence goes on from CAWFMM010000004.1 coordinate 1,237,919, forward strand.
CGGAGGACCTCAGCCGGCAGGTCTTCATGCACGCTTCGTGGACCGAGCGGCGCAGCGACTCCTACGCGCGCTTGGCCTTCCTGGGCGACAGCGTGCTGGCGCTGGCGATCACCGCACATCTGTATCCGCGTCTGGAGGCGGAGCGCTATGGCGCCGGGCGCCTGACGAAGATCCGCGCGCAGACCGTGTCGGGCGCGTCGTGCCGGGCGGTGGCCGAGCGCCTCGGGGTTCCGGGGATGCTCGTGGCGGCGGCGCCGGCGGGTGTGGGCCACAGGGCCAAGACGCTGGTCGAGACCGAGCGGGTGCTGGCCTCGGTGATCGAAGCAGTGATCGGTGCCTGCTACCTACATGCGGGCTACGAGCCGACGGCGGAAGCGGTGGTCGAGGCATTCCAGCCTGAGCTCGAGGATGCGCTGGAGCATCCCGTGGACTTCAAGTCGACGCTGCAGGAACGGTTGGCACAGCGCGGTGCGGTCGTCGACTACGACGTCGTCAAGGAGCAGGGCCCGGCCCACGACCGGACGTTCACGATGCAGGCAACGGTCGACGGACTCGAGGCGGGACGCGGAGTTGGGCGCTCCAAGAAAGCCGCCGAGCAGGAGGCCGCGCGCGCGGCGCTCGACACGCTCCCCGAGCCGACGCCCGCGATCCCGCCGGAGCCTGAGGGATAGTCCACCCGCGATGCATCTGAAGTCGATCACGATGAAGGGGTTCAAGTCGTTCCCCGACCGCACGACGCTGGACTTTGCGCCGGGCGTCTCGGTGGTCGTCGGACCCAACGGCTCGGGCAAGTCGAACATCACCGACGCGGTCCTGTGGGCGATGGGCGAGCAGTCGCCGCTCGCGGTCCGCGGCCAGTCGATGCAGGACGTGATCTTCGGCGGTGGCCGCGGCGTGCAGGCGCGCTCGTCGGCCGAGGTCGAGATCGTGCTCGACAACGCCGACGGGATCGTCGGCCTGCCAGTCGGCGAGGTTTCGATCATGCGGCGCCTGGATCGCAACGGCGAGGGCGAGTACCGGCTCAACGGCGCGCGCTGCCGGTTGATCGATGTGCTCGAGGTATTGTCGGACACCGGCTTGGGCAAGGAGATGCACTCCGTCGTCTCCCAGGGACGCGTCGAGGCGATCGTCACGAGCAAGCCGCGCGACCGGCGGCTGTTGATCGAGGAGGCGGCCGGGCTCGGCAAGCACCGCAAGCGCCGTCGCCGCGCGCAGCTCAAGCTCGAGCGCACACAGGACAATCTCGATCGTGCGCTGGATATCGAGCGCGAGGCGCGCTCGCGGCTGCGGCCGCTCAAGCGCCAAGCCGAGGCGGCCGAGCTGCACGCGCGCCTGGAGCGCCAGAGCCACGAGGCGCGCTGGGAGCTTGCGCGTGACGTGCTGCGCTCGCGGCGCACGGAGCTGGCGGCGGCCCAGGACTCGGCGACGAAGGCGCGCGAGTTGCGCGACGGGGCGCAGGCCGAGCTGGCCGCGGTCGCCCAGCGCCGTGAGCGGGCCGAGCAGGCGCTGGCGCAGCGCACGGAGGTACGCGAGGCGATGTCGCAGCGGCTGTTCGCTGCTCGCACCGCCGGCGACCGCGTGACGATTCGCCTCGAGCGCACGCGCGAAACGGCAACGACGGTCGCCGAGCGCGCCCAGCGTCGGGAGCACGAGCTCGGGGTCCTGCGCCAGCAGATCAGTGAGGACACCGGCGACGATGCCGGCGGCCGGCGGATCGAGGCGCTCGAGGCCGAGCTGGTGAAGCTCGACGCCCAACGCGATGTCGAACGCGAGCGTGAGCTGACGACGCTGCGCGAGCAGCGCGCGGCCGCCGAGGCACGCGCGCTGGAGTTGCAGGCGGGCGTGGAACGTGCCACTGCGGCGCTGGCGCAGGCCGACGAAGCGTGTGACGTCGCGCGCCGTGCGCGCCGTGCCGCAGAGACGACCGTCGAGGCCGCACGACGCGAGGCGGCCCGGGTCGGCGCCGAACTGGCCGCCGCCAACCAGTACCTGCGCTCCCATGCCGGCACGCGCGGCCACGTGCGCTCGCTGACCGACGAGCTCGCCGTGACCGCGGGCTGCGAGCTCGCGCTGGCCGCGGCGCTCGGCAGTCGCCTGTCTGCCGCGGTCGTCGACGACATCGCCGCGGCGCGGACGCTGCTCGACGGTGCGGGCGCCGAGGGTGGCCGCGCGCTGGTCGCCGACACACCGCCGGCCGACGTCGCAGCATCGCCTCCGGTCGCCGGCGCGCGTGCGCTCGGCGAGCTGGTCGACGGTCCGCCCGCGACGGTCGGACTGGCGCGGCGGCTGCTGCACGATGCCTGGCTCGTCGACGACCTCGCCGCGCTGCCCGCCGAGTTCACCGGCGTCGCCGTCACCGCGACCGGCCGCGCCTGGTTCGGGCGCACGCGCGAGCTGCGCCAGACGGCTGATGGCGGCGCCGAGCGCGTGCTCGCCCGCCGCAACGAACGCGATGCCCTGATCGCCGAGTCCGAGGTTGCGGTCCAGGCAGAGCAGGCCGCGCTCGCCGCGGTGTCGAGCGCCCAGAGCGCCGGCGACGCCGCCGACACGTCACGTGACAGCGCCGACCGCGCGCTGCGCGAGGCCGGTCGCGAGCATGGTGCCGCGACCGAGGAGCAGCGACGCCTAGCGTGGCTGATCGAGCAGCGCCAGGCCGCACCCGACCAGGGCGAGGCCGCGGTACGCCGCGCCCAGCTCGACGGCGAACTGGCCGCCGAGCGCCGGGGTGCCCAGCGCGCCGCCGCCGAACGGGCCGAGCGCGCGGCCCGCGTCCAGCGTCTCGCCGCGGCGCTCGCCCGCGACCGCGCGCTGATCCCCGCCGCCGAGCGCCTCGCAACGGCGCTGGCGATGACGCTCGAATCTCTCGGCGCCCGCACCGAAGTGCTCGAGGCCGAACTACTGGCCGACCGGGAGGCGGGGGAGGGCGTGGCCGGTGAGCTGCGCGCCTGTGCCGCCGCCGAGGCCGCGATCCAGGCGCGCTTGCGCGAGTGCGGCGAGGCCGTCACAGTCGCCGAGGTCCGCGCCCAGCAGGCGCGCGACGCCCACGGCGACGCGACCGGTGAGCTTGGCGAGCTTGCGGCGCTGCTCGAGCTCTCGGCCGAGCCGGCCGATGAGCCGCTGCCCGACGGCGAGGCCGACTCCCTGCGCGGCCGGATCGAACGCCTGGCCCGGCGTCGCGAGCAGCTCGGCCCGGTCAACCCGCTCGCTCAGGCCGAATACGAGGAGGCGCTGGAGCACGTCGAGGAGCTCGAGCGTCAGCGCCTCGATCTCGAGACCGCGCTGCGCGAGCTGCGCCAGCTGATCCGCGACACCGATCGGATGATCCGCGAGTCCTTCGAAGAGACGTTCAACGCGGCGGCCGAGAACTTCGAGCGCCTCGCGCAGCAGCTCTTCCCCGGCGGTCGCGGTCGGCTGCGCCTTGTGCGCGAGGACAGCGGCCCGCGGCCCGTGCTCGGCGGCGCCGACGCGCCCGAGGACGCGGTCAGCGCCGACGAGGCGGCCGAAGCGGCGGCTGAGGCGGAGTCGGCAGCCGAGGAGTCGTCGGGGCTCGATCCCGACGACGACATCGGCGTCGAGATCGAGATCACGCCGTCGGGCAAGTCGATGAAGCGCCTGATGCTGATGTCGGGCGGCGAGAAGTCGATGACCGCGATCGCGTTCCTGTTCGCAGTCTTCCTCGCGCGGCCGTGCCCGTTCTACATCCTCGACGAGGTCGAGGCCGCGCTCGACGACCTGAACATCGGCCGCTTCCTCGATCTCCTGCGCGCCAACCGCGACCACGCGCAGTTCATCGTCGTCACCCACCAGAAGCGCACGATGGAGGCCGCCGACACGCTCTACGGCGTCTCGATGGCCGACAACGGCGTCTCGAAGGTCATCTCGCGCCGTCTCCCGCACGAGGTCGTCACCGAAGTCTCCGCCGCCTGAGGCCGCTCCGAGCCGCTCAGGCGAATATGTCGATCAGCGTGCGCTCGTTCTCGAGCGCGGCATGCAGCGACGTCGCGTTGACCTTCACGGCCTGCGAGGCGAGCTTCGACTGCACGACGGCGTCGACGAGGTCGACCTTGGGGTTCGGGAGGCTTGCGTGGGCGACCGCGACCGCCGCGCCATTGAACCACTCTTGGGCGCTGGTCAGTCCGCCGAGCGCGCTGTTCACTGCTGCGGTAGAGCTCATTCTGGAAAGCGCATCGACAGCAACCGCGCGAAATTGAATCGCGCCGTTCATGGTCTGGACCGACGTCCGATCGCGGCGATCAGTTGCAGACGCCGCAGCGCCCGCGGGCGCACGAGCACTCGGGCAGCGTTGCCCCGATGCGTTCCAACCGCCAGCGTCGCACCCAGCCCAGCGCGCCCGGCTCGGTGCGGTCGAGTGTGCACGCTCCGACCATGCGTGAGGTCAGCCGTGTCGTCTCGGCCGGCGTTCGGGCGTTGAGCGCGGCGATGCGGTCGTGGATGGGTTCGTCGCGCATGATGCTTGCCGAGTAGTCGGCAGCGCGGCGACCCGCTGAACCGGGCGGCGGGCGCCGGCGCTCCAAACTGACCGAGGGCGCCGGCGCGGTGGCCCACGCACGTTCAGGCGCGCTGAGGCACCTGGCTGAGTGCTTCTTGGTACATCGCCATCTGCGGTGCGATGCCCTCGTCGGCGTAGCCGTCGATGTGACGCATGCCGTTGACGCACAGCGTCGCGTCGATCGTGTTGCGCTGGAACTCCGCGTCCACCTTCACCGCGGCGATCTGATCCGCTGTCCCGTGGATGGAGAGGAACCCGCCGAGGTCGCTGTTGGGCTCCAGCAGCGCGACCTCGAAGCGCTCGATCCGGCCGTCCTGCTGCATCCGTCCGAGGATGCCGAGCGCGTCGTTGAACACCTCGAGCGACCGCTCCTCGGCTCCACTGATCGGAGTGTTCCACCCGACAAACAGAATTCTGTCGGCCATGGCCGACTCCTTCCGATTGCGGCCCGGCCCAATCTCCGGGCCTGTCCCGCCGAGCATCTCACCGTCGGTGGAGCGGTGCAAGCACGGCGATGAGTTTCGCCCGGCGCAGCGGTCCGAGGATGCACACGATCGCGACAGCACCGACACGCTCGAGCAGCTGCACGCCCGCCGCGCCGATGCCGTCGCACCGAGGCCCGCCGTCCATGTCGCGACGATGGACATGATCCTCGCCCACGGACGCGAGCACCCGACGGCTACGTGCCGACCCACGACCCTGAGTCGGCCGCGCGGCTGCAACGCGGACGACGCTCGAGGTCGCAGCGACCTAGGCGCCGGCCTCGTGGCTGCGCGTGCCACCGCCACCGAGAACGTGGGATCGGGAGCCAGGGTCGGGAGCCAGGGGTCAGACCCCTTACGACGAACCGACTGAGATTTTCTGTTGCCGCGGGCTCAAGGGGTCTGACCCCTTTTCGAGCCACCGGACTCAAAGGTCGGACGGTGTTCGAGCGACCTCGAGCTTGACGAGCTGCCGGAGTGGTTCTCCGCTAACGTCGCGGCGCATGCCCCACGACTGGAGCGAGCTCTTCCTGACCGACGGCGACCGGTCGGCCCCGGAGGCGGTGGCAGCCGAGGCTGACGCCGAGCCCGAGCGGCGCCGCGGGTTCTTCCGCCGGCTGCGGGAGAACATGTCGAAGACCCGGGCCGCGCTTGGGGCCGAGATTCAGGCGACGCTGTTCGACACGCTGGACTCCGAGACCTGGGAGCGCCTTGAGGAAGCGCTGATCATGGCCGACGTCGGTGCCGCCACTACGGCCAAGGTCGTCGGCACACTCGAGCACGAGGCGACCGAGGACGGACTGTCGGGCGGCCCGGCGCTGACCGAGCGCTTGATCGAGCTGATGGCCGGGATCGCGCGGACCGGCACGCCGACGATCGACCTGCGCCACGGGCCGACGGTGATCATGGTGTGCGGGGTCAACGGCACCGGCAAGACGACCACGATCGGCAAGCTGGCGTGGCATATCCAGCGCGAGCTCGGCCTCGACGTGGTGCTCGGCGCCGCCGACACGTTTCGCGCCGCTGCGGTCGAGCAGCTCGAGGTGTGGGCGCAGCGCGCGGGCTGCGAGATCGTCGTCGGCGTGCCGGATTCCGATCCCGGCGCCGTCGCCTTCGACGCCGTCAGCACCGCCCGCGCCCGCAACGCCGACGTCGTCATCGTCGACACCGCCGGTCGTCTCCACACCCAGGACGACCTGATGGCCGAGCTCGGGAAGATCCGCCGCGTCATCGATCGCCAGATGCCCGGCGCCCCGCACGAGACGCTGCTGACCGTCGACGCGACGACCGGTCAGAACGGGCTGCGCCAGGCCAAGTTGTTCGCCCAGGTCGTCCCGGTCGACGGCATCGTTCTGACCAAGCTCGACGGCACGGCGAAGGGCGGCATCGCCCTCGCGATCGCCGCCGAGCTCCAGATTCCGGTCAAGCTGATCGGGATCGGTGAGGCGCTGGAGGACCTGCGCCCGTTCGACCCCGACGACTTCGCCCGCGCGCTCGTGGGAATCGAGTAGCGCCCAAGCGGCGACGTACGTAAGTTCCTCGCCGCAAACCCGTCGTACCCGGTACATGAGGAAGAAGTAGAGTCGGAGGCAGACGATGGACGCATGGATTCCTTGGCTGATCGCGGGTGTGATTTTCGCGGTCGGAGAGATGCACTTCACGGGGTTCTTCCTCGGCCCGTTCGCGGGCGGTGCGTTTGCGGCCGCGATCCTGTCGCTGATCGGAGTCGGATTCGCCGTGACCGTCGTGGTCTTCGCGATCGTCACGATCCTGCTCTTCCTCCTGCTGCGACCGATCGCCAAGCGCCATCTGCGTCAACCCGCGGAGTTGCGAACCGGTACGGCAGCACTGGTCGGACGGCAGGCCGTGGTGCTCGAACGGATCGCGAACGACGAGGGCGTCGGCGTCGTGAAGATCGACGGCGAGGTGTGGACCGCGCGCTCCTACGACGATGACGAGGTCATCGACGCGGGACGGCGCGTGCAAGTGGTCGAGATACGGGGCGCGACCGCGCTCGTCAGCGAATAGGAAGGATCTTCAATGGCTGGACTGATCGTAGCTGCGGTGCTGTTGCTGTTTGCCCTGTACGTCGCATCGCGCACCATCCGCATCATTCCCCAGGCGCGCGCCGGAGTCGTCGAGCGGCTCGGGCGCTATAGCCGCACGCTCTCGCCCGGCCTGGTGATCGTGCTGCCGTTCGTCGACAAGGTGCGTCCGCTGATCGATCTGCGTGAGCAGGTCGTCACGTTCCCGCCCCAGCCCGTGATCACCTCCGACAACGTGTCGGTCAACGTCGACACCGTTCTCTACTTCACGATCACCGAGCCCAAGGACGCGACGTACGAGATCGCCAACCCGCTGCAGGCGATCGAGCAGCTGACCGTCACCACGCTGCGAAACATCATCGGCTCGCTGACCCTCGAGGACACGTTGACCTCGCGCGACAAGGTCAACGACCAGCTGCGCATCGTGCTCGACGAGCGCACGGGCAAGTGGGGAATCCGGATCGCCGGCGTCGAGCTGAAGTCGATCGACCCGCCGGCCTCGATCCAGGAGGCGATGGAGAAGCAGATGCGCGCCGAGCGCGACCGTCGTGCCGCGATCCTCAACGCCGAGGGCGTCAAGCAGTCACAGATCCTCACCGCCGAGGGTCAGAAGCAGTCGCAGATCCTCACGGCCGAGGGCGAGCGCCAGTCGGCGATCCTGCGGGCCGAGGGCCAGGCGAAGGCGATCGACACCGTCTTCTCCGCGATCCACAACGGCAACCCGGACGAGGGCCTGCTCAGCTACCAGTACCTGCAGATGCTGCCGGAGCTGGCCAAGGGCGACGCGAACAAGGTCTTCATCATCCCGTCGGAGTTCTCGCAGGCTCTCGGCAACATCGGCGGTGCCATTGCCGGCGTCGCCAACCCGCGGCCGAAGGCGCCGGCGCCGCCCACGCCGCCGGCCGTCCAGCCGCCACACTAGCTCGAACTTGGGTCGCCAATGCGACGGAGGATCGCCCTGGCTGGCGAGCCTCCGGTCGCAGCTACGATGTCGCCGATGGACCTGAGGGCCGACGAAGCGCGACGGATCGCGCTGCGGGCGCAGGGGCTGCTCGGTTCGCCCGACCGTCGCGGTGGCGTGCCGGCGATGCTGCGCCGCCTCGGTGCGGTCCAGCTCGACACGATCTCGGTGCTCGCGCGCTCGCACGAACTCGTCGCCTATGCGCGCCTCGGGGCGATCGGCCGCGAGACCGTCGACCACGCATACTGGAGCGGCGCCGCGTTCGAGTACTGGTCGCACGCAGCGTGCATCCTGCCGATTGAGCATTGGCCGTGGTTCGCCTTCGGCCGCCGCGCGCGCCGCGCCAAGGGCAAGCGCTGGCACGACGTGCCGGAGGGCGTCTGCGACGAGATCCTCGCGCGCCTCGAGGATGAGGGGCCGCTGAGCACCGCAGGTCTCGGCGGCGCCAAGGCGAGCGCCGAATGGTGGGACTGGTCGCATGCGAAGGTCGCGGTCGAGCGCCTGCTCGACATCGGTGACGTCGTCTGCGTCGAGCGCGTCGGCTGGCGTCGCGTCTATGACCTGCCGTCGCGGGCGGTTCCGGCCGAGCTGCTGGCGATCGACGCGAGCGACGAGGAATGCCTGGCCCAGCTTGTCGCCGGCGCGGCACGGGCACTTGGCGTGGCGACGGTCGCCGACCTCGCCGAGCACCACCGCCTCACGCAGGCCCAGGTGCGCGGCGCGATCGACGCGGCCGGGCTCATCGCGGTCGACGTCGACGGCTGGAACGCCCCGACATGGGCCGACCCGGCGGCGCTCGAGACCCCGGCCCGCGGGCGCCACCGCACGACGCTGCTGTCGCCGTTTGACTCGCTGATCTTCAATCGCCCGCGCACCGAGCGCCTGTTCGACTTCACGCATCGCCTCGAGGCCTACGTGCCCAAGCCCAAGCGCGTGCACGGCTACTTCGTCATGCCGCTGCTGGCCGGCGGGCAGCTCATCGGACGCGTCGACCCCGCCCGCGAGGGCTCGACGCTCGTGGCGCGTCAGCTGTCGGTCGAGCCCGAATCAATCGGGCCGATGGCCGCTGCGCTGCGCGAGGCCGCGACCTGGGTCGGCGCCGACAACGTCGCGCTCGAGCGTGTCGAGCCGGCCGCCGCAGCGGGACCGCTACGCGCCGCGCTGCGCTGAGCCTAGTGTCGCGATTCAGAAATTCGCCAGCAGTTTCCGAGCGCCTCGCTGCCCGTGGAACCCCCCAATGACTGGCACGTGCCAGAGGCACGCGCTGCGTCATCGTGCGGCCCCACAACCAACGATGCATCTCGGCCACTGCCCCCGAATTTACGAATCCCCACACTAGACTCCAACGACCGTGTTCGACGCCCTCGCCGAGAAGCTCCAGGCCACGCTGGCCGATGTCCGTGGTCATGGCACACTGACCGAGGACGACGTCAACGCGGCGGTCCGCGAGATCCGCCTCGCCCTGCTCGAGGCCGACGTGAACTTCAAGGTCGTCAAGGAGTTCGCCGCGACGGTCAAGCAGCGCTGCCTCGCTGACCCCGACATCGTGGGCGGGCTGAACCCGGGCCAGCAGGTCGTCAAGATCGTCCACGAAGAGCTCGCGACGCTGTTCGGCGGCGCGTCGGCCGGCCTGACCTTCTCGCCGCGCCCGCCGACGGTCGTCCTGCTCGCCGGCCTCCAGGGCGCGGGCAAGACGACCGCCGCGGCGAAGCTCGCCCACTACCTCAAGCGCGAGAACGGCTCGTCGGTCGCGCTGGCGGCCTGCGACCTGCAGCGCCCGGCCGCTGTGCAGCAGCTGATCACGATGGGCGAGCGCGCCGGTGCGACGGTCTACGCCGCGGAGCCCGGCGACCCGCGCGACGCGGTGGCGGTGGCCAAGTGGGCGCTCGACCAGACCAAGGCCGATGGCAAGGACGTCCTGATCGTCGACACGGCCGGGCGCCTGCACATCGATCGCGATCTGATGGACGAGCTGGTCAAGGTCCGCGGCGCGGTCAAGCCCCACGCGGTGCTGCTCGTCGTCGACGCGATGACCGGCCAGGACGCGGTCAACGTCGCGCAGGAGTTCTCCGAAGCGGTCGCGTTCGACGGCGTCGTCATGACTAAGCTCGACGGTGACGCTCGCGGTGGCGCGGCGCTGAGCGTCAAGGCGGTCACCGGCAAGCCGATCCTGTTCGCGTCGGTCGGCGAGAAGATCGACCAACTGGAGCGCTTCCATCCCGAGCGGATGGCCCAGCGCGTGCTGGGCATGGGCGACGTGATGTCGCTGATCGAGAAGGCCGAATCGCAGTTCGACGCCGACGAGGCGGCGGAGCTCGAGCGCAAGCTGCGCTCCAACGAGTTCACGTTCGAGGATTTCCTCGGCCAGCTGAAGATGATCCGCAAGATGGGGCCGCTCTCGTCGGTGCTCGGGATGATTCCCGGCGTCGGCGCCCAGCTCAAGGGCGCCAAGATCGACGACGGACAACTCGATCGTGTCGAGGCGATCATTCTCTCGATGACGCCCGAGGAGCGACGGCGCCCGGAGCTCATCCGCGGCTCGCGGCGGCTGCGGATCGCCAAGGGCGCGGGGACCAACGTGCAGGCGGTCAACGCGCTCGTCAAGCAGTTCGGCCAGATGCGCAAGATGATGCGCCAGATGGGCCGCGGCAAGATGCCGGACCTCGGTGCGCTGATGCGCCAGGGACGCTGAACGGGCGATGGCGCCCGACGATCGTGACGCCTTCGGCAATGCGATCGACGACGACGACTCGCCGTCACCGACACCGGCCCTGATCCCGAACCTCGGGCGCTTCGCCGAGCCGCTCTCCCCGACCCCGAGCCTGACCTCGCCGCCGGCCGAGCCGCCGCCCGCCGAGCCGATGCCGGCCTTCCCGCCCGTGGCCCCGGGGGCGAACGCGGCGCTCGTGATCGGCCTGTTCGGGCTGTTCCTGCTCCTGCCGGCGCCGTTTGCCTGGTGGCGTGGCCGCGCGGTGCTGCGCCAGATCGATGCATCCGGCGGGCGCCTCGGCGGCCGCTCGCAGGCACAGACCGCACGGCTGCTGGGGATCCTCGGCACAATCCTGCTCGTGTTGGCGATGATCGGCGAGATCAGCACGCGCAGTGGTCACGGCGGCTGAACGCACCTGGAATCGGACGGTGCCGCTCGACGCCTTCGGCAATCCGATCGGGCCGTCCGCCGCGCCGCTGCGCGACGTTCTTCCTGGCGATGCAGATCCTCGGGATCGTGGTCGTGATCGCTACCGGTTCCTAGCACCACCACCGATCGACTACCCTTCCGGGTCGCAAACTCCGAGGAAGGCAAACGTGGCGGTACGACTGAGGCTCACGCGTGTGGGCGGCAAGAAGGATCCAATTTGGCGCGTCGTCGTCGCTGACCAGCGCTCGCCGCGCGACGGTCGCGTGATCGAGATCGTCGGGCAGTACAACGCCCAGACCGACCCGTCGACGATCAAGCTCAACACCGAGCGCATCGACGCGTGGATCGCCAAGGGCGCCCAGCCGACGGCGACGGTCAAGAAGTTGATGCGCATCCAGGCGGGCATCGACCAGGCCGAGGCCGCGTCCTCCTCCTAGGCGGACTGGCTCGCCGTGCGCGAATTGCTCGAATACCTCGCGTCGAAGCTCGTCGACGAGCCCGATCGCGTCGAGGTCGAGCAGTTCGAGGAGGACGACGGCACGATCGTCCTCGAGCTGTCGGTCGCCGACGACGATTACGGCAAGATCATCGGCCGCGGCGGACGCACGGCCAACGCGCTGCGCACCGTGGTCAAAGCGGCCGCGGTCCACGAGGGCAAGCGCGTCATCGTCGACATCGTCGACTAGATGGCTGATCGCTAGATGGCTCCCGCCGACTGGCTGCACGCCGGCCGGGTCGGGCGCCCGCACGGCCTCGACGGCTCGTTCCACGTCACCCGCGGACGCTGGCTCCTGCTCGAGCCGGGCGCGACGGTGCGGGTCGGTGAGCGCGACCTCGTCGTCGACCGCCGGGCCGGTACCGAGGATCGGCCGATCCTGCGCTTCGCGGGCGCTTCGAGCCGAGCCGATCTCGACGAGTTGCGCGGAACTGATCTGCTCGTGGCACGGACCGCCGCACCGGCGCTGCCCGACGGCGAGTTCTGGGCCGAGGAGCTCGAGGGCTGCGCGGTCGTCGACGGCGAGGTTGAGGTCGGGGTCGTGATCGCAATGGTCGAGCTGCCGTCGTGCGAGGCGCTGCAGGTGCGCCGCTCGGCTGGTGACGAGCTGCTCGTTCCGATGGTCGAGGCCGCGGTGCGCAGCATCGATACCGAACGCCGTCGGGTCGATGTCGACCTCGCGTTCCTGGGGGAGGGCGCCGGCTGATGCAGATCGATGTCGTCACCCTGTTTCCGGACTGGTTTTCGTGGTTCACCCAGCAGCGTCATGTGTCAAACGCGCTGGCCGAGGGTCACGAGCTGCGGTTCCTCGACCCGCGACCGCACACGCCACTGACCGGCGGCCAGGTCGACGACACACCGTTCGGCGGTGGCGCCGGCATGGTGCTGCGCATCGACGCGATGGATGCCGCGCTGCGCGCCTTCTACGCCGACGCCGACCCGGTCGAGTTGCGCACCCGCCGGCGTGTCATCGCGATGATCCCCGGGGGCCGGATGCTGGACGAGTCCTACGTCCAGGAGCTCGCCGCCGAGGACGAGATCACGCTGCTGTGCGGGCGCTACGAAGGCTTCGACGAGCGGATCGTCGAGCACTTCGCCTCGGACACGCTGAGCGTCGGGCGCTACGTGCTGAGCGGCGGGGAGCTGGCGGCAATGGTGGTCTGTGACGCGGTGCTGCGAAAGCTGCCCGGAGCACTCGGACACGCTGACTCCGCCATCGAGGAGTCGTTCAGCGCCGCACTCGAAGGGCGCCCCGAATACCCGCACTACACACGGCCTGCGGAGTACCGCGGGTGGCGCGTTCCCGACGTCCTGCTCTCCGGTCACCACGAGGAGATCCGCACGTGGCGCCGCGACCGCAGTCTCGAACGTGGGGCGCAGAATCCCGGCTCTTCGCTACCATGACTCGGCCGCGCGGGATTGCACGACGAGCCCGCGCCTTCTCTTTGCCATGAGCACGGTCATCGAAAACCTCGAGCGCGTCCAGCTGCGCCGCGTCCCCGAGTTCCAGCCGGGGGACCGCGTCAAAGTCCATTTCCAGGTCATCGAGGGCACCCGCCGCCGCACCCAGGTCTTCGAGGGTGTCGTCATCAAGCGCCAGGGTCACGGCGTGCGCGAGACGTTCACTGTGCGCAAGCAGTCGTTCGGTGTCGGCGTGGAGCGCACGTTCCCCGTGCACTCGCCGAAGATCGAGCGCATCGAGGTCTCCGCCCGCGGCGACGTGCGCCGCGCCAAGCTCTACTACCTGCGTGACCGCGTCGGCAAGCGCGCCCGAGTGCGCGAGCGCCGTTACACCGGTCCCGAGCAGGCGGTCGAGCCCGGGCTGCTCTACGAGGAGCCCGAGGAGACCGGAGCGGTCGACGCCGAGGGCCACACCGCCGACGAGGTCGTCGATGCCGGTGGCGCCGCCGATACCGCGGTGGTCGGGGCTGCGCAGACGGAGACCGGCGCGGACGGCGAGGCGACCAGCGATGATGCGCCTGCGGAGGTCGCGGCAGAAGCCGACGCCTCCGGTGCCGACGCCGAGTCGGCGCCCTCCGACCAGGCCTGACCGCGGGGAGACAACCCATGAAGTTCCCATGGTCGCGCGGATCTGAGGACGCGCCCAAAGAGCCGAAGGGCTTCGTCGGCCAGATCGTCGAGCTCGTTGTCATCGTCGCGGTCGCGCTCGGTCTGGCGCTGCTCATCCAGGCGTTCCTGATCAAGCCGTACCGGATTCCCAGCGGCTCGATGCTGCCGACGCTGAAGATCGGCCAGCGGGTGCTCGTCAACCGCATCGGCAACAACTTCGGCGATCCGTCGATCGGCGACATCCTCGTCTTTCATCCGCCCGCCGGAGCCGCCGAGAGCGCGCCGACCTGCGGAGTGGCGAACTCGACATCGTCGGCCTGCCCGGTCTCGGTCAAGAAGGAGGACACGTCGACGAACTTCATCAAGCGCGTCGTCGCGGGCCCTGGGGACATGATGTACATCCGCGACGGACACGTGTATCGCAAGGCCAAGGGCTCCAACACGTTCAAGCGCGAGTCCGATGGCTACACCGCTGCCTGCGGCGCGACCGGTGACTCGTGCACGCTGTCCGATCCGATCACGATCCCGGCGGGACACTGGTTCATGATGGGCGACAACCGTGGCGAATCCGACGACAGTCGTTTCTGGGGCTCGATTCCCCGAAGCTGGATCATCGGCCAGGCGTTCTTCACCTACTGGCCGCCCAAGAGCATCGGGTTCCCGTAGCCCGCTTGAGCTCGTCGCGCGATGAGGGCCACGTGGTCGCGGCGCTCTGAGCAGGAGCCCGAGGATGCCAAGCCACCAAAGGGTTTGGCCGCGAAGGTCCTGGAGCTCATGTTGGTCGTCGTCGTCGCGCTTGGTCTGGCGCTGGTCATCCAGTGGCTGCTTGTCAAGCCCTACCGCATTCCGAGCCGGTCGATGGTGCCGACGTTGAGGGTCGGCCAGCGGGTACTCGTCAACCGGCTGGGCAACCGCTTCGGTGATCCGTCGATCGGCGACATCCTCATCTTCCATCCGCCCGTCGGCGCCGAGCACAATGACGTGCACTGCGACCCCGAGACGCGGATCGACGAGAACTGCGCCAAGGCGATCGACCGCGAGGATACGAAGACGAACTTCATCAAGCGCGTGGTCGCGGGCCCCGGCGACGAGATCTTCATCCGCGACGGCCACGTGTACCGCAAGGGCAAAGGCGAGAACACGTTCAAGCGTGAGTCCGACGGCTACATCGCCCCGTGTGACCCAGGCCAGGGATGTGACTTTCCCACGCCGATCCTGATTCCACCCGGCCATTGGTTCATGATGGGCGACAACCGTGGCCAATCTGAAGACAGTCGTTACTGGGGCTCGATTCCCCGAAGCTGGATCATCGGCGAGGCCGTGTTCACCTACTGGCCTCCCGATCGCATTGGGTTCCTCTAGCCCGCTCGAGGACGAGTTGGCGGCCGCGGTGCCGGAGGCCCCGCGGCCGGCTCGCCAGGCGCGCAAGGCGGCCAAGCGCCGCCGCAGCGGACGGCGGCTGTTCTCGTATGACCGTGAGCTCGGTGTGCGGTTCGTTGCCGGCGCCGACGAAGCGGGACGCGGCTGCCTTGCCGGGCCGCTCGTTGCCGCCGCGGTGCTGTTCGACCTCGAGGCGCTGACGCTCTCCCAGCGCCGTGCGCTCGCTGCCCTGAATGACTCCAAGCAGCACACCCCCGAGGCCCGCGACCGGCTGTATCCGGTTGTGCTGCGGGCGGCCACGAGCAGCGCGATCGTCTCCCGCTGCGTGACCGGGATCGACACCCGCGGGCTGCACAAGACGAACCTCGCCGCGCTGCGCGAGGCGCTGATGCGCGTCGCGGTGCCCGGCACGCTGTGTCTGACCGACGGCTTCCCGGTCGCCGACTTCGGCTTCGAGCAGCGCGCGGTGATCGACGGTGACGCCAAGTCCGCGGCGATCGCCGCCGCATCGATCCTCGCCAAGGTGACTCGCGATCGCTTCATGCATCGCGCCGATGCCTTGCACCCAGGCTGGGAGTTCGCCCGCCACGTCGGCTACTCGACGCCCGAGCACCGCGACGCGATCGCCCGCCGTGGCGTCTCGCCGCTGCACCGGATGTCGTTTCAGTCCACGGCCTACCAGCAGCTCGCGCTCTGACGCAGGTTCGCCGGCTCATCAGAACGCGCCCTCCAGATGGTCCAGCGCGACGAGCCGTCCCTGTGCGTCGATGACCACGCCGACCGCGTCGAAGCGAAGCTCCTGCGCACGCGGGCGGTCGATGACCTGAGCCAGGTAGGCCGCGCCCATCCGGCGCACCTGCTCGCGCTTGGCCGCGTCCAGCGACTCCCACGGCCCGCCCGCTCGTCGGCGCGTCTTGACCTCGCAGAAGACGAGCGTGTGC
Organism: uncultured Actinomycetes bacterium; assembly: GCA_963817035.1. GTDB lineage: Bacteria > Actinomycetota > Thermoleophilia > Solirubrobacterales > Solirubrobacteraceae > AC-49. The sequence goes on from CAWFMM010000004.1 coordinate 1,253,943, forward strand.
CCGTCGAAGGCGACCAGATCCAGCTCGCCCCAGCGGGTGCGGTGATTGCGCGCGACGATCTCGTAGCCGAGGCGCTCGAAGTGGGCGGCGGCGAGCTCTTCGCCGCAGCGGCCGAGGTGGTGGCGCAGGTCGGTTGACATGCACTGAAGGTAGGCGCGCACCGGCGGGAAATGGCCCCGCGCGCGTCTGTTGTCACAGAGGCTTGACGCTTCTTTGCAGGCCGTGCGCGGAGTTGATTCCGCGCTGCGCAGACATGGCGCAGGTTGCTGCCTAGCGTGCTGTGACATGAACACCGCGCTGACCACGTTCTCGCTCGATGGCGTCGACGCCCGCCCGATCACCGTCGAGGTCGATGTGCGCCAGGGCCTGCCGAACTTCCTGATAGTCGGGCTCGGCGATCGTGCGGTGCGTGAGGCGCGCGAACGCGTGCGCGCGGCGATTCTCAACTCGGGCTTCGAGTTCCCGCAGCGGCGGATCGTCGTCAACCTGGCGCCGGCCCATGTGCGCAAGGTCGGCGCCTCGTTTGACCTGCCGATCGCCTGCGGAATCCTTGCCGCCAGCGGTCAGCTACCGGCGGCCGACCTGGCGAGGACGGCAGTGTTCGGCGAACTGTCGCTCACCGGCGAGGTGCGCCCGTGCGCGGGAACGCTGGCGGTCGCCGAAGGGGCCCGCCGGGCCGGGCTCGCCGCGCTGCTGCTGGCACCCGAGCGGGTCGACGAGGCCGCGCTGATCGAGGACCTCTCGGTGCGCGGTGCCGCCGACCTCGCGGGTATCGCCGCCGTTCTGCGCGGGGAGCGCAGTGACTGCGCGCCGACGATCGCGACGGTGGCGCCCGCCGAGCTTGTGCTCGGCATGCCGGACCTGTCCGACGTGCGCGGACAGGGGGAGGCTCTCGAGGCGCTGGTCATCGCCGCGGCTGGGGGGCACAACCTGTTGATGAGCGGGCCGCCCGGGGCGGGCAAGACGATGCTCGCCCGACGCTTGCCGTCGATCATGGCGCCGATGTCGCGGGCCGAGGCAATCGAGGTCACGCGTATCCACAGCGTGGCGGGGCTGCACAGCGGCGGCGGGCTTGTCCCGATGCGTCCGTTTCGTGCACCGCACCACATGATCTCGGCTTCGGGCCTGGCCGGGGGAGGGGCGACTCCGCGCCCCGGCGAAGCGTGCCTGGCCCACAACGGCGTGCTGTTCCTCGACGAGCTCTCCGAGTTCCCGCGCGCATCGCTCGAGGCGTTGCGTCAGCCACTGGAGGACGGGCGCGTGGCGATCGTCCGCGGTCAGCGCAGTGCCATCTACCCGACGCGGTTCATGCTCGTCGCCGCCACCAATCCGTGTCCATGTGGTCACGGCGGCAGCCCACGCTGCCACTGCACCGAGGCCGACCTCGCCCGCCACCGCCGGCGGCTGAGTGGTCCGCTGCTCGATCGCATCGACCTGCTCGTGACGGTCGCCAGGCCGTCGAGCGCGGCGCTGCGCGGCGCGCCGGCGACGAGCTCGGCCGGCGCGCGCGAGCGGGTGATCACGGCTCGCGAGCGCCAGCGCCAACGACTCGACGGAACACCGGCGCGATGCAACGCCCAGATGGACCCGGTGCTCGTCGGCCGCCACGCGCAGCTCGACGCCAGAGCCGAACGCGTGCTGACCAGCGCGTATGACCAGGGTCGGCTCAGCGCCCGTGGCCGCGAGCGCGTCGTTCGTGTCGCTCGGACGATCGCCGATCTCGCCGCGCACGACGACATCTCCACAGCCGACGTGCTCAAGGCGCTGAGCCTCCGTCAGGACGCAGCCGGCGCAGCACGGGGAGTGGCATGAGCTCCTGGCCGTGCGCCGCATGTCTGCGCCGGACCTGGCTGCTGCGCGAGCTCGGCGGGGCGATTGAGATCGCCCGGCGCAACCGCCAGCGCCTGCCCGACATGCTCGCCCTGGGCGATCGCGTGCTCGCGCGCGCACTGCTGGATGACCGCGGCGACGAGATCCTGCGCAGGGTTCGCGAACTCGATGCCGGCGCGCTGCACGCCGCCTATCCGGCGGCGGGGCTGGTCGCCATCTGTCGCCACGACCCGCGCTACCCGTCGAGTTTGCTCGAGGACCGCGCGCCGCCGGCTGTCCTCGGGGCTCGGGGCCGGCTCGAGCTGCTCGAGGGCGAGGCGATCGCGGTCGTCGGCACGCGCCGCTGCTCGGCCGACGGGGCGGAGATCGCCCGCGGGCTCGGTCGCGGCCTCGCCGTGGCAGGTGTCACGGTCGTCTCGGGCATGGCGCTGGGGATCGACTCCGCCGCTCACGAGGGCGCGCTGCAGGCCGGCGGCCCGACGATCGCCGTGCTCGCCGGCGGTGCCGACGTCCCCTATCCGGCGCGCAAACGCACGCTCTACGCCGCCATCGCGCAGACCGGGCTGATCCTCGCTGAGCTGCCGCCGGGGACCGGCGCTCGGCGCTGGATGTTCCCGGCCCGCAACCGGATCATCGCCGCGCTGGCCGGAGCGACCGTCGTCGTCGAGGCGGCGCAGCGATCGGGATCGCTGATCACCGCCGAGCTCGCGCTGGAGACCGGGCGCGAGGTCGGCGCGGTACCCGGGCCGGTGCTGTCGTGGCGCTCGGCCGGGGTCAACGCGCTGCTGCGCGATGGCGCGACGCTGATCCGCGACGCGGCCGACGCGGTCGAGCTTGCGCTCGGCGTCGACGGCGCCGCGATCAACCGTGGCGACGGCCGCCTGGCCGGACTGCCGGCCGACCTGCGCGGCCTGCTCGCGCGCCTGACCGGCGCCCACGCCTCGGTCGATGCGCTCGCCGCGAGCCCGACGGAGCTCGACGGCGTCCTCACCGGGCTCGCCGAGCTCGAGCTGCGCGGGCTCGTGCGCCGTGAGCCAGACGGGCGCTGGGCGCCAACCGCGGCCTGAGCGGCGTCTATCCTCCCCTTGTGGCCTCCTCGATGTCGATTCCGGTCTGCCTGACGATCGCGGGCTCGGATTCCGGCGGTGGCGCCGGCATCCAGGCCGATCTCAAGGCGTTCGCCGCCGCCGGGGTGCACGGCACCACGGCGATCACCGCGATCACCGCCCAGAACACGGTCAGCGTCGACGCGGTGCTTGCGGTCGACCCGGAGATGGTCGTCGCTCAGGTCCGCGCGGTCGCGAATGACCTGGCGATCGACGCGGTCAAGATCGGGATGCTCGGCACGCCGGCGACGATCGAGGCGGTGGCGCGCGCGCTCGACGAACTGCCTGCGGGCACACCGGTCGTCGTCGACCCGGTGATGGTCGCCGAGTCGGGCGGGCGGCTGCTCGACCCCGACGCAGAAGGCGCGCTGCGCACGCTGATTCTGCCGCGGGCGACCGTGGTCACCCCCAATCTGGCCGAGGCCCATGTACTCGCGGGCGACGCCGACGCCGACGCTGACCCTGAGACCCTGGCCCACGCGATCTTCGCCCTCGGGCCCCAGATCGTGATCGTCACCGGCGGCCACCGCGAGCGCGCGGCCGACCTCTACTTCGACGGCGAGCGGTTCATCGAGCTTGACGGTCCGCGCCACCCGGACGGCGCCGCGCACGGCTCGGGCTGTACGCACTCCTCGACGCTCGCGGCGCGCCTCGCGCTCGGCGATTCGCCCCTCGAGGCGGCGCTGACCGCGCGGGCGGTCGCGGGTGCCGCGGTGCGCGACGGACTGCGCGAGCTCGGCGCCGGCCCGGGCCCGGTCGACGCGCTCGGGATCGGGGTGCGCGCGCGGCGGCAGCAGACTCCGGCCGTGCCATAATTCGCGGGGTGAGGTGTCACCGGTGAAGCTCCTGCGGATGAAGCCGGGCCACGGCGAGATCCTGCTCGCCGAAGGTGACGTCGAGTTGCGCGAGGACGAGGAGCGACTGATCGCCGAGTTCTCGGCCCAGCTCGATGCGGGTATGTGGGCCGCAGTGCCGCTCACGAGTCACAGCGGGCGCCGTGAGGCGCAGATGGTCAGGTCGTTCGACGAGGTCCCGCGCGCCGCCGAGCGCGTCATCTTCTTCCCCCGCGCCGCGGGCGGCAGCTGAGTCAGGGCCCGAGCGTCGTGCTGCTTGCCCTCAGTGCCACGGCGATCGTCATCGTGGCACTGCTGTGGGAGGTCACGACGCCGACCGTCCGCGAGCAGTGGGAGCGCCACCGCGCCCGTCGGGCCCGAGTGCCGATTGCCGACTTCGATCCCGGCCGCGAACGCCGCGCCGAGGCCCGCGCTCGTCAGTTGTTGCACTCGTGCGTCAACGACGAGGAGTGGGCGATGTATCGCGACCTCGGGTTCATCCGCGTCTGGGGCGCTAGCTCGGCGGGTCCGGCCCACGGCGGCAGCCCGGCGACCCGCGACGGTGCGCCCTACGCCTACCTCATCTACCCCCACCGGCCGCTGGTCGCCTACCTGCCGCAGACGCGGACGCTGCTCAACGAGTACTGCGTCACGTTCCCCGACGAGACGCGGCCCTACGGCAGCGCGCGGCTACCCGACTCCGACGACGTCCTGGCCAAGTGGATGGCGCTGACCGGAGACGAGCGCGGCCTCATCGCCTCGGCGAACATGCATCTGCCCGGCCGCCAGATCGACCCGCGCCACGTCCGCCGCGACCTTTGGCGGCTGCACGAGTGGGAGCGCGAGCGCCTGGATCGCGACCGGCGACGGTCGGCCGGTAGCCTTCCCGCTCCGTGAGCACCACCGAAGCACCGCCACCCTTCGACGTCAAGCACAAATCGAGGATCCTCACCGAGGGCCCCAATCGCGCGGCCGCGCGCACCTACCTCAAGGGCATCGGCTTCGACGACGAGGCGATGTCCAAGCCGATCGTCGGCGTCGCCTCGACGTGGATCGAGACGATGCCGTGCAACTTCCACCTGCGCGCGCTTGCCGCCCGGGTCAAGGACGGCATCCGTGCGGCCGGCGGCACGCCGATGGAGATCAACACGATCGCGATCTCCGACGGCATCACGATGGGCACGCCCGGCATGAAGACGAGCCTCGTCTCCCGCGAGGTCATCGCCGACTCGATCGAGCTCGTCGGCCGCGGCCACGCCTTCGACGCCGTCGTCGCCCTCAGCGGCTGCGACAAGACGCTGCCGGGTGCCGTCATGGCGCTGGCCCGCCTCGACGTCCCGGCCGTGATGCTCTACGGCGGCTCGGTCCCGCCCGGGCGCTTCCAGGGCCGCGACGTGACGATCCAGGACGTCTTCGAAGCGGTCGGCGCCCACGCCAACGGCACGATGACCGACGAAGAGCTGGCCGAGATCGAGACCCAGGGCCATCCGGGCCCCGGTGCGTGCGGCGGCCAGTTCACGGCCAACACGATGGCGATGGCGTTCGAGGTGCTCGGCATCTCGCCGCTGACCCACAGCCTCGTTCCGGCCCAGGACGCGACCAAGGAGAGCGTCGCCTTCGCGACCGGCGAGCTCGTCATGGACGTCCTGCGCCGCGGCCAGCGCCCGAGCGACATCATCACCCGCAAGTCGCTGGAGAACGCGATCGCCGCGATCGCCGCCAGCGGCGGCTCGACCAACGGTGTGCTGCACCTGATGGCCCTCGCCCACGAGGCCGGCATCGAGCTGGAGATCGACGACTTTGACCGCATCTCCGAAAGTACGCCGCTCCTCTGCGACCTCAAGCCCGGCGGCCATTACGTCGCGACCGACCTGTTCCGCGCCGGCGGAGTCCCGCTGCTGCTCAGGCGCCTCGGCGAGGCAGGCCTGCTGCACACCGACGCCGCGAACGTCTCTGGGCTCACGATCGCCGACCACATCGAGCTGGCGGTCGAGGAGCCGGGCCAGCGCGTGATCCGACCGCTCGACGATCCGATCAAGGCGACCGGCGGCCTGGCGATCCTGCGCGGCAACCTCGCACCCGACGGCAGCGTCGTCAAACTCGCCGGCCACGAGCGCCGCTACGCCCAGGGTCCCGCACGGGTCTTCGAGTGCGAGGAGGACGCGATGGACGCCGTCACTCACGGCCGCATCGAATCCGGCGACATCGTCGTCATCCGCAACGAGGGCCCCGCCGGCGGGCCGGGCATGCGCGAGATGCTCGGTGTCACGGCCGCGCTCAACGGTTCCGGGCTGGGGGAGACCGTCGCGCTGCTCACCGACGGACGGTTCTCGGGCGCGACCCACGGCTTCATGGCCGGCCACGTGGCGCCCGAGGCGGCCCGCGGTGGCCCGATCGCGGCCGTCCGTGACGGCGACACGATCACGATCGACGTCGACAAACGGACGATCGACCTCGAAATCCCCGAAGACGAGATCGCCCGCCGCGTCGCCGCCTACGTCTCGCCGCCCAACCCCGATCTGACCGGCGTGCTGCTGAAGTACGCGCGCCAGGTGTCGAGCGCCGACAAGGGCGCCGTCACCGTCTAGCCGGACGCGCCGTCCCGCGGCAGCACGTCGCGCGCCCAGTCGCTGGACTTCCAGCTCGGCTGCGGCGTCTGCGTCTCCGCGCGGGGGACGTAGATCGAGCGCTCGACGAGCTCCATACGGTGGATGTATCGCGGGCAGTTGGGGAAGATCTGCGTCGCGGCGATGCGGATGACCATCCGCGCCTCGGGATAGGACGCAAGCAGCGGGTCGTCGTCACGCAGTGACGCCACACCGTTGACGCGCATCCGCCGCTGCTCGGAGAACGAGATGAACAGCAGGCCGACGTGTGGGTTGGTCACGACGTTGCCCCACGACAGGAACATGCCGTTGCCGTCATAGTCGGGGATCGCCAGCTCGCTGTCGCCGACGATGCGCACGAACCCGGGGTCGCCGCCCTTGTAGGAGCACTGTGGATGGCCGTCGGCGTCGGCGGTGGCCAGGAACGCCATGTCCATCTCGGCGATGAACGCGCGGTCCTCGTCGGTGAACGCGGTGCGGAACGTCACCTCCTCCAGGCGGTCGGCCAGGCGGCGGCTGTCGAAGCGGTCCTGAAGTTTGCGGTTGCCGTCGTGGTAGAGGTCGCTCACGTCACGCGCTCCAGGAACTCGTCGAGCAGCGCGTTGAAGCGTGCGGGGCGCTCGATCATCGGGATGTGGCCGGTGTCCTCGAGGATGACCTTGGTCGAACCGGGGATCAGCCGCACGAACTCGTCGGCACCCGACATCGGCACCGTGCGATCGCTGTCGCCCCAGACGACGAGCGTCGGGCAGCTGATCTCCGGCAGCCGATGGCGGAAGTCGTAGCGCGCGATCGCCGCGCTCGCCGCGGCGACCGCCGGGCGCCCGGAGCCCTGGACGAGCTCCCACGCGATCGCCGGATGGAGTTTCTGGGGATGCGCGGCGACGAGGTACAGCGCGGCGCCGCGCAGTCGTCGCCGGCGCGACAGCCACGATGCGCGTCGCGTCGACACCCGGGTTAGCGGCGCGATTACCTCGAACACGCGCTCGTAGAACGTATTGGCCATGAACCGCGCCGGCATCTGGGCGTACTTGGTCGCCACGCCGGCGGCGCCGACGAGCACGAGACCGTTCACGCGTGACGGAAAGCGGATCGCCAACTCTGCGGCGATGAAGCCGCCCATCGAGTTGCCGACGACGATCGCCGAGTCGATGCCGAGCTCGCCCATCACGGCGTCGACGTCGCGCGCGTACTGGCTGATCGAGATCTCGTGGTCGGGCAGCGGTGAGCGCCCGAACCCCGGGAGGTCCATCGCCACAACGCGACGACGACGGGCCAGCGACGGCAGCTGCTCGAGCCAGTTCGTCCATGATCCGGCGTGCCCGTGGACGAAGACGATCGGCTCGCCCGAGCCGAGGTCGACGACGTTCACCGGGGTCCCATGGACCATCAGCCAGCGCTGATGGGCACGCCAGTCGACGTCCATCCACTCGGAGCGCCCGGCGCCGCCGTAGTCGTCAGAACTGTCCGCGAGAACCGGGCTCGTACTCGTGGTGCTCATCGCCGTTTAGGATGTCAGACGCAAGGGAATGCGCATCGCACTCGACATCGACTCGACGCTGCATCACTACTGGGACCGCCTCAGCGATGCGGCGCTGCGCCGATTCGGCATCGATCTGCCCTACGAGGAGCAGTTCGACTGGGGGATCACACGGCTGCGCTCCGACCAGCTGGAGCTCGTCATCGCTGAGACCCACTGCGACGAGTCGATCCTCTCCGGCGACCCGTACCCGGGCGCCGTCGAGACCGTCCGCGTCTGGCACGAGCAGGGCCACTTCATCCACGTCACCAGCCACCGTGCGCGGGCCTGTCGCGCCGCCACGGCCGCGTGGCTCCAGCACATCGGCCTGCCCTACGACGACCTGCACTGCTCCTACGACAAGGTCACCCGCTGCGTCGACCTGAAGATCGACCTGCTGATCGACGACAGCCCCTCGAACCTGCTCGCCGCGCTGGATCACGGGATCGTCGCCGCGACGATCGAGCATCCGTGGAACCAGGAGGTCTGTGAGACCGAGGACGTCATCAGCGCGCCCGACTGGCCGACGCTGAGCCAGCGCATCGATCCGGTCCTCCGCGACCGCCGCGTGTCGTAACCGGCGCCCAACGGATTGGCCCGGCGGCCCATTCCGCCGATCCGCGAGCTTTGCCAGACTGCTGGCGATGCCCGAGTCCGTCCGCACGACCCTGCGTCAGGCCGCGGTCGCCGAACCGATGACCGACGAGCTTGCGCTGGGCGACGCCCCCGCGCCGCTCGTCCCCGCGCGCCGGCAGGACCTGCGCGAACTGCTGCCCGCGATCGAGCCCGAGCGCACGATCAACGACTGGGGGCGCTCCGAGCGTGGCGAGGAGATCTTTGACAAGACGCTGGTGAACTTCTACTACCACCTGTGGTTTCGCACCGAGGTCGAGGGAATCGAGCACGTCCCGGCCGACGGTGGCGCGCTGCTCGTCTCCAACCACTCGGGCGCGCTGCCCCCGGACGCGGCGATGATCGCCAAGGCGATCAAGGAGGACCAGCCCCGATCGCGCCCGGTCTACACGACGATCGAGCACTTCTTCAAGGGCTATCCGGGGTTCAGCATGGTCATGCCGAAGATCGGCACCGTGCCCGCGCACCCGGCCAACGTGCAGCGGCTGCTCTACGACGAGCGCGAGCTCGTGCTCGTCTTCCCCGAGGGCCGCAAGGGGACCGAGAAGCTCTACCGCGACCGCTACCGGCTGCGGCGCTTCGGGCGCGGTGGCTTCGTCGAGGCGGCGATGCGCGCCCACGTGCCGATCATCCCGATCGCGCTGATCGGCGCCGAGGAGGCGCAGCCGATCTTTGCTCACATCCGCCTGCTGCAGCGGGTGACGAAGCTGATCTACACGCCGCTGACGCCGACGTTCCCGCACCTCGGCCCGCTCGGCATGCTCATGTACCTGCCGGCCAAGTTCAAGATCCGCTTCCTTCCCGCGGTCCGCACCGACGACATGGGCGACGCGCCGTGGGAGGACAAGGCGCTCGTGCAGACCGTCGCCCACGATATCCGCGCGCTGATCCAGGACGAGGTTCATGACATGGTCGGCGCGCGCCGCAGCGTGTGGTTCGGGTGAGCGATTCGCGCGTCTCGCGCCGTGTCCTGATCACGGGGATCTCCACGCCGTGGGCCGGCCGGCTGGCCGCCGAGCTCGAGGCCGACCCACAGATCGACGTGATCATCGGTGTCGACCGCAACCCGCCCAAGAACGAGCTCGCGCGGACCGAGTTCGTCAAGGTTTCCGACTCGCATTCGCTGATCCGGCGGGTCGTGCAGGCCGCACAGATAGACACCGTCGTCGACACGCGGCTGGTCGTCGACTCGATCGTCACGACGCCGCGCCTGACCCACGAGAACAACGTCATCGGCACGTTGAACGTCCTCGCCGCGTGTTCCGGGGCGGACTCCAGCGTGCGCAAGTTCATCTTCAAGTCGAGCGGTCATTACTACGGCTGTGAGCAGGATGACCCGGGCTACTTCACCGAGGAGATGCGCCGCCCGCACCGCCCGCGCACGCCGATCGAGCGCGATCTGCTCGAGGCCGAAGCGTCGGTGGCCGAGTTCGCCGCCCAGCATCCCGACGTGACGGTCTCGGTTCTGCGCTTCGCCAACGGCCTGGGCCCGACGCTCAAGACGTCGCACATGGCGATGTTCGGCCTGCCGATCGTCCCCGCGATCCTCGGCTTCGATCCCCGCTGCCAATTCATCCACTCGGACGACATCGTCGGCGCCCTGCATCACGCGGTCGTCAACGATCTGCCGGGGATCTACAACGGGGCCGGTGACGGCGTCCTCGTCCTCAGCGAGATCGCGCGCCTGCTCGGCAAGCGCCTGGCTCCGATCCTGCCCCCGTGGGGCACCTCGCTGGCCGCCGCGGCGCTGCGTCACGCGGGGGTGCGAATTCCTGCCGAGATGCTCCAGCTGCTGCGCTTCGGGCGTGCGATGGACAACCGCAAGCTGCGCTCCACCGGCTACCGCTACCGCTACACGACGCGCGAGACCGTCCTCAAACTGCGCGAGCACCAGCGCGTGTCGGCGAGGGGACACGAGTCGCCCTACCGTTATGAGCGGGAGGTCGAGGAGTTCCTGCGCTGGAGCCCGAGCGTGCGTGAGGGCGGCGGCGGCGCCGGGGCCCCGCTGCGCCCGACCGCACACCAGCTCGCCGAGCTCAAGCGCGCGATCGCCGCGCTGGAGGCCGGCGATTCAAGCGGGCTGGGCGACCGTCGTGTCGAGCAGATCAACCCGCCCGGCTACGATGCGCTGGGCGCCGACGAGGTCATCACCCTGCTTCCGACGCTTGACCCTGGCGACCTCGATGCGCTGCGTATCTACGAGCTGGCCCATGCCGCACGCGCGCCGGTTCTGGCCGTGATCGATTCACTGCGTGGCCTTCCACGTTGAGAAATTGAGACCACACTGATACTGCGGACGTCGGTGGCGTACCGTAAAATGTCGCTGAGTCGTCGCCGTGCGTAAGCGCTACCTCATTCCCGTCGCCGCAATCGCGGTCTCGGTCGTCCTCGTCGGAGGCGGCTTGCTGGCCTACGACCAGGCCCAGGCCGACACGATCGCCAAGGGCGTCAGGGTCGCCGGCATCGACGTCGGCGGGCTCAACAAGGCCCAAGCGCAGGCCAAGCTCCAGCGCGAGCTGGTGAGCGGCCTGCAGCGCGATCTCGTCGTCAATCACGGCGCGCAGAACTTCACGCTGACTGTCAAGCGCGCCAAGGTCAACGTCAACATCGCGGACTCGGTCGACGCCGCGCTCGCCGCGAGCCGCACCGGCAACCCGTTCTCCCGCGCGGTGCGTGAGCTGACCGGCGGCAGCGTCACGAAGAACGTCGAGCCGAAGGTCCACTACAACCCCAACGCGGTCCTGCACCTGCTCAACCGCGTGCGCGACTCGATCAACCGCCCGCCGATCAATGCGGCGGTCCACATCTCGGGCGCGGGGCTGACCAAGACCGAGGCGCGGGTCGGTCTCAAGGTCAAGACCCACCGGCTGCACCTGCTCGTCCTCAACGCGCTGACCAATCCGAAGGCCACCCGCCGGATCGTCGCGACGACGTTCCACAAGGAGCCGTCGGTCAAGACCGCGGCGGCCGAGAAGCAGTACCAGACCGCACTCATCGTCAACCGCTCGAAGTTCACGCTGACCGTCTACCACGACTTCAAGGTCGAGAAGCGCTACAAGATCGCGGTCGGCATGCAGGGGCTCGAGACGCCCGCCGGGCTCTACCACATCCAGAACAAGTCGGTGAACCCCGGCTGGCAGGTCCCCAACAGCCCGTGGGCTGGGAGCCTGGCCGGTCAGTACATCCCACCGGGACCGCAGGATCCGATCAAGGCGCGCTGGCTCGGGATCATCGACGGAGCCGGGATCCACGGCATCGATCCGTCGGAGTACGGCTCGATCGGCACCGCCGGATCGCACGGCTGTGTGCGCATGACGATCCCTGACGTGATCGACCTGTACCCGCGGGTTCCGGTCGGCGCGCCGATCTACATCTCGTAGAACGCGCGGATCTCGTCGACCGAGACCTCGTCCCAGCCTCGCTCGACGAGCAGGGCATGGTGGGCGGAGTGTCGAAGAGCCAAGGTGCCGATGAAGATCCCTCGTTCCTGTCGCCGTAGCACGGCGTGCCACAGCGTTGTCGCGTCTCCCGAGCCCTGGATCCGCAGCCACGGCCGCGGCGGCACGCCGTCATCGCCGGCCACGCCGGCGGCGACGAGCTGGTGCACGGTGGCGACCTGACCGTTTGATGTGTCGATGAAGAACAACCCCACGCCGACGGAGGATACGAGCGTCGCCTGGCGCGATGCCCTCGCCTTGCTCGACGACGACCTCCACCGCCGCGGTGCGGCGGAGAAGACGCGCCAGGCGTACGGCACCGACAGCGGCCAGTTCGCCGCTTGGTGCACGCCGCAGGCGATCGAACCGGCCGACGTCGACGTCCGCGTCCTGCGTCGCTACGCCGGCGTGCTGTCCGAGCGCCGCGCGGTTGCCGCGACCGTGGCGCGCAAGCTCGCGTCGCTGCGGGCGCTGTTTCGCTGCCTGCGCGAGCACGGGCGCATTACCGAGAGCCCGGCCGACCTGCTGCCGCCCTACAAGCGCCCGCGTACGCTGCCGCGGGTGCTGCGCCCCGACGAGGTCAACACACTCCTCGATCGCATCCCGGCCACGTCGCCGCTCGATCTCCGCGACCGCGCCCTGTTCGAGCTCGCCTACGCCAGCGGGCTGCGCGCCCAGGAGCTCGTCGACCTCGATGTCGGCTCGGTCGAATTCGACGCCGAGCAGGTGCGCGTCGAGGGCAAGGGCTCAAAGACCCGGCTCGTACCCACCGGTGAGGCCGCGCTGCAGGCCGTCGCGGCCTACGGCGAACGCGGCCGCGGCGTGCTGTTGCTCGATCCCAGCGAGTCCGCGCTGTTCCTCTCCAAGAGCGGCCGGCGCCTGTCGACGTCCGACGTTCGCCGCCGGGTGCGAGTCTGGGCGCGACGAGCTCAGCTGCCCGGGGGAGTCCATCCGCACGCGCTGCGCCACTCGTTCGCAACGCACCTTTTGGAGGGGGGAGCCGACCTGCGCGCGATCCAGGAGCTGCTCGGGCACGCCACCATCTCCACGACGCAGATTTACACTCGGGTAGAGTCCGGGCGACTCAAGCACGCCTATTCCCGCGCCCACCCCCGCGCTTAGGTTGTCACGAGGGTCGAATTTGGAGACCAACGTCAAAGCGATCGAGCTCAGGGACCTGTGGAAACGGTTCAAGTCGTCCGACGACCAGGCTGCCCGTGAGCGCCTCGTGGTCGCCTACTCGCCGCTGGTCAAATACGTCGCCGGCCGCATGGCGTCGGGGCTGCCCGCGCACGTCGACGAGGCCGATCTCATCTCCTATGGCCTGGTCGGGTTGATCAGCGCGATCGGCCGCTTCGAGCCCGAGCGCGAGATCAAGTTCGAGACCTACGCGATCACCCGCATCAAGGGCGCGATCATCGACGAGCTGCGCTCGCTGGACTGGGTCCCGCGTTCCGTACGCGCGCGGGCCCGCGACATCGAGCGCGCGAACTCGCGCCTCGAGCACAAGCTCCAGCGTGCGCCCAACGACGAGGAGATGGCGGCCGAGCTCGACATCACCGTCGAGGAGTTCCAGGAGGCGTTGTTGCAGATCTCCAACTCGACGGTCGCCGCGCTCGACGAGCTGTGGACGGTCGGGGACGCCAGCGGCGATCAGGTCTCGCTGCTCGACACACTTCAGGACCCGCGCGCCCTGGACCCGGCCGCGGTCATCGACGCGACCGAGCTCAAGGACCGCGTCGCTGACGCGATCGCCCGCCTACCCGAGCGCGAGAAGCTCGTCGTCGCGCTGTACTACTACGAGAACCTGACCCTGCGCGAGATCGGCGAGGTCCTCGGCGTGACCGAGTCGCGAATCAGCCAGCTGCACACCAAGGCGGTGCTGCGGCTGCGGTCACGGCTGACCGCCGAAGTCACCGAATAGGCCAACCGCCGATTCGGAGGGTCCCGAACGTTTATGGTCTCTCTTTCCCGAGGAGAGGAGACACGCATGCACCGGGCGGACAGGCTTCGCAACGTCGCGCTCGTCGGCCACCGCGGAAGCGGCAAGACCTCGCTACACGAGGCCCTGCTCTACGAGGCCGGCGTGGTCAACCGCATGGGATCCGTGATCGACGGCACGACGGTCTCGGACTCCGGCGACGACGAGAAGGCGCGCCAGATGTCGATCTCGGCCGCACTGGCGTCGTTTGAGTGGCAGGAGCGAAAGATCAACCTGCTCGACACGCCGGGGGAGCCAAGCTTTATCGCTGACGCTCTGGGGGCGCTGCGCGTCTGCGAGTCGGCGATCTTCACGGTCAACGCGGTCATGGGCGTCGAGGTCTCGACCAGCCGGCTGTGGGCACGCGCCCAGGAGCTGGACATCGCCCGGCTCATCTACGTGAACATGCTCGACCGCGAGCGCGCCGACTTCTTCCGCGCGCTCGACGCGCTCAAGGGCGCGTTCGGCCCGCACGTCGTCGCCACCGAGATCCCGATCGGGTCCGAGCATGAGCTGCGCGGCGTGATCGATCTCGTCGACATGAAGGCCTACGAATATCCGGCCGCGACGCGCGGGGCGTGTCGCGAGATCCCGATCCCCGATGACCTCCAGGCGACCGCGGAGGAGTACCGCGAGAAGCTGATGGACGAGGTCGCCGAGGTCTCCGACAGGCTGATGGAGCGCTACCTCGAGGGCGAGGCGATCTCCCACGCAGAGATCGTCGACGCGCTCAAGGAAGGCACCAATCACGGAGCGATCTTCCCGGTTGTCTGTGGCGCGGCGACCAAGAACCTGGGCACCAACCGGCTGCTCGACGCGATCGTCGAAGACCTGCCGTCGCCGGTCAAGCACGGTGGCCTTCAGCTTGACAACGTGACGCTCGAGCCCGACCCCGACAAGGAGCTGTTCGCCTACGTCTTCAAAACCCGGGCCGACGCGTTCGCAGGGCGGATCAACCTGTTCCGTGTCTACCAGGGCACGCTGTCGCACGACAGCCACGTCCTCAACACCCGTGCCCACGCCAAGGAGCGTATCGGCCAGCTGCTGACCTTCGCGGGCAAGGACTCGGCACCCGTCGACATGTTCGGTCCCGGCGACATCGGTGCGGTCGCCAAGCTCAAGGAGACGGTCGCCGGTGACTGGCTGGCGGAGCGCGACGAGCCGATCGACATGCCTCAGATCAGGCTGCCGGCGCCGGTGATGGCGTTCGCGATCGAGGCGGCGGTGAAGGGTGATGAGGACAAGGTCTTCGCCTCGCTGCGCCGTCTCCAGGAGGAGGACCCGACGATCGACCTGCATCGCGATCCCCAGACCGGTGACCAGATCGTCGCCGGGCTGTCGCAGATGCACGTCGAGGTGCTCGTCGAGCGGCTGAAGTCGCGCTTCGGCGTGGCGGTCGAGCTGCATCCACCACGCGTGCCCTACCGGGAGACGATTCGTGGCTCCGCCAAGGCTCACGGGCGCCACAAGAAGCAGAGCGGCGGACGCGGCCAGTTCGGCGACTGCCACATCGAGATCTCGCCCGTGGCGGCGGGCGATGGGCTGGACTTCGTCAACAACATCAAGGGCGGCGTCATCCCGACGAGCTTCATCCCGGCGGTGCGCAAGGGCGTCGAGGAGGCGATGGCCCATGGCCCGGTCGCCGGCTTCCCGCTAAAGGACGTGCGCGTGGCGCTGTTCGACGGTTCCTACCACACGGTCGACTCGTCGGAGATGGCGTTCAAGCTCGCCGGCTCGCAGGCCATGAAGGAGGCGATGGCGGCGGCCGACCCGGCGATGCTCGAGCCGATCATGCTCGTCACGCTGACCGTGCCCGAGGACACGGTCGGCGACGTGATCGGCGATCTCAACGGGCGCCGTGGGCGCCCGCAGGGCATGGAGGGGTCAGGTTCGATGACCGAGATCAAGGCCGAGGTCCCGATGGCCGAGATGCTCACCTACGCGCCCGACCTGCGGTCGCTGACCGGGGGGCAGGGTGACTACACGATGGAGTTCGCCCGCTACGAGGAGGTGCCCTCACACCTGGCCACGAAGATCGCCGACGGCGCACGCGAGGGGTCCGAGGCGGTGAAGGCCTGAGCGGCTCGTTGCTAGGCTCGGGCGCTGTGACGCCCACGGTCATCCGCACCGGCCAAGCCGCCGTGAACTGCGACGTTTGCGGT
The DNA here is from genome assembly GCA_963817035.1 of uncultured Actinomycetes bacterium. Classification (GTDB taxonomy): domain Bacteria; phylum Actinomycetota; class Thermoleophilia; order Solirubrobacterales; family Solirubrobacteraceae; genus AC-49. The sequence goes on from CAWFMM010000004.1 coordinate 1,270,050, forward strand.
CGTACGCTGCTGCGCGGCGAGCATTCCGACGTGTTCCTGCACGGCGGTCAGCGGCGCACGGTCTGCGAGCTGTGCAGCGCCCGCGCCGCGCACGAGGGCTGGATCCGCGAGGGTCTGGACGACGTCACGGTGCGCCATCGTCGCGGCGGGCGCTCGCGCGGATTCCTCGATCGTCTGCTCCCGCGCCGCATGAACGAGGAGCAGGAGATCGATGCCGAGCCGACGCTCGACGAGGTGCCGATCGCGGCGGCCGAGGTCGTCCAACGGGAGGTTGCGGCGGTCGAGCCGGCGCCGCCGCGGGCCGCGGCGCCCGCGGTCGCACCTGCGGCGCGCAACGGCGCGCCGCCCGATCGCGACGTGCGCGCGGTGCCGACCAACGCCGACATGAAGGCTGCCCGGGCGCTCGATCTGTTCAACCACTCCGAGCACCCGCGACGGATCGCCGGGATTGCGCGCTCGCTCGGCGTTCCGAGCGTCAACGTGCGCGCCTCGCCGACCGAGGCCAGCGTGATGACGATCGTCGTCGGCTGGGAACTGAGCTGGTACCGCTACGAGATCGATCTTGGCAACGAGGCCGCCGGCGTGCGCGTCGTCGCTCAGGGTACGCAGCTGTCCGATCTCGAGCCGGGTGAGGCCACGCCCAACGCCGCCGCCGACGAGGCCGGCGGACTGATGCTGGCGTCGACATGAATTACAGTCTGAGACCATGATCTTCTGCGTCGTGCCCGATGAGATGGCAGGCGAGCTGTACGACAAGCTCGTGACGTACTACGACGACGATCCCAACGTCGAGGTCATCATCGATCGCCGCGCGGCCGAGCGCCGTGGCGGATCGAGTGCTGAGGACGCGCATCGCCGCGAGACACGCGACCGCCGGCGTTCGCGGATTCCCGGCGAGTTCCCGCCGTTGGGCGTCACCGGCGCGGCGTGAAGGTCGTCGTCCACGTCGACGGCGGCTCGCGGGGCAATCCGGGGCCGGCGGCGGCCGCCGCGGTCGTGACGTCGGTCGACGGCGAGGTGCTCGACGAGGCCAAGGAGCTGCTCGGCATCCAGACCAACAACGTCGCCGAGTATCGCGGCCTGCTGCTCGGCCTGCAGCGTGCGCAGGCGCTGGGCGCCGACGAGGTCGAGGTCGTCAACGACTCTGAGCTCGTCGCCAAGCAGGTCAGCGGGCGCTACAAGGTCAAGCACCCGGCGATGAAGCCGCTGCACGCCGAGGCTGTCGCCGCGCTGTCGCACTTCCAGCGCTGGGTCGTGCGTTCGGTGCCTCGCGCCCAGAATGCCGACGCCGACGCATTGGTCAACCAGGCGCTGGACTCCGCGCGCTGAGTTCGTTCAGCGTCCCTTGCGCGTGCGTGCGCGCTTGAGGTCTGGCTTGGGCACCGGACTGTCCAGCAGATAGGCCCGCTTACCGACGCGCTCGGCGAAGCCGTCGTGCTCGAGGCGCTTGAGGACCAGGGGGCAGCGCTTGCAGCGCGGGCCGCTCTTGCAGCAGGTCCGCTTGACCTTGACCGGCTTCCTGTGAGTCGTTGCTGTGTGGCCCATGTGCGCGTGAATCCCGATGGATTGGATCGGGATTATTTGGCCAGCCTAACACGTCCCTTGCCGACCATCTAGGATCCGGGCCATGCCCGCCGACGCGTTCGTCTCCAAGCTCAATGAGCAGATCGCCTACGAGTTCGCCGCCTCCCAGCAGTACATCGCCGTCGCGATCCACTACGACGCCGAGACGCTGCCTCAGCTCGCGGCGTTCTTCTACACCCAGGCCGTGGAGGAGCGCAACCACGCGCTGATGATGGTCAAGTACCTGCTCGATACCGATGCCGAGGTGACGATCCCGGGGGTCGAGGCGCCGCGCACGAGCTTCGCCGACGTCGTCGAGCCGATCGCCCTGGCACTGGGGCAGGAGAAGCGCGTCACCGAGCAGATCAACGCGCTCGCCGCGACCGCTCGCGCCGAGTCCGACTTCACGTCGGAGCAGTTCATCCAGTGGTTCATCAAGGAGCAGATCGAGGAGGTCGCGACGATGAGCGACCTGCTGCGGGTCGCCGAGCGCTCCAGGAGCGACGTGATGGAGATCGAGGACTACGTCGCGCGCGAGCAGGCCGACGCCGAGGGCGAGGACCCGACCGCGCCCGGCGCCGCCGGCGGCGCTCTTTAGAGCAGGGCGGCGCTGCGGGCCCAGCCGTCGAACAGCGCGTGTGCGCTTGCCACGACGCCTGCGGCGTGGCGGCGGGTGTCGCGGACGAGGGTCGAGCTGGTGGTTCCGGCGGCGGCGAGCGAGCGTCCGCCGTCGGCGCGTCGCCAGTCGTCGACGATCGCGGGCGTGACCTCGGGGTGAAACTGGACTCCGAGTTGGTCGCTGCATCCCGACGCCCGGAACGCCTGGATCCCGCGGGCGTTGCCGGCCACGACGCGGAGCGCCTCGCTGCGGCCGATACAGTCCTCGTGCCAGGCGAACCACGGCCCCGGCGTCAGCTCCGGGTCGTCGGTGTCGATCGTGATCCAGCCGATCTCCGGCGCGGCCATCCTGCTCGCCGAAGCGCCGAGTGCGGTGGCCATGAGCTGCGCGCCGAAGCAGATGCCCAGCGCCGGCGTGTCGGCGGCGAGCACCGCGGCCGTCCACCGGCGCAGGTCGGGCAACCACACAACGGACGGGTCGGTGATCGAGCGGTCGCTGCCCAGGACGATCGCCGCAGCGACCCGATCGGGAAGCGGCTGACCGCGGTCGGGCCGGCACACCTCGAGCGCGAGACCGTGTCCCGCCGCCCAGCGGTCGAGCAGCCCGCCGGGGGCGTCGTCCTGAAGCTGGATGACCGTGATCGCGCTCAACCGGCGCCGACCGTAGCGAACCTCAGCGAACGACGAGCACCGGCGTACCGACCTGGACATGGCGCGCGATGCAGTCGATCGCGTCGTTGTCCATCCGCACACAGCCGTGCGAGCTCGGTCGGGGTCGGCGTGCCGGTTTGCCGACCACGACGCTGAAGCTCCGCACGAGCGCGTCGTCGCGGACCACGGCGATCGTCTGCGCCGATCGGGTGATGATGATCCGCCACGGCGTCGGCGCGACCGAGGCATCGTCGGCCGGGATCCAGCCCTGCGCGTCGTTCGGCCGCACCGGCCGGCGCACGAGCAGCCAGATACGCCCGTCAGCCGCGCGCTGCGGTGAGAACCCGTTTGCGTCAGCGCGCCATGGCCGGGCCGTCCACGCGAAGTGTGCGCGTGACGCCCAGGTTGCCGCCGCCGCAGCGCCCACTGATCGCGTACGTCCCGCGGCGGCTCGCGGGGATCCGCGTGCTGACCGAGTAGGTGGCGCCCGTGTGCACGCGGGCGAAGACGGCCGGCAGGCCCGCGAAATCGTGCGTGTGGACGAACGCCTTGGAGATCAGCGTGACCCGATCGCCCACCGCGCAGCCCGGGACGACGCCGTGGATGCGGACCGATTGGCCCGCCGTCGCCGGGTTGGGTGTGGCGATGATCGTCGGCCCTGAGGCACCGGCCGACACCGCGACGGCGGCGCCGAGACCGCCGATGAGGGCGACGGTGGCGATGCGAAGCCTGGCCATGACGCAAACCATTGTGCCGATCGCGCTGGACATGCGCTCAGTGATCGCCGGTCGGTGCCGATCTCATGGGCGTGACGTGCCGCCGCCATGCCCGTCGGACGCTGGTCGCCGCGCTCGCGGTGTCCTCGATGTGCCTCGTGGCCCCGGCATCGGCGCTCGCCGGCGACCCGTCGCTGAGCGTCACGAGCTCAGGTCCAGCGGCCACCTTCGTCCAGGGCCGGGCCGGAGAGCTCGTGAGCTTCGCGGTCGTCAACGCCGGCGCCGACACGAGCGCCGGTGACGTCGTTTCGGTCCGCGTCGTCGCGCCGCCGGGCCTGACCCTGACCAGCCTGACCGAGCACGACAGCCCGCTGAGCCCGACCACGTGGCAGTGCGCCGCGCAGGTAGACGGCTCCGGGATCTGCACGACCGCGCAGACGCTCTCGGGCGCCTCGGCGCCGGCTATCGACGCGCGGTTCACCGTCGGTCCGAGCGCCACGTCGGGCAGCGTCTTGGTGGCGCTGTCGACGAGCGTCACGACCGACGCGGTCGTTGCCTCCACGCCCCTGGCCTACACGATCGCGGCGCCGTACACGCTGGTGTTCTCGAGCCCGATGGTCAGCGGCCCGACGACGGCCCCGGCGATCCTCGGGCCGATCACGCTGGCGGTCCGCGACGCGGTCGGGAATCCGCGAACCGTCGATGCCGCGACGACCGTGAGCCTGACCTCGACCTCCGCCGGTGCAACATTCGCCGCGAGCGCCGGCGGCGCGCCGGTGACGACGCTGACGATCGCCGCCCACACTTCCGGCGTGAGCTTCTTCTACGGCGACACGCTGCCGGGCCTGCCGCGTCTGATCGCCTCGGCGCCTGCGCTGTTCGCCGCCGGACAGGTCGAGAGCGTCGTTCTCGGCCCCGCCGCCCAGATCGCGTTCACGACCGCCCCGACCGCCGGCGAGGCGTCGGGCGCGGCGACGCTCGGCCCGATCGCGGTCCAGGTTCGCGATGCCTACGACAACCCGGTCGCGCTCGCCGACGGCGCCGCGGTCGCGTTGTCGACGAGCTCCGCACACGGCTGGTTTGCCGCCAAGCGCGGCGGCGCCCACGTCACGGCGGTGAACGTCGCCCCGGGCTCTGCGAGCGCGAGCTTCTGGTACGGCGACACCGCGGGCGGAACTCCCGTCCTCACCGCGACCGTCGACGGGTTGCAGAGCGCGCGTCAGGGCGCGTCGCTGACCGGTGGCCCGGGTGTCGCGGCGACCGGAACCCGCAGCGCGCCCACGCTCGCGCTGACCGTCACGCCGCGCTCGACGCTGCGCTACCGCTCGCGGCTGCGGACGGTACGGCTCACCGCGCACCTGTCGGGCTCGGCCGGCGTGCCGACCGGAACCGTGACGTTTGCCAGCGGCCGGCGCACCGTCTGCGCCCGGCGCCCGCTCCGCGCCGGGGTGGCGACGTGCCGCGTCCACGTCGTCTCGTCGATCGGCACCGGCGGGCGCCACGTCCTCAGCGCCACCTACGCCGGCAGCGCCGTCTACACGGCATGGGCGACGACGGTTCATTACCGCGTCGTCAAGCTGCCGGCGCTCAGTCGGAGAACTCGAAGCGGTAAGCCTTCGCGCCGTTGACGCAGCGCCACTGGCCGCCGAGGCTGGTCCCCGATACGCGCCGGCAGGCAAAGCCGCCCGGCGTCGTGAAGTGGCGTGAGATCGAGTGCTTGAAGGCGCGGATGTCGGCGGCTGCCGCCCGGCAGCTCATGTTGCGCGCCGAACTGACCACGATGTTGAAGTCCGTTTTGGCGCGGCACGACCGAACGCTGGCGGCCGAGACGCTTGAGCCCGCGAGGACCATCATCGCCACCAGGCCGATCATCATCGAGGCGCGCATCGGGGGGAGTCTAGACCCGGCGACCGAGCGCGGGATAGGATCAGCCGATGGGCGATTCGACGGCCGTCAGGTCGGGCAGCAAGATCGTCCTCTACACGCTGGCCGCGGGCCAGTTCCTGATGGCCCTCGACGCGTCGGTGATGAACGTCTCGATCGCGACGGTCGCCGACGACGTCGGCACGACGGTCACCGGCATCCAGGGCGCGATCACCGCCTACACGCTGGTCATGGCCTCCCTGATGATCACCGGCGGCAAGATAGGCGCGATCATCGGCCGCCGCCGCGCGTTCGCGATCGGCTGCGTGATCTACGGCTGCGGCTCATCGGTGACCGCACTGTCGCAGAGCCTGCCCGTGCTGATGTTCGGCTGGTCGTTCCTCGAAGGCGTCGGTGCGGCGCTGATCATGCCGGCGATCGTCGCGCTGGTTGCCGGCAACTTCGCGACCGAGGAACGTCCGGCCGCCTACGGGCTGATCGCCGCGGCGGCCGCGATCGCGATCGCCGTCGGCCCGATCATCGGCGGTTTCGCGACGACCTATTTCTCGTGGCGCTGGGTGTTCGCGAGCGAGGTGCTGATCGTCATCGTGATCCTGCTGCTCTCGCGCAGGATCGCCGACGCGCCGCCCGAGCGCCGCCCGAGGATCGACTACGTCGGATCGATCCTCTCGATCATCGGCCTGTCGTCGCTCGTCTTCGCGATCCTGCGTTCCGGTGAGTGGGGCTGGCTGCAGCCCAAGCCGGGCGCGCCGTCATGGCTGAACCTATCGCCGGTGGTCTGGCTGCTGCTGCTCAGCGTGCTGGTGATCTGGGGCTTCTTCCAATGGGAGTCGCGCCTTGAGCACAGCGGCGGCGAGCCGCTGATCGCGCCATCGATGCTGCGCAACCGCCAGCTCGACGGTGGGCTGCTGCTGTTCTTCTCGCAGTACCTCGTCCAGGCCGGCGTGTTCTTCGTCGTGCCCTTGTTCCTCTCGGTCGTGCTTGGGCTCTCGGCGCTGGCGACCGGAGTGCGCCTGCTGCCGCTGTCGATCGCCCTGCTCGTCACCGCCGTCGGGATCCCGCGCTTCGCCCCCGACGTCTCACCGCGGCTCGTCGCGCGCATCGGACTGCTCTCCCTCACCGCGGGAACGGTGATCCTCGCCGCGGCGATCGACGCCGACGCCACGGCCGAGGTTGTCGCCCTGCCGATGATCCTGGTCGGCCTCGGGATGGGCGCGCTGGCGTCCCAGCTCGGCGCGGTCACGGTGTCGGCGGTCTCCGACGACAAGGCCTCGGAGGTCGGCGGCGTGCAGAACACGATGACCAACCTCGGCGCCTCAATCGGGACCGCGCTCGCCGGCTCGGTGCTGATCGCGGTGCTGACCGCGTCGTTGGTCGGCAACATCGAGGGCAACCCCAAGATCCCCAACCGCGTCAAGAACCAGGCCCAGACCGAGCTCGCCAGCGGCGTTCCGTTCCTGTCCGACGCGGCGCTGAAGTCAGAGCTCGAGAAGGCTCACGTCCCGCCCGGCACGACAAACGACATCGTCGACGCCAACGCCGACGCCCGCCTCGACGGCCTGCGCGCCGCGCTGGCCCTGCTCGCGCTGTTCGCGGCCGGCGCGCTGTTCTTCACGAAGATGATCCCGTCGACCCAGCCGGGTCGCGGGCCGCCCGCCACATCGTCGTGATCACCGGTCCGGCCGGTGGCCCGAACGTGCCGAGCGCCGCGAAGCCGAGCGCCTCGTAGCGCGGCAGGTTTGCCGGGTTCGTCGACTCGAGGTAGGCCGGCAGGCCCTCGGCGTCGATCCGCGCGAGGTTGTCGTCGATCAGCTTGGTCCCGATCCCGCGCCCGGCGTGGTCGCGATGGGTCGCCCACCAGCCTAGGTAGTAGTGCGGCTCGTGATGGGGGTGATTGGCCGTGAACTGGTCGATCAGGGCCATCACGTCGCCGGCGTGTGAGCCACAGAGCTCGTCGAGCAGCGGGCCGAGGCGTTCCTCCTCCTCGGGGGTCAGGTCGGGCTCGCCCGGCGGAACCCAGACGGCTACCGCTTCGGCGCCGTCGGTCATCCGCAACCACGGGTTGCGCAGCCCGGCGAGCGCCCAGAACTCCATGAAGCGGCCCAACCGCGCTGCGCGGGTCGACGGGTCGGGGAACGTCCAGTGGCCCCAGACCGGGTCGTCTTCGAACGCGCTGGCCAGACACGCGGACACCGCCGCGAGGTCCGCGTTCGTTGCGGCACGTCCCACTGGATTTGCGGTGCTCACGACAGCCTCCACCATATCTCTGCCGGCCTTGACGGCGGCCCGCGGACTGAGCAAGACTCACTGAGCGCCAAAGCCCGGCAGGGGTGTCGCGCTGGCGCTCGATCGAGGGAGCTCGTCCTATGGCACACCAGGACGCACCGCAGCCTCAGACCGGGCCTCCGCCCGTCGCCTGATCACATGGCGGGCGGTGTCTTGTACATCGTCTGCAGCTGGAAGTACGGCGTCAGCCCCTCGGGGCCGAGCTCGCGGCCGAGGCCGCTGGCCTTGACGCCGCCGAACGGCGCCGCCGGGTCCAGCACATAGTGGTTGATGCCGATCGAGCCGGTCTGCACGCGCTTGGCAATGTCGGCGCCGCGCTCGGGATCAGACGTCCAGACGGAGCCGCCGAGCCCGAAGTCGGAGTCGTTGGCGATCGCCAGCGCATCGTCGACGTCGTCGTAGGGGATGACCGCGAGAACGGGGCCGAAGATCTCCTCGCGCGCGATCGTGTGGCTGTTGTCGACGTCGGCGAAGACGGTCGGCTGCACGAACCAGCCGCGCTCCTGACTGGCTGGGCGCCCGCCGCCCGCGACGACCCGCCCGCCCTCGGCCTTGCCCTTGGCGATGTAGCCCTCGACGCGGTCGCGCTGACGGCGTGAGGCCACCGGCCCGATCTGCGTCTCGGGATCGAGCGAGTCACCGACCTGCAGCGCGTCGGCCAGTCCGGCGAAGACGCCGAGAATCTCGTCGTAGCGCGAGCGCGGGGCGAGGATGCGCGTGCCGAGGTAACACGTCTGCCCGCTGTGGATCAGCGTGGCGCCGAACAGCGCCTCGGCGGACTCGCTCAGGTCGGCGTCGTCGAGCACGATCGCGGCGGACTTGCCGCCGAGCTCGAGCGTGACCGGGCGCAGCAGCGCGCCACAGCGCGTGGCGATCGCACGGCCCGCCGCGGTCGACCCGGTGAACGCGACCTTGTCGATGCCGGGATGTTCGACCAGGTAGGCGCCGACCTCGCGCCCGGCGGGGACGATGTTGACGACGCCGCCGGGGATGCCGGCCTCGGCGACCGCTTCGGCGAGCACGAGCGCGTCGAGCACGGTCTCGGGGCTCGGCTTGATGACGACGGTGCAGCCCGCGGCGAGCAGCGGCGCGAGCTTGAACATCGTCAGCGCCTGCGGGTAGTTCCACGGCACGATCGCGCCGACGACGCCGATCGGCTTGCGCGTGATCTGGATCGTGCCCCCGAGCAGCCCGGTTCGCTCCTCCTCCATCGTGACCTGGCGCACGAGGCCGGCGTAGAAGCGGGCGAGGATCGCCGGAACGATCGCCTCGGTCGCCATCGCGATCGAGATCGGCATCCCGTTCTGCGCCGACACGCGGCGCGCGGTCTCCTCACCGCGGGGCTCCAGCGCGTCCGCGAGCCGCTCAAGCGCCTGCGCGCGATCCTCGATCGTCCACGACGACCAACCGCTGGGGTCGTCGAACGCCGCGCGTGCCGCGCTGACCGCGGCGTCGATATCGGCGTTCGTGCCCTCGGGCACCGACCCGATGAGCTCCTCGGTGGATGCCGAGAACACCTCGATGCGATTCGATCCCCGCGGCTTGACCCACTCACCGCCGATGAACAGCTCGTTGCTGTCGATGGTCGTCTGCGTGCTCATGCCCCGTTGCCTCTCCTCGTGGCTGACGTGGTGTCAACGCTACGCCGTGGGCCCAGCGATGTCCACAGGAGGCTCGTCTCGCGCCGGCGCGCTTTCCATCGAGGGCGGGGCATCGCGCGGGTGCGATGTCCACCAGCGCACGTAACGCTCGGTCAGCGGCCGCGCGGTGAGCCCGTGCGCGTAGACGGAGAGCGCGATCGTCGCGGTGATCGCGAGCAGCAGCGTGTGGAGGTGGGGGAGGTTCGAGTCGTCGAGCATGATGACCGCGAAGACGATCGAGGCGAGGCCGCGGGGTCCGAACCAGCCGAGGAAGCCGAGCGTCGGCCGCCGCGCTCCGGTGCCTGCCATCGCCAGCACGACCGGGACCATCCGTACGACGGACAGGCTGAGCAGCGCGTAGACGCCGATCTGCCAGGTGAACTCGTCGAACAACGGGCCGAGGATGATCGCGCCGAAGACGATGAAGGTCACCGCGTTGAAGAGCTCGCCGCCCTCGTCCACGAGCTGGGTCACGTCGTCGGCGGCGTCCTGGCGCAACGCCCCGAACAGGAATCCGGCGGTGAAGGCGGCGATGAAGATCGATCCGCCCAGTGCTTCGGCGACGCCGGCCGCGAGCAGCGCCGAGGCCACGCTGAGGATCTGCTTCCAGTGAGGTTCGATCAGCTCATGGCGGGTGGCGACGCGCAGCATCAGCGCGCCGAACACGCCCGCGAGGACGCCGCCGATCAGCCCGTAGCCGATCGCCTCGAACACGAGCTGGGCGGCGGTCTGGTCGGACACGGTGCCGGAGTCGGCTTCGGCGATCGCGATCGCGATGAAGAACAGCGGTACGCAGAGCCCGTCGTTGAGCCCGCTCTCGACGTTCAGTCCCTGCCGGATCCGCGACGGGATCCGCTCGTCGCTGACGACGGCCTGCCCGAGCGCGGCATCGGTGCACGCGAGCACGACCGCCAGGACGGCGGCCTCGGCCATGCTCACGCCGGGGATGACCGCGGCTCCGGCGAGCGTGCCCGCCACGATCGTCAGCGGCAGGCCGATGCCGAGTAGTCGCAGCGGCACGGCGAACTCTCGCCGCAGCGCCTTCAGGGCGATCCGCGACGCATCGGAGAACAGGACGAGCGTCAGCGTGATCTCGGCCAGCAGCTTGACCTGCTCGCTGCCGACGTGGAGATCGACCAGCCCGAGGATCGGCCCGACGAGTAGCCCCGCCGTCGTGAAGAACATCGCCCCGGAGACGTTGAGCCGTGCGAGCTGCCCCGAAACGGTGGCGTAGGCGAGCAGCAGGACGGCGGTCGTCGCGAGGGCCCAGGTCATGGCGTCGACCGTCGCCTGTATCGTCGCGCCGGTTGAAGCTGGGTCTGTTCATTCATAGGAGGCTGCGAGATGTCGACCGCTGACGTCGAGGTAGTGACCGTCGATGCCGAGGATCTGCACGCTCTGACGTCGCTGTGGTGGCTGTTCGTCCTGGTCGGGCTGGTTGCGCTCGGGGTCGGCATCTTCTTCATCGTCGATCCGCACGAGACGCTGTCCACGTTCACGGTGATCGCGGGCATCTTCCTACTGATCGAAGGTGCGCTGGCGATCGCCGGTTCGATCTTCGGGCGCGGCGAGGGCCGCGGTCTGCTCGCGGTGATCGGCGTGCTGAGCGCGATCGCGGGCCTGATCCTGATCAAGCACCCGTTCAATACGCTCGTCGCCTTCACCCTGATCCTCGGCGTATGGCTTGTCGTCGTCGGCATCTCGCGGTTCGTGAACGCGTTCATGTCGCGCGAGGGGCGCGGTGGGGCGATCGTGATCGCCGTCGTCGACGTCGCCGCCGGCATCGTGCTCCTCGCGTGGCCGGACCTCAGCCTGTCGACCCTGGCGGTGATCATCGGGATCATCCTCATCATCCGCGGGCTGCTGTTTATCGTCGTCGGGTGGGGGATGCGCAAGGTCCACTCCGAGCTCGAGCACACGTAGCGCGAGTCGCGGTCAGGGCAGCCAGCCGCGACGCTGGCCGCCCGCCGAGGCGTTAGATCCGCCGGCGACCGATGCCCCGGCCCGGGGTGACCGCCGCGGCGACGACCGCGGTCTTCGCGACCGGTGAGGGGCCGGGAGTGACGGCTTTGGCAACGACGGCGGTCTTGGCTACCGGGTGGCCGATGACGCCGACACGTCCGATGCGTGCTGCTCTGAGGGGCATGGTCAGTCTCCTTGGGTTGCGATTGCTTCGTCGGCCTCGATCGAAGCGATGATGGCTTGGATGGGGATCCGGCCGTTGGCGATGAGCTGGCCCCCGGAACGGCGTGCCGCCGATGCGAACGGCGCGGCCCAGAGGTTCTCCCAGATCAGAACCCCGGCCGTGCTGCCCGGATCCATCGCCGCGGCGAGATGCACGACGTCGTCCTCGGCCAGCAGCTCGGCCAGCTCGGTCTCGAGTGCCTGCAGCTCGCCGAGGTCGCCGACGTCGGCGAGCTCGGCTGCTTCGACGTTGCCGTCGGCGTCCTTGGTCAGGATCAGGATGTCGATCACGCGGATCGTGCCGGCGTCGACCAGACGGAGGAGCTCGGCGGCCATTTCGCCGGTGAAGTTGCTGGCGCCGGCGGGGAACTCGACGACGACGTAGTCGACGGGGCCAAGTTCATCTAGAGAGGTGTCGGTCACGGTTTCCTTTGGGTTGGGGTCAGGCGCTCACGGGCGGGCGGTAGCCCGGGACCACGCCCGTGGACGGGGTGAGCCGCTTGGCGGCGAGTTGCTGTACGAGCAGGTCGAGCATCTGCTGCTGGAGCTCGCGCGAGGCGTCGGTGGCGTGGCTGGGATGGGCGAGGTTGCGCTGTTCCAGCGGATCCGCGGTGAGGTCGTAGAGCTCGTACTCGTCGGGCGCGGGCTCGGTCACGGTGGTCGTCTTGCGCCGGTGCAGCCGCTCGTCGCGCTCGCCCGGAGTGGTCCAGAACTGCGCGTTGTCGAAGTAGCGCGAGAGCTTGACGAGGTGCTGTGCGCCATCGACGTCGACCTCGGCGACGACGGTCTCGATGTGGTTGGGCTGAAGGACTGTCGCGTAGGTGCGGATCTTCTTGGCGAGCTTGGCGACCGGGCTGGCACCGGTGGCGGCGCCTTCGCTGATCTCGTCGTCGGTCATGAACAGCACCGGCCCAGAGGCGTGCTCTGCCCCGTTGAGCACGACCGCCGAGAGATCGCGCCCGACGAGTGGCTGCGCTTCGCTGTGATCGGCGGCGAGCTGCTTGCGCGCGGCGGCTGGGTCGATACGGGCGAGCCCGAGCAGGGTGGGGATCAGGTCGGCGTGGTTGGTCGGGATGTCGACCGTCCGCGCGCCGCCTTCGATCATCGGCCCGGCGACGATAAACGGCACGTGGACCGACTCCTCGTAGGCGTTGTGCCACTTCTCGTGCATGCCGCCGTGGGCGCCGAGCATGTCGCCGTGGTCGGAGCTGAACACGACGATCGTCTTCTCATAGTCTCCTGACGCGCGCAGGGCCTCGAGGACCCGTTCGATCTGCTCATCGACGGTCTGCTGCAACTGGAAATGGAACTTGCGATGTGTCTCGATCCATGGCTGTGGTGCCGCGAGCTGCTTCCATTCGTCGGCGTAGCTCTGCTGACAGGTCGGCTTGGTCGAGAGGTCCTCGTCATGGGTCGGCGGCTTGGGGATGCTCGGCACCTGCGATGGGTGGTAGCGCAACCCTTGCTTCAGGGCGACCACGCCGAACAGGGAGCTGTCGTGCGGGTTCAGGAACGAGCACACGCTCAGCCACGGCTGGTCGCTGTCGTCGGCGGCCAGCCGCTCGATCAGCGCGATCGTCTCGTCGGCGGTGAACGGGTCCTTGACCGACCCGGTGTTGTGCTTGCCCAACCCATGGGGTTCGGGCCCAACCCACTCCGAGAAGCCGAAATCGTCGAGCAGGTCGGCCGTCAGATAGGCGTCGATGTTCTCCTGGATGGGAGTGCCGTCCTCAGTGATCGACAACAGCATGCCTTCGCCGCCCGCGTCCTTGAGAGCCACATGGGAGGCGTGCCATTTGCCTTTGAAGAACGTGCGGTAGCCGCCGGCGCGAAACCAGTCTCCGAGCGTCGGGACCGTGTCCGGCGCAAGCCAAAACATGTCGTCGCTCTCCGCGGTCTTGGCAAGGCCGTCGGTCTGGGTCACGCCATGCAGCGACGGGTACTGGCCGGTCAGCAGTGACGCGCGACTCGGCGCGCACGCCGCGGCCATCGCGTAGTGCTTGGTGAAACTGACGCCGGTTTCGTTCAGCGAACGCTCGGCCGCGAACTCGTCGTGACGCCAGCGCCGCACCTCTTCGGACTCGTAAGCCGTGGGGAACCGTTGCTGGTCCGTGAGGATGACCAGGACGTTCGGGCGCGTGGGCATGGGGCGACGATAGCGCTCCGTGCCATGCTCCCGGCACCGAGCGATACCAACCAGTGGGAGGAATTGTCATGGCCGGATCGTCTGAGGCGCCTGTGCTTGAAACGCTCGCCGCGATGGCCGCGGAGTCGCCGACCGTCGGATAGTCGCGACCGGGCTCGCCCACGCAATGTCTGACGCGCGCGCCTTCGCGCAGCGACACGTGCCCGGCGTGCGGGCCGTCGCGAGCTACCAGCGTTCGTGGCTGCGCCGCGACGTCGTTGCCGGCATCGTCCTGGCCACGCTGCTCGTGCCACAGGGGATGGCGTACGCCGAGCTGGCCGGGCTGCCGGCGATCACCGGCCTCTACACGTCGGTGCTCTGCTTGGTCGGCTACGCCGTGTTCGGGCCCTCGCGAATCCTCGTCCTGGGGCCGGATTCGTCGCTGGGGCCGATGATCGCGGCGACGATTCTGCCGATCCTCGGCTCCGATGGGAGCCCTGAACGTGCGATCGCGTTGGCGTCGATGCTGGCGCTGATCGTCGGGGCGATCATGATCGTAGCCGGGGTCGCAAAGCTCGGGTTCGTCGCCGATCTGCTCTCCAAGCCGACCCGGATCGGCTACATGAACGGGCTCGCGTTGACGATCCTCGTCGGCCAGCTACCGAAACTGTTCGGGTTCTCGATCGATGCCGACGGACTGATCGACGAGGCCCGCGGCTTCGTGAACGGGCTCGCCGACGGGGAGGCCGTCGGCGCCGCGGTGGCGATCGGGCTCGTCAGCCTGGCTCTGATCCTGGTGCTTGGGCGCTGGCTGCCGCGCATCCCGGGCGTTCTGGTCGCCGTCGTCGTCGCGATCGCGGCGTCGGCAGCGCTCGATCTCGGCGATCACGGTGTGTCGCTCGTCGGGACGCTGCCGTCGGGGTTTCCGCCGCTGACCGTGCCCAGCCCGGTGTCGGACCTGCCGCTCCTGGTTGCCGGTGGTCTAGGGATCGCTTTGGTCGCGTTGACGGACACGATCTCGACCGCGTCGGCGTTCGCTGCCCGGACCGGGCAGGAGGTCGACGGGGACGGTGAGATGATCGGCATCGGCGCGGCGAACGTCGCCGCCGGGCTCTTTCAGGGGTTTCCGGTGAGCACGAGCGGGTCGCGGACCGCGGTCGCCGAACGGGCCGGCGCAAAGACCCAGCTCACCGGCGTCGTCGGCGCCGCCGCGATCGTGCTGATGCTCGTGCTCGTCCCCGGACTGCTGCGCAACCTGCCGCAGCCCACGCTCGCGGCCGTCGTCATCGCGGCGTCGTTGTCGCTGGCCGACGTCCCCGGCACGGTGCGCCTGTGGCATCAGCGACGCGCCGAGTTCCTGCTCTCAATCGCCGCATTCCTCGGCGTCGCGTTGCTCGGCGTCCTGGCGGGTATCGCCGTCGCGGTCGGTCTGTCGATCCTCAACGTGTTCCGGCGGGCCTGGTGGCCGTATCAGACGACGCTCGGCCGCGTCCCGGGGCTGGCCGGCCAGCACGACCGCCAACTGCACCCGGAAGCCGACGTCTTGCCCGGCCTTGTGATCTTCCGCTTTGACGCGCCGCTGGTGTTTGCCAACGCGAGAACGTTCCGCGACGAGATCCGCCGCTTCGCCGCCGCCGAGCCGCGGCCGACGTGGATCGTCATCGCGGCGGAACCATTGACCGATGTCGACACCACCGCCGCCGACATGCTCGCCGACCTCGACGAGGAGCTCAACGCCGCTGGCATCGCGCTCGTCTTCGCCGAGCTCAAGGACGGTGTCCGGGCCAAGCTTGAGCGCTACGAGCTCATCGGCCCACTCGATCCCGCTCACTTCTTCCCCACCCTCGACGCCGCGATCGACAGCTTCCGCCGCCAGACCGGCGCCGACTGGGAGCCGGCGCCATGACGCCCCCGAACACATCGTCCGACCCGCAAGCCGATGTGGTGCCCGACCGTCGTGCCCGGAAAGCTCATGAGCGGGCCGGCTTCCAGCTCTGGGTCAGCGCGCGCACCTGGCGCATGACGGCGGGGGTGAGCGTTGTCGCGAAGGCTCGCGTGAGGTGTGTTGGGTCCTTGAGAACCAGGACGCCGCCGACGACGGGGTAGCACAGACGGGAGTCGCAGATCTCGTTGTTGACGTCGATCAGTTGAAGGCGAGGCGAATGCAGGCTTGCTGCGGCTGCGGCTTCAGGGTCCGGGGGGGCCGCGATCGGCCGGGCGACCGCGCAGGAAAGACTGGCCTGGGCGTGTGTCACGATTGCCCGTGCGAGGCACGCGTGGTTGCCGCGGCCGAACCTCGGTGTGTCGCGCATGACGACGATGTGCTGGACGGTTGCCGGTATCTCCTGCCATACCTGGCGGTAGCCCGCAGTGGCGGCCGCGAAGTTAGGCTCGCCTGGAGTCCGGATGAACGGGCTGCTGCTCAGTCCACCGACGAAGATGGCGCTGACCTGGCGGTGGTGGCGTAGCCATGGGATGACCGCGAGGCGCCATTTGGTGCACGACGCGTCGCGGGAGGGGTCGACCGACCGGGTCAGCGCCGAGAACGGACAGCCGGGGTGCACGATGCTGATCCCGTGCCAGTGCTCGGCTCGCGCGATCGGGGCGAGTGTGGCGCGCCACACCGCGGCGTGACTGTCGCCGATCAGCGCGATCGTGCGTCGCGCCTTGGCCGCTGGCGCTCCGAACGTGCAGATGAACAGCGGGCCCTCGCGGTGCGCCGTCGTACACGGTGCGTTCGGCGTGGCCTTGGCGACCTTCAGTGATGGCACGACGGTGTACTTCAGGGCGCTGTCGAGGCACGGGTGTTGGAGCGCGGTCGTCGCGGCGCCGAAGCAGCGCGACGAGGGTTGTGGTCGAGTCGATCCGGATGGGGCGGATATTGCCGACCTCGCGCTCAAGGAGGGTACGCCCCAGCCCGCGAGCACGGCCACCAACGCAGCCCCGGCCAACGTCACCATGAGGCGACCGGGAATGTTCGGTGTATGGCGCGGCATCGTGGACTCCGGCGTCAATCGGCCGCGCCGAGAAGGCCCGTTTTGACCGCGATCTGGACCGCGTGCGGCAGGGTGTCCGCGCCCAGTTTCGCGATCGCTCGAGAGAGGCTGCGCCGGACGGCCGGCTCGTCGATGCCCAGCCGCTGCGCCATGACGTGCTTGTCCACGTTGTCGCGAGCCATGTTGAGCAGCGAATGCTCTTGAAGCGTCAGGGCCGCGACCTTCCCTGGGCACATCGTGGTCATGATCTCGTCGGAGCCGACCAGGGCGCTCGGCGCGTACGCGGGGTGAGCGGCTGCTGCGACGGCCTCGACGATCGTCGCGCGATCGGCGGTCTTGCTGACGTACGCGGCGGCCCCGGCCTGCCGGGCGGCGCGGATGAGCGGTTCGTCATCGAACGCCGACAGCATCACGACCGGAACCTCGGGCCCGCCACGTGCCAGGGCATCGACGACGTCGATGCCGTCCAGACCGGGCATGCTCATGTCCAGCACCGCAACGTCGGGTTGATGCTCGCGAATCAGGATCAGTGCCTTGTCGCCGTCCCCGCCCTCGGCCACCACGGTCATCCCCGCGGCATTCAGCGTGCGAACGATGCCGTCGCGGTAGAGCGGGTGATCATCGACCACGACGACGCGCAGCCGATGGTCAGCGTTGTCGGTCATGACGGCTCCTCTCGGGGTGGGAGACAGAGCCACCACTGTCGCCCGACCCCGGTACCGAGGCCATCCGCCGATCGGTGGACGAGCGGGACTACGCGCCGTCCCCCAGCCGGCGGGCCGGGAACACGGCGGTGATCGCGGCGCCGCCCCCCTCGGTGCTGTCAATGGCGAGGTCGCCGCCGACGGCCCGGATGCGCTCGGTGATCGAGGCGAGACCGATGTGCCCGCCTACGAGGGCCCGGTCGAGCTGGCCGGGGGCGAAGCCCACGCCGTCGTCGATGACCCGCAGCTCGAGCATGTTCTCCCGAGCCGCGAGTCCGACGTTGACCTGTGTCGCGTGGGCGTGTTTGGCCGCGTTGGTCAGGAGTTCGCGGGCGCTGGCGAAGATCAGCTCGTCATGGGTTTCCGCCGCGATCTCATCGACGCGCACGTGGACCTGAAAGGCGCCACGCCGCGCGGCCTCGTCGCCGTAGTGCTGCAGGACCGCTACTGCACCGGCCCGCTCCAGCCCGACGGGGTGCATCGCGAAGACCTCGTCGCGCAGCTGGTGGTGCGTCTCGTCGAGTGCTGCCGTCGCGCGGGCCGCGGCGTCGGGCACCCCGCGCTGCACGTCGGTGATCTCCTGGCGGGCCAGGAGGACGTTCTGGATCGCACCGTCGTGCAGAACCTGGGCAAGGCGCCGGCGCTCGCGCGCTTCGGCGCCCAACGATTGCTGGACCAGCTCGCGACGGCTGGCGGCCAGCGCGGCAAACGCTCGGGCCTGTCGCCCGACAAGAGTGGAGAGCATGACCGCCGCCGCGCCGACCCAGGCAAGAGTCAGCGACTCCTCGATGATCAGCTTGGCATCCGCGGGCACCCGCGCCCCTGGATGGGGCACCGTGACGAGCAGGTAGGCCAAGAGCGCGAGCGCGGTCCAACCAGCGGTCACTCGAGGGGACAGCCGCAGCGCGGCGACGATCGGCAGGACGTAGAACGAGAACCGGAGCGGGGAGCCTGCCCCGCCCGAGGTGTAGACCAGTGCGGCGATCAGCGCAAGATCGACCAGTGCCTGGGTCAGGGGCGCCGGTGGCGTCCGGGTGCCTGGCTGGAGGGCGACGACGAGCATCCCCAGCCCGTAGACCATCAACGTGACGACGAGGTAGGGGTAGAGGTCCACGCCGAGATCGTGCTGTCGGCCCGAGAACGCGATCAGCGCGATCGGTACGAGCCCGAGGCGCAGCGCCGCGATCCCGAGGTTGGCCGCGTGCGCGTCCGGGGCGGCGGGATCCGTCCCGGAGGTGACGGTCATTCGAGCAGCCCGAGACGCATCGCTTTCGCGACACACGCCGCCCGGTCGGAGACCTCGAGCTTCTCGTAGACGTGTCCGACGTGGGTCTTGACCGTCGATGGAGCGACGAAGAGCTGCTTGCCGATCTCGTTGGTGTTCAGACCGGACGCCATCAGCGCGAGGATTTCGTGTTCGCGGCTCGTCAGCACCGGGCGGGAGTCGTCGACGCCGTGGGCGCGCACCTGGGCCAGCAGACCCGCCTGGAGGCTTGGATCGAGCACCGTCTCCCCGCGCGCCACGGCCGCGACGGCATCGCAGACATCGGCGCGATCGGCGCTCTTGGCCAGATACCCCGCCGCGCCGGCTGCAATCGCCTGATGGACGATCGGGCCCTCGGTCGACGCGGAGAGCATCAGCACCCGCGTCACGAGCCCGTCCCGACGCACGGCGGCGAGGACCTGGAGGCCGTCGAGTTCGGGTAGCGAGAAGTCCAGGATCGCGACCGCGGGCGCGAGCTCGCGGATATGGGCGAGTGCGGTGGCCCCGTCGTGCGCCTGGCCGACCAGTTCGAGATCGGGTCGCTCACGGATCGCGCGGACGATGCCATCACGAAACAACGGGTGGTCGTCGGCGACGAGAACGGTCACACGCGGCTCCGGCACGGCACGGTTGTAGCACCTGCACGCGCAGATCGGTCGGGGACCTCACGACGAGACCCGGCAATCTGCCGGCACTGTCAGTGGCCGGTGAGCGTGACCGCGACGAGGATCAGCGACAGCGATGAGGTGGCGAGGACGGTGAGTCCGGCGGCGGTGTTCAGTCCGCGACCGCTGCGCAGGTCGCCCATCAGTTCGCGGTTGCGGGCCAGGCGCCAGATGAAGAACAGGTTGACCGGCAGCAGCAGGCCGTTGACGACCTGGACGCCGACGAGCAGCGAGATCACCGGGATGCCGGGGATGATCGCGACGACGGTGCTGACGACGATCATCGTGGTGATGAGGCCGACGAACACGGGCGCCTCGCGCGCGGAGTGCGACATGCCCTTCTCGAAGCCGAGCGATTCGGAGACGACGTAGGACGTGGCGATCGGGAGGATCGCGGCGGCGAGCAGGCTTGCGCCGAGTAGGCCGATGCCGAACAGCATCTCGGCGTACTGGCCGGCGAACGGCTCGAGCGCGGTCGCGGCCTGTGGCGCGGAGTCGATCGTGTGGATGCCGTGCACGAACAGGGTCGCGCCGGTGGCGATGATGATGAACGCGGCGATCACGTCGGCGAAGACGGCGCCGAACATCGCCTGGCGGGTCTCCGAGCGCAGGTCCTCGACGCTCGTGCCGCGTTCGACGGTCGCCGACTGCAGGTAGGTCTGCATGTAGGGCGTGATCGTCGTGCCGGCGGTCGCGACGAACAGCAGCAGGTAGGCGCTGCTGGTGTGGATCTGCGGGTTGATGATCGCCGAGCCGACGTCGCCCCAGTCGGGCTTGGCGAGGATGGCGGCGATCGGGTAGGCGAAGAACGGGATCGTCAGGACGATGAAGATGCGCTCCGCGGAGCGATAGGAGCCGCGCACGATGACCAGCCAGATGCCGACGGCGGCGATTGGGACGCTGATCTGCGGCGGGACGCCCGCGAGGCCGAGCGCGGCGCCGATGCCGACGAAGTCCGAGATGCAGATCCCGAAGCTGGCGATCACGAACGCAGTGGTGGCGAACACCGACCAGCGCAGGCCGTAGGTCTCGCGGATCAGCTCGGCGAGACCCTTGCCGGTGACGACGCCCATCCGGGCGGCCAGGCTCTGGACGATGGCCAGTGAGATGGTGATCAGCACCATCATCCACAGCAGGTCGTAGCCGTATTTGGCGCCGACTGAGGAGTAGGTCGCGATGCCGCCGGCGTCGTTGCCGGCGTTGGCTGCGATCAGCCCGGGGCCGAGGACCGCGAGGAACGCGAGCAGGCGTGTGCGGCGAGGGCGCTCAGTGAGCGCGCGTGGGAGTCGGGCGCCTCGCGCCCCGCTGAACCAGCCCCGGACGCCCACGACTTCGTGCGATGTCGTCGCGCTGGCCGGTCATGGCCTCATCTTAGATTGGTGCGGTGTTGCGGCGCGGTTATTCGTCGCCGAGCAGGCCGAAGTGCCGGCGCCAGCCCTTGGGCAGCATCACCTCGAGCACGTCATCGACGGTGATGACGCCGATCATGTCTCCGCGCTCGTCGACGACCGCGGCCATCAGCAGGTTGTAGTCGGTCATCAGCCGCGCGACCTCCTCGAAGTCGGCGTCGGCGCGCAGGGTCGGCGCCATCAACGCGAGGTCGACCAGTGCGGTGTCGTCATCGGGGCCGAATAACCGGCTGAGCGGCACGGTGCCGGTCAGCGCCTTGTGGCTGTCCATCAGGAAGATCGCCGCCGTCGTGTCATCGGCGGTGGCCGCGAGACGATGGCGGGCCTCTGCGACGGTGCTCTGCTGATACAGGCACAGGAACTCGGTGCTCATCAGCCCGCCGGCGGTCGCCGGGTCATACCCCAGAAGCGCGCGAACCTTGGCGCGGTGGCGGTCGGGGATCAGGTCGAGGACCGCGTCACGACGGTCGTCGGGCAGCTCCGCGACGAGATCGGCCGCGTCGTCGGGAGCCATCCGGGCCAGCACGCCGGCGACGTTCTCGTCGCTGCGCTGGGCCACGAACTCGCGGCGGTGGTGCTCGTCGAGCTCCTCGAAGACGTCGGCCTCGAGCTCGATGTCGCCCCTGACCGCGCCGATGATCTCCTCACCCTCCGCATGCGACGCGGCCTCGACGAGATCGGCGAGTTGCGCCGGATGCAGCCGCGCCAGCTTGGGATGCGGGACGCTCAGGCGCACACTCGGCACATGGCCCACGAACGGCTCGATGCTCGCCCAGTCCAGAAAGCCGCCGGTCGCCAGGCGCGACGCCAACCGCTTGGGCAACAGCCGCCGGACGGCGCCTCGAGGTCCCGTGTCGACACCAACCACTCGCCACCATCCGGCGACCCGGGCGATCTCGATCTCGTTCGCGCGAACCAACCGGGCGCCGTCGACATTGATCAGCTGACGATCCAGCACGTCCTTGCGCAGCAACACCTCATCCGGCCGACGTTCGAACGGCCGCAGATCGAGCTTCGGTACACGAAGCGTTACCGCGCGCGCCGTGAGCTCGTCGATCAGATCGGCCGGCACATACGTCTGGCGCCCCGCGACCGACGCCAGCAAGCCGCTGATCGGCGGATACGCCTCGTCCTGCAGGCGCACGATCAGATCATCCACACGCCCCAACCGCGCCCCCGATCGGTCACGCAGCGCGGCACCCGAAATCACCGACACATGCAGCAGATCCGGCGTCATAAGGGCCTCATCGCTCACACCCCAACGATAGAACCACATGGCGACCACGAGGCGCAGGCGCATCTCGCGCGCTCGCGCGACGGGTGGCAATCAGGCGCAGGAGCAGGATCGAGTGCTCTGATCTGCCGGCTCGCCTGTCGCCGCAGTGCGCGAGTGGACAGCGGCGTTGCGGCTCTCCGGCGTTCTCCGGGGTTGCCGTCGTCGGCGGGCGATGCCGGAGAGCGGGGCTCTCTCAAAGCGGCTGAAGGGACTCGAACCCTCGACCTTCTGCATGGCAATCGGCCCAGGCGAGATTCGGCTGTCTGAAAGTCCCTGCAAATCGGCATGTTGGGTCCAGTACGGTCAAGTACGGTCAGCTGATTTCGGGACACCGTTCGGGACATGGTTTTCGGGCCCGGCGGGTGTACGCTCGAAATCGTGGAGCCTGGACACGTCCCCCCGGTCAGCGGTCACGCCACCCGCGTGACGCGCCGGCGCGGGCCGGTCTGGCTCGTCAAGTACCGCGCTCCGGACCAGAACGGGATCGAGCGCCAGTACCACCGGCTGCTCGGGCCGGAGTGGGTCGGGAAGGGCTCGCCGCCGCCCGGCTTCTTCAACAAGCGCACGGCCAACGACGCGCTGCAGGCGCTGCTGACCGACGCGCGCCGCGGCGCGCTCGACCTCGTGCGGACCGGGATCACGTTCGAGCAGGCGGCGCGCGAGTGGCTGGAGTGGGGGACCTACCAGCGCGGCTGGAAGCCGTCGACGATCGTCGACCGGCGCTCGTGCCTGGAGCGCCACCTGATCCCGGCGTTCGGCGCGCTGCGCATCGAGCAGATCACGACGGCGCGGATCGAGCGCTGGAAGCAGCGCTGGCTGCGCGAGCGCGGACAGCGCCGCCAGTGCGCGAAGCTGCTCGCGCTGCTGCACAGCATCTTCGAGCGGGCGCGCCGGCTGCACTCGCTGCCCGGTAACGCGCTCGACGACGTCGAGAAGATCAAGATCCCGTACGACCCGACGCGCTTCGACTTCTACTCGCCCGAGGAGGTCTACGCACTCGCCCGCTTCGCTTCCTCAGAGCAGGACTCGGCGCTGTTCCTGTGTGCCGCCTTCGCCGGGCTACGCCGCGGCGAGCTGGTCGCGCTGCGCTGGCACAACGTCGACTTCGTCAAGCGGTCGATCCGGGTGGAGGGCAGCTATGGACACGGCGAGGTCACGTCGACGAAAGGAGGCCGTGGACGGGCCGTTCCCATGGTCGCCGAGCTGGCACAAGTCCTCGCGCGGCTCGGGCAGCGCGGGTATCTGGCTAGCCGCGACGATCCGGTGTTCCCCGGCGACGGTGGAGGACACCTCGACGGGTCGGCGCTGCGCCGGCGGTTCGTCCTGGCCCGTGACGCCGCCGGGCTTCGCCCGCTGCGCTTCCACGATCTGCGTCACACCTTCGGGTCACTCGCGATCAACCGCGCGAGCATCGTGCAGGTGCAGGCGTGGATGGGCCACGCGGATTCGCGGACGACGATGCGGTATCTGCACTACAAGAGCCAGGAGGCCGAGGCGGAGTTGTTGGCGGGCGCGTTCCGCGCCTCGGCCGCCGCGAGACCCGAGACCCTGTTCGCCACAGCAACATGACGCGCCCGAAGCCCCGATGCAGGCGAGACGACGCGGCTCCGCGGCCGATGTTGGTGTCAGTCGCCGTTGAGTTGGCGGATGCGCGAGCGCCGTAGTGGCGCAGGGTCTCTGTCGAGCAGGAGGTTGAAGGGGGCGATGCGTTCCGAGCCGTCCCGGCGCAACAGGACGCGCGGCCTACCCCGGATCATGCCTCGAACGAGGATCGCGCGGACACCAGAAGATGTCTCAGTCCGCTCGAAGATCGCTTCAGCGAAGGCGTCGTCGAGGGTTGACTCGAACTGCGTAGAGTCGCTTCGTGGGTCGTAGCCCCGCTGAACCACGACCCGGAAGTTGTTGATCTCGCGGTGCGGGAAGATCACAAGGGAGCCGACGAACACGACACCGACGATGTGGGCCGGCATCGTGCTCCAGTCGATCGCGGTGGCAACGTCGTCGATGGCGGCCCCGTTGCTCCAGAAGACGCCGACCCAGCACTCGTCCTCACTCGGGAGCTGGCGGATGGCCTGAACGAGGCGTGCAGCCACGCGCCTGATGTAGCTGGCTTCGGTGTCGTGCGCCACGATCGTCGCCGCAGACAGGCCGGCGGGGTAACGGGGCGTTCGCGCGGCAGCACGGGCAGCCTGCTGACGGGTGGCGGCGGCGTTCGCAGCCGACCATCGCGGCGTCGGAGAATCGAGCGACGAGTGCAGCGTGACCATGCCGTGACGGGGAATCATGCGTTCAAGCGCCGGTGCCACGCGTCGGCAGAACGCGACTTCATCGTCGGATAGTCCGACCGCCTTGATTTCAATGCTCTCCTGTCGAGCACTGCCGGGCAAAACGAGCCGGAGATCGGGTTGCGCGCCACGCGCCTTCCCGGGCTCCATCTCAGCGGTGGCATCATCGTCGGCGGTATCCACGAGGAGAGATGCGCATCGCAACTCCGCCCAGGTCGCCGCGAACTGCCCGATATCACGCAATTTGGACAGCAGCTTGGTCCTAGGAACCCCGTGGGCTTCGAGGCGGGCGACGCTCTCAGCAAGCAGCACGGCTCGTACGGCTGAATCCACGTCGCGGGGCTCGAGCCGGCTCTCGAGTTGCTTGAGCTCCCAGCTCCGGATGACCTCGATGCTGTCGAGGACCCGATCCGGAGGTAGCCCCGTCAGGACCTCAACCCAGGGAAGGAGGTCGGAGAGACGGGCCACCACGACCTAGCTTCTGAATGAGTTTCGTTGTGACACAGACGGCGTCGGAGATGTTGGCGATGCGCCAAGCACAGCGGAGCTCATGCCCGTCGAGATGCCGCGCTAGCCATCCCGCGCTGCAAGCTTCCGCTCCAGCGAGTCGACGAGAGCGGCCAGGATCGGCTCGGCTTCCGGCTTGAGGGCCGATTTCGGCGAGGCCGACACCGCTTCGGAAACAGCGGCTTTGTAAGCACCTTGCCGAGTCGGGTCCCAGACTTGACCAGAAGCCTTGACGATCGCGGGCAGGCGACTTGACCACTTGCCCTTGCCCAGCTTGTTGATCCAGGGATGGGCGACCCTTATGCCGAAGCGTTCGAGGAAGACGGACTCGTATGCCTCGGGGGCCACGAGGTCTTCGAACTCCGCTTCGGTTCCACCCGGCAGGTTCACCATCGTGCGGTCGGGAGGATCCAGTAGGCCTTCCTGTTCGGCGGCGAGCGCGGCAGTCTCGCCTGCTTTGTCTCCGTCCAAAAATGCATGGACCGCGGCGAGCGAATCACGTAGCTGTGTGAGCACATAGTTCAGATTGCCACCCCCGTGAAGCGGCCAAAGCGTCAGCGTTCCCTCGGACAAGCCGGTACTAAGGGAGGTGGAGCGATCCGAAAGCAACGCACTGATGGCGCGGGCATCCTCCGGACCTTCGACAACCAAGATGACCTCCGCGTGCTCCAGGTTGTCTGACGTTCGCACCCCAAGAACGGCACGGAGTTCTTGCACGGATTGCGCTGGCCGAGCTCGTGTGCGTTCGACGATGACGTTGCTATGCACGTGGAGTCGATTCACGAACAGCGGCGAATGCGTCGTCAACACCACCTGCTGTCTGGCTGCGGTTTCCCGCAGAACGGCGCGTAGCGCATGGATCGCCTTGGGGTGGAGATGCGCCTCGGGCTCCTCGACCGCCAAGATGAATTCCTTTGCCCGTGCCGTCTCGCTCGCGTAGTGCTGGATAACCGAGAGCGCAGCGAGGCTCTGCACTCCATCGCCCTTGAAATCCAGTTCGGTGGGCGTGCCGTCATCGACGATCACGCGAACATCGCTCAGCGCCTGTCGATCGTCCAGCTGGATGTCGACGGTGGATACTTCCGGAAGGAGTTCCTGCATCCGTGTAGAGAGCGCGGCAGAGATGCGGTCGAGAACCGGCTGTTGGATCGCTCGAACGCGCTTCAGCGCAGCTTGAAACTCGGGCTCGCGTTCCACCGAGGCAAGCTCGCGGCGCACCATCGTCTTTACGATCGACGCCGTCACGTCAGCCGTCCGCACGGCTGGGATGTACTGCACCTGAACGCGTTCCGCGACGAACTCCGCGATCTCCTGTCGCTTCGCCGAGAGGGCAGCGGAGTGGCGCTGCTTGCGCACCAGGAACGACGGGCGCGTCCCGCCGAACTGGACACGAATCGGCAGGATTCCGTTGAGGCGGCTGCCGACCGCGGTCTGAAACTCGCCGATTTCCTCATCTGTCAGCGAGAAGTCAAAGTCCAGAATGGACTTGCCGTTCGCCTCGTCGGTCTGAAGCGAATGCGGAAAGTCGCGTGCCCAGTCATAACCACTGGCAAGCCGGCCGCGGCGTACCCCGCGGGTTGCCGAGGACACCGGCGACGAGAGTTCCTCCATCCCCATCACGAGGGCCTGCAGGATGTTCGACTTGCCTTCGTTGTTGGGGCCGACCAGCACGGTCAAGTCGCCAACCGCAAGCTTCTCCGCCTTGATGATACTTCGGAACTTCTGAACGGAGAAGGACTCCAAGCGCATAACTCGGCGCAGCATATGTGCTGCCGCCGCGGATCGGTGGACCAAGTCGCCGAGGTCGTGCGGACACGCTCCTCCCGTGGTCGAGCGGTCAGACGTGGTTTCGCGTGCGGGGTACAAGTCCGTACGCCGAGCGCGCCGCGTCGGGTGTCGTGCGCAGCGTGTCGCCGACTTCGTCCCAAGTCGCGCCGCTGCCAACCGCCATCCGGGCGAGTCGTCCGGCGATGTCGTCGAGCTCGTCAATCGAGGCCCGAACGGTCGCGAGGGCGTCGATGGCGATGTCGGGTGGCGGGTCTTGCACGTTGGTCTTGGCGAGCGGCGTCGCGCCGCGGCGCTTCAGCTCGGCCTCGACGAGCTTGGCGAGATACGCAGACACCGAGATGCCCCGGACAAGGGCGGCGTGGCGGAACGTGGCCCAAGTGTCGTCGTCGACGGCGACGCGGGCGACCTGTTGGCTGCTCGGCATGACGTTACGATGCTACATGTCGCATTCAAATGCATCTGTGTGACCCTGGTTGGCGGGTGGTCCTGTCGCGGGACGTTAGAGCTGAGCGCTTGCACAATTCGTTGGGGGTGATCGTCAGTCTCGTGCGACATCTCTCGTGAGATGGCTGAGATGCGTCAGATGCGGTTGGCAGTCGAGTCGAGGACTTCGCTCGGGGAGCCGTTGCTAAAGGCTTCTGATGCCGCACTGCTGCTGTCGGTACGGACGTCGTGGATCTACGGCGCCGCGCGCGCCGGGCAGCTCCCGTGCATCCACGTCGGCCGGCACATTCGCTTCGTGCGGGCCGACCTCGAGCGCTGGGTCACCGAGCAGCGGTGATCTCCACAGTTGCCCCGAGCTCCCGGAGCCATCGCGACGGCCGAAGGACAGGCGGCCTCGTAGCGCGGCCGATCCGTACTTTCCGGGCGGAGTGCAAAGCTGCCTCCGTGCACCTGACCGCAGCAGAACTCCTTGGAGATGTCGAGCAGCGCCGTCAGGCGGTGTCGACCGAGCTGTCCGCGAAGCACCGCGCGGCGTTCGGTCAGTTCTTTACCCCCAGCGCTGCGGCCGACTTCCTTGCCGGGCTCCTGGATCTCCCGGACCAGGGCGACTTCCATCTGTTGGATCCGGGCGCCGGTGTCGGCTCTCTCTCGGCGGCTGTTGTCGCCCGAGTCATTGAGGAATGCCCGGCCGTCCACCTCCACGTCACCGCGTTCGAGATCGACGCGCCGCTGATCCCGCATCTCAGCGCCACTCTCGAGGAATGTGTCGCGGTCGCCGCAGAGCACGGGGTATCGGTGGACTTCGACGTTCGTCATTCGAGCTTTGTCGAGTACGCGACGGGCTGGCTGTTCGAGCAACCGCAGCAGTTCGACGCAGCGATCGCGAACCCGCCGTACAAGAAGGTCAATACGAACGCGCCGGAGCGAGTCGCTGCTGAAGCGCGCGGCCTGCGAGCGAGCAACCTCTACACGATCTTCACCGGCCTGGCGGCCGACCTCTTGGTCGACGGCGGGCAGATGTCCGTGATCGTTCCGCGGTCCTGGGCCAACGGTCCGTACCACGAGCCATTCCGGCGCTTTCTCCTGGACCGCGTCTCGTTGGACTTTCTCCACGTCTACGAGAACCGCGGCAAGGTCTTTGCCGACGCCGAGGTCCTCCAGGAGAACGTGGTCCTGCACGGCGTGCGCGAGCCTCAGGCGGCGAACCTGACGCTGTCGACGAGCGCTGGCGGGGATGACCCGCGGGTCGAACGGCAGGTTCCGATCGAGGACGTGCTGCGCCCGGGCGATCTGCACATGTTCGTCCGCATTCCGGTCGACGAACGCGCGACGCGCGTCGCCGAGCGGATGAGCGCGCTACCGGCGACGCTGGCAGACCTCGACGTTGCGGTCAGCACTGGGCGGGTCGTCGATTTCCGGGCCCGCGAAAGCCTGCGCCAGGACGCCGCAGGCGACACGGTCCCGCTCGTCTATCCCGGCCATCTCAAGGATGGGCGTGTCGTGTGGCCGACACCGGGGAGCAAGAAGCCGAACGCGCTGCACCGCTGCGAGGCGACGGAGGCGCTGCTGTTGCCGAACGAGACCTATGTCCTGGTCAAGCGGTTCTCGGCCAAGGAGGAGCGCCGACGGGTCGCCGCGGCCGTGGCGGCGCCCGAGGATCTGCCGGGCGATGCAGTCGCGTACGAGAACCATCTGAACGTCTACCACCGCGGCGGACGGGGACTCCCGTCGTCCCTTGCGTTGGGGCTGTCGGCCTATCTGAACTGCACGCTGGTCGACGACTACGTGCGCTCGTTCTCAGGTCACACCCAGATCAACGCCACGGATCTGCGCCAGCTGCGATACCCGAGGGCGACGGATCTCGCGAGTCTCGGAAACGCGTTGGCCATCGAGGCTTGGCCGGAGCAGGAGGAGCTTGATGCGATCGTCGCCGAATACGTGCCCGCTGTTTCGGAACCCAGCGTCGAGCTCCAGGCTGCATGACCCGCACGCAGCTGGCTCGCCTCAAGCAAGCGCAGAAGCTCCTCGCATTGCTGGAGTTCGACGCGAAGCAAACCAACGCGCGCTCCGGGATGACCCTGCTGGCGCTCGGCAACCTCACCGCGAGTCAGAGCTGGAGCGATGCGACCGCGCCGTTGCTCGGAGTGCTCGCGATCATGGACTTCATGCGGACGGAGTACCGAACGGACTACGCGCCCAATAGCCGCGAGACAATCCGGCGCCAGACGTTGCACCAGTTCGTCGACGCGGGTCTCGTCCTGCGCAATCCCGACGACCCGGCCCGCCCGGTCAACTCAGGTCAGACCGTCTACCAACTCGCACCCGAGGCGCTTGAACTCATGCGCACGTACGGGCAGGCCGGCTTCGACGAACGAGTCGCGGCCTACAACCGCGTAGCCCCGACCCAGCGCCAGCAGTACGCGATGGCGCGGGATCGCGCGCTCATCGCCGTGACGCTCGCCGACGGCACGAAGCTCTCGCTGACTGCCGGCGGCCAGAACGTCCTTATCAAAGCGATGGTCGAGGAGTTCTGCGCAACGTTCACTCCTGGCGGACGCGTGCTGTATGTCGGCGACGCCGGGAGGGACGATCCGATCTTCGATGAGGATGCGTTCGCCGAACTGGGCGTGAGGCTCGACAAGCACGGCAAGCTGCCTGACCTCGTGGTCTACATGGCAGACCGCAACTGGCTCGTTCTGATGGAGGCTGCGTCGTCGCACGGCCCGGTCGACGCGAAGCGGCACGGCGAACTCGCGAAGCTCTTCGGGCCGAGTACCGCCGGGCTCGTCTACGTCTCGTGCTTCCCATCACGCGAGGTGATGCGGAAGTTCCTCACCGACATCTCGTGGGGGACCGAGGTCTGGTGCGCGGAGGACCCCACGCATCTCGTTCACTTCAACGGCGAACGTTTCCTGGGTCCGTACGAGTAGCTCGCGGCTGTCGCTTCAGCCAACAGAGCGACAGCTGACGTCTCAGGTCTGGACGGCGGTCTCGTGTGAGCTGTTGATCGCGACGAGGGTTTCGCCTTCCGGCTGGTAGTCCTCGGGCAGCTCGTCGTTGGCGACGATCGTCGCCCAGGCTTGCGCGGGCGTCTCTCCCTCGCCTGCAACGACATGCTGGAGCACATAGCCGTGATTGGTCCAGCCCGCAGTGCGGTCGCTGTCGGGCAGGTAGAAGTTCCAGAGCGTCAAGACTCAGCCTCCGTTGTGGGTTGGGGCGCTACGAGCTGATCGAAAACGAGATTGAGGACCGCCTCAACGCTGCATCCGGCCACAGGCGCGGGCGCGGAGAGCTGGACGACGTTCTGCATCTCGACCGAACGGCGCTGGAGCACCGCCGAGGAGATCGGCTCCGCGCCCGCCAAGTCGGTCGCGTACGCGACAGCATCCGAGAGGACTCCACGCTCATCGAGCGCCTGCGCCCGGCGCAGGTCGGACACGAGGCGCAGCCCCCACTCACCGGCCTCGTCGCTGCCCGCGACCGCGCCGATGTTCACGAACTCACCGCGAGCCGGGTCCGGAACGAAACGGATGAGCGAGAACTGGAATGACATCGCCGAGTGATGCTAGGCCATGAAAGCCCGACCGGGCTTCGGGACACCGTTTCGGGACACGGGCCGCTCCGACGACCGCCGCAAAAAGACGAAGCCCCGCGTTTGCGGGGCTTTTCGTCGAAGCGGCTGAAGGGACTCGAACCCTCGACCTTCTGCATGGCAAGCAGACGCTCTAGCCAACTGAGCTACAGCCGCGCACGCTCGGCAGACTAGCAATCACTTCACGTCCCGCGGGCCGCCGGGTTGCACGCGCGAGGACCGGCTGTCACGGTCCAGGGGTGGTCCGCAGGTGGATGCTCGGCATCGCGACACTCAGCGCCGCGGCTCTTGCGGTGGGCGCCTGCGGCAGCGACCGCCCAACACCCCCGGCCAAGAAGGCGCCCGGCTGTCGCCCCGCCGTCGCCAACGCGCTGCGAGCCACCGGCCACGTTGCCGTCACAGCGAAGCCGACGCCGCCGCAGTTCAACCTCACCGGCTGCACCTATCGCCTCACCGCATCCGGCCGGCCGAACGCCACCGTCACGGTCTCGCTCGACACCAACCCCCAGGGCTTCGAGCGCTTCAACCGCGCCGTCGTCGAGACCGATCAGAACTCGCTGTGGTCGACGACGCCGTCCAAGGCACCCCGGATGCTGACCGGCGTCGCGCTGGGCGCCGACTGGATCCCCGGCGACGGGCGGATGCTCGCCAGCGACGGCACGGTCCTGGTGACGATTCTCGTCACGGGCCGCGACGACATCGCGCGGGATCTCGCGATCGCAGCAACCAAGGCGACCCTGCGCACGCGGTCCGGGGCATGATCTAGCCTCCTCGACCATGTCCCGACTCACGCGATGCCACGGCCTCAGCGCCCTCATCCTTGTCGGCGTTCTCGCGCTCGTGATCGCCGGATGCGGCTCGTCGGGTAACACAACGGACTCGACGTCGACGACGACCGCGACCGTCGCCGGCGGTCACGGTCAGACCATCGACGGGATCCCGTGCAACCGCACCGAGCAGCTCAACTACCACGTGCACGCGCACCTCACGCTGATCAACAACGGCACGGCCGAGGCGCTCCCGGCACTGATCGGGATCGTCGGCAACGGCGAGTGCTTCTACTTCCTGCACACGCACGACACGACCGGCGTGATGCACATCGAGGCGCCTTCCAAGCGGGTCTTCACGCTCGGGCAGTTCTTCGACGTCTGGGGCCAGCCGCTGAACACGAACCAGGCGACGAACCTCAAGGGCCCGCTGCACGTCTTCGTCGGCAAGAAGGCCTACACCGGCAACCCGCGCGACATCAAGCTGGTATCGCACGAGCTGATCACGATCGAGTCGGGCAAGCAGGTTCCGCCGCCCTCGTACACCTTCGATCCCGGGCTCTGATTCGCGGTCCCGGGGGGCCAGCAACTACCCTGTGGCGCTGTCCCGGCGCGGTGGCCGAGTGGTTAGGCAGCGGCCTGCAAAGCCGTCCACACCGGTTCGACTCCGGTCCGCGCCTTTTCGTGTTGGTCAAATGACCTCGATCCGATATCCTTGCTAGAGCAATAAATGGCAAAGACGACCCCTCATCCCGCTGAATCGTGTGCGTACGTCGTGGGTGATGACGGTCTGAGCCGCTGGTCGGACACGCACGCCGATGCATGGATCGGCCTGATCCAGACGCAGCGCAACCTGACCCGCCAGCTCGACTCCGAGCTTGAGGCCAAGCACGGCCTCGGTCTCAGCACGCTCGAGCTGCTCGGCCGCCTCGCCGCCGCCGACGACCGTCGGCTGCGCCTGTCGTCGCTGGCCGAGCAGGCCGGGCTGAGCCTGAGCCGCGTCTCGCGGCTCGTCGACGCGCTCGAGGGTCGCGGGCTTGTCGTGCGCGCCGCGTGTCCGTCCGACGGCCGCGCGGTCAACGCGCAGCTGACTGACGACGGCCTGACGCTCGTGCGCGACGCCCAGGCCACGCACTTCGCCGGCGTCCGCGACCGCTTCTTCGACCAGCTCACGCCTGACGAGATCGCCACTCTCGCGACGATCTTCGCCCGCTTCGCCCCCGGCGCCGCGTCGCGGTGCACTGAGGCGCTCGACGGCGCCGAACCGGTCGCGTCCTAGTCGCCGGCGGCGACGAGCGCGTCGAGCGCCTCCATGACGATCCGCAGCGCGTTGCCCGCGGGATCGTAGACCGTGATCGTGCCGTCGTTAGCAACCTCGTGTTGCGCACCGGCGGCGGCGATCCGCGCGCCGACGATGGCGATCGCGGCGGCGTCCGGGAGGACGAGAGTGAAGTGATCCATGCCGACGGCCTCGTGGTCGACGGCCGGGATGCCCTCGCCGCGCCAGACGTTGAAGGCGACGTGATGGTGGTAACCGCCCGCCGAGACGAAGCCGGCGCTCGGCAGCATCGCCTGGACCTCGAAGCCGATCACGTCGCGGTAGAACGCGAGCGCGTCCTGGAGGTCGTTGACGTGCAGATGCAGGTGGCCGACTGTCGTGCCCTCCGCGGCGGAGCGCTGCGGCTCCTGGCCGGCGACGAGCGCGAACAGGCTGTCGGTGTCCAGCGGCGCCGGGCCGGAGGCGTACCCGTTGTCGCGCGGCCACTGCTCGCGCGGGCGATCTGCGGCGAGCTCGAGGCCGTTGCCGTCGGGGTCGGCGAGGTAGATCGCCTCGTGGGTCTGGTGATCCGACGCGCCCTGGATCGGCGTGCGGGTTGAGGAGATCCGCAACGCGGCGCGCGCGAGCTCGAGCCGCGTGGGGTAGAGGATCGCGACGTGGTAGAGCCCGGCGTGGCGGCCGGGCGGTCGCGCGAGCGAGTTCTCGGTCAGGACGAGGATGTCCTCGCCGCCGACACCCAGAGCCGCCGCCGCGGGGTCCAGGCGATGAGGACGCAGCCCGATCACGTCCTGGTAGAAGGCCACCGAACGATCGAGGTCGGTGACGATCAGTTCCACGGGGCCCAGCCGCGTCGTGCCGGGGAGCACAGGCGCGAGGGAGGGCTGGGCAGTCTGGGTGTCGGCGGTGGACATCTCGTCAGCCTATGCCTGCTTGACGGCCGAGATGTCGAGGCTCAGCTTGACCTTGTCGCCGACGAGCAGGTTGCCGCTGCCCAGCGCCTGGTTGAACTTCATCTCGTAGTCGGAGCGGCTCAGCGCGCCTGTGATCTCGAGGCCAACGCGCTCGTTGCCCCACGGGTCGGACTCGGTGCCGGTGACCTCGCCCTTGAGCGTGATCTCGTTGGTCACGCCGTGGATCGTCAGGTTGCCGGTAACGGAGATCTCGTCGTCGCCGTTGGCCTCGATCTTGGTCGACTTAAACGTGATCTCGGGGTATTGCGCGGCGTCGAAGAAGTCAGCGGAGCGCAGATGCTCGTCGCGGGCGGCCTCGGCGGTGTTGACCGAAGCGGTCTTAACCGTGCCGGTGATCTTCGCGGTGGAGAGGTCGTCGCCGTCGACGACGAGTGACCCCTCGAACTCGCCGAACGAGCCATGCACGTTGGAGATGCCGAGGTGCTTGACGGAGAAGTTGACGCTGGTGTGAGTCGCGTCAGCGGTCCACGTGCCGGCGGGGACGAGGGTCTGGGTGGTGGCGGACATTTGGGGCCTTTCGATTGGGCGAGATGCTTGCTAGCGCAAGGATAGCAAAGAATGCTTGCGCTAGCAACTTCCATCCGGGGCGCGCAAGGTCGCGCGGTCATCCGCTAGCCTTCGATCGGTTCCCAGGGCGATTAGCTCAGCTGGGAGAGCGCCGCCTCGACAAGGCGGAGGTCACTGGTTCGAGCCCAGTATCGCCCACTCGGAAGACCCTGCTAACGCGGGGTTTTCTGCGTTGAGGGCATCAAATCCGGGCATCAATATGCGCACGGATCATCGGCCGGCGGGTCGCATCGGTCTCGTCCGGCTCGAGAGTACCCGCATCGCTGCAGGTCGCCACCCTTTGCGGCGCCTGGTCCGGCAGAGGTTCCCATGACCGCTCAGTCGCTTCATCGATGGGACCCTCCGGCCGGTCCTCGCGGCGCGGAATCTCCCTGCAGGCACGGCACGCGCCGCTCCGCCGGCGCGCATCAGCTTTTGCATCGGTTCGTGAACGGACATGCGCGGACGGCGCGCAAAATCGATCGCTCGGGGGTGGACAAATGGTCGAGATGAACGCCACTTGATCACGGACCACGAGTCCATACCGGCCGTTCAGCCGACCGGCGACTCTCTACCACGAATTGGAAGATCAGCGATGACCAAACGCACACTGCATCGACGACGGGCGGACGCTGTGACAACGGCGTCCTCCTCCTCCGCGACGGTGCTGCGAATCCCGGCACCGCTCACGTGGTCGGCCACCAGTCTGTCGGACTCGACCATGGGTCAGGCGCTCAGATTCTGCATCGTCGGCGCGCTCGGGACGCTCGTCAACCTCTCTGCGTGCCAGGGGCTGCTGGCGATAGCCGATGCCGCCCCGGAGACGGCGGCGGTCGCCGGTTTTCTGGTTGCGGTGACGTTCAACCATCTGCTCAACCGCGAGTGGACGTTCGGAGCCCGCAACGCGCGATACCTATCGCAGGGCGCGCGCTTCTTCGCGATATCGCTGGTGGCGCTCGGGATCGACCTCGCAGTGCTGCGGACGTCGCTGGGTGCCGGGCTCGCGTTC
Organism: uncultured Actinomycetes bacterium; assembly: GCA_963817035.1. Lineage (GTDB taxonomy): Bacteria > Actinomycetota > Thermoleophilia > Solirubrobacterales > Solirubrobacteraceae > AC-49. Next base: position 1,305,219 of record CAWFMM010000004.1, read on the forward strand.
ATCCCAGCTCAGCTGCTCGGCATTCTGGCCGCGACCCCCGCGAGCTTTGTCGGAAATCGGGCGTGGACGTTCCGGGGGCAGAGCTAGTTGCCCCGCCTCCCACGCGGCACGACCCTGTGCGTGTGCGTTCCGACCTACAACGAGGCAGAGAACCTCGAGCCCTTCACGAACGCTGTGCTCACAGAGCTCACGCGGCTCGGTGAGCGAGGAGTCGTGCTCATCATCGACGACAACTCCCCCGACGGAACCGGCGCCATCGCCGACCGCCTCGCCGCCGCGGAGACGCGTGTCCACGTCCTGCATCGCAAGGAGAAGAACGGGATCGGGACCGCATACCTGGCGGGGTTCGCGTGGACGCGGCGGCATCGGAGCATCAAGACCGTCATCCAGATGGACTGCGACTTCTCGCACGATCCCAGCGACCTCGGCCGGCTTTTGGAGGCGCGCGCGAGCGCCGATGTCGTGCTGGGCTCGCGCTGGGTGCACGGTGGCCGCGTTCTCGACTGGCCGTGGTGGCGGCGCGCGCTCAGCCGCGGAGGCTCATGGTATGCACGCCGGATCCTCGGTGTGCACCAGCGCGACCTCACCGGCGGGTTCAAGTGCTTCGGACCGGGGGCACTCGCTCGGATCCCGCTGGTCAACGTGAGCGCGACCGGTTACGGCTTTCAGATCGAGACCACCTGGCGCGCTCTCCAGGCGGGGTTGTCCGTGACCGAGGTCCCCATCACGTTCCGGGATCGAACCCATGGGAGCTCCAAGATGTCGTCCGCCATCGCTCGCGAGGCGGCGCTCATGGTCCCGCGGCTTCGGTGGGGCGCCCACGTCGAGCGCGGGCGCGCAAGAGTCCGCGAGGCAGTCCGAATCCCGACAAACGTCGGGCGGAGTGTGAAGACAATGGCGCGAGGCGCTGCGAGCCTGGCGCGAGCGGTGCTCGTCACCACCGCGAGCGTCTCCGCGCTCACCGGCGCAACAGTTGCGGCCACGTCGTCGACAACGGTGGTCTATGTCGCGCTCTCCCTGGAGTTTGTCGTGACCGCGGCGATCGGCGTCTGCACGCTCATGCTGATGTTGTACGCATGGCGCGACGAGGGCAGCATGGCCGAGACCGAATTCCCCCCCTCCGACCAACCGCCGCGGCACAGCTTCTCGCTCATCGTTCCCGCTCGGCACGAGGAGCAGGTCCTTGCGACGAGCCTGCGACGTCTCGCTGAACAGCAGCACCCGCGCTTCGAAGTCCTCGTCGTCGTCGGCGACGACGACCCCGGCACGGAGCGCGCAGCCCGGGAGGGGATCGACGGCGACAATCGGTTTCGCGTCATCGTCGACAGCAGCCCGATCAAGAGTAAGCCACGCGCACTCAACACTGCGCTGCCGGAGTGCACGGGCGATGTGGTTGGCATCTTCGACGCCGAGGACCAGGTGGCTCCCCGGTTGCTGCTGAACGTCGATCGTCGCTTTCAGCAGACCGGCGCCGACATCGTTCAGGGCGCCGTTGCGCTCATGAACTTCGAGACGAACTGGTATTCGGTGCGCAACGTGCTCGAGTACTACTTCTGGTTCAAGAGTCGCCTACACTTCCACGCGAAGGAAGGATTCATCCCGCTGGGCGGCAACACCGTCTTCGTCGGCCGGCGCTGGCTGACGATCAGCGAGGGTTGGGACAACGACTGCCTGGCCGAGGACTGTGACCTCGGCGCCCGACTGAGCTCCGCCGGCGCCCACACCGTGGTTGCCTACAGTGCGGACCTCGTCACGCGGGAGGAGACTCCGGCGACGGTCGGCGCGCTGCTCAAGCAGCGAACACGATGGAACCAGGGGTTCCTGCAGGTCCTGCGCAAGGGCGACTGGCGCAGCCGCTCGGGCGGCTCGCGGGCGCTCGCGTTCTACACACTCTCGTTCCCGATCACGCAGGCGTTGATGGGTCTGGCGATTCCGCTCGCGATCGGGCTGGCGGTCCTCGTCAAGCTGCCGATCGCGCTGGCGCTCCTGTCCTTCGTCCCCCTGGCGACGATGGCGGCGATCCTGGTGGCGGAGCTGATCGGGCTCGCACACTTCTCGAAGGAGTTCTCGCGGCGAGCGCGTCCACTGGACTACGCCCGTCTGGTTCTCGGGAGCATCCCCTATCAGCTGCTGATGTGCGTGGCTTCGATGCGGGCAGCGTGGCGCGAGCTCCGCGGCATCAACAACTGGGAAAAGACGGCACACCTTGGCGCCCATCTCTAGGTGGCTCGTGGCGACCTGGCTGGCCGCACGACGGAACGTCGGCGCGCGGATCCGGCCGGCCCAGTTGCAGGCAAAGCGCCCGGGCGGGCTCCTCACCCTCGCGGTCGCGCAGGGGGGAACCACGGGCGCCAGCGCCAACGGCGATATTGCGCGACCCGCCGGAGTCCCGTCGCTGCCTGGGTGGGGAGCCCCGGCGAGCCGGGCGTCGCGCTGGCTCGGCTCCGCCGTGCGCGCCCGCGCCGCCGGCCGCTATGTCGACATTGCGCTCGTCGGCGCGCTGGTTGCCGTCGTCGCGGTGGTCCACGGCATCAACATGGGGCACTCGCCGGCGTTTTTCGACGACGAGGGCACGTACGTCTCTCAGGCGTGGGCCGTCACGCACCTCGGCGAGCTCGCCCCGTACACGTACTGGTACGACCACCCGCCGCTCGGCTGGCTTGCGATCGCGGTATGGTCGGAGTTGACCCGGCCGTTCGTCGGGGGCGGCGTGTCGATCGCCGATGCCCGCGAGCTGATGCTCGTGCTTGCGCTCGTGGATGCCGTCCTACTCTTCGTCATCGCCCGTCGTCTGGAGATGCGGCGCGGGTTCGCGGCACTCGCGGTCGGGCTGTGCCTCCTGTCACCGCTCGCCGTTCACTACCAGCGAATGGTGCTGCTCGACAACCTCGGCGTGACCTGGCTGCTCGCGACCTTCATGCTGGCCCTGTCGCCGACCCGGCGGCTTGGGGCGTACGCCGGCGCCGGGGTCTGTCTCGCCGCCGCGGTGCTCAGCAAGGAGACGCTGGTGCTGGTGCTCCCGGCGGTCCTGCTCTTGGTCTGGCAACGCAGCGACGGACCGAACCGCGGGTTCTCGGTGGGCATGTTCATGGCGGCGTTCACGTTGGTCTCGAGCTTCTATCCGCTCTTCGCGACGCTTCGCGGCGAACTCCTGCCCGGCGCCCATCACACGAGCCTCTTTGCCGGGATCCAGTTCCAGCTCACGCGGCCCGGTGGCGGCGGCCTGACCAATTCGCACAGCGGCACGCGACAACTCCTCAGCACGTGGCTTCACGCTGATCCGCTGCTGCTGTCAGCGGGTGTCCTGCTCGCGCCCATCGGGCTGGCGCTCGGCCGTCTGCGCGCGATCAGCCTGGCTTTGATGGTTCCCGTCGTGATGGCGGTGCGGCCCAACGCCTACGTGCCGGCCATGTTCGTGATCGGGCTTCTTCCCTTCGCGGCGCTCATCGCGGCTGGTCTCGCCGACGAGCTCTACCGCCACGGGACCGTGCCGATGGCCGGTCGGCTTCCCGCGCGATTCCGGGTGGCCGGTGCACGATCGGTTCTGATCGGCGTCGGCGCCGGGCTCGTCCTCATCGCCGGTCCCGCCTGGTCGCACGGCGACGTGAGCCAGATGCGCCGCAACGATGCCGCACCCGCCGTGCAGGCCGTCGACTGGCTCGATCAACACGTCGACCACCGCAGCACCATCGTGGTCGACGACACGATCTGGGAGGATCTCGTGGATCGCGGGTTCGCACCCCAGCGCACGATCTGGTTCTACAAGCTCGACCTCGATCCCGCCGTCCGCGTGCCGTTCCAGCACGTTGACTACATCGTCAGCACGAACATCATGCAGGGCAACGCACGGGATCTCCCGCGCACCGCCGACCTCCTCGCACACAGCCGTCCCGTCGCTACGTTCGTGAGCGACACCGAGCGCTTCCAGATCCGGCGGATCATCCCATCCCAGACAGTAAGCCCGCCGAAGGTTCGCGAGCCGTGAGCGCGCGCCACGCCTGCAGTGCCCTCCTGGCCGGGCTCGTGCTGTCGTTGGTACTGACGCCTGCGGCCTCGGCGGCGCCTACCGCCGTGCCGAATGGAGACCTCGAACAGGTGACCGCCGGGCAGCCCAACTGCTTCTCGCGGGCCGGATGGGGAATCAACACGCCGATCTGGAACCTGACGACCGCCGCCCACTCCGGCCGCGTGGCGCAGTCCCTGACCGTCACCCACTACGCCAGCGGCGATCGTAAGCTCCTGATCGCCGAGAACACGACGTGCGCCCCGGCGGTGACCCCCGGCTCGACGTACACGCTCTCGGTGTTCTACACATCGACCGCCGCCGTCAACTCGCTCACCGTGTTCCGCCATTCCGCGGCCGGCTGGACCTATTGGACGGACATCAAGGCGCTGCCCGCAACCGGCAGCTGGACAGCCGCCAGCGCCGTCACCCCACCCATACCCAGTGGCACGGACCAGATCACCTTCGGCGTCTCGATCATCGGCAACGGCACCCTGGTAACCGACGACTACTCGTTGACGTCAACGGGTGCGAGCCCGCCCCCAGCCTCGGAGCTGACCTACAACGGAGGCCTCGAAGGCGGAGGTGCGACGCCGACCGGATGGTTCCTGGCCGGCTGGGGTGACGGAATCGTGACCGGTGGCGTTACCTCGGCGGCACATGGTGGTGGCCGTGCCTACTCGCTGACGCTCGCGGGGCGCACCCAAGGGGACTTCAAATTGCTCCCGACCGAGACGGCAGCACCGGCGGTCCAGCCCGGATCGATCTACCACCTCTCGGTCTGGTTCAAATCGACATCGGTTGGCAATGCGATCACGGTGTTCGCCCACACCGCGTCGGGATGGAGTTACTACACCGACCTAAAGACGCTCCCAGCGGCCGCGTTGTGGACGCAGGCGACGGTCGACACGCCCGCGATCGGAGCCGGGATCGACGCGATCGCGTGGGGGGTGTCGCTGTCGGGCAACGGCACGCTCGTCACCGACGACTACTCGACGACGCTGATGGGCAGCGCACCGCCGCCGCCGACCTCGGGCCCGGACGTCACCGGGCGCTGGTCGGTGCTCGATTACCAGATGCCCGTCCGGGCGGTCCACGCGACGGTCCTGAACAACGGGAAGGTGCTCCTGATCGCGGGATCGGGCAACAGCGTCGCCAACTTCGCGGCCGGGTCGTTCAAAGCCGCGGTGTGGGACCCGATTGCCGGGACCTTCAACACGCTCGACGTGCCGAAGGACATGTTCTGTTCGGGCCACGTCACGCTTCCCGATGGTCGCGTGTTGATCCAGGGCGGCACAAAGTCCTACCCGACGACCGCGGGCGCCGACGACTACGGCGGGCTCAAGGACTCGTACATCTTCGACCCTGACACCAACACGTTCACAAAGGTCGGCGATGCCAACGAAGGCCACTGGTACCCGACACTGACCGAGCTCGGCAACGGCGACATCCTCGAGGTCGGCGGACTCAAGGAGGACACGACCGGCGCCGTGAACACGGAGCTGTGGAGCGCGTCGTCGATGGAGTGGCTGCCGACCGGGCAGATCCCGCAGACATGGTCGTTCTGGGGGCTGTACCCGCACATGTTCCTGATGGCCGATGGCCGGCTGTTCTACAGCGGCGCTCACGTGTTCGGCAACGGCCTTCCCGGCACGGGCGCATCGATCTATGACTGGCGGAACGCCACGATCGCCGACATCCCCGGCCTGCGGGACAAGGACCTGCGCGATCAGGCGGCGTCGGTGTTGCTCCCCCCTGCCCAGGACCAACGGGTGATGATCACCGGGGGCGGCAACATCGTCACAAACACGCCCGCCATCAGTCTGACCGACCTCATCGACCTCAAGCAGCCGAGCCCGTCGTATCAGCCCGGGCCCGATATGCCCGGCGACGGGAAGATGTACGGCAACGCGACGACGCTGCCTGACCGCACCGTGCTGGTGACCAACGGCGGCAAGTTCAACCGCGACAACTCGGCCAACGTCATGACGGCGGCGATCTACGACCCGGTGGCCAACGGATGGAGGTCGGTGGACGCGGATCCCATCGGCCGCAACTACCACTCCACCGCCGTCCTCCTTCCCGACGGCCGGGTCGCGGTCTTCGGGTCCAACCCCGGCGACGGCAGCTTCGAGATGCGGATCTCGATCTATGAGCCGCCGTACCTGTTCAAGGGGCCGCGACCGACGATCTCGGGGGTCCCCATTCAGGCCACCTACGGACAAACGTTCAGCTTCAACGTGCAGAGTCAGAGCAACATCCGCTGGGCCCAGCTCATGCGGCCGATGTCGGTCACCCACCAAATGGATTCGAACATGCGTCTCGTCGACCTCCCAATCACGGTCACCAACGGCGTCGCGACGGTGACCGTCCCGACGAACCCGAACCTGGTGCCCCCTGGGCCGTACATGCTCAACGTCACCGACTCCACCGGCGTGCCGTCGGCGTCAGGTTGGGTGACGATCCGATGAGACGACACGCCCGATCGCCGATCCCCAGGCGGGCATTCGTGGTGGTCGTCCTCGTCATCACCTTGACATCGCTGACTGGCGGCGCGCAAGCGGCGTGGCAGTTCGGGAAGTCGGCGTACTACTGCATCCTTCTGCGATCGCAGGTACAGGACTCCAGAGGCGCGCCGCGGACCGGAAAGGATCCCTCCGTCCAGCGCCAGCAAAGGCTTGTCGCGGCGGCGAGCGCGCCACACGGCACTGGCCGATGGGGCGGCATTCCGGCACGAGCAATCAGAGGTCGAGCCAGGCGCCGGTCGGCGAAGCGCGTGCTCGCGGACCCCCACGCAACCGGAGTCCTGGCCAGTGGCTGCGCTGTGGGCTACGGAGCGCCCGGCGGACAGTGCGTGCCCAGGCGGAGCCCGGGCAACGAGCCGCTGACGTGCGCCTACCTCGTCACGCAGTTCCCGGCCGGGATCGGGGTGACCGGACGTGATCAGCTACATCTCGACACCAACCACGACCGGGTGGCGTGCGGGCCCGGCGACAGGGGCGCCGCGGCAACCCGCGGGCACGCGGCTAGCCCCATTTTCCGCGGTTGGTGAGGGCATGGTCTGGCTGCTGTGGCCAAGGTGGCTGGCTCTTGAGGAGGTCCAAGACGTTCGGTTGGGTGTCGGTGTGAGGCGGAAAATGGGGCTAGCGGGCCTGCGGATCGCGGCCGTACCGCGACACGGCCCGCTCGACGAACGAGAGGGTCGCGGGTTGGCCGTCGAGATTCTTGGTGTCCATAAAGCTGATTGCGAACAGGCGCAGGTGGCGAAGCCGGGCCAACGAGGCGTCGCTCAGGATCGTGTGCATGTCCGCGTCGAACGTGACCTGTGACCCGTTGTCCGGCTTGTAGTGGGCGAGCATCACAGGACCGTACGCACCGAGCCTCCGGGTCATGGCCGTGATGTCGCCGACGTTGCTCGCTGAATCCATCGCCTGAAAGCTCTGGAAGTCCGAGGCGCGCATGACATCGGCGAAGTGGCGGAACATGGAGCGTCCGCCGCCGGCGCCCCGATCGTCCCACCGCGTCTGCCACCCGCCCCAGCCCAACGAGACGTGCGCGTTAGGTGCGTTGCGGTGGAAGATCTCGAGCGTGTCCCGGTAGCGGTCCTTGAGGGCAAGGTAGTAGTTGCGCGTCGCGGCGTCGGGCCCCCACGCGTTGTCACGGCACGGGTAGGTCTGGAATTCGGTGAAGAGGGTCACGTAGAGCGGCGGCCCGGAGACGTGCCCGGCGAACGCGCGGGCCAGACGGCTCATGTCGTCCAGAAACCCGTCGGACAGCGGGTACGCGCGGCCGCATGCGGCGCCATGGGAGGTCTTCACCGGCACCTCGGGGTCACCGGTCCAGACCACGAGGTGAAGCGCGAACCCGGCCCGGTAGGCACTGCGGACCACGGTCGTACGCCAACCGACCATCCGCGCGAGGTCGTTGGGGCCGTTGTACCAGCTGGTCAGCATGCGCACCGCACCGTCACGCACGAGAGCGCTGTGGCGCGCGGTGTCGGCCTCAGGGCCAAGACCGAAGAGCAGCTTCGGAGGCGCCGTGCCCGCGCCGCCGACTGAAACACCAGCGAGAAGCCCGACAACGAACACGCACAACAACCCGTGCGCCAGGCGGCACGTGATGCGGGCGCGAGAAGACCGAGGGAGCGAGACGCCGACAATCTAGCGCGCCCATGGTTCTCAGCGATCAACGTGCGACTTCGTTACCCCTGACCTCGGCCGAGCCTCAGCTGCTCTTCGTGAAGTTGGTCGTCGGATCGACCGTGATGTTGGACAGGGTCGCGAGCTTGAGCTTGCCGCTGGGGAGTGCGGCGTCGATCGACCCGTTTTGCCGGCTGACAGGTTGATCCGCAGGTCGGGGATCGTGACCGTGATGGTGGCGTCGGTGAGTGTCAGGCCGGGCCTTGCCTTGGTTCGGGGACTTCGGCGCTGCGAATGCGGCGGCGGTTAACGTCGCCGCGAGCGCGACGAGCGCGAGCGCCGAGAGCAGGATGCGGTGCGTTCGATGAGACTTGGAGGGCCTTTCTGAGGCGACCGGCGGCGGGCCAGGTCTCGTCGGCGTCGCGCTGCCGGACGAAACAGGCTTCGTCCGGCAGCGCATGCCGCGAGTCGACGTCAGCTCGTGCCGCCGCCGGTGGTGCCGCCGCTCGTGCCGGTCGAGCCGCCGGTGGTGTCGCCGCCCGTTCCGCTCGTGCCGCCATGCTGGTGATGACCGCCGTTGTCAGTCGGCGCGGTCGGAGTCGTAGGGGTGGTCGGGATCGTCGGGGTCGTAGGCGTGGTCATCCCACCGTCACTGCTCGTGCTCGTGGTGCCACCGCCGTCGTCGGAACCCGGCCCGCAGATGGTCAACGAAGGCGAGTGCGACGCTGCGCCGGGCAGGCCGCGCCCATGGCCGGGCATCGGCTTGAGATGGTGGTGGTAGCGCGCAGCCGGCTGACGGACCGGAGGATCCTGGGCGTCGAGGGTGCCGCCCTGGAAGTGGGGGCTGGCCTGGTTGCAGACGGTCGGCGGCGGGCTTGCCGAGGTCGGACCGGTCGGCTTACACGCCTGCGCGGCGGCTACGAGGCCGCAGGTCAGCATCGCCGCCGCTGCGGTGGTACGCCCGAGGACAAAACGGGGCATGAGCGTTCTCCTGGTTTGGGGTGGCACCCGAAGCGGTGCCTCATGCACGTTTCGGTTGCGAGCCCGCCGGCACCCTTACCCGATGTCGCGAAAACGGACGGATGGCCGACATCGGCCGGCCCTCAGCCGCTCTTCGTGAAGTTCCCCGCCAGCACCGCGGCCCGGCCCTCGCAGCTCGAGGACGAGTCGCTCACGCGCGTGAACTTGAGCTTCTTGCCGGTGAGCTTGAACGAGTAGACCCCGCTCGGCTTGCAGCTGATCTGGCCGGTCTCATGGCCGAAGGTGATCTTGCCGTTGGAGATCGTGTACTTGCCGTGGACGAGCGTCGTGCCGTTCTCGGCGACCGAGTACTTGCCGTTCTTGAACGTGATCGTCCACGTGCCCTTGAGCTGCCCGCCGAGCGGCTTGCTGCCGATCTTCGTCGTGTACGAACCGCTCAGCCCGCCCGCGGCGAGCGCGGCGGCACAGAGCGCCAGGGTGGCGACGAGTGACAGGGCAATGGCGAGGCGCTTCATGGGCTGATCCTTCGTTGTGGTACTCAGTTTCGCCGCAACGCTAGCCCAAGACGCCGCCGGCGATCTCCAGCTCGCCCCGGTGACGCTCGCGCGCAGCCGGCGTTCTATCGGGTCGTCGCTACGACGGCGCCGGATCGGGGCCCGGGTTCGGTGGGTCGTTGTCGTGGATGCGGAAGCGGTGTTCGAGCTCGGCCAGGTGGGACTGGTGGTGCTCGTGAGCCTTGAGCACGTCGTGGTGGCTCGGCGGATGGTCGCTGGGGTGGTGGTGCTGGCAGACGATGTAGTTCGTCCCGTCGACCGCGTGGCGGCCGAGGCGCGGGCAGCCTTTGACGTGGCAGTTGTGCTTGCGCACGAGCGCGTAGCCGGCGGCGATGGCCCCGATCCCTTCGAGGGTCTGCGGCCAGCCGCCCAGCAGGGTCGTCCAGCGGTTGGAGTTGTTGTCACCCCAGGGCCATAGGAATGCGATCTCGTGCAGCACGACAGCCGGTCATTCGGCGCGTGGCGGGGCGTTCCTGTCTTGCGCTACAGGGCCGCGAGCAGTCGGTCGAGGTCCGACTCGTCGTTCCAGGCCCCGACCGACGCCCGCACGTAGGGCGTGCCGGGCAGATGGCGCACGGTGACGCCGGCCTCCGCCAACCGCGGCGGCACGTCGGCGTTGTCGTCCATCTCCCAGCTCACGAGCGTCGTCCGCGCCCGCGGCGCGACGGTGTAGCCCGCCTCGGCCAGCCGCTGTGCGAGCAGCGCCGCGAGCGTCGCCGCGCGCTCGTAGAGCTGCGGCCAGCCGAACTCGGCCAGCACGTCGTGGGCCGCCAGCGCGGCGGCGAGGCTCTCCGGGGCCAGCGTGAACGAGTCATGGGCGCCAGCCGTCGTCTTGGGCTGAGCGTCGAGGCCCAACGAGGCGTCCTCGAGGTTCATATAGGTCGGGGCGAACGACACCAGGCGTTCGCGCCACTCCGGAGCCACGTAGAGCAGGCCGGTGCCCATCGGCCCGCACAGCCACTTCTGACCGGCGGCGGCGTAGAACGCGCAGCCGAGCGCGTCGACGTCGATCGCGACCGCGCCGGCGCCCTGGGCGCCGTCGAGCAGGACAGGGACCTCGAGCTGCGCCAGCGCCTCCGGCGCCACCGAGCCGTTGGTCCAGTCGACGTGTGAGCACGCGACGAACCTCGTCTGCGGTGAGACCGCGTCGGCGATCTCGGCCAGCGGCACCGCGCGGACGAGGATGCCGCGCCGGCGGGCGGCGGCGAGCGGACCCAGCAGGCCGGGATGCTCGGTCGTCGAGGTCAGGATCTCGTCGCCCGCCACCAGCTCGAGCCCGGCGATCACGCGAACCATCCCCTCCGAGGTCGAGGTCGTGACCGCGATGTCGTCGGGCGTCACGTTCAGGACGCCGGCGTAGGCGGCGCGCAACGCGTTGAGGGTGTCGATCGCGCCCATGAAGTAGTCCATCGTGCGGCCCTTGGCCATGGCGACATCGCCCAGTGCACGCGCCGCGTCGGCCGATGACGCGGGCAGCGGTCCGCAGGTTCCGGCGTTGAGGTAGGCGCGGTCGGCGAGGACCGGGAATTGGGAGCGAAGCACGGCGGGATCCATGGCGCCCGAGGATACGCGGCGACCACGAAGTACCCTTGGCGCCCGATGCAGGTCACCCTCCCCGATGGCACCGAGCTCGACCTCCCCGACGGCGCGACCGGCGCCGACGCGGCCGCTGCGATCGGTCCCGGCCTCGCGCGCGCCGCGCTCGCCGTCAAGCAGGACGGCGAGGTCCGCGATCTCGCCCGTCCGCTGATCGACGGCTCGCCGCTTGAGATCATCACCGAGCGCAGCCCCGAGGCGCTCGACGTCATCCGCCACGACGCCGCGCACGTGCTCGCGACGGCCGTGCTCAGCCTCTACCCGGGGGTCAAGATCTCGATCGGCCCGGCGATCGACAACGGCTTCTACTACGACTTCGAGTTCCCCGACGGCGTATCGATCTCCGACGGGGACTTCGCCGCGATCGAGGACGAGATGTCCAGGCACGTCAAGGCCGACGAGCCGTTCGTGCGCGATGACGTCCCGGTCGCCGAGGCGCTGGCCCGCTTCCGTGCCGAGGGCCAGCACTACAAGGTCGAGCTGATCGAGGACCTGGTCAAGAACGAGGGTGTGGAGACGGTCGGGCTCTACACCAACGGGCCGTTCACCGACCTCTGCCGCGGCCCCCATGCTCCGAGCACCAAGCGGATCAAGGTCTTCAAGCTGCAGTCGGTCGCCGGCGCCTACTGGCGCGGCGACTCAGACCGCACGATGCTCACGCGGATCTACGGCACCGCGTTCCTGGACAAGAAGGACCTCGAGGAGCACCTCGAGCGCATCGAGGAGGCCCAGAAGCGCGACCACCGCAAGCTCGGCCCGCAGCTCGGGCTGTTCACGTTCTCCGAGGTCTCGCCGGGGATGGCGTTCTGGCTGCCCAAGGGCACCGTCCTGTTCAACGAGCTGATCGCGCTCAACCGGCGCATGCAGCAGGAGCGCGGCTACGTCGAGGTCAAGACGCCGCTGATCTACGAGTCACACCTGTGGGAGACCTCGGGCCACTTCCCCAAGTACCGCGAGCACATCTTTCTCAGCGACTACGAGGACCGCGAGTTCGGGATCAAGCCGATGAACTGCCCGGGCCATGCGCATCTGTTCTCGCTGCAGCGCTGGTCCTACCGCGACCTGCCGTTTCGCTGTGCCGAGCCGGGGCTGCTGCACCGTCGCGAGCCGTCGGGGTCGCTGCACGGCCTGCTGCGCGTGCGCCACTTCATCCAGGACGACGGCCACATCTTCTGCCGCGAGGACCAGGTCCAGCAGGAGGTCACCGATGCGCTGACCTTCGCCTTCGACGTCTTCAGGCTGTTCGACCTCGATGCCCACGTTGAGCTGTCGACGCGGCCTGACGATCGCATCGGCGACGACAGCTTCTGGGACACGACCGAAGGCATGCTCGCCGAGGCGCTCAACGCGGCGGGGCTTGAGTACACGGTGAACGAAGGCGACGGGGCGTTCTACGCGCCGAAGATCGACCTCCATGTGACCGACTCGCTCGGCCGCAGCTGGCAGCTCGGGACGATCCAGCTCGACTACAACATGCCCGAGCGCTTCGGCCTCGTATACACGGGCGCCGACAACGCCGAGCACATGCCGGTGATGATCCACCGCGCGATGTTCGGCTCGTTCGAGCGCTTCATCGGGATCCTGATCGAGCACACCGCGGGGGAGCTGCCGGTGTGGCTGGCGCCGGTCCAGGCGATCGCGTTGACGATCGCCGATCGCCACGCCGACGCGGCGCGGGCGTTCGTCGAGGAGCTGCGCGCCGCGGGGGTGCGCGTCGAGCTCGACGAGCGCACCGAATCGATCGGTCGCAAGATCCGCGAGGCCGAGACCCAGAAGATCCCGTACATGCTGATCGTCGGCGATCGCGAGGCTGAGTCGGGCTCGGTATCGCTGCGCCGGCACCGCGAGGGCGACATCGGCAGCGCGACGGTGGCGGAGGTCGTGGCGCGCCTCGCCGAGGAGCATTGACCCTGCGCTGGTTGCGGTCGCGCAATGCGGCTATAGTTCTATGCGTTGACCTTCCTTCAGATCACGCCGCGTATTTCTTGACGCGCCGCCCCAACAGCTAGTGCCGGTCCCTCGCAGGTTTGACCGGCGTCCGCCGGAGCGGGACACGACCCGGATCAACGAGCGCATTCGTGTGCCCGAGGTCCGGCTCATCGACGAACAGGGTCAGCAGGTTGGCGTCACGCCGACCAACGAGGCGCTTCGCTACGCCCAGGAGCGCGATCTCGACCTCGTCGAGGTCGCTCCCGAGGCGCGCCCGCCCGTGTGCCGCGTGCTCGACTACTCGAAGTACAAGTACGAGCAGGCCCAGAAGCAGAAGGCCGCGCGCAAGCATCAGCAGCAGATCACGATCCGCGAGATCAAGTTCCGCCCGAAGATCGCCCAGCACGACTACGACACCAAGAAGGGTCACGTCGAGCGGTTCCTTCGCCACAAGGACAAGGTCAAGGTCACGATCATGTTCCGCGGCCGCGAGGTCGCCCATCCCGAGCGCGGCGTGATGATCCTCGACCGCCTCGCCGAAGAGCTCGCCGAGCTCGCGACGGTCGAGCAGCGCCCGCTGCAGGACGGTCGCAACATGACGATGCTTCTCGGTCCCTCGAAGGCCGTGCTGGCCGGAACGCTGGAGGCCGAACAGGCCGCAGCGATCGCTGCCGCCAAGGCGCGCGAGGAGCAGGCCGCCGCCGATGCCGAGGCCGAAGCCGAGTCCCGCGCGTCCGACGTGCCGCTCGACAGCGCGGCCGTCGCCGAGCCGGAGACAGCCGAGCCGGAAGCCGCTGAGCCCGAACCCGAATCGACTGACGTCGCCGCCGAGCCTGAGGCCGAAGCGGCCACGAACGGCGACACCCCGGCCGAGCCGGCCCCCGACGGCGACACCGCCGTCGCCGAAGCAACCTAGAGCCGCCGGGTCATACGCGGTGGTTCGCAAGAGGAACCAACAACCCGCAGCGTCTGGCATACTGCGCTCCTCGCTATGCCCAAGATGAAGACCCATTCGGGCGCCAAGAAGCGCTTCAAGATCACCGGGACCGGAAAGGTCACCGGTCGTAAGGCGTTCTCGAGTCACATCCTCGAGAAGAAGTCGCCGAAGTACAAGCGCGCCCTCTCGGTCCCGGCTGCCATCTCCGAGCACGACGCCAAGCGCGTCAAGAAGCTCCTGGGAGGCAAGACCGGATGACCAGGGTCAAGCGCTCCGTCAACGCCAAGAAGAAGCGTCGCTCGACACTCGAGCGGACCAAGGGCTTCAGGGGCCAGGCGAACTCGAACTACAAGCGGGCCAAGGAAGCGGCCATGAAGGCCGACTCCTATGCGTACCGCGATCGCCGTAACCGCAAGCGGGACTTCCGCCGTCTTTGGATCACGCGCATCAATGCTGCTGCGCGTTTGAACGGGCTGTCATACGGCCAGTTCATGCATGGGCTCAAGCTCGCCGAAGTCGAGCTGGACCGCAAGGTCCTCGCCGACATCGCCGTGCGCGACGCCGAGACGTTCCGCCGATTTGCCGAGGTCGCCCGCGAGGCGATATCGGCCGCTGCTGCCTAAAACAGGCACCGACCGATATCGATACACCTTCGCGGGCGCCTCATCAGGCGCCCGTTCTACTTCCATGATCAGTTCCGCCCAGAACACCCAACTCAAGGACATCCGCCGGCTCGCGCGCCGGCGCGACAGCCGCTTCATCGCCGAGGGCGAGGACCTCGTCAACGCCGCCGCCGCCGCGGGCTGGGAGCCGCTGCTCAAGCTCGAGGCCGGTGTCGATGTCGAGCCGGCGCTGCTCGACGGCGTCTCGACGCTCGGCTCGGGCACCCGCGTCCTCGCGGTCTACGAGGAGCGCTTCGGCGCGCCGACCGGGCCGCTGTGCGTCGCGCTGTGGGGCGTCCGCGATCCCGGCAACGTCGGCGCCGTCCTGCGCAGCGCATTGGCGTTCGGCGCGGGAAGCGTTGTCCTCGGCCCTGGCACCGCCGACCCGTTCGGCACCAAGGCCGTCCGCGCGTCGATGGGCGCCGTGTTCTCGGTCCCCGTCGCCCGCGCGCAGACGATCGACGAGCTGCCGGGGGAGACCGTCGCACTCGTCGCCCGCGGCGGCGAACAGCTCCACGGACCGGCGACCGGAACCCTGGTCGTCGGCGCCGAGCGCGAGGGCCTGCCCGACGACGTGATCGCTGCCTGTGACCGGGTCGCGCACATCGCGATCGAGTCGGAGTCGCTGAACGCCGCGATGGCGGCGACGATCGGGCTCTACGAGTGGACTAGGGTCCCGGCGCAATGAGTACGGTCGATCGCATCGCAGCGCTGCGCGCGGAGGCCGAGCAGGTGATCGCCGCGGCGACGACGGCGCAGGCGCTCGAGGAGCAGCGCGTGCACTGGCTCGGGCGCAAGGCCGAGTTGCCGAACCTGCTGCGGGGCGTCGCCGATCTGCCGCCCGACGAGCGAGGCGCGGTCGGGCGTGCCGCCAACCAGGCGCGTCAGGCGCTCGAGGCGCTGATCGACGAGCGCACGGCCCAGCTCGAAGCCGCCGAGCTCGACGCGCGGCTGGTGACCGATCGCGTCGACGTCACGCTGCCCGGCTCGCCGCCCCGTGGGGTCGGGCGTTTGCATCTGCTCTCCGCGACCCGGCGCGAGATTGAGGACGTCTTCATCGGCCTGGGCTTCGAGATCGTCGAGGGCAGCGAGGTCGAGGCGTTCACCTACAATTTCACCAAGCTCAACACGCCCGACACGCACCCCTCGACGGCGAAGTCCGACACGTTCTATGTCGAAGGCCGCGACGACCAGGTCGTCCTGCGCACCCACACCTCGCCGATGCAGCCACGGGTCATGGAGACCCAGCCGCCGCCGGTCGCGGTGATCATTCCCGGCCGCGTCTACCGCCGCGACTCCGACGCGACCCACACGCCGCAGTTCCACCAGGTCGAAGGGCTGCTCGTCGACGAGGACATCACGCTCGCCGACCTCCACGGAACGCTGCTCGCGTTCGCGCGGGCGATGTTCGGCGACGACCGCGGCATCCGCATGCGCCCGCATTTCTTCCCGTTCACCGAGCCGAGCGTCGAGGTCGACGTGAGCTGCTTTCAGTGCACCGACGGCGTGGTGATTGGCTCCCACCCAGCCGTCCGCTGCAACCTGTGCAAGGGATCGACGTGGCTGGAGATCCTCGGCGCGGGGATGGTCGACCCGAACGTCTTCGGCTTCGTGCGCGACAACGGATACGACCCCGAGAAGGTGCAGGGCTTCGCCTTCGGCGTCGGCATCGAGCGCGTCGCGATGCTCAAGCACGGCGTCCCCGACCTGCGGCTGTTCTACGAGAACGACCTGCGATTCCTGGAGCAGTTCGGATGAAGGTCCCCCTGAGCTGGCTGCGCGAGTACGCGCCGACCGATCTCGACGCCGCGACGCTCGCCGAGCGGCTGGCGATGACCGGGACCGAGGTCGAACGGGTGACCGCGCATGGCGTCTCGGCGCTCGAGCACTTCGTCGTCGGCATCGTCGTCAGCGCCGAGCAGCACCCCGATGCCGATCGCCTCAAGGTCTGCATGGTGGATATCGGCGACGGTGAGCCCAAACAGATCGTCTGCGGCGCACCGAACGTCGCCGCCGGCCAGACCGTCGGCGTCGCGCGGCCCGGCTCGGTGATGCCGGACGGGACGAAGCTCAAGGCGACGAAGCTGCGCGGCGTCGTCTCCGACGGGATG
The DNA here is from genome assembly GCA_963817035.1 of uncultured Actinomycetes bacterium. GTDB lineage: Bacteria > Actinomycetota > Thermoleophilia > Solirubrobacterales > Solirubrobacteraceae > AC-49. The sequence continues at coordinate 1,322,131 of CAWFMM010000004.1, forward strand.
ATCCTGGCCGAGGACGAGGTCGGGATCGGCACCGATCACGCGGGCACGATGGTGCTCGACGACGGGCTCGAGCCCGGCTCTCCGCTCGCCGACGCGATCCCGATCTCCGATGTCGTGCTCGAGCTCGAGATCACGCCGAACCGGCCCGACTGCCTCGGCGTCTACGGCGTCGCTCGCGAGGTCCACGCCGCGACGAGAACGCCGCTGTCGGCGCCGCCGTGGGCCAACGATCCGCATCCGGCCGGCGACAGCATCGACGGCGTCTCGATCGAAGTCCGCTGCCCGGATCTGTGCCCGCGGTTCACCGCGCGGGTGTTCGAGAATGTGACGATCGGTCCGTCGCCGCGCTGGCTCAAGGGCCGCCTGATGGCGGCAGGGCAGCGCCCGATCTCCAACGTCGTCGACATCACGAACTATGTGATGCTGCTGACGGGCCAGCCGCTGCACGCGTTCGACCTCGATCGCGTCGCCGGCGGAACGCTGGTCGTCCGGCGCGCCAACGAGGCCGAGGACGTCGAGACGCTCGACGGCCAGACGCGGACGCTGACCGCGAACGACATCGTCATCGACGACGCCGACGGGCCGACGTCGATCGCCGGCGTCATGGGCGGCGCGCGCTCGGAGGTCTCCGACGCGACGACCCGCGTCCTGATGGAGGTCGCGACGTGGGACGGGCCGACCATCAACCGCACCTCGACGCGGCTGGCACTGCGCAGCGAGGCCAGCGGGCGCTTCGAGAAGGGGCTCGCGCCCGAGCAGTGCCTCGACGCCCAGGCGCTGGCCAGCGCGCTGATGATCGAGTTCTGCGGCGCGACGCCGATCGGCGGGACGATCGACATCGCGATCACGTCCCCGCCCACCCCTCCGGCCGCGGTCATCCGCCTGCGCGAGCGCCGCGTCGCGTCGCTGCTCGGCGCGCCGATCGCCTCCGAGCACCAGCGTGCGTTCCTCAACGCCCTGGGCTTCGACACCGACCCGCGCGACGACGGGCTTGATGTGACCGTGCCGTACTGGCGGCGCAACGACGTCACGCGCGAGGCCGACCTGATCGAGGAGGTCGCGCGTCTCGGCGGCGTCGACCAGTTGCCGCTGACCCTGCCACCGCGCCGGCGCGTCAACGCCGCCGGGCTGACCCACGCCCAGCGCGTGCGCCGTCGCGCCGAGGACGTTCTTGTCGGCTGCGGCCTGTTCGAGATCGCCGGCTGGTCGTTCACCGAGCCGGCGGTACTCGACCGGCTGCGGCTTCCCGCCGACTCTCCGCTGCGCGACGTCGTCGCGCTCGAGAACCCGATGAGCGCGACGCAGTCGATCATGCGCCCGACGATTCTCGGGTCGCTGCTCGACGCCGCCGCGTACAACCTGGCCCGCGATCAGCGCGAGCTGGCGCTGTTCGAGTCGGGCGGCGTCTACCGCAACGCGACGAGCCCCGTCGATGACGGCGGACCGGTGCTCGCCGACGAGCACCACGCGCTCGCCGGCCTGCTCACCGGGCGCTCGGAAATCGACTTCTTCGCCGTCAAGGGCGTTGTCGGGGCGGTGCTCGACGCGCTGCGCGTCGACTGGAGCGTGACTGCTGACACGTGGCCGTTCCTGCATCCGGGGGCGAGCGCCGCGGTCATGGCCGGCGACGTGCGCCTCGGCTTCGTCGGCATGGTCCACCCGCTCGTCGCGCGCGAGTGGGACATCGAGCAGCCGGTCGGCGCGTTCGCGATCGACATCGGCAAGATCGCCACCGCGGCAGCGGAGGTCGCCACATTCCGGGCACTGCCCGCGTTCCCGGCGGTCAAGCGCGACCTGTCACTGTCGCTGGGCTCCGAGACGCCGGCCGCCGACCTCGTCGCGGCGATTCGCAGCGCCGGCGGCAAGCTGCTCGAGTCGGTTGAGATCTTCGACGTCTACGTCGGTGAGCAGGCGGGGGAGGGGCGCTCCTCGATCGCCCTGCACCTGCAGTTCCGCGCCGCCGACCGCACGCTGAGCGATGACGAGATCGACGCGCAGGTCGAGAAGGTCCTGGCGCGGGTCGCCGAGCTGGGAGCGCAGCGCCGTGCCTGACGTCGCCGTCGTCGGAGCAAGCGGCTACACCGGCGCGCTGGCCGCCGCGCTGATCCAGCGCCACCCGTCCTTTCACCTCGTCTCGGTGACCAGTCGCAGCGACGCGGGCCTGCGCCTCGACGAGCTCTATCCCCACCACCGCGTGCCGCTCGTGCTCGAGGCGCTCGACGAGTCGACGATCGAGGCTGATGCGGCGATCGTCGCGCTGCCCCACGGTGCGTCGGCGCCGGTCGTCGCCGCGCTGCACGAGCGCGGGATGAAGGTCGTCGACCTCAGCGCCGACTTCCGCCTGCGCGACCTCGCGGTCTACGAGCGCTACTACGTGCCTCATCCGGCGCCGCAGCTGATCCCCGAGGCGGTCTACGGGCTGCCCGAGCGCTACCGCGACGCGATCGCTCAGGCGACGCTCGTCGCCAGCCCCGGCTGCTTTCCGACCGCCGCGATCCTCGCGCTCGCGCCGCTCGGGCCCTACATCAAGGACGTCATCATCGACGCCAAGACGGGAATCTCCGGCGCCGGGCGCGCGCCGACGGCCAAGACGCATTTCGTCTCGGCCGACGAGAACGTCACGCCGTACGGCGTCGGCACCCACCGCCACGTGCCCGAGATCGACCAAGAGCTCGCGGCGGCCGGCGCGCAGGACCTCGCCGTGACCTTCGTTCCGCACCTCGTGCCCGTCGACCAGGGCGAGCTGCTCACCTGTTACGTGACGCTGACCGAGCCGCTCAGCGTGCTGCCGCTGATCCGCGAGGCCTACGAGCAGGAGCCGTTCATCGAGCTCGTCGATCGCCCGCCGGGCATGCGCGACGTGCGCGACACGAACTTCTGCCGGATCCACGTCCACCAAGAGGGCGCGACCGCCCACGCGATCGTCTTCGCCGCGATCGACAACCTGTGGAAGGGGTCGTCGTCGCAGGCGCTGCAGAGTCTGAACCTGATGTTCGGCTACGACGAGACCGAGGGGATTCGCTGATGGGCTTCTTCCGTTCACGCTGGGTCGACGCGCCCGACCACGTGCGCGCGGGCGCCGAGCCCGGGCTGCCCAGGGGCTTTCGTGCCTCCGGGGTTGCCGCCGGTATCAAGCCATCGGGCGAGCGCGACGTCGGCCTGCTCGTCTGCGACTCGCCGGGCGCGACGAGCGCGGCGCGGTTCACCCGCTCGGCCGTGCTCGCGCCGCCCGTCGTCGTGACCAAGGAGCGCGCGCGCCTCGAGGCGTTGCGTGCCGTCGCCGTCAACTCGGGCAACGCCAACGCGGCGACCGGCGGCCAGGGCATGGACGCGGCGGCCAAGATGCAGGGCGCGGCGGCGATGGCGGCCGGCGTCGGCGAGGACCAGGTCGCGGTGGCCTCGACCGGCGTCATCGGGGTTCAGCTTCCGACCGACGAGATCGTCCGCGGGCTGATGCAGTGCAGCAGTGCGCTGCGCACCGACGGCGACGCCGACTTCGCCGCGGCGATCATGACGACCGACAAGGGCGAGAAGCGCGCGACGCTCGACGTCCAGCTTCCGGGCGGGACGGTGCGCCTCTGCGCGCAGGCCAAGGGCGCGGGAATGATGCAGCCGAACTTCGCGACGATGCTGTGCTTCGTGCAGACCGACGCGCGGCTCAGCGAGGAGACCGCCGACCTGTTGCTCGGTGTCTGCGTCAAGCGCTCCTTCAATCGCATCTCGGTCGACGGCCAGCTCTCGACCAACGACACGGTCGTGCTCATGTGCTCGGGCGAGAGCGGCGTCGCCGTGGAGCCGGAGTCAGAGGCCGAGCGGATGTTCGGCGAGGCGCTCGACGCGCTGCTGCGCCAACTCGCGATCGAGATCGTCGCCGACGGCGAGGGCTCGGCGCGGATCGGGCGCGTCGTCGTCTACGGGCCCAGCGACGAGGTCGTGCAGCGTGCCGCGTACGCGGTCGCCAATTCACCGCTGGTCAAGACTGCTCTGAACGGCGGCGATCCGAACTGGGGCCGGATCGCGCAGGCGATCGGCGGCGCGTTCCTCGACGCCGCGCCACTCGCGCTCGACATCTCGATCGAGGGTGTCGCGGTCTGCGTCGGCGGGACCGCGGTGGCCTTTGACCGCTCCGATCTCGAGGCGCGCGTGGCGCGCGACGAGGTCGAGTTCGTCATCGGTCTGCCCGGCGAGGGCTACGAGGCCGAGGTCCTGTTCAGTGATCTCGGCCACGAATACATTCGGATCAACGCGGAGTACACGACATGACGCACATCCCCGGCGACGTCGGCACGCTGCTCGAGGCGTTGCCCTACATCCGCGAGTTCCACGGGCGCACCGTGGTCATCAAGTACGGCGGCGCGGCGATGGAGGACCCCGAGCTGCGCGAAGAGTTCGCCCGCGACATCGTGCTCCTAAAGTACGTCGGGCTGAACCCGGTCGTCGTCCACGGCGGTGGCCCGGAGATCACCGCGTTCATGGAGCGTCTCGGTATGGAGGTCGAGTTCGTCGACGGCCTGCGGGTCTCCAACGCCGAGACGGTCGAGGTCGCGCGGATGGTTCTCGCCGGCAAGGTCAACAAGGACATCGTCGTGCGCATCAATCGCCACGGCCAGCCGGCGGTCGGCCTGTGCGGCGATGACGGCGCGCTGTTCCGGGTTGTCACCCAGGCCCGCGCCGACGGCGCCGACCTCGGCTTCGTCGGGCTGATCGAGCGCGTCGACACCGGTCTGCTCGACCACATCTCCGAGGATTACATCCCGGTCATCGCCTCGGTCGGCGCCGACCGCGACGGCGTTACTCACAACATCAACGCCGACGCCGCGGCCGGCGCGGTCGCCCGGGCGCTCGGTGCGTACAAGGTGATGTTCCTGACCGACGTTCCCGGCTGGCTGTCCGATCCCGCCGACCCCGACAGCGTTGTCTCCGAGGCCTACGCCGACGAGGTCGAAGCGCGACTGGACTCGGTGGCCGGAGGGATGCGGCCCAAGCTCGCCGCGTGCCTCGACGCGATCTACGGCGGCGTCACCTTCGCCCACATCGTCGACGGCCGCCTGCCGCATTCGCTGCTGCTCGAGCTGTTCACCGACGCCGGCATCGGCACGAAGATCCGAGCCGCGCGGTGACCGTGCAACGCCTTCATGGCCAGCACCTGCTGTCGACGTACGCACGCTACGACGTCGAGTTCGTGCGCGGCGAGGGCGCACGGTTGTGGGACTCCGACGGCCACGAGTACCTCGACTTCCTCAGCGGGATCAGCGTCACCTCGGTCGGGCATGCCCACCCGAGGGTCGTCGCCGCGATCGCCGAGCAGAGCGCGCGGCTGATCCACGTCGGCAACCTCTACTACACCGACCCGATGGCCCGGCTCGCCGACCGTCTGGCCGGCCTGTCGCTTGGCGGCGGCGTGTTCTTCACCAACTCGGGCGCCGAGGCGATCGAGGCCGCGATCAAGGTCGCGCGCAAGGCCAAGCAGGGCGGCGACGTGATCACCTTCCATCGCGCGTTTCACGGGCGCACCTACGGGGCGCTGAGCGCAACGCCGCAGGAGGCCAAGCAGGCGCCGTTCGCGCCGCTCGTTCCCGGGTTCCGCGCGATCGATGCGACGAGCGAGGCGATCGGCGAGGCGATCGACGACCGCACGGCGGCGGTCATCATCGAGCCGATCCAGGGCGAGACGGGGGTGCATGTCATCCCGGACGACGTGTTGATCGCGGCCCGGAAGGCGTGTGATCGCCACGGCGCGGCGCTGATCTTCGACGAGATCCAGTGCGGTCTCGGACGCGCCGGCAGGCGCTGGGGCTACGAGTGGTCAGGTGTCATCCCCGACGCGCTGACCACGGCCAAGGCGCTCGGCGGCGGGCTGCCGATCGGCGCGCTGGTCACGGGCGAGCGGCTGCGCAACGTCCTCGTGCCGGGCGACCACGGATCGACGTTCCCAGGCGGGCCGGTCATCTGCGCCGCCGCCCATGCGGCGCTCGACGTGCTGACCGACGAGGTCGTGCTCGAGCGGGTTCGCGACCTCGGCGACCACCTACGGGGCGCGCTGGCCGAGCTTTCCGGCGTGACCGACGTGCGCGGGCGCGGGCTGATGATCGCCTTCGATATCGAGGGCGGCGGGGCCCCTGACGTCGTTGCTCGCGCGCTCTACGACGAGCGCCTCGTCATCAACGCCACCGGGCCCGAGACGATCCGCCTGCTGCCGCCGCTGATCATCGACCGTGGCCAAGCGGACGACGCGCTGGCGCGCATCGCCCGTACCCTTGCGAGCCGCACATGATCGAAGAACCCGCCCACACACAGCTCCACGACGCCGGCGCCGCGTCCTACCTGGCCAAGCCCGAAGAGGTCCACCGCGTCTTGCTCCTGTACTCCGGAGGCCTGGACACCAGCGTGATGCTGCACTGGATTCAGCAGGAGTACGGTGCCGAGGTCGTCGCCCTGACCGTCAACCTCGGCCAGCCGGGCGAGGACTACGACGTCGTCAAGGGCAAGGCGATCCAGCTCGGAGCGATCGCCGCCGAGGTCATCGACGCACGCGAGGAGTTCGTCGACGACTTCGTCGGCCCGGCGATCAAGGCCAACGCGATCTACGGCCTCGCCTACCCGCTGTTCACCGCCCTGGGGCGGCCACTGATCGCCAAGCTCGCGGTCGAGTACGCCCGCAAATACAACTGCGACACGATCGCCCACGGCTGCACCGGCAAGGGCAACGACCAGGTCCGCATCGAGGCGACGGTGACGACGCTGGCGCCGGAGCTGAAGATCATCGCCCCGGTTCGCGGCTGGCAGATGGGCCGCGAGGAGGAGCTTGCGTACGCCCACGAGCACGGAATCCCGATCAAGTCCCACCCGACCCAGGGAACCGAGGCGACGCCGTACTCGATCGACGACAACCTCTGGGGGCGCTCGTCGGAGGGCAAGTGGATCGAGCATCTCGACCAGGCTCCCGACGACGACGTGTTCCAGCTCTGCACGCCGCCCGAGCGTGCGCCCGACGAGGCCGAGACGGTGACGATCGGCTTTGAGCAGGGCCTGCCGGTGTCGCTCGACGGCGAGCGCCTCGGGCTGGTCGAGCTGATCGAGCGCACGGCCGCGATCGCCGCCCGCCACGGCGTCGGGATCGTCGACCACATCGAGGACCGGATCGTCGGCCTGAAGGTCCGCGACATCTACGAGGTCCCGGCCGCCGCCGTCCTCCTGCCCGCTCACGCCGAGCTCGAGCGGCTCGTCTGCACGATCCACCAGAATCAGTTCAAAGCCCAGCTCGATCGCCAGTGGGGCTACCTCGTCTACGCCGGGCTGTGGTGGGAGCCGCTGCGCGGCGATCTCGATGCCTACATGGAGTCGGTCAACGCGCAGGTCACGGGGACGATCGGGATCAAGCTCTACAAGGGCCACGCGCGCGTCGTCACGCGCGAGTCGCCCAATGCGGTCTACGACGCGGCGCTGGCGTCGTTCGAGGCCAGCGGCGGGCTGTTCAGCCAGCAGGCGTCGCCCGGCTTCATCGAGCTGTGGTCGTTGCAGTCGCGGATGGCCCACCGGCTGCGCGCGTCCCAGCAGGAGTAGTTTTTCGGCCATGAGCAAGACCAGCAGCGCGGGCTACAAGGTTCTCGGATTCCTTGTCTGGAAGAGCTGGGTGCGCCTGCTCGGCTACAAATCGCGCGACGCCAAGGCCCGTCTTCGCCAGCGCCGGGTACGGATCGGCATCGGCGCGGGCGTCGCGGTGAGCGCGGTCGCTGTCGCGGCGATCGTCGCATTGGCCCACCGCGGCGACACCACGGAGTGAGGTTCGGGCCTGGGCGGCGCCCGGCAGCGCTTGACGGCGATCCTTGCCCGCTCGTAGATTGACCGTTGGTGTTTCCCGCCGACGACGACCGCGCCGACAACGTCATCGATCCTTCGATGCTGGCCGAGCGCCGCGCCAAGCGCGCGGAGATGTCCGAGGAGCGCCTCAACGCCGAGCTCATCGAGGCCCAGCGACTCAACGATCGCCTCCAGGGGCGCGCCGACGCGCTGTCGGGCGAGCTCGAGATCGCGCGCGACCGCCGCGACGAGATCGCCCAGCGCATCGAGGCGCTGCAGCGCGAGCTGCGCGTGGCTCAGCAGCGTGAGCACGCCGAGCGCCAGCTGCGCATCGAGATCCAGGACGAGCTCGCCCAGGCAGGCCGCGACGCCGTCGCCGAGCGTGACGCGCTGCGCTCCGAGGTCCGCGAGGCACATCAGCGCACCGACGAGATCCAGCGCGAGCTGCACCATCGCGTCCGCGACCTCGACCACAGCGATGGCCTGATCGAGCGCCACGAGGCGGCACGGGCGCGCGCCGAGGCGGCCGCGGCCGAACACGAGGCGCGGCTGACACCGCTGGTCAGTGAGCTCGACGAGGTCCGCAGCGAGCTCGAGCGCCGCGAGGCGCTGCAGTCGGCGTTCGAGGCGCAGGTGGCGGCGTTCCGCGACAACCTCGAGACCCTGCGCGAGCGTCACGAGACCGACGCGGCGCGCCAGGAGCTCGCCCAGGCCGCGCTGCGCGACGTGATCGAGGCGGCGGGACGGATGCGCGTCCGGCTCGACCAGGCTCAGCTGCTGCGCGCCGAGGCCCAGGAGCGGTTGGCCCAGACCCGCGAGCAGCTGGACGAGCGCGACGCGGAGGTCGTGCGGCTGCGGCGCGACCTCGAGACGACGACGGTGGAGGTTGGGACGCTGCGGGCCCAACTCCAGTCCGAGGGTGCGCGCGCGGTCTCGGCGCTCGACGCCGCCGGCGACGGCGTGCGGTCCCAGCTTGCCGAACAGGCCGCGAGCTACGAGGCGACGCTCGCCGAGTTGCGCGCTCAGCTCCAGAGCGCCTTCGAGGCCCAGCCCGGCGCTCCGACTGGCCCGTCGCCGCGCGAAGCCGATCTGCTGGAGACGGTGGCCCGGCTGACCGGCGAGATTCGCCGCCTGCGCGAGAAGGCCGACGGGCAGGTCCGGCGGGCGGGTGAGATGGCGGCGCTGGTCGCCGAGATCATCGCCACGGCCCGCGACGTCCGCGCGGGATACCAGCGCGAGCTCGATCAGGTTCAGACGCAGATCGACGCTGAGCGCGACGTCCACAACGAGGGCCGGGCGCGGCTCGAGGCTCAGCTCGCCGCGCAGGCCGAGGCGGCCCCGGCGGCACCCGAGCCGGCGGTGGTCGGAGCCGAGCCGGCCGCGGCCGAAGCCGTGATCGCCGGGCTGGCCCGCGCCGAGCAGCGGTTGCGGGCCGCGGCCGAGCCGCCGGCCGGCGAGGCCGCCGCGGAGGATGAGCCGCAGTGGGAGCCGTTCACCCCGCAGCCCTGGGCGCCGGCCAAGGCCTCGCCATGGATGACCGGGGCGCTCGTCGCCTTGGCCCAGCGCGACGGCGCGTCGGCCGCCGAGATCCTCGTCGCCCTGCTGGCCCTCCAGGGGCGTAGCGGGCGCTCGGTCCTCTATGACCTCACCGTCGTCGGGACCGGGACGTGGCGGATCACCGTTCACGACCGCGTCGTCGATGTCGTGCGCGACGCGCGACGTGCCTTCGACGGTGCCGCGGCCTTCCACGTCACGGGGCCGGTCGAGGATCTCGCCGTGCTCGCCGGCGGTGGTCGCGGTGGGCTCGGCTCGGGCGCGAGGGTCAGCGGCTCCAAGCGTCAGGCGCGCAAGCTGCTGCGCGCCAATCGCCAGCCCGTAGGCCTCACCGACGCCACGTTGCTGCTCGACCCGGGCCAGGCGCTCGCGCTGCTCGCCGCCGCGCACACACCGGGTGGTCTCGCCACGCCACCGCTGGCCGTCGATCTCGTCACGCCGGCAGGGGAGACCTGGCACGCAAGGGTCGACGGGGGAGTGCTGCGCACCGGAACGGGACCGGTTCCTCGCGGCAACGGCGCCCAGGCGACGCTGCGCGGGTCGCGCGCCGATCTCGTGACCGTGCTCGGGGGAGGGTCGTCTCAGGGCCTGACCATCGCGGGCGATCCCGACGTGGCACACGCGCTGGCAAACTGGCTCAAGGCTATTCAAAAGATCTAGCCTCGCCCGCACACCGATCAGGGGACGGTTTCCTTGGGGGCGTGGGACGTCGTCAACGGTGCGCCGATCGTCGGTGGCCACTACGTCCCGCTGTTCGGCTGTCGCGAGCACAGCTCGACTGCGTGACCTGGGGCCGCGTCAAGTCGCTGACGCCGGCGTTCCTTGTCGCCTGCTGCGGTGAGGCCTTCGCGCTGCTCTCGCCCGAGATGGTCGGCGGCATCGGCGCCGAGCCCGCCGGCTTGGACTTCACTCGGCTGTGGGCGGATGTGTCGGCTCTGTAGGGGTCAGACCCCTTGAGTGGCTCCGACTGAGATCTCTTGCGTCTGCGCGCAGCAAGGGGTCTGACCCCTCGAGGGGTCAGCCGACCGGGTTCCACATCGCGTCCGGCGGACCACAGACGCCCGCACATAGCGGGACGAGCAGGCTCGAACATCCGGGCCGCGGCCTATCCTCGACGATCCGTTGAGTTCGTCGCCTGTCGCACATCTTCACGTCCATTCCGAGTACTCGCTGCTCGACGGCGCCTGTCAGATCGAAGCCCTCGTCAAGCGAGCGGCCGAGTTCGACCAGCCCGCGCTCGGGCTGACCGACCACGGCGTGATGAACGGCGCGGTCGAGCTCTACAGCGCGGCCAAGAAGCACGGGATCAAGCCGATCGTCGGCTGCGAGATCTACCTCGTCGACGATCACGCCGAGCAGCGAGACAAATCCCACCCAGCCCCGCGCATCGAGCGCAACCATCTGACGCTGCTGGCCTCGAGCGACGAGGGCTACCGCAACCTCGTGCGCCTCAGCTCGCGCGGCTTCCTCGAGGGCCTCCAGCGCGGCAAGCCGACGCTCGACCTCGCCCAGCTCGCCGAGCACGGCGAGGGGATCATCGCGCTGACCGGGTGCCTGGCCTCGCGCTTCTGCTCGCGCCTCGTCACCGATCAGCCCGGCGAGGCGCGCGCCCATATTGACGAGTTGATGGGCGCGATCGGAGCCGACAACGTGTACTTCGAGGTCCAGAAGAACGGGATCGCCGATCAGGACAAGGCCAACGAGGGCATCGTGCGGATCGCCCGCGAGCTCGGCCGCCCGCTCGTCGCGACCGGCGACGTGCACTACCTGCGTCGCGAGGACTACCGCTTCCACGATGCGCTGTTGTGCGTTCAGACCAAGTCGATGATCTCCGACGTCAAGCGCATGCGCTTCGACACGAACGAGTTCTACCTGCGCTCCAACGAGGAGATGGCGACCTCGTTCGCCGAGTGGCCCGAGGCGCTCGAGACGACGCTCGAGATCGCCGAGCGCTGCGAGGTCGAGATCGAGCTCGGGAAGATGCTGATCCCGAGCTACCCGACGCCCGACGGCAGCGACGAGCGCGCCTACCTGCGCGAGCGCGTGCTTGAGGGCCTGAGTCATCGCTACGGGAACCCGCCGCCGGCCGAGGCCGTCGAGCGCATGGAGATGGAGCTCGGCGTCATCGACCGCATGGGCTTCAACGCCTACTTCCTGATCGTGTGGGACTTCATCAAGTACGCCAAGGAGAACGGCGTCGCCGTCGGCCCCGGGCGCGGCAGCGCGGCAGGCTCACTGGTCGCCTACTGCCTCAGCATCACCGACGTCGATCCGCTGGCCTACGACCTGCTGTTCGAGCGTTTCCTCAACCCCGAGCGGGTGTCGATGCCCGATATCGACATCGACTTCTCGGTCCGCGGCCGCGAGCGCGTGATGCGCTACGTGACCGAGAAGTACGGCCGCGAGTCAGTCGCGCAGATCGTCACCTTCGGCAAGATGTTCCCGCGCGCGGCCACGCGCGATGCCGCGCGCGTCCTCGGCCACGATTACGGCGCCGGCGACCGCCTGGCCAAGCTGATCCCCGACCCGATCATGGGCCGCTCGCCGAGCTTCGAGGACTGCCTGAAGGAAGGCCAGGAGCTGCGCCAGGCCTACGACACCGATCCGGTGGCCAAGGAGATCGTCGACGTCGCCCAGGGTCTCGAGGGAATCGTCCGCAATGCGTCGATCCACGCCGCGGCCGTCGTCATCGCCGATCGCCCGCTGATCGACATCGTCCCGCTGCAGCTCGCCGACGCCAACCAGGTCGACGAGAACGGCGACAAGGTCTACCGCACCGTCACGCAGTTCTCGATGAAGCCGGTCGAGCAGCTCGGCCTGCTGAAGATGGACTTCCTGGGCCTGCGCAACCTCGACGTGATCGAGGACGCGCTGGACATCATCGAACGCTCGAGCGGCACCCGCCCAGACATGACGACCTTGCCGCTCGACGACGTGAAGACCTACGAGATGATGGCCCGCGGCGACTCGGTCGGCGTCTTCCAGTTCGAGTCCGAGGGGATGCGTGAGGCGCTCAAGAAGGTGCGCCCGACCGAGTTCGACGACCTCGTCGCGCTCAACGCGCTGTACCGGCCCGGCGCGATGGATCAGATCCCGACCTACGCCAACGGTAAGCGCAATCCCGACCTGATCCGCGTGCCCGATCCGCGCCTGGAGTCGATCATCGGCTCGACGAAGGGCGTGATCCTCTACCAGGAGCAGGCGATGCAGATCGCCAAGGAGCTCGGCGGCTTCAGCGGGGCCAAGGCCGACGACCTGCGCAAGGCGATCGGCAAGAAGAACCGCGCCGCGATGGCCGAGCTCAAGCCCGAGTTCTTCGCCGGCTGCGAGGCGTCGGGGACGAGCCACTCGGTCACCGAGTGGCTATGGCTGACTAATGAAAGATCGGCCGACTATAGTTTAACAAGAGCCACGCCGCCTGTTACGCCCTGATCGCGTACCGCACCGCGTGGCTCAAGGCCAACCACACGGCCGAGTACATGGCGGCGCTGATCTCGTCGGTGATGTCGACCAAGGACAAGGTCCCGTTCTTCGTTGCGCGCTGTGAGGAGATGGGGATCGAGATCCTGCCGCCCGACGTGAACCTCTCCGACCACGAGTTCATCGTCGTCGAGGGCAACATCCGCTTCGGCCTCGACGCGGTCAAGGGCGTCGGCTACGCGGCGGTCGAGGCGATCAAGGAGGCCCGCGACGGCGGCGGCCCGTTCAGCTCGCTATGGGACTTTTGTGCGCGCGTCGACCCGCGGGCGGTCAACAAGAAGGCGATCGAGGCGCTGATCAAGTGCGGCGCGTTCGGCTCGACCGGCGCGACGCGTAAGGGCATGCTCCAGGTTCTCGAGCAGGCACAGGGGGCCGGCCAGAAGGCCCAGCTCGACGCGCAGATCGGCCAGGGCTCGATCTTCGACCTCGACCCGGCGCCGAGCGCCGGACCCGCCACCAGCGCGTTCGTCGTCAGCCACCCGCCGATCCCCCACCAGGAGTTCGACCGCTCCGAATTGCTCGCGGTCGAGAAGGAAGCGATCGGCCTGTTCATCTCCGCGCACCCGCTCAAGGAGGTGCGCGAGGCGCTGCGCGCGGCGGTCGACGCTCCGCTCGCCGCGCTCGAGGGCTACAAGGACGGCGACTGGGTGACCGCAGGCGGCATCATCACGCAGGCCAAGAAGATCCGCACCAAGAAGGGCGACCCGATGATGTTCGCCACGCTCGACGATCTCGAGGGATCGGTTGAGATCCTCGTCTTCGGCAAGGCGCTGGCCGAGTACGAGGGCGCCCTGGGCGTGGACGAGGTCGTGCTCGTCCGCGGTCGCGTGGATCACAAGGAGGCGGGCAAGACGTCGCTCGTGGCCCAGGAGGTAAAGCCGTTTCGGCCGACCGAGGCCGAGGTGCAGACGGCGCGCGAGTCCGCGCGCGAGGCGTCGGAGCTCGAGGCCCTTGGGCCGCTGCCGCTGACCGTGCGACTCGACGCCACGGTCCATGCGGCGTCGATCATCGACGACCTCAAGCACGTCTTCGAGAACTTCCCCGGCGAGAGCGAGGTCGTGCTCGACGTCTCCACCTCCGCCGGTGCGCGGTCGCTGCGCCTCGGCGACGACTACCGCGTCGCCTCGACACCGTCGCTGCGCATCGAGCTCGCCCGAATCCTCGGCCCCGCGGCGTTCGCGACTGAGCCGGTCGCCACCACGATCGCGTAGGTCATCCGTCCACGATGGCGCGGTTGTACCTCAGGTAGGCCGAGCCCCGGACGACTAGCGGGACGACGATGGTGTCCCGTCCCTCTTTTCGCATCCTCCCGTTCCTGGTCGCTCTCGCGGCCTGCTTCAGCCTGCCGAGCACTGCGCTGGCGGCCAACCACGCACCGGTCTGCACGCCGTTCCTGCAGTCGGTGGCGCCGTTCCCCAGCGATCGCACCGTCTCGATCTTCAACCCGGCGGTCACGTTCTGCACCGACCCCGACGGCGATCAGCTGAGCTACACGGTCAGCGGTGGAACCAAGGGCACGCTCGACCTTGGTCAGATCCAGTTCGGGACCTTCCATTACGCCCCGTCGTTCGGGTCGACCGGTGACGATGTCCTGACCCTCGTCGCGCACGACTCCTCCGGTGGCAACTCGGTTCCGGTGAGCATCACGATGCGGATCACGACCGCCAACCAGGCGCCGGTCTGCCTCGACGATCCCCAGGTCTACCCGGTGGCCAAGAACCACTCCAAGCAGCTCGTCGGTCATTGCTACGACCCCGACGCGCTCGACAACGACGGCGCTCACGTGCCGCTGTACAACCCGCTTCCGCCGGACCACGGCGTCGCCTCACCGGCCCCGTTCGGCTTCAACTACAGCCCGGTACACGACTACCTGGGCCAGGACATCATCCACTACACGATGACCGACGCCGAGGGCGCGACCTCGGCCGGTGCGGGCTCGACGATCGTCAACGTCACGGCGGCCGGCATCCCGGTCTGCCAGCCCGGCGCGACGATCTCCCAGCGGATGGACAAGACGATCGTCGGACAGCTCGTGTGCACCGACGACATCGGCACGCCGGCCTCGGGACTCGCCTGGTCGGTCGTCACGCCGCCGCAGCACGCCGACGTGTTTCACATCAACAACGACGGCACGTTCACCTTCACGCCGACCGCCGGCTTCCAGGGCACCGACACGTTCAGCTACACGGCCACGAACTTCGCCGGCGCGAGCGACCCGCCGACCGCGCAGTCGGTCCAGTTCTCCGCGGGCTTCAACTCCGCCCCGTCGTGCACGAACATCAACGACACACCGATCTTCGACCATCAGAACCGCCCGCTGACGCTGCAGTACCACTGCTTTGACTCGCAGGCCGACCCGATCACGCTCGCGGTCACCACCCAGGGCCTCCACGGCACCCTGTCGGCGCCGGTGCAGAGCCCGACCGACCCGACGCTCTACACGGCCACGTACACCCCGACCAACGGCTACTCAGGCGCGGACAGCGTCTCGGTGACCCCGCACGACGATCAGGCGACCAACAACACCGGATCGCCGGTCAACGCCGACCTGACCGTCATCACCGACGCCGCCGAGCAGGCGCCGGCGTGCGTGCCCGGGACGATCACCGTCCACAACGACAACACGGCCGGAGCGATCTTCTCCCCGGCATGCTCCGACGCCGAGCACGACGTGGTCATCTCGTCGCTGACCACCAACCCGCTGCACACCGGGCCACCGGCCAGCGGCACGATCACCGGCCCGGACGCCAACGGCGTGTTCAGCTACGTGCCCAACCCGGCCTACGTCGGATCGGACACGTTCGTCGTCCACGCCACCGACACGATCAAGACGACGGACATCGCCGTCACCGTCACCGTGCTGCCGCCCAACCACGCCCCGGTCTGTCCCGACCTGTCACTGCTCGCCGATCACACCGCGCCGACCATCTTCCCACTGCTCGCGCAGTGCACCGACCAGGACACCGGCGACACGCTCACCGCGGTCCTCGACACCGCCACGACGCAGGGCACGCTGTCCGCCGTCAGCCCGACCGGGCGCGTGACCTACAAGCCGACCGTCGGCTTCGCGGGCGGCATCGACAGCTTCAGCTATCACGTCTTCGACACCTCGGGCGCGGTCTCGGGCACGCAGACGGCCACGGTCCATGTCGACCGTGTCCCGACCTGCACGAGCCCCGTGCCGTCGCCGGCCGCCGTCGCGCACAACAAGACGCTGAACATCACCCCGTGCGTCGATGCCGACGGTGACGCGATGACCTACGCCAGCGACAGCGACCCCAGCCACGGCGTCCTGTCGAGCAGCAACGGGCATCTCATCTACACGCCGACGATCGGGTATTCCGGAGCCGACAGCTTCCAAGTCCACGCCGACGACGGCCGCGGTGGCCTCAGCGACCCGCTCGACGTCGCGGTCACCGTCGCGGCTGACGGCGCGCCGAGCTGCACGCCGCGCAGCTACACGCTGGCCTTCGGCGCCAGCCAGGTCGCGACGCTGACCTGTACCGACCCCGATGGCGACGTCGTCACGCCGTCGGTCGTCAAGGCGCCGATCCACGGCTTCGTCGGCGCGGTCAAGAACGGCACCGTGACCTACACGCCGAACGCCGGCTATAGCGGGACCGACTCGTTCACCTTCCGTGGCACCGACAACGATCCGTCCCACGCCGCGAGCCCATCGGTCACGGTCTCGCTGACCGTCGGCGCCGGCCCCGCCGGCCCGCCGACGACGCCGACGCCGCCGCCGGCCACGACCACGACGACCCCCAAGACGACGCCGATCGATCCCGGGCAGGGCCACCACATCACGACGCTGCTCGAGATCGCCTCGAAGATCCTCGGCCACCCGGCCGCCCAGGTCGACGTCGGCTTCGGCAAGTCGGTCCCGGCCTTCGTCGTCAAGGGCGTTGGCAGCACGCTGAAGGTAAGCGGCAAGTCCTCCACCTTCCTGGTCTACTTCTGCAACTGCTCGATGACCGTCAACCAGGTCCTCACCGGTGGCGGCAGCCTGCACACCGCGGCGGCCAAGAGGGGCACGACCGTCAAGTCCACGCTGACCATCCCCAGCAAGCTCGAGACCGTCAAGGGCGGCATCATCAAGCTCAAGCTGACCAGCGCTCAGAGCAAGGCGATCTCCAAGGGCGCCACGATCACCCTGAAGGTCACCTTCGCCACGCCGGGCCCCAAGCCGAAGAGCAAGAAGCAGAAGCAGAAGATGCTCAAGTCCACGCGGACCTGGCACGTCAAGGCTTCGAAGGTCACCAAGTCAAAGAAGCGCTGAGTCTCTACGCCGCGCGCTGGGCCAGGCCCCGCTCGCGCAGTGCCACCGCAAAGGCGATCTCCTGCGCGCCCGCTCCGCTGCGGTTCTCGCCCGGCGTCTCCAGGACGCACGGCAGCCCCTCGAAGCGTGGCTCGGACAGGAACGCCGCGCAACCGGCCTCGCCGAGCTCGCCGTCACCGACGTTGGCGTGGCGGTCGCGATTGGACCCCAGCGGCGTCTGGGAGTCGTTGAGGTGCAGCGATCCCAGTCGCCTCCTGCCCATCACCGACTCGCACTGGGAGAGCACCTCGTCGAGCCCTTCCGGGGTGCGGATGTCGTAGCCGCTGGCCAGCAGGTGACAGGAGTCCAGGCACAGCCCGAGACGCGTGCCGCCGCCCGCGGCCTCGATCAGCGCCCCGAGCTCGTCGAACGAACGCCCGAGCGTGCCACCGGCGCCCGCGGTGTTCTCGAGGTGAAGGGGGCAGTTGGCGCTGTCGGCAAGGGCCTCGGCTATGACCTCGCCGGCACGGGCGATCGCCGGGGCGACAGCACCGCTCAGAGCACTTCCGGGGTGCAGGACCACCGCATGGGCGCCCAGCGCCGCGCCCGCGTTCAGCGACGCCGTGAGCGACCGCAGCGACTTCGCGCGGATCTCGGGATCCTCGGAGGCGCAGTTGAGCAGGTAGACCGCGTGGATCAGCAGCGCGTCGACGTCGGAGTCGGCCATCGCCTCGCGGAACGCCGCGATCTCATCGGCGCTGTAGTCCCGTGGCGCCCAGGCGCGCGGGTTCTGGTTGAAGATCTGAATCGAGCGTGCGCCACGCTCGACGCCACGGGCGACGGCATTGGCCGGCCCACCGGCGGGGGAGACATGGGCGCCGATCAACATAGTCGTAAGCTAACCAGCAATGACGAGCCCGTCCGCGGAGGGCAGTCCCGAGATGCGCGTCAGGTTCGCCCCCAGCCCAACCGGGGCGCTGCATATCGGCGGCGCCCGCACCGCCCTCTACAACTGGTTGATGGCCCGCCACAGCGGCGGGACGCTCGTGCTGCGCATCGAGGACACCGACCGCGAGCGCTCGACGCCTGAGAACGTCGCGCAGATCATCGACGCGCTGCGGTGGCTGCAGCTCGACTGGGACGAAGGCCCGATCTCACAGCTCTCGTGCTCACAGCGCCACCAGGAGGTGCTCAAGCAGCTGCTCGACGGCGGTCACGCCTATCGCTCCACCGCGACCGCCGACGACGTTCGCGCCTACAAGGACGAACACGGCTCCGAGCGGGGCTTCCGCGGCACCGACGAGGCCGAGGGGGCCGTTCGCCTGCGCGTCTCCGACGAGGGCGAGACCGTCGTCCACGACCTGATCCGCGGCGACATCACGTTCGCGCACGTCCACATGGACGATCCGGTGATCGCCCGCGCCGATGGCAGCGTGCTCTACAACTTTGCCGTCGCCGTCGACGACCTCGACGCGCGCATCACCCATGTGGTCCGCGGCGAGGATCACATCTCCAACACGCCCAAGCAGCTGCTCGTGCTCGAGGCGCTCGGCGCCCCGGCGCCGCTCTACGCTCACCTCCCGCTGCTCCACGGGCCCGACGGCAAGAAGCTCTCCAAGCGCCACGGTGCCGCCTCGGTCCAGGAGCTGCGTGAGGCCGGGTATCTGCCGGCCGCGGTGCGCAACTACCTGTCGCTGCTCGGCTGGGGGGCCGCTGACGATCAGACGATCCTGTCGACCGACGAGCTCGTCGCGCAGTTTGCGATCGAGAACGTGCAGCGCAGCGCGGCGCGCTTTGACGAGCAGAAGCTGCGCTGGCTCAACGGGCGCTACCTGCGCGAGCTGCCCGAAGCCGAGCTCGTGGCGGCGCTGGAGGCCTACACGGGCCGCGACGGATTGGCCGAGGCGGTGGCGGTCTCGAGCGAGAAGATCCAGACGCTGGCGGATTTCTGGCCGTTGGCGGGATTCTTGTTCGACGGCCCGATCGACGATCCCCAGGCCCGCGAACAATGGCTCGACGTCGATGGCCAGGGCGCGCTGGCCCAGGCCCGCGAGGCGCTCGCGAACGTCGAGTCGTTTGACCTCGAATCGGTCGAACAGGCTCTGCGTGACGTCGTTGAGGCCCGTCGCGCCAAGCCCAAGGACGTCTTTCAACCGGTCCGGGTGGCACTCGCGGGGACCTCCACGTCGCCCGGAATCTTTGAGTCCCTGGTCGTTCTGGGACGTGATGAGAGCCTCCGCCGGATCGATGCTGCTCTGACATTCGAACCTGCATCCTGAAAACTCGGCTCAACCATCCGTCCACACGTGCCGATTACCCGGAGCGATGAGCGCGATGAGTTCGCCAAGCCCCGCTGAGCCAATGCCCGATTCTCGGTCAGTTCAGCGCCAACACAACGAAGGTCACGGCCGACGCCTGACCGCGGCCTTCGAGGCCCTGGAGGCATTTCCGGCGCTGGCCGAGTCGCGCAACCGGCTCCTTCGCGTCGTCAAGCAGGAGCGCATCTCGCCCAGCGAGGTCGTCGCCGCCGTCGAGTCCGACGTCGCGCTGGTCATCTCCGTCCTGCGCCTGGCCAATCAGGTCGAGGGCAAGACCCGCGGTCGCGTCGAGTCGGTCGTCAAGTCGGTCGAGCTGCTCTCGCCCGAAGCGGTTCAGGCCCTGGCCACCCGCGCCCGCACCTTTGACTTCTTCGAGCGCTCGTCCGTCTGGGACGCCGCGCCCGAGCGCTTCCGCCTCCACGGCGTGGCCACGCAGCGCGCGGCCGACCGTCTGGCCGTCGAGGTCGACTACGAGCACCGCGACCGGATGATGGTCACCGCGCTGCTGCACGACATCGGCAAGCTCGTCCTCATGCACGCCTACCCCGGCTACCCGCAGCAGGTCCACGGACAGGCCCGGACTCCGGAGGAGCGCATCCACCGCGAGCGCCGCGAGCTCGGTGTCGACCACGCGCTGGTCGGCGGCGTCCTCGCCCGTCGCTGGGGACTGCCCAAGGGCGTCGCCAGCGTCATCGAGCGCCACCACGCCGACGACGCCACCGGTGAGGCCGCGTTCGTGCGCCTGGCCGACATGCTCGCCCACTACTCCCAGGGCCAGTCGATCAACCCGACGGAACTTCTCAAGACCGCTCGGATCGTCGGCATCGGCCCGACCGAGTTGCGCGCGGTCATGTACGACCTCCCGTACCCGGTCAGTGGCCGCACGCGTCAGGTCGACCCGTGCCCGCTGAGCACCCGCGAGGTCGAGGTGCTGCGGCGCCTGGCCGAGGGCAAGGTCTACAAGCAGATCGCGCTGGAACTGGGCCTCTCGACGAGCACGGTGCGCACGCACCTGCACAACATCTACGGCAAGCTCGGCGCCGTTGATCGCGCCCAGGCCGTGCTCTTGGCGACCGAGCGCGGCTGGCTGTAGGCCGCGTCGGCGGCATCCCGTCTGGCGGCGTCCTCGCCCGCTCACGGGCTGGCGCCCGCATCGCGGGCTGCGTCCTGGCCAGTCGGTCGCCGCCGTCCGCGCCCACGGCTCTCGGTAGCTTTGGACGCTGCATGCTCTCGATTACGACGAAGTCCCCGTACGCGCTGAACGCGCTGGCCGAGCTCGGCCGCATCGGGGATGCGACGCCGGTGCCGATCGGTGAGCTGGCGCGGCGCCGCGACATCCCGGTGCAGTTCCTCGAACAACTGTTCGCCGTCCTGCGTCGCGCTGGGGTGCTGCGCTCGCACCGCGGGGTCAAGGGTGGCTACTCGTTCGCCCGCGAGCCGTCGACGATCACCGTGCTCGAGGTCGTCGAGCTGCTCGACGGGCCGCTCGGCCGCGACGCCGACGGCATTTTTGCCGACGCGGCCGCCGCCGCCCGCGACGTCCTCGCGCGCACGACGATCGCCGACATAGTCGAGCGCGAGGCGCAGGAGTCGGGCGTCTCGATGTACCAGATCTGACAGACCCGCCCGCTAGCTTGGCCACGATGTCGGGCGACCCCAGCGAACCATCGTCCCGCGGGCGTCGGCTAACCGCCGCGTGGCGCGGGCCGAGCGTGGCGCGCGCGACGTACGGGCTGATCGTGGCGATGTCGATTCTCGCGGTGTGGTCGGTCGAGCATGACCCCCAGGCCTCGGAGGTGCTCGAGAGCCTCGTCGGGACGGCCGTCATCTTCTGGATCGCCCATGTCTACGCGGCGATCACCGAGGAGATGATGCGCAGCCGGCGCCGGCCGACACCCACGGAGCTGCGCGTGCTGATCGCGCATGAGTGGCCGATCGTCGAGGTCGCTGTGCTGCCGGCGCTGGTCATGGGGCTTGCCGTCGCCGGTGCGCTGAAGACCGAGACGGCGATCACCGTCGCGCTCTATCTATGCCTCGCCGAGCTCGCGGCGGCGGGCTTCGTGTCGGCCTGGCGGACCGGATCGCGCGGCCTGGCGTTCCTGATGCTCGGCGGCGTCAGCGTCGTGCTCGGCATCGCGATCGTGATCCTCAAGACGCTGACGCACTGATCCCGCGCCGGCGGAAACCCTCACTCCCCGCTTACGCCGCTGTTACAGCCCGGTGGTGGACTGATCGCAGCACCAGTCCAGCAACGTGAAAGCAGGTCCAGTTTGATGCGCAAAGGTCTCCTCAGACATCTCGCGGTCGCGGTCGCTGCCGCCTCGCTCGCCGGCGGAGCGGCTGCCAGCTACGCCGCCAGCACGACCCCGGTGTCGCCCGCCGCCTCCGACACGACGACCCCGTCAAAGGCGACGACGCCGCCGGCCAACGGCGCCGCCCCCAGCGGCGGCATGCCGCACTCGGGCAAAGACTGTCCGGGCATGTAAGGCGGTGACCGCGCAGCACGGCAAGCGTGGCTCCCGGCACCCCCGCGGCCGGGGGCCATGTTCTGTCAGCGCCTGCCTCCTGATCCTGGGCGCGCTCGCCGTGACCGTCGCGGGCTGTGGCGCGGGTGCTGACGCCGCGCCGACCTCAACGCCGGTCTCGGCGAAGCTCGTCTCGATCGGCGCCGGCCTCAAGGGACCCTCGACGCTCAAGGCGACGGTCTACGACAGCGGCCTCAGGAACGCCTCGGCGTTCGCGCTGGACCGCCGTGGCCGCCTCTGGGTCACGACGTCGGCCGCGACCGACCACGCGGATGACGGTGTCTACCTCGTCGCCGCCTCCGGCGCCCGCGCTGTCAAGGTCATCAGTGGTCTGAAGGGCCCGCTCGGGCTGACGTGGATCGCCAACACGCTGTACGTCGCCTCGATCGGGCGCGTCGACGCGTTCAGCGGCCTGTCCGGATCCCACTTCTCCCATCGCCGCAGGATCCTCACCGAGTCGACCGGCCACGGTTGGAACGACAACCTGATCGAGACATCCGACGGCCGCCTCGCGATGGGCATCTCGGCGCCGTGCGACCACTGCACGCCGACCTCGAAGTACGCCGCCTCGATCATCACCTTCCGCACCGACGGCAGCGACGTTCGCGTCTTCGCCACGGGCATCCGCGCGCCCTACGGATTGGCCGGCGTGCCCGGCTCGAGCGACCTCTACGTGACGATGAACCAGCGCGATGACCTCGGCACCAAGACGCCCGCCGACTGGCTCTCGCGTGTGAGCCAAGGGCAGGACTGGGGCTTCCCGGCGTGCTACGGGCAGGACATGGCGGCGTGCGCGAGCGCGCCGAAGCCGATCGCCGCGCTCGACACGCACGCCGCGGCCGGTGGGGTGCTGGTCGTCGACGGTGGCGCGTCGGCGCTCGTCGCCGAGTGGGCGACCGGTACGGTGATGACGGTCGCATTGAAGGCCGACGGCTCGACCGCCAAGGGCACGGTGACCACGTTCCTGACCGGCATGAAGGACCCACTGGCGCTCGCGAAGGTCGGCGACACGCTGCTTGTCGGCGACTGGACGACCGGCACGATCTACGCGATCGCTCCGCGCTGAGCCTGTCAAGCTGCGCGTCGTGGACGAGCTGGTGGAGACGGTGGCCGGCGTGCAGATCGCCCGGCCCGCGGACGCGGCGGGACTGATCGACGAGGACGCGTTTGATCAGCGCGACGAGTTCCTGCCCTACTGGGCCGAGTTGTGGCCCAGCGCCCGCCGCCTGGCCGCCGTCGTCGCCGAGTCGGACGTGGTCGGCCTCCGGGTGCTCGAGCTGGGCTGCGGGCTCGGGCTGCCGGCGATCGCCGCGGCCCGCGGTGGCGCCGACGTGCTGGCGACCGACTGGGCTCCCGAAGCGATCGACGCCACGATCGAGAACGTGCGGCGCAACGGGGTGAGCATGCGCTGCGCGGTCGTCGACTGGCGCACGGCGCAGTCGCTGGTCGACGAGGCGCCATTTGACCGCGTGCTGGCCGCCGACGTGCTCTATGAGCGGCGCCACGTGGCACCACTGGCCGAGCTCGTCCGGGCGCTGAACAGTGAGCTCTGGCTCGCCGATCCGGGGCGCCCCGAGCTTCAGGCGTTCCTGGATGCGCTCACCGGCTGGGAGACCGCCGAGCTCGCGCCCGGAGTGCGGCGGCTGCGTCCACCGAACGCGGAGTCTTCGTCGACGGCCCGATAACGTGGGGGTTGGAATGGGCCCAATCCCGATCAACATCTCGGACCTGATCGGCAAGACGCCGATGGTCCAGCTCACCCGGCTCGAGCCGGGACTCGACGTGGAGCTGTTCGCCAAGCTCGAAGCGTTCAATCCCGGAGGCAGCGTCAAGGACCGCATCGGGATCGCGATGCTCGCCGCGGCCGAGGCCGAGGGACGCATCGAGCCGGGGCGCACGACGGTTGTCGAGGCGACGAGCGGGAACACCGGGATCGCCCTGGCGTTCGTCTGCGCGGCCAAGGGCTATGACCTCGTCCTGACGCTTCCGCAGGGGATGAGCCGCGAGCGTGAGGGCCTGCTGCGGCTCTACGGCGCGACCGTCCACGTGACCGAGTCGACGGGGGGTATGGACGAGGCGGTCCAGGCCGCGCGGAAGATGGCCGACCGCGACGACGCCTTCCTGCCCGACCAGTTCTCCAACCCGGCCAACCCCGAGGCGCATCGGCGCACGACTGCGCCGGAGATCCTTGACGCGCTCGACGGGCGCGTCGACGTGCTCGTCGCGGGCGTCGGCACCGGCGGGACGATCACCGGAATCGGCGAGGTGCTGAAGCAGCGCAACCCCAAGGTGCGCGTCGTCGCGGTCGAGCCCGCGGGCTCGGCGGTCCTCAGCGGCCGGCGTGCGGGGCCTCACCGGATCCAGGGCATCGGCGCCGGTTTCGTGCCCGCGGTGCTCAACCGCGAGATCCTCGACGAGGTCATCGCGGTCGGCGACGAGGCAGCGGTCACGATGGCGCGCCAGGCTGCCGCCCGCGAGGGCGTCCTCTGTGGGATCTCGGGCGGTGCGGCGCTCTGGGCGGCGCTCCAGATCGCGCGGCGCCCCGAGTCGCGCGGGCTGCGGATCGTGACGATCGTGCCCGACTCGGGCGAGCGATACGTCTCGACGCCGTTCTTCGCCCCGTAGCATCCAATGGGCGATGCTCGGCCTGCCCAACCTGTCACGCGTCCTCTGCGAGGTGCGCGACGACGTCCGCGCCGCCCGCGAGCGCGACCCCGCGGCTGCCGGTGTGCGCGCGGGCGAGATCCTCGCGACGTGGCCCGGGGTGCACGCCCTGCTCGCCCATCGCGTGGCGCACGCGCTGCTCATCGCGCGCGTGCCGGTGCTGCCGCGCCTGCTGGCGATGATCACCCGTTCGATCACCGGAATCGAGATCCACCCGGCCGCGGCCATCGGCTCGCGGCTGTTCATCGACCACGGCGCCGGCGTGGTCATCGGCGAGACGGCGCAAATCGGCGACGACGTCACGATCTATCAGGGCGTCACACTCGGCGGCACCGGCTTCGCCACCGGCAAGCGCCACCCGACGGTGCAGAGCAACGTGACGATCGGCTCGGGAGCCAAGCTATTGGGGCCGATCACGATCGGCCACGGAGCGAAGATCGGCGCCAACTCGGTCGTCATCCACGACGTCCCGCCCAACTCGACCGTCGTCGGCAACCCGGGCCACCCGGTTCGCGTCGACGGCCGCAAGCCGGAGGGTCCCGACGCCGACTGGGTCCACCTTCCCGACCCGGTCTCCGACGCGATCAAGGGACTGGCGAGCCGCATCGGCGCGCTCGAACGCGCGGTCGCCGAGCAGTCCGGCGGCCCGCTGCCCGACGTGTCGGCCAACGGCACGTCGCCCGAGCACACTCCGGTGCACCCACCGACCGGCCCGAACCCGGCCGGCGGGTAGGGCGCCACAACGGATACACCCAGATTAGTAGTAGACCGTCCGGCACCGATGTCGCGGCCGGGCCTTGATCCCCGGGCTCTGGCCGTGGTTCCACAGCCGCATGTCGATGACGCGGGCCGGGATGCCGTCGCGGCGCGCCAAGAGCTCGCAGGCGTGCACCGCGCAGGCGCGGATCTCGCGCTCGCGGCGATCCATCGGCAGCAGATGGCCGGCGTCGATGTGCGCGGCGAGGGCGTCTTCGTAGACGAGCACGCCGGAGCAGCGCAGCACGTGAGGAACGAGGTTGTCGGCGAAGATCGTCAGCTCGTCGAGGTCGTCAAACGTCGCCAACCCGGCGAGCGCGAGGTCGTGGGCGGTGATCTGCGCGCGCTTGTAGAAGCCGGTGTCGGCGAACATCGCCATCCCCCCGGCCAGCGACGCCGCCAGCGCCTGAGCCGAGCCGCCGGCCGACGCCGCGACGTCCAGCGCGCCGCGCTCACCGAGGAACGCACCCAGCGTCCGCAGAGCCTGTGCGTAGAGCGCCATCAGCTCGAGGTCGGCACGCTGCCCCAGCACGGCGGCGATCTCGATCGCGGTCATCGTGCGCAGCTGCGCGTTGGTCCACGGACCCTCGGCGCGGAAGCGGTCGGCCAGCGCCCACGCGACGGTGAAGTAGCCCGACACCGGGGCGCCGCCGTCGACACGCTTGCGCAGCAGCGGAAACCAGCCCGAGCCGAAGTTGATCGCGTCGAGCGTCAGGAGGTACGCCGCGACGTCGGCCGGCTCGCCCTCGAGGTAGTGGCGCCGAGGATCGAGCTGCGGCTCGGGCGCGGGACCCAGCGGTTCCATCGCGTCGACGTCGATTCGCACATGGCGGGCGTCGGCGGCGATCTCGGCGCACGCCGCGCGCACGTCGTCGCTCAGAGCCATGCACCGCAGCGTAGACGCCGCGGGGCCGAGTCAGTGCGTTGCGCGGCCGAGGTCCAGCGTCAGCGTCGCGCCGGGCGTCCCCGCGATCGGCGCTCCGGAACTGACGCCGACGCCGATGTCGCGGTAGGTACGGCTGAGCAGGATCGCCCGGTGCTCGGGGCTGGCCATCAGCAGAGCGACCAATCCAGCCGGCGTGGCCTGCTGCGCGCCCGCGAAGGCCAGCGTCTCGCCCAGCGCGAAGGCCCGCGCGTTGCGCAGATAACGCGTGCCGCGCACGCGGGTCATCAGCGTCGAGTTGCGCGGGCCGTTGTGGGAGAAATAGCGAGCCGCGACCATCTGCGCGCTGTGGCGCCGTGCGGTGTTCGACAGCGAGAGGTTGATGCGCAGTGGGGGAAGGCGGTGGGCGGTGCGCTCGCGGTTCACGAGGCAGAGGACCGCGAGGTCGCTGCGCGCGGTGTGGGCGGCCCGCGTCTGAGCGGCCGAGCCGCAGGTGGGGGCGTCGGCCTGCGCCGCGGGCGTGGCGATGGCGAGCGCGAAGATCGTGAGCGCAACCGTGCGCAGAGGTGTGGGGATCGGTCGGCCTTCCATGGCGCTCGGGCAGGATCGGTGCAACGACCGGGTCGTGGCGAGCGCGTGTCGTCAAGCGGGGGGCTTTTCGTCTCGAAGCTGCAAAAGCGCTGCATGTTGGTGCGTTCGCAGCCCGTCGGCGGTCGGTCGTATGCTGGAAGGCCGTGCCTCACCCCGCCGCCCAAGACCGCCTCGAAGAGCTTTTGCAGGCGCTCAACGAGCCCCAGCGCGAGGCCGTGACCGTTCCCGGAGGCCCGCTGCTGATCCTCGCCGGCGCCGGCTCGGGCAAGACCCGCGTGCTCACGCATCGCATCGCGTGGCTGATCGGAAGCGACCTCGCCCGACCGGGCGAGATCCTGTCGATCACCTTCACCAACCGTGCCGCGCAGGAGATGCGCGAGCGCGTCGAGCTGCTGCTCGGCCGAGACACGCGCTCGATGTGGCTGATGACCTTCCACGCGGCGTGCGCCCGGATCCTGCGCGCCGAGGCGCCGCGCCTGGGCTACACGCGGACGTTCACGATCTACGACCAGGCCGACTCGCGACGGCTGGTCAAGCGGTCGCTCGACGCGCTCGGGCTCGACACCAAGCGCTACACGCCGGCCGCGGTCCAGCACCAGATCTCGGCGGCCAAGAACCAGCTGCGCTCGGCCGACGAGTACCGCCAGCTCGTCGGCGACTACTTCGAGCAGACCGTCGCCGACGTCTACCAGCTCTACGAGCGCGAGATCCACCGCATGAACGCGATGGACTTCGACGATCTGCTGTTCAACGTCGTCAACGTCCTGCGCATGTTCCCCGAGGTCCAGGCGCGCTACTCGACCGCGTTTCGCCACATCCTCGTCGACGAGTACCAGGACACCAACCACGCGCAATACCAGTTGCTGCGCCTGCTGACCGGCGATGAGCAGAACCTCGCCGTCGTCGGTGACGACGACCAGTCGATCTACGGCTTCCGCCAGGCCGACATCCGCAACATCCTCGATTTCTCCGACGACTTCGGGCGGGCGGGCAATGAAGTCAAGGTCGTGCGCCTCGAGCAGAACTACCGCTCGACGCAGACGATCCTGTCGGCGGCCAACGCGGTTGTCAGCCACAACCGCGGACGAATGGGCAAGTCGCTGTGGACCGATCTCGGCGAGGGCGACCCGATCGTCATCCGCGAGCTCGACGACGAGCATGCTGAGGCGCGCTACGTGGTCGGCGAGATCGAGCGGATGGTCGACGAGGGCGTCTCGCGCGCCGAGATCGCGATCTTTTACCGGATGAACTCGCAGTCGCGGGTGCTCGAGGACACGCTCGTGCGCCGCGAGATCGCCTACCAGGTCGTCGGCGGGACGAAGTTCTACGAGCGCAGCGAGATCAAGGACGCGATCGGCTACCTCCAGGTCCTCGCCAATCCCCAGGACGTGATCGGCTTCCAGCGGATCGCCAACGCGCCCCGTCGCGGCATCGGCCAGACCTCGCTCTCGCGCGTCCTGTCGCACGCCGAGACCATGGGGATCACGGTCTGGGAGGCCGCGGCGACGCCGTCGAGCGTGCCCGGGCTCGGCACCGCGGCGGTCCGCGCGCTCGAGCGCTTCATGACGACGATGGCGGCGTTGCGTTCGCGCGCCGACGAGGACGTGCCGATCGGCGACCTGCTCGAGGCGCTGCTCCACGAGACCGGCTACTTCGAGTGGCTCGAGGCCGAGCGCACGATCGAGGCCCAGGGCCGAACCGAGAACCTCACCGAGCTGATCGAGGTCGCACGCGAGTTCGACGCGACCAACCGCTCACGCGACGACGGGCTGCGGCCGCTCGAGGCGTTCCTCGGCCAGGTCGCGCTGGTCGCCGACGCCGACACGCGCCGCGACGACGACGGCCTCGTCACCCTGATGACGCTGCACAACGCCAAGGGCCTCGAGTACCCGATCGTCTTCATCATCGGCTGTGAGGAGGGCGTCTTCCCGCACTCGCGCTCGATCGATGAGGGCTCGCTCGAGGAGGAACGGCGCCTGTGCTACGTCGGCATCACGCGGGCGATGCGCACGCTGGCCATGACCTACGCCCGCCGCCGCGCGGTGTTCGGGGCGCAGACGATGGGCCTGGCCAGCCGGTTCCTGTCGGAGATTCCCGGCGACCTCGTCGAAGGCGGGGTCCGCGGCGCGATGATCGGCACGGTTCCGGCGGTGCGCGAACGCCCGCCGTCGTGGTCGGCATCACGGACGCAAGAGCCGTGGTCGGACCTGCGAATGGGCGACGATGTCGTCCACGCGGCCTTCGGCGAAGGTGTGGTTACGGGTGTGGAACCCGGTGGGATCGTTGTCGTGCGCTTCGCCGCCGACGGGTCCGAGCGCAAACTCATGGCCGGGTATGCACCGATCACAAAACGTGGTTCGCAGTAAAGTCGTGCAATGCGCTTGGCGTCGAGGCTCGTCGTTCTGTGCCTTTCCGGAGTGCTTGCCGCCGGGGCGCTGGCCGACGTCTCGACGACCCATTCGCTCGTGCAGGCCACGGTCGGCGGCTCGGTTACCGTCACCGCCTCGAGCGCCGATCCGGGCGCCTACACGCTGTCGATCGCCGACACGCATCCGGCGCAGGGCGTGATCTGCTCGGACAAGGTCGCGGGGCCGATCAAGGCGGTCAAGGGCCGCCTCAGGGCGACCGGCAAGGTCCCGGCCGGCATCGCGTGCTACGCCTCCGACGGCACGGTGCTCAGCCACGCCAAGATGTCGGCCGGCACGTACACCCTGTTCCTGTGCCAGGCGGACGGTCCGACCGGCTGCGACGGATCGCATACGGTGATCCGCAACCAGGTCCTCGTCAAGCTGGCGCCGGCACGCGACAAGCCGAAGTCGCCGAAGTCGCACTGACATTAGCCTTGCGCCCATGCCCGCCACGCTGATAGACGGCAAGGCCGTCGCCGCCCGCCTCCGCGCCCAGATCACCACCGATGTCGAGGAGTTCGTGGCGCAGCACGGGTATCCGCCGGGGCTCGCGACCGTCCTCGTCGGGGACGACCCGGCGTCGGCCGTCTACGTGGCCGGCAAGCAGCGGGCGTGTGCCGAGGTCGGTATCGCAGGCTTCAACCACCCGCTGGCCGCCGACACGTCGCGCGGGGATCTCGTGGGACTGATCGAGACGCTCAACAGCGACGACGAGGTCAGCGGGATCCTCTGTCAGCTGCCGCTTCCCGGCCACCTCGAC
Source organism: uncultured Actinomycetes bacterium (assembly GCA_963817035.1). Lineage (GTDB taxonomy): Bacteria > Actinomycetota > Thermoleophilia > Solirubrobacterales > Solirubrobacteraceae > AC-49. The sequence continues at coordinate 1,352,128 of CAWFMM010000004.1, forward strand.
GGCGTCGAGATCACCGGCCTGATCGATGCCGGCAAGGACGTCGACGGTCTCACCGTGGCCAGTGCCGGCCGCCTGGCCATCGGCGTTGCGGGCCTGCGACCGTGCACGCCGACCGGGGTCATGATCCTGCTCGAGGAGGTCGCCGCGCAGCTCGAGGGTGCCGAGTGCGTCGTCGTTGGGCGCTCGAACCTGTTCGGCAAGCCGATGGCCCAGCTCCTGCTGGGCGCAAACGCGACCGTCACGACCTGCCACTCCCGCACCCGCGATCTCGCTGGCGTATGCCGGCGCGCGGACGTGCTGATCGCCGCGGTCGGGCGTAAGGAGATGGTCCGCGGCGACTGGATCAAGCCGGGAGCGATCGTGATCGACGTGGGGATGAACCGCACCGATGAGGGGCTGTTCGGCGACGTCGCGTTCGACGAGGCGGTGGAGGTCGCGTCGGCGATCACGCCGGTTCCGGGCGGCGTCGGCCCGATGACGATCGCCTGCCTGATGCTCAACACGCTGACCGCAGCGCGCGCGGCGATCGCCGCGCCGGCCTGACATGCGGCGCCTGCGCGCGGCCGACTGGATCGTCGGTCTGGCGGCGGTGGTCGTCGCGGTACTGACGTCCCTGCCGTGGTTTCAGGGGGCCAGTGGATGGTCGTCGCTGGGGTGGGCAGGCGACATCGTCGTCGCCCTGGCCGTGGTGGCGAGCCTCGGCAGCTGCGCGACGATCGCGGCCGACCGTGCGCCGTCGGTTCAGGTCATCACCGCGACGGGCGCGACCGTCGCCTCGGCGGTCGCCACGTTCGTCGCGGGATTCCAGGTCATCGGCGCCTCCGGCGTTCGTGGCACGGGCTATGCGACCGTAGCCTCGCTGGCCCTGCTGACGGTCGCCTGCTGGCGCTCGATGGGCGACGAACGCACCGACTCCGCAACGAGCGTCTATACGCCACCGCCGGCGCGCCCTGCACCGCCGGAGTGAGGTGTAGGCTCGCGCCACACCTACCCGACGACCGGGGGAGAAGCAATGGATTTGGACCGTTTGAAGAATGAAGAGAAAGTGGCCATTGGGGCCGGGATCGTTCTCTTCATCAGCTTGTTCCTGAAGTGGTACGGGGTTGACTTCGGTGGCACGACAAACTCCGGAATCACCATCCCCGGGTTCAGCGCAAGCGTGAGCGGCTGGACGGCGTTCAGCTACACCGACCTGTGGATCTTCCTGCTGTTCGCGTTGACCGTCGGCGCGTTCGCGCTGCGGGCGACGAACAACGAGGACAGGTCGCCGCTACCGTTGAGCGGGATCGCCGCCGGCCTGTCGATCTGGGTCGCGGTTCTGGTTGTCTATCGCGTGATCATCAACAAGCCGGGCCCGAGTGGCATCGACACGAAGCTCGGCGCATGGATCGGCTTGATCGCAAGCATCGTCCTCGCGGTCGCGTGGGTCCGCGCGGCGATGCTCGAAGGCTCGCTCAACGAGTTGCGTGACAAGGCCCAGGGCATGGCCGCGAGCCGCGGTGGTACCGGCGGCGCCCCTGCCGCACCCGCGGCGCCCGGTCCTCCGGCTCCGGCAGCGCCCGCTGCCGTTTCGCCGCCGCCCCCGGCTGCCGCGCCGCCACCACCTCCGCCGCCGGCTGCTCCGGCGCCGCCCCCGCTCCCGCCACCTCCGGCTGCCGCGCCGCCCGTGCCGCCGGTCCCGCCGGCTCCGGGCCCGCCGCAGCCGCCCACCGCGTAGTACCCGCATCTCCCTCGGCGGCGGCCGGTGCATATCATCGGCCGCCGCATGATCGATTCAAAACAGGTCCTCCACGTCGCCCGGCTCGCACGTCTGGAACTTGACGATGACGAGGTCGCGCGCATGGTCACCGAGCTCAGCGGCGTGCTCGCGCACATCGAGAAGATCGACGAGCTCGATCTCGAGGGTGTCGCGCCCACCACGCACGTCGTCGCGGTCTCCGGCGGGCTGCGCCCCGACGTCGTGAAGCCGTCGCTGGAGCGCGACGTCGCGCTCGCCTCCGCCCCCGATGTCGCCGACGACGGCTTCCGCGTCCCGAGCCCGCAGGCGGGGTGAGCATGGACGACGTGATCGCCCTGTCGGCCGCCCAGGCTGCCGACCGCGTCGCATCGGGCGACCTCGACCCGCGCGAGCTGTTCGAGGCCTACCGCGTCCGCGCCGCCGCCGACGACCTCAACGCCTTCACGTGGGTGGCGCAGGAAGCGCCCGACACGCACGTCGCCGGCCCGCTCGGCGGCGTTCCGCTCGCGGTCAAGGACCTGTTCTGCACCGAGGGTGTACCCAGCCAGTCCGGTTCGAAGATCCTCGAGGGCTATTGCCCGCCGTACACCGCGTCGGTCGTCGCCCAGCTCGCCGCGGCCGGGGCGCCGCTCCTGGGCAAGACCAACCAGGACGAGTTCGCGATGGGCTCGTCGACCGAGAACTGCGCCTTCGGCCCGGTGCTCAACCCGTGGGCGCGCGACCGCGTGCCCGGCGGCTCGAGCGGCGGCAGCGCCGCGGCCGTCGCCGCCGGCCTCGCCCCGTGGGCGCTCGGCACCGACACCGGCGGCTCGATTCGCCAGCCGGCCGCGCTGTGCGGGATCGTCGGGCTCAAGCCGACCTACGGCTCCGTCTCGCGCTACGGGATGATCGCCTTCGCCTCATCGCTGGACCAGGCCGGCCCGCTGACGCGCGACGTCACCGACGCCGCGTTGCTGCTCGCCCACATGACCGGCGACGACCCACTCGACGCCACGGCGGTCGGCCATCCCGACCAGATCGCGCTGCCCACCGCGCAGCGCCTCGACGGCATCCGCCTCGGCGTTCCGCAGGAGCTCACCGGCGACGGCGTCGAGCCCGGCGTGATGGAGGCGTTCGAGGCGACCGTCGCGCGGGCCCGCGAGCTCGGCGCGACGATCGAGCAGGTCTCGCTGCCCCACGCCGACTACGGCCTCAGCGCCTACTACGTGCTCGCGCCGGCCGAAGCGTCGTCGAACCTCGCGCGCTTCGACGGCGTGCGCTACGGGCTGCGCGCCGATGCCGAGGACCTCACCGGCATGTACACCCGCACGCGCCACGACGGCTTCGGGACCGAGGTCAAGCGGCGCATCCTGATCGGTACCTACGCGCTGTCGTCGGGCTACTACGACGCCTACTACGGCCGCGCCCAGAAGGTCCGCACGAAGATCGCCGACGACTTTCGCACCGCGTTCTCGAGCGTCGATCTCGTGATCACGCCGACGAGCCCGGGCGTCGCGTTCGGGCTCGGCGCGAAGACCGCAGACCCGCTGGCGATGTACCTCAACGACTACTTCACCGTCCCGATCTCGCTCGCCGGTCTGCCGGCGATCTCGATCCCGTGTGGTCTCAGCGAGGGCCTGCCGGTCGGCTTCCAGATCGCCGGTCCGGCGTTCAGTGAGAACCGGATCCTCGACGCCGCCTACGCGCTCGAGCAGGCGATCGGCTTCGAATTGACCCCCGCCCGCCCCGCGTTCGCATGAGCGAGGCAGCCACCGGCTACGAGGCGGTCATCGGCCTCGAGATCCACGTCCAGCTCTCGACGCAGACGAAGATGTTCTGCGGCTGCGGGCTGAGCTTCGGCGAGCCACCGAACACGCGTACGTGCCCGATCTGCCTCGGCCTGCCCGGCACGTTGCCGGTGGCCAACGAGCGGGCGATCGAGTTCGGCATCGCACTCGGCCTGGCGCTGGGCTGCGAGCTTGCGCCGCGGTCGGTCTTTCACCGCAAGAACTACTTCTATCCCGATCTGCCCAAGGGCTACCAGATCAGCCAGTACGACGAACCGCTGTGCCTCGGCGGCCACCTCGGCGACGTACGCATCCATCGGGTGCACCTCGAAGAGGACGCGGCGAAGCTCATCCACGCCGGATCGAGCGGGCGGATCCACGGCTCGCAGTACAGCGTCGTCGACTTCAACCGCGGCGGAACGCCGCTGGCCGAGATCGTGACCGAGCCCGATCTGCACTCGGCGGCGCAGGCGCGTGAGTGGCTGACGCTGCTGCGCGCCACCGTTCGGCGCCTGGGCGTGTCCGACGTGAACATGGAGGAGGGCTCGCTGCGCGTCGACGCGAACATCTCGATCCGCCCGGTCGGCACCGACACGCTGGGCACGAAGACCGAGCTCAAGAACATGAACTCGTTTCGCTTCGTCGAGCGTGGAATCACGGCCGAGATCAAGCGCCAGAAGGCGATCGTCGCCGGGGGCGGTGAGGTCCAGCAGGAGACCCTGCACTTCGACCCGGCCGACGGCTCGATCACGTCGCTGCGCTCCAAGGAGGAGGCGCACGACTACCGCTACTTCCCTGAGCCCGACCTGATCCCGGTCGATGTCGCCGGCGAGCTGATCGAGCGCATCCGCGCCTCGCTGCCCGAGCTGCCCGCCGCGCGCGCGGCGCGGCTGCAGAACGAGTACTCGCTCGCCGCTGACTCCGCCGGCACGCTCGCGTTCCGCACCGACCTCGGGGACTACTACGAGGCCGCGGTCACTGCCGCGCCTGACGGGACCGACCCGCAGGCGGTCGCGAACTGGGCGATCAACGAGCTCGTGGCGCGGATCGGCGACGAGGACCCGGCCGACTCGAAGGTCACGCCGGTGGCGCTCGGCGCGCTCGTCGCGATGGTCGGCGCCGGCGAGATCAACCAGGGCGCCGCGCGCCAGGTCCTCGACCGCCTCGTCGCCGGCGGCGGCGACCCGAAGGCGATCGTCGAGGCCGAGAACCTCGGTGCGGTCGGCGAGGGCCACGAGCTGCGCGCGATCGTCCAGGCCGCGCTCGACGCCGACCCCGACGTCACCGCCCGCCTGCGCGACGGCGACATGAAGCCGATCGGCGTCGTCATCGGCCACGTCATGCGCGAGACCAAGGGCCGCGCCGACGGCAAGCAGGTCACAGCGCTCGTGCGCGAGATCCTCGCGGGCTGAGCAGGGCCACGGGAGCGTCTGGACTCGCTCGGAGCGAGCGTCCGAGGATCGACCTACAAGACCGCGGCGGCGACGCGGCGGCGCCGGCGGGGCCGTCCGCCGGGCGGCCGCGACGAGTTCGCGCTCGATCTGTGGCAGGACGGTCACGGCGCATCCTCGATCCGGGCGCGCCACTTGGCCAGCTGACGCGCTTGCGCATGACCTGCTCCGAGCACGTCAGCTCCTGCGCGATCTCCGGGTAGCTGCGCTCCTCCAGAACACGGGCAACGACCGCGTCACGAGTTTGTGTCTCGCGATCCCGAACAACCACGCCGCCCATGGACCGCGCGGCGCGTTTCCGGCTCGAACGCCGGCCCGCGCGGCGGCGAAGATCTCCGCCGTCAGGTCGGCTGCGACGTCGCCGGTCGGGACTCAGCGGACGAGAATCGCCAGGACCGGCTGCTCGTAGCGGCGGTAGAGCTCGCCGAACGCCTCGGGTTCCTTCATCGCCGCGCGCAACAGGGCGTCGTCGTCGAGATCTCCGAGGCTCACAACCAGTACGTCGGGCATCGTGCGCAACTCTGACCAATCCGCCCAGATGAACAGAACAGGGGTCAGACCCCTCGATGTGTGGCGACTGAGATCTTCTGCGCCGCTGCGTGTGCAGGGGGTCTGACCCCTCAAGAGTCTGCGCGGGACCAAGGGCCGCGCCGACGGTAAGCAGGTCACAGCGCTCGTGCGCGAGATCCTCGCGGGCTGAGGCGGTGTTTCGCGCGCGGCGCGACTCGACCGATGGGCCGCACACCCGACTGAAGACTTGGACCGCTGGCCAGTGGTGCAATCGCCCGCACCGGTCATGATCCGTGCCATGAACAACGTCGCTGCCGTCAACCGCGTCCTCCTGATCCACGACACGCCGGGGCGCGTGAAGGGGGGTGCCGCAAAGATTCGCCGGTACCGCCTCGCCCGAGTCGGCCTCGGCGCCGCCACGCGGGCAGGCGACTCGGCACCGAGCAGGCGCCGCTGACCGCCGTCGCCGCCGCGCCGCCGGAGTAGAATCGGCGCGATGGAGACCGAAGAGAAGTCCGGCGGCGGCCTCGGCCGCACCGTCATTGCGGTCGTCGTGCTGGCCCTCGCGGCCTATGTGCTGTTCCACCTCGTGCTCGGCGTCATCTCTGCCGTCGCGGGCTTCGTGGTCATCGTGGCGGCGGTCGTCGGGATCGTCTGGGCGCTGCGCGTCCTGCTCTGAGGCCGATGTTCTACATCGTCATCGCGCTGTTGTTCGGCTTGGCCGGCGGCCTCGTCGGGCGCAGCAAGGGCAGCTCGTTCGTCATCTGGTTCCTCATCGCGGCCGTCGTCCCGATGATGGGGCTGATCGCGGCGCTGCTCTATCGCCACGAGGGGGACGAGCCCGATCGGGCCTGTCCGCGCTGTCACACCCGGTGCAAGGTTTACGCCGCGATCTGCACCCGGTGCGGGATGGAGCTCGAGTATCCCGAAGAACAGCGCAGCGCTACCATCGGTAACGCAGCCGCGTGAGCGGCTGATTCGTTCTTTTCCGAGCAGATCGAGAGGAGGTCGCGCATGCGAGCGGTCGATGCAGTCATTGAATGTCTGAAGGCAGAAGGTGTGGACGTCGTATTCGGCCTCCCCGGCGGAGCCAACATCCCGACCTACGACGCGCTCGTCGACGGCGGCATCCGCCACGTCCTCGTGCGCCACGAGGCCGGCGGCGGCCATGCGGCGGCCGGCTACGCCAAGGCGACCGGCAAGGTCGGCGTCTGCCTCGCCACGTCAGGCCCCGGGGCGACCAACGTCGTCACGCCGATCGTCGACGCGATGATGGACTCCGTGCCGACCGTGTTCATCACCGGTCAGGTGCGCACCGATCTGCTCGGCACCGACGGCTTCCAGGAGACCGACGTGATCGGGATCACGATGCCGGTCTGCAAGCACTCGTTCATGATCCAGCACCCGCTGGAGCTGCCACGGGCGATCCACGAGGCGTTCTACCTCGCCTCGACCGGCCGCCCGGGCCCGGTGATCATCGATGTCCCGACCGATCTTTCGCGCGCCGACATCCCGTACGAGCCGGTCACCGATATCCGCCTGCCCGGCTATCAGCCGACGCTCGAGGGCAACACCAAGCAGATCCGCCAGGCGGCGAAGGCGCTGGCTGCGGCGCGGCGCCCGGTGCTCTACGTCGGCGGCGGGGTCATCAACGCCAACGGCGCAAGCGAGCTGACCGAGTTCGCCCGCTCCGATCGCTTCCCGGTCACCTGCACGCTGATGGGCCTGGGTGCGTTCCCGGCCTCCGACGAGCGTTGGCTGGGCATGCTCGGGATGCACGGCACGCGCACGGCGAACTATGCGATGGACGAGGCGGACCTGATCTGCGCGATCGGCGCGCGCTTCGATGACCGCATCACCGGCAAGCTGAGCGAGTTCGCTCCGCGAGCGAAGTTCATCCACATCGACATCGATCCGGCCGAGATCTCCAAGAATGTCCCGGCGCACATCCCGATCGTCGGCGACGCGCGCCACATCCTGGCCAAGCTGATCGTCGAGTACCGGGCCCTGGACACCGATCCGGCGCGCCTCGAGGAGTGGTGGACACGGATCCACGGGTGGCAGGAGAAGCACCCGCTGCGCTACGAGGACTCCGAGGGGACCGAGATCAAGCCGCAGCGCCTGTGCCAGGCGCTGTACGAGGCGACCGGGGGCGACGCGATCGTCTCAACCGACATCGGCCAGCATCAGATGTGGGCGGCCCAGTACTACAACTTCGAGAAGCCGCGCCGATGGCTGCAGTCGGGTGGCCTGGGAACGATGGGCTTCGGCCTGCCCGCCGCGATGGGGGCGAAGGTCGGCTGCCCGGATGCGACCGTCGTCTGCCTGACCGGGGATGGCTCGGTCCAGATGAACATGCAGGAGCTGAGCACCTGCGCCCAGGAGGGCATCGACATCAAGGTGATCATCTCCAACAACGGCTACCTGGGCATGGTCCGCCAGTGGCAGGAGCTGTTCTGGGACAAGCGCTACAGCCAGGTCGACATGGGCACGTTCCCCGACTTCGTCAAGCTCGCCGACGCCCACGGGGCGACCGGCCTGCGGCTCGAGGACAAGACCACGCTGGTCGAGGATCTGAAGGCCGCGATCGCGACGCCGGGACCGGTCATGGTCGACGTGCGCGTGACCCGCGAGGAGAACGTGTACCCGATGATCGCGCCCGGCGAGCCGGCCCGCGACATGGTCGGATGACGGAGGTCACCATGGGCGATCCTGGAACCAAGGAAGTGCTGTCACTGGACGATCTCGAGGCCGCCGGCAGCCTGCGCACCGGCCGCAAGCACGTCCTGTCGATCCTCGTCGAGAACAAGCCCGGCGTCCTGACCCGGATCGCGGGACTGTTCGCGCGGCGGGGCTTCAACATCGACACCTTGACCGTCGGACCGACCGACAACGAGCACCAGTCGCGGGTCACGCTGACCGTCGACGGCGCGCTGCATCCGATCGATCAGGTGACCAAGCAGCTGCACAAGCTGATCAACGTCCTCAAGATCAAGGACCTCGAGCCCGCCGACACCGTGTCGCGCGAGCTCGCGCTGTTCAAGGTCTCCGCCGACGGCGGCCAGCGCGCGGAGATCATGCAGATCTGCGAGATCTTCCGCGGCAAGGTCGTCGACGTCACCAAGCGCTCGGTCATCGTCGAGGTCACCGGCACGACGGACAAGATCGAGGCCTTCGAGCGCATGGTCCGCCCGTTCGGCCTGATCGAGATGATGCGCACCGGCGAGATTGCCATCTCCCGCGGCCGCGGCGAGACCTGAGCCGGTCTCGTCGCGCCCGGCGGCGTCATCGTGGCCAGGCCGTGCTGGCGCACTGTCCTGGCCACTCTTCCTGGCCGGGCACGGCGATCCTCGGCTCAGGTCGGCGTCTGGTGAGGCTCGAGTAACTCGGTCACAAAAGCTGGAGTAGCGGTATGAACCAGGTGTGATCGGGCTGGATACGTGCTGCGATGATGAGCTGTTGACCGAGCGGCGCCCCGGTGTCGCCGGCTCGGCGTTCGCTGCGTTTTACGCCGGCCACGAACGGGGCGTGCTCGCATATTTTCGGGTCCGATCGATCCGACGGGCCCCGTCACGTTCGTGGGCCTCGTGCCCGACGGCGTCGCGAAGGTTCGCATGGGTCCCGACACCGTGACGGTGCACGACAACTTCTTCACGTTCACACGGCACGGCATGCCCGGACCTCCGCCACCGGCCATCGAATGGCTCGACGGTGACGGGCAGCCGATCGACCGTTGAACGTCGACTACGCCGGCGGCGCCAGCTCGTGGCGCAGAACCTTCCCTAGGCGGTTGCGGGGCAGCGCGTCGACGCGGTGGATGAGTCGTGGCCGCTTGTAGGCCGCGAGCTGGTCGGCGGCGTAGGCGAGGAGTGCGTCGAGGTCGAAGTCGTCGGTTGCCTCGACGTAGGCGGTGACGGTCTCGCCCCATTCGTCGGATGGGGTGCCGACGATCGCGACATCGACGACCGAGGGGTGGGCGCGCAGGACGTCCTCGACCTCGCGGGGGTAGACGTTGTAGCCGCCGGTGATGATCAGCTCCTTGGCGCGGCCGACGATCGAGATGTAGCCGTCGGCGTCGATTGCGCCAATGTCGCCGGTCGCAAACCAGCCGTCGGCGTTGAACGCCTCGGCGTTGGCCTCGGGGCGGTCGAGGTAGCCGCTGAACACGGCCGGGCCCTTGACCTGGATCTCGCTCGACTGCTCGCCGAGGCGCAGATGCACGCCGGGCAGCGGGAACCCGACCGTCCCGGGCCGGCGCTCGCCGTCGTAGGGGTTGGAGACGAGCATCAGCGTTTCGGTCATGCCGTAGCGCTCGAGGATCGTCTGGCCGCAGCGTTCGCTGATCGCGGCGTGCAGGTCGGCGCTCAACGGCGCGGAGCCCGAGCAGCAGAGCCGGAGGTTGCCCAACCGCCGGGCGCCGTCGGTCTGCGCGAGGCGCGAGTACATCGTCGGGACGCCGAAGAACACCGTCCCGTCGGCGGCGGCCGCCTGCAGCACCGCCTCGGGATCGAACGATGGCTGGAGGATCACCGAGCCGCCGGCGTTGAGCGAGCCGTGGAGCCCGACGCCGAGCCCGTGGACGTGGAAGAGCGGCAGGCACAGGATCAGGCGGTCGTCCTCGGTGCGGCGCCAGGCGATCCGGGTCGCCTCGGCGCTGGCGAGCATGTTGCCGTGGCTGAGGAGGGCGCCCTTGGGCTGGCCAGTCGTCCCCGATGTGTAGGGCAGCAGGGCCGGGTCGTCGCTCGTGACGGTGTCGAGCACGGGGGAGGGGCCGTCCTCGAGGGCGACGTCGATGCCGGTCGTCACCAGCTGCGGCGCGAGCTTGCGGGCCCACGCACGCAGTGACTCGGCCTCGAGGATCGCCGCGCCAGGCTTGGCGTTGTCGATGATCACGCCGAGCTCGCGCTGGGTGTAGCCGCTGTTGACCGGCACGACGACGAGCCCCATGCGCAGCGCGGCGGCGTGGGCGATGACGAAGTCCGCCGTGGCGCCGCCGGAGAGCAGGACGCGATCGCCCTTGGTCAGGCCAGCTGTGGCGAGCCGGCCCGCCACCTCCTCGGTGCGCTGGAGCAGTTCGCCGCCGGTGATCCAGCCGGCCTGCGGGTCGCGGACGATGTCGCGGCTCGGCGCGGCGCGCCAGTGCGCGGCCCACACGGCCGGCAGGCTCACCCGCGCCAGCGGATCAAACGCCGCTGGGTCCTCACCGGCCGGGAAATGCGGCGCCCACGCGCTCGCGTCACGCAACGATTCAGCCACGCTGCGCAGTCCATCACATGGCGCCGCCGGCGGGCTACGAGCGCAGCAGCTTCGCCTTCTGGGTCTGGAACTCGGCGTCGCTGAGCACGCCGCGGTCCTTGAGGTCGGCGAGCTCCTTGAGCTTGTCGAGCGGATCGCCGGCCGGCTTGACGACGCTCGCCGCGGTGGCGGCCGGGGCGCGCATGATCGTCGGGGCGACCGGCGTGTAGGCCGACCCGCCGCTGCCGCCCATCGGAGCGAGACCGCCCATCGCGCCCGCGGCGGTGAGGTTGGAGCCCGCGGTCAGCCCGGCGATGTCGATCGGTGTCCGCGACGGCGAGCTGCCGGACGACTGCGCCGCCGACCACAGCCCGATGAGCAGCGTCGGGACGCCGATTAGCAGAAAGGTCACGCCGACGATCTCACCGGCCGTCGTCGCGCCTGTGGGCGGGTTATCGGTCGACAGGACGTGCACCAGGGAGTACGCGCCGACGCCGGTGAAGAAGCCACCGAACGAGATCGCGAACGAGCCGGAGATGATGATGCCGAAGGTGGCGAGGAAGATCCCGCCCATCAGTTCGAGGATGTGCCCGCCGGTACCGGGCGGGCACGGGTTGGCCGAGATGTACGGGCCTCCCGAGGCGCAGCTGCCGGTGGCGAACAGGGCGTTGAGGCCCACGGCCATCAGCAGGCCACCGGAGATGACCATGGCGAATCCGATGATGTTGCGGGGCTTGATCTTCATGGCGCAATCCTCGCTGATGAACACGACGCTGTCAGTGTCACCCTGGTCTCATCTGCGTCCGCGCCCGCGCACCCGCCGGCTCTCGTAGGCTTGGCGGTATGGACGCCGTCAGCCAGCGGCCGGCGCCGTTCGCGCTCACCGCGCCCCAGCGGGATGAGCTCGAGCGGCGCATCGGCCGTGCATCGCGCCGCGCGCGGCGTTTGGGGAGGCCGGTGCTCGCCGCGCTCGGGATCCCGGTGGCGCCGACGACCGACCCGACGGCCGTCGTCTACGGCTCGCGCGACGCCGGCGAATCATGGTTCTGCCTCGAGCAGCCCGACCGTGATCGGGCGGCCCGCGCCACACTCGGTGTCGTGGCAGAGATCGAAACCGAGGGGCCGAGGCGCTTCGCCGCGGTCGCGCGGCGCTGGCGTGAACTCGCGGGGGAGGCCGCATGCGAGCCCGACGACGGGCTGGCGGCCGTCGGCGGGTTCGCGTTCGCCGACGCCGGCGGCGCGGCGCCGCATTGGGCCGGCTTCGCGCCCGCGTCGCTGATCGTCCCCGAGGTCGCGGTGGTGCGCCGAGGCGACGAGGTCGCGCTGACGGTCGCCGCGCTGGTCGCCCCCGATGACGTGCCCGACGAGGCGCTGCGGCGGATCGAAGATCGTCTCGCCTCGTTACGCGAGAGGCCGTTGCCGTTGCTCGACCCGGCGCCGGCCGGGCGCTATGACGTGGCCAGCACCGCGCCGCCCGAGCACTACGAGCAGGCCGTGGCCCAGGCCGTCGCGCGGATCACCTCGGGCGAGCTGGAGAAGATCGTCCTCGCGCGTGAGGTTCAGGTCCACGCGCCGGTGGCCCACGACGCCGGACCGGTGCTCGCGGTCCTGCGCGAGGCGTTTCCGTCGTGCTTCACCTTCTGCGTCGGGCGCGGCGACGCGGCGTTCATCGGCGCCACTCCCGAGCTGCTGGTCCGCCGTGAGGGCCTGCGCGCCGGAACGCTGGCGCTGGCCGGTTCGACGCGGCGCAGCGCCGACCCGGCCGTCGACGACCATCTCGGCGAGCAGCTCATGCGTTCGGCCAAGGACCGCGAGGAGCAGGCGATCGTCACCCGGCGGATCGAGCGGTCGCTGGCGCCGCATTCGGTCTGGGTCACCGCCGCGCCCGAGCCGGTGATCGTCAAGGTCGCGAACATCCAGCACCTGGCGACGCCGATCCGCGCCCAGCTCGCCGCTCCGGTCGCAGCCGTCGAGCTCGTCGAGGCGCTGCACCCGACGCCGGCGGTCGGCGGTGAGCCCAACGCAGTCGCCGGCCGGCTGATTCCGGCGCTCGAGGGGATCGACCGCGGCTGGTACGCCGGGCCGATCGGCTGGACCGACACGAGCGAGGACGGCGAGTTCTGCGTCGCCCTGCGCTGCGCGCTCCTGACCGATCGTGTCGCGCGCTGCTACGCGGGGGTCGGAGTCGTCCGTGACTCCGACCCGGCGGCCGAGCTGGCGGAGACCGAGATCAAGCTGCAGGCGTTGCTTCCGGTGCTGGCCAGCTAGCCGCGTAGCGCTGGGAGCCCGGGGTCTCGAGCAGCTCACCGGTCTCCAGCAGCGTCTTGAGGCCGGAGAGGATCATCGGCCAGCCGCCGTAGAGCTGGCTGTTGGCGCCTTCGCGCAGCTCGTTGTGGGTGACGGTCAGCCGGCACGACGAGCCGACCTGCTCGATCTCGTACGTGACGCGTGATGTTCCCTCGGCCTTGACGTCGTCGCCCCACACCGCGTTGAAGGACTGCACGAGGCGGTTGGGCGGAGCGACCTCGAGGTTCTCACCCTGGGAGATCAGCAGTCCGGCCGCCGCGTGCCGCGACTCGTACGGCGATCCGGGGGTGAAGTCCGACGCGATGCCGACGCCGAAGCTGTACTTGCGGCGTAGCTCATCGCTGGTGATCGCGTCCCACAGCCGCTGCGGCGTGGTCTTGATGTAGATCTCGAAAACCTTCTCCATGGTGTCCTCCTCGAGGCGCTGTTTGAGCTCGCTCAGCGCGGCGGCGACGGGCTCGGCGTATTTGCTCACCCACCGGTCGTGGACGAGCCGGATCGGGACGGGGTTCAGGAAATGCAGCTTCTCGCGACCGCGCCGCCTGGTCGTCACGAGGCCGGCTGCCTCGAGCAGCTTCAGGTGCTTCATCACCCCGAAGCGGCTCATCGGCACCCGCGCCTCGAGCGCGCTCAGCTTCTGCCCGTCTTCCTTGAACAGCTCGTCGAGCAGGCTGCGGCGCGTGGGGTCCGAGAGAGCCCTGAACACGTCGTCCATGGCCGCGACAATAGGTGACCATAAGGTCACATGTCAAGTCCGCGGCTCAGTGACGTACGACGGTGAACGAGACGGTCTGCGCTGTGGCGCTGTTGGCGGCCGCGTCGGTCGCGGTGAGCGCGGCCCGGTAGCTGCCGGCGCCGAGCGCGCGGCTGCCCAGCCGCCCGCTGAACGCGACCGAGTTGGCGCCGGCGTGGCTCGTACTGGTGAGCGTGCCGTGCGACCGGGTACGCCGACAGGCGGCGGCCTTCTTGAGCTTGTCGATCGCCGCGGTCGCGGGCTCCGACAACGTGAAGCGGAACGTCGTGCCCGTCGGCTGCCTGGGCGTGGCCTTCGCCTTCGTCCCGGCCGTGAACGTCTTGGGGCTCACCGAGTACCCGGTCACCGACGGTGGTGTCGTGTCCGGTGGCGTGAGCTCGTGATCACGCTGCTGGTCGGGACGATGTACTTCGGCTCCCCGAGGGCGGTCGCCGTCTCGGCGTAGGTTCCACCCGGGCACTGAAACGCCTGGTAGGCGCCCAATGTCGGCGGGAGCTTGACGAGCGTGATCGCGCCGTCGGCCGTGGGCGCGGCGAGCAGCCCGACGGCGCCCGCGACGATGATGGCGCTCCAGCGCATCGGCCTGCCGTACGCCGTAGCGACGCCGTGCACCAGCGTCGCCGATCGGTGGTCAGCGCGACTTGCGCCAGACCGTGACGACTTCGCGCACCGTTGCCTGGCGGTAGGTGATGCGCGAATCGAGCGGGCGTAGCTCGAGGTCGAAGCGGCCACTGTCACCCTGGGTCAGCGAGACGACGAGGGCGTGGAAGTGACGGCCCTTCTTGTCGATCTCCACGATGTCGCCGGGGCCGATGGCCTTCGAGGATTGGCGCTGTGCGCGCGGCGCTGCGGCCGGGGATTCGGTCACGGGAACATCGATGAGAACGTCTTGCTGGACCATGACGCAAACCTAGTCGCGCGGGCGGACGGCGGCCGAGACGGCGTCCCAGACCCGACGGTGGCGCTGAACGTTGGTGGCGCGGTCGGTGCGCACATGCACGAGCCGCGCGCCGCCGGCCCGCAGCGCGACGCGCAACCCATCGACGTCCGTGGGCGCGTCATAGGCGAGCCCGAACGCCGCTGCGACGGCGGGAACGTCGAGCCCGGTCGGCGTGGCGATGTGCTGCTCGTAGACGTCGGTCTCTCCGGCGATCGGCAGGAGGTCGAAGATCGCGCCGCCGCCGTTGTCGACGACGACGAACGTGATCTCGAGCCCGAGCCGGCGCACCGACACCAGTGCGCCGACGTCGTGGGCGAGCGCGACGTCGCCGAGATGGCAGACGGTGCGGGCGCCCGTCGCGGCGATGCCGAGCGCGGCGGAGATCGTGCCGTCGATCCCGTTGGCGCCGCGGTGGGCGAGCGCGCGCGGCGCGTCGTCGGCGGCGCCCCAGAACGTCTCGACGTCGCGGATCGGCATCGAGGCAGCGACGAAGACGGTGGTGTCGCCGTCGAGGCGGCCGAGCTCGCGAGCGACGACCGCGTCATCGAGGTCATCACCCAGCGTCGCCTCGATCGCGCTCGCCGCCGCGTCGTCAGCCGCGTGCCACGCCGCCGCCCACGCCGGGTCGGGCGTCGGCGTGACCGCGGCGCGGAGCGTGGCGACCGTGTCGCCGTCGAGGAAGGTCCAGATCGCGGCGTCGGGGTCGTGCCACACGCCGCTGGGCCGCAGCGCAGCCTGGTGTCCGTCGAGTCCGGCCAGCCAGGAGCGCAACGGCTTCGACGTCGGCAGATCGCCGACGCGCAGCACGACCTTCGGGACATAGGTCGCCGCGAACGACGGGTCGCGCAGCAGCGCGTCGTAGTGAGCGACGGCCTGCCGCCCGCGCCGCGCGCCCGACAGCGGGTCGGCGAGCAGCGGCCAGCCCGACGCGGCGGCGAACGCGACGACGGCATCGGAGACTGCGGCCGCATCCAGTTCCACCCGCCCGGCGACGATCACACCCCGCGGCGACGACGGCGCATAGGCCGCCGCGGTGCGCGGGCGCTCGCGCGCCAGCCACGGCGAGCCGTCGCCCCGCCCGCCGGCGGTCTCGCCGATCGGTCCGTCGGGCACAAGGGGCTCACGCAGCGCGATGTTCACGTGGACGGGGCCCGGCCGCTCACCGTGGGCCGCCGCGACCACGCGGCACGCCAGTGCGCGGACCCACCGCTCGCGCTCCTCGGAGTACGAATGCGTCCCAAGGTCGACGAACCAGCGCACGGCCGAGCCATAGATCTTGACCTGGTCGATCGTCTGCCCGGCGCCGATGTCGCGCAGCTCCGGCGGGCGATCCGCGGTCAGGACGATCAGCGGCACCCCTGCCTGATCGGCCTCGTGGACGGCTGGCGCGTAGTTGGCCGCTGCGGTCCCGGATGTACAAGCGACCACCGCCGGTCGGCCGGACATCTTCGCCAGCCCGAGCGCGAAGAACCCGGCGCTGCGCTCGTCGATCACCGAATGACAGGTCAGCCGCTCGTCACGCGCGAGAGCGAGCACGAGCGGTGCGTTGCGCGACCCCGGCGACGTGACGGCGGCGGAGACGTCGCAGCGCACAAGCTCGTCGACGAACGCTTTGAGGAGGAGGTGGGTGTCCATCGTCAAGATGCCGTTCGTGCCCGAGACGCTGATCCTGCTGCACGGCTTCGCCTCGACCGGGCGGATGTGGGACCCGGTGATCGACCGTCTGGATGGCGAACGCTATCGGGCGCTGGCTCCGGACCTGCGCGGGCACGGCGGCGCTCACGCGCGGCGGCCGATCACGTTCGCCGACTGCGCCGACGACGTCCTCGGCCTGGTCGGCCATCCGTCGACGCTCGTCGGCTACTCGATGGGCGGTCGGCTCGCGCTCCACGTCGCGCTCGCGGCGCCCGAGCGCTTCAAACGGCTCGTGCTCGTCGCCACGACCGCCGGGATCGGTGACACCGCGACGCGCGCCGCCCGGGTCGCCGCCGACGAGCAGTTGGCGATCTTCCTCGAGAGCCACGACATCGAGGCATTCGCCGAGCGCTGGATGGCGCAGCCGCTGTTCGCCGGCACGCCGCAGCAGGCCCAGGTCCCGTGGCGCGCCGGGATCCTCGACAACCATCCGACCGCGCTCGCCGCGTCGCTGCGTGGCATGGGCTCAGGACGGATGGCGCCGCTGTGGGATCGCCTCGGAGAGCTGACGATGCCGGCCACGGTCATCGTCGGGGAGCGCGACGAGCGCTTCACCGTGTTCGGCGAGCGGCTCGTCGACGGACTGCCCGACGCGCAGCTCGTCGTCATCCCCGGCGCCGGCCACGGGCTGCCGCGCGAGGCGCCGGCCGCGGTCGCCGACGCGATCGCCGCTCAGCCCAGGTAGGGCTCGACGCCGAGCCCCGGCCCGGTCGGGACGGCGATGGCCCCGTCGCGCGGGGGCATCGGGTCCGGGACATCGAAGTGGCGCAGGGTGGCCAGGCCGCAGGGCAGCTCGACCTTCAGCGACGCGGCACAGTGCAGGGCGGCGGCGATCCCGAGCGGGCCGTCGTAGGCCGAGGCCAGGTAGACGTCGGCGTCCAGTGCACGCACGAGCGCGGCCTGGGAGAGCAGCGTTGAGATGCCGCCCGCGCGCCCGACCTTCAGGCAGACCGCGTCGGCCGCACCGGTCGACAGGGCGCCCTCCTCGCCGACCGACTCGTCGATCGCGATCCGCACCGCGACGCGCTCGCGGACCTCGCGCAGCGCGACCACGCCGTGGACCGGCTCCTCGACGAGCTCGATCCCGGCCGGCGCGAGCGCCTGGATCGCGCGCACGGCCTCCTCGACGTCCCACGCGCCGTTGGCATCGAGGCGAACCGCCATCTGCGCGCCGGCGGCGGCGCGCACCGCCGCGACGCGTCCGGCGTCGTCACCGATCCCGACCTTGACCTTGACGCACGTGTAGCCGTCGGCGGCCGCAGCCGCCGCGGCCGCCGCGGCGCCCGTGCGATCGAGCGCGCCGATCGACGCGTTGACCGGCACCGCGGACAGCGGATCCGAGGCGATCAGATCACACAGCGCGAGCCCTTCGCGCTTGCCGGCGCGGTCCCACAGCGCCATGTCGACGGCAGCCAGCGACTGCGGCAGGTCGGCCGCCCGGCGGCACGCGTCGAGCAGGGCCATCCCGCCGCTCGGCTGGCGGCGCTCGCGCAGGATCTTCGCGTGAGCCTCGAGCGCCTCACGGCACTCGCCCAGCCCGATGTCGTCGTACTGCTCGAGCGGGGCGGCCTCGCCGAAGCCGACGATCCCGTCCTCATCTTCGATCTCCAGGACGAGCAGCCGGCGCTCGCGCAGCACGCCCCACGCGGCCCGCAGCGGCTCGCGCGCGGTCATCACCACCTCGTGGATCGTCGCCTTCATGGGCTGATCAGAATTCCCGCGCTGAGCAGGAGGCAGAACGCGAGCTGCAGCGCTCCCGTCCCGGCCAGCGCGCCGTTGAGGGCGGGTCCGTCGGAACGGGTGCGCACGGTGGCCACGAGCCGGACGGCCGGCGGGGTCGCGGCGAGCGGCAGCAGCCACCACGGTGACTGCCAGGCCGCCAGGGCGACGACCGACGCGAACGCCACGACCAGCATCAGCGCGTACATCTGCCGCGTGCGCTCGCGCCCCATCCGCACGGCCAGCGTGTTCTTCCCTGCCCGGCGGTCGGTGTCGATGTCGCGCACGTTGTTGACGACCAGGATCGCCGACGCGAGCAGCCCGACCGGCACCGACAGGGCCAGCGCCAGCCACGTGATCTGCTCCTGTTGGACGAAGTACGAGCCGGTCACCGCGACGACGCCGAAGAACAGGAACACGAATATCTCGCCGAGCCCCGCGTACCCATACGGCCGCGGACCCCCGGTGTAGAGGACACCGGCGAGGATCGAGGCCGCGCCGATCAGCAGCAGCAGCGGGCCGGCGATGATCACCAGGTAGACGCCGCACAGCACCGCGGCGCCGAAGCTCAGGTACGTCGCGCGCAGGACCTGCGCCGGCGGCACGAGGCCGCCGGCGGTGACGCGCACCGGGCCGAGACGGTCCTCGGTGTCGGCGCCTCGCCGTGCGTCGGAGTAGTCGTTGGAGAGGTTCGTCCCGACCTGGATGAACAGCGCCCCGAGCAGCGCCGCGACGAACGCAAGCGGGCGGAAGCGGCCCTCGTGAGCGGCCAGTGCGGTTCCGACGAGGACGGGCGCCACGGCCGCGGGCAGCGTGCGCACGCGCGCCGCCATCAGCCAGATGCGAGCCATCAGGGCCGGCGGGGGAAGCGGGCGAAGTCGGGCGGACGCTTGTCCTTATAGGCGTCGCGACCTTCCTGAGCCTCCTCGGAGGCGTAGAACAGGAGGTTGGTGTCGTGGGCGAGCTGCTGGATGCCGGCGAACCCGTCTTCCGCGGCGTGGAAGCTCGCCTTGAGCAGGCGCAGGGAGAACGGGGAGAGGGCGAGCATCTCGCGACACCACTGCACGGTCTCGTCCTCGAGTCGGTCCAGCGGGCACGACGGTGTTGACGAGGCCCATGTCCAGCGCCTGCCGGGCGTCGTACTGGCGACAGAGGAACCAGATCTCCTTGGCCTTCTTCGGGCCGACCTGGGCGGCGAGCAGCGAGGCGCCGAAGCCGCCGTCGAACGACCCGACCTTCGGTCCGGTCTGGCCGAAGCGCGCGTTGTCGGCGGCAATCGTCAGGTCGCAGATCAGGTGCAGGACGTGGCCGCCGCCGATCGCGAAACCCGCGACCATCGCGACGACCGGCTTGGGCAGCCGTCGGATCTGGACGTGCAGGTCGGTGACGTGGAAGCGCCCGACGGCACCCGCTTGGCCGGGCTCGGTCAGGTAGCCGGTGTCGCCGCGCACGCGCTGGTCGCCGCCCGAGCAGAAGGCCAGCGGGCCCTCGCCGGTCAGGACGATCACACCGACCGTCGCATCCTCTCGGGCGCGCTCGAACGCGCCCGACAGCTCCATGATCGTCTGGGGCCGGAAGGCGTTGCGGACCTCCGGGCGGTTGATCGTGATCTTGGCGATCCCGATCGCGCCGGGCTCGCGTTGGTCTGTCTCGTAGCGGATGTCCTCGTAGGTCCCCGCCGGGATCCAGGTGACCGACATGGCCCGCAGGCTACTTTGCAACGCATGCACATCGACGCCTGGCTCCCGCGCGCCGCCCGCACCGCGCCAACGAGGCCCGCGCTCGGCACGCTCACCTACGCCGAGTTGCACGACCGCGCGACGCGCGCGGCCCAGGCACTGCACGCGCGCGGCGCCGGGCCGGGCACCCGCGTGGCGATCGCGCTGCCCGCGGGGGAGGAGTTCGTCGTCGCGCTGCACGCGTGCCTGCTGCTCGGTGCGCCCGCCGTCCCCATCGACCTGCGGGCGCCCGACCCGCCGCTGGCCGACGCTTCGATCGTCGTCGACGAGCCGCTGAGTGTCACCGGCGAGCCGCTCACCGGCGAGCCCACCCACGATCTCGACGCGCCGGCGATCGTCGTCCACACCTCCGGAACGACTGCGGCGCCGGTCGCGATCGAGCTGACGTTCGGCAACTGGCTGTGGAGCGCGCTCGGCTCCGCCGCGGCGCTCGGGACCCAGGCCCGGGACCGCTGGCTGTGCACGCTGCCGCTGTCGCATGTCGGAGGCCTGTCGATCCTCGTGCGCAGCGCGATCTACGCGACGACCGCGGTCGTCCATGAGCGCTGGGACACCGAACGCGCGTTGGCCGAGATCGCCGCCGGCGCGACGCTCGTCTCCGTCGTCCCGACGACGCTGCGGCGCCTGCTCGACGCCGGTTTGGCCCACCCGCCGGCCCTGCGCTGCGCCCTGCTCGGCGGCGCGCCGTGCCCGCCCGATGTGCTGCGCGCCGCGACCGACGCCGGCGTGCCGGTCGCCCAGACCTACGGCCTGACCGAGGCGTGCTCGCAGGTCACGACGGCCGCGCCCGGCGACCCGCAGCCCGACGCCGGACCGCCGCTGTTCTGCACGCGGGTCACGATCGAGCCGGACACCGGCGAGATTCTCGTCGACGTCACCGACCGTCGCGCCGCAGGCCGGGCCCGGTCCTGCGCACCGGCGACCTCGGCACGCTCGACGCCGAGGGGCGCCTGACCGTCACCGGCCGGGCCACCGACACGATCGTGACCGGCGGCGAGAACGTCGCTCCGACCACCGTCGAAGCGGTCCTCCTCGATCACCCGGCGATCGCCGACGCGCTGGTCTACGGAGCCCACGACGAACGCTGGGGGGAGGCGGTTGTCGCCACCGTCGTGCTCGCGCAGGACGCCGAGGCCGACGAGGCGGCGCTGCGCGCCCATTGCGCCGCCAAGCTCGCGCCCCACCAGGTCCCCAAGGAGATCACGTTCGCGACCGAGCTTCCTCGGACCGCGTCGGGCAAGCTCCTGCGGCGTAGGTCAGAGGGTTAGAGTCGCCCCCATGGATGACGCCGAGGAATTCCGGGCCGCGGCCCGCGAGAGCTGGGACGGTGCGGCCGCGGGCTGGGAGCGCCAGCGCGAGATCTTCCAGCGCGGCGCCGAGCCGGTCTCGCGCTGGCTGATCGACCACCTCGAGCTCTCCGACGGCGCGACCGTGCTCGAGCTCGCCGCCGGGCCGGGCGACACCGGGTTCATGGCGGCCAGGGAGATCGGGCCGATGGGGACGCTGATCTCCAGCGACTCATCGCCCGAGATGGTCGAGGTCGCCCGGCGCCGCGGTGAGCAGCTCGGTATCGCCAATGCCGAGTACCGCGTCCTCGAGGCGGAGTGGATCGACCTGTCGGCAGCCTCGGTCGACGCTGTCGTGTGCCGCTTCGGCTACATGCTGCTCGCCGATCCCGAGGCGGCGCTGCGCGACACCCGCCGGATCCTGCGCCCCGGCGGTCGGCTGACGCTTGCCGCGTGGGACGACCCGCAGGCCAACCCGATGCTCACCTCGATGACTGCCGTGCTGATCGAGCTTGGCCACCTCGAGCGCCCGGCCGAGGACGGCCCGGGTCCGTTCCGCTTCGCCGCGCCCGGGCACCTCCAGGAGCTGCTCGAGACGGCCGGCTTCGGCGACATCGAGATCGACGCCATCGACTTCATGTTCCACTTCGCCTCGCTCGACGAGTACTTCGCGACGCAGTCGGACTGCTCGCCGAGCGCCGGTCCCCTGCTCAAGGGGCTCTCACCCGCGCAGCACACCGTGTTTCGCGACGAGCTCGACGAGGTCCTGGGGTCCTATGTGCAGTCCGATGGCAGCGTTGATCTGCCGGGGCGCACATTGGTCGCGGCGGCCGGTGCGTAAACTGGCGCCCCCATGTACTACGACAACGACGCTGACCTTTCACTGCTCGACGGCAAGACCGTCGCGATCATCGGCTTTGGCTCCCAGGGCCATGCCCATGCGCTGAACCTCAAGGACTCCGGGGTGAGCGTCATCGTCGGATTGCGCCCGGACTCGGCCTCGGTAGCCGAAGCGCAGGAGGGCGGGCTCGAGGTCGTCGGCGTCGCCGATGCCGCCTCGCGCGGCGACATCGTGATGATGCTCGTGCCCGACGAGAAGCACCGCGAGATCTACGAGGGCGAGGTCTCCGACGGCATCGCCGAGGGCAACATGCTGCTCTTCGGCCACGGCTTCTCGGTCCACTACGACGAGGTCCAGGTGCCCTCGGGCGTCGATGTCGGCCTCGTCGCTCCCAAGGGCCCCGGTCACCTTGTGCGCCGCCAGTACCTCGAGGGCTCCGGCGTCCCCGGACTGATCGCGATCGAGCAGGACGCGACCGGCAACGCCACGGCGCTCGCGCTCGCCTACGCCCGCGGCATCGGCTGCACCCGGGGCGGCGTGATCGAGACGACGTTCAAGGACGAGACCGAGACCGATCTGTTCGGCGAGCAGGCCGTGCTCTGCGGCGGGGCCAGCGCGCTCGTCCAGGCTGGCTTCGAGACGCTCGTCGAGGCCGGCTACGACCCGCAGATGGCGTACTTCGAGTGCCTGCACGAGCTCAAGCTGATCGTCGATCTCATGTACGAGAAGGGGCTGGCGGGGATGCGGTACTCGATCTCCAATACGGCCGAGTACGGTGACTACACCCGCGGCTCCCGCGTCATCGACGAGAACGTCCGCGCCGAGATGAAGAAGATCCTCACCGAGATCCAGAACGGGGATTTCGCGCGCGAATGGATCGCCGAGAACCGGGCGGGCCAGGAGAACTTCCAGCGTATGCGCGCTGAGCAGGCCGACACCGAGCTCGAGTCCACGGGCAAGGAGTTGCGCTCGCACATGGACTGGATCCAGACCGAGTTCTGACCGCGCCCATGGCCGGCAACGAGACACTCACGCTCGAGATTCCCCGCGAGCTGCGGCCGGTCGACGGTCGCTTCGGCTGCGGGCCCTCCAAGGTCCGCCCCGAACAGCTCCGGGCGCTCGCGGCGGCCGGGGACATCATGGGCACCTCGCACCGCCAGAAGCCCGTTCGCGCCGTGGTCGGCGAGATCCGCGCGAATCTCGGCGACCTGCTCGGCTCGCCCGACGGTTACGAGGTCGTGCTCGGCAACGGCGGTACGACCGCGTTCTGGGACGCCGCCGCGCTCGGCCTGATCCGGCAGCGCGCGCTGCACCTGACGTTCGGCGAGTTCTCGGCCAAGTTCGCCGGCGTGACCGCCGGCGCGCCGTTCCTCGCCGACCCGATCGTCGTCGCGGCCGAGCCCGGCGAGGTTCCGGTGCCGCGGGGCGACCCGTCGGTCGACGCGATCGCGTGGGCCCACAACGAGACGTCGACCGGCGCGATGCTCGATGTGCGACGCCCGGACGACGCCGGCGACGCGCTTGTCCTGGTTGACGCGACGTCGGGCGCCGGCGGCCTGCCGCTCGACGCCTCCCAGGCCGACGTCTACTACTTCGCCCCGCAGAAGTGCTTCGCCGGCGACGGCGGGCTGTGGCTGGCGCTCTGCAGCCCGGCCGCGGTTGCCCGGATCGAGCAGATCGGTGACACCGATCGCTGGATCCCTGAGTCGCTGTCGCTCACGACGGCGCTCGACAACTCGCGCAAGGACCAGACGTACAACACCCCCGCGCTCGGCACCCTGCTGCTGCTCGCCGACCAGCTGCGCTGGATGCTCGAGAACGGCGGCCTCGAGTGGTGCGTCTCGCGCGTCAGCGAATCCTCCGGGCACCTCTACGACTGGGCTGACGCCAGCGCGTTCGCGTCGCCGTTCGTCGCGCCGGCGCATCGCTCGCTCGTCGTCGGCACGATCGACTTCTCCGATGACGTCGACGCCGCCGTGGTCGCCGCGACGCTGCGCGCCAACGGCATCGTCGACACCGAGCCCTACCGCAAGCTCGGGCGCAACCAGCT
Source organism: uncultured Actinomycetes bacterium (assembly GCA_963817035.1). Lineage (GTDB taxonomy): Bacteria > Actinomycetota > Thermoleophilia > Solirubrobacterales > Solirubrobacteraceae > AC-49. The sequence goes on from CAWFMM010000004.1 coordinate 1,376,159, forward strand.
GCGGATCGGGATGTTCCCCGCCGTCGAGCCCGACGACGTGCGCGCCCTGACCGCGTGCATCGACTGGATCGTGGAGCGCCAGTGACCCGCGTCCTGGTGGCCGAGAACGTCGGCGAGTCCGGCATCGCACTGCTGCGCGAGCACTTCGACGTCGACACCGCGTTCGATCAGGACGGCTTCGATCTCGAGGAGCGGATCGGCGACTACGACGGGATCGTCATCCGCTCGGCGACGAAGCTCAACGCCGAGCTCCTCGCCCGCGCCACGAACCTCAAGGCGATCGGCCGCGCCGGCGTCGGCGTCGACAACGTCGACGTCCCCGAGGCGACCAAACGCGGGATCATCGTCGCCAATGCGCCGGAGTCCAACGTCGTCACCGCCGCCGAGCACACGATGGCGTTGCTGCTCTCACTGGCGCGCAACATTCCCCAGGCCCACGCGTCGCTGAGCTCCGGCAAGTGGGAGCGCTCGAAGTTCTCGGGCGTCGAGGTCATGGACAAGACGCTCGGCATCCTCGGCTTCGGCCGCATCGGCCAGCTCGTCGCGGCGCGGGCGATGGGCTTCGGCATGCGCGTCCTCGCGTTCGATCCGTACGTCGCCAGTGAGCGCTACGCCCAGCTCGGTGTCGACAAGGCCGACTCGTCCGACGACCTCTACGCACAGGCCGACTTCATCACCATCCACCTGCCCAAGACGCCGGAGACCGAGAACTGGCTCGACGCCGAGGCGTTCGCCAAGATGCGCGACGGCGTACGGATCCTCAACGTCGCCCGCGGCCCGCTGATCGACGACGACGCGCTGATCGCGGCGCTCGACAGTGGCAAGGTCGGCGGCGCGGCGATCGACGTCTTTCGCTCCGAGCCGGTCACCGAGAGCCCGCTGTTCGGCCGTCCCAACGTGATCGTCACGCCGCACCTCGGCGCCTCGACCGCCGAGGCGACCGACCGCGCCGGCTTCCAGGCCGCCGAGCAGGTCGTGCTCGCGCTGACCACCGGCGCCGTCTCCTCGGCGGTCAACCTCCCCGCGGTCGCCGCCGAGGATCTCGAGGTGCTCGGCCCGTTCGTGCCCCTGTGCCGACGCCTCGGGCGGCTCGCCGCCGCGCTGGCCGAATCGTCGTCGATCGATCGCGTCGAGGTTCAGTTCCTGGGCCGGATCGCCGAGCGCGACACGCGCCCGCTCGCCGTCGCCGTCCTGCTCGGCGTGCTCACCGGGCGCACCGAGGACGAGGTCAACGCGGTCAACGCCCCCTCGCTCGCCGCCGAGCGCGGCATCACGCTCGTCGAGACGAAGGACCGCGCGGTGCGCGATTTCACCGACCTCGTGCGGGTGCGGGTGGTGACCGCCGATCGCGACGAGCTCGTCGCCGGGACGATGCTCGGCCGCACCGCGCGCCAATCGCTGCTGCAGGCGTGGGGCGAGCGCTTCAACCTGCAGCTCGTCGACTACCTGACGCTGTTGCGCTACGAGGACGTCCCGGGCATGATCGGGCGCGTCGGGACCGCGTTCGGCGAGCGCGGGATCAACATCTCCTCGGCGGCGGTCGGCTATCAGGACGCGGATGGCCAGGGAACCGCGGTGATGGTCGTGACGACCGACTCGCCCGCCCCGCAGGACCTCGTCGACGAGATCGTCGCCTCGGCGGGCTTCACCGAGGGACGCTCGGTCGTCCTGGGCTGAGTTGCCGCGGTGACCTGGGGGCGCGACGCGGTCGTCTCCAGGTCTACATTCACCCGCCACCGGCGAGCTGGCCGTGGCGATCAGGCGACGCGGAACGACGTGCGCGCGACGACCTCGGTCGTCGTGATCGACGGGTCGGCACTGGCACAGCCGCACACGGCTCGTTCGACACGATGGACAAACGCGCTTGTTTCCTGCCGCGCCGAGTCCTAGGGTCGGCCCATGGAAGCAGCCCCCGCCCCCGCGCCCACCCGCGAAGTCGGCGAAGGGGGGTTGGCGAAGAACGCGATCACCGGGCTCTCGAGTCTCGTGATCGGCGTCGCGTCGACCGCGCCCGGCTACAGCCTCGCCGCGACACTCGGGTTCGTCACCGCCGTCGTCGGGTTCCAGGCGCCGGCGATCATGATCGTCGCGTTCATCCCGATGCTGTTCATCGCGGCGTCGTACTACTACATGAACCGCGCCGACCCGGACTGCGGCACGACGTTCTCGTGGGTGACCAAGGCGATGGGTCCGCGCGCGGGCTGGATGGGCGGCTGGGGGATCATCGCCGCCGACATCATCGTCATGGCCAACCTGGCGCAGATCGCCGGGCTGTACACGTTCCAGCTGTTCGGCAAGACCGACCCGTCGACGTTCTGGGTGACCGTGCGTCGGCGTCGCGTGGATCGTCGATCATGACCACGATCTGTTACATCGGCGTCGAGCTCTCCGCGCGCACGCAGCAGTACCTGCTCGGCGCCGAGTTCATCACGCTCGTGCTGTTCGCCGTCGTCGCGCTGGCCAAGGTCTACGCGGGCACCGCGCCCGCTGCTTCCTCGCACGTCTGCGCTCTCGTGGTTCAACCCGTTCGAGATCAGCTCGACGAGCGCGATGGTCGACGGCGTGCTGCTGGCGGTGTTCATCTACTGGGGCTGGGACAGCGGCGTGGCGGTCAACGAGGAGACCGAGGACTCCGGGCACGGCGCCGGGCCGCGCGGCGATCATGAGCACGATCGTGCTCGTGCTGATCTACGTCGTCGTCTCGGCCGCGGCGATCGCCTTCGCCGGGCCCGCACTCGCTGAGCGCCAACTCCGACGACGTCTTCGCCGGGCTCGGCAAGGACGTCTTCGGCTCGCCGCTCGACAAGCTGCTGATCATCGCCGTGCTCACGTCGGCGTCGGCGTCGACGCAGACGACGATCCTGCCGACCGCGCGCACGTCGCTGTCGATGGCGCGGGTCAAGGCGCTGCCCGTCGATCTTCGGGACGCATCCATCCGCGGTACCTGTCGCCGGACTTCTCGACGCTGATGATGGGCGCGCTGTCGATCGTCTGGTACGTCGGCCTGACCCTGATCAGCGACAACGTCCTCGTCGCGTCGATCGCCGCGCTCGGCCTGATGATCGCCTTCTACTACGGCATCACCGGCTTCGCCTGCGCGATCTACTTCCGGCACGAGCTGCTGAAATCGGCGAAGAACTTCTTCTTCATCGGCGTGTGCCCGGTGGTCGGGGGGCCTGATCCTCGCCGCACTGTTCGTCAAGTCGGTGAACGACCTCGCCGACGACCACGAGTCACTACGGTACGGCGTTCGGCTTGGGCCTGGCCGCCGTCGATCGGGATCGGCGCGCTGATCCTCGGCGTCGTCCTGATGATCGCTCTGGAACGTCAAGGAGCCGGAGTTCTTCCGGCGCAAGCCTGAGGTCGCCGACCCGGCGCTGCTGGAGACCGGACCGGCCGTCGGAAGGGATTGGTGCGTGATGTCGCAGATCATCGTTGGATATGACGGGTCGGACTGCGCGCGTGCTGCGCTGGACACGGCAGCCGACGTGGCCACCGCGCTGGGCGACGAGCTCGTCGTCGTGTACGCCTACGAGGTCAACCGCATGGGGGGTGAGGTCCAGGACTACGCCAAGTCGCTCAAGGAGCGCTCCGAGGAGGTCATGGATCACGCGATCCACCAGGCCGCCGCCAAGGGCGTGAAGATCGAGACGGTGGTCGTCGAGGAACGCCCGGCCGCCGCACTCGTGCGCCTCGCCGACGAACGCGACGCGCGCCTGATCGTCGTCGGCACCCGCGGCGAGAGCCCGATCAAGGGCGCGCTCGTCGGCTCGACCCCGCACAAGCTGATCCAGCTCGCCGATCGACCCGTGGTCATCGTTCCCGCATAGACGCCCGACCTCAAGCGTTGATACGCTGAGCGCCGCATGTCGTTCTCGCTCGACCTTCGCCTGATCCTTCTCCTCCCCCGCTAGGGGGAGCAATCTGCGCGTGGCGGCCGCCTGAAGCCGCGAACCGAAGGACAGGACGGTACGAGACCTCGAAAGGAGCGAATGACATGGCGGTAGCTGACCCCAACCGGGTCCTGATTTTCGATACGACGCTGCGCGACGGCGAGCAGTCCCCCGGCATCTCTCTGAACACGACGGAGAAGCTGGAGATCGCCAACCAGCTTGCGCGACTCGGCGTCGACATCATCGAGGCCGGCTTCCCGATCGCCTCGCCGGGGGACTTCGAGGCGGTTCAGGGGATCGCTCGCCAGGTCGCCGGCCCGATCATCACCGGCCTGGCACGGGCCAACCCGATCGATGTCGAGCGCGCCTGGGAGGCGATCCGCGATGCCGAGCGGCCACGCATCCACACCTTCGTCTCGACCTCGGACATCCACATCGAGCACCAGTTGATGTCAACGCGCGAGGACGTCAAGGGCCTCACGCGGGCGAGTGTCGCCCAGGCCAAGGGCTACTGCGACGACGTCGAGTTCTCGCCGATGGACGCCACGCGCTCGGACGCCGAGTTCACCGCCGAGGTGCTGCAGATCGCGCTCGACGAGGGCGCGACGACGATCAACATCCCCGACACCGTCGGCTACGCGACGCCCGACGAGTACGCCGCGTTCCTGCGCAGCCTCTACACGATGGTGCCCGACCTCCACAACGCGGTGCTGTCGGTGCACTGCCACGACGACCTGGGCCTCGCCGTGGCCAACTCGCTCTCCGGCGTCCTGGCCGGCGCGCGTCAGATCGAGTGTGCGATCAATGGCCTTGGCGAGCGTGCGGGCAACGCGTCGCTCGAGGAGTTCGTGATGTTGCTGCACACCCGCCAGGCCGACCTGGGCCTGACGACCGGCATCGTGACGACCGAGATCGCCCGCACGTCACGACTGGTCTCGCGGATGACCGGCTACGCCGTTCAGCCCAACAAGGCGATCGTCGGGCGCAACGCGTTCGCGCACGAGTCGGGGATCCACCAGGACGGCGTCCTCAAGGATCGCTCGACCTACGAGATCATGGACGCGAGGACGGTCGGCCTGGAGGCCAACAGCCTCGTACTGGGCAAGCACTCCGGGCGCCACGCGCTGCGTGACGCGCTGTCGAAGCTGGGCTACGACGTCGACGGACAGACGCTGAACACGGCGTTCAAGCGCTTCAAGGAGCTGGCGGACAAGAAGAAGACGGTCACGGCCATGGACCTCGAGGCGCTCGTCACCGACGAGCTGCGCTCGGCGACCCCGACCTACGTGCTCGAGTGGTTCGAGATCGACGCGACGAACCGCCGCCCGCCCCACGCGGTCGTCTCGATCACGCTGCAAGACGGCTCGACGAGCGAGGGCGCGTTCACCGGCGACGGCCCGATCGACGCGCTGTTTCAGGCGATCAACGCCGCCACCGGTGTCGAGGTGCGACTTCGCGAGTTCCGCGTCGATGCGATCACCGGCGGTCAGGACGCGCTCGGCGAGGTGAGCGTCGTGGTCGACTACCGCGGCATCAGCGCCGCGGGCCAGGGCGTGGCGACCGACATCATCGAGGCGGCGGGCACCGCCTACCTGCGGGCGGTCAGCAACGCGCTGGCCAAGGTCGCCGCGGGCGACGGCCGGCAGGCGGGCGCCGCTCTCACACCGACGCCGTAGGCCGATGGCCCGCCCGCCGGACGACGAGCAGGCCGCCAAACGCGCACGCTTGTACGTGATAACGTACGCGCGTATGGCGACCGTCGAGGCGGCAATCCGGATCGGCCCGCGCGTCCGCGCGCTGCGCGACGCCATGTCGCTGTCGCTGCGCGACCTCGCCGATCGCTGCGGCGTCAGCGCGCCGATGCTCAGTCAGGTCGAGCGGGGCGAGACGAGCCCGACGCTCGCCGTCGCCGCGCGCATCGCCTCGGGCCTCGACCTCAGCCTCAGCCAGCTCCTGCGCCTCGACGAGTCGAGCAGCGTGACGATCGTCCGCGCCGCCGAGCGCCGGCGCGGCGGCAGTGCCCGCGGCGGCCACGAGTTCGAGGTCATGACCGCGCCGCTGCCCGGCCAGCGAGCCGAGCTGACCCGCCACATCCTCGCGCCGGCAGCGTCGACCGGTGGCGAAGGCGATCCGCCACGCCACGAGCCTGGCAGTCGCGAGATCGCGCTGGTCGAGAGCGGCTCGCTCGAGCTCGTGATCGACGCCGAGCGCCATGAGCTGCGGACTGGCGACTGCGTGACCTTCGACGCCGACCTGACCCACCACTTCGAGAACCACGGACCCGGCGAGGCGGCCTTCCTGGCCGTCGTCAGCGCCGGACTGCGCAGGAGCTGAAACCGAGATGCCCAAGACCCTTTTCGACAAGATCTGGGAGGCCCACGAGGTCGCGCCCGGTCTCCTGTACATCGACCTCCACCTCGTGCACGAGGTCACGAGCCCGCAGGCATTCGACGGCCTGCGCCTCGCCGGCCGCGCCGTCCGCCGGCCCGACCGCACCGTCGCCACCGCCGACCACAACGTCCCGACCGACGGCACGCCGATCGCCGCGCGGATCAAGGACGAGCTCAGCCGCATCCAAGTCCAGGCGCTGGAGACCAACTGCGCCGAGTTCGGCGTCCCGGTGTACTCGCTGGGCTCCGAGCACCAGGGCATCGTCCACGTCATCGGGCCCGAGCTCGGTCTGAGCCAACCGGGGATGACGATCGTCTGCGGCGACAGCCACACCGCCACCCACGGCGCGTTCGGCGCGCTCGCGTTCGGTATCGGGACGAGCGAGGTCGAGCACGTCCTCGCCACGCAGTGTCTGGTCCAGCACAAGCCCAAGTCGATGCTGATCCGCTACGAGGGCGACGCCGGTCCCGGCGTGACGGCCAAGGATCTGATCCTCGCCACGATCGGCCAGATGGGTGTCGAAGGCGCGACCGGCCACGTCGTCGAGTTCGCCGGTCCGGCGATCCGGGCCCTGTCGATGGAGGGCCGGATGACGGTCTGCAACATGACGATCGAGGGCGGCGGACGCGCGGGCATGATCGCGCCCGACGAGACGACCAACGCCTGGGTATCCGAGCATGGGGCCAACGTAGACCCGGCCTGGATCGAGCTCTACACCGAGCCCGGCGCGACCTTCGACAAGGAGGTCGTCGTCGACGTCTCGACCGTCAGCCCGATGGTCAGCTGGGGTACCAACCCGGCGCAGGTCGTCGGCGTCGCCGACGCCGTGCCCGAGCCGCAGTCCGACGGCGACGAGCGCGCCCTGCATTACATGGGTCTGCAAGCCGGAACGCCGATCCAGGAGATCAAGCTCGACCGCGTCTTCATCGGCTCGTGCACGAACTCGCGCATCGGCGACCTGCGCGCCGCCGCCGCGGTGATCAAGGGCCGCAAGGTCTCGAGCGAGGTCTACGCGATGGTCGTCCCCGGGTCGGTCCAGATCAAGGCCCAGGCCGAGCGTGAAGGGCTCGACGAGATCTTCACCGCCGCCGGCTTCGACTGGCGCGGTGCGGGCTGCTCGATGTGCCTGGGCATGAACCCCGACCAGCTCGAGCCGCAGGAGCGCTGCGCCTCGACCTCGAACCGCAACTTCGAGGGCCGCCAGGGCCGGGGCGGGCGCACCCACCTCGTCTCGCCGCAGATGGCCGCTGCCGCGGCGATCGAAGGCCGTTTCGTCGACATCCGAGACTGGAGCTAGGAAGCACTCATGGAGCCCTTCGAAACGATCACCGGCCCCGTCTCGACGCTGATGCGCGACGACGTCGACACCGACCAGATCATCCCCAAGCAGTTCCTCAAGCGCGTCGAGCGCACCGGCTTCGGCGAGTTCCTGTTCTACGACTGGGCCAAGGAGCCGGGCTGGGACCTGCCGGTCAACCAGGTGCTGGTCACCGGTCGCAACTTCGGCTGCGGATCGAGCCGCGAGCACGCTCCGTGGGCACTCGAGGACTACGGCTTCCGGGTGATCGTCGCCTCGAGCTTCGCCGACATCTTCAAGTCCAACTGCACGAAGATCGGCCTGCTGCCGGTCGAGCTGTCCGAGGCCCAGGTCCAGGCGATCGCCGAGGCCGGCGAGGCGCAGGTCGACCTCGCCGAGCAGGAGGTTCGGTGGCCGGGGGGGACCGCCCATTTCGAGATTGACCCCCAGATCAGGCACCGGCTGCTCAACGGCCTCGACGACATCGCTCTGACCCTCGCCCAGGGCGACGAGATCGACGCCTACGAACGCGACCGCGAGCGCAGCGGGCCGGTCACGACCGCGGTCGCCTAGGCTCCCCGTCATGCCCACCATCGTCACGCTGCCCGGCGACGGCATCGGCCCCGAGGTCATGGCCCCGGCGCTCGAGGTCCTGCGCGCCGTTCGTCCCGAGGTCGATCACGTCGAACACATCTTCGGCGGCGCCTCGATCGACGCGCACGGCACCGCCCTGACCGACGAGGTGCTCGACGCATGCCGCGACGCCGACGCCGTCCTGCTCGCCGCGGTCGGCGGCCCGAAGTGGGACACGACCGACCCCGACAAGCCACGCCCGGAGCAGGGCCTGCTCGGACTGCGCAAGGGGCTCGGGCTCTACGCCAACCTGCGCCCGGTCCGCCCGCTGCCCGCGCTGTACGACGCGAGCCCGCTCAAGCGCGAGATCATCGAAGGCACCGACCTGCTCGTCGTCCGCGAGCTCACCGGCGGCATCTACTTCGGCGGCAAGACGCGCGACGAGAACACCGCCAGCGACATGTGCCTGTACTCACGCTCGGAGATCGAGCGCATCGCCCGCGTCGCGTTCCGGGCCGCCAAGTCGCGCGTCACGAGCGTCGACAAGGCCAACGTGCTCGAGACGTCGCGTCTCTGGCGCGAGGTGGTGATCGGCATCCACGCAAACGAGTTCCCGAACATCCAGCTCGAGCACGTGTTGGTCGACAACGCCGCCATGCAGCTGATCTCGGGGCCCCGCCACTTCGAGGTCATCGTCACCGAGAACATGTTCGGCGACATCCTCAGCGACGAGGCGGCGATGATCAGCGGCTCGATCGGGATGCTGCCCTCGGCCTCGCTCGGCGCCGACGGCGACCCGGGCCTGTTCGAGCCCATTCACGGCTCGGCGCCGGACATCGCGGGGGAGGGCGTGGCCAATCCGCTGGCCATGTTCCTGTCGGTCGCGATGATGCTTCGCCACGGATTGGGTTGGCCTGAAGAGGCCACAGCCGTAGAATCCGCCGTGGACCGGGCCCTCGAGGAGGGTCTGCGCACCCGCGACCTGGGGGGCGACGCCACCACGGCGCAGGCCACCCAGGCGGTTCTTCAACACCTCTAAAGGAGCACTGCGTTGGACCCTTCGGACCTCATCTGGATGAACGGAGAACTCATCCCGTGGGAGGACGCCAAGGTTCACGTACTCACGCACGGCCTGCACTACGGCACCGGCGTCTTCGAGGGCGTGCGCTGCTACGACACCGAGATCGGGCCCGCGGTGTTCCGCAACGTCGACCACATCGACCGCCTGTTCAAGTCGGCCGAGCTCTACTACATGCCGATCCCCTATACGCGCGAGCAGCTGCGCCAGGCGACGCTCGAGACGATCGCGCGCAACAACCTGCGCGAGTGCTACATCCGCCCGATCGCGTTTCGCGGCTACGGGACGATGGGCCTGTTCCCCCTCGACGCCCCGGTCGACGTGTCGATCGCGGTGTGGAAGTGGGCCGCGTATCTCGGCGAAGCGGGCAAGGCAAACGGCATCCGCGCCAAGGTCTCGAGTTGGCGGCGCATCAGCGCCGACTCGCTGATCCCGCAAGCCAAGGCCTCGGGTCAGTACCTCAACTCGATCCTCGCCAAGATCGAGAGCCACAAGGCCGGCTACGACGAAGCGATCCTGCTCGATGACCACGGCCACGTGAGCGAAGGCTCGGGCGAGAACATCTACATCGTGCGCGACGGGGCCGTCGTCACCCCGCCGCAGACCGCAGGGATCCTCAACGGGATCAGCCGCAAGTCGATCCTCCAGATCGCCCGCGACCTCGGCTTCACAGTGGTCGAGCGCGACATCGCCCGCGGGGAGCTTGCGCTGTGCGACGAGGTGTTCCTGAGCGGGACGGCGGCCGAGCTCGTGCCGGTCATCGAGGTCGACGACCACCAGATCGGCGACGGCACGCCGGGCGAGATCACCAAGACGCTCCAGACGGCGTTCGACGACGCCCTGCACGGGCGCACCGAGCGCTACCGCGAGTGGCTCGATCCGGTTCCGGTGGTCTCCAACGTGACGTCATGACGGGCACGGGTCGGCGAATTCGGGAGCGATACGCGCGCTAGACGCGCCGCGTATCGCTGCCCCTGTTCGCCCTCCCGTTTGAACCCGAAAGGACTTTCCGCTGTGACGATAGAGCTGTATGACGCCACGCTTCGCGATGGCCTCCAGGGAGAGGGACTGACCCTCTCCGCCCAGGAGAAGCTGCGCGTCGCGCACAAGCTCGACGAGCTCGGCATTGGCCTGATCGAGGCCGGCTTCCTGGGCTCCAACCCCAAGGAGGTCGAGCTGTTCGACCTGCTCGAAGGCGAGACGTTCGCCAACGCGCGGATCGTCGCGTTCGGGATGACCCGCCGCCGGGACGCGACGGCCGCCCAGGACGAAGGGCTCGTCGCGCTGGCGGGGTCATGGGCGCCGGCGTGCACGCTGGTCGGCAAGACGTGGGCCACGCACCTCGAGAAGCTCGTCAAGGTCTCCCGCGAGGAGAACCTGGCGATGATCGGCGAGTCGCTTGCATTTCTCGTCGCCGCGGGCAAGGAGGTCATCTACGACGCCGAGCATTTCTTCGACGGATACCGCGACGACCCGGGCTACGCGATCGCGTGCCTGCGCGCGGCGGCCGACGCCGGCACGTCGACGCTGTGCCTGTGCGACACCAACGGCTCGTCGCTGCCCGAGCAGATCGCCGCGGCGACTGAGGCGGTCGTGACCGAGTTCGGCGAGCGCGCACGGATCGCCATCCATCCCCACAACGACGCCGGCCTCGGCGTCGCCAACGCGCTGGCCGCGGTCGCGGTCGGGGCGACCCAGGTTCAGGGAACGACCAACGGCGTCGGCGAGCGCACCGGCAACGCCAACCTGACGACGATCATCGCCAACCTCCAGCTCAAGCTCGGCTACGAGGTCGTCACCGCCGAGCAGCTCGCACGCCTGTCGGAGACGGCGCACTTCGTCGACGAGCTGCTCAATCGCACCCCCGACCCGCGCCAGCCCTACGTGGGCAAGAACGCGTTCACCCACAAGGCGGGGCTGCACGTCGCGGGCATCCGCGCCGACCCGCTCCTCTACGAGCAGGTCGACTCGGCGCTCGTCGGCAACACGCAGGGCGAGCTGCTGGTCTCCGAGCTCTCGGGACGCGGCACGATCGTCGAGAAGGCCGCGGCGGCGGGCCTCGAGCTCGACGACGCCGCGGTCGCCAACGTCGTCACGCGGCTCAAGGAGCTCGAGCACGCCGGCTACCATTTCGAGGCGGCCGACGGCTCGTTCGAGCTGCTGTTACGCCAGGAGGCTGGGCAGTACGAGCCGCTGTTCACGCTCGAGTCGTGGCGGGTGATCGTCGAGCAGCGCGCGACCGGCGACGTCCAGACCGAGGCGACGATCAAGATCCACGTCGACGGCGAACGCGTCGTGCGCACGGCCGAGGGCAACGGCCCGGTCCATGCACTGGACTCCGCGCTGCGCTCCGCGATCGGCGAGGTCCATCCACACCTCAAGGACATCGAGCTGATCAACTTCAAGGTTCGGATCCTGGACGAGACCAAGGGCACCGGCGCGGTCACCCGTGTGCTGCTCGACGCGTGGGACGGCCGGAACACCTGGGGCTCGATCGGCGTCCACGAGAACGTCATCGCGGCCTCGTGGGACGCGCTCGTCGACTCGCTCGCCTACGCCGAGCAGCCGGGACGGCGCGGAGGAACGACGTGATCCCGCTCGCGCGCCCGGTCATCGGCGCGCGTGAGGAGGAGCTCGTGCTCGAGGTCCTGCGCTCCGGCCAGCTGTCGCTCGGGCCGCGGGTTCCCGCGTTCGAGCAGGCGTTCGCGGCGCGGATGGGAGCGGCGCACGCCAGCGCGGTCTCGAGCGGGACCGCCGGCCTGCATCTCGCGCTGCGCGCCACCGGTGTTCGCGACGGCGACGAGGTCGTGACATCGCCGTTCTCGTTCGTGGCCAGCGCCAACGCGATCGTCTTCGAGCGCGCACGGCCGGTGTTCGCCGACATCGACCCCGTGACGCTGAACCTCGACCCGCAGGCCGCGGCGGCGGCGGTGACGTCGCGCACGATGGCCGTCCTGCCGGTCCACATCTTCGGCTACCCGGCCGACCTGCCGGCGTTCGAGGAGATGGGCCTGCCGATCGTTGAGGACGCGTGCGAGGCGCTCGGCGCGGTCCACGGCGACGGCGTCGCAGTCGGCGCGCGCGGGCATTGCGCGACGTTCGCCTTCTACGCCAACAAGCAGATCACCACCGGCGAGGGCGGGATGGTGACGATGGGCGACATCGGCACCAAGACACGGATCGACTCCGAGCGAAACCAGGGCCGGGCACCGAACATGGACTGGCTCGACCATGATCGGCTCGGCTTCAACTATCGCCTCTCGGACATCGCGTGCGCGCTCGGTCTCGCGCAGCTCGAGCGCCTCGACGCCATGCTCGCGGGCCGCTCACGGGTCGCCGACCGCTACCGCGAGGCCCTGGCCGACATCGAGGGCCTGAGCCTGCCGTGCGAGGACCACGGTGGCGACCGCCGCGGCTGGTTCGTCTTCGTCGTCCAGATCCCGCACGACCACGACCGCGACGACACGATCCGCGCGCTGGCCGCCGCCGGCGTCCAGTCCAAGCCCTACCTGCCGGCGATTCACCTGATGAGCTACTACCGCGAGGTCTTCGGCCATCGCGAGGGTGAGTTCCCGGTCTGTGAGGACGCCGCCGCCCGCTCGATTGCGCTGCCGTTCTTCCCCGAGATGACCGAGGGTCAGGTCGACGAGGTCGCCGCTGCGCTGACGAAGGTCCTGGAGGGTTAGGGTCGAGGCCATGTCGCGCTTCTCCGAGCCCCAGGACCCGGCGTTCTCCGCGTTCAACGCGTCGCTGTCGTTCGACCGCGTGCTGTGGCCCCACGACATCGCCCAGTCGCGCGCCCACGCTCGGATGCTCGCCGCCCAGGGGATCCTCTCCGACGCCGATCGTGACGCGCTCCTCGCCGGTCTCGACGCCGTCGAGGCCGAGCTGCGCGCCGGCAGCTTCCCGTTCCTCGACAGCGACGAGGACATCCACATGGCCGTCGAGCGCCGGCTCACCGACCTCGCGGGCCCGGTCGGCGGCAAGCTGCATACCGCCCGCTCGCGCAACGACCAGGTCGCCACCGACCTCGCGCTATATACGCGTGAGCGCAGCGCCGGCCACGTCGCCGGGATCGACGCGCTCTGCGAGACGCTGCTGTCCGTCGCGCAGGTGCACCTCGACTGGGCGCTCCCCGGCTACACGCATCTCCAGCGCGCGCAGCCGGTCTACCTGTCGCATCACCTGCTCGCCTACGTCTGGATGCTGCTGCGCGACCGTGAGCGCTTCCGCTTTGCCTCGGCGCAGATCGGCGGGCTGCCCCTCGGCGCGGGCGCGCTGGCCGGCACGAACTTCGACACCGACCGCCGCGCGGTCGCCGACGAGCTCGGCTTCGACCGCGTCGCGCCGAACTCGATCGACGCCGTCTCGAACCGCGACTACGTGCTTGACCATCTTGCCGCCGCCGCCACCTGCGCGACCCACCTCAGCCGGCTCGGCGCCGAGATCGTCCTGTGGTCAAGCCAGGAGTTCGGCTTCATGACGCTCTCGGACGCATGGTCCAGCGGCTCATCGATCATGCCCCAGAAGAAGAACCCCGACGCCGCTGAGCTACTGCGCGCCAAGGCGCCGCGGATCGTCGGGCACCTGTCGGCCATGCACGGTGTGATGCATGCCCTGCCGCTGACCTACAACAAGGATCTCCAGGAGGACAAGGAGCACCTGTTCGACACCGCGCAGACGCTCGACGCCTGCCTCGTCGCGGCGCGCGGGATGCTCGCGACCGCGACGTTCAACCGCGAGGCGATGGCCGCCGCGGCGTCCGACGACCTGATCGCCGCCACCGATCTCGCCGACCTGCTCGTGCGCCGCGGCGTGCCGTTTCGCGAGTGCCACGGAATCGTCGCGGGCCTCGTGCGCACCGCGGTCGACAGCGGCCGCACGCTGTCGCAGCTGACCGAGGACGAGCTGCTCGAGGCGTCCGAGCACCTCGACGGCGAGGTCGCCGACGTTCTCACCCAGAGCTCGTGGCTGGAGTCGAAGCTCAGCGAAGGGGGCACGTCGCTCGCGCGCGTCGCCGACCAGCTCGAGCTCGCGCGCGCCGCCCTGGCGTCGTGACGGAGCTGACGCGGGCGTTCTACGCGCGGCCGGTCCTGGCCGTCGCTCGCGACCTCGTCGGCTGCGTGCTGCGCCACGGCGACACCGCCGGCCTGATCGTCGAAACCGAGGCCTACCACCAGTCTGAGCCCGCGGCGCACTCCTACACCAGTGCCGGCCGCGCACCGACGACCCGCGCCGCGCTGCTCTTCGGGACACCGGGCACCGCGTACGTCTACTTCGCCTATGGCATGCACGCGCTCGTCAACGCCGTCTCCGAGCCCGAAGGCGTCGGTGCCGCCGTCCTGATCCGGGCGCTGGAGCCGATCGACGGGATCGAGGTCATGCGCGCCCGTCGTGGCGCGGTCACCGATCTGAATCTGTGCTCTGGCCCCGGCAAGCTCACCCAGGCCCTCGGCATCGGTCTCGACCTCAACGAGACCGACCTGCTCGGCGGCCCGATCCGCATCGAGGCCCGCCGCGCCCGCCCCGAGATCGTCGCCGGACCACGCATCGGCATCACCAAAGCGGTCGAACTCCCCTGGCGCTTCAGCGTCGCCGGCAGCCGGTACGTCTCGCGCCCGCGCCCGTCCCTCGTCAGCCGCAGATCTTGAAGCCGAGCACCGCGTGGCGTGGCCGCCCTGGTCGCCCCCGTCGGTGCGCTAGCCGGGTGGGCTGGCACCGCCGGATCCGCCGCCCGTGCTCGAGTCCGGGGCGGGTGTCGGCGTGGGTGTCGGAGTGGGCGTGGGCGTGGGCGTGGGCGCCGGGCCAGGGGTCGGATTGACCGGCGTATTCGGCGTCGTCGTCGGCGCCGCGGTCGTCTGGGCGGTGGTGTCCGGCGTCGTCCCGGCGCCCTGCGATGACGCATCCGGAGCGAGAGCGCCCTCGGTCTGCGTCGTGTCGACGACCGGCGGCAGCCCCTTCGCCGCGCGCTTCTCGTTGATCTTGGCGCGGATCTCGTCGGCGCGCTGCTGCAGGATCGTCGTGGCCTGCCCGGCGAAGGAGCGCCAGATCAGGGCGGGGAACGTGCCACCCTCGACCGCTCCCCCCTGGTAGTCGTTGATCATCGACTTGCCGCTGTTGGGGTAGCCGACCCAGACCGCGACGGTCAGCTTGTCGGTGAATCCGACGAACCACGCATCGCCGTAGTGCTCGGTCGTACCGGTCTTGCCCGCCGCAAAGCCGCCCCAGGCCGCGTTCTTGGCCGTCCCGTTGCTGACCACCGTGCGCAGCATCTCGGTTTCCGCCTTGGCCACGGCGGGCGTGAGCACGCGGATCAGGTGGGTGTGGTTACGCGCGATCACCTTGCGCGTGCTCAGCCGTGTGACCTTGGTGATCGAGACCGGTCCCTTGTAGTCGTGGCCGAGCAGCGTCCCGTCAACGCGCTCGCCGTCGTGGGCGAACGTCTCATAGGCGTGCGCCATGTCGAGCGGCGTGACGCCGTCCTTGAGCCCGCCCAGCGTCATCGCGTAGTTGTGGGAGACCGGCGTGCGGATGCCCATCCGGCGCGCGAGCCGGGCGATTCGTTTGACCCCGGACTGGATCCCGACCGCGGCGAAGACCGAGTTGTCGGAGAAGTCCAGCGCGTTGGTCAGCGTGCGCGAGCCGACGAACTTCCCCTCGAAGTTGTCGGGCGCGAACTTCTCCTTGCCACCGCTGTTGGGCACGATCCACGTGCGCTTGGCCGATGGCCACGTCGAGTCGGGACTGACGCCCTCCTTCAGTGCCTGAGCGAGCACGAACGGCTTGAACGCCGAGCCCGGCTGACGCTGGCCCTGGGTCGCGAGGTTGAACGGCGCGGTCTTGAAGTCCGGCCCGCCGACCATTGCGCGCACCTCGCCGGTGTTGTTGTCGATCGCGACCAGCGCCGCGGTCGGCCCGTTGGGACCCGGAAGGTAGGTCTTGACCGCCTGCTCGGCGATCTCCTGGAGCGGCAGATCGAGCGTCGTGTCGACGCGCAGGCCCGACTCGACGACCTGCGGGCCGAAGCGGTTGATCAGCTGCTGGCGCACCCAGCTCGCGTAGTAGGGCGCCTTGTCGGCGACCTGCGGCGGGTCGAGATGGAACGACCAC
>CAWFMM010000004.1:1397500-2297317 GCA_963817035.1 uncultured Actinomycetes bacterium
CTGAAACCGCGTGCCTACAAGCGGTGGGAGCAGACTTGTTCTGTGACCGCGTGCTTTTTGCATAACGAGCCGGCGAGTTACTCGTCAGCGGCAAGGTTAAGCGATGAGCGGAGCCGTAGCGAAAGCGAGTCCTAATAGGGCGCATCAGTCGCTGGTGGTAGACCCGAAACTGAGCGAGCTACCCATGGGCAGGCTGAAGCGAGGGTAAGACCTCGTGGAGGGCCGAACCGACCTAGGTTGAAAACTGGGCGGATGACCTGTGGGTCGGAGTGAAAGGCTAATCAAGCTCAGTGATATCTGGTTCTCTCCGAAATATATTTAGGTATAGCCTCGGATAAAATGCGTTGTGGCCGTAGAGCACTGTTTGGATTAGGGGCCCTACCAGGTTACCGACTTCAGGCAAACTCCGAAGACCATTACGTGTACTCCGGGAGTCAGTTGCTGGGGGATAAACTTCAGCGTCAAAAGGGAAACAGCCCAGACCGCCAGCTAAGGTCCCCAAGTTCTAGCTAAGTGGCAAACGATGTCCGAGTGCACAGACAACCAGGAGGTTGGCTTAGAGGCAGCCACCCTTGAAAGAGTGCGTAACAGCTCACTGGTCAAGTGTTCGGGCGCGGATAATGTAACGGGGCTCAAGCTAGACACCGAAGCTGCGGGTGCGTGAGGTCTACGGACCGATCGCGCGGTAGGAGAGCGTTCCCAGGGCAGTGAAGCGGCGGCGTGAGCCAGCCGTGGAGGCCTGGGAAGTGAGAATGCCGGCATGAGTAACGAAAGAGGGGTGAGAATCCCCTCCACCGATTGCCTAAGGATTCCTGAGTAAAGTTCGTCTGCTCAGGGTTAGTCGGGACCTAAGGCGAGGCCGAAAGGCGTAGTCGATGGCCAACAGGTTGATATTCCTGTACCACGTCGCATCCGTTTGACCGATGGGGGGACGAGGAAGGCTAGGAGAGCCCAGGCGATGGTAGTCCTGGGGTAAGCGTGTAGGGGTGGCCCTAGTAAAATGCGGGGCCGCATAACCTGAGGCGCGATGCCAGCTGGCGCTAAGCCGGCGAGTCTCTGACGCCATACCTCCGAGAAAAGCCTCTAGGGAGGAAGCGCGTGCCCGTACCAAAACCGACACAGGTAGGCAAGTAGAGAATACTAAGGTGATCGAGATAACCCTCGTTAAGGAACTCGGCAAAATTGCCCCGTAACTTCGGGATAAGGGGCGCCCCGCTATGGTGACGATCTTTTCGATCTGAGCCTGAGGGGGCCGCAGTGAATAGGCCCAACCGACTGTTTACCAAAAACACAGGTCTCTGCTAAGTCGCAAGACGACGTATAGGGGCTGACGCCTGCCCGGTGCCGGAAGGTTACGTGGAGATGTCAGGACTTGATCCGAAGCATCGAAGCTAAGCCCCGGTAAACGGCGGCCGTAACTATAACGGTCCTAAGGTAGCGAAATTCCTTGTCGGGTAAGTTCCGACCTGCACGAATGGCGTAACGAGTTGGGCGCTGTCTCAACGAGGGGCTCGGTGAAATTGCAGTCTCGGTGAAGATGCCGAGTACCCGCGGCTAGACGGAAAGACCCCGTGCACCTTTACTATAACTTGGTATTGGGGTTCGATGCATCTCGCTCAGGATAGGTGGGAGGCTTTGAAGCACCGGCTGCGGCCGGTGTGGAGCCAACCTTGAGATACCACCCTTGATGTATTGGACTTCTAACCTCACACCGTAATCCGGGTGGGGAACAGTGCCAGGCGGGTAGTTTGACTGGGGCGGTCGCCTCCCAAAATGTAACGGAGGCGCACAAAGGTTCCCTCAGTACGGTTGGAAATCGTGCGTAGAGTGTAATGGCAATAAGGGAGCTTGACTGCGAGACAGACATGTCGAGCAGGTGCGAAAGCAGGTCATAGTGATCCGGCGGTAGCAAGTGGAAGTGCCGTCGCTCAACGGATAAAAGGTACGCCGGGGATAACAGGCTTATCGGGCCCAAGAGTCCACATCGACGGCCCGGTTTGGCACCTCGATGTCGGCTCGTCGCATCCTGGGGCTGAAGTAGGTCCCAAGGGTTGGGCTGTTCGCCCATTAAAGCGGTACGCGAGCTGGGTTCAGAACGTCGTGAGACAGTTCGGTCCCTATCTGCCGTGGGCGTTGGAGAGTTGAGAGGATTTGTCCCTAGTACGAGAGGACCGGGATGAACGCACCTCTGGTGTATCTGTTGTCCTGCCAAGGGCATCGCAGGTTAGCTACGTGCGGATCGGATAACCGCTGAAAGCATCTAAGCGGGAAGCCGGCCTCGAGATGAGCTCTCCCATCCCCTAGAGGGAGTAAGACCCCTGGTAGACCACCAGGTTGATAGGCCGGATCTGGAAGTGCGGTAACGCGCGAAGGAGACCGGTACTAATGGGTCGAGGGCTTGACGGATATATTTTCCTTTGGTATCCGAAGTGGCGCTGTGTAGTTTTCAGGAGCCTCCGAGGCGACGCGGACCCCGTTCACCACGGGCGGTCTCTCACCTTTTGCGGTGGCTTTGGCGAGAGGGAAACACCTCTTCCCATTCCGAACAGAGCAGTTAAGCCTCTCAGCGCCGATGGTACTTGGCCTTCACGGGCCCGGGAGAGTAGGACGCCGCCGCTTTAATGTCAGTCGCGAGCCGCCCCACACGGGCGGCTCGCGGCCGTTGTGCGACGATGCGCCCGTGTTCACGGTCCTCGACGCAGCGCTCGGTGTGCTCGCACTGCTCACGATCGTCGCGTTGATCTGGGTGACGACGCGCGGTGACCGCGAACGCGACGATGAGGATGCCGCGCGTGCCTACTTCGACGCGCACGGGCGCTGGCCCGACGACCCCGCGTAGGGCCGCTGGCCCGTCCGCGGTGCCGGGCGCACCGGCGTCAGGCAGACCGCAGTGCGCGGCGCACCGCCACCGGGCCGGCGCTCACGCGAAGGTGCGCGAAGCGGCAGCCGGTGGGGGTGTTGCGCCACAACGCCGGCGGGCTCGCGCGCGTCGAGGGGGTCCTCGAGAAGAACAAAGGCGCGGGCCAGGCTGGCGACACGCCGGACGGTGTCGCGCCACGTGGGCTCGTCTGTCCGGGGAAGGCGGGAAGGGAACATGTGTTCGTAGTTTTCCCGCGCCGGCGGACGGAACGTATGTACGCGTCGGGAAGCGCGCGGATTTGGCTCTGGCAAGCCGCGCAGCGTGCAGGGAAAGTTGCAACCATGAACCACGGGGATACGACAACCCAACGCGGCTCGGACATCGAGCTCGGTACGTACGCGGTCGATACATCGACGATGAACCTGCCGGCCGACCACTGCCGGCTCCATCAGGCGTCCGGGTGCGCGAGCTGGAGCCGGTCGGCCATGGGGTGGCACGATCGCTGTAGCTACGCTGCCTCACCATGCTGTGCAGCTGGTGCGGAGTCGATGTCGGAGAGCACGAGGGCTTCCGCGCCAGCGAGGCCGCGGGCGAGCGCCGAGCTGCGTTCTGCCGGCTCGAGCATGTCGTCCCGTGGGTGATCCAGGGCGCGCGCTGGGAGGCCGGACCATCGGTCGCCGACGACCCCAGCGACCCGACCGCGTGCGCACAGTGCGGCACGAACGTGGGGGAGAGCAGCGTCGTTCTCATTCGCCACCGCGGTGTGCACCGGATCGCCGACGTCTTCTGTGCGACCGACCACCTGCTCGATTGGGCCAAGGCGGGCGGGCGCTGGCGGTGACGCGCTACGCCGTGATCAGCGTCGCCCGGCGGGTGAAGGTCAGCACGCCGCCGCACGCGGTGACGATGCAAGCACACACCACCGCCGCGCGCCAGCTCGAGGCGTCCACGATGACGCCCGCCGCCGCGGCGCCGGCGGCAACGCCTGCGGTGATGGCGAGCGCCATCCACGAGTAGGCCTCGCTGATCGCGCCGCGCGGTGCGACCGTCGTCACGAGCTCGTTCTGGGCCGCGACGAGCGGGGCGATGCTGGCGCCCGCGAGGATCACGAGGATCGCCATGACCGCGATCGACTGAGCAAGCAGCATCAGCGCGAACGCAAGCGGGATGACCAGCAGGAGGACGAGGTAGTCGAGATGCAGGGAGTGGCGACCGTCGCGCGAGCGCGTTCCGAACGCGACGCCGCCGGCCGCGCTGGCCAGTGACGTCATGGCGAGCAGGATGCCCGCCGCGGCCCCTGAGCCGTGGGCGGTCGCGAAGGCCGGCAGCGCGACCTCGAGCGACCCGAAGCTGACACCGACCGTGAACGCAGCCGCGACGAGGGTGCGCAGCCCAGGCGCGCGCAACGGGCTCCTCCGGGGACCGTCGCCGCGGTGCGGACGCCACTGACGTGACGCCGGCGCGCTCGCGAACACCACCGCGCCGATGCCGACGAACGCGACCATCGCCGCCAGGGCGACCGCGGCCGAGGCGATCGAGATCAGCGTCGCCCCGATCAGCGGTCCGGTGACGAAGCCGACCTCGATCATGATCGCGTCGAACGCGTACGCGGCTGAGAGCATCTGGGGATCGGAGCCGGTGATCAGCGGCAGCAGCGGCCGGATCAGCGCCGAGACCGGGGGCAGGAACGCGCCCCCGAGGAACGCGAGCGCGACGAGCACCGCGCTCGAGGCGTGGTCGAGACCGGCGACGATCAGCGCGGTCATCCCGGCGATGTAGAACGGCAGCGGCGCGAGCACGGCGATCGTCTGGCCACGGCGATCCGCCATGCGCCCGAACAGCGGCGACGTCAGACCCGCGGCGACCGTGTAGCCCGCGACGACCGCGCCGGCGGCGGCGAACGACCCCGCCTCGCTGCGGATGAACAGGAGGATCATCAGCCCGGTTCCGCCGAGCGCGATGCGCGAGAAGATCAGGCCCGAGAATGCGTGCGCGGCGCCTGGCGCACGCAGGATCCGGCCGTACTGGCCGAGGCTCACGGGCCGGCGTCCGGCGTGCCGTCGCAGCCCAGCTCGACGGCGTGCGGCTCCAGCGCCGCGATCACGAAGGTCACGTGCTCGTCGAAGTCGACGTCCAGTTCGGTCGCGCCGTTGCGCACGTCGTCGCGATTGACCGCAGCGGCGAAGCTCGGCTGCTTCAGCTTCTTCTTCACCGATTTGGCGGTCAGGCCGTGGATCCCCTGCGGGCGCACGTATGCGCACGCGAGCAGGAAGCCGCACAGCTCGTCGCATGCGAACAACGTGCGCTCGAGCGGGCTACCGCGCGAGACCCCGAGGAAATCGGCGTGCGAGGCGATCGCGCGGACGATCACCGGATCGACGTTCAGCTCCTCGAGGACCTTCAGGGCCGTCCGCGGATGACCGGCGACGGTGTCGTCGAGGTCAGGGTGGCGTTCGTAGTCCATGTCGTGCAGCAGTCCCGCGACGCCCCACTGCTCCTCATCGCCGCCGAATGGGACCGCGTAGGCGCGCACGGCCAGCTCGACCGCGCGGCAGTGGCGGCGTAACGACGGCGACTGGACCCAGTCTTCGAGAAGGGCATGGGCCGCGGCGCGCGAAAGCAGCAACGGCATGGCTGTTACCCTAGCCCAGCGCTCCGTCACCGGCCCTCGCATCGGCGCGCATCCAGCTATGCAGAAGTTCGTCATCGAAGGCGGCGTTCCGTTGTCCGGCACGGTTGTTCCGGCGGGCAACAAGAACGGCGCCCTACCAATCCTCGCCGCCTCGTTGCTGACCTCCGAGGAGGTCGTGCTGCGCAACGTGCCGCGAATCCGCGACGTCGAGGCGATGCTCGTGCTGCTGCGCGGCCTCGGCGTCAGCGCCGACTGGCGCGCCCCCAACGAGGTCGTGCTCAACGCGTCCGGCGCGTCGAGCGAAGCGTCGCTGGACCGCGATGCCGCCGACCGCATCCGTGCGTCATTCCTGCTCGCCGGCCCGCTGCTGGCCCGCTTCGGCCGCGCCGCGATGCCGCCTCCGGGCGGCGACGTGATCGGGCGCCGGCGCCTGGACCCGCACCTCGACGCGTTCGCGGCGCTCGGGGCCGACTACGTCCACGGCCGCGACATCGTCATCTCCGGCTCGCTGAAGGCCGGCAACGTCTACATGGACGAGCCGTCGGTCATGGCGACCGAGAATGCGCTGCTCGCCGCGGCGTTGACCCCGGGCATCACGGTGATCGGCAATGCGGCCTGTGAGCCCCACGTTCAGGACCTGTGCCGGATGCTCTGCGCGATGGGCGCGCGGATCGAGGGCATCGGCTCCAACGTCCTGACCGTCAACGGCCAGGACGAGCTCGGCGGCTGCACCCACACCGTCGGCCCCGACCACATCGAGATCGGGTCGTTCATGGCGCTGGCCGGCGTCACCGGTGGCGAGCTGCGCATCCAGGACACCGTTCCCGACGACCTGCGGATGATCCGGCTCGTGTTCGAGCGCCTCGGCTTGCGCACCGAGATCGACGGCGCCGACGTGCTCGTCCCCGGCGGCCAGAAGCTGATTGCCCGCCAGGATCTCGGGGAGCACACCACACGCGTGCAGGACGGCCCGTGGCCGGCGTTCCCCGCCGACCTGACGTCGATCGCGCTGGCGCTGGCGACGCAGTGCGAGGGCCAGGTGCTGATCCACGAGTGGATGTTCGAGAATCGCATGATCTTCACCGACAAGCTCGTGTCGATGGGCGCGAACATCACGATGTGCGACCCGCACCGAGCGATCGTCTACGGGCCGCGCCGGCTGCGCGCCCAGCGGCTGACCTCGCCCGACATCCGTGCCGGCATGGCGATGCTGATCGCCGCGCTGTGCGCGCAGGGTCGCAGCGAGATCGGCAATATCCGCGAGATCGACCGCGGCTACGAGCGTATCGATGAGCGCCTGCGCGATCTGGGCGCCCAGATCGATCGCGTCGCGACCGAGCCCGTCCACGCGTAGCTCGGCCCCGAGCGCCGAGCCGATAGCCATGAACCGTCCGATCCCCAGCGGAACCCGCGATGTGCTGCCCGACGAGATGCGCGAACTGCGCGCCATCACGGGCCAGCTCCGCGACGTCTTCGAGACCAGAGGCTACGGCGAGATCTACACGCCGGCGATCGAATACGAGGCGGTGATCGGCGGGCACACGTCGGCCGGAGTCGGTGGGGCCTACCACCTGTTCGACGAGCACGGCGCCGTGCTCGCGCTGCGCACCGACATGACAGTGCCGATCGCCCGCGTCGTGGGCACGCGCTACGCGGCGGCCGAGTTGCCGCTGCGCTTCTGTTATGCCGCCCACGTCTACCGCGTGGTGCGCGCCCAGCGCGGCCAGCCGCGCGAGTTCCTGCAGGCCGGGATCGAGCTGCTCGGCGCGCCGGCGCCGCGGGGCACGGCAGAGGCGCTGACCGTGCTGTGCGCGGCGCTCGATGCGACCGGGCTTCAGGGCTACCGGATCGGTCTTGGTGACGCGGCGCTGATGCCGGAGCTTCTGGTATCGCTCGGGGTCGAGGCCGAGGGCGCCCAGCGGATCCTCGGCGAGCTCGTCTCGCGCGACTTCGTCGGCCTCGAGCGCGAGGCGCGCGAGCTCGGCGTGCACGAGGCGGTGCTCGCCGCGGCGACCACTCGCGGCGGCGCCGAGGTCCTCGACGTTGCGCCGGGACCGCTCGCCGATGCGGTGAGCGGGCTGCGCGGCGTGGTCGAGCTGCTCGAGCCGGCCGTTGCCGAGCGGGTGATCTTCGATCTCGGCCTGGCTCGCGATCTCGACTACTACACGGGCGCGGTCTTCGAGGTCTACGACCCGGCGCTCGGGATGCCGCTCGGTGGCGGCGGGCGTTACGACGACCTGCTCGGCCAGTTCGGTCGTTCGCTTCCGGCCGTCGGCTTCGCGATCAACGTCGACCGGCTGCACCACGCGCTGGCCGGCGAGGAACGGGGCGTGCGATGAGCGATCTGCGGATCGCCGTACCCCGCGGGGCGCTGATGGGTCCGACGCTCGATCTGCTCGACGATCTCGGCATCGCCACCGCCGAGGTCCGCGGCAACGACCGCAAGCTGCTGTTCGAGGATGTCGGGCTGATCACGATGCGCCCGTCCGATGTGCCGACCTACGTCGCGGCCGGCGCCGCCGACATCGGGATCACCGGGAAGGACGTGCTCATGGAGCAGTCCGACCGCGCCGTGTACGAGTTGATGGATCTTGGCTTCGGCCGTTGCGTGATGGTGCTCGCAACGGTCGATGGACCCGATCCGGCGGCCGAGGCGCTGCGGCGGCTCGGGGTCGTGCGGGTCGCGACCAAGTACCCGAAGATCGCCGCCGCGTACTTCGAGGAGACCGGGCGCCAGGCGGAGATCGTCGAGGTCAAGGGCTCAGTCGAGCTCGCGCCGATCACCGGGCTCGCCGAGGCGATCGTCGACCTCACCGCGACCGGGACGACGCTGCGCGAGAACGGGCTGATCGTGCGCGAGGAGATCGCCGTCGCGACGGCCCGGCTGATCGCCAATCCGGTGTCGCACAAGCTGCGGGCGTCCGCGATCGACGACCTGCTCGGGCGCATCCGTGCGCGTTGAGCGCCTGAGCATCGACGGGGATCCGGGCGCTGCCGCGGCGCGGGTGAGGGGGCTCGTGCATGCGATGGGCGAGGCGGTCCGCGGACAGGTCGGCGGGATCATCGCCGCGGTTCGTGAGGGTGGCGATCAGATGCTGGCGAGCTACGGCCGCAACTTCGACGGCCTGGCCGGTGCGGTCGCGGTCCCGCGCTCTGAGCTCGACGACGCGTTGGCGGAGCTCGATCCCGATGTGCGTGCCGGCCTCGAAGTGGCGATCGCCAACGTCCGTGCCGTCGCCGAGGCGGGGCTGAGCGTCGACCGCGAAGTGGCGTTGCCCCAGGGCCACACCGTCACGCTGCGCGAGACGCCGGTGCGCCGCGCCGCGATCTACGCGCCCGGCGGCCGCGCGCCGTATCCGTCGACCGTCGTCATGGGGGTCGTCACCGCTCGCGCCGCGGGGGTGGAGGAGATCGTCGTCTGCACCCCACAGGCCCACCGGGTCGTGCTGGCCGCGTGCGCGCTGTGCGGGGTCGACACGGTTCTGAGGGTCGGTGGCGCCCACGCGGTCGCCGCGCTGGCCTACGGCACCGAGACGATCGCCCGCGTCGACGTCATCGCTGGGCCGGGCAACGAGTGGGTCCAGGAGGCCAAGCGCCAGGTCTCGGGCGATGTCGGCATCGACGGGTTCCTCGGTCCCTCGGACGTCGTCGTGCTCGCCGACGCTTCCGCCGACCCGAAGCTGGTGAGCTGCGATCTGCTCGCCCAGGCCGAGCACGGCGATGGGACGATCGTGGCCGCGGTCAGCGACGACGCGGCGTTGCTCGAGGGGATCGACCTCGCCGCGGGCGCTGTGACGGGCGCGGCCGCCGCACTGGTGAAGGCCGCCGATCTCGACGAAGCGCTGGCGTTCGCCGAGGCGTTCGCTCCTGAGCACCTCGAGCTCGTGGGTGCGTCGGCCGAGGCGCTTGCACCACGCGTGCGGAGCGCCGGGGCCGTGTTCGTCGGGGCCGCGAGCGCCGTCGCGTTCGGCGACTACGTCGCCGGCTCCAACCACTCGCTTCCGACCGGCGGATCCGCGCGGTTCGCCTCGGGACTCAGCGTGCGTCACTTCCGTCGTCGCTTCAGCGAGGTGCGCATCGACGCGGCCGCCGCCGGCGTGCTCGCGGTGGCCGGCGAGCCGCTTGCGCGAGCCGAAGGATTCGGTGTCCACGCGGATTCAATGCTCAGCAGGGAGAATGTCTCCCCATGAGCCGCAGTGCCGAGATCGTCCGCGAGACCAAGGAGACCAGCGTCCGCCTCGAGCTGACGCTCGACGGCACTGGCGCGGGCACGCGTGAGACCGGCGTCGGCTTCCTCGATCACATGCTCGATCTGCTCGCGCGCCACGGCCGCATGGACCTCGAGGTGATGGTCACCGGCGACCTGCAGACCGGCTCGCACCACACCGTCGAGGACACCGGCCTCGCGCTCGGCCAGGCCCTGGACCGCGCCCTCGGTGACCGCGCCGGGATCACGCGCTACGGCCACGCCGTCGTGCCGATGGACGAGGCGCGCGCGACCGCGACGCTCGACATCTCCGGGCGGCCGTTCTGCGCGTTCGAGGCCGAGCTGCCGCCGGGTGGCACGGGCGGCTTCGACCACGAGCTCGCCGAGGAGTTCTTCCGTGCGCTGGCCAATGCGGCCAAGCTGACGTTGCACCTGTCGGTCGATGCCGGAACCAACGCCCACCACATGATCGAAGCGCTGTTCAAGGCCTTGGCCCGTGCGTTGCGGATGGCGGTCGCGATCGACCCGACTGAAACCGGCGTGCCGTCGACCAAGGGGACGCTGACCGCGTGAGCCTGACCGCGCGCATCGGTCTGATCGACTACGGCATGGGGAACCGCCGTTCGGTCGAGAAGGCACTGGATCACGTCGGCGCCAAGGTTGTGCGCAGCGGCGATCCGGCCGTTTTGCGGACGTGCGACGGCCTCGTCCTGCCCGGGGTCGGCGCATTTCCCAAAGCGATGGACAACCTCCGCGAGCGGGGCCTCGACGAGTTCGTGGTGCGTCGCGCGCGCGACGGAACGCCGCTGCTCGGCGTGTGCCTCGGGATGCAACTGCTGTTCGAGCACTCCGAGGAGCTCGGCGGCGCCGACGGGCTCGGCCTGCTCGGCGGAGACGTTCGCTACCTTCAGGACGCGCCCAAGCTCCCGCACATCGGCTGGAACCTCGTCGAGTGGGCGACCGGCTCGCCGCTGATCGACGGCCTCGGCGGCGGCGGCGCGTTCTACCACGTGCACTCGCTGGCCGTGGTCACCGACGACGGCGTTCTCGGCTACGGCGATTACGGTCGGCGGTTCGTTACCGCGGTGGCGAAAGGCTCGGTGTTCGGTGCGCAGTTTCATCCCGAGAAGTCCTCGGTCGCCGGCTTACACCTTCTTGCGAATTTCACGCGCATCTGCGCGCGGGTCCCGGTCGGTTCCGCCCAGTGATTCTCTATCCCGCCATCGACATCGCCGACGGGCAGGCCGTCCGCCTCGTGCGGGGCGACTTCGCCGAGAAGACGGTGTACAAGGACTCGCCGCTGGAGGCCGCGCGGGCGTGGGTCGAGCACGGGGCGCGGTTCCTGCACATCGTCGATCTCGACGGCGCGCGGATCGGTTCCCCGCAGTCGCTCGGGCACCTCGAGCAGATCACCCACGAACTGTCGGTGCCGGTCCAGTACGGTGGCGGGCTGCGCTCGCTGCCGGCGGTCCGCGATGCGCTGGCCGCCGGTGCCGAGCGCGTAATCCTCGGTACCGCGGCGTACAACAACCTCGATTTCCTCGACGACGTGCTCGGCGCGTTTCGCGACCGTGTGATCGTCAGCATCGACACGCGTGGAGGCTTCGTGTCGACGTCGGGCTGGCAGGAGACGACGGAGATCCCGGCCGAGGTGCTGATCGAGCGCCTCCAGAACCGTGGGGTGCGTCAGTTCGTCTACACCAACGTCGACAAGGACGGGATGCTCGAAGGCCCGAACCTCGACGAGGTTCGTACGATCGCCCAGTCGATCCGTGGGCGCTTCCTGTACTCCGGCGGGATTGGGCAGCTCTGCGACCTCGAGGGGCTCGCCGCGCTGCGTCAGGTCAACCTCGGCGGCGTGATTGTCGGCAAGGCGCTCTATGAGGGTCGCTTCAGCGTGGCTGAGGGCCAGGCCGCGCTCAGCCCGCGCTAGCGTCGGCGACCGATGCATCTCAAGCGCGTCATTCCGTGTCTGGACGTCGATGCCGGACGTGTCGTCAAGGGGACGAACTTCGTCGACCTGCGTGACGCGGGCGATCCGGTCGCGCTGGCCGAGCGCTACGACCTCGAGGGCGCCGACGAGCTGATCTTCCTCGACATCACGGCGACCCACGAGAAGCGCGACACGATCGTCGATCTCGCCCGCCGTACGGCTGACAACGTCTTCATCCCGTTCACGATCGGCGGCGGGATCCGCAGCGTTCTCGATGCGCAGGCGGTGCTCGATGCCGGGGCCGACAAGGTCGCCGTCAACAGCGCAGCGGTCGCGCGGCCCGAGCTGATCGACGAGCTGGCGGCGCAGTTCGGCTCGCAGTGTGTGGTGCTGGCGATCGACGCGCGCGGGCGAGCCGGGGCCGAGGAGAGCGGCTGGGAGGTTTTCGTCGCCGGCGGCCGGACCGCGACGGGCCGCGACGCGGTGGCATGGGCGCGCGAGGGTGTTGAGCGCGGGGCGGGGGAGATCCTGCTCACGAGCATGGACCGCGACGGCACCGAGGACGGCTATGACCTGCCACTCCTGACCGCGGTCTCGTCGGTCGTCGGCGTCCCGGTGATCGCGTCAGGTGGCGCGGGAACGCTCGAGCACCTCGTCGAGGCGCTGCAGGCCGGCGCCGACGCGGCGCTGGCGGCGTCGATCTTCCACTACGGGCAGTTCTCGATCGCCGAGGCCAAGGAGCACCTCGCGGCGGCTGGTGTTCCCGTTCGCCGGACGTCTCCCTCGAGGGGTCAGACCCCTTGAGTCACTGCGACTGAGATTTCGTGCGTCCGCCGCTCGTAAGGGGTCAGACCCCTTTGGTGGTTGGGTGGTCAGGTGGTCGCTACGGACGTGCTCAATGGCGGGTCGCTGTCGAGGTAGGCGGTGAAGCCGTCGCGCCACGTAGGGATGGTGGGTGACCAGGAGAGCTCGGATTTGGCCTTGGCGTTCGAGGCGCCTGGGAGCTGGGTGGCCATGGTTGTCGCGAACGTGCCGGCGATGTGGCGCACCAGCCAGCGGGGGAGCTTGCGTGGTCGCTTGGCGCCGATCGCCTGGGCGTAGAGCGGCAGCCAGTCGCGCAGCCGGGCGGGATCGTCGTCGGTGATGTTGTAGATCCCGGGCGCGCCGCGCTTCACCGCCGCCACGGTTGCGGCCGCGGCGTCGGCGACGTGGATGTAGCTACTCATGCCGGCACCCGAGCCGACGATCGGGAAGCGGCGCCTGCGAACGTCCGCCGCGATCGCGCCGTCCGAGGCGTAGAACGTCCCCGGGCCGTAGAACAGTCCGTAGCGCAGGACGAGCCCTTCGAGGTCGTTGGCGCCCGAGACCGTGACCTCGTTGTCGGCCATGACGGCGACGGATTCGTCGAACGGGGGAGGCGCGTCGGACCACACCGGCGCCTGCTCGTCGAGTACCACCGGGCCCTGCGGGCGCGTGATGAACGAGACCGACTGCAGCAGGTAGCGATGCGCGCCGGTCGCTCGCGCTGCCGCGACGAGATTGGCCGTACCGACGCGCCGGATCGTGTTCGTCGCGTCGTAGAGGTCCTTACGGCGGATGTCGTAGTCGTGGGGCAGCGACGTGAGCTGGTCGATCACGACCTCGGGCGCACCGGCGCGTACCGCCGTCAGCGTGGCGTCGGCGTTGAGCAGGTCACAGACGATGGCCTGCGCACCGGCCTCGCGGAGCGCGGCGGCGCGGTCCTCACGGCGGGTCGTGCCGACGACGTCGTGGCCGGCGGCGAGCAACTGGGCGACGAGCGGGCGGCCGATCGCGCCCGAGGCGCCGGCCAGGAAGATCTTCACGGGGTCTCCTTCCATGTCGCAGCCCAGAAGAACGCCGCGATGAAGAGGGTCAGGATCGTCAGCTGGATCGCGTCGCTCGCGCCCGCGTTCGAGCCCGCGTGGGCGTGGTTGATGTCGAGCCAGTGGTTGAGCGTGTGCAGCGCCGTCGCGACGAGCGCGATCAACAGCGCCCCGAGGCGCAGCGGCACACGGACGACGGCGAGCGCGAGGACCAGCCCGATCCCCGCCTGCAATGCGGCCACGTCGCCGAGGTAGTGACCGTTGTAGGGCCCGAACGGGCCGACGTTGTGCCAGAAGCCGCGCGGCGAGATAACGATCCAGAGCGCGGGGACCAGGTAGACCACCGCGATCGTCGCGACGCCGACGGGCAACGCACGGACGAGCACGGGGCGGGTATCGGCGGCCGCGGACATGTGATCACGGTAAGGGCCCGCCGGCTCCCTGCCAAGATGCTGTTCGCGCAGGCGCTTGCCGAGGGACGCTACGGGCGGCGCAGCAGCTCCTGCGGGGGATGGTCGAGCGCGGGTGGCGGCAGCGGGTAGCCGAGCGCGATGACCGCAGCGGGGCGCGGTGGCGGCGTGGGCGGCGTGGGCTTGGGCGGGTGGTAGCGGCGCATCGGCTCCAGCGCGGCGATCCCGGTCGTTCCGATCAGGTAGATCCGCTGCCCGTCGCTGACGATCGGGTTGAAGTAGCCGCGGTGCGTGCGGAAGATCGGCATGCCGGTGCGCGCCTTGACCGCCTCGGTGATGTGGTTGAGCGTTGAGTACCAGACCATGTCGCCGAGCACGACGGCGGAGCCGGAGATCCGCCCACCGGCCTTGCGCACCCAGCGCTTGCGTCCAGAGCGGGCGTTGAGCGCGTAGAGATGATGGTCGTAGCTACCGACGAACACGGTCGGCCCGCCGCCCGCGACATCGGACACCGCGGGCGAACCGTAGACGTAGCCCTTGGTGTGTGTGCGCCAAGCGAGCCGGCCGGTGTCCGCCGCGAAGGAGTAGATGAACCCGTCGGTGTTGCCGATGTACACGCGCCCGTAGGCGAACGCGGGCGTCGAGTAGAACTGGCCCGCGGAGAACCCGAATCCGGCGCCGCTGGTCCCGACCCGCCACAGCTGGTGGCCATCGGACTGGCGCAGCGCGTAGACGTGGCCGGTGTAGTCGCCGAAGAACACACGGCCGAGCCCGTCGGCGGCCAGCCCGCCTTTGACCGCGCCCGATGCCTGGAAGCGCCAGCGAACCTGGCCCGTGTGGCTGTTGAGCGCGTAGATGGTGCCCTTCTGGGTGCCGAAGATCACGCGGTCGCGCGCCAGCAGCGGCGAGGACTCAGACGGCGGCACCGGCCGCTGCCAGCGCGTGTGCCCGTCGGTCGACGAGATCGCCGCGATCCGGCCGCCGCGCGCGCCGGGGTAGCGACGCAGGATCGTGACGAACACCGAGCCGTCGCCGACCGCGGGTGAGGACGCGGCAAGCGAGCCCAGGTGCCGCGCCCACAGCACCCTGCCGGTCAGGCGCGACCACGCCGACAGGCCGCCGCTGTCGTTGAGCACGAACATCGCACGGTTGTGGAGCACCGGTGGGAACTCGAGCAGCGAGCCGCCGCGGCGCACCCAGTCGGTGCGGTAGGGCGGGTAGAGCCGGTGGCGCAGCTGCAGGTTGTGGGTGCGAGCATTGTCGTAGCCGAAGACGGGCCACGAGAAGCGCGGATCGGACGGGGTGGCCGGCGGTGGCGCGGGCGGCGGCGCCGTCGGCGGGTGGAACTCGACGTGGGGATGGGAGATGTCGCGCGTCCGGCTCGGACCGACGATCTCCACGACCACGACGACCACCGCGACGAGCACGACACCGAACGCGAGGAGCCACACCAGCCACCGGCGGCTGCGGAGGCTCTGAACCATCGAGAGTGATGCTAGGCCAAACTCCCGACGGTGACGCCGGCACCCACCGTGAACTCCGCCGCGCTCCTGGGCCGCCTGCCGGCACTGCCGGGCGGTGCGGCGCTGCTCGCGGCAGCGGCCGCGCAGTGCCGCGCCGACGTTCCTGGTCGGCGGCGCGGTTCGCGATCTCGCGCTGGGCCGCGCGCCGCGCGAGCTCGACGTCGTCGTCGACGGTGACCCTGGCCCACTGCTCGCGGCGCTGGGCGGCGACGTCACCGTTCACGAACGCTTCGGCACCGCCCGCGTGGAGCTCGACGACGGTGCGCTGATCGACGTGGCCCGCGCCCGCGGCGAGACCTACGCGGCACCCGGCGCGCTGCCCGACGTCGCCCCGGCGACGATCGACGCCGATCTGCGTGCGCCGCGACGTGACGATCAACGCCGTCGCGATCGACCTGGCCGACGGCACGCTCCACGCGGCTGACGGGGCACTCGAAGACCTCGAGGCGAAACGGCTGCGGGTACTGCACGACGCGTCGTTCACCGACGACCCGACCCGGCTCTGGCGGATCGCCCGCTACGCCGCGCGGCTGGGCTTCGTCATCGACGACCACACCCGCGCGCTAGCCGCCGCGGCCGACCCGTCCACGGTCAGCGGCCCGCGGCTCGGCGCCGAGCTGCGTCTGGCGCTCGTCGAGCCTGAGCCGATCGCGGCGCTGAACGCAGCGCGCGTGCTTAACCCGGCGCTGTTGCCGGCAGGGTTCGTCCCGCGCGATCCCGCCGCCGCGCGCGCGCTGCTCGGCGACGAGGGCCGCACCGACCTCGTCATCCTCGCCGCGAGCTCCGCCGGGATGGACGTCGCTGCGCTCCTGCGCTGGCTCGACGAGCTTGCGTTCACCGGCGACGAGCGCGACCTCGTGGCCGCGGCGTCGCGCTCCTCGACCGGCTCGCCGTTGCACGCCGCGGTCACGCCGTCGCAGATCGCGCGCGCTGCCCGCGGCGCGCCGGTCGAGGCCGTCGCGTTGGCCGGAGGCGCGGGGGCCGAGCGTTGGCTGCGGGAGCTGCGCGACGTCGCGCTGCACATCAACGGTGGAGACCTGCTGGCCGGTGGGCTGCCGGAGGGGCCTCAGATCGGCGAGCGCCTGCGGCTCACGCTTGACGCGGTCCTCGACGGTGAGATCGCCAACGAGCACGACGCCGAGCTCGCCTTCGCGCTGAAGGACCACGATGACTGACCCGGCTCTCCCGCCCCCGTTTCGCTGGCTCGGTGACCACGTCGCGATCGATCTCGACGACGTGCACGTGCGCTTCACCACCCGCCGCGGGGGCGTCTCGACCGGCGCATACGCGTCGCTGAACCTCGGCGGCTCGACTGACGACCATCCCGCGGCGGTTCTCGCCAACCACACCGCGAGCGCCGCCGCTCTGGGCTACGACGCCGACACGCGGGCGTGGGGACGTCAGGTTCACGGCACGTTCGTTCAGCGGCGGGCGGTCATCCCATGGGTCGGCCAGGATGTGATCGAGGCCGACGGCCAGGCCACGGCGCTGCGCGGCGTCGCCGTCACGGCGACGGCCGCCGACTGCCTGCCGATCGCGCTCGCCGCGCCGGGGGCTGTCGCAATGGTCCACGGCGGCTGGCGCGGCCTTGCCGCCGGCGTGATCGAGGAGGGCGTACGGGCGATCAACGAGCTCGGCGCAGGCGAGCCGGTCGTCGCCGCGATCGGACCGGGCGCGGGTCCGTGCTGCTACGAGGCGGGCGACGAGGTTCACGGCGCGCTGGGTCACGGCGTCGGACGCAACGTCGATCTCAAGGCGGCGGCGCGTGATCGGCTGCTCGACGCCGGGGTCGCAGAGGTCCACGACCTGGGCCTGTGCACGATCTGCGCGGGCGATGAGCTGTTCTTCTCTCATCGTCGCGACGACGGCGTCACCGGGCGTCAGGCGGGGATCGCATGGCTCAGCTGATCGGCGACCTCGACCCCGATCGCATCCGCGCAAACCTCGACGAGGTCCGCGACGAGATCGAACGCGCGGGTCGCCGCCCCGGCGACGTCCAGGTTCTCGCCGCGGTCAAATACGTGGCGCTCGATGACCTCGGCGCGCTCATCGAGGCCGGGATCGAGCTCGTCGGCGAGAACCGCGCTCAGGATCTCCAGGTCAAGGCGGCCGCCTACCCGCAGTTCACGTGGGACTTCATCGGCCATCTGCAGAGTCGCAAGGTCGCCGACGTGCTGCCGCTCGTGCGCTGGATTCACTCGGTGGCCAGCGACTCGGTGCTCGCGCGCCTGGAGCGCCACGGCACGCCGGAGACCGAGGTGCTCGTCGAGGTCAACATCGCCGGCGAGGCGGGCAAGAGCGGGATCGCGCCCGGCGATCTCCGCGCGTTCATCGAGCGTTGCCCGGTCCGCGTGGTCGGCCTGATGACGATGCCGCCGCTCGCCGTCCAGCCTGAGGATTCGCGGCGCTGGTTCGCGGCGCTGGCCCAGCTCGCGGCCGACAACGGGCTGTGCGAGCTGTCGATGGGGACGACCCAGGACTTCGCCGTGGCGGCGGCGGAGGGTGCGACGATCGTCCGCGTCGGCACTCGGTTGTACTCCTGAAACCGGCGCGTCGCGGGCGGGCAAATGCAGGAATTCCGCCGCCGGAGGGGTACATTTGACGGGAGATGGCGTTCCGCGACTTCTGGCATAACGGGCTGGTCTACTTCGGTTTGGCCGAGGAGAGCGATCAGTACACGGCCGACGAGCCGGCCTACGAGCCCGAGGCCGAGCTCCAGGAGACCTACCGCGAGCGCCCCAACGTGCGTCGCCTGTCGGCCCGCCGCCGAGGCAACGACTTCGACGACATCTACGCCGACGACGAGGGCGCGGCGCCTCGCGCGACCGCGCTGCGTCCGGTGGCCGGCGGAAGGGGCAACGGCAAGGGGGGCGTGCGCGTGCACCTCGTGATCCCCAAGAGCTTCAACGACGCCCAGCAGGTCGCCGACAAGTTCAAGGACAACATCCCGGTCGTCCTCAACCTCCAGGGCACCGACACCGACCTCTCCAAGCGCCTGATCGACTTCGCCAGCGGCCTGACCTACGCGATGGACGGCGGCATGCAGCGGATCGCCGACAAGGTCTTCATGCTCACCCCGCCCGGCGTCGAGATCTCCGCCGAGGAGCGCGCGGAGCTCATCGACAAGGGCTTCTTCAACCAGTCCTGATCGCATGCAGGTTGGTCTCATCGGCGCCGGCAACATGGCCCGGGCGCTCGCCCGGGGGTGGGGCGACCCTGTTCTGTGCACCGATGGTGGCTCGGGCCGCGCCCGCGCGCTGGCCCGAGAGCTCGGCGGCGAGGCCTTGGAGTCCAACCGCGAGCTCGCCGAGCGCGCGGATGTCGTCGTGCTCGCCCACAAGCCGGCCCAGCTCGTCCAGGTGGCAAGCGAGGTCGAGGGCCAGGCCAAGGCGGTCATCTCGCTGCTCGCCGCTACACCCCTGAGCGCGCTCGAGGCCGCCTTTCCCGGCGTTCCGGTCTTTCGGATCATGCCCAACACGCCCGTCGAGATCCGCCGCGGCGTGATCTGCCTGGCCGAGGTCGGGGGCGTGGAGTCCGAGCTCGAGGTCCGGGTGCGCGCGCTGCTGGGTCGCGTCGGCCGCGTCGTCGTCCTGCCGGAGGCGCTGATGGACGTCGCGACGGGGACGATGGGCGTCTGGCCCGCGTACGTGTCGCTGATCGTGGAAGCCCAGGTCGACGCGTCAGTCAAGCAGGGGATGAAGCCCGAGCTCGCGGCCGAACTGGTCACGGCGGCGATCGAGGGCTCAGCCGCGCTGGTTGCCCAGCGCGACCACGACACGCTGGCCGTGCGCCGCGAGGTCACGTCGCCTGGCGGCATGACCGCTCGCGGGATCGACGCGCTCGAGCGCGCCGGGCTGCGGACGGCATTCGCGCAGGCACTCGAGGCCGCGCTGCGCACCGCGCCGCGATAATGGCCTGATGCTCGCCACGGTGCGCGACCACATCGCCGACTACGTGGGGGCACTGTTCTTCGTCTACGCGGGGATCATCATCGCCTACATCCTGAGCTCGATGTACTTCACGGTCGGCGGCCGGCTCCCGTATGCGCGTTGGTCGAGCGCGATCCTCAACTTCCTGCGTGACACGTCCGAGCCGTGCCTGCGGTTCTTTCGCCGTTTCGTCCCGATGGTCGGCCCGCTCGACCTATCCCCGCTCGTGGCGCTGATCGTGCTGTCGGTCGCCGGCAACGTGCTCGTCGGTCTGATCAAGGGTTGACATGAGCGTTCGCACCGCGTGGCTGCGCGCGGTCGTGGTGACGACCGCGGTCGTCGCGCTCGACCAGCTCTCAAAGGCCGTCGTGCGCAGCCGGATCGCGCCGGGAGATCACGTTCACCTCGTGCCCTACGTGAAGCTCGTGCGGGTCAGCAACAGCGGTGTCGCGTTCAGCGCGCTGTCGAATGCGGGCTGGATCGTGCCGGTGTTCATCGCGGTGGCGATCGTCGCGCTGCTCGTCTACTTCGCCACCCACGCCACGCGGCCGCTTGCATGGCTCGCGGTCGGGCTGCTGCTCGGCGGGGCGATCGGCAACGCGATCGACCGAATCGCCCACGGCGCGGTGACCGACTTCGTCAAGTTTCCGCACTGGCCCGCGTTCAACGTCGCCGACATGGCGATCACGTTCGGGGTGCTTGTGCTCGTCTTCGTCCTGGAGCGCGGCAGCGATGCGCCTGACGGTTGAGGACGAGGCGGCCGGCGGTCGCCTCGACGCCTACCTCGCCGCGGCGGTCGGGTCGCGGGGGCGCGCGGCGCGTCTGATCGAGGCCGGCGCCGTGCTCGTCGACGGCGCCGTCGTGGTCAAGCGCCATCGCGTGGTGGCGGGCTCGGTCATCGAGGTCGACGAGGGCGTCGAGGCGGTTGCGCCCGTGGGCGTGACGGCGCCGGTCGACGTCGAGATCGTCTTCGAGGACGAGCACCTGCTCGTCGTCGACAAGCCGGCCGGGCTGGTCGTCCATCCGTCGCGCGGGCATTCATCCGGGACGCTGGCCCAGGTGCTGGCCGGTCGCGTGGCCGGTGGCGAGGAGGGGCGGGCCGGGATCGTGCACCGCCTCGATCGTGAGACGTCCGGCCTGCTCGTCGTCGCCCGGACCGAGGCGGCGCATCGGGCGCTGCGCACCGCGATGTCGCACCGCCAGATCGCGCGCGAGTACCGGGCGCTCGTCGAGGGCCGCCCGCCCGCGCGGACCGGGACGATCGACGCGCCGATCGGTCGCGACCGGAGAGTGCGCACGCGGATGTCGACCGACACCGACAAGCCGCGCGAGGCGCGCACGCACTTCGAGCTGCTCGAGGCGCTGCCCGCGACGACGCTGCTGGCCGTGAAGCTCGAGACCGGGCGAACCCATCAGATCCGCGTCCACCTCCAGGCGATCGGCCATCCGGTCGTCGGCGATCCGGACTACGGGACGCCGGGGCTGCTCGGCCTTCAGCGCCAGTTCCTGCATGCCGCCCGGCTGACCTTCGCGCACCCGTTCTCCGACGCGGTCGTCGACGTGCGCAGCGCGCTACCGGCCGATCTGGCGGCGGCGCTTGCGCGGGCGCGGGGTGCTTAGCCCTACACTTCGTCGCTACCCGTATTCCCTCAACCCCGTCGACGCACGACGGCGCTCCCTGCCCGGACTCTCGTGTCCGGTTGCGCCGCACCGGCACCTCGGGCCTGCACGACCAAACGACTCACGACAAGGGAGCAGTATCCATGGCCGATATCGGCATTCAAGAGCTGCTGGAGGCCGGCGTTCACTTCGGCCACCAGACGCGACGCTGGAATCCCAAGATGAAGCGCTTCATCTGGGGCGAGCGTCAGGGCATCTACATCATCGATCTGCTGCAGACGCAGCGCCTGCTGACCAACGCGCAGCAGTTCTCGTCGCAGGTCGCCCATCGTGGCGGCACCGTCCTGTTCGTCGGAACCAAGAAGCAGGCGCGCGACGGCGTGCGCGATCTCGCCACCGCCTGTGACATGCCCTACGTCAACCACCGCTGGCTCGGTGGGCTGCTGACGAACTTCCAGACGATCAGCCTGCGGATCAAGCGCCTGCACGATCTCGAGCGCTACGAGGCCGAGGGTCAGCTCGCACTGCTGCCGACGCGTGAGCGGATGGCCGCCCTGGCCGACCTCGAGAAGCTGCGCGCGAACCTCGGCGGCGTCAAGAACATGCAGCGCCCGCCGGACGCGATGTTCGTCATCGACCTGAAGACCGAGGAGATCGCGGTCAAGGAGGCCCGCCGCCTGCGGATTCCGGTGATCGGCCTCGTCGACACCAACTGCGATCCGGACGGCATCGACTTCGTCGTCCCCGGTAACGACGACGCGATCCGCTCGTGCACCCTGATCACCAAGGCGCTGGCCGACGTGATCGAGGAGGGGCGCTTGATCTTCCGTGCCCAGGAAGAGGCGGCGCGCAAGGAGGCCGAGGAGAAGGCGCGCAAGGAGGCCGAGGAGAAGGCCGCCCGCGAGGCCGCCGAGCGCGCGGCGCAGGAGGCCGCGGCGGCCGAGGCCGCCGCGAAGGCTGCTGCGGACGCGGCTGCCGCCGAGGCCGCAGCTGCGCCCGCCCCCGAGGTACCCGCTGCGCCTGTCGCCGAGGCGCCCGCGGCACCCGCACCGTCCGACGAAACACCCCAGGAGGTCCCCACCGATGGCTGACATCACCGCCGCAGACGTCAAGGCCCTGCGCGAGCGCACCGGCGCCGGGATGATGGATTGCAAGCGCGCCCTGACCGACACCGACGGCGACGTGGACAGGGCGATCGAGCTGCTGCGCGTCCAGCTCGGCAACAAGGTCGGCAAGCTCGCCGAGCGCGAGACGACCGAAGGCACGATCCAGTCCTACATCCACGCCACCGGCAAGGTCGGCGTGCTCGTCGAGGTCGACTGCAACACCGACTTCGTCGCCAAGAACGACGATTTCATCGGCTTCGCGCGCGAGGTCGCGATGCACGTCGCCGCCAGCCCGACCGTCCGTTACATCAACGAGGACGAGGTCCCCGAGGCCGAGCGCCAGGCCGAGCTGCGCGTCTACGAGCAGCAGGCGGCCGACAAGCCGGAGAACATCCGCCCGAAGATCGCCGAAGGCAAGCTCAAGAGCTGGCTGGCGGACGTCGTCCTGCTCAACCAGGTGCACGTCAACGAGGCCAAACACGAGAAGGCCACGATCGAGCAGTTGCGCGCCAACCTCTCGGCCAAGACCGGCGAGAACGTGGTCATCCGCCGCTTCACGCGGTTCGCGGTCGGGGAGTAGGGTCCGGCCATTCCGCAGGCCGTCTTCCAGCGCATACTGCTCAAGCTGTCCGGCGAGTCCCTGATGGGCTCGCTGGACTACGGCACCGATCCCGAACGTCTCATCGCGGTGGCGAAGCAGATCAAGCAGGTGCAGGATCGCGGTGTCCAGGTCTCGGTCGTCGTCGGCGCGGGCAACATCTATCGCGGAATGGCGGGCGCCGCGGCAGGCATGGATCGGGCGACGGCGGACTACATGGGGATGCTCGCCACGGTCCTCAACGCGCTGCCGTTGCAGGACGCGCTCGAGAGCATGGGCGCCCACACCCGGGTGCTCAGCGCGATCAACATCGCCGAGGTCGCCGAGCCCTACATCCGCCGCCGCGCGATGCGCCATCTCGAGAAGGGCCGGATCGTCATCTTCGCCGCCGGCACGGGCAACCCGTTCTTCACCACCGATACCGCAGCTGCTCTGCGCGCCGTCGAGGTCCACGCCCAGGCGATCCTGATGGCCAAGAACGGCGTCGAGGGCGTCTACGACGACGATCCGCGGACCAACGCGGACGCCAAGCTGATCCCCCAGATCAGCCACATGGACGCGATCCAACGCCAGCTTCGCGTGATGGACACCACCGCCCTGACCCTGTGCATGGAGAACAAGCTCCCGATCCACGTCTTCAACATGGACGACGAGCAGAACATCGACCGGATAGTGTGCGGTGAGCGGGTCGGAACACTGGTCTCATGAGCGATTTGACACAAGAACTGATCGCCGATGCGGGCGAGCGGATGACCAAGTCCGTCGAGTCGACGAAGCACGAGTTCGGCTCGGTGCGGACCGGCCGTGCCAGCCCGGCGCTACTCGACCGC
Organism: uncultured Actinomycetes bacterium; assembly: GCA_963817035.1. Lineage (GTDB taxonomy): Bacteria > Actinomycetota > Thermoleophilia > Solirubrobacterales > Solirubrobacteraceae > AC-49. The sequence goes on from CAWFMM010000004.1 coordinate 1,420,993, forward strand.
GTGATGGTCGACTACTACGGCGCGCCGACGCCGCTCAAGCAGCTCGCGACGATCTCCGCGCCTGAGGCCCGGCTGCTGACGCTATCGCCCTACGATGTCTCCTCGATCAAGCAGATCGAGAAGGCGATCCTCGAGTCCGACGTCGGCCTGACGCCCAACAACGACGGCAAGATCATCCGCCTGAGCATCCCCGAGCTCAACGAGGAGCGCCGCCGCGAGCTCGTCAAGGTCGTGCGCCACATCGCCGAGGAGGGCCGGATCGCTGTGCGCAACGTCCGCCGCGACTGCATGCACGACCTGCGCGAGCTCAAGGAGGCCGGCGAAACCGGCGCGGACGATGAGCGCCGCGCCGAGCAGGAGCTCCAGAAGCTCACCGACGACCGGGTCGCAGAGCTCGACGTCGCGCTGAAGGGCAAGGAAGAAGAGATCCTCGAGGTCTAGATGGACGCTGGCGCCCCGGCGCGCTACGTCGCCATCATCACCGACGGCAACGGGCGCTGGGCGAAGTCCCGCGGTGTGCCCGTCGTCCGCGGCCACGAGGCCGGCGCCGACACGGTCAAGGCCCGGCTGCGGGACGCGGCCGAGTTCGGGATCAAGGAGCTGACCGTCTACTCGTTCTCGACCGAGAACTGGGCGCGGCCGCGGGTCGAGGTCAACGCGCTGATGGCGATGCTCTCGCGCCGGATCGCCGCCGAGACGCCCGAGCTCAAGGACGAGGGCGTCCGGATGCGCTTCATCGGGCGCCGCGAGGGCCTGTCCAAGCGCCTCGTCAAGCAGATGGAATGGGCCGAGCAGCAGACCGCCGAGAACGACGTGATCACGCTCTACGTGGCGTTCAACTACGGTGGCCGGGCCGAGATCGTCGATGCCGCCGCGCGCTTCGACGGCGGCACCGAGGACGACTTCCGTCGTCTGCTCTACGCGCCCGAGATGCATGACCCCGACCTCATCATCAGAACCAGCGGCGAGCAGCGGATGAGCAACTACCTGCTGTGGCAGGGCGCGTACTCGGAGCTGATCTTCGCCGACGAGCTGTGGCCGGACTTCAGCCGCGAGGCGTTCCGTGAGGCGCTCGACGAGTACGAGCGCCGCTCGCGGCGCTTCGGGGGGCGCTGAACCGTGGCCTCGACGAAGCGCGCAAGCCGTGCGCGGCGGCGCAACAACACGTCGGAGCTCGGTGCCCGGGTCTTCGTCGCGCTGCCCGCGATCGCCGCGGCGATCTTCGTCGTCTGGCGCGGCGGGGCGATCTTCGCCGCGGCGCTGATCGTGCTCGGCGTGATCTGCATGCACGAGTTGTTCTCGATGTTCGCCAACGCCAACCCGGTTCGGCTCGCCGGGTTCGCCGGCCTGGTCGGGATCCTGCTCACCGCGCAGCTCTCGGGCGGGCTCGTCGCGCGCCCGGACCAGGTCCTCGAGGCGATGATGTTCACGCTGCCCGTGGTCTTCATCGTCGGCGCCGTGCAGGCCCGCGGCGCCGGCGCCCCGGGGATCAGCGTGACGATCCTCGGGCTCGTGTGGATCGGCCTCGCACTCGCCCACGGCATCATGCTGCGCCGCCTGCCGCACGGGGACGGGATCGTTGTCGACGTGCTCGTCGGCACGTTCATCGGCGACACCGCCGCGTACCTCGGCGGCCAAGCGTTCGGGCGGCGGCCGCTCGCGCCGCGCATCTCGCCCAACAAGACCGTGGAGGGATTGGTCATCGGGATGCTCGTCTGCGTCGTCGCCGTGTGGTTCGCGGGCTTCTATCAGGACTGGCTGAGCGGCGTGCGCGCACTTGAGCTGGGGTTGGCGGTCGCGATCGCCGCGCCCCTGGGCGACCTCTTCGAGTCCTATCTCAAGCGCGATGCGGGAACGAAGGACACCGGGCGTATCTTCGGTGCCCACGGCGGCGCGCTGGACCGCCTCGATGCCGTTCTGTTCACGGCCGTGGCCGGCTACTACGTGTGGGTCGCGATGCTCCAAGCCTCCGGCTGATGGGTCGCCGTCTGCTGATCCTCGGGTCGACTGGCTCGATCGGAACCCAGGCGCTGGACATCGTCACCGCGGCGGGCGACGAGCTCGAGCTCGTCGGACTGAGCGCCGAGAGCTCATGGGAGGAGCTGGTCAAGCAGGCCCAGCGGTTCGGCGTCGACCGGATCGCGCTGAGCGACCCGGTCGCCGCCGCGCACGCCTGTGAGGCATGGACCGACGGTGAGGTTCTCGGCGGCGCCGAGGGGCTCGTGCGCCTCGTCATCGAGTCCGGCGCCGACCTCGTCCTCAACGCGCTCGTCGGTTCGGCCGGCCTCGGGCCGACGGTGGCGACGCTCGGGGAGGGGATCGACCTCGCGCTGGCCAACAAGGAGTCGCTGGTCGTCGGCGGCGAGCTCGTGATGGCCCTCGCCCAGGCGACCGGCGCGAAGATCATCCCGGTCGACTCCGAGCACTCGGCGCTGCACCAGCTCGTGGCGGGGGAGCCGCCGGGCACCGTCGAGCGCCTGACTCTGACCGCGTCGGGCGGGCCGTTTCGCGGCCGGTCCCGCGCCGAGCTTGCCGAGGTCACGGTCGCGCAGGCCCTGAAGCACCCGACGTGGTCGATGGGAGCCAAGATCTCGATCGACTCGGCGACGCTGATGAACAAGGGCCTCGAGCTGATCGAGGCCCACCACCTGTTCGGGATGTCCTACGAGGCGATTGACGTCGTCGTGCATCCGCAGTCGATCGTCCACGCCCTGGTCGAGCTGTGCGACGGCGCGCAGCTTGCGCACCTCGGCCATCCCGACATGCGCGTGCCGATCTCCTACGCGCTGCGCTACCCGGACCGCACCGACATCCCGGCGATCCGCTCGCTGAACCTGGCCGAGGTCGGCGAGCTGACCTTCGAGGAGGTCGACAACGAGGCGTTCCCGGTGCTCAACGTCGCGCGCACGGCCGCGGCGGCCGGCGGCACCGCGCCATGCGTGCTCAACGCGGCCAACGAGATCGCCGTCCACGCGTTCCTGGCGGGCCGGCTGGCGTTCCTCGACATCGCCGCGGTGATCTCCGAGACGCTGGCGCAGCTGCCCGCCCAGCCGGTACGCGCGTTCGAATCACTCTACGACGCCGACCACGAGGCGCGGGCGGTCGCGGCCGAGTTGGTCGCGCGCGCACCGGCGTAGAGCGCTGCTCCATCCCGTAGCCTGAATCGTCGATGGGTTACCTCTTCGCCTTCGTCGGCTTCGCCGCTCTGATCATCCTGCACGAGTTCGGGCACTTCGCCGCGGCGAAGGCGGTCGGCATGCGTGTCGAGCGTTTCTCGCTGTTCTTCGGCAAGCCGATCATCAGCCGCACACGCGGGGAGACCGTCTACCAGGTCGGCATGATCCCGCTCGGGGGCTACGTGAAGATCACCGGGATGAACCCCTACGAGGAGCTTCATCCCGATGTCGCGCACCGCGCGTTCCTGCGCCAGCCGACCTGGAAGCGGGTCGTCGTCATCGGCGCGGGCCCGTTCGTCAACGTCGTGGTCTTCCTCGTGCTCGTGTTCGGCATCCTCTGGTACCAGGGCATCCAGCACGCCGCGTTCTCGGTCGGCAAGGTCGAGACGAAGGCGCCGGCCACCGGTCAGCTGCTTCCCGGCGACCGGGTGCTCTCGGTTGACGGGATCCAGGCGTACTCGCCGAACCTGACCGACTCGCAGTTCGTCGCCCGGGCGACCCGCATCGGGACAGCGGTCGGGCGCCACCAGTGCACGCCACCGCGGACACCGAACTGCGTCGCGACGACGGCGGCGACCGTCGTCGTGCTGAGGAAGGCCGGCGGCGCGCTGCGCGCGGGCGAAGCGGTGTCGCGCCCTGACCAGCGCATCACGCTGCACATCCGCCCGCACTACGTGGCGTCCGCGCAGCCCGGCCGCATGCTCCTGGGGGTTCAGTGGGGGAGCGAGGCGCAGCCGATCGGCCCGGGCCGATCCGCCACGGAGTCGTTCACGGCGGGCTGGCGCGTGACCGAGTCCACGGTTTCGACGCTGACGAAGATCTTCACGTCGTCGAAGGCGCGCAAACAGCTCAACAGCGCCGTCGGCGCCTACGAGGTCACGCGTGAGCGGCTGGACACCGGGGTGATCGACGGGCTCGAGACGCTCGCGCTGATCTCCCTCTCGCTGGCGATCATCAACCTGTTCCCGTTCCTGCCGCTCGACGGCGGCCACATCGCGTGGGCCGTGGCCGAGAAGATCCGCGGCAAGGCGGTCCCGTTTCGGATCATCGAGCGCTTCAGCGCGGTCGGCTTCGTCCTGATCATCTTCGTCTTCCTGATCGGGCTCAGCAACGACATCGGGCGAATACAGGGCGCCGGCTTCGGCGTCCACTGAGAACCTAGCGCGCGGCGGTGACGTGCTCGCGCGTGATGTCGGCGACGGTGGGTGTCCCGAGCAGCGCCATCGCCGTACGCAGCTCCGCGCGCAGGATGGCCAGCGCATGGCGCACGCCCTCCTCGCCGCCGACGGCGAGGGCGTAGAGCGTCGGGCGCCCGACGAGGACGGCCTGGGCGCCGAGCGCGAGCGCGGTCAGCACGTCGGTGCCGCGTCGCACGCCCCCGTCGACGAAGACCTCGAGGCGACCATCGACGGCCTCGACGATCCCGGGCAGCAGGTGTGCGGTGCCCGCGACGGTGTCGAGCTGGCGCCCGCCGTGGTTGGAGACGACGATCCCGGCGACGCCGAGCTCGCAGGCCCGGCGGGCGTCGGCCGCGGTCTGAATGCCCTTGAGCAGGACGGGCAGGCTCCAGTCGGCCATCAGCGCCTCGACGTCTGACCAGGTCAGAGACGCGTCGACCAGTCCCAGCAGGCTCGCCACGGTCATCGGCTCGCCGCCGGTACCACGGGCCGCGGTGACCGCGGGAATCTCGGTCCCGTCCGGGACCTGGAACCCGGTCCGGATGTCACGCTCACGATGGCCGGGGATCGGTGCATCGACGGTGAGGGCCAGAGCCTGGAAGCCTGCGTCGATCGCCTGGTCGACGAGGTGGCGGGTGATGCCGCGGTCGCTGAACACGTAGACCTGGAACCAGCGCGGGGCGGCGGGCGCGGCGGCGGCGACCTCGCGCGGCGTCGAGGTCGACAGCGTCGAGAGGGTCATGATCGTCTTCGCTGCGGCCGCGCCGCGGGCCATCGCGACCTCGCCGTCGGGGTGGGCCATGCGCTGCATCGCGATTGGCGCGACGATCACCGGCACCGAGATGTCGGTGCCGACCGCGGTCGTCGCGGTGCTCACGTTGGAGACATCGACGAGGACCCGTGGGCACAGGACGTAGTCCGACCACGCCGCCTCGTTGGCGCGCAGCGTGTGCTCATCCCCGGCTGCGCCGGAGTAGTAGGCCAGCGGCCCGGGCTCGAGCACATCGTGCGCAAGACGCTCGTAGTCGGCGATGTTGACGGGTTCCACGGGGTCAGACCCTAGACTTCGCCTATGGCTTCCGCACGCAAGGTGATGGTCGGGGGCGTGCAGATCGGCGGTGGCGCGCCTGTCGCCGTCCAGACGATGACCAAGACCGAGACGGCCAACCTCTCGGCCACGATGGATCAGATCCGCCGCGTCGCCGACGCCGGCGCAGACATCGTGCGCGTCGCCGTGCCGCGCGAGAAGGACGTCGAGGCGCTGCGCACGATCGTCGCCCAGTCGCCGATACCGATCATCGCCGACATCCACTTCAACCACACGCTGGCGATCAAGGCGATCGACGCCGGCGCGCACTGCGTGCGGATCAATCCGGGCAACATCGGCGGCCCCGAGAAGACCGGCGAGGTCATCGAGCACGCCCGTGCCGCCGGGGTGCCGCTGCGCATCGGCGTCAACTCCGGCTCGCTGCCCGCGCACCTGCGCGACCTCGAGTTCACCGACCCGATCGCCGCGCTCGTCACCGCGGCGACCGAATGGGTCGAGCTCATGCACCGCCTCGACTTCTACGACTTCAAGGTCTCGATGAAGTCGACCTCGGTCCCGAACACGATCGCGTCGAACCGGCTGCTGGCGCAGAAGATCGACCATCCGCTGCACCTCGGCGTGACCGAGGCGGGGACGAAGTGGACCGGCTCGCTCAAGAGCGCCGTCGGGCTGGGCACGCTGCTCGCCGACAACATCGGCGACACGATCCGCATCTCGCTCTCGACGTTCCACGCCGAGGAGGAGGTCAAGGTCGCCTGGGAGATCCTCAAGGCGCTGAAGCTGCGCGAGCGCGGCCCGGTGCTGATCGCCTGCCCGACGTGCGGGCGCCTGCAGTTCGACATGGACACCGTCGTGACCGAAGTCGAGCGCCGCCTGGAGGCCTACGATGACCCGATCGAGGTCTCGATCCTCGGCTGCGCGGTCAACGGCATCGGCGAGGCGCGCCACGCCGATTTCGGGATCACCGGGGCCAAGGACTCGGCGATGATCTTCTCGCGCGGTGAGCCGCTGAAGAAGGTCGCGACCGAGAACCTCGTCGACGAGCTGTTCGCCGAGATCGACCGCTACTACGCGGCCGGCAAGAAGGTTGTCGTCGATGAGCGCGAGGCCGCCGAGGCGGCCGCGTGGCTGGCCGAGAACGAGGACGAGACGGCGATGACACCCGAGCGCATCGCCGCGATGGAGAAGCAGGCCGCGCTCGACGAGGCCGCCTCACCGGTCGACGGCCGGCGCTTCACCCGAGCCTGAGTCAGACGCCGAGCGGGGAAACATCGGTGCGATGGTCGCCGCATGCGAGGGGCACGGTCGCCTGGATGGCGATCCCGCACCCGCACCCACCCGACGGGCTCGCGGCGATGGCCGCCGCGAGCGCGAGCAGCCCGGCCGGAGCCGGGAGGCGGCGCCTAGCTCGCAGCGGCGTACCGCGAGGCGACGACGCCCCAGTCGACGACAGCCCACCAGGCCTTGAGGTAGTCCGGGCGCTTGTTCTGGTAGCTCAGGTAGTAGGCGTGCTCCCAGACGTCGTTACCGAGCAGCGGGGTCGCGCCGGATGACAGCGGGCTGTCCTGGTTGGCCGTGCTCGTGACCTTGAGCTCGCCGCCGTCGAGGACGAGCCACGCCCAGCCCGAGCCGAACTGGCCGACGCCGGCCGCCTCGAACTTCTCCTTGAAGGCGTCGAACGAGCCGAAGGCCGAGTCGATCGCCGCGCCGAGGTCGCCGTCGGGGGCGCCGCCGCCGTCGGGGCTCATGGACTCCCAGAACAGCGAGTGGTTGTAGTGGCCGCCGCCGTTGTTGCGCACCGGACCCTGCTTGTCGGCGGGCAGCGCGCTGAGGTCCTTGAGGATGTCCTCGATCGAGGAGTCGGCGAACTCGGTGCCCTCGAGGGCGGCGTTGGCCTTGTCCACGTAGGCCTGATGGTGCTTGTCGTGGTGCAGATGCATCGTCTGCTCGTCGATCGTCGGCGCGAGTGCGTCGTACGCGTACGGGAGCGGGGGGACTTCGAATGCCATTGAGGCAGTCCTTTCGGGAATCAAAGGGGGATAGGGGAAACATACCCACCGGCCGCGTATCTACCCTCCGCGGATGCTCCAGCGCCTCGGACCAGCCGTGCTTGTCGCCCTGCTCGTGCTGCCCGCGAGCGCGATGGGGGCGACGACCTTGGGGTCCGCGCTCTCGTCCGCGCCCGACGGCGTGACGGGCCGTGTTGGCGGCACCGGTAACGACACGATCAGTGCAGTCGACCGCGCCCGTGACACGGTCGATTGCGGGACCGCAGCCGATACCGCGACCGTCGACAAGGTCGACACGGTCCGCCACTGCGAGCACGTGAAGCGGCGTTGACCGTAGGCTTGCGGGCGTGACCCGCGTCTCCGAGCTGTTCCTTCCGACCGAGCGCGAGGCCCCTGGCGACGCTGAGGCCCTGTCGCACAAGCTGCTCGTGCGCGCCGGGATGGTCCGCCAGCTCGGCGCCGGCCTGTGGTCGTGGCTGCCCGCCGGCTGGCGCGTGCACCAGAAGATCGTCCAGATCGTGCGCGAGGAGATGGACCGCGCCGGCGGCCAGGAGATGCTCGCCCCGCTGATCACCCCGGCCGAGCTGTGGAAGCGCAGCGGTCGCTTCGACATCCCCGAGGTCTTCCACGTCAAGGATCGCCGCGACGCCGAGCTCGTGCTCGCGATGACCCACGAGGAGTCGATGACGAGCCACGTCGCCCAGGCCGTGCGCTCCTACCGCGATCTGCCGTTCGTCCTCTACCACTTCCAGATCAAGGGCCGCGACGAGGCGCGCCCGCGCGCCGGAGTGCTGCGCACACGCGAGTTCGTGATGAAGGACGCCTACACGTTCGACCGCGACGACGAGGGCCTCGAAGCGTCCTACGAGCGCCTGCGCGCCGCCTACGGCGTGATGTTCGATCGCTGCGGGATCGACTGGTACGAGTGCGAGTCCGACGTCGGCGCGATGGGCGGCAGCGGCGCGCACGAGTTCATGGCCCCGTGCGCCGCGGGCGAGAACGACGTCGTTCTCGCCCCGGGCTACAGCGCCAACGTCGAGATCGCCAGTGCCGATCCGTCGCCGGCGCAGCCCGCGACGCAGCTGAGCGGCGAGATCGAGACGCCGGGCATGGCGACGATCGCCCATGTCGCGGCCCATCTCGGCGTCGACGCCTCGGCCACGCTCAAGGCGTTCGCGGTCGTGACCGAGCGTCGCGGGCTGGTGATGGTCTTCCTGCGCGGCGACCATCACGTCAACGAGATCAAGCTGACCAACGCGCTCGGCGAGACGTTTCGCCCCGCGCGCGACGAGGAGCTGCCCGGGCCCGCCGGCTTTCTCGGCCCGAGCCCCGACGTCGACACGCTCTACGACGCGGCGCTTGGCCCCGGCCCGTGGATCGTCGGCGCCAACCGGCCCGACGTCCACCGCGCCGGCGTGATGATCGAGGGCCCGCGAGTCGATATCCGCACGGTGGAGGAGGGCGACACGGTCAACGGCAACCCGATCCGCATCGAGCCGGCGATCGAGATCGGCAACATCTTCAAGCTCGGTACGCGCTACAGCGAGCCACTCGGCGCCACCTACCTCGACGACGGCGGCAAGGAGCAGCTGATCGTCATGGGCTCCTACGGCATCGGGCCGGCGCGGATCGCCGCGGCGGCGGTCGAGCAGTTCGCCGACGAGCGCGGGATCTCGTGGCCGAAGTCGATCGCGCCGTGGCAGGTCGAGCTCGTGGCGATGGGCAAGGCGGGCACGCCCGAGCGCGCCCGCGCCGAGGAGCTCTATGCCGAGCTTCGGGGCGCCGGGATCGACGTCCTGTTCGACGACCGCGATGCCGGCCCGGGCGAGAAGTTCGCCGACGCCGAGCTCGTCGGCTGCCCGCTGCGGCTCACGCTGGGCAAGCGTTCGATCGACTCCGGCCAGATCGAGGCCCAGGCGCGCCGCGGGCGGGTCGACCACGACGGCGGGCTGGCGCTGGACGACGCGGCGGCCGCGGTGCGCGAGCTGTGGGCGACGCTCCCGTAGAGCGCCCGCGCGGCTTCGCCAAGCTCTCGGGCCTCGACCGCTCCGGGCCAACGGCGCCGCAGACCCAGGCCGGCGCGCCGCTGAACCCGTGGACGATCCCCAACGCGATCGGCTACGTCCGCGCCGCGCTGTTGCCGGTCTTCCTGATCCTGGCCCTGAGCTCCGACTCCGGCACCGACGCACTGCCGGCCACGATCTTCGCGGTCATCGCGTGGGGCGACTACGCGGACGGCCTCGCCGCGCGCCTGACCGGGCAGTACAGCCGCCTCGGCGCGCTGATGGACCCGGTTATCGATCGTCTGCTGGTGATCGAGGGCGTGATCGTGTGCTGGCACTTCGACCTGCTCGACCGCTGGCTGCTGGGGATCCTCGTCGCGCGCGAGATCTTCATGCTGATCGCGGGCCGGATCGCGCTGAGCCGAGGCCGCGAGCTGCGCATCAACTACGCCGGGCGCTGGGCGGTCGCGCCGGTGATGGGCGCGCTGTTCATGGGAATGGTCGGATGGCGCACGGCCGGCAACGTCACACTGGTAGTCGGAGTGGCGCTGGCCCTGACTGCGACCGCGCTCTATGTACGAGACTTTGCAAGACCCTCAACCTCTGGTTGAGCACCCGGCGAGCGCTGCTATGCTCGCCCGGCGCGACCGCGAACCCGCGAGGAGACTCCGCTCAGCATGGACACTTTTCCCGATCTTGGCTCCCTGACCGACCAGGAGCTCAAGGACCTCATCCGGCTCCTCACCGAGGAGGAGGTCGACATCTCCTACAAGCGCAGGATCCTGCACGGGAAGATCGACATCCTGCGCGCAGAGCTCGTCAACCGGCTGCGCAAGAAGCACGACTCTGGCGAGGACGTCATCACCGGCGCCGACGTACAGCGCCTGACGGACATCCTCGCTGGGCGCGGCGCCGACGCCGGCCACGAAGAGGCGGAGTAGCAGGGGGCCGCGTGGCGGTCCATTGCCCAGAGTGCGCGTTCCTCAACGCTGACGGCGCGAACTACTGCTCGAAATGCGGCGCGTTTCTCGGTCAGGCCGAGAGCGACTCGTCGACGACCGCGACCTACCGTGTCGGCGAGACCGGCGAGCTGATCGCCGTTGACCTCGAGGACGTCGTGGAGGACGAGGGCGCGGCGCTGGTCATCCGCGCCGGCGGTGGTCGCGTGGGCGAGAGCTTCACCGTGGCGGGCGAGCGCATGTCGATCGGGCGCCGGCCGGACTCCGACATCTTCCTCGACGACGTGACCGTCTCCCGCGACCACGCGCTGCTCGTCGGCCGTGGCGACGCGTTTCACATCGACGACCTCGGCTCGCTCAACGGGACCTACGTCAACCGGGCGCGGATCGACAGCCAGAAGCTCGCCGACGGCGACGAGATTCAGATCGGCAAATACAAACTGACGTTTCTCAGCCGATGACCGACGCCCCGACGATCATCGACCACGACCTCGACGGCCCGTCCGAGCGGCCCAAGAAGTCGATGACGATCGGCGCCGTGTGCAAGGCGCTGGCCGCGGAGTTCCCCGACATCTCGATCTCGAAGATCCGTTACCTCGAGGATCAGAAGCTGCTGACGCCGCGACGTACGCCGGGCGGCTATCGCCTGTACAGCGCCGGCGACGTGACGCGCCTCCGGACGATCCTGCGCCTGCAACGCGATCAGTTCCTGCCGCTGCGCGTGATCCGCCAGGAGCTCGCCACGGGTGCGAGTGCCGAGGACATCGCGAGCAACGCCCCGGCCTCAGCCGAAGCGGTCCGCCGCGCCCACCGGCGCCCGAGCGTCCGCGACCAGGGGGCGATCTACTCGCTCGAGGACGTGCTCGAGGAGACGCGTGCCGACCCGGCACTCGTCGCCGAGCTCGAGGACTACGGCGTGATCAAGGGCGACACACGCGCCGGGATCAAGCACTACGACGAGACCGAGCGCGAGATCATCCGCGCCGTCACCGAGCTGGCCCGCTACGGCGTCGGCGGGCGCAACCTACGCGCGTTTCGCACCTCGGCCGATCGCGAGGCCGCGCTGCTGCAGCAGATCCTCGCCCCGTCGTTGCGCTCGCGCAATCCGCAGCGGCGCAAGGAGGCGCTCGAGGCGCTCGAGAACCTCGCCGCGGTCACCACGCACCTCAAGCACCTGCTGCTGATCCGGGATCTGCGCAAGATCGCCGGCTGAGGACGCGCTGCCGTAGCTACGGCAGCTTGGGAATCGTGCCCTGGAGCACGATCGTTCCCGGCTTCGTCGGGGTCGACGTCGTCTCCTTGGTGATCAGCAGCTGCTTGTATGCGTTGACGTTGTCCGGCAGGGTCGCGAGCACCTTCATCGCCTTGCCGGCCACGACCGGCGGCGTGAACCCGAGGAAGTGCGACGTGCCGCCCGGGTTCGCGAGCCAGACGACGTAGGCGAACTCGTGGCCGCCCGGCACGAGGCCCTGAGCGACGACGTTGGCCAGCTTCTGGCCGTTTGAGAGCAGGATCGCCGCAGCGCCGATCGGCGTCTTCGCCGTGCCACCGGGGACGGTCAGGTCGATGTCGGCAAGCGTCTTGAAGCCGCCCGGCGCCGGCGCCGGAGTGGTCTTCGTCACGGTGGTCGTCTTGGACGGCGTCGTCGCGGTCGTCGTCTTGGCCGGCGTGGTGACGGTCGTGCCCGGCGTCGTCGGGGTCGTCGTGTCGGTCGTGGTCTTGTGGACCACGACCACCGGGGTCGACGCGGCCTTCTTGTCGTCGCCGCCGTTGGTCGCGATCAGGATGATCACGATGCACGCGAGCAGACCCAGCCCGCCAAGCAACAGGATGCTGCCGAGGCGCGAGTTGCGCTCGCCGTCCGGGGCGGCGGCCGTCTGCTCGTCGAGCGCGGCGTAGGCCTGCTCGGTCTCGGCCGGGTCGGCCGGGATCTCGGGCAGCTCGGCGGCGGCCATCGGACGGAGCTCAGCGGCGACAGTGCGCGCCCACGCGCGGTCCTCGGGCGAGGCCTCGAGCGCCTCACGGGTCGCGGCGCGCTCGGAGGCGGTCTGCTGGCCGAGCAGGTAGTCGATGATCTGCCAGTGGCTGCCGCCCGGAGTGTCCGCCGGGTCGGGCGGGCCGAGCGCATCGACGCCGCTGTGAGCGCGCCAGCGGACCGACTCGCGATCCATGCGCAGCATCGCGCCGATCTCGTCGTAGCTCTTGCCCTGCTTGAGCAGAAGCTGGAGGACGGCCTGCTGGTCAGGCGGGAGTGTGTCGATGGGACTCATCCGACGGGCGAGCCTAGCGATTTCACCGGCGATATCGTGCCAGACCGTGGACCGCACGCCGCCGATCGACCTCTCGGGCACCTTCGACGGCCTCTACGGCCTCGAGTTCCTCGAACTCACCGCCGAGGTCGTCCGCGCGCAGGTGGCCGTCGTCGACAAGGTCAAGCAGCCCGCGGGCCTGGTCCATGGCGGTGTCTACGCATCGATCGCCGAGTCGATGGCGTCGTGGGGGACGGGCATCGGCGCTCCGGAGGGCAGCATGGTCATGGGCCTCTCCAACCAGACGAGCTTTCTGCGCCCGATCACCGCCGGCACGATCCACGCGATCGCGCGCATCCGCCACCGCGGGCGCACGACATGCGTCTGGGAGGTCGAGATAACCGACGACGACGAGCGTCTCTGCGCGCTCGTGCGGATGACGATCGCGATCCGTCAGCCGCGGTAGCGGTTGGTGATCGGCACGCGCCGATCGCGGCCGAACGCCTTCTCGGTGATCCTGATCCCGGGCGGGTTCTGGCGGCGCTTGTACTCGGCGAGGTCGACGAGCCGGATGATCCGCTCGACGTCAGGCGCCGGCAGCCCGCGCGCGACGAGCGCGTCGCGCCCGAGATCGTTTTCGACGTAGCCCTCGAGGATCGCGTCGAGGATCTCGTAGGGCGGAAGCGAGTCGTCGTCGCGCTGGTCGGGGCGCAGCTCGGCACTCGGCGGCCGCGTGACGATCGTCTCGGGGACAGGGTTGGTCTCATCACGCGCCCCGCGCGCCGCGACGAGCCGGTAGACCAGCAGCTTGGGCACGTCCTTGATCACGGCGAAGCCGCCGGCGCTGTCGCCGTAGAGGGTCGAGTAGCCGACAGACATCTCCGACTTGTTGCCGGTCGTCAGGACGAGCCAGCCGAACTTGTTCGAGAGCGCCATCAGCAGGTTGCCGCGGATACGGGCCTGGAGGTTCTCCTCCGTCAGATCCTGATCACGGCCGGCAAAGGCGCCGGCGAGCAGCTCGTCGTACGTAGCGCGGGGGCCTTCGATCGGCAGCTCGAGCAGCTCGACGCCGAGGTTGGCCGCGAGCAGGTGCGCGTCGCCACGCGTTCCCGGCGACGAGTAGCGCGACGGCATCGTCACACAGGTCACGCGATCGGCGCCCAACGCGTCGACGGCGATCAGCGCGACGAGCGCCGAGTCGACGCCGCCCGAGAGCCCGATCACGACGTGCGTGAAGCCGTTCTTGGTCACGTAGTCGCGGGTGCCGAGCACAAGCGCCGCATAGGCCTCGTCGTCGGTGCTCAGCAGCGACGCGACCTCGCCGCCGGGCAGAGGCGAGCCGCCGGATGCGCCGGCGGCGGTCCTCAGGCGGGCGAGCACCGGCACGTCACCGCTCGGCCGGCTCTCCTGCGCCTCGATCTCACAGACCAGCAGATGCTCGGTGAACTGCGGGGCACGGGCGATCAGCTCGCCGTGTCGGTCAACGACGAAGGAATGGCCGTCGAAGACGAGCTCGTCCTGCCCGCCGACCAGCGCGCAGAACACGAACGCGGCGCCGTTGTCGCGCGCCCGTTTCGCGACCATCGCCTCGCGCTCGAGGCCCTTGCCGACGTGGTAGGGGGAGGCCGAGATGTTGAGGACGATCGTCGCACCGGCCGCGCACTCATCGGTCTCGGGCGGGCCCTGCACCCAGATGTCCTCGCAGACCGTCAGGCCGAGCGGCACGCCGTCGACCTCGATCAGCGCGGCGCCGGGCCCGGGTGTGAAGTAGCGCGCCTCGTCGAAGACGCCGTAGTTGGGGAGCAGCAGCTTGCGGTAGATCCCCGCGACCGCGCCGTCGGCGAGGATCGCGGCGCTGTTGTAGGCGCCGCCGTCGAGCTCGGGGAAGCCGACGATCGCGACGATCCCATGCGCGTCCGCGGCGAGGCGGCCGATGGCGGTCCGGGCGTCGGCGAGGAAGTGCTCCTTGAGCAGCAGATCCTCCGGGGGGTAGCCGGTGATCGCAAGCTCAGGAAAGAGGACGATCGCGGCGCGTTGGGCGAGGGCGGCCTGGATCTGCTCGGCGATCAGCCGTTCGTTGCCGGCGATGTCGCCGACGGTCGGGTTGATCTGGGCCAGCGCGATCCGCACACGACCATCTTCCCAAGCCGCGATCTGGGCCACCCAGCCCACGTCGATAGTGTGCCGCGGATGCCCCTGCGTGCTGCTCCCTTCTACGACCTCATCCGGCCCTATTACGAGCATGCGCTCGAGGGACACGACGGGCTCGATTGGTTCGACGCCCACACCCACGTCGGACACAACGATCCCGACGGGCTCGAGGCCGATCCGCCCGACCTGCTCGAGGCGATGGACGCCGCCGGCCACCGCCGAGCGCTTCTGTTCCCGCTGCATGAGCCCGACGGCTATCGGGAGGCCAACGACAACGTCCTCGCCGCCGCCCGGTCCTCGGATGGCCGCTTCTCGGTGCTCGGGCGCGTCGATCCAAAGAGCGCGGGCGCGCTCCAGGAGGCACGTCGCTGCCTCGACGCGGGGGCGGCGGGGATCAAACTGCATCCGCGTTCCGACGCGTTCACGCTGCCCCATCCGGTCGTCGACGCGATCGTCGCCGAGGTCGGCAGCCGCGGCGGGATCGTGCTGTTCCACGCCGGGCGCGGGATCCCCAACCTCGGCCTGCAGGCGATCGATCTGGCCAACGCCAACCCGGACGTGAAGATCATCCTCGCCCACGCCGGGGTCAGCGATCTCGGGATCATCGCGCCGCGAGTGGCCGAGACGCCGAACCTGTACTTCGACAGCGCCTGGTGGCAGATGGGGGACATGCTCGCGCTGTTCACCCAGGTCGCGCCGGGGCGGATCCTGTGGGCCACCGACATGCCCTATGGCACGCCGCTGCTCGCGGGGATGTCGATCCTGCGCATCTGCGATTCGCTCGGCATGTCGGAGGCGGCGATCACCTCGATCGTGGGCGGACAGCTCGGCCGGCTCGTCGACGGCGAGGACCCGATCGACGTCGGCCCTCCGCCGAGCTTGGGCGCGATGGGTCCGCGCGTGATCGCGGCCGAGCGCGCGCTGGCGTACATCACCGGCATCTTCATGGCCGTGATCGGCGGCGGCAACCCGACCGAGGCGCTGGCGCTGGCGCGGCTGGCCTGTCAGTCGCCGGGTCCCGAGGACCCCAACGGGCTGATGCTCGCCCACATCGACCGGCTCCTCGCGATGTCCCAGCAGCTCTACGTCGACAACCCCGACGAGCCCCGCACCACCCTGACCCCGTCGATCCTTGCCCAGGTCATCGCCGGGACCCCGCACGTCGCGCTGCCGCCGCTGCCCTGAACCGGCGGAGCCTGGCTCTGTGAGGTTGCGCACACAGGCACGGGGAAGTTGCGTCATCGCGAGGACATTGCCCGGTATCCTCGAACAGTCGTTCGATCGCCGAGTCGCGTCCGCCCACTGCGGGTGCGAGCGGGGGACCCAATGCTCGACCGGAAGATCTCCGGATGAGATGGGGCGAATCCAGGCATCTCGCCTGGTAGCGCCCCGCCGAGTCGCGCCAGAAGCGCGGACGGCGGATCGCGAGCCCGACAGCTAACCCCGTAGGCGGTGTGGTCATCCAAGGAGGACCTCGATATGGGGTTGCATTCGTTTCTGCGCGCTTCGCGCGCGCTCGTGGTGGTCGGCGTGCCGAGCACCACATTGGCACTCGGCGCATTTCCGGCCCTCGCCACCACAACGGCATCGACGTCCGCGGTCGCACCGGCGTCGGCGCCAGCAGCAGTCACACCGGATCCCATCGCCACCGCGGCGCGGGCCCGGATCGCGGTTCGCGTGCACCGGCTCAACATCCGCACCGGCCATCACGCGGTGGTCACCGGAACCGTGCTGCCGCGCGGCTACGGGCACGTGATCGTGCTTCAGCGCGCGATCCGCGGCCACTGGCTGACCGTCGATCGTGACGCGACCAACCACGCCGGCCAGTTCCGGCTCAGCGGCCGCGTCAGCCGGCCCGGCTCGTCGCTGGTTCGCGTGCGCGTCCGTCGCGACCATGGCGTCCGCGCGGGTGGGCGGATGCTCGGGCACCTCAACGTGTTCCGGCCCGTGTCCGTCTCGTGGTACGGCCCCGGCCTGTTCGGCGGCGCGCTGGCCTGCGGCGGCACGCTCGGGTTCAGCACGATGGGCGTCGCGAACAAGACGCTGCCGTGTGGCACGAAGGTCACGCTGCGCTACCGCGGGCGCCAGGTGCGCGTCCCGGTGATCGATCGCGGCCCGTACGTCGGCGGTCGTGAGTACGACCTCACGGCGGCGACGCGCGCGGCGCTCGGCTTCGGCGACCTGGGCACGGTCCTGGCGACGAAGTAGGGCAGGAGGTCCGGCCGGGCGCGGCGCGACAATGCGCCGGTGATCGACCGGACCGTCATCTGCCATCTCGATCTCGACGCGTTCTACGCAAGCGTTGAGCTCCAGCGTCGTCCTGAGCTGCGCGGCCAGCCGGTGATCGTCGCCGGCTCGGGCCCGCGTGCGGTCGTCACGACGGCCTCCTACGAGGCGCGCAAGTACGGCGTCGGCTCGGCGATGCCGGCGTCCCGCGCGCGGCGGCTGTGCCCCGACGCGGTCGTGATCAGCCCCGACTTCGTCGCCTACCGCGAGGTGTCGGGGCGCGTGATGGCGCTTGTTCGCGACGCCGCCGACGACGTCGAGGTGCTCGGCCTCGACGAGGCCTATCTCGATCTGTCCTCGATGCTCTCGCCCAAGGCGGCGATGCGGCGGCTGGTCATCGACATCCGCGCGGCGACGGGGATGAGCGCGTCGATCGGGATCGGCCCGAACAAGCTCGTGGCCAAGGTCGCCTCCGACGCCGAGAAGCCGGCCGGCTTCGTCGTGCTCAGCCGCGAGATGGCATGCGAGCGGTTCGCCGGCTCGCCACCGGGCCTCGTTCCCGGAATCGGGCCGAAGACCGCGCAGGCCCTCGAGCGGCTCGGGATCACCACGCTCGGCCAACTCGCGGCGACCGACGACGACGTGCTCGTCAAGCGCTTCGGCACGCGCATGGGACCGTGGCTGCGAGGCCGCGCGCGGTTCGAGGGCTCGGGCGAGGTGACGAGCGTGCGGATCGCGGTCTCCGAGTCGCGCGAGACGACGTTCGACGAGGACATCGCCGACCGCGGGCGCCAGGAGCACGAGCTGCGGGCGCTCGCCGAGCGGTTGTGCGAGGGGCTCGCATCTCAGGAGCGCCGGGGGCGCACGATCGCGATCAAGGTCCGCCTCGACGACTTCACCACGGTCACCCGCGCGCGCACGATCCCGACCGCGACGAACGATCTCGCCATCGTGTCGGACCTCGCGGTCGACCTCCTGCGCGAGTACGCGCCGGCCCGGCCACTTCGGCTGCTCGGTGTCCGCGTGGCTTCATTCGCCGACGAGTCGACGGTCGCCGAGGCTCCGACCGACCAGCTCGCGCTCGAGGTGTAGCGGGCCGGTCAGTACAGCGCGGCGGCCAGGCGACGGCGGGCGTCGCGAGCGAGCGGATGGTCGACGCCGAGGCCGTCGAGCAGACCGACGATCGCCTGCCGCAGCTCGTCGGTGTGGTTGCCGGGCGTGGCGATCGCGTCGAGCAGGAGATCGACGGCAGCCTCGGTGTCGCCGGCGTCGGCAGCCGCCCAGGCGCGGCCGAGGTCGACGTCGGCATCCTGCTCCAGCGTGATACGCGCCCGCAGCCCGTCGGCCGCGAACGAGCCGGCGACGTTCTCGAGCAGCTCGAGCGCCTCGACGCTGTCGCCGCGGGCGTGCAGCAGCGTGGCGAGCGCGACGGAGGCGTCGGCGCGCCCGGGATCGAGCTCGAGCGCGCGGCGCAACGACGCCTCGTCGGAGGCCTGCGCCAGCCCGTCGGCTTCGGACGGGATCAGGCCGGTGAAGAAGCGCTCGATGACCTCCGGCGTCTTGACGCCGACGAACTCGTCGACGATTGCGCCGTCCTTGAATGCCTTGACGGCCGGGATGCCCTGGATGCCGAATGCCTGCGCGAGCCCCTGGTTGGCGTCGGTGTCGAGCTTGGCGAGGACGATCTTGCCCTCGTTGCGCTGGGCTTCGCGTTCGAGCAGCGGCCCGAGCTGGCGGCACGGCCCGCACCACTCGGCCCAGAAGTCGACCACGACCGGCACGGTGCGCGACCGTTCGATCACCTCGGCTTCGAAATCCTGATCGCTGACGTCGATGACGGTCATCCCCATAAGCTACGGGTCGCGATGGGCGAGCCGATTCTCAACGTGGTCGAGGCGGGGGAGGGGATCCCCGTCGTCCTGCTCCACGGGCTGACCGCGACCAACCGCTACGTGATCATGGGCTCCAAGGCGCTCGAGCGCTCGGGCCACCGCGTCGTGGCCTACGACGCCCGCGGCCATGGCCGCTCCGAGCCCGCCGAGCGCTACGACTACGAGCTGCTCGCGCGCGACCTCGAGCGCGTGCTCGACGACGACGGGATCGACCGCGCGGTCCTCGCCGGCGCGTCCATGGGCGCGCACACCGCCCTGCATTTCGCGCTCGAGCGCCCGCATCGGGTGAGTGGGTTGGTCCTCATCACGCCGGCCCACGATCCGGCCACGTTCCCGCGCGGCCTGCGCCGCTGGGACACGCTGGCCGCGGGACTGCGCAGCGGCGGAGTCGAGGGCTTCGTCGCCGCTTACGACCTCGACGGCGTCGATCCGCGCTGGCGCGAGACGCTGACCACCGTGCTGCGCCAGCGCCTGAGCCAGCACGAGCATCCGCTGGCCGTGGCCGACGCGATGGAGCATGTCCCGCGTTCGGCGCCGTTTGACAATCTCAGCGACCTCGCGCGGATCGACGCCCCGACGGTCGTCGTCGGTGACCGCGACGACTCCGATCCCGGGCACCCGTTGCGCGTCGCCCAGGCCTACGCGCAGGCGATCCCGGGTGCGACGCTGGTCGTCGAGGAGCCCGGCGCGTCGCCGATCGCGTGGCAGGGCGGGCAGCTGTCGCGGATCATCGCGCAGGTCGCCCAGCACACCGTGTCCTGATATGGGTGTGGTCAGAGTTCGGGCGTGGTCATCAAAGCTTGTCCCACAGCTGCTGGGCGGCCGCGTTGTCGGATGCGGTGATCGCGCGGCGCAGCAGCGCCCTCGTCGCCGGTGACGACCGGGGCCTGACCCACTCTCGCAACGACTCTACCCATAGGGTTTCGTGCAGATGCCGGTTCCCGGGCAGACCTCGACCACCTCATACGGCGGGCCACTGGCCAA
Organism: uncultured Actinomycetes bacterium; assembly: GCA_963817035.1. Lineage (GTDB taxonomy): Bacteria > Actinomycetota > Thermoleophilia > Solirubrobacterales > Solirubrobacteraceae > AC-49. Next base: position 1,440,868 of record CAWFMM010000004.1, read on the forward strand.
GAAGCTCGGCCTCGTCCCGGGCCAGGCCGTCCTGTTCGCCAACGCGCCGGACGGCTTCACGGCGCTGCTTGGAGAGCTCCCTGACGGCGCACGCGTGCGCAGGCGCCTGAGCGCCTCGGGGCTGGACCTGATCGTCTTCTTCACGATGAGTCGCACCGAGCTCGAAGCCCGGATCGAGGCGCTGCGCGAGGCGATCCGGCCCGCGGGCATGGCGTGGATCGCGTGGCCCAAGCGCGCTTCGGGCGTGAAGACCGACATGAACGAGAACGTGGTGCGCGAGGTTGCGCTGCCGATCGGGCTCGTCGATACGAAGGTCTGCGCGATCGACGAGGTCTGGTCGGGGCTGAAGCTGGTGATCCGCAAGGAGCTTCGATGAGCGAGGAGCCGCTGTTCATCACCGACGGCGACACGTTCGTTCCCAGCGGCCACACCCGCGGTCCGTGGGATCCGAACCAGCTGCACGGCGGAGCCCCGGCGGCGCTGATCGCCCGCGCGGTCGAACTCGTCCCGACGCTCGTGCCGATGCGCGTCACGCGCCTGAGCTACGACTTCGCCGCGCCGGTGCCGATGGCGCCGATCACGGTGACGACGACGGTGACTCGCGAGGGGCGTCGGCTCCAGGTCGTCGAGGCCGAAGTCAGTGCGGGGGACACCGTCGCGATGCGGGCGCGGGTGCTGCGCATCCGCACGGAGGAGACCGGCATCTCGACCGAGACGCTGCCCACGCCGGGGCCCGGGCCGATCGAGTCGGCGCTCAGCGTATGGGGCGGACCGGGGCCGCGGGAGGGCTTCGCCGTCAGCGCGAACGAGATCCGCTTCAGCGAAGGAGCATTCGACGACATCGGACCGGCGCGGGCGTGGTTTCGGCTCGCCCGCCCGGTCGTCGATGACGAGCAGCCCACACCGCTGCAGCGCGTGATGGCGGCAGCCGACTTCGGCAACGGCATCAGCAGCGTGCTGGACTTCGCGACGCACCTGTTCATCAACCCCGACCTCAGCGTCCAACTGACGCGCTACCCGCGGGGGGAGTGGGTACAGCTGTCGTCGGTCAGCGCGATTGAGCCCGACGGGATCGGGATGGCGACCTCGACGCTGTGCGACGAGGACGGCCCGATCGGCGTCGCGGCGCAGTCGTTGTTCGTCTCGGCGCGCTGACGGTGACTCAGAAGTCTTCGGGGAGGATCTCGTCGGCCGACAGCGCGGCGACGAACCGCTCGATCTCCGCGCGCTGAACCGCATATTCCGCCTGGCTGCCGTCCTCCTGGCGGCGCAGCAGATCGTCGAACATCCCGGCCCGGACGATCGCGAGCTTGCGCACGCCGCAGCTCACGCAGCGCAGCCCGACGACGAGCCGGTCGTCGTGCAGGCCCATCAGCCGCTCGGGAACGACGAACGGCTCGCCGCAGGTCGCGCAGATATCGAGGCGTTCACCGATCACCGGGGGAACATCGGTGGCGCGCGTAGGAAGGCGGTATGCGCCCGGGGTGTGGTTGGATTGGCGCATGCCTGCGTACCTGAAGGCGATCTGCGTCGCCGTGGTAATCGGCGTGTTGGCCCCGGTTGCGGCGATCGCGAAGACGACGACGACCTATCGCGCGTTCGTGATGCCGTCGCACAAGATCGTGTGCGGGATCTTCCTCGGCAACGAACCTGATCTCCACGGCGGGCAGCTGCGCTGCGACCTGCGCTTCGAGAACGACCGCGCCGTGTTCCTGGGGATCACCGGCAAGGCGAAGATCTTCCACGTCACCGACGCGATCGCCAACCCGAACACGGCGCCGCGCCTCGAGTACGGCACGACGCGCACCTACGGCCCGTTCACGTGCACGTCAAAGGTCACGGGGCTGTCCTGCCACAACCGCCATCGCCACGGGTTCTCGGTCAGCCAGCAGTTCCAGCGCGTCTACTGATTCCCCTACCGGCAATGCTCGATAACACTGCTTATGTGTAGCGCATAGGCGCAAACGGGCGTTTCACACCGTCGAGACGGGGATCCGGTCTGCGATGCCACGGGCCAGCTTGCGATCCCGGGTCACGAGCGTCGCGTCGAGCGCTTCGGCCAGCGCGACGTACAGGCCGTCGTCGATCGTGCACGTGTCGCGCAGATCCCAGGCGCGCTTCAGGAGCGCGACATCGGGATGCCGGCGCACGGCCAACTCACCGAGATCGGCGACGCCGAGATCCGCCCGTTCGACGCTCAGCTTGCCGCCGCGCAGCAGGCCGCGGATGGTCTGTGTCGTCTCGATGAACCCATCGCGAGCGCATGTCAAGACCGCCGGGCTAGGAACATCTGCGGCGGCGCGCGCGTCTCATCGTGGTCTCATCGCAGCCCGCCGTGCACTCCCCCGGCTTGCAAGAAACCCTGCAAGGAGCAGGAATTGCGTTGGTAGCGTCGCGCCCGCAGCGCCCCGGTCTCGCATGAACCTCCGCGTCCCCACTCATCTCCTCGCGCTGGCCGCGATCGGTCTCACGCTGACCGTCGCCGGTCCAGCCGCGGGCGCCCATCGCCCCCACCAGGCCGACGTGCGGATCCTGCAACACGCCCTCGGCGTTCCGGCCGACGGCGTCTTCGGGCCAGGAACGGTCACCGCGGTGCGCCACTTCCAGCACGTCCACGGCATGACGTCGGACGGCATCGTTGGTCCGGCCACATGGGCCGCCCTCGGAGTCTCGGGCCATCACCCGGTCCTGCATCGTGTCCGCGTGCACGCGGACACGGCCAAGAAGCACCGCGGCGTCGCCCGCCGCGCGGGCCACAGGAGGGTCGCGCGCCACCACTCGGCCATCCCCGGCTCGATCCGCCTGCTCCAGCACAAGCTCGGCGTCGCCGCGGACGGCGTCTTCGGCCCGGGAACCAAGACGGCGGTCAAGGCGTTCCAGCGTGCGCACGGGATGGCCGCCGACGGCGTCGTCGGCAAGGGCACCTGGTCGGCGCTCGGCGTTTCGGGCCACGAGCCGGTGCTCAAGCGTGGCCGCCATGCGGCGCGCGTCGTCCACCACCGCGCCACCAGCCATCGCGCGGGACGCCAGGCCCGTTCAGGACGCGCGCCCCGCGGCCTCGTCCGCCTGCTCCAGATCCGCCTCGGCGTCGTCGCCGACGGCGTCTTCGGCCCGGGAACGACGAGTGCCGTCCAGGCGTTCCAGAGCTCGCACCACATGACCGCCGACGGCGTCGTCGGCCCGGCGACGTGGCGGGCGCTGGGCGTGCGCAAGCGCGAGCCGATGCTCAAGCGCGGCAACACGATGGTCGCGGTCGGCATCACGCTGACCCGTCCGCCGGCGATCGGCCGCGCGATCACTGCCGGCAACCAGATCGCCCACCTGCCCTACGTCTGGGGCGGCGGCCACGGCTCCTTTCAGGCCTCGGGTTACGACTGCTCGGGCTCGGTCTCCTACGTGCTGCACGCGATGGGCCGTCTGTCCGTGCCCGAGGACTCCGGTCAGCTGATGAGCTACGGCGCGCCTGGGCCCGGACACTGGATCACGATCTACGCCAACGCCGGCCACGCGTACATGACGATCGCCGGCGTGCGCTTCGACACCTCGGCGCAGTGGCTCAACGGCTCGCGCTGGACCCATGAGGGGCGCTCGAGCGCCGGCTACGTGGTCCGCCACCCGATCGGGCTGTAGCGCCGCGCACGCGGCTCTGGCGGCTCCTACCCGCCGATATTCCCGGTTCGGCGGTTTCGCAGCTCGGTCGAGACGATGACCGCGATGAACAGCGCAGCGCCGTTGAAGACGGCCGCGATGTAAGACGCGAGTCCGGCCAGTTCGAGGCCCTGGATCGTGAAGGCCAGAAAGAAGACCGCGATGACCGTCCCCTCGACGTTGAAGCGCCCGGGCCGAATGGCGGTGGCGCCTAGGAACACGACGGCCAGCGCCTGGAGCGTGTCGAGGATCGAGCCCGCCTGAGGCGAGCCGGTTCCGCTGTTGGCAAGCAGAATGACGCCCGCGAGGCCGGCCAGCGCCCCGGAGCAGACGAATGCGCTGAGCTTGATCCAGCCCACCGGAAGGCCGACGAGCTGGGCCGCACGCTGGTTGGAGCCGATGCTCTGGAGGTAGCGCCCGTACGGCGTCTGGTTGACCACGTACCACACGAGAAGCACGATCCCGGCCGCGAACAACACGGTCCGTGGAATGCCGAAGATCGAGTTCAGCTGCCCGAAGTTCGCGACCGACGGCGGGAGACCTGAAGCAATCGACGACCCTTGCGTATACCATTGGATCACGCCCAACAGGACGCCCGAGGTGCCGAGGGTCACGATCAGCGAGTTGACCCCGACCCGTGCCACCGTGTTGCCGTTGATGAACCCGATCGCCGCGCCGAAGAGCATCGCAACAAGAATCGCCTCGCCGAACGTGAAGCCATGCTTGGACATCGCCACCGCGGCGGCGATCTGCGAGAAGCCGGCGATCTGACCGATCGAGAGATCGAACTCACCGCACAGCAGCGGCACGAGCAGCGCCATCGCCAGCACGACGATGAACGCCTGGCTGCGGGCGGTGTTCTGGAAGTTGGCCGCGGTGCCGAACGAGCCAGAGGTCTTCTGCCAGACGCTGAAGAAGACCATGATCGCGATGAAGCCCATGAGCAGCGCGTAGCGCTCGACGATCAGCGCCATGCCACCCTGGCCGCGTTTCGGCGCGAGGGGCGCGGCACCCGCGGCCGGAGCGTGTCCGGGGTCGGGGTCGGGCGCGTCCCCGGTTTCGGTGGTTTCGCCGCTCGTCATCGATGCTCCTTACTACGCATTGTTGGTGCCGGCCAAGGTTTCCACGGGCGCGATCGCCAGTTCGCCGATCCGGTCGGGGTCGATTCCCGGCCCCTGGATCTCGCGGGTGACACGGCCCTCAACCATGATCAGGACGCGATCACAGAGCATCGCAAGCTCGTCGTTGTCGGAGCTGACGAGGATGATCGATGTGCCTGAAGCCGCCGCCGCGGCGATCAGCTTGTAGATCTGCGTGCGGGCGCCGATGTCGACGCCGTGGGTCGGCTCGTCGAGCAGCAGGATCCGGGGCTTGCGTCGCAACCAGCGGGCCAGGATCACCTTCTGCTGGTTGCCGCCCGAGAGCGTCGAGAAGACCTGCGTGTCCGATGATGTGCGGACCGCGTACTCCTTGATGACCGCGACCGCCTCGGCGCGCTCGGCGCGGCGGTTCATCCGCCCGCGATTCCAGTAGCGACGGATGTCGGGCGCGGTCAGGTTCTCGCGGACGGTCATGCCCGCAAACGACGCCTCGACCGTGCGATCGTCGGGGACGTAGGCCAAGCCGGCGTCCATTGCCTGACTCACGCTCATGAACTTCACCGGCTTGGCGTCGATGAGGACGACGCCGCTCTCGATCTTGTGGGCGCCGAACAGTGCCTTGAGCAGCTCGGAGCGCCCGGACCCGACGAGCCCCGCGATACCGAGAATCTCACCCTCGCGCAGATCCATGGTCACGCCGTTGAGCCCGTGGCCCACGAGGCTGCGGACATGCAGGATCGCCCCCTCGGAGCCGGTGCTCGGCGTCAGGTCGCGCTCGAGCGGCTCGATCTTGCGCCCGACGATCATCTCGACGATGTGCTCCTCGGTGAGCCCGGCGCCGTCGACGGTGTCGACGAGATTGCCGTCGCGCAGCACGCTGACGCGCTCGGCGAAGCCCAGCACCTCGGGGGTCCGGTGGCTGACGAAGAGGATGCTCTGGCCGCTGGAGGCGAAGACGCGCAGCGCGCTGAGTAGGACGTCGACCTCGGGCTCGGGTAGCGAGGCCGTCGGCTCGTCGAGGACGAGCAGGCCGCCGGAATGCTCGTCCTGGTCCTGGAGAGCGCGCGCGATCGCGACCATCGAGCGCTGAGCCGGGCTCAGGGTTTCGATCATGTCGGTCGGCCGGATCTCGATGCCGTAGCGATCGAGGATCTCCTGCGTACGCTTGCGCAGGTAGCGGTGGCGGATCAGCCACGGACCCCTGGTCGGGAACCCGCGTCCGAAAGCGATGTTGTCGGCCACCGTCATCAGTGGGAATACCGCGGGGTCCTGGTGGACGAAGTGCAGTCCGACGGAGCGCGCCCAGTCGGGCGACAGGCCGGTTACCGGAACCGGCTCGGAGCCTGCGACCTGGACCGTGCCGGCATCGGAATCGGCGTGGTAAACGCCGGCGAGGATCTTGATCAGGGTGGACTTCCCTGACCCGTTGCCCCCGACGAGGCCGTGGACCTCGCCGGGTGCGATGGTGAGCGACACGTCGTTCAGTGCACGCCCACCCGGGAACGTCTTGCTGATGTGCTCGAGACGCAGCGCCGCCACCGCATCGCTGGTCATGACGCGTGGTCCATGACCAGTGAGTGCAGCGGCAGCATGATGATCTGCGTGTGAACCGAATTCAGCTGTTCGGGCGCTGTGCCTACTTGCCCCACGCCTTCTTGAAGACGTTCTGGTACGGGATCGCCGTGAAGCCCTGGGGCGACAGGTGATTGTGCTGCTTGTCGACGAGAACCCAACCGATTCCGGAGGGCTTCGACTTCTGGTGGTTGAACGCGCTGTTCATCGCGTCGACCGCGGCCCAACCGGTCCACTGCGAGTCGATCGCGTTGGCGGCGGTCAGAACGCCGGACTTGATGAGGTCCAGCTCGTCCTTGAATCCCTCGCCACCCATCACGTTGCGGTGCAGAGCATGCGCAGCAGCGCCGACCTGGCCGAACGTTGTCGCGGCGGCGTACGGGATCTTGACCCAGTTGATGTCCGGGTGCTTGAGCAGCTCGTTCTGGACGCGCTGCTTGAGGTCGCCGGTCACCTCGCTGGAGGTGAACTTGAGGACGTCGGTGACCTTCGAGCCACCCGATGCCTTGATCGTCCGGTTAAAGCCCTCTGACGTGTAGTCGAGGACGATGTACTCGGGATCCTGGAGCTCAAGGATCTTCGCCTTGTTGTTGGACTTGGCGATGATGTAGTTCGCCTGGTCGGCGCCGTAGCCCCTGGTGAAGTCGGCGAGCTTGTTGCACGGACGACCGCCGTAGTTCACGCACGTGGTGAAGTCCGAAGCGCTCTTGGTCGAGCTCTTCGGGTCGTTGCAGTCGAACGCATAGATCGGAACAACGACGATGCCCTGCTTCTTGGCCTCGTCCAGCGGCGCGCGGACCGTGTCACAGTCGATCGCGTCAAGGATGATGCCGTCGGCGCCCGCCGCGATCGCGTCGCGGATCAGGCCCGGGTACTTGGACGGGTTGTTACCGCCGTCGTAGGGCTTGCCGCCGTTGCAGACGTTCCAGCCGATCGCCTTGGCCGCCTTGGCCGCCGCGTCGCTCGGGATCTTGCTCGACTCGAGGATCGTGTCCTCCGTCGTCACGATGCAGACCAGCTTGCCCTTGGCCGCCTTACGCGGAGTGGCATCGGGGCGGACGCTGGTGCCCTTCTCGGCCGTAGCCGTCTTCTGCTGCGCGGACTTCAGCGCGTTGGACACGACTCCAAGCGCACCCACCGCGGTGAGACCCAGTGCAGCCACGAGAACCACCAGGACTGCAGAAACTGCGAATTTGCGATTCAAGTTGTAACCCTCCTCGAGAACATTGCGACCTTGTCGGCGACCCATTCCTGCCGCCCCTCCACCCGTGAGCGAGTCTACTCCGCTGCGCCCGACGTCACCGCCGGTTCGAGCCTCCCGGGTTCTGTTCCGACCAGATGTCAGAGCAACCGTCAGCGTGGCACACCGCGACGACGTGTGCGCTGCAACCCCCGGGTTCCCCATCCCTCACGGTCTTGGGCGGACGCCCATGAACCGACGGGTACCGATCCCGTACCTGTAAGGTACGCGCGGTGAGCGGATCGCTCGTCGCGTCGCACCATCAGGTCAGTCCGCTGCTCAGCGACCGCGCCCAGCGGGCCAAGCTGCTCGAGGCGATGGTCCAGCTCGTGGCCGAGAAGGGGTACGCCGCTGCGACCGTGACCGACGCCGTGCGGCTGGCGCGTGTCTCGCGCGGGACGTTCTACGAGCTGTTCGAGTCCAAGCAGGCGTGCCTGGTCGCGGCCTACGAGCTCGGCACAGACGTGCTCGAGGAGCGGATCGCCGAGGGTGTCCGTGGCGCGCCCGATTGGCTGACTGAGCTGCGCCAGGGCCTGCGCGCGTATCTCGTCGCCCTGAGCTCGGAGCCACTGTTCGCGCGCATCCACCTGCTCGAGTGGCAGCTGCTGGGGGCCGACCGCGATGCCGCGACGCAGCGCTTCATGCGCCGCTATGCCAGGACCTTTGCCCGGTCGGGGCGGCCCGTGCCGCCCGACGACGCGCTGTTTGCGCTGACGGCGGGAATCGACCAACTCGTGCGCGCGCGGCTGCGTGCGGGCGAAGACATCCTGACTCTGGAGAACACACTCGTGGCCTACGCGGCGAGACAGATCGGCGAGGAGACACCATGGACCTGACGTTCAATGCGCAAGAGCTGGCGTTCCGCGATGAGTTGCGCGCGTGGCTGGCCGAGAACAAGCCCGCCCCGATGGTCGAGGACGGCGACGAGGACGCCGCCTACCAGCGCAGCCGCGACTGGCAGCGCCAGATGTACGAGGCCGGCTGGGCTGCGCCGCGCTGGCCCTCGGAATACGGCGGGCGTGACGCCACGCTGACCGAGACGGCGATCTACTTCGAGGAGCTCGGCCGCGCTCGGGCGCCGCAGGCCGCCAACACGCTCGGCATCCTGCTCGGCGGCCCGACGCTGATGGTCTGGGGCACCGAGGCCCAGAAGCAGCGCTACCTCGCGCCGATCCTGTCGGCCGAGGAGATCTGGTGTCAGGGCTTCTCGGAGCCCGACGCCGGCTCGGACCTCGCGGCGGTCAAGACGAAGGCGGTCAAGGACGGCGACGACTGGGTCGTCACGGGCCAGAAGGTGTGGACGAGCGGCGCGCAGTACTCGAAGTGGTGCATGCTCGTCGCGCGGACCGATCCCGATCAGCCCAAGCACAAGGGCCTGAGCTACTTCCTGATGGACATGGAACAGGACGGGGTCGACATCCGCCCGCTGCGCCAGATCACCGGCTCGGCCGAGTTCAACGAGCTGTTCATCAACGAGGCCAGGATCCCGGCCGGGAACCTGGTCGGCGGCGAGGGCGACGGCTGGAAGGTGGCCCTGACGACGCTGATGAACGAGCGCGCAGGCCTCGGCTTCGCGCTCCAGGTGCGCCTGCGCCAGTTCCTCGACGACCTGATCGCCGTGGCTGCCGAGCGCGGCGTCCTCGAGGACCACGCCGACACGCTGGCCGACCTGCACATCCGTTGCGAGTCGATCCGCCTGATGGCGTGGAAGGGCCTCACCGACACCGAGCGCTACGGCCAGCCCGGCCCGGAGGGTTCGCTCGTCAAGTGGCTGTGGTCCGACACCAACCAGCGGGCCTCGCAGCTCGCGGTCGACATCGTCGGCCCGGAGGCGCTGACCTACGGCAACCCGTGGAGCTTCGAGGTCCTGCGCTCGCGCGGCAACACGATCGAGGGTGGCACGACCGAGATCCTCAAGAACATCATCGCCGAGCGCGTCCTGGGCCTGCCCCGGCTCGCGACGGCATAGGAGAGACGACCATGGACTTTGGACTGACCGAGGACCAGCGCGAGATCCAGCGCACCGCGCGCGACATGCTCGCCTCGCGCGCGACGCCGGCCCGCGTACGCGAGCACGCCGACGCCCGCTCGACCGACGAGGAGCTGTGGAAGGAGATCGGCGAGCTCGGCTGGCTGGGCATCGCCGTCGACGAGCAGGACGGCGGCCAGGGATTGGGCTCCGTCGAGCTCTCGATCCTGTGTGAGGAGATCGGGCGCACCGTCGCCCCGGTTCCGTTCCTGCCGACGGTGCTGGCGGCGACGCTGATCCAGCACGCCGGCTCCGCGGCCCAGCGTGGGCAGTGGCTGGCGAGGCTCGCCTCGGGCGAGCTCAAGGGCGCGGTCGGCACCGCTCGCGACGGTGTCGGCGAGTTCGTCGTCGGCGCTCCCGACGCCCAGGTCATCGTCCTGATCGAGGACGGCGCGGCGGTTGTCGTGGCCGGCGGCGACGTCGAGGTTGCCGCGCTCGAGTCGATCGACCCGACGCGCTCGGCCGGCAAGGTCACGCTCGGCGGAGCCGGTGAGGCGCTCGGGGGCGATCTGCAGCCGGCGATCGACCGCGGGCTGATCGCGGTCGCCTCCGAGCTCGTCGGCGTCTGCGACCGCGCCCTGGACATGACGACCGAGTACGTCAAGGAGCGCAAGCAGTTCGGCACGCCGGTCGGCGCCTACCAGGCGGTCTCGCACCGCTGTGCGCAGATGCTGATGGACACCCAGCAGGCGCGGGTGACGACGTCGTACGCGTCGTGGACCGCGGATGCCGACCCCGAGAAGCGGGCCGAGGGCGCGGCGATGGCCAAGGCCGCGGCCTCCTACGCGGGGCGCGAGGTCACGTCCGCCGCGATCCAGATGCACGGCGGCATCGGCTTCACCTGGGAGGCCGACGTGCACTGGCTGTTCAAGCGCGCGCAGATCGACGCCGACCTGCTCGGCGGCGCCGGCTTCCATCGCCGTCGCCTGGCCGCGATCGCCGCCCGTCAAATCCAGGTCTCGGCGGGTTCGTGAGCGCCGCCGCCACCCGAGGTGTAGGCGGCCGGGTGTTCAGCGCGCCGCGTCGCGGCGCGGGTGCGTCTTGACCGCGCGGCACGTCTGCGCCGCGGCGGCGTGCGAGATGTGGCCATGGCGGCGGGCGATCGCCAGCCGGATGCAGCGGGTCTGAGCGAGGCGCCATGCGCGCGCCGCCGCCGACTCATGGGGCGCGGCCGGCTTCGGCTTGGGCTTGACCGTGATGACCGTCGTCGGCGCGGGCGCGGTGTAGTCCGACAGGGCGCTGGCATCGCTGCTGTCGCCGGTGCCCGCGACGTGGCGCCCGAAGTCGGTCGTGTAGGTCGCCGATGCGCTCAGGTCACCGCGCGGCGAGCCGATCGCGACGCCGAGGCCGACGTCGGCGAAGTCGGGCGACAGGATGTTCTCGCGATGGCCTTCGCTGTTCATCCATGCGGCCATGATCGACTGCGGCGTGGCAAGGGCCCCCTGGCCCCAGGCGATGTTCTCGCCGGCATTCCAGCTGCCGTCGCCCGGCAGGTAGCCGACCGTCGTCAGTCGCGGCACGAGCGAGACGCCCTCGGGACTGACGTGGTCGAAGAAGCGCTCGGTGACCATCAGGTGCGAGTAGTCGGTCGCGCTGCGGTCGAGCGCGGTGCTTTCGGCCAGCGCCGGTAGGCCGGCGGCGGCGCGCTGCTGGTTGAGCAGGCACAGCGTCGCCTGGTTCATCGCGGGCTCGTTGCCTGCGACCGCCGGGGTGTCCGATCCGACGCACGTCTGGGCGTTTGCGGCAGTCGCGGATACGAGCAGCGCTGCACAGGTGAGCGCGAGCAGAGCGGACGTCCGGACGCGGGACATACCGCGCGCATCGGCTCTTCCCCGCGCGCGCTGAAGCCGGCGAGCCCGCGTCTGGACGAGTGTTCAGGTGCTCAGGCGACGATCAGCGACTGAGGGTTGGCCGGATCGACCCGCACCGACACCGTCGTGCCGGGCTGGAAGCTGGCCAGCGCGACCTGGGCGATGACCTGGCGGTGGCGAACCGGGTATGGCGCCGAGCCGTTGACCGTGACCTGAAGATCGAGGTCGCACTCGGGGTTGTAGTTGATCATCGTGCCGGTCTGGCGGATCGCCGAGATCGTCGCCTGACCGGGGTGCCCGGCCGCCATCAGGTGCTGCGCCTTCTGGCTGTCGGCGGCCATCTGGCCGAGCGTCTGGTTGGCCGTTGCGACGCCGTCCTTCATCGCGCGAAAGCCGCCCATCATTCCCCGATGCTCCGGTGGGGTCATTTCCCTGGCTGTGTCCTGCAGCTGCTTGAGGTCCTTGAAGAAACCCATGGCGGTGTCCTCCTGAAGGCAAGGTCGTCGATGTGTCTTCGACCTTAGGACCCACCCCTGGGGCGGACAATGCCAAGCTGGTCTCAGACCGGTCTCACTGCGCCGGGACGACCCGGAAGCTGCCGCGCATGAACGGATGGATGCGGCAGAAGTAGGTGTAGGTGCCGGGACCGAGGTTGGCCGGCGTCGACCAGGTGACCCGGCCCGCGGTCGGCGGACCGCCCTTGCCGAGTGCGCCGGAGTCGATCCCCATCTCGCCGGAATCGAACTCGACCGGGCCGTTGGCGATCGGGAACGCGATGCCGGTGGTTCCGTTACACGGGGCCTTGCACGAGGTGATCGTGTGCCACTCGCCGGGGCCGATGTTCGCGTCGTTGTTGACGAACGTCAGGGACTGGCCCTGCGTGATCGTCGGCGGCAGGCCCTTCGTGCCCTGGAGCGTCATGTCGCCCTGGCCGTAGATGAAGTTGTCGATCGGCAGCCGGCCGCCCGACATCAGCGGGCCGTTGGCCAGGTTCAGCGCGTTGGCCAACACGCCCTTGCCACCGCCGTGGTGGTCGTTCTCGGCCAGGTGGCCATGGTTGAGGACGCCCTTGACGGCAACGTTCGTGGTGAATGGATCGGCCCCGCCCTGCGGCGTCTCGGTCACCTGCATCGGCATGATCCCCATCGCCTCGTACCACGACGACTTCGAGGTGTCGTACGTGGCGGTGATCGTGATCACGTCGCCTTTCTTGATCGCGACGCGGTAGTTCGCGGGCGTGGTCATCATCGCCACGTCCCACGACACAGCGCCGGCCGGCTCGAAGTAGTGCGCGTCCGAGCGGAACAGCAGCGCGGTCTTGCCGGCGCGCGTGACGTACATCGAGTCGTAGAGGCCGCCTGGGTGGAGGTGCCCGCCCATGGCGACGATCGTCAGGTCACGCGGCGCGGTCCACTGGTTGTTCTCGGGCGCGTTGGGCGCCTGCGTCGGGTAGGTGAACCGGCCGTTGGCTCCCGACCCGCGATGCACGTCGAAGACCGGGTAGATACCGCCGACGACGTCCATCCACTGGGTGTGCACCGGGATGATCGTCCTGGCGATCGGCGAGCTCGCCGGGATGAAGCCGATGTCGTAGGTCAGGCAGACCGAGTACGGCGTCGGCGTCAGGTTGTGGATCATGTACGACAGGTTCCAGCGGTCTGTCGTCTTGTACGGCTGAGCGAAGCCCTTGGGCTCGTAGGTCCGGGTCTTCTCCTCACCGGCCGCGAACACCGGAGCGCCGTTGATCAGCCAGACACCGTGATGAAGGTGGATGACATCGACGGGCGGCACGTTGGTCTTCTCGTTGACCGTCTTGGGGCAGACGCCGCGCTTGGTCGCGTAGACGAGGTTGGGCACGAACGAGGTGATGTACCCGTCGACCTGCGGGCGCTGGTCGACGACCCCGAACTTGATGTTGTTCTGGCCGGGCTCGACCGGGAACGGACCGAAGTTGAGGTGCATGTTCGTGACGTCCTTGGCCGGCCACAGACCGGCGGGCATGACGGCAACGTGCTGCTTGGCCCTGTGTTTGGCCTTCTTGGTCGCGTGGTGATGCGAGCTCGTGCTGTTCGCACCGGCGGGCGGGACGATGGCGATGGTCGCAAGTGCGATGAGCAGCGCCCGCGGACCCAGACCCAGATGCATCCTCATGACGGCCATTATGCCTGGCCATCGGCAGGAGCCCGGACCAAGGTACCCGTCGGTACCGCTTTCAAACGGCCAGGGGATCGTGTGCGCCGACGACGAGCTCGGCGTAGCGCCCGGCGCGGGCCATGAGGTCCTCATGCGTACCGCGTTCGACGACGCGCCCGGCGTCGAGGACGACGATCTCGTCGGCGTCGCGCACGGTCGACAGCCGGTGGGCGATCGCGATCGTCGTGCGGCCTTCGGCGAGGTTGTCCAGCGCCTCCTGCACGGCGCGCTCGGTCTGCGTGTCGAGCGCGCTCGTCGCCTCGTCGAGGACGAGGACCGGCGGGTTGCGCAGAACGGTTCGCGCGATCGCGATGCGCTGCTTCTCGCCGCCCGAGAAGCGGTAGCCGCGCTCGCCGACCATCGTGTCGTAGCCGTCGGGGAGCGACGCGATCAGGTCGTGGATCCGCGCCGCCCGCGCCGCCTGCTCCAGCTCGTCGTCGCTGGCCAGCGGGCGCGCGAAGCGCAGGTTGTCGGCGATCGAGGCGTGGAACAGGTAGGTGTCCTGGGAGACCAGGCCGACGGTCGCGGCGAGCGAATCGAACGACAGGTCGCGCACGTCGACGCCGTCGATCGTGACGCGGCCCGCCGTGGCGTCGTAGAGGCGCGAGACGAGGTAGCCGGCGGTTGTCTTCCCGGCACCGGTCTCCCCCACGATCGCCGTCGTCGTGCCGGGGGCGACCGTCAGCGAGATGTCGTTCAGCGTCGGGGCGGCATCGGGGTCATAGCCGAAGCTCACGTTCTCGAAGACGACCTCGCCGACGACGGCCGCGGGGTCCAGGGCGACGGGGTCGGCGCGCTCGGTGATGTCGATCGGCAGGTCCAGGTACTCGAAGATCCGCCGGAACAGGGCCATCGAGCTCTGGATGTCCACGCTCACCGACAGCAGCGAGCCGATCGGGAAGAACAGGCGCGTCTGCAGCGTCGTGAACGCGACCAGGGTGCCGATCGAGATCGTCGTCGCTCCGACGCCGGCCACCCAGTAGACGAGCGCCGGCATGATCGCGAACGCCATCTGGACCGAAGCCATGCGCCAGCGCCCGGCCATCCGCGAGCGGACCTCGAGGTCGGAGAGGCGCTCGGACTCGGTGGTGAACCGCTGGGCGAGCTCGGCGCTGCGGCCCATCGTCTTGCCGAGGAGGATGCCGGAGACCGAGAGCGACTCCTCGACCAGCGAGGAGATGTCGGCCAGGCTGCCCTGACGCTCGCCGGCGATGCGGTTGCGCTCCTTGCCGACGCGGCGGGTCAGCCAGATGAAGAACGGCAGCAGCCCGAGCGAGAACACGGCCAGGCGCCAGTCGAGGATGACCATCGCGATGACGACCGCGATGACGGTCGTGACGTTCGAGGCGATCGATGTCGCCGTCGACGTGACGACGGTCTGGACGCCGCCGATGTCGTTGGCGATCCGTGACTGCACCTCCCCCGTTCGCGTGCGGGTGAAGAACGCGAGCGACAGGCGCTGAAGGTGCTTGTAGACCGCGGCACGCAGATCGTGCATGACCTGCTGGCCGACGACGTTCGACAGCCACGTCTGCAGGACGCCGAGCGCGCCGGTGGCGATCGAGATCGCGATCATGCCGGCAACGAGCAGCGTCAGGAGCGTGTTGTTGTGATCCGGGATCGCCGTGTCAAGGATGCCGCGCAGCAGGAACGGCGAGACCATGCTCAGGACCGCCGAGAAGCTGATCAGCGCGAGGACCGTCGCGAGCCGCGCCCGGTAGGGACGAAACAGCGACGCGATGCGGCGGGAGTCTGGCTGCACAGGTTCCTATGATAGCTTCAATAGTTGAGGTCGTCAAGCGTCGTTCACCGCTTGGTGTCGCGGATGTCCACAGCGCTGCGTAGGCTCCCGCGGGTCGCTATGGCCGCCCGTCGCCAACCGCCCGTCCACGCGCCCGCGCCGCAACCGCGCCATCTCGAGCGCCTCGTGCTGACCCTGCCGGACGGGGCTCGGACCACGCTGCACGTCGCGCGCTATGACCCGGCGACGGTCGCGGTGCGCGTCGTCGTGCTGCCCCGACCGATGCCGCTGGTCGACTGGTGTGCCGGTGGCGGCGGGCGCGATGCGCTGGTCGGCGGTTTCTACGTGCGCCCGGCCGGTACGCCGCTGGGCGAGCTGCGCACGAGCGGCGTTCTGCGCCGCCACGAGCCGTTCGAGGCGCCGTGGTCGTCGCTGCGTGCGTGCGTCCACGTGGCGGGCGGCACGGTGCGGGTGGCGGGGCGCGACGAGATCGCGGCCGAGCCGCCGGGGGATCTGTTGCAGGCCGGGCCGCTGCTGGTCCGCGACGGAGCGGTCGTCGACGGCGACGCGGAGGGCTTCTCGGCCGGCGCCGGCCAGTTCGACTCCGACATCACGGCGGGGCGCTACCCACGTGCCGCGTTCGCGGTCTGCGCGTCGGGCGAGATGCTCGCGGTCGCGGGCGACGGGCGCGCCGACGAGGACGCCGGGCTGTCGCTGCGCGAACTGGCGGGCGCGCTCGTCGATCTCGGCGCGCGGAGCGCGCTGAACCTCGACGGCGGCGGCTCGACGACCCTGATCTGCGACGGCCGGCTGGCCAACGTCCCACGTGAGGTCCACGGCGTCGAGATCGCCGGCGGGCGCTCGGTGTCGACCGCGCTGGTGTTCGGACCCCGGGCCCTGTAGACCGTTCAGTTCCGGTTTCGGGGGCCTGCGCCGCCCTACCGCTTCGGGCGGTTCTTCTTGCGCTGATTCTTCGCGTCACGCCCTCTGGCGCGACGCTTCTTCTTCTCACGCGAATGCAGATGCGCCGGGGCCTCTTCGATCTCGTCCTCCGTGGGCGCCGGCGCGCGGCGGCGGGCGTCGGTGAGGATGATCACCGCGACGACGACGATCGCGCCGATGCCGAAGGCGAAGATGCCGAACTCGGTCAGCGTGCTCATGCCGCTCGACGGCGCCTTCGCCGTCGTGGCGACCGGCGCGGCGGCCGTCGTCGGGGTCGGGATCTGGGGGGTCCCGAGCAACGACGACTGAGCGCCCGCGGAGGCGGGCGTCGCGGCGAGCGCGAGCAGGACGACCAGACACGCGAGTCTCCTCATCGGCTGGCGACCCTACAATGCCGAGCCATGGCCAAGCAGCGCCAGATCAAGATCGAGCAGAAAAGTGCCCTCGCCGCGATGCAGGCGCTGGAGACGCGATCCAACGAAGAGCTCGAAGCCGAGACCAAGATGCGCGCCGGCGCGCAGGCGATTCTCGGCGCCCGCGCGGCCGAGCGCTACGACGCCAAGGCGGCGCGCGAGCACTTCCGCAAGGCGATCGCCGCCGCGCGTCCGCAGGAGCGGATGCAGCTGCGGCGGATGGCCGACGCGTCGCTGGCGCTCGCCGAGCGCCGCCCGGACGATCTCAAGGAGGCCGTCGAGCGGCTCGGGCAGGCGCCGCCGAGCAGTCGCCAGCTGCTCCTGCTGCGCCTGATGAGCCTCGTCGTCCCGCCGCCCGGCTCGAGCCTGCTGCTGAAGATCCGCGGCTACCTGATCATCTTCGCGATCGTCATCGCCCTGCTGCTGATCGGCTTCGCGCTCGTTCAGCTGATCGCGTTGCCGTTCGGTGGCACCTCGACCGGCGGCGCGTTCCTGCTCGGCGTCCTGCTGATCATCGCGGTCCTCGGGATCCTTGCGCTCTTCGGCCGTCGCCGCCAGGCCAAGGCCAGAGCGAGTCGCGGCGCCCCGCCCGGCTGATGTGCGGGCGCTACACGCTGGCCGGGCCAACGCCCTTTGACCTCCGTGCGCGCTTCCCGATCGGCGAGTCGGTGCAGGTTGCCAGGCGCTACAACGTCGCACCGGGCGACGACGTCCTGTGTGTGACGACCGACCGCGACGGCGCCCCGCGCGGCGAGCTGCTGCGCTGGGGCCTCGTGCCGCACTGGGCCAAGGACACGCGCGACGCGTTCAAGCGCATCAACGCCCGTGCCGAGACCGTCGCTGAGCGCCCCGCGTTTCGCGACGCGCTGCGCACGCATCGCTGCCTGATCCTCGCCGATGGCTTCTACGAGTGGCAGCCGAAGCCGGGGCGCAAACAGCCGTGGTGGATCACTCGGGCCGACCACGCGCCGTTCGCGTTCGCCGGCCTGTGGTCGACCTGGAGCGCCCCCGATGGCTCGCAGCTGCGCTCGACGACGATCATCACGACCGAAGCCAGCGGAGCGCTGCGCGATCTTCATCACCGCGTCCCGGTGATCCTCGACGGGCGGACCGAGCCGCGCTGGCTGGCCCACGAGACCGGTCCCGACGAGCTCGGTGACATCCTCGTCTCGCTCGACAACCGGCTGATCACCGCACGCCAGGTCGGGACCGCGGTCAACGATGCGCGTTACGACGGGCCGGCGTGTCTGGACGGACCGCTCGAGACCGATCTGTCGCTTTTCTGACAAAGATTTCGATCATTGCCAACATTCCTGTTGTGCTCTACGCTACGCCGGTGCCGCCGTGCTCGACGAATCGACTTCCGTTCCTCGACCCCGACTCGGCGCGCAACTGCCCCGACGACCTCGATCGCCTCGCCGACTTCGCCACCGTCGACTCCGGCTGCCCGATCAGTCCGCGGGACCTGCACTTCGTGCGCAGCGCGCGGATCGGCGTGCTGCGCGCCTGGGCCTGGCGCTTCGACGCTGAAGGCGACCCCGCGCTGGCGATGGTCGCGATCACCGACAGCGGAACGATCATCCGGTCCTGCCTGTTCGAGGGCATCGATCTGCCGGCGCCGCTTGACGTCGAGCAGGCGCTGCTCACCGACTTCGGCGCACTGGCCGTCAATGCGGGTACAGCGTGGCCGTGCGAATGACCACCGGAGAGACCGGCATCTCGTTGCCCTGAGTCGGCTGCGCCGCGATGCGGGCCACCGTGGCCTGTCCCGCCGAGACATGGCCGAGCAGCGCGTACTGCGCCGGCAGCCTCGCGTCGGCGCCGGTCACGATGAAGAACTGACTGCCCGACGAGCCCGACGGGTCGGTCGCCGTCTTGGCCATCGCGACGACGCCACGGCTGTAGTCGGCGTTGCTCGGGGGTGGCTCGACGACCTGGAAGCCGGGGCCGCCCATGCCGGTGCCGAGCGGATCTCCGCCCTGGATGACGAACGGCTCGCCGTCGGGGCCGTTGGAGACGCGGTGGAAGGTCAGGCCGTTGAAGAACCCGCTGTTGACCAGGCCGGCGAACGCCGCCGTGGTCTTCGGGGCTTCCGTGACCGCGAGGTCGATCGAGATCAGCCCGCAGTTCGTGTCGAGGATCACCGTCCAGCGCTTGCTCGCCGCGAGACGCGTCGTCGACGCGGTCATGTGCGTGCGCTCGGGATGGGGATCGGGCTCGCTGACCGTGGCGCAGCCCTCGTCGGGGGTTGTTGCCGTGTGCTCGATCGTCACCGTCTTGGCCCCTGGTGCGGTGGCGGTCGCACCGGAGTGCTTGACCTGGTCGGCCGCCTGCGTGAGCTTGTCGGTCGAGCCGCCGCAGCCCGCGACGGCGAGCACGGCCACCAGGGCGAGCAGTGACGAAGTCAGGCGCATCGGCGCGTGATCGTAGTCGGCGCGGACCCCGGAACACGCCGATCGGCGAAGATGAGCGTGGTGCCCGCGCGCGAGGTCGTCCTCATCGTCAACCCTTCGGCCGGCGGCGGTCGTGCCGCGCGCGCGCTTCCCGCGGTGCTCGAACGGCTGGGCGGCCTCGGTCTGATCGTCCGCACCGAGAGCACGCGGGACCTCAATCACGCCCGTGAACTGGCCGCCGACGCGGCCGCGGCACAGCACCTCACCGTGACGCTGAGTGGCGACGGCACCGCGGGCGCCGTGGCGGCCGTCATTCGTGCTCACCCGGGCTCGGTCATGGGCGTCCTGCCCGGCGGGCGCGGCAACGACTTCGCCCGCGCGAACGGCATCCCGCTCGATCCCGTCGAGGCATGCGATGTCATCGCCGACGGCGTCGAACGGCTCGTCGACGTCGGCGACATCGACGGGAGGACGTTCATCGGCGTCGCGAGCCTCGGCTTCGACTCCTACGCCAACTACCACGCCAACCAGGCCCCGGCGCGGCTCGGGCGCGCGGTCTACTTCTACGGTGCGCTGCGCAGCCTCGCCACCTACCGACACGCAACGTTCACGGTGACCGTCGACGGAGTCACCGATACCTACACCGGCTGGAGCGTCGCCGCCGCGAACGGGCCGTCGTTCGGCGGTGGGATGCTCGTCGCCCCCGACGCCGATCTCCACGACGGGCAGCTCGACGTCGTGCTGATCCGGTCCTCGTCACGGTTGCGCTACCTGGCCACGCTGCCACGGGTGTTCACGGGCAAGCATGTGCGCTCGCCGATGGTCGACGTCGTGCGCGGCGCCGAGGTCCACATCGCCACCGACCACCCGTTCACCGTCTACGCCGACGGCGACCCGATCGCCGTCTCGCCGTGCACGGTGCGCGCGATTCCCGACGCCATCCGCGTCCTGTTGCCGGCGTGAGGGCGCAGCTGGCAACCGCTGCGGCCCGCGTGGCCGCGTTCGGCTCGCGGGCGTCCGGCCGCGGCGGCA
The DNA here is from genome assembly GCA_963817035.1 of uncultured Actinomycetes bacterium. Classification (GTDB taxonomy): domain Bacteria; phylum Actinomycetota; class Thermoleophilia; order Solirubrobacterales; family Solirubrobacteraceae; genus AC-49. Next base: position 1,460,982 of record CAWFMM010000004.1, read on the forward strand.
CCAGCCTCCCGGGGAAGGTTCTGCTCAAGCTCGACCCCCGGGCGCTGAGCCGGCTCGCCGCGCCGCTGAAGACCCGTGTGATCCTCTCGGCGACCAACGGCAAGACGACGACCGCCGCGATGACGGCGTCGATCCTCACGCTGACCGGCGCCCGCCTCGTCCACAACCGCGCCGGGGCGAACATGGCCGGCGGCGTCGCGACCGCGCTGCTGCAGGGCGACGGCGACACCGCGCTGCTCGAGGTCGACGAGTTCTGGCTGGCCGGCGTCGCCGAGGCGGTCGTGCCTGATGTGCTCGTCCTGTGCAACCTGTTCCGCGACCAGCTCGACCGCTACGGCGAGCTCGAGACGATCGCCGAGCGCTGGGGCGCCGTGGTCGAGGCGCTGGCGCCCGGCACCGAGCTGGTCCTCAACGCCGACGATCCGCTGGTCGCCGATCTCGGCCGTGACCGAGCCGCGACGTACTTCGGTGTCGAGGACCGGTCGGTCGCGCTGGCGCAGATGCAGCACGCGTCCGATGCCAAGCACTGCCGGCGCTGCGGCGCGCCCTACATCTACGACGCCCACTACCTCGGCCACCTCGGCCTCTACCACTGCGACTCATGCGGGGCACGGCGGCCCGAGCCGAAGGTCGTCGCATCCGAGATCGCGCTCGACGGCATCCGCGGAGCGACGTTCACGCTGATCATCGACGGGCGCCGCGCGATCGTGCGCCTGGCCTTGCCCGGCCTCTACAACGTGTACAACGCGTTGGCCGCCGCGGCCCTCGCGACGTCGCTCGACGTGTCGCTGGAGGACATCGTCGCCGGCTTACAGGACACCGCGCCGGCGTTCGGGCGCGCGGAGGCCGTCGCGATCGCCGACCGCGACCTGTCGATCCTGCTGATCAAGAACCCCGCCGGCGCCAACGAGGTGCTCCGCACGCTGGCGCTCGAGGACGGCCGCCACGACGTGCTGGCGGTGCTCAACGATCGCACCGCCGACGGTCACGACGTCAGCTGGGTCTGGGACGCCGACTTCGAGCTGCTCGCCGACCGCATCGGCCGGGTTACCTGCGCCGGCACGCGCGCTGCCGAGATGGCGCTGCGCTTCAAGTACGCCGGCGTCGACGAGGAGCGGATCGTCGTGCACGACGCGCTCCCAGAAGCGCTCGACTCGGCGCTGAGCGCCGGCAGCGGCCCGCTCTATGCCCTGCCGACGTACACCGCGATGCTCGAGCTGCGCGATCTGCTCACCCACCGCGGCGCGGTCAAGGGATCGTTCGCGTGAGCGAGGTGATCTGGCACGACCTCGAATGCGGCCACTACAGCGCCGATCTGCCGCTGTGGCGGGCGATCGCCGACGACGCCGACGGCCCGATCCTCGACGTCGGCGCGGGCAGCGGCCGCGTGACGCTCGACCTCGCCCGCCATGGCCACGAGATCACCGCGCTCGACGCCGACGCGGAGCTGCTGCACGCGCTGGACGCCCGAGCCGTCGCCGCCGGTTTGACCGGCGTCCGCACGGTCTGCGCCGACGCGCGCGAGTTCACGATCCCCGGCGCGCGCTTCGGCCTGATCCTCGTCCCGATGCAGACCGTGCAGCTGCTCGGCGGGCCACACGGACGGATTCCGTTCCTGCGCGCGGCCAGGGCGCACCTCGCGCCTGGCGGCCTGCTCGTGCTTGCGCTGGCCGACGCGATGGAGTCGATCGACGAGGACCACCACTACCCGCCGCTGGCCGACGAGGGCGAGATCGACGGGGTGCGCTACATCAGCCGGCCGATCGCAGTGCGCCTCGATGGCGACGGCGTCGCCATCGATCGGCTGCGCGAGACCGTCGATCGCTCCGGGGTCAGCACGATCGAGCCCAACACGATCCGTCTCGACGACCTCGACGGGCCGCGCCTCGAGCTCGAAGGCGAGGCCGTGGGTTTCACGGTCAAGCCGGCGCGCACGATCCTGCCGACCGACGAGCACGTCGGATCGACGGTGGTGATCCTGCGTGGCTGAGCCCGTCCTGCGCGTCTGCGCGCTGTACCCCGACCTGATGAACATCTACGCCGATCGCGGCAATCTGCTGCTGCTCGAGCGTCGCTGCGCGTGGCGCGGGATCGGCTTCGAGGTCACGGCGGCCGGTCTCGGCGACGCGATCGACCCCGGTGCCCACGAGCTGTTCTACCTCGGCGGCGGCCAGGATCGCGACCAGCTGCTGTGCGCCGCCGATCTCGTGGCGACCAAACGCGACGCGCTGCACGCCGCCGTCGCCCGCGAGGCGATCGTCCTCGGCGTCTGCGGCGGCTACCAGCTGCTGGGCAGCGAGTATGAGTTCGGCGACGACGTCGTGCCGGGCGTCGGCCTCGTCGATCTGCGCACGGTTCGCGATCCCGGCCCGCGGTTGATCGGCAACGTCGCGATCGAGGTCGACCTCCCCCGCGTCGAGCTCGCCGACGGCGAGCGCCAGATCCTGGCCGGCTTCGAGAACCACGGCGGGCGTACGCTGCTGGGCGCCGGCGAGCAGCCGCTCGGCCGCGTCCTGCGCGGGCACGGCAACACCGGCGCGAGCGGCTTCGAGGGCGTCCAGCGCGCGACGGTCATCGGGACCTACCTGCACGGGCCACTGCTGCCCAAGAACGCATGGTTCGCCGATTGGCTGATCGCCACCGCGCTCGGGCTCGACCTCGGTGATCTCGCGCCGTTGTCCGATGACCTCGAGCACGCCGCGCATTCCGCGGCTCGGCGTGCGGCCGGTCTGTAGGTGCGCCGGAGGTCAGTGCTTCTTCTTGGCCTTCGGCGCGTTGACCGAGATCGACTTGGCGATCTTGGTCTTCGGGCCGGTGGGGCCGGTACTGGTGGTGCCGGTGAGGACGATCGACAGGTGCTTGTGGCGTTTGAGCGCCGACGCCGCCTTGGAGCTGAGCTTGAAGCTGATCGCCGCCGTCTTGCCCGCGGCCACTGTCGTGCGGGCGCTGCCGACGACGACCGGCTTCTTCGGCTTCGGCTTGGCCTTTGCGGCCTGAGCCGCGGTGATCGTCGCACTCAGCGAGACCGGGCACGACGCGCCGCCGGGTGGGCAGGTGATGCTCAAGCCGGTGTTGATCGTGACGGTGGTGCCCTTGAGCGTGGCGGAGGCCTTGCCGGTCTTGAGTGTCGGCGGCTTGATGGGCGGGGACGGCGGGGGCGGCGGCGCGGTGGGGGTCGTCGTAATCGGGACGGTCACGGGCGCGGGGCAGCCATCGATCGCGCCCGCTCCGTTCGCGGCCGGACACTTGTCGGCCGCGCCGAAGACACCATCGCCGTCGGGATCGGACTGGAGTGGCGCCGCGCAGCCGTTGGACCGCGAGCCCTTGACAGTCGGACAGGCGTCCGAGGCATCAGGGACGCCGTCGCCGTCGGTGTCGGGGCCCGTGAGTGTTGTGAACGTGATGTCCTTGAAGGCCGGTGAACGCCACCCTGGTTGTAGGCGAAGGTCCATCGGATCGTGTACGTCGCCGCTGCGGTCTCGCTGTAGCCGAACGGCACATAGCCTCCATTGGGTCCCGCGCTCGCCCCGGTGCCGAAGATCTGCCATGTGTCGGAGGTGTTGGCGATCGTGCCGTTCCACTGACTGCCGAGGACGCTGCAGTTTGTCGGGGAACCGGTCGCGGTCGGACCGTCGTAGAGGTCGAAGCAGAGCGTTCCTGGAATGCCCGCGCTGTACAGGTTCACGAACCACTCGACGCGATTTTTCGTCGGCCGTCGCTCGGGTTGTTGATCCAGAACGGCACGACGGACGGATTTCGGGCGAAGTAGATGTACGGCGTAGTGCCGGCGTTCGGTACAGACGTTGATCCACACCGACGTCGAATGGACGTTGTTGTAGGTCCCACTCGTGCTCAGGACCCACCGGATCTCGTCGACCGGGCTCACGCCGACGCCGGTTAGCGGCACCGTGGACTTGATCGGAACGAACAATTCGTAGAGCTGGCCGCTGGCCAACGGGCGGAAGCCGACCCCGACGGCGCCCGGAGTCCCCGGTCAGCGATGGGCCGACCGAAGCGGGCAGTACGGGCCGCTGAAGCCGTTGAATGACCAGCTTCGGTTGGTGATCTCGCCGAACGCGCTCTGGCCGCGGGGTACGCCGAAGCAGCGGATCGGCCGCGCTCGTGTCGACCGAGGTCCCATCGGGGCAGCACGAGGTCGGTCCCAACGGATGCGGACCCCGGACCGCACGGGTTGCCGGGGATCGAGATCAGGATCGTTGACGTAGTAGCGGTCGCCGACCTGACGACCTGACCGCCCGGCGCGCCGCCGTAGCCGGCGATCGCCGACACCATCGGCTCGCTGAACGCGTTACCGAGATCGCAAACGAGCAGTTCTCGCCGTCCTGGAGTCGAGCGAGCCCGAGAACCACTTCGAGTTCGTCCCACCGGCGACGGCGTTCTGGGCGTCGTCGTTCGTGGCGAAGGCCGGTGACGGAAGCGCTGTCACGGCGGCAATGAGCAACGCGCCGAAAAGGAACCGTCCCCTCACGCCCCGGACCACCCGGTCGTGGCATCCGTGTCCACCGCCGCATCATAACCTGATCCCTACATCCCGCTGGAACCAAACCCACCGGCACCGCGCGCCGTTTCGGTGAGGTCGGCCAACTCGACCACCTCGATCGCCGGTACGTCGACGATCACCAGCTGCGCGATGCGGTCGCCTGCCTGGGCCTCGAACGCCTGCTCGCGGTCGGTGTTGAGCAGCAGGACCTGGAGCTCGCCGCGGTAGCCCTCGTCGATCAGCCCGGGTGCGTTGACCAGCGCAATGCCGTGCTTGGCGGCCAACCCGGAGCGGGGCAGCACGAGCCCGGCGTGGCCGGGCGGCAGGGCGATCGCGATGCCGGTCGGGATCCGGGCACGCTCCCCTGGGTCGAGGCGGAAGCCATCGAGCGCGTGGAGGTCGAGGCCGGCATCGCCGGGGTGCGCACGGACCGGCAGCACGGCGCGCGGGTCGAGGCGCTGGACGCCGAGGTTCACGCGGGCGCGGCGTTCACGGCGTAGCGGGCGAAGCGCTCGGCGACCATCTTCGGGACGCGGGCGCGGATCCGGACGCCCTGCGGCGTGTCCTCGCGGTCGAGTTCGCCGGCGAGCTCGTGCAGCTCGGCCAAGCGCGCGCCCTCGGAGTAGGGCAGCAGCAGATCGACGCTGCGCAAGGTTGACTCGAACTCGTCGTGGATGCGGTCCAGCAGCGTCTCCACGCCCTCCCCCCCGACGGCGCTGACCACGATCCCGTCGGAGTGGGAGAAGTGCAGCTCCTCGCGGCGTTCGTCGTCGATCATGTCGGCCTTGTTGAGGACGAGGATCCGCGGCTGCTCTCCGGCCCCGATCTCCTCGAGAACCTCGTCGACCGCCTTGAGCATGTCGATCATGTCCTCTTCGGGCGCCGACGCGTCGACGACGTGGATGACGAGGTCGGCCAGCCGCGTCTCCTCGAGCGTCGCGCCGAACGCCTCGACCAGCTGATGGGGCAGCTTGCGGATGAAGCCGACGGTGTCGGTCATCAGGTACGGGCGCCCGTGGATCTTCAGCGCGCGAGTCGACGGGTCGAGCGTGTGGAAGAGGCGGTCGCGCACGCCGACGTCGGAGCCGGTCAGTGCGTTGAGCAGCGTCGACTTGCCGGCGTTCGTGTAGCCGGCCAGCGCGACGCGCGGCAGGTGCGCGCGATCGCGCTCGGCGCGCATCACGCCGCGCGACGAGCGCACGTGGTCGAGCTTGCGCTGCAGCGCAGCGATCCGGTCGCGCGCCAGGCGGCGGTCGGTCTCGATCTGGGTCTCCCCCGGTCCGCGCGTCCCGATCCCGCCGCCTAGGCGTTCGAGGTGCGTCCACAGGCCGCGCATGCGGGCGAGGTTGTAGCGCAGCTGGGCCAGCTCGACCTGGAGCTTGCCCTCGGCCGTGTGGGCGTGGTCGGCGAAGATGTCGAGGATCACCGCGGTGCGGTCGACGACCGGTACGCCGAGCTGCTCCTCGAGGTTGCGCTCCTGGCGCGGGGTGAGCTCGTCGTCACAGGCGACGACGTTGGCGTCGGCCTCCTTGAGCGCCTCCTTGACCTCGAGCAGCTTGCCCGGCCCGATGTAGGTGTTCGGATGCGGACGGTCGAGATGCTGGACCGACTGGCCGACGACGGCGACTCCGGCCGTGCGCAGCAGCTCGTGCAGCTCGGCGAGATCGTCGCCCGCGGGCAGCGCGGCGACGCAGAACGCGCGCTGCTTGGCGCGGCCGCCATCGGTGGCGCCGTTCATGCTCGGAGTCGGGGCGTTGCGTCCGTTGCGGGTTCGCTGCACCGTGTCAGTCTAGAGCGCGAATACGCCAGCTTCCGTGGCAGCATCGCGCCGAGCGGATACGGTGACACCCACGTAATGGTCCCAGTAGACCGGAGCACTGCGCAATGGAGAACCTCGTACGCATCGGAGCAGCCGCGCAGGCCCTTGGGGTCAGCGTCGACACGCTGCGCCGCTGGGAGCGCGACGGCCGCATCGAGTTCGAGCGCAAGGGCGCCCAGCGCTACATGCAATCGACCGCGCTCGCGGCGCTGCTGCACGAGCGCGGCGGCTCGGGACGCTCGAGCGCGCGCAACCGCCTGCGCGGCGTCGTGCTCGCGGTCAAGCGCGACGGCGTGATGGCCCAGGTCGACATCGCCTGCGGCCCGTTTCGGATCGTCTCGCTGATGTCGGCCGAAGCCGCTGACGACCTCGATCTGAAGCCCGGCGACAGCGCCGAGGCCGTGGTCAAGGCGACGACGGTCGTGGTCGAGCGCGGGTAGTGCCGGCTACTTCCAGCCGGTCTGGCCTGTGGTCATGGCGTCGGCGATCTTTTCGCCACCGAGCCGGCGTTGCAGGCGCGCGGCCAGTTCGGGGAAGGCGCCGGCGAACGCGGTTCCCACTCGCATGCCGAGCGGCGCGACGAGCACCTCGCCGCGGTTGCCCTCGATCGCCTTGACGACGCCCTCGGCCACCTGCTGGGGCGTGCTCGTGCCGACGTAGGACGGGAGCTTGGCGCCGGACTCGGCGAACATCCCGGCGTCGGAGATGAACCCGGGAAACACGACCGAGACGCCCACGTTGTCGGCGTGGAGATCCTGCCGCAGGCCCTGCCCGAATCCCCGCAACCCGAACTTGGTCGCGCTGTAGAGGCCGCCGCGCGGCGAGCCGGCGATGCCCGACAGCGACGAGATGAAGACGATGTGCCCGCGACGACGCTGTGCCATCCGCGCGCCGAGTTCGCTCGCCAGGACGATCGGCGCGCGGAGGTTGACGTTCAGCGCACTGTCGAGCTGGGCGGTCGTCATCTCGGTCGGCTTGCCGCTCGCCGCGAGCGCCGCGTTGGCGATCAGGATGTCGACGTCCTGGGACTCTTCGACGAGCTTCTTCACGTCCTTGGCCTTGCTGAGGTCGATCGGCAGCGCAGTGCCTCCGACCTCCGCCGCCAGCGGTTCGAGCACATCGGCGCGCCGGCCGGTCAGCACGAGCGTGGCGCCGTGTGCGTGGAGGGTGCGGGCGATCGCCTGGCCGATGCCGCCTGTGGCGCCTGTGAGCAGGACGCGCTGTCCGTTGAGTTGCATCGGCCGATCGTACGGGGCCGCCGTCTCGGGCAGGTCGTCGATACTTGGGGGCGTGTCGCCGATCCCGCCCGATCCTGGCGTCATCGCCGTCCTCGGGCCGACCGCGGTCGGCAAGACCGCGTTCGCGATCGCCCTCGCCGACGGCCTGCGGGCGCGCGGCGAGGACCCGGTCGCGGTGTCGTGCGACGCGCTTCAGCTCTACCGCGGGGTCGAGCTCTTGACCGGAGCGGCGTCGGCGGCCGACCAGGCGCGGCTCGAGCACCGGCTCCTGGGGATCCTCGAACTTCACGATCGCTGTACCGCTGGGCGCTTCGCCGATTTGGCTCACGCGGAGATCGACGGGCTGCTCGCGGCCTCGCGGCGGCCGATCGTCGTCGGTGGCACCGGCCTCTACCTGCGGGCCGCGCTTGCCGATCTCGACCTGCGCCCCGAGGTCGCCGCCGAGGTGCGGGCGCGGGTTGCCGACGAGCTGACGCGTGAAGGGCCGGCAGTGATGCACGCGCGCCTGCGCGCCCTCGATCCAGCGGTCGGCGCGGCGGTGGCGCCGACCGATCGCCAGCGGATCAGCCGTGCGCTGGAGCTGATCGAGAGCGGCGAGCGTCCACCGTCGGGGACGGGCGGCGAGCTCTGGGCGACCGAGACCCGCCATCCGACGCGGCTGATCGGCCTCGTCCGGGAGCGCGACGAGCTGCATCGGCTGATCGACGCGCGCGTCGAGGCGATCATCGTGGCCGGGGCGCCCGACGAGGTGCGCCGCGCGGACGCCGCCGGGGCCTCGGTCGCGGTGCGCCGCGCGGTCGGCTTCGACGAGCTGCTGCGCGGTGACGTCGAGGCGATGAAGACGCGCACGCGGCGCTACGCCCGACGACAGCTGACATGGATGCGCAAGCTGCCCGCGATCGAGTTGATCTCGCTCACCGATACGACCGTCGAGGCGGCGGCGTCCGCGGTCCTGCACCATTGAGCGCGATGCGCGTCGAGAAATGGCAGGCCCTGGGCAATGACTACGTGATCGTGGAGCGCGACGCGCTGCCCTGGCCGCTGACGCCAGAACGGGTCGTCGCGCTCTGCGATCACCACCACGGCCTCGGCGCCGACGGCGTGCTCGAGCTCTCGGGGCCCGGCGATCGCGCGGGCGTCGTCGCGGTCCTGCGGATCTTCAACCCCGACGGCTCGGAGGCCGAGCTCTCGGGCAACGGCGCGCGCGAGGCGATCCTCTATCTCCGCCGTGCCGGGTGGACGACGCTCGATCGGTTCTCGATCTGGACGGCGGCCGGCGAGATCTCTCCGACGATCCTCTCCGAGCGCGAGTGCCGCGTCGACATGGGCCGGGCGGTCGTCGGCGAGGCGGGCGAGATCGGCGGCGCGGCGTTTGTGCACGTGCGCATCGGCAACCCGCAGACGGCGATCCGGATGGACTCGCTGGCGGCGCTCGAGGCACTCGATCTCGCGGTGCTTGGCCCGGTGATCGAAAGCGATCCGCGCTTTCCGCAGCGCACCAACGTCTCGTGGTACGCCGAGCTCGGCGAGGGGCGGATCCGGGCGCGAATCTTCGAGCGCGGCGTCGGCGAGACGCTGTCGTCGGGGACCGGCGCGTGCGGTGCGGCGATCACCCATGTCCTGCGTGGCGGCGGCAGCCCGGTCGTCGTCGTGCTTGACGGCGGCGAGTTGCTCGTCGATGTCGACGAGGAGCTGAACGTCGCCCTGACCGGGTGGGCCGAATTCGTCTACGGCGCCGACCTGTCTCCCGCTCTGCTCGATCGCCTCGCCGCGCTGTAGCGTCTGGGTCATGACCTCCGGCGCCGCCGCACACGGACTGACCACGATCGATGACGCTTCGGCGCTGGTGCTCGACGCGTTCTACCCGGCGCCGGTGCTGGGCGGCGAGCCGGCCGAGGTTGAGGGGCTGGCGGACGAGCGCGCCGACGCCGTGCGCGGCGTGCGCAGCGTCCCGGTGACGACGGTGATCGAGGACCTGTCGGCCGGCCCGGCGGACGTCGCCGACGCCTACCTGCGGCTGCATCTGCTGTCGCACCGCCTCGTGCGCCCGCACGAGATCAACCTCGACGGGATCTTCGGCGTGCTCCCCAACGTGGCGTGGACGTCGCTGGGCCCGGTGGCGGTCGAGCGGGTCTCCGAGGTGCGCCTGCGAGCCCGCGCCGCCGGTGCCCACCTCGGCGTCCACGGGGTCGACAAGTTCCCACGGATGACCGACTACGTCGTGCCGGCCGGCGTGCGGATCGCCGACGCCGACCGCGTGCGCCTCGGGGCGCACCTGGCGACCGGCACGACGGTCATGCACGAGGGCTTTGTGAACTACAACGCCGGCACGCTCGGGGCGTCGATGGTCGAGGGACGCATCAGCGCGGGCGTCGTGATCGGTGACGGCAGCGACATCGGCGGCAGCGCGTCGATCATGGGCACGCTGTCGGGCGGCGGCACGACGGTGATCTCGCTCGGCGAGCGCTGCCTGCTCGGAGCCAACTCGGGTATCGGCATCTCGCTCGGCGATGACTGCGTCGTCGAGGCGGGCCTCTACGTGACGGCGGGGACGCGGGTCACGTTGCCGGACGGCGAGGTCGTCAAGGGTGGCGAGCTGTCGGGCGCGTCGGGGCTCCTGTTCCGGCGTAACTCGCAGACCGGAACGGTCGAGGCGATGCCACGCACCGGCAGCTGGGGCGGCCTCAACGCCGCTCTGCACGCCAACGAATGAGGGCGTCGACGGCCTGGAGGCATTCGGCGAGCGTCGGGACGAGCGCGACGCGGATGTAGCCCTCCCCGGCCTGGCCGAGGAAGGCGCCCGGGGTGACGAGAACACCGGCCTCCTCGAGCAGGTCACGGGCGAGCGCCTCGCTGCTGGGATACTCGTCGGTGTCGAGCGCCAGCCACAGGAAGAAGGTCGCGTCGCCGCCGGCATCGCGCAGGCCGAGTGCTTCGAAGGCGCCGAGGACGAGGTCGCGCTTGTCGCGGTAGATCGCGCGGACCTCTTCGACGTGGCCCTCGTCGCTGAGCGCAGCGATCGCCGCGCGCTGGACGAACTCCTGCGGCGCGACGCCGACGTTGGGGCGATAGCGCTTGAGCGCGGCGATCAGCTGCGCATCGCCGGCCACGAAGCCGGCGCGGTAGCCGGGCATCGACGAGCGCTTGGAGAGCGTGTTGAAGACCAGGACGTTGGTGAGGTCTGAGACCTGAAGCGCGGAGGCCGGCGGCGCGTCGCCGAAGTAGAGCTCGCTGTAGGCCTCGTCGCTGGCCAGTACGAAGCCGTGCTCGCGGGCCAGCGCGGCCCACGCGTCGTAGTTGGCCAGCGGCGCGGTGGCGGCGGTGGGGTTGTTGGGGTAGTTCACCCAGAGGATGGCCAGCGCGTCGAGGTCGATCCCGCCGAGCTGGGGTTGGTAGGCGTGGTCCTCGGTCAGCGTGAGCTCGATCACCTCGCGTCCCGCGAACCGGGCGCCGCGGTCGGGTACCGGGTAGCCGGGTGAGGTCACGGCGATCGCCCCCGGCGCGACGACCTGCGCGAGGTGGAAGATCGCCTCCTTGGACCCGAGCGTCGGCACGATGTCGCTGTCGGGATCGAGGTTCGCGCCGAAGCGCCGCCCGCACCACCCGGCGATCGCCTCGCGCAGCTCCGGCAGCCCGGCGGCGAGCGGGTAGCGCGACTGCGGCTCGATCGCGTCGATCAGCGCCTGGCGGATGAACGGCGGCGTCGGCTCGCGCGGCTCGCCGACGCTGAAGTCGATCAGCTGCTCTCCGTGGGCAATGCGCGCGGCGCGGGCCTCCTGAAGGCGGGCGAACGGGTAGGCCGGCAGCCCGGTGAGGACCGTGTTCAGCTCCACAGGAGGCGCTCCAGGGTGCGCGCGCAGCGCAGCAGCGCGTCGACGCGGACCTGCTCGTCGCGGCGGTGGGCGAACGCCGGATCCCCGGGCCCGAAGTTGACCGCGGGGACGCCGGCGGCGGCGAGCTCGGCGACCGGCGTCCAGGCCTGCTTGGGCGCGATCGTCAGGTCGCCCGCTTCGATCAGCCGGCGGATCAGCGGGTGGCCGATCGTGACGGCGCCCGACGGGGCGTTCGCGTCGATTGTCAGGGTCTCCCCCTCGCCGGAGCAGAGCTCGGTCAAACGCTGCTCGGCGGAGGAGGCGTCGCGGTCTGGCGCGTAGCGGTAGTTGACGTGCGCGGTGACGAGATCGGGGATCACGTTGCGCGCGATGCCGCCCTGGATCTCTGTGATCGCGACGACCTCGGTGAACGTGAGGTCGTCGATCGTGTGCGGCTCGGGCGGAGCCTGGGTGACGACCCGGCCGATGGCGCGCGCGGCCCGCTCGATCGCGTTGTCGGCGAGCCACGGGCGCGCGCTGTGCCCGCTGCGGCCGGCGAACGACCAGGTTGCGTTGATGTTGCCGAGGCAGCCGGCGTGGAGTTGGTTGTCGGTCGGCTCCATGACGAGCGCCGCGTCGACCTGTGCGAGCGCCGGCTCACGGGCGAGTAGCGGCGTCAGGGCGCTGTCGTGGAACGGGAGCTCCTCGCGCCCGAAGAAGCACAGCGTCACGGCGACCGCGCCCGGATCGCGGACGAGGTCGAGGCCGAGCTCGACCATCACGGCGAGGGCGGCCTTCATGTCACCGGCCCCGGCGCCGTGGACCGCGTCGTCGTCGCGACGGCCCGGAACGTTGTCCTGAATCGGGACGGTGTCGAGGTGCCCGGCGAGCATCAGACGGGGCGCGTCGGGCGTCGTGGCGGCGAGCTCGGCCACGAGGCAACCGTCGCCGGCATCGCGGACGGCGACGCCACCGGCGCTCAGGTGCGCGTAGACGTGATTCGCCAGTGCCGCCTCGTCGCGCGATGGCGACGGGATGTCGATCAGCTCGAGTGTGCGAGCGCCGAGTCGGTCGGCGAGCTGCGCGTCGCTGCGGTCGGCCGGCACCGGCGGGACTCTATCGCGGCGTATGAGCGCTTCCGGGCGCCCGCCGCGCCGCGAGGATCAGCAGCCCCGCGACGACGAACAGACGCGCGGCAGGCGAACGACCCGTGCCGAGAGCTGGCGAGCCAGCCGCTCAGAACAGCACCTCCTGACGGGCCGGTGTTGGGGCGTCGCGGTCCGGGGCCTGGCCCACGGAGTCAGGCATGCGCCGCGTCGGGGCGAAGCCGCCGCGGCGTAGCAGCGCACCGAGCCGCGCACGTTCGGCGGGTGTCGCGTACGCCGAGCGACCGTAGAGCTCGGCGTAGCGCGACACGAGGTCAGGTCGATAGGACCTCAGCCAGTCCATGAACACGCCCCGCACCTCACCGCGCAGATGCAGCGCGATTCCGCCGACTCCCGTCGCCCCTGCTTCGCCGGCCAGTTCGAGGATCCGCGCGACCTGCCGCGGATCGTCGTTGATACCCGGCATCAGCGGGGCGACAAGAAGGCCGGTCGGGATGCCCGCCCGGTTGAGCTCGGCCACGGCCTCGAGGCGCTTGCGCGGATGCGGCGTGTGCGGCTCGGTCGCGCGCCATGCCTTCTCGTCGAGGGTCGGGACCGAAAGGTTGGCCTGGAACTCGGTGGCCCCCGTGATTTCCCGCAGCAGGTCGAGGTCGCGCAGGATCAGCGGCGACTTGGTCAGCACCGAGCACGGGTTGCGCGCGTCGCGCAGCGCCGCCCAGATCCCGGGCATCAGCCGGTAGCGCGACTCGACCCACTGGTAGGGATCGGTGTTCGTCCCCAGCGCGACGTGCTCGTGCTTCCACGACGGGCGCCCCAGCTCGGCGCGCAGCACCTCGGGCACGTTGACCTTGACGACGATCTCGCGCTCGAAGTCGCGCCCCGCATTCAGACCCAGGAACGTGTGCGTCGGGCGCGCGAAGCAGTAGACGCAGGCGTGGGTACAGCCGCGATACGGGTTGACGGTGAACCGAAACGGCATTCGCGAGCGCTCCGGCACGCGGTTGAGCGCCGACTTCGCGCGCACCTCGTAGAAGCGCACATCGAGTGCCTCGGGCGCGTCGAAGCGCCGCACGATCGCCGGCTCGCTGTAGCCCGGCAGGCGGGTGGCCTCGTCGGCTTCGGTGGTCAGATTGTCCCAGCGCACGAACGTATGTTCGCACGGCGCGCGGACGGCATGACGGCAGGTCAGCGACCGACGATCGTGAACGGCGCGCTGACCGGCGACGAGATGTCACGCACGGTGTTGGTCGCGATGACCGTCACCCGGTAACGGCCCGGAGCGAGGGGCCGCTGGCCGATGCGGCCGCTGAACGCGATCGTCACGCGCCCACCGCGCACCGCGGTACGCCGCAGCGTGCCCGCTGATTCGAAGACCGTGCACGCGCGCCCGCGCCGCGCCGAGCTCAGGCAGTGCCCGTGTGACCGGTGGCCGGTGAGGATCCGTTCGACCGCGATCGTCACGGTCGACGTCTCGCTGAGGGTGAACCGGATCGAGCTGCCGCGCGAGTCGCCCGACTGCCCCTTGGACGTCCCCGATCGCCGTCGCGACAGCGAGGATCGGGCGCTGACCGCGGTTGCACGCGCGCTGACGGCGAACGTCGGCGGCGCGAGCATCAGGTTCGTGATCTTCGGCTTGGTGTGGTGGTGCGACGGAGGCGGCGCCGCGGGCGCATCGACGATGCGGATCTCGACATACGACGTGCCCGTCAGCCCACTCGAGTCGGTGACGGTGAGGGTCGCCCGATGGACCCCGGGGGTTGAGAACGCGTGCGTCGTCACGGCGCTGTTTGCGCTGGCGCCGTCGTCGAACGACCAGGCGTAGGTCAACCGGTCGCCGTCGTCGGGATCCGACGAACCGCGGCCATCGAACGGCGCCGGCGAGCGCACGGTCGTCGAGGGGATCGTCGACGACGAGGCCGCGGGCACGCGATGGCCGTACTCGTAGGCCCCCATGTCGCGCGTGGCGGTTCCGTCGCCGTCGCCGTCGATCGGCGGGATGAGGCCGTCGAGATCGAACCCCGCCTGGCAGATCGTGTCGCACGGCCCGCCGGCGTCGATGGCCTCCGAGCGCGCGAACAGGTGGTAGTCGCCGGACGAGGCGTCGACAAACTGCGGATCGGTATCGATGTTGTGGCTGATCGTCACCAGGCCGGGGACGGAGCCCGAGCCGGAGTTCGTGACATGCAGGTCGTCGTACTGCGCCGTCAGGTTCGCGGCGGTTCCCGGCCCGCTTACCGCACGGTCGAACGAGTGGTTGAAACCGCGCAGGATCGAGTTCGTGAACGTGAGCGAGGCGGAGCTGTGGTCACTGGCCGAGATCGAGCCCCCGACTCCGCTGCTGCCGCCGCCGTCCGAGCCGACGATCGTCGCCGAAGCCACGGTCAGCTCGGCGTTGGTCGACAGCAGCGCCGTCGGCGAGGAACCGTGCACGACCATCAGCGAGGAGTCGATGCTCATCGTGGCGGTGTCCGCGGCCACGGCGGCGTGCTGCGACGCATGGATCTCGACGCCGTGGGCGGCGAGTGCGGTGCTGCCGCCCTCGGCCGTGGCAAGGCCGACGGCGCCGCTGAGATGTGAGCGCGTGACGGTCCCGGTGGCACCCGTGACCTGCTTGATCGCGGCGTCGCTCGACTCGGGCATGGCGACAGTGCCATCGGTGAACGTCGCCGAGCCGTTGAGCTGGACGCCGTCGGCCGACCCCAGCCCGCCGGTGCCGGTGACCGTGACGAACTGGGCCACCGTGTTGGACGCGTTGAGGACCAGGCCGGCGGCCGACGGTGCCTGAAGGACGATCGAGAGGCCGAAGACCGCTGAGCCCGCGACGCCGAGGCGCAGGATGAACGGCGCGCCGGAGCTCGACTGGAGCGTCGTCAGGCCCTGGCCCGCGCCGCGGATGGCGACGGCCGGAGCGCCGGGGGTGCTGTAGTCGAAGCCGGGCCCCGGGGCGGTGTAGGTGCCCGGGCCGAGACGGACCGTGTTCGGGCCGGGCAGGTCCGCGGCGGCGGCGGTCAGGGCAGCCTGCAGGCTGCCCTGCGCAGACTCGTCATCGGGGCAGCCGCCCGTCTGGGCAACGCAATACGTCGTCGCTCCGGCGCCGGCCGGGATGGCCAGACATGCCGTGACGGTGACGAGGGTGACGATGGAGCGGGACACGCCTCCGAACATAAGGTCGTAATCGGCACCGTTGGATCACCGGTCCAGCCGGATAGGCGGATGTCCAGTCGACGAGCGGACGCACCGGAAAGCGGTGGTGGCGGGTCAAGCGAAGCTGGCCGCGCGGGTGAGCAATGAGGCCTCGCCCGAGAGGGTCTGGCTCGTGGCGGTGTCGATCCGCACCGCCACGATCTCGCCGGTCTCGGCGAGCCCGCCGAAGTTGACGACCTTGTTGTGACTTGTGCGGCCACGCAGGCGGGCCGGATCGTTGCGGGACGGACCCTCGACGAGCACATCCAGCGTCTGCCCGACGAAGCGCTGCGCGCGCTCGCGAGCGTGGTTCTGGACGAGGTCGACCAGGCGCTCGATGCGCTGGACCTTGACCTCGTGGTCCACGACGCCGTCGGTGATCTTCTCGGCCTCGGTCCCCCGACGTGGCGAGAAGATGAACGTAAACGCACTGTCGAAGCCAACCTCGTCGACGACCGCCATCGTCTGCTCGAAGTCGTCCTCGGTCTCCCCCGGGAAGCCGACGATGACGTCGGTCGTCAGCGCGCAGTCGGGCACGTGCTCGCGGATCAGGGCGACGCGGTCC
Organism: uncultured Actinomycetes bacterium; assembly: GCA_963817035.1. Taxonomy (GTDB): domain Bacteria; phylum Actinomycetota; class Thermoleophilia; order Solirubrobacterales; family Solirubrobacteraceae; genus AC-49. Next base: position 1,477,206 of record CAWFMM010000004.1, read on the forward strand.
ATGTAGCGCTCACGGTCATACGTGCGGCGCATCGCCTTGAGAATCTTCGACGAGCCCGACTGCAGCGGCAGGTGGATGTGCCGGCAGACCGAGGGCAGGTCGGCGTGCGCACGGATGACGTCCTCGCGCATGTCCTTGGGGTGCGGCGACGTGTAGCGGATGCGGTCGATTCCGTCGACGGCGTCGATCGCGTGCAGGAGCTCGGCGAAGCTGCGCCGCGGGGTGCCGAGATCGCGGCCGTAGGAGTTGACGTTCTGGCCGAGCAACGTGACCTCTCTGACGCCGTCGTGCGCGAGCCGCTGCGCCTCGGCGACGAGCTCGTCGAACGGGCGGCTGACCTCGCGCCCGCGAGTCGAGGGGACGATGCAGTACGAGCAGGCGCAGTTGCAGCCGACGCTGATCTGCATCCACGCCTGAAACTCGCGTGTGCGCTTCATCGGCAGGTGGCCGGTGAAGCCCTCGAACTCGAAATACCCCTGGGCGCCGATGGAGTCGGTGGTCAGGAACTCGGCGAGCTTGTGGACCTGACCCGGCCCGAACGCGACGTCGACGAACGGGAACTGGCTGAACACCTCGTCCTTGACCGATTGCGCCCAGCAGCCACCGACCCCGACGATGACGCTCGGGTCCTGTGTCTTGCGGCGCTTGGCCGCGCCGAGGCGCGCGACGAAGCGCGAGTCCGCGGTCTCCCGGATCGAGCAGGTGTTGAAGAGGATCAGCTCGGCATCGTCGGCTGTCTCGGACTCGTTGTATCCGAGCGACTCGAGCATGCCCTTCATGCGCTCGGAGTCGTGCTCGTTCATCTGGCAGCCGAAGGTGGTGAGGTGGTATCGGGGCATCTGGGTGTTCGGAAGCGTATCTGGGCGTCGGAGGTGCGCCGGATGCCGGATGGGGGTCCCATCGCTGGCACAAGCCCGAATCGCGCTGCGACCCTCATCCGGCATCCGGCTCTCGATCGAGGCTGAAGGGGTCAGGCCCCTTACTGCGCGTTGACGCAAGAGATCTCAGTCGGAGCGACTCAAGGGGTCTGACCCTTTTGTTCACCAGTCGGAGCGACTCAAGGGGTCTGACCCCTTTGTTCACGCGCTGGGACGGACGCTGGATACATTCACGCGCTGACGACCGAGCGATCGGGAGGCGTCCGGCGAACCACCACGCCCCACACCACGAACCGCCGCCAAACCGGTCTCGGCCGCCACCCCACAGTTCGTGAGCCGCCGAGCGACCGGACACCGACTGGGCCCCGGATAGCCGGCCGCACGATGAGGGTCGCGCCGCGGTTCGGCCTTGTGCCAGCGTCGCGGCCCTGCGTCGTGCGGCCGGGTGACCACCAACGCCCACACCGGACAACCGCCAGCTACGCAGCCTCCCCGAACGCCCGCACCACCTCGTACGCCAGATCCAAGTCATACCCCCGACGAACCAGGAGCCCGAGAGCGCGCTCGCGCCCGCGGTCGTCGGTCGGCGGGACCCGCAGCCGGCGGCGCAGGACCTCCAACGCCGCCTCCCGCTCGGAGTCGGCACCGAACGCCGCCAGAGCGGCCGCCACGACGTCACCGGGCACCCCGACCGACAACAGCTTGCGCTCGATCCGATCCGCTCCCCAGCCGTCGAGGTCGCGGCGGTCCTCGGCGAAGCGCGCGGCGTAGCGGGCGTCATCGACGGCGCGTTCGTCCTTGAGCGTCGCGATCGCCTCGTCGATCGTCGCCGGCTCGACGCGCTTGGCCGCCAGGTGGTGGCGGACCTCGGCGACCGTGTGGTCACGGCGGCCGAGGTAGCGATAGCCGAGGTCCAGCGCGTGTTGCAGGCGCGCCGCAGGGTCGACGGCGCGCTCGGTCACGTCCACCGCGTGTGGCCGGTCAGGCCGCGGCTTCGGCGGCGGACGGCAGGTCGACGACCGCGTCGCCATCGGGGAGTACCGACACGTCGTCGCGCTCGATCGGAGCGACGAGGTCACGGTCAACCTGGAGGATCTCGTAGATCTTGCCCTCGATCTCCTTGGCGATCTCGACGTGCTCCGTGAGGAATGCCTTGGCGGCGTTGCGGCCCTGGCCAAGCCGCTCGTCGCCGTAGGAGAAGAACGAGCCCGACTTCTTGACCACGTCGTGCTCGATGCCGAGGTCGATCAGGCAGCCCTCGGTCGAGATGCCCTTGCCGAACTCGATGTCGAACTCGGCCTGGCGAAACGGCGCCGCGACCTTGTTCTTGACGACCTTGACGCGGACGCGGTTGCCCACGGCCTCGGTGCCGTCCTTGAGCGTTTCGATGCGCCGGATGTCCAGGCGCTGGGACGAATAGAACTTCAACGCGCGACCACCGGGCTGGGTCTCTGGGGAGTTGTGAACCACGACATGGTCGACGAGGTAGGTGTGGTTGCCCTCGACCTGCAGGTCATAACGGTGCGTTCGGCAGCGCTGACCGGCCGGCTTGCGGTACTTGCGCAGGACCTTCATCGCGGTCGGGCGCAGACTCGTGCGCTCGGCCAGGCCGCTGCGCAGATCGGGCTGCACAGCGTCCGGGTGCCACGCAAAGCGCCCGCGGACGCCCGGGTGGAGCTTGTAGTCCAGCGACGGATGCACGTACGGGGCGATCTTCTCGTGGAACATCCGCGCCCGCTCTCCGCTGAACAGCAGGTTGTGGCCGCTGAGAGTCGGGCGGCCCATGCCAAGCTCCTCACAGCGATTCGCGATCAGCTCACGATCATCCTGGCCCAGACCGGCGACGCAGATGCTCGGCTTGCCATGACCCCACTTGGCGTAGGTGCCGCCGAACGTGCCGTCATCGCAGTACCAGGCGGCGATCGCGCGCTCGTCGAGCTGGGCCAGTAGATCTGCGGTCACCGTCTTGCGACCGTCGCCCGCGTACACCGCGTCGCGCAGCTCGGCGAGCTGGCGCATCGGCAGCGTGTCGAAGCCGATGCCGTTGCCTGTGCGCCCGATCGCGTTGGCGAACGGAGCGAGCATCTGCTGCTTCCACTCGCAGTACTCGCGCTGGCGCTCGGAGTGACCGACGCGGAACGCGACGTTGTGCTCGGAGGCGTAGCGCATCGAGCCATCGCCGAGCAGGCTACCCATGATGAGCTTCATCTGGTCGTCGCTCAGCGCGTACTGCTTCGTGGCGACAAGAACCTCGTCGCCCTCTTCGATCTCCCACGCCTGACGCTCGCCATCCGGCGTGAAGATCACGTGGTTGGGCGTGCACGCAAACTTCCGCCGGCCCGAGCCGCCGCCCGCCTCGACCTCGAACTGCCAGAACTCGTCGGTCGGGCCGTTGTCGTAGTACTCGGCGATGCGCCGCGGTGTGATCGCCCCGGTCTCGGGGTCCATCGACATGACCTCGACGGGCATGCGCTGGTTGACGATCTTGCCGATCTTCTCCGTGCTGCCGTCGGCCAGCACGACGCGGGCATCGTAGTGGAAGCAGCCGAACATCACGCCGATCTTCTCGCGTATCTGGTTCGTGAACACGCACAGCGTCTGCGTGCGGTTCAGATTGGCGGCGAGCTTGCGCATCGCCTGGGACATCATCCGCGCCTGCAGGCCGACGGACTGATCGCCCATCTGGCCCTCGAGCTCCGAGCGCGGGGTCAGCGCGGCGACCGAGTCGACCGCGACGACGTCGACGGCGCCGGAGCGCACGAGCATGTCGCATACCTCGAGCGCCTGCTCACCGTAGTCGGGCTGCGATACCAGGAGCTCGTCGATGTCGACGCCGATCTCACGGGCGTAGAGCGGATCCATCGCATGCTCGGCGTCGATGAACGCGCAGACGCCGCCGAGCTTCTGGGCCTCGGCGAGGATGTGGTAGACGAGCGTCGTCTTGCCCGAGGACTCCGGGCCGAAGATCTCGATGACACGCCCACGGGGCACGCCGCCGATGCCCAGCGCGAGGTCGAGCGACAGCGCACCGGTCGGGATCGCGTTGACGCGGACCTGGGCGCCGGGATCGCCCATGCGCATGACTGTTCCCTTGCCGAACTCCCGCTCGATCTGGCTGAGCGCGCCCTGAAGTGCGGCGTCGCGTGCCTTGGCGGCCTTCTCCTGCTCGTTTACAGCCATCAGTTCGTGCCTTTCTACGTCTGCTGAGGTGCCCGAAGCTACGGGCCTGATCGGACGGAACACATGTTCGTGCCCGACCCGTTCCAGGGCTACGCGCAACCGCAACAAATCACGCACGCCGGACGCGACGAACTACGCACCCGGCAGAGCGACCCGGGCCATCGCCTCATAGCGCGCGCCGCTCGGCGTTCGCTGCGAGCGATAGAGCGTCAGCGACGGGCAGGCGAACGGTGCGATCTCGGGCAGCGGCGGCAACCCGCGGCGCAACGGGCGGGCCCCGCGACGCACCCGCCCGACGGTGACATGGGGCAGGAAGTCACGCCCCTCCGGCATGTAGCCCGCGCCGGCAACGAGCGCGTCCTGCACGCGTCCCTGAAGCGTGGCGAGCTCGCCACGAGCGTCGTCGAGACCGACGGTGAGGACGTGCGGGCTCCCCGGCGCCAGCCACAGAACCCGGCCGACGCTCAGCTCGCGCGCCGGGGCGGCGCAGCCGAGCACCAGATCCGAGAGCCGCTCGATGTCGTCTGCCTCGCGCCAGCCGAGGAAACAGAGCGTCACGTGCAGAGCATGAGGCCCGATGAGCCGCATCGCGCGATCGTCGCCGACCGCTTCGTGTGCCCAGGAGACCAGCGCCTCGCGTACGTCGACGGGCAGATCGGCGGCCGCGAACAGGCGCGTGTTCACGAGCTGTCCGTCACCGGAGTCCCGTCGACGACATCGCGCAGCACGCGCCCGACCATGTGCATGGCGACGGTGGTCGAGCGATCGCGCACATCGAAGCGCCCGCCCGGCAGCCGCGTGGTGCGGACCAGCGAGCGCCCATCCGCGGTGACGACGGCGAAGCAGACGGTGCCGACCGGCTTCTCCTCGGTGCCGCCGCCGGGTCCGGCGATCCCGGTCACGCCGATGCCGACGTCGACCCCGAGCGTCGCGCGAGCCCCGGAGGCCAGCGCGACCGCGACCTCCTCGGAGACCGCGCCGTGGCGTTCGATCACGCCGGCGTCCACGCCCGCGACCGCGCTCTTGACCGCGTTGGAGTACGCGGTGATCGCGCCGAGCATGTAGTCCGACGCGCCCGCGAGCTCGGTCAGCCGACCCGCGAGCAGACCGCCGGTGCACGATTCGGCGACCCCGATCGTCCAGCTCAGCGTGCGCAGCGTCGCCGCGACCTGCTGGTCGATCGTCGAGCCGTCGTCGGAGAACAGCAGCGCACCGTGGCGTTCGCGGATCACGGCCTCGAAGTCGTCGTAGATCGCCTGCTCATCCGGCTCGAAGCGTGTGACGATCTCGAGCTCGCCGCGGCGCAGGCAGGTCGTGATCTCGAGGCGGTCGATGTCGATGCCCGCCTCGCGCGCCTGGCGCATCGTCTCGGCGATCTCGGATTCGGGCAGGCCGAAGATCCGCAGCATCGTCTGGCGGTAGGTCGTCGCGCCGGCCACTGCAGCGGCGAACGCCTCGGTCGCAACCGCGGTCTCCCACAGCGGCTGCAGCTCGCGCGGCGGGCCCGGCAGCACGACGACCGTCGGCTTGGAGCCCCCGTCCGGCGGCGGGACGACGAGCCCCGGCGCGGTGCCGACCGGATCGAGGATCGTCGCGCCGACCGGCACGATGGCCTGCTTGCGGTTGGCCAGCCGGACCGCGTCCATGTCGAGGTTCGGCCAGCGGATCATGATCGAACGCAGGATCTCGGCGATCCGCTCCTCGAGCGCGACGTCGAGCACCATCTCGCGCTCCTGGAACTCCCCCACGATCTGCGCGGTCAGGTCGTCCTCGGTCGGCCCGAGGCCACCGCTGGTCACGATCAGGTCGACGCCGCTGGCGGTCAGCCAGCCCAGCGCGTCGTGCATGTCCGACGGGCGGTCGCCGACGATGACAATGTGCGCGAGGTCGACGCCGATGTCGCGCAGACGATCAGACAGCCACGGGCCGTTGCGGTCCGACACGCGGCCGGTGAGGACCTCGGTGCCGGTGATGACGATCCCCGCACGCGCGCTCATTGGCAGGTCGGCCTCTGCGCATCGGGCAGGGTATGGCGACCGGCGGCGGTGACGCTGTAGGCGACGGAGCCGCCGAGCCGCGGGAGATGCTGGAGCTTGCCGTTGACCCGCAGCGCGGCGAGCGTGTTGCTCAGCGTCATCCTGAACTCGCTGGAGCGATATCTGGGCTGCTTCGATCCGGCCTGCAGAGTTGCATCGCGCAGGAGCGTGCGGCCGCCGGCCGCGGTCAGACAGACCGTCACCTTCCCGGTCGGGACGATCTGCAACTGGGCGACCTTCGCCGCGCCCGTCGTAGCCGTCGTGGTCCCCGGAACCGACCGGGTCGCCGCCTTTTTGTCCGATGAGCCGCCGAGGACCTGGGTGAGCACGAAGATCGACGCTAGCAAGGCGAGGATCAGGCCCCACGCGAGATAGGCGCGCGGGATCGAGTTGCTCGCCTGGCGCGGCCGCCGATCGGCGCCCAGCGGCGCGATCGGCTGAAGATCGACCTCGGAGAGGCGCTCGTGGCGCAGCTTGTACTCCTCGACCAGCGCCCGCGAATCGAGGTCCAGCGCGTCGGCGTACGTACGCAGGAAGCTCTTGACGAACGTGGGGCCGGGCAGCAGGTCCCACTCTTCGTTTTCGAGCGCACGCAGGTACTTCGCGCGGATCTTCGTCTCGGCTTCGATCTCCGAGATGTCGATCCTGGCACGCATCCGGGCCTCGCGCAGGGTCGGGCCGATCTCGGGCATGGACTGCGCACGTTATCCGCCGGGTGGTCCCGGACCGGCAGCCTGCGTTGCAGTGCGACGGGGCGGGCTAGTCGGCGACGTCGTCGAGCAGCCCGATGTCGGGCAGTACGGCAACCGACGCGGTCTGACTCGTGCGCTCGCTCAGCGCGGCGAGGACGCGCGGCAGGTCCGACTCCGAGACCAGCACCTGGCGCGGCTTGGAGCCCTCGTAGCCGGAGATGATGCCGCGCCGCTCGAGCATGTCGATCAGCCGCCCGGCACGCGTGTAGCCCAGGCGCAGGCGGCGCTGGAGCATCGAGGTCGATGCCGTTCCCATCTCGACGACGAGCTGGATCGCGTCGCCGAGCATCGCGTCCTCGTCGGGATCGAAGCCGTCGTCATCGCCTGCGCCGTCCTCGGCGACGACCTCGACCTCCTCGAGCAGATCCTCACGCACCTCGGGCTCGCCCTGCGAGGCCCAGAAGGCGGTCAGCGCGGCGATCTGCGGCTCGTCGATGTAGGCGCCCTGGATGCGCTGGAGCTTGGACGAGCCGACCGGCGCGAAGAGCAGATCGCCCTGGCCCAGCAACGATTCGGCGCCGTTCTGGTCGAGGATCACGCGCGAGTCGATCTGCGACGAGACGGCGAAGGCGATCCGCGACGGGACGTTGGCCTTGATCATGCCGGTGATGACGTCGACGCGCGGGCTCTGAGTGGCGAGCACGAGGTGGATGCCGACGGCGCGGGCCTTCTGCGCGAGGCGGATGATCGCGTCCTCGACGTCGGCCGGCGCGACCATCATCAGGTCGGCGAGCTCGTCGATCACGCACAGGATGTAGGGCAGCGGCTCCTCGTCGGCCTTGATGCGCTCCTTGTTGAGCTCGATCAGCGAGCGGGTGCGCTTCATCGACATGATCCCGTAGCGCCACTCCATCTCGCGTACGAGGTTCGACAGCGCGTTGGCGGCCTGGCGCGGGCTGGTGATCACGGGCGTCAGCAGATGCGGGATCGCCTCGTAGTGGTTGAGCTCGACCTGCTTGGGATCGATCAGGACCATGCGCACCTCCTTGGGCGTGGCACGCAGGAGGATCGAGCTGAGCATCGCGTTGATCGCGCCGGACTTGCCGGCGCCGGTCGTACCCGCGACGAGCAGGTGCGGCATCTTCGCGAGGTCGGCGCCGATCGCCTTGCCCGAGACGTCCTTGCCCAGCCACACCGTCAGCGGCGACCAGTCCTTGGGCGGCTCCTGGTAGACGTCGCCGAGGCGCACGATCTTGCGGTTGCGGTTGGGAACCTCGACGCCGACCGCCGTCTTGCCGGGGATCGGGGCGAGGATGCGGATATCGGTCGCGGCGAGCGCGTAGGCGAGGTCGTCCTTGAGCTGGGCGACCTTCGACATCTTGATCCCCGGGGCCAGGCGCAGCTCGTAGCGGGTGATGTGCGGGCCGGCAACGGTGGCCACGACCTTGGCGTCGACGCCGAAGTGTCCGAGCGCCTCGAGCAGCGCCGCGGCTGTCTTGCCCTGACCGGCGGTGTCGGGGCGGGCCTGCTCCTCGGTGGAGCGCTTGAGCACCGTCGGCGCGGGCAGCTCCCACGTGATGTCGCCCGGGTCACGCTGCCCCTGGATCTCGGTCGGCGCATCGGTTACGGCGACGCCGGGCGGTTCGGCCTCGGGATCGCGGACCTGCGGCAGCGTCGGTTCAGGCTCGTCGTCCTCCACGAGCTCTGGCTCCTGCGACTCGGGCACCGGCTCGTCATCGCCAAACAGATCCGGGAACCGCTCGTCGCCGGCCCAGAACTCGCCATCACGCGCCGGCTCTTCACCGTGGGTCGCCGTGACCACGACCTCCATGTCGTCGTGCTCCGGCGGAAGGTAGGCGTTGGGCATCTCAGCGCGCTGTGGCTTCTTGCCGCCGCGAACCGCGATCTCCGTCGACGTGCGCCTCACCGCGCGGGTCGTGTCGGCGACACCGGTCGATGTCGCCCGCAGGACACCGGCGATCGTCGCGCCGGTGACGAGCAGCGCTCCGGCGAGGAACAGGAAGACGGCCAGAAGATGGGTGCCGATCGTCCCGACGAGGTTCTGCCCCGCGTAGCGCAGCGACTCGCCGACGATCCCGCCGCGCGCCTCGAAGACGTCGGGGTGCCAGTAGCTGTGGCCCGACGGGGCGCCGGGTCCGAGCCCAAGCGTCCCGGCGGCGAGCGCGAGCGTCACCGCGGCGAGCAGGCACAGCGCGCCTGAACGCAGCGGGCGACGTCCCGGAAGCACGGGCCGCAGGACGATGATCGCGCCGGTCGCGACGAGCACGACAGGCGCGGCGTAGGCGACCTCGCCGGCCACGTAGCGCAGGCCGGTCACCGCACCCGAGCCGATCCGGCCGGCCGCGTGGTGGGTGTAGAGCGGGAAGGCGACGAGGACGCCAAGAGCGACGAAACCCAGGCCGATCAGGTCGAGGTGGCGCTGCTCGAGCACCGGCAGCGAGGTGCGCCAGCCGCCCGCCCGGCGGGCCTTGGCGCGAGGCTTGCGTACGGGCGTGGGCGCCGCGGTTCGCTTGGACTTCGAGGTCGCGGGCTTGCGGGTGCGGGCAGGGGGTCGTTTGGGCGGCATGCGCTCAAGGCCACTTCGACGCCCGCGAGCGCTCCCCTGCGCCGGTTATGAACCGCCGATACTTAGGCGTCCGTTCAGTCTGGTCCCTACCATCGGTGCAATGAACGATCGACCGGCGCGTGTGCTCGTGGTTGAAGACGACGACGACATCGCCCAGGCGGTGCAGCGGTCCTTGCGGATGGAGGGCTACGACGTGCGGATCGCCACCGACGGCGAGCAGGCGCTGCGCATGGCGACCGAGTACGTGCCGGACCTCGTCGTCCTGGACATCGGGCTGCCGAAGATCGACGGGATCGACGTCGCCCGCCAGATGCGCGAGACCGACGACGTGCCGATCCTGATGCTCACTGCTCGCGACTCGCTCGAGGATCGCGTCGAGGGCCTCGACTCCGGCGCCGACGACTACCTCGTCAAGCCGTTCGAGCGCCAGGAGCTCCTGGCGCGGCTGCGGGCGCTGCTGCGCCGCCGCCCCCCGCGCGGGACCGCCTCGGTCGTCGTCGGCGACCTGACGCTGAATCCAGACACGCACGAGGTGCGCCGCGACGAGCGCGAGATCGAGCTGACCCAGCGCGAGTTCGAGCTGCTCGAGTACCTGATGCGAAACGAGCGGATCGTCATCCCCCGCCAGCGACTGCTCGAGGAGGTCTGGGGCTATGACCCGTTCGCCTCGACGAACACGATCGAGGTGTTCGTCTCCAACCTGAGGCGCAAGCTCGAGGCCGACGGCGAGGGCCGCCTGCTGCACACGATCCGTGGCGCGGGGTACGTCCTGCGTGTTTGAGCGCGTACCGATCCGCTGGCGATTGGCCGGCACGTCGGCCGTGCTGACCCTGGTCATCCTCTGCGTCTTTGCGATCGCCATCGGCACGCTGACCGCGCAGCGCATCCGTTCGGACTTCAGGCACCAGACGCAGCTCAACGCGTCGAACCTGCGCGACGACGTCCGCAAGAAGCTGGTCGTGGACGAGAACAGCGGTGCCCCGTCGCTGCCCAAGGGCACCGATGTGCTCAACAACCCGGAGCACGCCATCATCCGGATCGCCCACGCGGCGCGACCCGACCTGCCGATCGGGGAGACGCCGGGTGCACCGGAGCTCGGCTGGGCGCTCGACGAGCACATCAGCGGCAGGTATCTCGTCGAGACCCGAACGACGCGGGCACCGGGCGTGCACGGGAAGCCGGGCCAGGCGGTCATCGTCCAATACGCGCGCCTGGAGTCGGACGTCGAGGCGACGGTCAGCCGCGTGCGCCTGTTCCTGATCCTCGGCGTGCTCGGCGGGGCCGGCCTCGCCCTCGCAGCCGGCCTCCTGCTCGCGCGGCGGGCGATGAAGCCGATCGGCGACCTGACGAGCATCGCGCGCCACATCGCCCAGACGCGCGACCCGGCCGAACGGGTCCCGGTGGCGGCGGCCGACGACGAGGTCGGCCTGCTCGGGCGCACGCTCGACCAGATGCTCGAGGCGCTCGCCGACTCGCGCGCGGAGACCGAGGCCCTGCTCAAGCGCCAGCAGCGCTTCGTCGCCGACGCATCGCACGAGCTGCGCACGCCGCTGACCAGCGTGCTCGCCAACCTCGAGCTGCTGGCCGACGTGCTCGAGGGCGATCAGGGCGAGGCCGCACGCTCGGCGCTGCGCTCGTCGCGGCGGATGCGCCGCCTGGTCGCCGACCTGCTGCTGCTGGCGCGTGCGGATGCCAAGCGCCCGGTCCGCCACGAGCGGGTCGATCTCGGCCAGGTCGTCGTCGAGGCCGCCGGGGAGCTGGGCGCGGTGGCCGAGGGGCACGAGCTCGTCGTCGATACGCACTGCGCCTGGGTCAAGGGCTCGAACGACGACCTGCACCGGATGGTCGTCAACCTCGTCGAGAACGCGATCCGCCACACCCCGCCGGGCACCCGCATCCTGGCCTGCGTCGAGTCGGTGGGCAGCAACGTCGTCATGTCGGTCACCGACGACGGGCCCGGTGTCAACCCCGAGATGCGCGAGCAGATCTTCGAGCGCTTCGTGCGCGGCGCGGGAGACCGCGGCGGATCGTTCGGCCTCGGGCTGTCGATCGTCCGGGTCGTCGCCGAGCAGCACGGCGGCTCGGTGCGCCTGGACCCGCCGCCTGCCGCCGGCGGGGCGCGCTTCGTCGTGACGCTGCCCGAGATGGCTGCACCCGAGGAGCTCGTTGCGGGCGACCGCGGACAGACGGTCAGCCAGCCGGCCGGCCCTCGCGTGTAGCCGCGCCGCAGCCTGCGCCTCACGTCCTCGACCAGTCCCCCGTCGCGGAGCGGAGTGCGTGCGTCAGACTTCGACGACGACCGGCAGGACCATCGGGCGGCGCTTGAGGCGCTCGTAGACGAAGGCGGCGAGGTCGTCGTGGATGTGCTTCTCGAGGAGGTCGATCTCGCGGATCTCCTCCTTGGCTGCGCGATCGAGCGACTTCTCGACGCATTCGCGCAGATCGGCGAGCAGCGAGTTGGCGTCGTCGGCGTAGGGAACGCCGCGGAAGATGACCTCGGGCTCGGCGACCGACGAGCCGTCCTGCTCCGAGACGGTGGCGACGACGACGAAGATGCCGTCGGCGCTGAGCATCCGGCGGTCGCGCAGCGCGACGTCGGTCGGATCGCCGATCTCCATTCCGTCGACGAACACCATGCCGCTGCGCTCGCGGCCGCCGAAGCGCGCGCCCTTGCGGTCGAGCTCGAGCGGCAGGCCGTTCTCGCCCTTGAAGACGCAGTCGGCGTCGATGCCGACCGCCTCGGCGAGCCTGCCGTGCAGATGGATGCGCTTGTGGTCGCCGTGGAACGGCATCACGTACCGCGGCCGCACGAGGTTCAGCATCAGCTTGACCTCCTCGGCGTATCCGTGCCCGGAGGCGTGAATGTCGGCGTCGCGCGTCGTGATCACGTCGCAACCGATGTGGTAGAGCCGATCGACGGTCTCGTTGACCGCGCGCTCATTGCCGGGAATCGGCGTCGCGCTGAAGACGACGGTGTCGCCGTCATGCAGCTCGACCTGCGGATGGTCGCGGTGTGCCATCCGCCGCAGCGCGCTCAGCGGCTCGCCCTGGGAGCCGGTTGAGATGATGACGATCCGCTCGTCGGGGAAGTCATCGATCTCGCGTGGCTGGACGAGCATTCCCTCCGGAACCTCGATGTGACCGAGCGAGCGGCCGATGTTGACGTTCTTGCGCATCGAACGGCCGACCAGCGCGACCTTGCGGTCGTTGGCCGCCGCCGCGTCGACGACCTGCTGGACGCGATGGATGTTCGACGCGAACGAGGTGACGACGATCCGCCCGTCGCAGCGTGCGAACAGCGCCTCGAGGTTCGGCCCGACGATCGACTCGCTCGGCGAGTAGCCCGGGCGGTCGACGTTGGTCGAGTCGCCGCACAGCAGCAGGACGCCCTCGGAGCCGAGCTCGGCGAGCCGTGCCATGTCGGCCGGCTTGCCGTCGACCGGGGTCTGGTCGAACTTGTAGTCGCCGGTGATCAGCGTCGTCCCGACCTCGCACGTCAACGCGACGGCCATCGCGTCGGGGATCGAGTGCGTCATGTGGATCATCTCCACGCTGAACGGCCCGAGCTCGAGCGTGTCGCCCGCTTCGACGTCCTGCACGTCGACCTCGCGCAGGCGGTGCTCGTCGAGCTTCGAGCGCGCCATCGCCGAGGTCAGCTTGCCGCCGAACACGGTCGGGATGTGCTTGGCCCCGAGTTCCCGGGCGATGAACGGCAGCGCCCCGAGATGATCCTCGTGGCCGTGGGTGATGACAAACGCCTCGATGTCGTCCACGCGCTCGCGCAGGTAGGAGAAGTCGGGCAGGACGAGATCGATCCCCATCATCTCCGGGGTCGGGAACCGCAGGCCGACATCGACGACCACGATCCGGTCGTCGTACTCGACCACCGTCATGTTCTTGCCGATCTCGCCCAGGCCGCCGAGCGGCAGGACGCGCAGAGTGGAGCTCAAGCTGTCGCAGTCTCCAGCCGGCCGTGGCGTTCGAGCATCGCGCGCACCTGCGAGAGCTCGTCCTCGGTCGCATCGACGAGCGGCAGACGCAGCGTCCCGCCGCGCAGGCCCATCAGGTTCAGTGCCGCCTTTGTGCACGTCGGGTTGGCGGTGATGAACAACGTCTCGTAGACGTCGCGCAGCGACGCGTCGATCTCAGCGCGCTGCGCCGGCTCGTCGACCATCCGGCGCATCTCGTCGCCGACGATGTGGCTGGCGACGAGGATCCCGCCGGCACCGCCCATGTCGAGCGTGCGTGCGAACGCACCGTCGTTGCCGGTGTAGATCTCAAGGCCGTCGATCAGCCGAAGCTCGTCGTCGTTGGCCTGCTTGACCGCCGAGATACCGTCGATCTGCGCGAGCCGGGCCAGGAGCTCGGGGCTCATGTTCGTGCCGGTGCGATGCGGGATGTTGTAGAGCGCGATCGGCCGGTCAGTGGCGCGCGCGACCTCCTCGTAGTGGCGCGTGATCCCGAGCGGGCTGGGACGGCTGTAGTACGGCGTGACGCTCAGCGTGGCATCGACGCCGAGTGCGGTCGCCCGTTCGGTCAGCTCGACCGCGTGGCGCGTGTCGTTGGAGCCCGTCCCACCGATGATGGTCACGCCGTCGGGGCGCTCGGCCAGTGCGAGCTCGATCACGCGCAGATGCTCGTCGTCGGTCAGCGTCGACGCTTCCCCGGTCGTCCCGCAGACGACGAACCCGTCCGAGCCATGCTCGGCGAGGTGGTGCATGAGGTCGACGAAGGCGTCCTCGTCGATGCTCAGATCGTCATGGAACGGCGTGACGATCGCGGTGATGACGGTGCCGAGTGAGCCCAATTCGCCCCCATCATCCCACGTCGGTGCCCCGGACGCCCGACGGCGGCGGCTGGAGATGCGCTGTGCAGCGCCGATATATGGAGTGATGCGTCCGAGTCTGATGCCTGCGGACGAGGTTCGGCACGCCCGAACATCGGCCACCCCCGAGGTCCTGCACGCCCGCCGCTATGCGGCACGCTTCCGCATCGCGCTCGCGCTTCTCGGTGGCCTGCTCGTGCTCGTCTGGCCATCGATCGACCCACACCCCGTCACCTCGGGCCTGGGTTGCCTGGTCATCCTGATCAGCGGGACCGTGGTGCTGACGACCGACAGCGAGAAGCGGCTGCGCGTCGAGGAGCCGTTCTCATGTCTGGCCGCGGTGTTGATCATCGGCTTCGGGCTCGGCCAGATCACCCTGATCACCGTCTTCTGGCTCGTGGCCGCCGCGATCGGCGTGCTCGCCCGCGGCGGTCGCGTCGGGATCGCGGCGACCGCAATCGTCTTCGGGATGTTGCTCTCACCGATCGTCACGACGGGTACGTTCAGCGTCGAGAACTTCGGCCTGATCACCGCGACAGCCGCGCTGCTGCTGTGCACGGGCCGCGTGACGCGCGAGACCGCGGCGCTGCTCGAGCGCGCCCGCTACGACGCCGACCACGACAAGCTGACCGGCGCGCTGTCGGTCAACGCCCTGCGCACCCGGCTCGACGAGCTCGCGGCGACCGCTCCGACCGGCGCACCGCTGTACCTGATGCTGATCGACCTCGACGACTTCGGCCACGTCAACAAGCGCCGCGGGCACGCCGCCGGCGACGCCCTGCTGCAGAACGTCGCGACCGCGATCGAGGGGCAGATCTCCCCCGGCGGCCTGCTCGGCCGGATCGACGGCGACGCGATGGCTGCCATCGGCTTCGGCCTCGACGCGGACGACCGCGCCCGGCGCATCCTCGAAATGATCGACGTCGCGGGCGCGGCCGACAACGTCACCGCGTCGATCGGCATCGCCCATGCGCCGCGCGACGGCGACAACGCCGAGGCGCTCCTCGGCGCCGCCGACGTCGCGCTGCGGATCGCCAAGCGCACCGGTAAGCACCGCATCTCGCTCTATGCCGGCCAGCCGCTGGTCCGCGCGGGCCGCGGCGGAGCGCGTGAGGCTCTGGCCCAGGTCGTCGACGGCGAAGGGCTGCGGATGGCGGTGCAGCCGATCGTTGAGACGATGACCGGGCGCATCCACGCCTATGAGGCGCTGGCGCGCTTCGATGGCGGGCAGGGCCCGCTGCACTGGTTCGAGCTCGCCGAGGAGCTCGGCATGCGCGGCGAGCTCGAGATCGCATGCCTGCGCAAGACGCTGGCCCTCATGGGCGAGCTGCCGCACGGCACGAAGCTCACGGTCAACCTCTCGGTGACGATGATCTGCGACCCGATCGTCGACTCGCTGCTCGACGAGCAGCACCAACTGCACCGGTTGATCATCGAGATCACCGAGGAGTCGCTCGCCCAGGAGAACGACGAGATGTCGGCGGCCATCGCCCGCCTGCGCGAGCGCGGTGTGCTGTTCGCGGTCGACGACATCGGTGCCGGCTACTCGGGCCTGCGTCAGCTCGCGACGCTGCGTCCCGCCTACCTCAAGCTCGATCGCGGCCTTGTCACGGGGCTGCAGGACGATCCCGCCCGCGCCTCGCTGGTCGCCGCGATGAACAGCTACGCGATCGCCACCGACGCGCTGCTGATCGCCGAGGGCCTGGAGACCGAGCAAGAGCTCGCCACGCTGCGCGAGCTCGGCGCCCCACTTCTGCAGGGCTTTCTCATCGCGCGGCCGACCGCGCCGTGGCCTGACGTCGGCGTCGACGACGCCATGGCGCTCGCCGCCTGAGCCCTTTCGCTCACCTAGCGACCCCTGTACGCTGGCGCCCCCATGCG
The DNA here is from genome assembly GCA_963817035.1 of uncultured Actinomycetes bacterium. GTDB lineage: Bacteria > Actinomycetota > Thermoleophilia > Solirubrobacterales > Solirubrobacteraceae > AC-49. The sequence goes on from CAWFMM010000004.1 coordinate 1,493,285, forward strand.
CGCCCGCGCTGCCACGACACTCGCCGCGTTGCTCCTGGTATGCCTGCCCGCGCTCGCCCCCGCCGACGCCGGGGTGTGTCCGCAGACACCCGGCGACGACGTCTGCGTCGGAACCCCCGGTCCCGACACCTACGCGATGGGCGCCGGCAACGACAGCGCGGTGACCCGTGCCGGCGACGACATCGTCGATGGCGGCTCCGGCAACGACTTTCTCTCCGGCGAGACGGGCAACGACACGCTGACCGGCCATGAGGGCAACGACACGCTCCGCGGCGGCCCGGGCAAGGACGTGATCTCCGGCGGCACCGGCGACGACCATGCCGCGGGCTCCGACGGTGACGATCAGGTCAGCGGCGACGAGGGGAACGACACGCTCCTCGGCGGCACCGGCAACGACGTGCTTGACGGCGCGGCGGGCAACGACACCGTCAACGGCGAGGGCGGCAACGACACGCTCGACACCGGCGCCGGCGTCAACCGGGCCTCGGGCGGGTCGGGGAACGACACGATCACCGGCGGCCCGGGCCGGGACCGCGTGTCGGGCGGGTCCGGCAACGACACGATCACCTCAGGCTCCGGCGTCGACGTCATCAACGGGGGCGCGGGTGCCGACTCGATCGACGCGGGGCCCGGCAACGACACCATCATCGGCGGCTCGGGCGCCGACACGATCACCTCAGGCTCCGGCAACGACGACATCAACGCACGCGACAACCTCGCCGATCGCGTGACCTGCGGGGCGGGCATCGACGAGGTCTACGTCGACGTCAAGGACCATGTCGGCTCGAGCTGCGAGCGGGTCTTTCGCCCGCACCGTCACCGCCATGCCGCTGTGCGGCCGAGCCGTTAGCCGTCGTCGCGGCGGCGCTCGTCGTCGCGCAACAGCGCGTCGGTGAAGCGACGCGGGACGCGTGCGGGCGCCACGCCGTCCTCGTGCTCCCACAGCGTGATGACGATCAGCTCGGCGCCGTCACGTCGGCAGATGTAGATCACCGAGCGATCGCGCAGGTCGGTGACGTGGACCGTGGCGCGCTCGCGCTCCTCGATCCGCCCGGCCGCCACGGCCTCGGCGACGCGCTCCACGATCTCGGGCTTGACGTCGATCTCGCCGCGCGTGCTGCCGACTCGCTGGCGGAAGCGCTCGGCTGCGTGGTCGGTGACCGCGACGAGGACGCTCATGGCGCCGACCGGCGATATCCGACGATCGCCTCCCCCATCCACGGCTCGAGCTCACCGTCGAACACCCAGCCCCGCGACTCGTAGAACGCCCGCGCCGGTTCGTTGGCCGCGAAGGTGCGCAGAGTCCGCGCGCCCGCTGCGGTCGCGACGTCGAGCAGCGCGCCGCCGACGCCGGCCCCCTGGGCAACCGGATCGACGTAGAGCATCCGCAGCTCGCCCTCGTCAACCGACACGTGCCCGGCGATCGCGCCGCCCTGATCAAAGACCCACACGCGGCGCGCGGGCTTGCTCAGCAGCTGCTCGCTCCACAGCTCCAGAAGCCGTTCCTTGCTGACATAGTCCAGCGCCTCGTGGTCGAGGAACTCGCCGTAGGCCCGCTGCCAGGCACGGGCGTGCAGGCGTGCCATCGCGGGCAGGTCGGCCGGTTGCGCGGGGCGGATCAATCGTCGAACAGCAGGTGCTCGAGGCCGATGACCGGCGACTCGGTCAGCCCGCCGACCTTGCGGACGGCCAGCAGCACCCCGGGCATGAACGACTCGCGCGACATGCTGTCGTGACGGATGGTCAGCGTCTGGCCCAGGTCGCCGAGGATGACCTCCTGGTGGGCGACGAGGCCGGGCAGGCGAACCGAGTGGATCGGCACGTCGCCGTCCATCAGCTCCGCCGTCCACGCCGCCGTGCCGCTTGGCGCGTCGAGCTTCTGGTCGTGATGGAGCTCGATGATCTCGGCCTTGGCCATGTGGTGCGACGCCTCGGCCGCGAAGCGCATCATCAGCACGGCGCCGATCGCAAAGTTCGGCGCGATGACGACGTTGGCGCCCGAGGCGGCGCGCAGCGGCTCGATGTCGAAACCCGTCGTCCCGATGACGATGTGGACGCCGGCGGCCACGCAGGCCAGCGCGTTGAGCAGCGCGGTGTCGGGGCGTGTGAAGTCGACGACGACGTCGGCGTCGCCGAGAACGTCGGCGAGCGCCGTGCCGAGCGCGGGGTCGGCGCGGCCGACGAGCGTCATGTCGGCCGCGCCCTCGACAGCGTCACAGACCGTGCGTCCCATCTTGCCGTCGGCGCCGGAGACGGCGACGCGGATCATCCGACCATCTCCGCCAGCGGCTCGAGCGCCTCGCGGAACGCATCCTCGTCCACGCCGATCCCCGCAGCGCTGAGGCGGTTGGGATCGAACAGCTCGGCCATCAGGCCGTCGACGTCGTCGAGCGTGACGGCGTCGATGCGCTCGATCACCTCATCGAGCTCCATGACCGGCATCCCGGCGAGGATGCTCGATCCGAGGCGACTCATGCGCGAGCTCGTGGACTCGAGCGACAGCACGATCCGCCCCTTGACGTTCTCCCGTGCGCGGTCGAGCTCGTCGGCCTGGAGGCCGCCCTCGCTCGCGCGGCGCAGCTCGTCGGCGATGACCGCCATCGCCAGGCCGACGTTCTCGCGCCGGGTCCCGACGTACAGGCCGACCTGGCCGGTGCCGTGGAAGAGCGACTGAAACGAGTAGACGCTGTAGGCCAGGCCGCGCTTCTCGCGGACCTCCTGAAACAGCCGCGACGACGATGTGCCGCCGAGAATGCAGTCGAGAACTCGCAGCGCGAAGCGCCGGTCGTCGTCGCGGGCGATGCCCGGCGCGCCCAGGCAGACGTGGTACTGCTCGGTGTCCTTGGTCAGGAACTGAACGCGCCGCTCCTGGGCCTCGGGCGGCTCGACGAGCGCGGGCACCGCGACGCCGCGATGCTCGACCCCGGCCGCCTCGACGAGCGCGACGAGCTCGTCGTGATCGACCGACCCGGCCGCGGCGACGACGACGGCACCGGGGACGTAGCGAGTGTCGTGAAACGCGCGCAGCCCTGCGACCGGCGTGCCGGCGACGACATCGGCGCGACCGATGATCGCCCGGCCCAGCGGGTGGTCGCCAAACACGGCGCCACCGAGCACGTCGAAGACGAGATCCTGAGGATCGTCCTCGTACATGGCGATCTCCTCGAGCACGATCTGGCGCTCGTTCTCGAGATCTGACTGCTTGAAGCTCGGGCGCCAGACGATGTCGGCCATGACATCGAACGCGCGCGGCATGTGCTGGTCGAGCATCCGCGAGTAGACCGACGTGGTCTCCTTGCCGGTGCCTGCGTTGACCTCGGCGCCCATCGCGTCGAAGATCTGGTCGATCTCCTCCGAGGCGAAGCGCGGCGTGCCCCGGAACAGCATGTGCTCGATCAGGTGCGACAGGCCGGCCTCGTCCTCCGTCTCCGAGGACGAGCCGGTCGCAATCCAGAACCCGAGGGCCACGGAGCGCACGCCAGGCATGCGCTCCGTGACGACCCGTAGTCCCGAGTCGAGCTCGGTGAGCTGGTGCTCGGCCAAGCTAGTGGCGCGGGCGGCCGGAGCCGCGCGGGCTGTCGTCGCGATCACGGCGCGGGCCGCGGTCTCCGCCGCGCCCACCGCGATCGCCGCCACCACGCGGCGCTCCGCCGTTGCCGCCGCCACCGCCGACCGAGGCCAGCTCCTCGACGGACTTGCCGGCGACGTCGGGATCCCCGGCCAGACGCAGACCGATGCGGCCGCGCTCACGGTCGACCTCGACCACGCGGACATGGATCTCGTCGCCCTTGTTGAGGACCTCCTCAACGGTGTCGACGCGATTGCCCGGCGACACGTTGGAGATGTGCAGCAGGCCGTCGGTGCCCTTGGCCAGCTCGACGAACGCGCCGAACGTGGTCGTCTTCACGACCTTGGCCGTCGGGAACTCGTCGCCGACCTCGACCTCCTTGGTCATCGATGCGATCCGGTCGGCCAGTGCCTCGCCGAGCTCGCCGTTGGCCGAGTAGACCAGGACCTGGCCCTCGTCGTTGACGTCGATCTGCGACTCGAACTCCTCCGACAGACCACGGATCGTCTCGCCGCCCTTGCCGATCAGCAGGCCGATCTTCGACGGGTCGATCTGCACCGTGATGATGCGCGGCGCGTACGGGCTGAGCTGCTCGCGGGGCGCGGCGATGACCGCGGCCATCTGGCCGAGGATGTCGACGCGGGCCTCGCGGGCCTGGGCCAGCGCGTCACGCAGGATGTCGAACGTGACGCCGGTGATCTTGATGTCCATCTGCAGGGCGGTGATGCCCGCTTCGGTACCGGCGACCTTGAAGTCCATGTCACCGAGGTGATCCTCGACGCCGGCGATGTCGGTGAGCACGACGTAGTCGTCGCCCTCCTTGATCAGCCCCATGGCGATACCGGCGACCGGCGCCTTGATCGGCACACCGGCATCCATCAGCGACAGCGAGCTGCCGCAGACCGAGGCCATCGACGACGAGCCGTTGGACTCGAAGATGTCGGAGACGACCCGCACCGTGTACGGGAAGTCCTCGATCGACGGGATCATCGGGACCAGCGCGCGCTCGGCGAGCGCACCGTGGCCGACGTCACGACGCTTGGGACCCAGGCGACCGGTCTCGCCGACGGAGAAGCTCGGGAAGTTGTAGTGGTGCCAGTAGAACTTCTTGGTCTCCAGGCCAAGCGTGTCGAGACGCATCTCCTCCTTCAGCGTGCCCAGCGCGACGACCGAGAAGGCCTGCGTCTGGCCGCGCGTGAAGAGCGCCGAACCGTGGTTGCGCGGGCCGACCGTCGTTTCGATCGTGATCGGACGGATCTCCCGCTCGCCACGACCGTCGGGGCGGATCTTGTGCACCGCGATGCGCTGGCGGATGATCGACTTCTCCAGCGCGGCGAACGCCCGCTTGGCGTCGGCCTTCTTCTCCGCGAAGCCCTCGGCCTCCGGGTCGCCGGCGTACTGCTCGATGATGCCGGTCTCGACGGCCTTGGTCGCGTCCTGGCGCTCGAGCTTGTCGAACACCTGGGTCGCCGCGTCGAGCGCGTCGCCGTGCGAGGCCTTGATCTGCGCGGCGAGGCCCTGGTCGACGGTGACCGTCTCGAAGACCAGCTTCTCCTTGCCGCACTTCTCGGCCAGCTCACGCTGAGCCTGGCAGAGCTTCTTGATCGCGTCGTGGGCGATGTCCAGCGCGTCGAGGATCTCGGCTTCGGGGATCTCGTTGGCGCCGGCCTCGACCATCAGGATCGCCTCTTCCGTGCCGGCGACGATCAGGTCGAGCTCGGACTCCTCGAGCAGCGACTCCTCAGGCGGGTTGACGACGAAGTTGCCGTCGATCTTGCCGATCCGCACCGCGCCGACCGGATGGGGCAGCGGCATCGGCGAGATCATCAGCGCCGCGCTGGCGCCGTTCATCGCGAGGATGTCGTACGGGTGGACGTGATCGACGCTCAGCGGGATCGTCACGAGCTGCGTGTCAAAGCGCCAGCTCTTGGGAAACAGCGGACGGATCGGTCGATCGATCATGCGACAGGTCAGCGTGGCCTTCTCGCCACCGCGACCCTCGCGCTTGAAGAACGAGCCGGGGATCTTGCCCGCGGCGTACATGCGCTCTTCGACATCGACCGTCAACGGCAGGAAGTCGGTGTCGCGAAGACCGCCGATCGTGACGGTGCTGAGAACCATCGTGTCGCCTTGGCGAACTACGACGGCGCCGGAGGCCTGCCTGGCCATCTTGCCGGTCTCGAAGGAGATCTCTGTGCCAGAAATCTCGACGGAGACCGTCGTTACGGCGTCACTGCTCATATGGGTAGTTCCCTTCTCGGTGGCGTCGCCCTTCGGTAGGCGCGCCCTGCGTAATGCTGCGTCTTTGGATGTAGTGCGGAGTCAGGATAGCCCACGGTTGGACTCTTCGAGCCCCACGGCCTGGGCCGGCACCAGCGCCGGCGTGGTCGTGAGGCCGGCGCGCAGGGCGTCGTGGACGTCGCGTTGGACACGCTGCGCGACCGCGTCGGAGCGGCGGTCGGTGTCGAAGCGGGTGACGTCGAGGCTGAGCTCCTCGCAGCGAGCCCAGAGGTGCGGGTCGTCGAGATGAGCCTGGTCGCCGTAGACCGAGTCGGCGAACGCCCAGAAGGCGTCCTGCGCGGCGGCCGCCTCGACGGCGTGGGCCAGCGCCAGCGCGCGGGGATGGCGTGCACGCAGCGCGAAATGACGCAGCACAACGCGCGCTCCGGACTCGCGCAGGCGCAGATGCTCGAGCGCGCAGCGCGGGCACGTGAAGTCCATGTAGGCGATGACCTGCTCCCCCGCGCCGCGGACATGATCGTCAGGCGCCGCCGGCGGAACCGGCGCGCTGCGCAGATCGGTCACCGGGCGAAGGATGCCAGGCGCCACCGTGGGTGGCGTGCCCGCTCCCCCCTCGCCTTCGCCGCAGCTGTTCCGACCCGCCGGAGCGGCCGGGCTCTCAGGCTGTCGAGCCGGCGAGTGCGTCGATGATCAGGTTGACGCCGGGCAGCTCGCCCGGTGAGTCGGCCTCGTGGCTCCAGGTCACGACGCCGTCGGGACCGACGATCACCAGCGCGCGCATCGAGAACGAGCCGGGCTCGAACCAAGCGCCGAACGCCTTCGATGCCGCGCCGACCGGGCTGAAGTCCGAGAGCTGGGCGATCGACACACCGAGGTGCTCGCGAAACGCCGTCTGGGCGTAGGGCGAGTCGATGCTGACGCCGTAGATCTCGGCCGGGGCGGCGCGGATCTCGGCGACGGCCTCCTCGTAGACCTGCAGCTGGTCGGTACAGACCGGGCTGAAGGCGAAGGGGTAGAAGACGAACACCGTCGTCGCACCGATCAGGTTCTCACGGGTGAACGACTCACCGTCGCCCTGGCGCAGCGTGAATTCGGGCGCTGGCGTCCCGGGCTCGATCAGGTTCATCGACGCAGGCCGAGCTCGGCGATGAGCTCGCGGTACCCGTCGAGGTCGCGCTTGCGCATGTAGTCGAGCAGCCGGCGGCGGCGCCCGACGAGCATCAGCAGCCCGCGACGGGAGTGGTGGTCCTTCTTGTGGTCGCGCAGGTGCTCGGTCAGATCGGTGATCCGGTTCGTGAGCAGGGCGACCTGCACCCGGGTGTTCCCGGTATCTGCGGGGCCGGAGCCGAACTTGGTGGCGATCTCGGCCTTGCGTTCTTTGGTCAACGTGGTCATATGCGGGGGCGAACTGTAGCGAAGACGGCGCCCGCGTCAGCCGGCCGCGATCAGCTCGCGCGTGCGAGCGACGTCGTCGTGCATCTGGTCGATCAACGTATCGACGCTGTCGAAGCGCCGCTCGCCGCGCAGCCGCGCGACGAACTCGAGGCGCAGCGTGGACCCGTAGAGGTCGCCCGTGAAATCGAGAATGTAGGCCTCGATCAGTTCACCGAGGCCGGTTTCGAACGTCGGGCGCACGCCGACGTTGACCGCCGCCGCGCGGCCGTCACCGGTCCGGCACGCATAGACGCCGTGGCCCGGGCAGACATAGCCGATCGGCGGCACGACGTTCGCGGTCGGGAATCCGAGATCCCGGCCGCGCTTGTCGCCGTGGACGACCTCGCCGGTCACGACGTACGGCGCCCCGAGGAGCCGGTTGGCGTAGTCGACCGCACCCCCGAGCAGCAGCCCGCGGATGTGACTGGAGCTGACGATCTCACCGTCGACCTCCTTCAGCGGCGCGACGCGGGTCTCGAAGCGCGGGTCGGCCGACAGCAGCTGCGGATCGCCCCGGGCGCGGCTGCCGAAGCGGAAGTTCTCACCGACGGCGACGGCGACCGCCCCAAGCGCACCGACGACGATCTCGTCGATGAACTGCTGCGGCGGCTGGGCGGCGAGCTCGGCGGTGAACGGGACGACGACGGTCTCGGCCACGCCGAGGCCGGCGACGAGCTCGGCCTTGCGCTCGAGCGTCGTCAGCAGCAGCGGCGCGCCGCGGCCGGCCAGCACCGCGCTGGGGTGCGGGTCGAACGTCACGACGGTGTCGGTGCCGTCGATCACCGCCCGGTGGCCGAGGTGGACGCCGTCGAAGACGCCGATCGCCACGCGGCGCTCGCGGCGCACCACGTCGCTCAGCGGGGTGATCGTCACCCGCGGAACCCTACGACGGGCTTGAGCAGCCCGTCCGCGAGCGGTTCGGCGATGCAGATCTCGCCCGCCTCGTCCTCGAGCAGGACCGGGCCCGTCGCCTCGCCGTCGATCGCCACGCCATGACCCGCGCGGCGCGCCGCCTCGCCGTCGAGGACGATCGCCGGCAGGATCGCCGCGAGCACGTCACGCAGCGAGATCAGCGTCTCGCCGTCGGCCTCCTCGACCCTGAACGGGCCGATCCGCGTGCGGCGCAGCTCGAGGCAGTAGGCGTCGTGCAGGTCGGCGACGAGCGAGCGGACATAGGTGCCGGTCGAGCACTCGATCACGAACGCGGCGCGCGGCCCCGCGTCGCGATTACCGGCGTCGTCGCGCCACAGCTGCTCGAAGCGGTGCACGGTCACCGTGCGCTGCGGGACGACGACGGTCTCGCCGCGGCGCGCGCGCTCGTAGGCCCGCACGCCGTCGACGCGGACCGCACTGTAGGCCGGCGGCGTCTGGGTGATCTCGCCGGTCGGCAGCAGCGGCGGATCGGGCGCCACGTTCTTGGTGATCACGATCTCGCCGGTCGGGTCGCCGGTCGTCGAGGTTGCCCCGAGCTGAGCGATCGTCTCGTAGGTCTTGGGCTGCAGGTGCAGAAAGCGCGCAATCCGGGTTGCCTTGCCGACGAGGATCGGCAGCAGGCCGGTCGCGAACGGGTCGAGCGTCCCGGCATGGCCGGTCTTGGCGCCGTCCAGCGCGCGGCGCACGCGCAGCACCTCGTCGTGAGACGAGCAGCCCGCCGGCTTGTCGCAGAGGATGACGCCGTCCATGGACTGAGGTTGCTAGGCGACGGACTCGTCGGCCAGCGGCTGCCCGAGCTGCTCGGCGAGCTGGCTGCGCAGGAAGGCGACGAGCTCGTCGTCGGAGCCGTGCCAGGTGAGCCCGGCCGCGCGTGGGTGGCCTCCCCCGCCGCCGGCCCGTGCGATCTGCGAGACGTCGACGTCGGCGCTGGTTGCGCGCAATGACACGCGCTTGGCCCGCGGCACGGTGGTGTTGTCGTCATCGAGCAGCTCGCGGGTCAGCGCCGCCAGCTTCGTACCCTGAACCGAGCGCAGGTGATCGATGATCCCCTCCGAGTAGCTCGACTCGGCGCTGACCTCGAAGAAGTCCTCGCGCGTCAGCATCGCGAGCGTCAGGCGCCCCTCGTCGAAGCGGCGCACCGACGCCAGCCCGCGGGCCAGCAACTCGAGCTTGGAGAACGGCATGTCCTCGTACAGGCGGCGGTAGATCGCGTGCGCGTCGACGCCCGACTCGATCAGCGCCGCGGCCATCCGGTGCGCGCGCGAGCCGGAGTTCTCGTACATGAAGCGGCCGGTGTCGGTGACGAGGCCGACGTAGAGCGCCTCGGCGATCGAGGGCGTCAGCGCCACGCCGAGATCGCCCATCAGCGACCAGACCATCTCGGCCGTGCACGAGCACGTCGGATCGATCCAGTTGACGGTCCCGAAGCGTGTGTTGTCGTGGTGGTGGTCGACGTTGACGATGTGGGTCTCGTCGCGCTTGACCGACTCCAGCGGGTTGCGGTCGATGTTGCCGCAGTCGAGGTAGATGACCGTCCGCTCGTCGACGTCGGGCGGTGTCGTGGCGGCGAGCCCGTCGAGCTCGAAGAAGCGGTACTCGTAGGGCAGCGGCATGTCGTCGGGCGACATGAACATGACGCTGTCCTTGCCCAGCGCGGTCAGCACGCCATGCATCGCGACGAGCGAGCCGATCGCGTCACCGTCGGGGTTCTCGTGCGTGACGAGCACGAACCGCTCCGCCTCGTGGATCTCGGCGAGGACCGCGTCGCGGTCGCTCGTGGCGCCGTTGGTACTCACGCGACCTCGGGGTCGTCGGGCTCGGAGATCGGCAGATCGAGCAGCAGCTCCTCGACGCGCAGCGCGCGGTCGGTCGTGCCGTCGTACTCGAAGGTCAGCGTCGGCGTGTACTTCAGGCGCAGCTCGCTACCCACGCGACTCTGGAGATAGCCGTGGGCGGAGCGCAGCCCGTCGATCGACGCCTCGCGCTCGGCGTCGGACCCGAGCACGCTCACGAACACCGTGGCGTGGCGCAAATCCGGGCTGGTACGTACGTCGGTCACAGTCACAAAGCCGATGCGGGGATCCTTCAGAGCACTGGTCATCGCGTCGCTGAGCACCTGACGAACGGCCTCGTCGACACGGCGCATACGGCCTGAGCTCATCCTAGTCTCTCTTCCTCGTCACGCGACGCCCGGCGACGGGCACGACTCACACGAGCTCGCGCTCGACCTGCCGCGTCGCGTAGACCTCGAAGATGTCGCCGTCCTTGACGTCCTGGAAGTTCGTCAAGACGATGCCGCACTCGAAGCCGGCCGCGACCTCGCGCACGTCATCGTTGAACCGCTTGAGGCTGTCGATCGTCGTGTCGTAGATGATCGTGCCGTCGCGAACGATGCGGACCTTCGAGCCGCGCGTGACGCGGCCCTCGGTGACGTACGAGCCGGCGATCGTGCCGACGCGCGAAGCGCGGAACGTCTGGCGGACCTCGACCTGGCCGATGATCTCCTCGACCTGCTCGGGGTCGAGCAGTCCCTGCATCGCGTCGCGCAGATCCTCCAGCGCGCGGTAGATGACCGAGTAGGAGCGAATCTCAACGCCCTCGCGCTCCGCCGCGAGCCGGGCGTCGCCGACCGGCCGGACGTTGAAGCCGAGAATGACCGCGTCGGACGCGGCCGCGAGCATGACGTCGGACTCGTTGATGCCACCGACGCCCGAGTAGATGATGTTGACCTGGACCTCGGACTGCGGCAGGCGCGCGATCTCGTCCTCGATCGCCTCGACCGAACCGGCAACGTCGGCCTTGATGACCAGCCCGAGCTCCTTGAGGTCCTCCTCGAGCGAACGCTTGAAGACGTCCTCGAGCGAGACCTTGCGGCCGGAACGGCGGGCCAGCGCCTCGGTCTTGAGGCGGTTGGCGCGCTCGGTGGCCAGGCGCCGGGCTTCCTTGTCGGACTCGACGACACGAACGGTCTCGCCGGCGTCGGGGACGCCCTCGAAGCCGAGCACCTCGACGGGGTCGCCGGGCTGGGCGACCTTCAGGCGCTCGCCGCGGTAGTCGAGCATGGCGCGCACGCGGCCACTGTGCGGACCGGCGACGACGGCATCGCCGACGTTCATCGTGCCGCGCGAGATCAGGACGGTGGCGACAGGGCCGCGGCCCGGGTCGAGCTTGGACTCGATGACGGTGCCCGACGCGTCGGTGTCGAGGTTGGCCTTGAGCTCGGCGAGCTCGGCGACCACGAGGATCGTGTCGAGCAGCTCGTCCAGGCCCTCCTTGGTCTTGGCCGAGACGTCGACGTACTCCGTCTCGCCGCCCCACTCCGAAGGCTGGAGGTCGCGCTGCGTGAGCTCGGTACGCACGCGCGTCGGATCGGCGCCCTCCTTGTCGATCTTGTTGACCGCGACGATGATCGGCACCTCGGCCGCCTTGGCGTGGGCGATCGCCTCGTCGGTCTGGGGTCGGGCGCCGTCGTCGGCGGCGACGACGATCACGGCGATGTCGGTGACGCGGGCGCCGCGGGCACGCATCGCGGTGAACGCTTCGTGGCCCGGGGTGTCGAGGAAGGTGACGGCCTTGTCGCCGTGGTGGACCTGGTAGGCGCCGATGTGCTGGGTGATGCCGCCCGCCTCACCGGCGACGACCTCAGTCGAGCGGATCGCGTCGAGCAGCGACGTCTTGCCGTGATCGACGTGGCCCATGATCGTCACGACCGGCGGGCGCTCGACGAGCTCGTCGTCGTCGTCGTCGTAGACGATGTCCTCGTCGCGCTCGTCGCCGACGTGGACGATCTCGACCTCTTTGTCGAACTCGTCGGCGAGGACGCGGATCGCGTCGTCGCTCAGCGTCTGCGTCAGCGTCGCCATCTCGCCCAGCGACATCAGCTTCTTGATGACCTCGGGGATCGCGACGCCGAGGTACTCGGCGACGTCCTTGACCGTCGAGCCGGAGTTGATCTTGACGACGTCGATCCGCGTGCGGGCGTCGACGTCGAGCGTGCCGGCGACCTCTTCGAGGACCTCGCGACGCCGACGACCACGACGCCGCGGACCACGGTTCGGGCCCTGCGGCGGACCTCCGCCACCGGGACCGCCGCCGGGGCCACCGACGCCGGGCGCCCGGCGCGAGGCCTGGGAGTCGATGACGACGCGGCGCCGGCCGCCGGGGCCGGAGCCGGCGGTGGACCGTTCGCCCTGGAAGCCGTCGCGCGTCGGGCGCTTGCCACCGGCGGCGCCGGTCTCGTCGCGCGTCGGGCGCGCGGGTGGATCGGGCACGGAGATGATCCGCGGCCCGGTGCCGGGCGCGGGACGGTCCACCGAGGGGGCGATCGGTGCCGCGGCGGCGGGAGGCTTGGGGGCTGCCGGGGCCGCGGCGCCGGCCACGGGCGCGGCCGGAGGGGACGCGACAGGCGCGGCCGGAGCCTCGGCCTTCGGTGCAGGCGGCGTGGGCGCCTCCGCAGCCGCCGCAGGCTTCGCCTCGGTCTTCGGCGCGGCCTTGGCCTTCGGGGCTGCCTCGGCCTTGGCCTCCTTCGGCGCGCCACCGTTGGCGCCGAGGGCGGCCAGCGCGGCTGCCTCATCGACCGTCGAGGCCGCGGCCTTGGCTTCGATTCCGGCAGCCTGAAGCTTGGCCAGAACGTCCTTGGACGTCATGCCCTTTGCCTTGGCGATTTCGTGAACGCGTTTCTTGGCCATCGTCAATTCAGGGATTCTAGGAGTTGGGGATCGACCGACACACTGCGCCGGAACGCGCGCTCAAACGCGCGCCGATCGACAGCGGTGCGAGCGCACGCCGCACCACAGAGGTACGCGCCGCGGCCCGGAAGCCGGCGTCGCTCATCGCACACCACGGCATCACCCGCGACGGCGACCCGCCGCAGGGTGCGCTGAGGAGCGACTGCGCCGCAGCCGATGCAGCGACGAGTCGGCTCGGAGACCGGCGCTATGACGCGGGCTCCGCGGCGGGCTGCGCGGAATCGAGACCGCCATCGTCGGATGCCTCGACCTCGACCGCGACCTCGCCTTCGGTCGTCTCGAGCTCGCCGTCGTCGTCCTCGAGCACCGCATCATCGGCCGGCGGACCGCCGACGTAGTCGCTGCCGCTGCCCTCGAGCTCCTGATGGACGGGCAGACCGCAGAAGCGCGAACCGGGCAACGCGGCATTCGGGCAGCGCCGGCCGGAGCTGAGGATCGCGTGGCAGCGACCTCCGACGTCCTCCTCGGAGAACTGCTCGTCGCGACCTTCGGCGGCGAACTCGGACTCGGACTTGATGTCGATGCGCCATCCGGTCAGCCGGGCGGCGAGGCGGGCATTCTGACCTTCGCGACCGATGGCCAGCGAGAGCTGATCGTCGGGCACGATGACCGTCGCCTGCTTGCCCTCGTCGTCGACATGGACCTCGCGCACGCGGGCGGGCGACAGCGCCTTGGCGACGAAGCGGGCGGGCTCGTCGTTGTAGGGAATGATGTCGATCTTCTCGCCGCGCAGCTCGGACACGACCATGCGCACACGCGAGCCGCGTGGGCCGACGCAGGCGCCGACCGGGTCGACGCCCTGGGCGTGGGAGATGACGGCGATCTTCGAGCGATAGCCCGGCTCGCGAGCGACGTTGGCGATCTCCACCAGGCCGTCGGCGATCTCGGGAACCTCGAGCTCGAAGAGCTTCTTGATCAGCTCGGGGTCGCGGCGGCTGACGATGATCGAGGGGCCCTTGGTCGAGGGCGACACCTCCTTGATCACGGCCTTGATCCGCTGGGAGTGGTCGTAGCGCTCACCGTCGACCTGCTCGGACTTCGGGAGCAGCGCCTCGACGCGCTCGCGTAGCTGGACCAGCGTGTAGCGCGAGTCGGACTGCTGGACGAGGCCGGTGATCAGCTCGCCGACGCGGTCGCGGTACTCCTCGAACATCATGTCGCGCTCGGCCTCGCGGATCCGCTGCAGGATGACCTGCTTGGCGGTCTGCGCGGCGATCCGCCCGAAGTCGTCAGGAGTGACGTCGCGCTCCTCGATCTGGTCGCGGTACTCGGCGAACTTGGCCGGATCGATCTCGGGGTCGGCCGGCTCGACCGACTCGCCGGTCTCCGGGTCGATATACGTCCCCTCGTCGATCGTCTCGACGATCAGGTGGGCCTCGAGGCGCTCAGGGATCAGCAGCTCGATGACCCGGTAGTCGCCGGTGTCGGGATCCATCTCGACGCGGGCGTACTTGGCCGAGTCGAGCTGCTTCTTGTACGCGCTGAGCAGCGCATCCTCCAGCGCCGAGATGAGCTTCTCCGCCGAGATGCCCTTCTCGCGGGCAAGGGCGTGCATGGCTTCCAGAATCTCGCGTGACATGCCTACTCCTCCACGAGGTTGGATCGGTTGATGTCGGCGTACGGAATCGCGACCACGCCGCTGTCCACGGCAATCGTCACCGCGTCGTCGCTGGCGCCGACCAACTCGCCGGTGAACGACCGTTGGCCGTCGTGCGCACCGCGGGTACGGACCCGGGCACGGCGACCCAGGAAGCGGCGAAAGTGGGCGGGCTTGGTCAAGGGACGGTCCTGACCGGGCGACGAGACCTCGAGCGCGTAGCGCTCACGAACGTCGACCAGTGCGCGGCTGACGCGCTCGCAGAGATCCAGCGACACCCCATCGGGATGGTCGATGAACACGCGGACGATCCCGCCGGGAACGAGTTCGGCGAGCAGCACTTCGACATCCGGCTCAGCCTTTGCGAGGGACGTCTCGATCTCGGCCTGGATGCTGCTCACTGAATCTCCCCTCCTTTAGACAAAAGAAAAAGCGGGCGTGCGCCCGCTTCCTGAACTCCGCCCGGCACACAGCGGCCGGGCTATCGAAAGCTGTCGTCAGACTGTAGCACCGTGCCGACGACCGTGACCGCTGTGGTAGCCGACTACATGGCCTCGCTGGACGCCGCCACCCGCCGGGTGGCCGACGACCAATGGGGCCTTTCGATCGACGATGTGGGCGGCTGGCCGCTGCACGTCGGCGTCGCGTTTCGCGACGGCCTGTTGCGCGCGCAGGCCGAGGTCATCAGGGCCGATCAGGTCTCCGATCACGAGCTACTCATGCGTAACCGGCGCCTCGCGCTGGTGCGCTTCGCCCACACCGGTGCCGGGGCGGTGTGGGTCCAGGGGGAGCTCGTTGCCGACGCCGTCAACGCCGCGTCGCTGGACCGACTGCTCGGACTGCTCGTCGCCGCGGCGACCGATCTGCGCGCCCGGCGACCCGCCCCGCCGCGCGATGACGCCCCGGCGCTGCATCGCCTCGGCCAGGTGTTCGCGGTCTGCCGCCTGGACCCCCAGGCGGCGGTGCCGCCATGGGCGTGGGGCGAGGAGCTGACGAGCATCACCCGCACCGCCGAGGAGCTGTCGGTCGTCTGCCCGTTCGACGCGGTGCCCGAGGGCGTGCGGGCGCTCGGGCCGTACGCCGCCCTGGCGGTAGCCGGGCCGCTGGACCCCGACCTCGTCGGGTTCCTGGC
Source organism: uncultured Actinomycetes bacterium (assembly GCA_963817035.1). Lineage (GTDB taxonomy): Bacteria > Actinomycetota > Thermoleophilia > Solirubrobacterales > Solirubrobacteraceae > AC-49. The sequence goes on from CAWFMM010000004.1 coordinate 1,508,938, forward strand.
CGGGCTGACGTCGACGCTGGCCCGCGCGGCGATCTCGGTCTTCGCGCTGGCGACGTTCGACACCGATCTGCTGCTGGTGAATTCCGCCGATCTCGAGCGGGCGTGCGCGGCGCTGCGCGCCGCCGGGTATTCGGTGGACGCGTAGCCGGGGTTACGCGGCGGCGGCGCGGCGGCGCGCCTGGTCGCGGTAGCGTCGGTAGTCGTCGCGGCCAGGGCGCAGGTTCGTGGCCAGCGCCAGCGGGTGGCGCGCTTCGGCGTGCTTGCCCTGGAGCTGCAAGGCGCGGCCAAGGCAGAACAGGGCGTAGTCGTTGGTCGGAGCATGGTCGACGACCGCGGCGAACTCGTCGGCGGCCTCGCGGTAGCGGTGGCAGTGAAACAGCGCGCGGCCGAGCGCCTCGCGGACCGAGTCCTTGTCGGGCTCGAGGTCGCGAGCACGGGTCAACGCGACGACCGCCGCGTGGTGATCGCCGTCCTCCAGAAGCTTGGTTCCGTTGCGGAACAGCTCGTAGGCCGACTCCATGACGTCCTCATTGTACGACCCTGTGCGGGTCGGCTGACGGCGTTCGCAGCGCCTCGATCGTGTCAAGGATCGCGTCGGCGATCTCGGCCTTCGGCGCCCGCGGAACGTGTCGTTCGCCGTCGGCGAGGACGATCGTCACCTCGTTGTCGGGCGCGCCGAAACCGATGTCGTCGCGGGCGATGTCGTTGAGCACGATCGCGTCGACGCCCTTGCGCGCGAGCTTGGCCCGCGCCTCGTCACCGGCGTCCGCGCCGTGCTCGGCCGCGAAGCCGACGAGCGTCTGGTCGTGGCGGCGCCGCGCGGCCAGCGCGCCGAGGACGTCGGTCGTCGCCTCGAGGTGGAGATCGAGCTCGACGCGCCCGGCCTTCTTGATCTTCGCGTCGACCGGATCGGCGGGACGGAAGTCGGCGACGGCGGCGGCCATGAGCAGCACGTCGGTCTGATCGAAGCGCTCCTCGCACGCCGCCTGCAACTCCGCGGCGGTCGCGACGTCGACGCGCCGCACGCCGGGCGCGACGTCGGTCTCGATGTTGGCGGCGATCAACGTCACCTCGGCCCCGCGGGCGAGCGCCCGGGCGGCGAGCGCCGCGCCCATCCGGCCCGAGGAACGGTTGCCGACGTAGCGCACCGAATCGATCGGCTCGCGGGTCCCGCCGGCCGTGACCATGACGCGGACGCCGGCCCACGATCCGGCCGGCGAACGCGGCGCGCCGAGCGCCGCCTCGACGGCCTCGAGCAGCGCCGGCGGCTCGACCAGACGCCCCTTCCCCCACTCGCCCTTGGAACCGAGCGCGCCGACGCCCGGCTCGAGCACGATGACGCCGCGGGCGGCGAGCAGCGCGACGTTGGCCTGCGTTGCTGCGTGCTCCCACATCGCGTCGTTCATCGCCGGCGCGACGATCACCGGGCAGCGTGCCGCCAGTGCGGCGCTGGTCAACAGGTTGTCGGCGAGGCCGTGCGCGAGCTTGGCGATCGTGTTGGCGCTCGCCGGCGCGATCAGATAGGCGTCCGCGTTGGCGACCAGCGCCAGGTGGCTGATCGGCTCATGGCTCGGCGTCTCGTCGCCGGGGAACGCGCCCCGCGCCGGGTCGGGCTCGAACTCCTCGACCAGGACGGGCGCGCCGGTCAGCCCGGCGAACGACGCCGCGCCGACGAACCGCTGGCTGCTCGCGGTCTGCACGACACGCACCGCGTGCCCGGCCTTGGTGGCCAGGCGAACGAACACGAGCGCCTTGTAGGCCGCGATCCCCCCGCTGACACCGAGCAGGACGCGAGCCATCGGGGCGACCTAGCGGTAGTGGTACTTGATCTTGCCCGCGGCGACTTCTTCGAGCGCGATCGTGAGGTAGTTCTTGGAGCCTGTCTCGACCATCGGGGGCGGGAACTCGTCGAACGTTCCCTCGCCGAGGTTGTGGTAATACGAGTTGATCTGGCGCGCCCGCTTGGCGGCGACCAGGACGCTCGCGTAGTTGGAGTCCACGTTGTCGAGCAGTTTGTCGATTCTGGGTGAGATCACCCGACCATCGTACTTCAGTCGGAGGCCAGGGCGGCCCGCACGATCGCGGCGAGCTCCGAAACGGCGTCCTCGAGGCGGTCATTGACGACCTGATGGGGGAACTCGTCGGCCGCCGCCAACTCGCGCTCGGCGACCTCCAGGCGCCGCTCGACCTCGGCCGTGACGTCGGTCCCCCGACCGACGAGGCGGTCTCGCAGCGCCGACTCCGACGGCGGGCGGATGAAGATCTGCAGCGCCTCGGGCAGCGCGTCGCGGACCTGACGCGCGCCCTGAACCTCGATCTCCAGCACCACCGGCGCGCCGGCCTCGGTGCGGCGATCGAGCTCGGACCGCAGTGTCCCGTAGCTGCGCCCTGAGTAGCTCGCCCACTCGACGAAGTCGCCCTGCTCGATGCGCCGGGCGAACTCGTCCTCGTCGAGGAAGTGGTACTCCACCCCATCAACCTCACCCGGCCGCGGCGGCCGCGTCGTCGCCGAAACACTGAGCTCAAGCTCCGGAACCCGCTCGCGCAACAGCCGGATCAGCGTTCCCTTCCCGACGCCCGAAGGCCCGGTGATGACGAAGACCTTGGACACCCCACGATGCTAAGCGCCGCACCGGCGGGCAGCTGGCCAACGAGCGAGGAGCACGCCGGCCTCAGCGACGCAACAGAGAAACGAGCTCCGAGCGCTGACGCTCTGAGAGCCCGCCAATCGTCTTCGACGGCGAGATGCGGCACTGGGTGAGGACCTTGTTGGCCTTCACCCGACCGTATTTCGGTACTGCGACGAGCATGTCGAAGACCTTGGCCGTCTCGAGGTACTCAGGCGGCGACTGCAGCAGCTCGTGGATCGAGATGCGGCTGGCCTTGAGGTCCTTCTTGAGCCTCGCGCGGCGGGTGCGAATCTCGTTGGCGCGCTGCAGAGCATCCATTCGTTGCATGAGTGAACGCTCCGGGGCCGCGGCCTGTTTGGGGGGTGTGTTGGTGGCCGACGGCACGGCGGGCGAATATACATCCTGGGCAGTCGCGTGCAAGGCAAATCGCGTGAATTCGGCTCGACCTCGACCTTAGGTCAAGGCTTATTCAGCCTGCTTGACGGTTTTCTGCGCGTTTGCAGGCCATTTCCATCCTTGCCCATACAGGTGGCGATGTCACCGCGACGTTACGGTCTCGATCTCGCTCAGGAGAGCCCGCTCTTTGCGGGCGTTTGGCCGAGTCCGTTCGCGATCCGCACACCGGCGGCCGGGTCGCGAAATGTCTCGGTGCCGACGGCGACGATCGTGGCCCCGGCGTCGAGGAGATCTTGCGCATGGACTGATGTCTGGACGCCGCCCATGCCGACGATTGGCACGGAGACGCTCGCCGCCACCGCGGCGACCTGGGCCAGTGCAACGGCGCGGATCGCCGGACCGCTGAGCCCTCCGGTGCGCCCACCGAGCCACGGTTCGCCGCGCCGACCGGGGTGTGGATTGAGCGCCATCGCGCGCAGCGTGTTGATCAGCGAGACCGCATCGGCGCCGCCGGCCTCTGCCCCGACGGCGCACGCCGCGACGTCGGCGGTATTCGGCGTGAGCTTGACGATCAGCGGCTTGTCGGTGTGTGGCCGCACCGCGGCCACGACCGCTTCGAGCTCGCGTGGGTCGGCGCCGATGTCGAGTCCGGTCGAGACGTTGGGGCACGAGACGTTGAGCTCGATCGCGGCGATCTCGGCACGACCATCGCACGCGCTGACGAGCTCGATCAGCTCGCTCGCGTCGGAGCCCATGACGTTGGTGATCAGCGGGACTCGCAGGTCGGCGAGGACCGGGAGGTCGTGCTCGAGGTAACCGGCCAGGCCCTTGTTCGGCAGTCCGATCGAATTGATCATCCCGGCCGGCGTCTCCCACAGACGCGGCGCGGGATTGCCGGGGCGCGGGCGCAGGGTGATCGTCTTGGAGACGTAGGCGCTGAACGGGAAGCCGGCCCGCAGCTCGTCGCCGAAGACGCCGAGCGCGGCGATCGCATCGAATGTTCCCGAGCCGTTGATGACCGGGTGCTCGAGCTCGAGGCCGCACAGCCAGACGCTCATGCGACGCCCGCCAGCCGGTCGCCGGCGACGACCGGGCCGTCGACGCAAACGCGCAGGTAGCCGCCATCGGCGGCAGGCACGACGCAGCCGTAGCAGGCGCCGAAGCCGCAGGCCATCGGAGCTTCGAGCGCGAGTTGGGACGGGACCAGTCGCGCCCCGCACAGCGCGCGCACCGCCTCGAGCATCGCCGGCGGACCGCAGGAGTAGACGACGGCGTGATCGTCGGCGTCGAGCTCCTCGGACAGCAGTTCGGTGACGAGACCGTGGTGGCCGACCGAGCCGTCGTCGGTCGCGACCTGCACGTTGTGGAGCAACGTGGCGCCGGCGGCGTGCTCGGCGTCGCGGAAGCCGAGCAGGACCGTCGATTGACTCAGCGCGTCCTGCCAGATCGCCAGCGGCGCCGTCCCGACGCCGCCGCCGCACAGAATCGCGCGGCGCCCGTCGGGTGGTGGTGTGAAGCCGTGCCCCAGCGGGCCGGTCAGCCACAGACCCTCGCCCGGCTCGAGCGAGCACAGCCGCGCGGTTCCGGGACCAACGCCTTCGAGCATGAACCGCAGCCCGTCGGGACCTTTGCGCAGGACCGACAGTGCGCGGGGCAGGAACGGGCGCTCGTCGTCGCCTCCACCCCAGTTGTCGGCCGCCGCGAGCATGTAGAACTGGCCCGGCGCCGGCGACGGTCCGTCGGGATCGGCGGCCACGATCACGCGGTAGGCGCCGACCGTCTCGTTGCGCGCCACGTTCACCAGGCGCCGGCCGAACGGTGCGCTCACGCACGGACCTCGCCCTGGGTATGGACCTCCTGCAGCGACAGGACCTCGACCGGGCGCTGGTGGGCGGCGGCAATCGCGCGGGCGGCGGCGACGCCGCCCGCCAGCGTCGTCAGGCATGGGACGCCGCGGGCAATTGCGGCGCGGCGGATCTCCCAGCCGTCGGTGCGCGCGCCCGAGCCGGTCGGCGTGTTGACGACGATGTCGACGTCGCCGCGCTCGATCCAGTCGACGACGTGCGGCGAGCCGTCGGCGATCTTGTTGATCGCCTCGCACGGCACGCCCATGCCGCGGATCGCGTTCGCGGTGCCGGCCGTGGCGATTATGTTGAAGCCCGCGTCGTGGAGCATGTTGGCGATCGTCGGCGCCCCCGCCTTGTCACCGTCGGTCACGGTGATGAACGCCGTTCCGCCGGTCGGCAACGGCGCGCCGGCTGCCGCCTGAGCCTTGGCGAACGCGGTCGGGAAGTCGCGCGCGATCCCCATGACCTCGCCGGTCGAGCGCATCTCGGGGCCGAGGATCGCGTCGGCGCCGTCGAAGCGATCGAACGGCAGCACGGCCTCCTTGACGCTGACGTGGCCGCGGCGCATGTGGTCGGCCGGCAGCCCCATGTCGGCGATCCGCTCGCCGAGCATCACCCGGCACGCCATCTTGGCCAGCGGCACGCCGACCGCCTTGGAGACGAACGGCACGGTCCGCGAGGCACGCGGGTTGGCCTCGATCACGTAGAGCTCGCCGGCGTGGATCGCGTACTGGACGTTCAAGAGCCCGACGACCCCGAGCCCGAGTGCGATGCCGCGCGTCCACGACTCGATCTGCTCGAGCATCTCGCCGCCGAGCGAGTGCGGCGGCAGCACGCAGGCGCTGTCGCCGGAGTGGATGCCGGCCTCCTCGACGTGCTGCATGACACCGCCGATCCAGACGTCGGTGCCGTCGCACAGCGCGTCGACGTCGACCTCGATCGCGTTCTCGAGGAAGCGGTCGAGGAAGATCTCACGGTCTTCGCGCGCGTGGCGGGTCAGGTAGTCGCTGAGGCCGTCGACCGAGTAGACGATCTCCATCGCCCGGCCGCCGAGGACGTAGGACGGGCGCACCAACAGCGGGAAGCCGACGCCCGGCGCGACGGTCAGCGCCTCCTCGCTCGAGCTCGCGGTCGCGTAGGGCGGCGCCTGGTAGCCGAGCTGCGCCAGGAGCTCGCCGAAGCGGCCACGATCCTCGGCGAGGTCGATCGCGTCGACGCTCGTGCCGAGCAGCGTCACGCCGGCTTCGACGAGCCCCGCGGCGAGCTTGAGCGGCGTCTGGCCGCCGAACTGGACGATCACGCCCTCGGGCTGCTCGACCTCGATCACCCCGAGCACGTCCTCGAGCGTCAGCGGCTCGAAGTACAGGCGGTCCGACGTGTCGTAGTCGGTTGAGACGGTCTCGGGGTTGCAGTTGATCATCACCGCGTCGCGATCGGATTCGCGCACCGTCATCGCCGCGTGCACGCAGCAGTAGTCGAACTCGATCCCCTGGCCGATGCGGTTGGGCCCCGAGCCGAGGATGACGACGCTCGGCCGGTCGCCGCGCACGACCTCGTGGGCCTGCTTGCGCTCCCAGCCGGAGTAGTAGTAGGGCGTCTGCGCCTCGAACTCGGCCGCGCACGTGTCGACGGCCTTGAACGAGCGCTCACCACGGAACGGACCGTCGGGGTCGTGGGCCAGCGACTCGATCTCGCGCAGGAACCACGGGTCGACGTGGGTCACCGCGCGCACGTCGTCGAGCGTCGCGCCGCGGCGGAACGCCTCGAGCATCACGTCGTAGCGGTCCGATGCCGGCGTGGCGAGCATCTCCATCAACGTGGGCAGGTCGACGGAACCAAGCTTCGGGCGGTAGTCGAGCTCGCGGCAGCGCAGCGCCTTGCCGAACGCCTGCCCGAACGTGCGGCCGATCGCCATCGCCTCGCCGACCGACTTCATGTGGGTCGTCAGCTCGCTCGCGGCGCCGGGGAACTTCTCGAACGCGAAGCGCGGCCACTTGACGACGACGTAGTCGATCGTCGGCTCGAAGCTCGCCGGCGTGATGCCGCGTGATGTCGTTGTCGATCTCGTCCAGCGCGTAGCCGACGGCCAGGCGGGCGGCGATCTTGGCGATCGGGAAGCCGGTCGCCTTGGAGGCCAGCGCGGACGATCGCGACACGCGCGGGTTCATCTCGATGACGAGGATCTCCTCGGTCGACGGGTTGACCGCGAACTGCACGTTGGAGCCGCCGGTCTCGACGCCGACCGCGCGGATGCACGCCGATCGCCTGGTCGCGCAGCTGCTGGTAGAGGCGGTCGGTCAGCGTCTGCTGCGGCGCGACGGTGACCGAGTCACCGGTGTGGACGCCCATCGGGTCGATGTTCTCGATCGAGCAGACGATCACCACGTTGTCGTTGCGGTCGCGCATGACCTCGAGCTCGAACTCGCCCCAGCCGATCACCGACTGGTCGATCAGGACCTGGCCGATCGGCGACGCGGCGATCCCGCGGGCGACGATGCGTCGCGTACTCCTCGTCGGTGTGGGCGACGCCGCCGCCGCGCCCGCCGAGCGTGAACGCCGGGCGGATGATCGCCGGCAGCCCGACCTCGTGCAGCAGCGCCTGGGCCTGCTCGACGGTCGTCGCGATGACGCTGCGCGGCATCTTCAGGCCCGCCGCGTCCATCGTCTGGCGGAACAGATCGCGGTCCTCGGCGCGGCCGATCGCGTCGTAGTTGGCGCCGATCAGCTCGACGCCGTACTTCTCGAAGCGTGCCGTCCTCGTGCAGCGCCCGGGCGAGGTTCAGCGCGGTCTGGCCGCCGAGCGTCGGCAGCAGCGCGTCGGGGCGCTCCTTGGCGATCACCTGGGCGACCGGGCCGGGCAGCAGCGGCTCGATGTAGGTCGCGTCGGCGAACTCCGGGTCGGTCATGATCGTCGCCGGGTTGGAGTTGACGAGCACGAGCTCGTAGCCCTCCTCGCGCAGGACCTTGCAGGCCTGGACGCCGCAGTAGTCGAACTCCGCGGCCTGCCCGATGACGATCGGGCCCGAGCCCAGGATGCATGATCTTGTGGATGTCGGTGCGCCTAGGCATGGGCGCGGATCTGGTCGAGGAAGCGGTCGAAGAGGTAGAGCGAGTCGTTCGGGCCAGGCCCGGCCTCGGGGTGGTACTGGACCGTCGCGCCGGGGACGTCGAGCAGGCGTCAGGCCCTCGACCGTGCGGTCGTAGAGGTTGACGTGGCTGAGCTGGGCGGCGCCGAAGTCGGTCTCCCAGCGCACCGGCTCGTCGGCCTCGACGCGGCCGGTGCCGTCGGGCGCGAGGACCGCGAAGCCGTGGTTCTGCGAGGTGATCTCGATCCTGCCGGTCGTCAGGTCCTTGACCGGGTGGTTGGCGCCGCGGTGGCCGAACGGCAGCTTGTAGGTCTCCAGGCCGACCGCGCGGCACAGCAGCTGGTGGCCGAGGCAGATGCCGAACACCGGCCGCGTGCCGATCAGCTCGCGCACGGTGTCGACGATGTAGTCCAGCGCGGCGGGGTCGCCGGGGCCGTTGGCGAGGAAGATCGCGTCGGGGTCGTTCGCGGTCAGCGTCGGCGGCGGTCGCGGTGCACGGATGCAGCTCGACGGTCGCGCCGCGCGCGACGAGGTTGCGGACGATCGAGCGCTTGATGCCGGTGTCGATCGCGGCGATCCGCACGTCGCCGTCGCCGGCCGCCTCCATCCGGTCCGGGCGTCACCTCGCGCGCGAGGTCGAGGCCGCCCATCGGCTCCTCGGCCTCGATCAGGCGACATCGCCTCGGTCTCGCTCATCGCCGCCGGGAAGACGCCGCCGCGCATCGCGCCGGCGTCGCGGATGTGGCGTACGAGCGCGCGCGTGTCGACGCCGGTGATCGCCGGGACGCCGCAGTCGCTCGAGCCAGTCCAGCCAGCCGCGCTCGGCGTCGGGCGCGTCCTCGGCGTTGGTCGCGGCGCGCATGATCGCGGCGCGCGCCCACGGCCGATCGGACTCCATCGCGGCGCCGCCGGCCCCGTAGTTGCCGATGTGCGGGTAGGTGAACGTGATCAGCTGGCGCGCGAACGAGGGGTCGGTCATCGACTCCTGGTAGCCCGACATGCCGGTCGTGAAGACGACCTCGCCGGTGACGCGGGCCGTCGCGCCCCGCACGCGTCGCCGTCGAAGCGCGGGCCGTCGTCGAGCAGGACGTAGGCACTCATCGCCCGACCACCTCGAGGATGCGTGTGCGGTAGGCGACGGCGCCGGCGGCGAGCGTCAGGCCGACCTTGCCGAGCAGCCGGCGGCCGGCGAAGCAGCAGTTGGCCGAGCGGCTCTCGTAGCCGTTCTCGCCGACCTCCCACTCCGCGCCGAGGTCGATCAGCGTCAGGTTCGCCGGCTCCCCGACGGCGATCCGCGGCGCCGGGAGCTCCGAACGGCGACGCCGCCGCAGGTGAGCTTCTCGACGATCAGCGCCAGCGGCAGGACGCCCGGCTGCACGAGCTCGGTGTAGACGGCGGCGAACGCGGTCTCCAGCCCGGTCGTGCCCATCGGCGCCTGCTCGAACGGGACCTCCTTCTCGTCGCGCGCGTGCGGCGCGTGGTCGGTGGCGATGCAGTCGATCGTCCCGTCGCGCAGCCCGTCGATCAGCGCCTGGCGATCGGCCTCGGTGCGCAGCGGCGGGTTCATCTTCATCCGCGTGTCGAGCGAGCGCACGTCCTCGTCGGTCAGGCACAGGTGGTGCGGCGAGGCCTCGCAGGTGACCTGGACGCCGGCCGCCTTGGCCGCGGCGATCGCCTCGACCGACTCGACGCGCGCTCAGGTGCTGGATGTGGATGCGGCCGTCCTCGTAGCCGGCGAGCGCGCAGTCGCGGGCGATCATCGTCGACTCGCTGACGCTCGGGATCCCGGCGACGCCCGAGCAGCGCCGAGACCTCGCCCTCGTGCATCGCGCCGTCGCGCGACAGCGTCGGGTCCTCCTCGTGCAGCGCGAGCACCCCGCCGGCCAGGCGCTGGTACTGCAGCGCCAGGCGCAGCATCCCGGCGCTGACGACCGGCTTGCCGTCGTCGGTGAAGCCGACGCGCGCCCTCGTCGCGCAGCTCGGCCATCTCGGTCAGCATCTCGCCGCTCAGGCCGCGGGTGATCGACGCGGTGAAGCCGACCGGCACCCGCGCGTCGCGCAGCGCGCGCGTCGCGCAGGGAGCGCAGGATCGGCGGCGTTGTCGACGACCGGGTCGGTGTTCGGCATCGCGATCACCGCGCAGAAGCCGCCGGCCGCGGCGGAGCGGGTTCCGGTCTCGATGTCCTCCTTGTGCTCCTGGCCGGGCGTGCGCAGGTGGACGTGGGGATCGACGAAGGCCGGGAACAGGTGGCGGCCGTCGGCGTCGATGACCTCGATCCCGTCCGTCGCCACGATCGACGCCGGGCGCTGCGATCTCGGCGATCACGCCGTCGCGGACCAGGACGTCGACGCGGCGCGTCGAGGCCGGTGCGCGGGTCGAGGACGTGGGCGCCGCGGACGAGGAGCGTTGCGGCCGGGGCCGCAGCGCGGACGAGGGTCGTCTCCTCGGTCATGCCAGTTGCGGTTCGATCGGGGCGGGTCCGCGATCGCCGGCCGGCGTGGTCGCGGCGAGGACCTCGTAGAGGACGGCCATGCGGACGACGACGCCGGCCTCGACCTGGGCGGTGATCACGGCCTGCGGCGAGTCGACGACCTCGCCGCTCAGCTCGACCCCGCGGTTGACCGGCCCCGGGTGCATGAGGACCTGGCGCGGATGCAGCCGGCGGCCATTGATCTGGTAGCAGGCGGCGTACTCGCGGATCGACGGGATCCACGACTGCGTCATGCGCTCGTTCTGCATCCGCAGGGCGTAGACGACGTCGGCCTGGCCGAGATCGTCGAGGGTCGTGCGCACCTCGCAGCCGAGCGCCTCGATGCCGCGCGGGATCAGCGTCGGCGGGCCGCAGACGGTGACGTTGGCGCCCATCTTCTGGAAGGCGAGGATGTTCGGAGCGCGCGACGCGCGAGTGCGCACGTCGCCGACGATCCAGATGTTCGCGCCGTCGATCGAGCCGAGGCGGCTGCGCAGCGTGTAGACGTCGAGCAGCGCCTGGGTCGGGTGCTCGTGCTTGCCGTCGCCGGCGTTGATGATCGCCGCGCTCGTCCAGCCGGAGACGAGCTCGGCGGCGCCGGCCCACGGGGTGCGGATGACGATCGCGTCGGGCTTGTGGGCGCTCAGCGTCAGCACCGTGTCCTTGAGCGACTCGCCCTTCTCGACGCTCGAGCCGCTCGCGCTGAAGTTGACGACGTCGGCGCTGAGGCGCTTCGCTGCGAGCTCGAAGCTCGAGCGCGTGCGCGTCGAGGCCTCGTAGAAGAGGTTCAGAACGGTGCGCCCGCGCAGCGCCGGGACCTTCTTGATCTCGCGTCCGGAGACCTCCGCGAACGCGGCGGCGCGGTCGCAGATGCGCTCGATGGCCGGGCGGTCGAGCTCCTCGATGCCGAGCAGATGCTTCATGCGGCCACCTCGGCGAGCTCGACGATCGTGACCTCGTCGACGCCGTCGAGCTCGTCGACGCGGACGTTGACGCGCTCGCCGGCGCGAGGTCGGGCAGGTTCTTGCCGACGTAGTCGGGGCGGATCGGCAGCTCGCGGTGGCCGCGGTCGGCGAGCACGGCGAGCTGCACGCGCGTCGGGCCGGCCGTAGTCGAACAGCGCCTCGATCGCCGCGCGCACCGTGCGACCGGTGTAGAGGACGTCGTCGACGACGACGACCGTCATGCTCGCTCGACGTCGAAGTCGATGTGCGACGCGTGCACGACCGGCTGGTCGGGGCGCCGGCCGACGTCGTCGCGGTAGAAGGAGATGTCGAGCTCACCGAGCGGCAGGTCGCGGTCGAGCAGGTCGCGCAGCAGCATGTGCAGCCGCGCGGCGAGCACGGCGCCGCGGCGGTGGATCCCGACGACGGCCAGCCGCTCGGGCGCGGCGTTGTTCTCCACGATCTCGTGTGCGATGCGCACCAGCGTGCGCCGCATGTCATCGCGGTCGAGGACGACCTTGTCTTGCACCTCGCTCCTTCCTGGCCTCACGGGACCGGGTTAAAGGAACGGAACGAGTTCAGCGTAGCAGCGGGACACGTCGACTACCGATCACCGGTCGGACGCGGAGGGAAGCCGCTCGAGGTCGGCGAGGTCCTGGGCGGACCCACGCGCCGCCTTCATCGCGCGGAGGTGATCGAGCGAGCACACGTCCAGAGCGGCCCCGGCCAAGCGCATGCTCCGCGCATCACGCGCAAGCTCATCGTAGGGCGGGACGCCCGGAAGACGCTGGACGATGTCGAGATCCCCCAGGGTCGTGGCCACGGAGAGGTTGCGCCCGCGGTACAGCGCCGCGCGATGCTCATTCCCGATCGGGGTCGTGACGTCGCTGGCCAGGTGGCCATCCAGCTCGACGAGAACGTCGACAAGCGTGTCGAGATTGTCACCGTCAGGAGCGGGCACCATGTCGATATCGGCGGTTGTGCGCAGGTAGCCATGTGCGGCGACCGCGACTCCCCCGATCACGACGAACTTGACGCGGGCGCGGGTCAGCGCCTCGATGACGCCCGCGAGGTCAGGCAGCATCAGGCCGGTGGTCGCGGGTCCACGGTCATCGTGGCGATCTGGGCGCACAGCACATGAAGCCGTTCGAGTCGCTCATCGGGCGTCAGATCGCGGTCGCGGCGCGCGCGTGCGGCGCGGACGATCTCCTGCTCGGCGACCAGGGTAGCGTCGCTGAGCCCATTCACCGTTCGGCTGCTCTCGCGTCGGGCGTGCACACAACACAGGCTAACCGGCCACGCGGCGGGCTCCGCGGCATTGCGGAGCCGACCGAGGCGCCGCAAACGGCCGGGGCCGCCGATCGGTGGCGGTGACGCGATTTCCTGTCTCGCGCCGCAATGCTGGTGCTACGCTGTCGCACATGAACATCGGCGTCCGCGATCTGCGCAACCGCACCTCCGAGGTCATCGATCGCGTGCGCCGCGGGGAGTCGCTGACGCTGACCGTCAACCGAGAGCCGGTGGCCGACATCGTGCCCCACTCGACACGGCGCCGGACCCTGGACGCCGCGAGCGTCAGGGGAATCCGCGAGCGCCACGGCGCAGACCCGGAGCTCTTCCGGATGCTCGACCGCCTCGCTGGCGCGACCACGGACGAGCTGTGGCCTCCCAAGGCCTAGCCGACACGTCCGTCTTCATCGCCGCCGAGAGCGGACGCGAGCTCGGTGCGCTTCCCGACGAGCTGGCGATCGCCACCGTGACGCTCACCGAGCTCGAGCTCGGCGTACTGGCGGCGGCCCCCGCTGATCGAAGCCGTCGGCTGCGTACCTTCACCGACGTCCGGACTGCCGTCGAGGCCCTTCCGCTTGACGAGCACGTGGCGTCGCGGCTCGCCGAATTGCTGGTCTCGCTCCACGAAGCGGGTAGGCGACCGAAGCTGTTCGACGCGATCATCGCCGCGACCGCGCTGCACCATGATCTGCCCGTTTACACCCAGGACGCAGATTTCGACGTGATCGCGGCGGCGCACCCGGACCTGCTGGTTCGGCGCGTCTGAGGGCAGCCCACGGCGGGTTTGGCGGGATCTGCCCGATACCCGTCCTTGCCGCCATGCCGCATCTAGCCGATCATTCGCGGCATGCCCGCTGCCCGCCGTGTCGTGATCGTCGCCTTCGACGACGCCCAGGCGCTCGACATCATCGGCCCGGCCGAGGTGTTCTCGATGGCCACGCGCTACGGCCGCGCCGACTACGCAGTCTCGCTGGCGACGCCGGGCGCGCGGCCGGTCGAGACGTCGAGCGGGCTACGGCTCGAGGTCGCCGACGACGTCTACGCCCTGCGCGGGCCGATCGACACGCTGGTCGTCGTCGGTGGCCCAGGCTCCCGCGCGATGGAAGACGATGCAGAGTTCGTCGCGGGCGTGAGGGCACTGTCGCAGCGCTCGCGCCGCGTCACGAGCGTCTGCACCGGCGCACTGATCCTCGCCGCCGCCGGCCTGCTCGACGGCCGGCGGGCAACGACCCACTGGCGCCACTGCAGCGAGCTCGAGGACCGCTTCCCCGCGGTGACCGTCGAACACGACCCGATCTTCGTGCGCGACGGCAACGTCGCCACCTCGGCCGGCGTCACCGCTGGCATGGACCTCGCCCTGGCGCTCGTCGAGGAGGACCACGGCCCGGCGCTCGCGCTCGGCATCGCCCGCGGGCTCGTGCTGTTCGTCCGCCGGCCCGGCGGGCAGTCGCAGTTCAGTGCCCAGCTCGCCGCCCAGCCGGCCGACCGTGAGCCTCTACGCGAGCTTCAGTCCTGGATCCCCGATCACCTCGACGAGGACTTGAGCGTTGCCGCGCTCGCGCAGCGCGCGTTCATGAGCGAGCGCAACTTCGCCCGCGCGTTCCGCCGTGAGACCGGGATGACCCCGGCCGCCCACGTCGAGGCCGCACGGGTGGAACGAGCCCGCGCGGAGCTCGAGACAACCACCCTGTCGATCGAGACGATCGCCGCGCGCTGTGGTTTCGGCAGCGTCGAGACGCTGCGCCGCGCCTTTCACCGCCGCCTGGGCATCGCCCCGGCCGACTACCGCCGTCGCTTCCGGCCCGCCCTCGGCGAGCCCGAGGCCGCGTAACCCCACCCAAGGAGCCGACCGTGGACATCGCCATTCCGCTGTTCGATCGCATGACCGCGCTGGACGCGATCGGCCCCTACGAAGTGCTCTCGCGCGTGCCCGGCGCCCGCGTGCGCTTCCTCGCCACCCAACCCGGCCCGATCGCGACCGAGACCAGGATGCTGCGCCTGATGGCCGACGACTCACTCGACGACGTCCCCGCGCCCGACATCATCGTCGTCCCCGGCGGCATCGGCACCCGCGCGCTCGTCGCCGACGACCACCTCATCAGCTGGGTACAGCGCGCCCACGAAACCTCGACCTGGACAACATCGGTCTGCACCGGCTCACTCGTCCTCGCCGCTGCCGGAATCCTCGACGGCCTCGAAGCCACCACCCACTGGACCGCCCGCGACGCCCTCGGCGACCTCGGCGCCACCCCCGTCACCCGGCGCGTCGTGCGCCAAGGCAAGATCATCACCGCCGCCGGCGTCTCAGCCGGCATCGACATGGCCCTCACCCTGGCCGCCGAGATCGCCGGCCCCAAGATCGCCCAAGCGATCCAACTCGGCATCGAATACGACCCACAGCCGCCGTTCGACTGCGGTTCCGTCGATAAGGCGCCGGCGGAGATCGTCGCGATCGTACGCGGCGTCGAGGCGCTCGAGAGAGCAAGGGCGTAGCCCGCGTGGCGCTACCGGCGTCGCGAGCCGACCCGGCGCTCGACGATGACTGCGGGGTTGTGCCGGATGACTTGGCGCGCGCCTTCGCGCAGTGCCTTGCATCAGTGGTCGGCGATGTGGCGTTCGAGGTCGCGGCGCTTCACGCCGCGGCGAGCTCGATCGTGACCTGTTCGGCCTGGCCGGTGCCGATCGGTGGTTGGCGGCCCTGCTCGCGGTGGGAGGCGATCATCTCCTGGGCCGCGTCGAGCAGCATCTCGCGGGCCTCGTCGACCCGGTTTCCGGCTTTCCAACCCGCGCGCTCGCCTCCAGCCATTGACACCAGCCGCAAACCATGCGGCAATCACGCGCTCGACGGGCGTACGGAGCAACGCGAGGACTGGCCCGAGAGCCGCCGGAGGCCCCTCCGGCACGAACATCGCCTCCTCTACATCGCTCGCCACGGCGACGTCGGTCATCCTTCCCGCCATCCCCGCAGCGGGCCGGTGAAGTCCTCGCACTCCGCGCATCGCTGCAGCTTCCGCGTCGCGATCCCGTGCAGATCCGTGCAGGGCTCCGGAGTGGCCCGCAACTGCCGAAACCGATCCAACCATGAGCATCTCTGGCAAGGATCGCCGGCAGTGTCCTGCCCCGCAGGGCCTCGCGGTGAGCGTCGCCTTGGGGCCGGGGTGTGCGTCAAGGCACATTGCACCCGAAAACGGGCGGCTGGTGGACGGACGTCGTAGCTCCAACGTCTGTCCTCAGCCTGGCTTTAGCCGCCGTGTTCGTGGCCGATCACGTGGATTAACAACTTCCGTCGAGGCCGCTTGCGCCGCGGCTAATGGCGGATGGGCGGTCGCGCCAAGCGACCTGACAACTGGCGCAACCAACCAATACGGAGGTTACGAGTAGATGTCTCGTTTCGCGTTTATGGCCCGGCATCCCAAGCGATCGCTTGGCGTCCTGGCCCTGCTGCTGGCGGCGATGGCCGTCACGGTCGGTTCTGGAGCGAACTTCACCGCCCAGAGCGCCAACCCCACCAATGTGTTCACCGCGGGCACGCTGACGATGAGCAACAGTCCCGGAAACGGCACCGCCGTCTTCACGGCGGCGCAGGGTCTGTGGAAGCCGGGCGTGACGCGTCCGGGGACCGTCGACATCCAGAACACCGGTTCGATCGCCGGTGACTTCGTCCTCAACGTGGCGAACCTCACCAACACCCCGGCGGCGCCGGGCCTGATGAACCGCATGACGATCAAGGTTGACGACTGTGGCCTGTGGACCAACGGCAACACCACCCCGCCCGGGTGCGTCGCTGTGACGACTGTGTACCCGACTGGTGCGCCGTTGGCCCTCAGCAACGTCGCTCTGGGTACGTTCGCCCCCGGCGACAAGCATCGGTACACGATCACCATGTCGTGGCCGAACGGTACCCCCGCCCAGGACAACCCGCTCCAGGGTGCCTCAGGGCAGTTCGACCTGGTCTGGACGGCGAGCTAGTCGCCAACCACCCGCGCCCGATAGGGGCCCGTCGCTTCGGCGGCGGGCCCTGCTCGGGATCCGTGCGTCCACTGCGACCCACCCCGCCGATATCGCTGCCACCATCACAGCCCCCGTCTCCGCGCCGCCCCCCACCTCGGTGGCACGGCGTCGTCTCGGCCTCGTTCTGACGATCGGCGCCGTCGCTCTGGCGGGGTCGATGCTGATTCCACTCGTCCTGGGCTTTCAGCGCTACGTCATCACCAGTGGCTCGATGACCGGCAGCTATGACCGCGGTGACCTGATCTACGACGAGACGGTCCCAACGTCGCAGCTCAAGGTCGGAGACGTGATCACGTACACGCCGCCGGCGGGCGACACCCGGCCGGGGCGGCTGACCCATCGGATCTACTCGATCACGGTCAACAAGGACGGGACCCGCAAGTACCGCACCAAGGGCGATGCCAACGCGGTCCCCGACCCGTGGACGTTCTCGCTCACCAACCCCACCCAGGCCCGCGTCGTCTTCGGCATCCCGTACCTGGGCTTCGTCTTCGCCGCACTGAGCGTCCCGCTCGTGCGCATCCTTCTCGTCGGCATCCCGGCCCTGCTCGTCGCGTTCGCCGCGGCTTCCTCGCTGTGGCAGGAAGCCGGCGCTGAGACCCGTCGATGAACTGGGCCATCCGTCACCGCCGCACGCTGCTGCTCGTCGCGCTCGTGACGACGCCGCTGGGCAGCATCGGATTCACCAACGCCTCGTTCACCGCGACGAGCTCGAACCCGGTCAACGTCTTCAACGCCGCACCCGACTTCGTCGCGCCGACGGTCACGCTGACCGCGCCGACCGGCACCGTCTCGACCCAGACGCCGACCTTCACCGGCGCGGCGGGCACGGCCAGCGGCGACCTGCCGACCGTCACCGTCGAAGTCTGGGACGGCCCGACGATCACCGGCCCCGCCGACCACACCTTCACCGCCAACGGCGCGACGGGAACCTGGTCGGTCCCGGCGACGACGCTCCCCGACGGGACGTACACCGCGCGGGCCAAGCAGACCGACAGCGGCTCGAATGACGGCTTCAGCTCGGTGGTCACGTTCATCATCGACACCGTCGCGCCGACGATGACTCTGATCAACCCGATCGACACCGCGCTGCTCAAGACCGCCGCGACGACGTTCTCGGGCGCTGCGGGCACCGCCGCCGGCGACGCGTCCACGGTCACCGTGCGCGTGTACACGGGCGCGAGCGTGATCCCGGCCAACCTCGTGCGCTCACTCACCGCACCGGTCTCCGGCGGCGCGTGGACGATCAACGCCGCTCCGGTCCTGCCCCAGGGCGTCTACACCGTGCAGGCCACGCAGTCGGACTCGGCCACCCCGGCGAACACGAAGACCAGCGCGGCCCATACGTTCACTCTCGACCTGACCGCCCCGACCGTCAGCGCCGCGGTGATCGCGTCGGAGGATCTGGGCAACCCGCTCTCCCCCGCATTCGTCTCCGGCCTCGCCGCGCAGCTGCGTAACTTCAAGATCTACGCGAACGTCACCGACACCGGCGGCAGCGACCCGACGCTCGGCACGACGAGCACGACGCTGACCGGCGTCATCGTCGCCGGCGCGAGCACGCTCCCGCTGACCTACAACGCGGCCGGGGTCATCGTCGGTGGCGTCACCTACCACTGGATCAGCGCGATCCAGACCGCCGGCAGCGGCTTCGCCGGGACCAAGAACTGGACCGCCACGGCGACCGACCAGGCCGGCAACGTCGGCTCGGCGCTGGCCAAGACGGTCGCGTTCGACTCGACGAACCCCACCCCGCGCAACCTGACCGCGCTGACCGTGCTGACCGGCAACGCGGTGACGATCACCGATAGCGCCGCACCGGCCGACACCGGCGGCAGCGGCCTGAACAACCTCCAGATCCAGCAGCGCACGGCGGCCGGCCCGGGCGCGTGGAACACGATCTGCACCGTCACTGTCGCTCCCTGGCAGTGCACGTTCGACTCGACGACGGTTCCCGACGGCGCCTACAACTTCACCGCGCGCGCGGTCGACAACGCGGCCAACGTCGCGCTCAGCGGCACGACGCGCAACGGCACCGTCGACAACACCGCGCCGACCGTGACGCTGGCCGCACCCCCGGCCACGATCTCGGCGACGACCAACCTCAGCGCCACGTTCGCCGACGGCGCCGGCACCGGCGTCAAGCAGATCGTCTTCGAGCGCTCCCCGCACCTCGCCAACACGTGGACGACGATCTGTACGACGAACAACCCGGTGTCGCCGCGCACATGCTCGTTCGATCCGACGACGGCGACCGACGACACGCTGACCGACTTCCGCGCCCGCGTGACCGACGGTGCCGCGCCCGCGTTCTCGACCACCAGCGCGATCCAGACCGCGACCGTCGACTACGGCCCGCGCGGCACCGACCTCCAGGCCAACGTCACCAACAACCTGACCGACGTCAACGACGTCCTGACCTTCAGCTTCTCCGAGCCGATCCAGCTCTCGAGCGTCATCGCCGGCTGGACGACGGGCACGCAGCCCGTCCAGGTCCGCGTCGTGCAGAACGGCGCGGCCAACGACCGCATCACCGTCCTCAACGCCGCCGGGACCGTGACGCTCCCCTTCGGCACGGTCAACCTGAACCGCAACTTCGTCAACAACGGCGCCAACGGCACCACGTACCTGCGCTTCACCGGCGTGCTGAGCACCGACCTCGCCCACGACCAGCTGATCGTGACGCTGACCAGCGCCGCGACCCTCGTCGGCGGCGCAGCGGCCGTCAGCCCGGCCGCGACCGCGAACATGACGTGGACACCGTCGGCGACGATCACCGACGTCAACGGGCACGCCGGCCTGACGACGCTGGTCACCGAGACCGGAACGCTCGACCGGGACTTCTAGCGTGCGCCTGCTCAGCTTCCGCACCCTGCGCATGACCGCCCTGGCCCTGATCCTGTGCCTGGCCGGACTGACCGTCGCCTACGCCGCGACCGGCAACTTCCCGCTCACCCCCGCCCACAAGTCGGCTGCCCGCGCGTTCAGCGCCCGCGCCGCCGGCCTGCTGGCGATCACCAACTCGCTCGACGGTCAGGCGCTGCTCACCGCCACCGCGATGGCGCCGGGCGAGTCGCGCGTCGGCCAGGTGACGATCACCAACTCGGGCAACATCCCCGGCGACTTCACGTTGTCGGACTCCGCGCTGACCGACAGCCCCGCGCCGACGCCGTTCAGCAGCGTGGCGCAACTCCTGATCCAGGACATCTCAACCCCGGCGCTACCGGTGACCATTTACGCGGGCACGGTCGCCGGCCTGACCCCGGTCCCCCTGGGCACGTTCGCCACCGCCGAGGCTCGCACGTACCGCTTCACAGTCACCTTCCCCAACGGCACCCCCGCGCACGACAACCCGCTGCAGGGCGCGTCGACCACGGTGCGCTACGACTGGACGGCCAGCGCGCCCGACAGCTCGTCTCCGACGGACACCACCACGCTTCCGACCACCACGACGGCTCCGGTTCTCGGCGCGGGCGATCCGCCGCCGACGCAGGTGGTCCCGCCGCCGACGACCACGACGAAGGTCACCACGATCCCGACCAACGGACCGCGCAACCTACCCCACGCCTGGAAGGTGAAGCTCACGGCCAAGCCCCGTCGCCGCATGAGGACCGGCCGCGTCGACTACGTCGTCAGCTGCGGCAAGGCGTGCTCGGTCGTCTTCGGCGGCACGATCAAGATCCCGCCGCTGCACAAGGCGTTCAAGGTTCGACGGGTGCGATTCACCGTCCCCGCCGGTGGCGCCGTGCGCGTGCAGGTCCGCCTGTCGCCGACGATGCGCGCCGGGCTCAAGCGCGCCCTGCGCGCCCACAAGCGCCCGACGATCACGGCAACCGTCACGGCACGCTCGGGCAAGCTGCACGCCACCGCGAAGCGCCGCGTGCGCTTCGTGCGCTGACCCTCAGCCGAAGAAGACTTCGGCGGTCGCGTAGAGCTCGGGATCGACGAGCTTCGCCTCGCCGAGCGCCTCGTCGAGCGAGACGCGCTCGATGCGCGTCCCACGCAGAGCGACCATCGTCGCGAACTCGCCGGCCGCGACCGCGTCGGCGGCGGCCACCCCGAAACGCGTCGCGAGCACGCGGTCATAAGCCGTCGGCGTGCCGCCACGCTGGACGTGCCCGAGAATCGACATCCGCGTCTCGAAGCCGGTGCGCTCCTCGATCTCGCGCTCCAGCGTGACCGCAATTCCCCCGAGGCGCGCGTGGCCGAACGCGTCGGTCGAGTCGTGCGTGCTCAGTGCCTCGCCGCCTCCGGCCGCGACGGCGCCTTCGCTGACGACGACGATCGAGAACGTCCGCCCGCGATCGTGGCGGCGGCGCAGATGGGCGCACACCTCGTCGAGATCGAACGGGCGCTCGGGGATCAGGATCGCGTCGGCGCCGCCGGCCAGTCCGGCGTGGACGGCGATCCAGCCGGCGTGGCGGCCCATGACCTCGAGCACCATCACGCGGTTGTGCGACTCGGCCGTCGTGTGCAGGCGATCGATCGCGTCGCTGGCGATCTGAACCGCGGTCTGAAAGCCGAACGTGTAGTCGGTGCCCGCAAGGTCGTTGTCGATCGTCTTGGGCACCCCGACGACGTTGACGCCGGCGCGGCTTAGCCGCCGCGCGACACCGAGCGTGTCCTCGCCGCCGATCGGGACCAGGGCGTCGATCCCGAGACGCTCGATCGTCGCGATGGCGCGCTGCTCGCCGTCGTCCTCGCGGTAGGGATTGGTCCGCGAGGTCCCGAGGATCGTGCCGCCGCGCGGCAGGATGCCGGCCGTCGAGTCGTGGTCCAGGACACGCCCGTCGCCGGCCAGCACACCGGCCCAGCCGTACTGAAAGCCGAAGAGCTCCATGCCGTGCGTGTCGATTCCCCGGCGAACGACGGCGCGGATGACGGCGTTGAGCCCTGGACAGTCGCCGCCACCGGTGAGAATCCCGATTCGCACGCCGCGCACAGTAGTGCACGGTCGCCTTGGGCTGGACCTATTGGTGCTCGATGTCGAGCACGATGATCGACGCGTCGTCGACGCGCGTGCCCGCGCGTGGATGCTGGGCGACGACGTCCCAGCTCGACGCGTCGAACACGAACGCGCCACCGCCGCTGATCTCGTCGTCGAGGCCGATGTCGGCGAGCTGCTGCTCGGCGTTGTCGAGGGTCACGCCGACGACGTTGGGGACGGTGATGTCGCCCGGGCGACGCGGTGGAACGACCTTGACCTTGACCGTCGTCGTCTGGGTCACGATCGCCGTGTGGCGAACCACGTGCGTGCGGTCGTGGACGACGCCGCCGAGCGCGACGAGCAGGACGACCCCGAGCAGGAAGCCGCCCGCCACGCCGAGCACAACCCCGAGCCAGCCGGGCTCTTGCGGGAGCTTCATGGCGTCACCCCGGGCGCGGCCGCGGAATGTCCGGCCCAGCGCACGAGCTCGGGCTCACCCTTCTCGGGGAACGGGACGTCGATCGTGTCGAAATCGCGCGGGACTTCAGTCGCCGCGAACACGGCGCGGGCCTCGTCGCGCAGCTCGTGACCGGCGTAGCGCGTCGACAGGTGGGTGAGGGCGAGCAGGCGCACCGCGGCGTCGCGGCCGAGCTCGGCGGCCTGGCGCGCGGTGGAGTGCCCGGTCTGGCGGGCGCGGTCGGCCTCCTCGTCGAGGAACGTCGCCTCGTGGACCAGCACGTCGGCTTCGTGGGCCGCGATCGCGACCATCTCGCACGGCGTGGTGTCACCGCTGAGCACGACCTTGCGCCCTGCGCGCGCGGGGCCCATGACCTGTTCGGGTGAAACGCCGTTCACCGTCTCGCCGCGCTGCAGGCGCCCGAGCTCGGGGCCGAACGGCACGCCGAGGCTCTGTGCGAGCTCGCTGTCGAGCTGGCCGGGACGCGCCTCCTCGACGAGCGCATAGCCGAGCGCCGGGCCGCGGTGACGGACGTCGAGCGCGGTGATCGCGTACCCGTCGAGCCCGACGGATTCTCCGGGCGCGATCTCGGCGACCGAGAACGGGTAGCCCAGGCGCCCGTAGACGCGGCGCATCGCGTCCATCAGCTCGATCGTCCCGCGCGGTCCGTGGACGGCCAGCGGCGCCTCGCGGTCACGCAGATCGAACGACTTGAGCATCCCGAGCAGGCCGAGCCAGTGGTCGACGTGCAGGTGGGTCAGGAAGACGTGGTCGATGTCGGGCAGCCCGACCGAGCGCACGAGCTGGCGCTGCGTGCCCTCGCCGCAGTCGAAGAGCAGGCGGTCGCCGCCGCGGCGCACGAGCAGCGCGGGTAGCCCACGGCGGGCGGTCGGTACCGATCCGGCGGTGCCGGCGAAGAACAGCGAGAGGTCCATGTGCGCAGGCGAGCGTACCGGGGCGGCCTGATGCGGACCCCCGATTCCCCACGATCGTTCGCTGAACCTCGAGCGCGCCGAGCTGGATTCGAACCAGCGACCTCCTGCTCCGGAGGCAGGCGCGCCGACCAGACCGAGACGCGCTCAAACGAGGCTACAGACGGCCGTTGAGTCTGCCGCGTTGACGGGCCGACAGGGGCCGATACGGCGGGATTTGTGCACTGGTTTGTGCATTGGCTGCCGACAGAGCCTGGCGGCAGGACCACATGTGCGAGAAGCTTCGCGCGTGTCCGACCGGTTTCCATCGCTCAAGGCGAAACGATTGCTGGCGATTCTCCAAGGCAAGCCGCTCGGCTACAGAGTGGTCCGGCAGAAGGGCTCTCATCGCAGAATGGAATCCGAGTCGTATCCACCGATCACTTTCGCCGCACACGACGGCGACACCGTCCCTGGGGGCATGGTGCGCAAGATCCTGGTCGATCAAGTCGGCCTCGACGCGGACCAGGCGCGAGGGCTAGTCTAGGAGGATGACCATGCGGAACGTCAAGGTTGTGTATCACCGCGAGCCTGACGGATGGTGGGCCGAGTCACCCGATGTCGATGGGTGGTCCGCGGCGGCACCAACGCTCGCTGAGCTTCAGGCGCTCGCCGAGGAGGGCATCCGGTTTGCGCTGGAGCGCGACGACGTCCTCGTCTCACACGTGCTCGAGCACAGTCCCGGCATGGGCAGCTGGGTGCTCTTCGACTTCGTCGCGGACGCGACGGCAGTCGGGGGGCCGGACCTCGTCGATGTCCCGGGAGTCCGCGTCGGGCCCCTGCAGCCCGCCTGAGCTACGCAGGATGAAGGTCGATTGGGCGATCCCGTGCCGCTACGTCGAGGTCCAAAGCGGCGGCGGAGCGACCATCGTCGGCGCCGGCGCCGACCTCGTCAGAGTCCTCGAGTTTCCATGCCCCGTTCAGGTCTTGTTCGCCGTCCGATTCCTCGTGGCTCCGGATGAGCTCGAGGTCGGCGCCCAACACGGCGTGGCTTGCCGCAGCTTCAACGCGAAAGGCGAGCAGATTGGCGAGCTTTCCGGGGAGCTCTCCGTCGGCGAGGTGACGCAGCAGGTTCCCGGGTACATCGCAGAGATCATCGTGCCGATGGCAGCCCGTATCGAGGCACGGGAGGCCGGTACGTACCGCTTCGAATTTGAGGTCGACGGCGACGTCCGAGGCGTGCCAGTTCATATCTTCGAGGCAGACCCACCCGCGCCTCAGTAGCTATTCCGCTCCAAAAGGTTCGGCCAGGAATAGGCCGGCAGCCGTCAGCGCTGGGATCAACGCATCGAGTTCGACCGCCGCGGACAGGAACCCGTCACCGACTTCGGTGAGATCCTGCGTCGTGACCTCCGTGCCCCATGCCTCGAGGCCCCGCTTGATCGTGCGTTGGGGCTTGATCACCGTTGCGCTGCCGACGTGCAGGCCGTGCGCGACGTGATTACGACGGACGGACAGCGATTTGACGTCGGTCAACAGCTCGCGCAGGCGTTCGCGTAGCGCGATGTCGGCGACGTAGATATTGGCCAGCGTCTCCAACCTCTCTCGAACCCAGGCGGCGTTCTGCCCCAGGATCAGCACGTGCGCGCGGTCAGCGTCCGCGCTCGTCGCAGCCGCCAGGAGGCCGGCGAGCCCATGCTCGACGTGTGCGCTGTGGACGACGACCCGGCCGAGCGCCGCCATCCGCGCAATCCTTTCGGGAGCCGCCGTCATGCCACGGCGCTCAGGATACGTTCGGCCTCGATCTTGATCATGTGCTTGAGCTGGATCGCTCCAGCGGCCTCGCGGATGCGGCCGAAGGCAGCGCTGGCCGCACTCACGAGATCGTCGGCGTCGATCGTAAGCACGATGGCGAGGTGGCCGGTGGTGACGTCCTCGCCGACGACGGGCCCGAGTTCGCCAGCAAAGCGCGCCAGTGCGTGGAGGAGATCATCGGGGGTGAGGGTGGCGGGCAGTGCGATGGTCGTTGTGGTGCGGATCTCCACGATTCGACTGTCCTCTCGCGTTTGGAGTCGTATGGGGCGGGACCTGCCGTCAGACCGAGGAGACATCCTCGTCGGCTTGCTGGCGCCGCCGACGCACGCGTTGAGCGCATCTCCGCGAGCAACAGCGGTGAGCGGGACCATCGGCGATGAAGTAACGACGGCAGTCGACGCACGGGCGTATCACCCGGAGCTTGCGACAAGCCGTATCCCACGGGTCTTGCCAGGCGACCAGGTCGTGAGTTTCTGGGTCGGGCCACGCAATTCTCCTCACCGGCATCGCGATCCTCGAGTCGTGGCAGCGGTCGCACAGCTTGGCCGTCCGCGCGGCCCGGAACACGAGCCCGCAGCCCGGCCCGCGATCGTCGCCCTCGCACACGAACGGCCCTCCGGGAGGGGCGTATCGCTTCAACCCGGCCCAGGCGCGTGAAGTGCCGCCGGCGATGTGAGAGTCCATGTGCCGCTCGAGGCCAGCCGCAGTGGCTTGGCACAACAGGCGGTGGAGGCATCCGATCTCGGGTGCTTCGATCGCAGCCATGACGTGATCGACTCGCGGCTTCCATGGATTGGCCGGCGGGGGACCGCGCAACGAGCCACGAGTGTCATCCCGAAGAAGCCCGCAGAGCCAGACCTCAAGGTCGCGGCGATCAAGATGAAGCCTGCCCGCCCGCTGGGGTCCCCGCCGGTGTTGCCGCGTTGGATCCTGCGCCGACATGAGCATCAATGTCAACGGTAACCAGGAGAGCGGCGAGAACCTTCGCGTAGCCCGTCGCGAGGCAGGCCTCTCTCAACAGGCCCTGGCTGAGCGAGCGCATTGCTCGCTCTCGATGGTTCGTCTGTTTGAGCGCGGGTATGAGCCCGAGTCCGGCGAAGTTCTTGACCGGGTGCTCGCGGTGCTGAGTCCCGACGCGGATGCGACGACGGGGCAGGCCGCGGCGTGAGCACGAGCCTCACCATGCCGGAGATTCGGGCTCGGGTCGAGGACCAGGCGCTCGAGTATCGGCCGGCAACGATCGAGGCCCTCCGAGCGCTGCCGCGGTTCGCTGACTGGCGCGACGACGTCTTCGGCGCCGCCCAGGACGTGCTCGTGGCGGCGGGCATCTTCGAGCAGGGGGCCGTGGGCGAGCTACTCATCCGCCCCACGCCTCGGACCAGGCGGGCCCGTGCATGACACGGCAGCGTTCGCACGCCTCTGTCGCTCCGCGTCTCGATCGGTTCGGGCCCGGTGATGTGCGGGTACGGCACCCCCGCAGCCGCTGCTCGGGAGCGGAGCAACCGATGACCCTGTTGCGGTTCCTCGACGAACTCGACCCTGCGGTGACGGAGCTCGGCTGTCCTCACTGCAAAGCGATTCATTCTCTGGACGAGTGCTTCGACGCCTCCTATTTGCGCGATGATCGCCGCTCCCGGCTGCGCTGCCCGCACTGCGACAGGTCTGGGCTCATCCCTCGCGGCGGGCAGGCGATCGAAGACCGCTTCCCGTGGCCGCTCGGCCTCGACTTTCACCCGCTTCCGCAGGCTCTCACCCGCTTCCGGCTGACCTACCGCGTGACCAACCGCAATGGCGAGTCGGTTGAGCATCGTTTCGATGCGACCGACCTCGCAATCGTTGTCGTCCTGTCGAGCTATGCGCGCCACGGCCAGGCGTGGGTCTTCCCGTCTCGTGAGACGATCGCCGACCAGGCGGGCTGCTCCACGCCGACCGTGGGTCGACGTCTCAAGGACCTCGAGGACGCCGGGCTGATCAAGAGCCGGCGCATGCCCGGACGGCACGGTCGCTTTGGCCATCTCGCTTACTGCCTCGAGCCGCTATGGGCTCGCCTTGCCGAGCTGGAGTCCGCCACGGCGACAGCTCCCTCGGACGTCTGGCCCGACGAACCGTCGCCACCAGGCGTCCCAGGGATCACTGGTGAGGTCACCAGTGATCCGTGGGATCACCACCAGGCGTCCCAGGGATCACCACCAGTGATCCGTGGGATCAATGAAGAAGAGGTAAGAGAAGAAGAGGTAGAAGAACAAGAGCCGTATACACGGCACTTGCGTGGCGGGACCCCCCTCAGAGATCGGAGCCGAGCGTGAGCTCCGAGGCCGTGCAGGGATCCAACAGCGCATCGATGGGAGACCTCACGAGCGGCGTCGTGATCGCGCTCGACGATCAGACGATCGACGCGATCGTAGAGCTCCTCGCTCATCGCTTGGTCGAGCATCGGCCGGCGGTTCCTCTGCTCGATGCTGTCCAGCTCGCTGATGCGCTGGGCGTCAGCGTCGACTACGTCCGCCGCAACGCTGCCCAGCTCGGCGGGCTCTCGCTTGGCCGCGGCGCACGTCCTCGTTTGCGCTTCGACCTCGCAGCCGTCCTCGCTCGCCTGGGCGCCGAACCGTCGGAGCCGGCCAGTCCCATCCGACGCGCACGGCCGCGGCGACGCGGCGCCCGCAGCGTTGAGCTATTGCCTATCCGCGGACGGGAGAACGCATGACGCACACGGCCATGCCCGATCAGACCGGCGATGCGCTGATGGCAGCCGCGGTCGACGCGCTCGACGCGAAGGCGGTGACCAAGGTCAAGCTCAACACGGGCTCGACTTTGTACGTCGATCTCGACCCCGTCTTGGTGCTCAGCAGGATCGGCAACGCTCAGCGCCACGGGCGCGCGGCCAACCTGGGTGCGCGTCGCGTTGCGCCTGAAGACATCGTTGCTGTTGACGGCGAGCCCTTCGATCACGAGGCGTCCACGGACACTCGACCGACCGGCACCCACTACCGCAGGGCGAGATGGTGATGAGCCCCGCGAAGCACAGCGAGCAGCTGAGCGTTACCCCGACCGATCCCAACGGCAGAGTGCGGGGGCACGGTCGCGCGGCCTCTGCGGCCCGTGCGAACGGCGCGGAGCATGCGGTACCCGGGGGGGTACCCCCACGTCGAAGAGGACGGACACCGTGTAGTGCTCTCGCTCGCTGTTCGTGCATGCCGAAACGTACGGTTTGCAGGGAGCGGAACGGTGGCTGATCGACCCACCCCACGGGCCCCGAAGGGCCTTGGCGCTCCCGGCAAGGTGCTGTGGAAGTCGATTCAGCAGGACCTCGAACCTGGGCTCGAGTTCGACGCGCGCGACACCGAGTTGCTCACGCGTGCCTGTCGATGCGCCGATGAGCTCGCGAAGCTCGAGGAAATGATCGACGCCCGTGGAGTGACTGTGCTCGGCTCGCGCTACCAGACGGTTGTCAACCCGGCGCTGAGCGAAGCTCGCCAAGCTCGGCTAGTCCTGCTCCGGTTCCTCAGTGCAATCGGAATGGCCGACCCCAGCGATAGACCCGGCAAGGGAACATTGGCGTCACGCCGTGGCCGAGCCGCGGCCGAGGACCGCTGGGGCACCGGGGAGACGAGCGTCAGTGGCTAGGCGAATCCGGCAGCTACCGACCCAGGCCGACCAGGTCGAGCTTGACGCAAAGACCGCTCGGCGTAGGTACCGCTGGCTCGGCCGGTGGACGCTCACCAGCGACGATAAGACCTACGACCTCGCGGCCGTCGAGCGTGCACGGCTCAGGTCCGCGAGCCTGTCGCCTGTCGAGCGCGTCGCCGCCTTCGAGGAATGGCTCGCCGGCCGCGGGCTGCTCGCCGAGGCCTCGAGGTTCGCCGACGTCCAGTGTTCTCGGCCGCCCGCTCGAGCTCGGCGGCCATCATGACCTTGGCGCTTTTCTTCCTTTCGGCGCCAGGCGTGCCCATGCCGCGTCGCCCGGCCAGAACTCGTCTCCTCGGGTTCGGTCGGCGACGCGCCGCACGCCATCGACATCAACCGCGGCCGTCGCGCCGCAGGAGGCACGTGCACGTGACCAAGACGCCCCACGAGATGAGCAGCGACGAGATCCTCGCCTCGGTCCGGCGGACCCCGGCTGAGCGGCCCACGGCGTCGGCCGACGCTGACGACTGGGCCGCGATGGACCCGCTCGAGGCGGCCGTGACGTCGCTCGCTGATGGCCGGTTCGCGGACCCGAGCGACGCGTTCGCGTACATCGAGGCCGGCATCGCCAACGGCACGCTCCCCGCGCTCGTCGATCGGAGCGGCCTGCCGCGGCGCGACGAGATCGCCGGAGTGCTCGACGACCTACTCGAAGCCAAGTCGCACCTCCGCACCGCGGCCATGACAGCCGACCAGCACCTCGCCGCTATCCGGCGAGGCTAAACCGAAAGGCACCCCAACCCATGACGATCCAGGCCATGACCCCAAGAGCCCTTGAGGCGATGATCGAAGCAGCGATCGTCGAGCGCGACGCCGCCGAGCACGCCCTCGGGATCGCTGAGCTGAGCGGACACGACACCTCGACGCTGCGGACGCGTCTGACCGAGGCGCGCTACGACGTCGAGCGGCTCGAGCGCAGCCGCGCAGCGCTCCTCGCGATGCGCAACGTCAACTCGATCGCTGGGTTGACGCCGGCGCAGTTTCAGAAGGTCAAGGCGTCCGTCCTCGACATGTCCCGGTCGACGGCGCAGGCCCCGAAGGTCCTCGCGGACGGCCTGTACCAGATCTACTCATCGGGGATCAAGGGCGAGGGCGCCCTGAAGGTCCTGAAGGCCAGCGCGGTCGCCGCGTCCGCCGGCTTGACCGACACCGGGACCGCCGCAACGGCGATCGTCGGTGTCCTCAACGCCTACCACCTGTCCGCGGACCAGGCGGCCCGCGTCTCGGACATCCTCTTCCAGACCGTCAACCGCGGCGTCATCACGTTCCCCGAGCTCGCGAACACCATCGGCACTGTCCTGCCGTTCGCCAGCGCGCTGCACATTTCCCTCAACGACGTCGGCGCCGCGATCTCGACGCTCACCAAGGAGGGCATTCCCGCCCACACCGCGACGACGGATCTGAAGAACGCGATGTCGGCGTTCCTCAAGCCGTCCGATGCGATGGCTGCGTCGATCAAGAAGACCGGCTTCGAATCCGGCGAGGCGCTGGTCAAGAGCAAGGGCTTCGAGGGCGCCCTGAAGGCCGTCGCCAACACGACCGATGGGTCGAAGGCGGCGCTCAACAAGCTGTTCCCCGACATCCGCGCCACGACGGCCGCGTTCGACCTCACCGGCAAGAGCGCCCAGTCCGCGACCGACGAGCTCGACCACTTCACCAACAGCGCCGTCAAGGGCGCCGCGGCGAAGGTGTACGCCGAGCAGGCCAAGAGCGCCGGCTTCCAAATCCAGCAGCTCGGCGCGAACCTCTCGCACGCCGCGATCGTCCTCGGCGCCGAGTTCCTGCCCGAGCTGAACAAGGGCGCCGTCGCGCTGTCGAAGTTCCTCAATGGGCAGGTCAAGCACGGCAACATTCAGGCCCTCGGCGACGATATCAAGCAGGTGTTCGGCGAGACCACCCAGGTCGTTGGCGATTTCGTTCACGTCGGCGGCCAGGTCATCGGCACCATCGCCGATATTGCGGGCGCCCTCGGTTCGCTTGCCGGCGTGGACTTGGGAAACCCGTCGCAGATCGAGGCGATCATCGCCGCCTACCTTGGCTTCAAGGCCGTGCAGATCGTCGGGCCGATCCTGATTGGGCTGGCGCAGAACATTCGACTGGTCGCTGTCGCGGCACAGGAGGCCGGTGGGATCAAAAGCTTCTTCGCGATCCTCGCGGAGAACGGTGTCGCTGGGCCGATCGGTTTGGCGGCCGGCGCCGTCGCGATCCTGACCGGCGCGATCGTGCTGCTCTCCGGCCACGAGAAGTCCGCCGCGGACGCCGCGAAGGACGTCGCGTCAGCGAGCCGCGATGAGGCAGCCGCCATCGCCCAGGCCGCCGATTCCGCGCTAGCGGCCGCTGATGCACACTTCGCCGCGGAGAAATCAGACATCGCCCTGGCGAAAGCGAAGCGCGCCACCGCCAAGGCAGCGAAGGACTACGGCACCGACTCTAAGCAGTACCAATCCGCGCTCGCCGCGGAGCACCAGGCGTCGCTGCGCTCGGTCGAGGACCATCATCGGCTCAGCGCCCAGAAGAAGGCGGCGAACACCGACAACAACAATGCGGTCGCCGGCATCAAGACCAACATCGCGGCCTTGACCGATCTGGCGAAGGCGCAGCTCAAGAGCAGCATCACGAGCGGCGACAGGGCCCCATTCGAGGCGACGATCAAGCGCCTCACGACGGAGTACGGCAAACTCGCCGCAGCGTCCGGCCAGGCGTCATTGGCTCAGTTCCAGTACAGCCGTCTGTTGCAGGGCGGCGGCCTGATCGCGGACAAGAACGCCGCCGCGGTCTCGACCGTCGCCAACGCCCTGTCCGGGCAGCCGAAGACCGTCAAGACGACCTACGAGGTCGCGACCGAGGGCGCATTGGCGGATATCGGCCAGTTGATCGGCATCTTGCATTCGGTGCCGAAGTCGACGAAGACCCAGATCCTTGCTGAGGCGGGGTCGGCTCAGAACGCGATCCGGGCGTTCCGGGCGATCGTCGCCGGTGTGCCCGCCCAGAGGGTCGTTGCGATCCTCGCGAACACGAACACCGCGGCCGGGAAGGTCGTCGCGATGCGCGCCCTGATCGCCGGTGTCCCTGCGTCGAAGGTTGCGTCGATCGTCGCGAACACGACCGGCAAGCCCGAGGTCGACGCGCTCAACCAGGCAATCGCTCAGGTCCACTCGACGTCGGCGACAGTGTCGGTCACGACGACTCAAAAGCAGATCTTCGTGACGCAGCACATGAGCGGCGGGAAGGGCGGCCATGCCTCCGGCCGCGGCCCGGGCGGCGCTGAAACCGCGTGGGTTGGTGAAGGCCATGGCCCCGAGTGGGTGGCGGACCCGACGACCGGCCGAATGGTCCGCATCGACCATCCGACACTGATCAGTCTTGCGCCGACGGAGTACGTCATCCCGACGGACCCGGCGATGTCCGGTGTGTCGTTCGGGCTGATCAAGCAGCTCGCCGCGCAGATGGGCATCGGCGGGTACGCGGGCGGCCGCGCCGCGAAGGCGAAGCTGCCGGTGCCCGCGAAGTTCACCGCTGGCGCCGTCGACGAGAGCTCGTTCTCGTCGAAGACCGACGATGCGCGCAACGCCTACCAGAAGCGCGAGCAGTCAATCCATGATCTCGAGGGCAAGGTCAAGGACGCCCGCAAGGCGGTCGCGACGGCGAAAGCCACGAAGGGCAAGGGCCGCGGCAAGCGCGTCGCTGACGCCCAGGCCAAGCTCGACGATCTGACCGGGAAGCTGCACGACGCCCAGCATGGCGGGCACGGCCTGTCGAGCGAGGCTGCACTGAAGGCGCAGTGGTTGGAGGACAAGCGCGACCTCGCCGCTCTGCATGCGACGAATCAGAAGATCGAGCGGCTGAACACGATGCAGGAGACCGACCGCCAGAAGATGGCCAACGCCGCCGGCGCGCACAACGTCGGCGCGTACACGGCCGCGCAGAAGGACCGCAACAGCCTGCTCGGGCAGCTGCAGGGCCTCTACCAGACCGCGCATGACATCGCGGTCAAGTTCAAGGACCCCGTGTCTCAGCAGCTCGCTGCGGATCTCGCCGGGAAGGTCGAGGGCACCATCGGTGATCTGCAGGACACCGCCGCGTCGTTCGACTCGACCCAGGGCAGCGCGGGCACGTTCACTGATGCGCAGCAAGCGTTGATCGACCAGGCGAGCAAGGACATCGCGTTGGCCGCGCTGACCACCGGGTTCGATGATGACAAGGCCGGCGGCCAGGAGCTCGTCGACGTCCTCTCGGGCATCCTCAACACGGATCTCGGGAACGGCACGCCGAACGCCGCGATCGCTGACATCGCCGGCCAACTCAAGAGCGCGAAGGACAACCTCAAGTCGCTCACCGACCCGAACAACGACCCCGACCTCCAGGCACAGCTCGACCAGGCGAACGCGAGGCGCGTCACCGCGGAGCAGTCCGCCGCTGTCAACGCTGCGGTCCTCGCCGCGTTCGCTGGCCCGGGCGATATCGGTGTCGGAGGCAGCAGTGCCCAGAAGGCGTCGATGAACGTGACGTTCTCATCGCTTGTCGCGCCGACACCGCAGCAGGCACTACAGGCCGCTCAACACATCGCCACCGGGTTCGGATTTCAGGGCTCCGTTGGTTCACCGCGAACGAATTTGGGGATCTGAAAATGAGTCAAGTCAAGGATGCCACCGTCTGGGTACAGCCATTGGGCGGCACGTGGGAGGTCCTCGGGCGCAGCAGGCGCGCCGGCATCATGGTCGAGAACCTCACCTGTGCCGCGGACCTGTGGGGGCCATCGAAAGCGACTTTCGACCTGCGCAGGGATGTCACGGTGCTGTGGCCCGACCTTCAGGCGTTCACCCCCGTCGACATCGAGATCGCCGGTGTCAAGGTGTGGTCAGGCCGGATCTCCGAGACCCCGACGAACGAATCCAGTCTCGTGATCAATGTGCAGTGCGATGGCTGGCAATTCCACCTCGACGATGACGTGTACCAGCAGTGCTACGCCCACACGTCGCTGAGCGATTGGGTGGATATGCGCAACTGGACCGGCGGCGTCACGCCGCTCAACTTCTACACCACCGCCTACACCGTCTCGACGACCCCGGGCCAGGGCATCCTGATCGCGCTGCCGAAGGGCCAGACGATCCCCGGGTTCGGCACAACCGGCGTTGTCCTCGACCTCGGGCCGGTCGCCCGCGCCGGCCGGGTGATCCTCACCTACTCGACGTCGACCTGGGTCAATACCGCGTTGTTCTGGGTCGGGTACGCGGCTGATGGTTCGGTCACGAGTGGGCCGACCGTGATCGCGGCCGCACCGCTCGGCGTCGCAGGCCCGACGACCATGAGTTTTGATCCCGCGGCAGGCACGCGCTACGTCGAGTTTCGCATCCAGGACAACGGCACCGGCACAGCAGGCACCGACCTGTCGTTCGTTCGCATCAACGCTGTCAGCGTGTTCGGGTCCACCGCCTGGGCAACTACCGGCTCCGGGGCTGTCTCGACGTTGAAGGCCAGCGACGTCATCACGAATGCGCTCACCGGGGCAACGGTTCTACTGAGCTCGGACGTGTCGAAGATCATTGCGTCGTCGTTCGCGATCCCGACGTTCGCGCCGGACGGCGATCACACCCCACGGGAGAACATCACGGCGGTGAACGCGTTTCAGGACTGGATCACCCAGATCGACGTCGAGAAACGGATGGTCTTCAAACCGAAGCCATCCGTCGCTTCTTTGGAGGTTGGGGCGTGGTCCGGAGCCCTGTTCGACGACGCATCGACCAACAGCGGCGACGACATCTACAACCGGGCCCTGGTCGAAGGGCAAACGCCCGACGGGCTCCCGGTACGGGTCGAGCGCGCCGCAGCACAGCAGGCCGGAGTGCTGAGCCTGACCTCTTCGTCGCCGGCCTTCGCGAATCCCTCGTTCGATGTGGACGCGGCGAACTGGACGAACACAACAAGGGACACCGCGACCTTTGACACGGCGCCTGCGAGCGGCAGCGTGACCGCAGGCACAACGGCGGTCGCGACTCTCACCGGAACGTTTCTCGCCGGGGTCGCGTACACCGTGGAATGCAGATGTGTCATCGCGACGCAATTCGTCGGTCTCCTCCTCGGCACAGCCACCGACTACGCGAACACCGGATTTGTCGCCGGACCACACTCATTCGCGACGATGAAAGTGACTTGGACACCGCAAGCGACACCCGTCGGCGTGCAGGACGTCGCCGAGGTGCCGACGTTTCATGTGTTCGCGAGCAAGTGGCTCACGAGTCGTCGCGGCGAGCTTCGCCCGTCGACGATCGCCCTGTACACGTGGCAGCTGACGGACCACCTACTGCCATTCTTTGCTCACCACCTGCTGACGGAGATCACCGTCCAGCAGGTCGATTGCTACCGGCACGCAAAGGTGGCCGAGGGGAAGCTGTCGGCGTCGTCGATCAACAAGACGCTGACGCGGCTCGCGCAGATCCTCGAGGACGCCGTCGAGTACGACCACATAGTCCGCAACCCGGCCCGCGGCCGCCGGCGACGGCTCAAGGTGACCAAGCCACGCCCGGTGCACCTCGAGAGCGCGGAGCAGATCCAGGCGCTCCTCGACGCCGCGACCGAGCTCGACGCGACGTCGAAGGCACGCACCCGCGGGCGCCGCGCGCTGATTGCGACGCTCGTGTTCGCCGGCCTGCGGATCAGCGAGGCATGCGCGCTGCAGTGGCGCGACGTTGACCTCGGCAACAGCCGGATTACGGTCGGCGACTCCAAAACCGACGCCGGGATGCGCCGCGTCGACATTCGCCCCGCGCTGCACGACGAGCTCGCCGCGCACAAGGCAAGCGCGTGGGGGCGCCACGCCAACGACGACCTGGTCTTTCCTACCGCCAGCGGCACGGCGCGCGACAAGGACAACGCTCGCGTGCACGTCATCAACCCGGTTGTCGAGAAGGCCGACGAGCTGCTCGCCGAGCGCGAGCTGCTTCCCCTCCCCCGCGGCGTCACCGCTCACAAGCTGCGCCACACCTACGCGTCGATCCTCGCCGCGCTCGGCGAGCCGATGCCCTACGTCATGGCCCAGATTGGGCACACCGACCCGGCGTTCACGCTGAAGGTCTACGCCCACGCGATGCGCCGCGGGACCGACGAGCTGGCACGACTGAAGGCGCTCGTTGAGGACGGAGTTTGTGCACTAACGTGCACTAGCTGCGATTCCAAGGGGCGCACCGTCGCCCCTCGCTCTGACGTGTCGCGGTCAGAAACCGCATAGGACAGCGAAGAACTTCTAGCGCGCCGAGCTGGATTCGAACCAGCGACCTCCTGCTCCGGAGGCAGGCGCTCTATCCCCTGAGCTACCGGCGCGTGCTGCGCCCAGCTTAGCTGGCGCCGCCGGCGTTGAGGACGCGCAGGAGCAGATGCGCCTCGGCAACCTGTTCGGCGTCCGTCGAGTCGAGATGAAGAAGCTCGACGAGCAGCTCGAAAGCGAGCACGTAGGGAACGGTGCGCCACGGCTCGCCCGGACGGCGCATGTGAATCTGCGCGCCGTCGCGGATCGCCTCGACCGCGAGGCCGCCGCTGCACTGCACGCGACGGACCTGGGTTTCGGGGAACGTGACGAGCCGCGAGGCGGGTCGATCAGAGGAAGAGTCCATCAGCACCCCGAGAGCGTGCCGGTCCGGGGCGCTCGCAACCGCCCGCGAGCGTAGTTGCACGGCTTTGCGGGCCGAACCCGCAGCCGTGCTGCGTGGTTCAGGCGGCCGGGACCGCCTGGACCACGCTGAGCACCGCCGCGAACAGATCGCCGCGTTCGCGCACGCGCGCCAGGACGTCGCCGGTCTCGAAGGACAGCAGCGCCGGGTCGTCAGCTTCGACACAGGCGCGGACCTCGTCGAAGTCGACCGGCGTCGAGACCGTCGGGCGCGCCATGGCCCGCGGCGAGTAGACGTTGACCGTTGTCTTGTGGGCATCGTTCTGGCTCCAGTCGACGAACACGCGCCCCTTGCGCAGCGACTTCGTCATCCGCGAGACGACGAGCTTCGGCTCGGCCTGCTCGAGCGTCTCGGCGACCGCGTGGGCGAACCCCTTGGTCTGCTCGTAGGTCGCAGGCGAGTTCAGCGGGACGTAGACCTGCATCCCCTTGGAGCCCGACGTCTTGGCCACGCAGGCCAGCCCGAGCCCGTCGAGCATCCCGGCGATCAGCAGCGCGACGCGGCCACAGTGCACGATCGTCGCTCCCGGTCCGGGATCGAGGTCGAATGCGACGACCGTCGGCCGGCCCTGGTCGTCGATCCGCGCGAGCGAGGTGTGGAGCTCGATGTCGGCGAGGTTGGCCAGCCACGCGAGCGTCGCGACCTCCTCGACGGTGCAGAAGTCCTCGGCCGTCTGCACCCACTCCGGGCGGTGGCGCGGGCATCGTTTCTCGTAGAAGAACTGCGCATCGACGCCGTTGGGATAGCGCTTGAGCGTGAGCTGGCGACGACTGAGGTGCGGCAGGAGCACCGGTGCGATCGCGACGAGATAGTCGAGCAGGTCGCGCTTGGTGAAGCCCGCCTGCGGCCACAGGACCTTGTCGGGGTTGGCGAGGCGCAGCTCGCGCCCACCGACACGCAGCTGCGCCGCCTTTGCGGTCGCCTCGAGGACCTCGACGTCGGACGACGGGACGTCGCGCAGCCCCTTGTACGACGGTGCGCGCATCGCCCCGTCGGCCGTCCACTCCAGGAACTCGACCTCGCAGACCAGTCGCGGCTCGGTGAACACGGCGCCACGCGGCAACGTCGGCCCACCGCCCGCAAACGGCGAGCTGGGGCGCTCGAGCGGCCCAAGGAGGGCGGAGAGCGAATCAAGCTCTGACTCGGTGAACCCCGTGCCGACGCGCCCGGCGTAGCGCAGCTCACCGTTCTCGCGTACGCCGGCGAGCAGGGCACCGACGCGGTCACGGCGCTTTCCCTTCCCTGGCATCCAACCGGCAATGACCACATCCTGGCGGCGGACGTTCTTGACCTTCAACCACGCGGGCGTCCGCAGCCCGGGTGAGTAGCGGCTGTCGAGGCGTTTGGCCACTACGCCCTCGAGCCCCTGCTCGACGCTCGCCGCGAGGATCTCCGCGCCGTGGCCGACGACGTGTTCGGGGGTCTGCCAGCGCTCGCCGTCAAGCTCGAGCGCGGCGAGCAACTCGCGGCGCTGCGCGTAGGTCAAATCCATCACCGAGTGACCGTCGAGCCACAGCAGGTCGAAGATCATGTACGTCACCGGCCGGTCGCGGGACAGGCGTCGCGACTGGGCCGCGCTGCCGACGTTCATCCGCCGCTGCAACGCCTCGAAGCTCGGCTTGCCCTCATCGTCGAACGCGACGATCTCGCCGTCGAGCACCGCGCTGTGCGAGCTCAGCGCCCGGTTGAGGCGGGCGAGCTCGGGATAGGAGTCGGTGACGTCGGCGAGTGAGCGAGCCTGGAAGCGCACCCGTCCGGGTTGCGAGAACGCCAGCGCCCGCATCCCGTCCCACTTGATCTCATGCGCCCAGTGCGGCGCGCCCGTGGCCGGGTCGCGTGGCAGCGGCCCGGCGCGGGCGAGCATCGGCAGGATCGCGTCGGGCATCGGCTGGCGCCCCGGGTCCTGCGCGGCGTCCATGCGGTGGATCATCCACTCGTTGGCGTCGTCGTCGCGGCCGATCGCGAACAACGCATAGCGGCCCTGGACACGCTCTCCGTGCAGGTCAACCTCGACCTTGCGCGGGTCCCACTTCAGCGGCTCGTAGGTGCCCGAGTCCCAGATCGTCATCGTCCCGGCGCCGTACTCCCCGGCCGGGATCTCGGCCTCAAACGTCAGGTACTCGAGCGGGTGATCCTCGGTCCGAACGGCGATGCGGTTGTCCTTCGGCTCCTCGGGCAGGCCGTTCGGCACCGCCCACGAGGCGAGCGCGCCGTCGCGCTCGAGGCGCAGGTCCCAGTGCAGCCGCGTGGCGTGATGCTCCTGGATGACGAACCGAAGCGGCGCGGTCCTCGGTCGACGGCGGGCCGGCGTGCCCCGTGGCTCCGGGGTCTTGGAGAAGTCGCGCTTGGCGCGGTAGGCGTCGCGGCTCGGTGCCACGCCCCGAGGCTATCGGGCGGCGGCCGGCGCGGAGTCGCGGATCGCCTCGTAGAGCCGCTCGAACGGCGCCGCCTTCTCGAGGTATGCGCACGCGTCGGGATGGCGCTCCCGCGCGACCGTTTCCGGGTACCCGGAGTAGACGATGATGCGCGCGTCGGGAACCCGGCGGGCCATCGCGCCGACGAGATCCTCGCCCGCGCCGGGCGGCAGCAGATCGAGCAGGACGACGTCCGGGCACGCATCGGCAACGCGATCCAGCGCCTCCGCCGGAGCCCCTGCCTCGCCGACGATCTCGACGTCTTCGTGTTCCGCCAGAACCTCCCGGACCAGCACGCGGAACGACGACGAGTCGTCGCAGTGGAACACCCGTACAACGTCGGTGATCATCGGGGGAGATCTTCGCCG
Source organism: uncultured Actinomycetes bacterium (assembly GCA_963817035.1). Classification (GTDB taxonomy): domain Bacteria; phylum Actinomycetota; class Thermoleophilia; order Solirubrobacterales; family Solirubrobacteraceae; genus AC-49. Next base: position 1,547,853 of record CAWFMM010000004.1, read on the forward strand.
CGACGACACGGTTGACCTCTGTCCGAACAGAAAATGTGTGCTTATGGGCACATCGTCGGCCCCTAAGCTCCACGCGCAAGCGCGTGGGCATCGTGATCCTTCCCGAGTTGCGCTGACCCCAGGCCCAGGAGCGCTGGCGCCGAGCCGAGGAGTACGGGTTCTCAGCCGGCGTCAGCCACCGGCGACGGCGGGCAGGATCTGGACCTCCGCCCCGTCGGCGACGACCGTGTCGAGGCCGTCGCCGAAGCGGATGTCCTCGCCGCTGACGTAGACGTTGACGAAGCGCCGCAGCGCTCCGTCATCGTCGGACAGCCGCTCGCGCAGCTCGCCGTGCGCCGCGAAGACCGAGTCGAGCACCTCACCGACCGTGGTGCCCTCGACCTGCAGCGACGAGACGCCGCCGACGGCATCGCGCAACTGGGTGGGCAGTTTGACCGTGACCGGCATCAGTGCGCCACCACCGTGGCGACGTGCTCCTCGAACGCGTCGTAGGACGGGTCGATCTCGAACGCCTCGAAGCTGCCGCGCACCGCGTCGAGCGTCTTCAGGCCGTCACCGGTGATGACGAGCACGACGCGCTCGTCGCGTCCGATCGCGCCCCGCTCGGCGAGCTTGGCCAGCGTCGCCGTGGTCACGCCGCCGGCCGTCTCGGTAAAGATGCCGGTCGTCTTGGCCAGCAGGCCGATGCCCGCGCGGATCTCGTCGTCGGTGACCGAGTCGATCGAGCCGTTGGTCTTGCGGGCGAGGTCGAGGGCGTAGGGGCCGTCGGCCGGGTTGCCGATCGCCAGCGACTTGGCGATCGTGTCGGGCTTGACCGGGCGGCAGACGTCGGCGCCGTCGGCGAATGCCTTGGCGACCGGCGAGCAGCCCAAGGCCTGGGCGCCGTTGAACGTCGGCATGTCGCCCGAGACCAGCCCGAGCTTCTGCCACTCCTCGATGCCCTTGGCGAGTTTGGTGAACAGCGAGCCCGAGGCGATCGGGGCGACGATCCGATCGGGCAACTCCCAGCCGAGCTGCTCGATGATCTCGTAGGCCAGCGTCTTGGAGCCTTCGGCGTAGTACGGGCGCAGGTTGACGTTGACGAACGCCCAGCCCTCCTTCTCGCCGCTGAGCTCGGTGCACAGCCGGTTGACGTCGTCGTAGTTGCCGCGGACCTTGACCAGGTTGGTGCCGTAGACCCCGGTGGCCAGGACCTTCTGCTCCTCGAGGTCGTCGGGGATGAACACGTACGACTCAAGGCCGAGCGCCGCCGAGTGCGCGGCGACCGCGTTGGCCAGGTTGCCGGTCGAGGCGCAGGCCAGGACCTCGAAGCCGAGCTCACGCGCCCGTGCGGCGGCGACCGAGACGACGCGATCCTTGAACGAGTGCGTGGGGTTGCCGGTGTCGTTCTTGACCCAGACCTCCCCCAGGCCCAGCGCCTCGGCGAGGCGATCGGCGCGCACGAGCGGCGTGCAGCCGGTCGGCAGGCCGACGCGCGACGAGAGCCGGCCCGACGAGCCCGGAGGCGCGTCGACCGGCAGGAAGTCGGCGTAGCGCCAGATGTTCTGGGGACCCGACTGGATGCGCCGGCGCAGCGCGGCGACGTCGGTGCCGAGGCTCGAATGGTCGTAGGAGACCTCGACCGGTCCGAAGCACTTCTGGCAGATGTAGCGTGCGTCAAGCGGGTAGGTCTCCCCGCACTCTCTGCACTTCAGTTCCTTGGCCGTCATGGTGAAACCCTTCCGCGAATTGCGTGCGGCGGAGGTGTCGTCAGAGAGACGGGACCACGCCACACATCTACAGGAATTGGCACCGTGCCTCGCCGTCTCACCGTGGTGGTCTGGCGAGGAGGTTGCCGGGGTTTCGTCGGGCCAGTCCCTCCACCCCTCTGGATGTGCCAGCTATGTCTGGTGGGAAAACGATATCAACGCTGGCGGCACCGGTACAATGACTGTCCTCATGCCCGCGACCGACGACCCGCTGAGTACGAGCTATGCCCTCGCTGCCCAAGCCCCGCTTGCGCCGGTCGGCTCGTACCCGCGGCATCGCCGTCCCGGGTCACGCCGAGCCTGAGACGCCGCGCGTCGAGATCGTCGAGGCGCACGGTGTGCGCTGGATCAACATCGAGCGGCCGCGCTCGATCGATCGCGCGTGGCTCGAGGAGCACTTCCCGGCCTTCCACTCGCTCGACTACGAGGACGTCTTCTCGCGCAACCAGCGCCCGAAGGTCGACGAGTACGAGGACTACCTGTTCGTCGTCCTGCACTTCCCCGCCTACGACAAGTCGGTCGGCCGGCTCAACGCCGCCGAGCTCGACGTGTTCGTCGGCCCCGACTATGTGATCACGCTGCCCAACGAGGCGCTGCCGCCCGTCGAGTACCTGTTCGAGCAGTGCCGCAACCGGGCCGAGCGCCGCGACCAGCTGTTCTCCCAGGGCCCCGGCTACCTGCTCTACCGGATCGTCGACGACTGCGTGGACTCGTCGTTTCCGATGCTGCGCAAGATCGGCAACAAGCTCGAGCGCCTCGAGGACGAGATCTTCTCCCACCGCAACGCCGAGGTCGTGCGCGACCTGTCCAACGCCAAGCAGGAGATCATCAACTTCCGCAAGATCGTCCGCCCGCAGCGCGCCGCGCTCGGCGACCTCGAGCGCACCAAGCGCTACATCCCCGAGGGCCTGGACATCTACTTCGACGACATCAACGACGCCAACGAGCGCGTCTGGGACATGCTCGAGAACTTCAAGGAGGTGATCGAGGGCCTTGAATCGACCAACGAGTCCGTGCTCTCGCACCGCCTCAACGATCTCCTGCGGATCCTCACCGTGCTCAGCGTGATCTTCCTGCCGCTGACCCTGCTGAGCGGGATCTTCGGGATGAATGTCAAGGTGCCCGGCGAGGGCACGATCGCCGGCTTCTGGGAAGTCGGCGCCGTGATGCTCGTGATCGCGGTCGCGATGATCGTGTTCTTCCGCCGGCGCGGCTGGCTGTAGCTCTGCGATGACGCCCCTGGAATCCCTCGAGCGGCTGGCCGAGATGTCGGCCACACCGTCCTCGGCGCCGCGCAAGCGGATGCTCGTCGTCGTCAACCCCTACGCGACGACGGTGTCCGACCGCCTGAAGAACCTCGTCGTCTATGCGCTGCAGGGTCGCTACGAGGTCGAGGCGATCGACACCAAGGCGCGCGATCACGCCACCGCGCTGGCCCGCGAGGCCGCACAGGAGGGCTACGACGTCGTCGTCGCGTTCGGCGGCGACGGCACGCTGAACGAGGTCGCCAACGGCCTCGCCGGGTCGACGACGCCGCTGACCTGCCTGCCCGGCGGCTCGACCAACGTCTTCGCGCGGATGCTCGGGATCCCCAACGACATCGTCGACGCCACCGAGCACCTCCTCGGCCTCGCCGACGACTGGCAGCCGCGGTCCGTCGACCTTGCGTCGGTCAACGGTCGCGTGTTCACGTTCTCCGCGGGCTACGGGCTCGATGCGAGCGTCGTCGAGCGCGTTGAGCTCCATCCATCGATGAAGCACCGCTTCGGGCCCTACTACTTCGCCTGGTGCGGGCTCAGCATCTTCAACCGCCGCTACGTCGCCAAGCCGCCGCGGATCGAGGCCGTCCTGCCCGACGGCTCGGCCATCGCCGGCGTGACTGCGCTGATCCAGAACGGCGATCCGTACACGTACTTCAAGGGTCGCGAGATCCACGTCGCCGAAGGCTCGGCGCTCGACTCCGGGACCCTGGCCGGCGTGCTGCTGAAGCGCTCCACTCCCACGCTGATGCCGTCGATCATCTGGCGCCTGCTGTCGCGCCGGGCACGCGTGGTCAAGAGCCGCGGCGTCACCGGCTTCACCGATGTCGACGAGCTTGTGCTGACCAGCGCCGACGGACGGCCGATCGACCTTCAGATCGACGGCGACTACATCGGCGCGCCGACCGAGGCCCGGTTCTCGATCGAGCCCGGGCGTCTACGCGTGATCTCGTAGCGGCGGGCGCTACCCGGCGCCGGGCGTGACGCGGTAGGCGTCGAAGACGCCGTCGATGTTGCGGAGCCGCCCGACCGTCGCCTTGAGGACCTGGGTGTCGGCGACCTCGACGACGAAGCGGTTCTGGACCATCGGCTTGGAAACGACGCAGCGCGCCTCGACGATGTTGATCCCGGCCTCGGCGAATGTGCGCGAGAGGTCCTCGAGCAGGCGGTGGCGGTCCCAGCCGTCGACCTGAAGCTCGACCTTGAACGCGGTCTCGTGGTCGCCCTCCCAGCGCACCGAGACGAAGCGCTCGGGGTCCTTGCGCAGCGCCGCGGTGTTCGGGCAGTCGTCGCGGTGGATCGTGATCCCGCGGCCGAGCGAGACGTAGCCGACGATCGGGTCGCCGGGCACGGGCCGACAGCACTTGGCCATCCGCAGCATCACGTCGTCGACGCCGGAGACCTTGATCCCGTAGCTCGTCGAGGTGCCGGTCGGCTGGCGGCTGGCGCGGCGCGTCGAGACGAGCTGGTCGGCCACCGTCTCGTCGGTCTCGGTCGTCTCGCCCTGCTTGAGGCGTTGCAGGATCTTGTTGACAACCGTCTTGGTCGAGATCTTCGCCCCGCCGAGCGCGATATAGAAGTCGTCGGCCTTGCGGAAGCCCATCTCGCGGATCACGTCGGCGAGCAGCGGCGAGCCGGTGATCCTCTGGGCCGGCAGACCCGCCTTGTTCAGCGCCTCCTGAAGAACGGTACGGCCGGTGTGCTCGGTGTCCTGGCGCGACTCCTGCTTGAACCACTGCTTGATCTTGTTGCGTGCCCGCGTCGTCTTGACCAGCGCCAGCCAGTCGCGCGAGGGACCACGGTCGCGGTTGGCGGTCAGGACCTCGACGATGTCCCCGCTCTTGAGCTCGTAGCTGAGCGGGACCATCTTGCCGTTGACCTTCGCCCCGACGCAGCGATGGCCGATCTCGGTGTGGACCTCGTAGGCGAAATCGAGCGGCGTCGCTCCGGCGGCCAGCGACTTGACCTCACCCTTGGGCGTGAAGACGAAGACCTCCTCATCGAACAGGTCGACCTTCAGCGTCTCCATGAACTCGGCCGGGTCGTTGAGGTCGTGCTGCCAGTCGATCATCGAGCGCAGCCAGTGGAGTTTGGCGTCGCCGTCCTGAGCGGCGTTCTGGGTCGCGCCCGGGTCCTGCTTGTAGATCCAGTGCGCAGCGACGCCGAACTCGGCCATGTCGTGCATGTCGCGGGTGCGGATCTGGATCTCCAGCGGCCGCCCCTCGGGCCCGATCACCGTCGTGTGCAGCGACTGGTACATGTTGAACTTGGGCATCGCGATGAAGTCCTTGAAGCGCCCGGGCAGCGGCTTCCACAGCGAGTGCACGACGCCGACCGCCCCGTAGCAGTCTTTGACCGAGTCGACGATGACCCGCATCGCGGTCAGGTCGTAGATCTCGTTGAACTCGCGACCGCGCTTGGTCATCTTCGAATAGATCGAGTAGAAGTGCTTGGCGCGCCCGGAGATCTGCGCCTCGATCCCCAGCGACCGCAGCTCGGAGAGCAGGTAGTCGCCGGCCTGGGCGACGTAGACCTCGCGCTCGTCGCGCTGCTGGTTGACCATCCCCTTGATCTCCTGGTACTTACGCGGGTGCAGCGAGGCGAATGCGAGGTCCTCGAGCTCCCACTTGATCGCGTGGATGCCCAGGCGGTGGGCGATCGGCGCGTAGATCTCCAGGGTCTCCTTGGCCTTGTCGATCTGCTTCTGCTTGGGCATCGCCTCGATCGTGCGCATGTTGTGCAGGCGATCGGCGAGCTTGATCAGGATGACCCGGATGTCCGTGGCCATCGCGACCATCATCTTGCGGTAGTTCTCGGCCTGGGCCTCGTCGCGCGACTGGAAGGTGATCCCGGTCAGTTTCGTCACCCCGTCGACGAGGCCGGCGACCTCGTCGCCGAAGCGCTCGCGGACCTCGTCGAGTGACGCGCTCGTGTCCTCGACGGTGTCGTGCAGCAGCGCCGCGACGATCGTCTCGGTGTCGAGGCGCATGCCGGCGCAGATCTTCGCCACGCCGACGGGATGGACGATGAACTCCTCGCCCGACTTGCGCCGCTGGTCGGCGTGGTGTTCGCAGGCGAAGACGAACGCGTCGTGGACCGGCTCGCGGCGGATGCGCACCGCGGCGTCGCCGGCGTGCTCCTCGACGATCGCGAAGACATCGGCGAGCAGGCGGCGCTCGGTCTCGGTCAGATCGGCGGTCGCGCCGATGTCCTTCGGCTCGACCGCCGGGCGCTCGGCGAGACCGACGGGCGCGCGGTTCATGGCCGACGGGCGCGGCGGCCGGCCGGCCGCGCGGGCGTCGTTGCCCGCGCCTATGCCGCCTGGCGGGTCGAGCTGGTCAGCCATTGGCGGCCTTCCTCGAGGCGGCGCGCGTAGGCGCGAAACGCATCGGACTGCTCCAGATCGGTCCGCGGTGGGTCCTCGACGACCGTCGCTCGCAGCGTCTCGCGATCGAGCTCGACCAGCGCCAACTCATCGAGGATCCGCAGCAGACGCCCGGCGCGCGCGGGATCGTCGACGAGCGCCGCGCCCGGATCGGCTCGCAGCGCCCGGTACAGGCCGCGCAACGGCTCGCGGAGATCGTAGGCGTGCTCGTGCACATGGACAGCAAAGGGTACCTCGGCGGAGCCCCAGGCCAGATGGGCCATCCGGCCAGTGGCACAGACGCGCAGCACCGCCTCGTCGGCGGCGGTCGGCGGCGGGTCCAGCGCGACGAGATGGGCGAAGCCGGTGGCGAGCGCCGGGTCGCGGGCCAGCGCCGCCCACGAGGTCACCGAGAAGCCGCCGAGACGGCCGGCCATCCCGACCGCCCAGCGCTTGGCGTCGGCGCCGATCGCCAGCACCGGCGCGCCCGAGGCGACGACGGCGGCGAGCGTCCCGGCGAGGCCATTCCCGCGGCGGTCGACGATCTCATCTCCCATCGAGATGACCGGCAGCATCTGCGGCGCGAGGTCGGCGTCGAGCTCGGCGATCAGGCGGTCGGCCGCGGACTCGGGTTCGCCGATCAGGGCGATCGGCCCACCGCGCGGCGCCAGCGCGGTGCGCAGCACGAGCCGTGGCTGGACGGCTCCGCGCCACTCGTTGAGCTCGAGGCGGAACGTCGCGTCGAGGCCGTCCTCAGCGCCGGGCGGCAGCCGCGGGGTGCCGAACGCGACGGCGCTCGCGCGCGACTCGCCGGACTCGACGGTGAAGCGCACGTGCTTGCCCTCCCCCATCGGCCGCGCGTCGACGAGCCGCGCCGCGCTGACGAGCAGCGAGACCTCAGGGTTGGCGTTGCCGAACGGCGCCAGGCGCTCGAGCTCCTCGGCGAGCGCGAGACCGAGCTCGCCGCCGCCGACGAGCGCGTCGACACGCTCGACCTCGACGAGATCCTCGGGCCTGAGCACCGCGGCCGCGTGGGCTTCGAACGCGTCGCGGAACGCATCGATCTGGCCGGGGGCGATGGTCGCCCCGGCGGCGGCACGGTGGCCGCCGTGGCGCATCAGGTGCGACGCGCAGGCGTCGAGACCGCCGAGCAGGTCGAAGGCGGGGATCGAACGGCCCGATGCGGTCCCCGGAGCGTCCCCTCCCGGGAGCGCGATCAGGACCGCGGGACGGCAGTGACGCTCGGCGATCCGCGACGCGACGATGCCGATCACGCCCGGATGCCAGCCCGCGCCGGCGAGGACGTACGCGGGGCGCTCGCCCATCTGGGCGACCTGCGCCTCGGCCTCGAAGCGGATGCGTTCCTCGATGTAGCGGCGCTCGGCGTTGGCCGCGTCGAGCTCGGGCGCGATCTCGTCGGCGCGCTCTCGATCGGTCGTGAGCAGCAACTCGAGTCCGGCGTCGGCGCGATGCAGGCGCCCGGCGGCGTTGATCCGCGGCGCCAGGCGGAAGCCGATCGCGCGGGCGTCGACCGTGCTCGGCTCGACCGCCGCGACCTCCATCAGGGCGCGCAGGCCGGCCTTGCGGGTGGAGCGCAGAGCGACGAGGCCGGCGCGGACAAGCCGGCGATTCTCCCCGCGCAGCGGGACGCAGTCGGCGATCGTCGCCAGCGCGACGAGATCGAGGTCCTCCTCGGCCGTGGGCGCTCCGAGCGCGAGCGCGAGCTTGTAGGCGACACCGCCGGCGCACAGGTCGGGACACGGGTAACCACCGACGGAGGGATGGACGATCGGGGCGTCGGGCAGCCGCCCGTCGGAGCGCGGCGTGTGATGGTCGGTGACGACGACGTCGATGCCGGCCGCGCGCGCCTGGGCGACCTCGTCGACCGCGGTGATCCCGCAGTCGGTCGTCACAAGCAGCTTGGTTCCGCGAGCCTGGAGACGACGGATCGTCTTCTCCGACAGGCCGTAGCCGTCCTCCGAGCGGCTGGGCAGGTAGAAGTCGACGTCGGCGCCGAGGCTGCTGAGCGCCCGCACGAGGATCGCCGTCGACGCGACGCCGTCGACATCGTAGTCGCCGTGAACGGTGATCCTGGTCTTCGCCTCGATGTGGCGGTGGATGAGCGCGGTCGCCTCGTCGATCCCCTTGAAGAGCGACGGATCGTGCTCGTCGGCACAGGCCAGGAACGCGCGTGCCTCCTGCGGATCGGCGAGCCCGCGCCGGACGAGAATCTGGGCCAGCGCCGAGCTACAGCCGAGCGCCCGCTCGAGCGCGAGCACGGCCACAGGTGGGCAGGGGGTGATCTCGAGGCGCGCGTCCACAGGGGCGAGCATGCGTGGCGGGGCGGACGGAACGGTGGCGGTGGCATTGCGAACAGCGCACCGAGGGAAGGCGCCAGGCCGAGTTGAGTGCGACGCTACCTGCGCTATTCGCCGGTAGCGTCGCACGCACGCAGGTCTCTGCCCCGAACGGACGCACCAGCCTCCCTTCCCCCACTCCCTCGCCGTCGCAGTTCGGAGCCCGCCTCTACGCTCCCGCCCCGCCATGCGTCCGCTTCTGCTCCTCGACATCGACGGCGTCATCTCGCTCTTCGGCTTCCCCGACCCGCTGAACCCGCCGCCCGGCGTGCGCTGCCTGGTCGACGGCCACCCGCACTACCTGTCGACCGGCGCGGCGGAGCGGGTCTTGCGGCTTGCCGAGACGTTCGACCCGGTCTGGTGCTCCGGCTGGGAGGACCGCGCCGACATGAACCTCCCCTACCTCCTGGGCCTGCCCAGCGGCTGGCCGCACATCGTCTTCGGCCAGGACCCGGCCGCGCCGGGGCGCCACTGGAAGCTCGACGCGATCGAGGCGTACGCCGGCGAGCGCCGGCCGCTCGCCTGGGTCGACGATGGCCACGACGAGTCGTGTGATCGCTGGTCGGCGCACCGCGCCGGGCCCAGCCTGTTCATCGCGACGCAGCCGGCGACCGGCCTGCTCGACGCGCATGTCGTCGAACTCGAGCGCTGGGCGGCCGGTCTACAGACCGCTGGGTGACGGCGCGGGGCGCTTGGCGCGCTCGCGGCGCATGCCCTCGGCGTAGACGAGCCCCATGCCGATCAGCGCGCCGGGGACCGCTTCGAGCACGGTCTTGATCGTCGTGTCGTGCTGGCCCGGAACCGTGCCGCCGTTGACCGCGAGGCCGAACAGCAACGCCCCGAAGACCGCGCCGAGGAACGCCCCGACGATCCCGCCCCAGAAGCGATCCGGAAGCCAGATCGCGAAATGCCACAGGGCCAGGCCCATCATGGTCCATCCGAGCGCGCCCATCAGCGAGGCCTCCCGTGCCGGTTGTTGCGCGGCTTGCGTTGCTTGGGCTTCTTGTCGTCCTTGAGCACGAGGTCCTCGGGCTCGAGGTCGGCCGACTCGTCGTGCGTGGCGACCGACGGCTGGATGTCGCGCACGAGCTCGGCGAACTCGGTCGCGCCGACGACGTTGCCCGCTGTCTCGGGCGCGAGGATCGAGCGTGACTTCTTGCGCGGCGCCGGCGCGACGTCGACCGGTGCCCCGTCGCCGGCGATGGCGTAGGGCGGCAGGACGCCGCCGTTCTCGGCCATCGCGCGAGCGCGGCGACGCCGGTAGGCGGGCTCGCGCTCCTTCCAATGGTCGAGGACCGGCGAGGCGATGAAGATCGACGAGTAGGCGCCCGAGGTCACGCCGACGAGCAGCGCGAAGGCGAAGTCCTTGAGCGTGTCGCCGCCGAACAGCAGCAGCGCCAGCACCGGAAGCAGGGTGCAGAACGTCGTCGCCAGAGAACGGGTCAGGACCTCGCTCATGGATCGGTTGACGATCTGCGAGAACGCCGCGCGCGGCATCCGCGGCACGTTCTCACGCACACGGTCGAAGACGATGATCGTGTCGTAGAGCGAGTACCCCAAGATGGTCAGGAGCGCCGCGACCGTCGACGTTGTCACCTCCCGGCCCGTGAGCGAGTAGACGCCCGCCGTGATCAGCAGGTCGTGCATCAACGCGATCAGCACCGGTACCGCGTACTTCCACTCGAAGCGCAGCGCGATGTAGACCGAGATCACCAACAGCGAGACGATGATCGCGGTGATGGCGCTGTTGGCCACGGTCTTGCCGAACGTCGGGCCGACCGACTGCACCTGCTGCGTGCGGATACCGAACTTGTTCTTGAGGTCGGTGTTGACCTTGTCCTGCTTGGACTGGCTGAGGAACCTGGTCGAGATCTGAAACGCGTTGGCGCCCAGCGCCTTGTTGCCGGTGACCTTCTGGATCTCGGCGTCGGCGAGCCCGTTGCTGCTCATGACCTCGCGCACCTTGGACTCGGTCGCGGGCTTGACGAAGCCGGCCTGGATGCGGGTGCCGGACTCGAAGTCGATGCCGAAGTTCAGGCCCTTGCCGCCGATCGCCAGTGCGCCGATGAGCAGGATCACGCCCGAGAGCGAGAAGAACCAGCGCGACGCGCCCATGAAGTCGAACGTCCAGCTGCGCTTCTTCTCGCCGGCGCCGAGCGCCATCGGCGAGGACAGGACCCGCGACTGGCCGAGCGTGCCGAGCACGGCCTGCGTGGCGAGCACCGCGGTGAAGAGCGAGACGAGTGTGCCGATACCGAGGACGAGCGCGAAGCCCTTGACTCCCGCAGTGGCGAGCACGAACAGGACGAACGCGGTGATGAAGGTGACGAAGTTCGCGTCGGCGATCGCCGCGATGCCGCGCTTGTAGCCCGCGGTGATACCGGCGGCAATCGACTTGCCGCCCCGGATCTCTTCCTTTATTCGCTCGAATATGACGATGTTCGCGTCGGCGGCCACCCCGATCGTCAGGATCAGGCCGGCGATCCCCGGCAGCGTCAGCGTGATCGGGATCAGCTTGATCAGCGCAAAGAAGTAGACCGAGTAGACGACAAGCGCCGCGACCGCGATCAAGCCCAGGACGCGGTAGAAGATGAGCAGGAACAGCGCGACGATCAGGAAGCCGACCGCGCCGGCGATCAGGCCCTGGTTGAGCGCCTGCTTGCCGAGCGTCGCCGAGACGAGCGAGGCCGAGATCTGCGTGAGCTTCAGCGGCAGCGCGCCCGACTTGAGCAGGTTGGCCAGGTTCTGCGCCGAGCTGATCGTGAAGCTGCCGCTGATCTCCGAGCCGTTGACCGACGAGTCGATCCCGTTGGGGTTGTCCTTGTAGTCGATGAACGGGACGGTGATCAGCTGGCCGTCGAGGACGACCGCGAAGTGCTGGACGCAGCTCTGGAACGTGGGCGAGTCCTTGGCCGCCAGCGCGCACTGCACGTTCGCGGCGGCGCGGTGGGCGATCTGGCTCGTGACCTTCTGCCAGATCCCGTTGGCCTTGCCCGAGAAGTTGAACGTGACGTTCGGCTCGCCGTTGCCGTTGACGAAGTTCTGCTGGGGATCCTTGACGTCCTTGCCCGCGATCGCGGGGTCGTCGTTGAGGATGAAGAACGCGTCCGGCGGGGCGGCCTTGTCGGTGGCCGGCGCGGCCTGGACGAGGACCGTGCCCTCCTTGATCTCGTAGTAGCGCGTGACGGTGTACTTGGCGTTCTTGGGCAGCTTGAGCTGCGCAGCGCAATCGGCGATCGCGTCAGCCTTGGTGTCGTCGGGGCCGCAGATGACGTGCTGCTGCTTGTCGTCGACGCCGTACCACTGGCCGTTGTGGGTCGTGTTCGGCCCAGGCATCGCCTTGCGCGTCGAGGCGAGCTTGACCGCCGCGTACTGCGATAGCGCGGCGGAACTGCCACCGCTCCCGGCGCCGCTGTCGGCCTGCTCGGGCTTCGCCTTGAGATCCGGCGGGTAGAGGAGGTTGGCCTCCCAGTCGTAGAAGTACATCTGCGCGACCTTGCCGACCTGCTGCTCGGCGCGCCGGAGGTTCGTCACGCTCGGCAGCCCGACCGCGATCTGATTGGAGCCCAGGCGCTGGATCTCCGGCTCGGAGACGCCGAGCTGGTCGACGCGGCTGCGCATGATGTCCAGCGTGTGACCGATCGCGTCCGGCGTCAGCGCCGACTGCTTGGTCGCCTTGGCCTCGTAGATCAACGAGACGCCGCCCTTGAGGTCGAGCCCCTGGCGCGTCGGCTGGCTGAAGATGACGACCAGCGAGCCCGCGAACAGACCCGCGACCAGGAGCAGAACGAGGAAGTTGCGTCGGCGGGAGGTCATCGGCGGTGGGCCACGGCAGCGGGCCAGACTACTTCGCGGGGGTGAGCACGAGCAGCATGCCCCCGTCGTCATCGTAGGCCGGAAACAGATCGGCCGTCGCACGAGCGGGCAGATCGCCCTCGGCATGAACCTGCACGGTCTTATTCAGCGCGCGCACGCCCCACTCGAGGACCGTGCCGACGTGGTCCTCGCCGTCGTCGAAGCTCAGGCCGAGCACGTCGCGGACCGGGCGGCCGATCACGCGCTCGGTGTCGAGGCCCGTGAGCTCCTTGGCCCCGCGCCCCACACCGATCAGGTTGCCGTGCTGATCGGAGACGAAGAACGCGGCATCGGGCGCCGGGTAGTAGTCGTCGAGCAGCTCGAACAGAAAGCCGAAGCCGCACTGGTCGCAGCCGCGCGCCTCACGCCGAAAGCCCGCCGTGCGATCGGTCGCGGCACTTCGGTGTCCACAGTTGGGACAGATGAACAGGTGCGCCATGAGCCTGAGTAGCTTAGATCGTGGCCCGGTCCATGCACCCCGGTCGGCAGCGAACTGGCATCCTCGACCGCCATGCCCGACGGCCCGGTCCCAGTCTCCGACCTCGATGTCGCCGATCGCATCGTGCGCGCGGCAGCGACCGGCCCGGCCGGCGATCGCGAGCCGACGGTCGCCCAGCTGCTCGCCGCGTTCGACGAGCCGCAGGCCACGCCGGCCGCGCGGGAGCGCGTCATCGCGGCGCTGACGATGGCTGGGGCGTCGGTCACCCCGGACCTGCTGACCACGCCGGCGACCGAGCGTGTGCGGATCACGCCGCCGGGTGGCTCCAAGCGCATGTGGTCGCCGGCCCAGCGCCTCGGTCTCGGCGCCGCGGTGATCGCCGGCGTGATCGCTCTGGTCAGCGTGATCGCCGGGCAGACCGGGAACGGGACGACGGCCGAGCACGACCTGCCAGCCGGGACGACGGCCACGAAGTCGACGCCGGCGCCGGCGAAGACCGCCACCGCGACGGCGACGACACCCACGCCCGCCAACAACGGCGTCGCCGTCCTCCTGAGCCCGGCCACGGCGGGCTTCGTGTGCGTCGACGACGGTCGCGGGAGGGTCCTCTTCCACGGCACGCTCTCGAAGCCCCGTACGTTCACCGGCCGCCACATCCGTGTGAACATCACGCGTGAGAGCGTCGTGTTGACGGTCAACGGGCACCGCGTGAAGCTCATGCACGCACCCACGGGGTATGACATCAACGTGCATCACGTGATCCACCTGCCGGCGTCCCGCCGGCCCTGCCCCGCTCGCTAGAACAGCGCGTCAGCGCCGCTGGGCGGCTCGAGGCCGAGATGCGCGAAGGCCAGCGCGGTCGCCATCCGTCCCCGCGGCGTGCGCTTGAGCATCCCCTGCTGGAGCAGGTAGGGCTCGTAGACGTCCTCGATCGTGTCCTGCTCCTCGCCGACCGTCACCGCGAGCGTCGAGAGGCCGACCGGGCCGCCGGCGAACTTGGTGCAGACGGCGCCAAGGATCGCGCGGTCGAGACGGTCGAGGCCGAGGTGGTCGACCTCGAGCAGATCCAGCGCGTCGCCTGCGGCCTGCGCGGTGACGACACCGGCGGCGCGGACCTCCGCGAAGTCGCGCACGCGCTTGAGCAGCCGGTTGGCGACACGCGGGGTTCCGCGCGAGCGGGCGGCGATTGCCGCCGCCCCCGCGGGCTCGATCGACACCTCGAGGATCGCCGCGCTGCGCAGGACGATCTCGGTCAGCTCGGAGACCTCGTAGGAGTCGAGGCGATGCTGGATGCCGAAGCGGTCGCGCAGCGGCGTTGTCAGAAGGCCGGCGCGGGTCGTCGCGCCGATCAGCGTGAACGGCGGCAGCTCGAGCGTCACAACGCGAGCGCCCGCCCCCTGGCCGACGGTGATCGGCAGGCGGCCGTCCTCCATCGCCGGGTAGAACGTCTCCTCGAGCGCGCGCGGCAGGCGATGGATCTCGTCGACGAAGAAGATCGAGCGCGGCTCGAGCGCGGTCAGGTAGGCGGCGACATCGCCCTTGCGCTCCAGCGCAGGCCCCGCGGTCATGACGAACGGGACGCCGAGCTCAGTGGCGAGAATCTGAGCCAGCGACGTCTTGCCCAGGCCCGGCGGGCCGGCGAGCAGCACGTGGTCCAGCGCGTCGCCGCGCGCGCTCGCGGCCTCGAGCGAGATCGAGAGCTGGGCCTTGAGCGCGGGCTGGCCGACGAAGTCCTGCAGGCGCCGCGGGCGCAGCGAGCGGTCGAGCTCGTCGTCGTCGAGCACGTGGGGCGACTGGATGCGCGCGGACTCGGTCATCTAGCGCCGTGCCTCGCGCAGCGCCGCCGCGAGCAGCTCCTCGGGTGTGTCGCCCGTCGCCTCGCGCAGCAGCGAGTCGGCCTCGGCGGGGTCGTAGCCGAGCTCGAGCAGCCCGTCGCGGGCGATCGTGCGCGGGTCGTCGGCGCGGCGTACGACGATCGGCCCGTCGTCGTCGTGGCCCGGGACGCCGGCCTTCTCGCGCAGCTCGACGATGATCCGCTCGGCCGTGCGCTTGCCGATCCCCGGGACGGCCTGGAAGCGAGCGGCGTCGCCGGCCGCGAGCGCCCGCAGCAGCTCGCGCGGCGGCCCGCCGCTGAGGACGGCCTGGGCGACCTTCGGGCCGACGCTCTGCACGCCGATCAGCAGCAGGAACAGGTCGCGCTCCTCCTCGGTGGCGAAGCCGTAGAGCTGGAGCGCATCGTCGCGGACGATCAGGTGGGTGTGCAGCGAGATCGCCGAGCCGACGGCCGGGACGTGGCGCAGCGTCTCGGCGCTGACCGCGAGGCGGTAGCCGACACCGGACGCCGTCTCGATGACCACATGGTCGCCGCGGCGCACCGCGACGTCTCCGGCAACCAGGGCGATCATCCGGCGGCGGCCAGCAGCGCGCGGTGCGGGGCGTGGTTGGCATGGCAGATCGCCACGGCGAGCGCGTCGGCGGCGTGGTCGGGCGTCGGTGGCTCGGTCAGGCCGAGCAGCGCCTGGACCATGCGCGCGACCTGCTCCTTGTCGGCGCGCCCGTTGCCGCAGACCGCGGACTTGACCTGCTGGGGCGTGTAGTCCGAGCACCGCAGTGAGCGCTGGCCGGCGGCGAGGACAACGACCCCGCGGGCCTGGCCGACGGCGAACGCGGATTGCGTGTTCTGGCCGAAATAGATCTGCTCGAGCGCGACGCACTCGACCTCGTGCTCGTCGAGCAGCTCGCAGACGCGCAGATGGATCGCGGCCAGGCGCTGCTCGGGCGCCTGACTTGGGCGCGTTTCGATCACGCCGCCGTCGAGCGCAGCGAGTCGACCGCCGCGTCGCACGACGACGCCGTAGCCCGTCGAGGCGAGGCCGGGATCGATGCCAAGAACCTTCACGGTCCGTGATTCTCCGGCGCGACCCGGACGCCTGCCGTCAGGACGGGCTGGGGCGCGGGCCGTGCTGGCGCTCGAGGCCGAGCCACGCGAACTGCATGACGCGGTCGACGAGCTCGTCGCGCGAGACGTCGGGATGGTCATACCACCAGTTGGCCAGCGCCTGAACCGCGCCCGAGAGCAGCTGCGAGAACTGCTCGACCGAGCGCTCGTGCTCCTCGGGGGTCTCCCCCGGCTGCAGCGCCGGCGCCTGCGGATCGGCGTGGCTCAGTGCGACCATCAGGTTCAGGGCCTGGGCCTGGACGCCCGCGGTGATGTCGGCGATCTCCTCGTCGGCCGCGTCGCGGAACAGGACGCGCCACGCCTCGGGGTTCTCCTCGACGAAGGCGAAGAAGATGTCGACGCCGGCACGCATCCGCGCCTCACCCGCGGTGCCCGCATTGGCGTTGGCCTGCAGGCGGCGGAACAGCTCGCCGGCGTGCACGGCGACGAGCTCGGCGTGGAGCTCGCGCTTGGAGTCGAAGTGCTCGTAGATCAGCCCCTTGGAGATGCCGGCGGCCTGGGCGACGTCGTCGATCGACGTGCCGTGGTAACCGCGCTGGCCGAACACGCTCTGGGCCGCATCGAGGATCGCGGTGCGGCGCTCGGGCGCGTTGAGGCGGGTGCGGCCCGCGGTCTTGGACACTCAGCCCGCGACCCGTTGCAGCACGTCGGCATCGACGTCGAAGTTGGCGAAGACCTCGTTGACGTCGTCGTAGTCCTCGAGCGCGTCGATCAGGCGCATCAGCTTGTTCGCGCCGTCCTCGTCGAGCATCACCGTCGTCGTCGGGCGCTGGGTGACGTCGGCGCTCTGGATCTCGATCCCAGCCTCGGTCAGCGCCGCGCGCACGGCGGGCAGGTCGGTCGGCTCGGTGATCACCTCGAGCACGTCCTCATCGAGGCCGATGTCCAGCGCGCCGGCCTCGATCGCCGGCAGCATGTCGTCCTCGTTGTACTTCGACGCGTCGATGACGACGACACCGCGCTTCTCGAACAGGTAGGAGACGGACCCCGGCTCGCCGAGGCTGCCCCCGTGCTTGGTGAACGCATGGCGCAGGTCGGCACTCGTGCGGTTGCGATTGTCGGTCAGCGCATCGACGAGGACCGCGATCCCGCCCGGCCCGTAGCCCTCGTAGAGGACGGCCTCGTAGCTCGCCGCGTCGGCTCCGGCGCCGGTGCCGCGGTCGATGGCGCGCTCGATGTTGTCCTTGGGCATCGAGGCATCGCGGGCCTTCTGGACGGCCAGCGCAAGCGACGCGTTTGCGTCGACGTCGCCCCCACCCTCCTTGGCCGCCGTCGTGATCGCGCGCGACAGCTTCGTGAACAGCTTTCCGCGCCGCGAGTCGACGATCGCCTTCTTGTGCTTGATCGACGCCCATTTCGAATGTCCGGACATGAGTACGCAGTCTAGGAGACGGTGGTGCGCACCCCAGGCTTCGTAGAGTCCCGCCCATGCCCGTCGACCCGACCATCTTCAAGGCCTATGACATTCGCGGGTTGGTCGGTGAGCAGATCGACGGCGATCTGGCCGAGCAGATCGGCCGTGCGTTCGCGCGGGTGATCGGCTCGCTGTCGGGCAAGGCGGTCGCCGATTGTCGCCTCGGGCTCGGGCGCGACATGCGCCTGCAGGCCCCGGAGCTGGCCGGGCGCTACCGCGACGGCATGGTCAGCGAGGGCGCCCACGTCGTCGACGCCGGCCAGGTGGGCTCGGAGATGCTCTACTGGCTCGTCGGCTCGTACGAGCTCGACGGCGGGTTGATGTGCACGGCGTCGCACAACCCCAAGGCGTACACGGGCGCCAAGCTCGTGCGCGAGGGCGCGATCGCGCTGTCGGGCGACAGCGGGATTGGAGACGTGCGTGATCTCGTCCTCGGCGACGCGCCCGGCGCGGCGCCGGGCGGCGGCAGCGTCGAGACGGTCGACCTCTACGCGGACTTCCAGGCCGCCGCGCTGGCGCTGATCGACGCCTCAGCTGTGAGTCGCGAGCTCAAGGTCGTCGTCGACGGCGGCAACGGGATGGCCGGGCCGATGGTCGGCCCGCTGCTCGATCGCCTCGGCGTCGATCTCGTCACGACGTACTGGACGCCCGACGGCAACTTCCCCGATCACGAACCGAATCCGCTGCTGCCCGAGAACCGCAAGTTCATCATCGACAAGGTCCGCGAGACCGGCGCCGATCTGGGAATCGCGTGGGACGGCGACGGCGACCGCTGCTTCTTCATCGACGATCAGGGCGAGTTCGTCGACGGCGACTTCATGACCGCGATCCTCGCCGAGTCGCTGCTGGCCAAGCGCCCGGGCGCCTCGATCCTCTACGACGTGCGCGCGTCGCGGGCGGTCGCCGACACGGTGACGCGGGCGGGCGGCCAGGCGTTCATCAACCGCGTCGGCCACGCGTTCTTCAAGACGCGGATGCGCGACGAGGGCGCGATCTTCGGCGGCGAGGTCTCCGGGCACTACTACTTCCACGACTTCTACAACGCCGACTCCGGGACGATCCCGGCGCTGCTGATGCTCGAGAAGCTCTCGACCGAGGGCCGCACCCTGAGCGAGCTCGTCGGCGAGTACCGCTCGACCTACTTCATCTCGGGCGAGATCAACTCCGAGGTCGCCGACGCTCCCGCGAAGATGACCGAGCTTGCGGAGCGCTACTCGGACGGTCGGATCTCGCACATCGACGGGATCAGCGTCGACTACGACGACTGGCACTTCAACGTCCGCTCGTCGAACACGGAGCCGCTGCTGCGCCTGTGCATGGAGTCGCTCGTCTCCTACGCCGACATGGAGGCCAAGCGCGACGAGCTGCTGGCGTTGATCCGGTCCGCTCCGTGATCCATCGCCTCGACATCGCGACCGGCTTTCGGATCGGGAGCGTCAACGGCTACCTCGTCGAGGACGACCCGCTGACGCTCGTCGACTGCGGGCCGCGATCCGACGAGTCGCTGGCTGCCCTCGAGGCCGCGCTGGCGGCCCACGGTCGCCGGATCGAGGACCTCCAGCGTGTGGTGATCACCCACCAGCATCTCGATCACATGGGCCTGGCGGCGACGATCGTGCGGCGCTCGGGCGCCGAGGTCGTCGCCCTGGATCGCCTCGCCCCGTGGTTGGCCGGCTTCCCGTCCGGCGCCGACGCCGACGATGCCTATTCGACGGCGATCATGGCTCGGCACGGGATCGAGTCGGACACGCGCTCGGGGCTGCGTTCGACGAGCAGCCGCTATTTCAGCTGGGGTGAGCCGCTCGTCGTGACGCGACCGGTCACGACCGGCGACGAGGTGCCGTTCGCCGGCCGCACGTGGCGTGTGCACCATCGTCCCGGGCATTCGCCGTCGGACACGCTGTTCCACGACGAGAGCTCCGGCGAGCTGATCGTCGGCGACCACCTGCTCAAGACCGTGTCGTCGAACCCGATCATCTCGCGGCCGTTGGAAGGCGGCGAGCCGGAGGACCGGCCGAAGACGCTGATCATGTATCGCGAGGCGCTGCGGGCGACGCGGGCGATGGAGGTGTCGGTGGCGCTGGGCGGTCACGGCGACGAGATCGACGACCATCGCGCGCTGATCGACCGGCGTCTCGCCAGCCAGGATCGCCGCGGGGAGAAGATCCACGGACTGCTGACGCAGCGCCCGTATACCGCGCCCGCGATCGCGCGCGAGCTGTGGGGCGGCGAGATCGCCATGCAGCAGTCCTACCTGACGTTGTGCGAGGTGCTCGGCCACACCGACATCCTCGTCGCCGCGGGGCGGGCGCGCGAGGAGTCCGGCGACGACGGCGTTGTGCACTTCTCAGCCGTCTGAGCCGCAATCAAGGAGAGCGTCGACGGCCGCGGCGGTGCGCTCCCAGCTGAATTGCGCGGCGCGCGCGAGACCCTGCTCGCGCTTGGCCTGCGGGTCGGCGATCGCCTGGCGCAGCGCGGCGGTGATCGCCTGCGGATCGGTGGGATCGACGAGTAGCGCCCCATCGCCGCACGTCTCGGGCAGAGCGGTGGCATCGGCGGCGACGACCGGGGTGCCACAGGCCATCGCTTCGATGCACGGCAGACCGAAGCCCTCATAGAGGCTCGGCAGGACGAAGGCCTGGGCGCCCGCGTAGAGGCCGGGCAGGAGCGCGTCGTCGACGTGGCCGAGCGCTCGGGCGCCGTCGTCGGCGGGGGCACGGAACTGCGGCCGGTCGCCGCCGGCGGCGACGAGCTCGATCCCGTCGGAGGCCAGTTCGCGGGCGACGGGTTCGAGGACGGCGAGGTTCTTGCGGGCGGTGCGGCTGGCGACAGTGAGGACGTAGGGGCGCGTGAGGCCGAGCGCGTGCCGCGTCGGCTCGGGGTCGGCGTTCGGGCTGAAGCGTTCGTCGACACCGCCGGGGACGACGTGGGCATCGACGCCGAGCAGCTGCGCCAGTTCGGCCTTGGAGAACTCCGAGACGGTGATGACGAGCTTGGCGCTTGCGGCGACGCGCGGGAGGATCGCTCGCTGCCAGCGGGCGTAGGCGCCGGAGTACCACGACGGGTCGCGCAGCGGCGCGGCGTCGTGCAGGACGACGGCTGTGCGCGGGTGGGCGAGCGGGGCAAGGTTGGCGGGGCACAGCAGCCAGTGCGCGCGGCGAGCCTGGATCGGCAGGACGAGCTGCTCCCAGGCGTGGCCCGCGCCGTGGCTGAACAGCGGCGGCGGCGACGCGACCCGGTAGCGCCCGGGGGCGATCGCGGGCAGGCGCGCGGACAGCTCGCGCGCCCAGCGCTCGACCCCACCGAGCTCAGGCCGCGCCGCGGCGCGGGCATCGATCACGATCGTTTGGCTCAGCGGATCTCGTCCACGTGGACGACGTTGGCGACATCGTCGGGCTCGTCGCTTGGCGCCGCGGCGAACCAGGCATCGAGGATCTCGTGCAGCTGCGCTTCGGACGTCGCGCGCAGGCTCAACGCGAGCACGTTCGCGTCGTTCCAGCGCCGCGCCCCGGCCGCCGTCGGCGCGTCGCCACACAGCGCCGCGCGCACCCCGGGGACCTTGTTCGCCGCGATCGACGCGCCGGTTCCCGTCCAGCAGCACACCACCGCCTGCTCCGCCCGTCCCTCGGCAACCTCCCGCGCAGCGGCCTCTGCGCTCCACGCCCAATCCGCACGTCCGCCGGGCTCCAGCGCGCCGAACGCCACCGCCTCATGACCTCGCCGACCCAGCTCCGCGATGAGCAGCCCCGCCGCGATCCCCGTCCGCTCGTCAGCAGCCACCGCGATGCGCATCCGCGAATATTAAGGGGTCAGACCCCTTGAGTCGTAGCGACTGAGATCTGTTGAGTGCGCACGCATCAAGGGGTCTGACCCCTAGCGCGCTAGCGCGGACCCCTAGCGCGCGGTGACGATCCGGAGGAACAGCTGGTGGACGCGCAGGTCGTCGGTGAGCTCGGGGTGGAAGGCGACCGCGAGCAGTCGGCCCTGGCGCGCGGCGACTGCGTGGCCGTCGACGGACGCGAGGATCTCGACGTCGGGGCCGTGCTCAGCAATCCATGGCGCGCGGATGAAGACGGCGTGCAGCGGGCCGTCGTCCAGGCCCCTGATGTCGAGGTCGGCCTCGAACGAGCGGACCTGGCGCCCGAACGCGTTGCGCTCACACAACACGTCCATGATCGCCAGGTGGTCGCGGTCGAGCATGATCAGGCCCGCACATGTGCCGAGGATCGGCGTCCCGGCTGCGGCGAGCGCGCGCAGCGGGTCAGCGAGCCCGTCGCGCTCGATCGCGAGCGTCATCGTCGTCGACTCGCCGCCCGGAAGGATCAGGCCGTCGAGATCGGAGAGATCGTCCGCCGTGCGAACTTCGCGGGCGTATGCCCCGAGGCGCTGCAGGGCGACGCGGTGCGCGGCAAAGCCGCCCTGGAGGGCGAGAACGCCGACCAGTTCGGACATCGGCTACCAGCCGCGGCCGGCGAGCAGCTGATCGTCGGGCAGCTTGCTCGACTCGATCGAGATCATCGTCGCGCCCAGGCCCTCCGACGCCGCGGCGACACGCGCCGGGTCGGCGAAGTGCGTCGTCGCCTCGACAATCGCCCGTGCCCGCGCCGGCGGATCCTCGCTCTTGAAGATCCCCGATCCGACGAAGACCGACTCGGCCCCGAGCTGCATTACCAGCGACGCGTCGGCCGGAGTGGCGATCCCGCCCGCGCAGAACAGCGGCACCGGCAGGTGCCCTGTCCGCGCGACCTCGCGCACGAGATCGAGCGGCGACTGCAGCTCCTTGGCCGCCGTCGCCAGTTCCATGTCGTCGAGCGTCCCGAGCCGCCGGATCGATCCATAGATCGACCGCAGGTGGCGCACCGCCTCGACGATGTCGCCGGTTCCGGCCTCGCCCTTGGAACGGATCAGCGCCGCGCCCTCACCGATGCGCCGCAGCGCCTCGCCGAGGTTCGTCGCTCCGCACACGAACGGAATCTTGAACGCCCACTTGTCGATGTGGTGAGCCTCGTCCGCCGGGGTCAGGACCTCGGATTCGTCGATGTAGTCGACCTCGAGAGCCTCGAGCACCTGTGCCTCGGCGAAGTGGCCGATCCGGGCCTTGGCCATCACGGGGATCGAGACGGTCTCCTGGATCGCCTTGATCATCAGTGGGTCGCTCATCCGCGCCACGCCGCCGTCGCGGCGGATGTCGGACGGCACGCGCTCGAGCGCCATGACGGCCGCCGCCCCCGCCTCCTGGGCGATCAGGGCCTGCTCGGCATCGACGACGTCCATGATCACGCCGCCCTTGAGCATCTCGGCCAGGCCAGCTTTGACGCGGAAGGTCGCTTCGTCTCGCATGTACAGCAGTGTACGGGCGCGAGACGCCCGGACTACTTGAGCCTGAAGGCCTTTATCCGATCCGCGTACTGCTCGGCGTCGCGACTGTACACACCGCTCGCCAGTGCCTGGATCATCGCGAGCAGGGCGGTATGCGAACGCACGTAGCCCGAGCTGTTGGAGGAGTAGTAGAGCTTGATCTGCGCGAGCTTGGCGACCTCCGACAGCGTTGCATCGGTGATCGCGACCGTCCGCGCCTTGCGGTGGCGGGCGAGCTTCATCGCGCGTACGACCAGCGGATGCGGGCGCCCGGCGCTCAGTCCGATGACGAGCGTGTTCTCGTCGACGCGGCCGAGGCGGCTCAGCGCCTCCTGCGACGGGCTGGCGACGGTCTCCGCGCGGAGGTCGAGCAGCATCAGGAGGTGTCGGAGGTAGGAGGCGAAGAACGCCATCTGGTCGGTTCCGGCGATCAGGATCCGCTCGGCGTCGACGATCGCGTCGATGACCGACTCGACATCGGAGCGCGACACCTTGCGCGCGGTCTCCTCGACGTTGACGTGATCGGCGGCAAGCGCGGTCTCGAACTCGTTCTGATCGAGCGAGAACAGTGGCGCGACGTCGGTGCCCGAGCCGCGCCCGTTGCCATTGGCGACGCGCCGCCGGTACTCCTCGCGCGCCGAGCTCTGCAGCTCGGGGAAGCCCTCGAAGCCGAGTGCCTGGCTGAAGCGCACCACGGTCGAGCTCGAGGTATTGGCGCGCCGAGCGAGTTCCTCGGCGGTCTGGAAGGCGACCTCGTCGAGGTGATCGACGATGTACTGCGCGACGTCCTTCTGCGATCGCGAGAACTCGTCGAAGCGCGCCTGGATGTAGGCGGAGAGGGTCTGATGCCCGCTCGCTTCGTGCGGTGGGCGTGTCGTGGTTGCGGCTCTCTTCATAGGCGCCGACTGTTTCGACGCACCACTATGTGACTCCTTTATGAGTCGCTGACGCGGTACTACGGTGTGTGGATCGAAGGACACGCTTTCCTGATCGACGAGCTGCGCGGCGCGATCGCCGACGCGCGCGTCATCGACGCCATCGAGGCAGTCCCGCGCGAGCTGTTCGTCACCCCCGCCGAGCAGGACCGCGCCTACGCCAACGTGGCACTGCCGATCGCGTGCGGGCAGACGATCTCCCAGCCACTCGTCGTGGCGCGGATGTGCGAGCTGCTCGAGCTGAAGCAGGCCGACCGGATGCTCGAGGTCGGCACCGGATCGGGCTACCACGCGGCGGTCATGGCGCGCCTGTGCGCGCATGTGTGGAGCATCGAGTGCCGCCCGGAGCTGAGCGACGGCGCCGCGCGGGCGCTCGCGGCCGCGGCGATCGACAACGTCACCCTGCTCGTCGGCGACGGCGGCGAGGGATACCCGCCTCAGGCGCCCTACGACGCGATCTGCGTGACCGCCGCGAGCCCCGGCGAAACGCTGCTGACGCTCGAAGCGCAGCTCGCGCCCGGTGGCCGGCTCGTCGCGCCGCTCGCGGGGCGCCGCGAGCGGCTGGTCCGCAGCGTGCGCAGCGAGGAAGGCGCCCACATGGAGCGCACCGGCCACGAGCGGGTGCGCTTCGTGCCGCTGGTCGGCGGAGAGCCCACGTAGCCCCGGTCTAGGCCTCGACCGGGAAGACGCAGACGTCGGCCGGATCGACCCGCAGCCCGACGCGGGAGCCGTCGCCGGCGATGAGGTCGGGACGAGCACCCGGATGCGTATGGACGACAAACCGGCTCAGCCTGATCAGGCTTCCGCCGCCGTGAGGCTGCGTCGTCATGACCTGGTCGGTGAGGGCGGACTCGGCCGGATCGACGATCTCAAGCGCCCACGGATGGATTGCGGCCTCCACGCGGCCGTCGGCAGACGTGGAGCTCGTCAGCTCGCCGCCACCGTCGAGCCGGATGGTGCTCCCCCCTGCGCTTGGGGTCGCCGTCGCCCCGAGGACGTTGGCTCCCGTCAGCCCGGCGACCATAGACGTCGCCGGACTGCGCAGAAACTCGGTGGGGGTTCCCAGCTGCACGAGACGGCCCGCGTCGATGACCGCGATGCGCTGCGCGATGGCACCGGCGTCCTCGAACGAATGGGTGACGAGAACCGTCGGAAGGCGCAGGTCGCGCAGCTCATCGGCGAGCTCGTCGCGGACCTGGGCGCGGGTCGTCGCATCGAGCGCGGCGAACGGTTCGTCGAGGAGCAGGACGCGGGGTTCACGTGCGAGTGCCCGGGCGAGCGCGACGCGTTGGCGCTCGCCCCCGGACAGCTGGGACGGCCGGGCGTCGGCGAGGTCGGCGATCCCGAGGCGGCTGAGCAGGTCGGGTCGATCGCGCTTGCCGGCAAAGCGCACGTTCGCCGCGACGGTCATGTGCGGGAACAGGCCGTAGTCCTGCGGCACGTATCCGACGCGGCGCCGCTCCGGTGCCACGAAGACGCCGCGCGCGGCGTCGGACCACACCTGGTCGGCGAGCGCGACCCGTCCCTCGTGCGGGCGCTCGAGTCCGGCGACGCTGCGCAGCAGCGAACTCTTCCCCGCGCCCGACGGACCCACGAGCGCGACCGTCTCGTCGCCGACCGTCAGTGCGATCCGAAGCTCGAACTCTCGCCGCGCTAGCGCGATATCGACGGCGAGCTGATCCATGACCCGAGGAGCTTCGCAGTGAGCAGGATGGCGCCGCTGACCACGAGCAGCAGCACGCCGATCGCGATCGCCTGATCGAGGTTGGCGTCGAACAGGGAGTACACGGCGAGCGGCAGGGTCTGCGTGGTTCCCTGGAAGCTGCCGGCGAAGAGGATCGTGGCTCCGAACTCACCGATGCCGCGGGCGAACGCGAGCGCCGCGGACGCGCCGAGTCCGCTGCGCGCGAGCGGCAATGCGACGCGGACCATCCGCCGTGCCGGGCCGGCGCCCACGGTTGCCGCGACGTCCATCAACGTGGTGTCGATCGCTTCGAAGGCGCCGATCGCGCCCCGGACGTAGAACGGGCTGGCGACGAACAGGATCGCCATGACCACGGCCGCCTCGGTGAACGCGAGGTTGATGCCGAGCGTCGTCAGCGTGTCGCCGAGGAGGCCAAGCCGGCCGAACGCGACGAGCAGCGCGATACCGGCGACCGCCGGCGGCATGACGAGCGGCAGCTCGACCACCGTGATGACGACGTTGCGGCCGGGGAAGTGGCGCCGGCCGATCAGATAGGCGAATGGCGTACCGAACCCGAGGGTCAGGGCCATCGCGATCGCGTTGGTCTTCAGCGACACGATGATCGCGTCGGTCGTCACCGACGAGCCCAGGTTGTCGATCAGCTCCTTGGGCGACTGGTAGGTGACCAGCGCGACGATCGGCACCAGCAAAAAGCCCATGACCACGGCGATGACGAGCGCCATGCCAACGACGCGCGCAGCTCGTCCGATCGCGGCGGACCGCGTTCGAAGAACGTCGCCGTTCGTCATCGCCTACGGCTTACCGAAGGCGGCTTCGGCGAGGATCTTCTGGCTCTTCTTGGACAGGACGAGCCGGACGAACGCGGCCGCGGCCGGACGGTTCTTGGTCGACCTGACGATCGCGATCGTGTCCACGGTGAACGGCTTGGCCTTGTCCGGAAGCCCGATCGGCCTGACCTTGCCATGAGACGCCCTCGCGTCGGTGATGTAGACGAAACCCACGTCGCCCTGCCCGGCGGCGATCTGCGCGACGACCTGTGTGACGTCGGTCTGCTGGCTGACGATGTTCCTCGTCGCCGCATCGGTGATGCCGAGATTGGCGAATGCGGTCGCCGCGTACATCCCGCACGGCACCGTCGCATTGCAGACAACGATCTTCACGCCGGGCTTGACGATGTCGTCGACCGACTTGATGTGCTTGGGGTTGTCCTTGGGGACGATCATCACCAGCGTGTTGGTGGCAAACCGCATCGGCTTCTCAACAAGTCCGGCCGCGTAGAGCGCATCGGTCTGCTTCGGGCTCGCCGACGCGAACACGTCGGCAGGAGCGCCCTGTTGGATCTGCGTGGCCAGCATCCCCGAGCCGGCGAACGTGTATCTGGGCGTCTTGTCGATCTTCGGGAAGACCTTCGACAGCGACGCGGCCGCGAGAATCGTCAGCCGGCCGCCCGCCGCCTGGTGGGCGACCGCCGGGCGCCCCGATGCGGCCGTGCCCGCCACGACCAGTGCCGCAGACGTGACGATCGCGGCGACGCCGGCTACCGCCCGGACCCTCGTGATTCTCAGCATGGCGCGCCATGTTACCGATCATGCCAAGGTAATAGCTAGGTATTGGTGCTACCCGGCCGGCGTCCACTTCCGCGCCAGTGCGTTGACCTGGGCGAGCGCGTCGGGTGCCAGCGTCGCCGCGAAGGCGCGCGTGAGATGGGTTCGATCCTTGAGGACGAGCGCACCGCCGATGACCGGGTAGCAGCGCTGCTCGTCGCACATCTCGCGGTCGGCGTCGATGACCTGGACGCGCGGGGAATGCAGTCGCTCGGCGGCATCGGCCTCGGGGTCGACCGGCAGCGCGACGGAACGTTCGACCGCGCATACCGTCCCGGCGTCCTGGTGGGCTTCGATCGCGCGGCGGATGCACAGGAGGTTGTGGTCGCCGAACCGCGGCGTGTCGCGGATCACGATGATGTGCTTGACCGTCGCCGGGACCTCGCGCCAGATCTTCTGGAACCCCGCGACCGCGGCGGCGAAGTTCGGCTGGCCCGCCGGCCGGATGAACGGGCTGTTGCTCAGGCCGGAGACGAAGAGGACGCTGATCTCGGGGTGCTGTCGCAGCCACGGAATGACCGCCTGACGCCACCGCGAGCACGCCTCGTCGCGCGACGGCCCGCCGATCTGCCGGGTCAGCGTGGAAAGCGGGCAGCCGGCGTGCGTGATGCTGATCCCGTGCCACCCGTGCTCACTCGCGACGTGAGAGATCGCGGCGCGCCACATCGCGGCGTGGCTGTCACCGATCAGGGCGATCGACCGCCGCGCCCCGGCGGCCGGAGCGCCGAACGAGCAGACAAAGATCGGGCCCTCGCGGCGCGTGGTCGTGCACGGCGCGTTGGGCGTCACCGCGGCGACCGCGGGCGACGGGTAGACGGTCAGGTCGAGGGCGCTGTCAACGCAGGGATGCTCTAAGGCGCGCGCCGCGGCGCCGAAGCAGTGCGTCGGTGCCGGGCCGCTCGCCCGCGGTCGCAGACCGGCATGCGCCTGCTCACCGCAGCCGGCCACGGCGGCCGAGAGAGCGACCGTGATCAGCGTCCACGCCAGTGCCCGTGCGAACCTCACCACGGCAGCGTAAAACGACGCGTTCGCGGGATGCGCCGGTTACCCGTCGAAGGGTCTCATGCGCATGGGCGGACTTGTGTCGCCGGTCGCCGAGAGAGGTAGAGCACGTCACCGCTTGGCTCAACAAACCGGGAGCGACGCAACAACGACGACGGATGATCCTGGCCGGAACGATGGCGGTACGGTTCGGACCGAAGGTAGGGTTGGCGCACTGTCACTGACCGCATTGACCGCAACAGGAGGCCACGATGACCGCTACGGCAGACGACGACGCCCGCGAGCTGGCCAGGGGCTTTGCCGAGTACTGGTGGGTGTCGCTCGTGGTCGGGATCCTCTGGCTGGCCGCGGCCTACGTGATCCTTCAGTTCGACCAGGCCTCGATCACCACCGTGGGGATCATCGTCGGCATCATGTTCATCGTCGCGGGTATGCAGCAGTTCGCGCTCGCCGCGGTCACCGATCATCTGCGGTGGCTGTGGATCATCTTCGGCGTGCTGTTCATCGCCGCCGGGATCGTCAGCTTCATCCATCCCAAGAACACGTTCGCCGGGGTCGCCGACATCCTCGGGTTCCTGTTCCTGATGGTTGGTACGTGGTGGACGATTCGCGCGTTCGTCGAGCGGGAGGGCAACTCCCTGTGGTGGTTGGGGCTGATCGCGGGCATCCTGATGCTGATCCTTGCGTTCGAGGCCAGCGGTCAGTTCTTCTTCCACAAGGCGTACACGCTCCTGGTGTTCGCCGGGATCTGGGCGCTGATGTCGGGGATTCTCGACATCGTCCGCGCGTTTCAGATCCGGAGCCTGAAGGACACGTGACCGGCGTCACCCAAACCGGGGCGCGGCTATCGGCCGCGTTGTGCGTCGTCGCCCTCGCCGGATGCGGAAGCAGCGGCGACCGCCCCGCGCTGACGAACCTGACCCAGAGCGTGACCAGCACCGCTCCCAGTGCTGCGGGCGCGACCCAGACGCAGGAAGCGCGTGCCACGACGCCTGCGGCGAAGACGACGGTGACGGCGACCAAGGCCGCGTCACCGGCCAGCGCGCCGACGGTCACCGTGCCCGGCGAGACCAAGACCGTCACGACGCCGGCCAAGACGAAGACGGTCACCAAGACGCAGACGATTCCGGCCGAGACCGTCACCGCAGTCCACACAACGACGGCCACCGCGACCGTGACGACGGCGGTGGCGCAAACCAGCACCACGCCGGAGGGTCACGCGGGCGCGGCCGCGGCAGTGGGGGCCGCTGCCGCCGACCAATCCTCAGACGACGACTCGCTCCCGGATTGGGCCTGGGCCCTGATCGGCGCCGCCGTCGCGTGCGCGGCGATCGGCGCGGTCGTGCTCGTGAACCGCCGGCGCCGCGCGTCGCCCGGCGCCGATTCGGATACGCCGGACGGTTCAGCGTCGTCTCACGGCGACCCGCCGGCTTGATCAGCGCATCGAGCGGCGCGCGGCCCGGTAGTCCGCCCGCCGCCTCGCGCGCCAGCCGGACGTCCGACGCAATGCGCTAGCTTCGCACCGTGGCCGTCGAGCGACAGACGCGTATGGCCGAGTTCACTGCGCCGCTCCGGGTCAGGCCCGGGCGGAACGTGACGCCCGGCAAGGACTTCGATCCGGGGTTCGAGGCGGGGATCGAGAACAAGTGGGACGGCGTCGAGCGGCGGTTCGGCCTCGCCCTCGCCTCGGCTGTCCTGCTGGTGATCCGGTGGGAGGCGGGGAGGTTCGTGGCCCGTCGCCCGGAGGCCTGAGCCGCGCGCGGGCTCGCTCGCATCGCCCCAGCGGCCGCCTGGCTGCCGCGCTACGAGCGTCGGTGGCTGCGCCGCGATGTCGGGGCCGGCATCGCGGTCACCGCGCTGATCGTGCCCAAGAACCTCGGCTACGCCGGGATCGCCGGCATCCCGATCGAGAACGGCCTCTACGCGGCGGCGCTCGGCACGATCGTCTACGCACTGCTGTGCACGTCGCGCCACATCTCGACCGGGCCGAGCTCGTCGCTCGCCGCGGTCGCGGGCGGCGCGGTGTTGGCGACCGGTGTCAGCGGTGTCCAGGCGGCGCAGCTCGTCGCCGCGATCGCGCTGGGCACCGGCGTCCTGTTCCTGGCCCTGGCCGCATTCCGGCTCGGCTGGATCGCGCGCTTTCTCTCCAAGGCGGTCGTCACCGGGTTCCTCGCCGGTGCCGCGGTCGACGTCGTCATCGGCGAACTGCCCAAGCTGACCGGCACGTCGTCGCAGGGCGACAGCGCCTGGCGCGAGTTCGGGACGTGGGTCCAGTCGCTCGGCGAGACGCATGCCACGACGCTGCTCGTCGGGGCGGCGGCGCTCGGACTGATCCTCGCGCTGCGCTACCTGGCTCCGAAGGTCCCGGGTGCGCTGGTCGTCGTCGCCGCGGGGCTGATCGCGTCGGCGGCGCTGGACCTCGGCGCCCACGGCGTCGCGCTCGTCGGCCACGTCCCCCGCGGCCTGCCCGCCCCCGACCTGCCCGCCTGGGCGGTCGTCCGCGACCACTACCAGACGATCGTCGTCGCTTCGCTCGCGCTGCTGCTGATCGGGTTCTCGCAGACGGCGGGCGACGCGCGTGCGTTCGCGACACGCCACCAGTACCGCATCGACGTCAACCAGGAATCGATCGCCCAGGGAATGGCGAACGTCGGCGCCGGCGTGTTCCAGGGGATGCCCGTGTCGACGAGCCTGTCGGCCAGCTCGCTGAACGAGTCCGCGGGCGCCACCACGCAGCTGTCGTCGCTCGTCGCCGGCGGCCTCGTCCTGGCGACGCTCGTCGTGCTCGCGCCCGTGTTCTCGCACCTTCCAACGGCCGTCCTGGCAGCGGTCATCATCGACGCGGTCGTGTTCGGGATGATCGACGTCGGCGAGCTGCGCCGCCTGCGTGGCGTCGCTCGTTTTGACTTCTGGATCGCGGTCGCGGCGATCGTCGGCGTGCTTTCGGCCGGCGTACTGGCCGGGGTCGTCATCGGCGTTGCGCTGTCGCTCGGATGGCTGATCTACGTCGCCACACGGCCGTCGATGCCGCTGCTCGGTCGCGAGCCGGGAACCCAGGTGTTCCGCGATGTCGTCGAGAACCCCGACGACGAACTGATCCCGGGGGTGACCGTCGTACGCCTCGACAGCGGCCTGTTCTTCGCCACCGCCGAGGCGCTCGAGGATCGCGTCCGCGAGCTCATCGAGGACGGCGCGACGCCCCACGCGCTCGTACTCGACCTCGAGGGCGTCGACTTCGTCGACTCGCAGGGAGCGGCCAAGCTGGCCGAGCTCCACGAGATCGCCCATGCCGACGGTGTGACCCTGCGCCTGGCCCGAGTCAAGCCTCACGTCCGCGCGGTGCTCGCGGCCGACGGGGTACTCGAGCGGATCGGCGCCCACAACATCCACGGCAACGTTCACCGGGCCGTCGAGGCACAGCTGCGCGACACGGGCGGCTGAGCCGCTCCGAAGGACACCCTCCCCTCGGGGCAACTTGCAGGTTCTCAGCGAGTTCCCGATAGGCGGCCTGGACTCGAACCAGGATCTGACGGATCATCAGAGGGCGAAAAGTTGGTGCTGTTCGCTTATTCTGAGACCGTCTGGATCGTCGAAGACGACCGTCCGCCGCGCCTCGTGTCGACCTGGGTGGACATCCCGTGATCGCGTGGCACAATCGGCAGCGATGACTGCAGAGCATCGACATGCCCCGCTGGACGTCGTCGAGTTGCTGACCGAGTCGGGGCGCCGGCCGGCGCGAACGCTCGCTACCGTCGTCGAGGCCGACGACGAACGCGTCCTGGTCGAGATCGCCGGCGAGCGCGGCCACGCGCTGGACTTCGTCAGCTTGCCCCACGTTGCGCTTGCCCCGTCATTGGCGCACAGCTCGCGCGTCGCCTCGTAACCCTTCGCGGACGGCGCACCACTCCCGGTTTCCGGATTCCACGCGAGTGCGACCGAGCCTCCTGCGCCGCCGCTGCAGGTCCAGGCGTCAGCCCACCAGATCGGCGACATCGTCGCAACCGAGCCGCAACCTGCGCCCGTCTCGGAGCGTCGCGACGATCTCGCCGTCGCGGTCGACGAGCCAGCGCGCGTTGATCACGGTCAGGTGCGTGAGCCGGCCTTCGGAGTCCAGTCGCATCGCATGGCCCTCGGGGGTCTCCTGCGCGGCCGCGGACTTGTCGTCGCCCGCCGTCGAGAGGTAGAGCACGTCACCGGTCGACTCGTAGCTCCCGATCAGCTACTGGCCAGACACGACGGCATCGGCAGTCTCAGTGCGCAAGACGACTTCCATCCGAGTGGGGCGGCCTGGACTCGAACCAGGATCTGACGGATTATGAGTCCGCGGCTCTAACCAATTGAGCTACCGCCCCGACGGCCGCGAGTCTAGGGCGGGAGCGGGCGGCGTGGAGGCCGAGGAAAGGGTCGCGGCGCGGTTGCGCCGGGCGCGGGCGCCGCTCGACGAGGAGCGCACGGCGGCGCCCGCGTGGCGCAGGACGCGGGAGTAGCGGCGGATCAGATCGAGCTGAGTCGGCGTTGACGAGGTCGAAGACATGAGCGGCTACTACCCGCCAAACCGATGGCCAATCCGGACTGGACCGATGGCTGACGTCAGCGAACCGCGTCGAGCGCGGACTGCACCTCGGCCGCGCCGAACGCGCCCTCAAACCGCTGCCTAACCTTGCCGTGACTGTCGATGATGAAGAGCCACGGTTCGGTCGGGAGGTGCCAGGCGTCGATCTGCGGGCGGTTCCCCTTTGCGGGGTTGTTGTCGTTGTAGACCTCCATGTGCACGAAGGCGATGCGCTTGTTGGCCGGGTCCTGCTTTGCCTGTTCGACGATGTCCTCGACCGGGCCGCAGGTCCGGCTCTGGCAGTACGCGGGCGTGGCGAACAGCAGCGCCACGGGCTGGTGGCCGAGCACCTTGGCGAGATCGACCTTGTTGAGATCGGTGGCCGGCGGGATCCGCGTGTCGATCTTCGACGCGTCGCCGCCGACCGAGGCCAGCGTCGGCGTGTGGATCTTGATCGCCTTGTCCCCCACGCCGGGTGGTCCACCGCTTCCGGCCGTCAGTGCCACGCCGAGTGGCGCGGTGGCGACCATCTTGCCGTCAAGGCGCGCGATCGCGACGATCGCGCGGTTCCCGCTGCCGCTCAGCGGCACATTGGCGACATAGATCGCCTTAGGGGCCGCCTTGTCCTGCGCGACGAGCTTGGACTGGTTGGGCTTCGCGACCGCGAGCGGCTCGCTGTGCGCGATGAATGGGCCGGCCGCGTGACCGCCCTTGGCGTCGCCGGTGTACACCGCGACGCTCGCGCCGTTGATGAAGCTGCGCGCGCGATCGAGCAGCACGAACCCGACCCGGTTCGTCCCCGGCTGGAAGATCGACGTCGTCGGACCGAGCGACGGGCCCTGCGGCAGTCCCTTGATCAGCACGGGAAGCGTGCGGCCCTTGAGTTGGGGGAAGCTCGCCTGCGTGGACTGGGCGGCCAGGACCGGCGTCGCGGACGTCGTCGCGGTGGTGTCCGGCGAGGACGATCCGCAGCCCACGAGGAGGAATCCGGCGATTGCGAGGGGCAGGGTTCGGCGCACCGGGCGAAACCATACGCAGCCGACTGGTCTGGCGCTCCGGTTACGTCGCGCTGTGCTTGACTGCCACCATGCCTAAACGCGCAGCAATCGTCACCGGCGGGTCAAGCGGAATCGGGCTGGAGATCGCCCGGATGCTCGGTCGCGAGGGGTTCGGCATCACACTGGCCGCGCGCCGGCCCGACAAACTCGAAGCGGCAGCTCACGGACTGGCCGACGAGGGCTTCGACGTCCAGCACGTCGCGGGCGCGATCGGCGACGAGGCGGTTGTCGCGCAGATCGTCGCGGCCCACACCGAGCGCTACGGGCGCCTCGACGTCCTGATCAACAGCGCCGGGGTCGGCGCGGGGGCGAACGTCACCGAGCTGACGGCCAAGAACATCGATCTGCAGCTCACGACCAATCTGCGTTCGGTCCTGCTCATGTACCGCGACTGCACGGAGCTGTTGCGCGCCGCGGCGGCCGAGCGCGGGACCGCGCTGGTCGTGAACATGGCCTCGATCAGCGGCAAGGTCGGCCAGCCGTGGCTCTCGGTCTACTCGGCGACCAAGGCCGGCGTTATCGCGTTCACCGAGGCGATGCACCGCGAGCTCGGTGGCGACGGGATCAAGAACACGGCGCTGTGCCCCGCGTTCGTCGACACACCGATGACCGACTTCACCAAGGGCGAGGTGCCGGCCGAGAAGATGATCCGCACGACCGACATCGCGATCGCGGTCAAGGCTCTGCTCGAGATGTCCCCGGCCTGCTACGTCCCGGAGATCGCCTTCGTACGCGCGGGCGACATCCTTTGAGGCTCGGCGTCCACCTCGGCTACTGGGGCATGGGTCTGACCAGTCCCGATCAGCTCGCGATCGTCCAGGAAGCCGAGCGCCTCGGCTACGACAGCGTCTGGACCGCAGAGGCCTACGGTTCCGACGCGGCGACGATCCTCGGCTGGCTCGCAGGCCAGACGACGACGATCAAGCTCGGCTCGTCGATCTTCCAGATCCCCGCCCGCTCCCCGGCGATGACCGCGATGACCGCGGCGACCCTCGACCAGCTCTCTGACGGTCGCTTCCTGCTCGGCATCGGCTCGAGCGGCCCGCAGGTCGCCGAGGGCTGGCACGGCCAGCGCTTCGCCCAGCAGCTCGGCCGTACGCGTGAGTACATCGCGATCGTGCGCAAGGCGCTGTCGCGCGAGCGCCTGGAGTTCGAGGGCGAGCACTTCGTCCTGCCGCTGCCCGACGGCCCCGGCCGCTCGCTGAAGCTGACGATTGCCACGGTTCAGGAGACGATCCCGATCTACCTCGCCGCGATCGGGCCGAAGAACACCGCGCTGGCGGGCGAGATCGCCGACGGCTGGATCCCGACGCTGCTCTCGCCTGAGCACCTGCCCGACCTGCGCTCACATCTCGAGGAAGGCGCGGCGAAGGCCGGTCGGTCGCTGGAGAGCTTCGACATCGCGCCGCAGGTCAGCGTGATGGTCAGCGACGACGTGGCCGAGGCGCGCGATGCGATGCGCCCGATCGTCGCGCTGTACGTCGGCGGGATGGGCTCACGGGACAAGAACTTCTACAACGCGCTGGTCTGCCGCTACGGGTTCGAGGAGGCGGCGGAGAAGGTCCAGTCGCTCTATCTCGAGGGTCGGCGGGACGAGGCGATGGCGGCGCTGCCCGACGAGCTGCTCGACACGGTGACACTCTGCGGGCCGGCCGACACGGTCCGCGCGCGGCTGCGGACCTATCGCGAGGCGGGCGTCGGGACGCTCGGCATCTCGCCCATGGCGCTCACGCGCGACGCGCGCCTGGAGCAGCTGCGGCTGATCGCGCAGCTGGCTGAGGAGGCCGCGTAGCTCCGCCGCTGCGTCTGGTGCTGGCCGCGTTCGGCGACCCGGGCCACGCGTTCCCGATGATCGCCCTCGGCAGCGCGCTGGCGGCCCGCGGCCACGACGTCGTGCTCGAGACGTGGACGCGCTGGGCGGAGCCGGTCCGCGCGCTGGGGATGACCTTCGCCCCGGCGCCCGAGTACCCGCCGTTCCCGACGCGCGAGCGGCCGCTGAAGCCGTATGAGGCGGTGTACCGGGCGGCCCTGGATACCCGGCCGCTGATCGCTTCGTTCAAGCCCGATGTGCTGATCCATGACGTCCTGACGCTCGGGCCGGGGTTGGCCGGCGAGCTCGAGGGCGTGCCGGTCGGGACGCTGATCCCCCATGTGCATCCGGGGCCGGCCGAGGGGCTTCCCCCGTTCTCACTCGGCGCTCGCCGACCGCGCACCGGTGTCGGCCGCGCGCTGTGGCGGGCGCTGGAGCCGATCTCGAACCGCGGCTTCGAAATCGGCCGCACCGAGCTCAACGAGACGCGCCGACGGCTCGGTCTGCCGGCGCTCGACCGGGTGTTCGGCGGTATCTCGCCGGAGCTGTGCCTGGTCGCGACGTTCCCGGCGCTGGAGTACCCGCGCGACTGGGCGCCGGGCACGCATGTCGTCGGGCCGCTGCTGTGGGAGCTGCCGTCGACGGAGACGCTCTCGCTGCCCGCCGGCGACGGCCCACTCGTGCTCGTCGCTCCGTCGACGTCGCAGGACCCGTCGCACGAGCTCGTGCGCGCCGCCGTCGTCGCGTGCGCGACGCTGCCGGTGCGGGTGCTCGCGGTGGTGCCTGAGGGCTCGATCGGCCCGCTGCCCGCCAACGCGACGGTCGTCGATTGGCTCTCCTACGCGGAGGCGATGCCGCACTGCGACGTCGTCGTCATGCACGGCGGCCACGGCACGCTCGCGCGAGCGCTGGCCTGCGGCTGCGTGCCGGTCCTGGTGCCCGCGGCCGGCGACCAGGCCGAGAACGGCGCGCGGATCGACTGGGCGGGCGTCGGGGTGCGCGTGCCGCGACGGCTGTGCTCGCCGGCGGTGCTGCGGCTGGCGATCGAGCGCGCGCTGGAGGACCCGCGGCGGGCCGCACGAGCGCAGGCGATCGCCGGCTGGCTGGCCGAGCACGATCCGGCGCAGGAGGCGGCCCGATTGGTCGAGGAGCTTGTGCGCCGAAGCCCCGGTTCCATCCGCGTTACGAACTAGTGTTCGCATCATGAAGGTGACTCTCCCACGCGTCACGCAGATCTGCGCCATCCACGGCGAGACCACATTCGCCATCCGGCGCGACGGCGCCCGACGATGTCTTCGATGCCACTCGGAGGCGGTGACGCGTCGTCGGCGCAAGGTGAAGCAGATCCTTGTCGACCAGGCCGGCGGTGCCTGTGTCCTGTGCGGTTACAACCGACACGTGGGCGCATTGGAGTTCCATCACGTCGACCGAAGCGCGAAGGCGTTCGCACTGAGCCACGGCGGGAATGCCCGATCGCTCGCCCGCGCCCAGGCCGAGGCCGCGAAGTGCATCCTGCTGTGCGCGAACTGCCACGCCGAGGTCGGGGCCGGCGTAGCGACGTTGCCGATACAGTCCGGGTAGACATTCCGGGGTAGCTCAATTGGCAGATGCGTCCGACTGTTAATCGGAAGGTTGAGGGTTCGAGTCCCTCCCCCGGAGCTCTGGTGACGACGGCGAGGGCGATCCACGGACGCCTTCGCCGCCTGTTTCGCCGACTGGCCGGCAGCGCATATGCAGATATCTTGATATGCGAACGCCTGCTGCTAGGCTTCGTGGCCGATGACCGAGCAGCAGACCTCCGTTCCCGCTCGCGCGAGCTTCGATGATCTTGTCTCGACGCTGCGCGCGGTCGCGGAGCCGACGCGGCTGCGGCTGATCGCGCTGCTCAATCGCGCCGAGCTCACGGTCACGGAGATCACCCAGGTCGTCGGGCAGAGCCAGCCGCGGATCAGCCGGCACCTGAAGCTCCTGGTCGACGCCGGGCTGATGGAGCGCACGCCCGAGGGCGCGTTCGTCTTCTACCGCCTCTCCGATCGCAGCGGCACCGCCGACCTCGTGCGGCGGATCGCCGAGCTCGTCCCGCTCGACGACTCGGTCGTCGCCGCCGACGCCGCGGCGCTGGACCGCGTGCGCCAAGCCCGCTGGCAGGCTGCCGCGACCTACGTCAACGCGTACGCCGACGACTGGGCGACGATCCGCTCGCTCTACGTCGCCGAGACCGACGTCGAGCAGGACATGATCGACCTGATCGCCGGTGAGGGCCCGATCGAGCGGCTGCTCGACATCGGCACCGGCACCGGCCGGATGCTCGAGCTGATGGCCCCCCACTCCGAGCGGTCGATCGGCCTCGACGTCAGCCATGACATGCTTGCGGTCGCCCGCGCGCACCTCGCCGAGGCCCGCGTCCAGCGCGCGTCGGTCCGCCACGGCGACCTGCACCGCCCGCCGTTCGAGGCCGCGAGCTTCGACGTCGCGGTCATGCACCACGTGCTGCACCTGCTCGCCGATCCGGGCGCCGCGATCACCGACGCCAGCCGCCTGCTCAAGCCCGGCGGCCGCCTGCTGATCGCCGACTTCGCGCCCCACGACCTCGACTTCCTGCGCGACGGCTACGGCCACCGCCATCTCGGTATCGCCGATGACGCGATGGAAGCGTGGGCGACCGCCGCCGGCCTGACGATCGAGACCGAGCGCTCGCTGCTACCCGCCGAGCACGCCATCGGCGAGCGCCTGACCGTACGGCTGTGGCTGCTGCGAGCCCCGGCCGCACACATACGAGACCAGACCAAGCAGGAGGCCGCCACCGCATGAGCACCGCCATCTCGTTCGAGTTCTTCCCCCCGCGCACGCCGGAGGCCGAGGAGCGTCTGTGGTCGGTCGTCGAGCGCCTCAAGCCGCTGGGCGCCACCTTCTTCTCGGTCACCTGTGGCGCCGGCGGCTCGACCCGCGAGCCGACCCTGGCCACGCTGCGTCACCTCGCCGAGGAGTCCGGCCTGCCCGCGGCCGGCCACCTGACGTGCGTCAGCGCGCCGCGCGACGAGGTCGACGACACGATCCGCGACTACTGGGACGCCGGCGTGCGCCACGTGGTCGCGCTGCGCGGCGACATGCCCGAGCTCGGCGCCCCCTACGTCCCCCACC
Source organism: uncultured Actinomycetes bacterium (assembly GCA_963817035.1). Taxonomy (GTDB): domain Bacteria; phylum Actinomycetota; class Thermoleophilia; order Solirubrobacterales; family Solirubrobacteraceae; genus AC-49. Next base: position 1,586,413 of record CAWFMM010000004.1, read on the forward strand.
ACGATGGCTACGCCAGCTCACCCGACCTCATCGAGGCGATCCTTGCGATCAAGCCGTTCGAGATCAGCGTCGCCGCCTACCCCGAGCGCCACCCCGAGTCGGCGTCGATCGAGGCTGACATCGAGATGCTCAAGCGCAAGGTCGACGCCGGCGCGACGCGGGCGATCACCCAGTTCTGCTTCGACAGCTCGGAGTTCCCGCGCCTGCGCGAGCGCATGGACAAGGCGGGCCTCGATCACATCCCGCTCGTCCCCGGGATCATGCCGACGACGAACTTCGCGGCGATCCGCCGGATGGCCGACCGCTGCGGCGCGACGATTCCGGGCTGGCTGGCCGAGCGCTTCGACGGACTCGACGACGAGCCCGAGACGCGCAAGCTGATCGCCGGCGTCGTCGCCGCCCAGCAGATCGACGATCTGCGCACCGAGGGCTTCGACACCTTCCACCTCTACACGCTCAACCAGGGCGACGTCGCCGTGGCGATCTGCCGCCTGCTGGGCCTCGGCGCACCGGAGAAGCAGGTCGCATGAGCACCCTGACCCGCGCGCAACGCATCGAAGCGCTGCACGAGGCGGCCAAGGATCGGATCCTCGTCCTCGACGGCTCGTGGGGCGCCAAGATCCAGGATCTCGAGCTGACCGAGGAGCAGTTCCGCGGCGAGCGCTACGCCGAGCACTCCACCTCGATGAAGGGCAACACCGACATCCTGTGCCTGACCCAGCCCGACGCGGTCAGCCACCTGCTCGACGCGTATTTCGCGGTCGGCGCCGACATCGTCTCGACGAATACCTTCACCGCGACTGCGATCGCCCAGGCCGACTACGACGCCGTCGACGCGGTGCACGAGATCAACGTGCAGGGCGCCCGGCTCGCCCGTGCCGCCGCGGATCGCGCGACCGATGCCGACCCTGAGCACAGGCCGCGCTGGGTCGCAGGCGCGATCGGCCCGACCAACCGCTCGCTGTCGCTGTCGCCTGACGTCGAGGACCCGGGCGCTCGCGCCGTCACCTACGACGAGGTCTACGACACCTACCGCGAGCAGATCATCGCCCTGCACGAGGGCGGCGCCGACATGCTGATGATCGAGACGATCTTCGACACGCTCAACGCCAAGGCGGCGATCAAGGCGGCGCTCGATCTCTACGACGAGGGCTACGAGCCGTTGCCGCTGTGGATCTCCGGCACGATCACCGACCGCTCGGGCCGCACGCTGTCGGGCCAGACGGTTGAGGCGTTCTGGGCCTCGGTCAGCCACGCCGAGCCGTTCGCCGTCGGCCTGAACTGCGCGCTCGGCGCCGACCTGATGCGCCCGTACATCGCCGAGCTCTCGAAGATCGCCGACACTCTGATCTCCGCGCACCCCAACGCCGGGCTGCCCAACGAGATGGGCGAGTACGACGAGCTCCCCCACCAGACCTCGGCGCATCTCGGCGAGTGGGCGCAGAGCGGGCTCGTCAACATCGTCGGCGGCTGCTGCGGCACGACGCCCGACCACATCCACGCGCTCGCCGACGCGGTCCGCGACCTGCCGCCGCGCGAGATCCCCGAGATCGAGCCGCGCCTGCGCCTGTCGGGCCTCGAGGTCTTCGTCGCCGCATGAGCGAGCCGGCCGCCCCCCAGACCGCCACCTTCATCAACATCGGCGAGCGCACGAACGTCACCGGATCGGCGGCGTTCAAGCGCCTGATCATGGAGGGCGACTACGACGCCGCGCTGAGCGTCGCGCGCTCCCAGATCGAGAACGGCGCGCAGATCATCGACATCAACATGGACGAGGGCCTGCTCGACTCCGAGGAGGCGATGGTCAAGTTCCTCAATCTGATCGCCGCCGAGCCCGACATCGCCCGCGTGCCGATCATGATCGACTCGTCGAAGTGGTCGGTCATCGAAGCGGGCCTGAAGTGCGTGCAGGGCAAGGCGATCGTCAACTCGATCTCGATGAAGGAAGGCGAAGAGCCGTTCCTGGAGTCCGCGCGCAAGATCCGCCGCTACGGTGCCGCGGTCGTCGTCATGGCCTTCGACGAGGTCGGCCAGGCCGACACCGCGCAGCGCAAGATCGAGATCTGCGAGCGCGCCTACGCGCTGCTGACCGCGCCGGAGATCGGTTTCATCCCTCAGGACCTGATCTTCGACCCGAACATCTTCGCGATCGCCACCGGGATCGAGGAGCACGACAACTACGCGGTCGACTTCATCGAGGCGGCCCGCGAGATCAAGAGGCGCATGCCCGGTGTGCATATCTCCGGCGGGCTGTCGAACGTCTCGTTCTCGTTCCGCGGCAACGACGCCGTGCGCGAGGCGATGCACTCGGTCTTCCTGTACCACGCGATCCCCGCCGGGATGGACATGGGGATCGTCAACGCCGGCCAGCTGGCGATCTACGACGACATCGACGCCGATCTGCGCGACGCCGTCGAAGACGTGATCCTCAACCGTCGCGACGACGCGACCGAGCGTCTTGTCGAGCTCGCCGATCGCTACAAGAACGACGGTGCCGCGGCGAGCCCGGAGCGCGACCTCAAGTGGCGTGATGCACCGCCCAAGGAGCGCATCATCCACGCGCTCGTCAACGGACTCAACGAGTACGTCGTGCAGGACACCGAAGAACTGCGGCTGGTATCCGAGCGACCTCTCGACGTGATCGAGGGCCCGCTCATGGACGGCATGAACGTCGTCGGCGACCTGTTCGGCGCGGGCAAGATGTTCCTCCCCCAGGTCGTCAAGTCGGCGCGCGTGATGAAGCAGGCGGTCGCCCATCTCGAGCCGTTCATGGACGCCGAGAAGCAGGTCGCCGACAGCGCCGGGCGAATCGTCATGGCGACGGTCAAGGGCGACGTGCACGACATCGGCAAGAACATCGTCGGCGTCGTGCTGCAGTGCAACGGCTTCGAGGTCATCGACCTCGGCGTTATGGTGCCGACGCAGACGATCCTCGACACCGCGCGCGAGCGCAACGCCGACATCATCGGGCTGTCGGGCCTGATCACGCCGTCGCTGGACGAGATGTGCACCGTTGCCGGCGAGATGGAGCGCCAGGGGTTCGACACACCGCTGCTGATCGGCGGCGCGACGACGAGCAAGGTGCACACCGCGGTCAAGATCGACCCCGAATACAACCGCGGCCAGACGATCTACGTCGCCGACGCCTCCCGCGCGGTCGGCGTGGCGTCTCGACTGCTCAATGATGAGCACCGCCCGATCCTCCAAGCAGAGATGCAGGCCGAGTACATCGAGATCGCCGAACGCCGGGCGTCGGAGAAGCGCGCCACGCGCCGCGCCACGCTCGAGCAGGCGCGCGCCAACCGCGTCGCGATCGACTGGTCGACCTACACGCCGCCCAAGCCGTCGCTGCTCGGCGTGCAGACGCTCGAGGACTACGACCTCGCCGACCTCGCCGCGCACATCGATTGGACACCGTTCTTCCGTACCTGGGAGCTTGCCGGGACGTTCCCGAAGATCCTCGACGACGACGTCGTCGGCGAGACCGCGCGCGGCCTCTACGCGGACGCGACGACGATGCTCGAGCAGTTGATCTCCGAGAAGTGGGTCACCGCCAGCGCCGTCGTCGGCTTCTGGCCGGCCAACGCGGACGGCGACGACGTGGTCGTCTGGGCCGACGAGAGCCGCACCACTGCGCTGGCCACCCTCCACACCCTGCGCCAGCAGATGGACCGCGGCGCCAAGCGCCCCAACCACGCGCTGTCTGACTTCGTCGCGCCGATCGCCAGCGGCGTCGCCGACTACATCGGCGCGTTCGCGGTGACCACCGGCCACCGCGAACAGGAGCGCGCGGACCTCTTCGAGGCCGACAACGACGACTACAACGCGATCCTCTTCAAGTCGCTGTGCGACCGCCTCGCCGAGGCGTTCGCCGAGGCACTGCACGAGCGTGTGCGCCGCGAGCTGTGGGGCTACGCGCCGGACGAGGCGCTGAGCAACACCGAGCTGATCTCCGAGGCCTACCAGGGCATCCGCCCCGCGCCCGGCTACGGCTCCCAGCCGGACCACACCGAGAAGCAGACCGTCTTCGACCTGCTCGACGCGCCCGCGCGCGCCGGCATCACGCTGACCGAGAGCTTCGCCATGCAGCCCGGCTCCGCCGTCTCGGGGATCTACTTCTCGCACCCGCAGGCACGCTACTTCGGCGTCGGGCGCATCGGCGCCGACCAGCTCTCCGACTACGCCGGACGCAAGGGCTGGACGCTCGAGGAGGCGCGGCGTTGGCTCGCGCCGATCCTCGACGCCGACGCCCGCGGCGCCGCGGTTCCAACCGCTGCCTGAGCGGACCGCCGGCGGGCCAGGTCGATCGTCGAGGCGGCGACGGGTGTCATCCGGTGATCGTGAACGTGGCGCGGACGCTCGCGCCGGTCTGACCGTGCGCGCGCGGCGTCGCCACGAGTGTGTATCGGTGGGGTGTCAGCTCGCGGCCCCGCAGCGAGGTCGGGACCAGGAAGCGATTCGTACCGGCCCGGTCGGCGTGCACGAAGCTGCCGAGCGTCAGCAGGCGAATGCAGCGCCGCCCGTGAACGGCGCGCCCCTGCGTCTGCGCGGCGCACCGCCCGCCGGCCACGATGCCTATCCGTACGAGCGCGACCGTGAACGTCGAGTCAGCCACCTGCGTGTCGGTGTACATGATCGTTGCGCGGGTGGCGCTTCTGTGTGTCGCCCGGCGTGTCTTGGACGGCGCCCGGAACACCCGCGGCGAAACGCTGAGGTTCCGCAGCGCCGGCGGAGTGGCGCGCGAACCGGCGGCCCCGCCGGCGGACGGGTCCTCGCCCGGTGAGGCCGGCCTGCTGCCTGCCGGAGTCTGAGCTTCCGACACGGGACCCTGCGCGGTCGGAGTCATCGCGTCGACCACCTCTGACGCGCGGAGCGCGCGACTCCAGACCGCCGGCTCGTCGATCTCGCCGATGAAGATGCGCGATCGACAGCCGGGGTAGTCGCCGATGAACAGGTCGTTGGAGTCGGTGAGCTTGTAGTCGAGGGCGGTCGCCTGTCGGACTCCGGACCCGACCTCGCGCCCGTCGACGAACAGCCGCAGCACGGCCCCGTCGAACGTGCCCACGACGAAGTGCCAGGCGCCGTCCCAAACACGCGTGCCCCCGTCCGGGGAGAGCTGGTAGGCGCCCCCGTGACCGCTGGATGTGTAGAACGCGATTCCACCGCTGGGACCGGTGTAGAGGGCGTATGACGCGGCGATGCATCCGGTCGCGCCCTTGGCGAGGACGTACTTGTAGGCGCCCGGGCTACGCCGCCGGCTCGAGCGACGGGTTGTCGGGCACCTCGATGCTACGGCTGGGGGTTCTGAGCCGCGTGGGCGCCTACAGCACGTCGGTCGGTGCGGTGTCCTCCATCGCGATGAGCATCGCGCGATCGACGTCGCCTTGGAGGACGAGTCGTTGTTCGGCGAGGGCGCCGACGCCGGAGCCGACGCGGCGGGCAGCGACGATCTCGCGATCGACGCGCGACAGCTGCAGCTGTAGGCGCTCGAGGTCGAGCAGTGCCGGCGTCACCTCGGCGTCGGTCGTGCCGACGGCAAGCTCTGCGATCAGCCCCGCGAGCTCGTCGGGCATCGACTCGGCCGGGGCGGCGACGTGATCGCACAGGTGACGCGCCGCGGCACGCAGCAGGTCGGTGGTGAAGTCGCGGTCGATGTCGAGCGCGGCAAGCGCGCCGGCGCCCTCAGCCGGGATGGCGATGCACAGGGCGAGGAACGCGCGCTGCTGGCGCTCGTCGCGCGACAGCGCCGCGCGCGGCGCCGGAGCGTGCTCCACGCCGTGACCGTTGGCAGCCGGGCGCTCGGCCGCGGCCCGCGCGGCGGCGGGCGCGCTGAGCCACGACGAGACGAGCGACTGGGCGAGGTTCAGGCGGTCGGCGACGCGCTTGAGCAGGTCCTCGCGCAGCGCTCCCGGGGGCAGGGTCTGCGCGGTGAACACCGGGCGCAGCGCCTCGATGATCCGGTCCTTGCCCTCGGCGCTGTCGGGATCGCCCGCGGCGAGCTCGCGGTCGACCTGGAAGGTCACGAACGGCATGCTCGCGGCGACGAGCTCCTGGATCCGCTGCGGGCCTTCGGCCTGGACGAGGTCGGCGGGATCGGAGCCCGCCGGCAGCGGCACAACGCGCAGGTCGAGATCCTTGCCTCGTGCCACCCGCGCCGCGCGAAGCATCGCCTCCTGACCGGCGCTGTCGGCGTCGAGCGCCAGCTGCAGGACCTTGGCCATCTGCGCAAGCTCGGACACCTGGTCGGGCGTCAGCGCCGTGCCCATCAGCCCGACCGTGTTCGAGAGCCCCGCCTGGTGCAGCGCGATCACATCGGTATAGCCCTCGGCGAGGATCACCGCGCCGGCCTTGGCCGCCGCGGCGCGCGCGTTGTGGAAGCCGAAGACGTGTTTGCCCTTGTGGTACAGCTCGCCATCGGCTGAGTTCAGGTACTTCGGCTGCTGGTCGGCGCCGACCGCCCGGGCGCCGAAGCCGAGCACCGCGCCGCGGCGATCGCACAGCGGGAACATGATCCGCCGGCGGAAGCGATCGAAGACCTTCCCGGCGTCGCGCGAGCGCGAGATCAGGCCGGCGGTGGCGAGATCCTCCTCGGAGAACCCCGAGCGCCGCGAGGCGAGCAGGACCTTGTCCCACGCGCTCGGCGCGTAGCCGACGCGGAATTCGCGCAGGATCGACTCCTGCAACCCGCGCTGAGCCAGGTACTCGCGCGACGGCGCGGCCTCGTCGGACTCCCACAGATTGCGCACGTAGAACGCGGCCGTGCGTTCGAGCAGCTCGAGCAGCCGCCCGCGACGCTCGCGCTGGGCCGCCTGCGCCGGGTCTTCGTCATCGGCCTCGAGCGTGACGTTGTAGCGGTCGGCGAGGAACTCCAGCGCGCCCTTGAAGTCGACGCCCTCGATCTCCTGGACGAAGGTGAACGGATCGCCGCCGACGCCACAACCGAAGCAGTGGTAGAGCTTCGTGTTCGGATCGATCCCGAACGACGGGCTGCGCTCCTCGTGAAACGGACACAGCCCCGTGAACCGCGACGCGCCCGCGCGCTTGAGCTCGGTCCGCGTGCCGACGAGGTCGATCATGTCGACGGCGTCGCGGACGCGATCCCTGGATTCGGAGGTGTAGCGGGCCACGAGCGTCCAGCCTAGACCGCGAAGCCGGCCGGCACGGTGAGCGCATCGAACGTGGCGATCGCGTAGCGGTCGGTCATCCCGGCGATGTAGTCGGTGACGCGCTGGGCGAGGTCGGCGCCGGGGGCTCCGCCGGCGTCGGGGAGCAGCTCGGGGTGGCTGCTGTAGTGGTCGAAGAGCATGCGGATGACGAGCTCGATCTTCGCGTGTTCGCGGCGCACGTCCTCGCGCAGGTAGACGTTCTCGAACATGAATGTGCGCAGCGCGTCCATCGCCGGCCCGGCTTCATCGCCCTGGACGATGTCGCCGGCGGGCAGCGAGTGCTCCACGAGGTCGTGGACGAGCGTGTCGATCCGTGCGCTGCCGGTGTCGCCGAGGACGGCGATCGCCTCGGCCGGCAGCTCGGCCGGATCGAGGACCTCGGCGCGGACCGCGTCGTCGATGTCGTGATTGATGTAGGCGACGCGATCGACGAGGCGCACGATCCGGCCCTCGAGTGTCCGCGGCGGCGCAGCGCGGCCCGAGTGCCCGGCAATCCCGTCGATCACGTCGGCGACGAGATTGAGCCCGGTGTAGTCGCGCTCGAGCACCTCGACGACGCGGACCGAGTGCTCGTAGTGGCGAAAGCCGGTGCCGAAGCGCTCGCGCAGGCAGAGGTCGAGGAACTCCTCGCCGACATGCCCGAACGGCGTGTGGCCGAGGTCGTGGCCCAGCCCGATCGCCTCGACGAGGTCCTCGTTGAGCGCCAGTGCACGCGCAACGCCACGGGCGATCTGCGTGACCTCGAGTGTGTGGGTCAGCCGCGTGCGGTAATGATCGCCGCGCGGGGCGATGAAGACCTGGGTTTTGTGGCTCAGGCGCCGAAACGCTTTGGAGTGCACGATCCGGTCGCGATCACGTTGCACGGGGGTGCGCAACGAGCAGTCGGGCTCGTCGTGCGCCCGGCGCGCCGGGTAGGAGCGCGCGGCGAGCGGCGACAGGTAGCTGTCCTCCCACGCCTGGCGAGCGAGCGCAAAGCGCTCGGCAACGGGGCCGGGAGGAGCATCGGACTGCATCGGGCGATTCTCGCAGTGTCGGCGACTACGCCGCGCGGACCGCCGCCTGCGCCGCCGCGACCCGCGCGATCGGCACGCGGAACGGGCGAGCACGAGACGTAGTCGATGCCCGAGTGGTGGAAGAAGTCGATCGAGTCGGGGTCGCCGCCGTGCTCCCCGCAGACGCCAAGCTTGAGCTCGAGCTTGGTCTTGCGCCCCAGCCACGCGCCCATCCGCACCATCTGCCCGACGCCCGGGATGTCGATCGTCTCGAACGGCGAGCGGTCGAAGATCTGCAAGTCGATGTAGCGCCCGAGGATGCGCTTCTCGATGTCGTCGCGCGAGAAGCCGAGCGCCGTCTGGGTGAGGTCGTTGGTGCCGAACGAGAAGAAGTCGGCGTGCGCCGGCGATCCGGTCGGCGAGGAAGCACGCCCGCGGCAGCTCGATCATCGTGCCGACGAGGTAGTCCTCGGCCGCGCCAGGCCCTGCTCGGCGGCGACGCGATCGACGAGCTCGCGCAGCAGCTCCAGCTCGCGCTCGTAGTCGACGAGCGGAATCATGATCTCGACGCTTCGCCCCGCCGCGCACGCGCGGCGGCGCGCATGATCGCCGGATCTGCATCTCGTAGATCTCGGGGTAGAGGATGCCGAGGCGACAGCCGCGCGTGCCGAGCATCGGGTTGACCTCCTCGAGCGACCGCACCCGCTCCAGCGTGTGCTCGAGCGGCGCGACGTCGGCGGCGGTGCCACTCGCGCGCGCAGCGTCGATCTCGCTTCTCGACATCGCTGGCGTGAGGCAGGAACTCGTGCAGCGGCGGGTCGAGCAGGCGGATCGTCACCGGCAGCCCCTCCATCGCCTCGAAGATCTCCTCGAAGTCGCCGCGCTGCAGCGGCTCGAGCTGCTCCAGGGCGGCGATCCGCTCCTCGCGCGTCGCGCGAGGATGACCTCGACCATCTTGTCGTGGCGATCCTCGCCGAAGAACATGTGCTCGGTCCGGCACAGGCCGATCCCCTGCGCGCCGAGCTCGCGCGCCTTGACCGCGTCGGCCGGGGTGTCGGCGTTCGTCCGCACGTCGAGGCGGCGCAGCTCGTCGGCCCAGCCCAGCACGGTGGTCAGCTCCTCGCTGACCTCGGGGTCGATGAGCGGGACGTCGTCGGTCGTCACGTTGCCCGTCGTGCCGTCGATCGCGAGCAGGTCGCCCTCGCGCAGGACGACGTCGCCGACGCGCATCTCCTTGGCCACCACGTCGATCTCGACGGTGCCCGCCCCGGTCACCGCCGGCACGCCCATCCCGCGCGCGACGAGCGCCGCGTGGCGAGGCCTTGCCGCCCTCGCTGGTGAGGATCCCCGCGCGCGGCGTGGAAGCCGGCGACATCGTCGGCCTCGGTGAACGGGCGCACGAGGATCACGTCGCGGCCGTCCGCGCGGCCTCGATCGCGTCGGCCGCGGTGAAGACGATCGCGCCCTGCGCCGCGCCCGGCGACGCCGCGACGCCGTGGGCGAGCACGTCGTAGTCGGCCTGCGGGTCGAACGTCGGGTGCAGCAGCGCGTCGAGCTTCTCGGCGTCGATCGTCAGCAGCGCCGGCGCCGCGGTCGAGCAGCCCCTCGGCGACGGCGTCGACGGCGAAGCGCACCGCCGCCTGGGCCGGGCGCTTGGCGTTGCGCGTCTGCAGCATGTAGAGACGCCCCTCCTCGACCGTGAACTCGGTGTCCTGCATGTCGCCGTAGTGGCGCTCGAGCGTGCGCGAGGATCTCCAGCAGCTGCGCGTCGACGTCGGGCATCCAGCCGGCGAGCTCCGCGATGTCGCGCGGCGTGCGCACGCCGGAGACGACGTCCTCGCCCTGGGCGTTGGGGAGGAAGTCGCCCGACGGCTCCGGCGCGCCGGTGATCTCGTCGCGGCTGAACGCGACGCCCGAGCCCGACGTGTCGCCCTTGTTGCCGAAGACCATCTGCTGGACGTTGACCGCCGTGCCCCAGTCGTCGGGGATGTGGTTGATGCGCCGGTAGGCGACGGCGCGCTCGCCCTTCCACGAGTCGAACACCGCGCGGATCGCTCCGCGCAGCTGGTCCTGCGGGTCCGGCGGGAACTCGTAGAACGCCTTGGAAGGTGGTCGCCAGCTCTTGCAGCGCCTCCGCGTCGAGCTCGGTGTCGTCGGTGACGCCGCGCTCGCGCTTGGCCGCCGCGATCGCCGTCCTCGAAGCGCGCGCCCGTCGATGCCGACGCACGACGTTGCCGTACATCTGCACGAAGCGCCGGTAGGAGTCCCAGGCGAAGCGCTCGTTGCCGGTCGTCGCGGCGAGGCCGGCCGCCGAGGCGTCGTTGAGGCCGAGGTTCAGGACGGTGTCGAGCATCCCCGGCATCGACTCGCGCGCGCCGCGAGCGCACCGAGACGAGCAGCGGGTCCCCGGAGTCGCCGAGCCGCTTGCCCGGCCTGCGCCTCGAGCCGCGCCAGCGCCGCGGCGACCTGCTCGTCCAGCCCGTCGGGCGACGTGCCGCCGCCGCTCCATGTAGGCGACGCACGCCTCGGTGGTGATCGTGAAGCCGGCGGGCACACGCTCGGCGCCGAGGACCCGGGTCATCTCGGCGACGTTGGCGCCCTTGCCGCCGAGCAGGTCGCGCATCTCCCGCGAGCCGTCGGCGAAGTCGTAGACCAACTGGTCCATCGGTCCCAGCCTAACTGGCGGCACGGAGGCGCAGATGCGCGTGGTACTCGACCGTCTCGGAGATCGCGCGCTCGGCCTGACGCAGGGCCCGATCCGACGCGGGCGGCGTGTCGGTCAGCGGCCGGCCGAGCGCGGTGACCATGAACGTGTGCGCCTCCTCGTCGAGGACGAATGACGAGGCTTCACACGAACCGCACACGACGCCGCCCGCGGCGCCGCTGAAGCCGACGACCTCTTCGCGCTCGCCGCACGACGCGCACGCCCCGAGCTGTGGCGCAAAGCCGGCCGCGAGCATCAGCTTGAGCCGGAACGCGAGCTGGTTGGCGAGCGTCGCGCGACCGGGCTCGCGCTCGAGCAGCGACAGCTCGTTGCACAGCAGGTTGAACACCTCGGGGTGCGGCTCACCGCTGTCGAACATCCGTGCGACGGCGTCGCACGCGCGGCTGGCACCGTCGAGCGCGCCCGGGTGGTCGCGCAACCCGGCGTGGGCGGCGACGGTGTCGACGCCGGTCACCGTGGCGAGGTCGCCACGGCCCTCGTGGAGCAGCAGCGCAACGTGGCTGAACGGCTCCAGGCGCCCACCAAAGCGGCTGCGTGTGCGCCGCACACCCTTGGCGATCGCGCCGATCCGTCCACGGCTCGGCGTGTAGAGGTGGAGGATCCGATCGGCCTCGCCGAAGCGCAGCGAGCGCAGGACGACCGCCTCGGCCTTCAGCGGTGCCGGCACGACGCCTTCGCTATCTTTTGTGAAGTAATGGAAAGAGAAATCATCGTCTACACCACGGAGCCGTGCTCCTTCTGCCTCCGCGCCAAGCAGCTGCTGACAAAGCGCGGACTGGAGTACTCCGAAGTCAATCTGTCAAAGGACCCGGCCGGACGCGAAGAACTCGCCGCGCGGACGGGCATGTTCTCGTTCCCGCAGGTCGTCATCGACGGCGAGATCCTCGGCGGCTGGCGCGAGGTCCTCGAGGCCGACGAGGCCGGGCGCCTCGAAGAGCTCGCCGCCTAGCGGCGCGGTGCCCGCGGGCGCGGCTGACAGCGCTCGCAGACGTAGGTACCGCGGCCTCCGACGACCATCTTCACGATCGTGGCACCGCAGGTTCCGCACGGCTCGCCCTCGCGCAGGTGCACCTGGAAGTCGTGCTGGAAGGAGCCGCTGACGCCGTCGGGATGGCGAAAGTCGTCGATCGTCGAACCACCGGCCTCGATGCCCGCGTTGAGCGTCTCGACGACCGCCGTCGCGAGCGCCTCGTACTGCGCACGTCGCAGCGAGCCGGCGGCGCGTAGCGGGTGGATCCGCGCCGTGAACAGCGCCTCGTCGGCATAGATGTTGCCGACACCGGCGACGCGGCGCTGGTCGAGCAGGAACGCCTTGACCGGGGCGCGGCGCCCGCGGGCCAGCGCCGCCAGCGCCGGACCGCTCAGCTCGCCGTCGAGCGGCTCGAGCCCGACCCGGGCGGCGAAGAACGCGTCGCGGGCCTCGGTGCCGAGCATCAGCTCACCGGTGCCAAAGCGCCGCGGATCGCAGAACCACAGCTCGTGGCCGTCGTCGAAGCCCATGGCAACGCGCGAGTACGGCGTCTCGGGCGGCGGATCGTAGAGCAGTGTCCCGGTCATGCGCAGATGCATGAGCAGGTGGACATCGTCCTCGAGCACCCAGTCGAGGTACTTGCCGCGCCGGTGCAGCGACTCGACGCGGCGCCCGACGACGGCGTCGGCGAGCGCGTCGGCGCCCAGCGGCTGACACCAGCGCGGATCGAGGATCTCCAGGCTCTGTATGACCCGCTCCGCCACGTGTGGCGCGACCTGGCGGCGGATCGTCTCGACTTCGGGAAGCTCGGGCACGACACTAGCCTACGAAGACGGTGCCCTCGGGCTCAGCCGTCAGGCGATCGTGGCCCTCGGGTGCGCTTTGAAGTAGACGTCCTTCAGGCGGTCTGCCGAGAGGTGGGTGTAGATCTGGGTGGTTGCGATGTCGGCGTGGCCGAGCATCTCCTGCAACGAGCGCAGGTCACAGCCCCCCGCGAGCAAGTGCGTGGCGAACGTGTGACGCAGCGTGTGCGGACTCATCTTCGTATCGAGCCCGACGGCGCGGGCATGGCGCTGAACGATCTTGTAGAGCCCCTGGCGGGTCAGGCCGGTGCCCCGGAGATTTACGAAGAGATGCGTCTCGTCGTGGTCGCCGATCAGAGCCGGGCGCGCCCGGCGGATGTAGCTGCGAACCGCCGACATCGCCGCGCGGCCGACCGGCACCTGGCGCTCCTTGGAGCCCTTGCCGCGGGTGCGCAGCGTCGCGTTGGTCAGATCGATGTCGGAGACGTGGAGCTCGATCGCCTCGGTCGCCCGCAGACCGCAGGCGTACATGAGCTCGAGCAGTGCGCGATCGCGCACCGAACCGGGGTCTGAACCACGCGGCGCGCGCAACAGCCTGGCCACCTCGTCGCGACTGAGCACCTGCGGCAGGCGCTGGCTCTTGCGCGGCGCGCGCAGGTCGGCCGTCGGGTCGCCATCGACGAGCCCTTCGCGACGCAGGTGGCGAAAGAACGAGCGCATGCACGCGGCCTTGCGCTGCAGCGTCGCCGGCGCGACCGGCGGCCGGTTGGGGCCGCCGTGGGCCAGTTCGCTGAGGAAGCTGGCGAGGTCGGTGTGGGTCGCGCCGAGGATCTCGACATGCTTGCCGTCCAGATGGGCTCCGAGCTGGAGAAGGTCGGAGCGGTAAGCGTCGAGCGTGTTGCGCGACAGGCCGCGTTCGAACTCCAGGTAGGCCAGGAAATCCAGGACGTGGTGTTCGAAGCTGCGCTCCCGCAGCGGTGCCTGAGCTACTGCCATGGCCACCGTTTCGGCAGTTGCGGCGGCCCTCCTCGCGGTGCAACGCCACTGTCAGGCGCCGGACGAGCGCCGTCGGGCCAGCTCGAGCAGTCCGATTCGGGTCTTGGCGTCGCGAACCTCGCCGAGGAGATCGTCGAGTTGATGCATCGGCCACGGGACGATCTCGATGCGTTCGGTCTCCCCGGAATCGGCGGTCGCGTCGCTGAGATCGGTGGCCAGGAAGAGGTGGACCTCCTCGTCGAGGATTCCGACGCTGGCCCAGAACGAGCCCAGCGACTCCCACGTCGCCGCGGCCTTGCCGATCTCCTCGGCGAGCTCGAGCTGCGCGGTCTGCAGCGGCGTCAGGTCCGGGTGGTCGAGCTTGCCGGCCGGGATCTCGAGCACGTTGGGGTCCCCCACCGTCTCGCGCGGCTGGAGCACGAGCCAGACGTGGAGATCGTCGTGGGCGACGATGGCGACGGCGCCCGGGTGACGGACGATCTCGCGGCTCACCTCCTCGCCGTCGGGGTAGGCGAAGTGTTCGACGCGCACCGTGACGATCTTGCCGGCGAAGACGGTCTCGCCGCCCAGGGCGATGAAGTCGCGGTCATTGGTCATCCGTCGGCGAGCATGTCGGCGAGGACGCTGCCGCAGGCCAGGGCGGCGGCAAAGAACGTCGGGTCCTGCTGGAGCGTGCGCCCCATCGTGGTGCTCGGGAGCCCGCTGTTGGCGTAGCCGGGCAGGTCGACGGCGAGTTCGCGGATGTGGTGGTGGACGAGCTCGGCCGGGACGACCTGCTCGCCGACCGGAACGGCGATCGTCACGCGCCCGAGCAGGAGTCGCGCGACCGTTCGGGTGTGGTGGGAGACGCCTTGGTGGCGTTCGCGCGGGTCGCCGGACGACATCCGCGCGCACAGGGCGACCGGGCAGCCGAGGGCGAGCGCGGCGTGCGCGGAGTCCAGCGCGCTCATGCCACCGTGGCCCAGGGCGGACGCCGAGCCGAGGATGCCGGGGCCGGGGCCGGCGACCGCCGCGTCCCAGCCGGCGGTCGTCAGGCCGTGGTGCAGCGCGCCGATCGTCGTGATCGCTTCGTGCTCGCCGCCGAACGCCGGGCCGGCCGTGATGAAGTCGCACAGCAGGCCTTGCACTCTCAGGGCTGCGACCGTGCGCGAGTGGCCGCCGGGCAGCGCGCCGCCGGCCGTCTGGATGTAGCCGAGGCGGGCGTTGGGCTTGGCCTGGGCGAAGGCGTAGGCGAGAGCGGGGAGCTGACCGTGAAGGCTGAGGACGGCAGTCGGCCTGTCGATGGGTTTTGTCAGGCTCGGGCCCTCGACCGGTTCGACGGCGTGCTGGAGCGAGGTGTAGTTGAGCTTGAGGACGTGATCGTCGGTGGCCGGCGGCGCGTCGAGGCCGCGGGTGAGGTTGACGTGGACGATGTCGAAGCCACCGGAGCCGAGATTCAGGTCGAGCGCGGCGACGTTGACGACGACGAAGTCGCCGCGGTGGGTCTCTCCGACGAGGGTGGTGTCGGCGATGGCGGGGCGTTGTGTGCCTTCGATGGCGACGGTCAGGCGTTGCTCGCCGGTGGCTTCGGGCGGTTCGGCGGTGGTGACCATTCCTTGGCGCAGGCGGAGCATGGTGGGCTCGGAGGGTATGGGGCGCGCGCGAACAGCGACGCTACGCCAGCTCGTCGACGAGCGCGAACACCACGTCCAGCATCCCCTCCAGCGCCGCCACGCTGACGCGCTCGTCGGGCTGGTGGTTGCGCTCGGTGCCGTTGGCGAGGTTGGTGCAGTGAAAGCCGGAGACCTCGAACGCGTTGGCGTCCGACCCGCCGCCGGTCGGGACGCGGCGCGGGGTGTAGCCGCACGCGCGCAGCGCCGCCTCGGCCGCGAGGACGCCGGGGGCGTCGGTGCGCTGGCGATAGCCGGTGAACTCGCGCGCGACGACGACGTCGAGATCGCACGAGCAGACCGGGTCGTTGGCCGCGTCGTGGAGGTGGTCGACCATCTCGGCGACCAGCGCTTCGACGGTGTCCTCGCTCAGCGACCGCGCTTCGGCCTCGATCCGGCAGCGCTCGGGCACGACGTTGCGCCCCGTCCCGCCCGCGATGATCCCGACGTTGGCCGTCGTCCGCTCGTCGAGGCGCCCCAGACGCATCGCGGCGATCGCCTTCGACGCGGCGAGGATCGCGCTGCGCCCGTCTTCCGGCCGGATGCCGGCGTGCGCCGCCGCCCCGACGAACTCCGCCTCGATTCGTACGTAGGTCGGGGACGAGACGATCACCTCGCCGATCGGCGAGGCGTGGTCAAAGACGTAGCCGAGATCGGACCTCAGAACGCTGACGTCGAACGCGGCCGCGCCGCGCAGGCCGATCTCCTCCTGGACCGTGAACAGCGCCTCGAGGCCGATCGGGGAGCCCTCGATCGTCGCGCGGCGCAGCAGCTCCACGATCATCGCGACCGCAGCCTTGTTGTCGGCGCCGAGGATCGCCTCGTTGCGGTTGAACCACTGACCGTCTTCGCAGACCGGCTCGATCGGGATGTCCCCGTGCCCGACGGTGTCCATGTGCGCGCAGAACATCACGCAACGCTCGCCGCGCCCGGCGAGTCGGGCGAGCAGGTTGCCGCTGGAGTCGGCGGTCGTCGGGATCCCGATCGCCGCAAGCTCGGCGGTCAGCCAGTCGGCGACCGCGGCTTCCGAGCCTGACGGGCTCGGGATTGCGCACAGCGCCGCGAACGTCTGCGCCAGGCGCCGGCGCTCGGGCTCGCTAGCTGGACGCACGCGTGATGCGAACCTCGGCGGGGTGCTCGCTGTGAGCACGCCGGCCGGCCGCGGCCACGAACTCGCGGAACAGCGGCGCCGGACGCTCGGGGCGTGACTTGAACTCGGGGTGGTACTGCGAGGCGACGAAGAACGGATGGTCGGCGAGTTCGATGACCTCGACCAGGCGCTCGTCGGGCGAGGTGCCGCAGACCACGAGGCCGGCCGCCTCCAACCGCTTACGCAGCGAGATCGACACCTCGTAGCGGTGGCGATGGCGCTCGTAGATGACCGCCTCGCCGTAGATCTCGCGGGCGTGAGTGTCGTCGTGAAGCTTGATCGGGTCGGCGCCCAGGCGCATCGTGCCGCCGAGGTCTGAGACCTCCTTCTGCTCGGGCAGGAGGTCGATCACCGGCCACTCGGTCTCGATGTCCATCTCGGTCGAGTTGGCGCCCGGCATCCCGGCGACGTTGCGCGCGAACTCGCTGACCGCGACGTGCATGCCCAGGCAGATGCCGAGGTACGGGATCTCCTGCTCGCGGGCGACGCGCGCGGCACGGATCTTGCCCTCCCAGCCACGCCCGCCGAAGCCACCGGGAACGAGGATGCCGTCGGCGGAGCTCAGGCGCTCAAGCGCGATATCGTCGGTCTCCAGCGTCTCGGAGTCGACCCAGTCGATCTCGATCTTGTGGCCGTGCATGAACCCGGCGTGGCGCAGCGACTCGCACACCGACAGGTAGGCATCTTCGAGCGCCACGTACTTGCCGACCAGCGCGATGCGGATCGTGCCATCGGCGGCGTCGGCGCGCTCGCAGATCTCGTCCCACTCGCGCAGATCGGGTGCCGGCGCCTCGATCGAGAAGAACTCGGTGATGAAGTCGTCGACGCCCTCGTGGGCGTACCAGAGCGGCACCTTGTAGATGTTGTCGACGTCCTTGGCCGAGACGACGGCGTCGGGTGGCAGCGACGCGAACAGCGCAATCTTCTTGCGGATCTCGTCGCTCAGGGCCGACTCTGAGCGGCAGAGCAGCATGTCGGGCTGGATCCCGATGCGCCGCAGCTCGTTGACCGAGTGCTGGGTCGGCTTGGTCTTGAGCTCCCCCGCGTGGCCGATGTACGGGACGAGCGTCAGGTGGATGAACATGCAGTTGCGCCGACCGACGTCGACCGGGAACTGACGGATCGCCTCGAGGAACGGCAGCGACTCGATGTCGCCGACCGTCCCGCCGATCTCGGTGATGACGACGTCGACGTCGGCGGTCTCCCCGATCAGCTTGATCCGCGACTTGATCTCGTCGGTGATGTGCGGGACGACCTGCACGGTCGCGCCGAGGTAGTCGCCGCGGCGCTCGCGGCGGATCACCGCGTTGTAGATGCCGCCCGCGGTGATATTCGATGCGCGCGTCGTGTTGGTCGACGTGAAGCGCTCGTAGTGGCCGAGGTCGAGGTCGGTCTCGGCGCCGTCCTCGGTGACGAAGACCTCACCGTGCTGGTAGGGCGACATCGTCCCGGGGTCGATGTTGATGTACGGATCGAACTTCTGCAGGCCGACCGTGAGGCCCCGCGAGACGAGCAATCGCCCGATCGAGGCCGAGGCGATGCCCTTGCCGAGGGACGACACGACGCCGCCGGTGACGAAGATGTATCGAGTTTTGGAGGCGTCAGGCATGGGTGATTCTTCCTATTGAGTCTAGGTGACGAAAACCGGGGGTGCGCTCGATGAACACGGAAATTGAACGGAATTCCCCATATGCGGTGAGCAGCGCGAGCACGACGAGCGCCACGGCCTGACCGGTCGTGCCGAGGCTCAGGACGATCCACAGGCCGGCCAGCCCCCCGACCAGGTTGGCGCCGGTGTCGCCGAGCATCGCCCGCTCGCGCAGGTCATAGAGCCCGGCGATGACCACCGGGCCGGCGAGCAGGCCCATCGCCTTGAGCGGGCCGAGATCCATCGTTCCGAGCGTCAGCCCGGCGGCGAGCAGCACAAAGGCCTTGACCGAGCGGCCAGGACGCAGGTCGAGCAGGTTGAAGAAGTTCGTCGCCAGCACGAGGACACCGGCCGAGAGCAGCATGTCGCCGGTGGAACCGTCCGGACTCAGCGACACGAACAGCGCCAGGCCGAGCGCTCCGGCCGCCTTCAGCGCCCCGGTCGAGAACACGCCGCCGAGGACCGCGGCACCGTGGCCGCGCCAACCGCGCGCCATCGGCGGCGCGTCGGGGTCGGCCGGGGTGCTGCCGAGAACGTCGTCAACGAGCCCGAGCGCGGCGACCCCGACCGCGTAGATCAGGACCCGCGGCAGCTCGGCCGAGAAGACGTCGTCGCCAGTGATCTGCTCGAGCAACGCCAGCGGGCCGAGCGAGACGGTCGCCGCGGCGAGGACGAGGGCGCCGAACGGGAACGGCAGCGCCGCGCCGCGCCAGTTCTCGCGGACGTGCCGACCGGCGGCCATCGCGCTGCGGAGCGAGGGTGCGATGGCCAGTGCGACGACGGAGGCGACGGCCAAAGGCAGGGTACGCACCCCAAGAACCTAGCCCCGCGCGCGGACGGCGTAACGTAGACGGCCCCCACGAGGACAGGTGAGCATGGAGAAGATCGAGAAGACCGACGAGCAGTGGAAGGCCGAGCTGACCCCCGAGCAGTACAACGTGCTGCGCAAGCAGGGCACCGAGCCAGCGTTCACCGGCGAGTACTGGAACGTAAAGGACGACGGCACGTACCGGTGCGCGGGCTGCAACGCCGAGCTGTTCTCGTCCGATACGAAGTTCGACTCGGGGACCGGCTGGCCGAGCTTCACCGAGCCGATCGTGGCTGACGCCGTGGAGCTGCACTCCGACAACAGCCTGTTCATGCGCCGTACCGAGGTCGTCTGCGCCAAGTGCGGCGGCCATCTCGGCCACGTCTTCGATGACGGCCCGGCCGACAAGGGCGGCCAGCGGTTCTGCATGAACAGCGCGTCGTTGCAGCTTGACGCCGACTGACCCTACGAATCCAGCCGGCGCATCTCGACCTTCGCGTCGGTCTGCGTCTCGGCGATCCCGCGATACACACCCTTGATCGGGGGAACGTCGGCGTAGCGGCGACCGTGGCCGATCTTGACGTGGTCGGAGCCGACGAGGCCGCGGTTGGTCGGGTCGGCTCCGACCCAGACCGGGTCGCCGGCGCCGCCGGAGTCCGGCACCAGGGCCTCGAGCCACGCGTGGGTCTGGATCTCCGCCGAGTCCGAGCCGCCGTCCTTGGGCTCGACCCACAGGTAGCCCGACACGTAGCGCGCGGCGATGCCCTGCTCGCGCAGCAGCAGCAGCGCCAGATGGACGAAGTCCTGGCAGACGCCGGCCCCGGCGCGCAGTAGGTCGGCAACGTTCGATCCGACGTACGTCGCCCCGGCGCGGTACTCGAAGCGGTCAGGGATCAGCTCGCAGACCAGACGTACCGTGGCCAGCGGGGTCGTCGCGCGCGTATGGCGGATGAGGTCGTCGAGATCACCTGGAGGGAGACGATCCTCGCCCGGCAGCATGTATTCGGCCCCGGCCTCGAGGTAGTTCGAGGATTCGGTCGGCGCCCACGACGCCTCGGGCGGCGCCGGCGGCATCTCGGTGCGCACGTGTGAGCGGACGTCGATCGTCAGCTCCTTGTGCGGGCGCTCGATCCCGAACTCGAGCACCTGCGTGCCGTAGTAGTCGTTGTGGCGATGCAGGCGCGCCTCGGGCGCGACGAGCACCTGGACGTCCTCGCAGACCTGCGAGCCCGACGTCGCCGGGGTGACGCGCAGCGCGTTGAGGTTGTCGATCACCGGCGACTCGTAGTGGTAGCGCATCAGGTAGCGGATCGCGAAGGTCATGAGACGACCAGGCCCGGCTCGATCGCGCCGGCGAAGTAGCGATGGGCGATGTCGATATCCACCTCGTTGAGCTCGATGGCCACGCGTTCGAAGCGCTCGGGCAGTGTCTCGTCGTCGTCCGCGCTCGCCCGGCGCTGGAATTCGAGATCGGCGGTCAGGCGGGCCAGGCGCAGCACCGGCTCCGACGACCGCGGCTGAGCGTCGGCGGACTCCAGCTCGCGGCGCGCGGCGTCAACCCCATAGGCGACCGAGTCGGGATACGCGCGCTCGTAGAGCAGGAACCGCGCGACGGCATCGGCCATCGGGGCCTCTCCGGTCGCGCGGTTGAAGGCCTGAAGCCCACCGCACGCGTGCAGCAGCGCCATCGCCTGGCCGTCGCGCGAGGGGCCCGCGGCGAGCGCGACGCGCAGCATGCGCAGGACCATGTCGGCCGACTCCAGGCGCCCACCGGCGTGCAGGAACGCGCGCGCGTCGTCGCGCAGCATCGTCGAGCCGGTGAGGCCCCAGAACAGCGCCGTGCGCTCGCGGACGTAGCGATGGAACGCGTACGGGCCGCCGCGCGCGGGCGCCGAGCTCGCGCCCTCCCACAGCGCGAGATGCGTCGTGTTGACCGCCTCCCAGCACTCGCCGGAGATCACGTCGCGCAGCTGGCGCGCGCCCTCGCGCGCGTTGGCCAGGCACGCCACGACCGAGGCCGGGTTGTCCTCGTCGGACGTCAGCACCGCGAGCACCTCCTCGCGCGAGGTGCCCTCGTCGACGCGGGCGCCCATGATCGTCAGCAGCGCCTCCCAGCTCAGCGTGACGCCGGACGGGTCGTCGGCGCGGCCCTGAAGGTCGGCCTGCATCGCGCCGTCGAGCATCCGCGCGGTGTGGTCGGCGCGGGCGATGTAGCGACCGAGCCAGAACAGTTCGTGAGCGATCCGGGCGAGCATCAGTCGTCGGAGCTCCCGGTCTGTTGCTGGTGCTGCTGTTGGCCGCTCCACTCGCCCTGGATCGCGCGCGGGCGCAGCGGCGGCGCGACGTTCGGCAGCGCCGGAACCGGGATCGGGGCGCGGGCGGTGGCGTCCTCGAGGACCCAGGTGTCCTTGGAGCCGCCGCCGCGGGAGGAGTTGACGATCATCGAGCCCTCGGTCAGCGCGACCCGCGTGAGGCCGCCGGGAACGATGCGCACCTCGTCGCCGTAGACCGCAAATGGGCGCAGGTCGACGTGGCGCGGGCCGAGGCTGCCGTCCTCGGTGACCGTCGGGACGGTCGAGAGATGCACGAGCTCCTGGGCGATCCAGCGTTCAGGCGACGCGCGGATGACGTCGGCGAGAGCGGCGAGCTCGCGCGGGTCGGTCTGGGGGCCGATGAACACGCCCTTGCCGCCGGACTCGCCGGTCGGCTTGACGACGAGCTCGTCGAGGCGCCCGAGCGCTGCCTCACGCTGCTCGGCGTCCCACATCGCGTAGGTCGTGACGTTGTCGAGGATCGGCTCCTCACCGAGGTAGAAGCGGATCATCTCGGGCACGTAGGGATAGATGGCCTTGTCGTCGGCGACGCCGGTGCCGAACGCGTTGGCGATCGCCACCGTGCCCGCGCGGTAGGCGCGCACGAGCCCGGGAACCCCGAGCAGCGAGTCGGGCCGGAACTCGAGCGGGTCGACGTAGTCGTCGTCGAGGCGTCGGTAGACGGCGTGGACGCGCGCCAGGCCGCTCGTCGTACGCATGTACAGGACCTCGTCGCGGACGACGAGGTCCGAGCTCTGCACGAGCTCGACGCCCATCGACCGGGCCAGGAACGCGTGCTCGAAGTAGGCGGGGTTGAACGATCCCGGCGTCCACACGACGACGTTGGGCTCGTCGCCTCCGGCCGGCGCGACCGCGCGCAGCGCCTCGAGCAGCAGCTGCGGGTAGTGATCGACCCGCCGCACCCGGTGGCCGGCGAACAGCCCCGGCACGAGCCGCGTCATCGCGAGACGGTTCTCGAGCACATAGGAGATCCCCGAGGGCGTGCGGACGTTGTCCTCGAGCACCTTCCAGCGCCCGTCCTTGTCGCGCACGAGGTCGCAGCCCGAAACGTGGCAGTAGACGCCGCCCGGCGGCCGGATGCCGTGGACGGGCCGGGCGAAGTGGCTGCGGCTGATGATCAGCCGCCACGGGATCAGCCCCGCCCGGACGATGTCGCGGCCGTGGTAGACGTCGTCGACGAAGTGGTTCAGCGCGGTGATGCGTTGCATCAGGCCGCGCTCGATGACCGCCCACTCGTCGGCGGCGACCAGGCGTGGGACGAGATCGAGCGGGAACGGGCGATCACGCGACGGCTCGCCGTCGGAGCCTGACTCGTAGGTGATGCCCTGGGCGATGAAGCTCGCGTCGCGCCGGCGGCCCGCCGCCATGAGCTGCTCGGCGCCCATCTCGGCCAGCGAACCGACCAGACGCACGGCGTGGGGCAGCGGCTCACCGTCGGGTCCGAAGACCTCGTCGGGGTGCATGGGTACGGGCTGATACGCAGGCATGCTGCTGCTATGGATCGTCGCCACGGCGTCATTCTGCCCACCGTCCACGGTCTCAACCTTCTCCCCGGGGTCGAATCCTGACCCGGGATTTTCGCCGCTCGGTCCTGGAGCGGGGTCAGCCATTGTTGGGCGTCGGCAGCGCCAGTTCGTTGGTGCCGTGGCCGAATGGGCCGCCCGAGCCGGTCAGGGCGTAGACAAGCGAAACCTGGCCTTCGACCTGGTCGAGGTCCGACACGTAGTTCAGGGTCTGGTTGGTGAACCAGCCGGTCTGAGACGGCTTGGTGTTCTGGATCTGCACGCCGACGACCGTGGCGTTGGCCATCTTCGTCATGCCTTCGACGAATCCGCGCTCGAAGGCGGCGAGGGCCACGGCGTGGGCCTTGTCGAGGCCTTCCGGCGGAGCGTTATGGACGAGGACGATCGCCGGCACCGGCCCGAGGTCGCCGTCGAAGGAATCGAACAGCGTCTTGCTCTCGTGCTTGACGAGCTTGCCGCCGGCGACGAGCTGGAAGCCGACGCGCTTGCCGAGCGCCTCATACAGCTTGGGATCGGGCGGATCGGTGGCGAGGCTCGCGTACTGCGTCCCGGGCGCGAGCGCGGCGATCCCGGCCGCATCGAGCGGTTCGTGGACCGCGAGTACCCACCGCAGGTTCCCGCCACCGGACTTGATCGCGTCGCCCGCCAGCGTCTTGTCGGCGTTGGACTTCGAGCCGAGGAACACCATGCCGAAGTCCTCATTTGTGAGCCGGCCGTCGACGGCCAGGCCTGCGACCTTGGACAGGATGCCGGTGCGATCGCTCAGCTGGCCCTGGAGGTCGTCGGCGTGTTGCTTCGCTGCGATGACGTCGGAGCGCAGGTCCCGGCGCAGGCTGGTCTCGCCCGACGACACGAGTCCGCGATCGCCGATCGCCACGCCGAGCAGGACGCCGAGCACCAGTGCGACGATCACTGCCGAGAGCGACAGCGCGTGGTAGCGGAAGTCGAACATCTAGAAAGGCATCTCTTATGGATTGATTCCGAGAAGCAGCTCGAGCTTCAGCCACAGGAGGTCGGCGACCTCGCGCAGGCCGGGGGTGACCGCGATGATCGCGGCGATCGACGCCACGCCCAGCGCGATCATCACCGCGACCGGAGCGCCGCCGGGACGCGGGCGGTAGAGGCGGCTCACACCCTTGGCATCGACCAGGATCTCGCCCACGCGCAGGCGGGTCAGGAACGTCGACGACATGCCCTCACGGTTCTTGTCGAGGAACTCGACGAGGTTGAACTGCGAGCCGACGGAGACGATCAGGCTGGCGCCCTTCTCGGCGGCGATCAGCATCGCGACGTCCTGGCTCGTCGCCGGAGCGGGCACGACCTTGTAGGCAAGGCCGAGGCGGTCGAGCAGCTCGCGGCCCGGAGCGCGACCGTCGGGGTAGGCGTGGACGACGAGCTCGGCTCCGCAGTTGAGCGTCGACTCCTGCGTCGAGTCGAAGTCGCCGACGATCATGTCGGGCGTGAACCCGGCTTCGATGATCGCGTTGGAGCCGCCGTCGACGCCGACGAGCACCGGCTTCGTGTCGCGCATGTAGGGGCGCAGCGCGCGCAGGTCCTTCTGGTGATCGACGCCGCGGACGACGACGAGACACGGCCGGTCGCGGAAGTCGGTGGCAAAGCGCGGCAGCTCGAGCTTGCCGGCCAGCAGCTCGCGTTCTTCGAGCATGTGCTCGATCGTGTTGCGCGCGAAGCGCTCCAGCGCGTCGCCGATCGCGCGGCGCCGCTCGTCGGTGGCCGCGCGCACGATCGCCAGGTCGTGGGCGTGGCCGCGAGCGACGAGCCGGTCGGCGCGCAGCACCTCTCCCCCGCGCACGACGATCTTGTCGCCGTCGTTGAGCGCCGAGAAGAGCTCGTCGTCGGGCATGTCGACGAGCGGGATGCCTGCCTGGACCAGCAGCAGCGGCCCCATGTTCGGGTAGGTGCCGGTCGACGACGGGCGGCAGTTCAACACCGCCGCGACCCCGACCTCGATCAGGTCCTCGGCGCTGACCCGGTCGAGATCGCGATGATCGATCACGGCAATGTCGCCGGTGGCCAGGCGCTTGACGAGCAGTTTTGTCTTGCGCCCGAGCCGTACGCGACCCGCGACTTCAGACATCACAGAATCAGCCGCAGCAGGAGGCGCCGGAGTCGTTCGAGCTACGGCCATTGAACGTCCGAGTGTAAAGCGCCTTCACGGACGCCGGGTCGCTTCGCGACTTGGGGACCCGCCTTCGGCACCCCTCGAGCGGACGTTCCTACGCGGCCTTGAGCAGCTCCTTCGCGTGGCGGCGCGCCGCGACGTCGCCGTCCTGCCCGCCGAGCATGCGCACGAGCTCGCCGATGATCGCCGCCGTGGCGAGCTCGCTGACCGTCGTGCGGGCCGGCTCAACGGACGCGTCCTTGGCGATCGAGAAGTGGCGCGCGCCGATGGCGGCGATCTGCGGCAGGTGGGTGATCGCGATGATCTGGCGCCCGTCGGCAAGCTCGCGCAGTTGCTCGCCGACCGCGTTGGCGGTTTGGCCACCGATGCCCGCATCGACCTCGTCGAAGACGAGCGTCGCCGAGCTCGCGGCGTTGGCGACGCCGAGCAGTGCAAGCATCACGCGCGACAGCTCTCCCCCCGACGCCGTCTCGCGCAGCGGCGACGCGGGGACGCCCGGGTTCGGCGCGATCAGCATCTCAACGCTGTCGGTTCCGGTCGGCCCGGCGTCGCGGTCGGCCAGCACCAGCGCAAACGACGCCCCCTCCATGGCCAGCGCGGCCAGGCGCTCACGGACCGCGTCGGCGAGTCCGTCGGCCGCGCCCGTCCTTGCTCTGTGGAGCTCGCCGGCCACGTCGTCGTAGCGCGCCCGCGCCTCGTCCAGGCGCGCGGTCAGCTCCTCGAGCGCGACCTCGGCGCCGGTCAGCTCGTCGCGACGCTCGCGACAGCGCTGGGCGTGCTCGAGCACCGCGGCGATCGAGCCACCGTGCTTGCGGGCCAGGCGATCGAACAGCGCCAGGCGCTCCTCCGCCGACTCGAGCTCGCCGGGCTCGGCCGCGAACCCCTCGCCGGCGCGGCGCAGCTCGCCAGCGATGTCCTGGCTCTCGACGAGCGCGGCGTGCATCCGCCGCGCCAGCTCGTCGAGCGCCGGATCGACGCCGCGGACATCATCGAGCGCGCCCACGCCGGCACCGAGCAGCGAGCAGGCGCCGGGGCCATCGTCGGGCTCCAGCGCCAACGCCCCGCGGAACGCAGCGCCGCGCAACGCCTCAACGTGGCGCAGGCGCTCGCGGCGCGCGACCAGCTCCTCGTGCTCACTCGCGCTGGGATCGACCTGCTCGATCTCGTTGAGCTCGAAGTCGAGCAGATCGAGCTCGCGTTCCCGCGCCCCGGCACGCTCGCGCAGCTCATCGAGGCCCGCGCGCAGCGCGCGCAGCTCGCGGTGGGCCTCGGCGCAGGCATCGCGAAGCTCGGACTGGCGCGGCCCGCAGAACGCGTCGAGCAGGTCGAGCTGGGCGCCGGCCAGCGTCAGCTTGCGGTGCTCGTGCTGGCCGTAGAACGCGAGCAGCCCGGTCGCCAGCTCGCGCAGATCGCCGACCGCCGCGGAGCGTCCGTTGACGTACGCGCGCGTGCGGCCGTCGACCCCGACGCGCCGCGCGAGCACGACGTCGGTCGCGTCGGCCGGCAGTCGCTCGCCGAGCTCCTCGCGCACCGAGTCGTCGAGCTCGAAGACCCCCTCGACGTAGGCCTCGCTCGCCCCCGGGCGCACGATCCCCGGCCTCGCGCGGCCCCCGAGCAGCAGGTCCAGCGCGTGCGCGAGCACGGTCTTGCCGGCGCCGGTCTCGCCGGTCAACACGTTCAGGCCCGGCGCGAGGCGCAGCTCGGCGCGCTCGATCAGCAGCAGGTTCTCGACTCGCAGTTCGCAAAGCATGGACCGGTGATATATCAGCGCCGGCCGACGGAACACACGTTCGTGTGCGTTTTTACGCGAGGAGTCCGAACTTCTCGCGCAGGCGGCGGTAGAAACTCGACCCCGGGATCTGGGCGAGGTCGGTCGCCTGGGGCACGAAGCGCGCGGTGATCGCCTGGCCGGGCTCGATCTCCCCCTCCGGTTGCCCGTCGATCGACACGTCGACGGCGTCATGAGAGCGGTTGTAGATCGTCAGTCCGTCGCGCGGGGCGACGACGAGCGCGCGTGCGGTGAGCGAGTGCGGCGCGATGAACGAGACGACGAAGCCCTCGACCCCCCACGCCAGCACGGGCCCACCGTTGGCCAGGTTGTAGCCCGTCGAGCCGGCCGGCGTGGCGACGACAAGCCCGTCGCAGCGCACGCTGCCGACCTCGTGGCCCTCCATCGCGTAGGCCAGGCGCGCCACGCGGGCGCCGACCTTTCGGTGGATCGACACATCGTTGATCGCCGCCGCGACGCCGCCCGGCAGCTCCAGCGCGAGCGCGGGCAGAGTCAGCACGTCGAAGTCGCCGGAGAACGCACGGGCGAACGCGCCGTCGATCTCGTCGGGGTCGACCGTGGCAAGGAAGCCGACCTCGCCGAAGTTGACCGCGAAGATCGGCACCTGGGTCGAGGCGTAGCGGCGCAGCGCACGGAGGATCGTCCCGTCGCCGCCGAGCACGATGCAGATGTCGACGTCATCGGAGACCTCGACGCCGCACTCAACGCAGTCGCCGGCGCTGAGCCCGTGCTTCAGCGACTCCTCGGAGTCGAAGCGCAGCACGACGCCCGCTTGAGCCGCGGCGGAGATCAGCGCCGCCAGCGCCGCCGCGGTCTGCTGCGGCCGGGCGTGGGTCATGACCGTGGCGCGGCGCGGCGGATTCACGGCTCGATCACGCGCGCCGCAGACTCAAGGTGGTCGATGGCGCCCGCGCGTCCGGCCTCGGCGAGCCAGACGAACGTCTCGAGGTTGCCCTTCGGCCCTGCGAGGCCCGAGGAGGCGAAGCCGAGCACCGCAAAGCCGAGGCTACGTGCAGCCGAGGCGACGCCGACGAGCGCGCCGCGGCGGGCCTCGGGATCGCGGACGACGCCACCCTTGCCGATGCGGTCGCGGCCGACCTCGAACTGCGGCTTGATCATCGCCAGCGCGTCGAAGCGCGGTGCCGCGCAGGCCAGGACGGCGGGCAGCACCTTCGTCAGCGAGATGAACGACACGTCACCCACGATCAGGTCGGGTGCGTAGGGCAGCTCGTCGGCACGCAGAGCGCGCGCGTTGCAACGCTCCAAGACCGTTACCCGGGCGTCGTTGCGCAGGCGCCAGTCGAGCTCGCCGTAGGCCACGTCGACGGCCACGACGTGCTCGGCGCCGTCCTGGAGCAGACAGTCGGTGAAGCCGCCGGTTGAGGCGCCGACGTCGAGGCATGAGCGCCCGGCGGGCTGGACCCCGGTCGCCTCCAGCGCGTTGGCGAGCTTGATCCCGCCGCGCGAGACGAAGCGCGGCGCCTCGTCGACGCTCAGCGTGACACCGGGGTCGACGAGCATCCCGGGCTTGGCCGCGCGCTCACCGACCGTGCCGAGCCGCACGACGCCCGCCATCACCGAGGCGGCTGCCCGCGATCGCGAGGAGAACAGGCCACGCTGGGCCAGCAGGGTGTCGAGGCGAACCTTCTCTGCGGCCATGGTGATCCCGGAACCGTACCGCCCTGCGAGCCCTGATCAGTTGCGGGTCAGAGGGCCCGTGCGGCGGGATTTGTGCCGTCAGGAGTGAAAAGTGTGATCCACGTCACACCGCAGTGCGGCGTGACAGGCAATCATGCCGACAGCAGATGAGGACGCGGGAAGGCACGACCCGGCCGACCCGCAGCAGTTCGACTCATCTGTGCATAGAGCATCACGTTGGACCCACATAGCAGTACTCTCCTCCCCCGGATTCGGCCCGCTCCCAAAGGCGGGTCGTTTCCATTAAGCGATCAGGAGTGATCCGCGATCAGGGCTGGAACGCGAGGTCCGAGGCCAGCAGCGCCGCCTCGACGCGCTGGGCGATCGCCTTGCCCGTGTAGCCGACCTCGGTGTGCAGCAGCGCCGGCTTGCCGTGCGTGACGTAGCGATCGGGCAGCCCGATCCGCAGGATCCGCGGGATCGCGGCGCCGGCCTCGTTGAGCTCCTCCCAGACCGCGGAGCCGAAGCCGCCGGCCAGGACGCCCTCCTCGACGGTGACGAGCAGCGGGTGCTCGGCGGCGAGCTCGGTCAGCAGCGGGCGATCCAGTGGCTTGGCGAAGCGCGCGTCGGCGACCGTCGCCTCGATTCCCTGCTCGGCCAGCAGCTCGGCCGCCTCGAGCGCCTTGGCCACGCCTGAGCCGTAGCCGACCAGCGCGACGCGATCGCCGGTGCGCAGGATCTCGCCGGTGCCGATCGCGATCTCGCGCGGCGCGCCGAGCTCGACGCCGACGCCCTCCCCGCGCGGGTAGCGCAGCGCGAACGGGCCGTCGTCGTAGCGCAGCGCGGTATGCAGCAGGTCGCGCAAAAGCGACTCGTCGCGCGGCGCGGCCAGGATCAGGTGGGGCAGGCAGCGCAGGTAGGCGATGTCGAAGACGCCGTGGTGGGTCGGGCCGTCATCGCCGACGAGTCCGGCGCGGTCCATGGCGAAGACGACGTTGAGCTGCTGCAGGCAGACGTCGTGAACGATCTGGTCATACGCGCGCTGGAGGAAGGTCGAGTAGATCGCGACGACCGGCTTGGCCCCTTCGAGTGCAAGGCCGGCGGCGAACAGGACGGCCTGCTGCTCGGCGATGCCGACGTCGAAGTAGTGCTCGGGCTCGGCCTTCTGGAGGATGTTCAGGCCGGTGCCGGAGTTCATCGCCGCGGTGATCCCGACGATCCGGCGGTCGCGGCGGACCTCCTCCACCAGCGCCTCGCCGAACACCGTCGTGTACTGCGGCGGGGTGCCGTGGGCGATGGCGACCGATTTCGTCGGCAGGCCATCGACGATCGACTTCGGCTTGGCGGCATGCCACTGCTCCATGCCCTCCAGGCCTCCGTCCTCGGCCGGGGCAAAGCCCTTGCCCTTGACCGTCGAGACGTGGACGACGACCGGCCGCTGGGCGGCGAGCGCGTAGCGCAGCGCGCGACGCAGCGCGCGCACGTCGTGGCCGTCGACGACGCCGACGTAGGCCCAGTCGAGCTCCTCCCAGAACAGCCCGGGCGCCCAGAACGCCTTGATCGACTCCTTGAGCTGCGGGCCGATGCGCTCGATCGCGGCGCCGATGCCGGCAGGGAGCTCGGTCAGCTTCTGCTCGGCGTGGTCGCGCTTGTGCCACCACTTCGGGTTCAGGCGCATGCGCATGAAGTAGCGCGACAGGGCGCCGACATTGGGCGCGATCGACATGCCGTTGTCGTTGAGGACGACGACCATCGGCGTGCCGAGGCCGCCGGCCTGGTGGATCGCCTCGAACGCGACGCCGCCCGTCATCGCGCCGTCGCCGATCACCGCGACGACGTTTCCGGCGTCCTCGTCGCCGCGCAGGCGCATCGCCTCCTTGAGGCCCACGGCGTAGCCGATCGAGGTCGACGCATGGCCCGCCCCCATGATGTCGTGCTCGGACTCGGCGATCGAACAGAACGGCGCCAGTCCCTCGTACTGGCGGATCGTCGCGAGCTGGTCGCGGCGGCCGGTCAGGACCTTGTGCGGGTAGGCCTGATGGCCGACGTCCCACAGGAGCTTGTCGCGCGGGGAGTCCAGCAGCGAGTGCAGCGCGACGGCGAGTTCGCAGGTGCCGAGGTTGGCGCCGAAGTGGCCGCCGATCGTCCCGACCGTGTCGATGATGTGCTCGCGAATCTCCTGCGCGATCTGGATGAGCTCGTCGTCGCTGCGCCCGTGCAGATCCTGCGGGCGGTCGATGGAATCGATCAGGCGGGGGCTCGTTCGGGGGCTGCTCATGCGGTGCGGGTGAGGATGAAGTCGGTGATCTGGTGCAACTCGGTGGAGGCGGTGGGCGCCACCTGGGTCAGCGCGGCGAGCGCCTTGGCGTGGCTTTCGGCGGCCAGCTCACGTGCGCCGTCCAGGCCGAACTCGGTGACATATGTGCGCTTGCCATGACGCTCGTCGCTGCCCTGAGGCTTGCCGAGGTCCGCTTCGGTCCCGGTCACGTCGAGGATGTCGTCGACGATCTGGAACAGCACACCCAGCTCGGCCGCAAAACGGCGAAACAGCATTGTAGGTTCTTCCGGCGTGTCCAAGAGGAGCAAGACGCACTCGACCGCTGCTCCGATCAGGCGCCCCGTCTTGAGTTCGTGGACCGTGCGCAGCTCGCCGAGCGCGGCGACGTCGAGATACTGGCCGCCGACCATGCCGTTGACGCCGGTCGCGCCCGACAGCTCGGCGGCGGCCGCGAGCACGTGGCGCGGCTCGCCCCACTGGGCGGTCAGCAGGTGATGAAACGCCTCGGCGTAGAGCGCGTCGCCGGCCAGGATCGCGACGTCCTCGCCGAACTTGACGTGGCACGTCGGACGCCCGCGGCGCAGCTCGTCGTCGTCCATCGCCGGCAGGTCGTCATGGATCAGCGAGTAGGTGTGGATCAGCTCGATCGCCGACGCGAGCGGCAGGACCGTGGCGGGTGGCACGCCGTTGGCGCCGGCGGTGGCCAGCGCGAGGACGGGCCGGATGCGCTTGCCGCCGGCGAGCAGCGAGTAGCGCATCGCCTCGACCAGGCCCGCGGTCGGCGGGTCGCCAGCGTCGGCCTCGGCGGTGAAACGCAGCTCCTTCAGGTAGGCCTCGACCTGCGCCTGAAGCGCGTCGGGATATCCGGGCGCCGCGCTCAGAGCAGCGAGTCCTGCCCCGGCGGCGGCGCGAGCGACTCGGCCGCCGCGGCACGCGCCTGGCGCTCGAGCTCGGCCGAGGCCTCGCCGGCCAGCGCCGCGCAGTCCTCGACCAGTCCGGCGGCGGCGTCCTGGGACAGGTCGCCGCTTCGCAGTTGCTCGGCCGCCCGTTCGAGGCGGTTGACGAGATCGTCGAGGGCGCGGTGATCGCTCATTGGCGCGAAGTCTCGCGCAACTCGCGCAGCGCGGCGGCGAGGATGCCGTTGACGAAGCCCGGAGCCTGGGCGCCGCAGTAGGTCTTGGCCGTCTCGATCGCCTCGTCGATCGCGCCCTCAGGCGGGATCGGCGTGTCGCCGGGAGCGACGTCGGGATAGAGGATCTCGACCAGTGCGATGCGCATGATCGCCTTCTCGAGCGGGGCGATACGGTCGATCGTCCAGCCGGTCGCGTGGCGGCCGATGACCTCGTCGAGCTCGACCTCGTAGTCCTGAGCGGCGTAGGCCAGCGCGCGGGTCAGAACCGAGGCGTCGGGCTCGAAGATGTCGTCGAGCTCGATACCGCGCTGAGCGTGCTGGTAGAGCGCGAAGACGGCGGCGCGGCGCTGGTCCGAGCGGCGACTCACGCTCGGGACATGTACTCGCCCGAGCGCGTGTCGATCTTCACGCGATCGCCGATGTTGACGAACAGCGGCACGTTGATGCGCGCGCCGGTCTCGACCGTCGCCGGCTTCGTGCCGCCGCCCGACGCAGTGTCGCCGCGCACGCCGGGCTCGGTCTCGGTGATCTCGAGCTCGACCGAGGACGAGATCTGCAGGTCCGCGGGCTGGTCGTCGATGAACAGCACGTCGACCTCCTCGCTCGGCTTGGTCCACTGCAACGTCTCGGCCAGCGCGGTCTCGGGGATCGCCATCTGCTCGTAGGACTGGGTGTCCATGAAGTGCGCGTCGGTTCCGTCGGCGTAGAGGAACTGCATCTTGCGCGCCTCGGTGCGCACCGAGCGGAACTTCTCGCCGGCGCGGAACGTCCGGTCGATGACGTTGCCGTCGGAGGCTCGGCGCAGCTTGGTGCGCACGAACGCGCCGCCCTTGCCGGGCTTGACGTGCTGGAACTCGACGATCTTGAAGATCGTGCCTTCGACGTCGATGTGGTTTCCGGCTTTGAATTGGTTGGTAGAGATCAAGGTAGCCAGAGGGTAGTGGGCGAGTTCAGGCGGCGACGTGCCCCGCGTCGGTGTGCGGCTCGGGGACCGCCTTCCCGCTCTCGCGGGGATGCCAGCGTACCGTGGCCGAAACCGTGTCGGACGCACTTGCCCGCGACGGGAACGGCGCGCGGGTTCAAGCGCGGCGGCGACGGGCCGATTGCTCGGGTATGCGCCTGCGCGCGGTTCTTGTGCCCCTGCTCGTCGCCACGGCCGGCGCCATCCTCGTCGCCTGGGACGGGCTGCTCACGCCCGCGTTCAGCGACTACGAGATCGAGGCCGAGCCGGCGTTCAACCTGTTGCGCGCCGGCCATCTCGACGGCTTCCTGGCCCACGCGCCGGCCTACGGCGGGTCGCTCGTCCTGCGGGCTCCGTTCGTCCTCGCCGTCACGTTGTGGCACGGCGGCGGCGACGCCGCGTTCCGGGCCGCAGCGGTCCCCGCGATCATCGCGTCGATCGTCCTGTCGCTTGTTCTGTTCGGTCGCCTGCGCGGGCCCGGCGCGTGGCTCGCGCTGCTGCTCTGTGCAGCCAACCCGCTGACGCTCGCGTCGTTCGAGCTCGGCCACGCCGAAGAGCTGCTGGGCGCCGTCCTCTGCATCGGCGCGATGCTCGCCGCGCTGCACGACCACCCGCTGTGGGCCGGTCTGCTCGTCGGGCTGGCGATGGCCAACAAGCCGTGGGCGGCGCTCGCCGTCGCACCCGTGCTGCTGGCGCTGGACCACGGCCGGCTCAAGGCGCTGCTCGCGGCCGGCGGCGTGTCGGCGCTCGTGCTCGCGCCGCTGCTGCTCGCGGGCGGCCACAGCCTCGGCGCCGCCGCCGCCTCGGCGCACCAGGCCGGCGCGATCTTCCAGCCCCATCAGATCTGGTGGTTCTTCGGGGCGACCGGCCACGTCATCCGCGGCGGCCTCGGCATCAAGCCCGACTTCCGCGCCGGTCCCGGATGGGTCTCGACGATCGCCCACCCGCTGGTCATCCTCGTCGGGCTCGGGCTGTCGGCGGCGTGGTGGCGGGTGCGCTCGCACGGCACCGACCGTCGCGACGCGCTCGGCCTGCTGACGCTGGTCATGCTCGCGCGCTGCGTGCTGGATCCGTGGAACACCGTCTACTACGAGCTGCCGTTCGTCCTGGCCCTGCTGGCCTGGGAGGTCGAACTCGGCCGCGCCCCGCTTGGAGCGCTTGCCATCTCGTGCGTAACCTGGGTCTCGTTCGAGCTCACGTGGCACCTGACCGGTCCCGACGGCCAATCGGCGTTCTTCCTGCTCTGGGCGCTGTCGCTGGCGGCGGCGCTGGGGATGCGCGTGTACGCCCCGCAGCGCTGGGCCCGCCTGACCGCGCCGCTCGCCACGGGACTGCGTCGCCAGCTGCCGTCACTCGCCGCCGTGGTCGCTCCGCAGGGCGGCGCGGCGCACGCGGCGTAGATTCTCAGACGACGGTCAGGTCCTTGGGCAGCGTCGAGAGGATCTCTGGACCGCCGTCGCGGACGACCACGAGATCCTCGATCCGCACGCCGGCGCGGTCGGGCAGGTAGATGCCGGGCTCGACGGTGACGATGTGGCCGGCGAGCAGCGGGTCCTCGGGGGCCAGCTGCGACAGGCGCGGGGCCTCGTGGATCTCGAGCCCGACACCGTGGCCAAGACCGTGGCCGAAGTGATCGCCGTAGCCCGCGACGTCGATGACCAGCCGCGCCGCGGAGTCGACTTCGCGCCCATTGCGACCCGGCGCGACCGCGCCGAGCCCCGCCAGCTCGGCGGCGAGGACGACCTCGTAGATCTCACGGGCGAGGTCATCGATCCCGTCCCCGGTCGCATAGGTGCGCGTGCCATCCGAGCAGTAGCCGTCGAGCACGCAGCCCCAGTCGATCGTCACGAGCACGTCGCGGGCGATCTCGACGTCGCGGGGCTGGGCGTGCGGCAGCGCGCCGTGGGCCCCCGAGGCGACGATCGAGGGGAAGCTCGCCCCGCTCGCCCCCAGGCGCCGCTGTTCGAGCTCGAGATCGAGCGCGACCTCGGCCTCCGTCCGCCCGGCCAGGCCGCGCTCGAGCACCGCGCTCAGCGCGACGTCGGACAGCTGCGCCGCGGCGCGGATGCGGGCGATCTCGTCCTCGTCCTTGACCGCGCGCAACGCCTCGACGCTGCCGGCCGCCGCGACGAGCTCGGCCCGCGTGCCGAGGTGCTCGGCGAGACGGTTGTACGCCTTGACCGCCATGGTCGCGTCGTCGAAGCCGACGCGCAGCTCGTCGCCCGGCAGCAGCCCGCCGACTGCGGTCAGCAGCTCGCCGGTCGCGATCTCGATCCGCCAGCCCTCCGGAACCTCCTGGGCGGCCTGCGTCGCGTAGCGAAAGTCGGTGATGAACGCGCGGATATCGGGCCCCACGAGCGCGACGCCGCTCGTGCCGCTGTAACCGCTGACCCAGCGCACGTTGGGCAGGTAGGTGACGAGCACCGCATCGAGGCCGCGCTCGGCGGCGACGTCCGCGACGCGATCGGCGCGGGCGTTCATCCGAGCTCCTGCTTGAGGCGCGCCAGCGCTTCGCGGTAGCCCTCGGCGCCCTGGCCCGAGACGGTGGCGAGCACGAGGCCTGACAGCACCGACACGCGACGAAACGGCTCGCGCGCCTGGACGTCGGACAGATGCACCTCGACGGCGGGCACCGCGGCGATCTCCAGCGCGTCGCGGATCGACCACGCGTAGTGCGTCCAGGCACCGGGGTTGAGGATCAGGCCGTCGGCGAGGCCCTCGGCCTTGTGCAGATGCTCGACGAACTCGTGCTCGGCGTTGGTCTGGAAGAAGCGGACGTTCAGGTCGAGCTCCTCGGCGTATTCATCGATGCGGAACTCGAGCTGCTCGAAGGTCAGCTCGCCGTACTGCGCGACCGGCCGTCGCCCGAGCTGGTCGAGGTTGACCCCGTGCATGACGTCGATGCGGTTGCGGGTCGTCACGCCGCGAGCTCCTGCACGGCGAGCAGGATGTCATGCTCGGCGACGGTATGGCCGTGCGTGACCTCGCCGGGGGCGGCGACGAGGACGAACGGGACCTCGGCGGTGAGGCGCTTCTTGTCCGCGTGGGTCGCGGCGATCACGGCGTTCGCCTCGACGCCGCGCAGGACCACCGGCACACCGGCCGCCACGAGCAGCTCGCGAACCTGCTCGCGCAGCGCGTCCTGGCCGCTGAGGCGCAGCGCGGCGAGCAGGCCGAGCGCGACCGCCTCGCCGTGGCGATAGCGCGCGTAGCCGGTCACCGTCTCGATCGCGTGGCCGATCGTGTGGCCGAGGTTGAGGACCTGGCGCCGACCGCCGTCGCGCTCGTCGGCGGCGACCACCGACAGCTTCAGCCGCGCACACGAGCGGACGATCTCGTCATCGACCGTTGCCCCGCCCGCGACGCGGTCCCACAGCGCCCCGCCGGCGATCAGCGCGGTCTTGACGACCTCGACGTAGCCGGCGGCGAGCTCGGCCGGCGGCAGCGAGACGAGCGTCGACGGGACGACGTGGACAGCCGCTGGCTGGTGGTAGACGCCGACGTAGTTCTTGGCGCCCGGCAGGTCGACGCCGGTCTTGCCCCCGTAGGCCGAGTCGACCTGGGAGACGACGGTCGTCGGCACCTGGATGACATCGATGCCGCGCTGGTAGGTCGCCGCGCAGAAGCCCCCGAGGTCGCCGACGACGCCGCCGCCGAGCGCGACGAGGGAATCGGCACGGGTCAGGCCGGCAGCCGCCATCGCGGTCCAGACACCCTGCGCCGTGGCCAGTGTCTTGTGCGGTTCGCCGGGCGCGACGCACAGCTCGACGCGGTGGGGGATCCGGTCGCCGTAGAGCGGGCCGACGTGGTCGTCGCTCAGCAGGAACGTCCCTTGCGCCGGCCATGCCTCGTCGCCGAAGAAGACCGGGTACTCGCCCGAACGGGCATGGGCCCACAGCAGCCGCGTGCCAGGCGCGAGCGCGGCGAGCGCCGGCGCCGCCCGCCCGGCCATCGCGGTGTCGCCGATCGGCAGAACCCCGTCGGCAAGCTGTTCGTAGATCGGCGTGCGCGCGGCGAAGATCGCCGTGAACAGCTCACGGTCGCGGGCCAGCGGCCGGACGCCCGAGCGCGACGCACGCGTCCACGCCGTCCCGGCGTCGACCTCGACCAGGCAGACGGTGTGCGCGCCCAGCGCCCGGCGGACGCGGTCGGACTCGATCGCGCCGCCGCCCAGCGCGACGACGGCGTCGTCGATCGCCGCGCCGTCGAGCAGCTCACAGACGACGGCCTCTTCGCGCTCGCGAAACGCCGCCTCGCCTTCGCGCTCGAAGAACGTCGCGATCGAGCATCCGAGGCGCTGCACGAGGACGGCATCGGAGTCGACGAGGCGTCGCCCGAGGACGTCGGCCGCCGCCCGCGCGGCCGTCGTCTTGCCCGCCCCCATGAACCCGATGAAGACGAGCGCGCGGCCTGTCAAGGGCCCTGCCAGCCGATCCGTTGGGCGTAGTGATCGACCGCCGCGACGACATCGTCGATGTGGTCACCGCCGAACTTGCGCCGGTAGGCGTCGGCGAGCACGAACGCGAGCATGGCCTCCCCCACCACCCCGGCGGCCGGAACCGTGCACGAGTCGGTGCGCTCGCGCAGCGCCTCGGCGGGCTGGTGGGTCTCGATGTCGACCGAGCGCAGCGGCTGGGTCAGCGTCGGCAGCGGCTTCATCGCCGCGCGCGCGATCACCGGCTGGCCGGTCGTCATGCCGCCCTCGAGGCCGGCCGAGCGGTTGGTCTCGCGGTAGTAGCCGCGCGCCTGCGACCACAGGATCTCGTCGTGCGCCTGGGAGCCCGGGAGGCCGGCGATCTCAAACGCGTCGCCGAGCGACACGCCCTTGATCGCCTGGATCGAGCACAGCGCGCCGGAGATCACGCCGTCGAGGCGCTCCGCCCAGCTGACGTGCGATCCAAGACCTGGCACGAGGCCGTAGGCGATGACCTCGAAGACTCCGCCGATCGACTCGTTGGCCTTGCGCTGCACGTTGATGTGGGCGACCATCGCCGCGCTCGCTTCGGCATCGAGGCAGCGCACGGGATCGTCGTCGACGCCGTCGAAGTCGGCCAGTGCCGGCGCCCGACCGCCCGGGACCTTGACCGAGCCGATCTGCACGACGTGCGAACGCACCGACACGCCGACCGTGTCGAGGAACGCCTTGGCCAGCGCCCCGCCGGCAACGCGGGCCGCGGTCTCACGCGCGCTGGCGCGCTCGAGCACGTTGCGCACGTCGGTGAAGCCGTACTTCTGCACGCCGACGAGGTCCGCGTGACCGGGCCGCGGCAGGTGCACCTCGGGGACCGCGGCCTCGACCGGCCACGGGTTCATCCGCTCCTCCCAGTTGGCGTAGTCGCGATTGGCGACCGACAGCGCGACCGGGCCGCCGAGCGTGCGGCCGTGGCGGACCCCGGCGGTGACGTCGGCGCGATCGGATTCGATCTTCATCCGACCGCCGCGGCCGTGGCCGAGCTGGCGGCGCGCCATGTCGGCGTCGATCGCCTCGCGATCGAGCTCGAGGCCGGCCGGCAGACCTTCGACGATGCAGGTCAGGCCGGGGCCGTGGGACTCGCCCGCGGTGATGAGTTGCAACGACGCCATTCGGCGCCGCAGTTTACGGAGAGACCGAGGCCCACCCGCCCTCGAGGCTCAGCCCGCGGGCGTGCTGGCGATGTTCGCGAGCACGTCGGAGAGCGTCGGCAGGCGGCGC
This sequence comes from uncultured Actinomycetes bacterium, assembly GCA_963817035.1. Lineage (GTDB taxonomy): Bacteria > Actinomycetota > Thermoleophilia > Solirubrobacterales > Solirubrobacteraceae > AC-49. The sequence continues at coordinate 1,624,809 of CAWFMM010000004.1, forward strand.
TCGAGGACGCCGGTGGACGGCGAGAAGGCGTAGTCGGCGAGCTGGGCGGCGGCACCGTGGGCGCGAGCCGCGTTGACGACCCGCGCGCCGGAGCGCGCCTGCGCGGTGACCGCGCGGGTCGAGATGGCGCCGGTCGAGGTCGACGACTTGATGATCTTGGTGAGGTCGAGCTCGTACTGGGTCGGCGGAGCTGTCGGGTCGGCGCTCGTCACATCGAAGAACTCGATGTCCTGGGCCTTCATCTCGACGGTCTGGCAGTTCTGCGGCGTCGGCTTGCAGTGCCCGTCGCCCGTCGCCTTCGCGTCGGAGGAGAGCAGGAAGACCGCGGTCTTGCCGTCGTCGAGGACGCCCATGAAGACGAAGAACGGATCGGTGACCGAGGGCAGCGGTGACAGCCGCTCAACCGACGCGTGGGTCTTCAGGTTGCCCGACTGACCGACGCGCAGCGACACCTTGTACAGCGACGGATCGTCAGCCTTCTTGGGCGTCTTGGGCTTGGTCGAGGTCGTCGGCGGGACGTAGGGCGTCGGCGCAGCGGTCGTCGTCGGCGTCGGCGAACCGCCGCCGGCCGGAACGGGTGCGGTGTCGAGCGGCTTGACGATGACCACGGGCGCCTTGGGCTGCGAGAACGGGTCGCGCGGGCTGCTCGTGGCGTGGCGCTTGGTGCCCTGCAGGAGCTTGACCTGCGGCGCGCTGAGCGCGGTCGGGCCGAGCTTGCCGGGGGCCGGTGTCGCGGTGGTCATCGGCAGGCCGGCGAGGATCTGGTCGGCCGCGTCGCTCTTCTTGCCGGTGATGACCAGCGGGATCGCGATCAACGCGATCACGAGCGCGACGGCGATCGGCCACAGGCGCTTCTCGACGAGGTCGGCCCAGATCGAGTTGAAGAAGCTCACGGGGTGCCTCCGATCGTGGCGGCGGGCGCCGGTGTCGCCGGGGCGGAGCCGGTGGTCGACGCCGCGGCGGTCGCCGTCGCAGCAGCGACCGCGGGATCGGTCGAGCCGGAGGTCGCGGCCACGGAGGAGTCGTCGGCCATCTGGTAGGCGGTGGCGGTGATCGATGCCTTGACGTCCGGGAAGCCCTTGGTCGAGGCCTCGAGGCTGATCTCACCGATGACGAGCAGCCGGCCGTTGGCGTTGACGACCTTGCCGTGCACCGTCGTGAAGTGCTCGACGGCCTGGACGAAGTGTGCGAGCTGGAAGTAGTCGCCCGTGAAGACCAGCGTGAACGGGATCGTGGTCAGGCCGGCGCCGACCGAAGCTCCGGGAGCGAGCGTCGTCGAGGCGGTGGCGCTGACCGGCGCGGCGGCCGGCGTGGTCGCCGTCGTCGGCGTGGTGGCCGTGGTCGAAGTCGTGTCGGTGGGCGGCGCCGGCGGAGTCGGCGTCGGGCCGATCGTCGACGCGCCCTGGTCGATCTCGCGGAAGTCGACGTGGCTGTGCTTGGCGGCGCCCTGGAGCTGTACGAGCAGCGAGGCGATCTCAGCATCGCTCGGGACGGCCTTGCCGAGGCGGGCGACGTCGGCGTAGTCACGGTCGTACGCGGCGCGAGCGGCGCTGTTGGTGACGACGGTGCTCTTGGCGGACTCGAGCTGGGTCTGGGCGATGCCGACCTTGCCCTGCAGGTCACTGGCCTTCTGACGCTGCGGCGCGACGAGCATGAACCAGAACCCCGCCAGGACGGCCAGGGCCACGACGACGATGACGACGAGACGATCGCGGGTGGTCATCCGAGTCCACCTCCAGGCGGAGTGCTCGAGACGGAAGGAGTGACGGACGAGGCGGGTGTCGCCGTGGGGCGCCGGGGACGCCGCGGGTGCGGTCGTGCCCAGCGACGCGGCCGGCGAGTTGGTGGTGCTCGCGTTCGTCGCGTCGGCTGCGACGGTGTCGCCGGTGCCGAACGTGACGGTGATGTCAAAGGCGGGGTAGCTCGAGCGCACGGTGCAGGTGCCTTCGCCGGTCGCGGCGTCGGGCTTGGCCGACTTGACGAGGGTGACGTCCTGGACGCCGTCGATCAGCTTCAGCGAGGAGAGCAGCTTGGCGACCTCGTTCTGGCTCGTGGTGCAACCCTGGATGTCGATCGACGGTCCGGACGGCGTCGTGGTCACGGTCGCGGCCGCGTCGGTGTTCGCGGCGACGGTGCCCTTCATCGACTGGAGCCAGACGTCCTTGGGCAGCACGCGCGGGATCTCACGCAGCGCGTGGCCCCATCCGAAGCGAGTCGAGACCAGCTGCGTGATCGTCAGCTTGCGCGACGCGGCCTCGGCGGCCTTCGCGCTGAACGTGCTCAGTTCGGTGCTCTGCGTCTGCGACGCGGCGATCTGCTGGTTGAGGCTGTCGAGCTTCGACTGCCGCGTGGTGATCGTGCTCGAGGTCATCGCGTAGAGCGCGACCATCACGACGATGCCGGCGAGGACGCCGATGAAGGCGTAGGCAACGCCGCCGGACCGGCCGGCGGTGCCGCCGGCGCCACGGCGCTGCTCGTCGGGGATGAGGTTGACAGCCTTCATGCCGCCCAGGACTCCCCGATGGCGAGTCCAGCGGCCACCGATAGGCGCCCGGCGTCGATCTCGGCGGGCGCGCCGTCGACCGTGCGGACGTCAACCGGCATGCCCAGCTCGGCGCTCAGCGCCTCGCCGAAGCCCGGCACGGTTGCCGCCGCGCCGGTGAGCACCACCCGCGAGACGGCGGGCGCGCCATCCTGGGTGACGTGGAAGTCCAGGGAGTTACGAGCCTCGACGGCGATCCGACGCACGCCTTCCGACAGCACCAGGTTGGCCTCGGAGACGATATCGGGCTCGCCCTCGATCGACTCCAGCGACCGGCCGATGCCGACGTGGGTGAGCCAGGCACGCGCATGATCAAGCGTCAGCGCGCGGCGCTCGGCCAACTCGACGGCCAGGGACTCGAGGCCCCCGCCGACGACGCGGGTGAAGACGCAGCGTGTGCCTTCGGCCACGGCCAGGTTGGTCAGGCCGCCGACCGAGAGGTACATGATCGCCTCGTCCGGGCCGGGCGTGTAGAGCGCGCGGACCATGGCGAAGGCGGCGAGGTCGACGCCCTCGGGGCGCAGGCCCGCGGCGCGGACTGCGGTCAGCACGCGCTCGATCATGTCGCGACGGGCCGCCACGACGAGCACGCGCTGGCGCGGGCCCTCGGGGGTGTCGACGACGTCAAGCGGGTGGTAGTCGATGACGGCGCTGTCGAGCGGCATCGGAATCTCGTCCTGCGCACGGAAGCGGATGGCCGCGTCCATCTCCTTGGGATCGGCGATCGGCGGGAGCTCGACGACGCGGACGACGATCTTCTGGTTGGCGACGCCGACGCGGACGCGCTTGTCGAAGCCCTTGTTCTCGGCGTAGAGCGTCCGCAGCGCATCCGAGAGCGCCTCGACGTCGGTGACTTCGCCGTCGCGGACGATGCCGGCGTCGAGCGCCATCATCGCGCTGCGGTCGATGTGGAGGCCGCCGTTGACGGACACCTGAGCCACGGCGATGCCGCTGGGCTCGATGTCAAGTCCGACGAGGGAACGTTGCTTGCTGACGCGCTTGGCCATAAGGGGGAGAGAAGGCGAACCGGGGGAACGATCCTTCTAGCCGTCTCGTCGTCCAATTCGCGCGCGTCTTGAGCCCTTTGGGCGATCTAGTGCAACGTATCGACGTACGAGTTGGTCAGCGCATCGCCCACGAACAGCGCGATGACGCCGCCCAGCGCGAGGAATACCCCGAACGGAACGCGGGTCTTGCGGCCCGCTGCGACGCCCTTTCGGGTCATGATCACGACGCCGACCACCGACCCGGCGATGAACGCGATCGCCACCGCGGGGGCAACCGCGCGTCCGAGGTAGAGGCCGAGGACACCGGCGAGCTTGGCGTCCCCCATGCCCATGCCCTTGGGCACGGCGATCGCGAGCACGAAGAAGAATCCGCCGGCCGCCGCGGCCGCGATCAGCTGCTCTCCGATGAAGTCGCGGTCGAGCGCGATCGTGATCGCCAGCGCGACGATCGCCCCGAACCCGGTGATCGAGTTGGGGAGGATCTGGTGGTCGTAGTCGATCTGGCTCAGCGGGATGAGGATCGTCACCAGCGCGATGCCGAGCGCGATCCCGGCCGCATCGTCACGGGCCAGCACCACGGCGACGTAGAGCACGGCGGTCAGCGCCTCGGTCAGCGGGTAGCGCGGTGAGATCGGCTCGCCGCACGAACGACAGCGGCCCCGCAGCACGAGCCACGAGACCACCGGCACGTTGTCGTAGGGCTTGATCGGCCGGTCGCAACCCGGGCAGTGCGACGGCGGGTGCAGCAGCGATTCGTGGCGCGGGACGCGCCAGATCACGACGTTCAGGAACGATCCGATCACCAACCCGCCGAGAGCGGCGAGGACCACCCCGGCTGCCGTCATGGAACTCTATTCCCGGCGCGGGCCCCGGACCCTGCTAGGGCCCGGGCGGTACCTCGGCCGGGACCTTCTCGGTCTGGCGCACGACGTTCCACGATGTCTCGACCGGGTCGAGGAAGTACGGCGGGTCGGCGTAGCGCAGGTGCTGATCGTAGATGTAGTGCTTGCTGTACCCCGTGACGAGGTTGCCGCTGCTGTTGAACGTGCCGACGGTGCCGCGGAACCACTGCGCGATGGCGCCGTCGACCGTCAGGCTGCCCCTGGGGTCGCCGCAGCCCGGGTTGTCGACCATGAAGGAGTGGCGCAGCGAGAGGATCGCGGCGTCGATCTCGAGGTTGACCGGCAGCGCGTTGGAGGCCTCGGGGCTGTTGCTGTCGCACTCCGTGCCGCTGAACACGATCGGGTGGTAGACCCGGATGAAGCCGTTGGCGATCAGGCCCATCTCGGCCGCGGGATCGGAGCGTTTGAGGTCGCCGTTGATGATGATGTCGTTGTCGGCGCCGACGGTCATGGAGACGGGATAGTCGCCCTTGATCGTGGCGTCGCCACAGCCGGCCTGTGGCGTGTAGCGCTGTGCCTCCTGGTAGAGGCTCGTGCAGTTGCCGTTCTTGACGTAGATCACGTTGTTGGCCGGCAGCGCACGGGTCGCGCAGTGGCACGCTCCCGGCAGGGCCGCGTTGGTGATCAGCACCGAGCCGGCGCCGGCGCTGAAGAACTGGAAACTCGTCTGGCCGGTGAAGGTCCAGTTGAACAGCGTGTCATTGGCCAGGTCGGTGTTGGTCGGCGGGAAGTCCAGCGGCGGACGTCCGCCCTGCTTCGTGCCGGCACCCCTGGTCCCTGGGGTGCAGCCGCCGCCGGTCTCGAACTCGTTGGGGTCGACCGACTCGATGACGTCGTTGGCGGTCGCGCCGAAGACCGGCTGGTTGCAGGTCAGGAACCGGTCGTTGGTGTGCATCGGACCCAACATCGAGTCGAAGCCCGGGAACGTCTGGTCGTGGCAGAAGCTCGGACGACCGGGCGTCGCGGGGTGACCGGGAGTGGCCGGGACCGCGCGGTTGAACTGCTGGCAGTTGGCGATCGCGTTGGCCTGGTCGACCGGCTGGTAGGTGATCGGATCGGCCGTCTCGAAGTTCGTGAACCACAGGAAGTCGACGAAGCCCTTGCGCTTGAACGTCGCGATGATGCTGCGCGTGTGCCCGCGGTACTTGCCCGTCGACATGATCGAGAAGGTGCCCGTCAACGGGTTGAGGAACGTCGAGGCGGCGAGGCCGCTCTGGCACTTGGTCGAGCCCGGCGGGGCGATCAGCCGGATGCTGTACTGCGCCGGGTGGATGTCGGTCGACGGCACGTCGCGCCAGGTGCGCGAGCCGGTGACGCCGTCCCACAGCGGGTTCGGGGTCGGGGCGCTCGGCGGGTCGGTGCAGTACGTCCAGTAGTTGGGGTCCTGCGCCACGTGGGCGGCGTAGTACGCGACGCCGGCCTCGGCGGCCGAGTAGGCCTGCTTCTGGTTCTGATCCGAGCGCGACAACGGTGTGCCGTTGTTGGCCGTCGCGAACGCGGCAACCGCCAAGAGGCTCGAGAGCATCATCGTGACCATGATCGCGACGGTGCTGAAGCCGTCGTTGCGGGAGAGGCGAGAGGTCATGAGCAGTTGGTCCCCAGTAGCGGTTGGGTCGGGTCGGCGACGCGCGTGTACACGTCGTCCTGGAAGCTTGTGCTGTCGGCGTTGGGGTTGCCCGTCGAGCGCGGCGTGCCGCCGCGGACGAGGAACGACACCTTCACGTCAACCGCCAGGCCGCGGCGGGTGTCATCCAGCGGCGTGACGAGCGGCGTCGGGTTGAGGCCCCCGTTGCCGGCCAGCGAGAAGGTGTAGTACTGGAAGACGGGAACGCCGGGGATCGGCACGACGTTGTCGAGCAGCGTGACCGACGTCGGCGTCGCGGTGAAGCTCGTCCCCGGCGGGAACACGTCACCGGCGATCCTCGACTCGACGATCTTCCCCGGGCCCGTCGGCGTCGCGGTCGGCGGCGGGACGTAGGTGATCGTGCGCTGGACCGGCGGCGCGGTGTTGCCGCTGAGATCGTCGACGAAGGTGATCGATGTGTTGGTGCCCGCAGCGATCGAGGGGTTGTCGGCCTCGACGCAGATCTGCGAGCGCAGCTCGCGGGTGATCTGCTCCATCGCGAGGCGCCCGCGCTGTGCGCTGTCCTCACGCGAGGAGATCTTGGCGCCCTGGACGAGCGAGGTCTGCAGCATCAGGAACGCCGCGAAGATCACGATCAGTCCGATGACCGTCGCGACCATCAGCTCGACGAGCGTCTGGCCGGATTCGTCGCCTAGGCGGGGCATGGGGACTGTCCTCCTGCGGCCGACAGCGTGATCGCGACGTCGGTGCCGGCGATCTCGATGTTGTTGATCGGACCGGCCGTGCCCTTGTGGCCCGCGGCGTCGCGGGCGCAGATCGTGTAGGTCCCGAACGGGAAGCCCGGGTAGGCGATCCGGCCGGGGGGAGCGATCGTCTGACCGCTGACCTGCTGGGGCACCTGGAGTCCGCAGGCCGAGTCGACGTTGGTGACGTTGACCGTCGCGCCCGGGTTCGTCGCGGCGTGGAAGGTTCCACCGGAGTCCGTGTAGTTCTGGGAGACCACGAGCTGGCCGGCGGCGTTCTTGACCGTCACATCGATCGCCGGCTCGTTGATCGTCACCGGGTCATAGGTCTGGCCCGCGCCGGCGGTCGCGAGCTGGTAGGGCATGTTGAGCCCCGGGTGACCGACGCCGAGGGTCGGCGCGTTGAGCGGGTTGGCCGACTGGCAGCTGCCCGCGACGATCGCGTAGCCGTCGGTGAACGGGAAGAGCGTCGTCACCGGAAGCGGGTCGGGGGTCTGGTTGGGCGTGTTCATCTGCGTCGTCACCAGGAACGAGCGCGAGCCGCTGAGCTGGACTTCAGGAAGCGGGGTGCTGCTCATCTTCGGGTTGGTGAACGTCGCGCTCTGGGCCGTCGCAGGCGTGAACCCGTTGGTGTCGTGGTACGAGATCTGCTGGAACTTCAGCTTCGTCGTCGTCGCGCGGTCGAACATCATCGGGCAGGCGACGGTCGCGCCATCAGGCACGGCGCAGTTGGTCTCGGCCGGGTTGTTGCCGCCCTGGTCGACCCAGCCGGCGCGCGCCACCGACGCGACGTAGTTGCCGCTCGGGATGTAGCCGAAGACGACGCAGCCGTTGTCGTCGGTGATGTCGTGGTAGGAGCCGAGCGTGACGACCAGGCCCGGAACGCCGGCGCCGGAGCGGTCGGTGATCTGCACGCCGGCGGTTCCCTGGCCGGGGCCGAACGAGCCGACCGGCGGCGAGACGAGGCTCTGCGCCGTGACGGCAGGAGTGATACCCATGCCCTGCCAGGTGACCGTCGAAGTGATCTCGATGTAGGTGCCCTGGGTGCTGGCGTTCGTGCAGTTGGCCACGCCGGTGGCGTCGCTGACCCAGTCGGCGCGCTCCTTGACCGTGTACTGCACGCCGGCGACGGTCGTGTCGGCGGCCGGGACGGTGGCGCGAAGGTTGGAGAGGTGGGCGACCGTGTAGGAGCGCATGCGCTCCTGGTCGGTCTGCGCGAGCGTGGCGGCGACCGAGCGCTGCTTGTTGATGCTCGAGGCGCGCGTGCTCGAGTCGAACCCGCTGAGCAGGCCGAGCGAGACGATCAGCACCAGCACCGCACCCATCACGACCTCGATGAGCAGGTATCCGTCTTCGTGTGAAAGCGAGCGTGAGGGACGCATAGTCATTACCCACCATCGGCGTGGGCGACGAGGGGTTGAGAAACCCTCAAGAACCCTGGACGTTCTCTGGACGCTCGGGTGCGAGGGTGCGGAGAACGAGCAAGGGGGGCGGGTCCGAATGGACCCGCCCCCCTTGGACTTCAGGTGATGCTGGTGTTGCCTACCAGGACTGGCTGGCCGGGCAGGAACCGGTGCTCGCCGGAGCACACGTGCGGGTGATGTCGCCCGCCGGGCTGCGAACGATCGTGTAGGTGACGCCGGACTTCGAGAGCGCGGCGATCGTGTAGCCGGTCGCCGACGCGGCCGTGACGGCGACGCCGCCGATGGCCGGAGCGTTGTCCTGCAGCGGCAGACCGGTGGAGGTCGTGCCGTTCTGGGTCAGCTGGACGATCGTCTTGCACGCCGTGTAGTCGGTGGAGTCGGCGTAGCACGACTCGACCTGCGAGACGAGGTTACGCGCGTTGGACTTGGCCGAAGCGTCCTGGCCCTTCTTCTGCTGACCCAGGAAGGTCGGCAGGGCGATCGCGGCCAGAATGCCGATGATCAGGATGACAACGAGGAGCTCCACGAGCGTGAATCCCTCATCCCGCGAAGCGCGGTTGCGCAGCGAGTGCAGCATGTGAATAGCCCCTCCTTGGGGGTGTACTTTGATTTGACTTGGCCAGGCCCCCGCCCTTCTGAGAAGGAGGAGCAGCAGCCCTGGCTTAGTCCCGTATATCGCCCACTTCCCAGGGTCCTTGAGCCTTTGTGCGCCGGTCTGGACGCTTTCTAGCCACGCACGTTCAGTGTCCGTTGGGGAAGTCGTGCACAATCGCCGCACTGTGGTCGCCCGAAGCATGCTCGCGTGGCTGGCACTGCTCATCGCCGTGGCGCTCGTGGCCGGGGCGATCGCTCCGCGACCCGCCCGCCGAGCCGAATCGACGGCCACGACCCAGCCCACGCCCGCCACCGCCGCCCGCCGATCGGTGATGCTCGTCGTCCACCCGGGCCAGCGCGTCAGCGCGCAGGCCGGCGACATCGTGTCGCTGACCGTCCCGGTCACCGCACCGGAAACGGTGATGATCACCGGGCTTGGGCTGTCGACGTTCGCCGACGCCGATACACCGGCGTCGCTGCTGATCGTCTCTCCGCCGGCCGGGCGCTACCCGATCACGCTGCAGTCGACCGGCGCTGTGGTCGGAACGCTGGTCGTTCAGGCGGCGTCGTCGCCGGCGACGACCGCGCCGGCGCCGGCGGACTCGCCGCTGTCGCCGCGCGTCGAGCGGGCGTGAGCCTGCGCGTCACGCTCAGGGTCGAAGACGCCCGAGCCGCCACACCACGGACAGGTGACCGTCGACGGTGCGCCGCCCAGGTTGGAGATCACCGTCCCGGTCGCCCGGCAGGGGGAACACGGCCGAACGGGGATATCGGTCTGGGGAAGCTCGGCGTCGGTGCTCACAGGGCGGCGAGGGTAGCGCGTCTACGATGCGCGCCATGTGCACCCCGCGCCGCGACGGACCCGCGTGGTGAGCGCCGACGGGCGCTTCGCCCCCTCGCCGAGCGCCGATCTGCACCTCGGAAACCTGCGCACGGCCCTGCTCGCATGGCTGTTTGCCCGCGGACGTCAGGCCCGCTTCGTCGTGCGAATCGACGACCTCGATCGCGGCCGCTCGCGCGACGCGCTCGCCGAGCGCCAACTCGACGATCTCCGCACGCTCGGACTCGACTGGGACGGGCCGGTTGTCCGCCAATCGCAGCGCGAGGCGCTCTACGACGAGGCCCTGGACGCCCTGACACGCGCAGACCTGACCTACCGCTGCTGGTGCACGCGCGCCGAGATTCGCGAAGCGGTTCGCGCGCCCCATGGCGAGCTCGCCGAGGGCGCCTACCCGGGTACCTGTGCGCGGCTGAGCGCCGAGCAGATCGGAGAACGCGAGCGTTCTGGGCGCCCGCCGGCGCTGCGGGTGCGGGCCGCGGGCGCCCACGTCGCGGTCGAGGATCGCCTCGCCGGGACGATCTCGGGCCGCCTTGACGATTTCGTCGTGCGCCGCAACGACGGCGCGCACGCGTACAACCTCGCGGTCGTGGTCGACGACGACGACCAGGCGATCGGCGAGGTCGTGCGCGGCGCCGACCTGCTCGAGACCACGCCGCGCCAGCGGTGGCTCTACGACCGCCTGGCCCTCCCGGCGCCGAGCTACGCCCACGTTCCCTTGATGCTCGGCCCCGACGGCGCCCGCCTGGCCAAGCGTCACGGCGCGGTGACGCTGGGCCAGCGCGTCGCCGCGGGCGAGAGCCCCGCGCAGGTTTGCGGAGCGTTGGCGGCTTCGGTTGGGCTCTGTGGGCCCGGCGAACCGACGACGCCGGGCGCATTGCTGGCCCACTTCGATCCTGATCGCGCGCTGCGCTCTCAGTAGGGTCAGCGCATGACGAGCATGGCCGAGCTGGCCCAGCGCGCGGTCGCCGCCGGCCGGATGGGCATAGACACCGAGTTCATGGGCGAAGGGCGCTATCGGCCTGAGCTGTTCCTCATCCAGATCGCGACGCCGCTGGACGGCCCCGGCGACGAGGGCGACGTGACCGTGCTCGACCCGCTGGATCCGGGCTTCGACCCGTCGCCGCTGGCCGCCGTGCTCGCCGATCCGGCGATCGAGATCGTGCTCCACGCCGGGCGCCAGGACGTCGCGCTGCTGCGGCGCATCTGGAACACCGAGCTGCACAACATCTTCGACACACAGGTCGCCGCGGGCTTCGCCGGGCTGCGCGCCCAGCTCGGCTATGAGGGCCTGTTGCGCGAGATCCTCGGGCTCAAGCTCGAGAAGTCGGCCAGCTTCACGCGCTGGGACCAGCGTCCGCTGAGCGATGAGCAGATCTCGTACGCCCGCGAGGACGTGCTGCACCTGCTCGCGCTCGCCAGCCGCCTTCAGGAGCGCCTCGAGGCCCAGGGCCGGTTGCAGTGGGCCCGCGAGGAGTGCGCCTATCTCGAGGAGATCAACGATGACCGCGACATCGACACCCTGTTCGCCAAGCTGCCGCGGATCAACTCGCTGGATCCGGGGCGCCGCGCGGTCGCCCGCGAGCTCGTCGTGTGGCGCGAGGAGGTCGCGGCCGAGGAGGACCGCCCGGCCTCGACCGTGCTGCAGGACGCGACGCTCGTGGAGATCGCCAAGCGCCGCCCGACGTCGCGCGATCGCCTCGCCCAGATTCGCGGCCTCAACGAGGGCACGCTGCGCCGCCGCGGGCCGGCGCTGATCACCGCGATCGAGCGCGGTCGCGAGCTCGAGCCGATTCCCGTCGTCGGCGAGCGCCCGTCGCACCCCGAGGCGCTCGATGCGCCGGTCATCGCGCTGGCCGAGTCGCTGGTCCGGGCCCGGGCGCTGGAGGCCCAGCTCGCCTACGAGCTGCTGGCGTCGCGCGCCGACCTACAGCGGATCGTGCTCGCCGAGCGCGACGGCGAGCCGGTGCCCGACATCCGCACCCTCCGCGGCTGGCGTCACGAGCTCGTCGGCGCCGAACTGCTCGAGCTGCTGCGCGGCGCGCGCACGCTGAGCGTCGATCACGGCCGCGTCGTCATCGGCGAGGACCCGCCGACCGGCGCCGACGTGTAGTTACTTGATCGCGTTGTAGACCTTGAACAGCGGGAGGTACATCGAGATGACGATGAACCCGACGATGCCGCCGACCACGATGATCATGATCGGCTCGAGGATCGACGTCAGCGACTTGACGGCCGAGTCGACCTGGTCCTCGTAGAAGTCCGCGATCTTGGAGAGCATCTGGTCCAGGGCGCCGGTCTCCTCACCCACGCCGACCATGTGGCTGACCATCGTCGGGAAGACGGGAAGCTGCTTGAGCGGGTCGCCGATCGTTCCGCCGGCCTTGACGTTGGCGATGACCTTGTCCATCGCATCCTCGATCACGTCGTTGCCCGCGGTCTTGCCGGTGATCTCCAGCGCCTGGAGGATCGGCACGCCGGCGCTGACGAGCGCGGACAGCGTGCGGCTCCAGCGGGCGATCGAGATCTTCTGGACGATGTCGCCGATCTTGAGCGGAATGCGCAGTCGGAAGGTGTCCCACTGGTGCTTGCCGCGCTTGCTGCGCTTCCACTTGCGAAAGCCGAAGACGATCGCGGCCACGCCCCCGATGATCAGGTACCACTGGTGGGTCATGACGTCGCTGAGGCCGACGGTGAACGCCGTGATCGGCGGCAGGCCGCCGCTGTCGGGGAACTGCTTGAACACGCCGACGAAGACGGGAATCAGGAACGTCACCAGGGCGATCAGGACAAGCAGCGCGAAGGTCGCGACGACGATCGGGTACGTCATCGCCGACTTGACCTGGCGGCGCAGCGAGTCCTCCTTCTCGAGCTGGTCGGCGACCCGCTCGAGCGAGGAATCCAGCACACCGCCGGTCTCACCTGCGGCGGTCATGGCCACGAACAGCTGATTGAAGACCTTGGGGTGACGCGCCAGCGCGTCACTGAACGCGAGGCCCGCCTCGACGTCCTTGCGGACCATGACGAGCGTCTCGCACAGCTTCTTGTTGGCGGTCTGCGCCTCGAGCACGTAGAGCGCCCGAAGAATGGTCATACCCGAGCTGATCATCGTCGCCAGCTGGCGGGTCATCACCGACAGGTCGGTGAGCTTGATCTTCTGCATGAAGTCGAGGTTGATCTCCTTCGACTGATGCTTGGCGCTGATGTCGAGGACGATCAGCCCGCGCGCCTTCAACTGATCGGCGACGACCTGCTTGGAGTCCGCGTCGACCTGACCGGTGGCCTTCGCCCCGGTCACGTCCATCGCCTTGAAGACGAAGGTCGACATGGCTTACGCGGCGAACGCTGCCGCGCCCATGAGACGCCGCAGCTCGTCAGGGGTGGTCGACCGCTTCTCGGCGTCGCGCGCCGTGAGCTTGCCCTGACGCACGAGCGTGGCCAGGGCCGCGTCCATCGTCTGCATGCCGCTGGCGGAGCCGGTCTGCATCGTCGAGTAGATCTGGTGGGTCTTGCCCTCGCGGATCAGGTTGCGCACGGCCGGCGTCGGCACGAGGACCTCGCAGGCGACGCAGCGCGAACTGCCGTCACTCGTCGGGATCAGCTGCTGGGTCATGACGCCCTGAAGGGCGACGCTGAGCTGGACGCGCACCTGCTGCTGCTGGTGGGCGGGGAAGACGTCGATGATTCGGTCGATGGTCTGCGGGCAGTCCTGGGTGTGCAGGGTCGCGAACACGAGGTGGCCGGTCTCCGCCGCGGTCAGCGCCGTCTGGATCGTCTCCAGGTCGCGCATCTCGCCGACGAGGATGACATCGGGGTCCTGGCGCAGGGCGCCCTTGAGCGCCATTGAGAACGACTGCGCGTCGGCGCCGAGCTCACGCTGGTTGACCAGGCACTTCTTGTGGCCGTGGAGGAACTCGATCGGATCCTCGATGGTCATGATGTGCTCTTCGCGCGTCGAGTTGATCTCGTCGATCATCGCGGCGAGCGACGTGGACTTGCCTGAGCCGGTCGGACCGGTGACCAGCACGAAGCCACGCGGCTTCTTGCAGAAGTCGTGCATGATGCTCGGCAGTCCGAGATCGTCGATCTGGGTGATGACGCCGGGGATCAGACGGAAGGCCGCGCCGAGCGCGCCGCGCTGGAAGTAGGCGTTGACGCGGAAGCGGGCGTGGTTGGGGATCGCGTAGGCGAAGTCGAGCTGCCAGTCGGTCTCCAGGCGTTGGCGCTGGTCGTTGGAGAGGATCGAGTAGATGATCTCCCGCGTGTCGGTGGGGTCGAGGGCGGGGTAGCCGTCGAGCGGGGTCAGGCGGCCGCGGACACGCACCATCGGCGGGGATCCGGCGGTGATGTGAAGGTCGGACGCACGACGCTCGAGGACGTCCAGCAACAGGTCAGCAAAGTCGAAGCGCATGTCTTCCCCTAGTCGGCCATTCGTTGACGTTCTTGACGGAACACTCAGCTCTCCCCGCCGCCGCCGGTGACGCGGGCGATCTCTGCCATCGAGGTCATTCCGAGCTTGACCTTCTCCAGGCCGTCGTCGCGCAGCCGGCGCATGCCGTTGGCGACCGCTACCTGGGCGATGCGATCAGCCGAGGCGCGCTCGACAGTCAGGGTGCGAATCTCGTCGGTGATCGTCATGACCTCGTAGAGGCCGACGCGACCCTTGTAGCCCGTGTTCGCGCACCGCGCGCAGCCGACGGGCTCACAGGCCTGGATGTCCTCGGTCGCGGCGAACCCGTTGTCGCGCAGCACCGCGGCGGAGATCGTGACCGGGTTCTTGCAGTTCGCGCACAGCGTGCGCGCCAGGCGCTGGGCGACGACACAGTCGATCGCGCTGGAGACCAGGAACGGCTCGATGCCCATCTCGATCAGGCGGCTGATCGCGGTCGGCGCGTCGTTGGTGTGCAGCGTCGAGAGGACGAGGTGGCCGGTGAGCGCGGCCTCGATCGCGATCTGCGCCGTCTCGCGGTCGCGGATCTCGCCGACCATGATGATGTCGGGGTCGGCACGCATCATCGAGCGCAGGCCGTTGGCGAACGTGAGACCGGCCTTCGGGTTGGTCTGGACCTGGGTGATCCCCTCCAACTGGTACTCGACCGGATCCTCGATCGTGATGATGTTCTTGTCCGGGGTGTTGACGACCTGAAGCGCAGCGTAGAGCGAGGTCGACTTGCCCGAGCCGGTCGGACCGGTCACGAGCAGCGCGCCAAAGGACTGGCGGAAGCCGCGCTCGAAGCGGGAGCGCTCTGGCGGGAGCATGCCGAGGCGGTCCAGGTCGACGGTGACGTTCTCCTTGTCCAGGATGCGCATGACGATCGACTCGCCGTGGACGCTGGGCAGGGTCACGATGCGCAGGTCGATGTGGCGCCCGTCGAGGCTCAGGCCGACGCGGCCGTCCTGCGGCAGGCGGCGCTCGGCGATGTCGAGCTCGCTCATGATCTTCACGCGGCTGATGACGCCGGCGACCATCTTGCGCGGCACCGTCGTCGTCGAGGTCATGACACCGTCGATGCGGAAGCGCACGCGCAGATCGCGGCCGTCCGGCAACAGGTGGACGTCGGAGGCGCCCTGCTCGACCGCCTGGGCGACGATCTGGTTGACGAGCTTGATGACCGGGGCGTCGTCGGCCGACTCGCGCAGCTCGACGACCTCGCCTTCGCCTTCCTCCTCGTCGAACGCCGCCGAGGAGACGACGTCGTCGAGACGGGTCAGGCGGGCGATCAGCGCGTCGATGTCCTCACGCGACGCGACTGCGGCGCGGACCTCGTAGCCCGTCATCAGAGCGATGTCGTCGACCACCAAGACGTTAGCGGGATCGGCCATCGCGACGAGCAACGTCCGGTCGCCGATGAACGCCACGGGGACCGCGTCGTACCGACGGGCCGAGGCGCTGGTGATGACGTTGGCCGCGCCCATGTCGACCTTGAAGGCGGTCAGGTCGAGGTGATCGAGGCCGTGGCGCTGAGCCAGCGCACGGGCCATCGCGTCCTGGGTGACGACGCCGGCGGCGAGCATGTGCGTCTCGACCGGGATCTTCTCGTTGCGGGCCGCTTCGATCATCTGCTCGCCGACGAGGGCGCTGATCGCCTTCATCTCGACGAGCACGTCGGTGATCGGGCGCGACGTGCCACCACGGCGCGAGGGCTTGGAGATGCCGTCCCACTCGGGGATCGGCTCGGGCTCGAGCCCGCCGTCGATGCGCGGCGCCTCGGGAATCGCAGGAGCGCCGGGAATCGGCCCAGCGGGAACCGGAGCGCGAGGGGCTGGCGCGGGAGGTGCGGCCGGCGTCGCGGCGACGGGCGCGGGGGGGCGCGGCGCGGCGGGTGGTGGCGCGGGTGCAGCGGCTGGAGCAGCGGCGGCGCGTGGAGCAACCGGAGCGACGGGGGCGGTCGGCGGAGCAGGCGCTGCGGGTGAGGCGGGCGGACCGGCGAGCGGCGGCGCGGCACGCAGCGGCGGGGCGGACGGAGCAGCGGGAGCGCCGACCGCCGGGGGCATGGCGGGAGCCGCCGCGGCGCTGGCACCGGTGGCCGGCTGGCCCGGGACGGCGTCAGTCGCCGGCTGGGGAACCGCCCGGAGTTGCGCGCTGTTCTCGGTCATGTGTCTGGTCTGATTCCTGTGTGGCGCCGTGGCGCATTGCGTCCAGAGGAGCCGCGCGACCGGTCCAGGCCTCGAAGCTCAGTGCGCCTTGGCGCACCAGAATCTCCAGACCGTCCACGGTGGCCGCTCCGCTGCGGGACGCTGCCTGCAGGAGAGCCGTTGTGGGCGATCGGTAGACCAGGTCCACCACGAACGCATATCCGTCCAGGTCGTCGGACGACACAGGGAGTTCCTTGAATGGGTCGGTCTGGGGCTGCAACCCGGCTGTGGTGCAATTCACCAGCAGATCGGCGGTATGGGCCCGCGTGACCGCGCGCGCGCCGAGCGCCGCGGCAAGCTCTTCGGCCCGCTGTGGCGTGCGGTTCCAGACCGCCACGTCGGCGGCCCCGGCCGTGACCAGGGCCCAGACGATCGCGCGTGCGCTGCCCCCGGCGCCGAGGACGAGCGCCGTGGCGCCCGCGGGCGAGCTCGGCAGCGCGGCAAGGAATCCGGGCGCGTCGGTGTTGTCGGCGGCGATCGCCCCGTCGGCGAAGCTCAGCGTGTTGGCGGCGCCGATCTCGCGTGCGCGCTCGGTGGCCGTGTCGGCGAGCGCCAGGGCGGCGTGCTTGTGGGGCACGGTGACGTTGGCGCCGACGAACCCCGCCGCGGGCAGCGCACGGACCGTCTCCTCGAACAGCTCCGGCGGAGCCGGCAGCAGCTGGTAGCTCCAGTCGGTCATTCCCAGTGCGGCGAACGCCGCGCGCTGCATGGCCGGCGAGCGGCTGTGGGCGACCGGCCAGCCGAGGACGCCGAGCCGCTTCATCTCGGTCGCCGATCTCCCATCAGTGAGCCACTAGCCCTTCTTACAGGTCGGCACGCGGCCGTGGTTGGCTGCCACCGCGGCCTGGTAGCGCTCGACGTCCTGCTGGAACTTGGCGTCGGTGGCGCTGAACTCGGTCCCACCGCAACCGTCGGCCGAGGCGACGTAGAACAGGTAGCCGCCCTTGGCGGGCATGGCGGCCGCCTGGATCGCGGCGAGTCCGGGGTTCCCGATCGGGGTTGGCGGCAGGCCGAGGTGAATGCGGGTGTTGTAGGGCGTGTCGGTGTGCAGCTGCGAGACGGTCAGCGGTTTGTTCCAGTCGCGCAGCGCGAAGCGCAGCGTCGCGTCGATCCCGAGCGGCATGTGGGCATGCAGGCGGTTGTAGATCACCGCCGCGATCTTCCTGCGGTCCGCGGGTGAGGCCGACTCGCGTTCGACCATCGAGGCGATCGTGAGCACGTCGTAGACGGTCAGGTGCTTGCTGCGCGCGTAGGACAGGCTGACCTTCTTCATCGCCTTCTTCCACGAGGCGACCTGGTCGCGGACCAGCGCGCCAACCGTGGCATCGGCGCGCAGCTGGTAGGTCGACGGGAAGAGGAAGCCCTCGAGCGAATGGGTGCCCTTCGGCGCGCCATAGAGGTGTGGGGTCAGGGCCGGAGAGTTCGCCGTCGCGTGGAGGTAGGAGCCGCGGAGGCCCGCCGCCTTGACGCGCGGCCCCGCCTCCCGGATCGACAGACCCTCGGGGATCGTGACGTTGACGACCTTGGCCGCCTTGGGCGCGGTGTTGAGCGCGGTGATCGCGTCGCCGTAGGGCATGTCCTTGGCCATCACGTAGTGTCCCGGGCGCAGCGCGCTGCTCTTTCCCGACAGGCGCGCGCGCAAGGCGAAGAAGAAGCCCGACGAGACGACGCCGTCCTGCTCGAGGATGTCGCCGATCTTCTTCGACGACGAGTTCGGCGGGACCACGACGGCGACGCGGCCGTGGCCGGCACCGTGGAACGGCTGGAAGAGCGCGTTGGCAAACCACGCGATCGCGCACACGATCAGCAGGACGAAGAGCACGATCACCGTGCGGCGCCCGGGTGCGCGCCGCCGGCGGCGGGAGTCGCGCGACGTGGCGCCGAGGGCCCTGGTCGCCTCGCGGCCAGGGCGGACCGAGCGCGTGCCGATCGGGGGTTCGTCCTCGTGGTGGTCGTCCTCGTCGTGGTCGTCCTCGTGGTCCTCGCCGGCGGCCAGGGGCTCGGCCGTCGGCGCGGGTTCGCCGGGAATGTGCGCCGCGGGATCGGTGGCGGCGGGCGGGAAGACCCCGGTGTCGGTGGGCGGCTCGTCGGCGCGCGGCTCGGCGACGGGCGGCTCACGGGGCGGCGGCTCGGGAGCGGGCGGTGAAGGGGCGGGAACGACCGGTGCAATGGGAGCGGGCGGCGCGGGCGCCTCATCGGGTGCCCGGCCCTCGCGAGCGGCCCGCCGAGCCTCGCGCTCGAGCCGGGCGCGCTCGCGCTCCTCCTCGCTGCGCGGCCCAAGCTCCGCGTCCGGCGTTCCGCGGCGACCGAGCGGGCTCATCCCTGGCCTCCGGGGTGCACGGCGAGCCAATCCTCGAGCATGACCGCCGCGGCGCGCGAGTCCTCGCTCGTCGAGCCACCGCGGCGCGCCGCGATCGCCGTGGTGAAGCGCTCGTCGTAGAGCTCGACCGGCACGCGGACCCGCAGCGCCAGCGCGTCGGCGAACGCGCGCGCCTCGGCGGTCTGCGCCGTGTCGTCCCCCGACAGTCCGACGGGCAGCCCGACGATCACCCGCCCAACCTCGCGCTCGTCGACGAGCTGGGCCACACGGACCATCCCCTTACGGGTTCCCGGACGCTCGATCGCCTCGATCGGCGTCGCCAGCGCACCCGTCGGGTCGCTGACCGCGCAACCGCAGCGCGCGGAGCCGTAGTCCAGAGCGAGCACGCGCATCAGGCGTTCAGCGCCGCCTCGATGGCATTACGCGCGGCGGCGAGCGCCGCGCCGAGCTTCTCAGGGTCGCGGCCGCCGGCCTGGGCCATCGTGTCGCGCCCTCCCCCACCGCCGCCGGCGAGCTGCGCCGCCGTCTTGACGATGTCGCCGGCCTTCACGCCGCGCTCCACCAGCGCCGGTGCGACGCTGGCGACGAACTGGACCTTGCCGTCGCCCGCCGCGCCGAGCACGATCGCCGCGTCGGCGAGCTTGCCCTTCAGCCGATCGGAGATCTCGAGCAGCGCGCCGGGGTCGTCGACCTGCGCCACCAGCACCGTCGCGCCCTCGATCTGCACGGCCTGCGCGGCCAGCGCGTCGATGTCAACGAAGCTCTGGCTCGCGGCGGCGCTCTTCGCCCCCTGCTTGGCCTCGGTCTGCAGCGCCAGGAAGCGCTCGGCGATCCGCCCCGGCTCGGTCCGCAGCGCGGCTGCGGTCTCGGCCAGCAGCCGATCGCGCCCGAGCATGTACGCCACGGCGCCCGGGCCGGTGAGCGCCTCGATGCGGCGCACGTTGGCGGCGCTCGACGATTCGCTGGAGATCTTCAGCAGGCCGATCTCGGCGGTGCGGCCGACGTGCGTGCCGCCGCACAGCTCACGCGAATAGGAGCCATCGCCGACCTCGACCATCCGCACGACGTCGCCGTACTTCTCGCCGAACAGTGCCATCGCGCCGAGGCCGCGCGCCTCGTCGAGCGTCGTCTCGCGCGGCGCCACGGCGTCGTTGCGCACGATCCATTCGTTGACGCGATCCTCGACGTCGCGCAGCTCGTCGGCGCTCAGCCCGTGACCGTGGGTGAAGTCGAAGCGCAGCTTGTCGGGCCCGACATAGGACCCGGCCTGGCGCACGTGGTCGCCGAGGCGCTCACGCAGCGCGGCGTGGAGCAGGTGCGTCGCGGTGTGGTTGGCCTGCGTCGCATGGCGCGCGGCTCGATCGACACGTGCGACGACGGCCTCACCGTCGTGCAGCTCACCGCGCTCGATCTCGACGACGACGGCCTGGTCGTCACCGACGCGCAGTACCTCGCGGACGATCGCGCGGCAGTCGCCGTCGGCGCATTCGATGACGCCGCCGTCGGAGACCTGGCCGCCGCCCTGCGCGTAGAACGGCGAGCGCGCGAGCTTGATCCTGACCTGCCCATCGTCGCTGACCGCGGTGACCGTCGTGCGCTCCTCGAGGCTCTCGTAGCCGGTGAACTGCGTCGGCGGGCCCGGCAGCGCCTCCTGGGCCGCCGACGCGCCGGTCTTGCGCCCGGCCGCGCGTGCCCGGGTGCGCTGCTCCTCCATCAGATCCTCGAAGCCGACGTCGTCGACCCCCAGGCCCTGCTCGGCCGCGAGCTCCTTGGTCAGATCGAACGGGAAGCCGAACGTGTCGTGCAGCTGGAACGCGGCCTCGGCGCCGATGCCCTCTGCGCCGCTGTCGAGCGCGCGTGCGACGAGTTCGTCGAGCAGCTTCGTTCCCTGCTCCAGCGTGCGCCCGAAGCCCTCCTCCTCGGCCGCGAGCCACGTGTCGATCGCCGCGCGCTGCTCGTGCAGCTCCGGGTACGCCGCCCCCATCAGCTCGACGACGCGCTCGCCGATGGCGGGCAGGAAGCCGGGCTCGATACCCAGCGAGCGGCCGCGCTGGATCGCTCGGCGCATGACCCGGCGCAGCACATAGCCGCGATCCTCGTTGGACGGGACGACGCCGTCGGCGACCAGGAACGTCATCGCTCGACCGTGGTCGGCGAGGATCCGCAGCGCGACGTCGTGGGATTCGTCGGCGCCGTAGGTCTGGCCCGACAGCTCCTCCCCCAGCTCGATCAGCGGCTTGAACTGGTCGGTGTCGAAGACGGTGTCGACCTGCTGCTGAATGACCGCCATGCGGTTGAGGCCCAGCCCGGTGTCGATGTTCTTGGCCGGCAGCGGCGTCAGCGTCCCGGGCGGGCCCTGCTTATAAGTCATGAAGACGAGGTTCCAGAACTCGAGGAAGCGCTCGTTCTCGCCGCCCGGCAGGTCGTCTTCGGTCCCCCATTGCAGCCCGCGGTCGAGGTAGAGCTCGGTGTTCGGCCCGCACGGCCCGGTCGGGCCGGCCTGCCAGAAGTTCTCCGAGCGCGGGCACGGGACGATCCGCGAGGCCGGCATGCCGACCGCCTTCCACAGCTCGATCGCCTCCTCGTCGGGGCCCAGGCCCAACCCCTCGTCGCCCTCGAAGACCGTGACCCAGATGTCGTCGGCGTCGAAGCCGAAGACCTCGAGCGACGCCTCCCACGCGAACTCGATCGCGCCCTGCTTGAAGTAGTCGCCGATGGAGAAGTTGCCGAGCATCTCGAACAGCGTCAGGTGGCGCGCGGTCGTCCCGATGATGTCGATGTCGACGGTGCGAAAGCACTTCTGGCAGCTCGTCAGCCGCGGCGCGGGCGGCTGCTCCTGGCCGAGGAAGTACGGCGTCAGCGGCTGCATCCCCGCCGTGGTCAGCAGCACCGAGGGATCAAAGGCCGACGGCACCAGGGAGCCCGAGGCCAAGCGCTGGTGGCCGCGCGAGACGTAGTACTCCAGGAACGCCGTACGGATCTCATCCGAGGTCATCATCGAACGGGAGAGTGTAGGAGGAGCTAGGCGATGACCGCGTGGCCCACGACGACGTCGCCGTCGAGCAACACCGCGGCCTGTCCCGGGGCGGCGCCGAGCACCGGACGGCCGAGAACGACGGTGTCGTCCTCCAGATGCGCCGGAAGGACGCGCGAGCGGTAGCGCAGTCGCACCTGGTTGACCCGCTGCGCGTCGGTATGCAGGACGATGTCGCGCAGCACCACGCGCGAGGTCTCGAGGTGGACGCGAGCACCGACGGTGACCGTGTTGGCGACGGCGTCGGTCGCGAGCACGTAGAGCGGCTCCGAGCCGCCGATGCCCAGCCCGCGGCGCTGCCCGACGGTGAAGCGGTGGTGGCCGCGGTGGTGGCCGAGGACCTCGCCGCCGAGATCGATCACGGCGCCCGGGCGCTCGCCGAGACCGCCGTGGGTGGCGAGGAAGTCGGTCTTTCCGACTCCGGCGAGGAAGCACAGGTCCTGCGAATCGGGCGTGTGGGCGACGGCCAGCCCATGCTCGGCGGCGAGCTCGCGAACCTGCGGCTTGCGCAGCGCGCCGAGCGGGAAGCGCAGGCGCCGCAGCGACGTGGGATCCAGCCCCGCGAGCATGTACGTCTGGTCCTTGTCGGAGTCGATCCCCGCACGCAGCAGGCCGTCGTCGGAGATCCGCGCGTAGTGCCCGGTCGCCAGCGCGGGCGCGCCGAGCCGCTGGGCGAGGTCAAGCATGGCGTCGAGGCGCACCTCGCCGTTGCAGCGCACGCACGGGTTCGGGGTCAGGCCGGCGGCGTGGCCGGCAAGCCACGGGTCGACGACGCCGGCCCGGAAGTCCTCGCGCAGATCGAGCGTGAAATGCGCCATGCCCTGCGCGTGGGCGAGCGAGCGTGCGCGGCGCACCGAGGCGGCCGAGCAGCACGAGCGCTCGCCGTCGTTGGCCGGGTCGCGCCACAGCTCGACCGTCACCGCGACCGCCTCGCCGTCCCGTGCGCAGAGCAGCGCGGCGACCGCGCTGTCGACGCCGCCGCTCATCGCCACGAGTGTGCGGTCGGCTCGGGGCGGGCACTTCGCCTGAGCCGCCGCAGCCGCGCCGAGCGCACGATGCAGTGCGTCGGCGGCGAGATCGGCGGCGTGGAACTTGCCCGCGCTGAGCCCGCCGAGGGCGGCAGCGACCTCGGTCGCGCCGACCCGCGCGGCCTCGAGCAGCGGCTCGCCGCAGACCATCTCGACGGTCGCGCTGCCCGCGGCGCGGATCGCCCCGCAACCCGAGGCGTCGAAGCCCGCGTCGGCGATCCGGTCGCCCTGGACCACGACGCGCAGGACGACGAGGTCGCCACACGGCGCGCCGCCGGCCGAGCCGGCGTAGGCGTCGGCGGGCACATGCCCTTCCCCCTGGGGGTGGTGCAGGTGCTCAGCGAAACGGTCGTCGAAGCGGTCGGTCACCGCTCGTCAATATGGCAGGCGGGCAGTCGCGCGTCAGCCGCGGGCGATGGAGATCGCCTGGGTGATCGCCAGAGCGTCGGTGTAGCCGACGATCTCCTGGTACTGGCGGTTGGGGCCGATCACGAGCACGGTCGGGGAGATCGCGATCCCCACGCCGGTGGTGATCGCCGGGTACTTGCCGACCTCGTTGCTGGGGATCGTGAAGACGGCGACCCGCTTGCGGGCGCTGATCGAGGAGACGGCACGGCGCACGGAGTTGTCGTCGGCGCCTCCCTTGGTCCAGAACAGGACGACGGCGACCTTCTTGTCGGCCAAAGCGGTGAAGATCTTGCGCGAACGGTCGCCGGGCGCGAGTGCGGGGATCGACGCGTCGGCGTGCGTAGCCGTCGCGTGCTTGACCACCGGGTGGGGGGTCGGCTGGGTGACGACCTTGGTCGGCGGTGTCGCGGTCGCCTGAGCGCCGGGCGTCTCGGTGCCGGTCGCCTGCTCGGCCTTCGTCGCGGCGGCTTGGGACGCCTGAACCGCCTGCTGGGCCTGGGAGATCGGGCTGTTGAACTGCGACGAGCTGTCCGCGCCCTTGCCGGGCGGCTTGAGTACGAAGAACAGGCCACCGACGATCAGCAGCGTCGTGAGCAACCCGATGAACATGGGTCGGGACCGTACGGAGGACACGCCCCGGTGATCGGCAGGCGCCGCCGCCGGTTGAGCCGGATTGGAGGTTGTCGCTTACAGAGCCGCCGAACCGCGCCCGCGCAGCACGGCGTGGACGACCGCGCCCGCGTCGAGATCCTGCTCCTCGCCGGACTCGAGATCCTTGAGCGCCGTGAGACCATCGCCGAGCAGGGCGACGAAGCGCGCGCCGGCGCGATCGGCCTGCTTGAGCTGGCCCTTGCGCGAGCGTCCGGCGAGGTCCATCTGTGCCTCAAGCTGGGCGCGGCGGGCCGCGGAGACCAGGTCGAACGCGTCGGCCCGACGCTCGGGGTCCCAGACGACGAACAGGTCGCAGAACGGGCGCGGATGCGCGCGCGGCTCGCACGACAAGAGCATCCGCTCGATGCCGGCCGCCCAGCCGCAGCCCGGCGTCGCAGGGCCGCCGAGCATCTCGATCAGCGCGTCGTAGCGCCCGCCGCCGCCGACGCCGCTCTGCGCGCCGAGCGCGTCGGAGGTGAACTCGAAGATCGTGCGCGTGTAGTAGTCCAGTCCGCGCACGAGCGTCGTGTCGACGTCGTAGGGCACCTGAGCGCGATCGAGGCACTCGCGTACCGCCGCGAAGTGCGCGGCGTCGTCGGGCGCCAGCGCATCGAGCAGCCGTGGCGCCCCAACCATCACGGCCTGGGTCGACGGATCGGCGGAGTCGAACGCGCGCAGCGGATTCATCTCCATGCGCGCGCGCACGTCGCCCGCGAGCTGGTCCTCATGGGCCCGCAGGTAGCCGATCAGCGCCTCGCGGTAGGCCGCGCGCTCGGTCGCCTGGCCGAGGCTGTTGAGGCGCAGGCGGATCCCCTGGCCGCCGAGGTCGGCCAGCAATGTGTGCAGCAGGACGATCAGCTCGGCGTCGACCGCCGGATCCTCGGAACCGATCGCCTCGGCCCCGATCTGCCAGAACTGGCGGTAGCGCCCGGCCTGCGGCTTCTCCTGGCGAAAGAAGCTCGACATGTACCACAGGCGCACGGGCTGGGGCAGCTTGTGCATCCCGTGCTCGAGGTAGGCGCGGGCGACCGGCGCCGTGCCCTCGGGGCGCAGCGTCAGTGAGCGGCCGCCCGCGTCGGTCAGCGTGTACATCTCCTTCTGGACGATGTCGGTCGACTCGCCGACGCCGCGGGCGAACAGCTCGGTCGCCTCGAACGTCGGCGTCTCAATGCGCTCGTAGCCGGCGCCGCCGAGGATCCGCGCCGCCGCCTGTTCGAGCGCGGTGCGCGCGGCGGCCTGTTCGGGCAGGACGTCGTAGGTGCCGCGCGGCGCCTGCAGGCGCTCGCTCACCGGCCGGCGAGTTGCTGCAGGAACGGGTTGGTGGCACGCTCGCGACCGAGAGTCGTCACGCCCATGTGCCCAGGGAAGACCCGTGTCTCGTCGGGGTAGGCGTCGAGCAGCGAGCCGATCGACGCCTCGAGCGTCGGCCAGTCGCCGCCGGGCAGATCGGTGCGCCCGACCGAGCCCTCGAACAGCACGTCGCCGGAGAACAGCGCGGGCTCGTCGGCGATCGCGTACGTGACGTGGCCGATCGAGTGCCCGGGCGTGAAGTGCACGTCGATCTCGAAGCCGGCGAGCTCGAGCCGCTCGCCGCCCGCAACGGACTGCTCAGGCTCCCAGCCACGGAACGGCCCGAACCCGGTCGTCCGCATGAACGCGTTGGGGTCGCGCATCATCGGCAGCTCGAGCTGCGGGCAGTAGACCGGGGCGCCGGTCGCCTCGGCGATCTCGGCGACCGCGCCGATGTGATCGAAATGCGTGTGCGTGAGGAGGATCGCGTCGAGCGTCACGCCGAGCTCGTCGAGCGCCGCCAGCAGCCGCGGCGCCTCGTCGCCGGGATCGACGATCAGCCCCGCCGATGCGCGGTCGTGGCGCACGATGTACGTGTTCTCCTGAACCGGGCCGACCGTGAACGCGCGAACGTCCATCAGCCGCCGGCCTTCTTGGCCTGCCGGCGGCGGAAGATGAAGAGGTCCATGTAGTAGCTCATGGGCACATAGAACGCGAGCATGATCACGCCGAACTCGAGCGTCATGGCCGGCTTCTGGTGGAACACGAGCAGCAGCAGGAGCACGAAGATCACCGCGGCGATCCCGGCGCGCTGCACGGCGCCCTTCCAGGTCGGCGGCTGGTCGAGCCGTGCCTCCCGGCGCGCCTTGGAATCGGCCTTCGCGCCGCTGCCTTTCTCGGCCGCCGTCGGCTTACGGCCGGTGCGTCCACGCACCTCGACCATTCCGACCGCGTTGCCACGATGCTTGGTGCGACGCTTGCGCTTGGTCTGGGCCATTCGTACAGCCTAGCTACGCTTGGGCGCGACGGCCCAGCGTCCCACCGCCAAAAGGGAGAAACGATGAGCGACGTACCCGGTTCCGCGCCACCGCCCGACGAGCAGCCGACCCAGATCGGGCCCCCGGGGGCTGGTGGCCCTCCAGCGGGCGGTACGCCGCCGGGCGGCAGTGGTGGCGGCACGCCGCCGGGCGATACGCCCCCCGGCGGACCCCCGCCGGGTGACGGCGAGGAGAAGCGCAACATGACGATGATCGTCGCGATCGCCGCGGTGGTCATCGTGATCATCGTCGGTGTCGTGATCGTGGTCGTCAACAACAACGACAACGACAACAAGGTCAAGACGCCGCCGACGATCTCGATCAACTCGACGACGGTCGCACCGACGGTCACCGCGCCGAAGCGGACGGTCACCACGCCGCCGAAGACGGTCACCACGCCGCCGAAGACGACGACGATCACCACGAACATCCCGACGGTGACCGCCACAGCGCCGTAGTCGGTCACCCCAGCGCGGCCTCGATCGTGCGCCGGTTGCGCACGACGAGGTCGGCGGGGAAGCCGGCGAACGCGGCGGCCGGGGCCAGCCCGACGAGCTCGCATTCGGCGACGCGGGCGTGCTTGGAAACGGCGGCGACGACCCGCGCCAGCGGCAGCGTGAGGTGGTCCTCGACGTTGCATGAGACCTGCGCCACTCCGTCGCGGGCGGCGAGCGCCAAGCCCATCGCCCGCAGGCCCGTGAGGCCCTCGCTGCCGCCTTCGCGCACCAGCGCGGCGATGCGGGCGGCGTCGTAGAGCGTGGCCGGCGGGGCGAGCTCGAGGTTGAACGCGATCAGCGGCGCGCGGGCGCCGACGAGCACCGCTCCGGCGGTTGGGTGGAGCATGGGCGGGCCGAAGTCCGGCGCGATCTCGCCGCTGGCGATCCGCTGCGCGAGCTGCGCGCGGCCTCCGCGACGGATGTCGGCCCGCGTCCGCCCCGCGGCCAGCGCGCCGTAGAGGAGAACCGGCACGCCGAGCTCGCCGATCAGGGAGCCGGCGAGCAGCGCCTCGGCGCACGCCGCCCCGCGGCGCTGCGCGTCGAGATGAACGACCGGGGCGATGTCGAGCGCGCCGACATGCGGGTGTAGGCCGCGCTCGGCCCGAAGGTCGATGAGCGCGATGGCCGCGCGCGCGCCCGAGGCCAGCGCCGGCGCGATCTCCCCCGGCGCCCCCGCGAACGTGTAGACGGCGCGGTGGTGGTCGGGGTCGGCGTGGCGGTCGAGCATCCGCACCGCACCGCCGTTCTTGAACGCGGTGGCGATTTGGTCGAGTACCTGCGACGCACGGCCCTCGCTGACGTTGGGCACGGCGAGCAGCGGGCCGCGATCGAGGTCGGCGGACATCGTGTCCAGGCTATCCGCCGACCCGCCCGCGGTGCTCAGATCGGGTAGTGGCGTTCCTCGTTGGAGACGGTGATCCAGCGCAGGTTGGTGAACTCCTCAGCGACCTGGCCCGAGCCGAAGCGCCCCCAGCCCGAGGCCTTGACGCCGCCGAACGGCGCGGTCGCCTCGTCCTGGACGGTCGGCCCGTTGACGTGGCAGATGCCGCTCTCGATCCGGGCGGCGACGCGGAGGGCGCGGTCGGTGTCCCGGCCGAAGACCGCCGCCGCGAGACCGTACTCGGTGTCGTTGGCGACGCGGACCGCATCGTCGACACCATCGACGGTGACGACCGTCACGACCGGGCCGAACGACTCCTCGCCGTAGATCCGCATCGCCGGGGTCACGCCGGTGACGACCGTTGGGCGATGCACGACGCCGTCGGAGGTTCCACCCGCGGCGATCGTCGCGCCCTTGGCCTTGGCGTCGTCGATCAGCTCGCTGACGTGCTGCGATGAGGCCCGCGTGACGACCGGGCCGATCATCGTTCCCTCGTCGAACGGGCTGCCGCTCGTGAGCGCGTCGGCGCGCGCGGCGAGCTTGCCGACGAGGTCGGCCTCGACCGCCTTGTCGACGACGATCCGCTCGGTCGACATGCAGATCTGGCCGGAGTGCATGAATGCGCCGAAGCTCGCGGCGGCGGCCGCCGCGTCGAGATCGGCGTCGTCGAGGACGACGAGCGGCGCCTTGCCGCCGAGCTCGAGCAGCGTGCGCTTGAGCAGCGGCGCGGCCTTCGTGGCGATGATCGCGCCGACCTTCGATGAGCCGGTGAAGTTGATGTGGGCGGTCTGGGGGTGCTCGATCAGCGCCGCGACGACCTCGGGGGCGTCCTTCGGATCGTTGGTGATGTAGTTGACCGTGCCGGCTGGGGCGCCCGCGTCGACGAGCGCCTCGATGATCGCTCCGTGCACGCGGGGTGACTGCTCGGAGCCCTTGAGGACGACGGTGTTGCCGAACGCCAGCGGCCAGATCACGGCGCGCGAACCGAGGATCACAGGGGCGTTCCACGGAGCGATGCCGACACAGACGCCGACCGGCTGGCGGACGGCGCGCGAGTCGAGGCCCGGGACCCCGGAGGCGACCTCGTCGGTCATCGGCTGCGCGGCGGCCTCGGCGGCGGCAGCGAACATCGAGGCGGCGAGGCCACAGTTGAACATCCCCCAGCCGAACGTGCCCGCGGTCTCCTCGGAGACCGCCTTGGCGATGTCCGGCGCGCGCTCGGAGACGAGCTCGCCGGCCTTGGCGAGGATCGCACCGCGCTCGCTCGGCGCCGTCGCCGCCCACTCCGGGGAGGCCGCCGCCGCGGCTTCGACGGCCGCGTTGACGTCGTCGACGCCGGCCGCCGCCTGCGTGGTCACGGCTTCGCCGCTGAACGAGTTGATGACGTCGTGCGTGGCGCCCGACGCGGCGTCGCGCCAAGTCCCGCCGATGAGCAGCTGCTGGGGAGTGGACATCTGACCTCGCTTGAGGAGTTGTATACCGCCCCAGCCTATATGTCTGACCGATAGGGCGAAAGGGGCCCGATCGGCGGGATTCTGAGCGAGCGATCCGGCGGTTAGACTGCACCCGCACGGCTGGGTAGCTCAGCTGGTCAGAGCGCACGACTCATAATCGTGAGGTCGGGAGTTCGAGTCTCCCCCCAGCTATCGGACGAGGGCCCGGCCTGGGCTGCGAAATCGGTGGCGCGCCGCGGTCAGCCGACGACCACGGTCAGCGTGAAGCGCCCGACCGGCTTCGCGCCACGCGACGGCCCGTAGTCGGCGAGGCGCACGCGCGTGCGGCCCGCGCCGACGGCCCGGTAGCGGTTGACCCGCTTGCCTTCGCCGCCGACCGAGCCGGCCGGGAGGTTCGGTGCGACGTAGCGCGAGGACAGGGTCCGCAGGACTGCCGGCGCCGGCGCGGCGAGCGTGCGCCAGCTGAAACCACCATCCTTGACCTCGCGCAGCGTGACCGTGAGCGTGTCGCCCTGGTGCAGGTACACCGTCTTGCCGTTTGACGAGGCGGTGACCGAGACGGTCTTGGCGGCCACGGCCGCCGGGAAGATGACGAGTGTCGCCGTCGCCAGCGCTGGGATCAGTTTGTGGAGCATCGGCGAAGCTTACGTAGCCGGACCGCGGCGCGGTTGCCGTGCCCACGCGGGCGGTAACCCGGTCGTGCCCGGTGCCCCTTTTCCGCCGGACACCATCCGCCCTCCGCGCCGCGCCTATGCCCAAAGGCGCGGAGGGCGGAGGGCACGCCTTTCTTCAATCCGATATCGGGCCGGTCGAGGATCGCGTGCGTGCGTGCCCAACCCAAGATGCTCGCGCTGAACTGAGGCCTACGCGTCGGGCAGCGCGCGCTGGCCCTCGGTACCTCGATCAGCTCGAGCGTCGCCCCGCCCGCGCTCGCCTCGACGTAGACGAAGCGCACCCCGTCGGGCACCGTACGAACTGCTGGCGCTGCACGCGGCCGGGCGGATCACGCTGCGCGTGCAGACCCATCCGGTGCGGAGATCAACGACGTCCTCGAGCGCCTGCGAGCCGGTGACATCATCGGCCGTGCGGTTCTCGTCCCCTAAGGAGAAGACGCTCATGCCCGAAGCCCCGCAGACCGAGTTCTGGCGCGACCTGAAGCCGATCACCAAGGTCTTCCAGCCCGACGCGGCTACCTCGAGCACGACTGGACGGCGACGGCCGGCGACTTCGTCTACGAGACGCCAGGTGAGGGCCACACCCTGGTCGCCTATGAGTCCGACGAGCCGATGATGGTCCAGTTCAACGTGACCGGTCCGTTGATCTGGCTCGACGAGGACGGCGAGCCCGACGGTTTCTTCGACGTGCATACCTACATAGCGATGTGCCGCGAGCATTACGAAAGCGTCGGACTGGGCGCCGATCTCGTGGACACGCTGTTTCGCTGATTAGAGTCCCCGCCCGCATGAGCCCTGACCCCGCGATCCCGCACCGCCCTCGCTTCGCCGTCGTCCATGGCGACGCGAGCGAGCGGATCGCCCACCAGATCCGGCTCTATCTCGAGAGCAACGACCTCAAGCCGGGCGACCGGATCGGGACCGAGAAGGAGCTGGCGCGGGAGTTCGGGGTCAGCCGGCCGACGCTGCGTGAGGCGGTTCGGCTGCTGACCGGGACACACCTGATCCGCGTCAGCCAGGGGCGCACGGGCGGGATCTTCGTCGCGAGCACGGTCAACGAGTCGATCGGCCACAGCGTCAGTGCGTCGGTCGCGGCGATGCTCGCCACCGACAGCGTGACGCGCTGCCAGCTGCTGGAGGCGCGGATGCTGCTCGAGGTGCCGCTCGCCGGGCTGGCGGCCAAGAACGCAACCGATGCGGTCGCCGACGAGCTCGATGCGGCGATCGTTGCGGCGATGGGCAAGGACCCGGCCAACGATGACTTCCGCCTCGCCGACGCGCGCTTCCACGAGATCATCGCCCGCACCGCCGGCAACGAGCTGCTGATGGCGTTCACGCGCTGGAGCCTCGAGGTCCTGCAGCCGTCGCTCATCAGCTACATCGGCCACTCGCTGAACGCCGACGACATCCTCGACCAGCACCGCGCGATCGTGCGGGCGATCCGCCGGCGCCAGCCGGCCGCGGCGCGCCGGGCGATGGAGCGCCATCTCGCTCATCTCCAGGACGTGCTCGCCGCGAAGGACGGCCCGGCGTCGGGGTGAGACGAGGGGCCGCGACAGTCGCTGCGGTCATGCTGCTCACGCTCTGCATCGGTGCCCCGACGGGCGCAAGCGGCGCGGGCGACTCGCACCTGCCGACCGCGGTCGGGCAGATGATCGTCTCGCCGGTCACCGGCCTCGTCGCCGACCACGATCTGCTCATTCGCATCCACGCCGGCCAGGTCGGCGGGGTCATCCTGTTCGGCGAGAACATCGACACCCACGCGCAGGTCCGCGCGCTCGTGCGGAGCCTCCAGCGGGCGGCGCGCAGTGGTGGGCGCCCAGGCCTGCTGGTCATGACCGACCAGGAGGGCGGGACCGTGAAGCGGTTCGCGTCCCTGCCACCGGCGAGCTCGGCGCGAGCGATGGGCCTGACCGGCGCGGCGGCGATCGAGGCTCAGGGCAGGGCGACG
This sequence comes from uncultured Actinomycetes bacterium, assembly GCA_963817035.1. Classification (GTDB taxonomy): domain Bacteria; phylum Actinomycetota; class Thermoleophilia; order Solirubrobacterales; family Solirubrobacteraceae; genus AC-49. The sequence continues at coordinate 1,656,304 of CAWFMM010000004.1, forward strand.
GGCAGCGGGCTGCTCGCCGACGGCGTCAATCTCGATCTGGCGCCGGTCGCCGACGTGCCGGTGAGCGCGTCGAACTTCCTTGGTACGCGCGCGTTCAGCCACGACGCGGGCGCGGTGAGCCGCGACGCGTGCGCGTTCGCGGCCGGCCTGCGCGACGGCGGGATCGCCGTCGCGCTCAAGCACTTCCCGGGCCTGGGCAAGGCGGGCGGGCGCAATACCGACGACGGGGCGGTGACGATCGCGGCCGGGACGGCGCAACTGGGGCCCGACCTGAGCCCCTACCGGGCGTGCGCGAGCCGGCCACGGACCGTCGTCATGGTCTCCAACGCCGTCTACATCGGGCTGACCGGTTCGAAGCCCGCGGTCGTTTCGCCCGCCACGTACACGCTGCTACGCGACACGCTGAAGTTCTCCGGCCCGGCAATCTCCGACAGCCTCGGCGCGAAGGCCGTGGCCGGCCGGCCGAACCTCGCCGTCGAGGCCGCCGTCGCCGGACTCGACCTCGAGCTGTTCGGGTCGCAGGCCAGCGCGGCGACGGGCTACCGCCAGCTCGTCGCGGCGGCCCGCGTGGGGCGCGTGACCGGCGCGCGGATCAGGAGCGCGGTGGCGCGGATCCGCGCACTGAAGGTGCAGCTCGGCCTCACCGGCTGAGTGCGGAGCGACCCTATCCCAATCACCAAATCATTTCCTACGAGACGAGAAAGGCGCTGGTAGAGTCGCGTCGGCTCAGGGTCGAGCCGTCCCTCCATGCCCTCTTCGTCCGATCATTCAGCACCCCCCAGCGGCCGGGGCACGGTCCGCGACGCGGCGTTCGAGGTGCTGCGGCGTATCGAGCTGACGACGATCTTCTCGAACCCCGGCTCGACCGAGATCGACCTGCTCGTCGGCCTGCCCGGCGACTTCGCCTTCGTGCTCGGCCTACACGAGGCTTCGGTCGTCGGGATGGCGACTGGCTACGCCCTGGCCCGCGACCGCCCGGCCCTCGTCAACGTCCACACGACCGCCGGCCTGGGCAACGCCGTCTCCGCTCTCGCCACCGCGCGGGTCAACCGCGCGGGGCTCGTCGTCATCGTCGGTCAGCAGGATCGCCGCCACAGCGCCTACGAGCCGTTCCTGACCGGGCATCTCGCCGGGCTGGCCGGCGACTACTCCGTGTGGGTCAACGAGCCGCCGAACGCGCGGGAGGTCCCCGCAGCGCTGTTGCGCGCCTTCCATGAAGCGCAGACCGGGCTCGGGCCGGCGCTCGTCATCGTGCCGATGGACGACTGGGACGCCCCGCGGTCCGATCACGACGAGCTCGCCGCGCCGGCGCGGGTCCTGCGCGCCACCGAGGCCGACCCGGCCGCGGTCGCCGAGCTGGCGGCAGTCATCGAGTCGGCGAGCTCCCCGGCGATCGTCGCCGGAGCGGGTGCCCGCGACGGGCGATCGTGGGCCGCGCTGGTCGCCGTGGCGCAGCGCCTCCAGTGTCCGGTCTGGCAGGAGGCGTTCAGCGGGGGCGCCGGGTTCCCTCAGGACCATCCGCAGTTCGCCGGGCACCTCCCGGCCGCGCGCAGCAAGCTGCGCGCCACGCTTGCGCGACACGATCTCGTCCTCACCGTCGGGACCGCCGCGCTGCGGCAATACGCGTTCGAGCCCGGCCCGCTCGTCGAGCCCGGGACCCGCGTCGTCGTCATCACCGCGGACCCCGCCGAGGCGCACCGCTCCAGCGCCGAGCTCGCGCTGCTGGCGCCGGTCGCCCACGCCTGCGAACTGCTGGCCGCGCAGCTCACCGCCCGCGCACCGGCCGCGCCGCTGGCCGACTGGCGCCCGTCGCCGCCGGCGCCGGTCGGCGCCGACGGCGATCTGAAGGCCGGCCATGTGCTCGACGCGCTGGCGCAGCGACTGTCGCCCGACACGATCGTCCTCGAGGAGTCGCCGTCGAGTCGCCCGGAGCTCATCGATCGGATCGTCGCGCGCCGTCCGCTGGGTTTCGTCAGCCCGGCGATGGGCGGGCTCGGGTTCGCGATCCCGGCCGCGATCGGACTGCGGATGGCACTGCCGGCGCGACCGGTCGTCGCGATCGTCGGCGACGGATCGTCGATCTACTCGATCCAGGGGCTGTGGAGCGCCGCCCACTATGGCGTCGGCGCGCTGTTCGTGATCATGGCCAACGGCCGCTACGCGGTGATGGATGCGCTCGCCCGCTCGAAGCCCGGCGACGCGCCGTGGCCGGCGTTCGACGAGGTCGACATCGCGGCGATCGCTCGCGGGTTCGGGTGCGAGGCACGGTCGGTCGACAACCTCGATCAGCTCCTCGCGACGCTCGGCGAGGTGATCCCCACGCTGGTCGACCGCACGTCTCCGCTGGTGCTCGAGGTCCGCGTCGACCGCGCCCGAGCGATTCACGATCGCGGTCGAGCAGGCGACGCTCGACGACCAGGGCCGATCAGCGAGATCAGCCCGGTCCAGACTACGAGAGCATCGGCGACGGCGGGATCCGCGGCGCGCCCGTCACCTCGGGGATCCGCATCGCGAGCTCGTCGATGAAGCACCACGTCCAGTCCTCCCCGGGTTCGATCGAGCGCATGATCGCGTGGCCGGGCTGGGCGCCGTGGGCGCTGGCGTGGCGATTGGGCGAGTCGTCGCAGCAGCCGACGTGGCCGCAACAGAGGCAGATGCGCAGGTGCAGCCAGACGCCGCCGGAGGCCAGGCAGTCTTCGCAGCCGTCGACCGCATCGGGCAGCTGGGTCAGCTGGATCTCGTCGAGGTGGGTGCAGGTGGCCATGGCGGAGTCCTCCTCAGTTCTCGGTGACAGTGACTGGCAGCCGGACGGTAAAGACGGTGGAGCCCGGGGTCGAGGTGAAGCTGAGCGAGCCGTCGTGGCGGTTGACGACGATCCGCCGGGCGGTGTCGAGGCCGAGCCCGGTCCCCTCGCCGACGCCCTTGGTCGTGAAGAACGGCTCGAACACGCGATCACGCACCTCGTCCGGGATCCCGGGGCCGTCATCGGCGATCCGCACCTCGACGCAATCCCCGTCGCGATGGGTGGAGATCGTGATCGTGCCGGTCTCCCCCAGGGCACCGATCGCGTTGTCGATCAGGTTCGTCCACACCTGGTTGAGCTCTGAGCCGTAGACCGTGACCTCGGGCAGCTCGCGGTCGTACGCGCGGACGACCTCGATCTTCGTCTGCTTGAGCTTGTGATGCAGGATCGTCAGCGTCGTCTCGAGGCCCTCATGGATGTCGATGTGCACGAGCGCGCCCCGGTCCATGTAGGCGTAGGACTTGACGGCGCCGACGAGATCGCTCATCCGCTGCGTCGACTCGGCCAGCTCGGCCGCGAGGCCGCGCGCGGTCAGCGACGCCGCGACCCAGCGCAGCACGCCGTCGGTCACTGGGCCCGCAATCTCGTGGACCTGGCCGATCCACTCGGCGTCGAGGTTCGCGGCGCTCAGCGGCTCGCCGAGCTCCCATGCGTTCTCAACACCGTAGTCCTCCAGCAGCGCGACGAGCGCGTCCTCGCGGTCGGCGGCATCGAGCGCGTCAAGTGCGCTGCACGCATTGGCACGATGCAGCGCTTCGCGCTGGAGGGCGACCAGCTTCTCCGCCTCGGAGCGCTCGATCCCCGACTCGACGAAGCGCCCGAGCGTCTCGGAGAGGACGTCGAGCGCGTCGGCCATCTGCGCGGCCGCGCGGCGTGCCGCGGCGGCCGGGTTGTTGAGCTCGTGGGCGAGGCCGGCGGCCATCGTGCCGAGCGAGGCGAGATGCTCGCGGTTGCGCTCGATCCCGGCGAGGCGGCTCATCACCGGCTCGATTGCGCCCATGACCCGGCGGTGCACGGCGGCCTGGGAGAGCGTGAGGCGAAGGAAGTCCTGAGGCTCGATGAACGCGACCAGGCACGGCGTCTCGGCCTGCATCCGGACTCCGGTCGTGCCGCCGGTGATCAGCGCGACGGCGCCCATCCAGGTCGGCGCGTACTGACGGCCCAGCGGCTCGGTCCGTGAGCCGTCGACGTTGAACGTGCGCACATTTCCCTCAAGCAGCAGGGTCAGACCGTTCGCCGGCTCACCCTGGTCGGAGATGATGTGGCCAGGCTCCAGCTCGCTCAGCTCGGCGACGTCGACCCAGCGCTGCAGCTCCTCGTCGAGCAGGCCGTCGAACAGGTCGATCCGGCGCAGATCGGCGAGCGTGATCGTCGCCACGCTCACATCGACCCCAGGTACTCGTGGATCAGCGAGACGGCCATCGACCCTTCCCCGACCGCGCTGGCCACGCGCTTGATCGAGCGCGCGCGAACGTCGCCGGCCACGAACACGCCGGGGACGCTCGTCTCCAGCGGGTAGGGATCGCGCGGCAGCGGCCAGCCGGCCTGCTGCGCCTCGGTGCCGGCGAGGATGAAGCCGCGATCATCGCGCGCGACGACATCGGCGAGCCAGTCGGTACGCGGCTGCGCGCCGATGAACACGAAACATGCGTCGGCGGCGAGCCGCTCCGGCCCGTCCAGCCCCTCGACGTCGAGGCCGTCGAGATGGCCCTCGTGCGGCCGGGCGGCGACGGCCTGGGTGTTCGTGCGCACCGTGATGTTGTCGATCGCCGCGATCTGCTCGATCAGGTAGTGCGACATCGACTTGGTCAGCGAGTCGCCGCGCACGAGCATCGTCACCGTCGCCGCGTAGCCGCTGAAGTAGACGGCGGCCTGACCGGCCGAGTTCGCGCCGCCGATGACGACGACGTGCTGCTGCTCGCACGAGCGCGCCTCGAACATCGCCGCGCCGTAGTAGACGCCGGTCCCGGCAAGCTCGGCGAACCCGGGCGCCGTCATCTGGCGATAGGAGACCCCCGAGGCGACGATCACGCAGTTGGCGCTCAGCACGCCGCCGCCGCTGAGCTCGACCAGCCGCCCTGCGCCCTCGACGCGCAACCTGACCGCGTCGCTCACGGTCAGCAGCTCGGCGCCGAGGCGCCGAGCCTGGTCGGTCGCGCGGCGCGCGAGATCGGAGCCGCTGAGCCCCATCGGAAAGCCGAGGTAGTTCTCGATCCGGCTCGACTGGCCCGCCTGCCCACCTGGCGCTTCGCGCTCGACCAGGACCGTGCGCAGCCCCTCCGAGGCGCCGTAGACCGCGGCCGCCAGCCCGGCCGGCCCGCCACCGACGATGACTAGGTCGTAATGGTCCTGCGCCGGCGTGCTCGAAACGCCGAGGCGCTCAGCGAGCTCGAGCACCGTGGGGCGCTCGAGCACCGCGCCGTCCTCGAGCAGCGCGACCGGCAACCGGTCGAGCTCGACGCCGGCGACGGCCAGCAGCTCGCGGGCCTCGCCATCGCGCTCCACGTCGAGCCACCGTGACGGGACGCGGTTGCGGGCGAGGAAGTCGCGCAGGTCGTGGGAGTCCTTGGAGAAGCGATGACCGATGACGCGCACGCCGCCGGCGTTGAGCGCCGCGCCCGCCTCCCATGTGGTCAGCAGGTCCTCGACGACCGGAAACAGCTGCTCCTCCGGCGGGTCCCACGGCTTGAGCAGGTAGTAGTCCAGCGCGACCTCGTTGATCGCCGAGATCGCGGCCTCGGTGTCGGCGTAGGCCGTCAGCAGCACGCGCTTGGCGTCGGGGACGATCTTGCGTGCCTCGACGAGGTACTCGGTCCCGGCCATGCCCGGCATCCGCTGGTCGGCGATCAGCAGCGCGACCGGGTCGCCGCGCGTGCGCAGCTGGGTCAGGAGCTCCAGCGCCTCCGGGCCTGAAGTGGCGCGCAGGATGCGGAAGCGCTCACCGAAGCCCTTGCGCAGGTCGCGGGAGACCGCCGCGAGGACCTCGGGCTCGTCGTCGACCGCGACGATTGCGGGGCGGCGTGCGTCCATCGACGCGACGCTACACGACCGCGATCGCGGGCTTCGGTCCTACTTCGCCAGCGTGATCGTGACGTGCGCGCCGGAGCGGTGCTTGGCGCCGGCCTTGGAGCCCTGGGCACTGATCCGGCCGCCCTTCGTGGACTTGACCTTCTTGCGCTTGATCGTGCCGAGCTTGCAGTGGCCCTTGGTCAGGAGCTTCTTGGCCTGGGTCAGCGTCTTGCCGGTCAGCTTGGGCACGACGCAGACGACCTTGGTCGGCGTCTTGGGCGTCTTTGTCGTCGGCGGCGGAGTGGTCGGCGTGGTCGTCGTGCTCGGTGGCGGCGGGGTCACCACGGGGGCGATCACGAGCCGCGCGCTGGCCGTGCCGCCGGAGCCGCTCTGGATCGACGTCGTGGCGCCGGTGGAGTTGTCCTTGGCCCCGAGGGTCGCGCCGGACACGTAGACCGCGAACGTGCAGCTCGCGTTGGCGGCCAGCGTCGCGCCGGTCAGGGAGACCGAACTGGTGCCCGCCGTTGCGGTGATCGTGCCGCTCGGGCAGCTGCCGACGATCGCCTTGAGCGTCACGAGTACGAGCCCGCTCGGGAATGTGTCGGTGAAGCCGACACCGGTCAGCTGGATCGGGTTGGGGTTCGAGACCGTGAAGGTCAGCGTCGTCAGCTCGGTGAGCGTGATCGACGGAGCGCCGAAGGCGATCTGAAGCACCGGCGCCGACGGGACGACGAGGCTCGCCGTCGTGGTCGCGCCGCTGCCCGCCTCGGTCGAGGTCACGGGGCCGGTCGTGTTGGTCAGCACGCCGGAGCCGGTCGCGACGACGTTCACCGTCAGGCTGCACGTACCGCCCGCGGGCATCGTGGCGCCCGAGAGCGTGATGTCCGGCGTCCCCGCGACGGCGACGGCCGTGCCGCAGGTGCTGACCACGCCGTTGGGCGAGTCGATCGCGAGCCCGGCCGGGAGCGTGTCGCTGAAGCCGACACCCGTGAGGTCCGCGCCGTTGCCGACCGGGTTGGTGATGGTGAAGGCGAGTGTGGTCGAGCCGCCCTTGGCGACGGCGGGAGCGCCGAAGGCCGACGCGATCGTCGGCGGGGCGTAGACGGTCACCGAGGCGCTCGCGTTGGTCGTCGGGCCGCTCTGGGCCGAGGTCACGTTGCCGGTCGTGTTGGTCTTCAGCCCCGGCGACGTGCCGGTGACGTTGACCGAGAAGGTGCACGACGCGTTGGCGGCGAGCGACCCGCCCGACAGGCTGATCGCGCTTCCGCCCGGCGATGCGGTCACCGTGCCACCGCCGCAGGTGCCGGTCGCCCCGTTGGGCGCGGCGACGACGAGGCCCGTCGGGAGCGTGTCGGCCAGGGCGACGCCGGTCAGCGTCGTGCCCGGGTTGGGGTTGTGGATCGTGAACGACGCCGCGACGGGGTGGCCGGCGCCGATCGACGCGGCGCCGAACGCCGTGGTCAGCGTCGGTCCCTGGAGGACGAGCAGCGAAGCGCTGGCGGGCGCGCCGTTGCCGCCGGTGGACGAGGTGATCGCCGACGTCGTGGTGGTCAGCGTGCCGAGCGTGCTCGCGGTGACCGAGACCGAGAAGGCGCAGCTGCCGTGGACCGGCAGCGTCGCGCCGCTGAGGTCGACCTCGTTGCCGCCGTCGGGCGCGGTGATCGTCCCGCCGCCGCACGAGCCGCTGAGTCCGCTCGGGGTCGTGAGCGTCATGCCGGACGGCAGCGCGTCGGTGAAGCCGACGTTGTCGAGCGCCACCGTGTTGAGCGTCGGGTTGGCAAGCGTGTACGTGAGTGTCGATGTGCCGCCGACGGCAACCGACGGGGGCGTGAAGGCCAGGTGCAGCGAGGCGGCGGCCGCGACGTCGATCGACGTCGAAGCGGCGGTCCCGGAGCCGCCCTCGGTGGAGTTGGGCGCGTTGGTCGTCACCGTCTTCGTGCCGATCGTCGTGTTCGCGAGCACGTCGACGGAGTAACTGCACGAGGCGCCGGCGGTCAGGGTGGCGCCCGAGAGGACGATCGACGTCGAGCCGGCGACCGCGGTGATCGTGCCACCGCCGCACGTGCCGGTGAGCCCGTTGGGCGTGTTGACGACGAGGCCGGCGGGCAGCGTGCCGGTCACCCCGACCGAGCCGAGGGAGCCGCCGTTGCCGGCCGGGTTGGTGATCGTGAAGGTCAGCGGGCTCGCATCCCCGAGCGCCATCGACGGGGCGCCGAAGGCGATGGCGACGGTCGGCGGGACGAACACGTTGACGGACGCGTTGGCGGTCGACGCCGGTCCGCTCTCGGTCGAGGTGACCGCGCCGGTCGTGTTCGTCTTGGCGCCGGGGGTCGTGCCGGCGACGTTCACGGTGAACGTGCAGCTCGCGCCGGCGGCGAGCGTCGAGCCAGACAGGCTGATCGTCGACGAGCCGGCGACCGCGGAGATCGTGCCGCCGCTGCCGCACGGTCCGCTGACGCCAGGGAGCATGGCGACGACAAGCCCGGCGGGCAGCGTGTCGCTGAAGCCGACGCCGGTCAGGGCGGTGCCGGCGTTGGGATTGGTGATCGTGAACGACGCGGTCGTCGGCGCGCCGCCGACCTTGATCGACGCAGCGCCGAACGACGTGGCGATCGTCGGCTGCTGGACGACGAGCAGGGTCGCAGGCGGGGCTGCGGAGCCAGTGCCGCCGTTGGTCGAGGAGACTGCGCCCGTGATGTTCGTCTTGGTCCCGGCGCTGGTCGCCTTCACGTCAACCGAGAATGTGCACGTCGAGCTCGCGGTCACGGTTCCGCCCGACAGGCTGACCGATGACGATCCGGCCGCCGCGGTAATCGTCGCGCCGCCGCCGCAGCTGCCGGTGAGGTTGTTCGGGGTCGCGACGGTCAGGCCAGCCGGCAGCGTGTCGCTGAACGCGACGCCGGTCTGATCGACCCCGTTGGAGTTCGTGATCGTGTAGGTCATCGTCGTCGTGGCGTTGACGAGGATCGACGGCGCGCCGAACGCGACGGCCAGCGACGGCGGGCCGAGGATGTCGATCGTCACCGACGCGGGGGCACCACTACCGCCCTCGATCGAGTCGATCGTGCTCGTGGTCGCGGTCTTGCTGCCGGGGCTCGTCGCCTTGACCTTGACCGAGAAGAAGCACGCACCGCCCGCGGACAGAGCGACGTCCTGGAGGGTGATCGTCTTCGCCGTCGGATCGACGGTCACGGTTCCGTTGCCGCTGCAGCTCGAGAAGACATCGCCCGAGAGCGGGTTGCCGCTGTTGTCGACGAGCAGCAACCCGGTCGGGATCGTCTCGGTGAACCCGATCCCGCTGAGCGCGTTGCCCGGCCCGTCGTTCGGGTTCGAGAGGAAGAACTGCAGGCTCGTCGTGCCGCCGTTCTGAATTCCGGCCGGCGACGCGGCCTCGCTGAGCGACGGGGCGAGCGTCGTCGCGTGCGCGGCGGCGATCGGACCGGCGAGGGCGCCGAGCAGGCACAGCGCGGCCAGCACGAGTCCGCGGGCGGATCGCACGAGGCGAGAGGTGGGTGGAGTGAACGCTGAGCGCATGTGGGCGGGCGGGCGGCACGTCCGCGTCGAACGGCCGTGGGGCCCAACTCCGTAGTCGGACGCGCTTAGCTGCGCTTGAGCAGCACGGCAACGCTGGGAACCGTCACCCGCGCCTCGCCGCCGGGCCCCGCGAGCGCCGCGAATCGCTCGCGCAGCTGCGGTTCGAGCGCCGCGAAGTCGCCGGCTCGAGCCGGGTCGGCGGACACGATCCGCTCGCGCAGCTCGTCGAAGCCACCGAGCGTCAGACCCACGTCGAAGCGCAGCTCGCGCTCGGGCTGAAGGCCGGCCGCGGACGCGCGCGCGAGGGCCGCCTGAGCCTGCGCACGGACCGTCGTCTCGTCATCGACGAGCGCCACGAGGGCGAAGAACGGGCCCTCCGGCAGCGGCTCCTGCACGTAGACGGCGCCGCCGGGGCGCACCACGCGCGCCGCCTCGGCCAGCGCCGCGTCCATCGCGTCGGCGGGGACGTGGTGCAGGCTCTGCATGAAGACGACGACATCGGCGCTGGCGCCGGGCAGTCCCAGCGCCTGTCCCGTCCCCTCGACGTAGCGCTCGCCGGCGACCGCCGGGTGCGCCCGGGCCCGCGCCACGGCCTCTGCGGAGACCTCGACGCCGGTGACCCGCGCGCCGAGCCCCGCGAGCCGGCGAACCAGCGCGCCGTCGCCGCAGCCGACGTCGACGACGTCGCGCCCATCGAGCTCGACGAGGCCGGCGAGCACCTCGAGCGGGCGGCAGACCTCAGTCACGGCGTGTGCGTACGCGGCGCGGTCAGCGGCGAGTAGGCATCAGGACGGCGCGTGGCGAGGAACGGGAAGAGCTCGAGCCAGTCGTCGCGCTGATCGAGCTCGAGGTCGGCGACGAGCACGGCCGGCTCGTCGCGTGGCGCCTGGACGAGGATGCGCCCGTAGGGGTCAGAGATGAACGAGGTCCCGTAGAAGGTCAGCGGCGGCTCGGTGCCGACGCGGTTGATCGCGACCATGAAGGTCCCGTTGGCGATCCCGTTGCCGACGATCACCTGCTGCCACAACGGCTGGGTGTCGAAGCCCGGATGATCGGGCTCGGAGCCGATCGCGGTCGGGTAGACGACGATGTCGGCGCCGGCCAGCGAATAGGCGCGGGCGAGCTCGCCGAACCACTGGTCCCAGCAGGTCGGGAAGCCGAGCCGCGCCTCGCCGAGTGCGAGCACCCCGAACGCGTCCGCGTCGGCGGGTCCGGGCCGGAAGTAGTGGTCCTCGTAGTAGCCCGCGGTCACCGGGATGTGGAGTTTGCGCGTCCGCGCGACGAGCTCACCGTCCGGCGACAGCACGACGGCCGTGTTGTAGCCGAGGCCGTCGTCGCCGTCGGCGCGCTCGAACAGCGACGCGTGCACGTGGGCTCCGGTCCGCGCGGCGAGCTGCGCCGCGAACGTGCACGTCGGCCCACCCGGCACGTCCTCTGGCACCGCGCCGATGACCCCGTCCCCGCCCACCCCTCCCGCCGTCACCGCGAAGTACGGCGACAGCGTCAGCTCCTGCAGACAGACGAGCGTCGCTCCCTCCGCCGCCGCCAGCTCGACGCCCTGCGTCAGCGCCGCGCGATGGACCTCAGGGTCCGGATGCCAGCGCTCCTGGACCGCGGCGATCCGCATCGTCCCGCGCCGCGGCGGTCGGGTCCGCGCGGGCGACGCCGGCGGATCATAGGCCGTGATCAGCTCCACGCCGGCACCTGCTGGGTGATGCAGTGCGGCCCACCGCCGCCGTAGGCGATCGTCCGTGCCGGGACGCCGACGACCTCGCGATCACCGAACGCGGCGTCGATCCGGGTCAGCGCCTCGTCGTCGCTCTCCATCTGGGCAATCGGGACGATCACCGCGCCGTTGCAGACGTAGAGGTTCAGGTACGACAGGCCGACCGGCTCGCCGCCGACGTCGAAGCGGGCAAGCGGCCCGAGCGCCTCGACCTCCAGGCCCGCGGCCCGCGCGCGCCGCGCGTTCTCGGACATCGCCTCGTGGTTGACGTCGCCGGGTGGCGCGCTCTGCAGCAACAGCGCACCCGGCGCGGTGAAGGCGGCGATCATGTCGACGTGACCGTCGGTGTCGCGGTCCTCCGCGAGGCCCTGCCCGAGCCACACGATCTGCTCGGCGCCGAGGAATCCGCGCAGGCCGGCTTCGATCTCGGTCTGCGACAGCGACGGGTTGCGATTTGGGTTCAGCAGGCACTGCTCGGTCGTCACCAGGACGCCGGTTCCGTCGACTGCGATCGATCCGCCCTCGAGCACGAACGGCGCCTCGTCGACCTCGTCACCGACCAGCTTCCCCAGCTCGGCGCCCACCGCCGCGTCGGTGTCCCACGGGGCGAACTTCTCCCCCCACGCGTTGAAGCCGAAGTGCACCGCGCGTCGGCCGGTGTCGGTGAAGACGAAGCACGGCCCGCTGTCGCGCAGCCACGAGTCGTCGATCGCGATGACGACGATCTCGACGTTTGCGGCCAGCGCGGCGCGAGCGCCGGCGGCGTCCGCCTCGCTCGCGCAGACCATCGTCACCGGCTCGAACGCGGCGATCGCGTTGGCGACGCCCGCGTACTCGCGCCGCGCCGCCTCGAGCTGGGCGCCCCACATCGTCACCCGGCACGGCCACGCCATCAGCGTGCGCTCGTGCGGCGCGAACTCGGCCGGCATGCGGCGTGCTCCCGGCGTCATGGTGTGCGCGGGTCGTGCTTGAGGACCCGAATCGTGTCGAGCGCGGGGTCGGCGGCGCCGTGCAGCCGCGCTCCCTCATCGACCACGCGGCGAAGGTTGTCGAGCAGCTCCGCGGTGATCAGTTCGCCGGGCAGGACACCGGGGATCCCGGGCGGGTAGGCCGCGATCGACTCGCACGAGATCCGCCCCGCGGCCTGCGCGACGGGCACCGTCTCGGCCTCGCCGAGGAACGCCTCACGCGGGGAGACGACGAGCTCGGTGACGCCGGGGGCGATGTCGTAGGTCGGCGCCGGACGGTCGGCGTTGCCACCGGCGACGAGGCGCCCGATGACCGACTCGACCTCGGTGGCGATGTTGTCGAGCGCCGATGGGTCCTCTCCCATCCCGACGACGAGCACCACCGCGGCGTCGGTCGACAGCTCGACGTTGACGTCGTAGGTCTCGCGCAGCGCCGCGGCGACCGCGTAGCCCGACGATCCCGTCTGCTGGACGTCGAGCACGATCCGCAGCGGGTCGATCCCGTGGACGCCGGGCTGGCCGAGCAGCTCGTCGCCGAGGACAGTTACGCCGTCGACATCGGCGAGCTGCGCGCGGGCGCGGTCGGTCGCGGCCAGCGTGCGGTCGAGCAGCCGATGGCCGTGCACGGCGAGCTGGCGGCGGCTGGCGTCGAGTGAGATCAGCAGCAGCGAGCTCGGCGAGGTCGAGCGGACGATGCGCACCGCGCGGTCGAGCGTCCCGACGTCCACGAGCGAAGCACGCGCGACGTGGAGCATTGCGCTCTGGGTAAGCGAGCCGGCGATCTTGTGCGTCGACGTCAGCACCGCGTCGGCGCCGAGCCGCAACGCGGTCTCGGGCACGCGCGGATGGAAGCCGAAGTGCGGTCCCCATGCCTGGTCGACGAGCAGCGGCACCCCCGCCTCGTGGGCAACCTCGGCCAGCGCCGCCACGTCGGCACAGACGCCGTAGTAGGTCGGCGAGACGACAAACGCCGCGCGCGCGTCGGGTGTCTGGGCCAGCCGCTCGGCCAGGCGTTCCGGCGCGACGCCGTGGGCCATGCCGAGGCGCGCGTCGACCTCGGGCGCGACGAACGCGGGGATCCCGCCACTGAGCACGAGCCCGTCGACGACCGAAGCGTGCGAGTTGCGCTGCGCGACAACCTGGGCGCCGAGCGGCGCCACCGCAAGCGCGAGCGCATGATTCCCCTGCGTCGCGCCGTTGGTCAGAAACCACGTCTGCTGCGTCCCGTGCGCCGTCGCGGCCAGCAGCTCCGCCTGCTCGTACGGCGTCGGCGACGCGCCGACGTCGATCCCGAAGATCCCCTGGGGGATATCGAGCGACAGCGCCTCGCCGAGCGCGTGGCGCAGTGCCGGGTCGGCGCCGCTCCCGGCCTTGTGGCCGGGGACGTGAAAGCGCGTCGGCCCGCGCAGGCCGTAGGCGAGGATCGCGTCGAAGTACGGAGCCGACTGCTGAGGAGGTTCGGCCATCAGCCAGGCACGACGTCGAGGACAACCTTGCCCGTCGCGCCGCGCCCGTCGATCAGCTTCAGAGCGTCGACCGCCTCCTCCAGCGCGAAGCTCGCACCGACGACCGGCCGCACGAAGCCCGCGTCGATCAGCTTCCCGATCGCCTTGCCGTTTTCGATGTTCGCCTCAGGCCTGCTCATCACATACGCGCCCCAGCCCGCGCCGACGACCTCGACGTTGTTGAGCAGCAGCCGGTTGACTTTGACCTCCGGGATCGAACCGCCGGTAAAGCCGACGACGATCACGCGCCCGCCGGTGGCCAGCGAGCGCAGGGAGTCGGTGAAGCGGTCGCCGCCGACCGGGTCGAGCACGATGTCGACGCCGCCGCCGGTCAACTCCCTGGCCTCGTCCTTCCACGCGCCGTCGGAGCGCAGCACCTCGTCGGCGCCCGCGTCGCGCGCGACCTGCTCCTTCGCGTCGCTGGAGACGACGGCGATCACCGTGCTCGCGCCGACCCCCTTGGCGACCTGAATCGACGCCGTCCCGACGCCGCCCGCGGCGCCGTGGACGAGGACCGAGTCTCCCGCCTGCATCCGACCGCGCGTGACGAGCGAGAACCAGGCCGTGTGGTAGTTGAGGATCAGGGCGGCGCCCTGGCCGAAGTCGAGATCGTCGCTCAGCGGAAAGGTCATGAGCTCCGGCGCGACGGTGACCTCGGCAAAGCCGCCGGTGCCGCAGAACGCCGCGACGCGGTCGCCAGGCTTGTGCGCCGAGCCCTCGGGCGCGCTGCGCACGATGCCGCCGACCTCGCTGCCCGGGACGAACGGCAGATCGGGCTTCATCTGGTACTCGCCGCGCGTCTGGAGCACTTCGGGAAACGAGACCCCGGCGGCGTGGACGTCGACGACGACGCCGCTGCCGGGGGTCATCGGATGCGACGCCTCGGGCTCGGGGAGGTCAACGAGGCGCAGGGCCGTGTCGGGTCCGGTCAGCTCGACGATCTGCTGTGCACGCATTTGCAACCCTTTCCGCGGCGGCGACGTCGCCGACCGTGGATCGGGACGCTACTAGCCGCCGCCGAGAATCCGCTCCTTCTGTGCCTCGAACTCGGCGTCGGTCAGTGCACCGCGATCGCGCAGGGCGCCGAGGCGCTCGAGCTCGCCCCGAAGACAGCCATCGGCTTGCCCGTCGTGATCACCATGCCATGGGGAAGCGGCTGGCCGGCCGGCGTCGCGGGAGCCGGCGCCGTGGCCGTGACGTCCACCGGCTGCTGATCCCACTCGATCCGCATCCGGTCGGTGTGGTCGCGGTCGAAGGTCACGGCGAGTGTCGAGCCCGCGGTCGGCCACTTCCCGGACCACAAATCAACGGTCTGCTCGCTCGAGAACGGTGCGACCCCGGGCGCCTGGACGAAGAGCTGTATCGTGCACGGCGCCTGCGTGTTCTCGATCGGCGCAGATGAGCACCCGACCACCTGCGCGCTGCCGGTCACCTGGTTCTTGATCTCTGAGAAGAGGCCCATCGGGCGATTGTGTCAGCCCATGAACACGTCGGGCATATCGTCGGCGAGCGGACATCACAACCATGCAACACCCGCCATCGGGTACTGGACTACCTTCGCCCACTGGTCGACCGATCGACGCTCCGGTTCCGACGTGCGGTCCCTGGAGCTCTGGCCGGTTCGCCGCGAAAATGCACATCAGTCGTCCGCAGTACCCAGCCCCCGGAAAGGCCCCACCCATGCCCCCCCGCCAGGATGCGGTTCTGCTCAGCGGGGCGACCGGCTTCGTCGGCGCCGCGCTGTTCTCCCGCTATCTCGATCAGACCGATCGACCCGTGATCACGCTCGTGCGTGCCCGCAACGCCGCCGACGCCGACGCGCGACTGCGGGCGCTCCTGCACGAGCTGTACGACCCCGCCACCGCGCAGGAGCACGCGCGGCGCTGCACCGCAGTCGCCAGCGACCTGCTGCGCCCGCGGCTCGGCCTCGGCCCGTCGGACCGTGAGCAGATCGCGCGCCAGGCCAGCGAGGTGATCCACTGCGCCGCGTCGGTGAGCTTTGACCTGCCGTTGCCCGAGGCGCGTGCGGTCAACGCGGCCGGCGTGCGCCGTGTCGGGCAGCTCGCCGAGCTGTGCGGGATCCTCGGCGACGGCCTGACCCGCTTCGCGCACGTTTCGACCGCATACGTCGCCGGCAACCACGACGGATCGTTCGCCGAGGACGATCCGTACGCGGGAGCCGGTTTTCGCAACACCTACGAGCAGACGAAGTACGAAGGCGAGCAGGTGCTGCGCGCCTGGCCCACCGAGATACCGCTGCAGATCATCCGGCCGAGCATCGTCGTCGGCAATCGCACGAGCGGCTGGACGCGGGCGTTCAACGTCCTCTACTGGCCGCTGCAGATGTTCTCGCGCGGACGCCTGCCGATGATCCCGGCCCGCTCGCTCTCGCCGGTCGACGTCGTGCCGGTCGACTACGTCGCCGACGCGATCCTCGCGCTCCAGGACGCGCCGCCGGCGACCTACCACGTCGTGGCGGGCGAGCACGCGACGACGGTCGGTGAGGTGATCGACATGGCGGCGCGGCGCTTCGGCGTGCCCGAGCCACAGCTCGTCGCACCCGAGATGATCGAGGCGGACGTCGACTCGTCGACGCTGACCGACGCCCAGCGGCGGGTGCTCGATCGCGCCCGCGTCTACTTCCCGTACTTCGGCCTGCGCGTGCGCTTCGACGATCGCCAGACCCGCGCGGTGCTCAACCCGGCCGGCGTTCGGGCCGAGCCGCTGCATCACTACTTCGACGCGTTGATGGACTACGCGCAGCGGGCGCAGTGGGGCCGCGCCCCACTCACCCCGCACGAGCTCTCGGTCGCCGCCTAGTAGCTCGCGTACGCGGCGATGCATTCGGTGACACCCCGGGAAGTTGGCGACCCGTCAACAGCCCCGCTTCCCGTGCAAGCTCCCCCCCACCGGTTTGAGTCGCCGGCGCCGGTCGCTAGGTTTTTGTCCTCGTGCCCGACTGCCGTCCCTCTCCCCTGCGCGTCGCGATCGTCCTCTCGCTCATTGTCGTGGGCGCTGCGCTCGGTGCTGCGACCAGCGGCGCCGACCTGAACTCGCGTCTCAGCGGCGTCCACCAGCGCGAGGGCGCGCTGAAGTCGTCGATCAACGCCGACAACACCCACATCAGTGGTTTCCAGGGCCACATCAACGACCTCCAGGCGCACATCACCGCGCTGCAGAACACGATCGACGCCGAGCAGGCCGCGCTGGCCCAGACCCAGGCCGCGCTGCGCGGCGCTCGGGCGCGGCTGTTCGTGCTGCGCGGCCGTCTGGCCCATGACAAGCAGGTGCTCGCCGCCGAGCTCGTCGCGCGCTACGAATCGGATCCGCCCGACATCATCACCGTGCTGTTCAACGCCCGCGGGTTCGCGGATCTGCTCGAGACGGTCGACGCGCTCAAGCGCGTCGGGCAGCAGAACACGCAGATCACCAAACTCGTGTCGCACGCCAAGACCGCGGTCCATCAGCAGACCGTCCGCTACACGCAGATCGAAGCCCAGCAGGAGCGCCAGACCAGCGCGGTGCTCGTGCAGCGCGACGAGGTCGCGCAGATCAAGTTCGTGATCGTCCAGCGCCAGGAGAAGTACATCCAGGCCCGCAACCGCAAGAGCGCGCTGTTCGCGACGGTGCACGCCCGCGCCCTGACGCTCGAGAAGGAGCTGGCCCAGGCTCAGGCCCGCGCCGCCGCCGCGCAGGCGCAGGCGTTCAACGCGACGGGCACGGCGACGCCGCCCGCGACGATCGGCTCGTTCACCGCCGCACGGCGGTTCCTACGGCTTCTTCCAGTCACCGGGCACGAACTACGCGGTCGGCGACGAGCCCGAGATCGCCTCGCGCCTCGACGCGCTGGGCAAGGCGCTGCATCTGCATCTGATCGGCCTGTCGGGCTACCGCACGCCACAGCACTCCGTCGAGGTGGGCGGGTTCCCCAATGACCCGCACACCAAGGGTCAGGCGTCGGACACTCCCGGCGTCGAGGGTGTCTCCGAGGCAACGCTGAACCAGTTCGGCCTGACGCGTCCGTTCGGTGGCGCCGCCGAGGCCGACCACATCCAGCTCGTCGGCTCGATCTAGCCTCTAGGCTTCTGTGATGGCTGAACAGCTCTGCACCGTCGGTGAGATCGAGCTGTGTCACGAGACGTTCGGGTCGCCGAGCGACCCGGCGCTGCTCCTGATCATGGGTCTGGGGACGCAGATGATCGCGTGGCCCGACGAATTCTGCGAGCGCCTCGCGGACGACGGCTTCTTCGTCATCCGCTTCGACAACCGCGACATCGGCCGCTCGACGCATCTGGACCAGATCCCGGTCCCGACGCAGCGTGACCTGCTGCTGCGCCGGCCGTCGGCGTACTCGCTGAGCGACATGGCCGCGGACGCGATGGGCCTGCTCGACCACCTCGGCATCAAGCGCGCACACGTCGTCGGCGTGTCGATGGGCGGCATGATCGCCCAGGTCGTCGCGATCGAGCACCCGTCGCGCGTCCTGTCGCTCGCGTCGATCATGTCGAACACCGGCAGTCGGATCACCGGCCAGCCGGCGCTGCGCGTGCAGCCGCTGATCCTCCAGGGCCCGCCGGCCGACCCCGTGGCCGCCGAGCAGCGCATGCTGCGCCTGTTCGAGCTCGTCGGATCGACCGGCTTCCCGACCGACAAGGAGCGCTTGCTCTCGATCGTTCGCCGCAGCCGCGAGCGCGGCAGCGACGCCGGTGGCGTCGCCCGCCAGCTCGCAGCGATCGTCGCCTCGCCCAACCGCGCCTCACGCCTCGCCTGGGTCCGCGCGCCGACGGTCGTCATCCACGGCACCTCCGATCGCCTGATCAGCCCGTCCGGCGGCCGCGCCACCGCTCGCGCCATCCGCGGCTCGCGGCTCGTGATTATCCAGGGCATGGGCCACGACCTGCCCGAGGGCGCGTGGCCGCAGGTGATCGACGCGATCGAAAGCAACGCGCAGCGCGCCGCGGTCGCCGACGGCGAGCTCGTGAACGCCTGAGCCGGCGCGGGCGTTTCGGGGGCGCGGGCCCCCGTACTCTGAATAATTCCGAGTACGAGGGCCCACGCCTGGATGTCGGATCCCGAATCAAGCGTCCCGGTCCCCTCCCTCCTTACTGCGCAGTTTCGACACGCCATCCGGGCTCCGACCCTCGTGGCATGTCGGAACAGCGTCGGCGATGGAGTCGGTGAAGTGAGCGCCTGTGACGAACCCTCGGGAGGTCGGCACATCCAGGCGCGGGCCCTACCGGATCGACGCCAGCAGCCACAACCCCACGCCGGTGAACCCGACCATCGCGGTCAGCATCCACGCCTGGGAGCGGCTGGCGTCGCGGGTGTCTCCGTAGAGCACGAGTGCGCGGTCGTGGGCGAGGATCGTCGCGGCCACGTGGCCGGCGACGAGCGCGCCGACCTGGGCGTACCAGACGACGCCGCGCCCGAGGAATCGGTCGATGCCGACGCCCGCGGTGCCGAACAGGTCGCTGCCGTGGCCGAGCGGGTCGGAGGCCAGCGCGATCAGCCCCTGACCCTGAAAGACCAGGAACGTGAAGTAGTGAGCGACCGCGTACCCGGCGGCGATGGGGATCAGCGTGTGCGCGAACGCGCGGCTCAGCTCGACCCGGTCTCGCGCCGGGTCCAACCCCGCCACGCCGCCGATTCCGAGCCGATAGACCCCGGCGACGACGCCGACCGCGAGCGCCAGGCCCAGCGTGCCGACGATCTCGCTCGACGCGCTCGGCCCGAGGCCGAGATGCCCGACGCCGCGCAGGAAGCCTGGCAGTGCCTCGGCCCACTGGCTCGTGCTCGACAGCCCGTCGTACGCCGTCGCGCCGATCATCGCGACGACGAGTGTCACCGTCCCGGGCCGTGCGACGCGCCCCGTGGCCCCCGATAGCAGCGGTCGGCGCCACAGCTCGCGGCCGCGGCGCTCGAATACCGACAGCCGCGCGTACAGACCGAAGACGACACCGAACGTATCGGCGTTCGCGGTCCACGCCGGCTCGCCGTAGCGCGCCATCCCGGCGAGCTGGACGAGCAAGTAGACGACGGCGAGCACCGCCAGGACGCGCGGGTCATCGCGGTTGACGAACACGAGCTCGAGCCACGCGAACCCCAGCAACCCGACGACCGCCGGCCAGTGCCCGAGCCGCGGCGGATACGGGCGCGGCGCAGTGAAGCGCCCGCGCGCCGCCCAACCAGCGGCCCGCGCGACCGCCCGCCACGGGCTCAGCGCCGCGAACACGTCGCCGAACAGGAGCGACAGCGGCACGAGCGCGACCCACAGCGCGATGTAGACGAAGCTCGGCGCGATGTTGGCGTTCGGGTTCGTCGTTCCCGCGATCCCGGCGTAGACGACCCCGCAGAACAGGCCGACCCCGATCGCCCCGAAGAGAACGTCGACGGCGACCGGAACGCGGCCGACGATCCGCCGCGCGGCCGCGCCCTCCAGCCGCGGCACCGTCCACAGCACCTTCAGCGTCAGAAACGACGCGACCAGCACGAGCGCCGCGACCCATCCGAACACGAACCCCGGGACCCGCACCCCCGGCGCGCCGCCCAGCCCATGGGCCGACGCGCTCGCGGCCGGGCCGAGCGCAAGCCCGGCGGTCGCGCCGACCAGCCGCGCCCCGGCGCGCCTCACGCGTCGTCGTCGTCGGGCTCCGGCTCCGACGGCTCCGGCATCGCCCGTCGCCCACGGAGGATCAGCGCGATCCCGGCCGCGAAGGCCAGCACCGCGATGACGATCACCACGATCACCAGCGTGTTGCTCGAGCCCGAGCCGCCGGCGTCCGGCAGCGTCTTGCCGTTGGCCTTGGCCACCGCATTCATCGCGGTCATCGCCGCGGCGGCGAGCTCGGTCGGCGTCGCATTCTTGGCGATCGGGATCTTCGCCGCGGCGGCCAGGCCGGCGGGCGTCGCGAGCTTCCCGGCGATGCCGATTCCGCCCGGCATCGCGATCAGCAGCGTTCCGTTCTCGCCGTCGACGAACGTCCTGATCTCTGAGTAGAGGAACTTCGCGTAGGCCGGTGACTGGCCGTAGAGCTCGGTGATCGCGCCGAGGTCGATCCTGCTGGCGATGATCGCAACCTTGAACGGGACCCCCTTGGCCTTCGCCGCCGCGACGAGCGACTCGAGCTTCGCCGCCTCGGCGGCGTCGATCTTCGGCGAGAACGGCGTGTAGACGTCGGTCGCCGGCAGGATGTCGCTCGCCGGGTCCCCGTCGGCGAGGGCCGCGACCGGCATCGCGAGCACGAACGTGAGCGCGAGCAGGCACGCCGCCGGCAGGTGTCCCAGGCGCATCGGCGGAAGGCTATCGTCGCCCCGGCATGCGCCCGCCGGTTCTCATCCTGTGCGCGATCGCCCTGACCGGCTGCGGCGCGACGGCCATCTCCACGACGACACCCACCAAACACGACGATCACGCCCTCGCCGCGCTCGCCGCCCGCTCCCGGCCGATCGGCGTCAGCGCGCGTTTCCGGCCCGCACTGCGCGATCGCCCCGTCGCCGCCTGCCGCGCCACCCTGGGCCCACGCGATGGCGTCCACGTCGAGCTGTTCGCCGCCAACCGCGTCGTGCTGGTCCCCGCCGGTATCGGCACCCGCCCCCCGCGCCGGACCGACGGCGGCCGCGTCACGACCGCCCGCTGCTACGGCGCGCTCGTCACGCTGGACCCGACCGGCGTGGTGCTTGTGCGCCGTGGCGAGCCCGCCACTCTCGGCGCCCTGTTCGACTCCTGGGGTCAGACCCTCAGCCGCCGCCGGCTGCTCTCGTTCGGAGGCCGCGTGGTCGTCTTCGTCAACGGCCACCGGTTGCGCGGCGACCCGCGCACCACGAGACTGCGCCGCCACGACGAGGTCGTCGTCGAGGTCGGGCCGCTCGTCGCGCCCCACCGCGACTACGCGTTTGCACCCGGCGCCTGACGCCGTGGCGCTCCCTATCGTGTGAGCGATGCGCCTCTACCGCCTGCTGCCCCTGCTCGCGGTGGTCGCGGTGGCCGGGTGCGGGTCCTCGAGCGACGGCGGCCTCAGCGCCCCGACGATCGGCGCCGCGCGGCAGTTCAAGCTCACCGACTTCACGCCCTCACAGCCGGTGAAGCCGCGCACGCCGACGACCGTGTCGTTCGTGATCAGCCAGCCGTCCGGCGCCCCGCTGACGCGCTTCAAGACCGGGCCGGGGCCGCATACCGGCGTGCATCTGATCATGGTCCGCAACGACCTCGGCGCGATCATCCATCGCCATCCGCCGATTGCCGCCGACGGCACGATCAGCGACACGGTCGTGTTCCCGACCGGCGGCAACTGGCACGTGCTGATCGACGTCTATCCCGCGGTCGGCGCCCAGACGAACTTCCAGCTCGTCAACAGCGTCACCGTCTCAGGCAAGTACACACCGGTCCCGATCGGTCCGTTCAGATCGACGGTCAAGGTCGACGGCTACACCTTCACGATCCACAAGCCACCGAAGATCAAGGCGCTCGAGGCCGCCTCGCTCGATGTCACCGTCACCCGCCCTGACGGCACCAAGGCGACGTTCACGCCGTACTACGGCGCCCTCGCGCACGCGATCTTCTTCCAGAAGGGGACGCTGAACTACTTCCACACCCACGTCTGCGCACCCGGGATCTCCGGCTGCACGAGCGTGCTCGGCGGCACGAAGGTCACCGGCTCGTCGACCACGCCCGGCACGCTGAACGTCGGCGTGCTGCTGCCGGTCGCCGGCACGTGGAAGCTGTTCCTGCAGACGAAGGTCGGCGGCCGGATCCTGACCGCCCCCTATACGATCAACGCGTCGTGAGCATCGTCAGGCGAATCGTCGGCTGGGTCACGGTCATCGCGCTGCTCGAGCTCGCCACGCGCGCCGTCGTCTACGCGCTCGCCCCCGAACAGTCACTGCAGATGACCTCGCTGAGCGCGAAGTTCGGCGGCCCGCAACTGGTCGTCGTCGCGCTCGTCGCGATCGGCCTCGCGGTCATCCTCAGCACCGCCGTTCTCGCGATCGCTGCCCGCGGCGCTCGCAGCCACCACGCGCTGCGCTCGCCCGACGCGCCCGGGCCGAAGCTACCGGTCGCCCAGACGGTTCGCCGCGCCGGGGCGCTGACCGTGACCGCCTGGCTGACCTTCGCCGCGGTCGAGTCCTACACCCACTGGCGCGCCGGCCTCGGCTTCCACGGTCTGAACTGTCTCTGGGGCCCGGTCCACGTCAATGCGATGCCCGTCGCCGCGGGACTGGCGATCGTCGCCGCCGCCGCGCTGACCGCCGCCCAGCACCTGCTGCGTTGGATGCGCCGCGTCGTCGCGCGCCTGCTGCTGCGCCGGCCCGTCGCGCCCGCTCGGCCCACCGTCGCCCGCCTTCGCCGTGGCCTCACCGTCACGCGCCCTGCCCTGTCGTGCGCCGCGGCGTACCCGCGCCCGCCTCCGTCTGTCGTCGCGTAGCTCCACCACTCGCACACGACAATCGAAGGAGGTTCCCATGCGTTTCATCACGCTTCGCCGTGGACGGCCGTGGACCGTTGCCGCTGTGACGCTGCTCTTCAGCGGGCTCTGTGCCGCGTCGGCGTCCGCCCACGCCACGATGTCCCCGGCCGTCTCGAAGGCCAACGTTCTGCAGTTCTACACCCTGTCCGTGCCCACCGAGGAGGAGGGCGCGACGACGACCAAGATCGAGCTCACTGTGCCCAAGGGCTTCGCGATCGACTCGTTCCAGGCTGCCCCGGGCTGGACGCGAACCGTCGATGCCCAGGGCTCCGGCGAGGCCGCCACCGTCCAGAAGGTCACGTGGACCGGCGGCAAGACACCGACCGAGGAGGACAGCGTCTTCGGCTTCAACGCCGAGGCGAGCAAGACCGGCACGATCACGTTCACCGTCCAGCAGAGCTACTCCGACGGCACGGTCGTCAACTGGTCCGGCGCGGCGGACTCCGACACCCCGGCTCCGACGATCGAAGCCGTGAAGTCGTTCGGAGGCGGTGGATCGAGCGACACGATCGGCGTGATCGCGCTGATCCTGGCGATCATCGCGCTGCTGCTCGGCGTGATCGCGCTCGCGGGCGGGAAGCGGGAGATGACGTGACCCGCCGCGGGCGAGCCGTTGGTGTTGTCCTGGCCGTTGTCGGCGTGCTCGGCGTGCTCCCGGCGGTGGCCGGGGCGCACGCCGCGCTGCTCAAGACGTCGCCCTCGGCCAGCGGCACCGTCAACAGCTCGCCCGCCGACGTCGCGCTGACCTATTCCGAGCCGGTCGAGCCGCGCTTCGCGATCGTCTCGGTGACCAACGCCGACGGCGAGAACGTGACGACCGGCCGCCCGGCGCGGTCGACGTCGAACCCCAACCAGCTCGTCACGCCCTTGCAGAGCCTGCCCGAGGGCTGGTACCTCGTCTACTGGCGGGTGATCTCGGTCGACGGCCACCCGGTCCGCGGTGCATTCACGTTCGCGGTCGGCCCGAACCCCGGTCCAGCGCCGCAATTCCAGATCCCCTCGCTCTCGGAGACCGCGGCGACCACCGGCCAGTTGATCGCGCGCTGGGCGATGTTCCTGACCTTCCTGTCGTCGATCGGCCTCGCCGTCTTCCGCCTCGGCGTCGCGCAGCCGGTCGCTCGCGACGGTGTCTCGTTGAAGCCGATCACCATCGCCCTGGCGATCTCGCTCGGCCTCGCGCTTGTCGCGATCCCCGTGTATGTGCTTATCGCGACCGCCGACTTCGCCCAGCGCAGCATCTTCGACCTCGGCAACGTGGTCCCACTGATCCGTGACTCGGCGTTCGGCCGCGGCTACGTCGACCTCGAGATCGTGACCGCGCTGTTCGCGCTCGCCGTCGCCGTGGCGATCGCGACCGACCGCCCGGAGCGCCCACGGCGCTCGGTCGCGAACCTGCTCGCGCTGGCCGGCGCCGCATTGGCCGCCGGGGCGGCGTTGTTCGTCCCCGGCCTGTCGGGCCACGCCGGCCAGTACTCGCCGCGTGGCGAGTCCCTGATCCTCGACGCCGTGCACCTCGCCGCGGTGAGCACGTGGATCGGCGGGCTGATCGGCCTGATCGTGCTCGCGGCGACGGCCGGCTCGCGGCGAATGCCGGCGATGGTCAGCGCCGTGCCGCGCTTCTCGCGGGTCGCGTTCAGCTCGGTCGCGGTGATCATCCTCTCGGGCACGCTGGCCGCGCTGACCCGCTTCCCGACCCTGTCATCGGTCTGGCAGACCGGTTACGGCCAGGCGCTGCTCGTGAAGATCGGAATCCTGCTCGCCGCGATGGCGGTCGCCGCGATCAACCTGCTCGACACCAAACCGCGGATCGCCGCGGCCCGCGAGCGCCCCGATGTCGGGCCCGGCGCGGTCGCGCTGCTGCGGCGCCTGATCGGCGTCGAGCTGTTCCTGCTCGTCGGCGCGATCTTCGCCGCCGCGGTGCTCTCGAGCCTCGCGCCGCCGCCGAAGTCCCTGGCCAGCATCGGCCACTCGCTGGCCCGCGTCGGCCCCGGCGTCGTCGCCAAGACGATCACCAAGGGCCCATACGCGCTCAACGTCAAGGTCGCACCCAACCGCGCCGCGGTCCCCAACGCGTTCTCGGTCAAGCTGACCAAGAACGGCAAGCCGGTCACCGGTGCCGACGTCGTGACGACGTTCACGATGCTCGACATGGAGATGGGCCAGCAGGCCTACCGGCTCACCGCCAAGCCCGACGGGACCTACTCACGCGACGGGGTGCCGTCGCTGGTCATGGTCGGCCACTGGGGCCTGAACTTCCACGTCACGCCGCCGGGCGGCACGCCGTTCGACGCGCTCGTCACCGACAAGGCAGGAGGCTGACCATGAAGACGACCAACCCGACCCTCGTCCTGCTCGCCGCGATGGTCGCGCTACTCGCGGGGATCGGCGCGGTGCTGATCGTCATCGATCTCGCCAATGCGGTGCTCGGATGAGCACACCCAACCCCGCGGAACGCCAGACCCGTGACCAGCGTCGCCAGCTCGCGCGTGAGCAGCGTCAGGCTGCCGAGGCCGCAGCGGCCGCCGGGGCCGTGCGTCGCAAGCGCCTCTGGCAGCTCGGCGCGGTGGTCGGCGCGGTGCTCGTCGTCGTCGCGATCGCGATCGCCGTCGGCAACTCGGGCGGCAAGAAGCAGACCCTCACCACCGGACAGCTCCCGCCGGGCACCGCGCTCGTGACCAGCGAGTTCGCCGGCATCCCGGAGCACGGCACAACGCTTGGCGACCCCGCGGCGCCACTGACGATGCACGAGTTCGCCGACCTCAAGTGCCCGATCTGCCGCCACTACAGCCAGACGATCCTGCCAACGTTGCTCACAAAGTACGTGCGCACCGGCAAGCTGAAGATCGTCTTCGAGCCCCAGCACTTCGTCGGCGAGCAGTTCAGCCCCGGCGACTCGGGCGCCGCCGCGACGTTCGCCCTGGCCGCGGCGCAGCAGAACAGGATGTGGCCGTTCACCGAGCTGTTCTATGCCAACCAGCAGGACGAGACGACGCGCTACGCCAGCGACGCGTTCCTGCGCCAGATCGCCGGCGGCGTACCGGGCCTGAACGCCGACCGCGCGCTCTCCGCCCGCAGGAGCGCGACGATTGCCGACCAGCTCGCCACCGCGGGCACGCTGTTCACGACCAGCGGCTTCACCGGCACGCCGTCGTTCACGCTCGGCCCCAGCGACGGCGCTCAGAAGCCACTCGACACGCCGAAGCTCACGCTCGACGAGTTCAGCGGCCCGATCGAGAGCGAGCTCAAGCAATGAGCGACCGCCGGCTGCGCGCAACCTCCGCCGTGCTGGCCGTGATCGGCCTCGGAATCGCGATCTACCTGACCGACGTGCACTACAACGATCTCAAGGTCCTCTGCCTGTCCAGCGGCGGCTGCGAGACCGTTCAGGCGTCGCGCTACGCCGAGCTGGCCGGCATCCCCGTCGCGCTCATCGGCCTGATCGGCTACGTCGCCATCCTCGTTGCGCTGGCCGTGCCCGGCGAGGCCGGGGTGTTCGCGACGCTGGGGCTCGTCACCGTCGGCTGGGGGTTCAGCGCGTACCTGACCTACCGCGAGCTGTTCACGATCCATGCGATCTGCCAGTGGTGTGTGGCGAGCGCTGTGATCATGACCGCGTTGCTGATCGTCTCGGGAATCCGCTTCGTGCGCTCGGCGCCGGCGCCGGCTCAGTCCGGGCGCTGACCGCGGCGCGAGCGCCACGACGAGAACTTCAACACCGCGACGAGTATCGCGACGGGGGCGAGGTACAGCAGGCCGACGTACCAGTGTCCGATGTGGGCCAGGATCACGCGGCCGAGGATAGCGCGGGCACGCTCGCCTATCCGGACGTGATCGACTCGATGAACGTGACCAGCGCGCGGGCGCTGGCACGGTCATGGCCGAGCCGAACGAGCGCGGGGGACGGCGGCTGCAGCGCCACGTGGCGCATCACGCCGCGAATCAGCTGCGCGTCGCTGCGGCGCACCGCGAGGTTGTGGAACGTCGGGCCGCCCTGATTGCTGCCGTTGACCGAGTGGCAGGCCTGGCAGCCGTCGGTCACGTAGAGCTGGCCGCCGCGCACCAGCAGCTCGTCGACCGGGCGCGTCGGCTGGCCGGCGAACACGTCGGGCTCGGTCACCGCCGTGCCGGACGAGCCACCGCAGCCGCCGGCCAGCGCCGCGAGCAGGAGCACGATGACCGGAGCCCCGCGGCTCACCGCAACAACCGTCGCGCCTCGACGGCGAGCTGGGACGGGTCGATCGCGGCGCCGGCCGGAACCTGGGCGACGCGGCGCCCCTGCGCGTCGATGACCCACACCGTGGCGGTGTGGACGCTCGGGCCGCCGCCGCCGTCGGGCTGGGGCAGGATGTACCACTGGTGCCAGATCGGCTCGACGTGCGGCCGCGTGCCGATCACGTAGTGGAAGTTCGCGGGCTCGCGATGCAGCGCCAGCCACGCGCGCACCGCGTGCGGTGTATCGCCGCGCGGATCGACGGTCACGCCGACGACGGCGACGCGCTTGGCGTCGGGGCCGAGCTGCTCGAGCATCGCGTGGAGCTCGGCCCCGATCAGCGGGCAGGTCGTCGTGCACTCGGTGTAGAGGAACGTGACGAAGTACGGCCGGCCGTGCAGCGATGCCGTGTCGAACGCCGTCGGCGTGGCGGTCGAGGCGTCTGTCCCGCGAATGCGCGGCGCGGGTGTGTTGCGGATGCCGGGTGGCAGCGACCCGAGCGTTGCGGGGCCGAGTGCCGCCACCGTGGTCGTCGACGACGAGCCCGACCCGCCACAGCCCGCGACCAGACCGGCGACACAACCGAGCCCGGCAAGGGCAGCGAGGAGAACCAGGCGGCGCACGCGCTCATCCTGCCACGGCGCTCCCTCCACCCGCGCCGGGCCGGCGGCCGACGAAAATGGACCAGTGCGCCGGTGGACAGGTGTCCGATCGCGATCGCGCCACGTTTGGTCGTTACCTGTCGGGATGGAGCACGCACCCCCGGCGGTCCACTGCACGTCCTGCGAGCGCGAATGGCACAGCGAGGCGATGGCCGAAGGCCTGCGCCTGATCGGGTCCTGCCCGCGCTGTGGCGGTGATCTGTGCTTCGACGCCCCCGCGCCGGCGATGGCGCATGCCGACAGCGTCGAGATGATCGCCGCGGACGCTGACGGCCGTCCCGCGCACATGATTCTCGGCATGCCGCGCGGTTGGTAGTCAGCCGCGTTTGACGTAGCCGTCGCAGCGTGCCACCGGCACGCGCGGGTACTTCGGGAAGCGCTTGTCGGTCTTCGCCAGCTCGCACAGGGAGAAGCGCGATCCACGCGTATTTCCGATCACCTTCTGGTGGCGGCAGGTGTCGCACAGTCCGGCTGAGATCGCGCTCACGCCATGGAGTACAGCGGATCGCGCCGCGGCACCGCAACGAGCTTGATTGCGCCGACAATTACCATAGGCGTGTGGTCGTCTTCCGTCGCCTGCTGGGTTTCCTGGCGCCCCATCGCCGTGGGGTGATCTCCGCGTTCGTGCTGGCGCTCGCCGCGATGGTCTCGAGCGTCACGATTCCGTGGCTCGTCGGCAAGGGCATCAACGCGGTCACCGCGCACCAACACGACGCCCTGGTCAAGTACGGGGTCCTGATCTTCGTCGCCGCGCTGGTGACGTTCGTGCTGACGATCTTCCGGCGCCTCGTCGCCGGGCGCGTGTCGCTCGCCGTCGAGTACGAGCTGCGCAACCGCTTCTACGGCCACCTCCAGCAGCTCGAGCTCGCGTTCTTCGATCGCCAGCAGACGGGCCAGCTGATGTCGCGCGGCACCGTCGACCTGCAGATGGTCCGCTTCTTCCTCGGCTACGGGCTGATCTTCATGGTCCAGAGCGGGCTGACCATCGTGCTCGTCGCCGTGGCCATGCTGATCATGAACCCAGGACTCGCCGCCCTGGCCCTGATCCCGACCCCGTTCGTGATCATCGTGGCGTTTCGCTACGGCCGCTACGCCCGCCCGGCCGCACAGGAGGTCCAGCAGCGGATCGCCGAACTGACCGCCGACGCCGAGGAGGCGATCTCGGGCGTGCGCGTGATCAAGGCGTTCGCGGCCGAGGAGCGTCAGTTCGAGCGCTTCACCCGTGCGACGACGCGCGTCTTTGACCAGGCGATGGTCGCGACCAGGCTCCAGGCCTACTACAACCCGCTGATCGGCTTCCTGCCCCAGCTCGGGCTCGCGGTGGTGCTGCTCGTCGGCGGTCGCGGCGTTATCCACGGGACGATGAGCATCGGCGAGTTCACCGCGTTCTACGCCTACCTGCTGCGGCTGCTGAGCCCGATGCGCACGCTCGGCGTCTCCCTCGGCCTCGCGCAGCGCGCGACCGCGTCGGGGGCGCGGCTGTTCGAGATCCTCGATGTCGTGCCCGAGATCACCTCGCGCCCGGGCGCACCCGCGCTACCGGCCGGGTCGGGCAACGTCGTGTTCGAGAAGGTGACCGTCGACTACGGCGGGATGGCGGCCAACGCGCTGCACGATGTGTCGATCGAGATCGACGCCGGGCGCACGGTGGCGCTGGTCGGCGCGACCGGGTCGGGCAAGACGACGCTCGTGTCGCTGATCGGGCGGCTGTATGACCCGGCCTCGGGGCGCGTTTTGCTCGACGGTGCCGACGTGCGCGAGGTCGACGTCGCGTCGCTGCGCCGTGCGATCGCGGTCGTCGACGACAACCCGTTCCTGTTCAGCGCGACGGTCCACGAGAACATCGCCTACGCCCGTAGGGACGCCACGCGTGAGGAGGTCGAGCTCGCGGCCCGCCGCGCCCAGGCCCACGGCTTCATCGAGCGCCTGCCCAAGGGCTACGACACGCGTGTCGGCGAGCGCGGGCTGACGCTGTCGGGTGGCCAGCGCCAGCGCGTCGCGATCGCCCGTGCGCTGCTCGCCGATCCGCGCATCCTGATCCTCGATGACGCGACGTCGAGCGTCGACGCCTCGACCGAGCGCGAGATCAAGACCGCGCTCGGCGAGGTGATGGCCGGACGCACGACGTTCGTCATCGCCCATCGGCTCTCGACGATCGCCCTGGCCGACGAGATCGTCGTGCTCGAGGACGGCGAACTCGTCGCCCACGGCAGCCACGCCGACTTGCTCGAGGCCTCGGACCTCTATCGCGAGATCGTCGAGAAGGGCCTGCCCGACCAGGTCTTCCTCAGCCGCAAGCCGGTCGAGCGCGAGGTGGCGGGGCTGTGAGCGACGTTCCGGCCTCCCCCACCTTCGGCCACGAGCTGCGCCGGCGGATCCGCGGCACCTCGGGACGCGGGCGCAAGCTGCGCGGCCTGATCGTCCTGCTGCGGCCCTACCGCCGACGCACGATCGCGATGTTCGCCGCGCTGATCGTCGGCACCGCGGCCTCGCTCGCCCCGGCGCCGCTGGCCAAGGCGGCGATCGACGACGGCATCGACAAGGGCAACGAGACCGCGCTGACGGTGATCGTGCTGCTGTTCGTGTTCAGCGCCTTCCTGGTCTGGGTCTGCACGTACTTCCAGACCTACCTGACCGGCTGGGTCGGCCAGCGCGCCCTGCAGGACCTGCGCCGCCAGATCTTCGCCCACCTCCAGGAGATGCCGATCGGCTTCTACGAGCGCCGGCCCGCGGGCGTGCTGATCTCGCGAATGACCAACGACGTCGAGGCGCTCGACTCGCTGGTCACCGACTCGGTCGTGACGCTGTTCCAGGCATCGCTGACGTTGATCGGCTCGACCCTGATCCTGCTGTTCTTCGACGTCCAGCTGGCACTGCTCGTGTTCCTGATCTTTCCGCTGATGGCGATCGGGTCGTTCCTGTTTCGGATCGCGTCGGCCGACGCCTACCGGCGCACGCGCGAGACGATCGGCGCGATCACCGGCTATCTGCAGGAGTCGTTGTCAGGCGTCCGCGTGATCCGCGCGTTTGCCCAGGAGCCGCGGCACAACACGGAGTTCGCCGATCTCAACGAGGTCAACCGCGAGGCGAACATGACGACCGTCTACCTCAACGCGGGCTACTTCCCGGCGGTCGAGTTCCTGTCGTCGCTGGCGCTCGTGTTCGTCGTCATCTACGGCGGCCTGCAGGCGATCAACGGCGACGTCACGGTCGGCGTGCTCGTCGGCTTCGTCGCGGCGCTCAACGGCTTCTTCGACCCGATCAGCCAGCTCTCCCAGCTCTACACGACGTACCTCAGCGGGATGGCGGCGCTCGACAAGATCTTCGAGCTGCTCGACGAGCAGCCGGACATGATCGAGGGCACTCAGGACCTGCCGGCGCCGCTGAAGGGCGAGATCCGCTTCGAGGACGTCACGTTTCAGTACGCGAGGGCCGAGACCCCGGCGCTGGAGTCACTGGACCTTGTCGTGCCACCGGGGCAGACGGTGGCGCTGGTCGGCGCGACCGGCGCCGGCAAGTCGACGTTCGCCAAGCTCGTGGCGCGCTTCTATGACCCGACGTCGGGTCGGGTGCTCGTCGACGGCATGGACCTGCGCGACGTGCGCGGAGCGTCGCTGCGCTCGCAGATGGGGATCGTTCCCCAGGAGGGCTACCTGTTCAGCGGCACGCTGGCCGAGAACATCGCGTTCGGCGTCGCCCACGCGACGACCGACGAGATCCGCGAGGCGGCACAGGCCGTCGACGCGTGGGACTTCATCGAGAAGCTTCCCGAGGGCCTCGACACGCAGGTCGGCGAGCGCGGCGTTCAGCTGTCGGCCGGCCAGCGCCAGCTGATCGCGTTCGCGCGGGCGATCGTTGCCGACCCGCGGATCGTGATCCTCGACGAGGCGACCTCGAACGTCGACCTGCACACCGAGGGCCGGATCGAGACCGGCATGCGGCGACTGCTCGCCGGCCGTACCGCGATCGTCATCGCCCACCGCCTGTCAACGATCCGGTCGGCCGGGCGGATCGTCGTGCTCGAGCACGGAAAGATCATCGAGCAGGGCACACACGACGAGCTGATCGACGCGGAGGGCGCCTACTACGGCCTCTACCGCGACTGGGCGCAGCACGCAGCGGCCTGAGCGACCCGAGTACCTGGGCGTCAACGCGAAGAAGACCACGACCGCGCGCTGCGCAGCGCCGGTGACGCTCGGCTGCTGAGCTGCGCGCAAACGCCGCCAGTGTGGCGACAGATCGAGCTGCGGGACAAGGACTCGAACCTTGAATTCCACGTCCAGAGCGTGGCGAGTTGCCGATTACTCCATCCCGCAAAGGCCTCAAACGGCTCTGGTCAGTATAGGTCTCCAGGCCGCGTTTCTGTCCAGTGCGCAGAGTGCGGGATCGACACGTGGCGCGGGCGACCGATCGGGCTTCAGCTGCATCACGTCAACGGCAAGGGACAGGACAACCGGCTGGAGAACCTCGCGCTGCTGTGCCCGAGCTGCCACGCGCAGACCGACACGTGGGGCGCGCGCAACCGGTGAGCGGCCGCCGCTTCGGTTCCTAGTGGTGCCAGCGGGCGTGCGGCGGCGGCGTGGAGGTCGTCGCTGAGGGTGTGGTGACGACGCTCGGCGTAACCGTCGGCGTGGTCGCGGTCGTGTCTGCCGGGGGAGGCGGAGGCGCGGGCGTCGTCGCGGTCGTGGTCGGCGGAGGCGGAGGCGGCGTCGGAGGCGGAGGCGGCGTCGTGGTCACCGGAGGCGTGTACGGCGTGGGCGCCTGGTGGTGGTACGACGCGGGCGTCGTCAGCACGATCGGCGTCGTGGGTGCGGTCGGCGTCGTCGTGCCCCCGCCGCCTGAGCCCGTGTGGTGCTTGCACCCCTTCTTGGGCGGGGGGATCGGCGTAGTCGGCGTCGTGGGCGTGCTCTCGGAGCCCGTCGAGCCGGAGCCGGCCGAGCCGGTGCCGTTGTTGCCGGTGTGCCCGGTCGTCGGCCCGCCCGTCGAGCCGCTCCCGCTTCCACTTCCGCTTCCGGACCCGTTGGACGCGCTGTCGGTCGGTGCTGGCGTGGTCGGCGTCGTCGGGGCCGCGACGACCGGAACGTCGACCGTCGTCGGTGTCGGATCGGGCACCGGGATCGGCGCCGGGGTCGGCGTCGAAACCGGGGTCGGCGTGGGCGTGACGGGCGTCGGCGTGGTCTGGGGCTTTGGCGTCAAACCGGGCGAAGACTCTCCCTGGCCGCCGACGAGGACCGTGTCGTGGTGCGGAGGCGGTGACGGGTTGCGGAACACCGCGAACACCGTTGTCGAACGCGAGATCGCACGCGCGACGCCCGTGCTCACGAGAATCCGCCCCGAACGCCGGCGCGATCCCAGCACGACGGCTTCGCGGCGCGGCGACGGCTTCTGTGACGCGGCGAGGCGCGCAGTCGCGAGCTCGACCGCGTTGGTCGGGGAGCTCTCGGCGTCGTTGACGGGCCAGCCCGCCACGCCGAGTCCGGCGCCCAGGCTCGCGAGACCCGCGATCACGACACTGAGCGTCGACGTCGTCGCCACGCCAGCCGCAATCCATGCGGGCTTCCCCGTAATCACCGAGCGACCCTCGCACGCGCGCGCGCCGGGCGCAACCTCGATCGGCGGCTATACGAACAGGTATCCGGTGGATTGATTGCGGGTGTTTTGGCGGCCATGAGGATCGCTACGACGCATGCAGGAGGAATCCTGCACCGCTTGGCCAGATGTATACCCGACGTGGCCGCCGGAATCCCGATCTGGCCGAACGATCGAGTCGCTGCTCAGAGGGCGGGCGCAAACTGCTCGGTAATTGCGTCTTCGAGTCCCGGATCGAGCACGAGCAGGACCTCGTCCCCGGCGTCGATCACCGTGTCGGCGTTGGGTACGAAGCCGCCGCCATCACGCAGGACGCTGATGATCAGGCTGCCCTCGGGAAGCACCACGTCGCCGACCCTGCGCCCCGCCGCCGGAGCGCCGACGCCGACCTCGACCTCGATGATCTCCAGATGCTCGTCGCGCAGATCGAGCAGATGCACGAGTCCGTAGGACGGGACCTCGTGCTCGATCAGCCGCAGGATCAGGTCGGTCGCGCTGACCGCGGGCTGAATGCCGAGCAGCTCGAACCACTGGCGGTTACGCGGGTTGTTGACCCGGGCGATGATCCGGTCGCAGAGGTACTTCTCCTTGGCGACCTGACAGATGAGCATGTTGTCCTCGTCGTCGCCGGTGACCGCGATCACGAGGTCCGCGCGCTGGATGCCGGCACGCTCGAGAACCCACAGCTCGGTGGCGTCGCCGTACTGCACCGCGTGCTCGAGCTCCTGCTCGATCGTCAGGTAGCGCTCGCGGCGCGACTCCAGCAGCGTGATCTCGTTGCCCTTCTCGATCAGCTCGCGTGCGAGGTTCCAGCCGACCTTGCCGCCACCGGCGATGACGACGTACACGGCGGCCTACTCCTCCGACAACGCGCGAGCGAACATGTCGATCGCGTGCTTGGTCGGCGAGATCGTCTCGAGGCCCTGTTCGGCGTACCACGTTGCGCGCGCCGGATCGGCGACGCGGGCCAGCACTCGGGACACGTTGAACTGGCGCTTGGCGATCTGGGAGATCGTCAGGTTGGTGTTGTCGCCATCGGTCGAGGCGATGAAGACGTCGGCCTTGTCGATCCCCGCCTCGAGCAGCGCTTCGAGCTCGATGCCGTGCCCGACGGTGAAGCGCCCGCCGGCGTCCTCCCACGACGTGGGCTGCCCGGCATCGAGGCGCTCGTGGCTGAGCGGGTCCTCGTCGAGGACCGATACGTCGTGTCCCGCGCCGAGCGCGGTACGGGCGACAGCGGATCCGACGCGACCGGCGCCGACGATGAGCACGAACATGGGCGCGGACTCTAGATGATCGCTTCTTCAGCCGCCGGGGGCGGCTCCGGCGAGTCGACATGCGACGGCGGCGCGGTCAGAATGATCTGACACGGCGCCTTGGCGATAACGTATTTGGTCACCTCGCCGACGAAGTTGTCCAGGCGGCCGCCGCGCCCACCGAGCAGCGCGCCGCCGCGAATCCGCGACGGCTCCTCGGCGGCGAGCACGACCGCCTCCACCCCGCGCCGACGGGCCTCATCGACGATCGCCGCTCCGGCCCGGCGCGCCCGGACGGTCGCCGTCGCGACCTCGACCCCCTCGTACTCCTCGCCGACCGCCTTCGCCCGGCGCAGCGCGACCCGCGCCCGCTCGAGCTGAGCCTCGGGCAGGCGGGCGTCGATCGGCAGCGACATCGGGACCTCGAAGACCCACAGCGCCTCGATCATCGCGCCGCTCTGGCTGTCGAAGTCGTCGTGCTCGTCGCCGGCCAGGCGACCGGCGGTCTGGATGATGTCGTCGTCGAGCGGAGTGCCGAAGATCGGGACGAGGATCGAGCCGTACTCCGCGCGGCGCTCACGGGCCTCGCCGCGCCGCAACGCCGCCTCGGGCACGGTCACCCGTTTGAGCAACGACTTGTCCTGCGTCGTGCGGTAGATGACGTACAGCGCGATCCCGAACGCCATCCAGGCAAACCCGACGTAGCGCCCGCCCGGGTGGTAGACGACGATGCTGACCCACGCCGCGAACGACAGCGTGGCGCCGATCACCGCGGGTAGCGGCAGGTCGCCGCCGCGGAACTTCACGTTGCCGGGCATCTTGAAGACGCGCTTGGAGTCGTCGGGCTCCTTGTACCGAAGGACGCACACCGAGAGGTGGGCGAGCGTCAGGCCGATCAGCGCCCCGAACGCGTAGATCCCGACGAGGAAGTCGAGATCGCGCGGGATCGTCAGCGCGCCGGCCATCATCGCCGCGATCGAGATCACCACGACCGGCGTCGAGCGAGTCGGGTGCAGGCGCCCGAGCGCGCTGGGGATCTGGCGGTTGGTCGAGAGCGAGTACGCGAGCCGCGAGAGGCCGAGCATCGCGGAGTTCGCCGCCGCGATCAGCGTCGCGGTCGCCGCCGCCGCGATCGTGTACTTCAGGCCCTTCGCCAGCCAGTCGGGCGTGAACTGCTCGGCGACCCCGAGCATCGGGGCCTTGAGGAAGTCTCGTGAGAGCGCGGTCGAGTCGCCGACCTGGGGCAGCGCGCACAGGGCGACGGTGGCGATCCCGACGTAGATGATCATCACCGACGCCGTCGCGCTGGTGATCATCCGCCGCAGCCCTCGGCGCCCGACGCGAACCTCGCCCGACAGCCCGGACGCGGACTCGAGGCCGGTGAAGACGACCGACGCGACGCCGAGCGCGAAGATCACCCCACCCCACGTCGGCGCCGTGCCGAGGTCGATCGGGTCGGTCAGCGTGTTCCAGTCGAAGAACTGGATCAGGCCGATGACGACGATCAGCAGCTGCAGGCCGAGGTCGGCGAGCACGAGCGCGGTGATCCGGTGCACGCGAGTCGTCGAGAAGCCGCGCACGTTGCGGATCGCGACGTAGGCGATGATCGCCAACGAGACGACGACCTCGGTCGCACCCTGACCGAGCGGCGCCCAGAACGCGGCGAGGTAGTTCGTCGCGGTGAACGCACAGACCGCGATCAGGATGATGTAGTCGAGCAGGATCGCCCAGCCGGCGATGAAGCTGACGAGCTCGTTGAACGCGTAGCGCGCGAACACCGTCGAGCCGCCGCGATCCTGATGCAGCGACGAGCCTTCGACGTACGTGAACGCGGCGAGGACGAAGAACACGCCCGCCGCGAGGAAGACGAGCGGTGTCAGCGCCAGCGCGTGCTGGGCGATGACCCCGAGCGAGAAGTAGATGACGCTGGCCAGGACGGTGTAGATCACCGCGAACAGCGTTGGCGAGCCGAGGCCGCGACGACCCATCTACGGTCTCTTTCGTTCGACGTACAGCCGCCCGGCGCCGGCGGCGACGAACAGCACGCCAAACAGCAGCCCGGTGGCCAGGGCGCCGCCGCCCCTGACGAGCGTGAGGACGATCATCACGACCCCGAGCACGAGCATGAGGCCGCTCAGGGCGTAGGTCGAGGCACGCTGAATCTGTCGCGGGTCCGGCACCGGGGCAAGCTTACGCGGCGATCAGGCCGCTGACGGGACCGGCTCGGGACCGGTCTGCAGGATCACCCGACACGGGCGCTCGGCCAGCACCGCCTCGATCGTGCGTCCGAAGACCGAGCTACCCGAGCGCGCCGGCAGCCCCATGACAATCGCCTGGGCGCGGATCAGCTGCGCCTGGTCGATGATCATCCGGCCCGCACCGCCGGCCCGCACCTTGACGCTGTGCCCGGTCACGCGGCGGCCGGCCTGGAGCTTGGCCTGCTCGATCAGCGCCTGGGCCGCGGCTTCGAGATCGGGCAGGCTCGCGCCGATCGGCGAGGACGCGGGCACGGTGATCGGCACGAGGATGTGGATGCCGCGCTTGCGCCGGGCCGCAACCTTCGCCGCGGTCGCCACGACCGCGGGCATGTAGCGCTGGCCGTCGAGGACCACGAGCACGGCTTCGTACTCGGCCTCGGTCTCGAGCACCGGCTGCGTGATCGCGACCTTGACCGTCGTCGTCAGGTCCAGGCCCTGGCGCTTTCGGAACGTGACGTAGATGACCATACCGAGCGTCAGCCAGCCGACGCCGGCCGCGGCCACGGGCGGGTAGAGGACGGTGACGACAATCCACGCGAGGCCGGTGCCGAGTCCTCCGAGCACGGCGAACAGCGGGACGTCGTAGCCGGCGATCCGCACGTTCCCCGGCCCCTTGAACGGACGCCGGTGGCCAGGCTGCGTCGTGCGTAATCGGATCACCGCAAGGTGGGCGATCGTGAACGACAGCATCGCCCCGAACGCGTACATGTTGCCGAGGAACGTCGCCTGGCCCGGGATCAGCGTCACGCAGGCGATCGCGCCGAAGATGATGATCCCGATCCACGGCGTCCCGTATTTGGGGTGCAGCTGGCGCAGGCGATCGGGCATCTGGCGATGCAGGCCCATCGAGTAGGTCAGTCGTGAGACGCCGATGATCCCGGCGTTCGTCGCGATGATCAGGATCGTCGCGGCGAGCAGGCCGACATAGATCTCGCCGCCGTGCTGGAGCACCCCGAGGTCCAGATGCTTGACCACCCCCAGCACCGGGTCGCCGGCAAATCCTCCTTGCGCCTCGGGAACGCCGAGCAAGGTCTGGTAGGACCCGTCGGGCTGCTGGGTGACCGGCAGCGCGCTCAGCGCGACGGCGGGCAGGAACAGGTAGATCGCGAAGACGGCGATGACGACGCGGTTGATCGCCGCGGGGATTGTCGTGTCCTGGTCCTTGGCCTCCTCGGCCATGTTCGAGATCGTCTCGATGCCGGTGTAGGCGATCATCCCGATCGGGATCGCCACCGCGAAGTTGCGCCACGTCGGCGCGACGCCCAGGTGGACGTTGTCGATCAGGATCTGCGGCGAGAAGATCAGGATCAAGCCGAGCAGCACGAGCAGCAGCTGGGTGCAGAAGTCGATGACCGCGAGCAGCACGTTGATCCCGGCCGACTCTTTGGCGCCGAGGACGTTGACCGCGCACAGCGTCGCGATCACGACGATGCCGGCGATCACGTCGCCGGGGGCATGGTTCAGCTCGGTCCAGAAGAGGCCGCCGATGTAGTGCGGCACGAAGTACGCCGAGATCGCGATCGTGATCACGTAGTTGAGCATCTGCGCCCAGGCCGCGAAGAACGACCAGAACTCGTTGAACGCGTGGCGCGCGAAGCTCGACGAGCCGCCCGCCTCGGGGTACATGGACGTCGCCTCGGCGTACGTCGCGGCGGTCAGGTAGAAGATCGCACCGCTGATCAGGAAGACGATCGGCGTCAGACCGAGCGCGAGCGAGGCGACGAGGCCGAGCGCGTAGTAGATCGACGAGCCGACGTTGCCGTAGGCCGTGGCCGACAACGCATTGACCCCGAGGACGCGCTGTAGTCCGTGGAGTCGGCGTTCGGCCATGCCCGCGCAGGCTACCGCGCAGGCAGCCGGGTCAGCCGCGTGCGGAGGCGACCGGCGCGACCCGCCGGAGGGCGAGCCATCATTGGGGCATGGACCGACGGCATCTGCGCCGGGCAGGCGGCGGGGCGACGGCGTGCGTGATCGCGCTGAGCGTGACCGCCGTCGCGGCCCCCGTGCCCAAGCCGGCGCCTGGGCAGGCCGCGCTGGCGGTCAGCGTCGCCGTCCAGCACGGCGCGATCACGCTCGTCGGCGCCAACGGGGCCGGCGTCCAGGTCGTCGCGGTCGGCAGCGGCGGCCAGCAGCTCGTCAACCCGGCGTGGGCGCCCGACGGCCACAAGATCGCCTACACGAGCCTGTTCCCGGCGTTGGGCGCCCACCGCGCGAGCAGCGTCGTGTTCATCGCGAGGTTTCCCAACGGCAAACCACGCGCGCTGACCGCGCAGCATCCGGGGCGGTTGGATGACGACGCGACGTACTCGTCGCTCGGGACGCGGGTGGCGTTCTCGCGCGCCTCGACGGCGCCCGGCAGCGGCTCGCAGATCATGGTCGCCCCGGCGTCGTTCGGCCCGCCGATCGCGCTGACCTCGGGGCGCTCGAGCGGGCACACTGTGCGCGACACCAAGCCCGCATGGTCGCCGAGCGGCACCCAGATCGCGTTCACGCGCACGATCGGCACGCGGTCGTCGATCTGGGTCATGCGCACCAACGGCTCCGGACAGCACCGCGTGATCGCCAACGGCCGCCAGCCGGCGTGGTCGCCCGACAGCAAGCAGCTGGCCTACGTGAGCATCCGCGACCACCGTGGGCGCTGCGGGTCGCAGGCGTGCGCCGAGCTCTACGTCGCGCAGGCCAACGGCTCCGGCGCCACGCGCCTGACCAAGACCAACCTCAACGAAGCCGATCCGGCCTGGTCACCGGATGGCTCGCTGATCGCCTTCGCCCGTGGCGGCGGCCCGACGCACGTCCCGAGCGCGATCTACACCGTCGACCCCACGGGCGCGTGCCCGTTCAGGGTGACCGGGTCGCCGATCATCAGCAACCCGGCATGGCGCCCGGGGCTGGCGCCGCCGAAGAGCTGCGCGGCCGCGCGCTGAGGAGGCGGCGGTTCGGGGGCGTGGGCCCCGTACTCCGAACTATTCATAGCTACGGGGCCCACGCCTGGATGTCGGTCCGAGCGAGCGCCCGGGCGGACCCTCCCCCAAACGCCCCGGTCCCCCTCCCCTCCTTACTGCGCGGTTTCGACACGCCATCAGGGCGCGGACCCTGGTGGCGTTTTCAAACAGCAGCAACGAGGGAGGGGTGAGGTGAGCGTCGGAGGCGGACCCTCGGAAGCTCGACACATCCAGGCACGGGCCCTCCAGCTATGAATAGTTCATAGCCACGGGGCCCACGCCCCTACCGGACCACGAACGCCACGTGTCCCGTGTCCTGCGGGGCGAACGCGATCGCCGGGCAGGCGACGGGCGGCTGGCCGGCGGGCTGGGTGCAGGCGACCTGGCGGTCGAGCAGGACGGTCGCACGGTACGCGCCGACGCACCAGCCGCGCGTCGGGTGCAGGCGGACGCGAACGCGCTGGCCCGCGACCACGTCACGCGCCTCGCGCGTCACCGCTGCCGTGCACGTGACGGGCTGGCCGACCCCGCGGCGCACGGCCATGATCTCGTAGCGCCACGTCGCGCCGTCGTGCTGACCCGTCGTCTCACGGGCCGTGAACGTGACCGTGAACGCCGTATGGCGCCCCCCGTGCTTCGGCGTGACGGTCGGGTCGGTGCGCTCGGCCACCGGGGCGACCGGTGACGGGAGCGCATTCGCCACGGCGGCGAACGCGACGACGAGGCACGCGAGCAGGCCAGCCGTGGCCCTGCCCGCTCGCATGCCCGACATCGAGGACCTAGGTGATGATCGGGAT
The DNA here is from genome assembly GCA_963817035.1 of uncultured Actinomycetes bacterium. Classification (GTDB taxonomy): domain Bacteria; phylum Actinomycetota; class Thermoleophilia; order Solirubrobacterales; family Solirubrobacteraceae; genus AC-49. Next base: position 1,697,027 of record CAWFMM010000004.1, read on the forward strand.
GATCAGGATCGCGACGATGTTCGCGACCTTGATCATCGGGTTGATCGCGGGACCGGACGTGTCCTTGAACGGGTCGCCGACCGTGTCGCCGGTGACCGAGGCGGCGTGGGCGTCGGAGCCCTTGCCGCCGAACGCCCCGTCCTCGATCAGCTTCTTGGCGTTGTCCCACGCACCGCCGCCGGCGGTCATCATGACCGCGAAGAAGAAGCCGACGACGATCACGCCGATCAGCAGTCCGCCCAGCGCGCGCGGGTCGATCAGGCCGACGATGACCGGCAGCATGATCGGGATCAGGGAGGGCAGGATCATCTCGCGCTGCGCGGCCTTGGTGACCAGGTCGACGCAGGTGTCGTACTCGGGCTGCTCGGTGCCGTCCATGATCCCCGGGTGCTCGCGGAACTGGCGGCGCACCTCTTCGACGACGGCGCCACCGGCACGGCCGACGGCCTCCATCGACAACGAGGCGAACAGGCAGACCATCATGCCGCCGAGCAGGAGCCCGATCAGCACGGCCGGACTCGAGATCGCGAAGTAGCCGGCGGATATCCCGCCGAGCTCGCGACCGAGCTCGTCCTCGAACGCCGCGAACAGCACGACCGCGGCGAGCACCGCGGAGCCGATCGCGTAGCCCTTGGTCACGGCCTTGGTCGTGTTGCCGACCGCGTCGAGCTTGTCGGTGATCGTGCGGACCTCTTCGGGCAGGTCGGCCATCTCGGCGATGCCGCCGGCGTTGTCGGTCACGGGACCGAACGCGTCGAGCGCGACGATCAGGCCGGTCAGCGACAGCATGCCCATGACCGCGACACCGATGCCGTAGATGCCCTGCGTGCCGGCGCCGCCGAGGCGCCATGCGCCGAGGATGCCCAGGCACAGAACCAGCGCCGGCAGTGCCGTGGCCTGAAGGCCCGAGGACATGCCCTGGATGATGTTCGTCGCGTGGCCGGTCTGCGAGGCGCTGGCCGTCTTCTTGACCGGGCCGAAGCGCGTCGAGGTGTAGTAGTCGGTGATCACGAACAGCAGCGCGGTGACGCCGATGCCGATCAGCGTGCAGAGCCACAGCTTGACCGCGGTCGGCGGATCGGGGCTGTCGGCGACCTTGAAGCTGATGTCGTCCATCAGCCACTTGGTGACCGGGTAGAACGCGGCCGCGGCGATGACGCCGGAGACCGCGAGGCCCTGGTACAGCGCGCGCTCGACGTTGCCGGTCTTGGAGCGTACGGCGAACGTGCCGATGATCGACGCGATGATCGCCACGGCGCCGAGGACGAGCGGGTAGAGCACCGCCTGCTTGGACTCGTGAAAGGTCAGGACGCCGAGCAACATGACCGCAACGGCGGTGACCGCGTAGGTCTCGAACAGGTCGGCGGCCATGCCGGCGCAGTCGCCGACGTTGTCGCCGACGTTGTCGGCGATCACGGCCGGGTTGCGCGGGTCGTCCTCGGGGATGCCCGCCTCGACCTTGCCGACGAGGTCGGCGCCGACGTCGGCGGCCTTGGTGAAGATGCCGCCGCCCAGTCGGGCGAAGACCGAGATCAGCGAGCCGCCAAAGCCCAGGCCGACCAGCGCGTTGACCGCGAAGCGGTCGCTGTAGTCGAAGACGAAGGTCAGGATGCCGTAATAGCCCGCGACGCCAAGCAGCGCCAGGCCGACGACGAGCATGCCGGTGATCGCGCCGGAGCGAAACGCGACCGTGAGCGCGGGTGAGACGCCGCCGCGCGCCGCCTCGGCGACGCGGCAGTTGGCGCGCACCGACACGTTCATGCCGATGTACCCGGCCGCGCCGGACAGAACGCCGCCGATCGCGAAGCCGATCGCGACCTGGAGGTTCTGCAGCGGGATCAGGGCGAAGAACAGCACCACCCCGACGCCGGCGATGACCTGGTACTGGCGGTTCAGGTAGGCGCGCGCGCCGGTCTGGACGGCAGCCGAGATCTCCTGCATGCGGGCATTGCCGGGTGAGAGGGCGAGCAACGAACGCGTCGTCACTGCGCCATAGAGAATGGCGAGTCCGGCGCAGACGAGGGCGATTACGACCCCGTGGTCTCCAACGAATGAGCTCAACGGAAAGTCCTTTGGTGTTCTGGTTGCATCGTGCGCTCCGGGTACCGAGCGTGCGCACAAAGGGCGAAGGCGTTCGGGTCGTCGTTAGGTAGATGACCCGCCTTCGGGCGGGCGGAATCCTAGCGTCCCGCGTGGCGGAAGCGCCGTGCGGTGGCGTTTCTGCTGACTCCTACTGCCCCGGAACCCAGAGCCGGCCGCTGCTCTGAGCCGGTCCGGCCTCGCCCGGAGCGGGCGCGGGCGGCTCGGGTGCGGGCGGGGGCGTGGCCGTGGATTCGCCGCCCGGCGCAGGCGTGCCGGCCGGGACGCTCTCGTTGACGAGCTGCGCGTAGGCCATCTGAAGCTGCGACAGCGCGCCGCGGATCTGGCCGGCGTCGGGGCCGAGCGTCGCCTCGCACAGCGGCAGCAGCGCGCGCACGCCCTCGATCGCGGTGTGGACCTGGTCGAGGTCGCGCTCGTCTTCGGAGCCCGGTGCGAGCCCGGCCCTGCGACCGGCGAGGTTGAGCAGCGAGATCACGGTCTCGATCAGCAGGTCCTCGACCCGCAGGGTCTTGAGCTGCGCCTCGTACGCGGCGCGCATCTCGGCTTCGCTGGGCTGTGGCTGCTGGTCGCTCATGCCTGATCGATCGCTCCAGCATACGTCGCCTGGGTCTCGCGCACCGACTCGGCGTAGACCTCGCGGGCGCTGGCCCCGGCGGCGAGCGCGGCGCGCTGGCGCTGGGCGCCGTTCTGAGCCGGAAACGCGGGATCGAGCGACAGCTCGGAGCGCACCGGCGCCGTCCACGCAAGCAGCTGTTCGAGCGCCGCCTCGGCCGGCTGCTCGACCTGGCGCTCGAGGTCGATCAGCTTGCCATCGCGGCCGTAGCGGATCGCGCGCCACATGTTCTCCTCGATCATCCGCATCGGCGGGTCGGCGAATTCGACGCCCTCGTCGATGTCACGGGCGGTCTGGGCGATGCACGCGACGAGCAGCGCCGACAGCGCCTCGGCCTCGCCCGCCGTGCCCTGCGCGTCGCAGATGCGAACCTCGACCGTCCCGAACGAGAAGTGCGGGCGCACCGACCACCAGACCTGCGTGTACTCGACGATCGAGTTCGTCGCGATCAGCATCGCCACGTAATCGCGGAAGGCGTGCCACGAGCCGTAGGCGTCGGGGATGCCGCAGCGCGGGAAGGTGCGGGTGAAGGTCTCGGTGCGGGCCGAGTGCAGGCCGCTGTCGAGGCCGTCGACGAACGGCGAGTTGGCCGAGACCGCAAGCAGCGTCGGCAGCACCGTGCGCAGCCGGTCGCAGACGGCGATCGCGCGGTCGATGTCGCGGATGCCGACGTGGACGTGGAGCGAGAACGTGTTGTTGCGCCGCGCCACGTACTGAAGCTCGTCGACGACGCGGCGGTAGTGCTCGGTGTCGATGTTCGGCTGCTCGCGGTAGTCGGCCCAGGGGTGGGTGCCGGTCGCGCCGAGGGCGACGCCGCGCGCACCGCACAGCGCGAACAGCCGCGCGCGCGCCTCGCGCTGGCGGTCGATCGCGTCATGAAGCGAGTCGGCCTTGCCCGATCGGATCTCGATCTCAGAGGAGATCAGCTCGCCGGCGATCGACTCGCGCAGAACCTCGTCGTCGGCCGCTGCGTTTCGCAGCTCCTCGTAGCGCGGCGCGAGGTCCAGCGAGTGCGCGTCGAGGATCGCGAACTCCTCCTCGATGCCGACCGTGAAGTCGGTAGAGGCCCCGAAGATGTCAGGCACGGAGGCGAGGTCGATGGCCACGAGAAAGGGACTGCGCCGCGAGGGCAGAGGCAACTAGGTCAGATAGAAGTACAGCGCGTAGAGCAGATCGACCGCCGGGCTGGACGTGTGGACGGTGACCTCCGGCGGCACCTGCAGCAGCGATTCGGAGTAGTTGAAGATGATCTTCACGCCCGCGTCGACGAGCGCGTCGGCGAGGCTCTGGGCTGCGGCGGTCGGGACCGCGAGGACACCGACGACGATGTCCTCCTCCTCGACGATCGCCGGCAGATCGTCGATGTGGCGCACCGGCATCGTGCCGATCTTCGAGCCGACCTTGCGCGGGTCGTTGTCGAAGATCGCGACGACGCGGAAGCCGTGGTCGGCGAAGATGTCCGACGAGGCGATCGCCTTGCCGAGATGCCCGGCACCGAAGAGCGCGATGTTGTGCTGACCGGCAGTGCGCAGAATCTTGCGGATCTGCGAGACGAGGCTGTCGACGTTGTAGCCGACCCCCCGCTTGCCGAACTTCCCGAAGCCCGACAGGTCGCGGCGGATCTGCGTCGAGTTGACGTGCGTGTAGTCGCTGAGTTCCTGGGAGGAGATCGTCTCCTTGCCCATCTTCTTGGCCTGCGTCAGGACCTGGAGGTAGCGCGAGAGCCGCGCGGCGACACCGAGCGACAGGCGCTCCGGCGGTGCGGCATGCCCGTTGGGCTCGGCCGGCACCTGAATGGTGTCGCTGATCGTCATCCCCCTTCGACTCTACCCAGTCGGGCACGGAGGTCGGCTTCATCAATGAAGAAGTCGTAGAGCTCATCGCCGTCGAGCGCCAGCACGGGGATGCGTTCGAGGTAACGCTTGAGCAGTTCGTCGTCGTCCTCGATGTTGATCTCGTCAAACCGCTCGCCGATGCGCTGAACAACGGTGCGAGCGTCGTCGCACAGGTGGCAGCCCGGGCGCCCGTAGAGGGTCAGGCGCGTGGTCACCGCGTCCCTGAGCTGCGGCCGATGTCCGCCGATGCCCGTGCGGTGGAGTACGCGTCGAGCGCGAGGTAGGCGGGGAACGCGAGCGCCGGTTGATGGCGTGCGGCGCTGGCGATCATCGCGGCGTTGTCGGTACACAGCTCGCGCGGGACGAGCTTGAGTGCGACGCCGAGCTCGCTGAGCCGGGTACGCAACGGGCCGTTGGCCGCAACGCCGCCGCCGAGCGCGAGCACGCGGTGGCCGGTCTGGGCAAGCGCGCGCTCGCAGCGCAGCGCCAGCGCTTCGACGATCGCGTGCTGGTAACCGGCGGCGAGGTCGGCGCGGCGGCGCTCGGTCTCCTTCTCGCCGAGATCGCGGACCGTGTAGAGCAGCGCCGTCTTCAGGCCGGCGAACGAGAAGTCCAGGCCGGAAACGCCGCGGGCGATCGGGAACGCGAACGCGTGCGGGTCGCCCGCCTGCGCGAGGCGCTCGAGGTGCGGGCCGCCGGGAAACGGCAGGCCGAGCAGCCGTGCGCCTTTGTCGATCGCCTCGCCGGCGGCGTCGTCGAGCGTGCGGCCGAGGACCGCGAAGCCGTCGTGGCTTGTGACGTCAGCGAGGAAGGTGTGGCCGCCGCTGGCGATCAGGCAGAGGAACGGCGGCCCGAGCGGCTCGGCCCCGTCGATCCGCAGGAAGTTCGCGGCGACATGGCCCTGGAGATGGTCGACCGGCGCCAGCGGCAGCTCGCGTGCGGCGGCCAGGCCCTTGGCCGTGTTGAGGCCGACGAGCAGCGCGCCGACGAGGCCCGGGCCCTGGGTGACCGCGACGAGCTCGATGTCGTCGAGCGTGGCGCCAGCGCGGCCCAGCGCATCGTCGACGACCGCGTTGACGAGCTTGAGGTGGTGGCGCGAGGCGACCTCGGGCACCACGCCGCCGTAGCGGTCGTGGATGCCCTGCGAGCTGATGACGTTGGCGGCGATCGCGCCGTCTCGGTCGATGACCGCGGCGCAGGTGTCATCGCAGCTCGTCTCGAGCGCGAGGATCATCGGCCCGTCTCAGCCCGCGCGCCCGGCGTTGGGCACGTCGTCGAGCGTTCCGGTCAACGTCGCCGGCGTGCGCCACATGATCAGCGCGTCCTCGCCGTTGTCGGAGTAGTAGCGCTGGCGCCGGCCGGCCGAGCGAAAGCCGAAGCGCTCGTACAGCGCGACCGCTGCGCTGTTCGAGGTCCGGACCTCGAGCGTGAAGCGGGCGCTGGGGTCGCCGATCGTGACGAGCAACTCCTCGAGCAGCGCGGCGCCAACGCCACGGCGACGCGCGTCGGGGTCGACGCAGACGTTCATCAGGTGCCAGACGGTGTCGTAGCGACTGCAGATCAGGTAGCCGGCGATCGGCTCGTCAGCGGCGGGGCGGGCGGTGAGGCAGACGCCGTGGGGCTTGGAGAGCTCCATGACGAACATCGCGAGCGACCAGGGCGTCGGGAAGGCGCGGCGCTCGATCGCGATGACGGCCGGGAGGTCGGCGTAGGTGAGAGGGCGGACGTCCATCAGGTTGCTTCCGGCGTACATGGTGGCATCCGACCGGGCCCCTCTCAGCCCGTCCCGCGATGCGCGGTCTCCTGCGCATCCGGCGCCCGCACGTAGTCGGGTACCAGCGCCTCACGAGCGACCACCGGCGCCACCGCCGCCAGCGAACAGAGCGCCGCGCCGCCGACGTGGTGGCGCAGATCGTCGTCGGAAGGCACCCGAGCGCCTGCCCCCTCGAGCTCCGTCCGGAACTTCAGCGCCCCGTCGCCCACGGCCAGCCAGCCGTCGGCAACGAGCGCCGCGAGGGCCTCGGGTCGCGTCGCGGCCGCGGGATGCACGCAAACGTCGACCTCCCAGGCTCCCGTGAACGCCTCGCCACGCCGCGCGTCGAGGCACGCCAACGCCGGGCCATGAAACGCAGCCCCCACCGCCAGCGCCTCGAGCGTCGACACCGCCACCAGCTGCGCCCCACTCGACTGCGCCAGCGCCCGCGCAGTCGCCACGCCGATCCGCAACCCGGTGAACGTCCCCGGGCCCACGCCGACGCCGATGCGGTCGACATCCGCCCACTCGATCCCGGCCGAAGCCAGCGCCTGTGTCGCCAGAACGAGCAGCTCGCTCGCGTGCCCCGGGCGCTCCCCTGAATTCGGACGATGCGAAAGCGCCACCACGTCCCCCGCCCCGGCCAGCCCGACGACCGTGTCCGGCGTCGCCGTATCCAGCGCCAGCACGATCACGAGACCACGATCCGCCGGCGGTCGCCGCCCGCGTGCTCGAGCGACACTCGCGCCGTCACCGAACCGAGCAGCAGCGGCTCGGCGACCTGCGGCCACTCGACGAACGCCACGCAGTCTCCGTCGATGTAGTCGTCGAGCAACGCCGGGTCCTCGTCGGCCATCGAGGCCAGCCGGTGCAGGTCGAGGTGCGCGACCGGCACCGTGCCCCCGTCGTAGCGATTGCCGATCGTGAACGTGGGGCTCGTGATCGGCCCCTCGATGCCCAGCGCGCGGCACGCGCCGCGCACGAACGTCGTCTTTCCGGCGCCGAGGTCGCCGCTGATGAGCACGACATCGCCCGGTCCGAGGCGTCGTGCGAGCCGCGCTCCGGCCGCTTCGGTGTCGGACGCGCGTTCGCTGACGAACGGCTCAGCGGCGGCGCACACCGGCGATGCGCAGTCGCAGCCCGACGCCGAGAAGCAGGAGAACCGCGGCGATGGCGACCAGCAGACCCTCGTTGAGACCGGTGCGCGGGAGCTCCGACGAGAGCGCGTTCGACGTGCCGGTGCTCGACGGGGCGGAGGTCGTCGTCGACAGGCTGACCGGCGGCGCCTTGGTCGCGCTCGGCGCTGTCGTGGTCGACGTCGTCGTCTTCTGCGTCGACGCGCCGTGGCCGGAAGCCAGCGGGTCTGAGTATTGGTCGTCGCCCGCGCTCTGGGCCAACGCGAGCGTCGGCGACGCGATCAACGTCAGCGCCGTCAGGAGCGCGGCGGCGGTCGGCAGGCGGCGTTTCACCCGGCCGATCCTATGGGTTCGAGGTCACCCGCCGCGATAAGGTCGTCAGGTGGGACTGCATATCCTGGTTCTCACCGACCGCGACTGGACTCATCCCCAGGGCGGAGGAACGGGAACGAACCTCTACGGCCAAGTCTCGCGCTGGCTGGCCTGGGGAAACCGTGTCACAGTGATCGCCGGCGCCTATCCCGGGTGTCAGCCAGTCGAGCAGCTCGCCGACGATCTGGTCATCCACCGGATGGGCTCGCGCCTGTCGGTGTTCCCACGGGCCGCGTGGGCCACATTCCGAGGGGTCGGCCGCGACGCCGACGTCGTGCTCGAGGTCATCAACGGGATCGCGTTCTTCACTCCGTTGTGGCGCTGGTTGCGCATGCCGCGCGTCGGCCTCGTGCACCATGTCCACCGCACCCATTACGTCCACGAGCTCGGGCGCCGCGGGCGGATCGCCGCCTTCCTGCTCGAACGCGTGCCGCTCCGTTACATGTACCGGCTGCGCCCGATCCTGACCGTGTCGCGATCCGCGCGCGACGACCTCGTCAGCCTCGGGATCGGCGCCGAGCGGATCCATATCGCCTACAACGGCGTCGAGCCGACCCAGTTCCACTCCTGCGCGCGCGATCCGTCGCCGACCCTGCTGTATCTCGGGCGCCTCAAGGCCTACAAACGGCTGGAGATCCTGCTCGACGTGGTCGCCGGAATCCCCGAGGCGAAGCTTGACATCGTCGGCGATGGTGATCACCGGGCCACGCTCGAGCGCCAAATCGCCGAGCGGGGACTCGGCGATCGGGTCGTGTTGCACGGTCACGTCTCCGAGGACGACAAGGCGACGATCTACGGACGCTCCTGGGTCAACCTGACCGCCTCGTCGGCCGAGGGCTGGTGTCTGACGGTGATTGAGGCCGCAGCGTGTGGAACGCCGAGCGCGGCGCTCGCCGTCGGAGGTCTGCCCGAGTCGATCGTCGATGGCGAGACCGGTGTGCTCGCCGCCACGCCGGAGCAGCTCCTTAGCCGTGTGCGCGACCTGATAGGCGATCCGCAGCGCTGTGACGCGCTCGGGGCGGCGGCGCAGAAGCGGGCGCGGACGTTCACCTGGGAGGACACGGCGCGCACCAACCTGGCCGTGCTCGAGCAGACGGCGGCCGGCGGCCATGTCCGCCTGCGTGACCTGGCCCGTAGCTCGGAGACCGGCAAGGCAGTCGGATTGGCCGCGGCGACGCTGGCCAACAATGCGCTGCAGCTCGTGTTCACCGTCGTGTTCGTGCGGCTGCTGGGGACGAGCGGTTACGGCTCGCTGGCCGCGCTCGTCTCCGCGTTCCTGATCCTGCTCGTGGGCGGGCAGTCCATCCAAGCCGCGGCCGCGCGCGAACTGACGCTCGGACGGCTGGGCGCCGACGCCGAGACCGCGGCGACGCTGCGGGCCTGGACCCAGCGGCTCATCGGCCTTCTGGTCCTGGTCAGCGTTGCCTCGGTGATCGCACGCGGCCCGATCTCCCAAGTGCTGGGAGTCACCAGCCACCCCTGGGCTGCCGCCGCAGTCCTCCCAACGGGCGTGTTGTGGATGCTCGTGTCGCTGCAACGCGGCGCGCTCCAGGGGTTGCGCGCGTTCCGACCACTCGGGATCGGCCTGATCGTCGAGGCAGCGCTGCGGATCGTCGCCGGACTCGTCCTCGTCGGTGTCGGGCTGGGGGTGACGGGCGCCTTCCTCGGGACACCGCTCGCGTTCGCCGGAACGGCCCTGATCATGGGCATCGTGTTGCACCGACGCCTCGGGTCGGGCCCGGCGATCGCGACGGGACGGCTGCGCACACTGCGATCGCTGATCGGCCAGGAATGGGGTCCGGTCGCAGGTCTGCTCTTCCTCGGCGCCCTGCAGAACCTCGACGTGATCATCGGCAAGCACACCTTGGGCGGCGGTCGGGCCGGCTCCTACGCGGCCGCCGCGGTCGCTGCGAAGTCAATCCTGTGGGTCGCGATCGGACTCGGGCTCCACCTGCTGCCCGAGGCCACACGCCGGGGCGCCGCGGGACTCGACCCGCGGCCGGTTCTCTACAAGGCATTGGGCGTGCTGGCGATCATCGCGGCGCCGGCGTTGGCGATCTTCGCGCTCGAGCCGCATCTGCTTCTGCACCTCGCATTCGGTGACGCCACCCAGGCCTCGGACGAGCTGATCGTGCTCGGCGCGGCGATGACGCTGCTGGCCGTCGCCTATCTGACCGTCATCTACATGATCGCGCTCGGACAGGCGCAGTTCCTGTGGGTGCTCGGCGCAGTCGCGATCGTCGAGCCGTTCCTCCTCACGGCCGGCGACTCCAGCCTGCCCTCGTTCGCCGGAATCGTCTTGGGCGTCCAGTGTGTGGCCGCGTCGGGCGTGCTCGCCCTCGGGTTGCGCGCCCACTTCCGGCCCGTGCCCGCGTGAGTGTCCACGAAGCGATCGCCGGCGTCGAGGGCTGGCTGACCGACGCGCAGGCCGAGCGTCTGTACGAGCGTGCGGCCGCCGTGCCCGCGGATGGGCGCATCGTTGAGATCGGGTCGTTTCGCGGGCGCTCGACGATCGCGCTCGCGCGGGGAGCACGGCCGGACGTCGAGGTCGTGGCCATCGACCCGCACCTGGGCTCAGATCGGGGGCCGCAGGAGATCGCGGCCCGACCCGAGCTCGGCGCCAGTGACCACGAGGTGTTCAACACGAACCTCGGCCGGGCCGGTGTCGCCGACCGTGTCCGCCACGTGCGCGAGCTGTCGGCCGATGCGCTGGGCGCCGTGGACGGCGCGATCGACCTGCTGTGGATCGACGGCGCGCACCGCTACGGCCCAGCGCGCTCCGACATCGTTACCTACGGAGCGCGTGTGCCGGCAGGCGGCGTGATGGTCATCCATGACGCGTTCTCGTCGATCGGCGTGACCTTGGCCCTGCTGCGTTGCGTCACGTTCTCGCGCAGGTGGGCCTACCGCGGACGCACGGGTTCGCTGGCCGAGTACGAACACCGGCCGGCGGGCCGCGACAGCACGCTGCGTCAGCTAGCCGAGCTGCCGTGGTTCGCGCGCAATGTGGCGATCAAGACGCTCACCGTTCTGCGGCTGCGCCGCGGCCCATGGCCCTACTGACCCGTAGGGTGGCGATCAACACCGCGACCAACACGAGCACCGCGGCCACCGCGACCCAGTGGCCACCGGTGTGGTCCACCGCGTAGTTCGTGTTGAAGCCACCGTGGTCGCGCCAGGTCCCGAGCAGGTAGGCGGCGGGCATCGCGATCACGAGGAGCACCGCGGCGATGGTCAGCAACGTGCGTACGGGCAGTCCGCGCCAGAGCACGATGGCGAGAATCGGCAACGCGACCGCCCCCGCGCGCAGCGCGAACACGAGCCCGATGACCGCGGACGCAGCGAGCGCGAACGCCAGCGCCCGCGCCGGTGTCATCCCACCGACGCGGCGCGGGTCGGGCAGGTCCCCGAGATCGGCGGCGGCCGTCACGCGCCGCCGGCGGCGCACGACGAGCATCGCCAGCAGCGCGAGGCATCCGACGAGCGACACGACGTAGCCGACGCCAAGCTCGCGGTTGGGCGCGAACCAGAACCGCACCGCTCGGCAGCCGGCGCCGATCGCCCAGCCGTTGGCGAAGCCCTGCAGCGGCGTCGACGCGCCGAGGTCGCGCCCATCGCACGACGCCCGCCAGCCACGACTGTAGGACTCTCCCAGCACCAGCCACGACGGGCCGCGGACGGCGATCCGCACGCCGTCCCACGATCCGGCGTGCGATGCACCCGCATGGATGACGCGACCGCCGCCGATCGCCGGCGGCGGGGACTCCGGCGGAGCCGCCGACAGGCGCAGCTCGTCGATCGCCAGCGGGCGCCCCGAGGCGTGCAGGACGAAGCTGGCCGCCGGCAGCGCCAGCGCCCCGCAGCCGCGAGCCCGCAGCGGTCGCCCCGAGTCGAGGTCGGCGACCGTCGCGGTCACCGCGAGCACGAGGCGCCGCCCGGCGGCGGTGATCGCCGCAGCGCCGCACGGCGCGCGAAGGCGCCCGCGGCGCGGGACGCTGAGGCGCAGGCCGCCGCCGCGCAGCTCCGCGATCCCGACGGCCCGTCGTTGGGTGTCCCGAGCCGTCGTGCCGAGCGGGAACGCGGCGTTGACGACCTCGAGCCGGAACGCCCGGCCGCGCACCGCTGCGGGCAACGACACGACGCCACCGGCGCCGACTGCGATCACTCCCGATCCGCGCGCCGGACGCGCAGACGCGTTGCGCACCGCGATGCGGGCCAACGCCCGGGCGTCGGGCGCCGAGACGACGCGCACGGCGGTCGGGCGGCGTACGCGCAGCCGCGGCACCACGATCCGCAAGGTGCGCACGGTGGTGGGCACAGGGGTCGTCCACGCCACCCACGCCGGCCGCCCCGGAATCCACTGGCCGATCCACCCATGATCGGTCGACCCGTCGAAGGCTCCGCTGGCGCGACGGCCCGCGAGACCCTCGAAGCGCGAGCTCGACCAGGCGGCACCGCGACCATGCGTGCCCGCCATCGCGTCCAGCGCGCGGTCGTCCGCGGCCGGCGCGACGCTCGCCCAGGCCTCGGCCCGCCACTCGCGAGCAACCGGCGGATGGAGCACGCGGGCGAGCGCCGGCTCGGCATCGCGCGCGTCACGGGCCTGGCCGGCGCCGAGCTCGCCGGCCAGGGGTCCATGCCGCAGCGGATCGTCGGCGGTCACCCGGCCCAACAGGTACTCGAGCGGCGCGCGCCGGACGTCGCTCGGAGCCAGCGCTCGTTGGGCGAGCTGCGGTACCCGCAGCGAGTGACTGACGTGGACGCCGGGGATGCGCAGCTCGCGGATGCCGCCGGCGCCGAACCCCCCATGGCGCGGGTGGCGGACGGCGTCGATCAGGATGGTCAGGCCCGTGACGTGTCGCAGCTCCACCGTGAGGCGGTTCCACCCGCGGTGGACGGCGAACGGGCGGCCGTTGACGCGCACGCCGGTGACCACGCCGCGGCTGTCGGAGTACGGCATCAGGACCACCGTGCCGACGTCGCGCGGCGCGGCGAAGACGATGTCCAGGTGGTGGCGCGACGGCGCGAGGCTATGGTCGGCCATCCACTCGGTGTCCGGGTTGCCGTCTAGTGCAGCGATCGGCGCCTGTTCGGGGAACTGCGTGACCTGTGGCGAGAACGGCGCGCTGACGCTGCGCACTCCGGTGACCACGCTGACGGTCTGCGCGGCCGCCCCGCGGTCGGGGAATGGATCGAGGATGACGCCGTCGCGCGATGGTGCAGATGCGACCGCCAGCACGGCGCCGCGGTTCTGCACGAGTCGAGCCGCTACGAACACCTGGCGGCGGTTGCTGTCGGTTATCGCCACGGTCGCCCCCGCGCGCGCCGCGCCGCGCAGCTCGGCGCCGCTCAGGTCCGCGGCATAGCGCAGGGGGCGGTTCGGGTCGAGCTGGCCGAACGCGGCGAGCTGCGCGATCCCCGACGCGTCGCCGTCGACGATCGTCGACGGGGCGCGTGGGAGGATCCGCACGATGCCCCCGGTCGGCAGCTCAACACGCTGGATCTCGGGCACGTCCCGGGTCGGGGCGATCGTTCCCGCGGCCGGCGGCGCGACGGTCAGCGGCCCGTAGCCGTGCACTGCCGTGGTCGCGACGCCGCCCGCGCGCAACTCGTCCAACACGGTGGCCAGCGGCGCGCCGCCACCGCGGCCGCGGTCGCGGTCGGCGGCCAGCACGAGGTCGCCCACACCCATCAGGTCCAGCAGCGGAGGAAGCTGACCGGGCAGCGCGCGGCGCTGGCCGATCAGGTCGTCGACCTTCCACTGCAGGGCGACCGAGCGGAGGTCGGCGAACGGAACGATGTAGCGCGATGCGACGAGGTGCGATGTCAGTGCCGGCAACGCCTCATCAATCGTGCCCCCCCAGGTGTTGAACGCGAACAACTGTCCCGGCTCCACGAGGGCGCGGCTGTTCGCCGGGCGGGCGGTCAGGTCAGCGGCGACCCGGCTCCACGCCGTGGGGACGTCGAAGCGCAGCTGGGACTCCTCGGCCCGGCCCGTAACGAGCGGCCACGCCGCGACGGCGGCGAGCGCCGCCGCGCCGGCGACCAGGACCCCCGCCATCGTCGGGCCCCGTCTCCGGGCGCGCAACCACCCGACCACCGCCGCGATGCCGATCCCGCCCAGCGCCGCGATGCCGATCGCGACCAGCGGCCCCGCCTTGTACGTCGTGCGCAGGAAGTCGACGACGTGGATGTGGTTGTAGGCGAAGGTCGACCCGCGCCGGAGCGGCGTTCCCTCGGGCCACCCGACCGACATGATCAGCAGCCCGACGATCGTCAGGCCGAGCAGGAACGGCACGTAGCGCATTCGCCACGTCAGGCGCAACGAGACGAGCGACAGCGCCGGGACGAGCAGCCCAGCCAGGACGACGGGGCGACTGAACAGCAGCACGTCGCCGTGGCCGGCGAACGGACGCAGGCGGCCACCGAAGCCGACGCCGACGTAGCTCGTCCAGAACCCCATCAGGCGTAGCGACTCGCTGATCGACGTGGTCTGCCAGATCGTCCCCGGTTGCTCGGTGTAGGGCAGGAAGCTCAGCCCATAGTGGTTGGCCGCCAGCAGCGGAAGCAGCCACCAGGCGTTGACCACGGCGCAGCAGACGACCAGGCGCCATAGCGCCGGCCACAGGGCGCGCCCTCGCACCCCGCCCCACCCGACCTCGTAGAGCGCAAGCAGCGCGGGCGCGACGAGTATCCAGCCCGTCACCGCGACGTTCACGCCACCCCCGGTGGCGGTGAGCACCAGCGCGAACGCCGCCGGCCACCACCAGCCGCGCGGGTCGCGCAGGCCGCGGTGCACGCACAGCAACAGCCACGGCAGCGCAGCGTAGGCGAGCAGCGCGACGCTCGTCCGGTCGGCGTAGACCGCGACGTAGGGGTTGACGATGTACAGGATGCCCGCGGCGAGCTGCGCCAGGCCGCGCGGTCCGGGCAGGAGCGCATCGATCAGCCGCACCATCCCCCAGGCCGCGAACGCCAGCAGCGTGCCGAGCCAGAGCCGCTGCACGACCCACATCGGCAGTCCGAGCGCGTGTCCCGCCGCGAACCACGGCGCCATCGGGAACGCATATCCGCCGTACTGCCCAGCCCACACGTGACCGAGATCGCTGGTCGGCGACCACGCCGAGAGCACGTCTCCGAGAAACCGTCCGGGGTCGACGTAGAGGTTGAGCTTGGTGTCGGCGATCGTCTGTCCGGGGCGCTGGGCGAACGCCAGGACGTAGCTGCCGAGAACGAGGGCCCAGACCACGGCGCGGCGAACCCGTGGATGCTCGGCAGGCCGCACGGCGAACAGGGTACGCTGGCCCGCGCAGATGCGCCCCCGCCTACTCGTGCCGGTCTGCGTTCTCCTGGCCGGCGGACCCACCGTGATCGCGTTCTTCTCGGGGGGCTTCTTCTCCGATGCTCGGCTCGTCGCGCTGATCGTGACGTGGGCGCTCGTCGGTGTCTGTGCGATCGTCGCTCCCGACCCCCTGCCCCGCGGTGCCGGGCTGCTGTCAGCCATCGGGTTGGCGCTCTACACGGGCTGGATCGCGCTATCGGCGAAGTGGTCGTCGCTGCCGGGCCAGGCGGGCTTCGATGCCGAGCGTGCGCTGCTCTACCTCGGGGCGTTCGTGGCCGCCGCCGCCGCGTTCCGCACGCGGCCGGCGGCCCGGATGCTGGAGGTCGCGCTGGCAGCCGGCACCGTGGTGGTCGGCGTCTACGGACTGCTGGGCCGCCTGCTGCCGCGGATCGTCCACGAGAGCGTCACCCGCGCGGCCGCAGGGCGCCTGGAGCAGCCGCTGACGTACTGGAACGCGGAGGGGGCACTCGCGGCCCTGGGCTTCGTGTTGTGCGCGCGCGTTGCCGGCGACACCACGCGCAAACCGCTCACGCGCAAGTTCGCCGTGGCGGGCGCCGCGCCGCTGGGGCTGGTCGTGTATCTCACGTTCTCGCGCGGAGCCGTTGCCGCCCTGGCCGGCGGGCTGATCGTCGTGTTGGTGCTGGACCCGACGCGGTCACAGCTCCGGGCCGTCGGGATCGCAGCCATGTCGGGGGTGATCGCCGTCGCCGGCGCGGCGGCGGAGCACCCGGTCCGCGATCTCGTCGGCTCGGCCGGCGCGCGCCAGCACGCCGGCGCGACCGTCCTCGCGGTGATGGGCGCCGCGCAGCTCGCCGCGGTGATCGTGATCCGCCACCTGATCGACCGCGAGGCGACTGGTCACCGCCACTCCGAACCAATTCGCTTGCCGCGGCGAACCGGCGTCGTGGCGGGCCTGCTCGTCGTGTCGCTCGTCGTCGTCCCGGTCCTGCTCGCACGGAGCACGCCTTCCACCGCGCCGGGCTTCGGGCAGACCAGCGCCCGGCTGAGCAGCCTCGGCTCGAGCCGCTACGCGTATTGGAAGGTCGCCGTGAACGCGGGACTGGACCATCCGCTGATCGGCGCGGGCGCGAGCGGATTCGCGGACGAGTGGCTGCTCCACCGCCCGTTCCTCGAAGCCGCCCACGATGCGCACTCGCTCGAGATCGAGACCTTCGCCGAGCTGGGGTTGATCGGGCTGGCGCTCCTCTGCCTGATCTTCACCGCGATGATCGTCGTCATGCGCACGGTTCTCCGGGCCGACCGCGCGCTCGCCGTCGGGCCGGTTGCGGCGATCTCGCTGTGGGCACTGCACTCGACGATCGACTGGGACTGGGAGATGCCGGGACTGACCCTCGTCGCCGCCATCCTCGCGGGCGCGCTCGCGGCTCAGGCGACCCAAGCGCGGCGACGTACGAGCATTCGCTCGGCGAGCGCGGTGACCGCCACCGCGCCGAGCACGACCAACACCGGCTCGGCCGCGACGCGAAGTCTGGTCGAGCCGTAGACCAGGATGCCCAACACGATGACCATGATCACCGGCGCGGCGAGCACGACGAGCGGCGCACCGCGGCGGCGCAGGACGACGGCGCCCGCGATCGCGAAGGCGAGCAGCAGCCAGTACGCGCGCAGCCCCCATCGCGTTACGGTGGGGTCTCGACCCTCGATGCTCTGCAGGAACACGCTCTGGTTGGGCCGATAGAGGTCCAGTTGGCGCAGCAGCCGGACCGCGAGGACGAGCGGCACGCGGCCGAGGTGGTCGCGCGCGTAGCGCAGGCCGTCCGCGCGGTAGGCGGCGAAGACCTGGGACTCGTCCCCAGGAGGGCGCTTGGTGAAGCAGCCGAAGTCCCACGCGCCGATCAGCGGGCCGTAGTAGCTGCTGTGACAGTTCGCGCCGATGAACACGCCGGCCCCATCGTCGGCGATCAGCACGGTGGTCGGGCTGTTGAACGTCAACACGTTGCGGATCGTCCACGGCGACATCACCACGCAGAAGGCCAACACGACGGCGCCGAACTGGAGCGCTCGCGGCTTAAGCCTGGATCCATCGATTCCCGCGGCGCGTGGACGCCCCGAGGCGTCGTCTGGTGCCGCGCGCCACGCCAGCGGCGCGCCGAGCAGGACGATCAGCATCACGGCCTCGCCGCGGGTCAGGGTGGCCAGTCCGATCAGCGCCCCCAGCACCAGCGCCCGGCGCCACGTCGGGACGCGCAGATAGCCGTACCCGGCCAGGAGCACGAGTGTGATCAACAGGAGATACGGTGTCTCGCTCATCAGCGTGCCATCGACCACCCACAGCAGCGGATAGAGCGCCGCGATGGCCGCGGCGACGAGTCCGGCCGGGTCGCCGTCCGCAGCGCGTCCGAGGAAGGCGATGGCGACGACCGTCGCCGTTCCGATCACCGCCATGATCAGCATCTGACCCAGGTATCCCGTGATGCCGAGGAGGTCGGCGCCGCCCAGCAGCAGCACCTGCATCGGCGGATGCTCGGCCGTCGGGACGCTCTCGAACGCCCGCTGGAAGCCCTGCCCCGCCGCCAGCTTCGCGGCCTCGAGGTGATAGGTCAGCGCATCCCCGATGACCGCGTGATGGCGATAGTGGACGACGTACGCGACCCGGACAATGAGGGCCAGAAGGGCCAACGGAGCCAGGCGCACGATGAACCGTCCGCCTGGTCGAAAGCGCACGGCGACAGCGTAGAGTGTCGCGCCGATGGCCGACACCATTGCTCAGCCGCAGCGGGCTCTGATCGAGAGCGCCGCGGCTCCACCGGTGGTCAGCCCGCCGCCGCACAACCCGCGCTTTCCGCTACTGGACTCGGTCCGCGGCGTCGCGGCCCTGGCCGTGGTCGTCACCCACATCGGCCTGGTCTCAGGGTTCAACTTCCACACCGGCGGCTGGTACACGGCGCGCCTGGACGTCGGCGTCACGCTGTTCTTCGTGCTGTCCGGCTTCCTGCTGTACCGGCCGTTCGTGGCCGCGCGCCTCGATGGCCGCGAGCCGCCGCGTCTGGGCGCGTTCGCCCGTCGCCGCGTGCTGCGGATCGTGCCCGCGTACTGGCTTGCGCTGACGATCCTGACCATCTGGCCCGGCCTGAACGGCCCGGTGTTCACGGAGCCGTGGCGCTACTACCTGTTCCTGCAGTGGCTCGAGCCGGGCACCCTGCTAAGCGGCCTCGGCGTTGCGTGGTCGCTGTGCGTCGAGGTGAGCTTTTACATCCTGCTGCCGTTCTACGCGATGGCGGTGGCCAGATGGCTGCGCAAGCGATCACGCGAGCGGCAGGTCGCGTTCGAGCTGGGCCTGCTCACGGCGTTGGCCGTCGCATCGGTGGCCGGCCGCCAGTATCAACACGCCCACCAGCCGTCCTCCATCGTTCAGGTCACGCTCCCCGCGTTCCTCTACTGGTTCGCCCTCGGGATGGGACTCGCGGTGCTCAGCGGGTGGCTCGCTCATCGTCCTTACGAGTCTCAGCCGCTCGCCGTGCGCGTCATCACCCGCCGGCCATGGATTCCGTGGGCCCTGGCCGCGCTCACGTTCTGGACCATGTCCACGCGGTTCAACCTGCCGGTCGGCCTGTTCGCCAAGGAGAGCGGTATGCCGTGGCTCGGTGCGCACGTGTTCTACGGGCTGACCGCCTTCTTCTTCGTGTTGCCCGCGGTGTTCGGCGATCATGCCGGCGGCTGGCCGCGCCGGATCCTGGCCAACCGGCTGCTCGCCTGGTTCGGCTTGGTCAGCTACGGCATCTACCTGTGGCATCAGCCGGTCCTCGGCAAGCTCGCCGAGTGGGGCGTGCCCGCACACGGCACGGTGGTCCTGTTCGCGGCCACTCTGGGCCTTGCGACGCTGTGTGCGGCCGGCAGCTACTACGGTCTTGAGCGACGCGTCCTGCGCTTCAAGGACCGACGGCCCCGCGCGGTGTCGCCCGGGTCAACGCGGACAGAGGGTTGAGCTGATGCGCACGACGTAGTGCCCGGGCGGCGGCCTGTGGCCGCTTCGCGCGGGCGAGCACATACGCCATCGCGATCCAGCTCTCGGAATCACGCGGCGCCCGGTGGACCGCCGCGCGCGCGAGGCGCTGCGCATCGGCGACGTCTCCGGCAAAGAGCAGGATGCCGGCGTTTTGGGCCACGATCTGCTCGTCCGGGCACACCGCAAGCACCCGGTCGACCGCACGCTTGGGGCTGCCGCTGATCTCCCTGAAGGCCAGCCGCCCCGAATGCTCGGAGGCCGACCGGCAGGCCCGCACGTCGTGAAGACGATGGGTCGCGACGGCGATCACCGCGATCACCGCGCCGAGCAGCACGATGCGGGTGACGATCATCGCGATCCCGTTCGTCGCCACGGCTGACACTGAACCGCGTACCGTACCGGCGCGATGGCCACGACGATCGCCGAAGGCGATGCGGCGATCCCGGATGACCGGCCGGCGCCACAGGCGGTGCGGCCGCCTCCGGGCAACCCGCGCTTCCCGCTTCTGGACTCGGTGCGTGCCGTCGCGGCGCTGGCGATCGTCGTGACCCACGTCGCTCTGCTGACCGGATGGAGCTTCAAGGCGACCGGGGCGTTCCCGGCGCGGCTGAACAGTGGCGTGACCCTGTTCTTCGTCCTGTCGGGGTTCCTGCTCTATCGCCCGTTCGTCGCCGCGCGCCTCGACGAGCGCGCCCCCCCTCGCATCGGCCCCTACGCCCGCCGCCGAGCGTTGCGCATCATCCCCGCGTACTGGCTCGCGCTGACGCTTCTCACCATCTGGCCCGGCCTGCCCGGTGACGTGTTCGGCGAGCCGTGGCGCTACTACCTGTTCCTGCAGTGGCTGAACCCGTACTCCCTGGTGAGCGGGATCACTCCCGCCTGGTCGCTGTGCGTCGAGGTCATGTTCTACATCACGTTGCCGTTCTATGCCCTCGGCGCCGGTCGCCTGCTGCGGGGCCGCGACCGCGACCGGCAGGTCCATGTCGAGCTCGTGATCCTCGCTCTACTGGCGGCCGCGTCGGTCACCGCGCGACAGATCGTTCATGCCGATGCCCCACGCTCGGTCTTCCAATCGACGTTCCCGGCGTTCCTGTACTGGTTCGCGCTGGGCATGGGCCTGGCGGTCTGCAGCGCGTGGCTCGCGCCTCGCACCGCCGATCGACAGCCGCGCCCGGTGCGGATCGTCACGAGGCGGCCGTGGATCGCGTGGGCGCTGGCGGCGCTGTCGTTCTGGGTCGTCGCGACGCGGCTCGGACTGCCGCGCGGCTTCGAACACGGATACACACAGTCGCAGTGGCTCGGCGAGCACGTGCTCTACGGCCTGACCGCCTTCCTCTTCGTGCTGCCCGCGGTATTCGGCGACCATGCCGGCGGCTGGCCGCGCAGCCTCCTCGCCAACCGCCTGCTCGCCTGGCTGGGCCTGGTCAGCTACGGCATCTTCCTGTGGCACCGAGCGGTCCTCGATCTGCTGCTGCGGCCGAGTGTGCTCGGCGGCGCGCCGTTCGAGACGGTCGTCGTGCTCGCCGCGACGATCGTGGTGACGACCGTGATCGCCGCGGCCAGCTACTACCTGCTCGAGCGGCCGCTGCTGCGGTTCAAGGACGGATGGCCCCGGAGCGGGAGAACCGGCAGCGCAGCAGCGTCGCCACCACCCGGACGCCATCGAGCGACTTGAGCTTCTTGCCCTCGTCGTGGCCGCGGGCGCGGTAGGACGCCGGCATCTCCCAGATCCGCTCGCCCTTGCGCACCAGTCGTGCGGTGATCTCGGGCTCGATCGTGAACCCGTCGGCCCGCAGATCCAGCGACTGGAACAGCTCGGTCCGGATGACCTTGTGGCAGGTCATGATGTCGGCGAGGTAGACGTTGAAGAGGAGGTTGCAGGCCAGCGTCACACCGCGGTTGCCGAGCACGTAGAGGAACGAATGGCTCGTGTAGCCGTTGAATGCGCGCACCCCGAACACCGCGTTGGTGTCACCGGCCCGCAGCGGCTCGAGCAGCGTGACGAGATCCTCGGGGGCGTACTCGAGGTCAGCGTCGAAGATTGCCGAGAACTCACCGATGGCCAACGCCAACGCGGTGCGGACCGCCGCGCCCTTGCCTCGGTTGTGGCCGTGATGCTCGATGCGGACCTCGGCCGGCAGATCGTGGTCGGCCAGCAGCTGTGTCGTCCCGTCGCTCGATCCGTCATCGACGACGATCAGCTCGATCGGCCCGGGGAACTCTGTGGCCAGCACGGCATCGATCGCCGTGAGCACGCGCTCGCGCTCGTTGTAAACAGGCATCAGGATCGACAGCAGGGGCCGCTCGGCGTTCATGGATCGCGCAGCCTGACGGAATCGCACGCGCGGCGCCCGTCCCGGGCCTCACGGAAGTCGCTTGAGCCAGTCGACGTAGGCCGCCGGCTCACCCGGGGCCAGCGCGGCGGCGCGGGCCCGCGCCCGGCTGCGCTCGCCGAGCACGTCGAGGATCAGCGGCGCGAGCCGCGCGGTCGCCGAGTCGGTCCGCGCGGCGTCGAGCAGCGCAACGGCAGAGGCCGCGAACTCGGCCGCGACCTCGGGCCGGCTCTTGACCAGGTTGCCGAGGAAGACGAGCGCCGGGACCTCGACCTCGGGCCATGCCAGCGCGAGCTCGAGCGGCCCCTGGAGCATCGCCCGCTCGCCGAACAGCCGCTCGCGCGGGACGACGCCCTGCGCGGCGACGGTCATCGCCCGCGACTGCTCGAGCGCCTCGAGGTAGCCGGCGGCGAGCGCCGCGGGCGGGCGCACGTAGGGCTTCGCCGGCGGCCGAGCCAGGACCGCGCCGAGCCCCTGCAAGACATCGACGAGCTCGTCCTGGAGGGTCAACAGCGTCGGACCGTGGTCGCCGCCGGCCGAGCCGCGGCGCAGCTCGTGCAGCGGGCGTTCGGTGTCGGGCTGCCAGAGGACGACGCCGAGCCCGCCCGCCTCGACGACCCCGGTCACGAATAGGTCGGGAACGTCGCCGTCGGTCAGCGCCTCGAGCTCGTCGGCCGTCCACGGCGTTCCGGTGACGAGCGCGCCCTCGCCCGCGACCTCGGGGAGCAGCAGCCGCACGTCGGCGTCGGTGCAGAACAGCAGCGCCTCGGCGAGCGCCATCGCCGCGCCGCGGGCGAGGCGCCCGTCGGCGGTCGAGCGCTCGAGCCGGGCCTCCTCGCCCGTCGCGCTGCGCACTGCGAACGGGACGACCGAGATGATCGCGCCGCGCCGCGTGCCGCGGGGCAGGAGCCAGGATGCGTCGTGGAGGCCGGCGGCCCATGGTGGGCGATCGAGGACGAGCACGGCGACCTGCAGGTCGTCGGTCATCTCGCGCGAGCCGGCGGAGTCGCGCTGGTCGTCGAAGACGCCCTCGAACTCGATCAGCCGCTCGCGCAGGTCGGGGCGCTGTAGCGCCATCAGCTCGTGCAAGAGCTCGCGCCCGCCGACGTGGTTGCCGACCGCCGCGTAGGCACGCAGCAGGTTCAGCCCGACGATCGGCCCATGGCGCTCGAGTGTGTAGCGCGGCGCGATCAGCGCAAACAGGTCGGCGACCTCGCCCGCATCGCCGAGCCGGCCCGAGACCTCGAGCAGCGCCTGAGGATCGTCGCCGGAGCGGTCCAGAGCCTCGGTCAGCCACGCAAGCGCCTGCGGCTTGTCGTCGGCGAGCGCGTCGAAGCCGAGCAGAAGCTGCGGGCGCCACGCGCCGGGACGTTGGGCGGCATCGCGCAGCGCGGCGTTGCGCGCCTGCGCTCCGCTGCGCTCGCCGATCCGCAGCGCCCACCACTGCAATCCGTTGTCCTGGTTGGGGTCGGCGACGATCGCCTCGTCGAGCGTCGCCTGGGCGCCGTCCTCGTCGCCGCGCTGGGCCTGGACCTTGGCCAGGTTGGTCAGCACCGCCCCCGAGCGCTCGTGGCTCAGCGCCTGGCGCAGAACCCGTTCGGCCTCGCCCAGCCGCCCCGTGCGCTGGAGCACGATCCCTCGCACCGCGTGGCCGCGGCCGAGGTCGGGATCGATCTCCAGCAGCCGCTTCGACGCCGCCTCGACGTCGTCGAACAGCTCGTCGCGCAGCGCTCCCTCGACGATCGCGTCATAGAGCTGGTCGGGGTCGTCCCACGCCGCGCGCAACGTGCCAGGCAGGATCTCCCGCCGCCACGTCTCGCGATCGACCCGCAGCGGGCGGCCGTGAACGTCGTAGACCGTGATCGGATCACCCGGAGCCTCCGAGCCCTCACCGGTACCGCGTCTGCGACGGAACAGCGCCATCGCGAGACGAGGCTACACACGCTCTTGCCTCGGCGCACCACGCCGTGAGGGCGTGCGCCGACGAGGCTCCTCGCACGAGCACGAGCACGAGCAAGGGCACGGCGTCGGTGACGGTCACACGCGCCGTCTGAGCACCTCGTAGTCGCCAAAGCGCCGCACAGGCCTGAAGCGCTGCGCCAGGTAGCGCTGCAGGACCGTGACGCCGCTCGATCGCGACGAGCCGTTGGGCTCGGTCGCGGTCGCCCGCGGGTCATGCCAGACGACGACGACGTTCGTATCGGCCAGCTCGCGGATCATCTCGCGCTGCACCGTCGCCCTCGTGACGATGCCCGGCTGGACGACGTCGTAGCGGGTCGGGTTGGGCCGCCGCAGGATCACGTTGAGCAGCGGGTCGCCGACGTGGACGCGGTCATAGCGCGGGACGGCGACGAACACCGGCCCGCCGTGCGGGGTCAGACCACGCACGTACGGCACGAGCCCGCGCAGCGCCGCGGCATCCGCGGGCGTCGTGTTGACGCCGTCGCCGACGCCGCCGGGCACCGCTGCCTGAGCGGGCGGATGCAGGAACTGGCCGCCGCGGCGATCGAGACCGTGCAGCGCGATCAGCGCGACGCCGACGAGCAGCCATCGGCGGCCGGGGACCGCCAGCGCGATCGCCAGCGCGACCGACAGCGGCACGAGATGAAACGGATCGGCGCGGCCGAGCAGGTACGCCACGCCGACGAGGACCAGCGCCAGCGTGGCGAGCAGCACCCGCGGCGGCCGGCGGATCGCCACCCAGACCATCCACACCACCGCCATCGCGAGCAGCGCGATCGGGAACCCGGCTTCGAGCACCGTGTCGGGCTTCAGCGTGTGCGGGTCGACCCACAGCGGCAGCCGCTGGAGATGCTGCTGGCCGAGGAAGCCGACAAGGTCGTGCCCGGCGTCGGCGCCACCGGCGATCACGAACGGCGCCCACAGCACGACGACGACCACAGCGAACGCGGCCCCGAACCGCTGCAGCGCCTCGCGACCGGGCGGCTCCAACCCGGGCCACGCGATGAGCACCCCGAGCGCGCACGCCACGCCGATCTCAACCCGAACCCACACCGCCGCCCCGGCCAGCGCGCCCGCGACCAGCGGCCGGCGCGGCGCCGCGAGCAGCGCCCCGAGCCCGAACGCGAGCGCCGTTGCGTTCGGCCCCGGCGTCACCGGCCACGCCATCGCCCCGGCGACCGCAAACCACGCCAGCAACCCCACACGCTCCCCGACCTCGCGCGCGACGAGCCGGAACGCGAGCACGCTGACCGTCGCGGCGACGATCACGTTGAGCACCCGCCACGGAAGCAGCGACGCCCCGAAGACCTTCTGCAGAGCGGCGAGGACGACGAACTGGCCCGGCGGATAGTTGGCCCAGAAGTCGCGATAGGGCCACTCGCCTTGGGCGACCCGCGACGCTCCCTGGAGCATCAGCCCCTCGTCGTGGGGCCCGATCTCGCGCAGGATCGTGAACGCCGCCAGCGCCGCCGCCAAGAGCCACAGCACGGCGTCGATCCGGTGGCGCCTCACTGTGGCGCCTCGGGGTGCCCACCGGCTCGACGGCCGCGCCACGGCCGCGCCGGAACAGCATCCTCGATCGCCACCGGCAGGTCACGTAGCGCGCTGCGCTCGCGCCACATCGCCGGCGCCCCCGCGAGCCCCGCGCCGACACCGCGCAGGAACGCCACCAAGCCGCCGGTGCGCGCGGCGTGCCGGCCCCACGCGAGCTGGCGATAGAGCACGAACGGCGCCCAGCGCCACGGGAACGCCCGCGCGACGAGCCACAGCGTGTTGCGCGCGACGAGCGTCGCGACGGGCCGGCGCAGCTGGTCCGACGAGCCGCTGCCGGCATGGCGCGCGACGACCGGCTCGTACGCGCAGCGCCAGCCCGCCAGCCGCAGCCGCAGCCCGAGGTCGACATCCTCGAGGTAGGCGAAGAAACGCTCGTCGAACCCACCGAGGGCGAGCACCGCGTCACGCCGGTACAGCGCGGCCCCGGCGCATGCCGCGAACACCTCACCCGGCGCGTCCCAGCGCCCGTCGTCGCGACGAAAGCGCCCGCGTTGCTCGCAGACCCCGTCGCGGCGCAGGGCGTCACCGGCGTCGTAGAGCAGCGCCGGATCGGCGAGGTCGACCATCTTGCACGCGACCGCCGCGCACCCAGGCTCTGCCTGAAGCCGCGCCTCCATCCGCGCAAGCCAGTCAGGCTCGAGCTCGATGTCGGTGTTGATCATCGCCACCGCGTCGCAGGCCTCGGCCGCTTCGATCCCCCGGTTGGACGCAAACGCGAAGCCGGTGTTCTCACCCAGTGCGAGGACGCGAACGTCGGGTCGATCGCGCATGAGCTCGAGCGACCCGTCGGTCGAGCCGTTGTCGACCGCGATGATCTCGTCCGCCGGCCGCTGTTGGGCGTCCAGCGATGCGAACAGGCCATCGAGCCACCGCCGCCCGTTCCAGACGGGAACGACGACGGCGATCCTCACGTCTGCGAAAGCGCCAGTCCCCGCGTGCGGCGGGCACGTTGGCGCGGTGCGCGACCCTCGCGCTCACGCTCGTCCAGAGCCCGGGCGATCATCGCCTCGATGCCGTGGCGGAAGTGGGCGACGTCGAAACGATTCGCCGACTCGACACACGCCTGGGGATCGACGCCCGTCGCATCGAATGCGGCGACCGCCTCGGCCAGCGCGTCAGCATCGTCGGCGGCGTAGAACGCCCCGGTGATGCCCTCCTGCACGGTCTCACGCACGCCGCCGGCGTTGCGCGCGATGACCGGTCGCCCGGCGGCCTGAGCCTCGACCGCGGCGATCCCGAACTCCTCGGTCGCGGTCACGACGAGCGCGCGCGAGCGGGGGAGCAGCCGGGCGACCTCCTCGTCGCTGACGCGGCCGGCGAAGCGCACCGTCGGACCGGCGAGCCGCGACAGGCGCCGCGCCTCGGGTCCGTTGCCGACGATCAGCAGCGGCAGGCGGAGGCGGTTGAACGCCTCGACCGCAACGTCGATCCGCTTGTGGGGCATCAGCTCGGAGAGGACGAGGTACTCGCTGCCCGCTTCGGCCAGCGGCGCGAAGCGCTCGGTCTCGACCGGCGGATGCAGCACCGACGCCTCGCGGCCGAAGTAGCGACGCACGCGCTTGCGCGTGATCTCCGAGTTGGCGAGGTAGGCGTCGACGCGCTGGGCGGCGATCCAGTCCCACTGGCGCCAGCGCTGGAGCACGATGCTCAGCGCCGCGCGACGGACCGGGTCAAAACGGGCCAGCGTGCGCTCGCGCTCGTTCCAGGCGTAGCGGAACGGGTTGTGGCAGTAGCAGACGTGCAGCGCCGACTCCGAGGCGATCACGCCATGCGCCCAGCCACTCGAGCTCGAGACGACGAGGTCGTAGTCGCTGAGATCGAGCGACTCCATCGCGTAGGGATAGAGCGGCAGCAGCGGGCGGAACGTCCGCGCCGTCGGGCGCAGCCTCTGCAGGAAGGTCGTGTGGATGTTGCGCCCCGAGAACCGTCCCTCGGTGCCTCGCTCGTCGTAGACCGCTGTGAACAGATCGGCGTCGGGGAAGATGTCGCACAGCGACGCGAAAACCCGCTCGGCGCCGCGAACGTCGAGCAGGAAATCATGGACCAACGCGACGCGACCCGCCGCCGACCCTGAGCGAGTCTCCCTCATCGGGCGAGACTCTAGGGCACGCGGTAGCGTCTGCACCATCGTGAGGGTCGCCGTCGATGCCCGCCACCTGCTGTCCGGGCGTGGCGTGGCCCGTTTTCTGCGGCGCACACTGGAAGCCGTACCCAGCGACATGCAGTGGCGCGCGGTCGTCCCGGGCCGCGGCGACGTGGCGCCGATCGCCGGCGTCGAGCTCGTGCGCACGCGCCTGGGCAGCCGCCCGCTCTACGGCGCCGCTGCGCTGACGCGGCGCCCGCGGCTCGAGTCACTCGCCGGCGGCGCCGAGGTCGCGTGGGTCCCGGCCCCCGCGCCGGTGTCGGTCGGGGTGCCCTACGTCCTGACGCTTCACGACCTCAGCTGGGTGGAGCGTCCGGACGACTTCACCGCCTACGAGCGCGCCTGGCATCGCGTCGCGCGTCTGCCCGCCCTGGCGCGCGGTGCACGCACCGTGCTTGCCGATACCGCGGCGACGGCCGCGGCCGCGCACGAGCAATGGGGCGTCGAGCCGACCGTTGTCGTGCCGGGGGTCGACCGCCCTCCGCCCGGGGTCGATCCGCACCCCGGCGACTACCTGTTGTTCGTCGGGGCCCTCGAACCGCGCAAAGCGCCCGACCTGCTCGTCCGCGCGTTCGCCAAGGCCAGGCCGGCCGGGCTTGAGCTGCTGATCGTCGGCCGTGGGCGGCTGGAGGATGAGCTGCGACGTGCCGCAGTCCCCGGCGTGCGCCTGCTCGGCGCGGTCGACGACCCGACGCTCCACGCGCTCTACGCCGGCGCGCGCGCGGTCGTCGCGCCGTCGTCCCTCGAGGGCTACGGCCTGACGCCGCTCGAGGCCGCGCTGCACGGCACGCCCGCGATCGTCTCCGACCTGCCGGTCTTCCGCGAGACCCTCGGCGACGGCGCGTTGTACGTCGCACCCGGAGAAGAGGATGCGCTCGCCCAGGCCCTGACCCAGACGCCGCCCGCGCCGACCGCGCAGCCGCCGACGTGGGAGCAGTCGGCCCGGCAACTCGTCGAGGCGCTGCGCGCATGAGCTTCACGATCGTCACGGTCATCCACGACTCGGCGGCCGAGCTGTCGCGCCTGCTCAGCTCGATCGCCCAGCACCTCGACCCGGCGCCGCAGCTGATCGTGGTCGACTCGGGCTCGACCGACGACGGGCTGAGCCTCGCGGCGGCGGTCGGCGCCCAGACGATCGCACTCGACTCCAACCCCGGCTTCGGCGCCGCCAACAACGCCGGCCTCGCCCACGCCGCCCACGACGTCAGCGTCCTGCTCAACCCCGACGTCGAACTGCTCGACGACAGCCTCGCGCGCCTCGCCGCCGACGCCGGGCGGCGCGACGTCCTGCTCGCCCCGCGGTTGCTCAACCGCGACGGCTCGATTCAGCGCAGCGCGTGGCCCGTGCCCGGACGGCTCAGCGGCCTGGCCCAGACCCTCGTCCCCGGGCCGCTGCGCCGCGAGAGCGAAGGCGAGGTCGGATGGGTGCTCGGCGCCGCGATCGCCGCACGGACCGCGCTGCTCGCCGATCTCGGCCCGTTCGACCCCGACGCGTTCCTGTTCTACGAGGATCTCGAGCTCTGCCTCCACGCCCGCGAGCGCGGCGTGCCGGTGGTGCTGGAGCCGTCGGTCCGGGTCATCCACAGCGGCGGACACGCCACCCGTCCGGCGTTCGGCGGCGAGCCGATCGAGCTGCACACCCGGCGCCGCCGCGAGGTCATCGGCGCCCGCCTCGGCGCCCGCGCGCTGACGCTTGACGACGCGGCGCAGGCCCTGACGTTCACAATGCGCGGCTGGCGCCCGCGTGACCGTGCGTTCCTGCGAGCCCTCATCGCAGCACGCCGCAGTGCAACAGCCCAACCACTTCCCCCTCAAGACCCCGACCCGCGAGACACTCCCCGACGACGATGAGCCCAGCGCGCCTGACCCTGATCGCGACCGTGTTCGCGGCGGCAAGCCTGGCGAGGGCCGACGCAGCCCCGGCGCCGCCGGTCGTCGACGCCCAGGTCGTACAGAAGACCGGCACCTTCCCGGTCGACATCGCCGGCCAGCGCCCGCGTGTGCGCAAGGGCGCGACGCTTGACCACGGCCAGATCCTGATCTCCCGCCGCGTCTCGATGGGCCGCGGCCAGCGCGTCCGCATCGCGCTCAAGTGCCCGAGCGCCACGGCTCAGCGCGGTCTGGGGATCGGGACCGACAGCACGATCGCGTTCACGGTCGCCGACGTCGCGCACTACATCGGCTCCCGCCGCGTCGTCATCATCGCCACGGCCCGAGTCCCTGACGGGAAAACCGCCTCCGGACGCGTCTACGGGTTGTGTTCCTGAGCGATGCTGGGGATTCGTCGCAGACTCTCGAACGACGCGCGCCTGGCGTCGCTGGTCCGCACCGGTGACGAGCAGGCGTTCACCGTGCTGCGCAACCGCTACCGCCCGGCTTTGCACCACTACGCCCGCCGGCTGCTCGCGGGCACCGGCTACGACGCCGCGGTCGTCGTCGACGATGCGCTCGAGCAGGCCGAAGCCGGGCTGCGCCCGCGCGGCACGCGGCCGGCCGCGGTCGGCCCCTGGCTGTTCGCACTGACCCGCAACCGGGCGATCGACGAGCTGCGCCGCAACAGGCCCGAGGCTGAGGCCGCGACCGAGGCTGACAGTGGCGGCGACGCCGAGGACATGCCCGCGCCGGCGCCCACGCCGGCGACGTCGCTGCGCCGCTCGCTGCGACCGGGGCGCCGTCGCCGGCGGCTCGTCGCCGCGCTGAGCGAGCTGCCGCCCAACCAGGTCGCCGCGCTCCTCGGGCGCGAGCTCGACCACCGCAGCCAGCCCTCGCTCGCCGCCGAGATCGGCGTCTCGGACACCGCGAGCCGGATGCTCGTCGTCCGCGCCCGTGAGAACCTGGCCGGAATCCCGGCCACGCGGGCCCGCGACTGCACCAACATCCGCCTGGCGCTCGAGGACAACTACCGCCGCGGCGCCCGCCCGACCGAGCAGATCCGCGAGCACCTGGCCGGGTGCGACGGCTGCCACGACTACCGCGAGGCGCTGAGCTGGATGGACGGCCGGCTGTCGGTCCTCTCCCCCGGCGCCGGATCGACCGTGCTCGCCGCCGAGGCCCGGATCGTCGGCGGCGGCAGCCCGGTCGGCGTGACCGCCAAGGCCGTCGCCGCAGTGCTGATCGTGGCCGCGATCATCGGCGGCGCGGTGCTGGCGGTCCTCGGTTCGTCGAGCTCGCAGGAGCCGCAGATCAGGCTCGCCGGTCCGGCCCACAACCTGCACCCGACCAAGCCGCTGCCCCACGGCGCGGTGATGCTGCGCGCCGTCGTCCGCATCCCCGGCGGCCCGCGCGATCCCAACTCCCAGATCAGCGTCTCCTGCCCGTCCGGCCTGGCCTATGTGTCGCTGACGAACAGCGCCGGCAAGAAGCGCCCGAAGCTGCGCGCGACATCCGAGACCAAGCGCGGCGCGACCGGCGATCTGCACTTCACCGTGATCCCAGAGACGCTGCCCAAGACCTCGGTGATCACCGCGACGATCCTCTGCCGGCCGGTGAAGGCGCCGAACAAGCAGGCCGGCACGCCGAGCACGCCGACGAGCAGCGCCGGGGTCTCCGAGCACGTGTGCATCGATCTGGCGATCTTCACGACCAAGCCGGCCGGGCCGTATCTGACCGTCGGGTTCCGTGACGATCGCGTGAAGGTCCTGGGGACGAATTCGACCAAGCTGCTGGTCAAGGTCCGCGCCGCGGCTGGCACGGTCGGCTGGGCGCAGCGCGCCCAGATCTCCTCGCACGGTCGCTGCCGTTAGCCGGCGAACAGGTCGAGCTGAACCGCGTCGCCGTCGTCCGGCGCGCCGGGCTCGTCGACCGCCGCCGGCTCGGGCACCGCGGCCGGCTCGGGCACCGGCTGCTCGGGCGGCCCGAGCGCCAGCAGCCCCGGCAGCTTCGCGAAGTCCTCGCGCAACGTCTCGAGCATCCGCGGCGTGTACAGCGCTGCCGCCGGGTGAAAGATCGGGTACAGCCGCACCGCGCGCGCGCCGAACGTCCGGACCTCGGGCTGACCATGCACGCGCGTGATCCCGGCGGGATCGTCGCGCAGCAGCTTGGTCGAGAAGTTCCCCAGCGTGCAGATCACGCTCGGCTCGATCAGCTCGATCTGGCGCAGCAGATAGCCGCGGCAGTTCTCGATCTCGACCGGCTGCGGGTCGCGGTTGCCGGGCGGTTGGCATTTGAGCGTGTTGCAGATGAACACATCCGCGCGTTCGATCCCGATCTCGACGAGCAGCTTCTCGAGCAGCTTGCCCGCCTGGCCGACGAATGGCACGCCCTGCTCGTCCTCGTTGGCGCCCGGCGCCTCGCCGACGAACATCAGATCGGCGTCGGCGTTGCCCGCGCCGAAGACGACGGTCGTCCGGCCGGCGACGAGCTGAGGGCAGCGCGTGCACTCACGCGCCTCGTGCCAGACCGTCTTGAGCGCTTCGCGTCGCTGCACCTTCGTGGGCATCGCGGTGATGCTAGCTCCGACGCTGATCCCGCGCGAGCGCCTCGGGCAGGCGCCCGCGGCCGCCGCGCCGTCCGAGGCCTGAGACCGAAACGGGCGTGCGCGGACGGACCGCTACCGCTGGCCGTCCGACGGCTGCCGATATACACTGTGCGCGGGCCGTCACCGTGCGGTCATCCTGAGATTCGCGACCGGCATCCCCTCGGGGAGCTGGACCGAGAATGAAGACACCCACCTCACCCACCCTTGGCCGGGTCGCCGTGATCGGCGCTGGTCGTCTGGGCCCTGCGCTCGCCGCCGCGCTGCGCGAGGCCGGCGTGAGCGTCGACGGGCCGCTGGGCCGTGGAGCTGGCGCCGACGGAGCGGATGTCGTCCTGCTGTGCGTTCCCGACCGTGAGATCGCCGCTGCCGCGTCGCGGCTCACCCTCGGCGCCCTCGTCGGGCACTGCTCGGGCGCGACGACGCTCGAGCCGCTGGCCGGCCACGAGGCGTTCTCGCTGCACCCGCTGATGACCGTCACGGCCGACGGCGCGCCCCTGCGAGGCGCCGGCGCGGCGATCGCCGGCTCGACCGAGCGAGCGCTGGACACGGCACGCGCGCTCGCCGACGCGCTCGGCCTGCACATCGTCGTCGTCGACGACGACGACCGCGCCGCCTACCACGCCGCCGCGTCGATGGCTTCGAACTTCCTGCTGGCGCTCGAAGGTGCCGCCGAGGAGCTCGCGGCGACCGCGGGCGTGAGCCGTGAGCTGCTGGTCCCGCTCGTGCGGGCGACGGTCGAGAACTGGGCCGGCGCGGGCGCCCACGCCGCGCTGACCGGCCCGATCGCTCGCGGCGACGAGCAGACCGTCGCGGCTCAGCGGGCCGCGATCGCCCAGCGAACGCCCGAGCTGCTCGGCCTGTTCGACGAGCTCACGGCCATCACGCGCCGCCTCGCGATCGCCGAGGCGGTGGCGCCATGAGACGCGTGCGCACCGTCGCCCGGCTGCGCGCCGCCCTCGCCGCGCCGCGCCGCGCCGGTCAGACGATCGGCCTCGTGCCGACGATGGGCGCGCTGCACGACGGCCACCTCGCGCTGATCCGCCGCGCCCGCGCCGACTGCGACGTCGTCGTCGTCACGCTGTTCGTCAACCCGTCGCAGTTCAACGAGATCGCCGACCTCGAGGCCTACCCGCGCGACGAGGCCCGCGACGCCGCTGCTGGCGCAGGAAGCCGGCGCCGACGTCCTCTTCTGCCCGGCCAGTGACGAGGTCTACCCGCCCGGGTTTTGCGACATCGGTCGTCGTCGAGGGCCCGCTGACCGAGACGCTCGAGGGCGCCGAGCGCGGCCCCGCGCACTTCCGCGGCGTCGCGACCGTCGTGACCAAGCTGCTGAACATGGCCGGCCCCGACGTCGCCTACTTCGGTCAGAAGGACGCCCAGCAGGCGCTCGTGATCTCCAAGATCGTCGGCGATCTCGACATCCCGACCCGGATCGAGATCGTCCCGACGGTCCGCGAGCCCGACGGCCTGGCGCTGTCGAGCCGCAACGTGCGCCTGGTCGGCGAGAAGCGCACCCAGGCGCTGGCGCTGAGCGCCGGGCTCGACGCCGCGCGGCGGGCGGTCGCCGCCGGTGAGCGCGACGCCCGCGTGATCGGCGACGCCGCGCGCACCGCGATGGCGCAGCGCGGCGTCACGCCGGAGTACGTGGCGCTCGTGCGCCCGACCGACCTTCAGCCCGTCCAGACGCTGACCGCTGACACGCTCGTCGCCATCGCGGCGCGCGTCGGCGACACGCGCCTGATCGACAACACGATCGTCTCCCCCACGTCCGACAACGAGGTGGCGACCCTCTTCAGCTGAGGGCGTCAACCATCAAGGAGCCGCCACACCATGTCCACGATGCCCGACATCCAGGTCCCCAGCGACGCGGCGCAGTTGCCGATGACGCTGCCGCGCCTCAACGATCTCAAGCGCCGCGGTGAGGCGATCGTCATGGTCACCGCGTACGACTACCCCAGCGCGCTGGCGGCCGAGAGGGCCGGCGTCGACATGGTGCTCGTCGGCGACAGCGGCGCGATGACCGTGCTCGGCTACCCGTCGACCGTCGCCGTCACCATCGACGAGCTGCTGATGCTCGCCCGCGCCGTGCGCCGCGGGCTGCGCAACCCGTTCATGGTCGGCGATCTGCCGTTCGGCTCCTACGAGATCTCCGACGAGCAGGCGGTCACCACCGCGGTGCGCTTCGTCAAGGAGGCGGGCTGCGATGCGGTCAAGCTCGAGGGTGGCGGCGAGACCTCCGTCGCTCGCGCGCGGGCGATCGTCAGCGCCGGCATCCCGGTCATGGGTCACGTCGGCCTGACGCCGCAGACCTCGACCGCGCTGGGCGGCTACAAGGCCCAGGCCCGCAGCGGCGAGGAGGCGGTCCGCGTCGCCCGTGAGGCGCTGGCACTCCAGGCGGCGGGCTGCTTCTCGGTCGTCTTCGAGGCGATCCCGAGCGCGGTCGCGACCGCGATCATGCCGTCGATGACGATCCCGGTGATCGGGATCGGCGCCGGCCCCGACACCGACGGCCAGGTGCTCGTCTTCCACGACCTGCTCGGCATCCGCGAGGGCATCGGCGCCCGCTTCGTCAAGCGCTACGCGACGATGCTCGACGAGATGGTCGCGGGTGTGAGCGCGTACGCGGCCGACGTCCGCGCGCGACAGTTCCCCGAGCCCCAGCACGGCTACTCGATCGACGCTGAGGAGCTCGCGGCCCTGCACACGGCGCTCGCGTAGACGGTCAGCGGCTTTCACATCGTTTTCACACGCTAGAGTCGCGCCCGATGGCGAGGCTCTCAGCGGTGTTCGGGTCCGGCGACCGGGAGTTCTTCGACCTGTTCGAGGAGGCCGGCACGAACATCGTGCGCTCGGCGGACCTGCTCGATCAGCTCTTCCGGGGCTGGCCGGACAACGCCGAGCTCGTCCAGGAGGTGTTCGCGTGCGAGCACGAGGGCGACCGCATCACGCACGACCTCATGCGCAAGCTCAACTCGACGTTCGTCACGCCGATCGACCGCGAGGACATCCTCGTGCTCGCCTCGGCGCTCGACGACATCGTCGACTTCATCGAGGAGGCCGCCGACTACCTCGTGCTGTACAAGATCGAGGCGCCGATGGAGCAGGCCCAGCGCCTGACCGACGTGCTGCTGCTCGCCGCACGCCAGATCGCCGAGGCGATGCCGCTGCTGCGCGGCTTCCGGGACATCAGCGTCCACACGATCGAGATCAACCGCCTGGAGAACGACGGCGATCGCATCTCGCGCGAGGCGGTCGCAGCGCTGTTCGACGGCGGGATCGACCCGATGGTCGTGATCCGCTGGAAGGACATCTACGACCGCCTCGAGGCGGCGATCGACGCAACGGAGAAGGTGGCGAACATCCTCGAGGGCATCGTCATCAAGAACGCGTGAGCGGCGATCTGATCCTCGTCATCGTCGTGGTCACGGCGCTGGCCTTCGACTTCACCAACGGCTTCCACGACACCGCCAACGTCGTGGCGACGTCGATCTCGACCCGTGCGCTGCCGCCGAAGCTCGCGATCGCCATCGCCGCGATCCTCAACTTCGTCGGCGCGTTCCTGTCGCTCAAGGTCGCGGCGACGATCGGCAAGGACATCGTCAACACCGACGAGATCACGATGACCGTCGTCTTCGCGGCCCTGATCGGCGCGATCGCGTGGAATCTCGCCACCTGGTACTTCGGCCTGCCGTCGAGTTCCTCGCACGCGCTGATCGGCGGCCTGGTCGGCGCGATGATCGCCGCCAACGGCGTGAGCTCGATCCTTGTCGGCGGGCTCGTCGGCAAGGTCATCGTCCCGGCGCTGGTCTCGCCGGTGCTCGCGTTCGCGGTCGCCGCGGTCGGGATTCTCGTCATCTACAACATCGTCGGCGGGCAGCGCCCGGGCGTGGTCAGGCGCGGGTTCCGCCTCGGCCAGCTGTTCTCGGGCGGCCTGCTCGCGCTCGCGCACGGGACGAACGACGCCCAGAAGACGATGGGCGTCATCACGCTCGCGCTCGTCGCCCACGGCAATATCAACCCGAATGACTTCGTGGTCCCGCAATGGGTCGTGTTCACGTCGGCGACCGCGATCGCGCTCGGCACCTACACCGGCGGCTGGCGGATCATCCGCACGATGGGCAGCCGGATCATCAAGATGGATCCGGCCCAGGGCTTCTCGGCCCAGAGCTCCGGCGCAGCGGTGATCCTCGCGGCGTCGCACGCCGGCTTCCCGCTCTCGACGACGCACGTGATCTCGGGCGGCGTGATGGGCGCCGGCGCGGCCAAGCGCGTCTCGGCCGTGCGCTGGGGCGTCGCGGGCAACATGGCCGTGGCCTGGGTTCTGACGCTCCCGGCCGCGGCGCTGATCGGCGCGATCGTCTACGGCATCACCGACCTCTTCGGCCAGGGCGCGACCGGCCCGGTCGTCGTCAGCGCGCTGATCGTCGTTGGCGTCGTGGCGCTGTTCGCCCGCCGGCTGCAGGGCGGCGGTGGCCTCGAGGCAGCGAAGACGTGATTGCGACCGTCGTCGACTGGTCGGCGCTGTGGCAGGCCGTGTGGACCGCGGCGGTGGCGGGCTTCCTCGTGATCCTGATCTTCGCGATCGCCGTGCACGGCGCGGCCCGCGCGCAGGATGCGCGGCGCAGCGCCAACCACGTGGCGATGGGCGGCTTCGGCCTCGTCGCGGTGCTCGGCGGCGCGGCGACGGTCGGCGCCGTCATCTACGCGATCACCGTGATCACGACGAAGTAGCCGCCGGCGACTCGTCACGCCAGTCGCGCACGACCCGCGCCGGCGCACCGGCGGCGATCGAGTACGGTGGCAGGTCACGGGTGACGACGCTGTTGGCGGCGATCACGCAGCGCTCGCCGATCGTCACGCCGCTCGTGATGACGACGTTGACCCCGCACCAGACGTTGTCGCCGACGCGGGTTGGGCCCTTGGTCGTGAAGCCCTGCCAAGTCACCGGCTTGTCGGGGTCGTCGAAGCGGTGGCTGCCGTCGCTGATGAAGCAGCCGTTGGCGAACATGCAGTGGTCGCCGATCTCGACCAGGTTCACCGAGGCGACCATCACGCCGAGGTTGAGAAAGCAGCCCTCGCCGATGCGCACGCGCGCGTCGTCGGGCGCGGTGATCCACACGCCGGGCTCGAGCAACGTCCCCTCGCCTATCTCCAAGCGCCCCTCACGCAGGGCCTCGAGCACGTTGCCGTACACCGGCCAGCGCGCGTAGGCGCCGCGCCGGGCCAACTCGAGCGACAGGCGCAGGCGGTTCAACAGGCGCCCGTTGCGCTCATACCAGCGCCGCTTCTGCCACCACAGCTTCGCGAGACGGCGATTCATCGTGTGATGTTCGCGCACCGGGCGTGTTGCAGGGGTGATGCAGCCCCACAATGCAGGGAGACACACATGAAGCGCCTCACCATGGTCTTTGCGATCCTCGCCGCCACCGCCTTCGCGGTTGCGCCGATCGCGCTGGCCAGGCACTCGAGCAACAAGATCAGCCACGCGCGCAAGCTCGCGCGCTGGGAGCACCGCTACCACTTCACGCTGACGAAGGCCAACGCCCTGGCCGACGCCGACAGCGACTCGGTGTCCAACGTCAGCGAGTTCGTCGACAACACGAACCCCAAGAACGCAGACACCAACCACAACGGCGTCCCCGACGGCTCCGAGGACCACAACCACAACGGAGTCAAGGACAACCACGACGCCGCCGCGACGGTTTCGAGCTTCACAGCTGCCACGGCGACCGCCCCCGCGGTGCTCGTCATCAAGCTCACCGACGGGACGATCGAGACCGGTCAGGTCACCGCCGACACAGAGATCAAGTGCGAGACCGCGCCGGTGGTGTCGACCACGCCGACCACACCGCCGACACCCGCAACCGTGCGTGATCACGGCGGCGACGACGGTGGCGGCCCGATTCAGGTCTCCACGACCCCGGTGAGCCCGAGCGGCTCGACCGGAAGCCACCAGGGCCACGGCGACGACAACGGTCAGGGCGACGACGACAACGAGGGCGATGACAACAACGCGGGCAACCAGGCCTCGATGTGTACGACGGCGGACCTCACCGTCGGCGCCGTTGTTCATTCCGCCGAGCTGAAGATCACCTCGGCCGGAGCGGTGTTCAAGGAAATCGAGCTCATCAAGTAGAGCCCAGCGCGGAGCCGGACGGATGTCCGTCCGTCCGGCTCCGCAGCCGTACCAACGGAATTCCCCATACAGTCGACCACAGAGGTTATGCAGCCCCGCTTGCTCCATCAGCCGATCCGCCTTGCCGGTGCGTCGCTCCTGCGCCTTCAGAGCGATGCGCGTCTGGTTGTGCTCGCCCGAGACGGCCATGACCCCGCGTTCACGACAATCGTCGACCGCTACCGGGGAGCGCTGGTGCGCTATTGCACCCGCCTGCTCGGGGCGGCGCGCGCCGAGGATGCCGTGCAGCAGGCGCTGCTCAACGCCCACACCACCATGCTCAAAGACGACCGCGACATCGACCTCCGTCCCTGGCTCTACCGCATCGCCCACAACGTGTCGCTGAACACGCTGCGCGGCGCGCGAGAGACCGACGTCCTGAGCAGTGAGCGCGCCGACCCGGCGAGCCTCGAAGACACCGTGGCCGACCGCGAGCATCTGCGCGCGACGCTGGCCGCGATCAGCGCACTGCCCGAGCCCCAGCGTGACGCGCTCGTGCTGCGGGAGATCGAAGGCCGCTCGCACGAGGAGATCGCCGTCGCGCTGGGCGTGAGCGTCGGAGGAGCGCGCCAACACCTGCACCGCGCGCGGACGGCGGTGCGTACGGCGATGACCGCGATCACGCCATACCCGCTGCTCGTGCGGTTGATGGACGTCGTCTCGAGCTCCGGCGTGGCGGAGTCCGGCGCGGCGCGAGCAAGCGAGGTCGCGGTCGGCACGGGGCTCGGCGCTGTGGCCACCAAGGTCGGCGTCGGCGCCCTGGCCGTGGGAGCGCTGGCCGGCGGCGCCATCCACGCCGAACACACCCGCCATCGCCACCATCTGGTGCCCCAAGCGCACGTCGCATCGCCGCTGAGTGTGCGTCACGCCGAGGCCGCGACGCTCGCTCCCCCGGCGGCAGCGGCTGCCGGCACGGCGGTCGCTGCCCTCCCCGCGGCCTCGTCGCGCCGGGGCAGCGACGATTCGGCCACCACGGGCACCCACGGACGCGGCACGAACTCTGTCAAGCACCACAGGGCATCCGCGGACCACCATTCCAGCGCCTCGGGATCGTCGGGCACGTCGAGCAACGACAGTCACACGGGCGACGGATCCGGAAGCTCGACATCCTCCGGATCGAGTTCAGGCGTCAGCGGCAACAGCGGCGGTAGTCACAACGGTCCGGACAGCAACGGCGGCGGCGGTTCCGGGGGCCCGACCGTCCGCCCCGGTCACCACTCCAAGGGCTCAGGCGACGACTCGTCCGGCTCGGGCTCCTCGAGCTCCGGTTCGGGCTCCTCGAGCTCAGGGTCGGGCTCCGACTCCGGCTCGGGCGACGACGGGGGCAAGGGAGCCGGCGCCACTCCCATGACGCCACCGCCCGCGCCGCTGGTCGGTACCGAGAACGTCGCACCACCGACCGCCCCGACGAGCGGAGGCGACGGCTCCGGCGACGGCAGCCACAGCTCCGGGGGCGACCACTCGCACGACAGCAGCAGCAGCGACGGCGGCGGCAGCAGCGTCGACTAGACGGAGGGCGTCGGGCGGAGGCGCGGCGGCTGCCCCGAGCCACCGCGCCCGCGCCCTCCCCATCAAGGGAGTGTTCGACGCACACCGGGCCGGAGGTGCCAGTAGGCGGCTCCGAACCCTGACCACACGACGCTAGCCGTAACGGTCGGCGCTGCGTAGTCGTACATCCGTCCGCGCGATCGCCCCCGGTATCAGGCGCCCTGATACTGGTCTCGACGGTGGTTTGGGCGACCGTGCCTATGCAGCCGCGGGCGCGCGCCTGCGCGTCCGGCGTGCCTTCGGCGCCGCCGGCTCGACCAGTGCGGCGAGGAACTCGCCGGTATGCGATCCGGGTGTCCCAGCGACCTCCTCGGGCGTTCCGAGCGCCACGATCTGGCCACCCTCGTCGCCACCTTCGGGGCCCATGTCGATCAGCTGGTCGGCCGTCTTGATGACGTCGAGGTTGTGCTCGATGACGACGACGCTGTTGCCCTGATCCACGAGACGGTGCAGCACCTCGAGCAACCGCTGAACGTCGGCGAAGTGCAGGCCGGTCGTCGGCTCGTCGAGGATGTAGAGCGTCGACCCGGTCGCGACCTTCGAGAGTTCGGTCGCCAGCTTCACGCGCTGGGCCTCGCCCCCGGAGAGCGTCGTCGCCGGCTGGCCGAGGCGTATGTAGCCGAGGCCGACCGCGTTGAGCGTCTCGAGGCGCCGGCGGATCTTCGGGATGTGCTCGAAGAACACAACCGCCTCCTCGACCGGCATGTGCAGCACGTCGGCGATCGTCTTGCCCTTGAAGCGGATGTTCAGCGTCTCGCGGTTGTAGCGCTTGCCGTCGCACTGCTCGCACTGGACGTAGACGTCGGGCAGGAAGTGCATCTCGATCTTGATCTGCCCGTCGCCACGGCAGACCTCGCAGCGCCCACCCTTGACATTGAACGAGAAGCGCCCGGGCTTGTAGCCCCGCGTCCGCGCCTCGGGCGTCTTGGAGAACAGGTCACGGATGACGTCGAACAGACCGGTGTACGTCGCGGGGTTCGAGCGCGGCGTGCGTCCGATCGGCGACTGGTCGACCTGGATGATCTTGTCGAGGCGGTCGAGCCCCAGCACCGCAAGATGCGAGCCCGGCCGCGAGCGCGCGCGGTGCAGCCGGTTGGCGACCGCCTTGAACAGGACCTCGTTGACGAGCGTCGACTTGCCCGAGCCCGAGACGCCGGTCACGCACGTCATCACGCCGAGCGGGACCTTGACGTCGAGCTTCTTCAAGTTGTGCTGCGACGCCCCGCGGATCTCCACGTACCCATCGGGCTTGCGCCGCTTGGCCGGCACCTCGATCGTCCGCGTGCCCGCCAGAAACTGCCCGGTCAGCGACTCGGCGACCTGCTCGACCTCGGCCGCAGTGCCCGAGGCGACGATCCGGCCGCCGTGCTCACCCGCGCCCGGCCCAAGGTCGACGAGATGATCGGCCGCACGCATCGTCTGCTCGTCGTGCTCGACGACGATCACGCTGTTGCCGAGATCGCGAAGCCGCTCGAGCGTCGTGATCAGGCGTGAGTTGTCGCGCTGATGCAGGCCGATCGACGGCTCGTCGAGCACGTAGAGCACGCCGACGAGCGCCGAACCGATCTGCGTGGCGAGCCGGATGCGCTGGGCCTCGCCACCCGACAGCGTCGCGGCGGCACGGTCCATCGACAGATAGCCGATGCCAACGTTCTCGAGGAAACGCAGCCGCTCGGAGATCTCGCGCAGGATCAGTCGCGCGATCTCGCGCTCGCGGTCGGTCAGCTCGACGTCGTCGATCCAGGTCAGCGCGCGGCGCACCGACAGCGCCGTGAATTCATGGATCGCCACGCCGCCGACGAGCACCGCGCGCGACTCGGGCCGCAACCGCGAGCCCTTGCACGACGGGCATGGCACGAGCGACATGTACTCCTCGATCTTCTCCCGCGACCATTCCGAGTCGGTCTCGCGGTAGCGGCGCTCGAGCGACGAGACGACCCCTTCGAACTTCGCGCCATACGAGCGCTGGCGCCCGTAGCGGTTGCGGTAGGAGACCTGGACGCGCTCGCCCTCGGTCCCGTAGAGGAACAGATCCTTGTGCTCCGGCGGCAGGTCGTCCCATGACAACTCGAGGTCGACGTCGTAGCGCTCGGCGAGCGCCTGGATCATCTGCTCGTAGTAAGCCGAGGCGCTGTTGGCCCACGGCGCCAGCGCGCCCTCACCGACCGACAGCGAGCCATCGGGGACGACGAGATCCGGGTCGATCTCCATCATGTGGCCGAGCCCGGTGCAGCGCTCGCACGCCCCGTGCGGCGCGTTGAACGAGAAGATCCGCGGCTCCAGCTCGGGGATCACCGGCCCGTGGTCGATGCAGGCGAACTTCTCGGAGTACAGGGTCCGCTCGCCCCTCTCGGCTTCGTCGCGCGACAGCGTCTCGATCTCCACCATCCCGTCAGCGAGTGCGACCGCGGTCTCGATCGAGTCGGCGAGGCGCTTGCGTAGATCCTCGCGCATCACGAGGCGATCGACGACGACGGCGACGTCGTGCTTGAACTTCTTGTCGAGCACGATCTCGTCCTCGAGCATCCGCAGCTCGCCGTTGACCTCGACGCGCGCGAAGCCCTCGGCTCGCAGTTCCTCGAACAGCTTGCCGTACTCACCCTTGCGCCCGCGGACGATCGGCGCGAGGACCATGAAGCGCGCGCCCTCGGGCAGCCCCATAACCTGGTCGATGATCTGCTCGGCCGACTGGCCGGCGATCGGCTTGCCGCAGATGTGGCAGT
Organism: uncultured Actinomycetes bacterium; assembly: GCA_963817035.1. Classification (GTDB taxonomy): domain Bacteria; phylum Actinomycetota; class Thermoleophilia; order Solirubrobacterales; family Solirubrobacteraceae; genus AC-49. Next base: position 1,739,060 of record CAWFMM010000004.1, read on the forward strand.
GCGGGTGGCCGATCCGCGCCCACAGGAGGCGGAGGTAGTCGTAGATCTCGGTGACCGTGCCGACGGTCGAGCGCGGGTTGCGTGACGTCGTCTTCTGGTCGATCGAGATTGCCGGTGACAGCCCCTCGATCGAGTCGACATCGGGCTTGTCCATCTGGCCCAGGAACTGGCGCGCGTAGGAACTCAGCGACTCGACGTAGCGGCGCTGTCCTTCGGCATAAATCGTGTCGAACGCGAGCGACGACTTCCCCGATCCCGACAGCCCCGTGAGCACGACCAGCGCGTCACGCGGGAGCGTGAGGGTGATGTCCTTGAGGTTGTGTTCGCGAGCGCCCGAGACAACGATGGAGTTGTGCGGCGGCATGGGACCGCATTTTACAGAGGCGAACAGATGTTCCCGTGTGCAGCGGAAATGCGAGCGCTGGTAGCGTCGCGCGCCGTGAGTGAGACGCACAAGCAGGCCGAGGTCGCCAGCCGCACGCCGGAGTTCATGGCCCACGAGGCGTCGAAGCCGTTCGGCTGGGACCCGGCGCACTTCGTCGAGTGGGCGACGATCGCGCAGATGCTCGCCAAGGTCGACGCGCCGACCGGGGCGCGGGTCCTCGATGTTGGCTGCGGCTCGGGCTGGACGACACTGTTTCTCGCCGAGTCCGGCTACGACGTGCTCGGCTATGACCTCGTACCCGCCAACGTCAAACTGTGCCGCGAGCGCGCCGAGCGCTGGGGCTCGACCGCGCGTTTCGAGGTCGCCGACATGGACGCGCTGCCGGATGGGGACGCGGCCGACGTCGTGCTCGTCTTCGACGCGCTGCACCACTCGCTGGGCCAGGCCGCAGCTCTCGACGGCATCGCCCGGCGGCTGCGCCCCGGCGGCTGGCTGCTGTTGGGCGAGCCGACGTGGCTGCACCGGCTGTCCCCGGCTGCCCGCGCGACCACGCGTGAGCTCGGCTGGTCCGAGCGCGGGTTGACCCTGCGCGGACTGCGCGGGGATCTGCGTCGGGCGGGTTTCGACGAGACGCGGCGGTTCTTCCAGCCGACCGCGCCCTATGAGTCCCGGGTCAAGGGGACGGCGTGGCAGCTGGCGCGGCTGGTCGGGGCAAGCGTGCTGGTGGCGCCGCAGGGGCACTACTGGCTGGCGGCGCGGCGAGGGCGCTGACGCCGCCGGCTGAGGGTCGAAACAGCCTGTACCGAGGGAGAGGTAGGAAGGGGCGCCGGGGCGCCCCTTCGGGCGGGTTTGGAGTTGCGTGCGACGCTGCCGGCGAATAAGCGCAGGTAGCGTCGCACGCAACGCTCCCCCGGCCTCTCAGCCCTTCCCTCGATGCGCTGTTCCGAGCCCGCCGCCACGCGGCGAACGAACTACGAATCGAGCGTCGAATAGACCTCGTCGAGCAGGGTCGTGCGATCGGCGAGGTCGAAGTTCTCGGCCAGGTAACGATCGGTCTCCTCGCGCGGCTGGCCATTGAGCGCCATGTTCAGGGCGATCAGGCGGGCGCCCTCGACGTCGGCTCCGGTGACCGGCGCGGCGGGCGCCGGGTCGGGGACGGCTTCGGGCGTCGTCTCGGCCGCAAGCTCGGAGTACCCGGGCGTCGCCTCGGGCACGGCGGCGGCGGAGTTGCCCCATTGCGAGACAGGCTCGGCCTCCGGCTCGGCGACGGGGACGGCACCCTCGGCCGGCACGGTGTTCCCCCAGGCCGAGGGCTCCGGGGCCGCTTCGGGAGCAGCCTCCGCGACAGGCTCAGGGGTCCAGGCCGGGGTCTCGGGCTCGGCGACGGCCGCCTCGGCCGGCGGATCGATCGTCCACTCGGGCGTCTCGGCGGCGGGCGGCTCCTCGACGTACGCGGGTGCCTCGACCACCGGCTCGGCGCCCCAGGTCGGCGTTTCCGCGACGGGCTCCTCGACGTAGGCCGGAGCCTCGACCGGCGCCGGCTCGGCGGTCCATGCCTCGACGGGCGCCTCGGCCGCCGCGGCGACCGGTGACGCGGCGCCGTACAGCTCGCCCATGTTGCCGTGTAGCAACGCGAGGTCGGCGTTGAGGCGCGCTGCGCCGGTGCGCAGGCTCTCGACGAGCGCGGCGAGCTCGGCCTCCATCGCGTCGACGCGCTGAAGCATCAGTGCCGTGCCCTCGCTGACCTTGGAGACGTGCTCCTGGCTGCGGGTGACCGCGTCCTGGCGCGTCTGCTCCGCGTCGGCGGCGGCTTCGGCGCGCGTCGTCGCGGCATCGGCCTCCGCGACGCGCTCGATGTCGGCCGCGCTGTTCTCGGCGGCTTCGACGATCGTGCGGACCTGCTCGCTCGCAGCGGCGGCGAGTGAGACGGGCGCGGCTGCCACGGGGGCAGGCGCATCGGCGCTCTGCACCGGGGGCGGGGCGCCGGCGGTGTCGAGCTGGCGCTTCAGCGCCTCAACTTCGACAGCAACCACGGCAAGGTGGGCATCGACGGCCTCGGGCTCGTAGCCGCGGCGGCCGATCGGGAAATCGCGCTTCTCAATGTTCATACGGTCGAGGGCCATCCGGGCAGACTAAGCCATCACGCGGCTAGCCGTGGCGTCGAACCCACAAGGACGACAAGACCGTCGCGTTGCAGACCCGTAATCGCCCGGTGCAGGCGCTCCGCTCCGACGTCCGGCAACGGCGCTCCACTCGACAGTGCGGCGACCACGCGGCCCCGTACGAAGCGGTCTGTGTCCTCGAAACGCGGCGCCTTTGTCCGACCCGGAGTGACCGCCGCCGGTGCGCCGGGCCCATCACAATGCGCCTGCAGCGGGCACTTGTCGCAGCGTGCGCGCCGCGCCGTGCAGACCATCGCGCCGAGCTCCATCGTCGCCTGGTTGAACACCGCCGCCTCGCCCGCCGGCGGCTCCAGCGAGACCCCGAGCCGAGCGAAGACCCGTCGCGCGTTGGTGTCCAGCGCGACGACGTGGCGGCCAAACGCAAACGAACCGACCGCCGCCGCGGTGTACGGCCCGACCCCGGGCAGCACCGTCAGATCGTCGGGCCAACCGTCGCGCGCGACGACCACGCACGCCTCGCGTAGCGCCAGCGCGCGGCGGTTGTAGCCGAGTCCGACCCACTCGCGCAGCACGTCGGCGAGCGACGCCGCGGCCAATGCCTCAACCGTCGGCCACACCTCCATCCAGCGGTTGTAGCGCGGCACGACCCTCACCACCTGGGTCTGCTGGAGCATCACCTCGCTGACCAGGATCGCGTAGGGATCCGTGGTCCGCCGCCACGGCAGATCGCGAGCCGCCGGGGCATACCAGTCCAGCAACGCGCGCGTGGTGTCGGTGACACTCACCACCGGACCGTAGCGCGGCCGGGGACGTAATGTACGTGGAGTGCGACTGCCTCGCGGAGATCGTCGTTGAGTGAGTTCGTGATCATCCGAGGCGGCGCCGAGCTTCTGGACGCTGTGCGCCCTCTTTGGCTGGCCATGCGTGACCACCACCACATGATCGCGCCCGAGCGTGGACCGGTTCGCGGCGACGAGGATTCCTGGGCGCGCCGATCCGGCCAATACCGGCGTTGGCTGGGTTCGACGGGTGCGTTCCTGCTGGTCGCGCGCGCCGGTGAGGATGCGACGGGCTATGCGATGGTTCGCCCCGGCGCCCACGACTCGCCGACCTGGAAGAGCCCTGGGCGCATCGCGCAGCTCGAGAGCCTGTCGGTGGCGCCGGCCGCGCGTGGCGCCGGCTGCGGCGCCGCGCTGCTCGCGCGGGTCCGAGAGGAGATCCGTGCGCTGGGCTACGACCAGCTGCATCTCACCGCACTGGCCGCCAACACCGGGGCGCTGCGCTTCTACGATCGTGAAGGCTTCTCCGTGATGTTCCACGAGCTCGTGGACACAGCACCGACGGAGTGAAGCCGCTCACACCGCGGTGCCGCCGGCCGCCTCGAGATCGCGCAGGTCGCGGCGCAGGTCGCGGATCTCGTCGCGCAGCCGTGCGGCGTACTCGAAGCGCAGATCCTCGGCGGCGGCGATCATCTCTTCCTCGAGCTCGACGAGTGTGCGCTCGAGGTCGCTGAGCGACATGTCCTGGGCCTGGACGCGCTTGCGCTCGGAGCGCCGCCGGCCCTTCGGCGTCTTGCCCTCGGCGGTCAGGAACTCGGCGATATCGCTGATCCCCTTGACGATCGTCGCCGCGGTGATCCCGTGCTCCTCGTTGTAGGCGAGCTGGATCTCCCGCCGGCGATCGGTCTCGCCGATCGCGGCGGTCATCGCGGCGGTCATCTTGTCGGCGTACATCAGGACCGTGCCGTCGACGTTGCGAGCCGCTCGGCCGATGGTCTGGATGAGCGACGTCTCGCCGCGCAGGAAGCCTTCCTTGTCGGCGTCGAGGATGCCGACGAGCGAGACCTCAGGCAGATCCAGGCCCTCGCGCAGCAGGTTGACCCCGACGAGCACGTCGTACTCCCCTAGGCGCAGGTCGCGGATGATCTGGATGCGCTCCAGCGTGTCGACCTCCGAGTGCAGGTAGCGCACCCGGAAGCCCATCTCGAGCAGGTAGTCGGTCAGGTCCTCGCTCATCTTCTTCGTCAGCGTGGTCACCAGGGCTCGCTCGGATCGATCGACGCGGACGCGGATCTCGTTCATCAGGTCGTCGATCTGGTTTCGCGTCTCGCGGACCTCGACCTTCGGATCAACGATCCCGGTCGGTCGCACGATCTGCTCGACGATCGCGCCCGAGTGGGTGCGCTCGTAGTGGCCCGGTGTGGCCGAGACGAAGACGATCTGCGGCGTGATGGTCAGGAACTCATCGAACGTCTGCGGGCGGTTGTCGAGCGCGCTCGGCAGCCGGAAGCCGTAGTCGATCAGCGTCTGCTTACGCGAGCGGTCGCCCTCGTACATGCCGCCGATCTGCGGGACGGTCTGGTGGGACTCGTCGAGGAAGCAGACGAAGTCGTCGGGGAAGTAATCGATCAGGCAGTACGGGCGATCGCCGGCGTTGCGACCGTCGAGGATCCGCGAGTAGTTCTCGATGCCGTTGCAGAACCCCATCTCCCGCAGCATCTCCATGTCGTACTGGGTGCGCTGGCGCAGACGATGAGCCTCGAGCAGCTTGCCGTCGGCCTCGAGCTCGGCGGTGCGCTCGTTGAGCTCGCGGCCGATCTCGGCGACCGCCGCCTCGACCGAGCCGTCCTTGACGTTGTAGTGCGTCGCCGGCCAGATCGCGATGTGCTCCATGCCGTCCTCGAGCAGCTCGCCGGTCAGCGGATCGAAGTGCTGGAGACGCTCGACCTCGTCGCCGAAGAACGTCGCGCGGTACGCCGACTCGGCGTACGCCGGGAAGACCTCCAACGCCTCGCCGCGCACCCGGAACGTGCCACGGCCCAGGGCGGTGTCGTTGCGCGTGTACTGGACCGAGACGAGCTTGCGCAGCAGCGCGTCGCGATCGACCTCCTCGCCGCGCTTGAGCACGACGACGTTGCGGTCATAGGTGTCGGGCGAGCCCATACCGAAGATCGCCGAGACCGAGGCGACGATGATCACGTCGCGCCGGGCGAACAGCGCCGCCGTCGCGGCGTGGCGTAGCCGGTCGATCTCCTGGTTGATCGCCGAGTCCTTCTCGATGTAGAGGTCCTTCGAGGGGACGTAGGCCTCCGGCTGGTAGTAGTCGTAGTAGCTGACGAAGTACTCGACCGCGTTGTGCGGGAAGAACATCCGGAACTCGTTGCACAGCTGCGCCGCGAGCGTCTTGTTGTGGGCCATCACGAGCGCCGGCTTGCGCAGCCGCGCGATCGTCGCGGCCATCGTCATCGTCTTGCCCGTGCCGGTCGCGCCGAGCAGCGTCGTGTACTGATCGCCCGCGGTGACCGTGGCGACGATCTCGTCGATCGCTCGCGGCTGGTCGGCGGTCGGCGTGAAGATCGGATCGAGGGCGAACTCAGGCATCGGCCACCGAGTTTAGGTGGGCCGAGCTGCCGCGGCCTCGCGCGAGCGCGGTCCGGCGTTCTCTCGTGCGCTTCAGTGCAGCGGCTGGAAGTACAGCTGCCCGCGGCGCATGACGTGGAGGTTCAGCGTCTGGAGGCTCGTCGTCGGGCCGGGACGCAGCGCGCGGAAGTCGAACTCGATCTTCCGCGTGTCGAGGTTCATCGGCATGATCAGCGTCAGCGCGCCACCGGCCCGCGACTTGAGGCCGGTCTTGAGCAGCCGCCGCTTGCCGTTGCGCAGGATGTGGAAGACGTCGACCCGCGCGCCCTCGATGCCCTTGCCGGCGCGGTCGGTCAGCAGGCCACGCGCCACGACCCGGGTGCCGAAGTGCGCGGTGTACTCGTGCAGGTGCGACTTGACGAACCACATCTTCAGGTGGCCGTGGACGATCGCGTCGATCGACTTCTGCTTGTTGGATTGGACCTCGACGTTGAGCTTCGGGAACGCGACCGGACCGTAGATCGGCGTCGCGTTGCCGGCCGCGTCCTCGACGTCGATCTCGACCGCGTGCGGACCGCTGCCGAGATCGCGGTAGTCGACCTTGACCGCCGCGCCGCGGATCGACAGCGGGCACGGAACCGGCTGGGTGAACTCGTACGGATCGGCGTCGGCCGGGACGGCGTCGTCGCACGGCGCCGCGGCCAGCGGCTGGGCACGGAACAGCAGGCCATCGACCTTGACCAGCGCGCGGTAGACACCGCCGCCGCTGTCGGCGGCGTCCGAGGCGACCGACAGCACGCCACTGGCGTCACCGTCATCGAGCACCTTGGTGTTGCTGACGGTCGGCGGCGACGGGTCGCTGAGGCCGACGGCGAGGCTCTTGAAGTCGACGCGCAGCGGACGCAGGCAGAGCGATCCGACGTTCGTGCAGAGGACCCGGAAGCCGACCGTGCCGGCGTTGAGCCCCTGCTTGTCGATGACGCCGGTCAGATCTCCGACGCAACTCGACGTGTCGGTGACCGCGCACGTCTCGAGCGTGCCGGTGTCGGTGGCGAGGACGTACTGCACGTCGGTGGGGGTCGTGCCCTGGACCACTCCGGTCGTCGTGCGGGCGGCGGTCAGGCGGACGATGCGGGTCGACGGCGGGGCAGCGAACTGCCAGCTCGCGCTCGAGTCGCCGCCGGGCTGGGACCCGATCAGGGCGGCGCTCAGCGTGCCGCCGCTCTGGCAGCTGTTCAGCGCCTGGCCGGCGCCCGTCACCGGCGGCGTCATGAGCCAGCCCGCGGCGCCGTTGAGCGCACCTGTGGGATCGCTGCACGACAGCACGGTGTACGTCCCGTCCGCTGAGGCGACCGGCACGCAGACAAGCGCTATCGCAGCTGCCGCAAACGCGGCCAAGACCCCTCGAAATCGGGACATTCCCGTCCTTTCCCTGCACATGGACGGTCTCTGTTACTTGTCCGAACAAGGGTCTGTCAAGACGAGCAGCGAAGGGTTCATCTGATCGAGGAGATACCCCGTATGGAGGCGTGACGATCCCCTACTCGCCGGTCTGTGACGTGTCCGCAAACGGACGTCAGCGACGCAGCTCGTGCGGGTAGGCGGCGCGGTAGCGACGCTCGGCCGACTCGACGTTGCGAACGTAGGCCCGGGTCTCGGCGAACGGGATGTCCGAGAGCGCGAGATGGCCGCCGCCCGCGTCGTCGATCCAGTGATCGACGTTGGTGATGCCGCCGTTGTAGGCGGCCAGCGCCGCGTCCCTGTCGCCCTTGTAGTGATCGAGGAGGTAGCGCAGGTAGTAGGCACCGTAGGAGATGTTGACCTGCGGCGTCGAGAGATCGGCGAGCGTGAACGTCGTGCCGCCGGAGATGTGCTCGATGAAGTTGGCCGTGTCGGGCGTGATCTGCATCAGGCCGCGGGCGCCGGCCGAGCTCGTCTGGTCGCGAAACCGCGACTCGGTGTAGATGACGCCGGCGATCAGCGCCGGATCGAGGTTCTTCTCGGCGGCCTGCTGGCGAATGATGTCGTCGTGGCGCAACGGCAGCGCGAGCTCGTCGACCGCATGGTGCACCGTCGGGAAGTACACGACGACCAGCCCGGCGGTCACAAGTGCGACGACGATCAACGCGACGAGACGCCGTCGGCGGCTCGTCGCGGCTCGGCGGCGGGCCGCTTCCGCGCGGCGCCCGGCGATGTCGGCACGCGACGTCGAGCTCACGCCGTCAGCTTTGCAAGAACGTCCGACAGGGCTCGGCGAAGATCCTCGGTCGTTCCGTCATTGACGACCGCGAACGTCGCCCGCTGCGCCTTCTCGTCCTGGCTCAGCTGGCGCGCCGACCGCTCGTCGAGCGCCTCGTGTCCGCGCTGCGCCGCGCGCGCCGAGCGCAGCGTCTCGTGAGCGACGACGGCGATCGTGGCGTCGTACATCTCGTGCATTCCCGCCTCGAAGAGCAGCGGCGTCTCGACGACCGCGGCCACCGGCGGCGGGTCCTGAGCCTGTGCCTCGGCGCGGAATTGCGCGACGCGAGCGCCGACCCGCGGCCAAAGCAGCCCTTCGAGCCACGAACGGTCCTCCTGCGTGGCGAACGCGTGACGCGCGATCGACGCGCGATCGACGACACCGTCCGGCGCGACCTGCGGTCCCCAGCGCGCGACGACCGCGTCGCGGACCTCGATGTCGCCGTAGAGCTCGTGAACGACGAGATCGGTCGAAAGCGTCGCGGCGCCGAGCTCTGCCAGCGCCGCGAGCGCAGTGGACTTCCCGGCGCCGATACCGCCGGTCAGTCCTACGAACGGAACGCTCGGGATGGAGGTCAGGCCTCGTCGCTCGCCGCGGCGGGCTCGGGCTCGGGCTCGGCGGCGGGCTCCGGCGCCGCCTCGACCTCGGCGACCGCCTCGCCCTCGACCTCAGGGGCGGCCTCGACCTCGGCAACCGCCTCAGCCTCGGGAGCGGCCACGACCTCAGGGGCGGCCTCGACCTCGGCAACCGCCTCAGCCTCGGGCTCCTCGGTGACCGGCGCGGTCAGGCTGTCGTCGATCGTCGACGGGAGGTACTCCTCCTCGTTGAGGCCCTCGTCGGACGGGGCCTCGAGGATGATCCCGGCGGCCGCGAGCTCCTCGGGCGTGCGGCGCGGGAGCACCTGGCCCTCGACGCGCTTGACCGACAGCGACAGCCGGCGGCGCTCGGAGTCGATCTCGAGCACCTTGACGCGGATCGTGTCGCCCGGCTGGACGACCTCGCGCGGGTTCTCGACGTGGTGCTGGGCAAGCTCCGAGATGTGGACCAGGCCCTCGACGCCGTCGAGAATCTCGACGAACGCGCCGAACGTGACGACCTTCGTCACCGCGCCCTCGAGCTCGTCACCGACGTTGTAGGTGTCGACCACGCGCTGCCACGGGTCCTCCTGGGTCTGCTTGAGACCCAGCGAGATCCGCTGGCGTTCGCGGTCGATGTCGAGCACCTTGACCTGCACGGTGTCGCCGATCGCGAGCACCTCGGTCGGGTGGTTGACGTGCGACCACGAAAGCTCGGAGATGTGGATCAGGCCGTCGATGCCGTTGAGGTCGACGAACGCGCCGAAGTCGACGATGTTCGAGATCTGGCCCTCGACGACGAGTCCGGGCTGCAGGCGATCGAGGATCTCCTGACGCTGCTCCTTGCGCTCCTCTTCGAGCACGGCGCGCCGGGACAGGACGACGTTGTTGCGCGAGCGGTTGAGCTCGATGACCTTGCACTCGATCTGCGTGGACATGTACTCGTCGAGGTTTGGCACGCGGCGGATGTCGACCAGCGACGCGGGCAGGAAGCCACGCACGCCGAGGTCCACGATCAGACCGCCCTTGACGACCTCGATGACGGTACCGATGACCGGGCTGCCGGACTCGGCGGCGGCCTCGATCGAGCGCCATGCCTTCTCGAAGCGAGCGCGCTTCTTGGACATGATCAGGCGGCCGTCCTGATCCTCCTTGGTCAGAACAAGCGCGTCGACCTCTTCGCCGAGCTCGACCTCGTCGTGCGGGTCCACGGACTTGCGGATCGAGAGCTCGTTGTTGGGGATGACCCCTTCGCTCTTGTATCCGATGTCGACGAGGACTTCGTCGTTGTCGATGCGAACGACAATGCCGGAGACGACCTCACCCTCCTCGAAGGAGGACATGGTGGCGTCGTAGTTGGGAACAATCTGCCCGTCAATCTCAAGCAGCAAGCCGTTGGATCCTTCGACGACTTTGGCTTCAGGGGCTTCGTTGGTGATGGTTGTCATGTGCGGCGAAGGGTAGCGCGTGCGGGTTGTCACCATCTCCACCTTCCCCCGACCGCGCCCCGGGCCTGGGATCATGGGCGCGATGCCGGTTCGAGCCACCAAGCGAGGCGCAGCGCGCACACCGATCGACGGCGACTACGACGTCGTCATCTGCGGCGCGAGCTTCGCCGGCCTGGCGATCGCCCGCGAGCTGGCCTCAAGCGACGCACGCACGCTCGTCATCGACCGCTATGAGATCGGCGAGAAGCAGACCAGCGCATGCGCCGCGCCGACGGACTGGCTGGTCAATCTCGACCTCGAGGACTCGATTCGCCAGACGTTCGGCGAGCTCGTGATGCACACCCCGCGCCGGACGTTTCGCTGGGAGCTGCCGTTCACGTTCTCGACCTTCGACTACCGCTCGCTGTGCGAGCAGCTCGCCGCGCAGGGCGACGCCGCGTTCGACACCGCGAAGGTCGACGGCATCACGCGCGGCCCGGTTCACACCGTCCACACCGATCGCGGCGACCTCCGCGCGCCGCTCGTCATCGACGCGCTCGGCTGGCGCCGTGTGCTGGCGCCGGAGTCGGAGTCCGCGATCCAGCCGCCCGAGGCGCGTCTCTCGCGCGGCCTCGAGGTGCATCCGTCGGGCAACGGAGAGGACCTGGAACTCTGGCTCGACCGCTCCTACGTGCGCGCGGGCTACGCGTGGTCGTTCCCGGCCGGCGACGAGCTGCGCGTCGGGGTCGGCTCGTTCGATCCGGTCGATCACGTCAAGGAGCCGACCGTGCGCCTGGCCGCGGAGCTCGACGTTCCGGCGGTCCGCTACCAGGGCAACTGGATCCCCCACCGCATCCGCCCGGCGGCCGAGGGCGACGTCTTCTTCGTCGGCGACAGCGCCGGGCACTGCCTGCCGACGACGGCCGAGGGAATCCGCACCGCGCTGTACTTCGGGATCGCCTGCGGGCGCGAGCTGCGCCAGGTCATCGAGGGCCGCCAGACGCGCGAACAGGCGCTGGCGCGATACGGCGCGTTCAGCGCCGAGCACCGCTGGTCATTCGATTGGCTTTGGCGCGTGCAGTCGATCGTCAGCCTCGTCAACCGCTCGCCGCGCGTGATGACCGCGGCGCTTGCCGCGATGAACCATCAGCGCTTCATCAGCTGGGCGTTCCGCCACTACCTCGACATCGCGCCGCCGTCGTACGCGCTCGCGCAAGGCACGCCGACGCCGGTGACCGTCTGACCGTGCTGCTCCACGAGAGCGCGTCGTCGGGCAACTGCTACGAGGTCCGGCTGTGTGCACCACGCCGCACAGGCGACGGCGTAGGGCGTAGGGCGTCGGTGCGGTGGTCTGGCAGGCCAGCGCGATTGAAGATGTCGACGCCGTGGATCGAGGCGGCGCTGAGGCGCGCGGCGGCCGGACGCCGCCGCCGCGCGCTGTCAGCTCCGTACGCGACCGACTCGAGGAAGCTTGGGTGGGCCGTCGGGGCTCACCGGTGCCGGCGCGTCGCCGCCGCGACCTTACGGGAATGTGCGTGCGTACTGGGAATTCCCGCACGGCGCAGCTTCGTCGCGCCCGGGAACGCCGTGTCGCAGTCGGGGGCGTTCTTCCAGATCGTCGCGAACATGACGTTGTTGGAGTCGCTGGAGTGCTCGAGACCCGACAGGTGGCCGAACTCGTGCTCGAGCACCGTGCACAGGAAGGCGGGCGACGGGTCGGCCGCGGCGACCGCGTTCCACGCGATCGTCACCGCGCACTGCTCGGGGTAGGCCGTCGCCGCGAAGTCCTCCATCGGCGCCGACGTGACCCATGTCAGCCGCTCGTGGCCGGCACACTGGCTGGCGGGCCAATGGGCGTCGGCAACGCTGATCGCCTTGGTGGCCTGGGCCGGGGTCCAGACGTTCGCCTGAGCCGTCGCGCAGAGTGCGAGCGAAGCGAACAGCGATGCGATGACGATGCGAATGACGGTCTCCTGAGCGCTTGATGTGCCGCGGTGGGGAGCCGCCGGGGTCGGGCACTATGGCGCACAAAGCGGGGATGGTCATGTCGTACGTTCGTCTACAACACGGCGTCGGCCTAAAGGTCGGTGTCCAGTGGCCGAGGGGGGCGCCGCAGCAGCACGCCGAAACCCCTCTCCCAGCCTCGTGGACGCCCGTTTTCGGGCTTCTTCGCAGGGGCCTGAAATTCGTCGGAATTTGTCGCGCGACGACGCTGGTGAGAGGGCTTTTGGTGCTTGACCGGAGGGCGCTTGGCGGAAATCAACAGGCGAGCGTCCAGCGTTCTGGACGGTCCGCCGGCGGTCACGTTTGCGCTGAGCGAGCCGGCCGTGACCGCTACTTCGCCGCGAGCCACGTCGCGCCGCTGCCGACATCGACGGCGAGCGGCGGGTCGTACGGCCACGGGGCCGTCATCTCGCGCTCGATCAGCGTGTGAATGGCCTCGGTCTCGTCCGGCGGGCCCTCGAGCAGGAGCTCGTCGTGCACGGTCAGGATCAGCCGCGTCTGGAGGTCGGATGCCTCCAGCGCCCGGTGCGCGGCGATCATCGCGAGCTTCATCACGTCGGCGGCCGTGCCCTGGATCACCGTGTTGACGGCGAGGCGTTCCCCGAGCGTTCGCACCTGGTAGTTGCGGGCTCGCAGCTCGGGGATCTGGCGCCGGCGCCCGTAGAGCGTGGTCACGTAGCCCTGCTCCTTGGCCTGCTCGATCGTCGCGGCCATGAACGCGGCGACGCGCGGGAAGCGCTCGAGGTAGGTGTCGATGAACGTCTTGGCCTCCTCGCGCGGGATGTTCAGCCGCTCGGCGAGGCCGTAGTCGCTGAGGCCGTAGACGATCCCGTAGTTGATCATCTTCGCCTTCGAGCGCATGCCCGCATCGAGCTCCTCGGGCGTCACCTGGAAGACCTGCGAGGCCGTCGCGGTGTGGACGTCCTCGTTGCGGATGAAGATCTCCTTGAGCACCGGCTCGTCGGCGACGTGGGCGAGCACTCGCAGCTCGACCTGCGAGTAGTCGGCGCTGGTCAGCACGTTGTCGCCCTCGCCCTCGAAGCAGCCGCGGATCTCGCGGCCCAGCGGCGTGCGGATCGGGACGTTCTGCATGTTCGGATCCTTGGAGGCGACGCGGCCGGTCTGCGCGCCGGCCTGCAGGAACGTCGTGTGAATGCGGTCGCGGGCGTCGGTCAGGTGCCCCAGCACGTCGAGATAGGTCTTGGCGAGCTGGTTGAGCTCGCGCCAGCGTTCGATCTTCGGGATCACCGGGTGCTCGTCGCGGATCGCCTGGAGGACGCGGGCGTCGGTCGAGAATCCCGTCTTGCCGCGGCGCTTGCGCGACAGGCCGAGCTTCTCGAACAGGATCTGGCCGAGCTGCTGGGGCGAGGCGATGACGAACTCCTCGCCCGTGAGATCCCAGATCTCACGTTCGAGCGTCCCGACCTCCTCGCGGACGCGCGTGGTGATCGCGTCGAGGCGCTCCGTGTTGAGGCGCACGCCCTCGACCTCCATCGCGCGCAGCACGACGACGAGCGGCAGCTCGACGTCGGCCATCAGCGATTGCAGGCCGCGGTCTTCGATCTGCTCGCGCTGCCATGCCGCGAGGGCGGCCATCAGCACCGCGTCGGCCGCCAGCGGGTCCTTCAGATCCGAGGCGAAGCCGCGCTCCTCGCACAACTCGGCGAACGGGAAGCCGCGCCGTGCCGGCTCGAGCAGGAACGCTCCGAGCATCGTGTCGTGGGCCAGCCCGGGCGGGACGACGTCGAGCGCCTTGGCGTCATGGGCGATGACGGCGCGCTGCCCGCACGCGTCGACGACCGCGTCGGGGCCCTCGCACTCGCCGACGAGCACGACGTCGCCGGCGTAAGCGGCGAAGCGCCAGTGCGACGCGTCGACGAACAGCACGCCCTCGGGTGCTTCGGGCGCCGCGACGACGATGTGCAGCTCGCCGTCGGGCAGCTTCGCGATCTCGCCGACCGACCCCTCGCGCACCTTCGCGCCGACGGTCGTCGACGCCTCGGGCGCCGGCGCCGCCTCGTCGGTCCCCAGCGCCTCCTCGAGGCGGCGCAGCGGGTCGCGCAGCTCGAACTCGCGAAAGACGTCGCGCAGCTTGCTGCGGTCGGGCTCACGTGCGACCTCGGTCTGCGGGTCGACGTCGACCTCGATGTCACGGACCATCGTCGCGAGCCGGCGCGAGATGCGCGCGTTGTCGGCGTGCTCGACGAGGTTCTGCTTGCGCTTGGCGCCCGAGATCTCGTCGACCGAGGCGAGCACGGTGTCGAGGTCGCCGAAGCGCTGCAGCAGCTCGGCCGCCGTCTTGTCGCCGATCCCGGGGACGCCGGGGATGTTGTCGGAGGTGTCGCCCTTGAGGCCGTAGAAGTCGGGGATCTGCTCGGGCGCGATGCCGTAGCGGTCGATCACCGCCTGGTGGTCGTAGGTCTTGGTCTCGGTGATCCCGCGCGCGGTGGCCATGACCCGCACGCGCGAGTCGGGGTCGATGAGCTGAAACGCGTCGCGGTCGCCGGTGAGGATCACGACCGGAATGCCGGCGTTGCGCGCCTTCTCGGCGATCGAGGCGATCACGTCGTCCGCCTCGTAGCCGGCGACCGAGATGTTGCGGTAGCCGAACGCATCGACGATCTCCTCGAGGTGCGGCCACTGCTGCTTGAGCAGATCGGGGCGCGAGGAACGCTGCGCCTTGTACTCGCTGTAGAGCTCCTTGCGGCCCGACGAGCCGGCGTCCCAGACGACGATCGTCGGCTTGGCACCGTGCTCGGTGAGGATCTTCACGAGCATCGACGCGAACCCGAAGATCGCGTTCGTCGGCATCCCGGTCGACGTCGCGATCGACTCCGGCAGAGCGAAGAATGCGCGGTAGGCGAGCGAGTTGCCGTCGATCAGGAAGAGCTCGTCAGGCTGTCCTTGGTGCTCGGCCGCCACTGGGGAGCAGCCTAGTCGACGCTGTTCGGAAGTAATCTCCCGCGCGCTTTGCCCAGCCCATCCGCCCAATACTCCCTGACGATCCGTGTCGAGATCGGCAACCAGCCCGGCATGCTCGGACTGGTCGCCGGCGCGATCGGTGACGCCGGCGGCATCATCGGCGCGATCGACCTCGTGTCGGTCGACCAGGAGATGCTCGTACGCGACATCACGATCGACGCCGCCGATCCCGACCACTGGGATCAGATCACCGAGGCGATCGACGCGCTGCCCGCCGCGCGCGTCATCGATGCGACCGATCGCACGTTCCTGCTGCACCTCGGGGGCAAGATCGAGATGCACAACCGCGTGCCGGTCAAGACCCGCGATGACCTCTCCATGGCCTACACCCCGGGCGTCGCCCGGGTCTGCGCCGCGATCCACGAGGACCCCGAGAAGGCCTTCCAGTACACGATCAAGCGCAACACCGTGGCCGTCGTCTCCGACGGCACCGCGGTGCTCGGCCTCGGCGACATCGGCCCGCGCGCCGCGATGCCGGTGATGGAAGGCAAGGCGATGCTGTTCAAGGAGTTCGCCGGCGTCGACGCGTTCCCGATCTGCCTTGACACCAAGGACCCCGACGAGATCGTCGAGACGGTCATGCGGATCGCGCCGGGCTTCGGCGGCATCAACCTCGAGGACATCTCGGCCCCGCGCTGCTTCGAGATCGAGGATCGCCTCCAGGCGGCGCTCGACATCCCGGTATTCCACGACGACCAGCACGGCACCGCCGTCGTCGTCCTCGCCGCGCTGCTCAATGCGTGCACGCTGATCGACAAGCCGATCGGCTCGCTGAACGTCGTCGTCATCGGCCTCGGCGCCGCGGGCGTCGCGGTGACCAAGATCCTGATGGCCGCCGGCGTGACGTCGATCATCGGCTGCGACTCCCAGGGCTCGCTGCACACCAAGCGCGCCGACTACCTCGACGGCTCGATGACGCAGATCAAGCGCTGGTATGCGGAGTCAACGAACCACGAGAACCGCGACGGCGCCCCGAACGATGTCCTCGACGGCGCCGATCTGCTCGTCGGACTCAGCGGCGCACGGGTCATCGACGGCGACGGCCTCAAGAAGATGAACCGCGACGCGATCGTCTTCGCGATGGCCAACCCGAACCCCGAGATCTCGCCCGAGGATGCGGCCGGGCTCGTGCGGGTGATGGCCACCGGGCGCTCGGACTACCCCAACCAGATCAACAACGTGCTCTGCTTCCCGGGCATCTTCCGCGGCGCGCTCGACGTGCGCGCACCGCAGATCACCGAGCCGATGAAGATGGCGGCGGCGCGAGCGATCGCCTCGATCGTCGCCGAGGCCGAGCTGCGCGAGGACTACATCATCCCCTCGGTCTTCAACCGCGATGTCGCGCCGGCCGTCGCCGAGGCGGTCGCCGCCGAGGCGCGCGCGTCCGGCGACGCCGAGGTGCAGTCCAACACGATCGGCTTCGCGGCGATCGACGCCGACCGCGTCCACGGCACCACCTGAGCGTCGCGCCCGACGTTTTCGGGCAAGCTGAGCGACATGAAGATCACCGTCACCGGCGCCACCGGCCTGGTCGGCACGCGCCTGGTCCGTGCGCTGCGCGAGCGCGGGGACACCGCCACCGTGCTGTCCCGCAACCCGGACCGGGCCCGTGCCGCGCTCGCCGTCGACGCGGTCGCGTGGGACCCACTGCACGGATCGGCGCCGGTGCAGGCGCTGGCCACGGCCGACGCGGTCGTCCACCTGGCCGGCGAGCCCGTCGCGCAACGCTGGACCGAGACCGCGCGCCACGCGATCCTCGCCAGCCGCGTGACCGGCACCGCCAACCTCGTCGCCGGGCTGCGCGAGGCCGCGGCCGACGGGGGCGGGCCAAAGGTCCTGGTCAGTTCCTCGGCGGTCGGCTACTACGGCAGGCACGGCGACGAGAGCGTCGATGAGGACACCGGCCCGGGCAGCGACTTTCTCGCCGAGATCTGTGTGGCCTGGGAGCGCGAGGCGAACATCGCCCAGACGCTCGGAATGCGTGTCGTGACGCTCCGTACGGGCGTCGTCCTCGACGCAGACGGCGGCGCGCTGGCCAAGATGCTGCTGCCGTTCAAGCTCGGCATCGGCGGCCCGGTCGCGGGCGGCAAGCAGTACATGCCGTGGATCGCCGCCGACGATCTCGTCGGGCTCTACCTCGCGGCGCTCGACGACGAGCGCTACCGCGGGCCCGTCAACGGCTCGGCGCCCGAGCCGGTCACCAACCGCGAGTTCTCCAAGGCGCTCGGGCGCGCGTTGCACCGCCCGACGATCGCGCCGATTCCCGGCTTTGCCATCCGCGCGCTGTACGGCGACATGGCCGAGATCGTCACCGAGGGCCAGCGTGCGGTGCCGACCCGCGCGCTGGCCAACGGCTTCACGTTCGCCCACGAGGATCTCGACGCGGCGCTGAAGACCGCGCTGAGCTGATCAGCCGGGTTGCAGCGCCTCGTCGAACACGAGCCGGCCGTCGCGGACGCGGTAGCCGGCGAACTGGTTCAGTGACGTGTCGCCACGCTTGTCGATCGAGTAGGTCCCGAGTGCGGAGTTGCGGTTGCGCAGCGCGAGGAACGCGTCGATCACCGCCTGGTGCTGAGCGCCCTTGGAGCCTGCGGTCTTGATCGACTGCAGCACGGCCTGCATCGCCTCGTAGCCGAAGACGGCGTCGGCCGACGGGGCGTGGTGGTTGGCCGCCGCGAACGCCGCCGCGAAGCGCCGCCCGCCCGCGGACATCAGGCTGGGCGGCAGCGCGGGCGAGGTCAGGTAGAGGGCCGCCTGCGTGCTGGGAGCGAGGCTCGTGACGAAGTCGCCGGTCGCGAGCTGGGCCGGTGCGAAGAGCTTCGCGTCGGGGACCTCGTTGTGGACCGCGTCGATCGCTGCGGCGGCATGGTCGGCGGCAACCGACCCGAAGAACACGCAGTCGGCGCCCGATGTCTTGACCTCGAGCGCCTGCTTGCTGACGTCGGTCGCGTCGGGCTCGATGACGTCCTCGCCGAGCACCTCGATGCCGGCCGCGGGAGCCGTCCCGGCGACGACCTCGGCCAACCCGTCGCCGTCGAACAGCTCGGCGTCGTGGAGGATGTACAGCTCGGTGCAGCCCTGGTCGACCATGTACTGGGCCACCACCGCGCCCTGGACGGTGTCGGACGGCATCACCCGTCCGAACGTGCGCATCGCCGTCGGGTAGTACTTGTCGGGCTCGCCCTTGTCGGCGCCGACTCCCCCCTGGGTCAGGCCGACCGCGGTGCTCGTCGGCGAGACCTGGAGGATCCCGACCGCGTTGGTCACCGGGATCGAGATCGCCGACGCGCCCGAATCAAGGTCGCCGAGGTAGGCGATCGTCGTGTGGTCCTGCGCTGCGGTACGGGCGTTGGAGGACGTCGCGTCGGGCTCCCAGCCGCCCTTCTTGGCCGTCGAGTCGTCGAGGCTGATGTAGCGGATCGTGTACCTGCCGACCCGATCGCCGTGCTCGCGCAGCGCCATCTGCTCGGCGTCGCGGACGTCGAGCGCGTCCTGACGGCGGGGACCGTTGAACGGCAGGCTCGAGTAGATCGTCAGCGTCGTCCCGCTTGGCACCGTGGTGCCTTTGGACTTCGAGCTGCCACAGCCCGCCACCAGCGCGGCCAGCACGAGCAGTGCGACGCCCGCCGACACGAGGCGTGCGCAACGCGGACATCCTCCGTTGAGACCCAAGACGACCAGTCGGCGATTGTAGGCGTTGGGCGCGTCGGCGCGGCGCAGACGCACGACGTTCGCCTGCGCGGTCAGTGCTCGCGATTGCCAGGCAGGTTCGGCGAGACGATGCGCCAGCCGGCGGCCAGGATGATGATCAGGATCGCGAGCAGGAACGCGTCAAACGACTTGGCGCCCACGGACCAGAGGACGATCCAGGTGCAGAAGGCGGCGGTGGCGGTTGCGATGAAGCCCATGTGACCGCTGATCCTATCCCACGCGGCGGGTGTCGGGGTCCCACCAGAATCGCGGCTCCGGGCCGGTCAGGTGGACGCCGCCGAGCCAGCGATCGATCTGCTCATTGCGGCGCTCGCCGCTCAGAACGGCGCGCCCTGCATCGGTCAACTCAAAGCCGGTCCAGTCGCCTTCGGCCAACTCTGAGAGGCCACGCAGGCGGCTTTCGAGGACCGCGTCTGAGGCGAATGGGCGCTCCTCGGCCACGGGGTCCAGCGCGACGAGCTCGGCCAGCGGTGCCGGCAGGCGGCCCAGCAGCTGGCGCTCGGTGCGCGATAGGCCGTCGGTGCACGCCGGCAGCTCCTCGAGCGCGCGTCCAAGCGCCGGACCGAGGTCAGGCAGCTCCGGCGTCCCGGCCAGCCAAAGGTCCTGCAGCGCGTGCGGGTCTGGAGCGGTGAACGCCGCCCACGCACGGCGCGCGACGGCCAGCGCCGACTCGCCGAGCGGTCGCCCGGACGCGTGGCGCAGCAGCAGCGGCGTGCGACCCTCGCGGGGCAGCGCCATCAGATCGATCGGACCGTTGTGCTCGGCCAGGCGATCGAGGACCTGGATCAGCTGGAGCTGGTCGTAGACGTCGTCCTCGAACCACAGGATGACCTTGTCCGACGGCTCCAGCGCGGCGACCTCGGCGTCGCGCGCGGCGAACGAGATCCGCGCCTCGTCGTAGTCCGCCCATCCCTGATCGGCGAGGAACCGTGCGCGGACGAGGGCGAGCTCCTCGGGGACGACCGCGGGGACCGGGCCCTCGTGCAGCACGTCGCGCCAGACGAGGATCCGCGTGTGACTGTCGCGCGCCGCCGCGAGGTCGGCAGCGGCGGCATCGCCGTTGATGATGTTCAGGTTCACGGGGCCGGCGCTTCGCGCAGTGCCTGCGCGAACTGCGTGACGAGCTCGCAGATGTCCTCGCCCTCGGCCACCGCGCGCACGAGCCGCGTGCCGACGATCACGCCGTCGGCGCCGGCCCGCGCCGCCTCGACAGCCTGGACCGGGGTTCCGATCCCGAAGCCGACGGCGACCGGGACGTCGGTGTGCGAGCGGGCGCGCTCGACGACGCCACCGAGCGTGTCGGCCAGCACCGCGCGCTCGCCGGTTGTGCCGACAGTCGAGACGGTGTAGAGGAAGCCGCGAGCCTTCGGCCCGATCCGCGCCATCCGTTCGTCGGTCGTCGTCGGGGCGACGAGGGGGATCAGCGCGACCCCGGCGGCGTCGGTCGCGGCACGGACCTCGTCGGCCTCCTCGAGCGGTAGATCGGGGACGATCAGGCCACTGACGCCAGAGTCGACGAGCCGCTGGGCGAATGTGTGCGCGCCGTGGATGAGGACGAGATTGGCGTAGCACATGATCACCACGGCGACACGGTCGGCGAGGCTTTCGGCGAGGCCGAGCACGTCGCTTGTCGTCGTGCCATTGGCCAGCGCGGCGGTGCCGGCGGCGTGGATGACCGGTCCGTCGGCGAGCGGGTCGGAGTACGGGATTCCCAGCTCGACCAGGTCGGCGCCGCCGTCGGCGTACGCGATGCCGACCGCCTTGGACGCGTCGAGGTCGGGGTAGCCGCCCATCAGGTAGGGCATCAGCGCCGCGCGCTTCTCGCTCTGGGCGAACGTGTCGGCGATGCGCTGGATGCCGGTCGTCGTGGTCGGATCGGAGGTGTTCATGAGCGCGCCAGCACCTCGGCGAGATCCTTGTCGCCGCGGCCGGACAGGCACAGGACGTCGATCGCGCTCGGCGACGGCTGAAGGGTGAAATGGAAGGCGTGGGCGGTCTCGAGCGCCGGGATGATCCCTTCGAGCTCCGCGACCGTGCGATACGCAGCCAGCGCCTCGTCGTCGGTGACCGCGACGTAGCGCGCACGGCCGCTGTCGCGCAGCCACGCATGCTCGGGACCCGAGCCCGGGTAGTCGAGGCCGGCGGAGACCGAGTGCGCCTCAAGGATCTGGCCGTCGGCGTTCTGCAGCACGGCGGACATCGAGCCGTGGAGGATGCCGGGCGGGCCACCGACGGTCAGCGGCGCGCCGTGGCGCGACGTGTCGATGCCGTCGCCCGCCGCCTCGACGCCGATCAGCTCGACGTCGGCGTCGTCGACGAAACCGGCGAACATGCCGATCGAGTTCGAGCCACCGCCGACGCACGCGATCACACGGTCAGGAAGTCGTCCGGCCCGTTCGAGCAACTCGGCGCGCGTCTCGTCGCCGATGACGCGCTGCAGCGCGCGGACAATCGCCGGGTAGGGCGCCGGCCCGACCGCCGAGCCGATGATGTAGTGGGTCGTGGCAACGTTGAGCACCCAGTCGCGGATCGCCTCACTGACCGCCTCCTTGAGCGTCCGGGCGCCCGCCTCGACCGCGACGACCGAGGCGCCGAGCAGCTCCATGCGTTGCACGTTGGGCGCCTGGCGGCGGACGTCCTCGGCGCCCATGTAGACGATGCACTCCAACCCGAGCAGCGCGCACGCGGTCGCCGAGGCGACGCCGTGCTGGCCGGCGCCGGTCTCGGCGATGATCCGCTGCTTGCCCATTCGCTTGGCGAGCAGGGCCTGGCCGAGCGCGTTGTTGAGCTTGTGCGAGCCGGTGTGCATGAGGTCCTCGCGCTTGAGCCACAGCTCGCGGCCGGCGGCTTCGCTGAGGCGGTGCGCCAGATACAGCGGGGTCGGGCGGCCCGAGAAATCACGGCTCAGCTCGGCCAGCTCGCCCTTGAATGCCTCGTCGCCCCAGGCGTCCATCCACGCCTGCTCGAGCTCGGCCAGCGCCGGCATCAGCGTTTCGGGAACGTACTGGCCGCCGTAGGGCCCGTAGCGATGGGGAAGCGATTCGATCATGCAGGGACCTCGTTGGTGGCGTGCACCGCGTGCGCGAACGCGATCAGCTTCTGCGGAGCCTTGTGGCCCGGTGTCGATTCGGTTCCCGATGCGACGTCGACCGCAAACGGGTGGGTGGCGGCGATCGCCTCGGCGACGTTGTCGGGGTTCAGGCCGCCACCGAGGATCAGCGGCAGCTTCGAGCGCCGCGTCGTGACGAGCGTCCAGTCGAACGTCTCCCCCGTTCCGCCGCGCTTGCCTGGCCGTGAGGCGTCGAGTAGGTGGAAGTCGGTGTGGAAGGCCTCGATCGCCTGCATGTCGGCCTTACCGCCGACCGGCATCGCCTTGATGACCTGGCAGCCCGTCCGGCGCGCGACCTCGGCGCAGAACGCGGGACCCTCGTCGCCGTGCAACTGGATCATCGTCAGCCCGATCGCGTCGGCGGCACGCGCGACCTCGTCGAGCGTCGGATTGACGAACACGCCGACGAACTCCGGGCCGCCGCGGCGCAGGCCGGTGACGATCCGCTGCGCCTCGGTCGGGTCG
Organism: uncultured Actinomycetes bacterium; assembly: GCA_963817035.1. Lineage (GTDB taxonomy): Bacteria > Actinomycetota > Thermoleophilia > Solirubrobacterales > Solirubrobacteraceae > AC-49. The sequence continues at coordinate 1,761,439 of CAWFMM010000004.1, forward strand.
CAGCGGCGCGGCGAGCCGTCCCACAGGATCATCCCGAGCGCCCAGGCACCCGCCTCGGCCGCCAGCTGGGCGTCCTCGAGGTTGGTCAGGCCGCAGAACTTGATGCGAGGGGTGTCGTGGTCCACGTTGCACATCGTAGGCGGCGCTGGTCCGCGGAGTTCGATCCAGCGTCGAGAGTGTCGTAGCGTGGGTCCATGACCACGACTCCCACCTCCTTCATCACCGGCGTCGACTTCGTCGCCGTCCCCGCCAAGGACTTCGAGGCCTCGGTCCGTTTCTACGGCACCGTCCTCGGCCTCCCGGCCGGCAAGCGCTGGGGCGAGATGCCGGGCGCCGAGTTCCAGGCCGGCAACCTGACGATCGCGATCATGGAGCCGACCGCGTTCGGCCAGCAGTTCGACGCCCACAGCCTGTCGATCGCCTTCCAGGTCGACGACGTCGCGGCGACCCGCGCGCATCTCGAGGCCCAGGGCGTCGAGTTCGTCAGCGAGATGATCGACAGCGGCGTCTGCCACCAGGCGATCTTCCTCGACCCCGCCGGCAACGTGCTCGACATCCACCACCGCTACGCCCCGAACGAGGAGTAGCGCACGCGTCAGCTGCCCGCCACGTCCTCCAGGCTGCGCGAGCTCGCGATCGTGTGGAACTGGACGTCGGGCGGCGCGGTCAGCGCAGCGGGCACCGCGGCCATGAACTCCGCGACGTGGGGCGTCGCGAAGTGCTGCTGCAGCGCCTCGTCGCTGACCCACTCCTCGACCACGACGAACCGGTTCTCCTGCTCGGTGTCCTCATAGAAGCGGTAGCCCATGCAGCCGGCCTCGGCGCGCGAGGCGGCGGCGACGGTCTGGGCCACGCGAATGAGCGTCTCGCGGTGCTCGGGGTCGGTCTGGACGCGTCCGATGACAACGATCATGGTCTCTCCTCGTCGGCTTCAGCGCGATGCTACGGAACCGGCGCCTGCTGCGCCGGTGCAGCGCCGAGCGTCACGTCGAGCTTCAGCGTCTTACCCGCGCGGATGATCGTCACGGTGACGTGGTCGCCGACCTTGTGGCTGGCGATCAGTCCGCGCAGCTGGTCGGCGCCGTAGACGCCGTCATGGTCGACCCGGGTGATGATGTCGCCGCCGAGCTGAATCTGGGTGCCGCCAATCTCGGCGGCCACGTTGCCGGGCTTGATGCCCGCCCTCGCGGCGGCGCTGCCCTTGGCGACGGTCTGGACGAGCACGCCGGTGTTGCTCGGCAGGTTCAGCGCCGCGAGCGTCGCATCGATCGTCTCGGTCGTCACACCGAGGAACGGCGCCTGGATCGTGCCCTGCTTCTCGATCTGCGGGATGACGAGCTTGGCCGTGTCGACCGGGATCGCGAAGCCGATGCCGATGTTGCCCGACACGCTCCCGCCGGCGGTCTCGATCTGCGAGTTGACGCCGATCACCTCGCCGGCGCCGTCGAGCAGTGGGCCGCCCGAGTTGCCGGGGTTGATCGCTGCGTCGGTCTGGATGACGTGGTCGATCTTGAAGCCGTTGGGCGCCTGGATCTGGCGCTGCAAGGCCGAGACGACGCCGGTCGTCAGCGTGCGGTCGAGGCCGAACGGGTTGCCGATCGCGATCGTTGGATCGCCGACCTGCACGTCCTTGGACGAGCCGAGGACGAGCGGGTGCAGACCGAGCCCCTGTGGGTCGATCTTCAGCACCGCGAGGTCGTCGGAGACGTCGCGGCCGACGATCGTCGCGCTCACCGTCTTGAGATTCGAGCCGCGGACCAGGACGTTCGTCGCGCCCTCGATCACGTGCGCGTTGGTCAGGATCGTGCCGTTGCGATCGACCATGAAGCCCGAGCCGGTCGCCGTGCCGCGCTGAACCTGGGGCACGCCGAAGTTGAAGAACGGATCCGAAGGCTGAACCTGCTGGACGATCGTCGCCGTGATGAACACGACGCCGCCCGCGGCCTCCTTGTAGATGTCGCGCGCGGTCAGCACATGACCCTCGCTGACGGCCGCCGCATTGACCGCCGCGCCGCCGGGTGCGGCCACGACCTGGGTCACCGTACGCCGCCCGACTCCCATCACACCGACGGCCACGGCCACCACGAGACCGCCGGTCAGGGCGCAGACCAGCGCGAGGGCAACCAGATGGCGTGACTTCATGGGCGCAAATCCTTCTAGACGGGTCTTTCGGCCGCGCCGATCAGATCCTCAGCGCTGCAACGCCCCGAACGGACAGTGATTCATCCTGTAGGTCCGTGCATGCGTGGTCGGTCGCAGGCGGTGATCAGCGACCGATCCAAGAAGGTGCGGACTTACAGGACGAGCCACTAGCTGTGGGCGTGGTCGTCCTCATCCCCGCACATCGCGCGGCAGGCCGCCTCGATGTCCGGCGCGCGCATCAGACCCTCACCGATCAGGACCGCGTCGACACCGATCCGCTCGAGCTCGTCGATCTGCTCGCGGTCGTGGAAGCCGGATTCCGAGACGACGGTCTTGCCCGCCGGCACGTCGGAGAGCAGCTCGACGGTGCGGTTGATGTCGACCGAGAAGTCGCTGAGATCGCGGTTGTTGATGCCGATCACGTCAGCGTCGACGACCTCCAGCGCGCGTTCGAGGTCCGGCTCGTCGTGGACCTCGACCAGCACGTCGAGATCGAGGTCGAGCGCGAGGCCGTACAGCTCACCGAGCGTCGGCTCGTCGAGTGCGGCGACGATCAGCAACAGCGCATCGGCGCCGGCGGCCGCGGTCTCGTAGACCTGGTACGGATCGACGATGAAGTCCTTGCGGATGATCGGCAGCGTCGTCGCCGCGCGCGCCTCGTGCAGGTCGGCCAGCGAGCCGCCGAAGTTCGGGCCCTCGGTCAGGACCGAGACGGCGGCGGCGCCACCGCGCTCGTAGGCCCGGACGATCTCGGTCACGGTCAAACCGGCGCGGATCTCGCCGGCCGACGGCGAGCGGCGCTTGTGCTCGGCAATCAACGAGACACCGGGGCGCAACAGCGCCTCGGCGAACGGTCTTCCCTCGGGCCGGTCGACGGCCTGGCGCTCGAGCTCGGCCAGCGGCACGTCGCCGCGGCGACGGCGCACATCCTCCCTCGTCGACTCGACGATCCGCTCGAGCACGTTCATCCCGCGACCTCCTGGGGCGCGAGCTCGTTGCTGAGCGTCACGTAGGCGTCCAGCGAGCGCAAGGCGTGGCCACCGTCGATCGCGGCACGCGCGGCCTCGACGCCGTCGGCGATCGAGTCGACGCCGCCGCCGACGTAGATCGCCGCGCCGGCGTTGATCAGCGCGAGATCGCGGGCAGGGCCAAGCTCACCGGCGAGGATCGCGCGCGTTGTTGCGGCGTTGTCGTCCGGCGATCCGCCGGCGACAGCGTCGCCTGCGGGGGCCTGCTCGAGACCAAATTCGGCCGCGGTCACGATTGAGCGTCGAACTCCCCGGTTATCGACCTCGACCACGTGCGTCGGGGCTGACGTGGACATCTCGTCGAGACCATCCTCGCCGGACACTACCAGCGCACGATCCACGCCCAAGCGATGCAGCGCTCCTGCCATTCGATCCAGATACGCGGGATCGGCGACGCCGATCAGCTGGCGCCGCGCGCCGGCCGGGTTGGTCAGCGGGCCGAGGAAGTTGAACACCGTGCGCACCGCGAGCTGGCGGCGCACCGGCACGACGAAGCGCGTTGCCTGGTGGTGCTGGGGCGCGAACATGAAACCGAAGCCAACGCCGTCGATGCATCGACCGACGGCGGCCGGTGGGAGGTCGATCCGCGCGCCGAGCGCCTCGAGCAGATCGGCGCTGCCGCTGCGGCTCGTCGCCGAACGGTTTCCGTGCTTGGCGACCGCGCAGCCCGCGCCGCTGGCGATCAGCGCCGCGGTCGTCGAGACGTTGAACGTCGAGCGCCCGCCCCCGGTTCCGGCAGTGTCGATCAGGTCGTGGCGCTCGGTGTCGACGTGGGCGGCGAGGTCGCGCATCGCGCTGGCCAGGCCGGCGATCTCGTCCTCGGTCTCGCCCTTGGTTCTCAGCGCGATCAGGAAGCCGGCGATCTCGACCTCGGTCGCATCGCCGGACATGATCGTGCGCAAGACCTCCTCGGCCTGGCTGCGCTCGAGGTCGGCGCCCGACGCCAGCGCGTCGATCGCCTTGGTCAGGATCGGCTCAGGCATGAGCTCGGACGCGATCCTCGAGGAAGTTCGACAGCAGCTTCATTCCCTCGTCCGTGAGCACGGACTCGGGATGGAACTGGACGCCCTCGGCCGGCAGCTCGCGGTGGCGGATCGCCATCAGCACGCCGCCGCCGGTCGCCGAGACCTCGAAGCAGTCGGGCAGCGTCTCCTCGTCGACGACGAGCGAGTGGTAGCGCCCGACGACGAGCGGCGAGGCGAGGCCCTCGAAGACCGTCTTGCCGTCGTGCTCGATCGTCGTCGTCTTGCCGTGCACCGGCTCGTGGCGGATCACGTCACCGCCAAACGCCTGCGCAAGCGCCTGGTGGCCAAGGCAGACACCGAGCATCGGGATGCCCGCCTCGGGGAAGCGCCGGACGACCTCGAGCGAGATCCCCGCCTCGTTGGGCGTACACGGGCCGGGCGAGACGACGACGCGGTCGGGCTTTGACTCCAGCAGCTCGTCGACCGTCGCGCGGTCGTTGCGCACGACCTCGAGCTCAGCCCCCAGCTCGCCCAGATATTGGACGAGGTTGTAGGTGAACGAGTCGTAGTTGTCGATCATCAGGACGCGCATGGAACGTGGTCTCCTAGGGCCAATCCGTCTGGGCGTGGGCGAGCGCCATCGCCTGCTTGACCGCGCGCGACTTGGCCACCGACTCCTCGTACTCGAAGTCGGGCTTGGCGTCGGCAACCGTGCCGCCGCCGGCCTGGACGTGCGCCATCCCGTCCTTGATCACGACGGTGCGGATGTGGATCGCCGTGTCGAGGTCGCCCGAGTACGAAAGCCAGCCGACGGCGCCGCCGTAGCCGCCGCGCTTGATCGGTTCGAGCTCGTCGATGATCTGCATCGCGCGGACCTTGGGCGCGCCCGACAGCGTGCCGACCGGCAACACCGAGCGCATCGCGTCCATCGCGCTGACCTCCGGGCGCAGCGTGCCCGAGACGTTGGAGACGATATGCATGACGGTCGAGTACGTCTCGACGGCCATGTAGCGATCGACGGTCACCGTGCCGTACTCGCAGACGCGGCCGAGGTCGTTGCGGCCGAGGTCGACGAGCATCACATGCTCGGCGCGCTCCTTGGGGTCGGCGAGCATCTCGGCGGCAAGCTCGGCGTCCTCCTCGGGGCTCGCCCCGCGAGGCCGCGTGCCGGCGACCGGGCGCGTCGAGACGTGGCGCCCGGAGACGGTGAGCAGCGGCTCAGGGCTCGCCCCGGCGACCTGGAAGTCGCCGAAGTCGAGGAAGTACATGTACGGGCTCGGGTTGACGACGCGCAGCCCGCGGTAGATCGAGAACGGGTCGACATGCAGCGGAGTCGAGAAGCGCTGCGACGGTACGACCTGGAACGTGTCGCCCGCGTAGCAGTAGTCGACGATTCGGGCGACCATCGCCTCGAACGTCGCGCGTTCCATGTTCGAGGTGAACTCGGGCTCGGGCAGCGCCGGGCGCGGCCGGGCGCGCGGGACCGGCCCCGCGAGCAGCTCGCGGATCTCGGCAATCGTCGCCGACGCGTCGGCGTAGGCGTGCGCGACGTCGTCCTCGATGTAGGCGTTGGCGAGGATCGAGACCGTGTGGCGCAGGTGATCGAAGACGACGAGCACGTCCGAGAGCATCAGCGCGAGGTCGGGCAGCCCGAGCGGATCGGGGTTGGGATCGCCGAGCGGTTCGACCGTGCGCACAAGGTCATAGCCGAAGTAGCCGACCGCGCCGCCGGCGAACGGCGGCATGTCGTCGAACGGGGCCTGGCGGTAGCGCCCGACCTCCTCGGCGGCCAGTGCGTACGGGTCTCCCCCATCGCCCAGCGACCAGCGCACGACCTTCCGCGGGCGCACGCCGATGAACGAGTAGCGCCCGACCTGCTGGCCCTGCTCCGCCGACTCGAGCAGGAACGCGGGCGCCTGGGGATCGGGAGCGCGCAGCTTGAGCAGCGCGCTAACCGGTGTCTCGCAGTCGTCGATGAAGGAGTGGCGCAGTGCCACGACGTTGTACTCGTCGGCCAGCGTACGAACCTCGTCGAGCGACGGCTCGATCCGCAGCGCGCTGGGGTCAGCGGCGACGGCCATTGAGCACCTCCTGGGCGCCACTGAGGTCGTGGCCGCGCGAGCGCAGCAGGACCATCAGGTGATAGAGCACGTCGGCGGTCTCCTCGTCGACCCGCTCGTCGGACTCCTCGCGCGCCGCACGGGTGACCTCCTCGGCCTCCTCGAGCACCTTCTCGGCGATCAGCGGCGGGTCGGCGAGCAGCGTCGTCGTGTAGGAGCCTTCGGGCATCGTCTCGGCGCGCTCGGCGAGCGTTCGCTCGAGCGCAGGCAGCGCCTCGTGTGGCGCCGGCGGTTGCAGCGTCGCCATTGTGGAAGCACGTGCGCTCGCCGGTGTGGCACGCGGGACCGGCGGGAACGACGAGCGCGAGCAGCGCGTCGCCGTCGCAGTCGAGGCGCAGCGCCTTGACCGCCTGCGTGTTGCCCGACGTCGCGCCCTTGTGCCACAGCTCGTCGCGCGAGCGCGACCAGAGGTGCAGCTCGCCGGTCTCGCGCGTACGCGCGACCGCCTGCTCGTTGGCGTAGGCCAGTGTCAGGACCTCCCCGGTTCGCCAGTCCTGCACGATCACCGGGACCAAGCCGCGTTCGTCGTAGCTGATCTCCACGGCGCAGAGGTTAGCTTTGTGGGGCAGGTAGCCTGGCCGCGATGCTCAACAAGGCCCCGCTGGTGGCGTTCGTCCCGACCGTCGACCTCGAACGCTCGCACGCGTTCTTCGGCGGCAAGCTCGGTCTGACGCGCGTCGACGCGAGCCCGTTCGCCAACGCCTACGACGCCCACGGCACCGCCCTGCGGGTCACGCGGGTCGAGCAGCTCGAGCCGGCCGGTTTCACGATCGTCGGCTGGCAGGTCGAGGACATCGCCGCCTCGGTGGCGACGCTGCGGGCGAGCGGGATCGAGCCGTTGATCTACCCGGGGATGGACCAGAACGCAGACGGCGTCTGGGTGGCGCCGAGCGGCGCGCAGGTCGCGTGGTTCACCGACCCCGACGGCAACACACTGTCGCTGAGCCAGTCAGGTTGAACCGCGGGCTGCTGCGGAGGCCGGGCCGCTACGCGACGACTCGCGCGCGGGCCCGGCACCGCCGCATCGAGGCGCCAGAGCACATGGTGGGTACGTCCCCCTGGCCAACCGATCCGTGAGGTGCGAGTCCCTCCGACGCACACCAGCTGGAAGCGGCGGGCTCGTCCATGAGCCCAGATGCCTCGGGGTGGGTGTCGGCGGAGGCGGCGCGGCGCACGAGGCGGGGGTTCACAAGACCGGACGTCTGTCCAGGCGGTGCGCTGGTGCCGGGCTCTGAACAGTCTGCGGCAAGGGAGGGTGGGGGCCGGGCCTGGGGTGGCGCCCTCGGGTGTTGCCTATGCAAATCGTGTCGGAATGGCTGAGACAGGGTTCCGAAACGCACGTGCCCAATCCTGTGCGTGCTAGAGCACCTACAGGATTGGGCACGTCTGAGATTCGGGTCCGATCGGGCTCCCACCCGCCCCGAAACCGGCCAAGAAACGGGCGAGACACGCACGGACTTCGCAGAAACCCCGCCCGTCGCGGCGCATCAAGCGACGGCTACCCACACTTCCTCGCCGCTGCGTTCAGAGCCCGGCACCAACGCGACGAGCCGAACCGCCCCGCCCCCTACGCCGCGCGGATCTGCCGCCCCGCAACCGCGCGGCGAAGCTCGAGCTCCATCGCGTCGGCCGGCATCGGGCGGTTGAGCAGGTACCCCTGGGCCAACGGGCACTCGCGATCGACGAGGAACGCCTGCTGCGCGGTGTTCTCGACGCCCTCGGCCACGGTCTCCATGCCGAGCGCTGTAGCCAGCTCGAGAATCGCCCGTACGACGGCGGTCGCGCCTGGATCTTCGGGCACCCCGCGCAGAAACGAACGGTCGATCTTCAGCATCTTGACCGGCAGCTCGCGCAAGCGCCCGAGCGATGACCAGCCGGCCCCGAAGTCGTCGATCGCGACGTTGAGACGGGCGGCGGTCAGCTCGTGCAGCGCGGCGTCGCTGGTGCCGTCCTCGCTCATCGCCACCGACTCGGTGACCTCGATGATCACGCGCCGCGGGTCCACCCCGTGGCGATCAAGGCGGTCGAGCAGGCGCGTGGCGTAGCCGCTGCCGCGCAGTTCGCGGGCTGAGACGTTGAACGCGACCTCGGGATCGAGGTCCATGGCGGCCCACTTCGCGCACTGCTCGAAGACGTGCTCGGCAACCCAGTCGCCGAGCAGCTCGATCAGACCCATCGACTCGGCGAACGGGACGAAGTCGCCCGGCGGGACAAGTCCACGCGCCGGGTCCTGCCAGCGCACGAGCGCCTCGGCACGGCGCAGCACGCCGGTCGCCGGGTCGACGATCGGCTGCCAGTGCAGGACGAGCTCGTCGTTGGCGATCGCGCGGCGCAGACGGGTCGACATCGCCAGGCGCTCGAGCGGACGCTCGTCGTCGCCGTTGTAGATCAGGATGCCGTCGCGCCCGGCGGTCTTCGAGCGGTGCATGGCCGTGTCGGCGTGGCGCATCAGCTGCGCGGCGCCGGCCGCGTCGGCCGGGTACAGCGAGATCCCGATCGACGCATTGAGATGGAACTCCGTGCCCGCGACCTCGAACGCGTCGCGCAAGGTACCCCGCAGCGCCTCGGCCGTCGTTCGCGCCTGCTCGGGCGCATCGGCGAGCTCGAGGTCGCCGAGCAGGACCATGAACTCAGCGGCCTCCTTGCGCACCAGCAGGTCGGACGCACGGACGCGATTGCCGAGGCGCTGGGCGATCCGGGTCAGCAGCTCATGGCCTGCGGCGTGGCCGAGCGAGTCGTTGACGAGCGCGAAGTCGTCGAAGCCGACGCAGAGCACGGCGACGGCGGTGTCACGGCGCTGCGTACGCGCCAGCGCCGATTCGAGGTGCTCCTCGAGCAACGCGAGGTTCGGCAGGCCGGTGATGCTGTCGTGGTAGGCGAGGTAGGCGACCTGGCGCTCGGCGGCGCGGTACTCGGTCACGTCGATGCCCGACGACAGCATCGCCGTGGCGCGGCCGGCGGGGTCACGGGTCATCGTCGTGTGCCACGACACCGTGATCACGCTGCCATCGCGGCGGGCCACCTCGTTCTCGTAGCTGACGAACGGCATCGGGCGCGCGCCACGCATGACCTCGTGGAACGCGTCACGCTGGCGCTCGCGGTCGTGTTCGGGCAAGGCAACCGTGAACCAGTTACGCCCGACGAGTTCGCCCGGCTCGTAGCCGAGCGCCGCATGGCCGGCCGCGTTGAGCACACCGATGCACCCGTCGGGGCGAAGGATGAGGAAGAAGCCGCTCGCGGCGTCGAGGTAGGTCTGGGCCTGATCGCGCTCGGCGCGGGCCGTGATCTCGGCTTGGCGCAGCTCGGTCACGTCGACGAGGATGCCCTGGGCGAACTGCGGGCGTCCCGATTCGTCGCGCACCAGAGCGTCGCGCTCCCAGATGTGGACGACACGACCCTCCGGGGTCACGGCGCGGTACTCACACTCGAAGTCGAGATCGTTCTCGAATGCGATCCGCTCGGCGTCGAGCACCCGCTGACGATCGTCGGGGTGCATGTTGCGGTACCAGAGGTCCTGGTCGGAGATATACGCGGCGGCGGGGTGACCGAGCAGCGCTTCGATCTGCGGGCTGACGTAGCGCAGCGTCGCGCGCGCGTCGCACCCGGCCTCGAAGACGACGGCCGGAATCTGCTCGACGAGGCCGCGGTAGCGCAACTCGGCGACGTGGAGCTGGTCCTGCATCGCGGCGACGCGACGCGCCCGCGAGCGAACGCGGGACGCTGCGGCGGCAAGCAGGGAGGACGGGTTTCGAGGCATAGACGCACGGGGACCAGGAAACCCCCGCCCCACCTCATCGGCGTTGGCGGGCCAGAGGTTAAGCCCAGCGTTCGAAAACGCGGCCTACTCGATCCCGAGACGGTCGAGCATCCGGTCGTCACCGCGCCACGAACGGCGCACGCGGACCGACAGGTCGAGGTGCACCTGCATCCCCAGCTCGCGTTGCAGCTCGCGCCGCGCGGACGTGCCGATCGTCTTGATCATCTTGCCGCCGGCGCCGATCAGGATGCCCTTCTGGGACTCGGCCTCGACCCACGCGACCGCCCGGATTTTGATCAGATCGGCGCGCGACTCGTCGATCGCCTCGACGATCACCTCGACCGCGTGCGGGACCTCCTGGAAGGTGCGCCGCAGCGCCTGCTCGCGGATCAGCTCGGCGATCAGCGTCTCGCGCGGCTGGTCGGAGATCTCGTCGGGGCCGAACAGGAACGGGCCCTCGGGCATCAGCGACTTGAGGTGGGCGACCAGCTCGGGCAACCCCTCGCCGGTGCGCGCCGAGATCGGAAAGACGTCGTCGCCGACCGCGAGCGCGGCGGCGTCGGTCAGCGCGGCCATCGTCTTTGAACGATTGATGCGGTCGATCTTGTTGACCGCTACGACAACCGGAACGCCGGAGCCGGCGAGCAGCGTGGCGATGAACCGGTCGCCCGGCCCCACCCCCTGGTCGCCGTTGAGGAGCAGCAGCGCGGCGTCGCTGTCGGCGAGCTCACGCTCGACGCGGCGCTGCATGCGCAGGGTCAGCGCGTCGAGCGGGCGCTGAACGCCGGGCAGGTCGACGAGTACGAGCTGCATGTCCTCATCGGTGAGAACGCCGCGGATGGCCCGGCGCGTGGTCTGTGGCTTGTCGGAGACGATCGCCACCTTGTGCCCGACGAGCTCGTTGACAAGCGTCGACTTGCCCGCGTTGGGGCGGCCGGCGAGTGCGACGAAGCCGGACCGGGTGTTGGGGGTGGGTGGTGGGATCGGATTCATGAGGCGAGGATCTCCGCCTGGCGCTCGAGCATCTCGCCGTCGTCGGTCTCGTGATCCATCCCGAGCAGGTGCAGCGCGCCGTGGACGATCGCCTCGGCGATGTCGGTCGTGTGCTGCGGGCAGATGACGATGTCGCCGAGCTCGCGGGATTCCGCCGCCCCCCCGAGGTCGCCCGTCTCGTCGATCGGGAACGACAGGACGTCGGTCGGCTCGTCGAGGGACCGGTGCTCGGAGTTGAGCGCTGTGATCCGCGCTTCGTCGACGTAGTGCAGCGCGACGTGGCCGTCCTCGATCCCGGCCGTGGCCAGCGTGCGGGTGATCAGTTCACGGGTCGCCGGCGCCGACGGCGCCGACGGCGGCTGGGGACCCAGGACCTCGATCTCGAGGCTCAACTGCGCAGGTCGGCGGCGCGCACCTTGGGCGCCGACTGCTCGTCGTGCTCGTTGTAGGCCTCGACGATCCGCTGGACAAGACGATGGCGCACGACGTCGTCGCCGCCGAAGCGCACGAACTCGATCCCTTCGACCTGCTCGAGGATCTCGCTGACGACGATTAGGCCGCTGCGCTGGTCGCGCGGGAGGTCGATCTGCGTGATGTCCCCGGTGATGACCATCTTCGAACCGAACCCGAGGCGGGTCAGGAACATCTTCATCTGCTCGGGGCTCGTGTTCTGCGCCTCGTCGAGGATCACGAACGAGTCGTTGAGCGTGCGCCCGCGCATGAAGGCCAGCGGCGCGACCTCGATCACCCCGCGCTCGAGGTGCTGGGAGACCTTCTCCGGTTCGATCATGTCGTGCAGCGCGTCGAACAGCGGGCGCAGGTACGGGTCGATCTTGGCCATCATGTCGCCCGGCAGGAAGCCGAGCCGCTCGCCCGCTTCGACCGCGGGGCGGGTGAGGATCACGCGGCTGACCTCGCGCTGGGTCAGCGCCGCGGCGGCCATCGCGACGGCGAGGAACGTCTTGCCCGTGCCCGCGGGGCCGACGCCGAAGGTGATCGTGTTGTTGCGGATCGAGTCGACGTAGCGCTTCTGGTTGACGGTCTTCGGCGCGACCTTGGTCGAGCGATGGCGCCAGACCACGTCCTCGAGGATGTCCGACGGTGACCGGTGCTGGTCGAGTGCCCGGGTGACGGCGGTTATCGTCCCAGGAGCGATCTCGTGGCCCTGCTCGATCAGCTCGCCGAGCTCCTGGACCACGGTCGCCGCACCCAGCACGTCGTCGGGTGCGCCATCGAGCGTGACGACGTTGCCGCGCAGGTAGATCTCGCAGCCCAGGTGTTCCTCGAGCGCACGCAGCACGGTGTCCTGCGCACCGCTGAGCGCGGCGGCGGCCTCGTTGGAGAGCTCGATCTGACGGCGCACGACCTCGGGCATCTCGTTAGGACAGCGCCTCCCGGACGCGCGCCGAGACGCGCTTTCCGTCAGCGCGTCCGGCGACCGGGCCCATCACGGCCTTCATCACCGCGCCCATATCCTTGGCCTCCGACGCGCCCGTGTCGGCGATCGCCGCGGCGACGATCGCGTCGAGCTCTGACTCGCTCATGTCGGCGGGCAGGTAGGCCGAGATCAGCTCGGCTTCGGCCTCTTCGGTCGTCGCGAGCTCGGGGCGCCCGCCGTCACGAAACGCCTGCGCGGACTCGAGGCGGCGTTTGCGCTCGCGGCGCAACACGCCGAGCTCGTCGTCGCCGCCGGCCTTGGCGTCCTTCTGGAGTTCGGAGAGCACGAGTCGCAGCGCCCCGACCTTCGTCTTGTCGCCCGCCTTCATGGCGGTCGTGAGATCGTTCTTGACGTCGTCTGCGAGGGTCACCTGGAGCGAAGGATAGAGCCCCACGAGGTACGGCCGCTCAGCCTGTGTCAAGCACCGTGCCCGTCGTGCCGGTAGGCAGAAGTTGCCGCTCACCTACGCGTCGGTCTGCGGAGTGTTGAGATTTCCTGATCGCCTACTCGTCGACCAGCGTCGTCTCAGCTCTGGGTGGGGCTTGTGTCGGTGCCGCCGGCGCTCGGCTGGCCGAGCGGCTCGGGATGCCCGAGCGTGTCGAGCTTGGCGATGTCGCGACGGAACAGCAGCTCGACGTTCCAATCGACGAGCAGCCGCAGCTTGCGCCCCGTCCCGGGCATCAGCGCGAGGTGGTAGCTGCGGGCCAACAGCCACGCGGGCGTGCCGCGCCAGCGGATACCCATCGTCTCGGCGACCGCCTTGCCGTGGCCCATGTCGACGAACACGCCCATGGTCTTGTAGCGAAACGGGCGCATGCGCCCGTTTCCGAGCGCGGCCGCGACGTTGCGCCCGACGCGCCGGCCCTGGCGGATCGCGTGCTGAGCGGTCGGCGGCGAAGGCTGTCCCGCGCGCGCCGGATCGGGCACGGCGGCAGCGTCACCGATCGCCCAGACGACGTCCTCGTGGCGGCTGACGCGCATGTAGCGGTCGGTCATGATCCGCCCGCCGCCGTCGACCGGCAGCCCAAGCTCGCCGACGACCGGATGCGGGCGCACGCCGGCGGTCCAGACCACGGTCCGTGTCGGTACGACCTCGCCATCGCTGAACGTGGTCGTCGTCGCGGTGATCGCGTCGACCGTGGTCGACGTGCGGATCTCGATCCCGCGGCCGCTCAGCTCGCGCTCGGCAAACGCCGCGAGCGACGACGAGACCTCGGGCATCACGCGATCGCGGGCCTCGACGAGGATCCAACGCAGCCCGCTCATGCGACAGCGCGGGTAGTACTCGACCGCCTCGGTGGCGAAGTCCTGCAGCTCGGCCAGACCTTCGAGGCCCGCGTAGCCCGCGCCGACGAAGACATAGGTCAGCCACTGCGCGCGCTGCGCTGGGTCGTCGATCGTCTCGGCCGCTTCGAGCGTGTTGATCAGCCGGTTGCGCAGCGCGATCGCGTCGGCGAGCGTCTTGAAGCCGCTGGCGTACTCGACGAGACCCGGCACGTTGAGCGTCCGCGAGACCGAGCCGAGCGCGACGATCAGCTGGTCGTAGTGCAGCTCCTCGGTCTCGCCCGCCGCGGTGTCGATCGTCAAGACGCGGCGCTTTTGGTCGGCGCCCGTCACGCTGCCGAGGTGCAGATCGGCGCCCAGCAACTCGTGGCGCAGCGGCACGACGACGTGGCGCGGCTCGAGCGTCCCGGCCGCGGCGCCGGGCAGCAGCGGCGTGTAGAGCAGGTAGTTGACGTCGTTGACCACCGTGATCCGCGCCGCGTGGCGTGGCAGCGCCCGGACCAGCGAGCGGGCCGCATAGAGGCCGCCGAAGCCCCCTCCGGCGATGACGACATGAGGAGGCATCCGCCCAGGCTACGCACGTGACGGCGTCGTGACCATCGCCACGACGTCGCGGACGCGATCCCAGACCGCGGCGAGCGCGCCGATTCCCGCCGCGCCGGCAGCGACCGCAATCGCCGCGGCGATCGAACCGGTCGCCTGGGCCACCGCGACGCAGACCGCGACGCCGGCCACCGCACCGATCTGGCGCGAGGTGTTGATCAGCCCCGACGCCTTGCCGATGTCGGCGGGCAGCACCGAGCCGACGGCGACCGCGGCGAGGTTGGGCAGCGTGATGCCGATGCCGGTGCCGGTCACGACCAGCGCCGGGATCAGCGACGCCGGCCCGGCGCCGGCGCCGACCGCGACGGCCAGCGCCGTGAGCCCTAGCCCGAGCAGCGTCAGGCCGGCCGCGGTGAGCGCCGCCGGGGCGATCCGGCGGCCCAGACGCCCCGAGAATGGCGACACGAGCAGCGGCATGATCGTCCATGGCAGCGTCTCGAGGCCCGCGGCGACCGCACCCTGCCCCTGATCGGTGACGAGGTACTGGATGAGCAGCACGAACGCGGCGAAGATCGCCATGCCCAAGAGGAAGCCCGACACGTTGATCTGCGCCGAGCGCGGATCGGCGAACAGCCGGCTCGGGATCATTGCGTGGTCGGAGCGGCGCTCGTAGCGCGCGAAGGCAACGAGGATCGCGGCGCCCAGCGCGTAGGCGATCAGCGTCTGCGCCGACGCCCAGCCGATTCGCGGCGCGCGCACCGTGGCCTCGATCACCGCGAACAGTCCCGTGGCGACGAGCGCCATCCCGACCGGATCGAGCGGCTCGCGGGCGCCGCGATCGGCGGGCAGCACACGCAACGCGGCGAGCGCGGCGACGATGCCGACCGGCACGTTGACCCAGAAGATCAGGTGCCACGAGCCGACGCTGACGAGCAGGCCACCGGCGATCGGTCCCAGCGCGGTCCCGACACCGGCGATCGCCGACCACAGACCAAGCGCGAAGCCGCGACGCTCGGGCGGGAAGGCGGTGCTGACGATGGTCAGTGTGAGCGGCAGCACGACCGCCCCACCGAGGCCCTGGAAGATTCGCGCGACGACCAGCGCATCGACGCTCGAAGCCATGCCGGCGGCGGCCGACGACGCGGTGAACAACGCCAGCCCCGCGATGAACATGCGCCGGCGCCCGTAGTGATCGCCAAGCGCCGCGCCGGTCAGCAACGCGACCCCGAAGGTCAGGATGTAGGCATCGATCACCCACTCGATTGAGTCCAGCGACGTATGCAGGCTGTGCTGCAGGGTCGGCAGCGTGGCGGCCACGATCAGGTTGTCGAGGACGACCATGAACAGGGCCGCGCCGGTGACGGCGATGACGGCGGCTCGGGCGTGGCGGGTCATCTTGCTCTCCAAACAGGGCTGCGATACAGTTCGATTCCCATCGTACTATATGAGTTCGACGACCGTCGTACTACTGGGTTGAGAATGACCGACACCGCGCTTGCCACCCTCGATGCGCCAACTCGTGAGGAGCTCGAGCTCCCCGCGGTCCTCCACGCCCTGAGCGACCCGATGCGCCTGCGGATCGTCGCGATCCTCGCCGTCGCCGGCGAGCCGCGCGCGTGCGGCTCATTCGGGCTTCCGGTGACCAAGTCGACGAGCAGCCACCACTTCCGTGTCCTGCGCGAGGCCGGCGTGATCGAGCAGATCGCGGTCGGCCGCAACAAGATGTCGACGCTGCGCCGCGAGGATCTCGACGCGCGCTTCCCGGGCCTGCTGGCGAGCGTGCTCGCCGCCGCACCCGACGCGCCTGACGTCATCTCCGTCTGAGCGCCAGCGCGACCCACTCCCCGCCGGCCTCGCGCGCGGTCTCGGCGAGCCCGTGGGCGGCAAACGCGGCGGCGACCTCGTCGCCCTCGTGGGCCAGCAGCCCCGACACGATCAGCCGCTGCGGCGGGTCGCCGTCGAAACCGTCGCGCGCGATGCGCAGCAGCAGCGGGCGCAGGAGGTTGGCGACGACGGTGCGCTCGCTCGGGACGCGCTGCTCGCGCAGGTCCAGGCGCGAGACCGCGATCTCGACCTGGTTGACGATCGCGTTGTCGCGCGTCGCGTCGACGGCGAGCGGGTCGAAGTCGAACGCGGTGACCGGGCCGAAGCCGAGCATCACCGCGGCGATCGCGAGCACGCCGGAGCCGCAGCCGGCGTCGACGAGTGGACCGTCGTGATCCTCGAGTGCACACAGCAGCTCGAGGCACAGGCGCGTCGTGTGGTGCGCGCCGGTGCCGAACGCCTGCCCCGGATCGATGACGATCTCCTCGATGGCGGGTGGGCCGGCTTTCGGCTCGAGCCATGGCGGGCGCACGCGCAGGCGGCTCGCGACCTCGATCGGCTGATGAAACGCGCGCCAGCGGTCAGCCCAGTCGTCAGCGACCTCGGTCGTGCGAACCTCGACCAGCGCGCCGCCGGCCGCGGCCTCGAGGTCCGGCAGTCCCGGCAGCTCGCCCGGCGCACCGTAGACCGCGTACTCGACGATGTCGCCATCGTCGATCTCCTCCACCCCGCTCGGCGCGAGCTCGAGCAGCTCGGCGAGCACGAGCTCAGCGTCGGCGCGACAGACGCGCAGAGCGAGCCGGATCACGTGGTGAACAGCCGGCGCAGCTTGCCCAGCAGCGGCTCGTCGCCGCGCAGGTTGTCCTCGCCGATCGAGTCGGCGAGCTGCTGTACGAGCGCGCGCTGCTCCTTGGACAGGCGCCGCGGGATGATCACGTTGACGACCGCGCGCAGATCGCCGGAGCGCCCGCGCCGGCGCAGGTCCGGCATCCCACCGCTGCGGATGACGATCACCTCGCCGGGTTGGGTGCCCGCGGCGACCTCGATCTTGACCGGCTCGCCGAGCACATCGTCGATCGTGATCTCTGTGCCGAGCGCGGCGGCGGGCGCAGGTACGTCGACGACGGTCACAAGGTCGTCGCCGTCGCGCATGAAGCGTTCGTGGTCGGAGACGGCGACGAGCACGTAGAGGTCGCCGGGCGGGCCGCCCGCCTCGCCGGCGTGGCCCCGCCCGGAGAGCCGGATCCGCTGGCCGTCGGAGATCCCGGCCGGGATGTCGACGCTCAGTGTGCGCCGCTTGACCTCGCGGCCGCGGCCGTCGCACTGCTCGCACGGCGTCTGGGCGATCTTGCCCTCGCCGCCACAGACGTCGCACGGCACCTGGCGCACGACCTGGCCGAACGGCGAGCGGCTCACCGCCTGCAGCATGCCGGCGCCGCGACAGCGCTCGCAGGTCTCGATCGGCGTCCCCGGCTCGGCGCCGTTGCCGTGGCAGTGCTCGCACAGCTCGATCGCCTCGAACGACAGGTCGACCGAGGCCCCGGTCAGCGCCTGGGCGAGGTCGATCTCGGCCGTGACGGCGGCGTCGCCGCCCTGGCGCGGACCCGCGCGCCCGCCGCCTGCGCCACCGCCGAAGAACGCCTCGAACAGGTCAGAGATCGAGCCGAAGCCGCTGAAGTCCGGGCCCATGCCGCCCGAGCGCAACCCCTCGTGGCCGTAGCGGTCATAGGTCGCGCGGCGCTCGGGGTCGTTGAGGATCTCGTAGGCCTCGGCCGCCTCCTTGAACTTCGTCTCGGCGTCGGGATCGTGGGCGTTGACGTCGGGATGCAGCTCACGCGCGAGCTTGCGAAACGCCTTCTTGATCTGCGTCTCGTCGGCGTCGCGGCTGACGCCGAGGACCTCGTAGGAATCGCGGGGCATCTAATCCTCGTACACGTCGGTGATGAAGCGCGATAGGACGGCCGCCGCCTCACGCACCGACGAGATCGCGGTCGGGTAGTCCATGTGCACCGGTCCGATGACCGACACCGTGCCGAGGCGACGGGCGGGCAGGCCGTAGCTCGAAGCGACGAGCGCGAGCGAGCGCAGCGCCGGGGTCTCGTTCTCGGCGCCGATGCGGATCAGCACGTCGGGCGATCCGAGCGCGGTGCGCAGCACGCCGAGCAGCGTGACGCGGCGCTCGAGCATCGTCATCACCTCATTGATCTGCTCAAGGTCCTGGAAGCGATGCTCGCGCAGCAGCCGCGCGGCGCCGTCGACGTACAGCGTGTCCTGCGCCGTCGCCGCCAGCTCGGTAAACGCGGGGGCGAGCTGCTCGACGAACCGTCGCTCGCGAGCCGACAGCCCGGTGTCGTGCAGGCGCGAGTGCAGCATCCGCGCGCCCAGCCCGGTTCCGCCGAGGCGCTCGTTGAGGTACTCCCCCGCCCATGCGACAAGCCCCTGGTCGACCGGATCGTCAAACGCCACCACGCGCTTGGAGACGCCACCCGTCGAGGTGATGATCACGACCATCAGGACCTGCGGCTGGACCGCGAGGACCTCGACGTGGCGCACTGTGGCGGTGTCGATCGACGGTGCCGAGACGATCGCGAGGAGATCGGTGACCTGCGAAAGCGTCTCGGTCGTCACCCGCATCGCCTCGTCGAGCTCGCGCTGCACGAGCTCGAGGCCGAGCTCTGGGCGCTTGGAGACCGCGGGCAGCAGGCGATCGACGTAGTAGCGCTGGCCGGCGTCGGTCGGCACGCGCCCCGCGGACGTGTGCGGGTGGGCGAGCAGGCCCTCCTCCTCGAGCATCGCGAGCTCGTTGCGGATCGTTGAGGCGCCGTAGCCGAGCGACGTGTCGGCGGCGAGCGCCTTGGAGCCCACCGGGACTCCGGTGTCGGCATACAACTCCACGAGCTTGCGCAGGATCAGCTCCTGGCGGGGCGAGGCCATCGTCAGATTCTACGAGTGAGCCCCGCGGACCCGGCCGGTTGCACCCTCAGGCGCGCAGCTCCGCCTCGGCGTTGCGGATGATCGCCTTGCCGTCCTGGGTCGCCGTGGTCGCGACGACGATCACGTCGTCGCGCAGCTCCTCGACCGTGCTGGTGATCGTGATCTCATGCGCGGGCGAGCCCAGACCGCGGAACTGGACGGCGAGGCGCGCGAGCTTCTCGGGGCCGCCGGCGGCCTCGGTCTGGGCGCGCGCGACCTGAGCCATCGTCCACAGCCCGTGCAGGATTCGCCCAGGCAGGCCGACGCTGCGGGCGAAGTCCTCGTCGAGGTGGATCGGGTTGAAGTCACCCGACGCGCCGGCGTAGATGACGGTCGTGTACGGCGTCGGCGTGACCTTCAGCTCGGACAGTTCGGTCCCGGGTTCCACGGTCAGCCTCCACGCACGACGTTCATCCAGGTACCGCGGCAGACGACCTGCCCGTCCTGGTTGGTCGACAGGGTCTCGAAGGTGAAGAAGCCATTGCCGGCCCGTTCCTCGACCGTCTTGACCGACGCGACGGTCTCGATCTCGTCGCCGGCGATGACCAGGGGGCCCCACACGAACTCCTGGCCGCCGTGGACGAGGCGGCTGAAATCGATCGCCAGATCGGGGTCGACGATCGCCGGTCCGAGCGCCCCGGCGCTGTAGACGACAGCGAACATCGGCGGGGCTACGAGGTCACCGTGACCGGCCGTGCGGGCTGCGGCCAGATCGAGGTGCAGCGGGTTGGTCTCGCCGACGGCGCGCGCGTACTCCCGGATCTTCTCGCGGCCGATCGCGTAGGTGACGGCGGGGTACGTCCGTCCGATAGCGGCAGTCGGATTGGTCATCGATCGGGGAGTGTAGTTCGACGCAGTGGTGCGTCGCCGGCGGACCGGTCAGACGATCGTCGGGACGGTGCCGCCGTCGACCGACCACGCCGCGCCGGCCACCGTGCTCGCGTTCGCCGAACACAGGAACACGATCACGTCAGCGACCTCCTGAGGGCGAGCGAAGCGACCCAGCGGAATGCGAGAGTTCTGGATCGCGATCGCCTCTTCGCGGTCGACGCCCTTCACTGCGGCGGTCTGATCGGCGAGCCCGCCGGGCGCCATCCATAGCGCCGACTGCACCGCGCCCGGCGCGACGGCGTTGACGAGGACGCCCTGGGCCGCGTAGCTGTCGGCAAAGACGCGCGACAGCGAGAGCTGGGCGGCCTTGGTCACCGAGTAGGCGGCGTTGGTCAGCGACGGGCGCTTGCCCGCCGACGAGCAGACGTTGATGATCCGGCCGCCGCCGCGGGCCGCCATCCGCGGCGCGGCGGCGCGCATCAGCCGCATCGGCGCCATCACGTGCAGCTCGAACTGGCCCCGCCAGTCGTCGTCGGTCAGTTCGGTGAGCGGCCGCGCGAAGCTCGTGCCCGCGTTGTTGACGAGCACGTCGATGCCGCCCATCTGCTCGGCGCAGGTCGCGATGATCCGCTCGTCGGCGTCGGCGTCCGTGACGTCGGCGGCCAGATAGTCGCCCCCGGCCTCGGCCGCCGCCGCCGCCAATCGCTGCTCATCGCGGGCGACCATGAGAACCTGTGCGCCTTCCTGCGCGAGGCGGGTGCTGACCGCGAGCCCGATGCCCGTGCTCGCGCCGGTCACCACGCACACCTTCTCGCTCAGCCCGAGGTCCATGACCGCGCAATCGTCGCACGACCGCCACACTGCCGACCGTGCGCATCCTCTTCGTCTGCATGGGAAACATCTGTCGCTCGCCGACCGCCGAGGGCGTGATGCGCCATCTCATCATGCGCCGGGGCATGCGGGACGCAATCGAGGTCGACAGCGCCGGCACCGGCGCGTGGCACGTCGGCAACGCGCCCGACCCACGCTCGGCGCAGGCCGCCCGGGCGCGCGGAATCGAGATCGACGGCGCGGCGCGCCAGATCGAGCTCGCGGATTTCGAGCGCTTCGATCTGATCCTCGCAGCAGATGTCGCCAACCTCCGCGATCTGCGCCACGCCGCACCCGACGAGGCCGCCGCGGCCAAGCTGCACCTGCTGCGCGAGTACGACCCGGCGAGCGCCGGTGAGCGCGATCTCGACGTCGCCGACCCCTACTACGGCGGCCCGCGCGGCTTCGACGACGTCTTCGACCAGATCTACGCGGCGTGTGCGGGACTGCTGGCTAGCATCGCGCCATGACGACCGTCCGCGAAGCCTCGTTCGACCTCTTCCGCGCCCACGGAATGACGACGATCTTCGGGAACCCTGGCTCGACCGAGCTGCCAATGCTCGGTCCACTCCCCGACGATTTCCGCTACATCCTCGGGCTCCAGGAGGCCGTCGCGGTCGGCATGGCCGACGGCTTCGCCCAGGCCAGCGGGCAGGTCACCCACGTCAACCTGCATACCGCGCCAGGGGTCGGCAATGGCGTCGGCGCGATCTTCACCGCCAGGGCGAACAAGGCGCCGCTGCTGATCACCGCCGGCCAGCAGGCGCGTTCGCTGATGACGCTGCAGGCGCTGCTGACCAACCGCGACGCGGTCGAGGTTCCCAGGCCGTTCGTGAAGTACTCCTACGAGCCGCCGCGCGCGCAGGATGTGCCGTTCGCACTGGCCCAGGCGATTCGCCACGCGTCGCTGCCGCCAATGGGCCCGGCCTTCCTGTCGATCCCGATGGACGACTGGGCGGGCGAGCTCGCGCCGGCCGATTTTTCGAGCCAGGTGGCGCGCACAGTCGGTGGCCGCACGCAACCCGACGGGGCGCAGATCGCGGCACTGGCTCAGCGGTTGCGCACCGCCCAGCGGCCCGTCTTCGTGGTCGGCCCGGGCGTTGATGCGAGCGGCGGCTGGGACGCCGCGATCGCGCTGGCCGAGGGCCAGCGATTGCCGGTCTGGTCGCCCCCCGCGGCCGGCGGGAGCCGTATCGGGTTCCCCGAGGATCACCCGGCGTTCCAGGGGATCCTGCCGCCGGCGGTCGGGCCGCTGAGCCAGACGCTTGCGGGCCACGATCTCGTATTGGTCGCGGGGTCGTCGGTCTTCCCCTACTACCCGAACATTCCGGGGGATTTCCTGGCCGAGGGGACGTCGCTGGTCGCGATCACCAACGACCCCGACGAGGCGGCGCGCGCGCCGATGGGCGATGCGCTCGTCGCCGATGTGGCGCTGACGCTGAGGGCGCTGGTTTCGGAGCTCGAGGGGAAGTCCGTGGATCGCGAGGCGCCGCCGGCGCGCGGGCCGGCCGAGGTTGGCGAGATCGGCGAACGGCTGTCCAACAGCGAGGTGCTCGCGGCGTTGGCCACGGTCTTCCCGGACGACGGGATCGTCGTCGTGGAGTCGCCGTCGAGCACGGCGGCGGCGCGCAATCAGCTGCGCCTGTCGAGGCCGGGCTCGTACTACTTCAGCGCCAGCGGCGGACTGGGCTTTGGGCTGGCCGCGGCGCTGGGGGTGCAGCTCGCTACACCCGCTCGGCAGGTCATCTGCGTGCTGGGCGAGGGATCGGCGCAGTACGCGATCACGGCGTTCTGGACGGCCGCGGCATATTCGATTCCTGTCACGTTCGTGGTCCTGCGCAACGGCGAGTACTCGATCTTGAAGTGGTTCGCCGCGCTGGAGCGCGTGAGCGGGGCGCCGGCGCTCGACCTGCCGGGGTTGGACGTCGCGGCGACGGCTTCGAGCTATGGGGTGTCGTCGGTGACGGTGTCCGAGCGCGACGCGCTCCCCGGAGCGTTGTCCGATGCACTCGCGGCCGACGAGCCGCGGCTCGTGCAGGTCGACGTCGCGGCCGGCATGTCTGTGGGGTGAGCCTGACCGAGGATGCGGTGAGGATGAGCTGGGCCGATCGCTGGCGGCGATGCACGCCCTGGCTGATCGGACGCTCTCCTGCGCGCCGAGAAGGACCGGTGCCTCGGGCGCCGGCGCTACGCTGATCGAATGCTCGCCGTCGAAGGGCTGCGCTTCGGGTACGCCCTGCATCTGCTCCCCCCGGGCCGAGTCGCGTTTCGGCGCTGGCGCTACGAGCTGTGGCACGGCGCCCACCTCCACGCCGCCGGCTGGTGCTTCGAACGCCGCGGGGCCGAGCGCGCGCTGCGCCGCCACGCCGCCCGGGTCGGCCATGGGATCTTCGGTCTCGTCGCCGAGCCCGCCGTGCTCGACGCGGTCGCGGGACCGGTGCCACCGGGCGCCACGGTGCACCTCGAGGCGGGCGCCGTGCATTGCGCGCTCGTGCCCCGTGTGCTGTTGAGCGAGCTCGAGCCCGCCGGTTAGCCGGGCTATGCGTCGCCGAGCTCGAGCACCGCGAGGAACGCCTCCTGGGGCACCTCGACGCGGCCGACCTGCTTCATGCGCTTCTTGCCTTCCTTCTGCCGCTCGAGCAGCTTGCGCTTGCGCGTGATGTCGCCGCCGTAGCACTTGGCCGTGACGTCCTTGCGGAAGGCCTTGACCGTCTCACGGGCGATGATATGAGCGCCGATCGCGGCCTGGATCGGGACGTCATACTGCTGGCGCGGGATCTTCTTGCGCAGCTTCTCGGTCAGCAGCTTGCCCGCGTCGTAGGCCTTGTCGCGATGGACGACCATCGACAGCGCGTCGACGGCGTCGCCGGCCAGCAACACGTCGAGCTTGACGAGGTCCGACGGGCGCATTCCGGTGATCTCGTAGTCCAGTGACGCGTAGCCGCGCGTGCCGGACTTCAGCTTGTCGAAGAAGTCGAGCACGATCTCGGCCAGCGGCAGGTCGTAGCTGATCTGCACGCGCTCGGACGACAGGTAGTGCATGCCCGTGTGCTCGCCGCGGCGCTCCTGGCAGAGCTCCATGACCGAGCCGATGAACTCCTTCGGCGTCAGGATCGAGGCGCGGATGAACGGCTCCCGGATCTCGGCGATGTTCGCCGGGTCGGGCATGTCGGACGGGTTGTGGACCTCGACCTCCTCGCCGTTGGTCAGCGTCACCTCGAAGCCGACCGAAGGCATCGTCGCCATCAGCTCGAGGTCGTACTCGCGCTCCAGGCGCTCGCGCACGATGTCCATGTGCAGCAGGCCGAGGAAGCCACAGCGAAAGCCGAACCCCAGCGCGTCGGAAGTCTCGGGCTCCCAGCTCAGAGCCGCGTCGTTGAGCGTCAGCTTCTCGAGCGCGTCACGGAAATCCGGGTAGTCCTCGCCGTCGATCGGGAACAGCCCGCAGAAGACCATCGGCTTGACGTCGCGGTACCCGGGCAGCGCGTGCGTCGCGCCGTCGTGACGAGTCGTCAGCGTGTCGCCGACCCGCAGCAGCGTGACGTCCTTGATGCCGGTGATCAGGTAGCCGACCTCGCCCGGCGACAGCGTCTCGGTGGGGATCATCGACGGGCTGAAGAAGCCGATCTCGTCGATCTCGGCCAGCGTTCCCGCGGCCATCGCGCGGATCGCCTCGCCCTTGCGAAAGACCCCATCGACGACGCGGATGTAGGCGACGACGCCGCGGTACTGGTCGAACTCGGAGTCGAAGATCAGTGCCCGTGGCGGGGCGTCGGGGTTACCGCGCGGCGCGGGCACGGTGGCCACGAGGCGCTCGAGCACATCGATCACCCCGTCGCCGGTCTTGCCCGAGATCCGCAGGATCGTGTCGGGGTCCTCGCCGATCAGTTCGGCGACCTCGGCGGCGACGCGCTCGGGCTCGGCGCCGGGCAGGTCGATCTTGTTCAGGCAGGGGATCAGCTCGAGTCCAGCATCGACGGCGAGGTAGGTGTTGGCGACCGTCTGGGCCTCGACCCCCTGCGACGCGTCGACGACGAGCAGCGCGCCCTCGCACGCCGCGAGCGAGCGGCTGACCTCGTAGGTGAAGTCGACGTGGCCGGGCGTATCGATCAGATGCAGCTGATACTCCTCGCCGTCCCTCGACTGGTAGATCACGCGAACGGCCTGCGCCTTGATCGTGATCCCGCGCTCGCGTTCGAGGTCCATCGAGTCGAGCACCTGCGCGCGCATGTCGCGGGAGGAGACCGTCTTGGTCATCTCGAGGATGCGATCGGCCAGCGTCGACTTCCCATGGTCGATGTGGGCGATGATCGAGAAATTGCGGATGTGACGCTGGTCGGCCATGACAGACCGAACAGACTAGATGGCCGGTTCCTCGGCCGGTGCGTTCTGGTGTGCGTTGATCGTGGATGCTGGGCGCCGCGGACAGGAGTGGGCACAGTGGCGTCAGCCACGGGCCCCGACTGGACGTGGTGTCCAGCGTCCGCGAGCGACGGTCAGATGAACGTGCCGGTCGGGGAATCGGCCATCTCTATGGCCCGGGCTCAGGCGGCGGCGTGGTACGCCGACGACGACTCGTCGATCGCGACACCGTCGCGGCCGCCGGCCTTGACGCCCGCAGCACGCTGACCGACAGCGAGCAGAGCAACTCGAGCGTCGCCCCTCTCTACGTCGCGCGGCGATGCCAGCGACTGAGCACGAGTCGCTCGATCTGGAAGTACTCGGCGACCTCGAGCCAGCGCACCGAAGCGACGTAGACGGCGCCGCCCGCGGCCGCGGCGGATCCGACCGACAGGATCTGGCCGATCACCGAGCGCCCGACGACCTGGTCGACCGCCGCCCACACGACCCACGCGACGAGTCCGAGCAGCGCCGACGCGATCGCGATCACGAGCAGGGTCCGCATCGTCCGCGCGCCGTCGATCCGCCCCGCGAGCACGCCTCGCAGCGCCCACGACTGCCCCAGAGTCATCCCGAGGCTCGCGACCGTCGTCCCGATGACGAGCCCGGCGATGCCCAGCGGCTTGTAGAGCGCGACGCTGATGATCGCGTTGACGATCAGGTTCAGTGACGCCATCGCGGTCGGCAGCCACGGCCGCTGGACCGAGAAGAAGGTTCGCGTGAGCAGCAGGTTGGCGCCCGCGAACGGCAGGCTGAACGAGAACCAGAACAGTGCCGAGGCGACGAGCTTCGTCGACTCGGGGCCGAAGTCGCCATGCTGGTAGATGAGGCGCACGATCGGCGTCGCGAGCACCATCATGAACGCCGCCGACGGGACGAGCAGCAGGAAGATCTGGCGCACGCCGGTGGCCTGCGTCGCGCGCAGCCCGTCGACGTCGCGGCGCGACGCGTAGCGGCTCAGCGCCGGGAACAGCACGGTGGCGATCGCGACCGAGAACATCCCCTGGGGCAGCATGTAGATGCGGAACGCCGCGTCAATCGCCCGCGGCGCCTGATCGGAGACCAGCGACCCGAGCGACGAGTTGATGATCAGGTCGAAGTTGATGACGCCGAGCCCGATCGTCACCGGCACCATCAGCTTCAGGACCTGCAGGATCCGCGGATCGCGGAAGTTCAGCGACCACTCGAAGTGAAAGCCGACCGTCTTGAGCACCGGCAGCGACATCAGCAGCTGGATCGCCGTGGCGACCACGACGGCGATCGCGTAGGCGTAGATGTCGTTGATGCCGGTGATCAGCGGCTCGAGCACAACGAGCCCGAAGATGATCACGATGTTCCAGACGAGCGGCGCGAGCGCCGGGATCGTGAAGTGCTCCTGCGCGTTGAGGATCCCGACGACGAGCCCGTTGACCCCGAGCAGCAGGACGATCGGGAACAGCACCCGGCTCAATCCGACGGTCAGGTTCACGAGCTCCTGGGAGAACTTGTCGCCCGTGAAGATCGGCATGATCACGCCCGCAGCGAGGATGAAGACGACGGTGATGATCCCCAGCACAAACACGATCAGCGTCAGCAGCGTCGAGGCGAGCTGGTAGGCCTCGCGCTTACGGCCCTTGTCGAGCAGATCGGTGAACACCGGGACGAACGCGGCGCTCAGCGCGGCGTCGGCGAACAGACCGCGCACAAGGTTCGGAACCTGGAAGGCGATCGTGAACGCCGAGATCCGCCCCGAGGTCCCGAAGTAGAAGGCGGCGACGATCTCGCGGATCAGGCCCATGATCCGGCTGGCGCCGGTGAGGATCGAGAAGATCGCGGTGTTGCGGGCGACCCCATGGGTCGCCGACCGGCGCGGCGCGGCGGGCTGGGCGGCGATCGCCCACTCGTCACCGGGCTCCTCGATCGCCGGCTCGAACGGTGGCAGTGCGTCGTCGAACCCCAGGTCGGGCTCGAGCTCGTCTCGTTGGAGCTCCTCGAACTCCTCGAACTCCTCGGGCTCGCGGGGCGCCGGGGCCGGCGCGCGACGCGGCGCGGCGACCGTCGGCGGTGCCGGCGGGTCGTCGCCGTCGAAACCCCAATCGTCGACGTCGTCACGGCTCACGCGCGAGGATGCTACGACCATCAGCGGCCTTGAACCGCCGGGCCGCTATCATCCAGCACCCGCATGGCCAACATTCACTCACAGAAGAAGCGCATCCTGCGCGCAGAGCGCGAGCGCATGGAGAACCGTCGCTACACGTCGGCGATCCGCACCTACTTCCGCCGCCTCGAGGCTGCCGTCACCTCCGGTGACGATGCCGCCGCCGACGCCGAGCACCTGACCCTCGTCAGGACGATTGACAAGGCGATCAAGCGCGGCGCGCTGCACCGCAACACGGGTGCGCGCAAGAAGTCCCGCGCCGCACGGGTGCGCGCGGGCGCCACCGACTAGCGCGGTCCGGTGTCCGACCTCACAGCCAAGGGCGCCGCGATCGACGAGCTCCCCGGCTTGTGGGACGGTTTCGCGCGCCTCGTGCGCCCCGGCCTCGGCCTCAGCGCGTTCGGGGCCAACGTCATGACGCTTCCGGCGGACTACGCGACCAAGTCCCACGACGAGTCCGACAGCGGCCAGGAGGAGCTCTACGTGGCGCTCGAGGGCTCGGGCTGGGTCGTTCTCGACCCGAGCTCCGAGCGCCTCGTCCTCGACCCTGAGCATGTCGTGGCGGTCGGCCCGCAAACCACGCGGACGCTGACCAGCGGCCCCGACGGGCTGCGCGTCCTGATCATCGGTGGCACCCCCGGGAAGGCCTACGAGCCACCCGACTGGTCCAGCGGCGGCTGAGGCTCACCCGCAGATCAAACCGCGATCGCGTCGATGGTAAGCAACGCCGCGGTGTCGTCGGAGAGCTCGCTGCCACCGCGAGTGTCGATCTCGAGCCGGGCGAGCAGGTCCAGCGCGCGACACAGCTCGTCAGGGTCGGCCGTGCGCGCCTCCTTGATCCGCCGGTCGGCGGCGTAGGGGCTCATCCGCAGGCTCCCCTTGATCTGGGCCGGTGATTCGCCGGCGGCGAGCCGCACCGCGATCGCGAGGATCTCGCGCACGCGCTTGACCATGCTCGGCAGCAGTCGCGGCAGCGCCTCGCCCTGGGCGCGCAGGGCGACGAACGCGCGCGTGGCTCCGGCGCCGTCGCGACCGGCGAATGCGTCGACGAGCCCCCAGACCTGGAGCTCAGCCGAGCTCGCCGCGCCGTCCTCGATCTCCTGCGCGGTGATCCGGGCGCCCGGGCCGTGCTCGATCGCGAGCTTCTCGAGCTCGCGCAGCAGGCGCTGCTGGCGCTCACCGACCCGGGCCACGAGCGCATGCGCGGCGCTTGCGTCGAGCGCGAGCTGCAGTCGCGCCGCCTCGCCGATCACCCAACGGGGCAGATCGCGGGCCTTGGGCGTTTGCTCCGGCGCCACGTCACCGCCCGCCCGCGTCACCGCCTCGGCGAGCTTCGCCGGCGCCTTGACGCGGCCGTCCTCGGCCGCGAAGAATGCGACCGTCGTGTCGGGCGCCAGACCGGCGAGCGCCGGGCTGATGTGGTCGGTGATGTCTGCGTCGCTCCAGCGCTCGGCGCCGTTGACGATCACGAATCGACGTCCGACCGCGAACGTCATCGCGCACAGCGTTGTGGCCACGGCCTCGGGGCTCGCGCCGTCGCCTTCGAGCGTTTCGACCCCGCCGGCTCCGCTCTCCTGCTCGGCCAGCGCACGGAGCTTGGCGCGGCGCTCGGCGATCCGCCCGTGCGCGTCACCGTGGATCAGGTAGGCCGGTTTGAAGGTTGCCATCGACGGACGAGGGTAGTGGCCCGCGCGACGGAACGAGCCGGAGCCGGCGCGGTCAGCGCGCCCCGAGCACGCCGACCGCGAGCGCGCCCGCGAGCAGCGCGAGCGCGGCGGCGAGCCGGCGGGCTCGCTGCGAGACGAGCGTCGCGACGATCGCGCCGCACGCGGCGGTGACAAGCGCGGGCGCGGCGTGGACGTTGGCGTCCGGCTGGGCAGCGGCGGTGCGAGCGACGCCGGCCAGGTAGGCGAGCGGTAGCGCGGCCATCGCGGTCAGCGGCGCCGCGAGCAGTGGCGCGATCTGGGCGACGAACCCGGCGAGCATTCCGAGCCACATGATCGGCGCGACGGCCGGCGCAGCGAGGATGTTGGCCGGCAGCGAGGCGAGTGACAGCGTGCCGAACGAGGCGGCGATGATCGGTGCGGTGCCGAGCGTCGCGGCCGTGGTGATCGCGGTCGCCGCCGCCAGCGCCCGCGGCACACGGCGGGCGACGAAGCCGCGTTGGAGCGGGCCGGAGAGAACCATGATCGCGATCACCGCGGCGAAGCTCATCTCCCAGCCGACGTCCTCGACGCTGCGCGGATTGACAAGCAGCGTGGTGGCCGCCGCGAGCAGCAGCGCGTAGACACGCGACGAGGGCCGCCCGGCATACGCCGCAACGACGGCGGCCACGCCCATCACCCCCGCACGCTGGATCGAGGCGCCGGCGCCGGCGAGCGGCACGTAGAGAACGATCAGGCCGATGACGATCGCGTAGCGCGTGCTCAGGCCGACGCCGAGCGCGGCACACAGCGCGAACGCGAGCGTCGAGAGCAGGACGATGTTCTCCCCCGACGCGGCGACGAGATGGCTGAGCCCG
The DNA here is from genome assembly GCA_963817035.1 of uncultured Actinomycetes bacterium. Classification (GTDB taxonomy): domain Bacteria; phylum Actinomycetota; class Thermoleophilia; order Solirubrobacterales; family Solirubrobacteraceae; genus AC-49. The sequence continues at coordinate 1,791,266 of CAWFMM010000004.1, forward strand.
GAGGCGTTGAAGTCGGCGCGCATGTCGCCCGGCAGGCCGGCGTCCTGGCCGAGGACCATGCCGCGAAACAGCGCCGCGAGCGGCGCGGGCAGGCCACGGTCCAGCGCCGCCTCGGCGCGGCGGCGGATCGCGTCGACGACGCCGTTCAGGCCACCGCGCCGTCGGTCCGTGCCGACGATCGCCACGGCCGCGATCCCCGCATGGACGTTGCGCAGGCGCAGGTAGGACTCAAACGGCCCGAGCGCCCGTAGCCGACCGTCGACGGCGACGATGTCGCCGGCCTCGACCCCGCGCGGCCACGCGACGGCCCGCGGAGCCCGCACGTAGACGCTCTCATCGCCGAGCCGCGCGACCGCCGCGTAGGCGCCGTAGGCTCGCGGTCGGGGCGGCTCGAGCAGCGTCACCGCGACCTGCACCCTGCGCCCGAACGCTCCCGGCAGGCCGGTCTGGTCGAGCGCCCGCTGGCGCGCGTTGCCCAGCGCGGCCGCGCCGATCACCGCGATCGCGACGGCAGCGCCTAGGCCGGGCCGCGTGGCGACCAGCGCGCCGCCCGCCGCGAGCGCAAGCGCCGGGACGACCTGCGGCCAGTGCGGCCCGACCAGCAGTCCGACGAGCACGGCGCCCAGCACCGCGTGGCGCGGATGGCGATCGATCGCGCCGCGGGCCGATCGCAGCCATGCCATTGGGGCTCACACGCGCAGGAGCGACCGCATCGCCGCCAGCTTCTTGGGACCGATCCCCGACACGTCGAGCAGTTCCTCGATGGACTTGAAGCTCCCGTGCTGTTGGCGGTACGCGAGGATCTTCTGCGCCGTCGCCGGACCGACCCCGTCGAGCGTCTCGAGCTGCTCGGCGGTCGCAGTGTTGAGGTTGACTGGGGCCGGAGGCGTCGCCGCGCCCGCCGGCCCCGCTGCCCCCGTGGCTCCGGCCACCGACGCGGCGGCGACGGCCGCCTGCCCGTGGCGCGGGACGACGATCTGCTGGCCGTCGACGACCGGCGCGGCGAGGTTCACAAGAGTCAGATCGGCGTGCGCCGTCGGCCCGCCCGCGCGGCGCACCGCGTCGTCGATCCGGGAACCCGCGGCGAGCCGGTAGACACCGGGATGGCGCACCGCTCCGTCGACGTCGACGATCGTGACGGCGGTCGCGTCTCCCCCGGCCGATGAGGCCGCGGACCTGCTCGCGACCCCGGCGGGCGGCGCCGCATCGGCCCCGTCGATCGTCGCGGTCGTCGCGCCGGCGCCGAACGTGCTCGCGCCGCTGGTCAGCGCGGCGTCGGCGCCGCCACCGTCACCGCCACCGGCGAACGCCGACCGCGCGTAGCGCGCGCCCGCGATCCCGATGAGAATCGCGATCACGACGTACGCGGCGAGCTGGCGGGGAGCGACCTCATGCATGCATCCGAGACTAGGTCGAGATCCGTGCCATAGGACCCCTCAATCGTCACAAAACGGCGCAGGCTCAGCGCACGACGAGATTGACCAGGCGGCCGGGTACGACGACCTCCTTGACGACATCCTTGCCGTCGACGTGCACGCGCACGTTGGGCGCGGCATGGGCCAACGCCTTGAGCTCATCGGGCGTCGCCTGCGCGGGTGCCTGGACGCGATCGCGGACCTTGCCGTTGACCTGGAAGACGATCTCGACGGTGTCGGAGGCCAGCAGCTCGTCGCGCGCAACCGGCCACGGCTGCTCCCAGACGCGCTCGCCGGTCAGCATGTCGTAGACCTCGGCGCCGGTGTGCGGGGCGAACGGGAACACGAGCGAGCCCGCGGTCGCCAGGGCGAAGCGCAGCGCCCCCGGCGAGGCCTCGCCATCCTGCACCGCGCGCGAGATCGTGTTCGTCAGCTCCATCACCGCGGCGATCGCGGTGTTGAATGCGAAGCGGCCCGCCATGTCGTTGGTCACCTTGTCGATCGCCCAGTGCGCCTTGCGCAGCACGACCTCGTCGGCCCCGGTCGGCGTCGGCGGCTCCGGCTCCGGCTCGGTGGTCCGGGCGACCTCATCGGCCAGCCGCCACAGGCGAGCGAGGAAGCGGTGCACGCCCTCCAGCCCGGTGTCGGACCAGTCGGCGTCCTGGTCGGGCGGCCCGATGAACAGGATGTAGCAGCGTGCGGTGTCCGCGCCGTAGCGCTCGACGATCACCTGCGGCGAGACGACATTGCCCTTGGACTTGGACATCTTCGCCCCGTCCTTGGTGATCATCCCCTGCGTGAACAGCTTGGCGAACGGCTCCTGCACGTCGAGGTGACCGAGATCGGCGAGCACCTTGGTGAAGAAGCGCGCGTAGAGCAGGTGCAGGATCGCGTGTTCGACGCCGCCGATGTACTGGTCGACGGCCATCCACTCGCGCAGGACGGCAGGGTCCCAGGCGGCTTGGTCGTTGTGCGGGTCGCAGTAGCGCAGGAAGTACCACGACGAGTCGACGAACGTGTCCATCGTGTCGGTCTCGCGCTTGGCCGGCCCGTCGCAGTTCGGGCAGGTCGTGTTGACCCAGTCCTCGGCCGCGGCGAGCGGGGACCGGCCTTTCGGCGCATAGTTCTCGATCTCGGGCAGGACGACCGGTAGCTGATCGGCCGGCACTGGCACCAGACCGCACGCCGGGCAGTGGACGATCGGGATCGGGCAACCCCAGTAGCGCTGGCGCGAGATCAGCCAGTCACGCAGGCGGTAGTTGATCGAGGCGTGGCCCTTGCCCTCGTGGTCGAGCCACGAGACGATCTCGCTCAGCGCCTCGCGGTTGGGCTTACCGTCGAACTCCGCGCCGCAGTTGACGAGCGGCCCGTCGCCCGTGTACGGCGCCTCCTGGACGTCATCGCCGCCGGCGATGACCTCGCGGATCTCGAGGTCGAAGACCTTGGCGAAGGCGTGGTCGCGCCCGTCGTGGGCGGGAACGGCCATGATCGCGCCGGTCCCGTACTCGAGCAGCACGTAGTCGGCCACGAACATCGGGATCTGCTCGCCGCTGACCGGGTTGGTCACCGTCCGGCCGAGCGCGACGCCGGTCTTCGGCTTGTCGGCGTCGCCGCGATCCTGGGCGCTCTCGTTCAGCGCGTGGTTGACGTAGTCGCGCACCGCCTGTTCGTTACCGGTGCCGGCGGCCAGGCGCTCGATGTCGGGGTGCTCGGGGGCCATGACGAAGAACGTCGCCCCGAACAGCGTGTCGGGTCGCGTCGTGAAGACGGGGTAGTCGATGCTGAGGTCCTCGCAGCGGAACAGGACCTCGGCGCCCTCGCTGCGACCGATCCAGTTGCGCTGCATCGTCTTGACGTTCTCGGGCCACTCGATCGTGTCGAGGTCGTCGAGCAGGCGATCGGCGTAGTCGGTGATCCGAAAGAACCACTGCTCGAGCTGGCGCACCTCTACTTCGGCGCCGCAGCGCTCGCAATGGCCATCGACGACCTGCTCGTTGGCGAGCACGGTCTGGTCGTTGGGGCACCACTTGACCGCCGCCTCCTTGCGGTAGGCCAGCCCGCGGTTGAAGAGCTCGAGGAAGATCCACTGCGTCCAGCGGTAGTACTCGGGCTCGTGAGTCGCGAGCTCGCGCGACCAGTCGATCGAGATCCCCCACTCGCGAAACTGCTTGCGAAACTGGTCGATCGCCTCCTGCGTCGACTCACGCGGGGGGCGGCCGGTGGCGATCGCGTGGTTCTCGGCCGGCAGGCCGAACGAGTCGTAGCCCATCGGGTTGAGCACCCGGCGACCGGTGCGGCGGTGGAAGTGCGCGACCGCGTCACCAACCGAATAGACCTTCAGATGGCCGATGTGCGGCTCGCCGCTGGGGTACGGCAGCATGACGAGCACGTAGGACTTGTCGTGCTGCGCATCGGGCCGGTTGGCGACCTCCCAGGTGTGCTCGTCGGCCCACACCTGTTGCCAGCGCGGCTCGATCTGTCTGGGGTCATAGTGACGTTCGGACACACATCGAACAATAGAGTCCGCGCCCCGATGGGCCGATTCTTGCGTGGCCCCCGCCCCAGCCTTCGTACCATCAACGGTGCATGGACCCCGCTGCGCGGCCAGATTCGAACATCCAGATCGCCGCCGATCACGTCGGCGCGATCGTCGACGCGGCTGAGCGCGCGGCCGACGACATGCTCAAGCAGGCCGAGGCGCGCTCAAAGGAGCGTATCGCCGAGGCCGATCGCGCGTCGGCCAATCGCGTCGAGGCGGCCGAGGCCGAGGCGCGCGAGATCGTCGAGGACGCCCATCGCGACGCGGCGGCGCTGAAGGCCGAGGCGCGCACCGTCGTCCAGGAGGTCCACGACAAGGCCGCCCAGGACCGCGCCGACGCCGAGGCGTTCAGCGAGGCGACGACCGCGCAGTCGCTCGCCGAGGCCGAGGCGATGCGAGCAGAGGCCGACGCCTACGCGGTCGACGTTCGCGCCAAGGCCAAGGAGGACGCGCGCGAGGTCCTGCGCCAGGCCCACGGCGTCGCCGGCGATGTGATGGACGAGGGCACCCAGCTGTCGTCCGAGCTCGGCCAGCTCTCGGACTCCCTGCGCCGCAACGCCGAGCGCCTGCTCAGCGACATCCGTGTCGCGCACGCGCGCCTGACCGCAGAGCTCGACCAGGCTCGCCCGGCCGGAACGCCGGAGATCCGCGACAAGCGCCCGCCGGTCGAGGTCACGCTGACCAGCGGCCCGGACCCGGTGCCGTCGTCGCTCGACGTGCCCGAGTTCATCCCCCCGCCGTAGATCGTTCGGGTCCGTCCGATATATACGAACCAGTGTTCGCATCGTGATGGACCGCACACCCAGCCAGAAGGGCGCGATCGCTGAAGCGGAGATCAACGCGGCGGCCGTTCGGCTGCACTTCGGCGTCCTCCTTCCGACCACCGAGGGTCATCGGTACGACCTCGTGCTCGATGACGGCACTCGACTGTGGCGCGTGCAGTGCAAGTGGGCACGCCGGCACGGAGATGTGATCGTCGTGCGAATCCGCACATCCCGGCTGACCCCCTCGGGATACGTCAGGACCGACTACACGGCCGACGAAGTCGACGCGGTCGGGGTCTACTGTCCTGATGTCGATCGCTGCTATCTGATCCCGATCGCCGATGTCGCCGATCGATCTGGGGTTCACCTCAGATTGGGGCCGGCACGAAACAACCAGGCCTCTGGGGTAAAATGGGCCGCGCAGTACGAGTTCGGGGCCATAGCTCAGCTGGGAGAGCGCCGCCATGGCATGGCGGAGGTCGAGGGTTCGAGCCCCTCTGGCTCCACTACAGAACAGGCCGCCCCACCGGGCGGCCTGTTCGCGTTGTAGCTCAGCCCGGCGCCACGCCGGCGGCGGCGGGCGGGCCGGCGAGGACGAGGTCGACCCGCGGGACGTCGCCCCACAGCGACTCGAGGCGGTAGTGGCCGCGGACGTCGGGCGTGAAGATGTGCACGACGACGTCGAGGTAGTCCATCAGCACCCAGCGCGCCTCTCCGAGGCCCTCGACGCGCTTGGGCAGCAGGCCGTGCTCGCGCTTGAGCCCGACGTTTATCCCGTCGTGGATCGCCTTGGCTTGGCGGTCGCTGCCGCCCGAGCAGATGACGAAGTAGTCGGTGTAGCCCGCCACGCCGCGCAGGTCGAGCGCGACGATGTCGATCGCCTTCTTGTCGTCGGCGTAGCCGGCGATCGCCTGGACCATCTCTTCGGGCGTCATCGGTAGAGGTTCCCCTCCTCGATCGCCACGCGAACCCCGTCGGGTACGAGATGGCGGATCGGCCGGCCCTGGGCGACGCGGCGGCGGATGTCGGTGGATGAGATGTCGAGTCGTGGCATGGCGAAGAAGTCCAGGTGCGATGCGGCCCCGCGCAGTGCGCGCAGGCGCTGGAGAATGTCATCACGGCGCACACCCTCGCGTTCGGCGACCGCGACGCGTGCGAGGTCGAAGATTCCCTCGGGATCACGCCACGCCGCCAGCCCGTGGGCGATGTCGGCGCCGACGATCAGGGTCAAGCGGTCGTGAGGGCGTTGCTCGTGCAGTTCACGCAGGGTATCGACCGTGTACGACGGGCCGCCCCGGTCGACTTCGAGCGAACAGACCTCGAAGCGCGGATCGCCGGCCACAGCGGCGCGGCAGAGCTCGAGGCGAGCCGTCGGCCCGGGGTCGGACTCCATGTCCTTGTGCGGCGGCTCGCTGACCGGCATGACGAGGATACGATCGAGCCCGAGCTGCGACGCCGCCTCCTGGCCACAGACGAGATGGGCGGCGTGCGGCGGGTTGAACGTCCCGCCGAGGATCCCGACGTGATCAACCCGGGAGACGAGCTCGACGACGTTAGCCACGGACGTGGCCGTCTCCGACCACCAGGTACTTCGTCGTGCACAGCTCGCGCAGACCGATCGGCCCGCGTGCGTGCAGCTTCTGGGTCGAGTTGCCGATCTCGGCCCCCATGCCGAACTCACCCCCATCGGTAAAGCGCGTCGACGCGTTGACGTAGACGCACGCCGCGTCGACCGACCGCTGGAACGTCCGCGCGGCCGTCTGATCGGCGGTCACGATCGCCTCCGAATGGCCGCTCCCGTGCGTGCCGATGTGCTCGATCGCCTCGCCGACCGAGTCGACGACGCCGACCGCGAGCACGAGCTCCAGGTACTCGGTGTCCCAGTCGTCGTCGGTCGCGTCGAGCACGACACCGGCGAGCTCTTCGCCGGCCAACGCGCGCGCCCGCGCATCGAGGCGCAGCTCGACGCCCGCCGCGCGCAGCTCGCCGAGGACAGCGGGCAGGAACGCCGGCGCCGCGTCGGCATGGACGAGCAGTGTCTCGGCGGCGTTGCACACGCCGGGGCGCTGCGTCTTGGCGTTGATGACGATCGCCCGGGCCATGGCCAGATCGGCCGACGCATCGACGTAGACGTGACAGTTCCCCGCCGCGGCGTAGATCACCGGAACCGTGGCGACCCCCTGGAGCGCGGCTTTCAGCCCCTCTCCCCCGCGCGGGATGATCAGATCGACGACGCCCGCCTGCGTGGCGAGCTCGGCCAGCTCCTCGCGCCCACCGCCGGCGACGAGCGAGATCGCGCCGGACGGGAGCCCCGCGCCGACCGCCGCCGTCGCGGCAACCTCGGCCAGCACCGCATTGGAGTGCACCGCGCTCGACGACCCGCGCAGCACGATCGCGTTGCCCGACTTCACACACAGGGCCGCGGCGTCGATCGTCACGTTGGGGCGCGCCTCATAGACCACGGCGATGACGCCGAGCGGGACCTGGATCTTCGTCACGTCAAGCCCGTTGGGCAGCCGTCCACCGTCGATCACCTCACCGACGGGGTCGGCCAGCGCGGCGACGGCGCGGACACCGGCGGCCATGGCGCCCACGCGGCGCTCGTCGAGCGCCAGGCGATCCATCAGCGCCGACGAAAGTCCACTTTCGCGCCCAGCCTGCAGATCGAGCTCGTTGGCGGCGAGGATCTCGCGCGTCCGCTGCTCGAGCGCCTCGGCGATCGCTGCCAGAGCGGCGTCCTTGGTCTGGGTGTCGAGCGTCGCCAGCGTCGCCGCGGCGGCACGGGCCGCCCGGCAGGTCTCGCTGATCGTGCTCGTGGCGGTCGCGGCCATGACCGCAAAGGGTACGGACTCAGCGCTGGTGCTTGGCGGCGACACGCGCCGCGACCGCCACCACAAAGTCCTCGCGCGTCAGCTGCGGCGGCGGCGGATGCGACCAGAACCCGAGCCTCCGCGCCCCGTCGAGCGCCGCGTTGTAGCCCGCGACCAGCGCGTCCTCGTCCTCGTACCACTCGATCCGCGGCGCCATCGCGCCGAGCAGCGTCACGACCGAGTACCCGACGCGCTCGCCCGACCGGCCCATCCCGGCGAGCACACGGCGGCCGCCGACGGTCGTCGTCGTGCGCGGCCGGCGCACGAGCAGCGGCGACTCGATGACCTCGCGAAACGCGAACGTACCGTCGACCTCGGGATGCAGCCCGCGCCCGGTGTCGGGCAGCGTGTCGAAGCGCTGGAGCATCGCCTCGGTCATGCCAGCACGAAGTAGTCGCGGTGGACCGCCTCGTCGGTCGCCCGCGGCAGCACCGCGCGCACCGATTCGCTCTTCAGGCCCTTCACGCTGCGAAGCTCCCCCGCGCTGTAGTTGCTGATTCCCTTGCCGATCACGACCGGCCCCTCGCTGACCTCGACGGCGTCGCCGGCGTCGAACTCGCCCTGCACGTCGACGACGCCGACCGGCAGCAGCGACGTCCCGCCGTCGCGCAGCGCCCGCGCCGCGCCCGCGTCGACCACGAGCGTCCCGTGCGACGGCTTGGCGTACTTGAGCCACAGCTTGAAGCTCGAATAGCGCTGCTCACGCGCCGGGAACCGCGTCCCCTCCCGCTCACCCTTCAGCACCGCGGCGAGCGCCTCGCGACGCAGGCCGCTGCAGATCGTCGCCGGGATCCCCGCTGCGGTCGCCATCTCCGCCGCGACGACCTTCGACCGCATTCCGCCCGAGCCGAGCGGCGATGTCGTGTGCCCAATCTCCAGCGCGTCGTAGTCGGTGATCTCGTCGACGAGCGTCGCCTGCGGGTCGATGCGCGGGTCCGCGGTGTAAACGCCGTCGGTGCTCGTGAGCAGCACGAGCTCGTCAGCGCCGATCAGGATCGCAACCTGCGCGGCGAGGAAGTCGTTGTCGCCGAACGTGATCTCCTCGGTCGCGGTCGTGTCGTTCTCGTTGACGACCGGGACGACGCGCCAGTCGAGCAGCCGCCGCAGCGTGTGGCGCGCGTTGAGGTACTGCGCGCGGGCGCTCATGTCGAAGAACGTCAGCAGGACCTGGGCACTGCGCACCCCGCGTTCGCGCAGCAGCTCGTCGTAGGCGCGATAGAGGCCGCCCATGCCGACCGCGCTGGCCGCCTGGAGGTCCTCGATCGCGGTCGGGCGGGTGGTGATCCTCATCTCCCCCAGGCCCCGGGCGATCGCCCCGCTGGTCACCACGACGACGTCGTGGCCCGCGGCGTGATGTCCGGCGACCTCGTCGCAGATCCCGGCCAGCACGTCGGCGCGCAGCTCGCCGGAGTCGTGCGCGACGATGCTGGAACCGAGCTTGACGACAACGACGGCCATGGCCCTGGGCAGCTTATGGGTCGAGCTCGAAGACGACGCCCGCGATCTCCACATCGTCACCGGGCTCGAAGCCTTCGGTCTCCAGGGCAGTCATCACACCCATCCGCCGCAGCCGCCCCTCGATGTGCGCCAGCGACTCCTCGTTGTCGAGGTGATGGCGGGCGATCAACCGCTCGACCTGCTCACCGCTGACGCGAAAGACGCCGTCGTCGACGCGCTGGACCGCGAATCCGCGTCCCGCTGCCGGGCGGAAGACGCGATGCTCGGCCAGCGTCTGCTCGGCCGCGAGCTCGGGCGCCCAGGCAGTCGCCGGGCCGTGCATCGGGACGCGGCGCAGCAGCTCGACGGCGAGCTCGTCGAGTCCGGCGCCGGTCGCGCTCGAGGTCACGAGCACGGGCACGATCGCGTCGGGGTCCTCGCTCTCCCACTCCTCGCGCGGGGACTCCTCGCCGTTGAGCTGCTCGCGCCAGAACTCGAGCGCCGACTGGGCGTCCGCGGGCGGGACGAGGTCTGCCTTCGACAGCACGAGCACGCGCGGCAGCGCGGCGAGCCGCGGATCGTGCGCCGCGAGCTCAGCTTCGATCGTGGCGTAGTTGTCCAGCGGATCGGAGCCGTCGAGCGGCGCCAGGTCGAGTACGTGGACGAGCAGCCGGCAGCGCTCGACGTGGGCGAGGAAATCGTGACCGAGGCCGGCCCCCTCGCTGGCCCCCTCGATCAGGCCGGGGATGTCGGCGACGACGAGCTGGCGGTCGGCGGCCTCGAGCGTCCCGAGCACGGGCGACAACGTGGTGAACGGGTAGCTGCCGATCTTCGGCGCCGCGCGGGTCATGCGCCCCAGCAGAGACGACTTGCCGGCGTTGGGCACGCCGACGAGGCCGACGTCGGCGAGCAGCTTGAGCTGCAGGTCGACCCACTGCTCCTCGCCCTCGAGGCCGCGTTCGGCGAAGCGCGGGGACTGGCGCGTGGCCGACTTGAACTGGCGGTTGCCGCGGCCACCGCCCCCGCCGTGGGCGACGATCACCTGCTGGCCGGGCGTGACGAGATCGTGGACCGTGCCATCGGCGGCGTGAACCTCAGTCCCCGGGGGGACGCGGACAATCAGGTCCTCGCCGTCGGCCCCATGGCGTTGCTGACCCTCGCCGTGGCGCCCACGCGCCGCCTTGTAGTGCGCGCGGCGTTTGAACGACTGCAGGTCGCGCAGCGAGTCGTCGCACAGCAGGACGATGTTGCCGCCGCGCCCGCCATCGCCGCCGTCGGGTCCGCCCTTGGGCACATGAGCCTCGCGGCGGAAACTCATGCAGCCGTCGCCGCCGCCACCGGCGTGGATGTGAATGCGGGCCTTGTCGGAGAGCACGGCATGCAACGGTACGCGACCGCGGGGCCAACCTGACAATCGACGGTCGCCGGTGCACTGGACGACGACGACCGAAAGACGGTCACCGCGAGCGCGAACATCCGGGTGCTTCCTCCGCCTCTCTAGAGTGCGGGCCATGTCCCACAACCGCGTCTTTCTCATCACCGGAGCCTCAACCGGCATCGGCGCCGCCACCGCCCGCCACGCCGAGCAGCTCGGCTATCGGCTCGTCCTCGCCGCCCGTTCGACCGACACCCTCGAGGCGCTGGCGCAGGAGCTCGGCGGCCCTGAGCGCGCGATCGCGGTGACGTGCGACGTCACCGAGTGGGATCAGCAACAGGCGCTCGTCGCGACAGCGCTCGAGCACTTCGGCTCGATCGACGTCGCGTTCGCAAACGCCGGCTTCGGGATCGGGCGGGGCTTCCTCAACGGCGACCCCGGGGAGTGGAAGTCGATGGTCCTGACCAACGTCTATGGCGCCGCGCTGACGATCCGCGCAACGCTCGAGGCGCTCAAGGCGTCGACCGGCCACCTGCTGCTGACCGGCTCGGTCGCCGGACGCCGGGCGCTTCCCGGCTCGCTCTACAGCGCGACCAAGTGGGCGGTCACCGCGATGGGCGAATCGGCGCGCCAGGAGCTCAACGGCACCGGCGTGCGCGTCACGCTGATCGAGCCCGGAATGGTCGACACGCCGTTCTTCGACAACAAGCCGACCGACCCGCTCGAGGCCGACGACATCGCCCGCGCCGTCCTCTACGCCGTGTCGCAGCCCGCGCACGTCGACGTCAACGAGATCCTCATCCGCCCGACCGCCCAGGAGGGCTGACCCGCGATGCGCAACCCGGCGCCCGGGGACCCCTAACCCATCGATGCTGCTGTTCCGGGCCCGCCGCCAAACGCGGCGATCCGTCAGTCCGCGGCGGTGGCGACGATCGACACCGTGCGCCCGGCGCGGCCTTCGGTGAACTGCACGGTGCCCGCCGAACGGGCATAGAGCGTGTGATCGCGGCCGATGCCGACGCCCGTGCCCGGGCGAAAGACGGTGCCGCGCTGGCGGACGATGATCTCGCCGCCGCTGACGATCTGGCCGGCGAAGATCTTGACGCCGAGCATCTTGGGCTTGGAGTCGCGCCCGTTGCGCGAGGAGCCCAGTCCCTTCTTATGCGCCATCGGTGGTCGCCTCCTCCTTCTCGGCCGCGGGCTGCGCGGCCGCCTTGGGCTTCGACGCGCCGCCGGCGAGCTTGGTGACCTCGATGCGGGTCAGCTCCTGGCGGTGGCCGGTGCGGCGCTTGTAGCCGCGCTTGGGCTTGAACTTGAACACGCGCAGCTTCGGGCCGCGCTCGTGGCCGAGGATCTTCGCCTCGACCGAGACCTTGGCCAGCCCCGCCGCGTCGAACACGGTGTCATCGGAGCGGAACAGGATCGGCTCGAGGGTCACCGTCGCGCCCTCGTCCTGAGGCAGGCGTTCGATGAGCAGGGTCTGGCCCTGCTCGACGCGGTACTGCTTACCGCCCGTTTTCACGATCGCGTACATGGGTGATCAGCTCAGGATTCAGGAGAGGAAGTGGACTCGGCAGTGGCAGCCGAACGGCGCCGTCCGCCTCTGCGGCCGCGGCGCCGAGGCTTCGATTCTACGTCATCGGCGCCCGGTCCGGCCTCATCCATGTCGGCGGGGTCCACCAGCTCGGCCACGGCCGCAGTGCGGCCGGCCTCGACGATGCGCACCAGGCGCTTGGATCCGATGAGCCGAACGGCCCCCTTGACCGACACGATGTACCCGTCGATCTTGGCCACCGCGTCGTCGACCTCGTACATGTGCGGCTCGACGATCTCGACCAGCACCTCCTCGCCGGACTTGAACGGCACCGCGGTCTCCTCGACGTCCTCCCGCGTTCCTTCGAGCACGATGTCGAAGTGATCCAGCGGCAACCCCTCGGAGCCCTGGAAGTGGAAGCGCCGGCCGGTCTCGGCCTCGAGCTGATGCAGCACGCGCGAGCCGTTGCCGGTCAGCTGGGCGCTGACCCGCGGGTTCATCTGGATCAGGAACGCCTCGACGTCGCGCGGAGCGCGCGAGCCGATCTCGCGCAGGCGACGCTCGAACTCGATCGAGATCGTCTCCTCGGACTTGATCACGCCGTCGCCGTCACAGGTCGGGCACGGGCGCGTGAGAATCTCGCGCACGCCCTCGGTCACGTTCTGGCGCGTCATCTCGACGAGGCCGAGCTTGGAGATCTCGGCCGTGAACGTCTTCGTGCGGTCCTCGCCGAGCGCCGAGCGCAGCGTCTTGAGCACCGCCTCGCGGTTGCGCGCCCGCGCCATGTCGATGAAGTCGATGACGATGATGCCGCCGATGTCGCGCAGCCGCAGCTGGCTGACCACGGCCTCGGCCGCCTCGAGGTTCGTGCGGGTGATCGTGTCCTCGAGGCGCGCCTGCTTGCCGCGCCCGACGAACGAGCCCGAGTTGACGTCGATCACGGTCAGCGCCTCGCCGTAGTCGATCATCAGGTAGCCGCCCGATGGCAGATCGACCCGGCGCGAGATCAGGCCCTCGATGACCGGTTCGACCTCATAGGCGTCGAGCAGCGGCGTCGACTCCTGGTAGAGCTCGACGCGATCGACGAGATCGGGGGCGGTGCGCGAGAAGAACGACACGAGCCGCTGGTGCTGGCCCTCGTCGTCGACCACGGCGCGCTCGAAGTCGGCCGAGAAGATGTCGCGCACGACGCGGACCGACAGGTCGGCCTCCTGGAAGACGAGGTCGGGCGCGGTCGACTCGGCGACGCGCTTCTCGAGCACCTCGTGGAGCTTGAACAGGTACTGCAGCTCGCGCTCGAAGTCGGCGCGCTTCGCGCCGTGGGCCGCGGTGCGGATGATCGCGCCGCCGCCGTGGAGGTCGAGCGCCTTGGCCTCCTTGCGCAGCCGCTCGCGCTCCTTGTCCTCGAGGCGCTTGGACACGCCGACGCCCTCGCCGGTCGGCGTGTAGACCATGTAGCGCCCGGCGATCGTGAGGTCCATCGAGAGCCGCGCGCCCTTGGTCTTCAGCGGGTCCTTGACGACCTGGACGACGACCTCCTGGCCCGGCTTGAGCAGGTCGGAGATCTTCTTGCCCGAGCCCTCACGCCCGCGACGGGCGACCTCGACCCCGGGCAGGACGATCTCGTCGACGTGCAGGAAGCCGTTCTTGTCGAGGCCGATGTCGACGAACGCCGCCTCGAGACCGGGCAGGACGTTGTCGACCCGGCCCTTGTAGATGTTGCCGACGATCGAGCGATTCGAGCGGCGCTCGAAGTACAGCTCGGCGACGCGCCAGCCGTCAGACCCGTTGGATCCGGTGGCCTTCTTGGGAGAGCGGCCGCGGCCACGCGACGATGACGCCGCGGCGGCGGGGGTTCCCGTTGCTTCCATCAGCGCCACGCGGGTCTCCCCGCGGTCCACGCTGACGAGAACTTGTTTTCTCACGATGTACGACCTTTTCTCTACAGGGTCAGGATGCGGCCCTTGAGCGCGGCCGCGCGCCTGCCCTGCGCATAGATGGATTGGAGCAGCCCCACCGCAAGCAGCGTGGTGACCACCGAAGAACCGCCGTAGCTGACCATCGGCAATGGGATACCGGTGATCGGCATGATCCCGAGCGTCATCCCGACGTTGACGAAGACCTGGAACATCAGCATCGCGACGATGCCGCCGGCGAGTAAGGCGCCGTACAGGTTCTTGGCCATGGTCAGGATGCGCAGGCCACGCCAGATGAGCAGCCCGAACAGCGACAGGACGAGCGCGGAGCCGACGAAGCCCCAGCGCTCTCCGATCGAGGCATTGATGAAGTCGGTACGAGGCTCGGGTAGGTAGCCGAGCTTCGCCTGGGTGGCGCGCTGTCCGCGACCGGTCTTCTCGCCGGATCCGATCGCGACCAGCGACTGGTGCTGCTGGAACCCCTGACTCGCGGGGTTCTCGGAAGGGTGCAGGAACGCCGTCAGGCGATCGAGCTGATACTGCTTGATGGGGTGGACGCCGACCGCCGGAGCGGCGACGAGGACAAGAGCGATGGCCACCGCGCCGAGCGAGAACAGCGCGGCGAAGTGCTGCCACGGTGTGCCCGCCACGTAGAGCACGGCGAGCGCGATGGCGATGTAGACCAGCGCCGACCCGAGGTCGGGCTGGGCCATGACAAGGACCGCGGGCACGAGCGCGAGCAACATCACCCGCGCGGTGGTATCGCGCTCGGAGATCCGTCGTGAGCGATCCACGACGAACCCGGCGAGGACGACGATGAGCAGGACCTTGCCCAGCTCGGACGCCTGGAAGGAGAAGAAGGGAAGCGAGATCGCGCGCGTCGCGCCCTTGGCCTCGGAGCCGAGGCCGAAGACGACCAGGATCGAGGCCATCAGCAGCGCATAGATTCCGTACTTGAGCTCGCGCAGCCGCGAGTAGTCGACGCGGGCGATGACGATCGCCATCAGGCCGCCGACGAGGAAGTAGATCGCCTGACGCTGGACGTAGAACGAGGGGCTCGTCCCGTTCGGCGTCGCCGCGTGCAGGGCGGCGAGCGAGCAGCCCATGATCCCGAGCACCGCGAGCGCCAGCACGCCGTCGAACGGCAGCAGGCCCTGTAGCCGGATCGGCGCGCGGGTCTCGGAGACGTCGTGGATCGGCGTCGCGGTCATCGCGTGTGGCTGTTCCCGGGCTTGCACGCCGCGTGCTGGCCGAACCAGTGGTTGAGCATCAGGCAGACGGCGGGAGCGGCAGCCTCGGCGCCGAAGCCGCCTTGCTCGATCGTCATGGCGATCACGATCGGCTTGCGGTTCGCGCCCTGGGAGTCGTAGGAGTACGCGACGTACCAGGATTGGTCATGCTCGACCTGGGCGTTGGCGGGACCGTAGAACCTCTGGGCCGTGCCGGTCTTGCCGTAGACCGGGAACCGGTCCTGGTTCCAGCCGGCGAAGACCGTACCCGACGTGCCGTCGGGCTGGCTGGCCGCTTCGTGCAGGCCCTCAAGGATCAGGTTGCGATAGTCGGGGTTCATCGCGATGTGGTGCGCCGGCGGCGGGCTGATCTGGCGCAGCTCGCGGCCCTCGGAGTCCAGCAGCGTCCTGGCGACGTGTGGGGTGATGACTGTGCCGCCGTTGGCCAGCGCCGAGTAGGCGACGGCCATCTGCAGCGGGCTGGCCTGGAGATCGCCCTGCCCGGTGGCCAGATTGACCTCGTCACCGACCGACCACGCGCGCTTGTCGGAGATGACGCAGTCCGGTGGGCATCTGTTGTGGTGCACCTTCTCGTAATCGATCTCCTCCTGGCGCACCTTCCGCCGCCACGCCCTGTCGGGTACGGTCCCCGTCGCCTCGCCCGGAAGATCGATGCCCGTCGTATTGGCGAGCCCGAGCCGCCGGGCCCAGCGCTGCAGCGGCTGGTGCGGGAGCTTGTTGAGCCACTGGCCGAGGCTGTAGAAGTACACGTCCGAGGACACCTTCAAGGCGTCGACCAGATCGACGCTGCCGGCCGCGATCGGGTGCGCACTGGACGAGCCGGCATCGCAGAAGGCCTTCTTGGCGATCGTGATGCATCCGGGATCGTCGATCAGCTGGTCGGGGGTGACGACGCCGGTCGACAGCGCGGCGAGCGCGGTGATCGGCTTGAACGTCGATCCCGTCGGATAGACGCTCGTGATCGCCCGGTTGAGCAGCGGCGAGCCGCTGTTCTTGCCGAAGAGCCGGTTGTAGCGCGTCTGGGAGATCGTCCGGGCCAGCTCCTTCGGCCGGTACGTCGGCGCCGAGCCCATCGCGAGGACCTGGCCGTTGGTCGGGTCCAGGGCCACGAACGCGCCGGCGACGCCGGGGTTGGCCAGCGCCTGCGCGTCGCGCATCCCCTGTTCCAGCGCGTCCTGCCCTGCACGCTGCAGCCCGCCGTCGATCGTCAGCTGGACGACGTCGCCGGCCAGCGGCCTGTGCGGCGTCCTCGGGCTGCCCTTCGGGTTGCCCTGGGCGTCGACGACGTAGCGCTGGACCCCGTTGGTGCCGCGCAGGTAGTGGTCGTACTCGCCCTCGATCCCGGTCTGCCCGATCGCCGTACCGGCGAGCACGCCGTGGAACGACGGGTCGAGCAGCTGCTTCTTCGTGATCTGGCCGACCGTCCCCATCAGCTGCGCCGCGAGGTCGCCCTTGGGGTAGTCGCGTACCGGGGCCAGCGCCGGTGGATCGATCGACGGGAACTGCGCCTGGCGCTCGAGCAGGTAGTTGCGCTCGCTGGCCGGGACGCCGATCTTGATCGTCACCGCCGCGTAGGGCAGCTGCACCAGCGACCTGATGATCGTCTCCTGAATATCGGCGGGCTTCTCCCCGATCACATGACCGAGCCGGGTCAGCTCCTTGGCCAGGGCGGGCGTCTTGGGCGGCGGGATCGGGATCGGCGCACGACGCTGGCCCTTGGGTAGAGCGTCGCGCGTGACGACATCCTGCACCCACTTGGCGGCCGCCTGGCGCTCGGCGTCCGGGAGCCGGCTCGGGCTGATCTGGATCACCGTCGCCTGGGTGCTGGTGACGAGGATCCTGCCGTTGCGGTCGAGGATCGAGCCGCGCGGCGCGGGCAGCTGCAGGTTGCGCACGCGGTTGTCGGTCGCCTGCGCGCGGTACTGATCGCCGGAGAGCACCTGGAGGTACCAGAGGCGGAAGAAGATGATCGCGAACATCACGAACGCGACGACGCCGAGCATCGCCACGCGCATCGCCAGCTGCGGCGTCACCGGCAGCGAGCGGTCGTGCGTGACGGGATCGAGGCGCTCGATCACGGGCGGGAGAGCGGGCTCAGGCCGCCGGTCGTGTAGGCGCGGCGCCGGCGCCGGCGCGGGTCCTCGGGCAGGTCGGCGAGCAGCATCCGGCGCACGAGCGCGTAGACCGGCATCGAGATCGCCGTGTTGACGAGGATCGTCACCGCGATCTGGCGCAGCAGATCGAGGCTCACCGGGGCGTTGACGCCGAGCAGGATGTGCATCACCGCGACGCCGATCGTCCACATGGCGGTCGCCACGGCACCGGCCGCCATCGGGGTCAGCGCCGCCTGCGGGTCACGCAGCTCGCGCAGCCGGCCGATCGCGTAGCCGACGACGGTCAGCACGAGCGAAGACAGGCCCAGCGTCTGCACGAGCGAGAAGTCGAGGAACAGGCCGACGGCGAAGCCGAAACAGGCGCCGGTCACCGAGCCGCACAGCAGCGCGACGCTCATCACGACGAGCGGCGACAGGTCGACGGTCCGGTTGAGCAGCGGGATCTGCGAGACGATCGAGATCTGCAGCAGCGTCACGAGGATCGCGACGCCGAGCAGCCGGGCGATCAGGCGCGGGCTCACGTCTGACACGCGTTGCTCGCCTTCCCGTTCGTCCGCCGCAGCACCTGCACGTTCTGCACGCGCTGGAGGTTGACGAGCGGCGCCACGTGGACGACCTGATTGGTCGTGCCGGCGTTGTCGACCCGCGTGACCCGGCCGATCGGGATGTCCGTCGGGAACAGGGAGTCGACCTTGACCGAGCAGATGCCCGACGTCGCGATGATGTCGCCGCGGTTGAAGGGGTCGTCGCGCTGGGTGTACTTGTAGGTCAGGTCGCCCGGCTGCCCGACCGTCGGCAGCACTCCGCCGCGGCTGACGCCGGTGGCGACGTCCTTCGCCGACACGAACGACGCCTGGTCGGTGATCAGCCTCACCTGCGCGCCATCGTGCCAGGCCGCGCTGATCTGCCCGATGAGCGCGCCGCCGTGATCGTCGGCGCCGATCACCGGCATGCCCGTGCGAACGCCGTCGCCGGTGCCCGTGTTGATGTTGAGCGTCGAATCCCAGACACTCGCCGACGCGGCGAGCACCGACGCCGAGACCGGGTCGTTGTCGCCCAGTCCAGCGTTGAGATCGACCGCCTTGATCCCCCCGAGCTGCAGAGCCTGGTGGTACTTGGAGGCCATCTCGACGTTCTGCTTGATCAGCGCGTTGTTGCGCTCACGCAGCCCCTTGACCTGGCCCTTGGCATGGAACGTGTCACCGACCCAGTTGAAGAGGTTGCGCACCGGCGACAGCGCACGGTTGGCCACGTTCTCGATCGGGGAGACCACGTCCAACACGCCACCCTGGATGGCGTGCAGGCTTCCCCCTCCGCTCTCGCCGAAATAGGCGGTGAGCAGGATCAGGGAGCAGGCAACGAGCAGGCCGAGAACTGTCCGCCTACGGCGGACCGTCTTGTCGTACACGTGGGTTGAGTCTCCAAAGTCTTGAGGTTCGGCGCGCTAGGTGCGGCGGCGTCGACGACGTGAATTCTTGTTGGCGCGGTGGATGACCTCGAATTCCTCGAGGCTGCGACCGCTGCCGACCGCCACACAGGTGAGCGGCGATTCGGCCAGGTGGGCCGGCATCTGGGTCTCCTCGCGCAGTCGCGCGTCGAGTCCCTGGAGGAGTGAACCACCACCGGCAAGCATGATTCCACGGTCCATGATGTCGGATGCGAGCTCCGGAGGGGTCCGGTCGAGCGTTTCCTTGACCGCGTCGATGATCTGCGACAGCGGCTCCTCGAGCGCCAGACGGATCTCCTCGGAGGTCAGAACGACGGTTTTGGGCAGGCCCGAGACCATGTCGCGGCCGCGAATCTCGGCCTGGACCTCCTCCTCCATCTTGAACGCCGAGCCGATCTCCAGCTTGACCTCCTCCGCGGTCTGCTGGCCGATCAGAAGCTTGTACTCGCGCTTGGCGTAGTTGATGATCGCCTCGTCCAATTCGTCTCCTCCGACGCGAATGGATTGCGAGACGACGATCCCGCCGAGCGAGATCACGGCGACCTCGGACGTGCCGCCACCGATGTCGACGACCATCGAGCCGGTCGGCTCGCCGACCGGCAGCCCGGCGCCGATCGCGGCGGCCATCGGCTCCTCGATCAGATAGGCCTGGCGCGCGCCGGCGCTCAGGCACGCCTCCTCGACCGCGCGCTTCTCGACGCCGGTGACGCCCGACGGGACGCAGACGACGACGCGCGGATGGGCGAAGCGGCTCTGGTGCACCTTCTGGATGAAGTGGCGCAGCATCTGCTCGGTCACGTCGAAGTCGGCGATGACGCCGTCCTTGAGCGGCCGGATCGCCTTGATCGTGCCCGGCGTGCGGCCGAGCATGCGCTTGGCCTCGATCCCGACGGCGTGCACCTCACCGGTCCGCGAGTCGATCGCGACCACGCTCGGCTCGCTCAGCATGATGCCGCGCCCACGCACGTAGACGAGCGTGTTGGCCGTGCCGAGATCGACCGCCATATCGCGGCCGCCGAACCCGTTGAAGTAGCTGAAGACGCCCATGCTTGTGTGAGCGGAGGCCGGGAAGCCCGCGCTCAGGCGGGCAGTCTACCTGAGGGCGTGCGGCGGCCTTCCAGCACGGTCGCTCGATTGCACGCGCAGATTTCGCTGCAAATCGTGGATAACAGCCGGCTCGGGAGCGGGTTGCGTCTCGCTCGCCGCGCACCGCCCGACGGCAAGGTCATCTCGGAGCTGAGTCCCGTCCGAGAGGGCCTCCGGCGCCGGTCACTCATTTTTCGCGGCGCGGTGAAGGCCGACTTGCGGCCATTGCGGGCGTACGGGGGCTGGTGTGCTCGAGCCAGAGTCGGGGCGCGAGAAATGCGGTGCGGGCGAGAACTTCGGCCAGCGCCATGAGGATCAGGCAGGTGGCCCAGGTCTGTGTGCCGGTGATGTGATGGGCGGTATCGAAGGCTTCGATGTGCGGATAGCCCCCGTGTTCGGCGTAGAGCTCGAAAGCAAGTCTGCTCCCGGTGCCAAGCACCCACAGCAGGGCAACCAGACCGGTGGCGCGCACGATGAGCCGCCCGTCCTGGCGGGCATAGACCGGCGACAGCCAACCACATGCTCCTCCCAACGCTGCTCCGGCGACAACGCCGGAGACGACGAGCGCAACGTTGTCGCCGCCGGTCGGGTACCCGTGCAGGTAGGTGGTCGCCGCCCAGACAACCGCGGCGATGGGCCAACTCAGGCCAAACCAGGTGAGGCGACGGCCGCGCAGCTGGCGCAGCACGCTCGCCACGAGCAAGATGTTGATGGCGTAGTCGGTCGCGGACATCTCCATCATTATAGATACATCGTAACGATGTATCAATAGTGATGTATCATGTGCCCATGGACGCCGGACAGCTACACAAGTTGGCACGGGCGTTGCGCGAACTGGCGCTGGATGCCACGACGGACGCGAGCGAGGGTCGCCCCAATGCAGCCGAAACCTTGGTTGCGACCGACGTCTTCGAACACTCACCGACCACGGTCGGTGAGATCGTGCATCGCACCGGGGTCGTGCAGAGCCAGGTGTCGGCAATCGCCGCGGCGCTGCACCAAGCGGGTGTCGTCGCCCGTGAGCCCGATCCGCACGACCGTCGTCGAACCCTGATCGTCGTCCCGTCGCGTGCGCGAAAGGTCTACGGGACGGACCGTGGGCGGCGCGACATCCACGAGGCGCTGCGCACCTACCTCGCCGACCATGGACTGGCCGCAAACGCCCGGGAGGTGAAGCAGGTGGTCGGCCTACTCGCCCAGCTCAGCGAACGGCTGGGAATCGCCAACCGTCCGGATGCGAGGGGCCGATGAAGCCACAGCACGACCCGTCTAGACGAACAACTCGGGGGCCAGTTCCGACAGGGTGGTGACCGGCAGCCCGACGACGTTGAGGTAGTCGCCGAGGATCTGCGTGACGAGCAGCGCGCCGCGCCCCTGGATCGCGTAGCCGCCGGCGCGCTCGCGCCATTCTCCGCACGCGACGTAGCGCTCCAGCAACGGCTCGTCGATCTCGCGGAACGTGACATGGGTGACCGCGCAGTCGACGCGCTCGCGGTCAGAGTCGACCAGCGCGACGCCGCTGATCACCTCGTGCGAGCGCCCTGACAGGGCGCGGAGCGTCTCGCGCGCAGCATCCGGCGTCGGCGGCTTGCCCCAGATCCGCCCCTCGGTGGCGACGATCGTGTCGACGCCGAGTGCCACCTCGCCGGGCCCGGGCGCCGCCGCGCGCGCCTTGCGCAAGGCGTTCTCGCGCACCACCTCGGCTGGCCGGCCGCATTCGAGCTCGGGCGCGTCGGTCGGACGCACCACGAACTCGACCCCGAGCTGCTCGAGGATCGCGCGCCGCTGCGGCGAGCGTGAGGCGAGGATCAGAGTCCGGGAAACCAGATCGCGATCTCTCGCGCGGCCGACTCGTCCGCGTCAGAGCCGTGGACCATGTTCTTGCCGACCTCGATCGCGAAATCGCCGCGGATCGAGCCGGTGGCCGCCTCGAGCGGGTTTGTGGCGCCGATCAGCTGGCGCGCCGCCTTGACGACGTCGGTGCCCTCGAGCACGAGCGCGACGAGCGGCGCCGAGGTGATGAAGTCGACGAGCTCGCCGAAGAACGGGCGCTCGGAGTGCTCGGCGTAGTGGATCTCCGCGATCTCACGGGTCGCGGTCATGTGCGCCATTGCCACGATGCGCAATCCCTTGCGCTCAAAGCGGGCGAGGATCTCGCCGGTCAGGCCGCGCGCGAACGCGTCGGGCTTGACCAGGATCAGGGTCCGGTCCATCTGGGGCCTTTCGGTCGGTGCAGGTCAGGAACTGGGCTCGGAGCCGATCGGCTCCTCGCTCGTCGTCGAACGATTGCGGCGCCGGCGCTTGGGCGAATCGGAATCCAGTGCCTCGGTCGCGTCGTCAGCGGAAGAAGAGTTGGCGCCGATGTCGTCGACCACGGTCGGCGGTGGCACCGAGGCCTCGTCGCGGGTCGACGAGCGCCGGCGACGCGCTCGCGTCGGTGTCCGCGCGCCGACCTCGGTTTCGCAGTAGGGGCACAGCTTCCAGTCGGGGTGCAGTGGCCTGGCGCAGTTGACGCATGCGTCCTTGAGCTTCTGCATGCAGCTCGGGCAGCGCAGGAAGTCCTTGTCGACCTCGTGGTCGCAGTGCGGGCACAGCAGGTACTCGAACTGGTGCAGCCGCGCCTCGGCCGCCTGCATCTCCATCTCGCGCTCGCGGATGTCCTCGAGGAACTCCGGCGGGCGCACGATCATGTAGACCAGCGTGCCCGCGTAGGGGAACAGCGAGGCGAGGGTCGCGCAGCCGACGAGCATCTTGTCCTCCACGCGCCGACGGGCGTCGGAGAACGTGTAGTAGATCAGCGCCAGCCAGATGACGATCAGGAAAAGGATCACGAGCTGGACGGCCGTGTTCAGGCCAGAGTTCGTGATCCCGAAGTAAGCGGGAACGGGCATCGGTCGGGAAGGCTAGTGGTTGGACCTACAGGAAGAGTCGCCCGAAGCCGTAGCCGATGCCGAAGAAGACTAGGACGACGAGCGCGACGACGACCGCGACGAACGCGACCATGCTGAGAAATGAGGGCCCGTCGTCGTTCATCACAGGACGGCGGAGAGGAACGCCCGAGTGCGCTCCTCGCGGGGGTTTGCCAGCACGTCCTTGGGGGGGCCGGACTCGACCACGACACCGTCATCCATGAAAACCAGCGTATCGCCGACCTCCCGTGCGAAGCCCATCTCATGGGTCACGACGATCATCGTCATGCCGTCAGCAGCCAGACCACGCATGACGTCGAGAACCTCGCCGACGAGCTCCGGATCGAGCGCCGACGTCGGCTCGTCGAACAGCATCAGCTTCGGCTCCATGGCCAGCGCGCGGGCGATCGCGACACGCTGCTGCTGGCCGCCGGAGAGCTGAACCGGGTAGGAATCGACCTTGTCCTTGAGGCCGACGCGCTCGAGCAGCTCGACCGCGCGCTCCGACGCCTGCTTCTTCGACATGCCCTTGACCTGGATCGGCGCCTCGATCACGTTGCCGAGCGCCGTCATGTGCGGGAAGAGGTTGAAGCGCTGGAAGACCATGCCGATCTGGGCTCGCTTGCGCACGACCTCGGACTCGCGCAGCTCGTGCAGCGTGTCGCCGGCCTGGCGGTAGCCGACGAGCTCGCCGTCGACCGACAGCAGTCCCGAGTTGATCTGCTCGAGGTGGTTGATGCAGCGCAGGAACGTCGACTTGCCCGAGCCCGACGGGCCGACGAGGCACATGACCTCGGTCGGCGCGACCTCGAGCGTGATGCCCTTCAGGCACTCGACGCGCCCGTAGCGCTTGTGGACCCCTTCGGCCTTGACCATCGGCTGGGTCATTGGCCGTGGCGGGGTCGGCTGAACACGTTGAACGTCAGTTTGGCGAGCAGGCTGCCGCCGGGGTCCTCGCGCGACGAGCCGCGGCTGTAGTGGCGCTCGAGGTAGTACTGGCCGACCGACAGCACCGAGGTCATGGCGAGGTACCAGAGGCTGATCACGATCAGCAGCTGGATGACCTTGTAGTTGGTCGAGTCGATGAGCTGGGCGGAGTACGTCAGCTCGGTGTAGGCGATGACCGAGACGAGCGAGCTCGTCTTGAGCATCGAGATCGTCTCGTTGCCGGTCGGCGGGATGATCACGCGCATCGCCTGGGGCAGCACGATCCGGCGCATCGTCTGAAGCCGGCTCATCCCCAGCGCTTGCGCGGCCTCGGTCTGCCCTTCGTCGACCGACAGCAGGCCGGCACGGACGATCTCGGCCATATAGGCGCCCTCGTTGAGGCCCAGCGCCAGGACCGCCGCCCGAAACGGCGTGATCCACTGGTTCGCGTCGCCGTGGATGAACGGCAGGCCGAACGAGATCTGGTGGTAGAGCGCCGCGATGTTGAACCACAGCAGGATCTGCACGAGCACCGGTGTGCCGCGGAAGATCCAGATGTAGATCGAGCTGGCCCCCGCGACCAGCGGATTGAGCGACAGGCGCATGATCGCCAGCGCGATCCCGAGCAGAACGCCGACGATCATCGCGACCACGGTCAGCTCGATCGTGACGACCACCCCGTGCAGGATCCGGTGGTCGAACAAGAAGTCGCCGATCACCCCCCACTCGAAGTTGGGGTTGGTCGCGATCGAGACCGCGAGCCGGATGACGATGATGCCCACCACCACGGCCGCGACCCAGCGGCCGTAGTGGCGCACCGGTACGGCCCGAATGTCGTCGGGCCGTACCGCGGGCTGATCGAGGGCTGGGTCGATGCCGGTCATTCCGGCACCCGTACGTCGCCTAGCTCACGGCGGCGTTGATCGCCGGGTCGGTGATCGCCCCTGTATCGAGGCCCCACTTCTTGAGGATCGCCGTGTACCGGCCGTTGGCCATCAGGACCTTGAGCGCGGCGAGCACCGGGGCCGCCATGCCGTTGCCCTTGGGGATCGCGATCCCGTACGGCGCGTTGGCGTAGGACGGGCCCGACAGCTTGAACGCACCGTCCGACGAGTTGACCGCGAACGCCGCCGGCGGCGTGTCGGCCATCACGACGTCCGCTCGCCCGCTGTGCAGCGCCTGGTTGGCGCCGGTCTGGTCGGGGAAGACGCTGACTGTGACCTTGCACTTCTTCGACTGCGCGGTCGCGTCCGTCTGCTGCGTCGTGCCCTTCTCGACGGCAACCGTGTGGCCGCACAGGTCGGCGAGCGTCTGGATGTTCGGCCCACCGCTGGTCTTGACATAGAACGAGGTGCCGGCGGTCAGGTAGGTCACGAAGTCGACGACCTTCTCGCGCTCCTTGGTGTCGGTGAACGAGGAGATGCCGAGGCCGTACTTGCCGGCCTGCAGACCGGGAATGATCGAGTCGAAGGTCTGGTTGACGACCTTCGCCTTGAGGCCCATCACGGCCGCGAGCGCGGCGGCGAGGTCGGCATCGGCGCCGACGACGGTCTTGCCGTCCTTGTCGATCGACTCCAGCGGCGGGTAGGTCGCATCGGAGGCGACGGTGATCGTGCCGGCGCTCTTGACCTTGTCCGGCACCGACGCCGCGATCGCCGCGTCGGCGCCCGCTGCCGCGGTCGTCGACGTCGCCGGCACGCCACCGGTCGTGTTCGTCGGCGTGACGACGTTCGTGGCCGTCGTCGTGTCCTTCTTGTCTGAAGACCCACAGGCCGTGACGGTCAGTCCGGCGATCGCCAGGACGAGGATCAATGCGGCAAGCCGCCGGGTCAGGAACATCGAGCGTCTCATTTCTGGTCGCAAAGCAAAGTCGCGGGACGGCTGGGCCCAGTCTACATCGGGGTCGCGGGCGCGGGGAGCAGCTCCCCCACCAGCGCGAGCGTCCCCGTGACGAGGACCGCGCCGTCGGCGCCGGCCAGCTCGCGGGCGACGTCCAGCGCACGGTGCGGGTCGGGCTCGGTGCGACCGGGCGGGCCCCCGAACTGGCGGTTGAGCGAGGCCAGCGTGTCCGGCGGGAGGGTGCGGGCGTTGGCCGTCGAGGTGAAGACGAACTGCGCGGTGTGCGGGGCGAGGAGGCGGAGCATCGCCGCCGCGTCCTTGTCGTCGAGCACCGACATCACGACGACCAGCGGGCGCTGCGCGACCAGCGCCGGCAGCGACTGGATCAGCGCCGCGACGCCGTCGGGGTTGTGCGCGCCGTCGGTGATCGTCAGCGGTTGGGCGCCGATCAGCTGGAAGCGACCGGGGACCGTCGTCGAGGCCGCGGCGCGCCGGACCGTGTCGTCGTCGAGCTCACCGATGAACGCCTGCGCGGCCGCACGGGCGAGCGCGAAGTTGCGGCGTTGGTAGGCGCCGGCGGCGAGCAGATCGAGGCCCGGGTCGGCCGGCGCCTGCACCAGCCGCGCCGGTGCCTGGCGCGCCAGCTCGAGCGCATCAGGGTGCAGCGCGGCGCCGACGACAAGCGTGCTCGGCGGTTCGCGCAGCTTGACGACGGCGAGCTTCTCCGAGGCGATGTCGGCGATCGTCGGGCCCAGCCAGCGCGTGTGCTCGAGGCCGACATTGGTCAGCACCTGGACCTCGGAGTCGAGCACGTTCGTCGCGTCGTAGCGCCCGCCGAGGCCGGCCTCGATGACCGCGACCTCGACGTGTTCGTGGGCCAGCGCGTCGTAGCCGGCGGCGGTCAGCAGCTCGAACTGGGTGACGTGGTCGTCGGCGTCGCGGGTCGCGTTGAGCTCGGTGGCTGCATCGGCGGCCCGCTTGACGGCGTCGGCGAAGCGCTGGGGCTCGAGGTCGTGATCGTCGACGCGGACGCGTTCGTTGAACGCGGTCAGGTGCGGTGAGACGTAGGCGCCGGTGCGCATGCCGTGTTCGCGCAGGATCGCCGCGATCATCCGCGTTGTCGAGGTCTTGCCGTTGGAGCCGACGACGTGGATCGTGCGGAACTGGCGCTGGGGCTCGCCGAGCAGCTGCGTCAGGCCGAGCATCCGCTCCAGGCCGAAGCGCATGCCGAACAGCTCGAGCGACAGCAGGTGGCGCTGCGCGTCGTCGATCGTCCAGTCGCTCACAGCGCGAGCAGCTCGGCGCGCAGGCGTTGCAGCTTGTTGCGCTCGTCCTGCACGACGGCGGCGGGCGCCTTGGCCACGAAGCCCTGGTTGGCGAGCTTCTTCTCGGCCCGATCGATCTCGTCGGTCAGGCGCAGGCGGGCGGCGTCGGCCTGGCGTGCCGCCTCGGCCGGATCGATGCCACCGTGAAGCTCGACGACACCGCCGGGGACGATGATCGTGGCGGCGGGATCGCCCTCGGGATCGCCGAACTCCAGCCGTGCCAGGCGCGCGACGAGCGCAGCGGTGTCGTCGTAGCCCTCGGCGCGCAGGCGCGCCGGCAGCACGTCACGAGCCTTGACACCGGCACCGTCGCGCCAGGCGCGCAGCGCCGTGGTTGCCTCGATCGCGTCGGCCACGGTCTGCTCGGCGCGCGCGTCGATCAGCGCCTCGTCGACGACCGGCAGCCGCCCGCCGGCCAACAGCCCCTGGCTGCCGGGCACGTGCGCCCACAGCTCCTCGGTGACGAACGGGATGTACGGGTGGGCGAGCGCGAGCGTGCAGCGCAGGACGTGCAGTAGCGTCGCCGACAGCTGCTCCGACGGCTCGCGGCGCTTGATCATCTCCAGGTACCAATCGCAGAGCTCACTGAACACGAAGTCGTAGAGGCGCAGGACGAGCTTGGAGAAGTCGTAGGCGGCCAGGCGCTCGTCGGTCTCGGCGATCGCGCGCTGCAGGCGCGAGAGGATCCAACGGTCCTCGACCGTCTCGGGCCGTGGCGCGGGCATGACAGCGGGGTCGGCGGTCATCAGGATCAGCCGCGAGGCGTTGAACAGCTTGTTGGCCAGCGCGCGCCCCTGGGCAACCTTCTCCTCGCTGAAGCGCACGTCCTGGCTCGAGCTCATCGCCAGCAGCCCGAAGCGCACCGCGTCCGCGCCGTAGGCCGGGAACTCCCCTGGATCGCCCCCATCGGGTGCGAAGACCGGCGGGCGCGGGCCGCCCTCGATCAACGCCAACGGGTCGATTCCGGTGCCCAGCGACTTGCTCATCCGCCGCCCGTCAGGGGCCTGGATGACCGAGTGCACGTAGACGTCGGAGAACGGGACGTCGCCCTGGAAGCGCAGGCCCATCATCACCATCCGCGCCACCCACAGGAAGAGGATGTCGCGGGCGGTGACGAGCACATCGGTCGGGTAGAACGCCGCGAGCTGCGGCGTCTCCTTGGGCCAGCCGAGCGTCGCGAACGGCCACAGCGCGCTGGAGAACCAGGTGTCGAGCACGTCGGGATCGCGCTCCCAGCCGTCGCCGTCGGGCGGCGCGCCGCCGACGTGGATCTCGTCGCCGCGGTAGTAGACGGGAAGCTGATGGCCCCACCACAGCTGGCGCGAGACGCACCACGGGCGGATCTCGTTGAGCCAGTCGGTGTAGCGCCGCGACTGCGACGCCGGGACGATCTTCACGCGCCCGCTCGTCACCGCCTCGATCGCCGGCTTGGCGAGCTCGTCCATGCGCATGAACCACTGCAGCGAGATCAGCGGCTCGATCCGCTCGCCCGAGCGGTGGCTGAACGGGACAGCGTGGGTGTAGGGCTCGCGGGCGCGGACCGCGTCGCCGAGGTCGTTGACGACCGCCTCACGGGCTTGCAGGACCGTCATCCCGGCGTAGGGCTCCCCCGCCTCGGTATTCATCAGCCCGTCCTCGCCGATCACGCCGATCTCGGGCAGGCCGTGCCGGCGCCCGATCTCGAAGTCGTTGACATCGTGGCCGGGCGTGATCTTCAGCGCGCCGGAGCCGAAGTCGGTCTTGACGTAGTCGTCGGCGATGATCGGCAGCTCACGCCCGACGAGCGGCAGGATCGCCGTCTTGCCGACGAGGTCCTTGTATCTGTCGTCGTCGGGGTTCACGGCGATCGCGACGTCGGCGAGCATCGTCTCGGGGCGAACGGTGGCGACGACGATCTCTCCCCCGCCCTGGATCGGATAGGCGACGTGGAAGAGGGTGTCTTGCACCTCGCGCTCCTCGACCTCGAGGTCGCTGATCGCCGAGCGACTGCCCGGATCCCAGTTGACCATGTAGTTGTCGCGGTAGATCAGCCCCTGCTCGTAGAGGGCGACGAAGACGACCCCGACGGCGGCCGCGTAGCCCTCGTCGAGCGTGAAGCGCTCGTCGTCGTAGTCGGCGGAGGCGCCGAGGCGCTTGTACTGCTCGACGATCGTGCCGCCGTACTGCGCGCGCCATTCCCACACGCGGCGGGTGAAGGCA
This sequence comes from uncultured Actinomycetes bacterium, assembly GCA_963817035.1. Classification (GTDB taxonomy): domain Bacteria; phylum Actinomycetota; class Thermoleophilia; order Solirubrobacterales; family Solirubrobacteraceae; genus AC-49. The sequence goes on from CAWFMM010000004.1 coordinate 1,820,212, forward strand.
TCGCGGCCCATTCCCTCGCGCGTCGTGCCCTCCTCGATGACCTGGCGCTCGACGACGGTCTGGGCGCCGATCCCGGCGTGATCGGTGCCGAAGATCCACTTGACCCGCTGGCCCGACATCCGGTGGGCGCGGATCAACGCGTCCTGGATCGCGCCGTTGAGCGCGTGGCCCATGTGCAGCGCGCCGGTCACGTTGGGCGGCGGGATCGCGATCGAGTAGGTCTCGTCGTCCGTCCCCTCCGGGTCAGACTGGAAGAGGCCGGAGTCAAGCCATTGGGCCACGATCCGAGGCTCGACCTCGGCGGGCTCGAAGCGGGTGCGGTCCTCGAGGCTCGACATGGGCCGTGGAGTGTAGGTGTGTAGGACTATTGGGCTCGTGGACGCCTACTCCGTGCTTGGTCTGTCGCCCGGCGCCTCGGCCGATGAGGTGGCCGCCGCCTACCGCCGGCTGGCCAAGGAGTGGCATCCGGATGTGCACGGGACCGAGGCCGGAGTGCGGCGGATGGTGGCGATCAATGCGGCGTATGAGGAGCTGCGCTCGGGTGGCGCTCTGGCTGACGCAGCTGCTCCGGCTGGTGCCGGGCCCTCGGCAGCGAAGGAGGGTGCGGTTCTGGGGCGTGAGTTATCGGCCGTGCTGCGCCCGGGTGAGAGCGTCGTGATGTTCGCTGCCGCCTCGATGTGGGACTCGCCCGAGGCCTTCCTCGTTCTGACCTCGTTGCGGCTGCTGTGGCTGTTGGACGACGCCGTGACGCACCGCGTGCGCTCGCTGGCGCTGTCACAGGTCGCCTCGGTGTCCGTCGAGGTCGGCCGCGTGCGTCGGCGCCGCGCGACGCTGCGGGTCGTCGGCCGGCGCGGGCGGCGCTACGCGTTCACGGAGCTCGAGGTCGCGACGGCGCGAGCGTTCGCGGCCGGGCTGCGGGCCGCTACTTCGTAAACGCTGCGCACTTTCGTCGCACGCCTGCGCCCACACGCCGCGGGTGAGTCGCCAGGCTTGGGGGGTGGGTCGAGTTACGACGCCTATCGAGTCGCAGAACGCCCCACCCCCTCTCGATGGGCGGATTTCGGCGCTTGCCGAAGGGCAGTGGGGTGTGGTCAGTCGGGCGCAGCTCTTGGACATCGGCGCCGGGAATGCGGCGATCGACCTGCGCGTGAAGAACGGGCGGCTACATCGCATCCATCGCGGGGTGTACGCGGTCGGTCATTCGGCGCTGCGGCTGGAGGGCGCTGGATGGCGGCGGTCATGGCGTGCGGGCCGGGCGCGGTGTTGAGCTATCGCTCAGCGGCGCAGCTGCTCGGGATGCAGCGAACGACAGGTCAACCTGACGGTCGCCGTGACGCACCTCCACCCAGATCGAGCTGGCCGTCCCGACGAGCCCCCCGCCGGCACGTCGACACTTCATCGCAGCCGCCACCTGCCGCCCGATCGACACCACCGTCCACCGCGGCATCCCGACGACCACGCGCCCACCAGAAGCGATGCTCACCATCTGCGACCGAGCGAAGCTCCCCCGGCCACTGTGCAACCACCCCGTCCACGGCTATCGCGCCGACTTCCTCTGGCCAGAGCACAAGCTGATCGTCGAAACCGACGGCTACGCCACCCACGCCACACGCCAAGCCTTCAACCACGACCGCCGCAGCGACATCGAACTCCAGATAGCCGGGTGGCTGACCGTCCGCTTCACTCACCACCAGGTCATGTACGACCCGCACACCACGACCGCGTACCTCCGAGCGTTGCTCAGGCCGACTCGGCCTCTTGCTCCTCGGTCTCGCCGGCCAGCGGCGGCGCTGCCTCGGTGACGAGTGTCGGCGGCATGCCCTTCTCGATCGTGTCGCGCGTGACGACGCACTTCTTCACGTCGCGGCGCGACGGCAGCTCGAACTGCACGTCCAACAGCGTCTCCTCGATGATCGAGCGCAGGCCACGGGCGCCCGTCTCGCGCTCCAGCGCCTTGTCGGCGATGGAAACCAGCGAGTCATCGGAGAACACGAGCTCGATGCCGTCGAACGAGAAGAAGCGCTGGAACTGCTTGACCAGCGCGTTACGCGGCTCGGTCAGGATCTGGATCAGGTCCTCGCGCGACAGCTGGTGCACCGCGCTGACGACTGGCAGGCGCCCGATGAACTCGGGGATCAGGCCGTAGTTGACGAGATCCTCGGGCAGGCACTGCTCGAAGATGTTGCCGACGTCCTTCTCGGCCTTGGTCACCATCGCCGCGCCGAAGCCGACGCCCTTGTGGCCGATGCGCCGCTCGATGACCTTGTCGAGGTTGGCGAACGCGCCACCGCAGATGAACAGGATGTTCGTCGTGTCGATCGACAGGAACTCCTGGTGGGGGTGCTTGCGCCCGCCCTGGGGCGGCACCGACGCGGTCGTGCCTTCGAGGATCTTCAGCAGCGCCTGCTGGACGCCCTCGCCGGACACATCGCGGGTGATCGACGGGTTATCGGCCTTGCGGGCGATCTTGTCGACCTCGTCGATGTAGATGATCCCGGTCTCGGCCTTCTTGACGTCGTAGTCGGCGGCCTGGATCAGCTTCAGAAGGATGTTCTCGACGTCCTCGCCGACGTAGCCGGCCTCGGTCAGCGCCGTGGCGTCGGCGATCGCGAACGGGACGTTGAGGATCCGCGCCAGCGTCTGGGCGAGCAGCGTCTTGCCGCAGCCGGTCGGGCCGAGCAGCAGGATGTTCGACTTCTGCAGCTCGATGTCGGCGTCGGAGGACTGCATCATCTGGACGCGCTTGTAGTGGTTGTAGACCGCCACCGAAAGCGTGCGCTTGCCGTCCTCCTGCCCGACGACGTACTCGTCGAGCACGCCGTAGATCTCGCGCGGCTTGGGCAGGTTGTCGATCTCGAACGACGGCGGAGCCGTGAGCTCCTCGTCGATGATCTCGTTGCAGAGATCGATGCACTCGTCGCAGATGTAGACGCCCGGACCGGCGATCAGCTTCTTGACCTGCCGCTGGCTCTTTCCGCAGAAAGAGCACAGAAGCTGTTCGTTTGAGTCGGTCGGGCGGGCCATCGTTCCTAGTGCTCCGTGATTACCCGGTCAATGATGCCGTACTTGACCGCCTCTTCGGAGGACATGAAGTAATCGCGCTCGGTATCGGTGCGAACCTTGTCGTACTCCTGCTTGGTGTGCTTGGCGATGATGTGGTCCAGACGCTGGCGGATGTCGATGATCTCGCGAGCGTGGATCTCGATGTCCGTCGCCTGACCCTGGAAGCCACTGGAAACCTGGTGGATGAGGATCTTGGCGTTCGGCAGCGCCATGCGCTTACCGTCCGCGCCGCCCGAAAGCAGCAGCGCGCCCATTGACATCGCGATCCCGACGCAGATCGTCTGCACGTCGGGCTTGATGAACTGCATCGTGTCGTAGATCGCCAGGCCCGCGTACACGCTCCCCCCCGGGGAGTTGATGTAGAGCGAGATGTCCTTGTCGGGATCCTCGGACTCCAGATGCAGCAGCTGGGCCACGATCAGGTTGGCGATCTGGTCGTCAACGGGAGTCCCCAGGAAGACGATGCGCTCGTTGAGCAGCCGGGAGTAGATGTCGAACGCACGCTCACCGCGTGACGTCTGCTCTACAACCATGGGGACAAGGGGGCTCATAGTCCTCGCTTTGCTTCCGCTTCGGGGTCGGTGTTCCTGCCGGCGCAGCCTAGCAATCGGCCTGAAGCGGCTAGCCAGGTAGTTCGGAGGCCGGGGCGATCTCTTGAGCGCGAATCTGGACGACGGACGGGACGCTAGGCCTTGTCGGGCGTCCAGAGCTTGTCGCGCGCGGCCGCACGCTCGGGCTCGATCGGCGTCGCGTGCTCGGCGATCAAATCGATCGCCGCGCGCTGGGCGAGGTCCTCGCGCAGGTCGTCCAGACGTCCGGACTTCTCGAGCCGGGCGCGCAGCTTCTCAGGCGTCGTGTTCTCCCGCGTTGCCGAGGCCTGAAGCGCATCGAGCACGTCACCGTCGGACGGCTCGATCGACTCGGCCTCGACGACGGCGGCGATCACCGCCTCACGGCGCAGCGCCTGCTCGGCTTCCGGCAGCGCCTCGGACAGGATCTCCTCCTCGGACTTGTCGGCGATCCGCAGGTAGGTCTCCTTGGTGATGCCCTGGTGCGACATCGAGTGCAGCATCCGCTCCCACAGCTCCTGGGCGCGCGCCTGGACGAGCGCCTCGGGCACCGTGACCGTCGAACCGGCCACGACCGCATCGAGCGCCGCCTCGCGGAACTCAGCCTCGACACGGCGCTCGTCGCCCTCACGCAGCTTCGCCGCGATGTCCTCGCGCAGCTCGTCGAGCGTGTCGAAGCCGGCGGCGTCGGAGGCGAACTCGTCGTCGAGCTCGGGCAGCTTCTTGCGCTGGACCGCCTTGACGGTGACGTCGAAGGCGGCCTCACGGCCGGCCAGGTGCTCGGCGCCGTAATCGTCAGGGAAGGTCAAGCGCACCTCGCGCTCATCGCCGGCCACAGCGCCCTCGAGCTGCTCCTCGAAGCCGGGGATCAGCTGCCCGGACCCGAGCTCGATCGGCTGGTCGCGACCTTCGCCGCCGGGGAACGGCTCGTCCTCGCCCTCGTCGACGACCAGGCGGCCGAGGTAGTCGATGATCGCGAAGTCTCCGTTGGCCGCCGGCTCGTCGGACGGCTCGAGGCTCGCGGCGCGCTCGCGCAGCGCCTCGATCTCCCCGTCGATCGCCTCGTCGTCGGCCGCCGGCTCGCGCCGCGCGACCTCGACGCCCTTGTACTCGCCGAGCTGCGCCGGGGGGCGCACGCCGATCTCGATCGTGAAGGTCAGGGGCTCGCCCTCGGGCGGCAGATCGCCGATGTCGACGTCGGGGTCGCCGACCGGGTGAATTCCCGCGTCGTCGAGCGCATCGGTGTACCAGCGCCCGATCGCGTTGCGCACCGCCTCGTCGAGCACCGCCTCGCGGCCGACGCGCTGGATGACGATCGGCGGCGGGACCTTGCCCTTGCGAAAGCCGGCCATCTTCATGTCGCGCCCGAAGCGGCGCGCGGTGTCCTGGACCCGGCGCTCGACCTCCTCGACGCCGACCTCGGCATCGACCCGCACGCGCGAGTCGCCCAACTCTGTGACTGTCGTCTTCACTGCGTTCATGAGATCGCGGACGATAGCGTCAGCCCATGGCCGCACACCGCATGCCTGCCCACCGGCGCCTGGCCGCCTGGGTGCTCACCGGCCCATTGGGCCACCTCTACGGCGGTGTCGTCGACGTCGCGAGCGCCCTCTCGGGCTACTGGTGGGCGCGGGCCCGAAACCGAGACCCGCGCCACCCGTAGACGTCGGTCGCGGGCGGTCAGCACTCCGCGACGATATGGAACGGACGATCCGTGGGCGCCGTGTTGACCGAGCCATCGGCGTTGCCACCTGAGCGCGTGCGGACGAACACGGTCTTGCCATCGGCCTGGACCGCCGCGCCGATCGAGCCCGCGTCACCGAGCTGCGACTCGGTGGCGATGATGGCGCACTTCGACACGTCGCTCGCGAACACCACGGTGTAGTTCCCGGGGCCGGAACCCGCACCGGTGGCCGCGTTGCCGTGCGCCGAGCTCACGACGCCCTTGCCGAGGAGCAGCGTCCCGTCGGCCGCGATCTGAGCGAACGGGGTCAGCGCCCGCGCCGCGGTCACCGCGCCGGTCGAGATGTCGGCGGCGTTCTGGCCGTCGACGCGATCGGCGTTGAGCCCGGTCGCCACGCCGGTCGCGTTGGTCGTGAACGGCTTGGCGTTGTCGCCGCCGGCCGCGGTGATCGTGCCGCCCAGCGGCCCCGCGGTCTGGAACTGGAACGCCTCACCGGTGCTCAGATCCGAGGCGCGCAGACACGGAGGCCCGCCGGTGACGGCGCGACAGCCGTAGATGGCAGCGCCGCCGGTGCCCTTGTTGGACTGGCGCGTGCCGTATCCGGTCGAGCCCACGATGATCTGGGTCTCGGCGTGGTAGGACAACGCCGAGTTGGGACTCGGGTTGCGTGCCCCGCCCTTGATCGGACTGCCTTCGCCCGTCGCGAACGCGAACGGCGAGATGACGAGGGCCGTGACAACGACGCTGGCCAGCGCGTAGGTGGCCTTGTGCATGAGTGCCTCCTGGGGATTGAGGAACAGCCTCTTCCGCACGCTAGAGCCCCTTCTCCGGGGCGGAAGTTGCGGTCGCCTAGGCAGGAATGTCTGCCGGCGACGGCGGCGGCAACGGCGCGCTCACCGTAGCGCGCGCACCGAACGCATCCGCGCGGCTGTAGTGCCCGACGACGTCGAACGAGCGCTTCGCGTGCAGTCCGGCGCGCAGGTCGCAGTCGGCGATGACGATGCCTTCGGCGTCGCGCAGCGGCCCCGCGATGATCGCTCCGGTCGGCCCGACGATGCACACGCCACCGTCGCCGAAGCACTCCTTGCCCGGCGGCAGCGCGATCGGGAAATCGTCGGGAAATGCGGCAACCGGGATGTACTGCGGGACCGAGACGACGAAGCAGCCCGACTCGATCGCGATGTGGCGCATCGAGGCGAGCCAGCCGTCGCTGTCGTCGGCGGTCGGCGCGACCCAGATCTGAGGCCCCTGGTTGTAGACGGCGTAGCGCGCCATCGGCATCCGGTTCTCCCAGCAGATCAGCCCGCCGACGCGTCCGACACCGGGCAGCTCGACGACGTCGAGGTCGTCGCCGGCGCCGACGCCGTGGAAGATCCGCTCGTGCATCGTCGGCATCAGCTTGCGGTGCTTGGCCAGAACGCCGCCGGGGCCGAGCGTGAGCATCGTGTTGTAGAGCGTCCCGGGCCTGATGTCCTCGCGCTCGTTGACGCCGATCACGCAGTGCAGGCCGTGCTCGCGGCACGCATCGACGAGCTGCGCGACCTGCGGCCCATCGACGTCGACCGACGCCGCCCACATCCGCTCCCACAGCTCGTCCCAACCCCCGAACGACGTCGCCGACTTCGCCCACGCGTTCGACGGGTACAGCGAGACGAAGCACTCGGGCAGCACCGCGAGCTGCGCCCCCTGGGCGGCCGCGTCGGCGAGCAGGCCACACGCCTTGTCGGCGGTGGCCTGCGCGTCGAGGATGACGGGCGTGGCCTGGATGGCCGCGACCCGGACGGTGTCGAAGCTCGGCATGGGGCGAGCCTAGCTGAGCCCAGCTCCTACTTGGTGCTGACGACCTTCCAGTCGTTGCCCTGCTTGGCGAAGCCGATCGTCGTCTTCTCGCCATTGCTGGTAATCGAGGCGGTGGCGGTCTTGCCGTTGACCGTGACCGAGTGGATCTTGACGTTGGGATCCTTGGCGTCGGCGGCCTTCGCGGCGTGGTCGCACGCGGCCTTGCCGCCCGCCTGGGCCAGGAGCGCGGAGTCGGCGTACTTGTCGCACAGGTTGGCCGGGTGGTGGCCGACGTCCTTGATGAGGTCGGAGATCTGGTTCGAATCGCTCGAGCCACCACCGCCCCCGCACGCGCCGAGCAGCAGGACGGGGACGACGGCGAGGCTGAGCAGCGAGCGGCGAGGCATAGGTGGCCCTTGTTCGAAGTGGATCGGCCACCCTAGCGGCGCCCAGTCGACGACCGGCCGCGACCGCGGGGCGAGAGTAGGGTCGTGCAGGACATGGGCCTCGAGAATCCCCTCCACATCCTGATCCTCGCCGTGGTGATCATTCTGATCTTCGGGGCCAAGCGGCTGCCGCAGATCGGCCGCTCGGTCGGCAGCGGGATCCGTGAGATGAAGTCGGCGGTCGGGATCGACGAGATCACGGCGACGGCGACGGAGACCCGCAAGGCGATCACCGCCACGACGACCACGGCGACGCCGGACGAGGCCGCTCCGACACAGCCGCTTTCGCCGGACGACGCCGCTCGGTAACTTTCGAACCGATGTTGTCGAGCACGGACGCGCTGCGCCGCGAATTGGCGCGAGTTCTCCCGGACCGGCCATTTGCCGTCGCCCTCTGGGACGGCACGACCCTACCCTCGACGGTCAGCGACGCGCCGACCTTCACCGTCAGCTCACCGCGGGCGCTTGCGCACGTCCTGCGCAGCCCCGGGGAGCTGGGCATCGGACGTGCGTACGTGGCCGGGATGCTCGACGTCGACGACGTCGACGCGGCGATCGAGATCGTCACACGCTGGGAGCCGCCGCCGCTCTCGATCGCCGATCGCCTTCGCCTCATGCTTGCCGGGCTGCGTGCCACCGGTCTCGTGCTCCCGCCGCCGATCCCGAGCATCGAGAAGCGCCAGAAGGGCGTCCTGCACAGCCTCGCGCGCGATCGCTCCGCGGTCGCCTACCACTACAACGCGGGCAACGCGTTCTTCGCGCTGTTCCTCGACGAGTCGATGACCTACAGCTGCGCCGTGTTCAAGTACGGCGCAACGACGCTCGAAGAAGCCCAGGAGGCCAAGCTCGAGCTGATCTCCACCAAGCTCGCGCTGAAGCCCGGCGACCGGCTGCTCGACGTTGGCTGCGGTTGGGGCGCGATGGCGATCCATGCCGCCCGACACCACGGTGCGACGGTCGTCGGCATCACGCTCGCGGTCGAGCAGGCGAAGCTGGCCCGCGAGCGGGTTGCGGCGGCCGGGCTGTCAGACCAGATCGAGATCCGCGTCGCCGACTACCGCGAGATGGCGGGCGAGCAGTTCGACGCGATCTCCTCCATCGGCATGGTCGAGCACGTCGGCGACGCGCAGATCGACGTCTATGCGGCCAAGCTGTTCGAGCTCCTGCGCCCGGGCGGCAAGCTGCTCAACCACGGCATCGCCCAGCTCGAGCACGGCGATGACGGAGAGGCGGGCCCGTTCTCCGAGCGCTACGTGTTCCCCGACGGCGATCCGCTGCACCTGTCGCGGATCCAGCTCGCGATGGAACGTGCGGGCCTCGAGACCGAGCACGTCGAGGGCTTCTTCGATGACTACGCCAAGACGCTCACCTTCTGGACCGCCAACTTCGACGCGCGCTACCACGAGGCGATCGCGCTCGTCGGCGCCGAGCGCGCGCGCGTCTGGCGCGTCTACCTACGCGCAGCACGCCACGGGTTCGAGACCGGGTTCGAAGCCGTGTATCAGGTGCTCTGCCAGCGGCCCGAGGCCTGAGCGCGGGCCGCGACACGCTCAGGGTCCACGCGGACCACGTCCCACGCCAGGCCGAGGCGCTCCATGATCGAGATCACCCCGGCCGACACGTCGAGCTGGTGACGACCGATGCCATGGCGCGCCGAGGTCGGGAACGCGTGGTGGTTGTTGTGCCACGACTCGCCGAACGTGAACGGCGCCAGCCAGCGCAGGTTGCGTGACTCGTCGCCGGTGTCGAACGGGCGCTCGCCGAAGAAGTGGCACAGCGAGTTGATGCAGAACGTCACCTGGTGCAGGACGAAGATCCGCACGGCCCCGCCCCACAGCAGGCCCTCCCACGCCCCGGCCACCGTCCCGGTCAGCAGGTAGCCGAGCCCGAACGGGATCGCCAGGCCGACGGTGACCCAGAGCAGGAACGTGCGATCGACGAGGCGCACGATCCGGTCACCCATCAGATCCGGCGCGTAGCGCTGCTCCTCGGCCGGCTCGCTGGAGAACATCACCCAGCCGACGTGCGCGTAGAAGAGGCCGCTGACCGCGCCGCGAACGCCGTCGCCGTGATCGACGTGCGGGCTGTGGGGATCGCCGTGCTGATCGGAGAATGTGTGGTGGCGGCGGTGGTAGGCGACCCACTCGATGACCGGGCCCTCGACCGCCATCGAACCGAGGATCGCCCAGATCGCGCGGGTGATCGGGCCGGTCTTGAACGAGCGGTGCGTGAACAGGCGGTGAAAGCCGACCGTGACCCCGAACCCCAGCGCGACGAACATGACGAAGAAGATCGCGAGCGACTGCCAATGCAGGCTGTGGTTCCACGCCAGCACCGCCGCGTAGAGGACGAGTACGAGCGGCGCCATCGTCACGAAGATGTTCGCCGCCTGATCGACGCGGCTGCCCGCCGACGTCCCGCCGGAGGTGTATCTGGGTGTCGGCTCGTCGCTCACGGAAGTCGGGGCAACGGTAGCGCGGGTCTTGGTGCATAGTCCCCGCCCATGCTCGAACTGCTGGTCGTCGTGGGTGCGCTCGGTCTCGCCGACTCGATCAATCCGTCGACCGTGATCCCGGCGCTCTACCTGGCGACGCAGCCCCATGCGCGCGTGCATCTGACCGGGTTCATCATCGGCGTGTTCGTGGTCTCCTCGGTCGCCGGTCTGATCGCGGTGCTCGGCCCAGGGCAGCTGCTGCTCGACATCGTTCCGCATCCGGCGCGCCATACCCGCTACACGCTCGAGGTCGCCGGCGGCGTGATTGCGCTGATCGCCGCGGTCGTGCTCTGGCGCCTTCGCCACCGGTCGATCGGCAGCGAGCCCGTACCCGGGACGAGGGCCAGCGGCCGCTCCTCGCTGCTGCTCGGCGGGAGCATCATGGCGATCGAGCTGCCCACCGCGCTTCCCTACTTCGCGGCGCTCGCGGTGATCATCGGCTCAGGGCGGGGGCTCGCGTCGCAGGTCATCCTCGTCGCGGCCTACAACGTGCTGTTCGTCCTCCCGCTGCTGGCGATCGTCGGCGCACACATCGTCGCCCCGCGGCGCACCGAGCGTGCGCTCGGGCCGGTCGGAGCGTGGCTACGGACCAACGCGCTGGCGGCGCTGGCCGTGCTCGCGACGATCGCCGGTGTCGTGCTGCTCGTGCTCGGCGTGCGCGGCCTCGCGGCGTAGGCCTCACCTCGCCGCGAGCAGCTCGTGGCTACCTACCCCGCGTCTCGAACGCCGGTCGCGGCTGGGCCAGCGGCGCTGCCTGCGTCGCGGGCGCGTCGATCGCCAGGTGGGGCATCCGGCGATCGAGCCACTCGGGCAACCACCAGGTCCGCTTGCCGACCAGGATCAGCACCGCGGGCAGCAGCAGGCTGCGGACCACGAACGCGTCGAGGAAGACCGCGGTCGCGAGGCTCAGGCCGAACATCTCGACGACGCGCTGGCCGCCGAACACGAACGACAGGAAGACCACGACCATGATCGTCGCCGCGGCGGTGATCACGCGTCCGGTCGCCCCGAGGCCCTCGACGACGGCCGCGGTCGGGTCCTTGCGACGCATCCACTCCTCGTGGATCCGCGAGACGAGGAAGACCTCGTAGTCCATCGACAGCCCGAAGATGATCGCGAACATGAACACCGGAATGAACGCGTCGATCGGCCCCGGCGGGATTCCGAGCAGCCAGCCGTGCTGGAAGATCATCACGACGACGCCGAGGGCCGCGCCGATCGAGAGCAGGTTCATGACGGCCGCCTGGACCGGAATCACGAGCGAGCGGAAGACGAGGAGCAACAGCAGCGCCGCGAGCAGCACGACGACGCCGATGAACAGCGGCAGCTTCGACGACAGCACGTGTGCGAAGTCGACGCCGATCGCGGTCACACCGCCGACCACGAGCCGGGTACCGGTCGCGCGCTCCAGCGCCGGGAGCTGGTCCTCGCGCAATCGGTTGACGAGATCGGTCGTCGCGCCCGCCTCGGGTGCGGTGCTCGGGAAGACCTGGATCACCGCGGTGCGTCCGGCCGGGCTGAGCGTCGGTTCCGCCACCGAGGCGACGCCCGGGGTCGTCTTCACCGTCGAGGTGATTTTCGCCAGCGCGGCGTCATCGCCGGCCTGTGGGAGTTGCGCGACAAGCGTCAGCGGCCCGTTGAAGCCCTTGCCGAAGCCGTCGGCCAGGAGGTCATAGGCGCGCCGCGTCGTCTGGCCGGTCTGGTCGTTGCCGGCATCGCTCTGACCGAGGCGCAGCGACAGCGCGGGGATCGCGAGGCCGAGCATGATGCCCAGGCCCAGCGCCATCGCCGGCCACGGGTGGCGGGAGACCAGACCCGCCCAGCGCGGCCACAGCATCGGCTTGCCGCCGGTCGCCTCGCGCTTGGCGAGGCCGGCGCGGTGGCGCTCGCCGATCCGCTGCCCGAAGCGCGCGAGCAGCGCGGGCAGGACGGTCAGCGCCGCGAGCATCGTCATCAGGACCGCCAGCGCGGAGGACAGCGCGAGGCCGTACAGGAAGCCGACGCCGAGCAGGAACATCCCGAGCAGCGAGATGATCACCGTGACGCCGGCGAACAGCACGGCGCGCCCGGCGGTGTCCATCGCCTTGACGATCGCATCCTGCGTATTAGCGCCGTCGCCGTAGCTTTCACGGAAGCGCGTGACGATGAACAGCGCGTAGTCGATCCCGACCCCGAGGCCGATCATCGCCGCGAGCTCGGTCGCGAAGTCGGGCATGTCGAAGACCCACGAGCCAAGGCCGATCAGCCCGAACGCCGTGCCGAGGCCGAGCAGCGCTGTGATGATCGGCAGCCCCATCGCGGCGAACGAGCCAAACGTGACGAGCAGGATGATGATCGCCGCGAGCAGCCCGACGATCGACGCGATGCCGAATGACGGCTGCTGGGCCTGCTCGATCGCCTGGCCGCCGAGCGCGACCTGCAGGGTCTTGGATCCGGCATCCCGGGCCGTGTCGATCACGGACTGGATCGCCGGCTTGGGCAGCTTGTCGGCACGGTCGTCGAAGCTCACGGTGGCGAACGCGGTCCGACCGTCCTTCGAGACCGCGACGCGGCCGGCGGGGCCGTAAGGGCTGACGACGCCGGTGACGTGCGGCAGCTTGGCGACCTTGGCCAGCATCGCCTCGACCGTCGCCTTCGTCTCGGGATCGCTCACTGCGCCGGTGGGCGTGTGGACAACGATCTGATCGAGGTCGCCTGACTGGCTCGGGAAGTCGGCCTGGAGCAGGTCGATCGCCTTCTGGGCCTGGGTGCCCTTGAGCGAGAAGTTGTTGACGTAGTGCGAGCCGACGGCGCCGGAGACGCCGACCGTGATGACGAGCAGGGCCAGCCAGCCGAGCGTCACACGGCGCCCGTGCGTCGCGGCGTATCGGCCGACGCGTGCCACGATTCCGAGGGCGGGAGTGTCGTCAGGTGATGCGGTCATTTGCTGTTCTCCGGGGCCGCGGTGCACGCTTTGCGCCAAAGCAGTTTTGTTTCAGAACCTTTTGAGTTCAGGACCATAGCGTTCGAGAGCGGCCGTCTCGGGCCACGCCACGGGAGGACGACAGCGACCGCCGGCGCACGATCGTCCGCGTCCACGACGACTTCGCGGCCGAGCTCAACACCTGACCCACGAGCGGATGGGGCCGCTGCGCCGCTCACTCGAGCGGATGTCCGCGCGCGAGCGTAAGGCGTTCATGTCGGGCTGGCGGATCCTGCTCGAGGAGACCGAGGCCGAGACCGCCTGAGCGCTGCGAGGCGTCGATGTTCGGGCGCTTCTCCAAAGCGAAGCGCGGCGCGTAGCTCACGGGTCGACAAAGACCGGCACTTCACGCATCGCCCCCGCCATCACTGCGGCGAGCTGGTTCGGCGAGCCGAGCAGCGCCGTCTGCAACTCGCTCTCGAGCACCAGCGCCTCGGGCGCCGACGCCTGCCATGCGTCGTTGAACAGCGTCTTGGCGGCACGCACCGCGTCGGGCGAGCGACCGGCGATCTCGGCCGCCAGTTCCTGCGCGGCGGCCAGCGGATCGTCGGCGACGCACGTGACCAACCCGAGCGCCGCGGCCTCGGTCCCGGAGACGATGCGCCCGGTGTAGCTCAGCTCCTTGGCCACGTCGATACGCACAAGGCGCGGCAGCGTCGATGTGATTCCCATGTCGGGCACGAGCCCCCACTTGACCTCCATCACCGACAGGCGCGCATCGGGCGCGGCGATCCGGACGTCGGCGCCGAGCGCGATCTGCAGGCCGCCGCCGAAGCAGACGCCGTGGATCGCGGCGATCACCGGGACCGGCAGGTCGATCCAGTCGGTACACGGGCGCTGGGCGCGGTTGGCGCGCTGACCGTCGGCGCGGGCGAGCAGCCCGTCGTCGGGCGACGACGATGGTGGCTCCGCCGCCAGCGAGCTGATGTCGAGGCCCGAGCAGAAGCTCGGGCCCTCGCCGTGGAGGACGACGGCGCGCACCCCGGTGGTCGCGCCGACCTGCGCCGCGGCGTCGGCGATCGCGTCGAACATCGCGCGGTCGAGCGCGTTGTGCTTCTGAGGCCGCGCCAGCGTTACCGTGGCGATGTGGTCTGCGACCTCGATCCGGACCCGTTGCTCAGTCATGGGTCGGACTCTACGCACGGGGCTCCTTCTGTTATGGACTGCGGCCGCCGCCCCCCGGCGTCGCGTCGCTGCTCGCGGTAGAGAGCTACGCCGCCGCGGGCACGGCGACACCGAGGCCCGCCGAGTCGTCGGCGGCGACGATCCGGTTGCGGCCCGCGCGCTTGGCGCGGTACATCGCCCGGTCGGCGGCCTCGATCAGCGCGTGGCCGTCGGGCGGCGCGACCGTGGCGGCGACCCCACCGCTGACCGTCGGCGCGAGGCCGTCCTCGACTCCGAAGCGCGCCCGTCGGCTCTGGGGGCCACGATCGCTCAGCGCGCAGCGAACCCGCTCCGCGAATGCGTGCGCCGCGGCCAGATCCTCACCGGGCAGGAGCACGACGAACTCCTCGCCGCCCGAACGAGCGACAATGTCGACGCCGCGTACCTGCTCTTGGAGCACGACGCCGAGCCACGTCAGGACGCGATCGCCGACCTCGTGGCCGTGGAGGTCGTTGACCGCCTTGAAGTGATCGAGGTCGAACAGGGCGACGGCGAGCGAGGCGTGCTCGCGCTGGGCGCGCGACAACTCGGACTCCATCCGCTCCTCGAGTCCGCGGCGATTCAGCACGCCGGTCAGCGGATCGACGCGGGCCTCCTCGGTCAGGTCGGCGACCATGCGCTGGTTGCGCGCCGCGAGCATGCGCACGACGACCGCGACCACCACCACCGACACGACGACGTCGATGAACCGATCCGGATTGCCGTGTCCCGGTGGCATCGATACCAGCGCGATGCCGTGGACGATCCCGATCCAGACGACCATGAACGCGACCTGGCGCGTGCCGAAGAAGTAGCCCGTCCACAGCACCGGCCACATGTAGAGCACAGCTCCATCTCCGTAGCCCGTGGTCGTGACGAGCGCGTAAGCGATGATCGTCGCGCCGATCGGCCCGAGCGCGAACAGCCACGCACGCGGGAGGCGCGGCCCGAGCGTGATCGTCGCGGCGCAGACGATCAGCGCGGCGATGACCGGGATGATCGAGAAGTCCTGGCCGTCGGGCAGCAGCGCCTCGACGACGCCGAGCAGCGTCGCGCCGGCGTAGATGCCGGCCGCGAAGATCGAGATGGTGCGCTCATCGCCTCGAGGCTTCATCTCCCGAGTCATCGACCCGCGCATGTCGCGCTGAAGGGCGTTAGGAGGCTTCGCGGGAAACGCCGAACATCGCCTCGAGCATCGGGTGCAGACGGTGGACCTGTCCGTTGATGCCGACGACCGCATCGTTGTACAGAAACGCTTCGACGACCCGTGTCGTCGCGTAGGCCAGCGTCTCGATCTCGACCGGCGGCTCGTAGGCGCCCGTTTCCACCTCGTCTTCGATGATCGCGACGACCATCGCGACGACCTTCGGCTGGATCGGCCCGTCGCTGGCGGTCACGATCCGCAGCGCCCCTTCGCGCTCGGACTCGAGGAAATAGCTGAGCCCCGAGGCCGCCGCGAGCAGGTCGGCGAGGGCGGCGAACGTGTCAGCGAGCGCGGCCGCGCCGCGGCGGTTGGTACTCGCCCGCGCCTGGGCCACGATCGGCGTGAACGCCTGGACCATCGCCGCGCCGATCAGACCGTCGCGCGACCCGAACCAGCGATAGATCGTCGCGCGACTGACCCCCGTCTCGGCGGCGAGCGCCTGGACGTCGATCCGACGACTGTGCAGAAAGTGGGCCATCGCCGCGTCGATCACCGCTTCGCGCGTGGTCGCGGGCGGGCGTCCACGCGGACGGGCGACGGTTGCCATTGCACGAACTCTAGTGACGGCCAGCCGCTTGATGCGGACCGCCCGCATCGCCGCACACGGTCGCGGCTCGCCACCGAGCCGGCACCGCCGGCCCACGCCCAATGAAGCCCGGAGGGCGCGCTACGCGGAGCCGTCCGCGCCGGTCGGTTCCGCGTCGTCGTAACGAGCGACGGTGAAGCCGATCAGCATTGGCACGTGGACCGCGTAGATGACCAGCGACAGCACGAGCACGGTCAGCGGGCCGTTGGGAATGTGGTTGACGATGAACGCGTAGCCGATCAACCCCGCGGTGATCACGTAGGCCAGCAGCGCCCATCTGGCGACCGAGAAGAACGTCGCCCACGCGAAGTCCCTGACGCGGCTCAGCGCGATCATGTTGCCGACCAGCAGCGCAGCCGAGGCGACAAGCAGCGCGACCGCGGGACCGAGCGAGACGTGGGTCGCGATGTGCGACGCCAGATAGATGCCACCGGTCACGATCAGCGCCAGCGAGACCATCCCGATCTCGGTCACCGGCGGCAGCTTGCGCGTGTCGGTCATAGCTTCGTCGCCACCATCGTCATGATCACGAGCGTCGCGACCTGCATCAGCCCGAGGATGCCCGAGCAGTACACGAAGCGCTTCATCAAGCGCTCGATGACCACGGGGTTGGGCTGGCGCTTCTTGAGCTCGAACAACACGGCGATGTTCGCCGGCTCGAGCAGCCCGAGCGCGATCACCGCCATGACGCCGACGATGACGTAGCTGGCCACGATCCAGTTGTGGTCGGGGAACGACGGGTAGACCGCCCCGGTCAAGTGCCCGAGCTGCCAGCCCGCCGCGAGCGTGGCAGTGACGACGATCGGCATGATCACGACCATCTTGGGCATCATCCGCGTGGAGAACTCGATCCGCGCGGGGACCGACATCTTGCCGAGGATCGGCCCGATCGCCAGACCGAAGAACAGGTCGATGATCGTCCACGCCGCGCCGAACGCGACGTGCATGAACTCCAGCGGCCAGAGCTTGTCGGCGGCGATCGCGGCGACGAGCGCGACGATGACCACCCCCGCGGCAACGAGCCCGGCCCGCGGCACGATGTCGAAGTCTGGGCGCTCGATCGCGGCGGGCGGCGCGCCGACCGGCGCGGCGGTGGAGGTGCTCATTGCACCGCCGCCCCGTTGGCCGTCAGCACGACCTCGATGTTGCCGCGCGTCGCATTGGAGTACGGGCACACCTCGTGGGCGGCGTGGACGATCGCGACCGCCTTCTCGGCGTCGTCGATCGACGGCAGCGTGACGTCGAGCTCGACCGCGAGCATCAGCCCGCCGGTACCCGTCGGCAGCAACTTGACCTTTGACTCGATGCTCGCGTCGCCGGCGTCGAGATCCATGCGTCGGGCGACCACACCGAGCGCACCCTCGAAGCACGCGGCGTAGCCGACCGCGAACAGCTGCTCGGGGTTCGTCCCGCCACCCTCGCCGCCCATCTCGGCCGGCGTGCGCAGCTGGACGTCGAGTTCGCCGCCGGGCGTCGTACCGTGGCCGGCGGCGCGCCCACCCGTGACCGTCGCTTCAGCCGTGTAGAGCACCTTCGCCATGTCGTTCTCCCGTTCGCCGCCGATGAGGATCTGATCGTAGCCGTCGTCGACGGCCGACGGCGGCTACGAGGCGCTGACGATCGCCGCGCGAGCGTGCCTCGGAGCGGATGCGCCGAGCGTGACGGCCTACGCGCGGCCGACGGTGATCGCGACCGCGGTGTCGCGGGCGTAGCTGTGGCCCGCAACACGCGCCTGGCGCAGCACGCGGTTGCGATGGCGCTTGACGTGGCGGTGGGTGACCGTGCCGAGCGTGCAGTGCGCGCGGACAAGCAGTGCGTGCGCCTGGCGCAGGGTCTTGCCGACGAGGTGCGGGACGCGACAGCGGGCGCCGGCCGCGATCGTTGTCTTGCTTGTCGAGGTCGAGGTCGAGGTCTTCGCCACCGCGGCCGCGGTCGTGTGGAAGGTCAGGTCGTCGCCGTAGGCGACCACGGCGCCGTGCATCGCGACGAGCCGCTCGTGGTACAGGCGATCGGCCGCGAGGCCGGTGAGCTCGGCGCTGACCGTGACGGGACCGACGCCCGTTCCGGCGGTGACGGCCGGCGTCTGCGCACCGTAGGTCGGGCTCGGGCCGTATTCGAAGTAGTAGCTCGTCGGACCGCCGCCCGGATCGACGGTTCCGTGCAGCAACGCGCCGACCGCGCTGATCTGGTCCGCGACCAGAGTGACGGCGGTCGGCGGCTGGGCGCTGACCGTGATCGTCCCCGCAAGCGCGACCGGCAGCGTGGTGCCGTCGCCAAGGATCATCTGCCAGTGGTAGACCCCGGGCTGGGTGTAGATGTGGGAGCCGGCGAGGCCGGTCCCGTGGATGCCGTCGCCGAAGTCCCAGGTCACCGTCGGAGCGCCGGCATCGCCGACC
Organism: uncultured Actinomycetes bacterium; assembly: GCA_963817035.1. Taxonomy (GTDB): domain Bacteria; phylum Actinomycetota; class Thermoleophilia; order Solirubrobacterales; family Solirubrobacteraceae; genus AC-49. The sequence continues at coordinate 1,838,538 of CAWFMM010000004.1, forward strand.
GCGGAGCCGACGAAGCCGATCTCCTGCCCGATCTTGCCGGTTGTCGGGACGGTCGCGACTCCGGTCGACGGCTGGTGCTCGATCGCGCCGATGTCGCGCTTGGCGTTGACGATGCGGGGGTGGCCGAACAGGTCGGTGGTCGACTCGCCGGGCGCCAGCGCGGCGGTGTCCTCATCGATGAGCAGCGACCCCGTGCCGAGGTGGAAATCACTGGTGGCGGGCGAGACGAACTTCGGCGTATGCGTGGCTACGTCGATGACGTCGTCGGCGTGGGTGTAGGTGGCGGTGCCGGTCTTCACGCTCGGAGAATTGGGCGAGGTCATCGCGGTGTGGTGCAGTTCGATGATCGCCCCGGTGCCGCCCCCGTCGAGACGAACGCCCTGGGTGTAGCCGCTCGCGACGGTGTCGAAGACGGTGATCGTCGCCGACCCGCCGGTACTCGCGGTGTGGAACGGCAGCGCCGCGGTCGCGTCGTCGACCACCGCGGTGAGCTGGCGGCCGGTCAGGCTCGCGACGTGGGTGTCGGCACCCGACGATGTCGCGAAGAGCGCCTGCGACCCGGCCGATGTACGGATCAGCGAATCGTCGATCGTGAGGGTCGCGCTGCCGGCCGCGGCCTGAACGGTCACGGCGGCATTGCCGGCGCCCGTGGAGCTGAGCTTCAGCCGGTGAGCGGTGATCGCCCCGGCACCGAGATCGACCAGCGCGTTGCCGCCGGTGATCGTCGAGTCGCTGATCGTGGTCGCCACCGCCGTGTTGACGAGCACGGCAACCGGCTGGGCGCCCGTCGCGATCGAGGTCACGGTGGAGTTGCGGATCGCCCCACCACCGAGCAGCTCGACTCCGTTGCCGGTTCCAACGGACATGTCGACGGTGACGCCATCGAGCGTGACCGCGCAGCCTGCCGCGCCGGTGACACCCGGGAACGTCGAGCCGTTGGCCGCCCGTACCCCGAGGTCGCGCAGCGTGAGCGCGCCGGCTGCGCAGCCGATGACCGGGTGCGGATCGCCGCTGGAGTGGGTGAGGATCGTGGTCCCATCGGAGCTGCCGACGAGCTCGACGACGTGGCCGGGGTGGCTCGGGCCGGGGTAGTTGAGGTTGTTCTCCGCCGTCGTGCCCTGGGAGATCTCGACGGTCGAGGTCGGATCGGGGTCGGTCGAGGCGGCGGTGAGCGCGGCCTGAACGGTGCCCATGGCCGTGCATCCGGGGTCGGCGACGCCGACGCAGAACGTCGTCGCACCAGCAGTCTGGGTTAGGGTCAGCGCGCTCGCCGAAACGAGCAGCGTGGCCAGGATCGTCGCTCCGCGGGGCATTGGCTCGTCCTGGGTCATCGGTTGAGCCCAACGCCGCTTGAGCGCGTCGTCGAGTTATGGACGGACAGGCAGTTCACGCTGGGCGCGGCCCACAGCACCACCGTGATCGACGCGGACTTCGCCGATCTCGAGGCCGTCATCGAGGCGTTGGGCGATCCCGAATTGCCGTCGCCGCGTCGCAGCGATCGGCGTAGCATCTGTCGCGGCCATGATCCGCATGCGCCACATCCTCGTGGTCTGCGACGACTCGCCCGACGGCGATCACGCGCTGTTCACCGCGGCCGGACTCGCGCAGCAGATCGGCGCGCAGTTGACCGTCGCCGCGGTCGCCGAGGTCGACACGCGCCACCAGCGGCGCTGCTGCGGTAGCGGCGCGAGCTACCTCGCAAAGACCGAGCGCGAGGACGCGACCACCCGGCTGCGTCGCGCCGCGCTGCTGTTGACCGACTACGAGGACGTCGAGTTCATCACCACCTACGGCAACCGCCCGCAGGCGCTGGTCAGCGCCGCGGCCGAGCACAACTGCGACCTTCTCGTCGTCCCGGCCGCACCGCGTCGCCATCTGCCGTGGCCGAGGACGCTCGACCCGATCCGCGCCCTGCGCCGGCGCGCGACGATCCCGATCCTCCAAACCCCGTCGGCTGCGGCCGGCAGCCTCGTTCGCCGCCAGCACTCCGAGCCGCCGGCGACGTCCTGAGCCGCCTGGGCGGACGAGGGTCGACTGCATCGAATCAACCGGCTACGGCCTGACCAGCGTCCCGTCGGCGAGCTGGGCGCGCAGGACCTTCTTGTCGAACTTGCCGACCGAGGTCTTGGGGACCTCGGCGATGAACTCGACCTGATCGGGCAGCCACCACTTCGCGACGCGTGAGCTCAGGAACTCGCGCAGCCCATCGGGATCGAGGTCGCTGCCATCGCGGCGAACGACGCACGCGCACGGGCGCTCACTCCAGCGCTCGTCTGGCACGGCGACGACGGCCGCCTCGACCACATCGGGATGGCCCATGATCTCGTTCTCGAGCTCGACCGAGCTGATCCACTCGCCGCCCGACTTGACCAGGTCCTTGGTGCGATCGACGAGCTTGATCCAGCCACCGTCGCGAACCTCGGCGACGTCGCCGGTGCGCAGCCAGCCGTCATCGGTGAACTTCTCGGCCGCGGTCGCGTCCCTGTAATAGGTGCGGGCGATCGTCGGGCCGCGGACCTGAAGCTCGCCACCGGACTCCTCGTCGATGCGAAACTCGACCAGCGGGGCCGTGCGCCCGGCCAGGGCCTGGAGCTCGTAGCCCTCCTCGCTGCCCTGCTGTACGCCGGCCGGCAGGCGGCTGACCGAGGCCAGCGGGCTCGTCTCGGTCATCCCCCAGCCCTGGATGATCGGGATGCCGAAGCGCTCGTGGTAGGCGCGGATCAGGGACTCGGGGACGGCCGACCCACCGACCAGCAGCCGGTTGAGCGACGACAGGTCGGGCTCGGGGTCGAGCCCGAGGATGCCCTGCCAGATCGTCGGCACGCCACTGGACGTCGTCACGCGCTCGGCGGTGATCCGCTCGGCGAGCGCGGCCGGCGTCATCCGCGGGCCGGGCATCACGATCCGCGATCCGGCCAGCGCCGCCGCGTAGGGCTGGCCCCAGGCGTTGGCATGGAACATCGGGACGATCGGCATCAGCGTGTCGTACTCGGTCAGGCCGATCGAGCCCGCCTGGTTGACGAGCAGCGAATGTAGGACGGTCGATCGGTGCGAATAGACGACGCCCTTGGGGCGGCCGGTCGTCCCGGACGTGTAACACATTGCCGCGGCCGAGTTCTCGTCGACGTCGGGGAACCGGAAGTCGGGATCGCCGGACGCGATCAGCTCCTCGTAGTCCAGCGCGCCATCGCGCGTCGCGTCGCAGTCGGGCATCAGGATCTCATGCTCGACACCGTCGAAATGTGGCATCTGGTCAGCCAGCGACGCGTCGAGGAAGATCACGCGGTCCTCGGCGTGACCGACGATGTAGCGGATGTCCTGCTCGAACAGGCGGATGTTCAGCGTGTGCAGAACCGCGCCCATCGACGGTACGGCGAGGTAGAGCTCGAGGTGGCGGCGCGAGTTCCAGCCGAAGCTCGCGACGCGGTCGCCGGGGCCGATGCCGAGCTTGGTCAGCGCGCTGGCCAGCCGCCGTGCGCGCGCCACGACGTCGCCGTAGGTCGAGCGCTCGACGTCGTCGGCGGTGACGCTGACGACCTCGACCGCGCCGAACTGCTGCTCGGCCCGGTGAGCGATCGTCCGCACCAGCAGCGGGGTCCCCATCATCAGCCCGCCGAGTGGCGTGGCCGGCGCCTGCGTCCTCATCTCACAACCCTCCTCGTACGGTGGAGGAGAGCCTACGCCTACACCTGCGACAGGGCCGCCTCGATCGCCGCCGTGATCGCCGGATCCTCGGGCTTGACCTTCGTCGCCCAGCGCGTCAGCAGCCTACCGTCAGCACCGACCAAGTATTTGGTGAAGTTCCAGACCGGCGGCCCGGAGTCGGGTTGACGGGCGAGGTCCTCCCACAGCGGATGCGGGTTCTGGCGGACCGAGACCTTCTCGGTCATCGGGAACGTGACGCCGTAGTTCGTCTGGCAGAACTCGCCGATCTCGGTCGCCGTATCGAGCTCCTGCTCGTTGAAGTCCCCCGACGGCGTCCCGAGGATCTGGAGGCCGCGCTCGTGGTAGTGCTCGTAGAGCTTCTGCAGGCCCTCGAACTGCGGCGTGAAGCCACACTTGCTCGCCGTGTTGACGATCAGCGTCGGGTTGCCGCGCAGCGTCTCCAGGTCGAGCGTGCCTCCGTCGAGCAGGCCGATCGTGTGCTCGTAGAGATCGGTCGGCGCGTCGAGCTTGTCGGGGCGCTTGAAGTACATCTTGGCCGTCGAGAGCATTCCCATCGGACGAACGCTACCGGGTCCAGATGATCCGCTGATAGATGATCTGACGCCCACCTACCTTGGTAGTATGTACGTATGGTCACGAGTACGCCGACAACCTCTCCCGATCTCGGTCTCCTGCTTTCGCAGGCCAGCCATGCACTGAGCGTGCAGATGACCGCGGAGCTCCATGAGCTCGGGATCGCACCCCGGGCACACTGTGTGCTGTCCAAGGCGATGGGCGCGGAGCTCACGCAGGGGCAGATCGCCCAGCTGTCGGACCTCGACAAGACGACGATGGTCGTGACGATCGATCAGCTCGAGGCCGCGGGGCTCGCCGAGCGCCGACCGTCGAGCACCGATCGCCGGGCGCGGATCATCGCCGTGACACCCGCCGGCGAGAAGGTGGTCGCGCGGGCACAGAAGATCGTCGACCGCGTCTACGACGACGTCCTCGGCGAGCTTTCGCCCGAGGAGCGGGCGACGTTCGTCGCCGCGCTCGAGCGCCTGGTCGGCGGTCGGCTGACCGATCCGTGCGGGTGCGAGCACCCGCCGCGACGGCGCGGGTCGCGCTCCGCCTAGGTCTTCTGCCCCCAAATCGTCCCGAAATAGACGATTTGCTACGGTCCTTCCTGTGACCGAATCACTGGAGCCGAGCCGTATGCCGCACGTTGCCCCTGCCCCGACCGCGTCCCGGTGGGCGAAGCTGGTCGTCCTCTGCATCGGGATGCTGATGATCGTCCTCGACCAGACGATCGTGAACGTAGCCCTGCCGTCGATTCAAGATGACCTCGGCTTCTCGCAGTCCAGCCTCGCCTGGGTGGTCAACGCCTACCTGATCGCGTTCGGCGGGCTGCTGCTGCTGGCTGGGCGCCTCGGCGACCTGCTCGGACGTAAGCGACTGTTCCTCAGCGGGCTGACGCTGTTCGTCGTCGCGTCGCTGCTGTGCGGCGTGGCCGACAGCGACGCGATGCTGATCGGCGCGCGGTTCGCCCAGGGCGTCGGCGGCGCGATGACGTCGGCGGTGATCCTCGGGATGATCGTGACGATGTTCCCGCAGCCGGGCGAGCAGGCACGGGCGATCGGGATCTACAGCTTCGTCGCGGCGGCGGGCGCGTCGATCGGGCTGCTCGCCGGTGGCGTGCTGACCGAGGCGCTGAGCTGGCACTGGATCTTCTTCGTCAACCTCCCGATCGGCGTCATCACCGGCCTGCTGGCCTGGCGGATGCTCGACCACGAGGACGGCATCGGCCTCAGTCACGGCACCGACGCGCCGGGGGCCGCGCTGATCACCGGCGCGCTGATGCTCGGCGTCTACACGATCCTTCAGTCCGCCGAGCACGGCTGGACCGCGACGAGCACGCTCGGACTCGGCGCGGTGTCGCTCGCGCTGCTGACCGCGTTCGTGGCCTGGGAGAGCCGGGCGCGCAACCCGCTGATCCCGCTCGCGGTGTTCCGCAACCGCAACGTGACGGGGGCGAACGTTGTCCAGATCGCGATGATCGCAGGCCTGTTCGGGCAGTTCTTCCTCGGCGCGCTGTACCTCCAGCGGGTGCTGCAGTACAGCGCGATCGAGGTCGGCCTGGCCTTCCTGCCGATGGCGGTCGGGATCGGGATGGTCTCACTGACCGTAGCGCCGCGGCTGATGCTGCGCGTCGGACCGCGGTCGGTGCTCGCCCCAGGGCTGGCGCTGGTGGCCACCGCCCTGGTCCTGATGTCGCGGACCCCGATCGACGCTGACTACGTCACCAACGTGCTGCCGGTGATGGTGCTGCTCGGTCTCGGCGCCGGGCTCGCGTTCCCGGCCGTCGTCACGGTGGCGATGTCGAGTGCGACGGCCGACGACGCCGGCCTTGTCTCAGGCCTGGTCAACACGACCCAGCAGGTCGGCGGAGCGCTCGGCCTCGCGGTGCTCGCCACGCTCTCGACGACCCGCACGACGCACGCGCTGGCCTCGGGCCACTCGAGGTCGGTGGCGCTGGTCGACGGTTACCACCTGGCATTCCTGGTCGCCGCGGGGCTGGTCATCGCCGGGCTGCTCGTGGTTTTGCTCGTGCTCAAGCCGGTACCCGCGCAGGCCGCGGACGCAGTCAGCGCCGAGGAGCCGGCCGAGCTGGCGCTATCCGAGGCGGCGTAGGCGGGCGCGCAAGAGCTGGAGGTCCGCGTCGGAAAGGCCGTGCGCGGTCAGCCACTGGGCGGCGCCGCCGTGTTGCTCGGCGACGAGCTCGAGTACGCGTTCGATCGTTCCGACGTGCGGGGCATGGCTGTGGACGTCGTGGCCCTCGAGCTCGGCGCGATAGGTCTCGGAGCTGAGCAGGCGGTCCATGATCGCCTCGATGCGCTCGCCGCTGACCAGGTAGTCATCGACGATCACGCGGTCGTCTATGCCGGCGGCGGAGAGCGCCATCGCGACGACGACGCCGGTGCGATCCTTGCCCGCGGCACAGTGCACGAGGACGGCGCCCTCGGCGCGGGCGATCGAGCGCGCGGCACCGACGATCGAGTCAGGACGGCGACGCAGGTAGCTGAGGTAGGCGCGGACGACGGGGATCTCCTCGGTGGCGAAGCCGTCGCTGAGCTCCGAGCCCCAACGCTGGGCCACGTCGACCTCGAGGTCGGTGTTGCCGCCTGAGTCGGGGTACAGCGAGCGGTGCTCGATCCGTACCTCGGGCACACGGGTCAGCGGCCCGGGACCCTCGGAGCGCAGCTCGGTGTCGGTGCGCAGATCGATGACGACCTCGAGGGCGAGGTCGTCGATCAGGCGGCGAACGTCGGCGGCGCTGAGCGCCTGAAGGTTGTCGGCGCGCAGCAGGACGCCGGGCACGACGGCGCGGGCATTGACGGTTCCGTCGAGGTCGATCCAGTCGGTCATGTGGTGCACCATGGTGTCAGTGCGCAGCGCCGCGGCCCGAGAGGCGGTCGGCGAACAGCGCGATGCGGCTCGTCTTCCCCGAGCCATGGGCCTCGCGGCGGTCGGCGGCGCGATAGAGGCCATACACGAGGTGGGCGCCGAGAAAGCGCAGCGGCTCGGGCTCCCAGCGTCGCGCGTGGCGCCCGACCCACGGCAGCCGCGTCAGCTCGCTGTCCTCGCGCAGGACGAGGTCGCGCAGCGTGCGGCCGGCGAGGTTTGAGGTCGCGACCCCGTGGCCGACGTAGCCGCCGGCCAGGCCGAGTCCGGTCGCCGGGTCGACGCTGACCGTCGGCGACCAGTCGCGCGGGACGCCGAGCACGCCACACCAGGCGTGGTCGATCGCGGCTTCGGCGGTTGCCGGGAACAGGTCGTGGAGCAGCCCGACGAGCTGCTGCACCGTCTGGGGCTGGGTGACACCGTCGACGTCGGTGCGCGAGCCGAAGCGGTAGGGCACGCCGCGCCCGCCGAGCGCGATCCGGCCTTCCGCGGTGCGCTGCACATAGACGTAGGCGTGAGCCTGATCGCCGAGCAGCTCCGCTTGCTCCCAGCCGATCTGCGCCCAGGTCTCGTCGCTCAGCGGCTCGGTCACGACCATCGCCGAGTTCAGCGGCAGCCACGTTCGCTTCTGGCCGCGCAGCGACGGCGTGAAGCCCTCGAGGCACTGCAGGACGTGGCGCGCGCGGACCGTCCCGCGGTCGCTGATCGCCGCGCCGGGCCGGATCTCGCTGACCGCGGTGTCCTCGAGGATCGTCACGCCGAGGCGTGTGACCGCGGTCGCGAGACCCTGGACGAGCTTGGCCGGCTGCACGCGCGCGCAGTGCGGCGTGAACGTGCCGGCCAGCGCGCCCCCGACAGCAATCCGCTGGCGCAGGTCCTCGGGGCCGAGCTCGACGAGGTCATCGGGGCCGAAGCCCCAGCGGCGATCCTCGGCCACCTCGCCGGCCATGCGCCGGCGTTGCGCCGGGTTGCGGGCCGCGCGCAGCAGCCCGTGCTTGACGATGTCGGCATCGATCTGCTCGCGCTCGCACACCGCGATGACCTCGTCGACCGTTTCGCGCATCGTGCGTTGCAGGTTCAGGACCGCGTCGCGCCCGTGGGTCCCCGCGACCTGCTCGCGCGGGACAGTGAACTGCGCCGACAGCCAGCCGCCGTTGCGACCCGACGCCCCGTAGCCCGCGAACTCACGCTCGAGCACGACGATCTCCAGCCCGGGCCGAGCGCGTTTGAGCTCATAGGCAGTCCACAACCCGGTGAAGCCGCCGCCGACGATGCAGACGTCGGCGTCGCGGTCACCCTCGAGGGCCGGCCGCCGCGGCCCAATGTCGACGCCGGAATACCAGAACGACACATCGCCGTTGCGCATCACACCACGGCCGGCGCCTCACTCCGCCTGGCGGCCGAGCAGGGCGACGAAGCGCTCGATGCGGCGACGCTCGTCATCGGACAGCGGGCCGTCAAGCGCGACGAGCAGCGTCATCGGGCCGCGATCGGTCGCCCACTTCGTGACGCGGTCGCTGAAGCTCGCACCCAGCCACACCAGCGGCAGCGAGCCCGCGTGGGTCATGACCGTCCGGTCGAGCTGGTCGCCGGTCGGTTCGCTGCGCAGCACCGAGATCGTCGCGACGTCCAGCGCGCGGGCGACGGAGTGGATCCCGTCGAGCCCGCTGTCGTCAGGCATCAGCGCGACATCGCCGTCGACGAGCATCTCGGCGGCCCAGCCGGCCGGGGCGCCGTCGAGCGCGGAGGGAACACAGACGAGGCGAAACAACGGGTCGGCCATGGATGGGACGCTAGTACACGAGGTCAGCCGGTGATCGTGCCGGGGTCGGCCGGGACGTCGACCGCGTGCTCGCGCAGCGCCACCAGCGGGACGATGTCCAGCGCCCGCTCGTGGGTCGAGGCGAGGACGACGAAGGCGGCGGCACCGTCCTCGTAGGCCTGGCGCCAGTTGACCGCGGTCACGCACCAGCGGTCGCCGGGGACGAGCCCGGGAAAGTTGTACTCGGGCATCGGCGTGCTCAGGTCGTTGCCGATCGAGCGCTGGTGCTCGAGGAACTCCGCCGTCACGACGGCGCAGATCGTGTGGCTGCCACGGTCGTCGACGCTCGTGCGACAGCAGCCGTCGCGGAAGAAGCCGGTCATCGGGTCGGTGCCGCACGCCTCGAGCGCCTGGCCCAGAACGTTTCGCTCGGTCATGTCGCGAGCCTTACACAACGCGTGCGACGGCGTTGATTTTCGGAAACCCGGTGCGGACCTACCTTGGCGGCAGTTGGAAAAACCGAAACCACTGGAGGAAGTCCATGATCACCAATCGCACCATCTCAATCACCCGCAGGACCGTCACGATGGCGTTCGCCCTGCTGCTGTTCGCGGTCGCATTCCTGGCCGCCGCTCACCCCGCCGGAGCGATCCCCAACAACAACAACAACGGCGACGACCCGATCCCCCACAACGCGGCACCGATCGCGCGGTTCACGATCTCGCCGAATCCGGCGATCGCCGGCCAGCTCCCGCTGGCCGTGGCGCACATCATTCCGGGAGGCGGAGTGCTCGACCCGGTCCTCCGTGGCTCTGGCGACGTCGTAACGTTCGACGCGAGCGCGTCGAGCGATGACCACAAGGTCACCAACTACGAATGGGACCTCGACGGCAACGGCACCTACGAGACCCACGGCGCCGTGGCCAAGATCGAGCGCAAGCAGTTCTTCTCGACCGGCACATTCACGATCCGTCTGCGGGTCAGTGACGCCGCAGGCCTCAAGGGCGTCGTCTCTCACCCGCTGGTGGTCCGTCACGCTCCGCACGCCGCGATCTCCGCGAGCGTCGCGGTGCCGCTGGTCGGCCAGCAGGTGACCTACAGCGCCGCCGGCTCGACCGGTGACCCCGGCATCGCGAAGTACGACTGGGATCTCGACGGCAACGGCACGTTCGAGACCGCGACCGGCACCACGCCGTCCGCGGCGACGAGCTACCAGTCCGCAGGCCCGCGCACCGTGGCGGTCCGTGTGACCGACACGATCGGGACGACCGCGGTCGCCTCGGTCAACGAGGTCGTCAACCAGGCCCCGATCGCGGCATTCACCGCGGCCCCGAGCCCGGCGTTCGTCGGTGAGGTCGTGCACTTCGACGGCTCCTCGTCGAGCGACGACGACCCGATCGCCGACTACGCGTGGGACCTCGACGGCAACGGCACGTTCGAGACCGACACGAAGGCCGTGCCGACGACGACGATGACCTACGCCGCCGCCCAGACGGTGACCGTGCGGCTGCGCGTGACCGACAGCCACGGCGCCCAGAACACGGTCGCGCGTTCGGTCGTGGTCAACCCGGCCCCGGTCGTCACCACGAAGGACACGACCGCGCCGAAGGTGACGATCACCCCGAGCTCGGTCAAGATCAGCCGGCTCGGCAACATCGCGATCAAGGTCACGTGCCCGAAGACCGAGCGTTCGTGCAGCGGCCGTCTGTCGCTGACCCGCACGTTGCGCGCGCACACGAGCAAGCTCGGAAACGGTGCGTTCCGCATCGGCGGCGGGCAGACCGCGACGGTGCACATGCACCTCTCCAAGGCGACCCGCAAGCTGGTCAAGCGCGTGCACACGCTGCGCTCGCAGGCCACCGCGGTCGCCACCGACGCCGCCGGCAACTCGGCGACGACGAAGGCGACGGTGAAGATCACGCGCTAGACGCAAGTGCGGTCGCAAACCGTTGCGTCACGACGGTTACACATGGAGTGCGACGGCCCTGATTCTCAGGGCCGTCGCGCGTTCGTAGGTTGGTTCCATGACCACTTCGCGCTCGACCTCGACGTTCCGCCGGACCCTCACCGCTGCTCTGGTCGTCGCAATCTGCGCACTGCTCGGTACCGCCCACCCGGCTGGCGCCCTGCCGATCGGAACGGGCGGCAACACCGGTCCGCAGAACCCGGCGCCGGTCGCTCAGTTCACGATCTCGCCCAACCCGGCGTTCGTCAGCACACAGCCGGTCTTCCAGGCCCGCTCGCTCGTCAGCGGCGCGGCGTCGACTGCGCTCTACGGCAATGGCGATCTCGTCACGGTCAGCGCCTCGGCGACCGACGCCGACGGCATCGCGAGCTACGAGTGGGACCTCGACGGCGACGGCACGTTCGAGACCGGCCCGACGACGAAGGTTCGCTCGCTTCACTACTTCCGCACCGGGACGATCACGGTCCGCCTGCGCGTGACCGACAACGCCGGCCAGTCGACCGTCGTCTCGCACGTGCTCGTCGTCCACCGCGCCCCGAAGGCGGGGATCGGCTCCCAGCAGGCGCCCGTTGGCGTGATCGGCGAGCAGTTCAAGCTCTACCCACAGGGCTCGTCGGGTGACCCGGGCATCGCACGCTACGAGTGGGACGTCACCGGCGACGGCGTGACCGACATCACGACGTCCTCCAACGGCCCGGTGCCCGCGGTCTTCCACACGCTCGGCCAGCACACCGTGCATCTCAAGGTCGTCGACACCCTCGGCGCCAGCGCGACCGCCTCGCTGACCCTGACGATCCAGCCCAAGCCGACCGCGGCGTTCACGTCCGCGCCGAACCCGGCGGTGGTCGGTGAGACCGTCCACTTCGACGCCTCCGGTTCGACCGACGACGGCTCGATCGTCGACTACCAGTGGGACCTCGACGGCGACGGACAGTTCGAGACCGACACCCACGGCGTCCCGACCGTGACGATGGCCTACCCGACTGCGCGCCGCATCGACGTCAGCGTGCTCGTCATCGACAACCAGGGCGCCGGCGACGTCGCCACCCACGAGCTGATCGTCAACCCGATCGTCGTCAACACGCTGCCCGACCGCGTCGCCCACGCGGTGAAGCTGACGCCGAAGCCCGGCCCCGCCGGCACTCTCGTCGTCGGCGTCACGTGCCCGAAGATCGAGCGCGCCTGCACCGGCCGCGTGACCGCCGCCGGCGCCAGCGGAACCTTCGCCCTCAGCGCCGGCCGGTCCACCACCGTGCGCCTGCACCTCTCCGCCGCCGCACGCAAGCACCGCTCATCCATCAAGACCACCGCCACCACCACCGACGCCGCCGGCAACACCGCGAAGTCCTCGGCCACCGTCAAGATCTGAGCCACTCAGGACCGCGGGCCCCCGTATGGGCAATAGTTGCCCATACGGGGGCCCACGCCTGGATGCCCACCAAAAGAACCCCGAGCGCCCCGGCCCTACTCCTCCCTCGCCGCGCTGTTCGCGCCCTCGGAAAACGTCCACACCTCGACGCTGGCGGCTCGCCCGCGCACCTCCACCTCCCCGACGCTCACAAGACCCGCGCCATCCGACAGCAACGCCACGGTCGACGCAGCGATAACCACTGGGCACCCGAGCTCCTTCGTCATCCCCTGCAACCGCGCCGCCGTATTCGTCGTGTCCCCGACCGCCGCGTACTCCAGCCGCCGCGCCGACCCCACGTTCCCCGACATCACCGGCCCGCTGCACACACCGACCCCGACCGAAAACGGCTCCGCAATGCCGGCGCCGAGAGCCCACTCGTTGAACCGAGCCAGGCGCGCCCCGACCATCTCCCGCGCCGCCGCCACCGCCCGATCCGCATGATCGTCGGACGGCAACGGCGCCCCGAAAACGGCCATGATCCCGTCACCCATATAGGCCACCACCGTCCCGCCATGATCGAGAATCGCGTCGCTCATCTCGGCCAGATAGCGGTTGAGCATCTCGATCACCTGCTCGGCCTCCATCTGCTCGGCGATCGTCGTGAACGACCGCAGGTCGCAGAACAGCACCGTGCTCTGAAGCCGCGTCCCGCCGAGGCGCAGCTCGTCGTCCGCCTGGGCGACGACCTCGTCGACGACCTCCGGCGGGACGAAGCGCGAAAACGCGACCCGCAGGCGCTGGCGGTCGCGCACGTCGGTCGCGTAGGCGACCGCGAGCGTGCCGAAGAACGCCAGCAGCAACGCGAGCGCCGGGGCGACGACCGGCAGGATCGTGCCGCCGTCGAACGCGAGCTGGGCGACGACGGCGTAGACGAGCGCGAAGACGACCGGGACCGGCAGCCAGCGCAGGCCGGTCAGCCGCAGCGCGCTCAGCGGCACGACCAGCCCGGCGAGCACGATGAGCAGCACGCTCAGCCAGCCGGCGGCAGCGCGCAGCGGGAAGCCGCGCAGGATCGTGGCGATCGCGTTGGCCTGGATCTCCGGGCCGGGCATGTTGTCGCCAGAAGCGGCCTGATGGATGTCGTGGAGGGAAGGATCGGTGCCCCCGACGACCACGACCTTGCCTCGAAAGGCCGACGCCGGGGCTTTGCCGGCAACGACGTCGGAGAAGTGGATGGTCGGGATCGTCCCGGCCGGCCCGGCAAAGTCGATCCACGCGCCGTCGCCGGAGAACGCGCCGCGATCGATCGTGCGTCCGGCTCGCCGCGCGGCGGCGACAGCGAACGTCGGTAGACCCTGGTCGTCGTACTCAAGCTGGCGGAAGACACCGCCGCGAGCGCGGAAGTTGCCGCTCCCGGCAACGGCGCGAAGCGAACCAACATCCAGATTGCTTTGCCCGTTGTCGATGATCGTCGTCGCCAGCACGACATTCCCGGCGCGACGAACGGCGTTGAACAGGGCTCGGTCGTCGGCGTCTTCGGTCGGCCCGTCGAACGCGAGATCGACCGCGATGACCCGGGCGCCCGCGCGGCGCAACCTGTCGATCACGCGTGCATCGAGCCGTCGGGGCAAGGGAGGCCGGACGTTGAGGTCGCCCAGCGTCTGCGCATCGATCCCCACCAGCACCACATCCCGAGGCGGCTTCTGCGTCCCTCGCACCGAGAACCGCGCGTCCACCGTCGACAGCTCCGGCCGCCGCGTCACGTGCGTGGCGTAGGCGAGCAGCGCCAGCGCAGCGGCGGCCACGCCGACCACGCCGAGCAGGACGGCCCTGCGTCGCTGACGCCGCGTACGCACGGACGCAGGGTAGTCGGCGCCCCCCCTGTGTCGCGAGCGTTACACAGCATCTGTCACCGTCACCTACGACGGCCCACCCTCGCCGCACTTACCGTGGTTGCCACGGGTTCCAAGCCATGACTGCAATGACCAAACACCGCCACGCTCTCGCCGGCGCCGCCATCGTCGTCGCGATCCTCGCGATGCCGACGGCACCCGGTCGTACCCAGGCTCCCACGCCGGCCGGGGACGGCACGATCTCCACCCTCGCCGGCACGACGGCGGGCTTCGCCGGCGACGGCGGCCCAGCAAACCAGGCGCTGATCGACACCCCGCGCGACGTCGCGTTCATCGCCGCCAACACTGTCCTGATCGCCGATACCGCCAACAACCGCATCCGCCAGGTCGCGCCCAACGGGATCATCACGACCGTCGCCGGAACCGGCAACCCGGGTCTCTCCGGCGACGGCGCCCGTGCGGGCAGCGCCGATCTCGACCACCCCAGCGGCGTCACGTCGCTGTCCGGCGGCGCCTACCTGATCGCCGACACCGCCAACAACCGCATCCGCAAGGTCGCCGCCGACGGCACGATCACCACCGTCGCCGGCACGACGCAGGGCTTCGGCGGCGACGGCGGCCCGGCCACGAGCGCGAAGCTCGACTCGCCCAGCGACACCGCGGCGCTCGCCGACGGCGGCTTCCTGATCGCCGACACCGGCAATAGCCGCATCCGAAAGGTCGCCGCCGACGGCACGATCACGACGATCGCCGGCGCGGTCCCGGGCTTCGGCGGCGATGGCGGCCCGGCCCGCAGCGCCGAGCTCAACCATCCGCGCGACGTCGCGGTCGGCTCCGACAACGCGATCCTGATCGCCGACACCGCCAACAACCGCATCCGCCGGATCGCCACCGACGGGACGATCGCGACCGTCGCGGGCGGCGCGGGAGCGGGCCTGTCAGGCGACGGCGATCCTGCCGTCAGCGCCCAGCTCAACGCGCCGTTCAGCGTCGCCGCGCTTCCGCACGGCGGCTTCCTGTTCGCCGACACCGCCAACAATCGCGTGCGCCGCGTCACGCCGCTCGGCGCCATCTTCAGCGTCGCCGGCACGACCGTGGGCAACGCCGGCAACGGTTCGCCGGCCAAGGGGGCGAAGCTCGACCAGCCGGGCGCGGTGACCGTCAACCCCAGCGGCGGCTTCCTCGTCGCCGACACGGCCAACGCGACGGTCCGCGCCGTCAGCGACGTCGGCGCGATCCCGCCCGCGGTTCCCGGGCGCTCGGTCGACGTCAATCCGGTCGCCAACGGGACGATGGTCCAGCCGACCGGGACTCAGGCGTTTCAGCCGCTGCTCGAGAAGGACCTCGTCCCCGTCGGCTCACAGGTCAACGCGGTCACCGGCGTGATCGCCGTGACCTCGGCGCTTGACTCCACCGGCGTCCAGCAGACCGCCAACCTCTTCCAGGGCTCGTTCACCGTCACCCAGGCCAACGACGCGACCCAGGGCCTGACGACGCAGTTCCGCCTGCCGCCGGTCACCGATTGCCTGACGACGGCCACGCGCCGCGGGCTCGCTCATAGCGCCCGCGCGCACGCCGCAACGACCAAGCCCAAGGCGAAGAAGAAGACGACCAAGAAGCGCAAGCCGGCCGCCAAGCCCAAGCCGCGCTCCAAGAAGACGACCCATGGCCTGTGGGTCACCGAGACCGGCGGCCACTGGCGCACCGCGACCGGCTCAGCGTCCGCCGTCGCGATCGGCACCCAGTGGCACACGACCCTGACCTGCGCCGGAACGCGGATCGGCGTTCACCAGGGCGTCGTCGCCGTCTTCGACCGCGTTCACCAGAAGACCGTCGTCCTCAAGGCCGGCCAGTCGCAGCTGTTCAAGTCGGTCAGCACCCACCAGGGCAGCTGACGCGCCTACCGCCCGCGGCGCGTCAGCGTCTCGACGTCGAGCACCGTCGTGCGGCCCCGCCCGAGCTTGACCGTCCCGCGCCCCTCCTCTTCGCGCAGCACCCGGTTGACCGTCGCGCGCGACGTGCCGGCGAGCCCGGCGAGGTCCTCCTGGGTCAGCGGTACGACGATCGGGCCGCCCTCGCCGTAGATCGCGGCGACCTCAACGAGCCGCCGCAGGACGCGCTTGTCGGCCGAGACATACAACGCCTCGACGAGGTGGCGCGACAGCCGCCGCATCTGGCCCGAGAGGATCGCGACGATGACGTTGCTCGTCGTCGGGTTGCGCTCGCGCAGGCGGTCGAAGTCGATGCGGTGGACGCTTCGAGTCTCGGCCGTCTCGAGCGCCGCGACGGTGGCGCTGCGGCGTTCCTCGGAGTCGCCGAGCAGCGCGAGCTCGCCGAACATCTCGCCGGGGCCGAGCACCGCGAGGATCGCCGTGTCGCCGAGCGGCGTCGCGACGCGGACCGCGAATCGGCCCTTGTCGATCAGGTGCAGCGTGTCGGCCGGATCCTGCTCGTGGAAGACGACCTCACCGCGGGCGAACTTGCGCCGCCGCGCGATCGACAGCAGCTGCTGCACATCGTCCTGGGGAACACCGTCGAGCAACGCCCATTTCATCGCCGTCCAGCGTACCCCCGCCGCCGGTCAGGGGTGGATTCCCCGCAGCCGGCCCGCCTCGGCGACGCGCGTCACCGCCGCCACGAGCGCCGCGGTGCGCCAGTCGACGTTGAGCTCGTCGACATTGGCCACGACGCGGACGAATGCGGCCCGCATCTGCCGGCGCAGGCGTTCCTGCATCTCGACGAAGTCCCACTGGTAGCGCTGGTTGTCCTGAACCCATTCGAAGTACGACACGGTCACGCCGCCGGCGTTGGCCAGCACGTCGGGGACGACCAGGACTCCGCGCTCGGCGAGGATCGCGTCGGCCTCGGGCGTCAGCGGGCCGTTGGCCGCCTCGACGATCACCTTGGCCGCGATCCGCTCGGCGTTCTCGACCGTGATCTGCGCCTCCAACGCCGCCGGGATCAGCATGTCGCACGGCAGCTCCAGCACCTCGGCGCGGCCGACCGGGTCGCCGAGCGGGCAGCCCGCCAGCACGCCGTGCGCGGCGATCCACGCCTGGAGGCCGGGGATGTCGAGCCCGTCGTCGGCGCGCAGCCCGCCGCTGTGATCGGAGACCGCCACGACCTTGGAGCCGATCGCGTGCAGCTCGGCCGCCGCGGTCGCGCCAACGTTGCCGAAGCCCTGGACGACGACACGCTGCTCGCGCAGGGGCTGGCCGACGCGCTCGGCCGTCGCCTCGGCGACGTAGATGACGCCAAGCCCGGTCGCCACCCGCCGGACATCCGAGCCACCCAGGACGGGAGGCTTGCCGGTGACGATCTGTGGGACCGCGTGCCCCTGGGCCTGGGAGTAGGTGTCGTAGATCCACGCCATCTCGCGCTCGCCCGTGCCCATGTCGGGCGCCGGGATGTCGCGATCGGGCCCGATCACCGGGATCAGCTCGAACGTGAAGCGCCGGGTGATCCGTTCGAGCTCGCCGGCCGACAGCGTTCGGGGATCACAGCGCACTCCCCCTTTCGCTCCGCCGTACGGCAGCCCGAGCAGCGCGCACTTCCACGTCATCCACTGGGCCAGCGCCGCGCATTCGCCCTGAGAGACGTTGAGCGCGTAGCGCAGCCCGCCCTTCGTCGGCCCCATGGTCAGCGTGTGCTGGACCCGGTAACCGGTGTGGTTGACAACGCTCCCATCGTCCATCCGCACCGGGAAGTTCACGGTCAGCGCGCGGCGCGGATTGCGCAGGCGCACGCGCATCTCCGGGTCGAGATCAAGGACATCGGCTGCGCGCTCGAACTGCGTCGTCGCGGTGCGGTGCAGTTGCGAGTCCCATTCGACGCCCTCGCGGATCAGCTCGTGGTCAGTGAACTCCAGCTCGTCCGTCGCCATCCCGTCGCCATCCTGTCACGCGCGGCGCTCGCCCATCGGTCGAGCGGCAGACGCTGCATCTCCGCCATCGAGTCCCAACACGCGCGCTCGGCACGGTTCTAACGTGCTGTCGCATGGCGGTCGGGCGTGAGGCCGATCAGGTTGTGCTGCCCGGCGAGCCCGAGGGCTGGGCCGGTCACGTCATCGTGTGCGGACTCAGCGACGTGGCCCTGCGCACGATCGAGCAGCTCGCCGCGATCGGGTCGCGGGTCGTCGTGATCGACGAGGACCACACCAGCGCGCGGCGCGCCGGGATCGTCGACGGGTGGGGCATCCCGCGGATCAGCGCCGGCCGCGACGACGAGCGGATGCTCGCCGCCGGCCTGCGTGGCGCCCGCGCCGTGGTCTGCGCCGGCGACTCCGACCTGCGCACGCTGGAGACCGCGCTGCACGTCCGCGACCACCGCCCCGACGTGCGGATCGTCGTGCACCTCGACAACCCGGCGGTCGGGCGTGCGGTCTCGCAGGTCACCGGCGAGGGCAGCGTGCTCGACGTCGCCGCGCTGTTCGCGCCGTCGGTCATCGACCTGTGCCTCGGCCGGCGCTCGTCGACGATACGCCTCGGCGGCGTCGATTTCACCGTCGCCGAGGTCACCGCGCGCGAGCGCGGAACGCTGCGCACGCTCTACGGCGCGCTGGCCCCGGTCGGGATCGTGACCGCCGACGACCGGATCGTCGTCGGTCCGGGGCGCGACGAGCCCGTGGCGGCCGGCGACAACGTGACGCTGCTCGGGACCGCGCAGGACTTCGAGGCGGCCGGTGTGGCCTCGAGCGAGTCGGGCGCGGTGATCGGCGTTGCCTCGGCCTGGTGGCGACGACTGACCCGTCGCGTGACCCGCGCCGCCACGAGCGTCGCCGCCGGCACCGACCACGCCGTTCGCGTGACGCTGGCGATCGGGCTCGGCGTGCTGATCGTCTCGACGATCATCCTGCACCTCACCTACCGCCTCGACGACGGCACGCACATGAGCGTGCTCAACGCGATGTACTTCACCGTCGAGACCGCGGCGACGGTCGGCTTCGGCGACTACTCGTTCGCCAACGAGTCAGCCGCGCTGCAGGCCTACGGCATCTTCCTGATCGTCGCAGGCACCGCGATCGTCTCCACGCTGTTCGCGCTGGTGACCAACGCCTTGGTCACGCGGCGCATCGAGCAGTCGCTCGGGCGCGGCCAGGTCCGCCACCTCTCGGGCCATATCGTGATGGTCGGCCTCGGCTCGATCGGGATGCGCGTGCTCGAGGGCCTGCGTGCCCAGGGCGCCGACGTCGTCGTGATCGAGCGCGACGACGACAACGTCTACATCAACCAGGCCCGGTCGCTCGGCACGCCGGTCGTGATCGGCGACGCGAAGCTCGGGCTGACCCTCGAAGCAGCGAACCTGACCACCGCCTCGGCCGTCGCGATCGTCACCTCCAACGACCTGACGAACCTCGAGACCGGCCTCGCGGTCCGCGACCACCTCGGCCAGCGCTGGTTCGACGTGCCGGTCATCCTGCGTGTCTTCGATCGCGCGCTCGGCCACCGCCTCGAGGAGAGCTTCGAGTTTCGCCACGTCTGGTCGACCTCGGCGATCGCCGCGCCGTGGTTCGTCGGGGCGGCGCTCGGCTTCGGCGTCCTCGCGACGTTCTATGTGGGCAACGTCCCGTTCCTCGTCGCGCAGCTGACCGTCTCCCCCGACGGCGGCCTGGCGGGGCTGCGGATGCGCGATCTGTCGGCCGGTGTGCGGGTCATCGCGATCCGGCGCGCCGGATCGCCCGACGATGCGCTCGAGCACCCGCCGCGTCGCGACACGACGTTCGCCCCAGGCGACGACGCCTACTTGGCCGGCCCCTACGAGGAGCTGCTGCGCGTCGTGCGCCGCGAGCGACGCTAGATTCCTCGGATGACCCGAAACCTGTGTCTTGGCGGGGCGTCGCCCACGCCGACGCTCGCCTGCTGAGCCATGCGAGTCACCGGCATCGCCTTGGTCCTGTCGCTCGCCGCGCTCGCCGCGGCGCCAGGGTCGGCCGGGGCGACGATCACGTTCGGCGCCGACCTCTCACTGGCCCCCGACCTGTCGTTTCACTGCCCGCTGGCGCCACCGTTCTTCGGCCCCTACGCGCTGCCCGACACGTGCACGGCGTTCACGGCCAGCGTGTTCGGCGGCGGCGCGGCGCGCGGCAGTCACCTGGTACCCAACGGGTCGGGCGTGATCACCAAGATCCGCTTGCGTGAGCCGAATGTCGCGAGTTCGCCACTGAAGCTGACCGTGTTGCGCGCTGCGCACACCGCAGAGCTCGATCGGCGTCTGCTGCACCGTGACGTCAGAGAGCCAGCCGTTCCAGCCGCTCCCTGGGCAGATCACCGAGGTCGCGTTCAACCCGCCGATCCCCGTCCACGCGATCACGACCGTGACCGGCGTCTATGAGTACCAGGCCGTCGCGCTGACCGCGACCGACGCCAACAGCGTGATTCCCGCCGGTACGGCGAGCGGCCATTCCAGCGGTGCGTACTACCCCGCCGCGCTGCCGGGTCAGGAGCGCAACGAGACGATGACGTCGCTGGGCACGAGCACGCAGATCCTGTTCGAGGCCGACGAGGAGCTCGTCGACACGTCCAACGCGACGCCCGCACGGCCGCTGACCGTCGGCAGCGGGCGGTTCGCGGGCAACACCGCGACCGTGCCGCTCGTGTGCAAGCTGACCACCCTGTGCACCGGAGCCCTGCGCCTCCAGAGCGGGGGGCCGGCCACCGCGCGCACCGCCGCGACGACGACGAAGACCGCCGCGCCGAAGCTCTATGGCAGCGCCAGGTTCTCGATCAAGGCCGGGAAGCGCGCCGAGATCAAGATCGCCCTGAACCAGCTCGGGCGCCAGCTCGTCAGGGGCCACAGCTTGGTGACGCTCTACGCCAATGCAACGATCTCCGGGCAGGTCGTAAGCGTGAAGGTCAAGCTCACCAAGAGCTCACACCGCTGAGCGCGGCGCTCAGCGGTGCAGCGTCTTGGTCTGCGTCATGGCTCGCGTCGCGCCGCGGTTGTCGCGCGATGTCGTGCGAGCGACGACCTTGAGCGCACGCAGCTTGCGCAGCCGCTTGGCCGCCGGCAGGCTCAGGGTGATCGACCGCGCCGTCGTCTGGCCGGGTAGCAGCACGAACGTCGTCGACCCGGCCGGGCGCCCGGCTGCGGTCAGCGCGACGGTGGCCTGGCAGAAGCCGATCGCCGACGGCAGGCAGGTGGCGGTCAGCGCGACGCGCTTGGTCGCCTTGCTCGACAGCACGATCGCGACGCTCGGGCCGAAGCCGCTGAGACTGCCGAGGTTGATCGACTCGCAGTGCGAGACGTTCTGGTCGATCACGTCGAAGCCGTCGGCGGTCACGGTGTCGTAGCCGAGGCCGCACTCGACGAGGTCGGCGACCTTGTCGCGCGAGGTGATCACGTCGTCGCCGGCGCCGCCGGAGAGCAGGTTGAAGCCCGCACCACCGACGATCACGTCGTTGCCGGCACTGCCGACGACGTTCTCCACGTCGGTGGCGACGTTCTGGTTCTCGCCGGGCTGGCCGTCGTTGGCGGCGCCGTCGAGGCTGACCGAGATGCCGCCCTGTGCGACGCCCTGGTAGCTGACGGTGTCGGTTCCGGCGCCGCCGAGCAGCGTGTCGGACCCGGTGTCGGGCTCAAGCGTGTCGTTGCCCGCGTCGCCGGCGAGCTGGTCGGTGCCCGCGCCGCCGTCGAGAGTGTCGTCGCCGGTCGCGCCGTCGAGGCTGTCGTTGCCATCGCCGCCGGACATGACGTCGTTGCCGGGGCTGCCCTGGCCGGTGTCGTTGCCCGCGCCGAGGTTGACGACGTCGTTCCCAGGCCCCGGATCGACGACGTCGTTGCCGTCGCCGGTGGCGATGTCGTTGTTCTCGGCGCTGCCGGTGACCGTGTCGTCGCCGTCGCCGGTGCGGACGTTCTCGACGTCGGGCATGACGTTGTCGGTGCCGGATGCGCTCGTGTCGTTGGCCACGCCGTCGAGGCTGATCGTCTGGCTGTCGCTGTCCGACGAAGCGTCGTAGACGTCGCCGTCGCCGTCGCCGCCGTTGAGGACGTCGTTGCCCGCATCGGCGAGCAGCGTGTCCTCGCCGTCGCCGCCCGACAGCGTGTCGTTGCCCGGGCCGCCGGCGAGCGAGTCGTCGCCGCTGCCCCCGGTCACCGTGTCGGTGCCCTGGCCGGCGTTGACGACGTCGTCACCAGTGCCGCCGTCGATGACGTCGTTGCCGGCGCCGCCCTGCAGCGTGTCATCGCCCGGCGAGCCCTTCAGCGTGTCGTTGCCCGCGCCGCTGACGATCAGGTCGCGCCCCTCGCCGCCGTCAGCGGTCACGGCAACCGTCGCGGGAAGCGCACCCAGGTTCAGGATGTCCGACTGGTCGAGCAGGTTGGCGACGACCTTCGTCGCCGTCGCTGACGGGCAGTCGACGCTCGTCGCGGTGATCGTCGTGCAGCCGGCGCCCGCGGTGACCGAGACCGTCGTGCCGTCGAGATCGGTGCCCGTGTCCGCGAAGCGGTACTGGCCCGCGACGACGACGGACTGGACGAGGTTGCTCGCCTCGCCCGCGGCGGACTGGATCGTGATCGTTCCGGCGGACTCCGAAATCGTCTCCGCCGAGGCCACGGCCGGCGCCACAGTCAGCACAACGGTGCCGACGAGACCGATGATCAGCGAACGCATGAACCCTCCGAGTTGTCGATGAAAGCGCGCCCGACGGTACATGTCCGTCCGGAGCGCCAGCAGGCAGCGACAATCGCCGACCCAGTCACCTCAACGCTGACAGGCCGCGAAGGTTTCGACGCAGGTTGCCCCCGCGGCGATGTCCGCACCGCGACATCGGCGGGGGCCAGGAACGCCAGCGCGCAGCGGCCAGCATCGACTACCGTGCGCACTGATCATCCCCGGTCCGCATCCGAAGGAGAGTGCATGGCTGATTACGTGATCGTCGGCGCCGGATCGGCGGGCTGTGTGCTCGCCGCGCGCCTGAGCGAAGACACCGACGCGTCGGTCTGCCTCGTCGAGGCCGGAGGCGCCGACACCGCACCCGAGATCCATATGCCGGTGGCAATCTCCGCGATGACCAAGACCGGCCTGGACTGGGACCTGGTCTCCGAGCGCGAGCCGGGGCTCGACAACCGTCGGATCTATCTGCCGCGCGGCAAGATGCTCGGTGGGTCGAGCTCGATCAACGCGATGGTCTATATCCGCGGCAACCGCGCCGACTACGACGGCTGGGCCGCAGGCGGCGCCGAAGGCTGGAGCTACGACGACGTCCTCCCCTACTTCAAACGCGCCGAGGACAACGAGCGCGGCGAGGACGAGTTCCACGGCGCCGGAGGCCCACTCGCCGTCTCCGAGAGTCGCTCGATGCACGCCCTCACCGATGCGATGCTCGACGCGACGCTGGCCGCCGGCCACGAGCGCAACCCCGACTTCAACGGCCCGCGTCAGGAGGGCATTGGGCGCTACCAGGTGACCCAGCGCAACGGCCGGCGCTGCTCGACCGCGGTCGCGTACCTGCACCCGGCGATGGCGCGCCCGAACCTCGAGGTCATCACCCATGCGATGACCCACCGCATCCTGTTCGACGGCGATCGCGCCGTCGGGATCGAGATCTCACGCAACGGCCAGCTCGAGCAGATCCGCGCCGAGCGCGAAGTGATCCTGTCGGCCGGCGCCTACCAGTCGCCGGTGATCATGCTGCTCTCAGGGATCGGCCCGGCGGCTGACCTCGAGGCGATGATGATCGAGGTCCGCGAGGATCTGCCGGTCGGCGAGAACCTCCAGGACCACCCGCTGGTATGGCTGAACTACCTGACCGACCAGCAGTCGCTGTTCGAGGCCCTGACGCCGGAGAACCTCGCGCTGCTCGAAACCGAGGGCCGCGGGCCGTTGACATCGAACATCGCTGAGGGCGGCGGCTTTGTGCGCACGCGGCCCGGGCTCGAAGCGCCCGATGTGCAGTTCCACTACGCGCCGGGCCTCTTCTACGACGAGGGCCTCGGCGTCCCGTTCGATCATGGCTACGCGCTCAGCGCGTGCGTGCTCAAGCCGAGCAGTCGCGGCAAGGTCTCGCTGCGCGGGCTGCTGCCCGATGCCAAGCCGCGGATCCTGCACAACTACCTCATGACCGACGACGACCGCGCGAGCATGCTCGCGGGTGTGCGCCTCGCGCTGGAGGTCGCTCAGCAGCCCGCGCTCAAGGCGATCGAGCGCGAGTCGTTTGAGGGGCCCGAGGGCGACTCCGACGAGCAGCTGATGGCCTACATCCGCGCCACGGCGCAGACGGTCTACCACCCCA
Organism: uncultured Actinomycetes bacterium; assembly: GCA_963817035.1. Taxonomy (GTDB): domain Bacteria; phylum Actinomycetota; class Thermoleophilia; order Solirubrobacterales; family Solirubrobacteraceae; genus AC-49. The sequence goes on from CAWFMM010000004.1 coordinate 1,862,806, forward strand.
CGTCGACGTGCGCGATCGGGCCAGTCGTCGACAACGAGCTGCGCGTCCACAACGTCCCGGGGCTGCGCGTCGTCGACGCCTCGGTGATGCCGACGGTCGTGCGCGGCAACACCAACGCGCCGACGATCATGATCGCCGAGAAGGCCGCCGACCTGATCACGGCCGGAACGTCCGCGCCGGCTGCCGCGGGCGCGGCGGGATGACCCGGCCACCAGGAGAAACGCCGTGAAGGTTCGTCAGCTCGGGCAGGACGGTCCGTCGGATGACCCCGAGTTGGGTCTCTCCGCCGCTCACATGACGACGCTCGGCGCGAGCACCGACGTCGCGGGGTGAACGCCTGACGCGGCGCGACATCGACGACGACGAACATGAGGAGCAGCAGGTGATTGCCTGCTCGACGAAGGGGGCCCGCCTGCCAGGTGCGCGCGCGAGGCGGATCCGACCGGTCCGCGATGATGCGCGTCGTGCCAGCCGCCAATCGCCGGAGGACTTCGCCGCAGCTCGGGAAGGAGCCTCCGCTGGTGACCGCCTACGACGCCGCGAACGATCCGCGGATCCTGATCTTCGGCCGCCTTCTCGGCGCGGCGAACGGCCTCGAGTACCTGCTCGGCCGGGCGATCGAGAAGGAGGTCGGCATCAGCCATGCGACGTTCGAGGTGCTGTTGCTGCTGGCGCGAGCGGGCGACCAGGGCCTGGCGCTGCACGACATCGCACGCGCCCGGGTTCTGACATCGGGAGGCGTGACCCGCATGGTGAGGCGCCTCGAGGAGCGAGGGCTCGTCACGCAGACGACCTCGGAGGCCGACAAGCGCGTGCGGCTGCTCAGGTTGACGCCGTCGGGCGAACGGACCGTCGTCGCCGCGGCGCGCCTGCATGTCGAGAACGTCGAGCGTCACTTCCTCGATGTCGTGCCGGCTGATCAGCGGGAGGCGCTCGCTGCCACCTTGCGGACGTTGAGCGTCGCGGCACAGAGCGCATTGCCGCCGCTGCCGTAGCCTTCACCTTATCTGACGAGTCAGGTAAGCTGGTTTCATGCCCCCTCTCAACTTCACCGTCATCGACCTCGACTTCCCGGTCGGCTCCAAGAACAAGACCGCCGTCCTGGTGAGCGGCGAGACCGACGCGATGCTGATCGACGCGGGGTTCACCCGTGCCGACGGCCACCGCCTCGTCGCCGCCATCCTGGACTCCGGCCGCCGCTTGAAGACCGTCTTCATCAGCCATGCCGACCCGGACTTCTACTGGGGCCTGGAAGCCATCGCCGATGCGTTCCCCAGTGCTGACGTGGTCGGCACTCCGCTGGTGGTCGAGCACATTGCCGACGCATACGAAAGCAAGCTCGCCGCCTGGGAGCCGGTCGGCGTCAACCGCCCCACGCGGCTGGTGCCGATCACCCCCACGACGGCCGATGCGCTGGAGCTCGAAGGCCACCGTTTCGAGCTGCGCGGCGGCCACCCGCTCCTGCCCGACCGGCACTACCTCTGGCAGCCCGAGCAGCGGGCGATCGTCGGCGGCGTCCTGCTCTTCGACCACGAGCACGTGTGGACCGCCGACACGGCCACGCCGGAGAGCCGGGCGGCCTGGATCGAGGTCCTCGACGAGATGGAGCGCCTCGATCCCCTCTACGTGGTCCCGGGCCATCGCCTGCCGGGCGGATCCACGAACGGCGGCGCCATCGCCTACACGCGCCAATACCTCGAGACGTTCGAGCGCGTCGTGGCCCAAGCGGCCGACGGCGCCGCTGCGACCAAAGCGCTCGTCGGCGAGTATCCCGACGCCGGCATGCTCATCGCGGCGCAGCTCGGGCCGAAGGTCGCGCTGGGCGAGATGACGTGGGGCTGAGCGTGATGGCTGACGGCGAGCGAGCCACACCGTCCGACGCGCCCGCCGACGTCGTCCGTCGTCAATACCTGGCCTCGGCGCGTGGTGACCTCGAGGCGTTGCGCGCCACGCTGGCCGACGACGTCGAGTGGACCGAGACAGCCGGCTTTCCGCTGGGCGGCACGTATCGCACGCCCGAGGGCGTCACGAGCAACGTCATGGAGCGCCTCGCCGCCGGCTGGGACGACTGGGTGGCGCACGACGACACCTATGTGACCGAAGGCGAGAACGTCGTGGTCCTCGCGCGCTACACAGCCACCAACAGGGCCACCGGCCGACCCATCTCGGTGCGCGTCGCCCACCACTTCGTGGTCCGCAGCGGCCGCATCGTGCGCTTCGAGCAGTTCGTCGACTCGGCGACCGTGCGCGACGCGATGGCGTGACGTGAGCTTCGGGGCCTTGGGCCGAGACGCTCCACGCTCAGCGTGCGCTGTCGATGATCGCGCCGCCGTCGGGGGTAATGCTGTAGCCCGTCAGGAACTGCGCGTTCTTGCTGGCGAGGAACAGGACCACCGGCGCGATGTCGTCTTCGGGCGATCCGTGACGTTCCAGCGGGTTGGTGGCGGGCGGCGTCTGGTCGCCCCGCGCCAACGACGCGATCGACATTGGCCGGCGTGAGCGAAAGGACGGCCACCCTGGCACCTTCCGCGGCGAACAGCTTCGCGCTTACGCGGCCCACGCGTCGACCGGCGCCGCTCACGATCGTGACCTTACCGTTGAGTCGATTGTAGCGCCGAAGCGGCCCACCCATTCCACTTACTAGAGTTCACGCATGGCCCCACCCACCGGTCCGCCGGAGGAGCCCGCCGAACCGACCCTGCGAGCCGACGCCGAGCGCAATCGCGAGCGCATCATGCAAGCTGCGCGTCGCCTGCACGCCAGCGAGGGACTGGGAGCCTCGATGGCCTCCATCGCCCGCGAGGCCAGCGTCGGAAAGGCCACCATCTCCCGCCGATTTGCCGCGCGTGAGGACCTCATCAACGCGGTCTTCCTCGACCGGATGGACGCATACGTCGCCGCCACCACCTCTGCACTGGCCGATCCCGACCCGTGACGGGCCTTCACCCACTACATCGCGACCGTGTGCGAGATGCAGGCCGCGGACCGCGGCTTCGCTGACCTCGTGACGCTCACCTTTCCCGGCGCCGACGCCATCGAGGCTCGTCGCGGAGAGGCCTTTCTCGGCTTCTTAGAGCTCATCGGCCGCGCGAAGGACAGCGGACACCTTCGGGCAGACTTCGTCTCCGAAGATCTGTTCGTCCTGCTCATCGCCAACGCCGGCGTCATCGCAGCCACCGGCGACGATGCGTCCGCCAGCGGGCGCCGACTCGTCGGACACTTCCTGCGCGCCTTCCTGCGCGCCGTCGCCAACCCGGGCACACCCCTCCCCCCGATGCCACCCGCCCCCACCTCCGAAGCCCTGCGGCGGGCCATGGCACGCTTCACCCAGGTCCCGAACGACAGCGGATCAGCGTGAGCCGAGCCGCCGCTCACCACCGTCAACCTCGAGGCGATCCAGATTCCCGGAGGCACCCAGGCCATCCGCCGAACCGAGATCGTCGAGCTAATCGTCGATAGCGAGTCAGTCCACGTCGGCCGTCCCACGCTGATCGCCGCAATCCTCCTCGAGGCACGAGGCGCGCACCTGATCGATCTGACGCCCGTCTGAAGCGAGTCAGCGCTGGGCAACCGAACGCCCCTGTTTCAAGCAGCTCCGCCCGGGTGGCGGACGCGCGTTCGACGAGCGCGGGAGGCCGAGGGGGTCGAGGAGGCGTTCGCACCGGAGCCACAGCGAGCGTTGCAACACTCCATTTTCATCGGCAGTCGCCCGCCGCGAGCGCGAGGAGTCACCGGCGGCGCGTGGCGCAGCTTATCGCTCGTACCAGCGGACGAACCACACTGGCCAGATCGGCAGCACCGTCGCCGAGTTTGGTCCCCATTGGTACCTCAGGACTCAAATTCGAACGACCGCGAACGCAGAAAGCCCCGTTTGCAGGGCTTCCTTGAGGGTGAGCGAGGGGACTCGAACCCCCGACCGCCTGGACCACAACCAGGAGCTCTACCAACTGAGCTACGCCCACCAAGGGACGCGCAGTCTAGCGCGAGGGTTGCGCCGTGACGCGCATCGTCCGCTCGGCGATCCGTGCGACGGTGTGGCGCGGGGCCAAGCGCGAGGTCGAGGCCAGGGCCTTGTTTCGAAAGCCGCCGCTGATGACCGTGACACGACGCCGGTCGAGCGCGTGCAGCGCCGTCTCGACGACCGCCTTCGGCTCGATGCCCTCGCTGCGTGCGACGACGACAAGATTGGCTCCGCGCGCGGCGGGCTCGCAACGCGGCTCGTCAAGGCGTCGGCTGACCCGCCGGCGATCTGAGATCCGTGCCCACGCGTACCGACACCGCGACCTCGCCGTCGGGCCCGAGCACCCACCGCTGTCCACCGTCGCTCAGCACCGTCGCCGGCCCGGCCAGCGCCGCCGCCGGATGCTCGACCTCGACCTCGAGCGGCGTGTCGAACCGCCACTGCGCCAGCTCTTCCTCAAGCACCGCCCAGTACGCCGCGTTGTTGACGTGGGCGGCCATGTCGATGTCGGTCGCGCGGAACATCCACGGGCGCGCGGCGGCACCGGCCGGCGGCGCGTCGTGCATCAGTCGCGCCCGGACGCGCGGCCCGTCCGGCACCGTGCCCAGTGCGGCTAGGTACTCGTCGGCGAGCGGACGCGGGCGCCCGTGTTCGTCGAGATGGACCCAGATCGCCTCGGCGTGGGCGAACGCGCCCGAGGCGCCGGTGATCGTCGTCTCGCGCTGAGCCCACAGCCGCCCCATCCCCGAGGGCCACGTGTGCAGGACGGCGGGCTCGTCGTGCACCGGGAAGCGCTCCACCCGCAGCGTCGTGCGCCGCACGATCCAGTACTCCTCGCCGAAGCCGAGGCTCACGACATGTGCGTGCGCGGCGTCCTGCAGCCAGCGCACGAGCGTGTCGAGCCGGGCGCGGCCGGTCACCGCGACGTCGCCGAGACCGGCCTGAGCCGGCCACGCGAACGCATTGGGCGGGGTGTCCACCGCCGCGACGATAGCCGTGCAGTCGTTACACAAGCCCAGCGGCTCGGTGCGCAACAATCCCGAGGCGATGGCCGACGCTCCTGCCCCGCCGCCGACCAGCGTGGTCCCGGACACCCGAGTTGACCGTGCGTTCCAGGTCCTCGCTCGCGGCGTCGTGCGCTGGCGCTGGGTCGTCGTCGTGGTCTGGCTCGCCGCCGTCGTGATCATCCCGAGCGTCCTGCCGTCGCTGTCCAGCGCGACGCGATCACAGAACGCCGACTTCCTGCCCAAGGATTCGCCGAGCATCAAGGCCGCCCAGCTCGCGACGCCCTTCCAGGCCAAGGACGCGTTCTCGACGCTGCTCGTCGCCGCGCGTGACGGTGCGTCGCTGACCGCGGTCGACAACGCCGCCGTCGCCGCCTTGAGCCAGAAGATCGCCGCCGACGATCAGATCCTCGACGTCCGCGATCGGGGCACCTCGGCCGACGGCCAGGCTCAGCGGCTGCTGATCGAGTTCAAGCCGACTGTCGGCTTCAACTCGGCCCAGGACGTGTTCGATCGCATGCGCGCGACGATCACCGACACCGCGCTGCCGGCCGGCCTGCATGTCCATCTCGCCGGCGACTTCGCGTCCGCGGTCGACGAGAACAAGCAGAACCAGGAGAACAACAAGTACACCGAACTGGTCTCGATCATCTTCATCATCGTCCTGCTGCTGATTGTCTTCCGTGCCGCGCTCGCGCCGCTGCTGATGCTCATTCCGGCCGCGATGTCGCTCGTCATCGCCGGTCCACTGATCGGCGAAGCGGCCAAGGGCGGTGTCCAGGTCGCCGAGCTGACCCAGATCCTGCTGACCGTCATCGTCCTCGGCGCAGGCGTCGACTACGGCCTGTTCCTGATCTACCGCGTGCGAGAGGAGATCGCCTCCGGCAATGAGCCGCGCGAGGCAGTGACGATCGCGCTGTCGCGGGTCGGCGAGACGATCACCTTCTCCGCCGCGTGCGTGATCTTCGCGCTTCTGAGCCTGATATTCGCCCAGTTCGGCCTCTATCGCGGCCTCGGCCCGGGCCTGGCGATCGGCGTCGCCTGCGTCCTGCTCTCGGGGCTCACGCTGACCCCGGCGCTGCTGGCGATCTTCGGGCGCAAGACGTTCTGGCCGACGCGGCCGACGCACAACCAGGAGCAGGACGGCATCTGGGCGCGGGCGGGCGCCGGCGTCGTCGCGCATCCCAAGCGGACGCTGATCACCGGGCTGATCGTCTTCGGCGCGCTGGCGCTGGCGATCATCGGCTACAGCCCCGCCGGCTTCGGCACCAATACCGCGCCCGACGGCAGCGACTCGGCCAAGGGCCAGAAGCTGCTCGACGCGCATTTCCCGGTCGCCGTGCGCAACCCGACCAACGTCGTCTTCCGGCTGCCCGAGTCGGCGTGGACGAACCCGGCGCCGGTGGCCACGGCCCAGCAGGGATTGACCGACCAGAAGCCGTTCACCTCGGTCCTCGGCGGCCTCTCTCCGAACGGGACGGCGCTGCCGCCCGAGCTCCTCTCGGGCCTGTATGCCAAGGTCGGCCCGCCGCAGGACCTGGCCGCCGACGCCAAGCCCCCGGCCGGCGTGCCGGCCGCGGCGTTTGCCGCCTACCGCGCGGCGAGCCAGTTCATCAGCCGCGACGGCAAGACGATCCAGTTCTATGCGGCGCTGGCGGCCGGCGATCCGGGCGCCACGAAGGCTCAGGACGCGACGCCGGACATCCGTCGCGCGGTGGATACCGTCGCCCGGCAGATCGGCGCGACCGATAGCGGCGTCGCCGGCGCCGCGACATTCAGCTACGACGTCAGTCAGATCTCGACCCAGGACCTTCAGCGCATCGTGCCGATCGTCGCTCTGATCATCGTCCTGCTGCTCGCCGTGCTGCTGCGCAGCCTCGTCGCGCCGCTGTACCTGATCGCCAGCGTCGTGCTGTCGTACTTCGCCTCGCTGGGCTTCGCGATCATCGTCTTCGTCTGGCTTGGCGGCGAGGCGGGGCTGAACTTCGTCCTGCCGTTCTTCATGTTCGTGTTCCTGATGGCGCTCGGCTCGGACTACAACATCCTCGTGATGACGCGGATACGCGAGGAGGCGCAGCGGCAGCCGCTGCGCGACGCCGTGCGCCATGCCGTCGCGGCGACGGGTGGCACAGTCACGTCGGCCGGCCTCGTGCTGGCCGGGACGTTCGCGGTGCTCACCGTGACGAGCACCGCCCAGGCCCGCGAGATCGGCCTCGGCCTCGCCGCCGGGATCCTGCTCGACACTTTCCTCGTGCGCACGCTGCTGATCCCGTCGGTCGTGGTGCTGCTCGGCCGCTGGAACTGGTGGCCCTCGGCGATGAGCCGCGCGCCCGAGCCCGCGGCAACGCCGGCCGCGGTCGTCGCGGCGGACTGAGCCTCAGGCGCGCTTCTTGCGCCCGGTCACGCGCGGCACCATCTGGCGACCCGCCCCGATCAGGTCGAGCTTGCCCGCGACGCTGCGCAGGAACTCGCGCTCGGCCCGCGTCGGAACCCGGCGTTGCTTGGTCACCCCGGCAACCAGCGCACTGAGGCGCTTGCGCTCGCGCGGGTCCAGGCGGCCCCAGCGGTCGCGCCCGAGCATCAGCAGCTCGAACACGATCACCCAGCTCACCGAACGCAGGCGCGTCAACGAAGGCATGCCGGCAACCTACCGCGCGACGGCGGTTCAGTCAGCCCGCGAACTTCTCGCGCCCGATGCCGGCGGATGAGCTGCTGCCGACGATCGCGCCGGCGCACACTGAACACGCGGGACACCGGTGCGGTCACCCGGCCTGGCAGGCCGGGCACGTGCCGAAGACCTCGACGCGGTGCGTGGGCGCGGCGAACCCGACCTGCTTGGCTGCGCGCGCCGCCCAGTCGTCGATGTCCGGGCACGCGATCTCGACGCTCGTCCCGCACTGGCGGCAGACCACGTGGTGGTGATGGTGATCGCTGTTACAGAAGCGATAGGCGGTCTGACCGTCGTCGAGATGCAGGGCGTCGATGACGTGATCGTCGACGAGCATCTGCAGGTGGCGATAGACCGTGGTCAGGCCGACCGAGTCACCGGCGTTGCGCATCTGCGCATGGATCTCCTGGGCGCTGCGAAAGCCGTCGCTCGTCTGCACAGCGCGCAGGATCGCCTCGCCCTGACGAGTGCGCCTGCGGGTCGGCGTTGTCATGGCGTCCTCGCGTGGCGCGCGCGCAGCACCGGCCCCACGAGTCGAGCCAGGACGTAGATCCCAAAGCTGATCGAGGTGATGAACACGCTGGGCTTGACGGTACTACTGGCCAGGCTGGCGAGAAGACCGCCCTCGCTTGAGAACAGTGCGAACAGGACCGACAGCAGCGTCAGACGCAGCGGGCTCGCGGTCAGCCGCTGGGCCGCCGCGGCCGGCGTGATCGCGAGGCTGAGGACGAGCAGCGTGCCGACGATCTGGGCCGCCTCAGTCACGGTCAGCGCCAATGCGACCAAGAAGACCAGTCCGAGCAGCCCCGTCCGCACGCCGCGCGCGGCCGCGACTTCGGGATCGACCGAGGCGAACAACAGCGGGCGGTAGATGACGACCATCACCGCCGCCACGGCGATGCCAATCGCCCCGAGCAGCAGCAGCTGGTTGGAGCTGACGGCAAAGATGTCCCCGAACAGGATGTTCGTCGCTGCCGTCGCGAAGCCGTGGTAGTAGCTGAGCAGCAGCACGCCGATGCCAAGGCCGAACGCGAGCACGACCCCGATCGATGCGTCGCGCTCACTCTCGCGCACCCCGAGCGCGCCGATGATCGCCGCGACGACGAGCGACCCGACCAGCGCGCCGGCGACCGCGTTGCCCGCGATCAGCAGCCCGGCGGCCGCGCCGGTGAACGCGAGCTCACTCGTGCCGTGGACCGCGAACGCCATCCGGCGCATGACCACAAACGGCCCGATCAGCCCACAGGTGACCGCCACAAGCGCTCCGGCGAGCAGCGCGTGCTGGGCGAACGGCTGCTGGAGGTAGAAGCTCAGGTTGAAGTCCATCAGTGGTGGTGGCCTTCCTGATCGGAGCCGACGACGACGATCCGGTCATGGATGCGCAGGACGTCGATCTCCGTGCCGTAGAGCTCTGAGAGACGTTCGCTCGTAAACACCTCGTCGGGCCGGCCGGCCGCCCAGCGCCCGGCGGCGAGGTAGAGGACGCGGTCGACGTAGGGTAGGACCGGGTTGATCTCGTGGGTCACGAAGACGACGGTCGTGTCGTGCTCGCGGCGGCGGCGATCGAGCAGCTCGGTCACGCCCTGCTGGTGGGCGGGGTCGAGCGATAGCAGCGGCTCGTCGCACAACAGGACGGAAGGCTGCCCGGCGATCGCCTGGGCGATCCGCAGGCGCTGCTGCTCGCCGCCCGACAGCAGGCCGATCGGCGCGTCGGCGTAGCCCTGCGCGCCGACCGCGGCGATCGCCTCGCGCACGCGCTCGTGGGTCGAGTGGTCGGTCAGCGGCAGGCCGCGGCGATGGCCGTCGAGGCCGAGGCGGACGAGGTCGCGACCGCGGATCGGCAGGTCGCGGTCGAACGCGCGTTGCTGCGGCACGTAGCCGATCGCGTTGTCGCCGCGGGCGGGTGGGCGCCCGCCGATCGTCACCGTCCCGCTCGACAGGCCGATCAGGCCCAGCAGGATCTTGATCAGCGTCGTCTTGCCCGCGCCGTTGGGGCCGAGGACGGCGACGAACTCGCCCGCCTCGATGGCCAGCGTCAGCTCGTCCCACAGCGTCCGCGAGCCGTAGCGCATCGAAGCGTCGCGCAGCTCGATCGCGCTCACGGGTTGCGCTCCAGCGCGGCGAGCAGCGCGCGGGTCTGCCGCAGCTGCCACGCCTGGTAGGCCTGGCCCGGCGGCAGCGTCTCGGTCACCGCGACCACCGGAATCCCGGCCTGGCGCGCGAGCGCGACAACGTGCTTGGTCGCCGCGCTCGTCGCCTGGGTGTTGTTGAGCAGCACCCGGGCCTCGTGATCGGTGATCACCGAGTCCATCGCGGCGCTGTCGGCGGGGCTCGGCTCGTTGCCTTCCTCGACCGCGCGCGCGAAGCCGGCCGGCGTCTTGACCGTCAGGCCGGCGTCGGCGACCAGATCGCCCGGCACGCGCTCGGTGTAGGCGACCGGCGCGCCGGGGGCGTTCGCGCGGATCGCTGCGATCGTCTTGACGAGCGGCGCGAACGACGCGTCGAAGCGCCGTGCGTTGGTTCGAAATTTCGCCGCGTCATCTGGGTCCTCGCGCGCCAGCGCCGCCGCGATTGCGGCCGCGACCTCGGGCACCCGCGCAACGTCGTACCAGACGTGCGGATTGGGATCGGACCCGATCAGCCCGAGCAGCTTGCTCACGGTCAGGACCGTGCGCCCCTTCCCCGAGGACGTGCCGAGCAGCTTGCCCATGAAGTCGTCGTAGCCGGCGCCGTTGACGATCACGAGGTTGGCCGTGGCGACCTCGGCCGCGTCGTGGGGATCGGATTCGTAGAGATGCGGGTCGGCCTGCGGATCACTGAGGATCGAGGTCACCCGCGCGTGCGCGCCGCCGACCTGGCGGGCGATGTCGCCCCAGACGTTCTCGCCGGCGACGACGTGCACGACCCGCGCGCCGGAGCGCGGATCGGGTGGGCGCGCGGCACCGCACGCGCTCAGCGCGAGGGCGACACCGAGCGCGAGCAGCGAGAGCACAACGGCTCGGCAGGTGGCCATCCCGCCATCCAATCCGAAACCGTTTTCATTGTCAAGCGGACCTCAGGGAATGTCGACCAACACGCGAGCCGGCGCTCCGAAGCGCTGGAACACGTCGTCGACGGCCACGGTGAAGCACCAGTGGCCGCGGGGCAACGGCGGTAGCGTCACGCTGGCCGGCGTCGCTGCGGTGGCATCGCCGAACGAGAGGACGCCGCTACGGGTCGGCGCCGGGCACGGGCCCTCCGCGCCGCCGATGAAGTAGTCCTCGACCGTCGGGCGGCCCCTGAGCTGCGAGAACAGGAAGTGGGTGTCGAAGGTCAGGCCGCCGGGGTTCGTCCAGTCGAGCTTGACCAGCCCGCGAGTCGGATCGAGGATCGTCGCGGTCAGCGCGCTCGGGGCGGCCGGCGCCGGTGACATATCGCAGAACTGCGGGCCGAGCGAGCCGACGTGGCCGCCGTAGAGGCCGATCGCCCCGCGGATGTCGTCGACCTCGAGGATCCGGCAGTGCTCCTGCCACTCGTGCGGCGCCGGGCACAGCACATCGACCGTCGGGTTCATCGTCGCGCAACCCCGGGTCTCGTGTCCGAGCCCGAGGACGTGGCCGAGCTCGTGGGCGGCGACCTGGGCCAGGACCGCATCAGTCGCCTTACTCTGCGAGGGCGACACGAGCCACACGTGGTTTCCGAACACGACGCCACCGCCGGGGGCGTGGTCGCGAACGTTCGGCGGGTCATAGCCGACCGTGGCGTAGCCCAGCGCGTCGCCGCCGCCGAGCGACGCCTTGCTCGTGTTCTCGATGATCACCGCGGCCCGCGCGCGCGAGGTCGCGACGAACCGGATCGCCGCGCCGCTGCGGTTCCACGCGTAAACCGCGTTGGAGACCGCCTTGGCGTTCGCCGTCGCGCCGTTGAAATACGTGATCGTGTGCGTCCGCCACGGTGCCCCCTTGAAGCGGTAGGCGGCGGCGGGGCTCGCCGCGATCAGCGCAACGCCCAGCGAGAGGACGACGCAGGCCGGCCAGATACGGGGAACGATCTTCACTCCCCGTGTACATCGACGGACCCGCCGCCATCTTGATCGGCGACCCCCGGGGCGTCGCCAGCCGCGCGAAGCGATCGCCCATCCCGCGGGCGCACAGAAAACCCGTCCGCTTGCTCTCGCCGGGCCGGTGGCCTAGGTTGGTCCGGTGAGCGCGGTGACTCCGTGAGCTGGCGCGACTTCGACGAGCTTGCCCGCCGCGAGACTCGCCGCGCCGAGCAGGTCATCGGCTCGCCACCGCGCGGAGCCAGGATCGACACCCTCTCCCGTGCGCTGGCCCTCCCGATGTCGCGCCGTCGCGCGATCGGGGTCGTCTCCGGCACGCTGCTCGCGGCGAGCGTGCTTCGCCCGCGCTGGGCCCGCGCGGCACCACCCCCGTGCCCCGCGGACGGACCACAGAGCTGCCTCTCGACCACGGTCGTGAACGGGAACGCGGCCCAGGTCTGCGTCCCGGGAGATTGGCGTTGCTGCAGCAACGCTCGGTGCGCCGGCGCGTGCAAGCCCTGGGAGGCGTGCGTGAACGGAGGCTCACCGACGGCCGGGTGCAGCGACACGCCGCTGCTGTGCGTGGCCGAGAAGGCCGACAACTTCGACGCGCGGCGCTCGCTGTTCTGTTCGGTCGACATCGCCGACAAGGGCACGTACTGCAGCGACCAAACACCCCGCACGCTGAAGTACGGCTGGTGCTGCTTCCCATCGCAGAAGTGCGGCACCAAGCTCGGGGAGTGCGGCTGCTCGGGGCAGGTGTGCGGGCAAGGATGCTGCCCGGGCCCGGTGAAGGGCGCCAAGACGCCGGAAGGCGACGCCGACCCGGGCTGGTACTGCGAGGGCGGGAACATCTGCAAGAGGAAGTGCGCCGGCGGCGCCACGGGCGTCCGCTGCGGCACTGACTGCTGCACCGGCCAGACGCACTGCGCCGGAGACCACTGCGAGTGCACCGCGCCGGCGGTCGTCTGCGCCACCGGTTGCTGCAACCCGAAGACGACCACCGAAGACCCCTTGATCCGCAACCCGCTGTGGGATTTCTGGAAGAGCCTGATCGGGGACACCGCGGCAACCCACGGCGGCGGAACCCACGGCCTGCGGGAGTTGAGCCTGGCTCACGGAGCGGCGGCCGCCACCGCCGGGGCCGTGGCCGCGGTCGCCCAGGTGGCCGTGGTCAACGCGCAGACCGGCGCGGCCCTCGCGGCGTTCACCGACGGTCACCACGACAGCGCGTTCAAGCAGACGGTCAAGGCGGCCAAGCCGTCGCTGCCCAAGCTCCAGGCCGGAGTTGGGCTCGACGCGGCCTCGGCGAATGCACTGAGCGCGCTGCTCACAAGCCAGGCGCACGCGTCGGCACTCCTCGCCGCGGCAGCCACCGCGCTCGCCAGGCAGCGCGGCGCGACCGCCCGGCACGATCGCGCTCACGCGCGTCGGCAACTGCTGGCGTCGGCGAACTTCACCAGTCAGGCGGTCAAGATCCTCAAAGGCATCCCGAAGCTGCGGGCGAACGCCGCGACCGCGCTGAGCGCCGCGAAGACGCCGGAGATCTACGCCACCAGCGCGGCCGTGCAGGCCCTCCAGGCCGACGTACGCAAGCACGGCGTACCGACCGACCTGCGCGCGCAGCTGGCGCGGCTCGGCGTCAAGGGGAGCGCCGATCTGGCCCGCATCAAGAAGGGCTTGCTCGACGACGTGCACACCGTCGACTCGATGGCCGGCGGGGTCCTGATCGCCCCGCTCACCGACTCGGCCTCGTCTTCGGCGCTCCAGACGATCACGACCAACCTCGCCACATACGCGACCAAGGCGCGAAGCCACCCGATCGCGCGCGGCCACGGCTGACCGCCGCTCAGCGCAACGAGGCGATGGGTCAGCAACGCCATGAGATAGGTCACGCCGCCCGAATCGCGGTTGACGGGCAACGTCGACAGGAAGACAATCGGACCACATCCCCATTCACGAGGAGGCGGCATGTCCTGGAACCTCGAAGGGTCATATTTCGAAACGTGCTCGTGCGACGTGGTGTGCCCGTGCACGGCGTCGCTCGCGCTCGGTGCCACGCACGAACGGTGCATGGTCACGCTGGTCTTCAACGTCAAGGATGGCGATGTCGAAGGGGTCGATGTGGGCGGCCTGACCGTCGCGGCTGTAGCCGATACACCGAAGGTCATGAGCGACGGCGACTGGCGCCTTGGCGTGTTCATCGACGCGTCGGCCTCCGACGAGCAGGCCGCGAAGTTGGGAGCGGTGTTCTCGGGGGCGCTGGGCGGCCCGATGGAGGCCCTGGGGCCGCTGGTCGGAGAGAGTCTCGGCGTGGAGCGCGCGCCGATCGACGTGCGGGAGAGCGGCTTGCGTCACTCGATCCGCATCGGGGACGCGGTGGACTTCGAGATCGAGGATGTCGTGCCGTTCGGGGTGGAGACGGGCGAGCCCGCGAGGCTCACCGGCATCTTTCATCCCGCGGGTTCCGAGTTGACGGTCGCGCATGCGACGCGGTCGAAGATCAACGCGTTCGGGATCCAATACGACGGCAACGCGGCCTTCTCCACATCGCATTTCTCGTGGGCGGCCTGAGCGCAGCGGCATCGACCGGGGCCGCCGACCGCCGACCGGACCGAGGTGAACTCGCCGCTGCATTCGCTGCCGCGCGCGTGCGGCTCGGTCTCGTCGCCCTGTTGCTCGCCTTGGCCGCGGTCGCGTGGTGGTTGACCGCCGATCGGATGGCCGGGATGGACGCAAGCCCGGGCTCCGATCTCGGTGCACTCGGCTGGTTCCTTGGTGTGTGGGTGGTGATGATGGCGGCGATGATGTTTCCGTCACTGGCCCCGACGGTCGCGCTCTATGCACGGATGACGCATCGACACGGGCTGAGCCGCCCCCTGCTGTTCACGAGCGGCTACCTGCTCGTGTGGGGCATTGCGGGCCTGGGCGCGTACGGTCTGTTCCGCCTCGGCACGGGCCTGTCCGGCGGCGACCTGGCCTGGCACACCGGCGGTCGCTGGTTCGCCGGCGCCGTGCTGGCCGTCGCGGCGATCTACGAGTTGACGCCGCTGAAGAACGTCTGCCTGGCGAAGTGCCGCAGCCCTCTCGGATTCCTGCTCGGAACGTGGCGCGACGGTCGGCTTGGCGCCCTCGAGATGGGCTCTCGGCACGCCGGCTGGTGCTTGGGCTGTTGCTGGGCACTGATGGCCGCGCTGTTCGCACTCGGGGTGATGAGTCTCATCTGGATGGCGTTGGTGGCAGCACTGATCACCATTGAGAAGACCGTTCCCTGGCGCCGTACCGCGACCTGGGGCACGGCAGCTGTCCTGCTCGTGCTCGCGATCTCGGTGGTCGCCACGCCACGCGACGTGCCCGGACTCGTCGTCCCAAGTGGCTCCCATGGTTCCATGCACACCATGAACGCGATGCCCTAACCCATCACGGGCGTCGCGGACGACGCCCGGTGTCCAGCGCCCCCGCCAGGATTCGAACCTGGGACCTGCGGATTAGAAGATGTTGTTTGAGCGTTCGCTTAGGCGGGTTTCGAGCGTGGCGAGGTGGGGTCTGCTCGGGTTCGGCGGGGTTAGATCTGCCGAGTTGGGGACAGGGTTCGGGACACGTTCCGTAGCTATGGCAGCTCGTGCACTCGGAGCAGTGAACGCACCCCGAGTTGATGCCGAAGAGCCGACGTCAGAGCGTCGACGATCACGGCGGCGCCGACCCATGTGGCCTCGGCATCGGCAACCAGCTTCCTTACCGCGGACGCCTGCGCGCCCGTCTCGATCCAATCGTCCACGAGCACGACGCGATCGCGCGGCCGGATCAGGTGACGTCGAACGGTGAGTGTGAGCCCACGCTCCCGGTAGTCAGGCGGTGTCGTGCGACGGAGTAGCTCCACGCCGCCGAGATGCTCCGGGTGCTCGTCCTTTCGGATCTCGACAAAGCCGACCTCGAGGTGCTGGGCGACGAGCGCGCCGAGGAGGAGTCCGCGGGACTCAACACCAGCGACGATCGATACGTCGCCGTCTGCGTGTAGCTCGGCCAGCGTCGCGGCCAGGTCTCTCAGCAGGATCGGGTCGCGCCACCACCGCGACGGATCGAAGATCCCGTCGACGGGTTGGTACGCGGCCAGCAGCCGGGTCTTGAGGAGTGCTTCGCCACCGGACGCCACGCAGAGAGCCTAGGGCGGCCGTCGGAGAAACATCCGTGCATCATGGTCAGATGCCCTGTGTGTTCTGTCACGCTGACGGCCCGCTCACGCGGGAACACGTGATCCCCGCGTGGACTCGCAACCACGTGGCAGGCGCGGGCGGCGGCTCAGGCACTCACGTTCGCATCGAGGTGCGTGCCGGCGAGCCAGATCAGCGCCGCTCACATCCTGGACGCCCGGCAGACGTGACGGTGAAGGCGGTTTGCCGATCATGCAACGAGGGTTGGATGTCACGGCTGGAGACCAGCGCACGGCCGCTCCTGCTACCGCTGATTCGTGGCGATGACAGAACGCTCGACATCTCCGAGCAGGCCGTCGTCGCGACGTGGTTCACAAAGACGGTTCTCGTCGCCGGCTCCAAGTTCAAGCCTGCCTTGCCGAGCGCGTTCTACGAGCAGCTCCGCGCCGACGGGCGGCCCAGCGATCTCACCCGCGTCTGGCTGGCCGGTACGCCGTATCTCGGGCGCCACCAGTCGGACTTCAGGCCAATCCGCACGCGCACGCCCGACGCGCCGATGCCGCCACTCCCGAACACCTTCAGTGGGCTGCTGGCGCTCGGCAACCTGGCCGGGTTCGTCGTGTCGTGGCTGGACGCTGAGCCTCCGTTCGAAGACCTCGAGCGTTTTTCTCCGGCGCTCGTCCGAATTTGGCCCGCCAACGAGCCGACCGCGGCGTGGCCGCCAGCGGGCGGGCGATTGAATGTCGACGGCCTCGAAGCGCTCGCTGACGCGATCGCGAACCCATCCGTGAGCGACACCGGGTCCTGAAGGACGCGACGCGCCGCGTCCATGGGCGCGGGTAGCGTCAGCGCACGCCGCGACGCAGATCGATCCCGCCCCGCCGTGAGCACCGGCACCGGTCGCCGGCTCCGGAATCAGCGAACCTGGCTGGCTACGCTTCAGGCTCGGCACTATCCGGGTGGCCCGGATCGCCGGGACGTGAGGCTCGCCACAGCCGGCGGCCTACCTGCTTGAAGTGCTTGACCGGCATCCCCCTGGACCCAAGGTCCTCCAGCGCCGGCGTCAGCGTTTCGCGGTCGGCGTCCCAGATCTCGTACGCGTCGTATCGACGATTCATCAGGACCAGCAGCACCCAGTCCCACTCGCGGTCGAGCCGGACAGCTCCCATCCGCCAACTGGCTTCACTGCGTGAGACGCAACAGCCTTTGATCTGCAGCTTCTCGCCGTCGCGCCACGCATCGAACCCCGACTGCCTGACCGGCGCCAGCCTGACCCCGACCAGTCGGGCGGCCTCGTACTCCGCGACCTCACCGGTGACGCCCAAGGACCGTCCGCCGGTGAGCTCGTAGTACTCGCGAGCCAGGTCCTTGACCGTCCCGAGCAGATCTCGAAGGCGGCCGTCTCCGCTGTTCTGGTGAGCCATGGCGTAACTCTTCCGGATCGGTGGGCCCGCATGCATCCAACCCGCTACTGGTTACGTCATCGGGCCTTTCCCCCGTGCCGCTTTCCCTTCAGTGCGGCCGCCGCGCAGGCTACCGCTGCTTTGACTTGTCGTGGTCGCTACCTGAAGCGCGTCACCGCGCGACTGGCGTGAGCCTGATGTCGGCGGAGAGCGCCTTCGCGAGAGCCGAGAGCGTCGAGGTCGTTGGGTTTGACTGGCCGCGTTCGATCCGGCTGATCTCGGCCTGATCGATCCCCGACAGCTCGGCGAGCTGCTTCTGCGTCAGCTTCCTGTCGCGGCGCAGCGCAGCGAACTGGCGCGCCAGCGAGAAGTGCAGCCGGAATGCCTCGAACTCGGCGACGGCATCGGGCCCCTCGGCCGCGGCCTCCGCTTCCAGCTCGGCGATGAAGTCGTCAAACGATGTGCTCATGGCTGCTCAATATGTACTTTACCCCATACCGGCACAGCGGGCGCCCGGCTACAGCCCGCGGCGCCGGCGAAAGTCGGCGAGCCGCGCCCGCGCCGTCTCGATCTCGCGCTGCTGGCGCTTCGTGCTCGGATCAGCGGCCTTGTCGTAGCCGCCGAGCAGCAGCACGATCCGGTCGCCGTAGGCGTGACAGAAGACGCGTAGCAAGATCTTCGTCGGGTTCGGCTCGGTACGCGCGGGTTTGCCGAGGTTTCGCAGGATCTCGGCCGCGTCGTGGCGCAGCCGGAACTCGAAGAGGCCGGCGCCGAGCTGCTTGCCGTATGTGGTCCGGCAGACGCCGATGCCCTCGGCTTCGAGGATCTCGCGCATCGCGACGCCGATCGCCCGGCGCTGTGTCGGCGTCAGGTCCTCACGGAGCCAGCGAAGCACCGGCTGGTCGCCGTGCTCGTCCTCGTAGAACTCAAGCGTGAAGGTCATGGGTGTCGATCACGGTAGGTCGAGCGGTCGACGGCAATGCTCGGGAGCCTCGCGGCGAGGCCGAGCCCAGGGCATCATCGGAGATAATGCAACTGTGTGGATTCGATCTGGCGGGTCGTCCTGATCTCGCGGTTCGCTCGAGCTGATCTCCGGGGCGATTCGTTGGGGGTGATCCGGGGTCTCGTGCGACATCCTCTGCGTGAGCTGTCGTGCAGCATCAGATGCAACTCGGTCTCGAGTCTCGGGCGTCGCTGAGTGAGCCGTTGCTTCGGGCTGATGGTGCGGCCGAGTTGCTCTCGGTCCGCACCTCGTGGATCTACGAAGCGGTCCGCGACGGTCGTCTCCCCTGCGTGCGCGTCGGCCGCCACGTGCGGTTCCTGCGCAGCGACCTCGAGCGATGGGTCAGCGAGCAGCGGGATCCGGGTCGGCGGTGACCGCGCCGAGCGCGCGGTCGATCAGGTCGGCCTCGTCGGGGCGCGGTGCATAGTGCAGGTAGACCATCGTCGTCGAGATGTCGGCGTGCCCCATCCATGCCTGCACCTGGAGCAGCTGCGCGCCGCCCGCCACGGCCAGCGTGCCGAACGTATGCCGGAGGTCGTGGAAGCGCAGCGGACGCAGCCCAGCGCGCTTCACGGCAGCCTTGTAGCGGCGGTTCAGGGCGCTCGCGTCCAGGTGCTCGCCGGGGAAGCGCCCGAGGAACACGACGTCGTCCTCCCCCACCTGCTTGCCGCGCTGGCCGAGACGCGCCAGCGCCTCGGCGACGTCGCGGCTCATCGGGACCGATCGGACCTTGCCGCTCTTCGGCGTCGAGAGCACGCCGTTGACGTAGCTGCCGGCCACGCGCACACGGCGGCCGGTGAAGTCGACGTCGCGCCAGCGCAGGGCGACGAGCTCGCCCTGGCGCAACCCGGTGAACGCGGCGGTCAGGAACACCGCGCCGTCCTGCTCGCTCTCGGCCGCCCGCACCAGCGCCAGCACCTCCTCGCGCGAGTAGACCTGGATCTCGCCCGACCGGCCGCACGCGCGGCTTCTCGATGTCGCTGACCGGGTTGCGCGGCAGCCGATGCTGCCGGCGCGCGCGCTCCATCAGGCCGTGCAGCGTCGTGATGATCTTGATCTTCGTCCGGTTCGAGAGCTTACGGTCGGATCCCGAGCCGGCGGCGCCACGCCTCGACGACGTCGGGCGTGATCTCCTCGAGCCGCATCTCGCCGAACGCCGGCAGGAAGTGGTTGCGGATCATCGAGCGGTAGTCGCGCAGCGTCGACGGCTTGCGCTCGCGCTCGACCTCGAGATACGTCAGGTACTCCGCAGCTGCGTCGGCGAACGTCACGCCGGTCCGCATGAGCCCGGGCGCCTCGCCGGCGCGCACCTGGTCGAGCCGCTGGCGCAGCCAGTCCTCGGCGGTGCGCTTCGTGAAGTACCCGTCCGCCGGCCGGCCGCGCGCGGTCCACGACCGGGCCGATCGTCACCTGCACCTGGCGGCCGATCCGGCGTGCGGTACTTCGCTCGCCAGACCGCGCGCCGCTTCCCTTCGACGCGAAAGACGTGGCCTGAGAGCGGTCCGGGCACGCCCGGAACGCTAGCGCGATCTGGGACACATTTGGGACAGAATCACGATCTGGCCCGATCACGACCCACGGAGCAGGCCATAGAAAACGTCGATTTGCAGCTACTTCCCAGCGCCCCCGCCAGGATTCGAACCTGGGACCTGCGGATTAGAAGTCCGCCGCTCTATCCAGCTGAGCTACGGGGGCGTATGCGCCGATCATCGTCGCCGATCTAGACTGACCGTGCCTCGGGGCGTAGCGCAGCCTGGTAGCGCGCCGCCTTTGGGTGGCGGAGGTCCCCGGTTCGAATCCGGGCGCCCCGATTGCAGGAAGCCTAGTTCCATGCGGTGCCCTGAGACTGGGCGGTCGCCACGGCGCCGGGCGCGGTACCACGATTCGCCGGCGTCGTCGCCGCACCCCATCTCGCTCTCCGCCACCCGCACCGGCGGCTTGCCTCTCTGCGGGTGCGCCTACATCTTCTCGGGTGTGCTCGCCCATCCCGACTGGGGCGCGACGGCGGGCGGGCTGGCGGTTGCCAATCTGCCGTCGACGCGCCACGGCATTCTCGTCGTCGCGACGAGCCCTCCTCGCCGCCGCGGCGTGCCCCTGTCCACGGCCTACTCCGTCGCGGAGACCCTCGTTCAACGCGGTGCTGCTCCTCGCCATCTGCCCTTCCCGCGAGCGCTCGCTCGCGACGGGGAGCTGATGGGAGCCCACCGCCTCGGGCGCCTTGACTCGGTCCTGACCGCCCTCGTGATCGCTCTGGTCGCGGTCTCGGTCGTCGCGCTCGCGGTGCTGAGCATTCTCTGACTGGACCAGCCCACCCTCAGCGCGCCGTGTGTGCCGCGGCGTTGCTGCGCGCGGCGTCCTTCTGCTCGAGCGTCATCGCGCCCGGGTGGCCTTCACCCGGCCACGGAGTCAGCAGCAGGAACAGCCGAGCGTCGGAGACCGCCTGAACGGTGCGACGCTCGTGGGGCGCGAACTCGAACAGGAATCCCGGGCCCCCGGTCACCGAGTCGCCGTCGGTCGAGCTGACCTGCACCTCGCCGTCCGCGACGACGAGCCACGCCTGCTCGTGGACCTGATGCTCCTGAAGCTCCTCGCCGGCATTGAGCGCCAACACGATCGCGCGACTTTCGTCCGACGTCGCCAGGATCCGTGGCTGCTGGGACTGTACGTCCACGGTCTTCAGGTTCCAGTGCTGCATGCCGCCTCCGAGTCTCCGAGTGAACCAGTGAGCTTCCCGGTGCGGAGACTACCCGTCGTAGAACAGGCGTCCACGTCTTCAGCCCCCGAGTTGAGTTGGCGCGCGGAGCGGGCGAGGGACCAACCAGGCCGGGTATCGCACATCAGGTGCACATCCGGCCGAGCTTCCAATGGTCCGCTCGCGCCTCACGATCCCCATCGCCGGCCTGTTGTGCGCGGGTGCTCTGGCCCTGCCCGCAGCCGCCGCGGCCGCGCCGTCGTCGTGCGCCAATTCCGACGTCACCCCGTCCCCCTCGAGCATGCCGGTCGTCCGGACCGCGATCCTGTGCCTGCTCAACGTCGAGCGCGCCAACCACGGCCTGGTTGCGTTGCACGCCAACCCGTCGCTTGCCCACGCGGCGACGAACTACTCGCAGGCGATGGTGCGCGAGGGCTTCTTCGATCACGTCTCCCCCGGCGGCTCGACGCTCGTGTCGCGGATCAAGGGCACGACCTACCTTCACAACACCCGCGCCTGGGCGCTGGGTGAGAACATCGGCTGGGGCTCCGGCCGACTGTCAACGCCCGAAGAGATCGTCTCCTCGTGGATGCACTCCTCCGGCCATCGGGCCAACATCCTCAACGGCTCCTACCGCGACATCGGCATCGGCAGCGCCCTCGGCGCACCGGTCAAGGTCAGTGGCGCTGCCGCCGCCGCGACGTACACGACTGACTTCGGCAAGCGCGTCCCTCGCTGACCCTGACGTGTAGGGTCCGCGCCGCATGGCGGACGTCCAGGCCCTTCGCGCGCTGCGCTACAACCAGACCATCGCCGGCGACCTGCAGTCGTTGGTGGCGCCCCCCTACGACATCATCGACCCGGCCCAGCGGGCGGAGCTCGGCGCGCGCTCGCCCCACAACGTCGTCCGCGTCGACCTCCCCGAGGGCGACGATCCCTACACCAACGCCGCGCAATTGTTCAGTGCCTGGCAGGACGAGGGTGCGCTGACACGCGATGAAGAGCCCGCGCTGTGGGCGCTCGTTCAGGACTACACCGGACCCGACGGCCGCGCGATGACACGCCGCGGCTTCTTCGCCCGCGTCCGCGTCACCGACTACGGCCCAGGCACGATCCGCCCGCACGAGCGCACCCACCCGGGCCCCAAGGAGGACCGGCTGCGCCTGACGCGTGCCACGCGCACCAACCTCTCGCCGATCTTCAGCCTCTACGACGACCCGTCCAACGCCGCGTGGGGCGCGTTGAGCCCGCACATCTCCGGCGAGCCGTGGGGCACGAACACCGACGACGACGGCACCGTCAACCGTCTGTGGCGGATCGCCGACCCCGGCGCGATCGCCGCGGTCACGGATGCGCTGAAATCGACCGAGCTGCTCATCGCCGACGGCCACCACCGCTACGAGACCGCGCGAGCCTACGCCGACGAGGTCGGCGGCGAAGGCGACCACCGCTATGTGCTGATGACGCTCGTCTCGCTCCAGGACCGCGGGTTGACCGTCTTCCCGACCCACCGCCTGCTCACCGACCTCAAAGACTCCGCGCGCCAGCAGGCGCTGCGCGACGTGTTGATGGCCAACTTCGACGTCGAGCCGATCGATCAGTCGCAGCTGCGCCCGCCCGAGGGCACCGCGCCGCTCGTCCTGGGCTACATCGACGCCCACCACCGCCAGGCGTTTCGCCTGACCCTGCGCGACCAGGCGATCGCCGACGCCGCGCTGCCCGGCCTGCCGCGGGCCTACCAACGCCTCGATACCGCGGTGCTCGAGGCACTGCTGCTCAAGGGCCCGATCGGGCTGACCGACGACGACATAGATCACAAGCACGGGCTGGACTACGCGCGCACCGACGAGGAGGCCCTGCACATGATCCTCGACGGCCGCGCCGACGCGGCGTTCTTCCTGCGACCGAGCCCCGTCAGCCAGGTCCGCGACATCGCCGCGGCCGGCATCAACATGCCCCCGAAGTCGACGTTCTTCTACCCAAAGATCCCCACCGGTTTCCTGTTCAACCGGCTGTATTGAGAGGCGTATAGTCGGTCTTATGTCCATGAAGGCGATCTCCCAGCGCGCAGGTACGTACAAGCAGACGATCAAGATCCGAGAGCATCAGCTGGTCTCCGACGAGCCGGTCGAAGAGGGCGGCGACGACGCCGCCCCGAGCCCTCAAGAGCTGCTCGCCGCGAGCCTCGCCTCGTGTACCGCGGTGACGATGGAGATGTACGCCAAGCGCAAGGGCTGGGACGTGGGCGACATCGAGGTCGAAGCGTCGTTCACGCCCGCCGAGCGCGGCTGCCCGACCCGCTTCAGCATGGTCCTTCGCTTCCCGTCCGATGTGTCTGAGGATCAGGTCGAACGCCTGCGCGTGATCGCCGCAAAGTGCCCGGTGCATCGCGCGCTCGACGGCGAGGTCATGTTCGACGAGCGTGTCGAGCGCGTCGAGCTCGCGCGCTGAGCTCGAGGCGCTCCTGCGGAGCGCGCTGCTGGAGCCCGAGCACGCGGTCACCCTCGACGTTCACGGCGCGGTCGATGCCGCCGTCCTCGTCCCGCTCTACGTCCATGACGGCGAGGCGCACGCCGTCTTCACCAAGCGCCGCGACGACATGCGCAGCCACGCCGGCGAGGTCTCGTTCCCAGGCGGTCGCCGTGACGACACCGACCCCGACCTGCTGCACACAGCGCTGCGCGAGGCGCACGAGGAGATCGGCCTGCCGCCCGAGGCGGTGAACGTCGTCGGCGCGCTGGAGCCGACGGGCACAATGGCCACCGGCTACGCGATCTACCCCTACGTCGGCGTGATCGAGCCCGGCCATGCGTGGGACCCGTCGGCCACCGAGGTCGCCGCGGTGATCGAGCTGAGCCTCCCCGATCTGCGCGACGGCTTCGACACGCGCCCGGTCACGCGGCGCGGGATCACGTTGATGACCGACACCTACGTCGTCGGCGACGTCTTCATCTGGGGCGCTACGGCGCGAATCCTTGGTCTGCTGCTGGAGCGGCTCCCGGCCTGAACGTCGGCCGGTCGGTCGCGAGCAACGTGTCGATCGCACCGCGAACCTCCCTGAGCCACGTGGCCTGATCGCGTGGCTCGCTGCGCAGGACGATGAGCGGAATCTCGTTGCGCGCGCACATCCGCACGGCGTGCGCTTCGCCGACGGCGAGAACTTCAGGCACAACGCTCCCCGCCGCCTCGTAGATGACGCCGCGCACGGTCGTGTCGATCGTCCGTTCGAGCATGAACTCCAGGCGCGTGTCGTGCAGGGCGCGGACCTGCTCGGCGTCGCCCGACGCGGTGCCGAGCAGCCACAACAGGAGCGTCACGTTGTCGAGCGCGTAGCGCAGCGTTCCGATCCGATCAGGGTCGCCGATCACGCACGCGGCGCCGGCGTTCTCGATCGCTGAGCGGCCGGACGCGTCGCGCGTCACGACGCGTACCGCGTGCCCATCGGCGATCACCTCGGCGGCCAGCGCCAGCCCGCGGCAACCGCCGCCCACGATCAATGCCCTCATGCGACCATCATGCCGACTTGTCGCAATCCCAGCTAGCGTGAGAGGCATGGACTTCTCCCTTACCGACGAGCAGCGTCACGTTCAGGAGACCGCGCGTGACTTCACCAACAACGAGGTCATCGCCCGCGCGAACGAGAACGCCCGCGCCCACAGGTTCGACCACCAACTGGCCCAGATGATTGCCGATCAGGGCTACCTCGGCGCGATCGTTCCGGCCGAGTACGGCGGCGCCGGGCTGGACTACGTGACCTACGGACTCGTCGTCCAGGAGATCGGGCGTGGCGACAGCGCGATGCGCACCGTGATCTCGGTCCAGACGTCGCTGGTGTGCTCGTCGATTCTCACGTTCGGCACCGAGGAGCAGAAGCACAAGTACCTGCCCAAGCTGTGCTCGGGCGAGTGGTTCGGCTGCTTCGGCCTGACCGAGCCCGACACCGGCTCCGACGCCGCCAACCAGCGCACGCGGGCGACCAAGGTCGACGGCGGTTGGAAGATCAACGGAGCGAAGATGTTCATCTCGATGGCCAGCCACTCGAAGGTCGCGATGATCTTCGCCCAGACCGATCCCGAGCTCGGTCACAAGGGCCTCGGGGCGTTCCTCGTCGACACCGACCAGGACGGGTTCGTCGCCACCCCGATCCACGGCAAGATGGGCCTGCACGCCTCGGACACCGCAGCGATCGCGCTCGACGACGTCTTCTGCGACGACGAGGACGTCCTCGGCCCGATCGGCAAGGGCTTCGCGGTCGCAATGAGCTCGCTGGAGTCCGGGCGCTACTCGGTCGCCTCCGGCTGCGTCGGCATCTGCCAGGGCGCGCTCGACGCCTCGATCGAGTACTCCAAGGAGCGCATCCAGTGGGGCAAGCCGATCGCCTCGTTCCAGCTCGTGCAGTCGATGCTCGCCGAGATGAAGGTGCGCACCGACGCCGCGCGGCTGCTGACCTTCCGGGCGGGCTGGATGAAGGACGAGGGCCTGCCCAACACGCTCGAGACGTCGATCGCGAAGCTCTACGCCAGCGAGGCTGCGCAGTGGGTCGCCAACGAGGCAATCCAGGTCCACGGCGGCTCGGGCTACGTCGATGACCACCCGGTCGAGCGGATGCTGCGCGACGTGCGCGTGACCACGCTCTACGAGGGAACGTCGCAGATCCAGAAGCTGATCATCGGCCGCGCTCTGACCGGCATCAACGCGCTGGCCTAGACGGTCATGGCTGACGCGGCGAAGGTCATCGGCATCCTCGGCGCCGGCACGATGGGGTCGGGCATCGCCCAGCTCGCCGCCCAGAGCGGCGCGAAGGCGCTGCTCTTCGATCCTGATCCGGCGGCGCTGGAGCGGGGGCTGGCCAGGCTGTCGGAGGGCGTGCACAAGCTCGTCGAGAAGGGACGCGTCGAGGGCGACGCCGATGAGATCGTCGCGCGCGCCAGCGGCGTCAAGGCACTGAGCGAGCTCGCCGGATGCGACCTCGTGATCGAGGCCGCGCCCGAGATCCTCGAGCTCAAGCACAGGATGTTCGGCGAGCTGGCCGCCGTGGTCAGCACAGACTGCGTGCTGGCCTCTAACACGTCTTCGTTCCCGATCGCCGCGATCGCGGGCGGCGTCGACGGACCCGAGCGTGTGGTCGGCATGCACTTCTTCAACCCGGCGCCGTTGATGGCGCTGGTCGAGGTGATCGCCGGAATGCAGTCAGGCGAGGCGGCGGTCGCGATCGCGCGGGCGACCGGCGACGCGATGGGCCGCCGCGTGATCAACGCCAAGGACGGGCCCGGCTTCATCGTCAATCGCTGCAACCGGCCGTTCGGCCTCGAGGCGCTGCGCAGCGCGCACGAGCGGGTCTCGGACCCACAGACCATCGACCGGCTGATCCGCCTCGGCGGCGGCTACCGCATGGGCCCGTTCGAACTCCAGGATCTCGTCGGAATCGAGACCGGCTTCACGATCTCCAAGTCGTTCTTCGCGCTCGGCTTCGGCGAGCCGCGCTGGCGCCCGTCGCCGCTCAGCGAACAGATGGTCGCAAGCGGGCGCTACGGGCGCAAGACGCAGCACGGCTGGTACGACTACGACTCAGGCGGCCCCCACCGGCCCGCCGATCCCGACCCCCCCGCGGTCGGCGGTGGCGAGGGCAACGGCATCTCGATCCTCGGCGACTGGCCCGTGGCGGCGGCGCTGCGCGAGCGTGCCACCGAGGCCGGCTGGGATGCGAGCGGCCGCGCGAGCGGCTGGCCGCTGATCGTCGACTGCGACGGCAGCGGGACCGGTCCGCGCGCGGTCCTGCACGTCACCGACGCGTTGCCCGCGGGCACAGTCGGTTTCCACGTCCTGCCGACGCTCGGCCTCGTCGAGCTGATCCGCGACGAGCGAACGCCCGACGATCTCGCCGACCAGGTGCAGCGCTTCTTCGCCACGCTCGGCGCGCACACCGAGTGGATCGGCGACAGCCCCGGTGGCGTGCTCGGCCGGCTCGTCTTTCAGACGATCAACGAGGCGAGCTTTGCGCTCGGCGAGGGCGTCGGCTCAGAGGCCGACATCGACGACGGCATGGTCCTCGGCATGAGCCACCCGCGCGGGCCGTTTGCATGGCTCGAGGTCGTCGGCGCCGCGCACGTCGTCGCGGTGCTCGATGCGCTGCGCGAGCGCCACGGCGACGGCTACCGCGTCGCGACGTCGCTGCGCCGCCGCGCCCGCTGAACCGGATCGTCGCTTAAAACTCGAAGGGCGCCCGGCGGGGCGCCCTTCGAGATATCGCAGGGGTCGAACCCGGCCCACGACTGACGCGCATCTCAGACGAAACGGCACACCCACGCACGCCTGCGACGCCAAGTGCATAGCTTCGGTCCGAAAACCTGCACGTCGAAGCGCAGGCGAACCGAGCCGGGCGACTTAGCGCGAGGCGGGGGTGGCCGCGGGCTGCGGCGCAGGCTGTGCCTGTGGCGGAACCACAGGCACGACCTTGGGATACATGAAGGTGTGTGGAGTCATCTTGACCTTAAGAACAGATAAAGAGCCTACAAGTTACGGTCTTCCTTCGCGCCGGTTGAAATTCTTCCTGCGACGCGGAGCCCCAGGGACAGCCCGCCCGCTAGGTTTCCCGCGGCG
This sequence comes from uncultured Actinomycetes bacterium, assembly GCA_963817035.1. Taxonomy (GTDB): domain Bacteria; phylum Actinomycetota; class Thermoleophilia; order Solirubrobacterales; family Solirubrobacteraceae; genus AC-49. The sequence continues at coordinate 1,890,306 of CAWFMM010000004.1, forward strand.
AGAGCGGTCACGTTTCCGGCGCCGGGCGAGGTCCGCGTCGGCTCGACGATGTCGCCGACCCGTACGATCTGTATGGAGCACAAGGCGTTGACGATCGTCCTGACACCGTAGGAGAGGACTCACCCGTATGGCCACCACCGCATTGCCCGACCAGCTGTCTGACGCGACCCGCGATTTCGTGTCCCGAGAGCACGGCCTGCTCATCAACGGCGAGTTCGTGCCGGCCGCCGATGGGGCGACGTTCGAGACGCTCGATCCGTCCAACGGCCAGGCGATCGCCAGCGTGCCCCAGGCCGCCGCGGTCGACATCGATCGCGCGGTCGCCGCCGCGCGTGCGGCCTTCGCCCACGACGCCCCGTGGCGCAAGATGACCGCCCCGCGGCGCGGCCGGATCATTCTGCGCCTCGCCGAATTGCTGGAGGAGAACGCCGACCAGCTCGCCCAGATCGAGTCGCTCGACAACGGCAAGCCGGTCAAACTCGCGCGTGCCATCGACGTCAACGGCGCGATCGGCCATCTCCACGAGTTCGCCGGCTGGCCGACGCGGATCGTCGGCGAAACCCACCCGCACGCGCTCGCCAACGTCTTCGCCTACACGCAGCGCGAGCCGGTTGGGGTCTGCGGGCAGATCATCCCGTGGAACTTCCCGCTGCTGATGGCCTCGTGGAAGCTCGGCCCGGCGCTCGCCGCCGGCTGCACGATCGTCCTCAAGCCGGCCGAGCAGACGCCGCTCTCGGCGCTGCGGATCGGCGAGCTCGCGCTCGAGGCGGGCCTCCCGCCCGGCGTGCTCAACGTCGTCACCGGCGACGGCTCGACCGGCGCGGCGCTCGTCGCGCATGACGATGTCGACAAGATCGCGTTTACCGGCTCGACTGCGGTCGGCCGTGAGATCGCCGGCATCGCGGGCAAGGCGCTGAAGCGCGTCACGCTCGAGCTCGGCGGCAAGTCGCCGAACATCATCCTGCCCGACGCCGACATCGAGGCGGCCGTGGCCGGCGCCTTCGGCGGCCTGTACTTCAACTCGGGCCAGGCGTGCAACGCCGGCTCGCGGCTGATGATCCACAAGGACCAGTTCGACGACGTCGTCAACGCGCTTGCCGCTCAGGCGTCGGCGACGGTCCCCGGACCGGGACTCGACCCGGCCACGTTCGTCGGCCCGCTGGTCTCGGCTGAGCAGCACTCGCGCGTCAGCGAATACATCAACATCGGCAAGGACGAGGCCGAGCTGGTGGCCGGCGGCGGGACGTCGCTGGAATCGCACCCCGACGGCTACTTCGTCTCGCCGACGCTGTTCACGTCGACCGACGACAACGCCCGGATCGTGCGCGAGGAGATCTTCGGCCCGGTGCTCGTCGCCCAGCCGTATGACTCGATCGAGGACGTCGCCCGGCGCGCCAACGACGGCGAGTACGGTCTCGCCGCCGGCGTCTGGACGAAGGACCTCAAGAGCGCCCACAAGATGGCCTCGCTGCTGCGGGCCGGCAGCGTCTACATCAACGCCTGGGGCCTCGTCTCCCCGAGCCTGCCGTTCGGCGGCTTCAAGGCCTCCGGCCTCGGCCGCGAGCACGGCCACGACGGCGTCGACGCGTACCTCGAGCCGAAGTCGGTCTTCGTCAGCCTGTAGGAGCGACGGTTACGCCGGACGTGCCCGGATGGCCGTTGATCGTGGATGGCGGGCGCCGCGAGCGACGGTCAGACGGGTGCGTCAGGACTCGGCCGGGGCAGCCCACTGTGCCTCAGCGAGGTCGCCGGTGCCCTGCAACGAGACGGGCGTCGGGACCGACGGTGTGTCGCGCAGGTACCACTCGGCATCGAGCGCGGCCTGACAGCCGCTGCCGGCGGCGGTGACCGCCTGGCGGTAGGTGTGATCGACGAGGTCGCCGGCCGCAAAGACACCGGGCAGCTTGGTCCGCGTCGACTTGCCCTGGGTCACGACGTAGCCCTCGTCGTCGACGTCGAGCGCGTCGCCGACGAGCTCGGACTGCGGCTCGTGCCCGATCGCGATGAACGTGCCGACGTTCTCGAGCAGCAGCTCCTCCCCGGTGTGGACGTGGCTCAGGCGCACGGTCGGGAGCTGGCCCTCGGTCTCGTGGAACTCCTCGACGACGTACGGGGTCAGCCATTCGATGTTCTCAGTCGCCTTGGCGCGGTCGAGCATGATCTTCGAGGCGCGGAATTCGTCGCGGCGGTTGACGATCGTCACCTTCGAGGCGAACTTGGCCAGGAAGATCGCCTCCTCCATCGCGCTGTCGCCGCCGCCGACGATGACCGTCTGCTTCTCCTTGAAGAACGCCGCGTCGCAGGTCGCGCAGTACGAGACGCCACGACCGCCGAGCTCCTCCTCGCCCGCCGCGCCGATCTTCTTGTGCTCGGCGCCCATGGCCAGGATGACCGTGCGCGTCAGGTGCTCCTCATCATCGACGTAGATCTTGTGGATGCCTCCGGGCTCGGTCGCAAACTCGATGCGCTCGGCCTGGTCGGTGACCAGCCGCGCGCCGAAGCGCTCGGCCTGAGCGCGCATCTGGCCCATCAGCTCGGGGCCCATGATGCCGTCGGTGAAGCCCGGGTAGTTCTCGACGTCGGTCGTCTGCTGCAGCAGCCCGCCCCATGCGAAACCCTCGATCACCAGCGGCGCGAGATTCGCGCGCGACGTGTAGAGGGCGGCCGTGTAGCCCGCGGGCCCACTGCCGACGATCACCACATCTTCGATCTTGGTGTCGCCGTTCTCAGACATTGACAGTCTCCGTTCGGGGGGTTGCTTCATTAGGTATAGTAACACCCCAGCGGGCGACGGTGCGTCGCAGCTGGAAGTACGCGATGGCGCCCGGGATCGTCGGTAGCCAGAACGAGAAGGCACGGTAGGACAGCACGGCGACGAGGGCCAGCCCGCCGTCGACGCCGAAGGCGATGAACGTACCGATCATGCCGCCATCGACGCCGCCGATGCCGCCCGGCAGGGGCAACGTGTTGGCGAGCATGCCGACGAAGTAGCACATGACGATCACGCCGAATGGCGGCGGCGTGCCGAAGGCGTGGAAGCACGCCCACAGCACGCTGATGTCGAAGAACCACCAGCCCAGCGCACCGAGCACGCCCGGCTCGCGGGCGCGGACCAGTCCCCACGCCAGCCCCGCGCCCTCGGCGATCGACGCCGGAGCCAGGGCGAGACGGGCCAGGAGCTTCGAGCCGTGGCCCTTGCGGTCCGAACCGGCCTGCAGACGCCCCGCGATGTCGGTCGGAACGAACGCCATCGCCACGAACAGGATCAGGAGCCCCATGCCCACGAGCACCGGGATGATCGTCAAGCCGAACGGATGCTCGCCATGGAGCAGGCCCGTACGCAGCAGGATCCCGCAGATGACCACGGCGACGACGTAGACGACGTAGAGCATCGACATGAACGCGATCATCCGCGCGGCCACGAGCCGGCGCTCCATCCCCGACTTGCGTACCGCCCAGGCCGTCAGCGCGACACCGCCCGCGCCGGCCGCGGCGAACAGCCGTGTGGCGGCCAGGCCGGCCATCGTGATCTCGTAGCTCTCCTTCCAGCCGATCCGGGTCTCACCGCGGATGAATACCGTGCGAAACAGCCAGACGTAGGAGAGGAAGCTGAGGACCTCGAGCCCGGCCGCGGCGATCAACCACCCCGGCTGCCCGTGCTCGAGACGATTCCATGTCTCGTGAAGGCCGGCCAGCTTGGGCAGGACGAAGTACAGAAACGCGACGGCCGAGGCGACGAAGATCCCGAACAGGATCGCCCGGTCCCGGGTGATGCCCATCCGAGGCATCTCGTCCTCGTCGTGCGCTACGGACGCGACGACCGCGTCCTGCCCGTTCACCGTCCTGCGGTCGTCGGTCACGCGGGCGCCGCCGCCGCCTCGAGTGCCCGTATCCGTCGGGAGATCGCCTGCAGCAGGGGCGTCGCGCGCGGTCCGATCCGCCGCACGCCCTCGGTCAGCGCCGCGCCGGCGAGCAGGTCGACGACATAGTGCTCACCGAGGTAGACGAGCGCGAACCCGAGTGTCAGCGCGTAGGACCATCCGATCGCCCCCTGCACTGGACCCGCCTCGGTCAAGAGGCGGGCGGCCATCAGCGACGTGGCGAAGTGCAAGGACGGCATAGCGGCGAGCGGGTTCCCTCCCAGCACACTGTAGAGCGGCTGCCAGCCGTCCTTCCAGAACGCCTCGCCGTGTTCGACCATCATGCGGCGCAGCGGTGGGTCGTCCGGACCGCCCAGCCGTCCCTGCTGATCGGCGAACCACGGCGGCGCGGTCGGCAGCGCCCAGTAGCCGATCAGGCCGATGTCGTAGACCGCGTAGGTCATGAGCACGGTGCGCGAGATGCGCTCGGGACGCCTGACCATCATGTAGACGACGGTGGAGTGGGGCACGACAAACCAGATCCAGTGCGCCCACACGAGGATCTGCTCAGGCGTACGGACACGACCGGGCGCGGCCAGCGCACCCTGCAGGCGCAGCGACGGCAGCCGGCCGAGGCCGAGGATGCGGTCGATCCGCACGGGATAGTCGACCCGCACCCGCGCACGCAGCGCTTCGGGGTCGTCGTTGGGCATCTCGTAGGTGGCGAGGTAGGCCAGCATCTGCAACGTGATCGCGGCGACGTCACGCTTGCGCGAGCGCGGCACCGCGACGCACAGCGCGACCGGCGCCGCGGCGGCGGCGGCGATGACCACGGGCGCCTTGAGCCCCAGGCGCCGGCGAGCCAACGGCACGGCGATCCCGGTGCCCACGGCCACCCAGGCGGCAGCGCGGATGGCGGACGAGCGGCGCAAGACGAGCGAACGCTACCTCTTGGGTCAGGCGTGTCATGCTCGCCCCGTGGCGGAGCTTGCACCCGGCGACCTCTTCGCGGGCCATCGCATCGAGGCGGTGGCCGGTCGCGGTGGCATGGGAGTCGTCTATCGCGCGACCCAACTCGACCTCGAGCGACCCGTCGCGCTGAAGCTGATCGCCGCCCATCTGGCCGAGGATCCGGACTTCCGCGAGCGCTTCATGCGCGAGTCGCGGCTCGCGGCGTCGATCGATCACCCGCACGTGATCCCGATCTACTACGCGGGCTCGGAGAACCAGGCGCTGTACCTGGCCATGCGCTACGTCGATGGCGAGGACCTGCGGTTCCTCGTGCGCCGCGAGGGCTACCTGCACCCCGACCGCGCGGCCCGGATCGTCGACCAGCTCGGCGGGGCGCTGGATGCCGCGCACGCCAAGGGGTTGGTGCATCGCGACGTCAAGCCGGCCAACGTGCTGCTGACCACCGACGACCACGCCTACCTGACCGACTTCGGGCTGACCAAGCGCCTGATGGAGACGAGCGCGCTCAGCCGCTCTGGGCAGTGGGTGGGAACGCTGGGCTACGTCGCGCCCGAGCAGATCCGCGGCCAGCGCGTCGACGCGCGCACCGACGTCTTCGCCCTGGGCTGCGTGCTGTTCTTCGCGCTGACCGGCGCCACGCCGTTTCAGCGCGAGAGCGACGAGGCAACGCTGTGGGCGCATCTCAACGACCCGCCCGAGCCCGTCGACGTGCTCGCGCCCGACGTCCCCGAGGCATTCGGCGCAGTCGTGGCGCGGGCGCTGGCCAAGGACCCCGACGACCGCTACCAGTCGGCCGGCGACCTCGGCCGAGCCGCGCTCGCCGCCGCGGGCGAGAGCGTCGCGTCACGGCCCGAACGGCTCGTCGCGCGCGGCGCCGCCGCACCGGACGGCGGTGACGCCGACACGACGGCTCCGAATACCGACGAGGAGACGAACCTCGTCCCCGGCGGGCCGGCGGCCCAGCGGCGCAACCGCCGGCGTTCGGGCATCGCCGCCGGTGTCTTCGCCGTCCTGGCCGTGATCGCTGCCGCCGTCGCGCTGGTGTCGGGCAACGCGACGAGCACGAGCCCTCCGATCGCCACCGATCGGACGACGCCGCCGCTCACGACGCCGAAGACCACCACGACGACCACGACAGCCGCCCCGGCCGACGCCGGGCATATCGCCCGCACCGTCCATACCGGCATGCGAGTGCACGCGGTTGCGATCCTCGGCCCGAAGGTCTGGGTCTCGTCGCATCAGAGTCGCCGCCTCGTTGCGCTCAACCAGGATGACGCGACGCTGGCGAAGCCGGCCCGCATCGCACTGGGCAACTCGGCGCTCGCCGCGGGCCTGCACTCGCTGTGGGTTCTCAACCAGAAGAGCGGCACGCTGAGCCGCATGCGCGAGGGCTCGGGGCGAGCGACCGGCCGGACACCCGTGCTCGCGGGAGCGCCACCCAACAGCCAGGCCGTCTTCGTCACCACCGGAGCGGGGTCGGTTTGGGTCGGAATCCAGACGCCGGGCTCGCAGGTTCCCGACCTCATCAACCGCGTCACGAGGAGCGGCCGTGTGATCAGGACGATCTCCGTTCCCCAGGGCGTGCTCGACATGGCGGTCGGCTACGGCGCCATCTGGGTCATCAATCAGCACCGGCAGACGCTGACCCGTATCAGCCTCAGGTCGGGCGCGGCCCGCAGTGTGCTGCTGACCGGCAAGCCCCAGCGCGTCGCGCTCGGCGCGGGGCAGGTGTGGGTAACCAAGGGCTCGACCAACGTCGTGATCCGGCTCAACCCTTACACGCTCAGCGAGCTCGTCCTCGGGCCGACCGGCAACTTCCCGTCCGCGGTCGCGGTCGACGGCAACGACGTCTGGGTCGCCGGCTACAACGACGGCATGCTCACGCGCTTCGACGCGAGGACGAACAAGTCGGCCGGCCAGTCGGTCTATGTGTGCTCGACCCCGTTCGCGATCGCGGCCGACGCGCATGGCGCGTGGGTCGGCTGTGTCGACGGCAGCGTCGTGCGGGTCACGAAGACGTAGCTCAGAGTTCGCGCTGGGTCACGACACCGCTGCGCATCGCCTCGGCGACGAGCCGCGAGCGCTTCTGGTTCTGCGCGAGGTGCTCGATGCCGAAGCGCTGGAACAGCGTGCGCAGCTGGGCCTTGACCGCGTCGACCGACAGGTGCAGCTCCTGCGCGATCGACTGGTTGGACGCCGGGGTGGCGAACTCACCGTGCTTGTAGGGGCGGGCGAGCGCGACCAGCACCTTGCGCTGCGTCGCGGTCAGGTCGTCGCGGGTCACGACCGCGGCCGCGGCGACGCGGGTCTCTTCGCGCGCGGCGGAACCGGGCGGGCGCTGGTAGGCGATCGTCGTGTTGCCGACGCGCACGACCTCCCCGTCGCGCAGGCGGTGGCGCGCGCCGACGCGGGCACCGTTGACGAACGTGCCGTTGCGCGACAGGCCGTCGTCGACGATCGTCCACTCGCCCGCGATCCGCTCGAGCTCGGCGTGCAGGCGCGAGACCTCGCCGTCCCACGGCAGCGACACCTCGCTGGCCGGCGAGCGGCCGATCGACAGGCGCTGGCGCTCGCCGCCGAGGTCGATCAGCACCTGCGCGCCGGAGTCGTCGCGCAAGATCAGGAACGGCCGCCCCTGGCCCGCCGCCTCGATGCGGGCACTCAGCTCGGCCGGGGTCGCCGCGTGCGGGGCCAGAGGCGAATCGTCGGTCACCGCGTCACAGCCTTGCAGGAGCGCCACACCAAGGTGTGAGAACGGTCCACCAACGGGTGCGCGATCGGACACCTTGATCGCTGCACACCGACGCGCCAACCGACGATCCTCTGAGCATGAGCGAGCACAGGCATTCCCCCGAGATGTTGCGACAGGCCACCGACGAAGAGCTCGTCGCCGCGCTGCGCGCCGGGTCGCTCGACGCGTTCGGGGTGATCCACGACCGCTACCACGGCTCGCTGCTCGCCTTCGCGCGCAAGATGGTCGACGGCGCCCATCACGATGCCGAGGAGGTCGTCCAGGACGTGTTCGTCAAGGCGCTCAAGGCGCTGCGCTCCGACGACCGCGAGATCGCCCTGCGCCCGTGGCTCTACGCGATCACCCGCAACCGCGCGCTGGACCAGCTGCGCCGCCCACAGCACACGGTTCCGTTCACCGGCGACGAAATGCGCATCGCGGCCTTCGGCGCCGACCCGGTCTCGCTGATCAACCGCTCAGAACGCGTCGACAGCCTCGTCGGCCACCTCAACGACCTGCCGACCCGTCAGCGCCAGGCGCTGGTCATGCTCGAGCTCGAGGATCGCTCGCACTCGCAGATCGGACGCGTGCTCAAGGTCAGCGCCGGCGCGAGCAAGGCGCTCGTCTGTCGCGCGCGCGGTGCGCTCGGGCGCACGGGCTCGACCGCAAGCTGACCCTTTAGGCTGGCCGCCGATGGCCCGCCGCGCGCTCCCGACCGTCGCCGCGCTCTTGCTGCTGGCGACCGGCTGCGGCGGCTCCAGCCACCCGGCGACGATCTCGGCCTCCGCGGCGATGCGTTCGCCGTGCTTCGGCGCCGCGTCACGCGACCCCCAGCGCCCGTGTCACGACCCGAAGCTGGCCGCAGTCGTCGTGCCGACCCCAGCGGTCGCGGCGGCGACCGGCAACGCCGCATGTTCGCCGACGATCCGCGACGACCTCGTCTCAGTGTGCCGGTTCGGCGCACTCGCGAGCCACTCGATCGGCACCATCGCGCTGATCGGCGACAGCCACGCCGCGGTCTGGCGGGCGAGCATCGCGCCGGTCGCCACAGTCAAGGAGTGGCACGGCCTGAGCATCACCCGCGCCGGCTGCCCGCTGTCGACGCTGTCCCACCGGATCGGTCGCCACGCGCAGGCCGACTGCATGCGCTGGCAGCACGAGGTCGTTGCATGGTTGAAGCGCCACCCCGAGATCACCATCGTCTTCACGACCGCGCTGAGCAGCGCCCCGTTTGCGACGCGGCGCGGAGATGCGAGCCTGGACGACACGGTGGCCGGCTACCAACGCATGTGGCGCGCACTCCCGAAGACCGTCCAGCACATCGTCGTCATCCGCGACACGCCGAAGCTCGGCCACGACAACCTCGACTGCGTGCGCACGGCGCTCGCCGCGCAACGTCAACCCGCCGCGACGTGCGCGGTCGCGCGCAGCGTCGCGCTCGTCCCCGATCCTCAGTCCGTGGCCGAGCAACGCCTCGGCTCGCCGCGCGTCCAGCTCATCGACGCCACCGACCTCATGTGCGACGAGCGCCGCTGCTATCCCGTCGTCGGCGGCGCGCTGGTGCTCAAGGACCTGACGCACCTCTCGCGCGTCTTCGCGACGACGTTGACGCCCTACGTGCTGCGGCAGGTCAGCCGGCTGCAGCGGGGCTGGGGATAGCTGCCGCGGCGACGAGCGCGCCGACGAGGCGGCTCGTCTCGTCGGACTCCGGATGCCACTGCACGCCGAGCGCGAAGCGGCGATCGGGCAGCTCGAAGGCCTCGGGCAGCTCGTCGAGCTCGGACCAGCCGGTGACGACGTAGCCCTCGCCGAGCCGGTCGACCGCCTGATGGTGGTGACAGTTGCCGATGTGGACCTCCTCGCCCGCGGCGCGCGCGGCGAGCGAGCCGGGCGCGAGGCGCACGGTGTTGCCGGCACCCTCGAACGAGCCCGGGTTGCGGCGATGCTCGCCGTGGCCTTGGCTCTCGGGCAGGTGCTGAAGCAGCGTGCCGCCGGCGGCGACGTTCATGACCTGCATCCCGCGGCAGATGCCGAGCAGCGGCAGGTCACGCTCAATCGCCCGGCGCGTCATCGCGATCTCGAAGCGGTCACGCTCCGGAACCGACCCGCGCGTCTCGGGATGGGCCGGCGCGCCGTACGTCGCGGGGTCGACGTCGGCGCCGCCGGCGAGGATCAGGCCGTCCAGCAGATCGAGGATCTCATCGGGATCGTCGAGCAGCGCGGCGTCGGGCGGGATCATCAGCACGAGGCCACCGGCGCGCTGAACCGCGTCGACGTAGATCCGCGGCAGCAGCAGCGCATTGGTGTCCCACACGCTCCACTGCGCGCGCTCCAGCGCGGTGAGAATGCCGATCAGCGGACGGTTGGCCATCAGCCGATCCTAACGTCCCTCGTGGTCGTCCTGGAGCCAATCTGGCCGGCGCGCGGCGGTCTTCCTATCGGCGAGCTAACACAGGTGGCTGTGGACCCGGCCGATCTCTGAATAGAATCCGCGCGCCTTGGGCCGTCCGACCCCCAGCCACCGCCGTCGCGCCATATTCTTCTCGCTGCTGGGTGTAGTTGCGCTTGCGCTGGCCGGAGCCGCTCCGGCGTCGGCGAACTTCTTCTGGCCCGAGGCCGGCGGATCGCCCAACGCCGACGACATCCAGACGCTCTACAAGATCGTCCTCGCTGTCGCCGTCGTCGTGTTCGTCGGCGTCGAGGGGGCCCTGCTCTACGCCCTGATCAAGTTCCGTGCGCGCAAAGGCGCCGTCGCCGCCCAGATCCGCGGCAACACCCGGCTGGAGATCGCTTGGACGGTCGGCGCCGCGCTGATCCTCGTCGTGCTCTCGATCGTCACCTTCGCGATGTTGCCGGGGATCGACAACCCGCCCAACTCGAAGGTCCGCACCGGCGTGCTCGTCGCCGACGCGACCCCGCGCCTACCGCCCGACGGCAAGTCGCTGAACATCTGCGTCAACGGCCAGCAGTACATCTGGCGCTACACCTACCAGGTCAACTGCGCCCAGGCGGCCAAGCAGAACCTGCGGCCGTTCAGCTACGAGGAGATGGTCGTCCCGACCGGCGTCACGGTGACCCTCGACATCGTCTCCCAGGACGTCGCGCACTCGTGGTGGATCCCGCAGCTCGGCGGCAAGTTCGACGCGATCCCGGGCTATACGAACCACACCTGGTTCCAGATCCCCGAGTCCAAGGAGCACCAGATCTTCAGCGGCCAGTGCGCCGAGCTGTGCGGGCGCAACCACGCCGACATGACCGCCCGCGTGCTCGCGCTGTCCTACCCCGACTGGAAGCTGTGGCTGGCCAACCAGACCAAGAACATCGCCGCCGCTGACGTCCTCGCCCAGGCGCAGCGCGCCGCGCTGGTCAAGCAGGCGCAGGCGGGCAAGAACACGCCGGCCGCCGGCTCGGTGACGATCGTCGCGGCCAAGCCGAAGCCCACTGCGACGACGACCGCCGCCGCCGGCGACGCCGCGCAGCTCGCGGCGGGCAAGGCCGTGTTCACCGGCGCGTCGGGCTGCAGCGGCTGCCACACCCTGGCCGACGCCGGGGCGACGGGCCAGATCGGCCCGAACCTCGACATGACGCTCAAGGGCAAGCACGCGGCGTTCATCAGCCAGTCGATCACCGATCCCAACGCCAACATCGCGGCCGGCTTCACCAAGGGCATCATGCCTGCCACCTTCAAGTCCTCCCTGTCCAAGGCGCAGCTCGACGCGCTCGTGGCCTACCTGGCCTCGGTGACCTCCAAGTAGGACCACACATGGCCGCAACAACTCCCATCCCCCAGATCGTCACCCGCCGCGTGCAGGCCGAAAACCGTGGCTGGACGTCGTGGTTCACCACGACCGACCACAAGAAGATCGGGATCATGTACATGGTCCTGACCTTCTGCTTCTTCCTCCTCGGCGGGGTCGAGGCACTGGTCATGCGCCTCCAGCTGGGGACGTCGAACAACACGCTCGTCACGCCGCAGGTCTACAACGAGCTGTTCACGATGCACGGCACGACGATGATCTTCCTGTTCATCGTCCCGATGATGGCCGGGCTGGGGAACTACTTCGTGCCGCTGATGATCGGCGCGCGCGACGTCGCGTTCCCGAAGCTCAACGCGCTCTCGTTCTGGATGCTCGCGGCCGGCGGGATCGTCTTCTACTGCTCGGTCCTGTTCTCGCCACCCGAGTGCGGATGGACGTGCTACGCCCCGCTCAACGAGACCCGATACCTGCCCAGCGGAGGCGTCGACGCGTGGATCTTCCTGATCCACCTGACCGGCATCAGCTCGCTGCTCGGGGCGATCAACTTCTACGCGACGATCGCCAACATGCGCGCGCCCGGCATGGGCTGGGGCCGGCTGCCGCTGTTCGTCTGGGGCATGCTCGTGTACTCGATCATGCTGATCGTGGCGCTGCCGGTGATCGCGGGCGCGGTGACGATGCTGCTCACCGACCGGCACTTCGGGACGACGTTCTTCGACCCCGGGCGCAACGGCTCGGCGTTGCTGTGGCAACACCTGTTCTGGTTCTTCGGGCACCCCGAGGTCTACATCATGATCCTGCCCGGATTCGGGATCGTCTCCGAGATCCTGCCCGTGTTCGCGCGCAAGCCGATCTTCGGCTACAAGGCGATCGCGGCGTCGACGGTCACGATCGCCTTCCTCGGGTTGCTCGTGTGGGCCCACCACATGTTCTCGACGCCGATCCGCGGCGTGGTGCTGATCTTCTTCATGATCTCGTCGTTCCTGATCGCCATACCCACGGGCGTGAAGATCTTCAACTGGATCGCGACCCTGTGGCGCGGGGCGGTCGAGTACCGGGTCGCGCTGCTGTTCGCCGTGGGCTTTCTCGGGACGTTCCTGATCGGCGGCATCACCGGCATCTTCCTCGCCATCTTCCCGATCGACTGGCAGCTGACCGACACCTACTTCGTCGTCGCGCACCTGCACTACGTGCTCGTCGGCGGCGCGGTGTTCACGATCTTCGCCGGGATCTACTACTGGTTCCCGAAGATCACCGGGCGGATGCTCTCCGAGGGGCTGGGCAAGGCGAGCTTCTGGCTGATGCTGATCGGGGTCAACGTGACGTTCCTGATCCAGCACACGCTCGGTCTCGACGGCATGCCCCGTCGCGTCTATCGCTACGCGGACACCGGGCACCTCGTGCTCTACAACCAGATCTCGACGGCCGGGTCGTTCATCCTCGGCCTCGGCGTGCTGCTGACCGCGTGGAACGTGATCCGCAGCCTCAAGAAGGGCGCGATCGCGGGCCCCGACCCGTGGAAGGGCAACACGCTGGAGTGGTACACCACGTCGCCGCCGCCGCCGCACAACTTCGACGTCATCCCGCGCGTGCGCTCGGTCGAGCCGATGAAGGACATCCGCCGCCAGGTGCTCTCCCAGACCAGCGCTCCGCTACAGACGGCAACCGCCGATGAGGCGCCGGTCCCCGTCGGATGAGCGCGGCGACCACCACCGCACCGGCGCTGCGCGCGGTCTCAAGGCCCCGGCAGATCCTCGGCGACTACGTCTCGCTGACCAAGCCGAAGGTCCAGTCGCTGCTGCTGCTGACGACCGTGACGACGATGCTGGTCGCCGGCAGCCCGTCGGTCTGGCTCGTCCTTGCGACGTGCCTCGGCGGCTACCTCGCGGCCGGCGGCGCGGGCGCGTTCAACCACGTCTATGACCGCGACATCGACGCGCGCATGGCGCGGACCGCCGACCGGCCGGTCGCGGCCGGTCGCGTCTCGCCGACCGCGGGCATGGCGTTCGCCTTCACACTCGCCGCGCTGTCGTTCATCGAACTGCTGGCGCTGGTGAACCTGTGGGCCGCGTGCCTGGCGTTCAGTGGCTTCGTCGGCTACACGGCCGTCTACACGGTCTGGCTCAAGCGCCGTACGCCGCAGAACATCGTCATCGGCGGCGCGGCCGGGGCGGTTCCGCCGCTCGTCGCGTGGGCCGCGGTCGCCGGGCATCCCAACGGCGTCGCCATCTACCTGTTCGCGATCGTCTTCTTCTGGACGCCGCCGCACTTCTGGGCGCTGAGCCTGCTGATGAAGGACGAGTACGCGTCGGTCGGCGTGCCGATGCTGCCGGTCGTGCGCGGCGAGGACGAGACGCGCCGCCAGATCCTGCTCTACAGCGTCCTGCTCTACGCGGTCACCCAGCTTCCGTTCTGCGCCGGTGGCTTCGGCACCGCCTACCTCGTCGCCTCGATGACGCTCGGCGCGGTGTTCATCGGCGGCGCGGTGGCCCTGTACCGCCGCAAGGATCGCCGTACGGCGCTGCAGCTCTACCTCTTCTCGCTGGCCTACCTGGCGCTGCTCTTCTGCTCGATGGTCGTCGACGCCGGCCTGCGATAGGGATAAGCTCCGCTCGTCATGGACCGCAACCTCGCCCGCAAGAACATCCGCTCCGGTCTCGTCGTCGCGACCGTCTGCGCCGTGATGTTCGCGCTCACGTTCCTCGTCGCGGCGATCTACATCTCGCAGTGAGCCCCGACGAGCCCCAGGTCCCGCCCGCGGGCGAAGAGATCCACGTTCCGGCGTCCAGCATCCAGCCGCTGCTGCTGGCGATCGGCCTGACGTTCACGCTGATCGGCGTGACGATCTCGTGGATCCTCACCGGGCTCGGCGCGGTGCTTTCGATCTGGATCATCGTGCGCTGGATCGGCGAGACTCGGCGTGACATCGCCGAGCTGCCCTCCAGCCACGAGTAGCTACCCCGCGGCAGCCGCCGAAGCCGGCACGTCGCAGAGCGCGCCGTCGTCGGTCCAGCAGCGCACGATGTCGCGCACCGACAGCACGCCGGCCACGTCACCGTCCTCGGTCACGACGAGATGGCGGAAATGGCCGCGGACCATCGCGACCGCCGCCTCCTCCAGCGACCAGTCGGGCGAGGCGAAGACGAGGTTTGCGCTGAGGTGGTCGGCGACCCGCTCGCTGTCAGGATCCTGACCCTGACCGATCGATTCCATGAGGTCGCGCTCGGTCATGATTCCGGGGCCCGGAGAGTCGGGATCCATCACGACCGCCGCGCCGACCCGGCGCTGACTCATCAGGCGGGCGGCCTCGCGCAGCGTGTGCTGCGGGCCGATTGTCAGAACCTCATTGCTCATCCCGTCGCGGACCTGCATCCAACCTCCCGTGGCTTGCAACGTTTGTCTCTAACTCATTTCTCACGGTACCACTGATCCGATTGCTCGTCACCTGCGAATGCGTGTTCAGGGCATGAATCGACCGACGACCATCGACCGACGAACGGCACTGCTGGGCGACGCAATCACGATCGTCGAGCGTGAGTACGCGACCGAGCTCGTGCTGCGCGACGTGGCCCGCCGGGTCTCAGCGTCGGCCCGCCAGTTGCAGCGCGCGTACGCCGAGATCGGCAAGACGACGTTCCGCGCGCATCTGACCGACGTGCGCATGCAACGGGCGGCCGAGCTGCTCGCTCGGACCTCCGCGCCCGTCCATGAGATCGCCCAGCGGGTGGGCTACCGGCAGCCGGCACAGTTCGCAAAGGCGTTTCGTAGTCGCCACGGCCTCGCGCCGTCCGCGTTTCGCCGTCGCTGACGCCGGCCGCTCGGCACGGCGTCCATCGCGCCCACCACATAGGATGCGGCCGGCATGGAGCCCGACCCCAACGACGTCCAGCGGCCACGGGCCACCGTCAGCAAGGGCACGCTTGTACGCGTGATCCTGATCGCCCTTGTCGCGAGCCTGCTCGGCATCGCGATCGGACTGTCGATCAACTGGTTCCCGATCGCCGCCTCCAAGCAGGCCGGGCCGATCGACACGCTCTGGGACGTCCTGCTGATCTTCTCGGTCCCGATCTTCGTGATCGTGTGCGCGATCATCCTCACGTCGATCGTCAAGTTCCGGATGCGCCCGGGCGAAGAGGATCTCGACGGGCCCCCGATCCACGGGAACACGAAGCTCGAGGTGATCTGGACGACGATCCCGGCGCTGATCCTGCTCGGGCTGTGCACCTACGCCTACCTCGTCCTGCACGACATCGAGAAGGCCCCCGCCAGCGGCCGCGAGATGCACGTGCAGGTCACCGGCCAGCAGTTCGACTGGACGTTCAAGTACGAGCTTGGTGACAAGAGCGTCACCAGCGCGCAGCTCTACCTGCCCAAGGGCAAGTCGGTCATGTTCGACGTACGCGCCGTCGACGTCCTGCACGACTTCTGGGTCCCGGCCTTCCGCATGAAGATCGACGCTGTGCCGGGGATCATCACCCACTACCGGGTGACGCCGACGAAGGTCGGTAGCTATCCGATCGTCTGCGCCGAGCTGTGCGGGCTGGGCCACGCCTTCATGCGCAACACCGCGCACGTCCAGACGCGCGCGGAGTTCGCGACCTGGCTGGCGACCCAGCAGCGCCTCCAGAAGGTCGGCGGCGGCGGTGGCGCGAGCCCGGCGGCTCAGATCGCCGCGGGCAAGGCCGTGTTCGCCGGAGCGTCGGGCTGCAGCGGCTGCCACACGCTCGCCGACGCCGGCGCGACCGGCCAGGTCGGCCCGAATCTCGACGACGTGCTCAAGACCTCGACCAAGGCGTTCATCGCGAAGTCGGTCGTGGATCCCAACGCGTTTCTGGCCAAGGGTTTCGGCGCGAACATCATGCCGAGCAACTTCGGCACTACCCTGTCGAAGACCCAGGTCGATGCCGTCGTCAACTACCTCTACACCGTGACCCACAAGTGAGGAGCGTGCTCTGATGCTGGCCCGACTGCGCTCCCCCGGATGGACCCGGGCCTGCCTGTTCATCGTCCTCGGGATCGGCTTCTCGATCGCGCTCGACGTGGCGATCCGCGCGGCCTACGGGCACGATCGCTTCGCGCACTTCTACGAGGGCGACGCGGTCCTGCAGGTCTGCCTGATCGCGGTGCCGTTCTTCTTCCTCGTCGGCCTGGGCCTGTTCGACTACTGGTTCTACTGGGCGTCGGGGCGCAAGACCCGGCCCGAGGACCACTCGGGCCACGGCGCGAAGTCGTGGAAGTCCTACTTCTACCCCAACACCGACCACAAGGTCATCGGGGTCCAGTACACGGTCCACTCCTTCGTGTTCCTGTTCATCGGCGGCCTGATGGCGATGCTGATGCGCGCCGAGCTCGCCGCGCCAGGGCGCCAGTTCGTCGACGCCAACACGTTCAACGGCCTGTTCAGCGTCCACGCGTCGCTGCTGATCTTCCTGTTCATCATCCCCGTGTTCGCGGGCCTGGCCAACTACGTGCTGCCGCTGATGATCGGCGCGCCGGACATGGCCTTCCCGCGCCTCAACGCGCTGTCGTTCTGGCTGCTGCCGATCGCCGGCACGATGATGCTGATGTCCTTCCTCTGGGGCTCGTTCGCCTCGGGTTGGACGGCCTACGCGCCACTCTCGACCACCGCGCCGATCGGGCAGGTGTTCTTCACCGTTGCGGTGCAGTTCGCGGGCGCGTCGTCGATCGCCACCGCGTTGAACTTCCTCGTCACGATCATCACGATGCGCGCGCCGGGGATGTCGTTCTTCCGGATGCCGCTGCTCGTGTGGGCGAACTTCTCGACCTCGCTGCTCGTCGTGATCGCCACGCCGTTCATCGCCGCGTCGCAGTTCTTCGTTCTCTTCGACCGCGCGCTGGGCTTCAACTTCTTCAACTACAACCTCAACGGCGACGTGCTGATGTACCAGCACGTCTTCTGGTTCTACTCGCACCCGGCCGTCTACATCATGATGTTGCCGGGCTTCGGGATCGTCTCCGAAGTGCTTGCCGTCAAGGCCCGAAAGCCGATCTTTGGCTACCGCATGATGGCCTTCTCGCTGCTGGCCATCGTCGTGCTGGGCTTTACCGTCTGGGCGCACCACATGTTCGTCTCGGGCATGGCGCCGTGGATCCGGATACCGATGATGGTCACGACGGCGATCATCGCGGTGCCGACCGGTATCAAGATCTTCAGCTGGCTGGCGACGCTGTGGCGAGGGGTGCTGCATCTCGACACGCCGATGCTGTTCGCACTGGGCTTCCTGTCGATGTTCACCCTGGGCGGGATCTCGGGCGTGATGCTGGCGATGATTCCGCTCGACATCCACGTCTCGGACACCTATTTCATCGTCGCCCACATCCACTACGTGCTGTTCGGCGGTTCGTTGTTCACGATCTTCGCCGGCGTCTACTACTGGTTCCCGAAGATGACCGGGCGGATGCTCGACGAGCGGCTGAGCAAGCTCCACTTCTGGCTGACGTTCGTGTTCTTCAACCTGACCTTCGCGCCGATGCATCTCATCGGCGTCCAGGGCATGCCGCGCCGCGTCTCCGACTACGCCGAGAAGTTCGCGGCCTGGAACATGGTCATCTCGATCGCGTCGTTCGCGCTGGGCTTGAGCATGCTGATCTTCGTGTACAACGTGATCGTGTCGTGGCGTTCGGGCCCGAAGGCCTCGTCGAACCCGTGGAACGCGCTGACGCTCGAGTGGCAGGTCTCGTCACCGCCGCCGGTGTTCAACTTCGACACGCTGCCGACCGTCGTCGGAGGCCCGTACGAGTACGGCGTCCCGGGTGCCGTGCACGGGATCTTCGGCCCGACCAAGCCGGCTGACGTGCCGACCGTGACCCCAACGACACCGGCCGGGGGCTGAGTCATGAAGACGATTCTCGTCGTCGCCAACGAGACGATCGGCGGCACCAAGCTGCGCGAGGCGATCGAGGCCAAGGTCGCCGACGCCGAGGACAGCGCCCGCGTCGTCATCTGCGTCCCCCGCAAGCGTCCCCAGCACGGCCTGGTCATCTACGACGAGCCGGTCTTCGACGCGGCACGTGTGCGGATCGACCTCGCGCGACAGGTGCTGCGGACCGAGGGCATCGACGCGATCGGCGAGGTCGGCGATCCGGATCCGTACACCGCGGCGATGGACGCGATCGGCGAGTACGCGCCCGACGAGGTCATCATCTCGACCTACCCGGCCTCGCAGTCGGGCTGGCTGCGCCGCGACCTGCCCGAGCGGATCGAGCAGGCCAGCGGGCTTCCGGTGCAGCACGTCGTCGTCGACCTCCAGGGCGAGGGCCTGCCGTTCAAGATCACGCTCGTCGTCGCCAACCGCACCGCGAGCGGCGACGCCCTGCTGGCGTCGCTGCGCAATCACCGCGAGGAGGGCGACTCCCAGCACCTCTTCATCGTCGTCATCCCGCAGGAGGGCGGCGGCGGCGAGGCCGCGCTGGCCGCCCGCGCCCGCCTCGCGCAGGTGCTCGACCGGATGAAGGCCGAAGGCTTCCTCGTGGCCGGGATGATCGCCGACCCCGACCCCTACACCGCGACGATGAACGCGCTGGAGCTGTTCAGCGTCGACGACGTCGTGATCTCCACGCTGCCGGCGACCCGATCGGGCTGGCTGCGCGCCGACCTCGTCGAGCGCGTGCGCCGCGCCGCCGGCGTCCCGGTCGAGCACGTCGAAGCCCGAGCCCCCGTGGGCACCTAGAGGACCGCCATGGAAGCCGCCAGCATCACTCACGCCCACATCGACGAGCACGCCCACCACGGGCCGCCCGAGGCCAACCGCAGCTCGCGCGTGGACTCCGCCACGCTCGGGATGCTGCTTTTCATCATGTCGGAGATCATGATCTTCGGCGCGTTCTTCACGGCGTACTTCTTCATCCGGGTCGTGCACACCGGGAACCCCCACCCGCCGCACTGGTTCCCGATGAAGTTCCCGGGCTCGGACATCAAGCACTCGCTCCCGGTCTACGTGGCCGGGATGAACACGATCATCCTCGTGTCGTCGTCGTTCACGCTGCACTGGGCCGAGAGCGCGATCAAGAAGGGCAACCGCTTCGCGTTCAAGGCCGGCATGGTCACGACGTTCATGCTCGGCGCGACGTTCCTGTTCGTGCAGATCAACGAGTACGTCCACATCGGCTTTGCACCACAGGGCGCCGCCCAGGGGACGATCTTCTACGGGCTGACGGGCCTGCACGGCGCACACGTCTTCATCGGCCTCACGCTGCTCGCCATGGTCACCGTGCGCGCGTTCCGCGGGCACTACTCACCCGAGGGTCACAAGGGCGTCGAAGTGCCCGGGATCTACTGGCACTTCGTCGACATCATGTGGATCTTCGTGTACCTCACCGTCTACGTCCTGTGACCGACGAGCCGCAGCCCTGGTGGCTGCGCGCGCTCGAGCCGTTGCGCTCCGAGGCCGCGATGTTCCGGGTGCTCATATGGGTCGTCATCGCGTTCGTGGCGATCCTCGTCGTGATCGTGCTCGCCCGCACGCTGTTTTAGCTGATTCGAACGGTCGTGCCGGGCTCTTGAACAGCGCGGCGAGGGAGGTGTGCGGCTCGGGCGCTCGTGGTGGCCCTTCGGGGGCGGCGCAGAGTCCCTGCGCAGCGCGTGCGTGTTTCGCGTGTTTCTCTTCGCCGGTTTCGGGCCGGGTGAGCGCCCGAACAGACCCGAATCCCAGACGTGCCCAACATTGTGGGGGTAATGGGCACCACAATGTTGGGCACGTCTGTCTCGGAGCCCTTTTTCAGCCATTCCGACACGACTTGCATAGGCAAGACCCCGAACGTCCGCCACCCAAGGCCCGGCCCCTAGCCTCCCTCGCTGCAGGCAGTTCAACGAGCCCGCCCCGGGCGCGCGCCGCTTACTTCACCGTCAAGGTGCCCAGCATGCCGGCCTGGCGGTGGCCGGGGACTTCGCAGAAGAACGTGTAGGTGGTCGCAGCCTTCAGCGTGACGCTGGCCTTCTCGGTGCCCTTGGGCGCCTCCTTGGTCGCGCCGAGGATGGCGCCGCTGGTGCCTTCCTGGATCGCCACGTTGTGCAGCACGCCCGACGCGTTCTCCATGACGATCGTGACGGCACCGGCGCTCGCGGTCGCCTTGTTCGTCGTGTACGCGAGCTGGCCGTTGGGATCGGCGGTCAGCGTCAGCACCCCGCCCTTCTCGACCGCGGGCGGCGCGCTGCCGGTCTTCGGGACCGCATTGGCCAGCAGGCCCTCGTCCTGGCCCGGCTGGGCGACGACGGACGCGACGTAGGCGGCGATGTTCTCGGCATCGGCTCCCGAAGCGAGCCCGGCGGGCATCGCGGTGCCGACGTGGCCGGCCGGGTACTTGCCCGGATCCTTGATCTGGCCGCGGACGACGCCGGCGATCGCGCTCTCGCCGAAGTCCTCCTTGACGCTCTCGGCGAACGACTGATCGAGGTTGGGACCCGCCGTGCCCTTGGTCCCCGCATGGGCGAGCGTGTGGCATGAACCGCAGTCCTTGACGAACAGCTGCTTGCCGGCCACGAGGTCGGTGTTGCTGTTCGCGGAACAGCCGCCCAACATCAGGGCGGCTGCGGTCACGAGGAGGATGCTTCCACGGGGTTGGACCATCGGCGCGCGGAACTCTATCCGAGGGCCTCGACAGGAGGCAGTGTGTCCAACCCCCCGGTCGCCGCGGCAACCACGGCATCGGCGACCGCACCCCACGAGTAGCACTGCGAAGCGACGGTCGCCAGCCCTTCGCGAGTCACCTCGCGCACGGTCTCCGGGAGCTCCATCCAGTCGGTCAGCCGCCGCGCGATCGCCTCGATCGCGCCGGGCCCGACCTCGAACGAGAGCAGCTCCCGCACCGCCGGCGGGACCCCCGACGCCAGCGTCGCGGTGACCTCGGCCAGCCCGGAGTGCGCCGCCGACACCGGCAGCACCCCGCACGCCGCAGCCTCGGCCGCGACCATGCCGAACGCTTCGGGGAACGTGCTCGGGACGACCTGCGCCTCACAGGCCGCGAGCAGCGCCGCCACCTCGTCGTGCTCGAGGCGCCCGGTGAGGACCACGCGGTCGCCGAGCGTTGCGGCGGCGGCGACATAGGCCGCGCGGCGCTCACCTTCCAACCCGGCGAGGAACGCATCGAGCAGACGCAGTGGCCGCGGCTCGCCGTGGGCCGCGAGCTCCCGGGCACTGTCAAGGTCGCCGGCCGCCAGCAACTCGAGCAGCCGCTGCAGGCCGTCGCGGAACGCCCCGAAGCCGACGATGACCAGCCGCGCGCGGGCCTGGCGCTGGAGAACCAGCGGCCACGCGGCGGCGAGCAGGTCGATCCCCTTCGCAGTCAGGAGCTTGCCGACGAAGGCGACGTGCCGGTCGTCGCCTTCGAGGTCGAGGCGATCCAGCGCGTCCGCCCCGGCGTGCTCGTCACGCCAGAACGCGTCGCCGGGGCTCGTCGTCGGTGAGGCGTGCATCCGCTGCGCCATCGTGCGCAGGTCCGCGGCGGCGCGGGCACGCGGGCGCGGATGAAACTGCGACACGTCGACGCCCGGCGGCGCCAGCCGCGTCCGGGCCGGCAGCTCCGGGTCGTCCATCGCTCGCCACAGGCTGTGCGCGGTGTGCCGCGAGCCGACGAGCACGCCTGCCGCCCCGGCCAGTCCTTCGCGCGCGTAGGGCGCGAACCGCGCCGGATCGCGCTTGACGACATACTCGAGGGCGCTGCCGTGGATCTTGACCACGTACGGAATCCGGCCACCCAACGCGCGAGCCATGATCAGCGGCCCCATCACCAGGTGGTTGGCCAGAGCGATGTCGGGGCATGTGCGCGCGCAGACGTCACGTACCGCCGCCACGTTGCGTTCGATGTAGTGCTCGATCTCGATATCGGAGAGTTCACTGAACGGGCGCGCCTCGATGCCCTCGTAGCGATCGGCGACATAGACCGGCAGCACGGTGCCGATCTCCGGGCGCCACGCGGTCACGCGGACCGGCTCGCGCAGAACCTCGACCTCGGGCTCGGAATCGACCCAGCGCCCGACCGCGTCGACGAACGGCAGCTCAGCAGCGTGGCGATCCTGGCTCAGAAGCTCAACTTCGCGCTCTTTGCGGGCGAAAGCTGCGCAAAGACGGGCGTTGTACACATTCGAGCCGGTTCCTCGCAGAAGGTACCCGTGGAAGATGACGACCCGCACCGCGACGGCAGCCTAGTCCTGATTGGCGTCGCGGGAGTCCTTCGAAAGGTCACTGACGACGCGATGGTGGAGCACGGAGGTTCCATGGATGGCCTGCTGCGGGCGATCGACGCCGCAGACCCCGCGACGGGCCGTCACGGCCGCGCGACGACGCGCCTGGCCGTCAGCCTGGCGGCGGCGGTGGATGTCACGCTGGCGACATCGGAGAGCTTTCGCCTCGGCTGCCTGCTGCACGACGCCGGCAAGCTCGCGATCCCCGCCGAGATCCTGACCAAGCCCGGGCGCCTGACGGAGGACGAATGGGCGCTGATGCGGCGCCATCCCGAGCTCGGCGCGCGCATGTGCGAGTTGGCCGGCGCGCCGCCCGAGACGACCGCGATCGTCCGCCATCACCATGAGCGCTGGGACGGGATCGGCTACCCCAACTCGCTGGCCGGCGAGTCGATCCCGCTCGCGGCACGCGTGCTCGCGGTCTGCGACGCGATCGACGCGATGACCTCGGTTCGCCCCTACCGCGATCGACCGTTGACCCAGCGCGAAGCCCTGCAGGGCGTCTACGAGTGCCGCGGTACCCAGTTCGACCCGACGATCGTCGACACGCTGCTGCGCCGCAGCTGGCGCCCTGAGACGTTCGAGCGCGTCACGCCGTCCGGCGACGACGTAACCGCGGCTGTCGCCTGCTGACCCGGTACAGTGCACGGGCGATGAGCTCCGCCCAGCGTTACCGCCTGCGCGCGCCCTCCTCGGGGCGCGAGACGATCATTGAAGACGCCGAGCCCGATCGGGTCTACCACGACCGCGACAGCGGCGAGGCGCTGGTCGTCGTCGGCCGCCTCGTGCCCGTCGAGGGCAAGTCCAAGCTTCCGTGGGCCGTCGAGAATCTCCGCTTCTGCAACTGGTGCGACGAACTCGCTCAGAAGGACCTCAACGACTGCCCGTCCTGCGGCCGCCGTATGGCGCCGCTGGGCTCCTGAGCCCGATGGCGCGCCGTCCAGGCATCACCGCCTGCTCGCTCGTGCTCGTCGCACTGAGCGGCGGTGCCGTGGGAGCCTGCGGGGGCAGCAGCTCGTCCGCGGACGCGGTGCCCAAGAAGCCGCCGCCGGCGCTCACGCCGCCGACCAGCTATCGCATCCCCGCGGCCGGATCGGCGGCCGACACGACAACCGACACGACCGCCGACACGACGACGACCACCACACCGTCATCGTCGGCGGACTCCGGCAGCTCATCGTCATCGTCGACAACGCCCAGCAGCGGCACCGCCGACTCGGGCGCGGCGTCGAACGTCACGCCGTCCACGACCGGTGGCGTCTCGCCGTCGGGCGGCACCAGCGCCACGCCGTCGACTACCGGGGGCTCCGGCTTCAACCTGTTCTGCCAGCAGAACCCCGGGCAGTGCTAGCCGCCCGGCGCGACTGAGCCGAACCTCCCCGGAACTACCGGCCGGTCTTCTTCGGCGTCGTCGACCCGGTGGTGGTCGTCGGCGTGGTGCTCGTGGTCGTCGGCTTGGTCGTTGTCGTTGTCGTCGACGGAGTCGGCGGCTTCGGTGTCGTGATCACCGGGGTACCGGGAGCACTGACGAGCGTGGCGCTGTAGGTCAGGCGCGCCTTGTTGAGGCACAGGAACTTGGCGATCGCGGGGACCTGAAGCGCGGCCTGCGGCGTCGTCGGCTGGGGTGAGCAGCTGCCCAGCGGCTCGCTGGAGCGCCACAGCGTGCTGGCTGGCAGATCGACGGCGAGCACGGGTGCCCACGTCGGCACGCTCAGCGCGACGATGTCGCCCTTCTTCACCTTGATCGAGGCCGCGAGCGGGAACTGCACGGTCTGACCGAGGTACGGCGTCAGGACCATCAGCGGGGACTGCCCGACGACCCGGTACTTCAGCTTCGAGACGGTGTGAAGGATGGTGATGCGTGCCTGCGGCGTCGCGCCGTAGCTCGTGGCGAAGAACGCCGTCTGCTTCTTCCCCGTCTTGCCCAGCGAAAGCGTCCAGGCGACGATCGAGCCGTCGCGCGGCACCACGTCGACCGAGCGGGTCGTTCCGACCTGGAGCTGGTAGCCCGTCTCACGGGTCACGGCGAAGCAGTGGCTCGGGCACGACGGGATCGCGACCGGCGACGTATTGCCGATCTCGTAGACCTTCGCCGAGGCAAAAGCGGGAGCGAAAGCCGTCAGAGCGACGGCACAGAGGAGTGCCTTGAAGATGCGCATTGGAGGTTATTCAACACGACCACGAGCCAAAATGTTCCACTTGCACGCTCCCTGCCGGAGCGGCGCCCCGGCCACGTGGAGCGCCCGATGCGGCGATCAGCCGCTCGGCCAGCCAGAGGTCATACGGCCACGAACCGCCGGTCTGGGAGCGCCGGGCGATCATCACCCCTTCCCCCCCACCGACCGCCTCGAGGTCGGTCCAGCGAGCCGACGGACCGAGCGCATGGAGCGCCTCGAGGACCGCAATCGGCGCGTGCTCGGAGGCGTGTAGACGGCCGCCCCAGGCGCCCGCGCGGAACTCCGCGACCGGTGTTCCGACTGTCGTTACCGACAGGCCCTGACCGACGTCGATGCGCACGCGATGCTCACCGCGCCGGCCTTCGAGCACCCACGCTCCGTCGGGCAGGTCGATGCTGCGCCGCAGCCCGAGCGCGGCGATGCCGACCTCGGGGTAGTCGGTCAGTGCGAGCGCCTGCACGAGCTGCGTGCGCGGCAGTGCGGAGGCATCAGAGATGTGCGAAAGCGACAGCATGTCCCCATCGTTGCGCCCAGCAACGGGGGTGTCAGTGTCAGATCGGTCTCTATCCGGTCGCGGTGGTGATCGAGCGCAGCTTCAGCGTCGAGACCGCGGGGGCGTTCGGGGCGGCGTCGATGCAACTGACCTTGTCGCAGCCGGCCTCGGTCGTTTCGACCGAGAACGCGATCGTCGCGGGGCGGGCGATCGCGCTCTGGGCGAAGCGCAGCGTGACGTTGTGCTCGCTGGAACGGGTCAGCGTCGCCGGCCCGACGAGCTGCGGAAGCTGGTTGGGGCGCGTCTTCATGATCGTCGCGCGCAGCGCGTCGCCGATGGCGTTGGCGGTCACGCAGAGCAGGTAATCGGGCGGGCTGGCGCTCGCCACGGTGACCGTCCACATGTTCAGGCAGATCGAGCCGGGCGGGCCGGTCCGCGAGCGTAGGTCCGTCGGTGCGAAATCGTTGTCGGTCGTGATCGATGCGCGGAGCTGGCCACCCGCAGCACGCCCGAACGTGACGCGGGTCAGATCGAAGCCGTTGTCGGACGTGTCGCCGCTGTGGTCGGTGACGACCGCCGTCTTGCCGACGGTCGGCGATGTGGTTGCCGCCCAGGCGCCGGTCGCGAGCACGCAGAGCGCCGCGAGGATGGCGAGCATTCCCCGACTTGCGCGACGACCGACGGATTGTGTGCACCTCCGCACAATGCAGATGATGACGATCCCGGCCCCGCGGCGTCGCATTTGCAATCCCCCGCTCAGCGGGGGCCGGTTACTCGGTCAGCGCGCGCGCGGCGTCGGCG
This sequence comes from uncultured Actinomycetes bacterium, assembly GCA_963817035.1. Classification (GTDB taxonomy): domain Bacteria; phylum Actinomycetota; class Thermoleophilia; order Solirubrobacterales; family Solirubrobacteraceae; genus AC-49. The sequence goes on from CAWFMM010000004.1 coordinate 1,916,298, forward strand.
ATCTGCTCAGGGTCTCCCGGCCCCGGCACCCACGGCAGCCGCAGCGGGTCGCCCTTGTAGCGCGGAATCACGTGGATGTGGAAGTGAAAGACGGTCTGCCAGGCGTCGGAGCCGCACGAGTTGATGAGGTTGACGCCGTCGGCGTGCAGCGCCTCCTTGACCCGCCCGGCGAGGCGCTGAGCGGCGTGGATACACGCGACTAGGTCGTCGGTCTCGATGCTGAGCAGGTCCTGGGCGTGGGCGCGCGGAATGACCAGCGCGTGACCCGGCGTGGCCGGGTTGATGTCCATGAAGCTGATCGTGCGGTCGTCCTGGGCAACGACCCCGGACGGAATCTCTCCGGCGACGATCTTGCAGAACAGGCATTCGGGGTCGCGGGCCATGGCGCAGACCCTATGTCTCTGACAGCGTTCGGGCCAGCGCGACCGCCTCGTCGCGCGTGGCGACCTCGCCGGCGAAGCGGGCCTCGGCGATCTGGGCCAACATCGAGCCGAGCTGTGGGCCGGGATCGATCGCCAGCTCGCGCGCCAGCTCATCGCCGCGGATCAACGGCTCGGGAGTCGGCGCGGCCCGCCAGCGCAGGCTCTCACCGAGCAGCTCCCGAGCGACATCGAGGTGCTTGGCGATTGCCTCGTCGGCGTTGCGACCGCGGGTGGCGAGCCGGTCGGCGACGCTGAGCAGGGTCACGTCGACCTCGACCGGGTCGCAGGTCGTCACGTAGCCGTAGACGGCGCGCCGCGAGAGCGGGCGCTGGTGGACGAGGAAGCCGAGGCGCAGGTGGTGCTGGGCCAGCGCGGCGACGTGCGCCTTGAGGCGCTCACTGGTCCGCAGGCGGGTCAGCGCGGCACGCGACATCTCGGCGCCGAGGCGATCGTGGCCCATGAATGTCACGCGCCCTTCGGCGGTGTGTGCGCGCGTCGCGGGCTTGCCGACGTCGTGCAGCAGCGCGCCGAAGCGCAGCGCGGTGCCGCGATCGAGCTCATCGGCCAGCGGTTCGGCGAGCAAGGCCTTGACGGCGTCGGCGTGCTCGTCGGAGCCGAGCGCGGCGGCGGGATCGCGCTGCAGCGCGATCGTCTGCTCGAGCACGGCGAGCGTGTGGTCATGGACGTCGAGGTGGTGATACGCGTTCTGCTCGATTCCGCGCAGCGCTGTGAGCTCGGGCAGGACGACCGCGGTCAAGCCGAGGTCGTCCATCAACGTGAGGCCGTCCAGAGCCCCGTCGCCCGCCAGCAGTCGCCGCAGCTCGACGAAGACCCGCTCCTGGGCGACTTCGGCGACACCAGGGGCGTGGTCGCGGGCGGCGCTCGCGGTCGCCGGATCAACCGAGAGCTCGAGCTCGCAGGCCAGCCGCGCCAGGCGCAGCACGCGCAGCGGGTCGTCGGCGAAGGAGCGCGGGCTGACCATCCGCAGAAGCCGGGCGTCGAGGTCGGCGAGCCCGCCGTGCGGGTCGACCGGGTCGCCGCCCGCGAGCGGGCGGGCGATCGCGTTGATCGTGAAGTCGCGCAGGTCGAGATCGGCCGACAGCGTGCCGCCGCGCAGCGAGGACACGTCGATCTGCCAGGCGCGATCGACCGCCATGACGCGCCAGGCCCCGAATTCGTCAGAGAGCTCGAACGCCGGGCCCCGCGAGGCGCGGCGCAGCCGCTGGGCGACCACGGCGGCGTCGGCGTCGACGACGAGGTCCAGGTCGACGATCTCGCGGCCGAGCAGCTCGTCGCGGACCGCGCCGCCGACGACCCACGCCGACTCGCCGGACAGCGCCTCGCGAGCGACGGTCAGCGCGTCGCTCACGGAATCGGGTCCCGCGGCACGCGCGGGCTCAGGCCGCACGTGATCTCGTAGTTGATCGTCTGCAATCGAGCCGCCAGTTCCTCGCTCGTGATGCGGTCGGTGTCCTGCGCGCCGATGAGCACGGCCTCGTCGCCGACGCTCACGCCGCTGTCGAGGCCGAGTTCGACGGTGATGTTGTCCATCGAGACCGTGCCGACGAGCGGAAATCGCCGCCCGCCGATCAGGACCTCGGCGTTGTTGGACAGACCGCGGCGCACCCCGTCGCCGTAGCCGATCGGCAGCGTGGCGATCTCGGTCGGCGCCTCGGCGATGAAGCGCCGCCCGTAGCCCGCGCTCTCCCCTACGGCGCACGGCTTGACCGCCGCGACCCACGAGCGCAGCGCGAGCACCGGAGTCAGCCCGCGCTCGGCTGGATCGACGCCGAACGGGTCAAGGCCGTAGAGGGCGACGCCGGGGCGCACCATGTCAAAATGCGAGCCTGGCTCACGGAACACCGCGGCCGAGTTGGCGGCGTGGACGGTCGCGGCTGGGGCCTGGGCGATCCAGTCGCGGAAGCGCTGGAGCTGTTGGGGAAAGAAGGTGTCGCCGCGCTCGTCGGCGGTGGCGAAGTGGGTCATCAGGCCGGCGAGCTCGAGCTGCGGGCTCCCGGCGACGAGCTGGGCGACGCGCGACGCCTCCTGGGGGTCGCGGGTCCCCAGCCGGCCCATGCCGGTGTCGAGTTTGACGTGAACCCGGGTGCCGGCCGGAAGCTTGGCCACGAAGGACTCGCGCCAGGCGACGATCTCCGCGCCCGCCGCTGTCGCGATCGCCAGCTCCTCGTCGCTCAGCGCGCCCATGACGAGGATCGGCGCGGCGATGCCCGCGGTGCGCAGTTCGGCGGCCTCGCGGGCACCCGCGACGGCAAGCATGTCGGCGCCCGCCGCCAGAACGGCGTGGGCGACCGGCCCGGCGCCATGACCGTAGGCGTCGGCCTTGACCACCGCGCACAGCGCGCCGTTCGGCGCCGCCGCCCTCAGAACCGCAACGTTGGCGCGGACGGCGGCGAGGTCGACGGTGGCGGCTGCGCGCAGCATCCTCAGCCCGCCAGCACGATCGGGATCGCGGTGATGACGTCTGACGCGATCACGCCGTCGGCGCCGAGCCGGTCGGCCGCGCGGCGGCCGGCCAGGGCGTGCAGGCGCACCGCGGCGCACGCCGCGGTGTAGGGGTCCATCGCCTTGGCCAGGAGCGCACCAAGGATGCCGCTGAGGACATCGCCGGTGCCGGCGGTGGCCAGCGCCGGCGTCGCGCCCGGAGAGACGGCGACCGCACCGTCGGGCGCCACGATGAGCGTGTCGTCGCCCTTGAGCACGATCGTCGCGCCCGATCGCGCCGCGGCGTCGCGAGCGTGATGCAGGCGCCGCGCCTTGATCTGGGCGCTCTCGATCCCCAGCAGCCGGCCGAGCTCGCCCTCGTGCGGGGTGAGCACGGTCGGCGCCGTGCGCTGCTTGAGGTCGCCGAGACGCTGCGCGTGGGCGTTGAGTGCGTCGGCGTCGATCACCGTCGGGACCTCGGAGCGCCGCGCCACCTCGCGCGCGAACGCGACCGCGCCGTCGCCGCGACCGAGCCCGGGCCCGAGCACGAGCGCGCCGCCGCGGCCGGTCAGCTCGATCACCTCGTCGACACCGTCGGCCGTGTGCTGGCCGTCGGCGTCGGGCAGGCCGCGGGTCATCGGTTCGAGCAGCCGTAGTTCGAAGACCATCTCGGTCGACGCGGGCACGCATGCCGTGACGTAGCCGGCGCCCGCGCGCATCGCCGCCTCGCTGGCCAGGCACGCCGCACCGGTCAGCCCGCGGCTGCCGCCGGCGACGAGCACATAGCCGCTGATGAACTTCGTCGAGTTGCCGGTGCGTCGCGGGATCTCGTCGAGGATCGTGTCGCGCAGCAGGCCGACATCCGGCGGATCGACCGGCGCACCCGACGGGATCGCGATGTCGATGATCCGCACGCTGCCGCTGTGCGACTTGCCCGGGTTGATCCACAGGCCCGGCTTGGCCGCGTGGAACGTCGCCGTCGCTGTGGCATCGACCGCGACGCCGGCGCTCTCGCCGGTCGACGCGTCGACGCCGCTGGGAACGTCGGCGGCGATCACCGGGGCGTCGAGCGCGGCGAGCGCCGCAATCGCCTCGGCGGACGGCTCGCGCGGCACCCCTTCGAAGCCGGTCCCGAGGATCGCGTCGATCGCGACCGCCGCACCGGCCAGCACGTCGTAGGACCACGCCACCGGCGGCTCGCCGGGCAGGCGCTCGAGGTTGGCCTTCGGATCGGCCTGAAGGTCGTCGGCCGCGCCGAGCAGGACGACGCGCACCTCACGCCCGGCGTCGCGCAGCAGTCGCGCGGCGACGAGTCCATCACCGCCGTTGTTGCCCTTGCCGCAGATCGCGACGACGAGCCCGTCGGGGACGATCTCGTCGACGAGGCGCGCCAACCCGGCGCCCGCGAGCTCCATCAACTCGTACGACGCGATCCCCTGATCGTCGATCGCCCAGCGATCGGTCGCGCGCATCCGCGGCGCGTCGGGCAGCGGCTGGAGCCATGCGGGCAGGCTCACGTCGAGACCGCCAGAGCGACCGCGCCGGCCGTCGTCTGCGTGTGAGTCAAGGAGATCGACACGCTGACGCCGAGCTCGTCGGCTCGCTGGGCCATCGCGCCGCTCAGGCGCAGTTCAGGCGCAGTGCCGGTCGCCACGACCTCGACCTCCTGCCAGCTCCACGCATCCATCGCCAGCGCCTTGGCGACCGCCTCCTTGGCGCAGAACCGCGCGGCGAGGTGCTCCCCGGGTCGCACCCGACCCTCGGCGTACGCGCGCTCGCCGTCGGTGAACAGCCGCTGCGCGAGCGCCGGGCGACGCTCCAATGCGCGCTCCAGCCGCTCGATCTCCAGCAGGTCGATCCCCACCCCGGTCATGGACGTGAGGCTACCCGGGGCGCAGGCCGGAGCGGGCGACGCTACTCGACCGTGACGGTCTTGGCCAGGTTGCGCGGCTGGTCGACGTTCAGCCCGCGCTTGCGGGCGATCGCGTAGGCGAGGAGCTGCAGCGGGACGACGGCCAGCAGGGGCTGGAGCATCCAGTCAATCGACGGGACGCGTAGGACCTGGGCGGAGTGCTGTTCGATCTCCTCGTTGTTGTCCGACGCGACGGCGATGACATGGGCGCCGCGGGCGGCGACTTCCTGCATGTTGGAGACCATCTTCTCCAGCACCGGGGAGTCGGTCGCCACGCAGATCACGGGCGTGCGCTCGTCGAGCAGGGCGATCGGGCCGTGCTTCATCTCGCCGGCCGCGTAGGCGTCGGTCGAGATGTACGAGATCTCCTTGAGCTTGAGTGCGCCCTCGAGCGCGACAGCCAGGCCGATGTGGCGCCCGAGATACAGAAAGAACGTGGCCTCCCAATGGCGCTCGGTCGCCACGAGCAACTCGCCCGCCGGCTCGCCGTTCTCGTCGGTCAGGCTGGCGACGGTCGCCTCCATCGCCGACGGCAGGTGCTTCATGTCGGCGATCAGCTTGGTGATCCGGTCGGGCGGGATCGTCTGGTGCAGCTCGGCGAGCTTCAGCGCGAGCAGATACATCACCGCGACCTGACAGACGAACGTCTTCGTTGCCGCGACACCGACCTCGAGGCCCGCTCGCGTGAACAGCGTCCCGTCGGCGTCGCGCGTGGCCTGCGAGCCCATCACGTTGGTGATCGCCAGCACGGTCGCGCCCGCCTCGGCGGCGACGCGCATCGCCGCCAGCGTGTCGGCCGTCTCACCCGACTGGGTGATCCCGATGACCAGGTCGCCCGGGCCGGCCATCACGCGGCGGTAGCGGTACTCCGAGGCGATCGCCATCCCGACCGGCATCCGCGCCCACTCCTCGATCGCGTAGGACCCGATCAGTCCGGCGTGGTAGGAGGTCCCGCAGGCGACGATCGTGATCCGCTCGATCCCGGCCAGCAGCGACTCGTCGAGCGCGCCCTCGTCGTTCAGATCGATGCGGTCACCGTGGGCGGCGCGGTCGAAGATCGTCTCGGCCAGTGCGTCGGCCTGCTCGTGGATCTCCTTGAGCATGAACGTCTCGTAGCCGCCCTTCTCGGCGGTGTCCTCATCCCAGGTGATCTCCTCGATCTGGCGATCGAGGACCGTGCCGTCGGCCTGGATGAACGTCGTATGGTGCGGGGTGATCGCGACGATCTCGCCGTTCTCGATGTACTGGACGCGGCGGGTCTCCTTGAGGAACGCGGGGATCGCCGAGGCGAGGAACGTCTCGCCGTCGCCGCGCCCGACGATCAGCGGGCACTCGCGCCGCGCGCCGACCAGCAGCTCGGGCTCCTTGAGGCTCATCGCGACGAAGGCGAAGTGCCCGCGCAGCTCGGCGTAGGCGGCGCGGACGGCCTCGAGCAGCGTGCCCTGGGCGAGATGATGGGAGACGAGGTGGGCGATGACCTCGGCGTCGGTCTCCGAGGTGAAGACCGCGCCCATGTCGCTGAGCCGGCGCCGCAGCTCAACGTAGTTCTCGACGATCCCGTTGACGACGACGTGGACGCTGTCGTCCGTGTCGCCGTGCGGATGGGCGTTGGCCTCGTTGACCCGTCCGTGGGTCGCCCAGCGCGTGTGCCCGATCCCGGTCGTCGCCGTGCGCGAGGCGACCGCGACGCCGCCACCCTGCTCGCGCTGCTGCGCGACCGCGCCGACGAGGTTGGCGAGGTTGCCGACGGCGCGCACCGACTCGATGTCGTCGCCGACGATCACCGAGATGCCCGCGGAGTCATAGCCGCGGTATTCGAGCTTCTGAAGCCCGGCCAGAAGAAGGTCCTGGACCGGCCGATTGCCGACGTAGCCGACGATGCCGCACATGGGTTGCCTCCTTGTGTGGCTGAAGGATTCTACGCGGGTGGGGCGTTGGCCTCCACGATCGTCACGAGCCGCGCGCAGACCGCGTCGGTCTCGTCACCATCGGGGGCCTCGACCATCACGCGCACGAGCTGCTCCGTGCCGCTGGGGCGAACGAGCACGCGGCCACGGCCTTCGAGCGCCGCACTCTCCGCCGCGACCGCCTCGGCCAGCACCGGGTCGCCCATCGCCGCGTCGCGGTCAGCGACGCGGACGTTGACGAGCCGCTGCGGGATCTTGCGCATCGCCGCACGGTCGGCGAGGTCGCCGCCGCGCAGCGCCTCGAGCGCGAGCAGCGCACTCGCGATCCCGTCGCCCGAGGCGACGAAGCGTGTGTCGATGATGTGGCCCGACTGCTCGCCGCCGAGCGCCCAGCCGCGGGCGCGGAGCTCATCGAGCACGTAACGGTCACCGACCTGGGTCGTGGCAACCGTCACCCCGTGCTCGCGCATCGCCGCGTGGAAGCCGTAGTTCGTCATCACGGTGACGACGACGCCGTCGCCGGTCAGCGAGCCCTGGTCGCGCAGGTGCAGCGTCGCCAGCGCGATCAACTCGTCGCCGTCGACGACGACGCCGTGGCGATCCAGCGCGAGCACGCGATCGCCGTCGCCGTCAAACGCGAAGCCGACGTCGTGGCCGCCCTCGGTCAGGCGCTGTGCGAGCGCGCCGACGTGTGTCGAGCCGCAGCCGTCGTTGATGTTGCGCCCGTCGGGCTGGTCGGCCACGACCGTGACCGTCGCGCCGAGGCGGCGGAAGATCTCGGGCGCCGCGAGGTAGGTCGCACCATTGGCGCAGTCGAGCAGGACGTCGATGCCGGCGAGGTCGAGCGCCGCGAAGCGCTCGTGCAGGGCGCGCAGGTAGTCCTCGGTCGTGCCGTGCAGGGTGCGAACCTGCCCGAAGGGACGATCGACGGGTCGCGGCACGGCGGCGGCGCTCTCGAGCGCCGCTTCGATCCGTGCCTCGGTCTCGTCGGAAAGCTTGTAGCCGTCGGCAGCGAAGAACTTGATCCCGTTGTCGCAGTAGGGGTTGTGCGACGCCGAGATCACGGCCGCGAGGTCGAGCTCGTAACGTTCGATCAGCAGCGGCGCCGCGGGCGTCGGCAGGACGCCGCCGAGCAGCACCTCGCCGCCCGCGTCGGCGACCCCGGCCGCCAGTGAGGCCTCGAGCATCGGGCCCGACTCGCGCGTGTCGCGCAGCACGAGCACGCGCGGGCGCTCGCTCCCGGTCTGCAGCGCTGCGGCGCGGCCCAACGCCAGTGCCAGGTCAGCGGTGAGCACGTCGCCCGCCACTCCGCGGACGCCGTCGGTGCCGAACAGCTTTCGCACGAAGTCGAAGCTAGCGCTTGGAGAACTGCGGGCGCTTGCGGGCCTTCTTGAGGCCGGCCTTCTTGCGCTCCTTGACTCGCGCGTCACGAGTCAGGAATCCACGGCGCTTGAGCTCGGCGCGCAGGTTCGGATCGGCCTCGAGCAGCGCGCGCGAGATGCCGTGGCGCAGCGCGCCGGCCTGCGAGCTGACGCCGCCGCCGTGAATGCGGGCGATGACGTCCATGCGCTCTTCGTAGCCAACGGCCTCGAGCGGCTGACGAATCTGGCGCTGCAGCGTCGGACGCGGGAAGAAGACGTCCAGCTCCTTGCCGTTGATCGTGTATGCGCCGGTGCCGGGCTTGAGGATGACGCGGGCGACGCCCGTCTTGCGCTTGCCGGTGGCGCTGTAGCGCGCGCCGGCGGCAAGGTCGATCGTCGCGGCCGCGATCGGCTGCTCGACGATGTCGTCGTCCTCGGACTCGGAGACGATCGGCTCGCCGTCCTCGTCGTACAGGGTCTCCTCGTCGTTGAGCGGGTCGACGCCCTCGCGCACGATGTCGACCTCGAGGTCGGCACCGGGAATCTCGGGCTTGACGCGCGGCGTCTCGGGCTCGTCCTCCTCGACCTCGGCGATGAGGTTGTCCTCCTCGGCGACGGCCTCGATGACGACCTCGTCGGCCTCGGCGGCCGTGCGGGCCTCAGCGACCTCAGCGACCGGCTCCTCGGCCACGACTTCGGGCGCCGCAACCTCCTCGGGCTGCTCGTCGTCGCGCGGCGTCTCGTCTGACATCAGGTCTTGATCTCCATCGGTTGCGGCTTCTGCGCGATGTGCGGATGCTCGGGACCGGCGTAGACCTTGAGCTTGGTGATCTGCCGGCGGGCGAGGCGGTTGCGGGGCAGCATGCCCTTGACCGCGTGGCGGATGACCTCTTCGGGGCGCCGGTCGAGCTGCTCCTGCAGCGTGCGCGTCTTCAGGCCGCCCGGATACCCGGAGTGACGGCGGTAGAGCTTGTCGGTGAGCTTCTTGCCGGTGACCGAGATCCGCTCGGCGTTGATCACGATCACGAAGTCGCCGGTATCGATGTGCGGCGTGTACTCCGGCTTGCGCTTCCCGCGCAGGACATCGGCGATCTGCGTGGCGAGCCGGCCCAGGGTCTGACCCGTGGCGTCGACGATCACCCAGTCGCGCTGGCGGTCATCGGGCTTGGCAACGTAAGTCTTCATGGCAGCAGTGAAGCCGCGCGTTCGGGCGCACGGCGACGAAGGATGATAGGACAAGTCGACGGCGGGCGCTGATAGGGTCGCGCCGTCGAGTGGTTCGGGCCCCTGCGCGACGGGTCTCGGAGCCTCGACATCCCTGTATGAGGAGCGCACTCCCGATCATCGCGACCGGCTTGCTGCTGGGCATCTGCGCCCCGGCCGGCGCCGCCACCGGTGGCGCGTCGACGTCGGTCTCCGGGGTGATCGCGGGCGTCGACTGCGCGCTGAGCTGTGCCGGTCTCAGCCTCGCGCAGACCGCATCGGTGCTCCGGATCGGCGGCACGGGACTGGCCGACGTCGCCCAGGTGACGTTCATCGGAGCGGGCGGCGACGCCGACGACGTCACCGCCTCGGCCACCGCGGTCACCGACACGAAGGTCATGGTCACGGTGCCGGCGGGAACGCCGAGCGGCCGGGTTCGCGTCATCAACTCCGACGGCACCGCGTCGGCCCCGAGCCGTCAGTCGATCGCGGTCACCACCTCCCCCCCGCCGCCGTCCGGTGCCGTGCACGCGAAGCTGTCGTCGACCAAGGTCTATTTCGACGGAACGAAGCCCGCGACGCTGAGCTACTTCATCGATAGCGCGCTGCCATCGCAGGTGACGATCACGCTCGTGCACGGAACCCACGGAGCGCAGGTCGCGTCGTGGGGCCCGACGTTCGTCGCGGCGGGCACGGTGGGACAGGTCACGTGGGCGGGCACGAAGACGCCCGACGGCGGCGGGGTCGCCGCTACGGGGCGATACACGTTCCAGATCAGCGTCGCCGGATCGGGAACCCGCGCGGTGCTCGGCCCGCAGGCCACGAGCTCGTTCGCGTTCCTGCCCGACGTCTTCCCCGTGGCGGGCAAGCACTCCTTCAGCATGGGTGAGGGACGCTTCGGGGCGGGGCGCAGCGGCCATACCCACCAAGGCCAGGACATCATGGCCAAGTGCGGGGTTCCGCTCGTCGCCGCGCGCGGCGGGGTCGTCGAGAAGGTCGACGTCGACCCCAACGCCGGCAACTACGTCGTCATCGACGCGGCCGGGACCGGCGTCGACATGTTCTACGCCCACCTGCGCGAGCCCTCGCCGCTGAAGGAGGGCGACCCGGTACTCAGCGGCCAGCCGATCGGCGTCGTCGGGCGCACCGGCGACGCGACGGCCTGCCACCTGCACTTCGAGGAATGGACCGCGCCGGGCTGGTACAAGGGCGGCCATCCGTTCGATCCGCTGCCGGACCTACGGGTCTGGGAGCGCGAGGCGCGGGCCGCCAAGAAGTAGTGCTCGTGGCCCGCCGGTCGATCGACGAGCTGCTGGCCGAGGCCCGGTCGGGGCTTGCGCGCGTCGAGCCGGAGACGGCGTGGGCGGCCGCGCAGTCCGGCGACGCGGTGCTCGTCGATCTGCGGGAGTCCGATCAGCGGGCCGCCAACGGCGAGGTCCCCGGCGCGATCGCGCATTCGCGACTGGTCATCGAGTGGCGTGCCGACCCGGAGGGCGAGTGGCGTGACGAACGCATTGCCGACCCGTCGCTGCGGCTGATCCTGTTCTGCAACCACGGCTACTCGTCGTCGCTGGCCGCCGCGACGTTGCAGGAGATGGGTTTCGCCCGGGCGACCGACATCGTCGGTGGGTTCGAAGCGTGGGAGCAGGCCGGGCTCCCGATCGACCGCTGATCCGCCATCATGGCCGCGATGATGCGAGGCCCGATCGACCAGGCAAAGCGCGCGAGCGACGCGGCGCGAGATCTGCGCACGATGCTGCGCGAGCACCGCCGGCAGATGCCGCCACCGATGCCGGTGATGCCGTCCGGGCCGGAGCAGCGCACGTTCCCGGCCGGCAAGCACGACCAGGCCGCGCACATGTTCCGCTGGGAGCTGCGCGCCCACAGCGGGCTCGAGGAGCGCGAGTCGCGCCTGTGCGAGCTGGTCGAGTACTTCGGCTACGACATCGGGGCCCGCGCGGCGTACTGCGGGCCGTGGCTGTATTGGGACGATCCCCGCCGCCACACCTACGTCGAGCAGCTCGGGCTCGACGAGATGACGTTCGGGATCCTGCACATGTACAGCCTGTTCAACCGGCTGGACCCGGCGCGCAAGGACCTGTACTACATCTACGACGGTCTGCTCGCGCGGCTTGCGGAGCTCGGCGGGCCGGAGAAGGTGTCGGTGCTCGACTTCGGCTGCGGCCTCGGCCAGGCCGGCCTGTCGTTCGCGCTGCGGGACTACCGCACGCTGATGATCGACGTGGTCGACAACTACCTCGACTTTGTGCGCTTCCTCGCCGCCAACCGCGGCGTCACGAAAGCCGAGCTGCTCCAGGCCGACTCCGAGGAGGAGTTCTACGACACCGGCGCCGACGGCCACGACTACGGCCTGATCATCGAGTGGTCGACCTTCGAGCACGTCGGCGGCGCCCAGCACGCGCTCGAGCGCGTCCTCGGCGGCCTCGTCCCCGGCGGCGTCTTCGTCACGACGACGTTCTGCAAGGAGTGGACCGAGGCCGACATCGAGCACTACAAGCGCGACACCCAGGACGACGCGCTGGCCGCCGAATACATGTCCGGCGAGATCGACGCCTGGCTCAAGGAATCCTTCGACGTGCTGTCCCCCCCGGGGACGATCGCCAAGGTCCTCGTGAAGCGTTAGCGCGCCTCCACAGAGGCCACGAGGCCGATCTTGGCAAAGCATCGTCGCCGCTCGCCAGGAAGAGCAGCCGGGACAGTGCGTCAGCACGGACCGGCTGCGATGACGCCGCGAGCGGCGTCGAGGCACAGCCAGATCGGCCTCGTCATTCCCATTCGATTGTCCCGGGAGGTTTGCTCGTGATGTCGAGCACCACCCGGTTGACCTCGCGCAGCTCGCCGATCATCCGCGCCGCGATCTGCTCGAGCAGGTCATACGGCAGCCGTGCCCAGTCGGCGGTCATCGCATCGTCGCTCGTCACCGCGCGGATCACCACGACGTAGCCGTAGGTCCGCTCGTCGCCCTGCACGCCCACCGTTCGCACGTCGGGCAGGACGCAGAACGACTGCCACAGATCGCGGTACAGGCCGGCCTTGCGGATCTCGTCCTGGAGGATGAAGTCGGCGTCGCGCAGGACGTCCAACCGCTCCTTGGTCGCCTCGCCGCCGACGATCCGGATCGCCAGGCCGGGGCCGGGGAACGGCTGGCGCCAGACCAGGCGCTCGGGCAGGCCGAGCTCGGCGCCGACGGCGCGGACCTCGTCCTTGAACAGCGCGCGCAGCGGCTCGACGAGCTCGAACTGCAAATCATCGGGGAGACCGCCGACGTTGTGGTGGGACTTGATCGTCGCCGCCCCGGTGCCGCCGCCGGACTCGATCACGTCGGAGTACAGCGTGCCCTGCACGAGATACTTGGGATCGCCGATCTTCGCGGCCTCTTCCTCGAACACGCGGATGAACTCGGCGCCGATGACCTTGCGCTTGGCCTCGGGTTCGGTCACGCCGTGCAGCTTGTCGAGGAAGCGCTCCTCGGCATCGACAGCGACCAGCGGCACTTTGAACGTGTCGCGGAACGCCTCGACGACCTGCTCGCCCTCGTTCTTGCGCATCAGCCCGTGATCGACGAACACGCACGTCAGCTGATCGCCGACCGCGCGGTGAACAAGCAGCGCGGCGACACTCGAGTCGACCCCGCCCGACAGGCCGCAGATGACCTTGCCTGCGCCGACCTGGGCGCGGATGCGGGCGATCTGCTCGTCGACGATCGAGGCCGCCGACCACGTCATGTCGCATTCGCAGATGTCACCGAGGAACGTCTTCAAAATGTCCTGGCCGAACGGGGTGTGCACGACCTCGGGGTGGAACTGGATGCCGTAGATGCCGCGCTCGACGCTCTCCAGCGCGGCTACCGGCGACGTCGGCGACGACGCCAGCGCCGTGAATCCCGGCGGCGGCTCGAAGACCGTGTCACGGTGCGACATCCAGCACGTCTGCTCGGTCGGAAGCCCGGCGAGCAGCCGACCGTTCTCGCGCACGTGCAGGTCGGAACGGCCGAACTCGCCGACCTCGGCCGCCTCGACCCTGCCCCCGAGCTCGGTGGCCAGCAGCTGCATTCCGTAACAGATGCCGAGGACCGGAATCCCGAGCTCGAGCAGCTCGCGCTCGAGCTTCGGCGCCCCGTCGGCATAGACCGAAGCCGGTCCACCGGAGAGGATCAGGCCCTTGGGCTTGCGCCGCGCGACCTCGGCCGCGCCGACGTGGTGGGGCAGCAGCTCGGAGAACACCCCGCATTCGCGCACGCGGCGCGCGATCAGCTGGCTGTACTGCCCGCCGAAGTCGAGCACGACGACCTCGTCGGTCGCGCGCGGGACATCGATTGCCGCACTCTCGTCGGCGAGCTCCGTCGCGGCCGTGGAGGCCGTGACGATGCCCTCCGGCACTACGCTCCGGCCTCGGCGTACTCGGGCGCCGAGTCGACGATCGGGTCCAGCGGCGCGGGTCCGTTGACCTCGGCCGCGGCGCCGCGCGAGCCCATGCCCACGCCCTGTGACGACTGCAACGCTTTGCCTTCGGTCTGCAGCGACGGGGCGATCATCAGCTCAGCGCGGTTGAACTCGGCGATGTCCTTGTACCCACAGGTCGCCATCGACGTGCGCAGCGCGCCCATCAGGTTGAACGTGCCGTCGTTCTCGCGCGCGGGGCCGATCAGGATCTCCTCGATCGTCCCGTTCTGCACGGTCGCGACGCGCGCGCCACGCGGGAGCGTCGGGTGGAACGTCGCCATGCCCCAGTGGAACCCGTGGCCGGGCGCCTCGTGGGCGCGGGCAAGTGGCGAGCCGATCATGACGGCGTCGGCGCCGCAGGCGATCGCCTTGGACACGTCGCCACCGGTGCGCATGCCGCCGTCGGCGATGACCTGGACGTACTCCCCTGTCTCGAGCATGTGCTGGGAGCGGGCGCCCGCAACGTCGGCGATCGCCGTCGCCTGTGGGACGCCGAGGCCGAGTACGCCGCGCGTCGTGCACGCCGCGCCAGGACCGACGCCGACGAGCACGCCGGCCGCGCCGGTGCGCATCAGATGGAGGCCCGTGTGGTAGCTCGCGCAGCCACCGACGACCACCGGGACGGGCAGCTCGGCCGCGAACTCCTTGAGGTTCAGCGGCGGGCGCGACAGGTCCTCGGAGACGTGCTCGGCCGAGACGACCGTGCCCTGGATGACCATGATGTCGAGGCCCGCGTCAAGCGCGGCCTCGTAGTGGGTGCGCACACGCTGGGGGGTAAGCGAGCCGGCAACGGGGACGCCATGGGCACGGATCTCCTCGATCCGCTGGACGATCAGCTCGGGCTTGATCGGCTCGCGGTAGATCTCCTGCATCTCGCGCGTGGCGATCTCCTTGGGCAGCGCGGCGATCCGCCGCAGCTGCTCGTCGGCATCCTCGTAACGGGTGAAGATGCCCTCGAGGTTGAGTACGGCGAGGCCGCCGAGCTTGCCGATGATGCCCGCCGTGGTCGGCGAGACGACGCCGTCCATCGCCGATGCCAACAGCGGCAGCTCGAAGCGATAGTCGCCGAGCTTCCATGAGATGTCGACGTCGTCGGGATCGCGCGTGCGCCGCGAGGGCACGATCGCGATGTCGTCGAAGCCGTACGCTCGACGGGCCTTCTTCCCGCGGCCGATCTCAATTTCCATTGGTGAATCCTAGGTGCGTATGCGGACAAGAAAGCCCCGCGACGGCGGGGCCCGAAGAGTTCTTCTGGGTGGGGCGAGCGTGGGTGTGACAGCGGCAGGCCACGCCTGATCGATCCTAGCAGCGGGCCGCACGGCGCCCGTCGGGCTCGCCCCGCAAACTGGGTGAGTTGCAACGGCGGGGGCCAGCGTTGCAACCTGCGTGCCCGGTCTTCAAGCTGTCGCCTCGTGGCGTCGAAAGGTCAGGGGAGGCGTTTGTCCCTGCGTTCCCACAGTTCCCCCCGGTTTGTGCTGGTCTGTCTCGCGGCCCTGGCGCTCTGCGCCGCGCCCGCCGCCCAGGCCAAGCCGCACCGCTCCATCAAGCCGGTGCTGCTCAGCCTGCGCTGCGCCAAGTCGTGCACCGGTCCGCGGCTCGTGGCGATAGGCGGGGTGCTGAAGCTCGCGGGGCATCGGATTGTCCGCGGGATGACCGTCGTCTTCCCGTCGGCCGACGGCAACGCGCCGGTCCGCGCGCCGCTGCGGCTGACCGTCAACGGGTACGTGGTCACCGTGCCCGCGCAGGCGGGTACCGGCCTTGTGCACGTCAAGGACGCCCTCGGCCATCGCTCCAACGACATCGGCCCGGTCACGGTGCGCCAACCCGTCGTGGTCAAGCAGACGCCGCCGACCGCGACCACCGACGGGCCGGTCGGGCCGAGCCCGTTCGATGGCAACGGCATGTGGATCTGGCAGATGCCGAAGACCTCAGGAGGCTCGGTCCCGGCGATCATCGCCCAGGCCCAGGCCCATCACATCGACACGCTGTTCATAAAGAGCTCCGACGGACCGTCGAACTATTGGGCCCAGTTCACGCCGGCGCTGATCGAGCAACTGCATGCGGCGGGCCTCCAGGTCTGCGCGTGGCAGTACGTCTACGGCTCGCGCCCCGCGGGCGAGGCGGCGCTCGGCGTGCGCGCGGTCAATGACGGCGCCGACTGCCTGGTCATCGACGCCGAGGTCGAATATGAGGGGCGCTACAGCGCGGCGCAGACCTACGTGACCAAGCTGCGCGCCGGGGTCGGTCCCGACTACCCGATCGGCCTCGCCGGCTTCCCCTACGTCGACTACCACCCGTCGTTCCCGTACTCGGTCTTCCTCGGTCCGGGCGCCGCGCAGTTCAACGCGCCGCAGATGTATTGGAAGACGATCGGGACCTCGGTCGACAACGTCTTCGCCCACACGTACACGAACAACACGCTCTACGAGCGCGCGATCTACCCGCTCGGACAGACCTACTCGTCACCCTCGTCGGCCGACATCGTGCGCTTCCGCCAGCTGTCGATCGCCTACGGCGCGACGGGGCTGTCGTGGTGGGACTGGCAGGAGACGCCCGCCGCGCTGTGGACGCCGGTGGGCTCGACGCTGCCGGCGCTGTCCGGGTTCACGCCCGTGACGACGATGCCGAATTTGCGGTTCGGCTCCAAGGGCGACCAGGTCGTGTGGCTCCAGGAGCATCTCGCGACGGCCTACCCGGGGCTGAAGGTCGACGGCCAGTTCGGTTCCGGCACGGTCGGCGCGCTGAAGGCATTCCAGACGGCGCAGGGCCTGCCGGTGACCGCAGCGACCGACCTGGCAACGTGGCACGCGCTGCTCGGCCTTGAGCCGACGATGGCGAGCTGGAACGGATCGACGACCAACGTCCGCGGCGCGACGGCGCGGGCCGCGGGTGTGGCGCCACGCTGGGCGCGCACCGACGGTGCGCACGCCCCGCTCTCGGCGAAGCTGCCGGCCAGGCGCGACGAGATCCCGCGCGTCGGCTGAGCCCTCGGCCTCTGGCGGTTCGTGAACAGCGCGGCGAGCGAGTGTGGGACTGGCGCCGGTGGCGAACCCTCGGGGGCATACCGTCCCGTTCTGTGCCCTATGGGGGGTAGTTCTGGACGGCCATCCCCCGAGGGGGCGAGCGAGCGCGGGGTCCCTACTCACCTTCGCTGCCAAGAGCCCGGCACCGAGGCCCGGGCCCTACCGGCGGCTCTGCGGCGCGGTCGTCGACGAGCTCGGGATCGGGTCCTGGGGCTCGAGCGTGCCGTTGTCGAGCGCGTAGGTCACGTTGGCCGAGCCGGTCGGCTGGGTCAGCGGGGCGCCGGGGGCATACAGCGCGTAGCGCAGCGTGACCGACGTGTCGTCCTGGCCGACCACGCTGATGCCCGCGCTCGGGTCCCTGGTGTCGGTGCCGATGTAGCGGCCGCGGACGAAGAAGAACGCCTGCTCCTCGCCGGTCTGGCGGGTCCCGACGATCACGCCGAGCGTGGAGTCAGGGTGGAAGGTGTAGGTGACGGCCGGGGTGTAGCCGCGCCTCTTGACGCTCGCCTCGGCGGCGGCGAGATCGCCGGTCGAGCCCGTGGCGGAGGCCGGCGCCGTCGCGGTGGACGGCGGGGTCGCCGGCGTCGAGCGCGTCGTTGTGGCAGTGGTCGTCGAGCTCGGCGTGGTGTGCGCGGGCACCGTCGCCGCCGTGGTCGGGGCCGGCGCGGTCACGGTGACGATCTCGACCTTGGCCTTCTTGGAGCCGCACCCGGCCGCAAGCCCCGCCGTCAGGGCGATCGTGAGCAGGACAATGGCGCTGCGAGATCCGATCATCGCGGGCCAGGGTACCGGCGGGCGCCGACGGTGCGAGCTGGTTCTCAGCTGACCTCAGCCGGCTCGCTGAGGAGCTCCACCCGCGTGTCGCCGACCAGCTTCTCGACCTCTTTGGGATCGATCAGCCCCGCCCCGAGGCGCTGTGTGGAGTCGGCACCACACGCGACCGCGAACCGTAGGCAGTCCGACGGTGGCTGGCGCCCGTAGCGCGCAGCGACGTAGCCGGCCAGGAACGCATCGCCGGCGCCGACCGCCGCGACGGGCTCGCGTGGCGGGATGAAGATCCGGTGCATGACGCGCTCGCCGTCGACCTGGAGGCAGCCGATGCACCCGTCGGGCACCGTCATGATCGCCTCGCGGGCGCCGAGCGCAACCATCTCGCGCGCGGCGATCACGAGGTCCTCGTCGTCGTTGAACTCGTGGCCCACGAGCTCCTCGGCCTCGACGACGTTCGGGCAGATCACGTCGGGCTCGGCCCGCACGGCGTGGCGCAGCGGGTCGCCGTCGGCATCCACGACGATCTGCACGTCGAGCTTGCGCAGGTCGCGGATCAGCGCGCCGTAGATCTCGAGGTCGACGCCGCGCGGCAGCGACCCGGCGAAGACGACGATGTCGGCGCCGCGGGCGAGGTACATCAGCTTGTCGCGGAACAGGTCGAGCTCAGACTCGGTGACCCGCGGGCCGCGCTCGTTGATCTCGGTCTGCTGGCCGTTGGTCGGATCGTGCACGGCGGTGTTGGTGCGCGACTCCTCCCCGATGCGCACGAAGTCGTTGAGAATCGACTCGGCCGTGAGCTGCTCGACGATCCGCGTCCCGGTCGGCCCACCGGCGAACCCGGTCGCGATCACCGGCTGTCCGAGCGCCTTGAGCCCGCGCGCGACGTTGACGCCCTTGCCGCCGGCCATCGTCGTCTGGTCGACGGTCCGGTGGCGCCGGCCGAGGCGGAAGTTCGGGACCGAGAGCGACTTGTCGATCGCGGCGTTGAGCGTGACGGTGATGATCATGCGATCCCGGTCTCTGCTGACTGGCGGCGTCGGCGGCGCTTGGCAACTCGACGCCGCCACAGCACGAGGTACACGGTACAGACCGCCAGGGCGAGCAGCACGAGCAGTGACCAATGGTGGCTCAAATAGTGCGATGCCTTCTGAGTGAACGTCGGCGCCGCGATCGCCGCGGTGGTCACGAGCGGCACGTGGGCAACGACGAGACCCCGCTGGCGAACCTCGATCGTGCCGACCTGTGCCCCGGCCGCCAGCGGGCCCTCGATCGATGACGGAGCATCGACGACCGTCGTCGTGATCTCCTCGCTGCGCCGAGCGGTGCGCCGCACCGTGCCTTCAGCCACGAGGCGCGCGATCGTCGATCGATCGGTGAGGGCGGCATGGGCGAACACCGCGCCGCGCTTGACCGGCGTGATCACGTGGTAGAGCGCCAGCCCGTAGCGCAGCAGCGCCAGCGTGTCCCTGTCGCGCGCATCCTCCGACGGATCGTCGAGCACCGCGCTGACGACGGTGATCCCGTCGCGCGTCGCCGAGCCGACGAGGCAGTAGCCGGCGAGCTGGGTGTGGCCGGTCTTGACGCCGTTGACGTAGGAGACCTTGTTGAGCAGGTCGTTGACGTTGGTCAGTTTGCGCGGGTGATCGCCGGTCTGCAGCGTCACATGGCCCATGTTCGTCGTGCGGCGGAGGAAGTCGTGGCTGCGCACGACGAGCGCGAGCTTGACGAGATCCGAGGCGCTCGAGTAGTTGCCGGACTCGTCGAGCCCGACTGGGTTGGCGTAGTGGGTGTGCGTCAGGCCGAGGCGCGTGGCCTCCTTGTTCATCAGCCGCACGAAATGCGAGCGCGAGCCGGCAACCCCGACCGCGAGCGTCGCGGCGGCGTCGTTGGCCGAGGCGACGAGCAGCCCGCGGACGAGGTCGGCGACCTTCATCTTCTCGCCGGCGCGCAGGCCGATGACCGACTCGGCCGGCTGGCCCTGATAGTTGACGGCGGTGAACGTGCGGTGCAGCGAGGCGTTCTCCAGCGTGACCAGCGCGGTCATCATCTTCGTCGTCGAGGCGATCGGGCGGCGCACGAACGCCCGGCGCGCGAGGATCACGTCCCCGGTCACTGGCTCGATCAGGATCGCCTCAGGGGCCTGGATCTCGGGTGCGGTCGGCGGATGGGCGATCGCCCTCGCCGCCAGCGCGGGCGGCGCGGCGGCGATCAACAGGGCGCCGAGCGCGACGAGCACACCCAGCGCCGCAACCGCGCGCCTCACCGCAGATGAATCTTCTGCCCGGGCTGAAGCCCGTGATCGTCCAGCGACACGTTGAGCGCCTTGATCTTCTCGACCGTGACGTGGTGCTTGTGAGCGATCCCCGACAGCGTGTCGCCGCTCTTGACCACGTAGACGGTGTGCACCGTGACCGTCTTGTGCTTCTTGGCCTTCGACGAGGTTGTTTTCGCCGTCTTCGTCTTGTCGTCGGTCAGGAAGTTCGCGTGCACCACGGAGTAGATCGCCCCGGCGCAGACGGCGATGGCGAGCACGGCGAATATGCGGGCCAGGGCCTTGCGCATGGGCGCATCGTACGGACGGCGGGCTCATCGGGCCCACTACGCAAGCGCCCATGCGAGGGCGCGAAGCCGCTCGGCCTCGGCCCGGGCGGCGGTCGCCGGGCCGCTTCCGGTGCTCTCGCCGGCGTTGACGATCGACCGTGAAGCGCTGACCAGACCGCCCGCCCGGCCGGGGGCGAACGCCGGCGCGAGGTCCTGCACCTGGCCGCCCTGGGCGCCGATCCCGGGCAACAAGAACGGGGCACGCGGCATCAGTTCGCGCATCCGGGCCAGGTGTTCGGGCGCGGTCGAGCCGGCGACGGCGCCGACGTCGGCGAGCGGCTCGCCCTCGCCGAGCTCGTCGACGATCACGGCCACGCGCTCCCACAGCGGCCCGCCGGCGGCGAGCTCGAGATCCTCGATGTCGGCTGCGCCGGGGTTGGACGTGCGCACGAGAACGAAGATGGCAGCTTGCTGCGCGCGAGCCGCCACCAACAGCGACTGGAGCGTGTCGATGCCCATGTACGGCGACGCGGTGCACGCGTCGGCCTGAAGGCCGGGGATGTCACCAAAGGGCGAAGGGATGCCTCCGAACAGGGCCTGTCCGTAGGCGGTGTTCGTGACGTCGATGTCGCCGCGCTTGCCGTCGGCGAGAACGATCAGGCCGGCGTCGTGGGCGTGCTCGACCACCGCGGTCAGCGCGTCACGGCCGGGGGCGCCGAGGCGCTCGAAGCACGCGAGCTGCGGCTTGATCAGCGCACACGCCGGGCCGGCGGCGTCGATGACCGCCCGGCAATGGGCGATCACCGCGGCCGCGGCACGGTGCGTGGGTGAGCCGGCGGCGGGCGCCTGAGCGACCGCCGCCGGCCACAGCCGTGAGGGATCAGGATCGAGTCCCAGGACAACCTGGGACTCGCGGCGGGCTACCTGCTCCGCCAGCCGAGCGCCGAACGCGGCGTCGGACGTCAGCTCTTGATCGCCTTCTTGAGACCGGAGCCAGCGGTGAAGCGCGGCACCTTGGCCGCGGCGATCTGGATCGCCTCGCCGGTACGCGGGTTCACGCCCTGACGGGCGCCGCGGTGGGAGACATGGAACTTCCCGAAGCCGGTGAACGCCACATCGTCGCCGCTCTTGAGCGACGCTTCGATGGTCGCGAGCAGGGCGTCAACAGCGGCGCCGGCTTCCTTCTTGCCAAGGTCTGCGCGGCGCGCAACCTCGTCGATGACCTCAGTTTTGGTCATGCAGAGTCCTCCTGGGAGTCTTTGTGATCGGTCCGCGACGCTAGCAACGACGTCGGGCAGACCGCGCTGCGCCATCGAGCACCTTGCGCGCGGGACGGTGGCTGTCGGCACCGTGCACGACAATGCGCCCCGTGTCGCTTTCCCGCATCGCGTGGCTCGTAACCGTCTTCGCCTGTCTGGTCACATCGGTGCTGCTGCTGGCGTCGGGGTACCAGGGCTACGCCGGGGTCGCACTGGCCGTCGGGGCGTGCGCGGCGATCAATCTGCGGGCGCCGTCGTAGGGACGATCTCGGTCCCCGGCACGACGCGGTCGGCGGGCTCGAGGTGGATGAGGACGTCGGCGCCGCCGATGCGTTCGCGGATCGCGTCCTGGAGCTGGTGGGCGGTGGCGTGGGCCGCCTCAAGGGTTGTGCCGTCCTGGAACTGGACGTGCATGTCGACGTAGCGTCGGGCGCCCGCGCGGCGCGCCCGGAGCTTGTGGTAGCCGGCGACGCCGCGGGGGCCGAAGGCGAGGACGGTGTCGCGGATCGCGTCGATCTCGTCGGCCGGCAGCGCCTCGTCGACGAGGATTCGCGACGAGCGCGAGACGATCCGGAAGCCGCTGAACGCGATGACCCCGGCGAGCAACAGCGCGACGGCCGGGTCGATCCAGCTCTCCCCCGTGATCTGTACGAGCACCAGGCCGATCAGCACGCCGGCGGACGTGACGACGTCGGTGCGCAGGTGCGTCGCGTCGGCGTCGAGCGCCGGCGACGACGTTCGCCGCGCGCGACGACGCAGCTCGCCGGAGACGACGAGGTTGACCACGATCGAGATCGCCACGACGACGATGCCGAAGCCGAGCCGCTGGACCTGCGAGCCGATCACGAGGTGGCGGATCGCCTCGAAGGCGATGACCCCCGAGCCGACAAGGATCAGGATCCCCTCGATCGCCGAGCTCAGATCCTCGATCTTCTCGTGCCCGTACGGGTGCGATTCGTCTGCAGGCTCGTCGGCCTTGCGCACCGACAGCCAGGCGATGATCGAGGCGACGAGGTCGATCGCCGAGTGCAGCGCCTCGGTCAGGATCGCCACCGAGCCGGTGACCGAGCCCGCCACGACCTTGAGCAGGATCAGGCACGAGTTCGACATGATCGACAGCAGCGCGCCACGGACCTTGACCGGGTCCGAGCCGTGCATCGTGCTCGTGCTGGTCCGCGGCTTGCTCATCGCTGGGCCAGCCATTGCAGGAGCATCTGCGCAGCGCGGCCGCGGTGGCTGATCGCGTCCTTCTGTGCCGGCGTCAGCTCAGCCATCGTCCGGCCGGCGGTGTCGTCGTCGGGCAGGAAGATCGGGTCATACCCAAAGCCGCCGTCGCCGTGTGCCTGCGCTGACATCGTCCCCGTGCAGCGACCCTCGAAGACCTGCTCGACGCCGTCGAGCTGTACGTAGGCGATCGCGCAGACGTAGGCCAGCGCGCTGCCGGCCGGCGCCTCGGCGCGCAGCTTGGCCAGGTTCTCGCCGTCGCCTGCATGCTCACCGGCGTAGCGAGCCGAGTACACGCCGGGCGCGCCGCCGAGCGCCGCGGACTCGATGCCGGAGTCGTCGGCGATCGCGGTCGTGCCGGTCGCCGCGGCGGCGGCGCGCGCTTTGTCGAGCGCGTTGGCCGCGAACGTCGCGCCGGTCTCGGGCGGTAGGACGATCTCCTCGGGCAGCGCTACGATCTCGTGCGGCGCCAGCATCCCGCCGAACTCGCGGATCTTGTGGTCATTGCGGGTGGCGAGTACGAGCCTCATGGGCGGCCCGCGTCGATCGCCTCCTGCTGATGGACTCGCAGGGCGCCGATGCCGCCGGCGGCCAGCGTCAGCAGGTCATCGAGATTGGTGCGCTGAAGCGGCGTCCGCTCGGCGGTGGCCTGGACCTCGATCAGGCCTCCGTCGCCGGTCATGACGACGTTGGCGTCGACCTCGGCGGTCGAGTCCTCGGAGTAGTCGAGGTCGAGCAGCGCGGCGCCGTCGACGATCCCGCACGAGACGGCGGCGATCGCGCCGGTCAGCGGGGTCGTCTCGAGCTTGCCGTCGGCGATCAGCTTCTCGCACGCCAGCGCCAGCGCGACGTAGGCGCCGGTGATCGACGCGCAGCGGGTGCCGCCGTCGGCCTGGAGCACATCGCAGTCCAGCCAGATCGTGCGCTCACCGAGCGCCTTGAAGTCGATCGCCCCGCGCAGCGAGCGGCCGATGAGCCGCTGGATCTCGGTCGTGCGCCCATCCACGCGGCCGCGGGTGGCGTCGCGCTGCTTGCGCGAGCCCGTCGACGCGGGCAGCATCCCGTACTCGGCGGTGACCCAGCCGGTGCCCCGCCCGGCCATCCAGCGCGGCACCTGCTCCTCGGCCGACGCGGTGCAGATGACCCGCGTCTCCCCCATCGAGATCAGCGCGCTGCCGGTTGCCGTGCGCACGAAGCCGGGCTCGATCGTCGTCGGGCGTAGCTCGTCGGCGGCACGGTCGTAGGAGCGGCTCATGCGACCGGGACCTCGTTGGTTGTCAGCTCGACGTGGCGGACCTCGCCGAGCGGCATCTGCAGGAATCGGGTCGCCTGGGCGCTGAACGCGTCGACATCGCCGGTCGTCAGGAAGCGGTATTCGCCCTCGCCGGTGCGGGTCGCCGACAGATCGCGCGAGCGCAGTGCATGCTCGACCTGGCGGGCCAGCGCGCCGCCCGAGGTGATGATCGTGACCTGCGGGCCGAGCATCCGCTGGAGCATCGGCCGCACGAGCGGGTAGTGGGTGCAGCCGAGGATAACCGTGTCGACCTGCGCGGACCGCAGCGGCTCGACGTAGGAGCGCACGGTGTCGACGAGCCGGTCGTCGAACGTCGAGCCGGCCTGGATCAGCGGCGCGAGCTCCGGCGCGGCGACACTCGTCAGGTCGACGTAAGCGTCTACCGCGGCGACCGCGCGCTCGTAGGCGCCGCTGGCCACGGTGGCCGGCGTGGCGAGCAGGCCGATGCGGCCGTTGTGGGTCGCCTCGACCGCCTGCACCGCCTCGGGCCCGGCGACCGCGATCACGTCGGCCCCGAGCGTCGTCTGCATCATCCTCGTCCGCAGGGCGGGCAGCGCCGCGCCGGCCGCCGAGTTGCATGCGACGACGATCAGCTTTGCGTGCTGGTGCAGCAGCTCTTCGGCGATCTGCAGGGAGAAACGCTCGAGCTCGTCCTGCGCGCGGTCGCCGTACGGGAAGCGGGCGGTGTCGCCGAGGTAGACGAAGTCCTCGTGCGGCAGGCGCACGAGCAGCTCGTGGAGGACGGTGAGACCGCCGACGCCCGAGTCGAACACGCCGATCGGTCGATCGCGGGGTAGCGAAGGGGTCGACATCGACCCCATCCTAGGCCGACTCAGACTCAGTTCGTGCCGACGTGTTCGATCGAATCCTTCAGCTTGCCGACGATCGAGTGGGCGATGCCCGAGGCGTTGAGCCCCTTTGTCAACACGACGGCCGTCATCACGGTGGCGATGAGCAGAATCAGGGCGACGTATTCGACGGTGCCCTGCCCGGTCTCGCCACGAATGGCAACGGCGATGCGCTGCGCCGCGCGGCGTACGTATTCAACGATCCTGCGGTCCATTTCGGGCCTCCTCTGATGCGGTGGGGTGAGGAGGTCGAGTCTCGGCTTCGGGGCGTGCCGGAACCACACGCGAGTGTGACGAGTTGCCCACGAATTCCCGCGAAGGGCGCTGGTAGACTCGCCGCGGCGTCCGACGAGGGCGCCTTTTCGCTATGACGCCGCTGCCACGCATCCGCCGTCGGCACACCGAAGAGCAGCCGACCGATTCCACCAAAGCGGTCAACGAACCGGCTGAGACGCCGATCGCCGCCGAGCTCGACACGAGCGTTGCGCCACCGTCCGCGGCGGCCGTTGACCCGGCGACGATGGTCGCCGAGGCCGCCGCCGCTGTGCAGGCGACGGCCCAGAGCGACCCAGCGGCAGCGCCCGCCGACACGCGGGACGAGCCAGAGCCGCGCAGCTCGCTGCGTCGGTTTGGGGCCTGGGCGTCCGGGCGCGACGTGGTCGAGGAGGCTGTGCCCCAGCACGCGGCAGAGGAAGTGGCCGAGGCAGAGGTCGCCGCGGCCCGTCCTGCCGCCGAGACGCCCACGCCTGCCCCGGCCGGCGCGCCGTCCACGCCGGCTCGAGGCCCGTCATCCAAGGACCGCGGACGAATGCGCCGGCGCATTCGTTACCTGCGCCGCGCCCGCGAGCTCGGCTTCCGCGACCTCGGCGGCCTGATGTTCGACCAATACCGCTTCCGCTCGCCCAACCAGGAGTTGCTCGGCGCCAAGCTCGCCGCACTGCACGCACTCGATAGTGAACGCCGCGCCCTCGAGCACATCCTCGGCGAGCGACGGGAGTTCGACGACCTGCGCGAGCCCGGGATCAGCTCGTGTCCGAACTGCGGCGCGCTCCACGGCTCCGACGCGCACTTCTGCGAGCGCTGCGGGGCACCACAGAACGGGACGCCGGCGCCCGTGTCTGCGCCTGAGGCCGAAGCCGCCGCCGACACGCCACCGCAGGCGTGAGCGCCGCCACCACGTCGTGCCCGATGTGCGGGTCGCCGATCGCCCGTCAGCAGGACTGGTGCCTGCAGTGCGGCACCGGCGCGCGGACGCGCATGGTCCCGACACCGAACTGGCGACTGCCGATCGCTGCGCTCGTCGCGATCGTCGTGATCGCCGGCGCGGCGCTGGCCATCGCCTTCGTGTCGCTGACCGCGGATACCTCCACGACGAAGACGATCACCGCACCCGCCGTCACGGCGCCTGTCGCACCGGCCCGCACCTCGACCACCGGGTAGCGCTGCGCCCGCAGCGTCGCGGCGAATCGAACAAACGAGCCCCGGTTCCCGACACCCCCTCGCCGCCGCTGTCCAGCGCCCTACCGTACGGCGAGCGGGTGCACCGCCAGGTCCGCAGGCGCGGGCGGCGGCGCCACAGCTCCGGCGACCTCCAGCACCCGCACGACACCCCGCGCCAGTGCGCCCAGGTCATATCCGCCCTCGAGTACCACGCCCAGCCCGACGTGGAACTCATCGGCCAACCGCCGCGCCGTGCCCGCCATCAGCGCGAAGCCGTCATCGCTCACGAGGCAGTCGGCGAGCGGGTCGTCGGCATGGGCGTCGAAGCCCGCCGAGACGAGTACCAACTGCGGCGCATACTCCCGCGCCGCCGGAGCGACGACGTGCTCCACCAGCGAGCACCAGACCGAGTCGCCCGAGCCCGCCGGAACCGGCAGATTCATGGTGTAGCCGAGGCCCGCGCCCGAGCCGCAATCGGCGGCCGCGCCCGACCCGGGATACAGCGGCCACTCGTGCAGCGACACAAACAGCACCCGCGGGTCGGCGTGGAAGATGTCGTTCGTCCCGTTGCCGTGATGCACGTCGAAATCCAGGATCAGGACCCGCTCCAGGCCGTGGGCATCGATCGCATGCTGAGCCGCGACGGCGACGTTCGCGAACAGGCAGAAGCCCATCGCCCGCGCCCGCTCGGCGTGGTGACCGGGCGGGCGATGCAGTGATGCGCCGGCCCGCGTCTCGCCACTGACCAACGCGTCGACCAGCGCGACCGCGCCGCCCGCGGCATGGAGTGCCGCCTCGTAGGAGTCGACCGACACCACCGTGTCAGCATCCAGATGGCCCCCGCCCCGCGCGCAGGCCTCGCGAATCTCATCGATGTAGCCCGGAGGATGGACCCGCTGCAGCGTCGCGAGATCGACCGCCTCGGACTCCCGAACCTCCGCGCCGAGCCACTCGCGGTCAGACAGCGCCGCCTCGATCGCCGCAATCCGCGCGATCGATTCAGGGTGCCCGCCGGTGTCGTGGCGGGCCGACGAGTCGTGGCGCCAGATGATCATCCAAGTAGCGTACGGTCCGATGGCCGCTCCCCAGCTGCACGCCGACGTCGTCGTCGTCGGCGCCGGCGCCGCCGGCCTCTACTGCGCGCTGACCGCGTCCCAGCAGGGCGCGCGGGTCGCGCTCGTCGCGGCGATGCCGCTGGCCAACACCGCGTCGTACTGGGCTCAGGGCGGAGTTGCCGCCGCGATCGCCGCCGATGACTCGCCCGACCGGCACCGCCACGACACCGAGATCGCCGGCCGCGGACTGGTGCGCCGCAGCGCCGCGACCGTCCTGTGCCGCGAAGCCCCGCACGCCCTGCGCGAGCTCGAACGCCTCGGCGTGCGCTTCGATGCCGACCGCCGCGGCCAGCTCGCGCTCGGCCTCGAAGGCGGCCACAGCGCGCGGCGCGTTGCCCATGCCGGCGGCAGCGCGACCGGCCGCCGGATCGTGCGCCAGCTCTCAGCCGTCGTCGCCGAGGACCCGAAGATCGAGGTCCTCGAACAGGCGCGCGCCGCGACCGTCTGGACGAAGGATCGTCGCTGCGTCGGCGTCATCTGCGAGGACGGCCGCGCGATCCAGGCGCCAGGAACCGTGCTCGCCACCGGCGGCGCGGCCGCGCTGTGGTCGCGCACGACCAACCCGCCGGGCTCCGTCGGCATCGGGATCATGCTCGCCCGTGCCGCCGGCGCCGCGGTCGCCGACCTCGAGCTGATCCAGTTCCACCCGACCGCGGTCACCGGCATCCCCGGCCGCGAGGGTTTCCTCATCACCGAGGCGATCCGTGGCGAGGGAGCGACGATCGTCGACGCCGCGGGCGAGCGTTTCGTCGATGAGCTCGCCCCGCGCGACGAGGTCACGCTGGCCGTCCACCGCAAGATGCGCTCGAGCGGCCTGCCGAATGTGTGGCTGGACATGCGCGCGATCGACCCGCTGCAGTTCCCCAACGTCGTCGGCGCGCTACGCGAGGCGGGGCTCGATCCGGCGACCGAGCTCGTACCGATCGCCCCGGCCTCGCATTACGTCATGGGCGGCGTCGTCGCCGACCTCGACGGGGCGACGACCGTGCCCGGCCTATACGCGATCGGCGAGTCGTCGTGCACCGGCCTGCACGGGGCCAACCGCCTCGCCTCCAACTCGCTGAGCGAGTGCTTTGTCTGGGGCGGCCGCGCCGCGCTGGCCGCGCTCGACGAGTCGGGCGTCGACGCGGGAGCCCCGCCCGAGCCCGAGCCGATCGAGGTCCCTGACCTGAGCACGCGCCAGGCGCTGTGGGCCGATGCCGGCATCGAACGAACCCCGGAACGCCTGACGCGCCTGCTCGACCATCCGCACCCGCTCGCCCGGCTCGTCGCGCAGTGTGCGCTGCTGCGCACAGAGAGTCGCGGAGCCCACTTTCGCATAGACCACCCGGACACGAAGCCCGCGCTCGACGGCCATCACACCGTCGTTCAGGCTGGAAATCCCACGTTCGCTGTCTGGAGCTGAACGAACCTAAAGGAAACCTTAAGCTTAATCCGAACTCAACATCGGTCGTGTCCTTGTCTTCACATGTGCCCGTCATCTTGATCGGAGTACCGGGAGCCACCTACAGAGAGGTCAGGAAGCCACCGCCGATGTATCACTTCAGCCGAGCCATTTACCGCGAGATCCAGGCGTATATCGACCCCGAGGTCACCTGCCAGGGCACTCCCGCCCACGAGCACGTCCTTCGCAGTTGTGAATCGACGATTCAGCGTCTGGCCACGGACCGCCACTACTTCGCGCGTCCGGCTCGCACACTCTTCAGCGACATTCGCACCTGCTTCCCGATGGCCGCGCAGCCGCGCGTCTGGGTTGTCGTCCAGCGCTACCTCGCATGCGCCGAGGACTACCTCGCCCGCCTGCCCGTCCACGGCATCGACGGTTCGGGGCAGCCGTTGCCCTGCCGCGCGACGACGCGCCGCGGAACAACCTGCCAGCGCACGCCGCTGGCCCGCAACGGGTACTGCCCGTCGCACCAGCACCTGGCCGAGACCGAAGAGGTCGAAGCCGGCCTGATCGCCGCCTAGCTTCCGGAGGGGGAGCACCCGGCCCTCCGTCGGCGTCGCAACGACGGAGGGCCACAGCTTTCTGGAGGAGCGCAGCCCAGGGCGCCGGTAGCGTGGGCGCCATGATTCTCGGAGTCGACGTCGGCGGAACGTTCACCGATGCCGTCCTGGTCGCGGACGGCGCCGTCGTGACGGCCAAGGTGCCGACGACGCCCGAGGATCAGTCGCTGGGCGTGATGGCCGCGGTCGCGGCGGTGCTGGAGCGCGCGGGGAGCGCGCCCGGCGACGTGGAGCAGTTCGCCCACGGGATGACCGTCGCGACCAACGCACTGCTCGAAGGTCGGGGAGCGCGCACGGCGCTGGTCACGACCGACGGCTTTCAGGACATCGTCGAGCTCGGGCGTCAGGCGCGCGCCGACCTCTACCGCCTCTGTGCCGCCCATCCGGCGCCGCTCGTTCCGCGCGCGCGACGCTTTGGCGCCGACGAGCGGATGGGACCCGACGGGGTGGTCACGCCACTCGCGGGAGTCGACGCTCTGGTCGGCTCTGTCGCGGCCTGCGAGCCGCAGGCGGTCGCGGTCTGCCTGCTGCACGCCGATCGCCATCCCGCTCATGAGCGGGCGATCGGCGCGGCGCTGCGCGAGCGGCTCGGCCCGGACGTCGCAGTGTCGCTGTCGCACGCGGTCGTTGGGACGTTTCGCGAGTACGAACGGGCGGCCACGACCGAGGTCGACGCGGCGCTGACGCCGCTGCTCGGCGCCTACCTGCGGCGCCTCGAGGCGCGGGCCGCC
The DNA here is from genome assembly GCA_963817035.1 of uncultured Actinomycetes bacterium. Lineage (GTDB taxonomy): Bacteria > Actinomycetota > Thermoleophilia > Solirubrobacterales > Solirubrobacteraceae > AC-49. The sequence continues at coordinate 1,946,261 of CAWFMM010000004.1, forward strand.
GACGCCGGGCTGCCGGCTCCGCGGATCATGCAATCCAGCGGCGGCCTCGCCGACCTCGATCTCGCCGCCTCGCACGCCGCCCTGACCGTTCTCAGCGGGCCGGCCGGTGGCGCCGCGGCGGCGGGGTTGCTCGCCGAGCACGCGGGCGAGCCCAACCTCCTGTGCTTCGACATGGGCGGCACGTCGTGCGACGTGTCGGTCGTTGCGGGCGGCGTGATCCGCGACGTGGCGGGCCGCGAGGTCGGCGGACGACCGCTGGCGCTGCCGATGGTCGACGTGCTGACGGTCGGCGCCGGCGGCGGCTCGATCGGCTGGCGTGATGCGGGCGGCGCGCTGCGGGTCGGCCCGATGTCGGCCGGCGCGATGCCCGGGCCCGCGTGTTACGGACGGGGCGGAGTCGAGGCGACGGTGACCGACGCGCACGTCGTGCTCGGCCATCTCGGCGGGCCGCTGGCCGGCGGCGTGGAGCTCGACATCGATGCCGCGCGCGAGGCGGTTGCGACGTTGGCCGGGGCGCTGCGCCTGAGGACCGAGGATTGCGCTCGTGGCATCCTGCGGGTGGCCGACGCCGAGATGGTCCGCGCGCTGCGTGTGATGACGATCGCGCGCGGTGTCGACCCACGCGCCTTCACGCTGCTCGCGTTCGGCGGCGCCGGCCCGCTGCACGCCGCGGCAATCGCCGACGAGCTCGGGATCGCGCGCGTCCTCGTGCCGCGAGCGGGCGGCGTGCTGAGCGCGCTCGGGCTGGCGGCGGCGCCACGCCGTGTCCATGTGCAGCGGACGGTCCTGCTCACCGGCGCGGGCCTCGACGACGCGGTGCTCGGACACCTGCGCGGCGCGCTGGCAGCGGAGCTTCCCGGTCGCCCAGCGCGCGTCGAGGCGACCGCACAGGTGCGCTACATCGGTCAGGCCCACGAGCTCGACGTCGCGGCCGACGGCAGCGCCCAGCAGCTGCGCGACGACTTCGCCGCCACACACGACGAGCGCTACGGCTACCGCGACGACACCGAGATCCAGCTCGTGACCCTGCGCGTGACCGGGATCGACCCGGGGCCGGAGGTCGCGCTGGGCGGGCCGTCGGCCGGCGAGACGGTCGCCGGGTACGCCGTCGTCGATCTCGGCGAGGCGACGCTCCTCGTCCCCGACGGTTGGCGGGCGCAGCCCGGAGCGCTCGGCGGCTACGTCATGGAGCGAGTCACGTGAGCCTCGACCCGATCGCCCTCCAGGTCATGACCGGCGCGCTGCGCGCGGCGTGCGACGAGATGGGCGCGGTGCTCGTGCGCTCGGCGCACTCGGCGAACATCAAGGAGCGCCGCGACTGCTCGACGGCGCTGTTCGATCCGGCCGGTGACATGGTCATGCAGGCCGAGCACATCCCCGTCCACCTCGGCGCGATGCCCGCCGCGGTCCGGGCGGTCGCCCGGCGCGACCACGCCCCGGGAGTGTCGTGGGTCCTCAACGATCCCTACGCCGGCGGCACCCACCTGCCCGACATCACGGTCATCACACCCGCGTTCGCGCAGCGAGAGCTGATCGGGTTCGCCGCGAGCCGCGCCCACCACGCCGACGTCGGCGGGCGTGTCCCGGGATCGATGCCGGCCGACTCCACGACGCTCGCCGAGGAGGGCGTCGTCATCGCGCCACGGGTCCTCGACGTCGCCGCGATCGACGAGCTCGTCGCGCAGATGCGCAACCCATCCCAGCGCCGCGCCGATCTGCGCGCGCAGCTCGCCGCCAACGCGATCGGCGTGCGACGCCTCGGCGAGCTCGCCGCGCGGCTGGGCGTCGAGGACTTCGCGGGTGCGACGGCGGGGGTCTCCGACTACGCCGAGCGGCGCACGCGCGCGTGTCTGGCGGGACTCGACGACGGCGCACGCCACGCCAGCGACGTGCTCGAAGGCCGCGGCGGCGACATCGAGCTCGTGCTCCGCGCGACCGTCGCCGGCGACACGCTGACGCTCGACTTCACGGGCAGCGCCGGGATGGATGCCGGCAATCTCAACTGTCCCCTCGCCGTCACGCAGTCGGCCTGTCTGTTCGCCGTGCGGGTCCTGACCGACCCCGACATCCCCCCGTGCGCCGGCGCCCAGCGTCCGGTCACGGTGATCGCGCCGGAGGGGACGTTGCTCAACGCCCGCGCGCCGGCTGCGGTCGCGGCCGGGAACGTCGAGACGAGCTCGCGTGTTGCCGATCTCGTCCTGGGCGCATTTGGCCGTGCGCTCGGTCAGGGGACGATGAACAACCTGACGCTCGGTAACGACGCCTTCACGTACTACGAGACGCTCGGCGGCGGTCAGGGGGCATGCGCCGATGCGCCGGGGCCGAGCGGCGTGCACGTCGCGATGTCCAACACGCTGAACACGCCGGTCGAGGCGCTTGAGCTCGAGTTCCCGCTGCGGGTCACGCGCTATGCGCTGCGGCCGGGCAGCGGCGGCGCGGGTGCGTTTCGTGGCGGCGAGGGCGTGGTGCGGGAGCTGCAGGCGCTGGAGGAGATGACGTACTCGCTGATCACCGAACGCCGCAGGCACGCGCCGCCGGGCGTTGCGGGCGGTGGGCCGGGCGCTGTGGGGCGCAATCTGGTCAACGGAGTCGCGGTCGGCTCGAAGGTCACAGGTGTGCTCAAACCGGGTGACCGGCTGACGATCGAGACGCCGGGAGGCGGCGGGTTCGGCCGCCCCTAAGGCCGTACCCGCTCCAGGTAAGGGGTCTGACCCCTCACGCCGCACCATCCACCCGATGTACACGCCCCCGGCGTAGCCGACCCTGCATGTCGTGGTTTCAGACCCGACCGAAGGAGCAGCGTCATGTTCAGCCTCTCGCCGTATGCCTCGCAGGCCCACCAGCAGGATCTCCTCCGGCGTGCCGCGTTCCGCCAGACCAGCGGGTCCGGGGCGCAATACTGGAGCCGTGGCCGCGCGGATGACCAGCAGCCGACTGATCAGCCGGGAGAGCGAGCTCGCGGAGCTTTGCGCGGCGCTTGGCGACGCCGCCGCCGGACGGCCGTCCTTCGTCTTCGTCGCGGGTGAGTCGGGTGTCGGCAAGAGCAGGCTGCTCGAGGAGCTCGGCCACCAGGCGGCCGACAACGGGGTCCGTGTCCTGCGCGGCGATTGCGTCGCGCTCGGTGAGGGCGAGCTCCCCTACGCGCCGCTGGTCGGCGTGCTGCGGCGCCTCGCGCGCTCCGACGATCCGGCGCTGAGCGAGCTCGCGCCTGCATTGCGCAGCGAGCTCGCACGCCTCGCCCCCGAGCTCGGGACGCCGCCGCGCGACGTCGCGACCGAGGGCGCACCCGTCGCCCAGGGGCGCCTGTTCGAAGCGCTGCTCGCTCTGCTCGAACGCGTCGCCGCCAACCAGACGACGCTGCTCGTCATCGAGGATCTCCACTGGGCTGACCGCTCGACGCGCAGCTTCCTGCCGTTCCTCGCCTCGAGCCTGATCGGCGAGCGATTGCTGGTCGCGCTGAGCTACCGGACCGAGGAGCTCCATCGCAGCCACCCCCTTCGCCCCCTACTGGCCGAGCTCGAACGCGACCCTTGCGCGCGCCGCATCGAGCTCGAGCCGCTGGGCCATGACGAGCTGCGCGAGCAGCTCGCCGACATCCTCGGCGCGCCGCCCCCGGCCGACCTCGTCGATCGGCTGTTCGGACGCAGCCAGGGCAACCCGCTGTACGCCGAGGAGTTGCTCGCGGCAGGGCTCGACGGCCGCGGGCCGGCACCGCCGACACTGCGCGAAGCGCTGCTGCTGCGCGTCGAGCGGCTCGAGCCGGCGACCCAATCCCTGCTCGGAGTCCTGGCCTGCGCGCAGCGCGCGGACGAGCCGCTGCTCGCCGCGACGATCGAGCTCGATCTGCCCGAGCTCCGTGCGGCGCTGCGCGAGGCGATCGACAGCCAGATCGTCATCCCCCGCGACGACGGCGTCTACCGCTTCCGTCATGCGCTGCTGCGCGAGGTCATCCACGACGGCCTGCTGCCGGGCGAGCGCGTCGAGCGCCACCGGGCGATGGCGGCAGCGCTCGAGCAGCGCCTTGCGGGGGGCGATGCGCGGACCGATCTCTACTTCGCGACCTCGGTCGCCAGCCACTACGCCGCCGCCGGCGACCAGCCCGCCGCGCTGCGAGCCTCGACGCGGGCGGCGCACGCGGCGATCCACGTCTACGCCTACGGCGAGGCGGCGGACATGCTCGAACGAGCGCTCGAGCTGTGGGATCGGGTTCCGGACCCCGCGACCCACGCCGGAACCGATCATTTCGGCCTGCTGGCCGAGGCGGGCGTCGCCCACCGCAACGCCGGCGACGGGCCGCGCGCGCTGCACCTGCTGACCGCCGCGGTCGCCGCGATCGACGCGAAGGCCGAACCACACCGCGCGGCCGACGCACTGGACCAGCTCTCGCGTGCCCACTTCGCCCTCGGGCATGCCCGCGAGGCGTCGAACATCCTCGACGAGGGGCTGGCGCTGCTCGCGCCCGACGACCCCGGCCCCGAGCGCCGCGCCCTACTGACCCGCCGCGCCAAGCAGCTGATGCTGCAGTCCTACTTCGCCGAGGCGGTTGTCGCCGGCGACGAGGCGATCGCGGCCGCAACGGGGACTGGCGACGCGTCGTCGCTGGCGGGCGCGATCAACGCCAAGGGCACCGCGCTGATGTCGCTCGGCCGTGAGGAGGAGGGCGAACGGACGCTGCGCGAGGCGATCGCCCAGGCCGACGGCGACCCGGACACCCTCGCCAGCGCGTACACCAACCTTGCCGACAGCCTGCATCTGGCCGGCCGCAGCGACGAGGCGCTCGCCGTCGCGCAGGAGGGCATCGGCGTCGTCGCGTGGGCGCCGGTGCCGTGCCGCTGGCTGCACCTGTTCACGGTCGAGGCACTTGCCGACGTCGGGCAGATCGCCCAGGCTCGCGCGGCGATGCGCGGCCACGACCAGCCGACGACCGGGACGCTGCGCGTCAACGTCAACCTGCGCCGGGCACGACTCGCGCTGGCCGACGACGACGTCGATGAGGCGCTCGCGCTGCTCGAGGACGCGCGCGAGATCGCCGAGCCGAGCCGCCAGCCGCAGTTCTTCGGTCCGCTGGGCTGCCTGCGCGCCGACGCGCTGTTGCGCCGCGGCGAGCTCGAAGCCGCGGCCGGCGCCGTCGACGACGCGCTCGAGTGCCTGCACGACGATGCGATCCGCGTGGTTCCGGTAGCGGCCATGGGCGCGACGGTCGCCGCCCACAGGGCGCAGCGGGCGCGCGACCTGGGCCGCGCCGACGACGAGCAGGCAGCGATCAAGCGCGCGGCCGAGCTGGCCACCCTCGCCCAGCGCCTCGCCCGCGCCACGCGCCCCGTCGAGGTCGCCTTCGCGACCCTCGCCGCAGCCGAGGCGGCGCGGGCGGCAGCCGCAACCGCGGGCGCCGAACAGCACCTCGCCGCCGCCGCGCAGTTTGACGCGCTGGGTCGCAGCGGCGAGGCGAGCAGCGCGCGCGTACGCGCCGCCGAAGCGATGATCGCCGACGGCCGCCGCAACGATGCCGTCGAGCCGCTGCGCGCCGCGTTCGAGAGCGCGCGCCAGAACGACGAGTGCTGGCTCGAGCGTGAGGCGCGGAGCCTCGCCGCGCGCGGACGCATCACCTGGAACGCCGAGACGACCCCGCCGGGTGGCAAACCGGCGATCGACAGCGACCCGTTCGGCCTGACCCCGCGCGAGCGCCAGGTGCTCGCGCTCGTCGCCGCCGGCGCGACGAACCGAGAGATCGGCGGCGCCCTGTACATGGCCGAGAAGACCGCGAGCGTCCACGTCTCGCGGATCCTCGCCAAGCTCGACGTGCGCAGCCGGACCGAAGCCGCCGCGCTCGCCCACCGCCTCGGCATGGACCGGGAGCCCGCAATCGACCCCGCGTAGGATCCCGCCGATGGCGAACATCGGGTGGATCGGATTGGGGATCATGGGCTCGTTGCAGGCGGCAAACCTGCGCCGGGCGGGACATGAGCTGACGGTCTACAACCGCACACGGGCGACCGCCGACGCGTGGGCGGCCGAGCACGGCGCGACCGTTGCCGCCACCCCGGCCGAGGTCGCCGCGGCGTCGGACGTCGTCTTCTCGATGGTCGTCGACGGCGCCCAGGTCAAGGACGTCCTGCTCGGCGAGAACGGAGCGGTCCACGGTGCGCGCGACGGGATGCTGTTCGTTGACATGACGACGATCGCGCCGGCCGACAGCCGCGAGATCGCCGCCGCGCTGACGCAGCGCGGGATCGCATTCTGCGACGCGCCGGTGACCGGGTCCTCGCCCAAGGCGCGCGACGGGACGCTGACGATCATGATCGGCGGCACCCCCGCCGACGTCGAGCGCGCGCGACCGTTGCTCGAGGTGATGGGCGCGCTGATCGTCAATACGGGGCCGGTGAGCAGCGCACAGGCGATCAAGCTGATCAGCAACGCCGTCGCGGCGTCCAACGCCTCGACGCTCGCCCAGGCGCTGATCGCCGGCGATGCCCAGGGCCTCGATCTCGACGCGCTGCTTGCGGTGCTGTCGACCGGCGCCGGGGCGAGCACGATGCTGACACTGAAGGCCGGGCCGATGCGCAGACACGACTACACGACGCTGTTCAAGACCGAGCACATGCTCAAGGACGTGCGCCTGTGCCTCGAGGAGACGCAGGCCTACGGGGTGCCGTTCCCGTCCGCCGCGCTGGCCCGCGATGCGCTGGTCGCCGCGGTCGGGCGCGGCCATGGCGATGACGACTTCGCCGCCGTCCTCGAGGCCTTCGAAGGGCTCGCCGGACGGCGCCTCTCGGCGCCCCCCGAGTGAGAACCGCTGAAAACTCCCTGCAAAACCGGGTAGATTTGGGATTTCCGTCAGAGTTTGGGACAATGCCCCAGTCCCGCCGCACGGATCGCCTAACTGCGGTCCCTTGCGCGGGATTTCTAACGTCTTCAGACCCTTCTCACTGGGCTCAGGGAATATGCCAATCGCATTCAAAGAATGGGCGGTCACCGTCCGCGCGCTTGCCGAGGGCGAGCAGCTTGTCACCCTACGTAAGGGCGGCATCCGTGAACCAGAGAAGCACTTCGAGCTTGAGCAGGACCGCTTCTTCCTGTATCCGACCTTCGATCACCAGCGCAACGATCTCGTGCGCGAGTCCCACCAGCCCGAGCTGCGCCGCGCGCTCGAAGAGGGCGTGTGGGGCGATGGCGAGCCCCACCCCCACGCGCTGCTACGCGACGGCGGAGTACAGCAGCCCGACCGCGTTCGCATCCGCGCCTGGGCCGAGGTCGCCGAGCACTGGACGATCGACGACCCGCGCACGGTCGACGCACTCTCGCCCTACTACGTGTGGACGCCCGACTACGCCGAGAAGCGCCTGGCGTGGAAGCGCCGTCACCCGCTGAACGTGCTGCTCCTACGCACGTACCGGATCCCGCGTCCGGTCACCGTCAAGGTCCGCGACGAGTACGCCGGCTGTCGCTCGTTCCTCGAGCTGTACCGCGACCTTCCGTTCGAGGGCACGCCGGTGCTCTCCGACGAGGAGTTCGACCGCGTGCGTGACGAGATCACCGGCATCGTCGCCGGCAACGTTCCCGCACTGGTCTAGCCCCCACGGGCGCCGCCCGTGCCGTGGGTCGACACCACCTCGCCGCATTTCCACGCTCGACACGAGCTCAGTGACGACGACGACGTCGCGCAGCTGCTGGCGCTGCTCGAGGCAACCCACGAGACGATGGTCGCCGTCTTTCCGATGGTGCCCGACGACGTCGGCCTCGTCGTCCATCCGACGGCCGCCGCGCTGACGCTGTCGCAGCCCTACCTGCCGTTGCTGCGCCGGCTGTCAGCACCGGCCTCGCGGCGCTACCTCGTCGGTGGCTTCTCCGAGCACGAACTCCACGTGCTGCCGCCGCGCCTGATGCGCGAGCGCGCCTCGAACGTCGAGGGCTCGCTCGACATGATGCTGCTCGCCCCCGCCGCCCTCTACGCCCAGCTCGTGGTCGGCGCCAACAACCCGAGGCTCCCGCCGCCATTTCGCCCCCGACGGCTGCTGCGCTATCTGCGCTGGGCGTGGCTGCCGACCGGCGCCGGCCAGTACTTCTCCGGCCAGGTCCAGCACACGCGCCCCGCGATCTCCCGGCGCTTGCACGAGGGTTCCAAGCCATCGTTCCCGCCGAGCGCGCGCGACGCCTACCTGCTCGGCGGCACGATCTACGACCTGCTCGCGCGCGTCGAAGGCGTCGAGGCGGCGGTCAAGCTGGCGTGCGAGCTGCCGGCCAGCGGCGGCCCCGAGCGCGCGCTGGTCCGCGCCTTCCGCGGACGCGACGTCGACGCGATCCAGGGCGAGTGGCGGGTGCACCTCAGCCGGCTCGCCGCCGGCGGGCCGACCTAGATGGTGGAATCAACCATCTAGGCCCAGTGCAGGACGCCGAGCAGCGCGGCGAACACGAGGAACGCCACCACCATCCCGGCGATGATCCGCAGCGGCGAGTCGACCGGCGACGGAGCCGCGTCCGTCGACAGGATCTCCGCCTGCAGCAACACATCACGCGCCGCCGCGAGGCCCGAACGCGGGACGAGCAGGTCGCGCCCACCGCCCGCGAGCATGTCGGGGACGTCGAAGCCGCGCGAGCGCTTGATCAGCGACGGGATGCCCTCCTCCAGCAGCAGGCCCTGGATGAACTCGGCCTCGGCCTGATGTTTGGCCCCGATGACCCGGACGAGATCGCCGTCGGCGTACTGCGGCTTGATCTTGCGCGCCCACTCGTGGCGCTCGGAGACCTTCTGATCGACGCCCAGCGAGCCGGCCAGAACGAGCGGCATCCCACACCGGCCACAGAAGCGCTCTTCGGAGTCGTGGGCCAGCCCGCACTGCGGGCAGACCAGTGGCTCAGCCTCCATCGGCCAACGGGACCTCGGTCACGTCCGCGCCGGAGATGAGGTAGCTGCGGACCTCGGGCTCGTCGTTCTTGAGGCCGACGATCAGCCATTCGACCCCGGGCCAGTGCTTGGCGAAGTTGATGTCGGTCTGCGACGGGTAGGGCGCCGAGCGCGTATGCGAGTGGTAGATCGCGCCGAGCTCGAGCCCGTCGTCCTCGAGCGCGGTCATCAACGTGAACAGCGCCAGCCCGTCGACGGCGAAGCGCAGTGGACTGTCCTCGGTGTTCTCGAGCTCGTGGACCGCCACCGCATCGGAGCCGCGGATCGCGATCACGCCGCAGCACTCGTTCGGCGCGTCGCGCCGGGCGTGCTCGATCACCGCCTCGAGAAGTTGGGGGGCGATCCGCACGCGCTGGCAACTACTCGGGGCCGAGGCCGATCTTGTCGACTTCCGCCTCGTCTTCGTCGCCGTGCAGGCTTCCGTCCAGCGACTCCTTGAACTCGCGTAGGCCCTTGCCGACCGAGCGCCCGACCTCGGGCAGCTTCTTGGGACCGAGGACGATCAGGGCGATCAGAAGGACGAGGCCCAGCTCGACTGGTCCGACGTTGGGAAACATGATCTCCTGCTCACCACCAGACGGTGGAATCGAGGTTCGCGATCTCGTCGACGGACTTGGTGTAGATCCCCGACGACAGGTACTTCCACCCATCGTCGCACACGATGAAAACGACGTTGCCCTCATCGAGCTCCGAGGCGATGCGCACGGCGATCGAGGCAATCGCCCCACTCGAGACGCCGGCGAACACGCCCTCCTCGTCGAGCAGCTTGCGCGTCCAGATGATCGCGTCACGGTTGGTGACGAAGATCTTGCGGTCGAGCAGCGAGATATCGATGATCTCGGGGATGAAGCCATCGTCGAGCGAGCGCAGGCCCTGGACCGGCTCGCCCTGCATGGGCTCGGCCGCGACGATCTTGACCGCGTCGCCGAGCTCCTCCTTGAAGCGTCGCCCGTTGCCCATCAGCGTGCCGCCGGTGCCGAGCCCGGCGACGAAGGCGGTGATGTCACCGTCCAGCTCGTCGAGGATCTCGGGCGCGGTGCCGTTGTAGTGGGCGAGCGGGTTGGCCGGGTTGCCGTACTGGTAGGGCATGTAGTACTGCGGATCCTTGGCCAGCTCGACCGCCAGAGCAACCGCGCCGTTGGAGCCCTGGTCGCCCGGGCTGTAGACGATCTCGGCGCCGTACATCTGCAGCAGCTGGGTGCGCTCGGGCGTGACGTTCTCGGGCATGACGACCTTGAGCTTGTAGCCCTTGTGCTTGGCGATCATCGCCAGCGAGATGCCGGTGTTGCCCGAGGTCGGCTCGAGGATCGTCTGGTCGGGGCCGATCAGCCCCTTCTCCTCGGCGTCGGCGATCAGCGCGCGAGCGACGCGATCCTTGACCGACCCGGTCGGGTTGAACGACTCCATCTTGGCCCAGATCCGCACGCCCGGCTTGGGCGACAGGCGCTTGAGCTCGATCAGGGGCGTGTTGCCGATCGCCTGGATGACGTCGCCGTAGCGCCCGCCACACGGCTTGTTCTGCAGAGGCGGTAGACCCATTGCTTTACAAAGGATAGCGACCCTGGGTGCGGGCCGGGCCACCCCTGACTCCACCGGCGGTCCGGGCCGGTACGCTCCCGCGCGTGCTCAGCTACCGCCGTGCCTCGTTCGGGTTCCTCGTCGTCCTCTTCGCGCTGACCGCGACCACCATGGTCGCGTACGGCGGGAAGGCGAGCCACAAGGGCTGGCCGAAGATCCCCGGCGGTCATGTGCGATTTGCGAAGCCCGGTGGATCACATCTGATCGGCACGTCGAAGAGCGACGAGCTGCTCGGCCAGCACGGCAGCGACACGCTCGAAGGCAGCGGCGCGTCTGACGTCCTGTGGGGCGACCTACAGCCCAACAACCAGCCGCTCGGCCAGCACGACCGCATCGACGGCGGCGACGGCAAGGACTTCATCTACACGAGCCACGGCTTCAACACCGTCGACGCCGGCGCCGGCAGCGACGAGATCCACGCCCACTACGGGTCCGGATCGATCGACTGCGGCCCGGGCAACGACCTCGTCTTCCTCAGCCACCGCAGCGAGAAGCTCTACAAGCTCACCGGCTGCGAGCGGACGACGTACCGCAGCTCGTTGTAGCCCGACGGACCTCCTAGTGGTGGAAGCTCGCCCGCGACGCCTCGTCGGCGTGCTCGCCGTTGAGGCGCTCGACGGTGCGTACGAGGTCGGCGACAAGCAACTCGGCCAGGTCGTGGCTGAAGCCGTTGCGTACGACGACGCGCAGGATCGACTCGTGCTCCATGCCCTCGGGGCATGGGTAGGCCGGGAGCGTCCAGCCTCGCCCGCGGATCGTCTCGGAGACGTCGTAGACCGAGAACGGCGTGCCGTCCTTGACCTTGAACGCGAACACCGGCAGCTGGCCACCGTCGGAGACGAGCTCGAACGGCTCGACCTGCGAGATCGCTTCGGACAACCACATCGCCGTGTCGCGCGCGGTCTGCTGAACGCGGCGGTAGCCCTCCTTGCCCAGGCGTAGCAACGTGTAGTACTGCGCCGCGACCTGCGCACCGGGGCGTGAGAAGTTCAGCGCGAACGTCGGCATGTCGCCGCCGAGGTAGTCGACGTGGAAGATCAGGTCCTCGGGCAGACACTCCTTGTCACGCCACACGACCCAGCCGACGCCCGGGTAGACGAGGCCGTACTTGTGGCCCGAGGCGTTGATCGAAGCGACCCGCGGGACGCGGAAGTCCCACAGCAGATCCGGATCGAGGAACGGAGCGATGAAGCCACCGGACGCTCCGTCGACGTGCAGCGGCACGTCGGGCCCACCCCTGGCGGCGAGGTCGTCCAAGGCCTTGGCGATCCCGGCGACGTCCTCGTAGCTGCCGTCGAACGTCGAGCCGAGCACGGCGACGACACCGATCGTGTTCTCGTCACACGCGGCGGCCGCGCCCTCGGGCGTCAGGAAGAGCGCGTCCTCGGTGACCGGGACGAGGCGGCACTCGACCTCCCAGTAGCGACAGAACTTCTCCCAGCACACCTGGACGTTGGCGCCCATGACCATGTTCGGCTTGTCACCGCCGGTCCGAGTGCGCCAGCGGCGCTTGAGCGCCATGCCGGCGAGCATGCAGGCCTCGCTGGAACCGGTCGTCGAGCAGCCCGTCGCGTTGCCGTCCGCGGTCGCGCCCCAGAGGTCGGCGAGCATGTTGACGCAACGGTTCTCGAGCTCCGCGGTCTGCGGGTACTCGTCCTTGTCGATCATGTTCTTGTCGAGCGTCTCGGCGATCAGCGCGCGGGCCTGAGGCTCCATCCACGTCGTGACGAACGTGGCCAGGTTGAGCCGCGAGTTGCCGTCGAGCATCAGCTCGTCGTGGATGATCTGGTACGCCGCGTCGGGATGGATCTCAGCGTCGGCCATCTTCCAGCGCGGGACCTCATAGGCACCCGAGTTGGCGTGGTGAGGATGGATGTCGACGGTGGCATTCGCCTTCTCCGCGTCTACCTGGCTATGTAGCGCCATGGCGCCTCCCGAACTCTGGTTTTCAGCCGCCGGCCATGGCCGGCAGGATCACGAGCGAGTCGCTCTCGCCCACGGTGGTGTCCAGGCCGTCGAGGACGCGAACGTCCTCGTCGTTGAGGTAGACGTTGACGTAGCGGTTGAGGTCGCCCTCACCGCCGAAGATCTGGTCACGCGTCTCAGGATGAGCGGTGACCAACGCCTCGAGAACCTCACGCACGTTCGCACCGTCGGCGCTGACTTCGCGTTCGCCCCCCACCGAGGGACGCAGAACCGGGGGAATGCGGATCGTGGCCATGGCGCAGGACCCTAGCCTGCGGCGGCGCAGAACGCTTCGTAGTCCGGGAAGACGCCCATCTCGTCGTCGGAGATCGAGTCGGGCTCGCGCGAGCAGATCGGGCACTCGGGATCGCGGCGGACCTTCAGCTCGGTCGTGCTCGCCTCGAGCGCGTCGTACATCAGCAGCCGGCCGATGAGCGGCTCGCCGGAGCCCGTGATCAGCTTGATGACCTCGGTCGCCTGGAGCAAGCCCATCGTCCCGGGCAGGACGCCGAGCACGCCGTTGGCGCCACACGACGGAGCGAGCTCGGCCGGCGGCGGCTGGCGGAACAGGCAGCGGTAGCACGGGCCCTCATACGGAGCAAAGACGGAGAGCTGACCCTCGAAGCCGAGGATCGCGGCGCTGACGACGGGGATCTTCAGCCGCACCGAGGCGTCGTTGAGCAGGTAGCGCGTGGGGAAGTTGTCGACGCCGTCGACGATGATGTCGTAGCCCTCGATGATCTCCATGATGTTCGAGGCATCGATGCGCGTCTTGTACTTGACGACGTTGACGTCGGGGTTCAGCGCGTTGATCGCGGCCTCGGCCGAGTCGACCTTGGGCGTGCCAACGCCGGGTGTGGTGTGGATGACCTGGCGCTGGAGGTTCGACAGGTCGACGACGTCGTCGTCGACGATGCCGATCGTGCCGACGCCGGCCGCGGCGAGGTACAGCGCGGTCGGCGAGCCCAGACCACCGGCGCCGAGCAGCAGGACCTTGGCGTCAAGCAGCTTGAGCTGGCCCTCGAGGCCGACCTCGGGAACGAGGATGTGGCGGCTGTAGCGATCGCGCTGCTCGGCGGTCAACGAGCGCGGGACGTCGACCTCATAGCCGCGGTCCTTCCACAGCGTGATGCCACCGGTCATCGACTCGACGTGCTCGAAGCCGAGCTCCTCGGTCAGGGTATGGGCGGCCAGCGCCGAGCGCTGGCCACTGGCGCAGTAGAGGATCACCCGCTGAGAGCGATCGGGCACCGCGTTGTCGATCCGCGTCTCCAGGTACGAACGCGGAATCAGCTTCGCCCCGGGCAGGTGACCGGCCGAGAACTCGTCGATCTCGCGCACGTCGATGATCGCCACCCCGTTGCCGAGAAGCGGGTGGACCTCAGACGGATCGACCTCGTCGATCGAGGAGCGGATCTTCTTGACGTACTCACTGCCGGACAGGCTCATGGCAAAATCCCTGAAGTCGGGTCGGAATTGGACCGTGCTTCAGAAAGTATAGCGCCTCGGAGACGTCCCGTTAACCAACCCGGACCCCGGCGTTTTCCGCTGCCGAAGCACGCCGGGGTCCGTTCCTGATGGTCGTGCCGAACCCGGTGACCGACGCTGGCGGCGGTGAACTACAGGCTCGGTGGGGGCGTTTCGCTTGCTGCAAGCTGATTATCGACTCGGGGCTAGCTGCCGACTATGGGGTGAGGACCCCATTTGTCGGACGGCCCCGTAATGCGCAAACACGCCCTCGTCAGCCAGATCCTCGCCATCAATTCGCTGCTGATCGCCGCGACGGTGATCGCTGCCTCGACCGTGACGCCGCTGCATTTCGACTCGGCCAACGGCAAGCGCCAGGCGCTGATCCTGGCCGCCGCCGTGCTGGCGACGGTCCTCGTCAACGGCGTCGTCCTGCGCCGGCGGTTCGCGCCGCTCGAGCAACTGCTGGCGACGATGGAGAGCGTCGACGTCGCGCGGCCGGGCACGCGCGTCGCCGTCTCGCGCGACGACTCGCGTGAGGTGCGGCGGCTGCACGACGCGTTCAACCGGATGCTCGCGCGCCTCGAGGACGAGCGCGCGGCGACGTCGGCGGCGGTGCTTCACGCCCAGGAGGCCGAGCGCGCCCGCATCGCCCGCGATCTGCACGACGAGGTCAACCAGGCGCTGACCGGAGTCCTGCTGCGCCTGCGCGCGATCGAGCCCGACGCCCCGCCCGCGCTCCAAGCCGAGCTCCACGAGATCCAGAACGCCGCCTCGCAGGCGATGGCCGAGCTGCTGTCGCTCGCCCGCGAGCTGCGCCCCGCCACCCTCGACGACCACGGCCTCGAGGCCGCGCTGCGCTCGCGCGTGGACGAGTTCTCCCACCAGACCGGAACGCCGACGACGCTGAGCGTCGCCGCGGACCTCGGCCCGCTCGACGCGCAGGACCAGCTCGTCGTCTACCGCGTCGTTCAGGAATCGCTGTCGAACGTCGCGCGCCATGCCGACGCGCAGGGCGTCCGCGTCGAGCTTGCGCGCGACGACGGCCGCCCGCTCGTGCGGATCGCCGACGACGGCTGTGGCTTCACCGGCCCAGGGCGCGACGGAGGGCTCGGGCTGACCGGGATGCGCGAGCGCGCGCGACTGGCCGGCGGCTGGCTGGAGGTGCACTCCAAGCCCGGCGAGGGCACGACGATCGAGCTGCGGCTATGAGACTGCTGATCGCCGACGACCACGGCATCGTCCGCGGCGGGTTGCGGGCGCTGCTCGACCGCCAGCCCGACATGGACGTCGTCTCCGAAGCGGCCGACGGCGCCGACGCGCTGCACCACGCGCTGGCCACGCGGCCCGATGTCGCGATCCTTGATGTCGCGATGCCCAAGCTCACGGGCTTGCAGGTCGCGCGCGAGCTCCGCGCCCAGGCGCCGGCAATCAGCGTCCTGATCCTGTCGATGCACGACGACGAGCGCTATCTGTTCGAAGCGCTCAAGGCCGGCGCCTCGGGTTACGTGCTCAAGTCAGAGGCCGACCACGACCTCGTCGACGCGGTCCGCGCCGTCCACCGTGGCGAGTCGTTTCTCACCAACGCCGCCGAGCGCTCGCTGATCCGCGCCTGGATGGCCGACGGCTCGACCGGCCCGGTCGAGCCGCTGACCCCGCGCGAGCAGGAGGTGCTGAAGCTGATCGCCGAGGCGCACACGAACAAGGAGATCGGCGAGATCCTGCATCTGAGCGCCAAGACCGTCGAGTCCCACCGCGGCAACCTGCTGCGCAAGCTCGGCATGCGCGACCGCGTGGAGCTCGTGCGCTACGCGATCCGGCGCGGACTGATCGAGCCGTAGGCCCTACAGCTGCGCCTGGCGCTCGCAGTTGCGAAGCTTGTAGTGCTGGTTGACGGCGAGGCGGCGGATCCAGACGATGTCGTTGCCCGCGCCGCAGTCGACGGTGCCGTGGCCGTAGTAGGCGTAGACGGTGTCATGGCCGGTGCCGGCGCTCACCGTGTTCGTGCCGTGGCTGGTGTAGATCCAGTCGTCGCCCGCGCCGCCGCTCATCGTGTCGCGCTGCTGAGGCCCGTTGGGATGCAGGTACTCGTCGCCCCAGATGATGTCCTCACCGCGGGCCAGCCCTTGTGGCTGACCTTGCCGTTGCCGCCCGCGGTGCGCCGGCCGTTGCCGGCCACGCACGTCACCCCGGCGCCGGCGCCTACGCAGAGCGGACTCGCCTTCGACCTGCCCTTGGGCTTGTTCTTGGTCGACGGCAGCGTCACGACCCCGGGGTCGTCGATGCCCGCGGGCGGCGGGCCCTCGCACTGCTCGGTGGCCGGCGCCGGCGTGCTGCCCAGGGCGTCGGCGGCGGTCGCCGTGAACGCCCACGAGCCCGAGGAGCAGGCGGTGGCGCCGACCCACGAGGTCACCGTCGCGTTCGGGCCGTCGCCGGACGGGTCAGACCCGACCCCCGATGCTGAAGCTCATGCGCAGCAGCGAATCGGGCCCGGTCATCCCGGGCGGCGTGACCTCCGCCGGCCATGTGAGGACGAGCGCGTTGTCGGCACCCAGCGCGACCGGCACGAGCGTCCGGATCGTCGGGAAGTCGCTCGTCGCCAGGACCACGAGACCACGGCCTCCGGGGGCGTTGAACGCGGTCAGATCGAGCCGGATCTCGAGGTCGAAGCCGTCGGTATCGCCGCCGGGAACCCGCACCCGCGCACTGCCGCCGCCGACCCGCGCCCCGGCCGGGCAGCGCGTCTCGTCGCCCAGCACCTGATCGCTGGAACACGCGGGCGCGCCGGACGCCTCGCCGAGTCGCAGCGCACGATCGAAGCCGAACGTCATCGTGCCGACCGGCGCACCGGTGCCGTCCGAGGACGCGCCGCTGTCGTAGGCGAGGTCGACGTTGACGCGATTGGGAGCGGCCGACGTTCCGGCCGTCGGGTCGTCGACGAACACGTCGAGGGTGGCCGCGTGCGCCGGGGCAACGATCAGGAGGAACGCCAGCAGCACACCGCGAGGGGTCGCGCCGGTCATCGTCGTGTGGATGTTCCCGCCGCGCGCTCAGGGATGCAACACGACTGTGAGAGCCTGCATGCAGACGATCGTCGAGCCCGAGGAGCGAGCATGAACCCAACCGATCCAGACCAGCCTGTGGAAGACGGCATCGAGCAGCTGATCGCGCGTGAGCACGAGCTGCGCAGCCACGCCGAGGGACGCGGCCTGACCGACGCCGAGGCGGCCGAGCTCACCGCGGCACAGGTGCGCCTCGACGAGCTCTGGGACCTCCTGCGTCAACGCCGCGCGCTGCGCGAGGCAGGCCTCGATCCCGACGGGGCGAGCATCCGCGACCCGAAGACGGTGGAGGGCTACGAGCAGTAGCCTGGCGGCGATGCGCGCACCCGCCAGACGGATCTTCGCGCCGCCGTTTCCGCCCGAGGCCCGCTGGCTGAACGTCGCGATGCTGCGGATGGATCAGCAGGCCGGGCATCCGGTGCTGATCGAGTTCTTCGACATCTGCCGGGTCCCGTCGCTGCGCACGCTTCCGTACACCCAGGCCTGGCAGCGGCGCTATGCGACACACGGGCTGCGGGTGATCTCGGTCCACACGCCGGGCTATGACCTCTCGCGCGACGAGGACCTGGTTGCCGAGTCGGTGGCACGCCTGCGCATCGAGCACGCGGTACTGCTGGACTCCGACAACGCGCTCTGGCAGGCCTACGGCAACAAGGGCTGGCCCGCGCGCTACCTGTGGGACGCGCACGGCACGCTCGTCGATCTGCACTACGGCGAGGGCGCCTACGCCGACGCCGAGCTCGCGATCCAGGAGCAGCTCGGCATCGAGGGCGAGGTGATCGAGCCGCTGCGCCCCGAGGACGACCCCGAGGCGCTGCTCGCCGTCCCGACGCCTGAGCAGACCGGGCCCTACTCGGGCCCCTACGAAGCCGGTGGCGTGTGGGTCGTCGCCTCAGGCCGCGGCACGCTGAACGTCGACGGCCGGCCCGTCGAGATCGGCTATGACGGCGCCCACGAGCTGATCGTCCATCCTGGCCACACGCAGGCCGTGCTGACGCTCGAGCCCGATGATGCGGTCACCGTCCACGCGACGGTCTTCACGCCGGGCATGGTCAGCGATCCGGCGCCCTGAGCGCGTCGGTATCGACGTCGCCGAGCAGGCGGATGACGCGCGGCGGGCTGTCGTCGTCGAGCGCCACCGCCGCGCCCGGCCAGAACGGGCTCGAGCGCCCACGGCTGAGGAACGCCGGCTCGTAGACCCAGCAGCCGCTGTTGATCAGCCGCCCGCCGCCGGCGAACACCCACTCCAGCGAGTCGTCGTTGGCGAACGGTCCGGCGCGGTGGGTGTGCCCGAAGATGACGTGATCGGCCTCGATCGCCATCCGCTCGACGGTCGCCGACATCGCGCGAACCCCGGCCGACCAGACCTCGCTCGCCGACAGGTCGGACCTGACCGGGCCGAGGCCGAGGCGGTTCAGGGTGCTGATCCCGATCGGCAGCATCCCGAGCAGGATGCGCCCACGCAGCGGCCGGTGCCCGTCCCCGGTCAGCATCGCCCAGGCGCCGACCGAACCCTGGGTCGCCGGCCGTCCGTCGGTCGGCGCCCGTTCGGCGAGCGAGTCCATCCATGCGTAGAGCGGCGCAAGCGCGACCTCGTAGTCGTCGGGCGCCGCCACCTCGGGCAACGCGCCGACGAGCCGGCCCATGATCCCCGCGCCGATGCGCTCGAACGTCGGTAGGGTCGTGTGGCGATCGAGGTAGTGGCCGTGGGTCGCGTAGACATCGTCGCGCAGCCACAGCCCTGGGTACGCGACGTCGACGGTGGCCGGGGCCAGCCACGCCGCGAGCTGCGCCAGCGCCGGTGACGCGGCCGGGCCGGGGCGTTGCTCGAGGGCCAGCGGCGCCGGTGCACTCTCGTGGCCGCGCTCGTCGAGCCATGGGGCGATCAGCCGGTGGTCGTGGTTTCCCGACACGATCACGACCTCGCCGCGCGATCCGATCGCCGCGCCGAGCACCTCGAGAACCGGCTTGGCCGCGGCCATCGCGTCGCGCAGCGGGCTCTGGCGCAGCTCGAGCACGTCACCGAGCAGGACGAGCCGATCGACCCCGTCGAGGGCGGATACCAGGGCCTCGAGCGCGACCGGCCGGCGCAGCACGTCGGCGCCCGAGCGCGTGCCCAGGTGCAGGTCGGAGATGACCAGCGTGCGCATCTGCGCAGGCTACTGCGGCACCCCGGAGGGGTCCCCCGGAGGGGTCAGACCCCTTGAGTGCAGAAGACTCAGATCTGGAGTCGTCAAGCGGTCAGCGCCGCGGCGGAGCTCTTGCGCAGGGCGGCGCGGCGCAGCTCCTTGGCGCGGCGCAGGTCGCTGTCGGCGTTGGCCAGCAACTCCTGGGCGGTGAGCCCGTCCTCCGGATAGATCGCGATCCCGATCGACGCGCGAACGGCGTCGCGGTCGATCGCCTCGATGCGCTCCAGCGCGCGTTCGATGCGCTGGGCGAGCACGTCGGCGCCGTCCTTGTCGGTCTCGGGCGCGAGCACGCTGAATTCGTCGCCGCCGTTGCGGGCGACGATGTCCTGGCCGCGAACGTTCTCGACCAGCGCGCGGCCGATCTCGCGCAGCACTCGGTCGCCCTCGAGCTGGCCGACGCGCTCGTTGAACGCCGTGAAGGAATCGACGTCGAGGGTCAGCAGCGCGAAGCGCTCGGGGTCCGAGGCGACAACGTTGACCAGGCTGTCGTGCAGCCGGCGGTAGTTCGCCACGCCGGTCAGGGGATCGCGCTCGGCGAGTGCGACGAGGGCGTTCTCACGCGCCTCGCGGCGCTCGCGGAAGACGAGGGTCATGACGCCGATCGCGGCGATCGCCAGCGCGCCGGAGAGAACGTGGCCGGTGGCGCCGGGCGCGCGGCCGGTGCTCAGCAGCCCGGTGAGCAGCAGCACCGCGACGGCGAGCATGATGTGGGCGCCGGCGGTGATGCGGTTCTCGGTCGCCAGCCCGGCGACGGCGGCCAGCGCACAGAAGAACGGAACCGACGCGATCACCTGCTCGTCGAGCGCGATCAGCGCCGCCCCGGCCATGATCGTCGCGACGGCAAGCTCGAGATGGATCGCCCGCATCGGCCGACAATCCCAGCGCGCCAGGACCCATGACGCGCCGATGACCAGGCCCATCGCGGAGACGATCAGGGCGCTCGGGCCCGCGGGTGCGTGATGGCCTGAGAGCACGACGGTGGCGATCGTCGTCAGCCAGCCGAGACACACGGCCTTGCCGATCAGCCGACCGGCGACCAGGCGCCCTTCACGGCCGGTTTGGAGCTGGGGCGGATCGCGCACGACGACGCCTGGGCTGACGATCCTCACCCCCGAGGTCATCGGCTAAGCGCGCGGGGGGTTTAGCCGCTCGTGGCCTCATCGACGACCGCTGTCCAATGCAGCCGTTCGCGCGTCTTTGCGGGCAGTGCTGCGACAACGAGGTCGTAGCTGTCCTCGATCATGTCGAGGACCATCTGCTCGGGCAGCGCGCCGGCGAGGTCGACGGTGTTCCAGTGGCGCTTGTTGAGGTGGTAGCCGGGGATGATCTCCGGGTGTGCGCCCCGTAGCCGCACCGCGATCTCGGGCTCGCATTTGAGGCTGACGCGCAATGGCTTGGCGTCAAGACGGGTCAGCGCGAAGATCTTCCCGGCGACCTTGAAGACCGAGTTCTCGGGGCCGAACGGAAACTCCTCGCCCGCACCCGCGTGGCCCAGGCACGCCCGGCGCAGACGCGCGGCCGTCACGCTTAGAGCTGCTGAGCCGCGACGGCCTGGCGAATCGTCTTGGGGAGCATGAATCGCACATCCTCCTGGACGACCATGAACTCCTCGACTTCGCTCACCCCGCGCTCCCGCAGGAACGCGACGAGCCGATCGACGAGCTCCTCGGGCGCGCTCGCGCCCGACGTGATGCCGATCACGTCGACTCCGTCGAGCCACTCGTCGCGAATCTCGGTCTCGTTGTCGATCAGGTACGACGCCGGCGCGCCGTGCTCGAGCGCGACCTCGACGAGGCGGTTGGAGTTCGACGAGTTGCGCGAGCCGATCACCAGCACGAGGTCGCAGTGCGGCGCCATCTGCTTGACCGCGGCCTGCCGGTTGGTCGTGGCGTAACAGATGTCGTCGGTCCGCGGCCCGATCATCGCCGGGAACTTCTCCTGTAGGCGCGCGATGATCGACAGCGTCTCATCGACCGACAGCGTCGTCTGTGTGATGTAGGCGACCTTGTTCGGATCGGGGACCTCGAGGCGATCGACGTCCTCCTCGGTCTCGACGAGCACGATCGCGTCGGGCGCCTCGCCCATCGTCCCCTCGACCTCCTCGTGGCCCGAATGGCCGATCAGCACGATCGTGTAGCCGTCGGCAGCGAACTTCAGCGCCTCGCGGTGGACCTTGGTCACGAGCGGGCACGTCGCGTCGATCGTCTGGAGGCCGCGCTTGGCTGCGTCGGCATGGACCGCGGGCGACACGCCGTGGGCGCTGAAGACGGTCAGCGCGCCCTCGGGAACGGCCTCGTCGAGCTCGTCGACGAACACCGCGCCGCGTTCGCGAAGCCGCTCGACGACGTGCTTGTTGTGGACGATCTCCTTGCGGACGTAGACCGGCGCGCCGTGCAGCTCTAGGGCGCGCTCAACGGTCTGGACGGCCCGGTCGACGCCCGCGCAGTAGCCGCGCGGGGCGGCGAGCAGAAGCTTGGTTGCCATGCCTCCCAGTGTAGGGCGCGTCAGCAACTCGCCGACCATAGCTAAAGACGCCATAAGCAGGGCCGACTCACCCGAGCGTGAGCGAGGCTACGAATCATGACGCCCTAAGGGGGCTCTCAGACGATCGCGCGCAGCGTGCTCGGGCCCGGAGCCTGCACCTCGCGACCGGCGGCATCTGGGGCCGCCCGGCCGACCACGACCCCGACGGCATGCGCCTGCGCTACGTGCAGGACCAGCTCGGCCTCGCGACGCGGCTCTCGCATCGCCTGGCCGGATCGGTCAAGGCCGACGAGGTCGCGACCGCGGTCGTCGACGAGTTGCACACTACCTTCAACATCTACCTCGCGGCCGTCCAGCGCCTCGACGCCGACGGCGTCCTGCGTCGCTTCGCCGCCGCCGGCCCGCTGGCTCAGATGCTCGACGACTTCCTGCTCGAAGAGCAGCCGATCGAGCTCGGCATCAACGGCCGGGCGGTGCGCACCGGCGCCACCGTCCTGATCGCCGACACGCGCCTCGATCCCGAGTATGTCGTCCGCGATCCGGCGTCCGACCCGCGCTCGGAGCTCTCGGTCCCGATCATCGTCCACGGCGCCATATGGGGCGTGCTCAACCTCGAAGAGCTCGAGGTATGCGCGTTCGACGCCAACGACGTCCAGCTCGCCGAGGGCATCGCCGCTCAACTCGGCGCCGCGCTGCACCGCTGCCAGCTCTACGACGACCTCGAGGGCGCGTTTATGACGACGCTCGGCGTGCTCTCCGACGCCGTGCATCAGAAGGACGCCTATACCGCCGCACACGAGTCCGACGTCGCCGATCTCGCGGTCCGCGTCGCTGAGCGCCTTGGCTTCGAGCCGTCGTCGCAGCGGGCGGTCCGCTACGCGGCGCTGCTCCATGACGTCGGCAAGATTGCGATCCGCACCGAGATCATCACCAAGCCTGGGCCGCTCGACGAACAGGAGTGGGAGGAGATGCGGCGCCACACGGTCATCGGCGCCGAGATGCTCTCGCGGATCCCGTTCTTCGGCGACGTGCATCCGCTCGTGCGCAGCTCGCATGAGCGCTGGGACGGCAACGGCTACCCCGACGGGCTCGCCGCCAACGAGATCCCTCTCGGCGCGCGAATCGTCAGCGCCTGCGACGCCTACGACGCGATGGTGACCGACCGTCCCTACCGCGCCGCCCTGTCGGCCGACGACGCGCTGGCCGAGCTGCGTCGCTGCGCCGGCACGCACTTCGACGAAGCAGTCGTCGATGCGCTGATGGCCGAGCTCGCCGCCGGCGTGTGACCCCCCGGGGGCCTAGCGGCTCAGCGGCGCAGATCGCGCACGAGCGCCAGCACCGATTCCCCCGCGGCGTCGATGCTGCGCGCCGACACCTTGCTCATCGTGTCGCAGACCTTCTGCCAGCACGGGTAGTCGAAGTCGATCAGGTCGATCGCCGGGATACCGGCGCGGGCGAATGGGGTGTGGTCGTCGAGGATCTCCGCCCTCGCGGTCGCGGGGAAGACGGCGCTCTCGCCTACCGACCGCGCGGCCGCCCGCAGCCGCGACCACAGGTCCGCGTCCGACCCCGCCTCGCGGGGCAGGCGCAAGCCGCGGTTGCCGACGAAGTCGAGCACGATCACCTCGCCGATCTGATCACGGTGGGCGGCGAGGTACGCGCGGCTTCCGCGCAGCCCCGTGGCCAGGAAGTCGGCGTACCCGACCGGTGCCTCCTCGCCGTCGGTCAGCAGGAAGCGCAGCGGACGGTCGCTCGCACGCTGGTCGCGCTTCAGCGCCCGTGCCAGTTCGACGACCGCGCCGACCGCGGCGGCCGAGTTGTTGGCGCCGAGGTAGCCCGGCACGTCGGTCGTGTCGTAGTGCGCAACGAGCAGGATCGCCGGGCCCGAGCGCCCGGGCAGCTCGCCGACGATGTTGCGCAGCCCGCCCGACACCGACTCGAAGTGGCCGTCCGGCAGATGCGTGACGAGCATGTCGGCGGCGCGGCGTTGGGCCGCCGACCCGGCCGGCCGGGGGCCGAACGCGACCTGCGCCTGCGCCAGCTTGTACGCACCCGCCGCGTTGAAGTGGTGCGCGGCCGGCGCCGGCACGAGCACGGCGGCGGCCAGCCCGGCGGCCAAGAGTGAGAGCGGCGACATCGTCGCAGCCAGCGTAACGGCGGGCGGCGGCGCTCACGCCGCCTCCCACCCCGACACCGGGCTCAGCCGCCATCGCGGTACAGTCGCGCGAGTGGCTTCTGAGCATCTCGAACGTCTGACCGCTCTCGACGCGTCATTCCTGCACCAGGAGGGACCAACCGCGCACATGCACGTCGGCGCGCTGACGATCTTCGAGGGCCCGGCGCCGAGTGCGGATGAGCTGATGGATCACCTGCGCGGACGGCTGCATCTCGTGCCGCGCTATCGCCAGAAGCTGTCGACTCCGCCGCTGCAGAGCGGTCGCCCACTGTGGATCGACGACCCGGCATTCGATCTCGAGGATCACGTCTTTATCGCCGACCTTGCCGCGCCCGGCGAGTACCCCCAGCTCCAAGCGCTGACGGCGCGGATCTACTCGCGCCAGCTCGATCGGATGCGCCCGCTGTGGGAGCTGTGGCTGATCACCGGACTGCACCACGGGCGCTTCGCGCTGGTCTTCAAGACCCACCACGCGATGATCGACGGGATCGCAGGCATCGACATGGCCCAGGTCATCTGCGACCTCTCGCCCGACCCGCCCGACCTCCCCCATCCCGTCGAGGCATGGAAGGCCAAGCCCGAGCCGTCGGCGATCGGGCTGCTCACCGCAGGCACGATCGAGTTCGCCCGCGCCGGCGTCTCGCTCGCCACCCGCGCGGCGAGCGCGCTGCTGCGCCCGCAGGCGGCCCTGCGCGTCGCGGGTGAGAGCGTCGAGGGGGTGGCCGAGGTTGTACGCGCGGGGCTCGACCCAGCGCCCGAGACACCGCTCAACGTCGAGATCACCAAGACGCGGCGTTACGCCACGGTCAACTGCACGCTGGCCGATCTCAAGACGATCAAGAACGCCTTCGGCGGCACGATCAATGACATCATCCTCGCCGCCGTCTCCGGCTCGCTGCGCGAGTGGCTGCACACCCGGCGCGTGCCGACCGAGAACCTCGATCTGCGCGCGCTCGTACCGGTCTCGATCCGCAGCGCCGACGAGCGCGGCCAGGTCGGCAACCGGATCGCCGCGATGCGCGGGCCGCTGCCGGTGCGGATCGCCGACCCGCTCGAACGTCTCGCCGAGGTCCGTCAGGCGATGGACGGCCTCAAGGAGTCCAAGCAGGCCGTCGGCGCCGAGGTGCTCTCGAGCGTCCAGAACTTCGCTCCGCCGACCGTCCTCGCCCAGGCCTCACGGCTGAACTTCTCGACGCGACTGTTCAACCTGATCGTGACCAACGTGCCCGGCCCACAGTTCCCGCTCTACGTGTTGGGCCACAAGATGTTGCGGGCCTACCCGATCGCGTTCCTGCCGCGCAACCACGCGCTGGCGATCGCGATCATGTCCTACGACGGCGAGGTCAACTTCGGGCTGCTCGCCGACCACGAGGCGATACCCGACGTCGACCTGATCGCAACCGGCATCCGCGCTGAGATCGATCAGCTGCTGGCGCTGGCGCACGGTCAGGCCGCGGGCAACGGCGCCGCGCCACCGGCCTGATCAGCGCCGGTGTGAACGCGCGCGGGTGCGCGAGACGGTCAGGCGCACGCGCGCGTCGGGATGCGCGGGCGCGAGCTCGTGGTTGCCCGAGTGGTCGATCGCCAGCGTGTAGAAGGCGTAGCGCTGGCCGGGGTGCACGGTGACGGTGGCCGAGTGACGCGTGGTCGTCAGGAAGCGATGGGCGATGCCGCCGTTGACCGAGTGGTAGACCTCGAACCTGGCGATCCCGCTGGAGAAGACGCCGGGCGGCGGCACGTCCGAGCCGGTCCAGCGCAGCATGACGCGGGTGCTGCGCGGGTGCTGAGGCCCGGTCAGCTTGGACACCGGTGGCGTGCGATCGATCGTCTTGGCCTGGGTCAGCGCGGCCCCGGCGTTCAGGATTCCCCAGCCCAGGTCCTGGGTCCAGCCGACGCCCGCAGGTCGCGTGGCGGTCTGCTTCATCAGCGTGATGACGTCGCTCGCAGTCAGCCCGGGGTTGAGGAAGCGCACGAGTGCGGCGGCGGCCGCGACCTGCGGTGCAGCCATCGATGTGCCCTGAAGGTAGGCGAAGCGCGGGTCACCGTTGAACGTCGTGCGACAGCCGCACGGCGGCGAGCCCTGCGGCCCGGGCGTGCCGGTCTCCAGCGACGTGATCTGGCTCGGGAACGCGCCGAGCAGCCCGGGCGGGCCGCCGGTGGCACCGTACGCGCCGTACGCCGCGATCGAGATCTGCGAGCCGAGCCCGGCGAAGCTGGCGCGCTGGTCGGCGAAGTTCGCCGCCGTCACGTCGAGACCCAGGCCCTGGGTGACATTCGGCCCGCTGCTCGTCGGCTGGAGCACGTTGGACGGGTCGCCCTGCTCGATGACCGGCGTGTCGGCGGCGGCGGCGACCATGACCACGTTGCGGCTGTAGGCGTAGTTGATGGCATCGACGATTGCCTTGGCGGCGGCCTGCGTACCGTCGGTCCCGAAGCTCATGTTGATCGACCCGGCGCCTTTGTTCGTAGCGTCGATGATCGAGGCCGCGACCGAGCTGTCGGAGAGGTCGGACTTCTCGACGATCAGCTTGCAGCCCAGCCCCGCGCCGGCCAGGCCGACGCCGTTGTTGTCCGCCGCGCAGGCCAGCGACGCGACGTGGGTCCCGTGCCCCGCCGGGTCGACGCCGACCGCGCTGGCGGGGAAGTCGGCGCTCTGGTTGACGTCGGCGGCGATCCGCCCGGAGAACTCGGGGTGGGCGGCGTCGACGCCGGTGTCGATGATCGCCACGAGCGCGCCGCGGCCCTGGGTGATGTCCCACCCCGGCGGGAAGTTCTCCCGCACGGCCCACCACTCGTAGGTCGTGCCGGCCGGGACACCGCTCCCGGGAAGCTGCTGCACGAACGCCGGATCGGCCGGGGTGAAGCGCGTCGTCGCGCGGTGCTCGACCTGTACCGAGACAACGCTCGGGTCTCGGCGCAGCCGTTGGGCCAGCGCGTGCAGCCCGGTGAGACCGGCCGGGCGCACGGTGATCAGGCCGATCTGTGGGACCTGCTGACCGGCCAGACGCGCGCCCGAGCGAGCCGCGACCGCGCGGACCGAGGTGGCCGCGCTGTGGGCACCGATGCCGTGCCCGGCGGCGCGCGTGATCACGAGCAAGCGACCGGTAGGAACGGCCGCATGGACCGACGACGCGAGCGTGGCGGCCATCGAGATGACCGCGATGATGACTAGGCGCCTCATTGGGGAATCGGGGACATCACCGGCAGCGCGGCGTAGAGCCTGGACCCTGCCCTATGAGTGTGCCTGACCGTGCGGCGGGGCGCGTCAATAGCCGAGCGCGAACTTTGCGTCCTCGCTCATCCGATCGGGCGTCCACGGCGGCTGGAACGTCATCTCGCTGGTGACGGAGTTCACGCCGTCCAGCTCGGAGACGAACTCGTCGATCTGCTCGGCAACCTGCGGGCCGATCGGGCAGCCCGGCGACGTCAGCGTGAACGTCACGTGGACGTGATCGTCGGATTGCAGCTCAACGCCGTAGATCAGACCCAGCTCGACGAAATCGAGTCCCAGCTCGGGATCGATGACGTTCGACAGGGCATCTTCGACATCTTCAACGGTGACATCGCTCATTGCCCTTGAGTCTAGCCACCGTGGGGGTGTAGGTTGCGCCCATCGTCTCCTTCTCGGTCCAAGAAGCGTTACTTCGGTGTTCGGGAGACGAGGACCGCACGACGCAATCCCTGCGTCGCGCCGCGATGTCTCGCGCGCTGGCGGCCGAGTCCGATCTGACGGTTGACCTGTCGGACCTGGCGTTCGCCGATCCGTCGCTGATGCTCGATCTGGCGATGGTCGCCCGGCGCCTGCGTCAGGCCGGGCTGCGAATGACGCTGCGCGGCGCCCAGCCGCAGATCCATCGCCTGATCGAGATGGTCGGCCTCAACCGGCTGCCGTCGGTCGCGATCGACTCCGCTTCGCCGGCCTAGGCGCTCGCCATCTCTACCCTGTAGGGAGAGATGACGATTCTCCTGATCCTGATCTTCATCGTCGTGCCGATCCTCGAGCTGGCCTTGATCATCCAGGTCGGCGAGGCGATCGGCGTGTGGTGGACGATCGCGTTGCTGCTCGGCGACGCGCTGCTCGGCGCGTGGCTGTGGCGCCATCAGGGGCGCGCGGCGTGGCGGCGCTTCAACGCCGCGCTGAACGAAGGTCGCCCGCCGACGAAGGAGGTCTTCGACGGCGTGCTGATCATCTTCGGCGGCGCGCTGCTGATCACGCCGGGATTCATCTCGGACTTCTTCGGGATCCTGCTGCTCGCGCCGCCCTCGCGCGCGGTGATCCGCGGCGTGCTCCTCGCCCGCGTCCTGCCCCGCACGGTCCGCGCGGGCTTCGGCGCCGCGAGCGCCGGCGCGCGACGCCGCAGCGGTGGCGCGCCGGGCTTCGATGTCGAGGGCACCGCGACCGAGATCCCCCCTGACCCCCCACGTCTGGCCACGTGATCGTCTCGCCCGAGCTCGAAGCGCCGCGCCCGGCGGATGGCGCGGGCTCGTCCGACGCGGTCACGTTCGCGTTCGGCGACGCGACCGCCGACGTCTTCGGCGTCGCGCGGATCGGCCTGTCGGGCGAGCCGGCGGTATCGAGCGGCCTGGCGATCCTGTTCGCCGCCGGCAACGCGGTCGCGGTCCGCGCGGCGGGCGGCGAGGCGGTCGCCTCGCCCGCGTGGGAGGACATCAGCGCGGCCGGTGTCTCGACGACGGTCGCACAGCCGCTGTCCGCGTGGACGGTAAGCCTCGCGCGCGAAGACGGGGTCGGCGCGGACCTGCGCTTCGAAGCGATCTCGCAGGCGTCGTGGCTCGACGGTGACAGCAGCGTCGGCAAGACCGGCGGGATGCAGGGCTACGAGCACATTTGCCGCGTGACCGGGACGGTGACGGTCGCCGGCGACGCGATCGCGATCGACTGCCTCGGCCAGCGCGGCCACTCGTGGGGCGCACCGGACTGGGAGACGATCACCCGCGCGCGGACGCTCAACGCGTGGCTCGACGACGGCCTGGCGCTGTCGCTTGTGGCGATCGCGCCGGCCGGGCGCAAGGCGGTCAACCACGACGCCGAGGCGATCGGCGCAGCGTTGTTCACGCGACCGCCGATCTTGCACGGCGAGGACGACGACGCACTGCTCGACGGCGAGGACGACGGCGACGACGAGTTCGGCCCGGGCGACCTGATCGTGCTCGACGTCCCCGAGCCGCGCCTGTCGACGGTCTTCGACAGCGAAGGCCGCCAGCAGCGAGCCGGCTTCGAGCTCGTCTTCGACGAGGACGGAACGCCACGTCGCGGCGCGGGCGAGGCGCGCTGCGGCACGTCGATCGATCTCGGGCGCCTGCGCCTGGACTGCGCGTTCTTCACGTGGCGGATGGAGGGGCGCGAGGGCGTGGGGCGCTACGACGTGCTGCGCCGCACATGATCGAGGTCGTCGTCTCGGACTTCGGCGGCGTGCTCAGCTCACCGCTCGCCGAAGCGTTCGTCAGCTTCCAGGACCACAGCGGGATCACGCCCGAGCAGCTCGGTGTCGCCCTGGCCGCGCTGACCGCCGACCGTGGCACGAACCCGCTGTTCGAGATGGAATGCGGGCGCCTGCGCGAGCCGGAGTTCCTTAAGATCCTCGGCGCCCGGCTGAGCGAGGACCTGGGCCGCAGCGTCGAGATGCACGAGTTCTCCGACCGCTACTGGGCGGCGTTGAAGACCAACCACGACATGCTCGACTGGCTCGCCTCGGCCAAGGCGCGCGGCCTGCGGTTGGCGCTGCTGACCAACAACGTGCGCGAGTGGGAGCCCCGCTGGCGCTCGATGATCCCGGTCGACGAGCTGTTCGAGCTGATCGTCGACAGCGCATTCGTCGGCGTGCGAAAGCCCGACCCGCGGATCTATGAGATCACCACCGAGCGCCTCGACTGCGAGCCCTCGACCTGCGTGCTGATCGACGACATGGCCGCCAACTGCGACGCCGCCCAGTCGCTGGGCTGGTCGGCCGTGCGCTTCGATGACACGGCCCAGACGATCGCCGACCTCGAGGAGCTTCTCGGATGACCACCGCGACCGACTCCGGCACGTTCACCATCGGCGGCGACCTGGAGGTGACGCGGCTCGGCTTCGGCGCGATGCGGATCACCGGGCCGGGGATCTGGGAGCAGCCGACCGATCGCGACGAGGCGCTCGCCGTCCTGCGCGCGCTGCCCGAGCTCGGCGTCGACTTCATCGACACGGCCGACTCCTACGGGCCGTTCGTCTCCGAGGACCTGATCGCCGAGGCGCTGCACCCCTACGACGGCATCACGGTGGCGACCAAGGCTGGGCTGACCCGTCCCGGACCGAGCACGTGGCTGCCGGTCGGGCGCCCCGAGTACCTGCGCCAGTGCTGCGAGATGAGCCTGCGCCGCCTCGGAGTCGAGACAATCGACCTGTTCCAGCTGCACCGCATCGACAAGAAGGTCGCGCGCGAAGAGCAGTTCGCGCTGCTCGCCGCGCTGCGCGACGAGGGCAAGGTCCGCCACATCGGGCTGTCGGCGGTCGTCATCGATGAGATCGAAGCGGCCGGCGAGCACTTCCCCGTGGCGACGGTGCAGAACCCGTTCAACCTGGTCAGCCGCGCCGACGAGGACGTCCTCGACTACTGCACCGACCATGGGATCGGCTTCATCCCGTTCTTCCCCCTGGCCGCCGGGCACCTCTCGGATCCGGGCGGGCCGGTGGCCGAGATCGCGGCGCAGCACGACGCGACGCCCGGCCAGATCGCGCTGGCGTGGCTGCTTCAGCGCAGCCCGGTGGTGCTGCCGATCCCGGGGACCGGCTCGCTCGCTCATCTGAGGGAGAACGTGGCCGCGGCGGGCGTGCGGCTGAGCGCCGAGCAGGTCGCGACGCTGGACGCTGCCGGCTCGTAGCGCAACTTTGCCCCCACCGCGGGTATGAAAGAGGCACATGCGCCGCGTAGCTGTTCTCCTCACCGTCGGTCTTCTGGGCGCCGCCACCGCGTGGGCCGCCAACCCCTCCCCACCGCACGCGACGACCGGTTCCGCCGGCAACGTGTCGACCAGCTCGGCCACGGTGACCGGCACGATCGACTCCGGTAACGCCGCGACTGGCTACTCGTTTCACTACGGAACGTCGACGGCCTACGGCCTGACGACGCCGACGCAGACGACACCCGCCGCGACCACCCCGGCGACCGTCACCGCGACGATCACCAACCTCACGCCGCACACGGCCTACCACTACCGCCTGAGCGCGAGCAACGCGGCGGGCAACGACGACGGCGACGACAAGACGCTGACGACGGCGTTCCAGGCCAAGAAGCCCGCCGCCTCGACCGGCAACGCGACGCTGATCGGCCCGGCCGGCGCGACGCTCAACGCGTCCGTCACGCCCAACGCCCTGGCCACGACCTACGTCTTCCAGTACGGCACGACGACCTCCTACGGCAACGCGACGCCGAGCACCGACGTCGGCAACGGCACCGCCGCGGTCGCGGTCAACAAGGCGATCGGCGGGCTGAAGGCATCGACGACCTACCACTACCGCGTCGTCGCGACGAACTCGATGGGCGCGACCAACGGCTCGGACCATTCGTTCAAGACGCAGGCCGTCGCCGCCAAGCCCGGCGTCTCGACCGGTGACGCGTCGAAGGTCACCTCGAGCAGCGCAACGCTCAACGGCAAGGTCGACCCCAACGGCGTCACCACGACCTACGTCTTCCAGTACGGCACGGGCACGTCCTACGGCTCGCTGACCGCGGCCAAGAGCGCCGGCAAGGGAGGCTCGGCCGTCAACGTGTCGGCCGGGATCGGCGGGCTGAAGGTCCACACGACCTACCACTTCCGCCTCGTCGCCACGAGCGCCAACGGCGTCACCCAGGGCGGCGACCACTCCTTCTACACGGCCAGCGGCGCGCTCGGCGCGACGATCCAGCTGCGCCCCGACCCTGTCGTCTTCGGGCATGGCATCGCGATCGTCGGCACGATCAACGGCGCGGGCTCGGGCATCCCGGTCGTGCTGCACAGCCAGGTCTTCCCGTTCACCGCGCCGGCCGCGACGCTCGGCAACCCGCAGCTGACGTCGGGGAACGGCGGCTACCGCTTCGTCGTTCCCGCCGCGAGCATCCGCACCCGCTACTTCGTCACCGCCACGGTCGCCGGCAAGGCGCTCACGAGCAAGACGGCCGTCTCACGCGTGCGCGTGCGCGTCGGCCTGCTGATCCGCCGCATAGGTGGGCACCGGGTGCGCTTCAGCGGCACCGTGCGCCCGGCCTTCCTCAACACGACGGTCTCGATCCAGCGCCGTTCGAAGAACCTGCGCCTCTGGCTCCCGGTCGCTCACGCGACGGTGCTGCCGCCGCTGTCCCCCGGCGGCGCGCAGCGCTTCGCCAAGCAGATGAGCCTGCTGCGCGGCGGCGTGTTCCGCGCCGTCGCGCTGCCGAAGGACGGCGGCGCGCACACGCGCAACGTCTCCACGCTGCGCGCGATTCACATCGGGCGCTGACCGAGGGCCTGAGGCCGCGCGATGCGGCAACCCGACGGTCGCGTCAGTTGTCGCAGCCCAGGCGATCCCAGAGATACACGTCCAAGCACTCGGCGGCGAGCTCGATCGAGCGCTCGCGGCTGAGGTGCGGCAGGACGGTATCGAGCGCTTGATCCTCGGCCACGCCGGAATCGAACGCCTCGTCGCCCCGGAAGCCCGCGGCGATCTTCAGCGCCTCACGGCGATTGTCGCCGAGCGAGGCGAACGCCGCGACGAGGAACTCGCGGTTGGCGACGGGGCGCCCGACCTCGAGCGACGCGTGCCACGCGGCGAGCATCGACAGGTCGTCCTCATCGAGGTCGGCCACGGCCTTGACGTAGTGGGTTTCCAAGTCGGCGTCGGGGATCTCATCAACCCACGCGCGGACGAGCTCACCGAGGAGCTGACGGCGCGCTTCGCGGCCGACCGACTCCGCGATGACACGGATCGCATCCTGAGGTTCGATGAAGCACAACGGCATCTCGGCTCCTGGTACAGCGCTGGAAAGACGGGACGCGCGTGAATGTAGGTGTGCGGTCGGACGGCAACGCCGCGAACATGCGTTTGAGCAGGCGTTTTGCCGGTGGGTGGTCGTGCGGGCCGGCCGCGCCGGCGGCAGATCAGCGCCGCGTCGCTCGCAGGACCACGGTCCGGCGAGCCGAGCCGGCGAGCCATTCGGGCGAGCCGGAATACGAAGCGCGCATGGCGATATGTCGAGCAGCGCTCGTCGTATGGAACGTCACGGTGCCGCGGCCGTTGTGGAGCTTCACCGTCCGCGTGATGAGACGAACACGGTGTCCGTGAGCGTCGCCGATCGCGATCGTCAGAAGGATCGGCCCTGGCGCGCGAGCCGAGACGGTGGCCAAGACCCTGCGCGGCCTGCCGGACGAGACCCGACTGCTGACCGTGACCTCAGATTTCGCCGGCGTCGTGAGTACGACGGTCACGCTGCCAGCGTTGGCCGCCAACGCGTTTCCGGCCTGGTCGGCGAGCCACACCCTGATCACGTGCGTGCCCTCGGTGACGGTCACCGGGAACGAGAACGACGAGCCGCTGACCGCCGCGCTCTGCGCCGAGCCACACCCGTTGCCCGCGGCGTCGCACACCGCGAAATCGGCGCTAGTGACCGGGCTGAACTGGCCGGCCGGGACACTTCCGCTGATCGTCTTGGTCGCGCTCATCGCGGCGCCGGCCGCGGACAGGCCCTGCGGCGCCGTCGGCGCGGTGTTGTCGGTTTGGATGATCGTCGGCGCGCTCGTCGCCTTGTTCTTGGCGGTGTCCAAGACGTCAACGGTGATCGTGTGGCTGCCGTCCGCCAACCCCGCCGTATTCACACTCAGCGGTCCCGCGGTGAGATCCGGACACGGCTTGGCGAACGTGTAGTCGCAGACGCGCGGGTTGGAGTCAGCGACCGTCGCTCCGTCAGCCTGAGCAGACCACTCGAGCACCCCGGCGGCGTCGGAGGCATCGACGGCGAGCGACTGAGCGCCACGGAGCCAGCCGCCAGCGAGGAGCGAGCCGGAGACGCCGCCGATGGTCGGCGGGGTTGGGTCGTTGATAGTCACCACTGCGTCGTAGAGCACGGCCGCGGTCGCCGGCACGGTCCCACCGTCGGCGACGCAGCCAGTTGCAGGTGAGATCAACTCACACCGCACTCCGACCGTCAGCGTCGGGGACGAGAGCCCTGCGATCGTCGTGTATCCGCCCTCCGTCAACCCAATGTCACACCGCGACGCCGGAAAGACAATCGAACATCCCTCCAACGCCGTCCCGACCGAGCGGAGCTCGGGATGCAGATTGTCGTCGTCGTGCTTCCACAGCCAACGCGAGTACGTCACTTTTGCGACGGTCAGGCCCGCTGGTGCGCTGAAGAGCCACTCCGTGTGGTCGCCGTCGTTCATCCGTGACGGCACGCCCGGTACTCCACGAACATAGAGGCCCCCGTAGGGGCCCGCTCGGCTGCATCCCGAGCCCGTCTCTAGGACTCCCGCGACACCACTGGCGTGGGCGACCCACGAATTATTGACAAAACCAGACGCAGCGCCACAGCCATCAACTTCGTAAGACCGAGCAAGCACAACGGACGGTGTCAGCGCCGCGGATGCGAATCCGACCAGCAGCACAATGGCGCACAGGCGCGTCTTCACGTCACCAGCTTTACGGTCGACATCGACGGGGAGCGGCGTGCATCCGTGTGGTCTACGTAAACCACACGAACCATCGTCGGGCGTCTAGGCAACCGCATCCGTACCTTGCTCGCTCGCCTCGCCGCGAGCTTGACGGTACGCAGCCGTCCATGTACGGGTGCCAGCGCAGCTACAACAAGCGTGCCGCCGCGCGGCCGTGCCGTCACGATCACCGTTAGAAGCCCATGACTGTAGTGCGCTGTCTTGAGCCTGGGCGACAGCCACCGGGCACGCTCCGAAGTCGCTGGTCGGTCGTTCTCAAGCCCCGTGACCGTCGTCGTAGTCGAAGAAACAAATGTCGATGGAGGCATTGCTGCCATCCCGTTATTGACCACCTCACCAAGGTCAGCAGCACGAAATGCAGCCGCTGCGTTGAGGATGCCCTGGGATGCAGTGTCTCGTAGTAGCCCTTCGGCCTCTGACCACGAGAGGTGCGGGGCATACGCGCGAAGCGCGGCAAGCACCGTCGCCGCGACCGCAGAAGCCTCCGACGTCCCTCCCCGGCCGCGATCGGGCTCGTCTGGAGTGAGATCCACCGGGCTCGAGACGTCTAGATCGCAACCTGGCGCGAGGAGCGCGAGCGCCGAGCCACGCGCACTGAACGCGCAGAGCGCTCCGTCGCGATCTGCTGCGCCAACGGCGAACACGCCGGCAGTGCTCGCGGGGGTCCCAACGGGGCCACCATCGTTTCCGGCCGCAGCGACAACGCTGAGGCTGTTGGTATGCGCAACTACTAGCTCGTTATGGAAGTCGTCTCTCTGCTGCTCGGTAGCCGGTGCCGCACCCGAAAGCGCCAGCTCAACTGCTACGGGGTGCGCAGCGGCGGGTGCGTCCGCCCAGCACTTCGTTATCGCCCGGCGATAGTCGTCGAGCTCGAACACAGTCGTTTGCCCGCTTCTCGTCGCCGCGGCGCGCACCGACACGATCTTCAACGCGGGCCATACGCCTACCATCCCGACGCCGTTGGCTGGGGCGGCCATCATCATCGCCATACGTGTGCCGTGGTGAACGCTCGCATCGACGTCGTCGAGTGTCCCACCATCCAGGCTGTCCCGCGTAATTACCGGCCCTGCCGTGTCGGCGTTCAGATCCACACCGGTGTCGACCAAGCACACTGCCACCGGTTGCGGCGGCGGCGGCGCGTATGCCAGCCAGGCGGCGTTGGCGGCGACGGCTTGCGCTGTGGGGATGACCTCGGCCGTGGCTGCCGAACTCGCTGAAAGAGCAAGGCCGGCGACCGCAGCACCGAGCGCTGCCAGACCTCGTGCGCCGGCCTTCACGGACGCACGTGAACCTTGCGAGTTGCCGAGTGCGCCGGGTCGTACGGGAAGCCTGACTGTGCCGGCACGACGGCGCGGAACGCGTACGTGGTCGACGCGAACGTCCGCGTGAAGTGGTGCGCGCATGTGAAGCGTCCGGTGCGCGAGGTGCGAAGTGAGCAGATCACCTGCCACTGCCGACCGTTGCGCACTTGGATCTCGACGAATCGACCGCGATTGCTTGGGCCAAGCAACAGGCCGCGGTACAGCAGCGTCTGTCCGTTTCGCAGGTGCGATCGGCTCAGATGCAGGCTCACCCCTGCCCGGACACGAACCCGGATGCTGACCGTCCGAGCGAAGTCCGCGTCTCCCGGGTTTGCTCGGATGCCGAAACGCACGACTCGCGAGACGCCGGCCGGAACGACGTAGACGAACACGCCGTCGTTGCCGCTCGTGACCTGCAGGTCCTTCACCAACGCCGAGGTAGCGGTGGGTCCGTGAAGGACGTCGATCTTGACACCACCCGCCGGCTCTCCCGTCGCAGTCGTGACGCGGCCGCTCAAGGCAATCGAGCGACCATGCGCGAGGTGTACGACTCTCTTACGGGAGCTGATGCGCGGCACGGCCGCGGGAACGTCACCCGACGAAGGCGCCTGCGACGTGTCGGTCGGCGTGCTCACCCCACCGACACTCTGCGGTGTCGGCACGCCTGTGGCCACGGGCGTATTGCGAACCGCGACCGTCCGATCGAGCATCGTTGTGGCGTTGCCTCCCGCGTCCTCCATCTGAACCTTGATGTTGTGACGGCCGTCGGGTACCGAGCGCGTATCGAACGCGTAGGTCCCACCCGCCGAGAGCTTGCACGGCCGGTTGCGTGCGAACTCGTACGGATCGGCGTTGGCCGGATTGATGTCGACACACGACCCACCGTTGGTGTCGATCGACTGGATCTGCGTGACCCGGTTGTCGACGAGCACAAGGAGGCGATAGAGCCCGGAGCCGACGTCAGTGCCGGTCACGGTCACGTCCTCCGTCCCCAGGACCGGATCTTCGCTCACCAAGCCTCCGGTCGCGGGCGGTCCTGCAACGGGGTTGCTCTCGTCTCTGAGCGTGATCTTGGCGCCGTAGAGCATGAGTATCTGGTTCCCGGCGTGGCACGCCCATCCAGGGCCTACTGGAATGTCACAGCCCATCGTGATCGCGAAGCCGTCGGCCGGCGGCGTGGCCCAGTAAAGGTGGTTGGCCGCCGCGTACGGGTCGGACAAGCTGCCGAACGAAACGCAGCCGCCTTCTGCCCATTCGCAGCGCATCAAGACCGGCGTAGCGAATATCGCGTTCCACGCGCCCCCGTGGACGGTCACGGTCTCGTGCCAGTCGGGCGTCTCGAGATTCGCCGCGAGGTAGAGGTCGTCGTGCACCACGCTCGTGTTCGGCG
The DNA here is from genome assembly GCA_963817035.1 of uncultured Actinomycetes bacterium. GTDB lineage: Bacteria > Actinomycetota > Thermoleophilia > Solirubrobacterales > Solirubrobacteraceae > AC-49. The sequence goes on from CAWFMM010000004.1 coordinate 1,983,452, forward strand.
CCGGCGTGTAAATCAGCGCGCCGAAGCCGGTCCCTGAGGTTGCGGTGTCGTAGTTCGACCCCGACTGCATCAGGACACCGCGCGAGTTGAACATCGGCCCAGGTCCGCAGGAAGTCGTCCCCTCGGCGACCAGGTAGCTGGGATTGCCGACCGCCTGAACAGTCAGACCCGATGGCAGCGGACCGTTCGCGGCGACGCCCTGACCCGTATCGGGGTTACTGCAGAGCATCTGCGTGTAGGTCCCGCTGGCCGCGCGGGACGGCACGGCGCCGACGGCTAGCGACGCCAGCAGGACGGCAACAGCGACGACGAAGCGGATTGCACGCCGACGCGAGATGGTCATAACCGGTGCTAGGTCGATCACGGGCCGAATTCGCCCCCCGACGACACGCCGGAGCTCGTGGGCACGGCCGGTTGGGACGTCGGCGCCTGGACGACCGGCGCCGCGGACGCCTGCGCAGCCGCCGACGAGAACTCGGACGCCGCCTGCGCCCTGGGGCGAGCGCTCGCAGCGGCATGCGCGTGCCTGACCGATGAGCCAAACTCGCGTCGGATTCGATACGCGACGCGCTTGGGAGCACTCGACCGCGCGCGGTGCGACGCCGTTGACGGAGCGGGCAGCGACGCCGCGATCACCCGCTGCGCGCCGGCGGACGCGCTGGCGGTGGTTCGATGCGACGGCGCGTGATTCGCGGCGGGAGTGTGCCACACCCGTTGGGCGTGCTGCACGTGACGCCGCGGCGTCACGTCTCGCTTGATGACCGCGATGCCGCCTCCGGCGACCGCCGCAGCAGACGCGACGATCGCGGCTACCTTGCCGGCGGACGCCGCCTCGACGCCGGCTTGGATCTTGACCGCTGACGCCGCGACACGCTCATGAAGCCCACCGGTGAGAGCTTCGTAGACCCGCATCGCCACGCCCGACACGGGCTCGTGGTGACCGTGAGCTACCGCCGCCGTCGCGATCGGCAGCACGATGGCGAGCGAGCTGTTGGTCCGCCGCAGCTCGCGAATCGTCGCCCGGCATGCAGGGCAGTTGCGCAGATGTGGCCGCGCCTCGACCAGCATCGCCGCGGTCGCCTCGCCGTCGATCAGCGCCGAGACAACTGGGGCCCAGCGCTTGCATTCCTCGCCGGTTTCGATCTCCTCGTAGCGCTCGAGAAACGCGCGACGCCCTTCGGTGATCAGACGATTGACCTTGGTGTAGGTCCAGCCTTGAGCTTCAGCGATCGCGTTGTAGGACTGGCCCGACGCCTTCATCCACAGCGCTCGCAGCTCGTTGGGCTTGAGGCGCTGGAGTGCCTCGGCGGACCGAGTCAGCTGATCGAAGCTGACGATCTGCTCGTCGGGCGAAGGCAGGTGGCGAGCCTCCTCGCGATCGAAGTCGATCTCCACCGACGCCACGAGCTGCTGTCGCTGGCGGCGCACGGCCATCGCCTCGTGCTTGGTCACTGTGTTCAGCCACGCCGCGGCACGCGGAGGGTCCAGGGTCGCCGCACGTCGAAGAAAGATCTCCATGGCACGCTGGTAGGCCTCCTGCGCGTCGTCGGCGCACAGGCTGTGACGACGAGCGGTACGCAGCAGCGACTCAGCGTCGCGCTGGATCGTCTCGAGAATCAGCGTCTCGACCTGGTCGGCGGTCAGACGTACCGACGCCTCAGGGGTGACCGCCCAATCTCGCTCTTCGGCGGTGTCTTCGCTTGGGGGTATGACGGGAGTGGCCATCGAGCGCTCCCTGAAGCTAGGTCCACTCCAACGTGAACTCGCCCCGCTCTGGCGCAGCGATTTCTCCGCAAAATGCGAGAATTTAAGCGCCACGTCGCACATCTCCTGTTGGCGAACGGGGCCTGCCGCCCCGGACGCCTTCGCAGGCCCCTGAATACACCGGTCTGTCTCCCTTGGTCGATCACGGTCGACCGTATAGAACCAGCGCACAGATTTCTAGGGGCGCTCGGCGAAAGTGGCCCGCGCGGCTGCAAGCGACGCCTGACCGATCCACGCGTACGTCGGAATGCCGAGCCGCCGCGAACCTAGCCCGACGCGGCCGACGCCGACCAGGTGACGACCAGATCGTCGCGGCGCCCGAAACGCTCGAGATGGCTGCCGATGACGTGCTGCACCGTGGCAAGGTCGTCGTCGGTCTCGGCGTGGGCCTCGAGCACCAGCATTCCGGGCTCGCCGGCGTGCAGGTCGCAGCGCCCGGCGCCGAGGGTGATGACGCCCTCGTGGTCGTCGAACGTCACGTCGAGCTTGTGGCCGAAGTGCTTGCAGAGCTGCTTGAGGTACGGCGTCGGCTTCTCGGTGCTGACCCGGGCGCTGGAGCTGGGCATCAGGCGGCGATCGCGGCGCTCGGGGCCGGAGTGACCTCGCCGACTTCGTGACGGGCGCTCGCCGCGCGCCGGTACACCGCCGCCGCGCCGGCCGCCGCGACCAGCGCCGCAATCGCGCCGACCGCCATCCCCCAGCGCGGGCTCGTCACGTCCGACAGCCAGCCGACGATCGGCGCGCCGATCGGCGTCGAACCGAGGAAGACGATCCCGAACAGCGCCATCACGCGGCCCCGGACCGGGCCCTCGGCGGCGAGTTGGAGGGAGGAGTTCGTGGCGGCGAGGAACGTCGCGCTGACGACGCCCGTCGCCAGCAGGATCGCCATCTGCGAGAGCTCCGTCGGGGCGAACGCGCCGGCGAGGTCAAAGAGGCCGAACAGCGTCGCGGCGCCGACGAGCAGGCGCGGGCTGACGCGGCCGCGGTGGGCGCTGGTCAGTCCGCCGATCACCGAGCCGACGCCCATCGCGCCGAACAGCAGTGCGTAGGTCGTCGCGGTGCCGTGCCAGACGAAGTGCGCCATCAGCGGCAGGACGACGGGGAAGTTGAACGAGAAGGTGCCGACCATCGCCATCATCGCCAGCGGCACCCACAGCTCCACGCGCGAGCGCACGATCCGCACCGCATCGCGGATCTGGCCGCGCGCGCGTTCGGTGGGCACGCTGCGTACGAGCTGGCTGACGTCCAGACCGCGCAGCGCGATGAACATCACGCCGAACGTCGCTGTGTTGATCACGAAGCACGATGCGACGCCGAACGTCGCGATGACGATCGCGGCGAGTGCCGGGCCTGCGATGCGGGCGGTCGACACCATCACGCTGTTGAGCGAGATCGCGTTGACGACCTGGTCGGGGCCGACGAGGTCCGAGACGAAGCTCTGGCGCGCGGGGTTGTCGAATGCGGTGACGAAGCCGCGCATGACGACGAGGGCGAAGACCATCCACGCCTCGACGACGCCGCCGGCGGTCAGCCCCCACAGGATCAGCGCCGGGATCGCCATCAGGGGCTGGGTGAGCATCAGGATGCGGCGCTTGTCGTAGCGGTCGGCGAGCACGCCGCCGTACGCGCCGAGCACGAGCAGCGGCAGGAACTGCAGGCCCATCGTCACGCCGACCGCGGTGCCGCTGCCGGTCAGCTTCACGATCAGCCACGTCTCGGCGACGATCTGCATCCAGGTGCCGGTGACCGACACGACCGAGCCCGTGTAGTACCGGCGGTAGTTGGGGATCGCCAGCGAGCTGAACGAGCGGCGCACGGCCGCGGTCATCGGCTGTCCTCGTCGGTCGCGATCGACTCGAGCAGCTCGACGGCGCGCTCGATCGTCGCCCGGTCCTCGGAGCTCAGCGCGGCGAGGCGATTGGAGAGAAAGACGTCCTTGCGGTTGCGCAGCTCGCGCATCGTCGCCTGCCCGTGGGTGGTGACCGCAATCAGGCTCGAGCGCCCGTCGCCGGGGTCGGCCGTGCGTGTCACGAGGCCGCGCTCGAGCAACCCGGCGAGGAAGCGGGTCGCCGTCGGGCGCTGGACGCGCTCGCGCTCGGCGAGCTCGCTCGGCGTCATCGGCCCATGGTGGTCGATCGTCGCCAACGCTCCGATGAGCGCCGCGCTCAGATCACCCCCGCCCTCCTGGCGCAAGCGCCGCTGCGTCCGCGCCACCGCAGCGCGTAGTCGCGCCGCCAGTGCCTGAACCGAAACCGTGGAAGTAGTTACCATTGCTAATTAGCATAGCAAACCGGATGGGGTCTCGGACCCGGGCGCGACCGAACCCGCGATAGGGGTCAGACCCCTTGACGCGATAGGGGTCAGACCCCTTGATGCGGCCGCACTGAGATTTTCTGAGCGAGCACGCGTCACGGGGTCTGACCCCCGAATGCCCCGGGGTCTGACCCCCGAATGCCCCGGGGTCTGACCCCCGAATGCCCCGAAGCTCGCGAAGCGCCGGCCCGGGTTGGCGGCAAGGCGACATTGCTAGCGTCCCGCGCCGATCATGGCCGCTGCCGTCGACGACATCATCGAGGTTCAGGGGCTGCGCAAGCGCTACGTGCCCGGCGCGCCCGAGGCTGTGTCCGGCATCGATTTCTCCGTGCGCCGGGGTGAGGTGTTCGGACTGCTCGGGCCCAACGGCGCGGGCAAGACGACGACGATCGGGATCATCACGACGCGGGTGATCGCCAGCGAGGGGACCGTCCGGGTCGACGGGATCGACGTCACCGACAACCCGGTCGGCGCGCGGCTGCGGATCGCCGTCGTCCCCCAGCTCCCGAACCTCGATCGTACGCTCAACGCGATCGAGAACCTGACCTTCCATGCCGCCTACTTCGGCGTCGGCCGGCGCGAGCGCAACCAGCGCGCGCAGGAGCTGCTCGACAGCCTCGGGCTCGGAGACCGCGCGCACGCCCGGGTCAACGACTACTCCGGCGGCATGGCCCAGCGGCTGATGATCGCCCGCGCGCTGATGCACGACCCACAGGTGCTGATCCTCGACGAGCCGACGACCGGGCTGGACCCGCAATCGCGACTGTTCCTGTGGGATCGGATCGTCGAGCTGCAGGCCAAGGGCACGACGATCATCCTGACCACGCACGACATGGTCGAAGCCGACCGGCTGTGCGACCGCATTGCGATCGTCGACCACGGCAAGATCATCGCGCTCGACACGCCGCTGGGCCTGCGCGCGCTCCTGCCCGCCGAGCGCGGGCTCGACGTCAGCGTCCGCGCCGAAGCCGACCCGCGCGAGGCGTTCGCGCAGCTCGCCGCCGCCGAGCGCGTCGGCGACTCCTACGAACGCGACGGGCGCTGGCACGTGCGCATCTACGGCGACGCCGACGCTCTGCCGGCCCAGGCGTTCGCGGCAGCCGAAAGCGCCGGCCTGACGATCTCCGAGCTGCGGCGCATCGAAGGCACGCTCGAGGACGTCTTCGTCCACCTGACCGGACGGGAGCTGCGATGACCGCGATCCCCCACCCCACCGGCCGCGCGATCCAGCTGCGCGCGTTCTTGGCGATGTGCGAGCGCGACGCCTGGGTCACGGTGCGCTACGACAACGTCGCGTTCCTCGCCCAGGCGCTCCTTCAGCCGCTGTTCTTCCTGTTCGTCTTCGGCCGCGTGCTGCCCGAGATCGGCTCCGCCTCGGCCGGCTACGGCAACGAGCTGATGCCCGGCGTCATGGCCCTGACGCTCGTGCTGACCTCGCTGCAGAACACCGCGCTGCCGCTGGTCCTCGAGTTCTCGTTCACGCGCGAGATCGAGGACCGCCTGCTCGCGCCGCTACCCGCCTGGGCCCTGTCGTGGCAGAAGTGCATCATCGCCGCGGTGCGCGGGATCATCGCCGCGGTCGTGATCCTGCCGCTCGCCGCGCTGATCCTGCCCGGCGGGATCCACGTCGCCGGCGCGCACTGGATCGCGTGGGTGTTGGTACTGATCTTCGGCTCGCTGGTGGCCGGCGCCATGGGCCTCGTCCTCGGCACCGCCGTGCCGCCGCAGCGCATCAGCGTCACGTTCGCGATCGTGCTGACACCGCTGATCTTCACCGGCGCGGCGTTCTATCCGTGGGAGAGCCTGGACAAGCTGCCGTGGTTCCAGGTGGTGACGCTGTTCAACCCGATGACCTACGTCAGCGAGGGCATGCGCGCCACGCTGACCCACGACCCACACATGGCGACCGGCTACATCGTGCTCGGCATGGCCGTGTCGCTGCTCGTCTTCGGTGCGCTCGGCACGCGGGGCTTCGTGCGCCGCGCGGTCACGTAGCCCGACACCACCCCGATCGCGGTGCCGGCCGCAACGTCGCTGGGGTAGTGGACGCCGGTGTGCACGCGCGAGTAGGCGACGGCGCCGGCCAGCGGGACGAGCAGGGGCGCGAGGGCCGGCAGCTCAAGGGTCGCGCCGGTCGCGAACGCGAACGCCGCGGCGCTGTGGCCTGAGGGAAACGATGTCGAGATCGGCGGCGTGATGAGCGTCGGCTGTGTATCGGAGAACGGACGGCGGCGGCGCGCGAGCAGCTTCGCCGGGCCGTTGGCGACGATCGCCGCGACCGTCACCGCAACCAGCCCACGGCCCGCGGCGCTGCGCCCGCGACGGCCGCCGACAACGCTCAGCACGGCGGCGATCGCCATCCACAGCTGCGAGTAGTTCGCCGCTTGGGTGATCGTCACGAGGCCGCGGTCGCGCGACGCCGAGCGCGCGCGAAACGCGTGGTCCATCAGCCGGCGGTCGAGCTCGGTCAGACGGTCGACGATGCTCATCGCGCCACGGTCCGAGCCAGACAGCGCGAGACGAACAACGCCCAGCCGCCGCCGAGCAGCGCCCCTCCGATGACGTCGCTGGGGTAGTGGACGCCGAGATAGACGCGCGACATCGCCACGACGAGCACGATCACCAGCGCGAGTGCCGCCACGACGCCGGTCGCCCGCGGCGACAGGCCGGCGGCCGGCGCGACGAGGACGAGCGAGAACCAGAACGCGCTGGCCTGCGTCGCGTGGCCCGACGGGAAGCTGTACCCCGACACGTGCGACAGATGCTCGACCGGCGGGCGCGCCCGCGCCACGAGCGGCTTGATCGCGTGCCAGATCACGATCGCGCCGCCGAGGCTGAGCGCGACGGTGGCCGCCTCGCGCCGCAGGCCGGAACGCAGCAACATCGCGCAGGCGATCACCGCGAGCGGGATCAGGACGACCGAGCTGCCCAGCCACGTGACGATCCGGGCGACGTCGGTCAGCGCCGCGGAGCGCTGATCGGCGACGCTGCGCATCACGTCGAGGTCGGATGAGCCGACGATCGAGGTCCACAGCTCGCCGAGTCCCCAGCCGACGAGGACGAAGGCGACAAGCCCGAGCACGAGCTCGATCGCCGTGCGCTTCATCGCCCCGCCGCGACATCGAACAACGCGCGCAGATTGCCCCGTGAGAGCCGCACGGCGCTCGCCGCCGGGGCCTGGCCGGCCGCCCGCGGCACGCGGACGCGCAGCGCCCCGGGTCGCGACTCGAAGACCAGCGGCGGGTCGAGCACGAGCGCCTCGCCGTCGAGGCCGACCTCGACCGGGCCGCTCGAGTGGACCTCGAAGCGCGGCTGCGCCCAGGTCATCAGGCCCGGGTAGCGATCTCCCTGCCCGGCGAGCTCGACCGCGACGAGCTGCGCGACCTGGGTTCCCCGCACGCGTGCGGCCACGATCCCGAGCGTGCCCGTGTCGATCCGCGCACGCGAGCCGGCGCCCGCGAGGTGGGTGAGCTCGTAGGGGTTGTTCGAGACGAGCACGAGGACCGCGTCGTCGCAGACACTCCCATCGTCCGCGGTGAACTCGAGGTCGATCGGGTCCGCGTCGGGCCCGAGCAGATCGGGCAGCATCCGCGTCCATGTCTGGAGCTTGGCGTCGCGGTACTCGTCGGACTGCACGACCTTCGCGTAGACGCCGAGCGACGCGTTGTTGACGAAGACGCGGTCGTTGACGCTGGCCAGATCGATCCGCCGCTCGACGCCGTCGGTGAACGCGTCGAGCGCACCGACGACGTCGTCGCGATCAAGCCCGAGGTCGAGGGCGAAGTGGTTTCGCGTCCCCGCCGGGATGCAGACGTGCGCGACGTCGTGGCGCGCCGCGACGGTCGCCACGAGCGCCTGCGATCCGTCGCCGCCGGCCATCCCGATGATCTGGGCGCCGCGCGCGATCGCACTCTCAGCGAGCTCGAGCAGGTCATCGCCCGGCTGCAGGACGATCGGCTCGATCCCGCGCCGCCGGGCTTCGGAGGCGAGATCGAAGCGTTCCGCCTTTCCGCCGCCGGACTTCAGGTTGATGATCAGCGCACCGGCGCCGCCGATCGGCGCGAGCGCGGGAGCCGGGCTCGGCTCCTCACCGGCGCCGCCGAGCGCAAACCGCGCCGTCAAGCCGAACAGGCCCGCCAGCGCCACCAATGCCACCAGCACGATCACGCCGTGCCAGTGATACGCCAACACCACGACCAGCCCCGCCGCGGCAAGCACCCCAACGACCGCGGCGCCCGCCCGAAGCGCGCCGCGCCGCGTGAGCCCGAACCACAACGCGGTGTTCGCAACGAACAGCAACCCCAGCGCAAGCACGGTGACGTCGACGTTGTCCTGGAGCGCGACAACCAGGATCACGGCCATCGCGACCGGCACCAGCAGCGCGACCAGCGCGCAGGCGCGACGTGTCCATGCCGACGAAGTTGCGCTCACGAGCGGTGATGTTCCCAGACGCTAGGTGGCGGCGGCCGGGAACTCCTGGTCGGTCTGTCGGCGCAGCAGCTCGGTGCCAAGCAACGCCAAGCCGAGGAAGACGATGATCCCCGCGGGCTTGCCGGTCGCCGGGATCGGGCGCCAGATGAAGATCAGCAGCATGATCGCGATGACGATTCCGAACGCCCAGCCGGGCTCGTCGCGCATGAATGGCGCGATCCGCCGGCGCCCGGCCGTGGCCAGCTTCGCCGGACCGGCGAACCACGCGGCGAGAATCAACGGGATGCCGACGACGACGAACGCACCGGCGATCTGGCTCAGCTCGCTCGTCGCGATCCCCAGGACCGCCTTGGCGGCGGCCAGGTTGGCATCGTTCTTGACCAGTGAGTCGGTCGTCTGGGACTCGACGAGCGAGCGTCCCGCGAACACGACGACGCCGGCGATGACGATCGCGAAGCCGACCGTCATCAGCGCCTTGCGCCGCCGTCCGCGAGCGAGGAAGATCGCCAGCGCGTAGAGCAGCGGCACGATGATCGTCAGCAGCAGCGCGAGCCCCTTCAGCGCCTTGCCGCCCTTCTGTATGAGGTCGAGATCGCTGGACGTGAGGATCGTCAGGTGCGCGACCGACGGCGGCAGCTGCGAGCTGACGTCGGGAAGCCCGAGGCTATCGGTGATGTTCATCACGATCGGGCTGAGATCGAGCGAGACGACCCCACCGTTGGCGTCGACGGCGCCCTTGCCGCCGTTGACGATCGCGATGAACTGCTTGTCGGCGGCTCGATTGGCCTCCGTCCACACCTTCTGGATGCGAGGGCTGGCCAGCGCGCGATCGGCCGCGGCGATCGCGGCGTTCTGCAGCCCTCCGGCGATCGGCCCGGCGAGCGGCTTGAGCTGCGGCGGCAGGTTCTTCTCGAGCGCGCCGGCGACATCGACGTTGGAGTAGAGCTGGTCAACGAGATAGTTCGCCGTCGCCGTGCGGATCTTCGGGTTCTGCAGCATGCTGCTGGACGTGTTCGCCCAGTTGTCGGCGTTGAACACCTGGCGATTCGCCCAGATCGCAAAGATCGCGACGATGGCCAGGAGCGTCGTGCCCCAGATGAGGACGGCGACGCCGATGCGGCGCCCGCGTGTGCTGGAACTGCTGGCTTCGTCGGTCGAGGACACGCGGTGCTCTCCTATCGGTTGGATCGGGCTGATCCGAACTGTGGCGCATTACGCTGACGAAGGGAACCGTCGCGCGTATCGCCCGGGCGGGATGAACCACAGTACGCTTGCCACATCGCTGAAGCCGAAGGCATTGTCGAGCACCTCACCGTGGAGCAGCGGGCCGCGATCGGTCGCGCCGCGCGCGCCGCGGTGCCGCGCCGGTCACACGCCGAGTGGTCTGCGGCACCCGATCGCCGTGACCCGGTCGAGCTGCTCGAGCAACAGGCGACGACGCGGGTCCCCGAGCTGGTGCCGCTGCGCTACGGGCGGATGCTCGTCTCGCCGTTCACGTTCTACCGTGGCGCCGCGTTCCTGATGGCGGCCGACCTGGCGGCCGTGCCCCGCACACACCTGACCACGCAGCTGTGCGGCGACGCCCACCTGTCGAACTTCGGCGCCTACGCGGCGCCGGACCGCCAGCTCGTATTCGACGTCAACGACTTCGACGAGACCCTGCCCGGGCCGTTTGAATGGGATCTCAAGCGACTCGTCGCGAGCTTTGCCGTCGCGGGCCGTCACCGCGGGTTCAGCGCCGAGCAGCGCGGGATCGTCAACACGACCGTGTCGCGCGCCTACCGCGAGGCGATCGCCGGCTACGCGGAGAAGGGGAACCTCGATCTGTGGTACTCACGCATCGCCGTCGACGACATCGTCAACCGCTGGCAGGGAGAGGCGTCGAGCAAGGAGCTCGAGCGCATGGAGAAGAACCTCGCCAAGGTGCACGGGAAGGACAGCATGCGCGCCTTCGAGAAGCTGACCGAGCGCGTCAACGGCGAGTTGCGGATCGTCAACGACCCGCCCGTGATCGTCCCGATCCACGACCTGATCGGGGCCGATCGCCACGACGAGCTGCACGACATCGTCCGAGCGATGATCCGCTCCTACCGGGCCACGCTGTCCAACGATCGTCGCGCGCTGGTCGAGCGCTTCCGCTACGTCGACGCCGCGCGCAAGGTCGTGGGCGTCGGCAGTGTCGGCACACGCGCGTGGATCATGCTGCTGCTCGGCCGCGACGACAGCGATCCGCTGATCCTGCAATTCAAGGAGGCCGAAGCGTCGGTGCTCGAGCCGTTCCTCGGCGCCAGCGAGTTCGAGACCCACGGCCAGCGCGTCGTCGAGGGCCAGCGCCTGACCCAGGGCGCGAGCGACATCATGCTCGGCTGGCTGCGCACGAGCGGTACCGATGGCGTCGACCGCGACTACTACGTGCGCCAGCTCTGGGACAAGAAGGGCTCGGCGTTGGTCGAGTTCATGAACGCCCGGACGATGACCGCGTATGCCGAGATCTGCGGCCAGACGCTCGCCCGTTCCCACGCTCGCGCCGGCGACAGCCTCGCGATCGCCGCGTACCTGGGCAAGAGCGACGTCTTCGACCGGGCGCTGGCGACGTTCGCCGAGTCCTATGCCGACCAGAACGAGCGCGACTACGCGACAATGAAGGCCGCCGTCGGCAGCGGCCGGATCGTCGCCCAGATCGGGATCTGAGCGCCTCGGAGCATGGGACAGACATTCGTCTTCGCGCTGACCGCGGCGCTCAACCCCACACTGCTCGGCGCGACGACGGTCATGCTCGTCCTGCCGAGCCCGAAACGACTGCTGCTCGGCTACCTCTGCGGCGCGCTGATGACGAGCGTCACGCTCGGCCTGGTCATCGTCTTCTCGCTCAGCGGCTCGTCGTCGGCCACGAGCACCGCCAAGCACACGATCAACCCCGTCTGGGACATCGCCCTCGGCGTCCTGATCCTCATCATCACGTTCGCCATCGCGACCGGCCGCGATACGCGGCGCCGGGCGCGCGCTGAGCGCAAGAAGGCGGCGAAGGCCGACAAGGCACCGCCGAAGTGGAAGCAGGCCCTGAGCGGCGGCACCGCGCGGACGACGTTCGTCATCGGCGCGCTGCTGACCCTGCCCGGCGCGTCGTACCTCGCCTCGCTGGACAGCATCGCCAAGCAGGACCTGTCGACGACCGAGACGGTGCTGACCGTGATCGCGGTCAACCTCGTGATGCTGATGCTGCTCGAGATTCCGCTGATCGGCTACACGGTGTCGCCCGAGAAGACCGCTCTGACGATCGAACGGGCAACTGACTGGCTGAGCCGCCGTGGTGGGCGGATCGCGATGGTGCTCGCGACACTGATCGGCCTCGCCCTGATCGGGCGCGGCATCGGCGGTTTGCTGAGTTAGATATCGCCGGCCGGCGCGCGCGACAGCACGCCGGCCGACAGCACTCGCGTCACCAGATACGCGACGACGACGGCGACGATGATCAGCGGGCCCGATCCGGGTCCGGCCTTCGACGTCAGCAGCGTGGCGAGCACGACCGACGACAGCGGCAACCCCATGATCGCGACGAACGCGGCGGCCATCCCGACGGCAACGCCTGGCGTCAACGAGAAGCCGGGCAGATGCGCGGCCATCAGGCCCGCGGCCGCACCGAGGAACAGCGCCGGGAACGCGGGCCCCCCGCGGAAGCTGCCCAGCGCGAGCCCGTACGCGATCCCCTTGAACGCGATCAGCAGCGCGAGCGCGCCGAGTGTCCACGTCGGCGCCCCCGCGATCAGCCCGGGCAGCGCGTCCTGACCGGAGAACAGGACCTCCTCGAAGGACTTCGGCGTCGTCAGCTGGAACGCGATCGCGCACCCCGCGATGATCAACCCGATCGCCGGCAGGAGCACCAGCGCCCGCCGCGGCGTGACGAAGTTCTCGGTCACGCGCCCGCCGTGCATGATCAGATACGCCCCGACGGCGACGACGATCGCGAGGGCGATCGCCCAGCCGAACTCGGCGAGCGTCGGGCGGGCGAAGTACGGCAGCGGCAGCGCGCCCAGCGAGTAGGCGCTCGTGCTCAGCCCGGTCGCCGAGCCCATGCCGATCGAGATCAGCGACCCGATTCCCGCGCCGAGCAGGCCGGGCAGCAAGATGATGCGCAACTTGTGGCCGCCGATTCCGGTCGCCTCTATCAGGATGATCGCCGCGATCACCGGCGAGCCGAAGATGAACGAGATCGCGGCAAAGCTCCCGGCCGCGCCGACGACGAGGACCGCCTGCGGCGGCACCTCGCGACGGGCCTGGCTGACCAGGAACACGGCCAGCCCCGCACCGAGCGCGATCAGCGGCGCCTCGGGGCCGAGCACGATGCCCAGCCCGATCGTCGCCAGCGCCGCGAGCAGGATGCCGGGCAGCTCGACCGGGCCCGACGGGCCGCCGGCCTGCAGACCATGCACGGGGATGTGGCCGCCGGTCCCGGGTAGCCGCTCGATCGCCAGGGCGACGAGCACCCCGGAGACGGCCAAGATCGGCAGCGGCCACCACAGCGGCGGGCCGTGGTCGTAGCCCACGGCGCTTGGCAGATGGACGTAGAGCTCCTGCTGAAGCTGGTAGACGAGCTCGAGGAAGCACCAGACCGCGAGTGAGACCAGGACGCCGACGACCGCGGCGACGGCGAGCAGCGCCAGGTACGGCCGGCTGCGGACCAGCGCGTCGGCCTGCTCGGCCGTGAGATCTACCTCGTCCATCGCCACCGGCCGACTCTATGTGGAATCGGACTCCGCGCGCTCGTCCGTTGCGGGTGAATCAGGCACCGCGGTCGCACCGAGCGCCGCCGCGATGCGCTCGCGCTCGGCCTCGTCGATCGGCGCGGTCGAGCCGGCGTGGATGCGCTCCTCGGGTGAGCGCGCCCAGTTCACCAGGGCGAGATCGAGCGCGGCGATCGGCACTCCGGTCTCGTTGGCCAGGTCGCTGGCGCGGCGCTGGAGGTTGATCGCGTCGCCGATCCCGAGGATGCGCTTGGCCGCGACGACCGTCGGATCGGTCGGCTCGGCGCCCAGCAGCAGGGACGCCGGGGCCACATCGACGCGGCCCAGCGCGCCGAGGGTGACGAGGAAGTCGTAGCGCGGCGCGCGCGGCAGGGCACGCTGCGCGAGGCGCTCGTAGGCGCGATCGAAGCGGCGCGCCGGTGTCCACGCGGCCTCGCCGGCCAGCGCGGTGACCTGCGACCCGGCGCGGGTGACGAACGCCCGGTAGCTCGCGAGCACCTCCGACCCGCGACTCGGATCGGTTGCCCCGCGCGGACCGATCGCGGCGCCGTCGAGGCTCGGGGCCTCGCCGGTCGCCCACGGAACGCGCGCGGCGCTGATGGCGGCCCACGGGTCGGGCCCCTCGAGCGGTTGGAGGTAGGCGATGAGCAGGCACAGCCACGTGGCCTCTTCGGGATCGTCGTTGCGGGCGACCTCGGCGTAGAGCCCGGGCGGGTCGGTCTGGAGCTGACGCAGACGCGCCGCGGCAAACGCGATCTCATCGGCGAGCCGCGCGGCGTCGGCCGTCGCGCGCAGCCCGAGGACGAGCTCGCTGGTATAGCCGTCGTCCTCGGTTCGAGCCATCCGACGCACCGTCATGCGCTTGGTGCTCGATCGTGTCGGCCCGCGCCGTGGGCCCGACGGCTCGCGACGCCCGCCGAGCGTCGCGCGCTCGGGTCGTGCGTCGACGTGCTCGCGCGGCGAGCAGATCGAGCAGTTGGATTCGAGGCGGCCGTGGCGGCAGAAGGAGGGCATGAGTGCCCTCCAGTCTATGGCGGCCGTGCGTTGCGCCTACGGCAGGCGACCGGCGAGCGCGACCGAGGCGAGGCCGGCGCTGAGCAGCAGGGCCAGGCCGGCGAGCGCGAAGCCCGAGCTGACGTCGTGATGGCGGGTTTCGGTGCCGAGCTGCGAGCCGAGGCTCTTGTAGATCGAGCTGAGCTTGCCCGAGTCGCCGGCGGTGAACGCCTTGCCATTGGAGGCCTTGGCGATCTGCTTCAGCGTGTCGGGGTCGGGCGAGACGTCGACCGGGCCGCCGGGCGTGTCGATCACCGCGCCGGGCTTGCCCAGCGCGACGGTGTCGATCGGGATGTGCGCCTTGGCTGCGACCGCGGCCACCGGAACGGGATCGCGGCCCGCGGTCGTCGCGCCATCGGACAGCAGCACGATCGCCGACGGGAGCTGGCCTCTCTGGCGCTTGAGCAGATCGAGCGCGGCCTGGAGCGCGTCGCCGGTCGCCGTCGAGCCGTCGGCGACCTGGGCCGCGATCGCCTGCCGGGCGCGGGAGTGATCGAGCGACGGGGCCTGGACGACATCGGGGGTCTGTGAGTAGGCGACGACGCCGACCTTGGCCGTCTTCGGAAGCTGCTTGATAAAGGTGTTGGCGGCCTGCTGGGCGGCGGCGAGGCGCGTCGGATGCACGTCATCGGCCGACATCGAGCCCGAGTGGTCGGTGACGAGCATGATCGCCGCGCTGCGCACAGGGACGCGGACCGCGTTGGACGGACGGGCGAGCGAAAGCACGAGCACGGCGACAGCGCCCAGCGCGAACGCCGTCGGCAGGTAGCGCCGCCACACCGGGACCTCGCCGGCGGCGAGCGCCAGCGTCGAGGTCGCGGGGAAGCGCACGGCGTAGCGGCGGCCGCGGTGGCGACTCCACTGCTGAAAGGCGATGGCGAGAGGGATCGCCAGCAGCGCCAGCAGCCACAGGGGACTGTCGAACCTCATGCGAGCTTCCTCCCGAGATCGAGCAGCCAGTCACGGTCGGTCGACAGCGCGACGTGGTCAACGCGCAGGCGGCGCAGTTCGCGATGCAGCTCGGCGCGGCGTTCGGCCTCGAGCGTGGCGAAGCGCTCACGCACACGGGAGCTCGACGTGTCGACCTCCAGGCGGCGTCCGGTCTCGGGGTCGATCACGGCCAGGCGCCCGACACCGGGCAGCGTCAGCTCGCGCGGGTCGGTGATCTCGACGCCCATCACCGAGTGGCGCATGCGCAGCGCGCCCATCGGCGTGATCCAGCCCTCTTCGTCACGGAAGTCGGAGATGACCGCGACCAGGCCCGGGCGCTTCGCGAGCAGCCCGACCTTGCGCAGCGCGCCGGCCAATCCACCCGGATCGCCGCGGCCGTCGGTCGCGACGCCCTGCTCGAGCACGCGGCGCAGCGCCACGATGCCGGGGCGCGAGCCGCGCGGCGGGTGGACGACGATCTCGCCGGCGCCGAACGTGACGAGCCCGACGCTGCCCGCGCGACGCACAGCCAGGCGGCCGAGGACCATGGCGACGCCCTCGGCGACGTCGGCCTTGAGCCGCCTTGCCGTGCCGAAGGCCATCGACGCAGAGATGTCGAGCGCGATCCACGTGGTCAGCGATCGGTCGGGGACGTGCAGCCGCACATGCGGCAGCCCGGTCCGCGCGGTCGCCGCCGCGTCGATGTGGCGGACGTCGTCACCGATCTCGTACTGGCGCAGCTGGGCGAGCTCGGTGCCCTCCCCCGCTCCCGACGCCCGCCGGTCGCCGGGCAGGGCCTGGGCGACGCGCCGAGCGAGCACGAGGTCCAGTGCCTCGAGCAGCTCGCCGGCCATCGGCCCTGGTCCCTGACGGGCCAGCGGCGGTGCGACGGACATGGCGCCACGAGCGGGCATCGTCAGATGACCGATCCCGCGGCCGGTGCGGATGGATGGCCGTTGATCGTGGATGCCGGGCGCCGCGGACAGGAGTGGGCACAGTGGCGCAGCCACGGGCCCCGACTGGACGTGGCGATCCGGCGCCGCGAGCGACGGCCAGACGCCGTGCTGGTCGCGGAATTGGTCATCTCTACGCCGCCGCCCCGTGGCTGCGGGTGACGTGGTCGGACTGCGGTGCGAAGACGGCGCCCAGCACGCGGTCGAGCAGCGCGTCGGTCGTGACGCCTTCGCTCAGCGCGTCGTACGACAGCACGATGCGGTGGCGTAGGACGTCGGCCGCGAGATCGTGGATGTCGTCAGGGATGACGTGCCCGCGGCCGCGCAGGAGGGCCAGTGCACGAGCGGCGCGCACAAGCCCGATCGGGCCGCGCGGGCTGGCGCCGAACTCGATGTAACCGGCGATGTCGCCGAGGCCGTACTCGGCCGGGCGGCGTGTCGCGTCGGCCAGCGCGACGGCGTAACCGATCACGTCGCGGTCGACGAGGATCGCCTCGGTCGCGCGGCTGAAACGCTCGAGGTCGGCCAGCGTCAGGCGCTCGCGCACGTCGGCCTCGCTGACCAGCGAACGGCCGACGACAGCGGACTCTTCTCCGAACGTCGGGTAGTCGACGATGACCTTCATCAGGAATCGGTCGACCTGCGCCTCGGGCAGCGGGTACGTGCCCTCGGACTCGATCGGGTTCTGGGTCGCCATGACCAGGAACGGGCGCGGCACCTGGAACGTCTGGCCGCCGATCGTCACCTGGTGCTCCTGCATGACCTCGAGCAGCGCCGACTGCACCTTCGCCGGGGCGCGGTTGATCTCGTCGGCGAGGATGAAGTTGCCGAACACGGGGCCGAGCTCGATGTCGAAGCGCCCGGAGTCGGGGCGGTAGACGCGCGTGCCGACGAGGTCGGCGGGGACGAGGTCCGGCGTGAACTGCACGCGACGGAACTCGCCGCCGAGCACGCGGGCCAGCGTCTTGACGGTCAGCGTCTTGGCCAGACCGGGGACGCCTTCGAGCAACACGTGGCCGCCGGCGAGCAGGCTGACGAGCAGGCGCTCGAGCATCGAGTCCTGGCCGACGATGACGCGCTTGATCTCGTGCAGGGCCTCCTGGACCTCGGCGCGCACCTCTTCGGGCTGCGGCGCGCGGGGCGCGTCGGGCCCCGACGGGGGGCCCGGGTTGGGGATCGACGGGGGCGTGAAGTGGTCTTCTGTATCGCTCATGGGGTGCAACTCCTTTTAGATCAGCCGGCCGAACCAGCGCAGGGACATGAAGCTTCCGAGGGCGACGAGCACAAGCGCCAGTCCCGCGAAGCCTTCGGTCAGCTCACGCTTGACCTTGCGGTGACCGAGTCGGTAACCGAGCTGCTTGTAGACGGCGCTCAGCCTGGCGGGGTCGGCCGCGGTGAACGCCTGGCCCCCGGACGCCTTGGCGATCTGCGCCAGGGCGTCGGGGCTGGGCGGGACGGTCTCCTTGCGGAAGCCCGTTCTGCCCTTGCCGAGGGGGATGTTGATCGTGCCCTTGGCGGTGCCCAGGGCGACGGTGTAGATCGGGATGTGAAGCTTCTTGGCCGTCTTGGCGGCCTCGATCGGGTCGGGGCCGCTGGTCGACTTGCCGTCGGACAGCAGGACGATCGCGCCCGGAGGGCGCACGCCGTTGATCTTCGGCGCGCGGTTGATCGTCTTGCGCGCCAGCACGATCGCGTTGCCTGCGGCGGTGCCTCCGGACGGACGAAGGTTGTCGAGATCGGCGCGTATCTGCGAGCGGTCGGTGGTCGGCGACTGCAGCAGGACCGAGGCCTGGTTGAACGCGATCAGGCCGATCGCGACGTCCGCCGGGACCGTGCTGGCGAACGTTCCGGCGGCCCGGGCGGCGGCCTTCAGGCGGTTGGGCGCGACATCGGTCGCGGCCATCGAGCTCGACACGTCGGTGGCGAGCATGATCGAGGCGTGATGCACCGGCACGGCGACCGTCCGCGCCGGGCGGGCGGCGGCGACGACCAGCGCGGTGATCGCCACGAGCAGCGCGACGAGCGGCAGATGACGGCGCATCCCAGGACGGTGCGGCGTCACGCTCGGGGCCATGTGCGGCGCCGCGAATGCGGTCGCCACGACACGGCGGCGGCGCTGATGGCTCGCGTAGAGCACCATCAGGAGCGGGATGCCCACCAGCCCGACGAGGGCCAGCGGTCGCAGGAAGCTCACGGCGTCGGCGCGGTGGCCGGACGGTCGGTCAGATTGACGCTGAGGGTCATGTCCTGCCCGTCACGCCGGACGCGAACGCTGATCGTCTGACCGACGTGGGCGGAGCTGATCGCCAGCGAGATCTCCTCCGAGGACGAGACGTCCTTGCCGTCGATCGACAGGATGACGTCGCCGTTCTGGATGCCCGCGATCTCCGCCGGACCGCCGGCCACGACGCTCGCGACGAGCGCGCCGGCCGTGGACGAGCCGCCGGTCGGAGTCCCGGTCGCGACGCCGAGCCACGGGTGGGCGACCTTCTCGCCGCGAGCGAGCAGCGGCGCGACCTGGCGGACCGAGTTCGAGGAGACGGCGAAGCCGATGCCGACGTTGCCGTCCGAGCCGCTGCCGCCGGTCTCGATCTGCGAGTTGACGCCGATCACCTGGCCGTCGGCGTTGAGCAGCGGGCCGCCGGAGTTTCCGGGGTTGATCGCGGCGTCGGTCTGGATCGCGTCGTCGATCTGAAAGCCGTTGGGCGCTTGGATCGAGCGGCCGAGGCCGGACACGATGCCGGTCGTCTCGGTGCGGTCGAGGCCGAACGGGTTGCCGATCGCGATCACCGAGTCACCGATGCGCACGGCCCGCGAGTCCGCGAGCTGGAGGGGCTTCGCGCTGGCCGGCAGGCCGGCGCTCGGCACCTTGACGACCGCGAGATCGCTCGAGGTGTCGACACCGACGACGGTCCCGTCGAGGTTGCTGCCGTTGAGGCCGAAGCGCACGGTGACGTTCTTGAACGTCGACACGACATGGGCGTTGGTGACGAGCGTGCCCGTGTTGTCGATGAGGAAGCCGGTGCCCGAGCCCTCGGAAGTCCGGATCGAGACCACGGCGGGGCTGGCGTGGGCGTAGATCGTGCTGGCGAGGGTCTGGCCCTTGACCGGATGAAGCGGCGTCGCGGCGAGCGCGGGCAGCGCCTGGGGGCCGGTAGCGGCGGACTTCGAGTCCGACGGGCCGTTCAGCAGGCCGACCGCGAACGCGACGGCGATCGCGCCGCCGAGGACCATCGCGACGACGAGGCCGCCGATCGCGCCGCCGCCGGCGTTGCGCTTACGCGAACGCGGGGCATCGGCCTCGGGCTCAGTGGGCATCTCAAGCGTGGAAGTCTGGTCGCTGAAGGCGTTCGGATGCTGGTTCTGGTGATCCTCACGCGCCGCCTGCGACTCAGCTCGCCAGTCGCCGGACCACAGGTGTCGGGGTGTTTTCACGGGCTTCACGGTAGGTGCCCAGAATCAGAGCGCCGTAATAATCTCTTTGACGCCAGGTTGAGAACGCGTTGACCCAGTACAGCAAGGCGCGGAGGTCAGCGCGCCACTGAACAGGATGGTGGCGACCGCCACCGCCGGTCGATGTCCGGCGGGTGACGCTCGGAGACCCGCGCGGCGAGTTCGAACGCAGTGCCGGCCATCGCCCGGTTGGCCACTGTTTCGGACAATTGGGCCCTCGACGGACAATTGGGCCCTCGATGTTGTTGGGCTACGATCTGACGCTATGCCCGCACTCGAACCCGTCGCTCCTGACAATCTCGACCCCCGCGTGAAGGTCGCGATCGACGAGGCCGGCGCCGTCGGGGCGCTCGGCAAGGACCACACGACCGCGTACATGTGGGCCCATCGGCCCGAGCTCGCGCTGGCCCAGCTCCCGCTCCACGCCCGCTACCACGACTCCAACATCCTCGACGAGCGCCTGCTCGAGCTCGCCCGCCTGTGCATCGCCCAGATCAACGACTGCACCGCGTGCAAGGTCGCGCGGAAGTCCGACACCGTCTCCGAGGACGAGATCGCCTCGCTCGATCCGGCCGACCCGCGCTTCAGCGAGCGCGAGCGCGCGGCGATGCACTTTGCCGAGCTGTTCGCCGGCAACCACACGGCGATCGACCAGACCGTCATCGACGGCCTCAAGGAGCACTTCACCGACCCCGAGATCGTCGAACTGACGATGTACTGCGGACTGATGCTCGGCGGCGGCCGCTTCGCCTACGTGCTCCAGACCTACGCGACGCCCGTCGCCTCGACGTAAACGGTCCTACAGCGCCGCGACGTGCAGCGGCGGGCCTTCGGGCCCGAGGTCCGCGTCGCCGTGGCCTTCGGCGTCGGAGGCCAGCTGGACCTTGTCGTCGAGCTGGCGCAGATAGCGGTCGCACATCCGCGCGGCCTGGCGGCCCTCGTTGATCGCCCAGACGATCAGCGACTGGCCGCGGCGCGCGTCGCCGGCGGCGAAGACGCCGTCGACGCTCGTCGTGTAGGTCGGCGCGGCGACGTTGCCGCGCGGGTCGAGATCCAGGGCGAGCTGGGCGACGATCGTGTCCTGCTCGGGGTGCAGGAAGCCCATCGCCAGCAGCACGAGATCGGCATCGAGCGACCTCTCGGTCCCCTCGACGGGAGCGAACGGCGGCGACGGCTCGGCCTGCGAGTAGAGGAGCTTCTGCACGTGACCTTCGCCGGTGAACGCGGTCGTGACGACCGAGTAGTCCTGCTCGCCCTTGTCAACCGCCAGCGCCTCTTCCATCGCGTAGGACATCCGGTACTTCGCCGGCCACAGCGGCCACGGTGTGCGGTCGTCAGGCCGGGTCTTCGGCGGCTCGGAGAGCAGCTCGAACTGGACGACGGACGCTGCTCCCTCGCGGATCGAGTTGCCGACGCAGTCGGCGCCGGTGTCGCCGCCGCCGATCACGACGACGTTCTTGCCGGCTGCGCAGATCTCGCCGGCGAACACGTCTCCCCCGTCGCCCCCCGCCGCGACCGCGCGGTTGCGGACATACAGATAGTCCATCGCAAAGTGCACGCCGTCGAGCTCGCGTCCGGGGATCGGCAGGTCGCGCGGCACGCGCGAGCCAATCGTCAGCACGACCGCGTCGAACTGCTCTCGCAGCTCATCGCCGGTGATGTCGCGCCCGACGTCGATGCCGCAGCGAATCTCGATCCCCTCGTCGCGCAACTGCTGCGCGCGACGCTCGACCAGATGCTTCTCGATCTTGAAGTCCGGAACCCCGAAGCGCACGAGCCCGCCGACCGCCTCGTCGCGCTCGAACAGGACCACGTGATGACCCTCGCGGCGCAGCTGCTGAGCGGCCGCCATGCCCGCCGGGCCGGCGCCGACGACGGCCACCGAACGGCCGCTCTCGAACCCGGGCGGCTGCGCGACGACCCAGCCCTCGGCCCAGGCGCGGTCGATGATCGTGTTCTCGACCTGCTTGATCGTGACGGCGTCGCCCTCATTGATCTCGAGCACGCAGGCGGCCTCACACGGCGCCGGGCACAGCCGCCCGGTGAACTCGGGGAAGTTGTTCGTCGCGTGCAGCTGGACGATCGCCTCGCGCCAGCGGTCGCGGAAGACGAGGTCGTTCCAGTCGGGAATCAGGTTGCCCAGCGGGCAGCCGTTGTGGCAGAACGGCACGCCGCAGTCCATGCAGCGCCCACCCTGCTCCTGGATCACCGCCACCGGCTTTGGCACCAGGAACTCCTTGAAGTCGCCGACCCGCTCGGTCGCTTCGCGGTAGCGAACGTTGTCGCGCTGTGCGCGAAGGAAACCGCCCAGCTCGCCCATCAACGCCCCTGAACCAACTCGCCGGCCTGGACGTCGGACTGGGCGCGCACCTCGAGGACCCGCTTGTAGTCGGCCGGGTAGACCTTCACGAACGCGCCCGCGAGCGTGTCGAAGTCGTCGAGCACGCGCTGGGCGACCGTCGAGCCGGTGCGCTGGGCGTGCTCGGTCAGCAGCGCGTGAAGCCGCTCGCGATCGGAGTCGCCGAGCTCCTCGAGCTGGTCGACCATCGCGTCGTTGACGCGCGTGCGGAAGGCCTGGTCCTCGTCGATGACGTAGGCGATACCGCCGCTCATCCCGGCCGCGAAGTTGCGCCCGGTGCGGCCGAGCACGACGACGACGCCACCGGTCATGTACTCGCAGCCGTGGTCGCCGACACCCTCGACGACGGCCGTCGCGCCCGAGTTGCGGACGGCGAAGCGCTCGCCGGCCAGGCCGCGGAAGAACGCGCGCCCGCTCGTCGCGCCGTAGAGCACGGTGTTGCCGATCAGCACGTTCTCCTCGGGGACATACGCGGCGCCGTCGGGCGGCATGACGGCCAGCGTCCCGCCACTCAGACCCTTGCCCGTGTAGTCGTTGGCCTCACCATGCAGGGCGAAGCTGACGCCGGGCGCCAGCCAGCCGCCGAAGCTCTGCCCGGCCGCGCCGTTGAACTCGACGTGGATCGACTCCTCCGCCAAGCCCTTGGCGCCGCGCGCGTCGGAGATCGCCGAGGCCAGCACGCCGCCGACGCAGCGCGCCGTGTTGCGAATGTCGCGCTCGAGCACGATCGACTCGGCGCCGCCGTCGATCACCGCACGGGCGTCGGAGATGATCGACCAGTCCATGTGGTCGTCGAGCACACCGGGCGGGGCGTGGGTGCGGTGGCGCGGCGCGTCCTCGTCGAGATCGGGGACGACGAGCAGCGACGACAGGTCGATGCCGCTCGCCTTCCAGTGGTCGATCGCCGCGTCCATCTTCAGCAGATCGGTGCGGCCGATCAGCTCGTCGAACGTGCGGATGCCGAGCGAGGCCATTATCCGCCGCGCATCCTGGGCGACGAAGTAGAAGAAGTTGACGATGTGCTCGGGAGTGCCGCGGAAGCGCTTGCGCAGCTCCTTGTCCTGGGTTGCGATTCCGACCGGGCACGTGTTCAGGTGGCAGGCGCGCATCATGATGCAGCCCGCTGCGATCAACGGGCCGGTCGAGAAGCCCATCTCGTCGGCACCGAGCAGCGCGGCGATGATCACGTCTCGACCGGTCTTGAGCTGGCCGTCGGTCTGCACCGTGATCCGCGAGCGCAGGTTGTTCTTGAGCAGCGTCTGCTGGGTCTCGGCGAGGCCGATCTCCCACGGGACGCCGGCCGAGACGATCGAGCTCAGCGGCGAGGCGCCGGTGCCGCCGTCGTGGCCGGCGATCAGCACGTGGTCGGCGTTGGCCTTGGCCACGCCAGCGGCGACGGTCCCCACTCCGACCTCGGCGACGAGCTTCACGGAGACCGACGCGGTCGGGTTCGAGCAGCGCAGGTCGTAGATGAGCTGCTTGAGGTCCTCGATCGAGTAGATGTCGTGGTGCGGCGGCGGGCTGATCAGGCCGACGCCCGGCGTCGTGTGGCGCACCGAGCCGATGTAGTCGTCGACCTTGTGGCCCGGGAGCTGGCCGCCCTCGCCGGGCTTGGCGCCCTGAGCCATCTTGATCTGCAGCTGATCGGCGTTGCGCAGGTAGTGGAACGTGACGCCGAAGCGCCCCGACGCGACCTGCTTGATCGCCGAGCGGCGGCGGTCGCCGTTGGCGTCGGGAGTGAAGCGCCGGGGGTCCTCGCCGCCCTCGCCGGTGTTCGAGCGCCCGCCGAGGCGGTTCATCGCGATCGCCAGCGTCTCGTGAGCCTCGGTCGAGATCGAACCGAGCGACATCGCGCCGGTCGAGAAGCGCTTGACGATGTCGGTCCACGGCTCGACCTCATCGATGTCGATCGACTCGACCTCTGAGTGATCGAACGCGAGCAGGCCGCGCAGCGTCGCCTTGTTGGCGGCCTCGGAGTTGACCTGCTCGGCGTACTCGTCGTACTTGGCCTGCGCCTCGAGACTGACCTCGGCCGCGGCGCCAGCGCCGTTGAACGTCGCGATCCCGGGCGCACGGACCGCGTGCTGGATCAGCGCGATCGACTCCGGGTTCCAGAGATGCTGCTCGCCGTCGCGGCGCCAGGCGTAGAGGCCTCCGGCCGGCAGCAGATCGCCCACTTCGCGCGGGTAGGCGCGCGCGTGGCGGTCGAGCGTCTCCTGGGCCAGGACCTCCAGCCCGATGCCGCCGATCCGCGACGCGGTTCCGGTGAAGTGGCGCTCAACGAGCGCGCGCTCGAGACCGACGGCCTCGAAGATCTGCGCCCCGCGGTAGGACTGGATCGTCGAGATGCCCATCTTCGAGATCGTCTTGAGCAGCCCCTTGCCGATCCCCTTGACGAGCTTGAGCTGGGCCTCGTCGGTCGTCGTGTCGGCGACGCGGTTGTCGGCGACCAGCGCGTCGACCGTCTCGAACATCAGGTACGGGTTGATCGAGCTGACGCCGTAGCCGATCAGCGTCGCGAAGTGATGGATCTCGCGCGGCTCGCCGGACTCGAGCACGAGCCCCGCGCTGAGACGGTTCCCGACGCGAACGAGGTGGTGGTGAACGGCGGCGACGGCGAGCAGCGACGGGATCGGCGCGCGGTCGGGCCCGGTCGCGCGGTCCGACAGGATGATCACGTTGATCCCGACCGAGATTGCGTCGTGAGCCTCGTCGCACAGGTTGGCCAGGCGCTTGGCCAACCCGGCCGCACCCTCGGCGACCGGCCACGTCATGTCCAGCGTCTCGGCCTTGAACACCGACTGCTCGACGTCGCGCAGGGTCTCGAGCTCGTGGTTGCGCAGGATCGGCTGGGTCATCATCAGCTGATGCGCGTGGGTCGGCGCCTCGACGAGCAGGTTGCCCTGCGCGCCGACCGCGGTGCTGAGCGACATCACGATCGACTCGCGGATCGAGTCGATCGGCGGGTTCGTGACCTGAGCAAAGAGCTGCTTGAAGTAGCTGAACAGCGGCGGGCGCATGTCGCTGAGCACGGCGAGTGCCGCGTCGTTGCCCATCGAGCCGATCGGCTCCTCGCCGGCGCGGGCCATCGGCGCGAGCAGGACCTTGAGGTCCTCCTGGGTGTAGCCGAACGCGCGCTGCAGCTCGTGCAGCGGACGCCCCAGCGGCTGCGCCGCACGGGCCGGGAGATCGGAGAAGTGCACGACGTGCTCGGCGACCCAGTTGGTGTACGGGCGCTGGGTCGAGACCTGGCGCTTGACCTCCTCGTCCTCGACGATCCGGCCCTGCTCGAGGTCGACGAGGAACAGCTTGCCCGGCGCGAGGCGGCCGAGACGCTTCACGTTCGTCGGGTCCTGCGGCAGCATCCCGGCCTCAGAGCCGAGGATGATGTAGCCGTCGTTGGTCTCACACCAGCGCCCGGGACGCAGGCCGTTGCGGTCGAGCGTCGCGCCGACGACGCGGCCGTTGGTGAAGCAGACCGCGGCGGGGCCGTCCCACGGCTCCATGAAGCACGAGTGGAACGCGTAGAAGCCCTTGAGCTCGTCCGACAGATCGTCGCGGCCCGCGTAGGCCTCGGGGATCATCATCATCGCCGCGTGGGGCAGCGAGCGACCCGCGAGCATCAGCAGCTCGAGGACGTTGTCGAACGTCGCCGAGTCCGACCCACCCGGACGGACGATCGGCAGGACCTTCTGGAGATCGAGCCCGAACAGCTCGCTGGAGAGCTGGGACTCGCGCGCGCGCATCCAGTTGACGTTGCCCATCAGCGTGTTGATCTCGCCGTTGTGGCAGATCACGCGGTAGGGATGGGCGAGGTCCCAGCTCGGGAACGTGTTGGTGGAGAAGCGCGAGTGGACGAGCGCCACCCCGCTGGCGAACCGCTCGTCGCGCAGATCGGGGTAGAAGCCGCCGAGCTGGCTGGAGATCAGCATCCCCTTGTAGTTCACGGTCCGCGAGGAGAACGACGGGGCGTAGAAGTCCGGGCCGGCGGCGAGCTCGACGATCCGGCGGATCACATAGAGCTTGCGCTCGAAGGCGTCCTGGTCGGACTGGAAGCCCGGCCCGGCCTCGATGATGACCTGCTTGACGTAGGGCCGGCAGGCGTTGGCGGTCTCGCCGATCTGGGTCTCGTCGACCGGGACGTCACGCCAGCACAGGACGTTCTGGCCCTCGACGCGCACGTTGAGCTCGATCAGGGCTTCGATCTTGGACCGCAGGTCGGGATCCTGGGGCAGAAAGCACATGCCGACGCCGTAGCGCCCGACCTCGGGCAGCTCGACGTCGAGAACCGCGCGTAGGAACGCGTCGGGAATCTGTGTGAGGATGCCCGCGCCGTCGCCGGTCTTGACGTCGGCGCCCTCGGCCCCGCGGTGCTCGAGGTTGTCCAGCGCGGTCAGGGCCCGGGTGATGACGTCGTGGCGAGGCGTGTTGTCCAGGCGCGCGACCATGCCGACGCCACAGGCGTCGTGTTCGAACCGCGGGTCGTAGAGGCCATCGGCCTTTGGTCGGTGGGCGTGCTGTGACATAGGTGCTCTCCCCGTGCGCGCTCGGGGGTGCGTGAGACGGATCGAGAAGGGTATCGCGCCGCGCGCCGCAGGCCAACGAATTGCTTGACGAACGCGCCGCGAGACCGAGCACGCACGACGCCGGATCGCGGGCTAAGCTGAGCCGCACGAAGTCCGGAGCATCACGCCCCACGGAGCGGATGATTGAGTTGTCGGGCGTGCGGGCAACATGGACAGGATGACCTCGGCCACCACCCCAGACCTTGAGTTCACGGTGCCGGCGCGTCCTGAGAATGTGGCCGTGGTCCGTCACGCGATGGGCGCCCTGGGTGACGCGGCGGACGTCTCGGAGCAGACGCTGGCCGACATCAAGCTCGCGGTCACCGAGGCCTGCACCAACGTCGTGGTCCACGCCTATCCGAACGGCGACGGGCCGCTGGTCGTGCGCGCCACCATCGACGGAGACCTCGTGACCGTCGTCGTCGCCGATCGCGGGCGCGGCATCACCCCGCGCCCCGACAGTCCCGGGCTCGGGCTCGGGCTGCCGCTGATCGCCACGCTCGCCGACTCGCTCGAACTGGGAACCGGCGATGCGGGCGAGACCGAGGTCCGTATGACCTTCCGCCTCTCCGACGCCGCGGTCGCAGCGTGAGCGCGACCTGGACGTCCCCGGCGTCAGACGTCAACAACGCGCAGCTGTCGATCTCGCCAGGGCCAATGGCCGCCGCCGTGCTCGGGCGCGTCGTCGGCATGCTCGCGGCGCGCGCCGACTGCCCGATCGATCGCCTCGACGACGCCCTGCTGATCACCGACGCGATCGCCGCCCATGCCCCCGGCCACTCACTCGACGGCCGTGCCCACGTCACGATCACGACGCAGACCGGGAACCTGGTCGTGCTCATCTGGGGCCTGAAGGCCGGGGGCGCCCACGGGTTGCTGGCCGCATCGGCCCTGCCCGGGGTCGGCAGCGTGCTCGAACGGGTCGCCGACGATGTCAACCACCGCGCGGCGGACGACGGCGCGGGCGACGAGCTGATCATCGCGCTCTGCTTTGACCCGGGTGCCCGTCACGACGGCGCCGACCAGGAGGACTCCGATGCAGCCTGAGTTCGCTCTCACCCAGGAACGGCTCGATGGCGACCGGGCGGTGATCGCGGTCCAAGGCGAGATCGACCTGTTCACCGCCCCTGAGTTCAAGGCCGCGCTGGCGAACGTGATCGACGACGGCATCACCCGGATCGTCGTCGATCTGACCGCGACCGGGTTCCTCGACTCGACCGCGCTCGGCGTCCTGATCGGCGCGATCAAACGGCTACGTACGCACGACGGCCGCCTGACGATCGTCAACGTCGACCAGTCGATCGCCAAGACGTTCGAGATCACCGGGCTCGATCAGATCTTCACGCTGTGCGCCACGCGCGACGAAGCCGTCGCCGCGCTGGACCAGGCTGCCGCCTAGCGATCCTTGGCCGTGGCGCGCGGCTTGCCCGCGGCCGCGGGCTTGCCCTTCGCGGCCACCGCCGGCTTGGCCTTCGCACGCGGCTTCTTGGCCGGCGCCTTGGTGCCGCCGTCTCGCGCGCGGACCGCGTCGAGGCTCGCCTTGAGTGCGCTCATCAAGTCGGGCACCGGAGCCGACTCGGGTGCGCTCTCGGGCTGAACGGCGATCGCCTCGCCGGCCGCCTTGCGCTCGATCAGCGCCAGGACCTGCTCGCGATAGCTGTCGCGGTACTTGGACGGGTCGAAGTCGTCGGCCAGCGACTGCACCAGCTGCTTGGCGATGTCGAGCTCGCGCTTGGTCGTCTTGACCTCGTCGCCGTCGGGCAACTCGTCAAGCGAGTCGGCGCCGACGACCTCGTCGGCGAACAGCATCGTCGCCATCCCAAGAACGTCACCCATCGGGCGCACGGCCACGAGCTGCTCCTTGGAGCGGATCACGACGCGGGCGATGCCAACCTTGTTGGTGTCGCGCATCGCCTCGAGCAGCAGTCGGTAGGGCTTGGCGCCGCCGGGGCCGGGCGCGAGGTAGTACGGATGGTCGTAGAAGATCGGGTCGATCTGATCGAGCTCGACGAAGTCCTCGATCTCGATCGTCCGCGTGCGCACCGGGTCGAGCGACTCAAGTTCGCCGGGCTCGATGATCACGTAGCGGTCAGGCGACAGCTCGTAGCCCTTGACGATGTCCTCGTAGGGCACCTCCTCGCCGGTCGATGGGTCGACGCGCTTCTGGGCGATCCGCACCCCGGTCGGGCCGTTGAGCTGGTGGAAGCGCACCGTCTTGCGATTGACGGCGCTGTAGAGCTTGACCGGCACGCTGACCAGGCCAAAGCTGATCGCGCCGGTCCAGATGGAACGGGCCATGGGTCCCATCTTCGCCGATCGCGGCGCTTCTCATGCGTCACGCACCGGGAATTGCGCGGCCGCCGGATCAGACCTCGTCGATCCCGGTGACCTGCGCGGCGGCGCGCAGCCGACCGACGGCCTGGCGGATCAGCCGCGAGACCTGCATCTGGGAGACCCCGACCCGCTCGCCGATCTCGGCCTGGGTCAGGTCCTCCTCGAAGCGCAGGCGCAGCACCTCGCGCTCGCGCGGCGAGATCGTGGCCAGGAGGCGATCGAGCGTCGCGCGGTGCTCGGCGAGCTCGAAGCCGCTGTCGTCGTGGCCGAGCGTGTCACCGAGCGTCGCCGTGCTGTCCTCCTCGGACCCCCGCGGCGAGCTCAGCGAGGTCGCGCGGTAGGCGCCGGAGGCCTCGAGCGCCTCGAGCACGTCCTCCTCGGTCGAGCTGATCTCGCCGGCGATCTCCGCCACCGACGGCGCTCGGTGCAGGTCATGCGAGAGCGACGTGACCGCCCGGTCGACCTTGAGCGTCAGCTCCTGGAGATCGCGAGGCACACGGACCGACCACGTACGGTCGCGGAAGTGGCGCTTGATCTCGCCGAGGATCGTCGGAACGGCGAAGCTCGAGAACGCGATGTCGCGCGACGGGTCGAAGCGGTCGACCGCCTTGACCAGGCCCAGCGACGCGACCTGGACCAGATCGTCGAGCGGCTCCTCGGCGCGCTGGTAGCGGCGCGCGAGCTGGCGCGCGAGCGGCAGGAAGCGCTCGATCAGCTCGTCGCGCAGCGCCGGATCGGGCTGGCCGTCGGGACCGGGCGCCAAGCAGCGTGCGAACAGCTCGCGATCCTGCTGAGCGCGACTTTTGGGGCTCGTCACATCACCACTCATGGCTGATGTCCTGCGGTATTCACGCTGCGATGCATGCCGACGTCCTCTCGAGGATCGAACGCCGGCCGTCTGGGGCGCCTGGTGCGAGGAGGCGAAAAGGACTCTGGGCTTCCCTGCTCGCATAGTATCCGACCGGTGGCCGGCGACCGCACGGATGACTCCGTCCAGGCGACGGTCTGGCGCGCGTTCAAGAAGTTCGACTCCGACCAGATGACCGATGCCGCCGCGTCGCTGACCTACTACGCCGCGATGTCGCTGTTCCCCGGCGTGCTGCTCGCACTGACCCTGCTCGGCGTGCTGGGCGACCACACGACGGTTCAGAACGCGACCGACTACGTCGTCAAGCACGGCGCCGACGAGACGACCGCCTCGGCCGTGAACTCGACGCTGCGCGCGATGGTCGACACGTCGGGCAAGGCCCTGGGGATCGCGCTGCTCGTCTCCGTCATCCTCGGACTCAACTCGGTCTCGGGCGCGTTCGGCGCCTCCGGGCGCGCGCTGAACCGGATCTTCGAGGTGAAGGAGGACCGGGGTTTCGTGCACCGCCGGTTGCTCAACCTGGGCATAGCGGCGATCGTGATGACGCTGATCATCGTCGTGCTGGCCGCGATGTTCCTCGGGGGTCAGTACACGCACGACCTGTTCGAGAACATCGGCCTCGGCGGGACGGCGGCGTCGATCTGGGCGATCGCGCGCTTCCCGATCGCCCTGCTCTCTGCGATGACGGTCTACGCGCTGGTCTACGCGTATGCGCCCGACATCGAGTCTCGGCGGATCCGTCTGCTCTCGCCGGGCGGGGTGAGTGGTGTGCTGATCTGGATCGCGGCGTCGATCGGGTTCTTCATCTACGTCAAGAACTTCTCGCACTACGGCACGGCCTACGGGATCGCCGGAGCGATGATCGTCCTACTGCTGTGGCTGTGGCTCGGAGCGTGCGCGTTCCTGCTCGGCGCCGAGCTCAACTTCGAGTTCGACGAGCGCAAGGCACGGCGGCGCGTGCGGGTCACACCGGCGCCAGACGCTCCGTGAGCTCGGGCGGGTGCTCGCACAGCGCGGCGCGGCCCGGGCAGGTGGCGCACAGCGTCAGATGCGGGATCGGTGTCGGGGCGAACTCAGCGGCGAGCAGGGCGGCGGCGCGCTCGCGTAACTCCGCCGCCAGGCGCGGCGCGTCGACGGCCTCGTAGCGCGCGACGACCGGGTCGCCGGGACGCTCGAGATACAGGTGGCAGACCTCGACGCGCGTCGCGCCCTCACGCAGCGCGGCCAGTGCATAGATCCGCCGCTGCACGCCGTACGAGCGCTCGACGGCGGCCCCGAGATCGTCGTCGGTGACCGCGTCGGTCTTGTAGTCGACGATCAGCGCGGCACCGGAGTGCTCTCGGGCGAGCAGGTCGACGACGCCGTTGATGAGCGGGCCGTCCTCATCGAGCATGAAGCTGAAGCGATGCTCGCGCAGAATGTCGGCGGCACCCGCGACGCGTGTGAGCAGTTCGGTCTCGATCGCGGCGCGGACGAGGCGCGTGAGGTCGTCGGCGAGGCGGTCGTCGAGCTCGGTCTCGTGGCGGGCCGCGACGTCGTCGAGGCGCTCGCGGGTCGGCAACGTGGGCGACCGCAGATCGAGCTCCTCGAGCAACTCGTGGGCCAGCGTGCCGCGCAGCATCGCCTCGATGCGCAGCTCGTCTCCTGCCGCCGCGGTGAGCGCCGCGAGGGCAGCAGGGGGCTCATCGGGCGGGAGGCGCAGGATCCGTTCGAGGTAGAAGCGGTACCCGCACTGGTCGTAGCTGGAGAGCGACGAGTAGCTGAGCGTCGCGACCGGCGGCGCCGCTGCCGCATGGGTGATCGGCAGACCCGGAAGCGGCGTCTGGATCTGCTGCGTCGCGGCGTCGACGACGGTCGCCGACGGCTGCGGGTGCAGCGATTCGACGCGCAGCACCGTCCCGACGGTGTCGATCGCGTTGCGCACGAGCTCAGCGTGCTCGGCGCGCTGGCGCGGCTCCTCGCGAGCCAGGCGTTCGATCACGTCGTCGATGAACGCCGGCGCCAGCCACGCGATCGGCGGCGCGCCCGCCGTCGCGCCCGGCCACTTCGCTGGGTTGACGGTCCCGCTGAGGATCAGCAGCTCCTGGGCTCGAGTGCAGGCGACGTAGAAGACGCGGCGATCCTCGGCGCCGTCGGCGGCCCGCAGCTCGGCGACGAGCTCCTCGCGATCGAGCGCCGGCTCTCGCGTTCCGTCGAGGCCGTAGAGCTGTAGGCCGACGCGCCCGTCATCGCCGAGGGCGAGGGTCGGCGACTGGAGGTTGGGCTGGCGGCCCAGGTCGGCGACGACGACGACCGGGAACTCGAGCCCCTTGGCGGCGTGGATCGTCATCAGCCGTACGGCATCCAGACCGGCGAGCTCGACCGGCGCGTCAGGCTCCTTGGACGCGGTCGGGTCGAGCTCGGCGTTGGCGCGCTGGACGAGGGCGCGCACGTCACGCCCGTGGCGCTCCTCGAACGCGGCGGCGAGGCGGATCAGTTTGTGGACATTGGCGAGGCGCCGGCGCCCGCCGGGCAAGGTCAGGACTCGCTCGTCGTAGCGCGTGCGCGCGACGACGCGCTCGAGCAGCTCGCCGAGCCCGAGGCGCGGCGCCAGATCACGCTCGGCCGCAAACGCGATCGCGAACTCGGCGACCGCGCGGGCGTCGGCGGCGGGCAGCGGCGGCGGGTCGACGACCTTGTCCCAGACCTTGGTTCCGTCGGCGTGAGCGGCAGCGGCGAGCAGCGCGAGGCCGTCGCCGCTGACGCCGACCAGCGGCGAGGCGAGCACGCCGAGCAGCGACGCTTCGTCGCGTGGGTTGACGAGCGCGGCGAGGTATGAAGTCAGGTCCTGGACCTGCTGGCGCGCCCAGAATCCGCGCCCACCCGAAGCGAGCGTCGCGACGCCGAGGTCCTCGAGCGCGCGCTCGAAGGTGGCGAGATCGGTCGCCGCGCGAACGAGGATCGCGATGTCCTTCGCCGCGAACCGACCGCCGGCGATCAGATCAGCGATGCGCTGGGCGACGAGCCGCGCCTCGGCGTGGCGCCAGGCGTGCTTGGCCGGGAGCGGGCCGAGACTCGGCGCGTCGTCGGCGTCCCAGCCTTCGGTGTCCGTGATCAGGAGCTCGACCGGCGCCTCGGTGATCTCGTCGCCGGTGCGCCCGGCGACCAGCGGCGTCGCCTCGGCGCCGAAGATCGGGACAAACGCGGCGTTGAGCGCGTCGACGAGCGGCGGGCGGCTGCGGAAGTTCGCCGCCAACGTGGCGGTTGCGCCGTGGGCGTGGAACGCGGCCCGGCGCTCCATGAACAGCGCGACCGACGCGTGGCGAAAGCCGTAGATCGACTGCAGCGCGTCGCCGACCACGAACGTGTCGTCGCGGTCGAGTCGGTCAAGGACGTCGAGCTGCAGCCGGCTCGTGTCCTGGAACTCGTCGACCATGATCCGCTGGAAGCGCTCGGCGTAGCCGGTGGCGATTGCGGGCGCGGCGCGCAACAGGTCGCGCGCGCCGATCTGGAGGTCATCGAAGTCCAGTGCGGAGACCGCAACCTTGGCCGCGGCGAACGCGTCGTCGAAGCGTTCGAGCAACTCGTCGAGCAGGACCATCGCGGCGGCGGCGCGCGTGTCGCGACCGGCTTGGGCGTAGGCGTCGTAGGCGCTGCGGTAGCGGATGCACGCGTCGCCGCTCAGTGCATTGACGTTGGAACCTGGGAGCTTCGCCCGCTCGAGTCCGCGTGCGCTCGGCACGCCCGGGGCGCCGAGCAGGTCCACGCAGTGCTCGAGCGCGACGCGCCCGGCGGCGACCGTCTTCCCACTGGCGACGGGCCCGATCTCGGCTTGGGCGGCGAGCGCCGCGGCGTGCAGTTCGCCGGTCAGCGCGTCGATGTCGAAGGCCACGACCGGGCGCGGAAGGCGCGGGTGGGTCTCCCCGGCGCTGCGCAGCTGATCGAAGGCGGCGAGGGTCAACGCGCAGAGGTTGTCGGGCGAGTACGCGGCGACGAGATCGAGCGCGTCGCGCCGGCCGTCGGCGAGCAGCCCGGCCAGGGCGGAGTCGAACGCCGCGAGGCGCAGGAAGCGCGTCTCCGGACCGTCGAGGACCGTGAACTGCGGATCGAGCCCGGCCGCGACTGCATGGGTGCGCAGGATCCGCGTGCACAGGCCGTGGATCGTCGAGATCCAAGCTGACTCGGTGTCCTGGGCCAGGCGGCGCTCGCCGAGCTCGAGCAGCCGGCGGCGCACGCGGGCGCGCAGCTCGCCCGCCGCTTTGTCGGTGTAGGTGATCGCGAGGATCTGGTCGGGCGCGATGCCCTCATGCAGGGCGCTGCGGACGAAACGCTCGACGAGGACCGTCGTCTTGCCCGAGCCGGCGTTGGCGGCGACGAGCAGCCGGCCGGAGCGTCGTTCGATCGCCGCGGCCTGCTCGGCGGTGAGCTCGATCGCGCTCATGTCCCCTCACAGCGACAGATCGACGGGAACGCGCAGCCCGACTCACGAAAGCCGCACGTCCGGGGGCGCGGCTCCAAGCGACCGGCGCGGATGTCCGCGACGACGGTCACGGCCTCGGCGAGCACGTCTCCCAGCAGGTCGTCGATCTGCTCGGGCGCGAGGCGGTCGTTCTTGACGACGGCGAGTCCCGGATCGGCCAGTGTCTCGATCGCGCCGCGCGGGCGGCGATCGTCGGCGCCGAGCGGCTGATAGAGCCCACCGACGACATCGAGGCCGAGCAGCTCACGAGCGGCGAGCATGTAGAGACCCATCTGCAGCTTGCCCTCAACCAGCCACGTCGCGGCCGGCGGCGCGGTGCGTCCCTTGTAGTCGTAGACGATCGCCTTGTCGCCGGCGGGCGAAACGTCGACGCGGTCGATCCGTCCCGCCAGCGGTAGCGCGCCACCGGCGAGCATGGCCGCCGGGCGTTCGTCCTTGCTGCCCCCAAAACGGACCTCGAGCAGCTCGGGGCGCGGCGCGAAGGCGCTACCGGACTGCGCGGCGTGCTCGAGGTAAGCGTCGAGGTCGACCTCGAGCCGGCGAACCGCCGCGCGCAGGCGCTGAGGATTGACGGAGATCCGGTGCTTGTGCTCGAGCTCGTCGAGCGCCTCGCGCAGCAGGATGCGCGCCTGGGGAAGGGCCTCGGTCGTCAGCGGCGCCGGCCCGCCGTCGGGCGCCAGCGCACCGATGACCTGCTCCAGCGCGGCGTGGGCGAAGCTGCCGCGGACCAGGGCCTCGGCGTCGGGGTCGATGTCCTCGGGGTTCAGCAGCCGCTCGACGAACCACCGCACCGGGCACGACAGCCACGTCTCGATCGCCGAGGCCGACCACGTCGGCCGCGCGCTCAGGCTCGCCAGCACGCGCTCGTCGCTCAGCGCGGCGATCGGCTGCGGCGCGGGCGCGATGTCGCCCTGGGCGCTCGCGGCGGCCAGGCGTGCGGCGCGATCACCGGGCGGCGGGCGATCCCAGCCGGTCTCCCCGAGACTGCGGCGCCACACGTCAGGCTCGGGGTCGAGTAGCTCGCGAACGTCGTCGAGGAAGAACGACGGCACGGTCGGGTCACCGTCGTCGCTGGCGACGTGCCAGCTGAGGATCAGCTGGTCGGTGGGGCGCGAGACCGCGCTGTAGAACAGAAAGCGCTCGCGGCTCAGCGCGTCGTCGTGGTGGGCGAGCCGCAGGCCGGACGCGGCGTTCAGGGCGGCGCGCTCGGCGTCACCGAGCAGCGCGTCGGGGCGCGGCGCGGCGGGAAATCCGCCCTCGACGAGCCCGGCGAGGACCAGCGCGCGGACGCGGCGCGCGCGCAGGCGCAGCGGCGTCGTGATCGTGATCAGGCCGGGTCCGGGCGGCTCGCCGCTGAACACCTCGAGGTCGCCGAGGATCCGTTCCAACTCGGCCGGGCCGGTGGCCAACGTGCGATCGGCGTCGACGAGCGTGGCGAGCTGACGCAGCGCGCCGCGCAGCGCCCCGGCCGCGCGGGCGTCGAGCAATTCCGGGCCGTCGAGGACGTGGGAGGTGCGGCGAAACGGCGCAGCGAGGATCAGCGATGCCTCGGCGGCCAGACGGCGGTAGAGCTCCGCCGGGCCGCGCGCGTGCGCGGCGGCAACGCGGTCGATCGCCTCGAGGACCCAGTTCTCGGGCTCCCACAGCGTGCGGGCGGCACCGGCGGTGGCCGCGCCCTTACGGCGGGCGCAGGCCTCGAGGCGATCGACGCGGTCAGGCTGGCGCACGATTCCGGGCGTGCGCAGGTAGGTGACGAGGTCGGCCGCGGTCCCGTCGAGAACTGCGCAACGCAGCAGTGCGAGCAGCCCGCGGCCGAGCGAGCTGCGCACCGCACGGATGCGCAGTTCGAGCGAGAACGGCAGCCCGGCGTCGCTCAGCGCACGGGCGAACGGTCCCGCGGCGTCAAGGCGCCGGACGACGATCGCGACCTCGTCGGGGGCGAAGCCCTCGTCCCGGACGAGCCGGGCGATGGTGGCGGTGACAAGCTCGGCCTCGGCGCGCGGCCCACCGCCCTCGAGCAGCGCGACGGCGCCGCCTGGGTCGACTCGCGGCGTCTGGGACGCGTCGTCGTCGAGCTCGAACAGTCGCTCGGGCTCGGGGTCGGATTCGAACAGCGTCCGTTCGAGGTGGTGCAGCGCGTCGCGCGATTGCGGCGCGTAGTGCGTCGGACGGGCGCGCAGCTTGACGTGGTTGAGGCGACCGGCGATCGCGACGAGGCTCTCGTAGGCGCCGGCGCGGGCGCCGAACACGAGGCGGCCGCGCTCATGGGTGAGCGAGATCGCGATCGGCGCCTCGGTGCGCGAGAGGGCACCGACGGCGTCGAGCTGGAGCGCGGTGAGATCGTCGAAGCCGTAGAGGAAGACGGGTGTCAGACCCCAACGCCCGGGCTGGTCACGCAGGGCATCGAGCGCGCGGGCGGTGGCGAGCGGCTCGTCGTCGCGGTGCAGCTGCTTGAGCAGGTCGCGGTAGGCGGCGTAGAGCGCGCCGAGCTCGCTCGCGTAGCGCTCGCGGGCGGGCTCCTGTGTGGCCCACGCGCGCAGGGCGACGATGAAGCGGCCCGGGTCGACGCGCTGCTCCTCGAGCTCGGTGGCGAGGCTGACCAGCGCCCGAGCCAGGCCGAGGCCGCCCGCGGCGTCGCGAGCGGCGCTGAGCGCGTCGAGCTCGGTGGCGGCGATCGCGGCGGCGGCAACCCGCTCGCGCTCGAGCGTCGCGAGCCGGCGACCGTGGACGCCGGTGCGCCGGGCGATCTCGCGGATCAGCCAGCCAAAGCGCAGGATCTCGACGCCGAAGACCTCGCCCGAGCGGGCGAGCTCGCGACGGTAGTGGTCGACGTCGGCGAGCGTCGGGACGACGAGCAGCGGCTCGGAGCCCCGGCGGACTTCGGCGCGAAACGCGTCGAGGATCGCGCCGGCCTTCTCGGCGTTCGCCGGGCCGGTGATGAGCGTGAGCGGCACCGGTCAAGCGTCGCGCATCGGGGAGACGACTGCACGGAGCTGGCGGGCCAGGGCCGGATTCAGGCTGGCCTCGGTGACGCGCATGACTCTGAACCCTTTGGTCACGAGGTAGCGGTCGCGGGCGCGGTCG
Organism: uncultured Actinomycetes bacterium; assembly: GCA_963817035.1. Classification (GTDB taxonomy): domain Bacteria; phylum Actinomycetota; class Thermoleophilia; order Solirubrobacterales; family Solirubrobacteraceae; genus AC-49. The sequence goes on from CAWFMM010000004.1 coordinate 2,020,760, forward strand.
TGCTCGAACGCCCAGGCGCTGCGGTGGGCGTCTTCGTCGACTTCGATGACCAGTTGGTGGTCGGGGTAGAGGCAGTCGACGGTGTAGGGGCCGATTCGCTGGTTCGTGAGGGGCTGTGGCAGTTCGTGGGCAGCGAGGAAGGGCAGGAATCGGCGTTCGAGGCGGCTGCGCAGGTGGGGTTCATTCGCGACCCTTCTCAGGGCTTTGGCTCCCTTGTTGCCTCGCTGCCGGTCGGCGGTGTCGCTCAGTTCTCGTTGTGTCGTGAGGTGCTTGGCGAGCGCTTCGTGGGCGATCGGGCCGATGTCGGTGCCGATCGACGCGAGGTCGAGCAGGGTCCGTTCGATCGTGGTTGCCCGTAGCCCGTCACGCACGGCCAGGTCCTGGGCAGCGATGGAGAGACGATGAAAACGCACGTGTTCGCTGTCGCGGCGATCGGTCGATAGCGCGATGTCGATGGTCGGGCGCGGGGCCATCAGGCCGAACGGGACGAGGGCGGACGCGAAGCACAACGCGCTCTTGGGCCCGCCGGCGAGCAGCGCCGCGACCATCCGGCCTCGCGGAGAGAGCGGACCGATCGCATGGACACCGCGGTGCACGGGCCGGTAGCGACCCACCTTGACGTCGTTGCGGATCGACTCGGCCGGCGTCCCCGCGGCGAGAAGAGCCTCGCGGGTCGCCAATCCTTCACGGTCAAACAGTTGCGTGCGACGTTGAGGGCGAATAGCGCCCCCAATGTCGCACGCAAACCAGTCACCGCTCTACACCCACGTGCAACAACACCCCCACCCTCACTGCGCAGTTCGACACGCCACCTACGCCGCGGCGGGAGCCTCCACGTCATCGGCCGACGCGGCGGCGGGAGCGTCCTCAGACGCCGGAGCGTCAACCGCGACCACTTCGTCCTCGGGCTGCTTCGCGCCTTCCTTCGCCCACGCCTCGTCGAACTCCACGCGCCACTTGCCGTCTTCGCTCTGCACCAGCTCGAGCGTCGCACGGAACGAGCGCCCTGAGCGACCCTTGAAGCCCGTCACCTGCTTCGCCGTGCGCCCGTGCGCGATCAGCTCACGCGCCACCACGACCGGCAGTTGCTTGCCGGCCTTGGACTTCCAGATGACGAAGCCGCAGCCCGGGTCCTCGCGCGCCCAGCACGAGTAGCCCTTGCGATTCTCCATGATGTCGTGGCCACAGACGGCGCACGGCCCGAGGTTCGCGCGTGGAATCCGCACGTCCTTGAGCGTCGCGTCGAGCTGGCCCACGGTCGACCCGGCGAACGCGGCGATGTCGGCCATGAAGGCCTCGCGCGTCTCCTCGCCGGCCTCGATCCGCGCCAGGCGGTGCTCCCACTGGCCCGTCAGATCAGGCGAGGTCAGGGGATGGTCAGCCAGCAGCCGGATGACGTTCAGGCCCTTCTCGGTCGCCACCAGCGCGCGGCCGTCGCGCTCGATGTAGCCGACGTCGATCAGCCGCTCGATGATCGCCGCCCGCGTCGCCGGCGTGCCGATGCCCGACTCCTTCATCGCCTCGCGCACCGCCTCGTCGTCGATGAGCTTGCCCGCGGTCTCCATCGCGCCGAGCAGTGACGCGTCGGTGTAGCGCCGCGGCGGCTTGGTGTCCTTCTCCGAAGAGGTCGCGTCGGTCACCGCGGCCTCTTCGCCCTTCAGGAGCTTCGGCAGCTGCTGGTCGCGGCCTTCGTCGTCGTCGCCCGCCGTGCCGTCGTCCGAGAGCTCGCCGTACGCCGCGCGCCAGCCGGCCTCGACCAGCACCTTGCCCCGCGTGCGGAAGACCAGATCGCCGAGCGTCGCATCGGTCACCGTCGTCTCGACTCGCGTGTTCTCGAACACCGCCTCGGGGAAGAAGACGGCCAAGAAGCGCCGCACGACCATGTCGTAGATCTTGCGGTCGTCGTCGTTGAACTTCTCGACGCGATGCTCGGCCATCGTCGGGATGATCGCGTGGTGGTCGCCGACCTTGGCGTCGTCGACGACCCGCGACAGCGGCAGAAGGTCGAGCGACGTCACGTACTGCGCGGCCTTGGCGTACTCGGGCCGGCGCCCGACGTTGCCCGCCGTCGCCTTGATGTCGGGAACCATGTCCGACGTCAGGTAGCGCGAGCTCGTGCGGGGATAGGTCAGCGCCTTGTGCTCCTCGTACAGCCGCTGCGCCGCGCCCAACGTCCGCCGCGCCGAGAAGCCCAGTCGCGTGTTCGCCTCGCGCTGCAGCGAGGTCAGGTCGTACAGCAGCGGGGCCTTCTCGCGGCGCGTCGTCTTCTCGAGCTTGGTGATCGTGCCGCGCTGGCCGGTCACCGCAGCGACGATCGCCTCGGACTCCTCGGCGGTGCCGAGCCGCGGCTGCGAGCCCGCGTGGAAGCGCCCCTCGTATGCGCGCTTGTCGTCGGTCGCGAACGCGGCGTCGACGAGCCAGTACTTCTCGGAGACGAACGCCCGGATCTCCTCTTCGCGGCGCGTGATCAGCGCCAGCGTCGGCGTCTGCACGCGCCCCAGCGAGACCGCGCCGTCGAAGCTCGAGCGCAGCCGGATCGTCGCCGCCCGCGTGGCGTTCATGCCGACCAGCCAGTCGGCCTCGGAGCGCGAGCGGGCCGCGGCCTCCAGCGACGCCGTGTCGGCGCTCGGGCGCAGGTTGTCGAACGCATCGCGCATCGCGCGCTCGGTCATCGACGACAGCCACAGCCGCTGAACCGGCTTCTTGGAGCCCGCCTTCTCGTAGAGGTAGGCGAAGATCAGCTCGCCCTCGCGGCCGGCGTCGCACGCGTTGATGACCGTGTCCACGTCGTCGGAGCGCAGCAGTTGACGCACAACCGTCATCTGCTTCTGGGAGCGCTCGTCGCGGACGATCAGCTGGAACTTGTCGGGCACGATCGGCAGGTCGGCCATGCGCCACTTCTTGTACTTGTCGTCGTACTGATCGGGCTCGGCGAGCTGCACGAGGTGACCGACGGCCCAGGAGATGATGTGCTCCGGTCCCTCGAGCCAGCGCTCGGTCTTGTCACCGGAACCGGTGTGTTTCTGCCAGGGGCCGGGCAGGATCTTGGCGAGGTCTTTGCCGACGGACGGCTTCTCGGCGATTACGAGGGTCTTGGCCATATCTGTCCGGCAGGGTAGCGCGCTGCCGCGGTCGTCACGGGGCGCAGGGTCCGGTGGAGACCGTCCCACCGGCCCCGGCCAGGACCGTCGCGACGACGTGACCGGGGATCGCGAGCCCCCCTTTGTGGGCTTCGCCTTCGGTCGCGGCGAACACCGTGGCGACCACGCGCCCATCGCCGTCGACGACCGGGCCGCCGGAGTTCCCAGGCCGCACGAAGCCTCGCAGCGGCACGACCTTGCGACTCACCGGGCCGCGCCCGTAGGCGTCGTCGGTCAGCACCGCCTGCTCGGCGCCGATTCGCACGGCGCGCACATCGTAGGGTCCATCCTTGGGGAAGCCGAGCAGCGCCGCGGCGGACCCCGACGGCGCGCTGTCGACCTGCGACAGCACACTCCCGCCGAGTCCGCCGACGCGCAGAACGGCGACGTCGTTGTGGGAGTCAAACGCGATCACGTGAGCCGGCAACGCCGGCCCGGTGCCGCGCAGTTGCACGGTGGTGTCGCTCTCCCCGGCAATGACGTGAGCGTTGGTGACGACGGTGTCGCGCGCGGCGATCCAGCCCGAGCCCTCGACCCCGAGCCCGCACGCCGTCCCGAGCACGCGAACGACCCCCTCGGCCGCGGCGGCGACCTCCGGGTCGCGGGCGATCTTGGCGTTCGGAGCCGCGACGTCAGCCTGCGGGCCGGTGATCGAATCGAGCGGGTCGAAGCGGGCCAGCAGATGCAGGAACGTGCCCGACGGTGGCAGGATCGTGTTGAGCTGGCGCAGGATCTGCGAGCGCTGGATGTCGCGGCGCAGGCTGCCCGCCCCCGGCGTCTGCAGCGCCGCGGCGCCGATGATCCACGCCAGCCCGAGCGCGAGCACGACGCTGAACATGGCGCCCAGCGCACCGTCGACGAGCCCCAGCCCGGGCAGGGGCAGCGCCCGGCGCAACGCACGTCCGACACCTTCGAGACCGACGGCCCCGACGAACCCGCCGAAGATGGCGCCGAACAGCCCGAAGATCGACGCGTATGGCGACGCGCTGCCCTCGCGCAACAGCAGCGGCGCGAGCCGCGTGCCGACGAACGCCCCGGCCACGAACCCGGCGAGCGAGAGCACACCGACAATGAAGCCGCGGCGATAGCCCATCAGCCCGAACAGGACGACGAAGACCACGATGAGCCAATCGGCTGTTGTCACGGCGCGGCAGCCTAGACTCATGCGCGATCGTGGACACCCAGGCCCCCCGGAAGTCGGCTGCCCCCGCGCGTGAAAGGCGCCGCCGTCGGCGGCGCCGGCGGGTCGCCGCGCTGAGCGTCTTTGCGCTGATCGCGCTCGCGATCGGCCTCGTCGTCGGGGCCAACTACGTCGGGTCCGGCGAGAAGTCGGCCCGGTACTTCGCCGTCGCCTGGAATCGGGGCGACTACGACGCGATGTACGCGCAGCTGACCCCGACCGCCGCGGCCGCGGTGAGCCAGAAGACGTTCAAGGCCGACTACGAGACGGTGCTCAACCAAGCAACGGCAACCTCGGTCACAGTCGGCAAGCCCAAGCAGGCCGGGAGCACCTTCCGCGTCCCCGTGGTCATCCACACGCGCATCTTCGGCACCGTGCATGGCGTGGTCGTGCTGCCGATGGCCGAGACCGACGCGGGCAAGCGCGTCGCCTGGTCGCGCGACCTCGTCTTCCCGGGCCTGACCCCGGAGACCCACCTGAAGGCCATCATCCACATGCCCCCACGCGGGACGATCCTCGCCCGGGACGGCACCGCGCTCGCCAAGGGGCCGGACCGCACCTCGGGCGTCTCCGACGTGGCCGCGCAGGTTGTCGGCGCGCTCGGCCCGATCCCGGCCGAAGACGTCGCCGCCGACACGGCGCAGGGTGTCCCCGCCGACGCGCGCGTCGGTATCAGCGGCCTCGAGCGGATCCTCGACGAGCAGCTGCGCGGGCGCCCCGGCGGCACCCTGATGGCCGGAGACGTCGTTCTGGCCAAGACCAAGCCGAAACGGGCCAAGGCGGTGCGCACGACGATCTCGATCCCGATCGAGCGCGCCGCGACGACCGCGCTGGCCCAGCGCCTCGGCGGCGTCGTGGCGATCAAGCCGAAGACCGGCGAGATCCTCGCCTTCGCCGGAATCGCGTTCTCCGGTCTTCAGCCCCCGGGCTCGACGTTCAAGATCATCACGACGACGGGTGCGCTGGAGAACCACCTGGCCTCGACCTCGACCGTCTTCCCGTATGCGTCCTACGCGACGCTCAGCGGCGTCAGGCTCAACAACGCCAACGGTGAGAACTGCGGCGGGACGCTCGCGCTGTCGTTTGCGACCTCGTGCAACTCGGTCTTCGCCCCGCTCGGCGCGAAGCTCGGCCCGACGAAGCTCGTCGGCATCGCCGAGCGCTTCGGCTTCAACGCCCCGCCCGGCATCCGCTCGGCGGCGACGAGCACACTGCCCGCGCCCGCCGACATCGGCGACGACCTTGCCGTCGGCTCGTCGGCGATCGGCCAGGGCAAGGTCCAGGCCACGACGCTGCAGATGGCGATCGTCGCGGCCACGATCGCGCACAAGGGCCTGCGACCGACCCCGACGCTGCTCGCCCACAGTCCGCAGCCGCCGGCGAAAACGACCCGCGTGACGAGCGCCCACGTCGCCCACATGGTCAAGGATCTGATGATCGGCGTCGTCCGCGGCGGCACCGGCGTCAGCGCGCAGATCCCGGGCGTCGTCGTGGCAGGCAAGACCGGCACCGCCGAGCTGCAGTCAACCCAGCCGTGTACGCCCGATCAGGTCGCCGCGGCCGGTACCTCAACGACGACGACGCCGGTGACCAACCCCGAGGGCTGCGCGCTGGACCCGTCAGACCCGACGCTGACCGACGCGTGGTTCACCGCCTTCGCTCCGGCGGCCGACCCGCGGATCGTCGTCTGCGTGATGCTCGTCAAGGACGGCGCCGGTGGCGACACCGCGGCCCCCGCGGCACGCGACGTCATGATCGCCGGGCTGAAGGCCTTGAGTTAGTGGGTCACTAGACGTCGAGGTCGATCGTGGCGAAGCGGTTGCCCGACTGCTTCGGGCCACGATCGATTCGCAGCAGCAGCGGCCGGTTGTCCAGCCCGACGACCGAGACCTTGAACAGCAGCAGCTCGCCGGCGATCGAGGTCTGCGCCGCGAGCTGGTTGGAGTGCGGAAGAACCTGGTGGGGCGGGATCACGGCCGGGTAGAACGCGATCGGGTTGGCGGACGTGTTGATCGGGACCGGCGTGTACGTCTTGCCGAGCGTGTCGATGATCCGGTAGCGGCTCGAGGCGCGCAGATCGGTGTCGGTCGGGTTCTCGACGCGGATAAACACGCCGAACCAGGTCTGGCCTGGGCGCAGACGGCGCAACGCCTGCGGGACGCCCATGAGGTACTGGCCGTCCTCCTGGTCGTACTCGTTGAGCTGACGCGAGATCTGAATCTGGTACTTGAGCTGGCCCGCGGTCACGTAGATGCCCTCGGTCGGCGCGAAGCGGATGTCCGCCGGTGCCTCCTTGTGGCCGAAACCGCACGCCGACAGCGTCAGCGCGGAGGCGCCGATGAGCGACGCGATGAGGCAGCGGCGAACCATGCGGCCCGTGATCCTAGACATCGCCGCCGACACGCGACGCATCGAAGACGAACCCACCGTCGACCTTGCGCGCTCCGCCGGCGATCGTCGGGCGCGTTCCGCGGTCCAGGTCCTCCTCGAGAATCGCCTGCAGACGCCGCATCGCCTTGGCGTTCTTGCGCTTCAGCCAGCCGGTCGCGCCGAACTTCTCCAGCAGCTTGTCGCTGGGGGTCTTGGGCTTGCTCTCGAACGTGAACGTCACGCGCGTGCCGCCACCGGGCGCGGGCTCGAGCTCGTAGACGCCGAGCGTGCGGATCCGGTTGTACTTGCCGCCGCGACCTTGCTCGACGAGGCGGCGTGGCGGGTCGGCCTCGGTGATCGTGGCATCGCCCCACGGGAAGCGGTTGAACGGCGCGGTGAGCCGGAAGCGCGCGCCTGCACCGACGCCGACCGGGTCCTCGCGCGTCAGGTGCCAGTCGACCAGGTAGTGGTCGGTGAACTCGGCGTGGTTGGCGATGTCGAGCAGGTAGGCGAAGACCTCCTCGCGGGGCCGGGCGATCGTCACCGAGACGCTGATCGGGTGCACCCTGTGGACCCTAGTGGTTCATCCTGTGAGTCCGTGCGTTCGTGGGCGACCGATCCAAGAAGGTGCGGACTTGCAGGATGGGCCACGAGCGAGCGCGGGCCTGGGGTGAGGCGTTCAGCGGTTGCGGCGATCGATCACGCGAACGGTCGCGCCGAACTCGTGATGGCGCACCGAGTGCGATGTGTCGGGCGCCACCGCATGCCGCGGACGGCACAGCTCGCAGACGACCGTGTCCAGGGCGTAGCTGTGAACACTCTCGCCGATCAGCGGCGTGCGGCCGCAGTCGGCGCAGATGTAGCGGCCGGCGCCCATCCGGCCGACGCACTGGCGCAGCAGCTCGCGTTCGAGGTCTGACTCCTGGAGCGCCGTGGCGCGAGGCATGCTCCTGGTGTTCGGCGGATGACCTGACCCTCCTGCGCGCGGTCCGATGTTCCGCAAAGCGTTTTTTGACGATGGACGCGAGGGCTATGATCGCGAGCGGCCATGGGAGCGTTCAGATGCAGTCACTGATGTCCGGCACGCTGGCTGGAACCGGATCTTTTCGTTGTGAGTCATGCGACTTCGTCGTCACGCTCGAAGCCAGCGACGAGCTCCCGGCCTGTCCCAGCTGCGGTGGCGATGCCTTCATCCGCGCCTCGCTATTCGCCGGTGGGCGTTTCGAGCGCCCGACCTCGTCGATGTCGTCACGCGATCGCATCCAGCGCGCCTCGCTGATCGAGGACGCCCGCGCCGCGCTGGCGGGTGGTGAGGACGGCGAGTACCTCGCCTACATCGACGGCTCGACGCTGCGCACCGTCGCGCTGTCACGCGAATGGACGCGGATCGGACGCAGCCTGGCCGCCGACGTGCGCTTCGACGATCCGACCGTGTCACGGCGCCACGCGCTGATCGTGCGCCAGCCCGACGGCGTCCGGGTGCTCGACGACCGCAGCCTCAACGGCGTCTTCGTCAACGGCGAGCGGGTCGAGTGGCACGTGCTCCAAGACGGCGACGAGATCCTCGTCGGGCGCTACAAGCTGCTGTTCGTCGAGCTGTCGGGCGTCGCGACGGCCGAGGCGACGCCGCCGCTGCCGACGTCGAGCTGACGCACTCGCGCTAGTCTGGCGCGACCCATGGCCCAGACCATCGCCGTCCTGTCGCAGAAGGGTGGAACCGGCAAGACGACGGTTGTACGGACCCTGACCGACGTCCTGCGCCGCACCGGGCTGCGCGTGCTCGCCGTCGACCTCGATCCGCAGGGCAATCTGTCGGACTACTTCGACCTGGCGCCCGATGTCGACCCGACCGTCGGCGACATGCTCGTCGGGCGCGCGACCGCCGCCGAGGCGGTCCACGATGACGTCATCCCGGCCAACCTGACGCTGGCCGAATCCGAACTCGTGCTGGCCGGCAAGATGGGCCGCGAGATGACGCTGCGCCGCGCGCTTGTGGACATCGGCGAGAGCTACGACGTGATCCTGATCGACTGCCCGCCGGCGCTCGGCCTGCTCAGCGTCAACGCGTTGGTCGCCGCCGATCACGCGCTGCTCAGCGCCGAAGCGCAGTACTTCGCATTGCAGGGAGTCGAACAGGCGACGCAGGTCATCGAGCTCGCACGCGGGCTGAACCCGGACCTTCAGTGGATGGGCGTCGTGCTGAACATCGCCGACATGCGGACCACGCACTCGCGCGAGGCGTTCGCGTCGCTGAGCGAGACGTATGGCGACAAGCTGTTTCAGACGCCGATCCGGGCGTCGATCGCGTACGCGGAGTCGGCTGAGCGGGCGGTGTCGATCCTGGATCGCCGGCCGGATCTCGGGCGCGACTATCTGGTGCTGGCGGCGGAGGTGCTCAGGCGACTCGGCGGGTTTGACGCGGCTGGGCGCGGCGTCGCGGCGATGCTCGACGCCTGAGCGCGACTCAAAGCGCAGAGGCGACGGCGCCCTGCGCCTCAAACGGTGCCAGCACGACATCCGCCCACTCGCCCGTCACGCCGCACAACGCATGAACGACGGCCTCGGCCTGCCCCGCCAGCGTCCACAGGAGCACCGTCGGCCCGGCGCCCGAGATCGTCGCGCCCAGCGCGCCCAGCTCACGAGCCCGTCCGACCAGCTCCATCGACCGCGGGTACAACGAAGCGCGGCGCGGCTGGTGTAGCCGGTCGTCGAGGCCGCGCGCCACGAGATCCCAGTCGCCACGCGCGAGCCCCGCGACGAGCAGCGCGGCGTGACCGACGTTGAAGACCGCCTCGGCCATCGGCACCTCGACCGGGAGCGCCGCCCGTGCCTCGCGCGTGCGCAGCGCCACCTTCGGGACGACCAGCACCGCCTCGAGCCCGGTGGGCATCTCCAACCGCGTCGCCTGGCCGTCCGCGCAGACCACGAACCCGCCGAGCAGCGATGCCGCGACGTTGTCGGGGTGGCCTTCGAGCTCCGTCGCCAGCGCAAACAGGTCGGCGTCACGGCCGAACAGACGATCCGCCGCGACGAGCCCCGCGACATAGGCCGCCGCGCTCGTTCCCAGCCCACCGGAGAGCGGGATCTCCGAGCGGATCCGGAAGCGATAGCGGTCGGGCGGGTGCAGCGCCTCGAAGCCGCGGACGACGAGATTGCGGCGATCGTGGGCAATCGGCAGTTCGGAGTCGACGAAGAACGACCCGGTCTCCTCCACCTCGACCTCGAGATGCAGCCCCAGCGCCGCCGCGAACGTGTCGAAGCCGGGGCCGAGGTTGGCCGAGCTGCCGGGAACGCGCACACGGCAGCCGCGATCCATGGCTACGAGAGAACCGCGCGCTCGACCGCGGCCTGCTCGGGCTCGCACGGCACGACGCCGCCGGCCTGGTCCAGCGCGACCTGCGGGTCCTTCAGCCCATGACCGGTCAACACGCAGACGACGCGGCGGGCGTCGCCGGCGCCGTGGTGCAACAGACCGGCGACCGAGGCCGCGCTGGCCGGCTCACAGAAGATCCCCTCGCGCGAGGCGAGCAGGCGGTAGGCATCGAGGATCTGCGAGTCGGTGACCGCTTCGATCGCGCCGCGCGAGTCGCGCATCGCGGTGATCGCCTCCTCCCAGCGCGCCGGATTGCCGATCCGGATCGCGCTGGCCACGGTCTCGGGATTGTCGACGCGCCTGCCCGTGACCAGCGGTGCGGCGCCTTCGGCCTGGAAGCCGTACATCCGCGGCGCCGAGGAGGCCTCGACGAAGCCCTTCCAGTACGCGGTGATGTTGCCCGCGTTGCCGACCGGGATGCACAGCGCGTCGAGCTCGGTTCCGAGGTCCTCGACGATCTCGAGCGCCGCCGTCTTCTGGCCCTCCAGTCGATACGGGTTGACGCTGTTGACGAGCGCGATCGGGTGGTTCTGGCACAGCTCGCGGACCAGCGTCAGCGCCTGGTCGAAGTTGCCGCGCAGGGCGATCACGCGCGCACCGTGCATCAGCGCCTGGGCGAGCTTCCCGGTCGCGATCTTACCCTCCGGCACGATCACCGCACCACGCAGTCCGGCCCGCGCCGCATACGCCGCCGCGCTCGCCGCGGTGTTGCCGGTCGAGGCGCAGATGACCGCCTCCGCGCCATCGCGGACCGCGGCGCTGACCGCGCACGTCATCCCGCGATCCTTGAACGAGCCGGTCGGATTGGCGCCTTCGATCTTCAACCACACCTCGCAGCCGGCAAGCTCGGAGATGTAGGGCGCCAGGACGAGCGGTGTCGATCCCTCCCCCAGCGTCACGACCGGGTCGCCGGGCGCGAACGGCAGGTGGTCGCGGAAGCGCTCGATCAGCCCGCGGCGATCCTGCGCGAGCTGCGCGGGCTGCAGGTCAGCCATTGAGGAACTCTTCTTCTATGACCCGGATCGCCCGCGGCCGCGAGCGCAGGAAGTCCAAGCCGCCGATCAGATCCACGGCGGCGAAGAAACGCGACTCCAGCAGCGGGTGAACGACCATCACGAGGCGCGCGTTCTCACCAAGGCCATGCTGGACGACCGACTTGACCGACGCGCCCTGCAACCCGAGCAGCTGCGCGACCTGGGCCAGTACACCCGGCCGGTCGGCGACCTCCATGTGCAGGTAGAAGGCCGACTCGACATCGGAGATGATCGGCAGCGCGTCGGTCGGCGGCGGCATCGAGGCCGGCGGGATCATCGCGCTGACAACGTCACCGAGCACCGCACTCGCGGTCTGCGGGCCGCCCGCGCCCGGGCCGGACAGCGTGATCTCGGTGATCGCCTCGGACTCGATCGTCACCGCGTTGAACGGCCCGCCGATCGCGGCCAGTGGATGCGAGCCGTAGAGGAACGCCGGGTGGACGCGGACGTTGAGCCCGCCGTCGGTGCGCTCGGCGGTCCCGAGCAGCTTCAGCCCGAGGCCGAGCTCGCGTGCGTACTGGATGTCGTCGGCGGTGATGTGCTCGATGCCCTCGAAGCGCACGTCGTCGATGTGGACCGGCGTCCCGAAGGCGAGGCGCGCGAGGATCGCCATCTTGGCCGCCGCGTCGGACCCGTTGACGTCCTGCGTCGGGTCGGCCTCGGCGTAGCCGAGCCGCTGCGCGTCGGCGAGCGCCTCGTTGTACGACATCCCGGTCGCGGCCATCTCGCTGAGGATGTAGTTCGTCGTTCCGTTGACGATCCCGTGGATGCGATCGATCTGCGCGGCGGCCAGCGACTCCGCGAGCACCCGGACGACCGGCACGACCCCGGCAACCGACGCCTCGAAACGCAGCTGCACCTTGTTCTCACGCGCGGCGGCCCACAGCTCCTCGCCGTGGTGGCTGAGCAGCTGCTTGTTGGCCGTGACGACATGCTTGCCCGCCGCCATCGCCGTGAGGACATACCCGCGCGCCGGCTCGATCCCGCCGATCAGCTCGACGATGAGATCGCTGCGCGACAGGATGTCGTCGAAATCGCCCTGCGAGCGGGTCAGGACGCCGACGATCTCGGGGCGAAAGCCGGCCGCCCGGGCGACCGCGTCAGCGCGTTCGGCGAGCAGCGTCTCGAACGCGCTGCCGACCGTTCCGTGGCCGAGCAGGCCGAGGCGAAACGGCTCAGACATCGCGCCCATAGAGGTCGGCCAGGGTCTCGCGGCGCACGACGAGCCGCGCGTCGCCGTCGGAGACGAAGACGACCGGCGGCCGCGGCGAGCCGTTGTAGGTGTTGGCCATCGAGAACCCGTAGCCGCCGGTGGCCGGCGTGACGACGATGTCGCCGGGGCGGGGGTCGGGGAGCTTGGCGTCGGCGACGATCACGTCGCCAGACTCGCAGTGCTTGCCGACGAGACGGTAGCTCGCACCGTCGATTCCGAAGCGGTCGGCGATATGTGCCTCGTAGCCCGCGCCGTAGAGCATCGGGCGCAGGTTGTCGGACATCCCACCGTCGACCGCGACGTAGCGCGAGACGTTCGTCTTGACCGACTGCACGGTGTAGAGCGTGACGGTCGAGTGGGCGACCAGCGCGCGCCCGGGCTCGTCGATGATCCGCACGCCGTCGCCGAACACCTCGCGCACTGCGCCGACCTTCGTCCCGGCGTAGTCGGCGAGCGACGGCGCGGCCGCGTCGCCGGCGGTGTACGTGACGCCGAGCCCGCCGCCGAGGTTGACCTCGGCGAACGTCGGCAGGTCGCGGATCGCCTCGACCGCCGCGCGAAACGGCGCCACGTCGAGGATCTGCGAGCCGATGTGCATGTGCACGCCCTCGAGATCGAGCAGCGTCGAGGCGCGCAGGCGCGTGATCGCGATCGGGACGTCGCTCTCCGACAGCCCGAACTTCGAGTCGGCCTGGCCGGTGGAGATCTTGTCGTGGGTCGTACCCCGTACGCCCGGGGTGACGCGGATCGAGACCGACTGCGGCCCGCGCCCATCGCTCGCGACGACCGACTCGAGACGATCGATCTCGTCGAGGTTGTCGATCACGATGTGACGCACACCGGCCGCGCGGGCGGCGGCGAGCTCGTCGAGCGTCTTGGCGTTGCCGTGCAGGTGGATGCGGTCACCCGGGAACCCGGCGCGCAGCGCGAGCTCGAGCTCGCCGGCCGACGCGACGTCGCAGCCCAGGCCTTCCTCGCAGAACACGCGCAGGACGGCGGTGCACGGAAATGCCTTCGAGGCGAAGACGATCTCGGCGTCGTCGGTGCACGCCGCGAACGCCGCGACGAACTCCCGCGCGCGGGCACGGAGGTCATCCTCGGCGACGACGTAGGCAGGTGTGCCGAACTCGCGCGCGACCTCGACCAGGTCGCAGCCGCCGACCTCGATGTGGCCGGCTTCGTTGAGCCGGCTGCCCAACGGGAAGACCGGCGAGAGCTGCTTGAGTGACGACGCGCCCATCTGCGCGCTGATCATCTCAGGCGGTGGCGACCTGCGGAGACCAGCCACCCCGGCGCGACAGGGCCCACAGCCACATCGCCCCGGCCCCAGCCATGACGAGGCTCTCGAGCTGCGGCGTGGTCAGCCCGAGCAGGACCGCGTCATTGCGGCGGATGAACTCGACGAGGAAGCGCTCGAGACCGGCGCCGACGAGATAGAGGGCGAAGATGACGCCGGGGCGGAAGCGGTCGCGCAGGACCCACAGCCCCCACGCGAGCAGGCACATGGCGAGCGTCTCGTAGATCGGCGTCGGATGGACCGTGACCGTCGTCGGCACGGTGCCGTGCGGGTAGGCCATCGCCCACGGCCCGTTCCACGGAATCCCATAGTCGCCGTCGCCGGAGACCTGGCAGCCGACGCGCCCGATCGCGTAGCCCAGCGCGAGTGGCGCGGAGCACAGGTCGAGCAGGCCGAGGTTGATCTGGGCGCGCCACCAGCCCCACAGCAACACCCCGATCGCGCCGCCGATCGCGCCGCCGTACCAGACAAGTCCCGAGCCGCCGAACAGCCCGCCGAGCAGGTCGCCCTTGACGTCGGAGTAGTTCTGGACGACGTAGTAAAGCCGCGCGCCGATCAGCCCGCCGAGCAGCGCCGAGAAGACGATTTCGTAGGCCCAATCGACGGGGTGGCCAAGCTCCTTGAGTCGCCGCGCGATAACGGCGCCGGCGGCGAGGAAGCCGATCGCGAAGCAGATCCCGAACGTCTTGATCGACACGCCCAGAACGTTGATCTCAGGCTGCATGTCGTCGCCAGCGTAGTGAACCTCACCGTCCGCTTACCCCGCTCTGCCAACATCTGTGCATGGCCCGCCCCCAGTCATTCGGCCGCGACACCGGCCTCCAGGCACGCATGGTCCTCACGATGGGCCTGCTGGCCCTCGTCTACCTGATCTTCGTCGGGGTGCTGTTCGCCGCCGGCGCGAGCGGAATCACGATCGCGGTGGTCGCGGTCGCGCTGCTCGCCTTCCAGTTCTTCGCGTCGGATCAGATCGCACTTCGCGCGATGGGCGCGCACGAGGTCACGCCGCAGGAGGCGCCGCAGTTGCACGGGATCATCGACCGCCTGTGCGTGCAGGCCGACATCCCCAAGCCCAAGGTCGCGATCTGCGACACGCACATGCCCAACGCGTTCGCGATGGGCCGTTCGCCCAAGTCGGCCACGGTCTGCGCGACGACCGGGATCCTCGCCCTGCTCGAGCCGGCCGAGCTCGAGGGTGTCCTCGCCCACGAGATCACGCACATCGTCAACCGCGACGTGGCGATCATGACGCTGGCGAGCTTCTTCGCCTCGGTCGCCGCGATGATCGTCCAGTTCGGCTTCTTGTTCGGCGGCGGCTACGGCGGCGGGTACGGCGGCGGCAGCGACGACGACGAGGGCTCCGATCTCGCGCTGATCATCCTCGTCTCGGCGATCGTCTGGGCGTTGTCGTTCTTTCTCATGCGAATGCTTTCGCGCTATCGCGAGTTCGCGGCCGACCGCGGCGCCGCCGTCATCACCGGCCGCCCGAGCGCGCTGTCGTCCGCGCTGCTGAAGATCAGCGGCACGATCGAGAAGGTGCCGACCCAGGACCTACGCGCGGCTCAGGGCATGAACGCATTCTTCATCGTGCCGGCCAACGTCAAGGGCTCGATCTACAACCTGTTCGCCACCCACCCGCCGCTCGAGAAGCGCCTCGAAGCCCTCGGTCGCCTCGAGTCTCAGCTCCAGGGCACGCGGGCCGTCGTCTGATGGGCGTCTTCGACACGCTGCTCGGGCGTTCCAAGACAACCAAGCCGGCCAAGGCCGACCGGCTGTTCGCACTCAGTACCGCGTACATCACGCTTCAGGCCGACCAGGGCGTCGTCACCACCGGCACCGCCGCGATCGTCTTCCAGGCGCTGGCGACCGGCGACTTCCGTCAGATCGTCACCGAGATGGAGGAGGTCGTCCGCGGCACCGGCGACGAGGGCGGCACGACGGTTTCGACGACCGACGACGAGTTCGACTACCGCTGGATGGTGCTCAAGGATCCCGACGTCGAGGACCAGGTCGTTGCGGTCAACGCGGTCAGCGACGCGCTCGCCGTTGGCGGCTACGCCGACCGCGTCCTCTGCGCGGTGTTCGCGTTCATCGATTCCGACAGGCGCCCGCTCTACCTGATCTACAACTACAAGCGGGGCACCTGGTACCCGTTCATCCCGGAGTCCGGAGACAAGCGGCGCTCGGTCGAGCGCGAGCTTCAGCTCAAGGCAGTCGTCGGCGCCGAGATGCCGATCGAGCCCGAGCTCGAGCGCTGGTTCCCGCTCTGGGGCATCCCGATCTGATCGTCGCCCGGCCGTTGTAGCCTCGCGCTGATGCCGACGACGTGGGCCGATGGCGACTACCCGGCGATGGCCCAGCGGCTCATCCCGGCCGCCGAGCGTGTGGTGGAGCGCGCCGGGATCGTCATCGGCGACCGGGTGCTCGACGTCGCCTGCGGGACCGGCAACGCGGCACTGCTCGCCTCCGCGCTCGGCGCCAAGGTCAACGGCATCGACATCGAACCGGCCCTGCTGACGATCGCCGGCCAGCGCGCCCGCGCCGAGGGCCTGAACATCCACTGGCATCGCGGCGACGCCGAGCACCTCGACGTCGAGGACGGGGAGTTCACCGCGGTGGTGTCGGTGTTCGGCGTGATGTACGCGGCCGATCACGAGGCGGCCGCCGCGGAGCTAGCGCGGGCCTGCGCGCCCGGCGGTCGGGTCGTGCTCGCCGCCTGGATGCCGGGCTCGTTCATGCCGGCGATGGGTGGCGTGCTCGCGCCGTACCTGCCGCCGCCGCCCGTGAGCTCCGGGCCGCCGTCGCGCTGGGGCGACGAGCAGGCGCTCGCTGAGCTGCTGGGCGGGGCGGGCCTCGTCGCCGAACCCGGCTCGCGAGAGACGCTGACGCTGACCTTCGACGGGCGACACGCCGCCGGCGAGTTCCTGGTCGCGACCGCCGGCCACGTGATCGCCGAGCGCCGCCGGCTTCAGGGCGGGGGCCGCTGGACCGACCTGCTCGCCGACGTCAGTGTGTTCGTCGCCGAGCAGGATCGCGGGGCGGCGGGCCGCGGCGGCGCGACACTCGAGCTCGAGTACCTCGTCTCTCTGGCCCGGCCCGCGGCGTAGGCGTAGGGTCTGCCTCCGGTCAGCGGACAGGAGGCCGTCATTTCGGGTTGCAGCTCGCGACGATCGTCGCGAGCAGGCCGACGTCGGGTCGCCACGCCTCGATGTCCCACGTCGGCTTGGACGCCGCGAACTCGGCGTGACAGACGAACTGCCAGTACAGCGAGCGACGATCGGGCGCCCCACGGCCACCGCGGCGGATCGCCTCGTTGAACGCCGCCGAGCGCGCCGTCGCAGCGGTCCGCCGGCCGCACGCGGTCGGCGTGATCGCCAGCCACCAGCCGGCCGTCACGTGGTGCCAGCGCGCGCTGGCAACCTGATAGCCGCACGACGTGTGCGCGCTGACCGGCGCGGCGAGCGCCAGCCCACCGACGACCAGCACAAGCGCCGCGACTCGCCGCATCGAATCAGCTCCCGCTCGGGCCGAACCGCTCGGCGTGGATCATCGCCGGGTCGTGCCCGGCCGCGACGAGCAGGTCGGCCGCGCTCTCGACGAACGCCGTCGGCCCGCAGACGTAGACGCGCGGGTGGTCGGCGGGCGACGGCCCGACCTCGGCCAGCATCTCGGCATCCACGCGGCGCGTCCACCCGCTCCAGCGCGGTGGCGCGCGGCGGGTCAGCGTGTGGCGGATCGCTACGCCATCGGCGCCCATCAACGCCATCAGCTCGGCGCGGTAGAGCACTTCCTCCGGTCCCCGAGCCGAAACGAGCAGCCGCGCGTCGACCGTACTGCCGGCCCGGGCCCGGTGGCGCAGCATCGCCATCAGCGGCACGAGCCCGGAGCCACCGGCGATCAGCAGCAGCGGACCGCCCTGATCCGCACGCCACGTGAACGGACCGCCGATCGGCCCGCGCAGCTCGATCTCGTCGCCGACCAGCAGCTCGTCGACCAGATACGGCGACACCTCGCCGTCGTCCATCCGCTCCACCGTCAGCGCGAGCCCGTCGCTCTCGGGTGCCGAGGCGATCGAGTACGAACGCTGCGCCTGATAGCCGTCCTCGGCGGTCAGCCGCACATCGACGTGCTGGCCGGCGACGTGGCCGGGCCAGTCGGGGAGGTCGAAGACGACCGTCTTGGCGCGCGCGGTCTCCGCGACGAGCTCGCGCACCGTCGCCAGGCGCCAGACGATGGGCGCCGGTGCCACGTTCAGTCGTTCCAGTACCGCTGCTCCCGCCAGGGGTCGGCGTGGTTGTGGTAGCCGGCCTCTTCCCAGAAGCCGGGCACGTCGTCGGGAGTCAGGGTCAGGCCGCGCACCCACTTCGCGCTCTTCCAGAAGTACAGATGCGGCACGAGCAGTCGTGCCGGGCCGCCGTGCTCGGGCTCCAGCGGCTCACCGTCGAAGGTGTGCACGACCCATGCCTGCCCGTTGGTCACGTCCTCGATCGCGAGGTTCGTCGTGTAGCCACCGTCGGACCAGATGGTGAGGAAGTCGGCCTCGGTGGCGACATCGACGAGCAGCGTATCGACCGAGACCCCGGTCCACTGCGTGTCGAGCTTCGTCCATTTCGTCACGCAGTGGATGTCGAGCGTGAACGTCTCCTGGGGCAGCGCGAGCAGCTCGTCCCACGTCCATGAAACCGGCTCGTCGACGGCGCCGGAGATCGTGAACGACCACTCGTCGAGCGGCGTGCGCGGCGTCGGGCCGGCCGAGAGGACCGGGAAGTCATGGACGACGTACTGCCCAGGCGGCACCCGTGACGGGTCGACCGCGGGGCGATGGCCACGAAAGCCGCGAGTGATCGGCGCCATGGCGCGGATCTTGTCAGGTCGCCGAAGGCGGCTGGCGGTAGCGCTCGAGCGCCTCGAGACGCGCGGTCCCGTGGTCGACGATCGGCCCCGGATAGTCCGTGCCGATCACGCAACCGGCCGCGCGCTGGGCATCGTCGCCCATCGTCCACGGCTCAGCGAGGTAGCAGTCGGGCACCGCCCGAAGCTCGGGCACGTGGCGACGCACGTAGACCCCGTCGGGATCCATGCGCCGCTGCTGCAGCGTCGGGTTGTACATCCGCCGAAACGCCGGCGCCGGGTCGACCCCGACCGACGCGATCCACTGCCAGTTCCCGTTGTTGTTGGCCTCGTCGCCGTCGATCAGCATCGACATGAAGTGACGCTCGCCGCGACGCCAGTCGATCGCCAGCTGCTTGGTCAAGAACGAGCCGACCACGAGTCGCACGCGATTGTGCATCCAGCCCTCGCTCAGCAGCTGGCGCATCCCGGCGTCGACGAGCGGGTAGCCCGTGCGCCCGGCACACCACGCCGCAAAATGGTCGTCGTCGTCCGAGAAGCCCAGCGTCCCGCGATAGCGCTTCTGGAACTCGCGCTGCGCGTTGTCGGGGAAGTGGCGCAGGACGTGGTGGTGAAAGTCGCGCCAGCACAGCTGACGACGGAACGCTTCGGGGCCGACGCCGTCCGGCAGCAGCGCCTCGACCTCGCGCGCGGAGACGCAGCCGAAGTGCAGGTAGGCCGACAGGCGCGAGGTGCCGTCGAGCGCGGGCGTGTCGCGGTGGCCGTCGTAGGCGTGGACGCCGTCGACGACGAAGCGCGCCATCCGCTCGCGCGCGGCGTGCTCGCCGCCCGCCACCGCGTCGGGCACGGCCCCGGCCAGCCCCAGCGCCGAGAGCGTCGGCAGTTCGCCGAGCTCGAGCCCGTCGGGCAGCGGTGGCAGCGTGTCGGGCGCGGCGTGCACCGCGCGTCGCGGCGCGCCCAACCACGCGCGATAGAACGGCGTGAAGACGCTGTAGGCACGCCCGGCCTGGGTCTGCAACGCGGCAACGTCGTCGACGAGCGTCGTCCCCGGATGCAGGTGCAGTTCGACCCCTTCGCTGACCAGCTCCCGCGCCACGACCGCGTCGCGGCGCCGGGCGAACGGGCCGACGTCGTCGCTCGCATGAACCTGCGTGGCGCCCGTCTGCCGCGCTACGCGCCGAAGCTCGTCGCCCGGGTCGCCGTGGCGAACGACCAGTCCACTCCCGTATTCACGCAGCGAGTCGCCAACGTCGCCGAGGCACTCGAGCAGGAACCTCGTGCGCGGTCCAGAGGCGTGGCGGCCGTGCAGCAGCCGATCGTCGAAGCAGAACAGCGGCACGACGCGGTCGGCGTCCAGCGTCGCTCGCAGCGCCGGCTGATCGGCCACACGCAGGTCGCGGCGCAGCCACAGGATCGCGACCGTCAGACGCCGCCCGTCACGGGGTCACGACGACCGTGTAGCCGGTCATCTGGGGGTGGATCGAGCAGACGTAGTGGATCGTTCCCGCGGCCGATGGCGTGAACGTGTAGGTGTCGCCATTGGAGATCGACCGCGACGAGATCTTGTCGGCGTCCGGTCCGCCGGTCGAGACCACGTTGTGCGGCGCGTCGTCCTTGTTCGTCCAGGTGACCGGCGTGCCGGCCTTGACCGTCACGGTCTTCGGCGACGCGGTGAAGTCCTTGTAGACCACCGCGACGCCGCCGCCCGGAGCGGTCTTCGCGACCGTCGTTGCGCCGTCGTCGGACGACGAGCCCGACGAACCGCCGCACGCCCCGAGCGCCAGCGCGCCGAACGCCAGCGCGGTGACCACCGACCCCCGCCCGATCATCAATCGGGGATCAGTCCGTCGCCGGTGAACTCCTCGCTCGCCTCGTCGAACGTGATGTCCGCGGGCGGCAGGATCAGGTCCGAGCCCGACAGATCGTCGTCGGCGGTCTCGGTGCCGTTGGTGCGTATGTAGTCCAGCAGAGCGCCCCAGCGATCCGAAAACGCCGCCTCGTCGCCGCTGTCGACAGCGGCGACGACCTCATTGTCGATGCGGTTGAGGTCGGCCGTGTGCGCCGCGTCGATCTCGTACTGCGCCTCCCCCGAGATGCGAACGATCACGGCTGCGCCTCCTCTTGCGGCGCGGCGGCGGGTTCCGGCGCGGCCTCAGCCGACGCCTCGATCTGCGCGGGCTCCGAGCCCTTGCCGAGCTCGGCCTTCATCTTCGACAGCTCGTCGTCGACCTCTGTCGACGACGAGAGCTGGGCGAGCTGGCGGTCGATGTCGTCCTGGCCGTCGCCCAGCGACGTGATGTCGTCGAACGTGCCGGCGGCCTCAAGCTCCTGAACGGCGTCGGCGCGCGCCTTCATGTTCTCGGTCTTGTCGACCGCACGCTGCATCGCCAGGCCGACGTCGGCCATCTGCTCGCCGACTCCGGTCGCGGCTTCCGAGATGCGCACCTGCGCCTCGGCGGCCGAGTACTGGGCTTTGATGACCTCCTTCTTGGTACGAAACGCCTCGACCTTGGCGCGCAGCTTCTGCTCGGAAGCGATCAGCTTCTCCTGCTGGGCCTCGAGGTCGGTGACCTGCTGGTCCAGGCCCTGAAGCTCAGTCTGAATGACGTTCTTGCGCTCCAGCGCTGTACGAGCGAGCTCCTCGTTGCCGGCCGCCAGCGCCTGACGGGCCTGCGTGTCGAGCTTGACGACCTGCTGCTGGCGCTGAGTGGCCTGCATCTGGAGGCGCTTCTTGGACGTGACGATGTCCGCGATGCCCTTCTTGACCTGCTGTAGGGCTTCGAGTTGCTTCGTATAGCTGTAGTCCAGCGTCTCGGCAGGGTCCTCAGCTCGGTCGAGCATCTTGGACACCTTCGCCTTGACGATGGTGGAGAACCGTCCGGACATGCCGGGCATAGAGCCTCCTCGCGCAGTGGGAAAGGGTCCCGGCTAGCGTACTGGAGGGCGGCTACAGGCCGAGGGGATGGCGCCTACGGAAGCCGGCGCTGTTGCGTAGGAGCGGGCGCCAACGCGGTCCGTCCTTGCCGCGCGGGTCGCCGGACTTGCTCGTGTCGAGGCGGATTCCGGCGATCGTCATGTACGCGTGACCGGGGTTCGTGTAGATCGTGATCCACGAACCCGCCCCGCCGGAGCCCCACTTCATGAAGTCCGATGAGTCGTACGGCTTGTTCAGCAGTTTGCCGCCGTGCAGCGCGTAGGAGACGGTGCCCGAGCAGTCATAGCCCTTGGCGATGAACGAGGCGTGGCCGCCGCCGAAGATGTAGGGCAGGCCGACGATCGCGTTGGCGGCCCAGATCGCCTGCTGCACGGCGGGCGGGGCGAACGCCGGGGCGGCCGCGAGCCCGTTGGGGAGGATCTTGGCGACCGAGCCGGGCACCGTGAGCTGGGCGCCGGGGTTCGGCACGCCGTACTGCGAGCCGCCGCTGGCGACCGGGAGGGTGACCGTCCCGTCGGGGGCGACGGTGGCCGTCGGCGTCGTTGTCGGCGAGGCACCCCCGGCGTCTGGGGTGGCGCCACCCGTGGGGGTGCTCTGAGCGAGCGCCGCATCAGACGGCACGACCGCGAGCAAAACGACCACCATCAACGTCAAACGGGTACGGGAACGCACCGTGGCAAACCCTCTTTCATAAGCCTCCGGGGTTAGCTGACGGGCTAGCGCGGAAAGAGCAGCGCTCTTCGCCTTCACAGGCGAGGTTCGCCCCAACAACTTGGGTCCCCCGGTTCCCAGGCACGACACCCGGGAATTCGGCGATGTGGCGAGGAACATACACAACCGTGTGGATGTGTGGAGGCGTGATTCTGTAGACAGGCCGCGATCTCCTGCCGCGGATATGGCGCGCAGTCGCCGGTCGGACACGTATCGTGGCCGAGGCATGCGCGCCCGGGCCGTCTTCATCGCGCTCGTCGCGATCACCGCCGCGGGGTGCGGCAAATCCACCTCCGGCCACCGGGTCGCCACGGTGGTTGCGACGGTGCCCGCGACAGCGTCCGGATACCCCGCGCTCGCCACCCAGAACACGACACGAATCGCGTCGAACGACCCCGTCACCGTCGCCGCGACGACCGCGCTGATCGTCTATCCGAGCGTCGATCGCGCGACCCGCCCCGCCGTCGTCGTGCTCGTCGATCGCCATGACTGGCGCGCCGGGATCGCGGCCTCGGTCCTCGCCGCGCCGCCGCTGCGGGCGCCGATCCTGCTCACCGACGGGCGCCGGATCCCGCCCGCGACGCGCGACGCGCTGGCCAAGCTGCAACCGACCGGCGCGGCCCTCGCTCACGGTGCGCAGATCATCCGCATCGGCTCGACACCGCCGGATCTGCCCGACTTCACATCGATCGCGATCGTCGGCGCCGGCACGCCGCTCGGCCTTCAGGGCGCGATCGCGCGATTCGCCGCGACGATCCACGGCGGGCCGTTGAGCGAGGCGATGGTCGTCAGCGCCGACCGCCCGCCGTACGCCATGCCCGCGGCGGCGCTCGCGGCAAAGTCCGGCGTGCCCGTGCTGACGACGCCACAGGACGCACTCGCCCCCGAGGTCCGTGCCGCGCTCGCGGTACTCAACAACCCGCGCATATACGCGCTCGGCCCACCGGCCGCGATCAGTGGGGACGTCATCACGGCGCTGCGCGCGGTCGGGACGGTCGTGCGCATCGGCGGACGCAACCCGGCGGGCAACTCGGTCTCGCTCGCGCGCTACGCCGATCCGCAGTTCGGCTGGGGTGACGGGCGCCCTGGGCATGGCCTCGTGCTGATGTCGGCGACCACCGACCCGCAACTCGCGGCCGCGACCGCGGTGTTGGCGGCCTCGGGCAACTACGGGCCGACGGTGCTGCTCGGCGACCCGCTGCTCCTGGACCGCGCGGTCCAGGGGTACCTGCAGGCGATCCAGCCCGACGGACATGGCGACCCGGCGCACGGCGTCTACAATCACGCCTGGATCGTGGGTGACGAGGCAGCCGTCTCGGTGGCGCTGCAAGCCCAGATCGACCGACTACTGGAGATCACGCCCGTCCCATGAGTGAGGCCGAACTGCCCCAGCGCCGTGCCGCGGCCACCGTGACCGTCGACGACGTCCGCGCGCTGATGGGCGCCTCGACGCCGCACTTCGCGCTGCAGTTGCGCAACCGCATCGCCAAGCTGATCGCCGCCCTGCCCGCGGGTGACCCGGCCCGCGTCGAGGGCGAACGCGAGATCGCGCGCCTGCAGTCACTCGGGCTGACCGGCGAGGATCGCGGTGAGGCGGGCGTCGAAGGACTGGCGCCCTTGCCGTCGCTGACGCCGTCGGCGGACGCCGCGGCTGCCCAGCACTGACCCGACGGCAAACCGAAACAGCAACGGCCAACGCCGGAGCGCGAGCCGCACCGGGCGCTAGGGTCGAGAGACGATGAGCGAGCAGGCGCAGCGCCCCGACGGGATCGAGGGAAGCGAACTCCTCGGTCCCTTCCCGGTCGGCGCCTACGCGGCCGTCCTCAAGGCCGAGCTGCGCAAGCGCGCCCGCGTGCAGCTGTTCGGCGAGGTATTCAACGTTCGGCCGAGCAAGGCGCGGATGTACTTCGAGCTACGCGACGGCGAGGGCGCGGTTCCGTGCGCGATGTGGCGCACCGCGTTCGACAAGCTCGGACTCGGCGCCGGCGTCTTCGCCGACGGCGCCCAGGTCGTCGTCGCCGGGGGCCCCGACTACTACCCAGGGAGCCGCACAGCGTCGCCGAGCTTCTCGTTCGACGTCACCGGCCTGCGCGTCGCCGGCGAGGGCGACCTGCTGATCCAGCTCGAAGCGCTGCGGCGCAAGCTCAGCGCCGAGGGCCTGTTCGAACCCCAGAAGGCTCTCCACCGGCCGCTGCTACCGCGGACGATCGGCGTCATCACCGGCGAAGGCGGCAAGGCGCGCGACGACGTCGTCGCCGGCCTACGCCGTCGCGGGTGGGGCGGGCGCCTGATCTGGGCCTTCGCTCCGGTCCAGGACCGCCATGCGGCGGGCGCGATCACCAGTGCCCTGACCGACCTCGCCGCGATCGAGGAGGTAGACGTCGTCATCGTCGCGCGCGGCGGCGGCTCGCTGGCCGACCTCTTCGCGTTCTGCGACGAGACGCTGTGCCGGACGGTCGCGCTGCTGCGCGTTCCGGTCATCGCGTCGGTCGGCCACCACACCGACCGCACGCTGATCGACGACGTCGCGGCGGTCAGCGCCTCGACCCCGACCCACGCCGCCGAAGCCGCGGTCCCCCTGCACTGCGGCGACGAGCACCAGCGCCTGCGTGGCGACGCCGCCCGTCTGCGCCAGCACGGCTCGCGCGCAGTACTCGATCGCGCGCGCACGCTCGCGCGACTGTCGCGCGCCCCCGCAGAGCATCTGGCCCGCCACCGTCGCGCCCTACACCAGACGCTGCGCGAGATGCGCGCCAGCGCCCGGCGGCGCGTCGACGCCCGCCACCGCGATGTTGCGACGCGCGCGCTTGTGCTCACGCGCAAGGCCGGTGCCGCGAGCGGGCCGGACATCGAACGTCGGCGCCAGGCCCTCGACGGCCTCAGCGCCGCGCTCGGCGCCCACGATCCCAAGCGCACGCTGGCCCGCGGCTACGCGCTGGTCGACGACGGCGCCGGCAACGTCATCACCACCGCCCAGGCGGCCCGTGCGGCGGGCGACGTGCGCGTGCAGTTCATCGACGCCGCCGTGGATGCGACGATCTCCCCAGAACGCGATGCCTGATCCCACCATGACCTACGAAACCGCCACCGCCCGGCTCGAGGAGATCATCAAACGCCTGGACTCCGGCGACGCCGGCCTGCGCGAGACGCTCGACCTGGTGCGCGAAGGCCGCGAGCTGGTCGAGTTCTGCGCCACCGAGCTCGACGCGGTCGGCCAGGGCCTCCAGGAGCTCAAGCTCGACGAGCTCGTCGCGCGGCTCGAGGCCGGACAGCCGACTGCACCCGAGCCGACCGACGCGCCCACATGAGCGCACTGTTCGACGACAAGCTTGCCGATCTCGCGCTGACGATCGACAGCTACGAGCTCGAGCGCCTCGAGCGCGCGGTCTCGAGCGAATTCCTGCGCGTCTCGACCGTCATCCACCTCCACGGCGCCGGCGAAGAGGGCATCGGCGAGGACGTCACCTACGACGCCGTCGATCAGGACAACCTCCAGGCCGCCGGGCCGGTCCAGCCGCTGGCGGGCACCTGGACTCTCGCCGGCTTCTGCGATCACCTTGAAGCCCTGAACCTGTGGCCACAGCCGGCCGAGCGCGACGCCTCGGTCCTCTACCGCGTCTGGGCCTACGAGTCCGCCGCGCTCGACCTCGCCCTGAGCCAGGCCGGGATCTCGCTCCAGGACGCGGTCGGCCGCCGT
The DNA here is from genome assembly GCA_963817035.1 of uncultured Actinomycetes bacterium. Lineage (GTDB taxonomy): Bacteria > Actinomycetota > Thermoleophilia > Solirubrobacterales > Solirubrobacteraceae > AC-49. Next base: position 2,046,561 of record CAWFMM010000004.1, read on the forward strand.
GCGTCGCCGCTGACCTTCGTCACATCGCTGCGCCTCGGTGACCCTCCGACGCTCGAGCCGGTCACCCGGCGCCTGGCCAACTATCCGACGCTGCGCTTCAAGCTCGACGCGGTCAGCGCGTGGGACGACGAGCTCGTCGCCGCGCTCGCCAAGACCGGCGCCGTCGACTCGGTCGACTTCAAGGGCCTCTACGAAGGCTCAATCGTCGACCAGCCCGCCGATCCGGCGCTCTACCAGCGCGTCGTCGACGGCCTCCATGACGCGTGGTACGAGGACCCCAAGCTGACGCCCGAGACCGACGCGATCATGCTCCCCCACCGCGACCGCGTGACCTGGGACGCGAACATCCACGGCATCGCCGACATCGAGGGGCTTCCGTTCGCGCCGAAGATGGTCAACGTCAAGCCCTCGCGCCTCGGCGGCATCCGGCCGCTGCTCGACGCCTACGAGTACTGCGAACAGCGCGATATCGGCATGTACGGCGGCGGCCAGTTCGAGCTCGGCTGCGGCCGCGGGCAGATCCAGTACCTCGCCTCGATCTTTCACCCCGACACCCCGAACGACGTCGCGCCCGTCGGCTACAACGAGCCCGACCCGCCGCCCGGGATGCCGAGCAGCCCCCTGCCCGTGGCTGCCGAGCCCACCGGCTTTCGCTGGGGCTGAGCCGCAGGACCGATGAGGTCATAGACCGATCAGATCCGCTGGATCAGCGTTCCCGTTCCGATCCCGCCGCCACAACACATCGTGACGAGCCCGAGTTCCTTGTCGTCGTCCTCGAGCTCGTGCAGCAGCGTGGTCAGCAGCCGCGCGCCGGTCGAGCCGAGCGGGTGGCCGATCGCCATCGCGCCGCCGCGCGGGTTGACCCGGTCCATGTCGGGCTTGTGCTCCAGCGCCCACGCGGCGACGACCGAGGCGAACGCCTCGTTGATCTCCACGTAGTCGATGTCGTTGATCGTCATGCCGTTGCGCTGCAGGATCCGCGCGGTGGCCGGGATCGGGCCTTCGAGCATCTTCACCGGGTCACAACCGACCGAGGTCTGATCGACGATCCGCGCGCGGGCGCGCAGCCCGAGCTGCGATGCCTTTTCGGCGCTCATCAGCAGCACGGCGGCGGCCCCGTCGGAGATCTGCGATGACGTCGCGGCGGTGATCTTGCCGTCGGGCTTGAACGCCGGCTTGAGGTTGGCCAGTGACTCGAGGTTCGTATCGGGACGGATCCCCTGGTCGGTCATGTAGGTATCGCCATTGACCTTCATCGGAACCATCTCGCGCTCGAACAGCCCCTCCTCGGTCGCCTTGGCGGCGAGCTGGTGCGAACGCACGGCGAGCTTCTCGAGCTCCGAGCGGGAGATCTCGTACTCGTCGGCGATCATCTCGGCGCCGAGGCCCTGGCCGACGATGTTGTGCTTGTCGAGCAGCTGCGGTGTGAACGCCTGCCCGTACGTGGTCTGGATCTCGGCGGTGATCCCGAACGAGTTGTGGCCCATGTGCTCGACGCCCGAGCCGATGACCACGTCGTGGATGCCGGCGGCGATCTGCGCGGCGCCGAAGCCGACGGCCTGCTGGGCCGAGCCGCACTGAAGGTCAAGCGTCTGCGCCGACGCTTCGATCGGATGACCTTCCTGCAGCCAGGCATTGCGCGCCACGTTGAAGCCCTGCTCGCCGAACTGGGCGACGCAGCCGGCGATCACGTTCTCGACCTCCGAGGCGTCGACACCGGAGCGCGAGAGCAGCTCGGTGTAGGTACGACCAAGCAGTTCAGCCGGGTGGATGTCCTTGTAGTAGCCCTTCTCGCGGTGCCCGCGGCCGACCGGTGTGCGCACGGCTTCGACGATGACGACCTCACGACCCTCTTGCGCACCCATGTTTCGACCCCTTCGACGCCGCGTGAAAAACCTGAGGTTCGAAGGCTAGCGGTTTGAACTGTCCAGTCAGCCAGACGCGAAAACGGATAGACATCCGCGTGATGCTCACATGAACGAGACGCTTGCCATCGCGGGATCGGGCGCAATCGCGACCGGTCTGGCCGCGTCCGGCGCCCGCCACGGACAGGTTCTCCTCTGGGCGCGGTCCGACGCCTCCGCCCAGCGTGCGCGGAAGGCGATCGACGACACCTGCGAACGGATGGGTGACGACGTCGACGCCGCCAACGTCCAGGTCGTCACCGACATCGAGGCGGTGGCGGATCGCAGCTTCGTCGTCGAGGCGATCGCCGAGGACCTCGAGGCCAAGAGCGAACTCCTCGTGCGGTTGGCCGGTCTGATCGACGACGAGGCCGTCCTCGCCACGACAACGTCGTCGCTGTCGGTCGGCGAGCTCGCCCGCGCCAGCGGAGTCGCCGAGCGCTTCGTCGGGCTGCACGTCTTCAATCCCGTGCCGCGGATGAAGCTCGTCGAGCTCGTCTTCGCCGACGAGACGCTCGAGCCGGTCCGCGACCGCGCCCGCGTGCTCTGCGACGACCTCGGCAAGACGGCCGTCGAGGTGCCGGACATCGCCGGCTTCGTCGTCAACCGCCTGCTCTTCCCCTATCTGTTCACCGCCGTCGACCTGCTCGAGGAGACCGGCATGGATCCCGCGGCGATCGACACCGCGATGACGCTCGGCACCGGGCACCCGATGGGCCCGCTGGCCCTGCTGGACTTCGTTGGTCTCGACGTCGCGATGGCGATTGGCGATGAGATCGGCGCGAACGTACCCCAGCGCATCCGCGATCTGGTCGCCGACGGGCGCCTCGGGCGCAAGACTGGCTCCGGGCTGACCCTGTAACACACGCTGCAAATGGACTCTTATGGTGTCTTCATAAACCTTTAGGGAGCGTTGAGGTCGCGATCCCATACTCAATGACGCGACCGCACTTACGAGTGCACCTCCTCCAGAAGTAGATGAACGGCCCGTGCGAGCGGGCCGTTCGTCGTTAAGCGGCGGCGGGCGCGCGGCGCTCGCGGATGCGGACCGCCTCGATGCGGTTCTCGCGGACCGACTCGACGCGGATCGAGTAGCCGTTGGCGGTGACCGTGTCGCCGCGCTTGGGTAGGCGCCCGAGCTGGGAGAACACGAAGCCACCCACCGAGTTGTAGGCATCCGAGTCGACCGGCAGGTCGAGGCCGTAGTCGGTCAGGTCGGTGATCGCCACGTGGCCGCGGACGAACCAGTCGCCGTTGGGCAGCTGGCGGATCTCGCCGGCCGCCGGGTCGGTCTCGTCGTCGATCTCGCCGACGACCTCTTCGATGATGTCCTCGACGGTGACGATCCCGGCCATCCGCCCGTATTCGTCGATCACCACCGCCATCGACGTGCGATGGCGCTGGAGATCGGCGAGGAGGTCGTCCAGCGGTTTGGTCTCGGGCACGATCGGCGCCTCGGTGACGATCGACTCGATCGAAGCTTCCTTGCCTTCGGCCATCAGCAGCCGCGCCAGTGAATTGGTGTGCACGACGCCGCGGATGCGGTCCTGGTGGTGGTCCTCGGTGACGAGCAGCCGCGTGTGGCCGGTCGAGATGCAGCGCCGCAGCGCCGTCTCGACGTCCTCGGAGACGTCGACGGTGGCGACCGCCGGCGTCGGGGTCATGACCTGGCGCGCCTCCTGCTCGTGGAGATGGAAGACGCCGGCAAGCATCCCCGCCTCACCCGGATCGATGTGGCCGCCGGTGTACGACTCCGCGATCATCGCCTTGAGCTCGTCCGGCGTTCCGCCCTCCTCATGCGCCTTCTCGGGGTCGACGCCGAGCAGCCGCAGGATCTTGTACGAGGCACCGGTGAGCACGACGATGAACGGCGTGAACAGAACGCGGAAGAAGCCGAACGGCCGCGACACCCGCCGCGCGACACCCTCGGCATTGGAGATCACGTAGAGCTTCGGAACGATCTCGCCGGCGACGATGTGCACGCAGGTGATGATCAGGTAGCTGAGGATCACCGACAGCGCGACGGCGATCCCATGCGCGACCGCGCTGGGGAAGACGCCGAGCAGCGCGTCGGCGAGGACGACCTCGCCCAGGGCCCCGATCCCGATCGAGGCCATCGTGATGCCGACCTGTGAGGCGGAGATGAAGTCGGAGATGTGGTCGATCTGGTGCAGCGCCCGTTCGGCACCGCGCAGGCCCTCGTCCTTCATCGCCTCCAGTCGCGAGCGACGCGAGCGCACGAGGGCGTACTCGGCCATCACGAAGAACGCGTTGAGCGCGACGAGCAGCGCCGTCGCGAAGAGCAACAGCGCGGTCACGCGGAGGCGGCGCCTGCGCCGCTACTTCGAGGAAGGTCGTCGTGCACGATCGGCGTCCGGGTGCTGACGGTAGCAGGAGGCTGGGATCACAGCGCCTCGACGGCGCGTGCGAGATCGAGGTCGCGTTGCGTGATCCCGCCTTCGCTGTGCGTCGCGACGGTCAGGCGGAGCTTGTTCCAGCCAAACACGAGGATGTCGGGGTGATGGTCGAGCTCCTGCGCCACGACGGCGACCGCGTTGGCCTTGGCCATCGCCGCGTCGAAGTCGGCCAGCTCGAACTCGCGGACGATCGTGTCGCCGTCGCGGCCCCAGTCGGTCGCGGCGAGGCCCTGCTCGATCTGTTCGTCGTTGAGAAGCGTCACGGTCGCTAACGTCCTTTCGCAATGCGCATCGTCTCACTCGTCCCCCACGCCACCGAGCTGCTGTTTGCGCTCGGCCTCGGCGACAGTGTCGTGGCTGTCACGCACGAGTGCGACTACCCGCCCCGCGCGCGGACGCTGCCCCACATCACCCGCGACCGATTGGCGCCCGGTCTCAGCGCCGCCGAGATCGATGCCGCGGTGCGCGAGCACACCGAAGGCGCCGAGGCGATCTACGAGCTTGACACCGAGGCGCTCCGCGCGCTCCAGCCCGACCTGATCGTCACCCAGGAGCTGTGCCCGGTCTGCGCGGTCAGCTACGACGAAGTGCTCAGGGAGGCCGAGCACATCGAGAGCTGCCCGAAGGTCATCGCCCTGGACCCGACGACGATCGGCGAGGCGATGGGCGACGTGCGCACGGTCGCCCAGGCCACCGGAACGCGCGACGCCGCGCTCGATCTGATCGCCCGTTCGCGCGAGCGGATCGACACCGTGCGGCGGGCGGTGAAGGGCGCGCCGCGCCCCCGTGTGGCAGCGATCGAGTGGATGGACCCGGTCTTCGTGGCCGGCCACTGGACGCCACAGATCATCGATCTCGCCGGCGGCGAGGACGTACTCGGGTTCGCGGGCGAGCACTCCGAGCAATCAACCTGGGATCTCGTCGCCGCCGCGGCGCCGGACGTCGTTGTCTGCATGCCGTGCGGCTACGACGCGCCGCGCTCCCATCAGGAGGCGATGCTCTACGCCGACTGCCTGCGCGAGGTCGGGGCCCCGCGCGTGGTCGCGGTCAACGCCTCGGCCTACTTCTCGCGCCCCGGGCCGCGGCTCGTCGACGGCGTCGAACTGCTCGGCCACATCCTGCATCCCGATCGCGTTGCGCTGCCCGAGGGCGTCGATGCGGCGCTCGAGGTGCGGGTGCGGTCAGCCGATCGTGCGTAGCAACGTGTCGGTCGCATGCTGGGCGACGGCCGCCGATCCGGCAACGAGGATCGCCGCCAAGACCAGGCAGCCCGCGTAGGCGACGGCTGTGGGAATCTTGCGGCGGTCCACCTCGACGAACAGGACACCGGTCAGCCCACCGGCGATCAGGCCGCCGATGTGCCCACCGACCGAGACCCCCGGCACGGCGAAGCTCAGTACGAGGTTGATCAGGATCAGGGGACCGATCCCGGCCTGAAACGGGTCGATGCCGCGGCGACGCAGCTCGATGAATGCCGCGCCCATGAGGCCGAACACGGCGCCCGAAGCCCCGACGGTAACGGCATGTGGACTGGCGACCAGCGCGCCGAACGAGCCGCCGAGCAGCGAGACGAAGTAGATCGTCGCGAAGCGCACCGACCCGACGGCGTGCTCGATCATTCGCCCGAGCGCCCAAAGCAGGTACATGTTGAAGCCGATGTGGACCAGCCCGGCGTGGAGAAAGCCGCTCGTGATCAGACGCCAGTACTCGTGGTCAAGCGCGATGGGGGGCGCGAACAACGCGCCGTGGGCATAGATCGATCCCGACGGGTGCCCGCCATTGGAGATCGAGAGCCCAGCGCCCTCGGCCAGATAGGCGATGACGTTGATGACGATCAGCGTGATCGTCACCGGCATCGCCGAACTGGCGTTGTTGATGTGCACCGCGGTGCGGACCTTCGTCTTGTCGCGGCTGCAATCGGGGCAGCGCATGCCGACCGACGTCGGCGTCATGCAGTCGGGGCAGATCGGGTTTCCGCACGATGAGCACGAGACACCGGTCTCACGCGACGGATGGCGGTAGCACGTGGCCACGGTCGCGGGACGCTACCGCAGTGGCAGCTCAGGCCTGGGCGGATATGACCGGCGGCGACGTCGGCGCATCGGCACCGCCCGACTGCTCGGCGGTGACCAGCACCTGATCGCCGTCATGCACAGGATCGGGCACGGCGACGACACCGTTGCCGTCCGAGCGAACCGTGAACAGCGCGTCGGTCGCCGTCGGCTTCGACGTCGACCGATGCTGGATCCAGACCTCGTAGACCTTGCCGTCGGGCGGATTGGGCATGCCGGTCATCTGGAGGCGAGCGCGATCGCCATCGACGACGAGCTGCGCCTTGGCGCCCTTGATCGTCACCTGGGCCTCGGTCACTCGGGAGCCGCTCGTCGAGCCGTTGAGCGCGACGCCGATGACCAGGCCGACAGCGAGCACGGCGAGACCGATCGGCACGAGCCGCCAGCCCGACAGCCACGACCGTCGTGACGCTCGGGCCGAGCGCTCGGCCGGCCGGTCCGCCTGTGGGCCGGCGGCCCGCAGCAGTTGCGCCTCGGAAGACACGACAGCCATGATTCGATCCGAAAGCTCGGGTGGCGGCGCGATCGGCTCGGCGGCCATTGGCAGTGCGTCGCTGACCATCGACAGCTGAGCGATCTCGGCCTGGCAGACCAGGCAGTTGTCGACGTGCGTCGCGTAGTCGGCGATATCGGCCTGATCCAGCGCGCCGAGGACCCAGGCGGCCGCAGTGACCTGCTGCTCGCACGCGTCACGTCGCGGATCGCTCATGCCGTCGCCTCCGAAAGCCCGGACAGCTGAGCGCGCATCTTCTCCATGCCGAGCCGCATCCGGCCCTTGACGGTGCCGATCGGCGTGTCGAGCATGTCGGCGATCTCGGACTGGCTGAAGCCGCCGAAGTAGGCCAGCTCGATCACGCGGCTCTGCTCAGCGGGCAGCGTGTTCAGCGCGCCGCGAACCTCACGCGCCTCGTCGCGCCGGGCGACCTCGACCTCGGTCCGCTCGGGCGCCTCGAAGCGCTCGTCGATGCCCTCGTCGGGGGTCGTGTTGCGATCACGGACGGTCGAGCGGCGCAGCGCGTCGATCGCGCGGTTGTGGACGATCCCAAGCACCCACGTGCGAACCGAGCCACGGGCGCGGTCATAGCGCGCGCCGGAGCGCCACAGCGACAGGAACGCCTCCTGGACGACGTCTTCGGCCGCCCCCCGCTGTCCCATCATCCGATAGGCGAGCGAGAACGCGACAGTGCAGTGGCGGTCGTAAACGAGCCTGAACGCCTGGTCGTCGCCCTTGCGCACCAGTTGCATGAGATCTTCGTCGGCGAGTTCGGCCAAGGCCATTCCAACCGTTTGATACGACGCCGATCCGTGATCGGATCAGCGATCGAGCAGCTTCTTCGCCTCGTCGGCGACATCGCGCATGATCCGGCCGGCCAGATCGAGACTGTCGCTGGATTGCTGGCGGTGCTTCTTGCTGCGGCCGCGGACGCGGAGGATCACCAGGGCGGTGCCCGCCGTCGCGCCGACGCCGACCGCGACGACCGGGCGCACCCAGTTGCGCGGATCACGCATCGACGACAGCTCCCAGCCCTCGAGCTCCTCGGCCGCCATGTCGGTCAGCTCCGACAGCGCCTGCTCGAGGTGCTCGGAGAGGCGGGCAGGCGGCTCGACCGGCGCCATCGCGCGGCGCAGCAGACCCTCAAAGTCCGATGACATGGCCTCAGTCACGTCGTCTCCTCACTGACAATTTCCTCGAGCTGCCGGATGGCACGGTGGATCAGCACCTTTGTCGCGCCGTCCGTGCGCCCCATGGCCCGCGCGATCTCGCGGTTGTCCATGCCCAGCGAGAAGCGCATGATCAGCGCCTCGCGGCGATCGTCGGGCAGCTGCTCGATCCCCTTGAGGATGCGCTGCAGCTCGTCGCGCCCCTCGACCAGATCCTCCGTCGTGTGCGCCGTGGTCAGCACCGTCGAGTCGTCGATCGAGGTCTGCGGCTTTCGCGAGCGATCGCGATAGAGGTTCGCGGCGAGGTTGTGGGCGATGCGAATCAGCCACGGTCGCAGCGGGCGCCCGTCGGACTCGTCCAGCGCACGCGGGAAGTGACGGTAGGCCTGCAGGAACGTCTGCTCGGTCAGGTCCTCCGCGTCGTGGTGGTTGCCGACCCGGTAGTAGGCGTAGGAGTAGACGTCGCGCAAGTGCGCGCGGTAGAGCTCGGAGAACTTCGCGTCGAGTTCGGCCTTGTCCACTCATCGAGACTATTCCCCCAGGGCCGGCTCGTGGACCCGGGCATGGACGGCGTCGGCGGCGGCGACGAGCGAGTCCGGCCGCGGGGCGGCCGCGGGCGGCGCCGGGAGGCCGGCGGTCGCGGGGTCGGTGGCGATGCGCACGCGCAGACCGCCACGGCGCAGGACGTCGGCGAGCTGAGCGTTGAGCTCAGCGTCGACGCCGGCCACGCGGACGGTGGCGCCATCGGCCAACGCGTCGGCCGGCGCAGCGGTCGCGCCGATCGCGGCCGTCGCCTGCGGACGGGTGCGACGTTCGATCTCGAGCGTGGTGTCGGTCGCGCGACAGATGGTGTCGACACGGTCGAGGTTGAGTTCGTCCTGAGCGGATACGCGCACGCTGCGCGGAAGCTCGACGCCGGGCAGATCGCGCGCGTTCTCGTGGTCGAGCGCGAGCTCCAGCGCCCGCTCGGCGCTGTCGGCTCCGAGCTGGACCTCAACGCCCGCGCGACCGAGCGCAACGGCGAGCGCGGTGCCCCATGCGCCGGCGCCGACGATCACGGCGCGGCGGATCGGCGGTGTGCCGCCCAGCCATTCCCACTGCAGCGCGACACACGGCCAGATGCGACCGTTGGTGACTCCGGCGGCCAGTCGCGACGACGGTGCCTCGACCTGCGGGAAGGCCAGTGGCGCACCGGCGCGGACGGTGACGCGGCGCGGACGGACGCGCCAGCCACGGCGCACGTCCTGCGTGCCATGGATCGCGATCGGGACGACCGGCGTCCCGGTCTGCAACGCCAGGGTGCCGACCCCGCGCTGCGGAACTCCGAGCGGTCCGGGCCGGGTGCGGGTGCCCTCAGGGAACATCAGGACAATGTCACCGCGCTCGAGGATCTCGGCGGCGGTGGTCATCGCGTCGCGATCGCCGACGCCCCGCTGGACGGGGAACGCGCCGACGCGCACGAGCAGCCAGCAGCGGATGCGCCCCTTGAACAGCTCCTCCTTGGCCATGTAGTAGACCGGCCGGCGCGTGAGCATCCCGATCACGAACGGATCGAGGAACGAGCGGTGGTTCGCGGCGAAGATCACCGGACCGCTTTCGGGTACGTGCTCGCGGCCGATCCGGCCCATGCGGAAGTACACGTGAAAGAACGGCTGGAAGAGCCCGCGGACGACCCAGTACACAAACGGGCTGACCCCGCGAGTGCGGGCGCGATCGAGGTGCGCGGCACGGTCGTCCACGTTGCGCATACCTCGACCGCTCGCGGTAGTTACAGTGAGCCGATGGAGTTCAACCGCAGCGCGATGATGCGCGGGGCCGCGGCGGGCGCCGTGGCGGCGGGGATCTGGGCCGCTCAGCAGCCGATCGACAAGCGCGTGTTCGGCGTCGACTACGACGACGTCGAGCTGCTGGGGACGTGGGTTACGCGCGGTCCGGCGTGGCGCCCGATCGGTCTCGCGATGCACCTCGGCACCGGGGCCGCGTTCGGCGCGGCCTATGCCCTCATCGCACCACGGCTGCCGCTGCCCGCGCGAGCTCGCGGCCCGGCGGTGACCGCGGTCGAGAACCTGGCGACGTGGCCGCTGACGACGGTCGTCGCGCGCGTGCACCCGTCACGCGAAGCGTTGCCCACGCTGTGGGGCTCCGGCGCGGCGTTCGCGCAGGCGTGCTGGCGCCACCTGCTGTTCGGCGCGATCCTCGGCGAGCTCGAGCAGCGCCTCAACGGCTCGGCCACGCCGCCGGCGATGTCAGTGCCCGACGAGCGCACGGCGGCGACCAACGGCCACGGCGACCTCGAGCATGCGCTGAGTGCTCCGCCGGTCTGACCCGTCCTACACTCGCGGTTGCGCCGGAGTAGCTCAGTTGGCCAGAGCAACCGCCTTGTAAGCGGTAGGTCAGGGGTTCGAATCCCCTCTCCGGCTTCGCAGCCCACGCTAGGCCCAGCGCCAAGAATCGGCCCCGAGCCCGCGCAGTCACCGGTCGTGGCGGGTGTAGACCTCGAGCGTCAGCGCCGCGGTCGTGTGGCCCATCTGGTCCATGCAGGTGGCCTGATCACGTCCGATCGCGAACAAGGTCGACGCGAACGTCCGCCGCAGCGAGTGATGCGTCAGACCGTCCAGGAGCAACGGAAAACCGTCCTTGGTCTGTTGGTCGTTGGCCACATCGATGGCGGGCAGCAGCACACGGCGGATGTTCGGCGAATCGTTGTCGCCGCTGTGAAACGCCGCGTAGGCCCGCAGCTCGTCGCTGAGGATCGGCAGCAGATCGATAGTTTGCTCGGCCGCTTCCGTCTTCGTGCCGCGGACGTGGAGGGTCCCGTTTGCCGGGTCGACGTCCTTCCAGCGCGTCGAACACGAAGTACGAGTATCGGCGCCGCTGGGGGATCAGCGCGGGACGCACCACGTACCCCAGCCCGGGCGACTTCCGGGACGCTGGGCTGGCCGGGTTGCATGTGACGATCCAAAGGGGTGGACATTCGGAGTGGGCTGCGCGGCTCCGCCTGCCGGCACAGCGCCCTCGGTAGGGCCTAACCAGACCCAGGTGGGCGCGTCGCGAACGAGGCGCCACGAACGTCGCGAACGGCACAGACGGGGCACCCGTAGTCGGACACCATGCGAGCGTGGGACACGTTCACCCGAAGATCACCCAAAAGCCCGGCTCTTGCGATGCACTGACGGCAGCGATGTCAGATCCGACGCGCCTCGCTCACGACCGTAACTCCGCGAACCGATAGCCGTCGAGACCCCATGGACCGAGATCAAGCACACGCCGACGCGATCGTGGAGATCCTCAGGCGCACAGCTCGGGAGCGCCAGACCCCCGAGGTGCGCACGGCACTTGGACGCCTGCTCGCACAGCACGACAACGTCGAGAAGGCGAGAGCACAGCGGCGCCGCAGAGACACGCCCCGAGGAGGAGCGCGGTAGCGCCCTCAAGTTCTGTATGTGCCGGCCGACGGCCACTGCCTGGAGCTCCCGGTCGGCTGGCGTATCGCGGCAACCGCTCGGCCTTGCCCAGGAAGCCCGGGAACTCTCATTTGCATGGCGGCGACCGGCCCGTACCGCATCATCCGGCGCGGGCAGGTCAAAGCCTCTTGCGGCAACCACAAACCGGTTATCGGCGCGCCGCGCGCTGAGTACTTGAGGCATTAGCCCCGGCCAGCGGGAAGACCTCGGAAAGCTCCAGATTGGGCGTTGAACCAGCGCATTCCCGACGCTCTGAAACCTGGAGGGATCATCTGCTGATCGAATGACTCGGCGATGATCTTGATCGGGATCGGAGTAATAGTCTGGCTTGCGGCGTGGGTTCTGGTCGTGGGCCTGTGCTGGGCCGCGAAGCAGCCGTCGTCCCGGGTTTGCCGCGATGCAGGCCGACAGCACAGGCCGTTGCGCCGTCACCAACGACGGAGCCAGCATCGCGCCTAGCGTCGAAGCGGTGTTCCTCCTCCTCCGCTCGAGGGACCTTTCTCGCCTAGAGGGCGGTGCAGTCTAGGCTCTCGCGCGTGGCCCACATCATCATCGACTACGACTTCACCTCGCCGCGACCGCAGGTGTTCGCTGAACTGGCCGAGCACGAGAACCTCGAGGGAGCGCTCGGCGCGAAGATCACCCGCGTGCGCGACGGCAGCGACGGGACGCGCAACGGCGTCGGCTCGACGCGACGCCTCAAGGCCGGGCCGCTGCCGCCGTTCGAGGAGACGGTCACCGAGGTCAAGGCCGACGAGCTGATCCGTTACGAGATCTCCAGCCGTTCGCTGCTCACCGGCCACCAGGGCGTCCAGTGGTTGTCCGACGCGCCCGGCGGCGGCACCCACCTGCACTGGGAGATCGTCTTCGGCTCGCGCATTCCCGGACTCGCCGCGATTGGCGCGCGCGGCCTGCGGCGCACGATCCCCGCGGCGCTGCCGGCGCTCGATGCCGCGGCCCGGGCCTAGGTTCCGCCCAACCCGAACTGGGACCGGCGTTCCTCGGCGACGAGGTCGAGGTACTCGGGGTGGCGCTCGATGTAGGCGCGCACGAACGGGCAGAACGGAAGCACCGCGACACCCTCAGCTCGCGCGGCATCCAGCGCGGCCTGAATGAGCCGCGCACCGAGGCCCGCGCCCTCGTGCGTCGGCTCGATCTCGGTGTGGATCAGGGAAATCTGGCCGGGCCGGCGGTGGTAGTCGACGAACCCGACCACCTGGCCGTCGAGCACGATCTCGAAGCGATTGCGCTCGGGCACGTCGGTGACTGTGGGCGCGGTGGTCGCCATCGCTCGTCAACGGTGACTATTGCACGACCGTCGAGCGGGGTCGAACGACGCCTTGCCCTGGACGGCGTGCTCCGTCCATTCGCGCTCGCTCTGTCCGCCCTCTGGCAGGTCCCGCTCGGCAACACGATGCTCGACAACACATGGGGCCATTTCCCAGGACAATCGCGTCCAGTGGTGGCGGCGGCGGCTAGGACCAGGCGTCGCCGGAGCGTGACAGAACGAGATCGAACGGCGTCCCGCCGGACGTCACCTGGAAGGTCGCCTCGTCGTCCTCGGTCCCGGGCAGGTCGCGCACCGAGACCAGCGCGATCGCGTCGATCGGCGCGGAGCCTTGGCGCTCGGCCCACGCGGCGCGCACCGCGGCCTCGAGCACCGGGCGGTCCCAGCCACGGTCCTGCGCGGCGGCGGCAGCGAGATCGCGGTCGGCGGTAGCCACGCGAGCGCGGAACTCGTCTTCGGTCGCCCGGCGATGGCGGCTCGAAACGATGAAGCCACCGATGAACAGCAGGATCAGCCCAGCGACGACGACGATCAGGATGACGGCCAGCAGCGACATGTGAGAAGCCTAGTCTGCTGCGCCTACAACATCACGTTGCGCGAGGCGAGATGCGTGCCAACCTTGCGCTTGACTCGCTGCAGCGCGTTGTCCACGGTCTTGGTGTCACAGGTCAGACGCTCGCCGACCTGCTCGTACGAGTAGCCGTCGAGGTACAGCGCGAGTACGCGAGCCTCGAGCTCACTGAGCGCGGTCGACAGGCACGCGACGAGCGACTGGAGCTCCTCGGTGGAGATCACCTGGTTGACCGGGTCGTGCACGGTCGGGCCGGGGATGACCTCGTCGAGCGTCGGCTCGCCGTCGGTGGCGCTGGCCGGCGTCGAGGAGAACGAGACGTACTGGTTTAGCGGTGTGTGCTTGTTGCGCGTCGCGGTCTTGACCGCGGTGATGATCTGACGCGTTATGCACAGCTCGGCGAAGTTGCGAAATGACGACTCGCGGTCGGTGCGGAAGTCGCGAACCGCCTTGTAGAGGCCGATCAGCCCTTCCTGGATCAGATCGTCGCTGTCGCCACCGGCGAGGAAGTACGACGAGGCCTTGAGCCGGACGAATCCGTAGTAGCGGCGGACGATGCGGTCATACGCAGTCACGTCGCCCTGCTTGGCGAGCGCGATCAGGTAGCCATCCTCAACCTTAACTTGACCCTGAGAATTAGGGGATATGCGAGCCACGAGCGTTCCTTTCATGCCTGCGAACAGGCAAGGTTGAGAAGCTCAGTGGCGGACCCCTCCCCGGGCGCCATCTGACGTCGATTGCCGAGGTCTCTCAACCTCAGGTCCAGCGTGAACTATGGGCAGCCTTCCACAGTTATGAATCGGTGTCAAGGGCGGATTTTCGCCTGCAAACGAGCCGCAGATGCTCATTGGTCGATTCCTACCGCAGCGCGGCGTGGAGCACGATCGCGGCGGTCGCCGAGACGTTCAGCGACGCGACGCGGCCGCGCATCGTCACGCGCACGAGCTCGTCACATGACGCGGCCACCCGCGGGCGCACCCCCCGGCCCTCGGCGCCGAGCACGATCGCGCAGGCATCCGGCCAATCGACCTGACCGACCTCGACCTTCGCGTCCATATCGGCGCCGTAGCACCAGAACCCCGCGCCCTTGGCGTCGGCCAGGAAGTCTGAAATGTTGCGCACGTGGGCAACACGCAGGTGCTCGACCGCGCCCGCCGAGGCCTTGCACACGGCCGAAGTGACGGTCGCGCTGCGACGCTCCGGGATGACAACACCGGCCGCTCCCAGCGCCTCGGCGGTCCGGCAGATCGCACCGACGTTCTGGGGGTCCTGAAGCTCGTCGAGGACGACGAGCACCCCCACGCCCGCCGCGAGCAGCTCGTCGGCGCCGACGTACGGATAGCCGACGGTCTCGGCGCAGATGCCCTGATGCGCGTCGGACTCGGCGCGGCGCTCGATCTCAAAGCCCTCGACGACCGTGACCTCAACGCCGGCCAGCCACTCCTCGCGCGCCGCCCCGGCCACGGCCCACACCTGCGTCACCGGCCGGCGCCCGGCCGCGAGCAACTCACGCACCGCGTTGCGCCCATAGACGATCACCGTGGCACGAGCTCGAACCCGTCCGCGGCATCGCGCACCGTCCAGCCCGCGGCGGCGATCTCGTCGCGCAGGCGATCGGCTTCACCGAAGTCGCGAGCGTCGCGCGCGGCGACGCGGGCCTGCGCCAGCGCCACGACCCCGGCCGGCGCCTGCTCCGCGTCGGCGGTCACCAGCTCGCCCAGTCCCAGCACGCCAAGCATCTCCGCCAGATCGTCGCGACCGGTCGGCTCGTCGCGGGCGTTGGCCTCGCGGATCCACTCGAACACGGTCGCCATCGCCCGCGCGGTGTTGAAGTCGTCGGCGAGCGCCTCGAAGAACCGTTCGCGATGGCCGGCCAGCTCGGGCGGCGACGGGCCGTCGACCAGCCCCCGCGCCGCTTCGCGTACCCGCTGCACGCGCGCCGCCGCCTCGACCAGCGTCTCGTCGGAGAACTTCAGCGGCTGGCGGTAGTGGCCGCCGACGAGGAACATCACGATCGCGTCGCGCCCATGCTCGGCAAGCACCGAGTCCAGCTTCATGCTGTTGCCCAGGCTCTTGCCCATCGTCGCGTCGCCGATCTGGAGCATCCCGTTGTGCATCCAGATCCGCGACAGCTCAGCCCCGCGACCCATCCGCGTCTGCGCCGCCTCGTTCTCGTGATGGGGGAAGACGAGGTCGTTGCCACCGCCATGGATCTCGAAGTCGACGCCGAGCAGCGATTCGGCCATCGCCGAGCACTCGATGTGCCAGCCCGGGCGACCACGGCCCCACGGCGCGTCCCAGAAGCTGTCCTCGCCCACCTTGTGTGCCTTCCACAACGCGAAGTCCAGCGGGTCCTCCTTGAGCGCGAGGCCCGCAGGATCATCCCCCTCGCCCTGGTCCATGGCGTCGACCGAGCGGTGCGACAGCTCGCCGTAGTGCTCGTCGGTGCGCACGCGGAAGTAGACGTCGCCGGCCGCCGCGTAGGCGGAGCCGCGATCGATCAGTGCGCCGATCAGGTCGATGATCTGCTCGATCGTCTCGCCGGCCAGCGGCTCGTGATCAGGGCGCCCGAGACCGAGCCCGTCGGTATCGGCGATGTAGTGCGCGGTCATCTCCCGAGCGAGCTCGATGCTCGGCACCCCGAGCGTGCGCGCAGCGTCGTAGATCTTGTCGTTGACGTCGGTGACGTTGATGACCAGCGTCGCGTCGTAGCCCTCGTGGGCCAAGAACCGCCTGAGCAGGGAGAAGACGACGAACGCGCGTGCGTTGCCGACGTGGATGCGGTCATAGACCGTCGGCCCGCAGGCGTAGATGCCGACCCGGCCGGGTTCGCGGGGTTCGAGCGTCACGAGCCCGCCGGAGCGCGTGTCGTGGATCTTGATGTCGCGCACGTTGCGAGAATCTAGATGGTCCGCGGCGCAATAGGCCGGTCGCGTGTCCTAGGAGATCCGCCGCGGGCAGGGCGGACGGTCGTCAACCCTCAAGGCGGACCTCGCGGGCCTCGACGGTCACGATCGCGAGCGCGGCGATCCCCTCCTCGCGGCCGACGAAGCCCATCCCCTCACCGGTGGTCGCCTTGACGTTGACCGCGTCGTAGGGCAGCCGCAGGCCCGACGCCAGCGACGAGCGTATCTCCTCGCGGCGGACGGCGAGCTTCGGGCGCTCGAGGATGACCGTCGTGTCGCAGTGCACGACATCGAACCCGCGCGCCTCAGCCTCGCCCACGATCAGGCGCAGCAGGTCCATCGAGTCGGCGTTCTTGAACTGGTCGTCGGTGTCGGGGAACCACATGCCGATATCGCCGAGCGAGCACGCGCCGAGCAGCGCATCGATGACCGCGTGGGTGAGCACGTCGGCGTCGGAGTGCCCGGCCAGCCCGGTCTCGTGATCGAACTCGACCCCGCCGAGGACCAGGGTCTCACCCGGCTCGAGGCGATGGCTGTCCCAGCCGATCCCGCTGCGCGTGCTCATCCGATATCGACCAGTCGCCGCTCGCGGCCCTCGAAGACCGCCAGTTGGCCGATCCCCAGCTCGCCGAGCAGCTCGACCGCTTGGTCGTAGCCGAAACCGAGGAACTCGGCCTCGTGGGCGTCCGAGCTCAGCGCGATCGGGTTGCCGGCGTCGATCACCATCTCGAGAAACGCGGTCGACGGGTAGATCTCACCGACCGGCTTGCGCAGGCCGGCGGTCGAGACTTCGATCGCGATCTGGCTCGAGGCGATGCCGTCCATCGCCAGCTCGTAGTAGAAGCGCGGGTCACGGTCGGGCACCGGGCGCTGCGCGCCCCAGTACTTGACGAGGTCGGGATGGGCGAGCACGTCGAACATGCCGCTGGCTGCCGCCTCGCCGAGCCAGGTGAAGTAGGTGCGCCAGACATGGTCGACCGAGCGGCCGGAATTCCAGACATCGAAGCGATCGTAGTCCAGCGCCCCGTCGGCGAGGAAATGGATCGACCCGATGACGTAGTCCCACTCACGGTCGTCGAGCAGCGAGCGCATCTGCTCCTCGCGCCCCGGGATGAAGTCGGCCTCGATCCCCAGCCGCAGGTCGGTCTGCTCGCGCACGAACGTGCAATAGGCGTCGATGTCGTCGCGGGCGCTCTCGACCCACAGCGGGTGCTGCCAGACGTCGAGCGCCGCGGTAAAGCGGTAGATGTGCTCCGAGACGCCGAGCTCCTCGATGCCGCGCTCGGTCGCCGCCTCGCGGTAGCGCGCGGCGTTGTCGGGCGTGAACGTGGTCGCAAACGGCGTCCCGTCGACGTCGTCGGTGCGCAGGTGGACGTGATAGTCGGTCAGCATCGTCGGGCGAGCAGCGACTCCGCGAGTATGAGGTCCATCGGCGTGGTCACCTTGAGATTCTCAGGTGGTGCCCAGACGACGCGGACGGTGGCGCCCTGAGCCTCGGCAAGCGACGCGTCGTCGGTCGCCGCGGCGAGCACCTCGTCGGACTGATCCAACGCGCGCTGCAGGATACTGCGACGGAACACCTGAGGCGTCTGAACCGCACAGAGGCGCGAGCGATCGAGCGTGCGCGCCACGCGGTCGCCGTCGAGCTGCTTGATCGTGTCGGTGACCGGCGCGGCGGCAATCGCCACGTCGGCGCCGTCGAGCCCGGCCATGCAGGCCCGCACGAGGTCGGGGGTGACCAGCGGCCGTGCTGCGTCGTGCACGATCACCGGATCGCCGACGCTCGCGGCCAGGGCCGCGAGCACGCTCAGGGAGCGGTGCGCGCCGCCCCGCACGCCGACGGTGCCCGGCGGCGCAGCGACGCCATCGGGTAGCGCCACGACGACCTGCTCGACCACCTGAGCCAGGGCATCGACGCTCCACTGCAGCATTGGTCGCCCATGTACAGCGACGAGCGCCTTGGGTCCAGAGAACCCAAGGCGCTCGCCCCGCCCGGCAGCCACGATCAGCGCGACCGCGGCCACTGGTGACGTCTACTTCGCAGCGGCGACCGCGGCGGCGCCGGCCGAGTCGGCCAAGAGCTTGTCGAGGTGCTCCTCGGCGCCTTCCTCGTCCATGTCCAGCGCGTACATCAACTCTGACGCGAGGATCTTCTTCGCGCGGGTGAACATCTGCTTCTCGCCGGTCGACAGTCCCTTGTCGTGCTCGCGGATCGCCAGGTTGCGCACCACCTCGGCCAGCTCGTAGATATCGCCGGTCTTGATCTTGTCGCGGTTGTGCTTGAACCGGCGGTTCCAGTTCTTGGGCATGTCCGACAGCTCGTCCCCGAGAACGGCGAGAACCTTCTGCACGGCCTCTTCGTCGATGATCCGGCGCAGGCCCGCGCGGGCCGCGTTCTCACACGGAACCATGACGGTCATGTCGTTGTGCAGGATCTTGATGGTGAGGTACTCGCGCTCCTCGCCGAACATCGCCTTGCGTTCCTTCTTGAGGACCTTGCCTGCGCCGTGGTGCGGGTAGACGACGCTGTCACCGAGCTCGAACTCGATGTTCTCGAGCACCACGGGCTCGAGGTCCTCCAACAGCTGCTCTTCGGTCAGTTCCGGAATGGTGATCCTCCTTGGGTTCGCCAGGCTGGGCGCCGGCGTCTCGTGCTTACGTCTGTAGGTAGCGATCGACGAGGTTGATTTCCTGCAGCCTGCGCAGGCCCTCGCGAATGTCCTTCGCTCTGATCTCCCCCACGCCATCGACCGTCTCGAGCTCCGTGTCGGCTGCTGCCAACAGTTCATCGAGACCGCCGAATTCCTTGACGATCTCGGCCACCACGATGCGCGGCAGCCGGGGGATACGCCCGAGAATCCGGAACCCGCGGGGGGCGACCGGGTAGTCGAGCGTGTTCAGCTTGCGGTCGTAACCGACCACCTCGGCCAGACAGCCGAAGTCAAGAAGGTCCTGGTGCGGCATCCGCCCGAGCTCGTCGAGCGCAACGGCGAACGCCTCATCGCTGTCGGCGACCAGGTAGTCGTGGATCAGGGCGGCCTTGTCGGCGGCGGTGCCGACCATCGTCTCCTCGAGCTGCATCTCGATCAGCCGGCCCTCGGTGCCGAGCTCGACGATGTAGCGCTCGATCTCGACGGCCATGCGCGTGACCAGCTCGGAGCGCTGGAGCACGGTCAGCACGTCGTGCAGCGTCGCGCCGCCCTCGAACTCGAGCGCGGTCAGACGCGTCGAGACCTGATCCAGACGGGTGCGGTACTTGTCCAGCGTGGCCAGCGCCTGGTTGGCCTTGGCCAGGACGACGGGGATGTCCTCGAGCATGTACTTGGCGCCGTCGATGTACAGCGAGACGACCTCGCGGCGCTGGGAGATCGCGATGACCAGCGCATCGGTCTGCTTGGAGACGCGCTCGGCCGTGCGGTGACGCGTGCCGGTCTCAAGCGACAGGATCGTCGGGTCGGGCATCAGCTGGACGTTGACCATGTTGATCTTCGTCACGTTGCCGTTGAGCGTGATCGCGC
Organism: uncultured Actinomycetes bacterium; assembly: GCA_963817035.1. Lineage (GTDB taxonomy): Bacteria > Actinomycetota > Thermoleophilia > Solirubrobacterales > Solirubrobacteraceae > AC-49. The sequence goes on from CAWFMM010000004.1 coordinate 2,066,363, forward strand.
CATCCATCTTGGCGACCTGGTAGAGGAACGCCGGCGTGTAGTCGATGTCGAGCTTGATGCCGCCCGAATACAGGAAGCTCAGATCCTCGGGCTCACCGATCACGATCATCCCACCGGTGTGCGCGTGAAGGATGTTTTCGAGGCCTTCGCGGAGCGCCGTCCCAGGCGCAACCATCTCCAGCGCCTTTACGAGCCTGGGTTCTTGACGAGTATCGAGATCGCTGATCTCATCCCCAGTTCGCTGCGCCATCGTAGTGCATTCTAGCAGCGTTTTTGCCCGTTTCCGAGGCCATTACCCCGTCACCCCTGGCCGACGCGGCGGCGCGCACGACGAAATTCGAGCACGTCCGCGGTCACCGGACGCTCGGCGCGTGGAACGGCTGTGAGCAGGTCTGGAGCGAGTTGCGTACGGACGAGGCCGCCGTCACTGTCACGGCAGACATGGACCACGCGCGCCTTGGCTCGCGAGCTTACGACACGCTCCAGCTCGTCGCCGTGAAACAGGAGCCCGGCTCCGTCGTCAGCGAGCCATCCGGCGGGCAGGCGCCCGTCGCGGATCGCCGCTTCGAAGACCGGCAGGCGAGCGCCGTCGGTGTCGGCGTGGACGCTCAGCGAGCCCGGAAGCAGCCCCAGACCAGCGACCGGGGCGGGCAGCCCGGTGGACATCGTGACGCCGCCCGTGAACCAGCACATCGCCCCCGCGCTGAGGCCGGCGAGAACAACGCCCGACGCCCATGCCTCGCGCAAGATCACGTCGAGCTCGTATTCGCGCCAGATGGCGAGCAGTGAGCGCATCGAGCCGCCGCCGACGTAGATGATGTCCTGGGCGAGGATCAGGTCACGCAGCGGCACGCCCCCGGTCTCACCGAGACGGAAGATCGACAGCACGCGGGTCTCGCACGGCCGGTCGTCAAACGTCGCGTGAAAGCGGGCGACCTGGGCGAGCGCGTCGCCCGAGGCAGTCGGGAGGAACATCAGGCGCGGAACCGGGCGCGCGGACAGCGTGAGGACGAACTCGTCGAGGGCGGGGTTGTCGGGCTCCATCGTGAAGCCCCCGCCGCCCATGGCGAGAATCGTCGGAGGCCGAGTCACGCGGCGAGCACCGATGCCGGGCGGCGCCTCGCGGCGCCCAGGTAGGTCGTCGGCAGCGGGGTCTCGACGACGACGCCGTCGATCGGCTCGACACGGCAGGCGCCGGCCTTCTCCTTCGAGCTGACGACCTCGTGCAGCTCGCGGCCGACGAAGTGCAGCGCCGCGCCGTCCTCGCAGCCATAGCCGCCCGGCATGCCGGTCGCGATCGCGTCGCGGAAGTGGTCGCGGCGCTCGGGCTCGGCGTCGTAGTGAACGCAGTTGGAGAACGGCAGCAGGCCAAGACCGTCGACGCGCTCCGGCGGGCCATGGAACGCCGTGACCACCTGGTCGAACCAGCACAGCGAACCGGCGCTCAGGCCGCACAGCACAACACCCGACGCCCACGCCTCGGCGAGGATCTCGTCGATCCCGTGGGCGCGCCACGCGCCGATCAGCGAGACAACGCTGCCGCCGCCGACGTAGATCAGGTCCTGGGAGAGCAGGTGCGAACGGATGTCGCCCTCGACGGCACCGGGAGTGCGATCGCGACGGAAGAGCGAGAGGTGGGACGCCTCACTGCGAGCCGCGAAGGTGCGATAGAACCGCACGACGTAGTGGTCGGCGTCGCCCGATGCGGTCGGCAGAAAGCAGACGCGTGGGCGCTTGCGCGCGGTCAGGGTGAGCGCGTGGTCGTCGATCAGCGTGTTCCCCGACTCCATCGAGAACCCGCCCCCGCCCAGCGCAAGAATTTGCGGTAGCCGCTGCATCGCTCCCATGATGGCGCGCAATGTGCGGCTTGGGGCAGATTTCGTGTGCGCGGTCTAACGGCTCTGGACCGATGGTCCAAGCGCCGATTTCACCGCCGCGCGCAACGTCGGGGCCGTTGCTGGTGACACGACGGTGCGCAGACCGAACTTCTGCGCCTCGGCCGCGCGGCGATCGTCGTGCGCGACGCTGCGCAGCTCGCCGGTCAGGCCGATCTCGCCGAAGCAGGCCAGCGGCGTGGCGCCACCCACCGCGACGTTGCGGGCCGCGCTGGCCACGGCGAGCGCGATCGCCAGATCGGCCCCCGGCTCATCGACGCGCACGCCACCCACGACGTTGACGAACACATCCGCCGTCGAGGTCGACACGCCGGCGTGGCGGCCGAGCACGGCGAGCACGAGGGCGAGGCGATTGCGGTCGATGCCATTGCACACGCGCCGCGGCGGCACGAGCTCCGACGGCGAGACGAGCGCCTGGACTTCGACGAGCAGCGGCCGCGAGCCTTCCATCGCGGCGAGCACCACGCTGCCGGGCTCGCCGGTCGCCTCGCCGACGAAGCGGGCGCTGGCGTCGAGCACCTCCACGAGGCCCCCGGAGCGCATCTCGAAGACGCCGGTCTCATTGGTCGAGCCGAAGCGGTTCTTGTGCGCCCGCACGGTGCGGTAGGTGCGCTCGCGCTCGCCCTCGAACTGCAACACGCAGTCGACGAGATGCTCGAGCACGCGCGGGCCGGCCAGCGCGCCGTCCTTGGTCACGTGGCCGACGAGGATCACCGCGGTACCGCCGGCCTTGGCCGCGCGCATGATCTGCGTCGCGACCTCGCGGACCTGACCGACCGAACCGGGTGCACCGGTGAGCGCGGGCGCGTTCAGCGTCTGGACGGAGTCGATCACACAGACGTCGGGGCGCCGCTGCGCGATCGTCGCGAGCACGATGTCGAGGTCGGTCTCGGCCAGGATCGGAACGTCGAGCGCGCCCTTGCCGAGCCGCTCGGCGCGCAGGCGCACCTGTGCCGCGGACTCCTCGCCGGAGACGTAGAGCGTCTCTTTGCCGGCGGCGGAGAGATGGCCGAGGACCATGTTCGTCAGCGTCGACTTGCCGATCCCCGGCGAACCGCCGAGCAGGACGAGCGAGCCGGCGACAAGCCCGCCGCCGAGGACCCGGTCGAGCTCGCCGATGCCGGTCAGGAGGCGCCCGACGCGTGGCACCTCGACGTCGCGCAGGGTGACGACCGGGGCCGAACGCACGGCACGCGGCCCACCGAGTGCCTTGCCCCGTGAGATCCGTGCCGGCGCGGCCTCCTCGACCAGCGTGTTCCACTCGTTGCACCCTGGGCACTGGCCGTGCCAGCGCGCCTCGGTGTGCCCGCACTCAGAACAGACGTGGATCGTGGTCGCGGCAGCCATGGCTATCCGAGACTAGGGCCCGGACCCGACAGGTTCGCCCCCTCGGGGATCAGGCGGCGAGGCCATGGAGAACGCAAGATGCCGGCGCATGTGCGCCGGCATCCCGTGTCGTGCATAGCTCGCTGCGTCGTGGCTAGGACGCGTCGGTGTCGGCCTCGTCCTCCTCGGCGAGGATGCGGTACAGGCCGCGCCGGGCATCGCCCAGAAGCGCGATGGCCTGCTCACGCTGAGACTGCGATCCGGCCACCATGACCTGCATCGCCGCGGCGGCGGTCTGCTTGATCAGGTCGCGCATCTCGCGCCCCTCCTTGGGGAACCCGCCGCGAGCGGCCGTCCACGGCTCGCCCAGCGCCTCGCGGTTCTCTTCGACGTAGGTGCGGCCTGCGTCAGTGAGCGCGAACTCGCGGCCGGTTCCGACGGCCGTGGCGACAACCAGGCCCTCGTCCTCGAGCTGAGCCAGCGCGGGATACGTGGACCCCGGGCTCGGCCGCCAGGAGCCATCACTGCGCTCCTCGATCTCCTGCATCAGCTGGTAGCCGTTGCGGGGCTCCTCGTCGAGCAGGAGCAGGGCGGCGGCGCGAACGTCGCCACGAGCGCGACGTCCACGTGGGCCGCCCGGACCGAAGCCCGGCCCGCCGAACCCGCCGCGTCCACCTCGGGGTCCGCCACCGTGATGGCCATGTCGGCCGCCGGCCATCAGCAGGATTCCGCGGGCGATGTCGCCCCGGCAGCTCCGGGGCCCTTCGAATGCGTACGAATGGGAAGTCATGATGCTTCTCGTCTCTGTTGCGACTGTCTTACGATAGATAACGATATATCGTAGACTGCTCGTTGTCAAGACGCTCGATCGCGCGCGCTGAAACCCGCGTCGCGGTGCGACCGGTCACAGAACGGCTTGATCTTCGAGTGCCCACAGCGGCACAGCGCGACCGACTCCCCTTCGGGCACGACGAATTCGACGCCCTCGGCGTCGATCAAACGCAACGGACCTGTCACCTTGTACGGGCCGTCGTCGCGGACTTTGATCTCGACGGTGATCCGCCGGCCTCGCTTACTCCGTCGGCGTGTCGGGCAGCGCGTCGGCAGCCGGGGCGTCGTCCTCGGACGGCTCCTCGTCACCGCCGTCGGCACCGACGGCGACCGGCTTGGGTGCCGGCTCGCCTTCGACGACCGTGAGCACGACCTCGCGGTCGTCGCCCTCGGGCGCCGGGTCGACCATCACCGTGGCGCCGGGCGGGAGCTCGGCACGCAGGACGAAGTCGGCCAACGGGTCCTCGATGTAGCGCTGGATCGCGCGGCGCAGCGGTCGAGCGCCCATCGCCGGGTCCCAGCCCTTGTCGACGAGCAGGTCCTTGGCTTCCTCGGAGAGCTCGAGTTGGAGGTCGCGGTCGGCGAGCTGCTCGCGGATACGAACCAACAGCAGCTCGACGATCGTCTTGATCTCTTCCTTGGCCAGCTTGTGGAAGACGACGACGTCGTCGATCCGGTTGAGGAACTCAGGCCGGAAGACCTTCTTGAGCTCGCTCATGATCCGGTTCTTCATGTCGTCGTACGTGATCCCCGTCTCGTCATCGGAGACCGCGAAGCCGAGCGGCGTGTTGCGCGCGATCTCTTGGGCACCGATGTTCGAGGTCATGATCACGATCGCGTGACGGAAGTCCACGGTGCGGCCCTGAGAGTCGGTCAGGCGGCCGTCCTCGAGGATCTGCAGCAGGATGTTGAAGACGTCGGGGTGGGCCTTCTCGATCTCGTCGAGCAGCAGCACGCAGTACGGCTTGCGCCGCACGGCCTCGGTCAGCTGACCGCCCTCGTCGTAGCCGATGTAGCCCGGAGGCGAACCAACCAGGCGCGACACCGCGTGCTTCTCCATGTACTCCGACATGTCGATGCGGATCATCGAGTCCTCGTCGCCGAACAGGAACTCGGCGAGTGTGCGGGCCAGCTCGGTCTTGCCGACGCCGGACGGGCCGAGGAAGACGAACGAGCCAGTCGGACGTTTGGGGTCCTTCAACCCTGCGCGTGAGCGACGGATCGCCTTGGAGATGACCTCGACAGCGGCGTGCTGGCCGATGACGCGCTTGTGGAGCTCTTCCTCCATGCGCATCAGCTTGGCCGTCTCGGCCTCGGTCAGCTTGAAGACAGGGATGCCGGTCCACATCGAGACGATGTCGGCAATCTCCTCCTCGCCGATCGACGGACGCTCACCCTCGCCTTCGCCGGCCTCCCACTGCTCCTCGAGCTCGCGCTTCTTGTTCGTCAGGCGACGCTCGGAGTCGCGCAGGTTCGCGGCCTTCTCGAACTCCTGGGCCTCGATCGCCGACTCCTTGGCGCGGCGGGTCTCCTCGATCTCCTCTTCGAGCTCGCGGTAGACCGGCGGCGACGTCATCGACTTGATCCGCATCCGTGACGCGGCCTCGTCGATCAGGTCGATCGCCTTGTCGGGCAACTGGCGGTCGGCGATGTAGCGGTCGGCGAGCTCGGCGGCGGCCTCGAGCGCCTCGTCGGTGATCTCGACCTTGTGGTGCTGCTCGTAGCGGTCGCGCAGACCCTTGAGGATCTGGACCGTTTCGTCGGTCGTCGGCTGCTCGACGCGGATCTGCTGGAAGCGACGCTCCAGCGCGCTGTCGCGCTCGAGGTACTTGCGGTACTCGTCGAGCGTCGTCGCGCCGATCGTCTGCAGCTCGCCACGGGCCAACGCCGGCTTGAGGATCGAGGCCGCGTCGATCGCGCCCTCGGCCGCACCCGCGCCCACGAGGTTGTGGAGCTCGTCGATGAACAGGATGATGTCGCCGCGCTGGGTGATCTCCTTCATCACCTTCTTGAGGCGCTCCTCGAACTCGCCGCGGTACTTCGATCCGGCGACGAGCGCCGCCAAGTCGAGCGTGTAGATCTGCTTGCCCTTGAGCAGCTCGGGCACGTCGGCGTTGGTGATCCGCTGGGCCAAGCCCTCGACCACCGCGGTCTTGCCGACGCCCGGCTCACCGATCAGAACGGGGTTGTTCTTCGTTCGCCGCGAGAGGATCTGCATGATCCGCTCGATCTCGGTCTCGCGCCCGACGACGGGGTCGAGCTTGCCGTCGGCGGCGAGCTTGGTCAGGTTGCGGCCGAACTGGTCCAGCAGCTTGGAGGACTTCTTGCCCTCGCCGGCCGGCTGACCGGCGGCGCCTGCACCCTGGCCCGCGCCCTGGCCACGACGGCCTCCGGGTCCGGACAGCATGCGGATGACCTCGTTGCGGATCTTCTCGGAGTCCGCGTCGAAGTCGAGCAGGATGCGCGCGGCGACGCCCTCGTTCTCACGGACGAGGCCGAGCAGGATGTGCTCCGTGCCGATGTAGTTGTGGCCGAGGCTCAACGCCTCGCGCAAGGCGAGCTCAAGGACCTTCTTGGCGCGCGGCGTGAATGGGATCTGGCCCGAGGTGACCTCTTCGCCAGAACCGACGATCCGCACAACCTGCGCACGCACCCGCTCAACCGTGATGTCGAGGGACTCGAGCACACGTGCCGCAAGTCCTTCCTCCTCGCGCAGCAGCCCGAGCAGGATGTGCTCGGTGCCGATGTAGTTGTGCTTGAGCGTGCGCGCTTCCTCCTGCGCGAGAACGACGACCTGGCGGGCCCGTTCTGTAAATCGCTCGAACATGATGCTGCGACGGTCCTTCCTGCTGAAGCGGTGCCTCTAGCCTTGGTTGCGGCGGATTCCGGGGCTGTTGTCGAAGGGACGGCGAACCACCCGACTGACCCTGTCATCGGCCGGTTCGGCCGAAGGGATGAGGGGGTCGTTCTGCACGACGGGCATGACTCAGTCTACCAACGGCTCAGACGGGGCCGGACACCGCCCGCCAGCAGCCGCCCTACGTGGCGCCTGCGGACGTGCGGTGACGGGCCTGAGCGAAGGTCATCAGCCGCCGGCTGTCCTCGTCATAGAGCTTGAGCCGCACCGCCTTGACCCCGTCCCACATCGACAGGGTCGGCACGTCGTCGAAGATCACGTTGCTGTCGTGCGCGGCCTGCAGGTGGTAGTTGGGCACCCGCGCCGAGAGATGGTGGACGTGGTGGAGGCCGATGTTGCCGGTGAACCACTGCAGGACCTTGGGCAGCTTCAGGTACGAGCTGCCCTGCAGTGCCGCGTCGGCGTAGCTCCACTCGGCGCCGGTCTGCCAATAGGCGTCCTCGTATTGGTGCTGCACGTAGAACAGCCAGACGCCGGACGCACCGGTCATCACGACGACGGGGATCTGCACGAGCAGGAAGGCCTGCCAGCCGATGAGCAGGCACAGCCCGGCGATCAGGGCGACAAGCGCGATGTCGGTGCCGATGACGCTGCGCTGGATCCGTGGCCGCGCGGCGCGCGACACAAAGCGCGGCTGGAGGATCATCGACCAGATCGGCCCGAGGCCGAACATCACAAACGGGTTGCGGAACATCCGGTAGCCGAGGCGACCGCCGCGACCGCGCGACTCGTACTCGGCAACCGTCCACAGCATCACGTCGCCGGTGCCGCGACGATCGAGGTCGCCCGAGGTGGCGTGATGGACCTGATGGGCGTGGCGCCAGCTCGTGAACGGCGAGTAGACGAACATGCCGACGAGCGTGCCGAGCCACAGGTTGCCGCGCTTGGTGGCCAGGAACGAGCCGTGCGTGCAGTCGTGGAAGATGATGAACGTGCGCAGCAGGAAGCCGGAGGCGAGCACGCCCAGGGCGAGCACGAGCACGTAGGAGACGTTCAGTGCGGCGACCATCAGGCCGCACAGCACGAGGTAGGGCACGAGGGCGGTGGCGATGTCGAGCAGGCCACGGCCGAGGTGGGGACGAGCGTAGGCCGCGAGGCCCTGGTTCCAGAACGCACGCTGCGAGCCGTCTTGGCTCGCAGCGGTGCCCTGTACGTCGTTGTCGACGTTCATCTGTGCCCGTCGCCGATACGCGGCGGCGGGGCCTTTGGCTCAGCCGACCGAGCGAACGTTCTCGGCGCTCGGGCCCTTGGGCCCGGCGGTCACCTCGAACTCGACCTTCGCACCCTCGGCGAGGGAGCGGAAGCCGTCGGCGACGATCGCGCTGTGATGCACGAACACGTCCTTGCCGCCGTCCTCAGGGCTGATGAATCCAAAGCCCTTCTCGTCGCTGAACCACTTCACGGTTCCTGTGGCCATGTTGTCTCTCCGATCTGTGCCGTGAAGCGCGCACGTGCGGAAAGCAACTGCGAACGCAATGGGCACCGCTATTGCCAGGGACGATTCCCCGGCGTGAACGCCTCAGTGTACACACGAAAAGCCCGCACGACTCGACATTGCACGAGAATCGTCAGAGCGTCAATCGCGCATCGCCGGGAACAACACGACCTCGCGGATCGATCGCCGCCCGGTCATCAGCATCACCAGCCGGTCGATGCCGAGCCCCAGGCCGCCGGTCGGCGGCATCCCGTGCTCGAGTGCCTCGACGAACGCCTCGTCGTACGGAGCGGCCTCATCGTCGCCCGCGGCGGCATAGCGAGCCTGCTCCTCGAAGCGCGCACGCTGCTCGTCGGGGTCGTTGAGCTCGGTGAACGCGTTGGCGATCTCCATGCCCGACACGAACGCCTCGAAGCGCTCGGTCAGGCCCGGCTCGGTGCGATGGGCCTTGGCGAACGGGGACAGCTCGACCGGGTAGTCGATGACGAACACGGGGTCGGTGACCTGCGCCTCGACGTGTTTGGTCAGCAGGTCATCGACGAGCTGGGGCCATGTCCGCTCGCCGGTCTTCATCCCCAGACCGGCGGCGTCGATCGCGGCGGCGAGCGCGTCGCGATGACGGTGCTCGAGGATGTCGACACCCGCGCCTTCGCGGATCGCGTCGCGCAGCGTGACGCGCCGCCACGGCGACGTGAAGTCGATCTCACCGTCGTAGCCGACCGCGGTCGCGACAGCGCTGACGAGCTGCTCGAGGCGCACGGCGACGTCGCTGTAGTCGGCGTAGGCCTCGTAGAACTCCAGCATCGTGAACTCGGGGTTGTGCTTGAACGAGACACCCTCATTGCGGAAGTCCTTGCCCATCTCATAGACGCGTTCCAGACCGCCGACGATCAGGCGCTTGAGGTACAGCTCGGTGGCGATCCGCAGGTAGAGGTCGCGATCGAGCTCGTTGTGATGGGTCGTGAACGGCCGCGCCAGCGCGCCGCCGTAGAGCGGCTGGAGGATCGGCGTCTCGACCTCGACGAAGCCCGCGTCGTCGAGCTCGCGGCGCACGGTCGCGATGACCTTGGCGCGCGTGACGAACAGCTCGCGCGCCTCCTCGTTGGCGATCAGGTCGAGTTCGCGCCTGCGAAAGCGCGTCTCGACGTCCTGCAGTCCGTGGTGCTTGTCGGGCGGCGGACGCAACGACTTGGCCAGCACGGCGTAGCCCTGGACGGCCAGGGTCAGCTCGCCGCGCTTGGAGACGAACGCGCGCCCGTCGATGCCGACGAGGTCGCCGAGATCGAGATCGAGCAGCCGCTCCATCGTCTCGTCGCCGAGCACGTCGCGCTTGGCCTGCAGCTGGATGCGGCCACTGCGGTCGTCGAGATCGAGGAACGCCATCCCGCCCTGGCCGCGACGGGCGTGAAGGCGCCCGGCGACGCGATGCACGGCGTCGGTCTCGGCGCCGGCTTCGAGGCCCTTATGGGCGGCGCGTACGTCGGCGATCGGCTCCACGCCGGCGAACGCGTGCGGGAACGGGTCGATGCCGTCCGCGCGCAGACGGTCGAGCTTGATGCGGCGCTGGGCCAGCAGGTCTGGGGCTTCGTCGTCCGCCATCACAGGCGGCGAGCCTACTTCAGCCCGACGTCGATCTTGGTGATCTTGAGCTTGCGCGCGGGCCCACGGGGGACCTGGACCGACACGGTCTCGTTGCGCTTGTGGCCGAGCAGCGCGCGGCCGACGGGCGATTCGTTGGACAACTTGCTCTCCGACGGGTTCGCCTCGGCGGAGCCGACGATCGTGTACTTCATCGACTTGCCGGTCTTCTCGTCCTTGACGTGGACGACCGAGCCGATCATCACGGCGTCGGCCGACAGGTGCCCGGCGTCGATGACGCTGGCGGAGCGCAACCGCTCCTCGAGCAGGGCGATCCGCTGCTCGAGCATCGCCTGCTCATTCTTGGCGTCGTCGTACTCGGAGTTCTCGGTGATGTCTCCGAACTCCCGCGCCTCCTTGATCCGCGCCGCGATCTCGCGACGGCGCGTCGAGGTCAGCTCTTCGAGCTCTTCTTTGAGCTTCGTAAGGCCTTCTGGGGTGAGGATGACGTCTTTGGGCATGTGCGCTTTTTGCTCCCCTGCGAGCGGAGCAGCGCGGCAGTATAGCGACGGCGCTTACGCGGCCAGAGCGCCGCTGCGCAGGCCGTCCAGAAGCTGGTGCACCTCGTCCAGCGTCGGAGCCTGCTGAACCGCGGCCTGGAGGCCCTTCGCGGCGTGCAGGCGATCGAGATACCAGGGGTACGCCTTGCGCAGCCAGCGCCCGCCGCGCTCGGGGCCGAGATGCTCGACTGCGCCCGCGATCAACCAGTCGAGCTCGTCGAGGATCTCGTCGGGACCGGGCTCGTCCTCGCGCAGGCCGAGAACCTGCTCGAACAGCCAAGGATTGCCCAACGAGCCACGCGCGAGCATCACCGCGGCCGCTCCGGTCGCCTCGTGAGCGGCAAACACCGCGTCGCGGTCACGCAGCCCGCCGGTGAGGATCACCGGGGCGTCGAGGGACTCCACGAGGCGCGCCGCGAGCTCGTAGTCGGGCGTCCCCTTGTGGTGGACGGCGGCGCTGCGCGGATGAAAGCCGATCGCCGCGACCCCGGCTTCGTTGACGAGCCGGTGGGCGAGATCGAAGCCGTCGGTCTCCCCCGGCTTGCGGCCGCTGCGCAGCTTGACCGTCACCGGCAGCCCGCTGCCCAGCCGCGCGGCACGCGCAACCGCAACGGCGGTGTCAGGGTCCGAGAGCATCGCCGCGCCGGCGCCGGTCTTGCAGACCTTCGGCACCGGGCAGCCCATGTTCAAGTCAATGATCGCGGCGCCGTGCTCAGCGACCGTCTTCGCCGCGGAACGCATCACCTCGGGGTCCTGGCCGAAGAGCTGGATCGACACCGCACCCTCGTCGGGATGGATGCACAGGAGCTCGTTCATCGTCTTCTGGTTGCGGTGATGGATCGCGAAGCTCGAGACCATCTCGGAGACCGCGAGGCCGGCGCCGTGGCGGCGCGCCTGGAGGCGCACGAACCACGTGCCGATGCCGGCCAGCGGGGCGAGCAGCACTCGGTTTTGCACCCGCACGGGGCCGATGTCGAAGGGGTCGGTCAGCGCAGCCATGAGCGATCAAGGGTAGCCACCAGCGCATCGGCCTCCCCTGCCGGGCACTCGATCACCCCGTGCGCCGCGCGGCACGCGCGTACCCGCAACGGCGACACGTCGCGGTCGACGCGCAGCGCGTGGCCTTCCTCGTCGACCCAGATCAGGTCCAGCGCGAAGCGCATGCCGATCGTGTGGACCGAACGGCAGGCCGGGAAGTACAGCGCCTCGTCGGTCGACGGTTGCAGCGCGAGTCCGGCGAGCCGGTCGCGCCAGCCCTCGACGCGGCGGACCTTCACGCGTTGCGCTCGTGCAGGAGCCGCAGGCCGGTCAGCGTCAGCAGCGGGTCTATCTCGTCGATCGCGTCGCAGTACGGAACGACGTGCTCGGCCAGGCCGCCGGTCGCGATCGTCTGGGTCTCCTCGCCGAGCTCGGCCCGCAGGCGCCCGACGATGCCATCGACGCTGCCGGCGAAGCCGTAGACCAGACCGGAGCGGATCGCGTCGATGGTCGTCTTGCCGATCAGGGTGCGTGGCGGCCCGAGGTCGACTCGCGGCAGCTTGGCCGCGCGGCTGTAGAGCGCCTCCATCGAGATCTCGACGCCCGGGAAGATGATGCCGCCGAGGTACTCGCCGGTCGCGCTGACCGGGTCATAGGTGATCGCAGTGCCGAAGTCGACGACGATGCACGCGCCGCCGATCTTGTCGTAGGCGGCGACCGCGTTGACGAGGCGGTCGGCACCGATCTCGCGCGGGTTGTCGTAGCGCAGCGCCATCCCGGTCTTGATCCCGGGCCCGACGACCATGATCTCGTGGCCGAGGTAGCGCCGCGCCATCTCCTGCCATTCAGGCGCGAGCTGGGGCACGGTCGACGAGACGATCGACGCGGTCAGGTCGGCCAGTCCGACGCCACGCAGCTCGAGCAGGTTGCGCAGCGCGGCACCGAGCTCGTCGGCGGTCGAGTCGCGGATCGTCGAGAAGCGCCAGTGCTCGACGAGCTCGCCCCCCGCGAAGGTGCCAAAGTGGGTCTGGGTGTTGCCGACGTCGGCGACCAGGAGCATTGCCGCCGATTATCGTGCAACCCGATTGCCAACACGCTCTTCGTGATCCCTGGGTCACATCCGTGCGCCGCCTCGACGAGCCGGCGCCGTCGCCGCTGATGTACCCGGCCGACCCCGAGCAGGCACTCGCAGTCGTCGCGCCGAAGCGTGGGGCGACGAGGTGCAACCGATCGCACGGCGCCTGATCTGGTCGGTGTGTACGCGCCGGCCCACAGTCATGGAGAGCTTCTCGCCGGGGCTCCCGGCCGGTACGCGACACGCGCACCGAGACGATCCCGTGATCGTCAAGAATTTTGCACCGAAAACCTCGGTCCAATGCGGCGAACGCCCTCGTCGACGGGCAGGGCGGCCAACGCATCAGCCAGGCGCAGTCCCGCGGGCGTCGTCAGACCCATGTCGAGCTCGAGCAGAGGGATCAGGACGAAGCGGCGGCTCGTGGCCTGGGCGTGCGGGATCGTCATGCGCGCGGTGTGACGTTCGGCCTCGCCGAACAGCAGGACGTCGATATCGATCGCGCGCGGACCGTGGCGCGGGCCGCCGGCGGCCCGCCCCCGCTCGTGCTCCAGCGACTTGCAAGCGTCGAGCAGCGCTTCGGGCGCAAGCTCGGTTTCGATCCGCACGCACGCGTTGAGGAACGCGGGCTGATCGAGGATCTCGCCGACCGGGTCGGTGTCATAGGCCGAGGAGGAGGCCAGCACCCGGACACCGTGGCTGGGCAGCGCGTCGATGGCGGCCTGAAGCTCGGCGCGACGGTCGCCGACGTTCGATCCGAGCCCGAGATAGCCCGTCGTCACTCGTTACGCGTCGTCGGGGTTCGCAGCCTGGCGCCAGACCTCGACCGAGACCTGCTCGACCGGCAGCGGGATCGGCGGCTCGGGCTTGGCCGCCTTGACCCAGACCTCTTCGGCCGCGAAGTCCGCGAGCAGCCGATCGGCGACCGCGGCGCACAGGCGCTCGAGCGTGCGGTAGCTGCGCTGCTGGGCCACGAGCGAGGCGACGTTGCACACCTCGCCGTAGTCGACTGTGTCCTCGATCATGTCGGTGACGGTCGCGTCGGCCTCGCCGACCTCCAGGCGCAGGTCGAGCACCAGCCGCTGACCGACCTCGCGCTCGGCGGCGGTGACGCCCATATGGGTGTAGAGGGAGAGGCCGACGATCTCAATCGTCACCTCGGTCTGGCGGCCCTCGCGATCGTTGTAGCCGGGGTCGTCGAGGTCGTCGTCGTCGTGCTCGTCAGGCGTCATCGCGCCGCAACGTAGCACTCGCCACCGCCAGGGCATCAACCGTTGCCGCCACGTCGTGGACGCGAAACACCCGCGCGCCGCGCTCGAGCGCGAGGACGTTCGTGGCAACGGTCGCGGCGACGAGCGCATGAGGATCTTCGCGGCCGGTGAGCCGCCCGAGGAACGACTTGCGCGACGTTCCGACGACAACGGGGAAGCCCAGCGCGACGATCTCGTCGAGACGCCGCAGCAGCTCGAGGTTGTGCTCGAGTGTCTTGCCGAAGCCGATTCCGGGGTCGACCATGATGTGCCGTTCGTCGATGCCCGCGGCGGTCGCGAACTCGACGCGCTCGGTCAGGAAGGCGGCAACCTCGGCGACGACGTCGTCGTAGCGCGGGCTCTGTTGCATCGTCCGAGGCTCTCCGAGCATGTGCATAAGGCAGCAGTCGCAGCGGTGATGCGCCACGAGCGCGGCGATGTCCGGGTCGGCGCGGAAGGCCGTGACGTCATTGACGTAGGTAGCGCCGGCTTCGACCGCGGCTTGGGCGACGGCAAGCTTCGAGGTGTCGATGCTGATCTGGGCGGTGGTGGTGGTGGCGCTCAGAGCCTCGATGACCGGGATGACCCGCTGGAGCTCGTCCTCCTGCGCCACGGGCGCCGCGCCGGGCCGGGTCGACTCACCGCCGACGTCGAGGATCACGGCGCCCTCGGCGATCAGCTGGTGACCGTGCGCGACCGCGTCGTCGAACGCGAACCACTCGCCGCCGTCGGAGAACGAGTCCGGGGTGACGTTGAGGATGCCCATGACGGTGGCGGTGCCGGCCATGCGTTCATCGTATGGGCGCTGTTGTCTGGGGTGGGCGCGAACAACGCGACGAGGGAGTGGAAGGACCGGGGCCGGGGCGCCCCGGCCCTCGTCCCCCACACTCCCTCGTTGCAGGCAGTTTCATCCCGCCAACACACGCAACGTCACTCACCCCGGCTCGACCACCCGCGCCTCGCCCCGCGCCCACGCCTCGATCCCCGCCCACGGACCGAACCCCGCCTCCGCGTTGAGGTGTCCCCCGTTCTCGATCCGATCGCCCGTCATCCGCAGCGGCGCGCCGAACGACTTCGCAGCACCACCGGGGCAGTACGGATCATCGGGCGCCCAGACGATCCGGGTCTGCGCCGCGGCGCGGTGCACGGCCTTGGGCACGAGTCGCGCGAGCTTGAAGCGCACGACCGCCGGCACGTCGACCGTGTGAGGCGGGGCGACCAGAGCGACCCGTGTCGCGAGCTGGCGGTCGCTGGTCGACGCGACGCGCAGCCAGGCCAGGCACGCCAGCGAATGACAGAGCACAGTGCAGTTCGCGCCGGCCTCGGCGACCTCGGCTCGCACCGCCCCCTCCCACGCCGCCGGCTGCGGATCGTGCGCGTCGGGCAGGTCAGGGAAGCGAACCGGCGCCCCGTCGGCGATCAGGCGCTCGGCGAGCCAGCGCTGCCAGTGATCCGGCCCCGATCCGTCGAGGCCGTGCAGGAACACATAGCCCGACAAGTCTGGATCAGGCGAGGCCGGGCTTTTCGGGCAGGTCGAGCGAGCGCGACTCGGCGCCGGCGAGCCCGGGACGGGGCAGCGGACGCGGAGCCTCGCGGCCGATGCGATCGGCGGAGGTGGGCGGCAGCGGCGGATCGAGGGCGGGAGGCTCCTCGGCGCCGAACACCTCGGCCTCGGTCTTGTTGGCGAGCAGCGCGACGAACTCGTCGGCCTCGATCGTCTCGCGCTTGACGAGGATCTCGGAGATCGTGTTGAGGTGCTCGCGATGCTCGGTGAGCAGCTCCTTGGCCCGCTGGTGGGCGGACTCGATGATGCGGCGGACCTCATCGTCGATCTCGCGGGCGATCTCGTCGGAGTAGTCGGGCTCCGAGCTGAACTCGCGACCGAGGAACGGCTGACCGTGGTCGTGGCCGAACACGCGCGGGCCAAGGCGGTCGCTCATGCCGAAACGCATGACCATCTGCTTGGCCGTCGCGGTGACCTTCTCGATGTCGTTCGAGGCGCCGGTGGTGATCTCGTCGAAGACGATCTCCTCCGCGGCGCGGCCGCCGAGCGTCATCGCCATCGTGTCGAGCAGCTCGGCGCGCGTGGTGAGGAACTTGTCCTCCTGCGGCATCGAGATCGTGTAGCCCAGGGCTTGGCCACGGCTGACGACGGAGACCTTGTGCACCGGATCGGCGTGCTCGAGGAAGTGGCCGACGATCGCGTGGCCCATCTCGTGGTAGGCCGTGATCAGGCGCTCCTTGGAGCTCATCACACGGGTCTTCTTCTCGGGGCCGGCGATCACGCGCATGATCCCCTCCTCGAGCTCGACCTGCGTGATCTCGCGCTTGCCGTGGCGCGCGGAGAGCAGCGCGGCCTCGTTGACGAGGTTGCTGAGGTCAGCGCCGGTGAAGCCCGGGGTCTGGCCGGCCAGGACATCGATGTCGATCTCACGCGCGAGCGGCTTGCCACGCGTGTGGACCTCGAGGATCTTCGCGCGGCCCTTGCGGTCGGGACGGTCGACGACGATCTGCCGATCGAAGCGGCCCGGGCGCAGGAGCGCGGGATCGAGGATGTCGGGACGGTTGGTCGCGGCGATGAGGATCACGTTGTCCTTCATCTCAAAACCGTCCATCTCGACCAGCAGCTGGTTGAGCGTCTGCTCGCGCTCGTCGTGACCGCCGCCCATGCCGGCGCCGCGGTGGCGCCCGACGGCGTCGATCTCGTCCATGAAGATGATGCAGGGCGAGTTCTGCTTGGCCTGCTCGAACAGGTCGCGCACGCGGGAGGCGCCGACGCCGACGAACATCTCGACGAAGTCCGAGCCGGAGATCGAGAAGAACGGCACCCCGGCCTCCCCGGCGACCGCGCGGGCGAGCAGCGTCTTGCCGGTGCCCGGAGGCCCGTAGAGCAGGACGCCTTTGGGGATGCGCGCGCCGAGAGCCTGGAACTTCTTCGGATTCTCGAGGAACTCCTTGATCTCGTGGAGCTCCTCGACCGCCTCGTCGACCCCGGCGACGTCGCGGAAGGTGATCTTGGGGGAGTCGGCGCTCATGCGCTTGGCGCGCGACTTGCCGAAGCTCATGACCTTCGAGCCACCGCCCTGGACCTGGTTCATCAGGAACAGCCAGAAGCCGACGAATAGCAGCACCGGGAGCAGATAGGTGAGGATCGCCAGGATCGCGCTCGAGTGGCGCGACTCGACGTTGAAGTTCTGCAGCGGCTCGCCGGGGGCGCTCGCGGGGGCGTCCTTGGCAGCCTGGAGGCTCGCGATGATCCGTGGCGAGTCGGCGTCGGTGAAACCGGTGTCGTAACTCTTGTTGCTGTAGAGCTTCACCGACATCGAGTTGTCCTTCTGGTGCAGCGATACCGACTTGACCTCGCCGTGCTGCAGCTGCGACTGGAAGTCGCCGAAGTCGTACTTCGTCCCGTGGCTGGTCGGCCCGATGAGCCGCTGGAGGAACACCGCGAGAACGATCACGATGAGGATCGGAAAGGCGGCGTTCTTGAAGAACCTATTCATGGGTTGGCAGCCCGCAGTGCCCGGAGGGGACACGGACGGCCACCAAGCCTAGCAAGGGTGCTCGCGCGGTTCGCAGGCTGGTGGACGGGTTGCGCTAGGCGTCGGCAACCGCGGCAACGTAGGGCAGGTTGCGGTAGCGCTCGCCCAGGTCCAGGCCGTAGCCGATCGCGAAACGGTCGGGGATCTCGAAGCCGACGTAGCGTGCATGGAGATCGACGCGCAGCCGCGCGGGCTTGGTCAGGAGCGCGCAGACCTCAAGCGACGCGGGCGAGCGGGCCCCGAGATTGCGCATCAGGTACTGGAGCGTCAGACCCGAGTCGACGATGTCCTCGACGATCAGGACATCGCGCCCTTCGATCGGCGCGTCGAGGTCCTTGAGGATCCGCACGACGCCGCTCGAGTCGGTCGCCGAGCCGTAGGAGGCGACGGCCATGAAGTCGACCTCGCACGGGATGTCGATGTGACGCATCAGGTCAGAGAGGAAGAAGACTGCGCCCTTGAGGACCCCGACGAGCAGGAGGTCGCGGCCGGCGTAGTCGCGTGCGATCTCACCTCCCATCTCGCGGACCCGGTTTTTGAGCTGGTCGGGCTGGACGAGCATCTCGCCGATTCGGGGGTCGCGCACGAGAGGCAGTCTATGCGCGACGCAGAACCCCCGAGTCGCGGGTCAATCGCTGGGCCAGGGTGACCGGAACGATCGTGATCGCCACGGTCAACAGAACGACGACGTTGACCTCGGGCAACTGCTGCCCGAGACGGATCTTTCCGAAGATCCACAGCGGCAGCGTGTTCTGGGCTCCGGCGGTGAACGTGGTCACGATCACCTCGTCGAACGAAAGCGCGAAGGCGAGCAGCCCGCCTGCGACGAGCGCCGTCGAGACGACCGGCCAGGTCACGAAGCGGAACGTCTGCCAGCCGTCGGCGCCGAGATCCATCGACGCCTCGGTCAGCGACGTCTGCGTCCGGCGCAGGCGCGCGAGGACATTGTTGTAGACGAGCACGATGCAGAACGTGGCGTGGCCGATGACGATCGTCAGCAGCGAGAACCGCACGTCGGAGAACGTGAAGAACGAGTTCAGCGCCATCCCCGTGATGATCCCCGGCAGGGCGAGCGGCAGGACGAGCAGGAACGACACCGCCTCGCGACCGAAGAAGCGGAACCGGGCGACGGCGAACGCTGCGAGTGTGCCCAGCGCCAGCGCGATCACGGTGCTGATCAACCCCGCCTTGACCGACAGCCACAGCGCGGCGCGCATGTCCCCGTCGTGGAACGTCGTCGAGAACCACTTCGTGCTCAGGCCCGGAATCGGCCAGCTCTGCACGTTGGACTCGTTGAACGCGTAGACGACGATCAGGATCAGCGGGAAGAACAGAAACAGCATCACCAGACCGGCGAACACGCGCAGCGCGATGCGGGTCGATCGCTTCTCGGTCATAGCGCGTCGAACGCTCCCATCCGCCGCGCGAACCAGAGGTAGGTGCCCATGACGATCAGCGGCACCGTCGCGTAGGCGGCCGCGAACGGCACGTTGTTGGAGATCCCGACGCTGCGAAAGACGACGTTGCCGATGAAGTCCGATCCCGCCCCGCCGACCAGTGTCGGCGTGATGAAGTCGCCCATCGTCAGTGAGAAGGTGAAGATCGAGCCGGCGACCAGGCCGGGCAGCGCGAGCGGCAGCAGCACGCGACGCACCGTCGTCGACCCGCGCGCGCCAAGATCGGCCGACGCTTCCAGGAACGAATCGGGGATCCGCTCGATCGCCGCCCAGACCGGCAGGATCATGAACGGCAGCCAGATGTAGCTGAAGACGATCCACATCGCCCAGTTGGAGTAGGCGACGTTGACCGACCCGAGCCCGATCTGATCGAGCGTCCAGTTGAGGACTCCGTTCTTGGCCAGGATCAGCCGCCACGCGTACACGCGCACGAGATAGCTCGTCCACAGCGGCACGAGCACGGCGACGAACAGCGCGCCTCGCATCCGCCGCGAGGCCAGCCGCACGGCGAAGTACGCGAACGGCAAAGCGATCAGCGCATCGGTGATCGTGACCGCGGCGGCGATGCCGATCGTCCGTAGCGCGATCGTCCGGTACACCGGATCGTCGAGCAGGGTCTGGAAGTTGCGCGTCGTCCAGTTGCGAACCAGATCGCCGGTGAACGTGTCCACGCTCCAGAACGCGGAAATGAAGAGCACGACGAGCGCCGTCAGGTAGATCGCGACGAACCATGCCGACGGCGCGGCGAGCAGGAGGGCGGCGCGCAGCCGTGGCCGGCGGTTCAGAGCCGCCGACGCACGGACGCGAGCCGCGGCGACGGGGGCTACCCCTTCACCTCCGTCCACTTCTGTTGCCACGTCGTGTAGTCGGTGCAGTCGGTGTCACCGTTGTCGCACTGCGTGGTCGGCGTCTTCCAGAACTTGATCGAGTTGAAGTACGACGCCGGTGCGTTGGCGTGGTACTGGGCGCACGATCCCTTCGAGAGCTGATCCATGACCGCGCAGGCCTTGGTATTGGCCGGCGTCTCACCGAACGAGATCGCCTGCTGCGCCTGGACCTTCGGGGTCGAAACCCACTTCATCCACATGTAGGCGCAGTTGGGGTGCTGGGCGTGAGCCGAGAGCATCCACGTGTCGGCCCAACCCGTCGCACCCTCGGACGGGATCAGATCCTTGACCGGCGTCTTGGCCGCCTGCAGCGTGTTGGTCTGGTAGGGCCACGACGCCCCGACGACGGCGTCCCCGTTCTTGAACAGGTCGATCTCGTCGGAGGCCAGCGCCCAATACTTCTTGACCAGCGGACGCTGCTTCTTGAGCAGGTTGACGGCGGCGTCGAGCTGGGTTTCGGTCAGCTCGTAGGGGTCGGTGATACCGAGGTCCGGCTGATGCTTGGACAGGTACAGAGCGGCGTCAGCGATCTGGATCGGGTTGTCGGGCACGGTGACCTCGCCCTTGTACTTCGGGTCGTAGATCGCCGCCCAGCTCGTCGGCGCGATCGGGATCTTCTTGGTGTTGTAGATCAGTGTGTTCGGGCCCCACTGCAGCGAGACGCCGTAGTGGACGCCGTCGACCGTGTTGTGCGACGGCGACTTGAGCTGCGGAATGAAGTCCTTCCATCCCGGGATCAGGTTGACGTTGACCGGGCCGACGTCCTTGCCGCGGATCAAGCGCAGGCTGGCGTCACCGGACGCGGACACGAGGTCGTACTGGCTGCCGCCGCCCTGGCGCATCAGCGTGACCATCTCGTCGGAGGAGCCGCCGTACTTGGCATGAACCTGACAGCCGGTCGCGGCTTCGAACGGCTTGACCCACTCGGGCTCGGTGTAGCCCTCCCAGGCGATCACGTTGAGCGTGCCCTCGCCCTTGCCGATCGACGCCTGACCCTGAGTGGTCTTGGTCGAGGCGCCCGTGCTCGAGCTGCTGCTCGACGACCCGCCGCCGCCGCACGCCTCGATCAGCATGGATGCGAGAAAGAGCGCGAGGATCGCGGCGATTGTCCGGTGCTGTCTCATGACGGGGCATCCTTTTCGGTTGCTGCTTTCAGGGCGGACATCTGATCGGTCCGCCAGGTCAGTCGCCAACGCCGCCCGCGCTCGGTCAGCACGGCCGCGGCGTCGGTGTCGATGTTCTGGCGCAGGACGGCGAGCGTGGTGCCGTCCTCGAGTTCGACGACGTAGCGCGTGATCGCGCCGAGATAGCTGACCTCGGCGACGGTTCCGTCGGCGATCTCGGTCCCCGGGGACGCGGCGTCGCCGTCGGCCAGCACGGAGATCCTCTCGGGGCGGATCGTGTAGCGCACGTCGCCGCGAACCACGACGTTCGACGTGCCGACGAAGCCGGCGACGAACTCGTTGACCGGGTGCTCGTAGATCTCCCCCGGCGTCCCGACCTGCTCGAGGTGGCCGCGCGAGAACACGCCGACGCGATCGCTCATCGTCAGCGCCTCGTCCTGGTCGTGGGTGACGTAAAGGAACGTGATCGCATCGCCGATCTCCGCCTGAATGCGCTTGAGCTCGGACTGCATCTCCTGGCGCAGCTTGAGATCGAGCGCGCCGAGCGGCTCGTCGAGCAACAGCACGGCGGGGCGATTGACGAGCGCGCGGGCCAGCGCGACGCGCTGGCGCTGGCCGCCGGAGAGCTGGATCGGCTTGCGCGCGCCGAGGCCCTCGAGACGGACCATGTTCAGCGCCTCCTCGGCGCGCTGCGTGCGTTCGCCCTTCGCGACGCCCTTCACGCGCAGGCCGTAGGCGACGTTCTCGGCGACCGTCATGTGCGGGAACAGCGCGTAGTCCTGGAAGACCGTGTTGACGTCGCGCAGATACGGCGCGCGGCGGGTCACGTCGGCACCATCCAGTTCGACGGTTCCGCGATCGGGCGACTCGAAGCCGGCGATCAGGCGCAGCGTCGTCGTCTTGCCCGAGCCGGAGGGCCCAAGCAGCGTGAAGAACTCGCCACGGTTGACGACCAGGTCCAGGTTCTCGAGCGCGACGACGTCGCCGTAGGACTTGCGCAGGCCGGTCACGCGTACCGCGACCGCGGCCTGGGGCGATTCGTCGGGCTGGGCGGGCCCGGAATCCGAGGCGCTGGATACGGCGACAGGCAAGGTTGCGACTCTACGTCCAATGGGCCGTCGCATTCCATCGCCGAAGCGGCCGAGTTGTCGCCGGGCGCTACGCCGGCTTGGACAACCGGACACGCAGCACACCGCGCGTGATGGCGACGCGGGCGCCGTCGCCGATGTCGAGCTGGGCGTCGGACCCGAGGGCGAGGACGTCCGGCAGACGCCGCGCGGCCCGTGGGCACAGCGCGCCGGTGACGTCCTCGGCGAGGCGGCGCAGGATCAGACGCGCGAGCGCGGGCGGCAGCGCGGCGAGATGCTCGAGGCTGATCTCGTCGCGGCCGTTGAGTGCGGTCTGCACGACCTCGTCGAGCACCCTGGACTCCTCGCGCAGCAGCTCGGCCGTCCAGACGATGTTGCGCTGGGCGCGCTCGTCGACGGCGCGTAGCGCGGGCAGCAGCTCGTTGCGCACGCGCGCCCGCGCGAAGCGGGGATCGTCATTTGAGGCGTCCTCGCGCCAGCTGAGGCCACGCGCGCGACACCACTGCTCTGTGTCCTCGCGGGTGATCGTCAGCAGCGGGCGGATGAGCCATCCGCTGCTGGGCTCCATACCGAGCAGCGCGCGGCGCCCGGGCGACGTCGCGAGGCGGTAGAGGATCGTCTCGGCCTGATCGGTCGCGGTGTGCGCGGCGGCGAGCCGGGCTCCGCGCGTCGCGGCGATGCGCGCTCCCGCGCCGTAGCGCACGTCGCGTGCCCACGCGTGGAGGTTGCCGGCGGCGTCGGCGGGCCTGGTCACCTGTTCGACCGTCAGCGGCACGCCGAGCTGGTCGGCGAGCTGCCGGCAGTGCTCGGCGTCACTCGTCGAGTCGGCGCCGCGCAGGCTGTAGTCGACGTGCAGGGCACTGACCGCCGGCGCGCCACTCAGCAGGACGGCGATGTCGAGCAGGCAGACCGAGTCGCGACCGCCCGAGAGCAGGACGACGACGGGCGCCGACGCGGGCAGCAGCCCGGTCTGGCGCACGCGCTCCAGAAGCTCCGACGTGGCGGTGGTGACGGCCACCGCGCCAGGATGTCAGGTCTGCGGAATTGCGTCCCCGTCCGCCCCCGGCGTCGGCGTCAGGACCGGGCCGGGCGTCGAGTGAGTGCCGGGCGTCCCGATCATCTGGGCCTGGCGCTCGGGCGTGACCCGCACGACGTCCTTGATGAGGCCGAGCTTCTCCATCACCCAGATCATGCCCGCGGAGATGTCAATCTCGCGCTTGCGCAGGCCGTGGGCGGCCGAACGTGGGAAGGCGTGGTGGTTGTGGTGCCAGGCCTCGCCGAGTGAGGGCAGCGCGAGCCAGAAGACGTTGGTCGAGTGATCCTCGATCGCGAAGCGGCGGTTGCCGGTGAAGTGACAGACGCTGTTGATCGACCAGGTGACGTGATGCAGGAAGAAGACGCGGACGAGGCCGGCCCAGAGCAGCATCTCGAGCGCGCCGATCAGCGTGCCGTGGATCGCGAAGCCGAGGACGAACGGGATCGCCAGCGTCGCGAGGACCAGCATCTCGAACATCCGGTTGATCTTGCGCATGCCGCGGTCTTCGAGCAGGTCAGGCGCGTACTTGGCACGGCGCGCTTGGCCGTGCTCGGTCAGCAGCCAGCCGACGTGCGCGTGCCACAGCCCCTTGAGGCCCGAGCCACCGCCGACGTGCGGACTGTGCGGGTCGCCCTCCTCGTCGGTGTGCGCGTGATGCTTGCGATGGTCGGCGACCCAGTCGATGACCCGCCCCTGGACAGCCATCGAACCGAGGATCGCAAGCGAGTAGCGGACCGAGCCGGGCGCCTGGAAGGCGCGGTGGGTGAGCATCCGATGAAAGCCGATCGTGATGCCGAAGCCACAGATCAGGTAGAGGACGGCGGCAACGATGAGGTCGGCGGCGTCGACGCCGTGGCCCCAGAGAGTGATGATCGCGAGGATGACACCGAGGAATGGAATGACGACGGCGGCGAGGTTCGCGTTGCGCTGGGCGAGGGTCATGGCTAGAAGGTTCTCGTGGATCCGTGGCCGATTCTTGGCGGATGCCCCGTGTTCGCCGGCTCGATCTTGTAGCTTTCCTACAAATGCTCGCCGATGCGCTGCGACCCGTTCTCCCCACCCTGTCCGACGAGATCATCGAGGCGATCGCCGTCGAGGTGCCCGAGTACGCCCGCCCGATGGAGGGCGCGTTCGGGCACGCGGTCCGGCTCGGCGTCGAGCGGGCGCTCACGCGATTCCTCGACGACGACCGCCGCGGCCATCGCGTCTACTTCGAGCTCGGGCGCCTGGAGATGCGCGAGGGACGCAGCCTCGACGCGCTGCTCAGCGCCTACCGGGTCGGCGCGCGGCTGGCGTGGCGGCGGTTCGTCGACGCGGGGCGCGACGCCGGCGTGGCGCCGGACGAGCTCTACACGCTCGGCGAGTCGATCTTCGCCTATATCGACGAGCTGTCGGCCGAGTCGATCGAGGGCTACGCGGCCGAGCAGTCGGCGTCGGCCGGTGAGACGGCGCGGCGCCGCACGCAGCTCGTGCGCATGGTGCTCAGCGACCCGCCCCACGACGACGACGAGACGGCCGAGCTCGCAACCGAGCTCGGCTGGCAGCCGCCGCGTCGCCTCGCGGTGCTCGTCGTCGACGACACCGAACCGGTCGCGCTGGCCGCGATGATCGCGATCGTCGATGGACGGACCATCGCGCTGATCGACGACGCCCGCGAGCCAGGGTTGCACGACCGCCTCGGCCGTGTCCTGCGCGGGCGTCATGCCGCCCTCGGCCCGGAGGTTCCGCGCCGAGGCGCCGCTCGCTCCTTCGCCCGCGCCCAACTCGCGCTCGCGGTAACCGGTGCGGATGAGGGGAAGGGGCTCGTGGTGGCCGAGCACCACCTCGAGGCGCTGCTGCTCGGCGGCGACCCGGCGTTGGGCGCCGAGCTGGCGGCGACGGTGTTGGCGCCGCTGCGCGAGCTGCCCAGCGCGGCCCAGGCCAAGCTGACGGCGACGCTACGGACGTGGCTCGATCACCAGGGGCGTGTCGAGTCGACGGCGGCGGCGTTGAAGGTTCATCCGCAGACGGTGCGTTACCGACTGGCGCAGCTGCGGGAGCTGTTCGGCGCGATGTTGGACGAGGCCGATGGGCGGTTCCGGCTGGCGCTGGCGCTGCGGGTGGCGTAGTGCGTGGCTGTGCCGCGTGGGGTGGCGTTGCGAACAGCGCGACCGGAACCGGGCCCGGAAGTCAGATGACCCGGCAAAACGCGGCGGGACCCTCGTCACGGGAGCCCCGCCGCTGTGCGGGCACACGGCCCGCTGCGTTGGACCGGCGGCGCTCGTCTCGTTGCCGGCGGCGCCTCGCGGATGCTCTACGCACCCACTCCCCGGTCCTGGTGCATCACATTCCCAATTGCCTCACAAGGTCTACCGCCGACGCGCCATCCTTGTCAACGTCAAAGACCGTCAGCTGACCAGCAGGTGCGGAAACTCCTCGGCGATCATCGCGCGGTACTGCGCGTAGACCGGCTCCGTGATCGGGATCAACGCGAGCGCCGACTTGATGTCGCCGCCGGCCTTGATGCGCCGTCGGGCGATCGCCACGACGACGTTCTCCTTGCCCTGGAAGTACGTGTTCGCAGTCTCCGCCGACATCGTCATCGTCACCTTGGGTTTGAACTCCGGGTCGTCGGACCAGTCCCACACGAGGTTGCCGTCCTCGCCGTCGCGCGCCGCGCGGATGTTCAGCACGAGGTCGACATCGGTGAACGCGAACTGCTGGGGAACGTCGGCGTCGCGCAGCTTTGGTCCCATCACCGGGTCGGTGTCCATGATCGAGAACACGCGATCCATCACCGTGCGGAACTCCTTGACGTTCTCGAAGGTCATGCCCATGCTCCTTCTCGTTGGACGAGGTTGTCCAGGACCTTCGCCTGGATCAGGTCGCGGATCGTCTCGGATATCTCCAGCACCTGAGCGCGATCGTTGGCCGCTTCGGGACCGTACGCCCTCAGATCGATCGGCGGGCAGAACTCGATCCGCCAGCGCGACGGCAGCGGCACGAGGCCGAGCGGGCCGAGCCACGGGAACGTTGGCGTGATCGGGAGATACGGCGCGCGCAGCAGCCTCGTGAGCGACCGCGACTGATGTTGACCAGCCGTGGACCGGATGGTGGACGGCGTGGTTGAGCACGTGGGCAGAGTCGTCCTGGTGGAGGAACTGTAACTGCGGATCGAAGCCGAGCACCGTCGGGACGACCGGCGCCGACAGCAGCTGCGTGATCGGTGTCGCGAGGGTCGTTCCGACGACCGGCTGGAGGCGCAGGACGACCACCGTCACGTCGGGGGCACGGCGGGCGAAGCCCTCGACCAGCGTCTCGAGCTCGCCGATGTCGCGCTGGTAGCGGGTGTGGAGCGGGAATCGGCGCGCAAGCTCCTCTACGAAGAACGCCGGGCCGGCGGCCTGGGCCCCGTAGATCGCCACCGAGGAGCGGACGACGAGCGTGCGCAGCGTCGGCTGCTCGTGCAGCGCAGTGATCAGCGCCGGCGTTCCAATGACCGTCAGCTCGTGCAATGTTGGCCAGGCCCGTGACGAGGACACGGCGCGCCGGCCCCGCGCCCTCAGAGCTCCCCGCGCCGAGCCCGATCATGGCCGCGAGTCTATCCTCAGCTGCCGTGAGCGACCGTCCGATCCACATCCACCCGACCGCACCGCTGGCGCCGCGCGCGTTGCTGCCCGGCGATCCGGGCCGCGCGCTGGCGCTCGCACAACTGCTGCTCGACACGCCGGCGATGTTCAACCACAACCGCGGGCTGTGGGGATACACGGGCGCGGCCAAGGCCGACGGTGAGCTGCTGACGATCCAGTCGACGGGCATGGGCGGCCCGAGTGCCGCGATCGTGGTCGAGGAGCTGTGCGACCTCGGGCTCGAGGTCGCGATCCGTGTCGGCACGTGCGCGGCGCTCGACGGCGGGCTCGCCCTCGGTGACCTTGTCGTCGCGCGCGAGGCGCTGAGCGCCGACGGCACGAGCCGCGCGCTTGGCGCTGGCGAGCAGGTCGCGGCCGACGTCGCGCTGAGCGACGCCCTGGCCGGCGCGGGTGCGACGGCCGACGGGCTTGTCGTCTCCACCGACGTCTTCTACGACCGCGGCGAGGAGGCGAACGTTGCTCGCTGGCTCGACGCCGGCGCGATCGCGTTGGAGATGGAAGCCGCGACGGTGCTGCGGATCTGTGCGCTACGCGGCATCCGCGGCGCATGCGTACTGGCAATCACCGACCTACTGCACCCCCAACGCGTGCGGATCGACGCCGAGGGACTCGAGACCGTGGGCACCCGGCTCGGCGGCGTCGCGATCGCGGCGCTCAGCGTGTAGCGGTGCGCGCGTTCATTCCGACGCGACGGTCAGGCGTTCCTGATCACTGCTCACCGGCGCGCTCTCGGCCGGTAGCGCGGCGCGAACGGCGCTGAGCTCGAGCGTCAGGTTGTCGAGCGTTGTGGCCAGCGTCGCAATCTTCTCGTCGACGCGATCGACGCCGTCCTCGATGCCCTCCAGGCGCTGAGCGAGCGAACGAACACGCCGCGTCAGACGCTCGATGTCCGCGGCCGACGGCACGTTGAGCGCCCCCATTGCGCTCTCCTGCGCGTGCACCGCCTTGTCGCGGACACTGAACATCCGCGAGATCGTCCCGCTGACCAGCGGGTTCTCCAGCAGTTCCTGGGCGAGCCGGCCGACGGCGTCCTCCCCTTGGCGTGTCATGCGATCGCGCAGCCCTTCGCCTTCGGTCTCGTCGCTCATCGCCGGAACGCTAGCGCAGCACAAGAATTCCCCGGCCCAGCTTACGGTCGGCTTAGGGTGCACCACCACACTGGCGCACCCGATGATCGCCCGACCGACCCGACTCCTGTTCCTCACCGCCCTCGCGCTCGCCGTGTCGGCGACGCCGGCGCTCGCGGTGATGCACACGCAGACGAGCACCAACTGGGCGGGCTACGTGGTCAGCGGATCGGGCATCACGCTGCGCCACGTCAATGGGACGTGGGTGATGCCGGCGGCGACCTGCCCGATCGGCAGCCCCTCCTACGAAGCAACGTGGGTTGGCCTCGGCGGCTACCACACGACATCGCGCGCGCTGGAGCAGATCGGGACCGAATCCGACTGCACCAAGAGCGGGGCCGCGACGTATTCCGTGTGGTACGAGCTCGTGCCGGCGGCGTCGGTGCCGATCCGTATGACGGCGCACCCGGGCGACACGATCTCGGCCAGCGTCGGCGTCAGCGGCAGCCTCGTCCACCTGCGCCTGAGCAACCAGACCACGGGCGCGGTGTTCACCAGGGTCGTGCGCGCCTCGGTCATCGACATCACCTCCGCCGACTGGATCGTCGAGGCGCCGTCTGCGTGCACGCAGACCGGCTGCACCGAACTGCCGCTGGCGAACTTCGGCACCGAGGCGTTCACCCTGGCCTCCGCGACGACGAGCACCGGCGTGCGTGGGCCGATCTCCAGCTCCGCGTGGACGCCGAGCGCGATCGCGCTGTCGGCGGGCTCGCGACGCCCCGGCACGCACGGAGCGGCGACGAGCGCGGCCTCGTCGCAGGCGACGCCGGGCGACCTCTCGGCGACCGGCGACGGCTTCAGCGTGGTGTTCGGATCGGGCGCGACCGCGACGCAGCCGGAAGTGTCGTCGCCGGTGCAGTCCTCGCCGCCCGGCGTGTAACGACCGTCACCCGCGGTGTAGAGGAGAGATGTGCCGTGGTTTCGCCGCAAGCGTTCGCTGAACGAGCGCCTCGTCAAGCATGGCCGCGACCTCCGCGACGCTGCCGCGGATGCCGCGGGGCAGGTCGACATGTCGTGGGCGCGCTCGCGACCGGCCCGGATGGTCCGCGAGGGCTTCCTGCGCTTCGCGCTGGCCCCCGCGATGGACCACTACATGCGCCGCCGCGCGACCGGCCGCGAAGCGCTCGAATCGGTCAAGGGTCCCGTCATCCTCGTCGCCAATCACGCCAGCCACATGGACACGCCGGTGATCCTCGCGTCGCTGCCGCGCAGGCTGCGCAAGCGCACCGCGGTCGCCGCCGCCGCCGACTACTTCTATCGCAACCGCCTGACTGCGGCGGCGGTCTCGCTCGTCTTCAACACCGTACCGATCGACCGCAATGGCGGCGGCATGGGCAAGCGCACGACCGGCAACCTCGACAGCCTGCTCGACGAGGGCTGGAACCTGCTCGTCTACCCCGAGGGCACGCGCTCGCGGACCGGCGGCCGCGGCCGCATCCGCCGCGGCGCGGCGGTGCTCGCGACGCGTCACAACCTGCCCGTCGTGCCGATCCGCGTCAGCGGCACCTCGCGCCTGATGCCGATCGGCAAGTACTGGCCGACGCGACTGCGCAACCGCGTCAACAACCGCCGTCACGACATCGACATCTCGTTCGGCGCTCCGATTCAGCCGACCGAGGATCCCAACGTCCTGATCGACCTCGTGCAGAAGTTCTTTGAGAGCGGACCGAGCGCCAACGGCTCGGCCAACGGTCATGACGCGTCCGACCCGCCGTTGCTGAAGACGAAGTAGCCCACCGTGGCGCGGTACGTCGCGGCGCTCGACCAGGGCACGACCAGCACGCGCTGCATGGTGTTCGACCACGGCGGCGCCCCGGTCGCCCGCGATCAACGCGAGCACGAGCAGATCTATCCCAAGCCGGGCTGGGTCGAGCACGACCCGGCCGAGATCTGGCGGCGCACGCGTCAGGTCATCGACGGGGCACTCGGCCAGGCCACGATCGTCGCGCACGAGATCGTCGCGCTCGGGATCACCAACCAGCGCGAGACGACGGTCGTCTGGGATCGCCGAACCGGCGAGGCGATCCACAACGCCGTCGTCTGGCAGGACACGCGGACCGACGAGCGCTGCGCGGCGCTGGCGGCCGACGGCGGGCAGGACCGCTTCCGGGCCAAGACCGGGCTGCCGATCGCGACGTACTTCTCCGGGCCGAAGATCGCGTGGATTCTCGACCACGTCGAGGGTGCGCGCTCGCGAGCGCAGGCCGGCGAGCTGTGCTTCGGAACGATCGACTCCTGGGTGATCTGGAACCTGACCGGCGGCGTCGACGGCGGCGTCCACGTGACCGACGTCTCCAACGCGAGCCGGACGATGCTGATGGATCTGGCGACGCTCGACTGGGACGACGAGCTGCTGGCGACGATTGGCGTGCCGCGCACGATGCTGCCGACGATCTCCCCGTCGAGCGCGGTCTACGGCGAGGTCCGCTCGGGGCCGCTGGCCGGGGTACCGGTGGCCGGGGATCTCGGCGACCAGCAGGCCGCGACGTTCGGGCAGACGTGCTTCTCCCCCGGCCAGGCCAAGAACACCTACGGGACGGGGAACTTCCTGCTGCTCAACACCGGCACGCAGGCCGTGCAGTCGCGCAACGGTCTGATCACCACCGTCGGATACCAGCTCGGCGACGCGCCCGCGGTCTACTGCCTGGAGGGCTCGATCGCGATCACCGGCGCGCTCGTGCAGTGGCTGCGCGACAACCTGAAGCTGATCCGCTCGGCCGACGAGATCGAGCCGCTGGCGCTGTCCGTCGACGACAACGGCGGCGCCTACTTCGTGCCTGCGTTCTCGGGCCTGTTCGCCCCGTACTGGCGCTCGGACGCGCGCGGCGCGATCGTCGGGCTGACGCGCTACGTCACCGGCGGGCACCTCGCGCGCGCCGCGCTCGAGGCGACTGCGTTTCAGAGCCGCGAGGTCGCCGACGCGATGAACGCCGACTCGGGCGTTGCGCTCACCGAGCTGAAGGTCGACGGCGGGATGGTCGCAAACGAGACGCTGATGCAGTTCCAGGCCGACATCCTCGGCGTCCCGGTCGTCCGCCCGCGCGTGGCCGAGACGACGGCGCTCGGCGCGGCCTACGCGGCCGGCCTCACGGTCGGGTTCTGGAGCTCGGTCGACGAGCTGCGCGCCAACTGGGGCGAGGACCGCCGCTGGGAGCCGGCGATGGACGCGGTGGCGCGCGAGCGGGCGCTGGCAATGTGGAAGAAGGCGGTCACGCGGACGTTCGACTGGGTGGAGGACGCGTAGGCTGCGGTCGGTGAGGGCGTTGACGACCGAGCTGCTGGTTATCGGTGGTGGAGCCACCGGGGCCGGCGTGGCGTTCGACGCCGCAGTGCGCGGGATCGATGTCGTGCTCGTCGATCGCGCCGACCTTGGCGAGGGCACGAGCGGGCGCTTCCACGGGCTGCTGCATTCGGGCGGGCGCTATGTCGTCAAGGACCCAGGCGCAGCCCGCGAGTGCGCGGGCGAGAACGCGATCCTGTTGCACGTCGCGGCCGACGCGATCGAGGCGACGGGCGGGCTGTTCGTCACGACGCCGTTCGACGATCCACAGTACGCCGACGAGTTCGCCGCGGGGTGTGTGGCGACCGGCGTGACCTGCGAGGAGATCGACCCGGCGCAGGCGCTGCGCGCGGAGCCGAGACTCAATCCGGGGATCTCGCGCGCGTTCCGGGTGCCCGACGCGTCGATCGACGTCTGGACGACGCTGCGGGCCCTGGCCCGCGGAGTGCGCGAACGCGGCGGGCGCGTGCTGACCCACCACGAGGTCATGGCCGTGCATCGCGATGGCGACGAGGTAATCGGCGCACGGCTGCGCGACGCACACAGCGGTGTCGAGTCCGACGTCGAGGCACAGGTCACCGTCAACGCGACCGGCGCGTGGGCGGGCCAGATCGCTGAGCTGGCCGGAATTTCCAGCGTCCAGATCATCGCGGGCCGGGGCATCATGATCGCGATGAACCATCGGCTCGTGAACACGGTGATCAACCGCTGCCAGCCGCCGGCCGACGGCGACATCCTCGTCCCGATCCGAACCGTGTGCGTGATGGGCACGACCGACGTGCCGGTCGACGATCCCGACGACACGTCGATCACGGCGGCCGAAGTGCAGGAGATGCTCGAGGGCGGCGAGCAGTTGGTCCCGGGTTTCCGCCAGGCGCGAGCGCTGCGGGTGTGGGCGGGCGTGCGACCGCTGTGGCAGGAGGCGACGGACGGCGTCGCCTCGACGCGTGACGTGACGCGCGCTCATGCGCTGCTCGACCATGCCGAGCGCGACGGCGTCGGGCGCTTCGTGACGATCACCGGCGGCAAGCTGACCACCTACCGGCTGATGGCGCAGGAGGCGGTCGATGCGGCGTGCGCGGTCCTCGGTCGCGACGTCGCGTGTACCACGGCGACGACGGTGCTACCGGGATCGGCTGTCGGCGCACACCACCACACGGGCGACCGCCTGCGCGCGCGGGAGCGGACCCTCAACGACGACCAGCTCATCTGCGAGTGCGAGCTCGTGACCCGGGCGCGGGTGTACGAGGCGATCGCCGACGACCCGGCCGCCGACCTCGATGACATCCGCCGCGCCCTGCGCCTGGGGATGGGCCCGTGTCAGGGCGGTTTCTGCATGGTCCGGGCGGCGGGGCTGATGCACCGCGCGCGTTCGGACGACGGCCCGGCGGCCGCCAACGCCGCGCTGACCGCGTTCCTTGCCGAGCGCTGGAAGGGCGTCGCGCCGGTCCTGCACGGCGACCAGCTGCGCCAGGCGTGGCTCGACGAGTGGATCTACCAGGGCGTCCTCGACGTCGCCCACCTTCCGGCATGATGCGCTCACTGCACTACGACGCGGTCGTCGTCGGGGCCGGCGTCGCGGGGCTGACCGCGGCGGCGCGGATCGCGCAGGCCGGCGCCTCGGTCTGCGTGCTCGCCCGTGGGGTCGGATCGACGCACCTCGCGCCGGGCACGATCGACGTCCTCGGCTACGCCCCGGAGCGGGTCGCGTCGCCCGCCGCCGCGCTGCCGTCGTTCATCGCCGCGCGCCCCGAGCACCCGTACGCGGAGATCGGGATCGAGGGGATCGAGGCGGCGCTGGCGTGGCTGGGCGACTGCGTCGCCGCGGGGCCGGCCGCCGGGTACACCTACGTCGGCGACCTGTCGCGCAACCGGCTGTTGCCGACGGCGATCGGCGCGCTGCGGCCCTCGGCGATGGTGCCGGTGACGATGGCCGGCGGCGACGCGCTCGACGCAGCGGGAGTATGCGTCGTCGGCTTCGATGTGCTGCGCGACTTCCATCCGGAGCTGTGCGCCGCGAACCTCGTCGCCGGTGGCGCGACGGCACGCGCGGTCCGCGTCGAACTCGACGTCGGCCGCGTCGAACCGAGCGCAGTGGTCGTGGCGCGGCGCTTCGACGAGCCGGCGTTTCGCGCAGCATTCGCCGCGCGGCTGGCGCCGCTGCTGCGCGACGACGAGCGCGTCGCACTGCCGGCCGTGCTCGGGCAGCGTGACCCATTCGGTGCGTGGTCGGACCTCAAGCGCGACCTCGGCCGACCGGTGTTCGAGATCCCGACGCTGCCTCCGTCGGCTCCGGGGCTGCGGCTGTTCACCGCGCTGCGGGCCGAGGTGCGTCGTGCGGGCGGCGTGATCGCGATCGGCGCGCAGGTGGTCGGCGCGCGCCGCGAGGGCGACCGCGTCGTGGCGCTGCACGCGCATCTCAGCGGGCACGAGCGGGTGTACGGCGCCGAGACGATCGTGCTCGCCCACGGCGGCCTCGCGTCGGGTGCGATCGAGCTCGGCGCCGACGGCGTCCTGCGCGAGACCGCGCTCGGCCTGGCGCTGACCGGCGCGCCCGCAGCCGGCGATCGCGTCTTCGCCGCCGACGTGTTCGCACCCCAGCCGCTGGCCCGAGCCGGAGTGGCGATCGCGGCCGACGGGACGCTGCGCGCCCAGGGGCTCGAGAACGTGTTCGTCGCCGGCGCCTCGCTGCCCGGCGCCGACGCGAGAGCCGACGGGTCGGGCGACGGGATCTCACTGGCCAGCGGTCACCACGTCGCCGGCGTCGCGATTGCGTCGCTGCGCGCGGGAGCGACGGCATGACCGACGACGTGCTGTTCTCGGCGCTGCGCGGGTCACTCGATCACTGCGTCAAGTGCACGATCTGCGAGACCGCGTGCCCGGTCTCCGCGGTGACGCCGTTGTTCCCGGGCCCCAAGTACGCGGGCCCGCAGTCGGAGCGTTTCCGTATCGCCGGCGAACCGTCCCCCGACGCGTCGGTCGACTACTGCTCGGGCTGCGGAATCTGCACGCAGGTCTGCCCGCAGGGCGTGCAGATCGCCGAGATCAACTCCCAGGCCCGCCAGGTCCTCAAGCACGAGCGCGGCGTGTCGCTTCGCGATCAGATCATCTCCCGCCCGACCATGCTCGGCCGGCTCGGCTCGCCGGTCGCGCCGCTGGCCAACGCGTCGCTGCGCTGGCGCTGGTTTCGCGTCCTCGTCGATCGGGTCCTCGGTGTGCATCGCGACGCGCCGGTGCCACAGTTCTCGCGGCGCACGTTTCGCTCGTGGGCCAGGCGCCATGACAGCCCGATGGGTGGGCGCCGGGTCGTCTTCTTCCACGGCTGTGGCGCCGAGCACTACGAGCCGGGGGTGGCAAAGAAGGTCGTCGCCGTGCTCGAGCACAACGGCTTCCACGTCGACGTCCCGCGCCAGGGGTGCTGCGGTCTGCCGTTGCAGTCAAACGGCCTGTTCGAGGCCGCGCGCTCATACGCGCGGCGACTGTCGAGCGCGCTGGCTCCAGGCGCCCGCGAGGGCGCGTTGATCGTCGGTCACGCGACGAGCTGCACGCTGATGCTCAAGCGCGAGGCGCGCGAGATCCTCGGCCTGGAGTCCGATGTCGACCTCGCGGTGGTCAGTGCGAACACCTACGACATCTGCGAACTGCTGCTCGAATGCCATCACCGCGGCGAGCTGAAGACCGATTTCGCGCCGGTCGCGGAGACCGTGGCCTACCACGCGCCGTGCCAGCAGCAGGGCCACTTCATGGGCAAGCCGGCGCTCGAGCTGCTCGCGCTGGTGCCCGAGCTCAACGTCGTCGAGCTCGACGCCGGCTGCTGCGGGATCGCCGGCACGTATGGGCTCAAGCGTGAGAAGTACGACATCGCGATGGCCGTCGGCGCCGAGCTGTTCGAGCAGATCGGGGTGAGCGGCGCGACGAGCACCGCATGCGACAGCGAGACGTGTCGCTGGCAGATCGAGCACGGCACCGGCCAGCCGTCGGCGCATCCGATCGAGCTGCTCCACCGCGCCTACCGGCTTCCAACGTAGACTTCGCATCGATCAGCACCAACGACCTGACCCAGCCCGATCAGTCGACATGGTGGCGCCCGCGGATCGGTCGAACTGGACTGCTCGCGCTGGGCACCGGCGTGCGGATCGTCCTCGCCCCCGTGGTGATGGCACTGGTCCTTCACGGCTCCGACACCGAGGCGACGATCGTCTTCCTCGTCGCCGCCGCAACCGACTGGTTCGACGGGTACCTGGCGAGGCGCTGGGAGGTCACGACACGGCTCGGTTCGTTCCTCGACACGACGGCCGACAAGCTGCTGGTCAGCGTCGCGCTGATTGCCCTGCTTGCGGTCGGGCGCGTGTCGCCGTGGGTTGTCGCGCTGATCGTCAGCCGTGAGCTCGTGCTGCTCGGGCTGCGCGCCGCGGTCGCCGCCGAGGGACGCGACGTCGAGGTCTCGATGCTCGGAAAGTGGAAGGCGACGATCCAGTTCGTCGCGATCGCGCTGGCAATGATCCGCCCCGACGTGCAGATCGCGGGCGTGTTCCTCGATCAGTGGGCAATGCTCGTCGCGACGGTCGTCACGCTGTGGTCGGGCGCCGACTACCTCACGCGGTACCTGTCGGCGCTGCGCACGCCCGAGTGAGCCGCGTCTTCGTCACCGGCGGCAGCGGCGTCGTCGGGGGCGCGCTGGTCAAGGCGCTGGTGACGCGGTCCGACGAGGTCGTCGCGCTGGCCCGCAGCGACGCCGGCGCCGCGACGCTGCGCGAGCACGGCGCTGGAGAGGTCGTCCGTGCCGACCTGTTCGACGAGGCGGGCCTGGCTGCGGCGATGGCCGGCTGCGCGCTCGTCTACCACGTGGCCGGGGTCAACACGATGTGCACGTCAGACCCCGCGCCGATGGTCCGCGCCAACGTCCAGGGCGCGGTGACCGTGGTGCGAGCCGCGGCCGCCGCCGGCGTTGGGCGCCTGGTGTTGACCTCGTCCTCGTCGACGCTCGGCGAGGCGCCCGGGACGGTCGGCCGCGAGGACACCGTGCATCGCGGCTGGTACCTGTCGGCCTACGAGCGCTCGAAGACGCTGGGTGAGCGCGAGGCGTTGGAGGCGGGCCGCGACTGCGGGATCGAGGTCGTCAGCGTCAACCCGTCGTCGGTCCAGGGTCCCGGGCGCTCCGGTGGGACGGGGCGCTTCCTGCTCGCGTTCCTCGATGGGCGACTGAAGGTGTTCGTCAAGACTCACATCAGCCTCGTCGACATCGGCGACTGCGCCGAGGGCCACATCCTCGCCGCGCAGCGCGGCGTCGCCGGCGAGCGCTACCTGCTCAACGGCTTCACGCTCGAGATCACCGAGGCGCTGGCGCTCGCCGCGCGGGTCGCGCAGGTCGATGCGCGACCGCGGCTCGTCCCGCGCGCTTTTGCCGTCGGCGGCGCGTGGCTCGTCGAGACCGGCTCGCGGATCGCCGGTCGCGAGCCACCGGTCTGTCGCGAGATGGTCCGCACGCTCCTGCACGGCCACCGCTACGACGGTTCGAAGGCGACGCGCGACCTCGGCCTCACTTACTCCCCGCCCGAGGAGACACTGCGCCGCACCGTCGACTGGGCCCGCGCGACCGGCCTGCTGCGCTCCGCCTGAATTCCTCCGCACTTCGACCGCCGGTTCTCGGCCAGCGGGGGTGCTACGAAATGGCGGCGAGAGCGGTGAGCGCTTCGTCGTCGAGCGCGACGTCGCCGGCCGCGATGTTTTCCTCGAGGTGCGCGACCGAGGAGGTGCCCGGGATCAGGAGCACGGCGTCACCCTGGTCCAGAACCCACGCCAGCCCGACCTGGGCCGGTGTCACTCCGAGGCGCTCGGCGACGGCGATGACGACGGCGTTGTCGGTGACCTTCGGCATCCCGGGGAACGCGGACCCCAGCGGGAAGAACGGGACGTAGGCGATCTCGTGCTCCGAGCAGAACGTGAGCACCGGCTCGTCCTCACGCGACACGAGCGAGAACGCGTTCTGCACGCACGCGACGTCGGTCCGCGAAACCGCGTGGATCACCTGATCGAGCGTGACGTTGCTCAGCCCCACCCCGCGGATCTTGCCCTCGTCGCGCAGCGCGATCATCTCGTCGAGCTGCGCGTCGAAGTCGACGACAGCGTCGCCCGCGTCGAGCAGACGCAGGTTGACGACGTCGACGCAGTCGACCTCCAGCGAACGCAGGTTGTCCTCGACGCCGGAGCGCAGCTCGTGCGGCTCCTGGGCCGCGACCCAGCCACCGTCATCCGTGCGTTGCGCGCCGACCTTGCTGACGAGCACGAGATCGTCGGGGTACGGAAACAGCGCCGTGTGGATCAGCTC
Source organism: uncultured Actinomycetes bacterium (assembly GCA_963817035.1). Taxonomy (GTDB): domain Bacteria; phylum Actinomycetota; class Thermoleophilia; order Solirubrobacterales; family Solirubrobacteraceae; genus AC-49. The sequence goes on from CAWFMM010000004.1 coordinate 2,103,703, forward strand.
GTTGCTCACGTCCGGTCCGTAGTACTGCGACGTATCGATGTGGTTGACGCCGAGCTCGATCGCGCGGCGCAGCACGCCCAGCGCCGCCTCGCGGTCGCGCGGCGGACCCATCACCCCCGGACCCGGAAGCTGCATCGCGCCGAAGCCGATGCGCGCGACCGGCCGACCGACCAGCGAACCGCTCATGCCTCCACCCCGACCATCTGCGCCGACTTCTCCCACAGCCCCGCCGCCAGCGCGATGTCATCGGCCTGCCCGCTTGTCTTGCCGTTGGGCTTGAGCTTGTGCCAGTACATCCCGTTGACCGACTCGGGATTGTCGAGCGTGGCCAGCTTCACCAGCGGGGCCGCGCCCTGCTCGGGCGTGATGCTGAAGGCCCTCTTCAGCGGCGTGCGGTACACGAGGCCGATCATGAACGAGTCGCGCCCGAACTCCGACGCGACCGGTCCCGGATGGAAGCACGACGACGTGATCCCCTGGCCGGCGGCCCGCCGCGACAGCTCGCGCGTGAAGAGGATGTTCTCAAGCTTCGTCGTCGCGTAGACGCGAACCGCGATGTACCTGCCGGTGGTGCGGTCGAGCCTGTCGAGATCGATCGAACCGACGCGGTTGGCCTCGCTGCTCGTGTTGATCACGCGTGCGCCCTGGGTCGCCGCGAGCCGCTCGCGCAGCAGCGAGGTGAGCAGGAACGGGGCCAGGTGGTTGACCTGGAACGTCAGTTCGTGGCCGTCCTCCGTCGTCGTCTGGTTGGGAAACAGACCCCCGGCGTTGTTGGCCAGGACGTCGATCTTCTCGCAGCGCGCCAGCAGCTTCGTCGCGAGCTCGCGGACCTCGCCGAGCTTGGCGAAGTCGGCGACGAAGTGGTCGGCCCCGATCGCCGAGGCGACGGCGGCCGTCTTCTCGGGCGAGCGCCCGACGACGATCACATCGGCGCCCTGCTGCGACAGCTCGCGGGCGGCGGCGGCCCCCAGGCCGGCGCTCGCGCCGGTGACGATGACGGTGCGGCCCTGCATCGGCGGCGTGGTCTCAGACATTGGCAGTCGGGGGCGCCGTGTCCGCGCTGGGCGGGTTCTGGTTCCCCATTCCCCTTTCAATTCCGTGCGTGCGGTTTTCCCGCACACGGCTCAACGATGATCTTCCTGGCACGGCCTACGCGGCCCCCTCTCTGCCAAGCTCGTGTGAGAAGGCCACCGCTGTTGCATCACTGAGCCTGAGGGCAAGAACGGAGTGCTGTCGTGTCGCAGTTGCCATCGCACCATGGCCGGGACCTTAGAGCGTCGTGTCACACCACCATCTGGGCGATCGTAAACACATGACCCGCTCAACGGCATTTGTGCGCTACCGTGGCACTCGAATGCGCCGCCCGGCCCTCGCCTTCGTGGTCACCTTGGTCGTCAGCGCAAGCATGGCGAGCGCCGCGCACGCCGCCGTCGCGTGGGCGCCGTGCCCCGGCGGATCGTCGTTTCAGTGCGCCACGGTGCCGGTTCCGCTTGACCCCTCGGGCGCCACGCCGGGCACGATCAACCTGAAGGTCCAGCGCAAGGTCGGCAAGACCAACCCGTCCAATACCGCGATCGTCGCGCTCGCCGGCGGCCCCGGACAGGCGGCGCTGCCGCTGGCCGCAGAGCTCGCCGACCAGCTGAAGTCTGGTCTCGTCACGCGCGACATGCTGACCTTCGACCAGCGCGGGACCGGGTCATCCGGCGCTCTGAAGTGCAGTGCGCTGACCGACCCGACGCCCGACGACTCGCTCAAGTCGCTGGCCGCGGTCGAAACCAAGTGCGCCAACCAGATCGGCACCCGGCGCGGCTTCTACACGACCGCGCAATCGGTCGCAGACATCGAGGCGCTGCGCGTCGCAGCGGGTTATACGAAGCTGACGCTGTTCGGCGTCTCCTACGGCACCAAGGTCGCCGAGGAGTACGCGCAGACCTACCCGCAGAACGTCAGCGGCCTGGTCCTCGACTCGGTCGTCACCCCGACCGGTCCCGACGCGTTCAACCAAACGACGTTCACCGCGATCCCGCGCGTGCTCAGCGAGTTGTGCGGCGCCGGCGCGTGCACCAGGGCGACGCCGAACGTCAACACCGATCTCGCCAGCATCCTCAAGCGCACCGCCAGGTCGCCGATCTTCGGCAACGCGATCGACGGTCACGGCCACCGCGAGCCGCTCCTGGTCACCTCGCAGGACATGTTCTCGATCCTCCTCGCCGGTGACCTCAATCCCGAGCTGCGAGCCGAGCTTCCCGGCGCTCTGCACGGCGCGCGCCGCGGCGACACCGCGCCGCTGCTGCGGGTCGTCGCGCACGCCGAGGGCCTCACGTCGATCAAGATCGCACGGGCCGACGACGCTCCCGACGAGGACGGGGCGCTGTTCCTCGCCACGACCTGCGAGGAGTCGATCCTCCCGTGGCCGCGCACGGTCACCGACCCGACCCAGCGCCGCAACATTGCCCGCGCGGCGATCGCGGCGCTGCCGGCGTCGACCTTCGCCCCGTTCACTCGCGCGGACGTGCTCAACAGCCAGTCGATCAGGCTGTGCCTCGGCTGGCCGCAGGTCGCGCCGCTGCCCGCGACGCTCGGCCCGCTGCCGACCGTCCCGACACTGATCATCGAGGGCCAGGCCGACCTGCGCACGACGGTCGCCGATGCCAAGGAGGTCGCCGACGCGATCCCCGGCTCGACACTGCTCGTCGTTCCCCACGTCGGGCACTCGGTCCTCGGCGCCGACATCTCCGGGTGCGCACAGAAGGCGCTGGACGCGTTCTTCGCCGGCGCGACACCGAAGCAGTGCCCAGCGACGACGCCGAACGACTTCCCGCCGCTCTCCGCGGCCCCGACCAGCGTGGCCGGACTCAACGGCGCCTCCCATGCCCTGAAGACCGCGCTCGCCGTTCGCGACACGATCGCCGACGAGCACAACGAGCTGATCACCGACGGCTTGGCCGTCGGCCACATCCCGCGGACCGGATCGCGGGTCGGCGGGTTGCGCAGCGGCTTTGCGATGTTGACCGCCGGGAACCTGAAGCTGACCAAGGCGTCGTTCGTCCCTGGTGTGTCGGTCTCTGGGACGGTCACGTTCTCGAGCGCCACCGGCACGGTGCAGGTCAGCGGGCCCTCCGCCGATCACGGAACGCTGCACTTCTCCAACAAGCTCAAGACCGTCACAGGCACGCTCGGCGGCCACCGTATCGATGCGCACTTCATCGGCGCGACGCGCGCCCGGGCGGCGTCGGTGAACACCGCGTTCCCGGGCCGGATCGGCCCGGCGCTCTTCCCGCTGTCGCGATGACCAACGCGCTGGCCCGCGAGACGTCCCCGTACCTGCGCCAGCATCAGCACAACCCGGTCGACTGGCTTCCGTGGGGTCCCGAGGCGCTGATCCGCGCCCGCGACGAGGACCGCGTGCTGCTCGTGTCGATCGGCTACTCGGCCTGTCACTGGTGCCACGTGATGGAGCGCGAGTCCTTCGAGGACGAGCAGACCGCGGCGCTGATGAACGAGCACTTCGTTTGCATCAAGGTGGATCGCGAGGAGCGCCCCGACATCGACGCGATCTACATGGAGGCGGTCCAGGGCATGACCGGCTCGGGCGGCTGGCCGCTGAACATCTTCCTGACCCCCGACCAGGCGCCGTTCTTCGGCGGCACGTACTTCCCGCCCCAGCCGCGGATGGGGATGGCGTCGTGGACCCAGATCCTCCAGGCGGTCGCCGACGCGTGGCGCGACCGCCGCGAGGAGCTGCGCGAGCAGGGACTCCAGATGGCCGAGCGCCTGGGGCGCACCGCGGCGCTGACGCCGAGCGCCGCGCCGTTCTCGACCGCCGCGCGCGATGAGGCGTTGACCGGGCTCCTGGCCCAGGAGGATCGGGGCAACGGCGGCTGGGGCAGCGCGCCGAAGTTCCCCAGCGCTTCGGCGATCGAGTTCCTCCTGCACCGCGGCGAGACCGAGGCCGGCGTGCGCGCGCTGCACGCGATGGCCAGTGGCGGCATCTACGACCAGGTCGGCGGCGGCTTCGCTCGCTACAGCGTCGACGCCGCGTGGATCGTCCCCCACTTCGAGAAGATGCTCTACGACAACGCGCTGCTCGCACGGGCCTACCTGCACGGCTGGCAGAGCACCGGCGATCCGCTGCTGCGGCGCACCTGCGAGGAGACGCTCGACTGGGCGCTGCGCGAGATGCGCGGCCCCGAAGGCGCCTTCTACAGCGCGCTCGACGCGGACTCCGAGGGCGTCGAGGGCAAGTACTACGTGTTCTCGATCGACGAGTTGCGCGCGCTGCTTGGCGACGATGCCGACGCGGCGATCGCCCACTTCGATGCGACCGCGCGCGGCAACTTCGAGGGTGCCAATATCCTCACCGCGCGCGGGCCGGCGCTCGATGACGACGTGCGCGAGCGCGTCCGGGCCACGCTCTACGTGGCGCGTGAGCGGCGCGTGCGCCCGGGCCTCGACAGCAAGCGCCTGACCGCCTGGAACGCGCTGATGATCTCGGCACTCGCCGACACGGGCGCCGTGCTTGGTCGCGAGGACTACGTCGCAGCCGCCGCCGGCGCCGCGCGCTTCATCTGGGAGCAGATGCGCGACGCCGAAGGGCGCCTGCTGCGCAGCTACAACCAAGGCGAGGCGCGCCTGGCCGGCTATCTCGAGGATCACGCGTTCCTGCTCGAGGCGCTGCTGACGTTGTACGAGGCGACATTCGACGCGCAGTGGTTCGCCGCCGCGCGCGAGCTCGCCGACGCGCTGCTGACGCGCTTCGCCGACGAGGCCAACGGCGGCTTCTTCTTCACTGCGTCAGACCACGAGCGGCTGATCACACGACGCAAGGACCTCGAGGACGCCCCGATCCCGGCCGGCGGTTCGAGCGCCGCGTTCGGGCTGCTGCGCCTGGCCGCGCTGACCGGCGAGTCGCGCTACGAGGACGCGGCGCTCGGCCAGCTGCGCCTGCTGCACGAGATCGCGGTCCGCCACCCGACCGCGTTCGGCCACCTGCTCCAGGCGCTCGACTTCCAGCTCGGCCCGGTGCGCGAGGTCGCGCTGGTCGGCCCGGCCGACGACGTCGCACAGCTCGCCGCGACGGTGCGCTCGCAGCTGCGCCCACGGCTCGTCCTCGCCGGCGGCCCGCACGCAGCCGACGAGCCGCCGCTGCTGATCGGCCGCGAGCCGATCGACGGCCGCGCGGCGGCGTACGTCTGCGAGCGCTTCGCCTGCCAGCGGCCGGTGACCGATCCTCATGAGCTGGCCGCGCTGCTCTAGGGTGAGCGCCATGAAGCGTCAGCCCCTTTTTGCCGTGGCTCTGGTCGCCCTGATCGCGCTCCCGGCGAGCGCCGCGACCGCCGGCTCGCTGACGCTCGACAGCACGTGCTACTTCAGCGGCCAGCCGATCAACGCCAACGGCGCGGCCTGGACCCCGGGCGCGATGATCGCGATCACCGATCCCAAGGACGACTTCTCGGCCACGGCGCTGGCCGACACAACCGGGGCGTTCATGGCCTCGTTCCACGCCCCGACGCTGTCGTCGAGCAAGCCTGATGTCCGCTCGTTCATCGCGACCGCGACGAACTCCGCCGATCCGACGCAGACCGCGACGGCTTCGTTCTTCGCGGTCCAGCCCGGTGTCGGCGCCAACGTCACCGGCAAGCTCTCCACCGCGGTCATGTGGACGATCGCCGGCTTCGTCGGCGGGCAGACGATCTACGGCCACTGGGTCTACCACGCCCATGAGCAGGCGAACGTCAAGATGGGCAAGGTGCCCGGAGAGTGCGGCACGGTCAAGCGCTCGGTGCGCCGGATCCCGGTCACCGCGCCCGGGACCGGCGTGTGGACCGCGCAGTTCGACGCGTCGAAGGCCTGGCACGCGACGACGAAGCCGCGGGTCTACTTGAAGATCCAGGTCTACACCAAGTTCGGTTAGAGCACCGGCAGGTAGCGATCCAGCTCCCACTGGGTCACCTGCACGCGGTAGTCCTCCCACTCCTGTCGCTTGATCTCGACATAGCGGTTGAACATGTGCTCGCCGAGCGTGCGTAGCACGAGCTCTGACTCGGCGGTCAGGGCGATCGCCTCACCGAGCGTCTCGGGCAGCTGCTCGATGCCCAGGCGCCGGCGGTCGTCCGGCGCGAGGTGGTAGAGGTTCTTCTCCATCGGCTCGGGCAGCTCGTAGCCCTTCTCGATCCCCTCCAGGCCAGCCTGGAGCAGCACGGCGAAGGTCAGGTAGGGGTTGCACGACGGGTCGGGGCAGCGCAGCTCCATCCGCGTCGACTGCTCCTTGCCCGGGTGGTAGAGCGGCACGCGTACCAGCGCCGAGCGGTTGCGCCGCGACCACGCCACGTAGACCGGAGCCTCGTAGCCCGGGACAAGGCGCTTGTAGGAGTTCACCCACTGGGCGAAGATCGACGAGATCTCGCGCGCGTGACGCAGCTGACCGGCGATGAACGCCTTGCCGACGTCAGATAGGAAGTAGTGGTCGTCACCGTCGAAGAACGCGTTCTTGCCGTCCTTCATCAGGCTCATGTGGGTGTGCATCCCCGAGCCGTTCTCGCCGAACAGCGGCTTGGGCATGAACGTCGCGTGCCAGCCGTACTTCATCGCGTATTCCTTGACCGTGATGCGGTACGTCATGCAGTCGTCGGCCATCTTCATCGCCGGCGCGTGGCGCATGTCGACCTCGTGCTGGGACGGGCCGACCTCGTGGTGGGAGTACTCGACGTGGATGCCGAGCTGCTCGAGCGCGAGCACGGTCTCGCGGCGCACGTCGGAGCCGGCGTCGAGCGTCGTCAGGTCGAAGTAGCCGCCCTCGTCGAGAACCTCGGTCGACTTGGAGTCCTTGAACAGGAAGTACTCGAGCTCAGGGCCGACGTTGAACGTGTCGAAGCCCATGCCCTCCATGCGCTGCAGCGCGCGGCGCAGGACGTGGCGCGGGTCGCCCTCGTAGGGCGTGCGCTCGGGCGTCATCACGTCGCAGAACATGCGCCCGACACCCTGCTCCTCGGGGCGCCACGGAATGATCGCAAAGGTGCTCGGATCGGGCATCGCGACCATGTCGGACTCCTCAATCGCGTTGAAGCCGGTGATCGACGAGCCGTCGAAGCCCATTCCGCCCTCGAACGCGTCGGCGAGCTCGTCGCGGCCGATCGAGAACGACTTCAGCTGACCAAGGATGTCGGTGAACCAGAAGCGGATGAAGCGGATGTTCTGCTCGTCGACGATCGCGAGGACGTCGGCAGCGGTCTTGGGCTGGTCGGCCATGGGGCGGGACCCTAGAGGATCGCGCCTGGACCGTCAGGCGAGCGGGGTTGGACCGGCGGGCCGGTCGGAGCTGGTGATCGGATGGGGAAGCCATCGCCGCGCCCACGAGCGCAGCTCGCCGACCGCGTTCTGCAGGTCGCGGCCCATGTCGGTCAACTGGTACTCGACCCGGATCGGCGGGCCGGCATGAACGATGCGCTGGACCATGCCCCGCGCCTCGAGTTCCTTCATGCGCTCCGACAGCAGGCGATCCGACAGTTCGGGGATCGCCTGGGCAACCTCGCTGAAGCGCATCGGACCACCGTGGAGCAGAACTTCGATGATCGCCCCGGTCCAACGGCGCCCGATCATCTCGACCGCCTCGTGGTAGAGCGGGCAGCAGCCCCCCACTGGCGCGTGTGGCGCCGACGGCGCTTCAGCAGATGCTAACCCCGCCCGCCGGTGCAGCTCCGTACTCATCGACGCAGGTCAACCCGTCGAGTCTTACGCGGCCTTGAGCCGGCGCGTCTCCTCGAAGGAACCGTCGACCGGCACATCGCCGGCGACATTGACGAACGCAGTGAAGCTCTCCAGCGACAGGAAGGCGATCGCTTCGAGGATCTCCTCGTCGCTCCAACCGGCCTCGCGGGCTTCCTCGTGAAGGTGCATCGGCGGGCGAGCGCGATCCTCGAGCATCGTCTTGAGGTAGCGCAGCAGCGCCGCCTCATGATCGTCGTTGGAATCGAACTCGCGCGCTAGCGCGACCTCGTCGAGACCCAGTCCGGCTGCACGCGCCGTCCGGGTGTGCAGGGCGATGCCCGGCTCGGAGTTGTAGAAGTCCGAGACGCCGAGCGCGATGCGCTCGAGCGTGCCGGTCTTGAGGTTGCCGTGGCGCATCTCCGAGCGGAAGCGCGCGTAGGCACGCAGTACGGCGGGCGAGCCGGCGATCACGCCCAGGAAGTTCGGCAGTTGGCCACCGGTGGCCAACGCTCCACGCAGGACCGGCACCGAACCCTCGGGGGCGGTGAGGTCGTCGTGGATCTGGAATCGACTCATTGATGTCTTCATGTCGGGGCCTTCGTGACGAGAATGACCAGTGGGGCTGGCTTCCGTGCCGGGTGGTACTTCACTTTTGGCTTGTAGCTTACGGTGGGTAAGTGTACGTGCTCCGGGGCGTTCGCGCAAGCGGATCTACCCGCTCGTGACGAGGCTCACACATGCATACGACGCAAACGGACGTTCAGATGCCTCTGAGGTCCGATTCTCAGTGCGAAGCGGTCGCCAGAGCGACCAGGCACAGCAGGATGCCCAAGGCGGCCGCCCACATGGCGATGCGATCGGGCCGCGGCCCAATGCGTTCGACAGCGCGGCGCCCGGGGCGACGCGACTGCACCTCGACGAGGCCCGGGGTCTCGGCCGGCGACACCGGGCGACCGGTGATCGTGACCGTACGGCGCATGCCCTGGCGCGCCTCGTCGATCGCCTCACGCGTCGGGATGAACCGCTCGGGATCGGGCTCCTCCACCGGCCGGGCCTGGCGCACGAACCGTCGCGCCGGCTTCGGCTTCTCCTCCTCGTCGAAGGCGTCGGGGTTCCAGGTGAAGCCTCGCGGCGGCGCATCCTCATCGACCAGCGACAGGGGCGCGAAGACCGGGCCGGGCTCAGGCTCGGTCGACTGGCGCCGCTCGGCGGCTGCACGAAGGTGCTGGACTTCGTCCCACCAGGCGTGGGATTCCATCTCGGGCATCAGACTTGGTTTCTCTTTCGTCTGCCTACGGGGTTAGCTGACGGGCTCGCGCTGAAAGAGTGCGCTATGTGCCGGACGGCACGATTCGCCCCAGTTTTGGGTCCCCCGCTCCCGGCCTCTTGCGACGTCGGGATTCAGCGGTTTGTGCCGGCATCCTAGCAGCGTTGGAAATCCCTGCATTTGTGCGAGATTACGGAAACTGCGGGTTCTTCGTGCACCGACAGGGTTTCGGATCCCGGCTCAGTGGCCCGCGACGGCTGCAACGTAGCTGGCGACGTCCTTCGCCTGCTGGCCGACGACGAGCTGCGCGGGCATCTGCCCGGCGCCCCGCGCGCGACCGTTCTTGATCGCGTCGAGGACGAAGGCGGACTTGATCTTCAGCGCCGCCGCGTCCGCGCCGAGCCCGCCGACGAGGACGTCGAGGTTCGGCCCGACCTTGCCGACGGCGTTGGCGCTGTGCAGCGTGTGACACGTCGAGCAGTGCTGGGCAAACGCCTCGCGGCCGTGGACCTGGGCGGCGGTGAGATGCAGACCACCCGGCCCGACCGTCGCGTGGTGGCGGTGGTTGCGGGCGAGCACGATCGTCGGGATGCCGACCGCCAGGACGATGATCAGGATCGGCAGGCCGATGCCGATCGTGCGCCGCGACGAGCGGGTCGTCGAGCCGCTGCCCCCGTCGCGCCCGGTGCGCATCGCCACGAGGACGGTGCCGAGCCCGATGACGACGAACAACAGGACGAATGCGGCGGTGGCAAGCACGGCGCGAAACCCTACCTGTACGAGCGGGCGCCCGCCTCATCGACGCCGTCCCTGGGCGAAGCTGAGGATCGGCGGCGCGACCGCCCGCAGGTCGCCGATCGCCTCGAGCTGCGCCACGTCGGCGGCCGGCGTCGCGACGACGCCCTCCAGTGGCTGCAGCGAGCGCACGAGGATGTTGATCTGTCCCCCGCCCGCCGGATGGCGCTCTAGCCGCCCGGTCGCCGCGATCAGCGGTTCGGAGCGAACGATCAGCCGGTGGCGCTCGTAGACCCCGGGCGGGACGATCAGGTTGATCGTCCCGTGCTCGTCCTCCAGCAGCATGAAGACGATCCCGCTCGCGGTGCCCGGGCGCTGGCGGGCGAGGACCAGGCCGCCGATCTGGACCGGCGAGTTGTGGTTGCGCCGGGGGAGGTCGGCGCTGGAGAGAAGGCCGGCGCTGTCGAGCTCTGCGCGCATGAGCGCCAGCGCGTGCGGCCCACTCGTCAGGCCGGTGGTCGTGTAGTCGGCGACCATCGCGCCCCACGGGTCCAGGGCGGTGAGCTTCGGCGCGGCGGGCAGCTCCAGGGCGAGCGAGAGCTGGGTTCCCGCCCCCCGTGCCTTCGCCGTGCGCGCGGCGCGGCGCTTGGCGGCGGCCGAGGCGTGGTGCGGCTCGGTCGCCGTGGTCGCGACGGCGCCGACGCGGTGGCCGGGCGCGGCGGCGCCGAGGCTCCACAGCGCGCGGCGGCGGGCCTGCGGGCCGCCGCCGGCCAGCGCGTCGCAGGCGCCCGACCAGGCCAGGGTCTGGAGCATCGGGCGCCCGCCCCCGGCGCGCGAGGCGAGGTCGTCGAGGTCGGTGAACGGTCCATGGGCCTCGCGCTCTGCCACCAGCGCGGCGACCTCGTCGGCGCGTACGCCCATCACGTAACCCAGGCCTATGCGGACCGCCCCGGCTTTGGTCACGATGCAGCCGACGGCGCTGTGGTTGATGTCGGGCGCGAGCACCTCGATCCCGCGGCGCTGGGCCTCGTGGACCAGCGCGTCGGGCGGGTAAAAGCCCATCGGCTGCTCGTCGAGCAGTGCGCAGAGGAACTCGGGCCCGTAGTGCACGCGCAGCCACGTCGACTGGTAGGCGAGCAGCCCGAACGCCGCGCCGTGGGCCTTGGGGAAGCCGAACCCCGAGAAGCCGACGATCATCGACCACACGCGCTCGGCTGTTTCGGCCTCGACGCCGTGGGTCGCGCGCGCGCCGTCGATGAAGTGGTCGTGATGGCTCATCAGCGCGGCCGCCGAGCGCTTGCGGCTCATCGCGCGGCGCAGCCCCTCGGCCTCGCCGGGCGAGAAGCCGGCGAACGCCATCGACGCCTCGATCACCTGATCCTGAAAGATGATCGTCCCGAGCGTGTCGCGCAGGCAGGGCTCGAGCGACGGATGGTCGTAGGGGATCTCGAACGTCGGGTCCTCGCGCAGCTTTTGCAGGCGCGAGATGTAGGGGTTGACGGCGCCGCCCTGGATCGGGCCGGGACGCACGATCGCCACCTGGATCGTGATGTCGTCGAGGTTCTCCGGGCGCGTGCGCAGCAGCGAGCTCATCTGTGCGCGGCTCTCGATCTGAAAGACGCCGGTCGTCTGCGCCTTCTGGATCGCCTCGTAGGTCGGCTTGTCGTCGTAGGGGATCCGAGACAGGTCGATCCGCTCGCCGCGGCGCGCGGCGATCATCTCGACGCAGCGCTCGACCGCGCTCAGCATCCCGAGGCCGAGCAGGTCGATCTTGAGAAAGCCGGCGTCGGCGCACGAGTCCTTGTCCCACATGACCATCTGGCGGCCCTCCATCGCGGCGGGCACGACCGGGCAGCAGTCGATCAGCGGGCGCGTGGCGACGATCATGCCGCCGGAGTGCTGGGAGAGGTGGCGCGGCAGGCCGTGGGCCTCGCCGGCCAGACGCGCGAGCCATTCCCAGCGCGAGATCGGGTCCGTTGTGCGCCGGCCGGGGCCGAGGGCGACGTCGATGTCCTGGCCGATCTCCCCCGCCGACCAGCCGCCGCACGAACGCGCGACGCGTTCGATCTCCCCCGGCGGCAGGCCCAGCGCTTTGCCGAGCTCGCGGATCGCACTGCGCGCGCGGAAGGTCGGAAACGCGGCGACGAGCGCGGAGCGGTCGGTTCCGTAGCGCTCGTGCACGCGCGGGATCAGCGTCTCGCGCACGTCGCGCGGGAAGTCGAGGTCGATGTCGGGCAGCGCGGTGAGCTCCTCGTTGAGGAAGCGCCCGAGGAAGAGCTCGTTGGCGATCGGGTCGACGTGCGAGAGGCCGGTGAGGTAGCAGACGATCGACGAGACGCTCGACCCGCGCCCGCGCCCGGGCGGCAGCAGCGCACGGGCGGTGTCCGCGCCGCGGACCTCAGCGGCGACCTCACGCGCCAGCTCGAGCAGGTCGCGGTGCAGGAGGAAGAAGCCGGACAGGCCGAGGCCGCGGATGACCCGCAGCTCCTCGGTGAGCCGCGCCGCCGCAGCGTCGTGCAGCGGCGAGTCGCGCGGATAGCGCTGGGCGAACGCGGGCACGCAGACCTCGGCGAGCTCGGCGTCGGCGCCTTCGTCCTCGGCGCCCGGGTAGCGGTAGCCGAGGTCCTGGGTGAGGTCGAAGGTCAGGCTGTCGGCGAGGCGCTGGGTCTCAGCGACGGCGTCGGGATGGTCGGCGAAGCGCTGGGCCATCGCCTGCGGCGTGGCGAGCACGTGGCTGTGATTGCCGCGGCGCAGCGGCTCGGAAGCATCGAGCGTGGTGTGCTCGCGGATCGCCACGAACGCGTCCTGCAGCGGCGCTCGCGTGTGCGCGTGCGCGTGAACGTCGCCGGTGGCCACGCACGCGACGCCGAGCCGCCGCGCCAGCGCGGCGAGCCCGCGGTTGAGCGTGCGGTCATGGCGCAGGAACGGGCGCTGGAGCTCGACGCGGACGTTTTCGGGACCGAACGCTGCGAGCAGGGCGCGCATCGTCGGCTCGTCGCGCACCCCCTGGCGCGCGCAGCCCGACAGGCAGACGAGACCCGGCGCGTGTTCGGCGAGGTCGGCCAGCGCGACCGCGGGCGGCAACGACGTGCGGCGCTCGTTCGTGTCGCGCGTGTGGGCGTGTGCGCGAGTCAGCAGGCGGCAGAGGTTGGCCCAGCCCGTCGCGTCGCGGACGAGCAGCGTGACGTGGCGCGGGGGGGGATCGTCATCAAGCGAGATCTCCGCGCCATGGATCGCCCGCAGCCCCCGCGCCTTCGCCGCCTGGGCGAACTCCATCGAGCCCGAGACCGTGTCGTGGTCGGTCAGCGCGAGCGCGCTGTGGCCGGCCGCGACCGCCGCATCGACAAGCTCCTCGGGCAGCGACGCGCCGTCGAGGAACGAGAACGCGGAGTGGCAGTGCAGCTCGACGTAAAGCACGAACGTATGTTCCCATACGTTTCAAGCCTGTTCCACACAGTCATCGCGGGCGGTCCAAATGCCGTCGGGTCCGCGGACCTCGGCGCTGAGGAGCTTCATGCTGGCCGACGACTTCCTGTAAGAGCCCGCGACCTTGATCCCGAGCGCCGCACTCGCCGCCGCGCCGAAGCTGCTCTGGTGCAGGTCGTAGGTGCGCAGCAGCTCGATCCCGTCGACAGCGAGCCGGGCGTCGAGCGCGCGCGCGTTGACCACGAGCGCGCCGAGGTCCGCCCCCGGGTCCGCGTAGCTCTTCATGAACGCCGTGGCGGCGGCGAGGTTCTCGGGGTCGGTGAGGTCGAGGTGCTGCTCGCGCTCCCATGCGTCGCCGTCAGCGGCGCGGGCGTTGGGCAGGCCGCGCGCGCCCTTGGCGAAGCCCGGTAGGCCGGCCGCGCCGGTGAGCTGGCCGACGCTGACGATCTGAAAGTCGACCGGGCGCCCGGTGCGATCGGTGGTCAGGGCGTAGTTGGTCGAGGTCGTGTCGTGGGCGGCGACCCCGGCCGCACCCTTGCCGAACTGGAACGACGCATCGAGGTCCAGGCGCTCGCGCAGATACGTCGTGGTGCGCCCGGTGGCGGTGTCGGTGCGGGTGCCGGAGACGTCGTCGTCGGCGATCTGGCCGCCGAACGTGCCTCCGGGGACGTTGACCGATCCCTGGAGATTGGCCAGCGTGCCGTGCTGGGAGAAGCGCTGCGCGGGCCGGCCGGGCGGATGGCGGCCGATCGCCAGCAGCTGGACCACCGCTTTGGCTTCGGCCTCACTATGGGCCGGCCAGATCTCGCCCTTCCCGGAATGGGCGAGCACCCACGCGCGCGCCTCGCCGCCCAGCGCGAGCTTGAGCCCGAGCCCGGAGAAGGAGACGTTGGCACCGATCCCGAGCTCACCGCCGGCCCCGAGGTCGTGGGTGCGCGTGATGCGCCACGTGCCGTCGGACAGTCCCTCGACCAGCACCGTCGTGGTGTCGCTGACGCGGATGACGACGAACGTGGCACTGCTGGCCTCGGTGTTGGTGTCCGATCGGACGACGCACGGAGCGCGGTCTTCGTCGCAGTCGCCGCGCGCGACGATGCACAGCGCGCGCCGGAGCTGACGCGTGACGACCGCGCCGATCTGCGGCGCGCCCGACGCGGCGCCGGCGACGACGAGCGCGACGATGACCACGCCGACGACGGCGACCCATTCGATCGATGCCTGACCTTGGTTGGACCGCACGCGGCGCATCGATCCATCGTCCGCTCAGACGTGTTGCGCGTGTGTGGCGGACTGCGACAAATCAGCGCTGCTGGTACCAGCCACCCGCCTGCAGATCGCGAAAGACCGTCACGTTGCTGGCCGGCGACGGTGACGAGCTCCCAGTAGCGGCGGCGCAGCGGGCCATCGGTCCACCAGCGGTCCTCGACCAGCCACGACTCGCGCACCGCCTCGACGTCATCGGCGCCGACGGCGATCGGGCGCCCGTCGGCGCCCGCCCGCACAGCGACGCGCCGGGGCTCGTTGAGGCGGCGCGGCGCGCCGGGCGCAGGCCGGCTCATCGCTCGAACGGGGTCAGCACCGCGCGGCGCTCGGGCACGCGCGAGTCGGGATCGACGAGCAGGACGCGCAGCGCGGCGTCGGGTCCGGCGGCAGCGCGCGCCTGGCGCACGGCGTCGCGCAGGCGGGCGCGGCGCTCCGCGGTGCCGTCGTCGAACAGCGCGGCGGACTGCAGCGGCGGCGGACCCAGGCCGTCGGCGGTCAGCCGCAGGACCTGAGCGGGAGCGGGCAGCGACGCGACACGGCCGCCGAGCGCGAGGCGCATCCGCGCGGCGTCGGCGGTCGCTTCGCGAAAGACGACACGCTCGCGCCACGTGCCGCCCTCGACCAGCGAGGCGGCGAGCACGGCGCTGCGCACGGTGCGCCCGCGCAGCTCGCGGCGGGCGAGCAGGCGATCGATGAGCACCGCCAGCGCCCGTTCGAGCTGCGGCCCCGAGTTGGCCTCGGGCAGCTCGAGCTGCTCCTCGAGGCGCTCGCGCGGCTGGCGCGGGATCAGCGGTTCGTCGCGGCCGTGGGCGAGCTCGTGGGCGAGGATCCCGGCGGGGCCGAAGCGGTCGGCCACGGCGTCGCGCGGCAGCGCGGCCAGCTCGCCGAGGGTCTCGATGCCCAGGCACTGCAGCTCGGTCGGCAGGTGGGCGGTCTGCGCGCGGCTGCGCAGCAGCTCGATCGGCTCGCCGGCCAGGTCGTCGGCGCCACGGACGATCTCCGGGCGCCGGACGCGGGCGCGATGCGCGCCGGCCAGCGCGCAGAAGCGCGACGGCCCGGCGCCGAGGCGGGCGGGGCGTCGCAGCGCGGCGCGGGTCGCGTTGAAGACACCCTCCAGCGAACCGCCGTGCAGGCGCCGCAGGCCACGCGCGTCGAAGCAGGCCAGCCCCGGATCGCCGGACTCGACCGCGGCGCCGATGTTCTCCAGGGAGACCAGCACCCGCTCCCAGACGTCGGCGACCCCGACCGGGTCACCGGGCACGAGCGACAGCGTCGGGCAGCGCGCCAGCGCCTCCCCCAGCCGCATGCCCGGATGCACGCCGGCCGCCTCGGCCGCCGCCGACACCTCGCCGACCTGCTCGCCTTCGCCGGGCTCGGGGGCGAGCGCCGACGGGCCCTGCATCAGCGCCTCGCGGCTGCCCGCCGCGACGGCGAGGGCGAAGCGGGGAACGAAGGCGGCGACGACAATCGACATACGAACACATGTTCGCACAAATGGCTGCGGCGGTCACGGCCGTCGTGCCACGATGTCCGGGTGCTCTTCGAGTGAGCTGACGGTCGTCTTTGACATGCGGCTGGTCGAGGCAGCTCGGGCGACCTTCGTCGCCCTCGCCGAGACCCTCACCACCCCGCTCATCACCTGCGACGCCCATCTCGCCTCCGCGTCTGGACACACCGCGCAGATCGAGCTCTTCGCCGCGTCGTAGCTACCGGGCGAACTCCGCCCAGAGCGGGTAGTGGTCGGAGATGTGAGCATTGCGGTCGTCGCCGGTCGGGGAGTCCTTGAGGATGTAGTCGGTCCACGGGACGTAGCCGGCCGTCGTGTAGTCGAGCGTCAGCGCCTCGCGGGTGGTCGTCGGCGCGATCGGCGAGCCACTGGGCGATCGCCTGGAGCTCGTGGCGGCGGCGCTCCTTCTTGGCCCTGCTCTCGCCGTACAGGGCGTGGAGCGTGACGAGCGTGAACGATCGCCTGCGGCGAAGCTGACCGCGTACGGGGTCCGCGCGAACTGACGATCGAGCGCGCCGATGAGGACGCCCTCGGCGGTCGCGGGGACGACGATCTCGCCGAGCCCCGACGACCGCGCGCGCCTGCGGTCGTGGACGAACGCGAGACGCTCGCCGTTGCCGGGGCCGCCATCGGTGACGTCGGTGACGACGTAGGCCCAGTCGTCGCCGAGGATCTTCATCAGCGTCTGCAGGCCGGTGAGATCGCGGCGCGTCTCCTGGATCGCGCAGACGTCGAAGCGGCTGACGACCTCGGGGATCGCGCAGACGTCGCTCAGGTTGCGCTTGGGCTCGTCGCCCGGCTCGGTGACCCACTTCTCGGTCAGGTCGCCGAACACCGCAACGTTCCAGGTACCGATGAGCAGGTTGCCGGGCTTCTTCTTCGGCAGCTTGGCCTTTCCGTAGCGAGCCGGTAAGCCGGAGACTCTTCCTCTCCTAGCTCGAGCTCGTCCAGCCAGCATGGCGGGATCGCCTCGAGACCAAGGGCTGCCCCGAGAAATGTTCCCGGTTATCGCTCAACCGGTAGACTGACATCTCGTTGATGCGCCTCAAGGGGAAAGTCGCAGTCGTAACCGGTGGAGCCGGGGGGATCGGCAGTGCGACGGTGCGGCGTCTGAGTAGCGAGGGCGCGAGCGTCGTCGTCGTCGACAAAGACAGCGAGGGAGCGGAGCGTGTCGCCGAGGAGATCGTGCGCGCGGGCGGTACGGCGATCGGCCGGCAAGCCGACGTCTCGTCCGTAGAGGAGATGCAAGCGCTGTTCGAGGGCGTGAGATCGCAGTACGGCGGTATCGACATCCTCCACAACAACGCGGCTGCGACCGGCCCGGACGGGGTGGGCGGCGATCGCGGCTTGCTAGAGATGAGTGTGGAGCTGTGGGACCGGACGATGGCGGTGAATGTTCGCGGGGCTATGCTCGGCTGCCGCTTTGCGGTCCCGATGATGGTCGAGCGCGGCGGCGGCTCGATCATCAACACGTCCTCGAACGCCGCCCTTGTCGGCGCCCCCGCCCTCACCGCGTATTCCACCTCGAAAGCTGCGCTGCTCGGCCTGACGCGCCAGATCGCCACCGAGTTCGGCAAGTCCGGCGTGCGCTGCAACGCGCTGGCGCCCGGGCTCGTCCTTACCGAGGGGACAAGGAAGTCGTTCACGCCGGCCGGACTCGCCGAGAGCGAGAGCCAGAACCTCGTTCCCTTCATCGGGACGCCCGAGCACATCGCGGGCGTCGTCGCCTTCCTTGCGTCGGACGACGCGGCCTACATCACGGGGCAGGTCATCGTCGCCGACGGCGGCTACACGACCGGCCGTCCCGCGATTCCGCTCCCCGACGAGCCTGCGGACGACGAGTAGAGGCAACCGTCTCAGGAGCGCACGAGGATCGCATCGAGAAGGCGATGTCGACTCCGGGCGTCTGATCGCGCGCGCGGAAGTCTTGTTCGTACGGTGCGACGCGCTGACGGATGTAGCTTTCCAGGCGCCGCGCCGAGCCATTGCATCGAGATTTCCTCCGTTCCCAGCACATCATTTGCTTAGCGTCACGAGTCTGTAGCGAACCGGCACATAGAAAGGCCCCGCCGGAGCGGGGCCTTTCCGTAGCGAGCCGGTAAGCCGGATTCTGTCGTGAGCAGCCATCCATCTGTGCGGCCGACCTGGACCTTGGCGAGCAGCCTGCGAGCGGCCCTGCTTGGCCTTGCATCGGGTGGGGTTTGCCGAGCCGCCGCGTCACCGCGGCGCTGGTGCGCTCTTACCGCACCTTTTCAACCTTGCCTGTGCGCATCCACGTGGTTTGCGCCATCGGCGGTGTGTTTCTGTGGCACTTTCCCGCGGGTTTCCCCGGGTTGCCGTTAGCAACCACCCTGCCCTGTGATGTCCGGACTTTCCTCGAAGGGTTTGACACCTCCGCGACTGCTTGGCTTGCGTTACCGAAGGTAGCGCAGTCAACTCAGGTCCGCACTACATGAACCGCAGTGCCCACCGCCTGCCGTGGGCGCCATCGCCTCCGTGCGACAGACCGGGCATCGGACGGTACGGCGGGCGAGGAGACCCTCCCATACGCCGACGAGATCCTCGTCAAGCGTCAGTCCCCTGCCCGCCGGTCCGGCGTAGCCGGACGGCGTCCGTTGCGCAAGTGCGCGTCCCATGGCCTCGGTCGGCGCGGTTCCCAGCATCCGCAACGGCGGGCGCCGGGTCGGCGTCACCGGCGCCAGATCAAGATCGAGTTGGAGTGCGGTGGCGCTCATCGCATGCTCCGGAAAAGACCGACGACACGCCCGAGGACGACGGCCTCCTTGGAGCGGATCGGCTCGAAGCTCGGGTTCTCCGGCTGGAGGCGAATGTGATCGGACTCGCGGAAGTAGCGCTTGACCGTCGCCTCCTCGCCCACCAGCGCGACGACGATCTCCCCGTCGTGCGCGGTCTCGGTCGGCCGCACGACGACGTAGTCGCCCTCGAGCATCCCCGCGTTGATCATCGAGTCGCCGCGGACGCGTAGGACGTACTCGCCATCGCTGCTGCCGACTTCGGCCGGCATCTGCATGTAATCCTCGATGTTCTCCTCGGCGAGGATCGGCTGGCCGGCGGCGACGGAGCCGACGAGCGGCAGCCCGGGCGGCGTCACGAACTGGCGCACGTTGCCGACGGCCTGGCCCATGCCCTCCCGGGCGCGGTCGAGGAGTTCGAGCGCGCGGGGCTTGGTCGGGTCGCGGCGTAACAGCCCGAGCTTCTCGAGATTCGCGAGGTGCGCATGGACGGTCGAGGACGAGGCCAGTCCGACCGCCTTGCCAATGTCGCGCACGGTCGGCGGATAGCCGTTCTTGGCCGAATAGCGCTTGATGAAGTCGAAGATCTCCTGCTGGCGCTTCGTCAAGTCCATGACGTGCTCCTTGGCCGGGCTGGGCTGATGGGTGGAACGAACATGTGTTCGTAAGCTAGCGCGGCCCGTGGACAGAATCAACCCGGGGCTATACTCACCGCCCCCACGCGCCGGTGGCGGAATTGGTAGACGCGCAAGGTTGAGGGCCTTGTGGGACATTTGTCCCGTGGAGGTTCGAGTCCTCTTCGGCGCATTTCGTCAGAGATCCACCCTGACGACCCGCGTAGCGGCCATGCGCTCCTAAGTAGCAGGACTGCTACCATGGAGCGCATGGCGATCATCCCTCAGAAGGAGCTCCGCAACAACGTGGGCGAGGTCCTGCGGCGGGCGGAGGCCGGCGAAGAGCTCACGATCACGGTGTCCGGGCGCCCAGTGGCCAAACTCGGGCCGCTCGATGCCCGCCAATGGGTCGACAGCGGTGACCTCCAGGAGCTCTGGGCGTTGCCGGCGGACCGAACGCTCACACGCGACATCGAACGCTTCGCGGTCAGCCTGCGCGACCCGTGGGCCGCCTGACCGTGCGAGCACTGCTCGACACGTCCGTGCTCATCGGCGGTGAGGCCGTCCCGCCTGGGCTGCAATCAGCGATCAGTGCCGTGTCGATCGCCGAGCTGCACTTCGGCCTGCTCGTTGCGAACGATGACGACACGCGCGCCCTTCGTGCGGCCCGCCTCGGCCTGCTCGAAGCGCGCTTCCCATCGCCGCTTCCCATCGACGATCGGGTCGCTCGCGAGTGGGGCAAGCTCCAAGCCGCAGTCGCCAACCGCGGCGGCAAGCCCCGTCGTCGCAACGCGGACCTGGCGATCGCGGCCACCGCGAACGTACACGACGCCATCCTGGTCACCAACAACGTCAAGGACTTCGCGATCATCGACGACCTTGTACGCACGCGATCACCGCTTCACGCCTGACCACGCTCGCTCGATGTCGCGCGGCTCGATGATCGCGACGCGCTTGTGATGAACAACGCGTCCACGTGACTCGAGCACCGAGGTGATTGCCGCCTGGGACGACTTCTTCGACCACATCATCGCGCAGAGCAGTCCGTTCGAGACCGATCAGGTCCTGTCCGACGGCGACCGGCTCACCACCGGCGGGCGCACGTTGCACGTGGTGTCGTCCGGGCCACGGCACGACCGACACGCTGTACGTCGAGAGAGCTCCCACGACGCCTATGTCGGCGACCACCTGCTCGCTGTCGCAGCCGGTCCTCGTCACCTGGGAGGTGCTGGCCATCTGGACGTGCTCGTGAACCGCGGAACCGTCCGGGAGGAGGAGCACCGCCCGAGCGGCCGCCGCGAGCTGATGGGCGGGCGCCGATCGGAGGGCCGGCGAGGCCGTTCGTCGCCTGGCGCTTGTAAACTGAATCCAGTCCATGATCGAGCCCATCCAACAGCTGGACGACCGGGTCGCGATCGTGACGGGGGCATCGAGCGCGTTCCGCTCGGTCATCGCACTCAACGTCGAGGCGCTGTTCGCCGTCTCGTCGCTCGTCGGCCGGTCGATGCGCGATCGCGGCTCGGGCTCGATCGTGAACATCAGCTCGATCCTATGACCGCCGAGCTCATGTCCCACGAGCACTCGCGGGCATGGCTCGAGCGCAGCTGCCCGATGGGCCGCGTCGCGCGGATCGATGAGTTCGACGGCGCGCTGCTGTTCCTGACCTCCGACGCGTCCTCCTACTGCACCGGACAGGTCATGACGATCGATGGCGGCTGGACGGTCCGATGAGCGAGCTGTCCTCCAGTGTCGACCTCGACGAGCCGGCGGTGACGGACTGGATCGAGCGCACCATCCCCGGCTGCACGCCCCCGTTGAGCTTCGCGCGAGTCGGCAACGGACAGTCCGCGCTGAGCTATCTCGTCACGGACGCGTCCAGGCGCCGGTGGGTGCTTCGACGCCCGCCGCTGGGCACCGTCGTCGAGTCCGCGCACGACATGGCTCGCGAGCATCACATCCTCACCGGACTGGCGCGCGCCACCGGGAAGGTGCCGCGTTCGCTCGCCATCTGCGAGGACGTCGCCGTCACGGGAGCCACGTTCTACGTGATGGAGCACGTCGAGGGCCTGGTGTTGAGCAGTGTCGCGGTCGCGGAGCAATTGGACCCGGCCGCGCGAGCGGCCGCCAGCCAGGCGATCACGTCAACGCTCGTGGAGCTTCAGCAGATCGACCTCGACGCCGTGGGGTTGCATGACCTGCGGCGCGAGGAGGCCCTGATCAGTCGCCAGCTGCGTCGATGGCTGCGCCAATGGCGCGCGCAGCAGACTCGCGACCTGCCGCTGATCGATGAGCTCGCCGAGCGGTTCGCCGCGCAGATGCCCCCCGAACGCGAGGTCGTGCTCGTGCACGGCGACTACCGACTCGACAACGCCATCGTCGATCACGGCGGAGCCGTGCGCGCGGTACTCGACTGGGAGCTGTGCAGCGTCGGCGACCCGCTCGCCGATGTCGGCCTGATGATCGCCTACTGGGGCGAGAGCGGCGAGCATGCGGGCGGGGCGGACTCGCTGTTCCAGGAGCGCGTCACCGTCCTTCCCGGGTTCCCGTCGGCGTCGGAGCTGGGCGCTGCGTACGCCGCGGCCTCGGGGCGGAGCATTGACGACCTCGGCTTCTGGATCGCCTTCGCCTACTGGAAGATCGCGATCATCGTCGAAGGCGTCTATCGACGCTGGCTCGACGACCCACGCAACGGCGCCGGCGCCGGGGGCGTCAGCGCGGCCGTCCCGCGGCTGGCCGAGCTCGCCCGGGAGGCGCTCGACCAGCCATAGGGGCAGCTCGGTGATCGCTCACCTGCCGAGTCAGTCTCGTTGTTCAGGATCTGCGTCAACGTGGCTCAGGGTCGCCAGTCGTTGAACTTCCAGCAGATCGTCTCGACGCCGTTGGCCACCAGCGTGTCGAGGTCGCAGGTCGGTTGTGGGACCGCGGCGATCGCGGCGGGGGCACCGGATGCGAGGCCGCCCTTGTTGCGGATGCTCTTGGCGACCTCGGGATTCTGCTTGGTCTGGGACTCGATGTTCTTGACCGCGTGTTCGCCACTCGAGTACGCGAGCTTGCCGGTCCCGCCGTTGGTCGACTGCGTGTTGGCGACGAGGTAGGGCACGCCGAGCTGGAACGGGTTGTGGGTCGCCGGGTTCAAGCTCTGGCCCGCCCACGGGAACAGGCCCGAGAACACCGAGCCCGACGGACCCGATTGGGTCGCCTCACGCGTGACCTGCACCGAGATGTCCGGGAACTTGCTGCTGTGGACCGCGAGCGCGAGCGTCTGCTCGTAGGGCATCCGCTTCGGCAGCCGGCCGCCTCGGAGCTGTCGAGCTCCTTGGTCGTCGTGAACGTCCCGCGCAGCACCGCCGACATCACCGGATAGCCGTGGCAGCCCTCGTAGACGCCCGCGATCTCCTCGGGCTTCTCGATGAAGAGCTCCGAGTACTTCTTGACCGAGCCCAGCACCTCCAGCGCCTCGAGCTCGCGCTTGGTCACGTTCTTCGCCGCGAAGTACGCCTTGAGGAGCTGCGGACCCTCGACGAGCGCCTCTCCTCCGCATAGCCGATCGCGAGGCTGACGGGCAGCTCGATGAGGAACTTCTGGTAGGCCGGAAGTCGCTCGTAGCGCTCGGCGACCGCCTTCCCGCCCGACCGCTGCCCGAGCGTCGCCGGGGTGCTCACCGCGCGCTCGTCCTCGCCCCCGCCGCCGAAGTCCGGCAGCAGCAGATACCGAGGTCATATGAGCCAGAGCCGAAAAGCTCGAGTACTCCGACTCGTCGCGGACGCATGTGCCTGCTCGACGGCTCACAGATCCGCGGTCGCCCGCCTCGGTCGTTGACGAAGCGTGACGCCCGCGTCCTCGTCTTGTGTCCCGCCGTCGACCGCGGGTGACGCTCGCGCTCGCGAGTGTCGGCCGTTGCGCCGACCCACGGGGTTCGCTCACGCTCCTCCCGGCCGAGGCCTGAGCGCCCGACCGGCCGTTCCGACGTCGACCGCTGCGCCGCGATCCGTTCGCTGGTGGACGGTGAAGTGAGGACCGGGTAGCGTCGCGTGCATGGCCATGCGCGAGTCGGACTCTACGAAGCGCCCGAAGACGGCGAAGGGCGACCGCAAGCCGAAGGGCGGCAAACGCCGACGAGGTGTGCTTGACCTTCCGAAGGCGGTCGAGGTGCGCCTGGCCGAGGGACGGGCGCAGCGCGACGCGGTTCCGCTCGAGACGCACGGCGAATGGGCGGCGCCGCCCGACCGGCCCGACCCCGTCAGCGTGCTCGAGGACCAGAACCGCACGCGCGTGCCCGAGCTCGTGCCGATCCGCCACGGGCGGATGATCGTCTCGCCATTCACGTTCTACCGCGGCAGCGCGGCGATCATGGCGTGGGATCTGTCGCGGACGCCGACGACCGAGCTGCGGGTGCAGTGCTGCGGGGACGCCCATCTGTCGAACTTCGGTGCGTTCGCGGCACCCGACCGGCGCCTGGTGTTCGATCTCAACGACTTCGACGAGACGCTCCCGGGGCCGTTTGAGTGGGACGTCAAGCGCCTCGTGGCGAGCGTCGTCGTCGCGGCGCGCGGCAACGGCCAGCGTCGCAAGGAGCAGCGGGCCGCGGCGCGCGCGACCGTCGCGGCGTACCGGCAGACGATGGCCGTGGCCGCGACGATGCGGTTCCTTGACGTCTGGTACACCAGGGTCGACGTCGACGAGCTGCTGGCGGGGATGACGTCCAAGGCGGAGCGGGCGACGATCAAGTCGGCGCAGAAGCTCGTTGCGAAGGCGCGATCGCGGACGAGCCTGGGCTCGCTGTCGAAGTTCGCGACACCAGTCGACGGCGAGTACCGGATCAAGCAGCAGCCGCCGATCATCGTGCGCCCACCAGAGTTCCAGGCAGCGGAGGCCGAGCAGCTCATCCGCCAAGGGCTGATGGACTACGCGAGTACGCTGACGCCCGACCGTCGGATCGTGCTCGACCACTACCACTACGAGGACTTCGCGCGCAAGGTGGTCGGCGTCGGCTCGGTCGGGACCGAGGCGTTCATGGTTCTGCTCATGGGCGACCTCGAGAGCGATCCGCTGTTCCTCCAGGTCAAGGAGGCGGGAACGTCGGTGCTCGCGCCGTATGCGGGCGCGAGCGAGTACGTGCATCAGGGCGAGCGGGTCGTGCAGGGCCAACGGCTGGTGCAGGCGGCGAGCGACGAGTTCCTGGGCTGGGTGACCGGTACGGGCCAGGATGAGCGCGAGTTCTACGTGCGCCAGTTGCGCGACATGAAGGGCTCAGCGGTCGTAGAGGTGATGCCGCCGTCGCGTCTGGCGATCTACGGCGAGGTCTGCGGCGCCACCCTCGCCCGCGCTCATGCCCGCACCGGCGACGCGGCGAAGATCATCGGCTACCTCGGCGACGACGACACCTTCGACCGCGCGATCGAACGCTTCGCCGTTGCCTACGCCGACCAGAACGACGCCGACTACGCGACGTTCAGCGACGCGGCGGAGCACCAGCGCATCGCGGTCCAGCGCGACGTGTAGACCGCTCGTGCCGCCGACGGTCAGGTGACGCCGTGGGGTTGCGTACCGATTCTGGCGGCGTGGGGTGCGCCGCCCGCGGTCCAGTAGACGGTGCCGTTGGCGCAGGCCAGCGCGCTCGGGGCGTCGGTCGCTGGTGCCAGGACGGTGGGCGCGTCAGCGGAGACCGGCTGGGCGAGCAGCGGGCCGCCTGGGACGATCCACGCGAGGGCGCCGTTGGGGAGCAGCGCCCAGTCGCTGATCGTCACACCGGCGGCGGTGTGAACCGTGGTGACGGCGACGCCGGTCGTCATGTCGGTCACGGTGGCGATCTGTTCCGGGGCGACGGCGGTCATGGTCGTCTCGGGGTCGAGTGTGAGCAGCCAGCGGTCGTTGACGATCCGCACGTCGTCAGCGGTGCTCGTGAGGCCGGGGGCCGCCATCGGCGGGCGTAGGCGCACGAGCCGTGGGGCTCCGTTGCTGCAGGCATACCGGCTGCCCGACGTCGTCTGGAAGACCCGTACGCCCACCGAGCGCGCGATCGTGAGCCCCACACGGCGGTCGCAGCGGGTGCCGGCCGACGGGATGTAGATGGGCGCGAACACGGTGTTCTCACGGGCGGCCGCGGGACCGGCGAGCGTCGTCGAGCGCACGATCGCGGGCGCCTTGTCGGGCGTCTCGGTCCAGTAGGCCGTGGTGCCGGCGAGCGCGGCCTCGCTCGCGTCGACGCCCGGCGTCGAGAGCAGGCGGCCGGAGCCGCTGCGGCTCCCGGGCGAGACGAGGTGGATGTTGTTGTCCGATGTGAGCAGCGCGCCGGCGGCGGTGACGCGGAACGCCGGCACCGTGAAGTAGGCCGGCTCCACATCGTCGCCGCCGACGCCGTTGGCATAGGCGCCGGAGCGACCGGTCTTGAGGTCGATGACGTGGTAGGAGTAGCTCGGCCCGCCCTCGCCGTCGCTGTCGGCGTCAACCGCGAGATAGCGCACACCGTCAAACGCCATCGCCGGAATCGAGTCCGAGTCCGTCCCCTCGTCGGCGCCGATGGAGCCGACACTGATCGGCCGGCCGGCGGTTCCCCGGCACGCGTACAGATCTTCACCGCGGTACACCCCTTCCGCCTGGGATCGAAACGGGATCGCGATCACCCGCAGCGCACCTTGCACGAGGACCGTCGTACCCGAGCGGCAGGTGATCCTGCGGTGCTTGGCGTGCGCCACCGGGGTCAAGGCCGCGAGCAGGGCCAGAGTCATGGCGAGTGCTGAACAGTGGCGGAAGACGAGTTTGCGCATCGGAGGCAGGTGGTGTCGAGGTCGGCGGATCCTGGTGATTGCATCATCCTCGTGCGGCGAGACGCCGGCGTCTGTCACCACGACAACGCACTGGGCGTCAGCGTGGTTACGGATCGCCTCGAGGTTCCAACCGAAGGCGGGTCTGTCGCGTCGGGTGCGCCGCCTGTGTCGCGCGCGTGACAGACGCGCGCAGCGCACAGGGCGAGGATCTCGGTCATGAACACTTCTCGTCGCCTGACTCGTCTCGCCGCCACCGTCGCCGCCCTGGCGCTCGGCCTCGCCACCGCGTCCTCAGCCTCAGCCGCGGTGTCCCCGACGAACCCCTACCAGTGGGACTTTCACAGCGACGCTCCGCAGGCCAACACCTACAACGCGGACTACTCGATCGCCAACGCACGCACCTTCGGCTACACGACGCCGGACGGCCACCTGTTCCTGACCGGTCACACCCGCACGCTCGGCGTCGGGCTGGACTGGGGTGACGGCAAGTACGTGACGACCGGGCTGCGTCGCTGGAGCTTTCGCCGCCGCAGCGGGGCCACCGGCCCGATCATGCCGAGCGAGCGGGTCGCGATGTACGACAACTTCACCCACAGCTACTTGGCCGAAGGCGGCGAGCACTTCGGAATCGACCTGGCCTTCACGTCGTACCCGGTCTACGACTGGCAGATCAACGCGCCCCGCAATGGCTACGGCTCGCTGTACAACACCGACGCGCGCGACTACCTCGTCTACAACCCGCGCCGCTTCGGCGTCGAGCTGATGTGGCTGCGCGAGGTCGCCGACCAGCACCACGTGACGCTCGCCGGCAACCGCTCGGGCGCGGCGGTGATGTCACAGCAGCCGCACCTTGGCGGCGACGTCTCATACGTGGGCTCGTTCGGCGGCGGGCCGACCGTCTACAACGAGCACCTGCTCTCCGTGAAGGTCAGCGGCTGGCAGATCGGCCTGCTCACGCGCGGCCACACCGCGCAGGACTGCTCCACCCCCGGCGATGTCGTGTGGCTGCGTGACACCACGCTGACGGCCGATCAGCTCGTCGCGGTGTTCGGCACCGCGACCCCCGCATTCCCGGTGACGTTCAACGCCTGCGTCCCGTGGACGCCCGGCCTGACCTACCCGACCGGCCTCGGCATCGCCGTCACGTACTACGGCCTGGCCGACCAGCCCGGCGGCCCAAGCACGTTCAGCGTGCAGCGCAAGCGTCCGGTCACCATCTCCACGCCGGGCGGCGCGGGCGCGTCAGACCGAGCTCGCTAGAGGACCGCGACCGGCAGCCACGCGGCTGCCGGGGTGGCGATCGCTAGCGGTTGGGACGGCGTTGCGCATCGGACCGGCGGTCCGCACTAGGGCGGACGGTCGGGGCTTGGTGAGGGTTCTGCCGATACTCAAGCGGTAGGTTTGCGCGATGTTTCCTCTCCTTCGTCTGGCCCTTGTGACGTTCGCGGTTCTGCTCGGGCTCGCCGGTGTTGCGCAGGCAGCGGACACCATCACCATCACGGCGCCCGATACGCAGCTGATCGAGACCGACGTGCCGGTCACGGTGAGCTGGACGGCCTCCGTGGCAAGCCCGTACGTCTTCGCGACGGTCAAGAACGGCAGCGGCTGCGGTGCCAGCGCGACCGCCGACACCGGTAACAAGCTGATCGAGAACACCGGAGGCCCCCTGCCGCAGTCCGGGTCGCTCCCGGGCGCGTTCCAAAACGCGACCCCGGGCACGTTCACGATCTGCGCCTACGTTCAGGACGGGCCCATGCGGAACGGTGCTCGCGACCGCCAGCAAGACCGTCACGCTGCGCGCGGACACCGGGACGATCACACTCTCGACGCCGTCGACGGCCGTCCTGGGCAAGGAGATCACGTTCCCCGTCCAGGTGACCACCGAGCTGACGCGCTACGAGTACGTGACCGTCAAGCCGGGCACCACGTGCGC
This sequence comes from uncultured Actinomycetes bacterium, assembly GCA_963817035.1. Classification (GTDB taxonomy): domain Bacteria; phylum Actinomycetota; class Thermoleophilia; order Solirubrobacterales; family Solirubrobacteraceae; genus AC-49. The sequence goes on from CAWFMM010000004.1 coordinate 2,131,675, forward strand.
CGCCAATTACGGGCAGGACAGCTTCAAGGGCTCCAGCCTCGGGAACTCGGGCGGCACGGTGCTCGGCACGAGCACGGTGAACGTCCAGTGGACCGTGGGCTCGACGAACGACCAGGGCCACCCGGTCGGCTCCTACGTGTTCTGTGCCTACGTGCAGAAGGACGCGTCCAGCCCGACGCCGATCGCGACCGCGAAGGCCGTCATCCAGGTCTCCGCCGCCGGCGGCGGCGGCTCCACCACGTGCCCGGCGGTGCAGAAGGCGCAGAAGGCCGTCACGAGCGATCTGGCGTCCTACCGGTCCAACGCGCGCAAGGCGCAGAAGGCCCACGGCAAGGCGCGAACCCGCTACCAGAAGCTCGCCAAGCAGGCGCACACCAAGTACCTGGCCGCCAAGAAGACACTCGCGAAAGCCAAGCAGACGGGCTGCTGAGTCACACCGGTAACGAGACGCCGGCGAGCCGAGCCGGTCAGGTCGTCGCGTGCCCGGACGGCGACGCTCAGTGAAGCTGCCAGAGCCCGGTGTCTCCGTAGCCGGCGTCGGTGACGTACTGAAACGTCTTGCGCACCTGGCGCTTGGGCACGTCGAAGGCGATGCAGACGTCCTTTGACTGCCCGGTCTTGAGCTTCAGCGACGGGTCGTCGCACGGGTCGGAGCCCGAGAGCTGGATCAGGTTGGTCTGCTTGCCCGTCTCGCCGTCGGCGAGCACGAGCTGGCCGTCGGGCTGCGGGTCGTCGTAGAGGATCGGCCCGACGTTGACGAAGTGCAGCTTGACGCCGATCAGCTCGTGGCCTGCCGCGACGTCGTAGTGGGGGAACGGGCCGTTGGTGCCCTTGAGCGTGACCTTGACCTTCGTCTTGGTGTGATCGTCGGGGTTGTCGTGCAGCCCCGAGCCGGCGAGCGTCAGCGTGTCCCCGGTCTTGCCCTTGACCGTGACCGGATCGCCGCTGTCAGCAGTCGTAGCGGTCGTCGTGGCCGCGGTCGTCGTGGCCGCGGTCGCCGTGGTGGCCGACGTCGTGGTCGCGGGTGTCGACGAAGTCGCCGGGGTCGAGGTCGAGGCTGATTTGCTGCTCGAGCCACAGCCCGCGAACAGCGCCCCGAGCGCCAGGACGGTCGCCGAGGCCGTGATCATGCTCAGTTTCGTGGTCATTCGCGGCATCATCGCGTCTCGCGGCGTGCCACTTCGACCGTGATCGCCTGCCCAATTGTGGACCGCCGGTCCGATGCGCCGGGCGGTCCAATGTGCTGCGAACGCTCGTCTTCCTGACTGTCGCGAGCGTTACACGGCGTGTGTGACGCGGCGCAGAGACCGGCGCGCCCGGAGCGCCGAGCATCACTCCCATGGAGCACCTGACCAGCTCCAGTCCACTCGTCACACGAAGGAGCCACGACCGATGAACACCATGCTGCGCCGCACCAACCACCTCGTCCTGATCATCGCGAGCGTCACGGCGCTCGCGGGCACGATGTCCGTCTCGATCGCTCACGCGGAGCCCAACACCACCAAGCCGGCCGACGCCGCCACCTGCAAGCAGTGGAAGGGCTGGTACGACGACGACACCAAGCGGGCGAAGGATGCCACGGCCGCCGGGAACACCCAGGGTGCCGCCGACGCCCAGAAGGACGCCGATTACGACAAGAAGCTCGGCAAGGACGGCAGCTGCGACTGGGCCAAGGCGATCAGCGTGGGACCGCGCGCACGCCGTTTCCTGCATGGCGCCGGCGTGTCGCCGTCGATCCCGCAGAACACCGGCGCCGGGTCCAAGGCCGCCGCCGTCCTCGGCGTGCCGAAGACAACGTCGTAGGCACAGGCAAGGACCGCCCCGTTCACTCGGCGCGGGCGGCGATCACGCACTCGATCGCCGCCCGCGAGACCGACCCGCGGTCCACCCTGCTCGCCCGAACATCAGCCAGGAAGTCCGACACCACGGCCGTCCCCGTGACAGAGACTGGTCTCCTATCGACGGCAAGCGGCTGAGGGAGCATCATGTCGAGCACCACCAGCGACGACGCGACGAGCAACGGCAAGCCGAAAAAGAGCGGGAAGGCGCGCAAGGCCATGGGAAAGGCCTCCGAAGCCAGCGCGCGGCCGAAGATGGAGAATCAGTCTTCGATCGCGAGCTCGCGCGGCTCCAGCGCCAGCTCGTGATCCTGCAGGAGTACATCCGAGCCGAGGGGCTGAAGGTCGTCGTGATCTTCGAGGGGCGTGACGCGGCCGGCAAGGGCGGCGTGATCAAGCGGATCGCGGAGCGCACCAGCCCCCGGGTCTGTCGCATCGTCGCCCTGAGCACACCGACGGAGCGCGAGCGCTCGCAGTGGTACTTCCAGCGCTACGTCGACCACCTGCCGGCCGCCGGCGAGATGGTCCTATTCGACCGCAGTTGGTACACCCGCGCCGGCGTCGAGCGAGTGATGGGATTCTGCATCGACGAGGAGTACCAGGAGTTCATGCTCGTGCCCGGAGTTCGAGCGCATGCTCGTGCGCAGCGGGATCATCCTCATCAAGTACTGGTTCTCGGTCAGCGACGCCGAACAGGAGAAGCGGTTCGTCGATCCCCTACGAGGACGTTCTGCCGCCGGCTATGGAGCTGCCGCCGCGCCGGCACCACGAGCCCTACATCCACCCGCCGCGCGACGACCAGCGTTCGTTCCGGCGGCCTATTGAACGTTCAGCAGCCGGCCTGAGAGGACCTCGACGAGGCCGAGGTCGGTGAGCTTGAGCTCGGGGATGACCTCGAGGCCGAGGAACGAGAGCGCCATCAGCGGGTCGCGCGGGAGCGCCCCGAGGTCGTGCGCGGCAGTGGTCAGGCGCGCGTAGGCGGCTGCCACGACGTCGGCGGGCTGGTCGGACATCAGGCCGCCGAGATCGAGTGCGAGCTCGGCGACCGCTTGCCCGTTCTCGACGACGCGCAGCCCACCGCGCGTGCCGCGGGCCAGGTCGATCGCGGTCGCGATGTCCGCATCGTCGGCGCCGATGACCATCAGGTTGTGGTGATCGTGGGCGACGGTCGTAGCGATCGCTCCGCGCGTGATCCCGAAGCCGTGGACGCGCGCCGACGCCCACGAGCGACCCGTGTGGCGGTCGATCGCCAGGAGCAGCGCGTCGTCGTCACCCGGCCCGTCGTGGCGATCGGTCAGAAGCTGCCCGTCGATGTAGCCGATCGCCGGTCCCTGCCACGCCCGCTCGCGGGCGACCGCGACGTCGACGTCGGACGGCAGGTTGACGACGTTTCCGATCGCCACCGGTGGCGACGGGCGCCAGGTCGCAACGGGCCGACCCGAAAGCCAGACGTTGCGCACCACGAAGTCGCGCAGGTCCTCGACCGCGACGAGATCGGCGAGCCGGCCGGGGGCGATCGCGCCGCGATCGTGCAGGCCGTAGAGCTCGGCCGCGTTGAGGGTGACCATCCGCAGCGCGGCGAGCGGATCGAGCCCGGCCGCCACGACCCGGCGCAGATGCTCGGTCAGGTGTCCGCGGCGCAGCAGGTCGCCCGCCGTCACGTCGTCGTTGACGAGCAGGCAGCGCCGTCCCTCCTGCTCCAGGATGACCGGCAGCAGCGCGTCGAGATTGTCGGCGGTCGACCCGGCGCGGACCATCAGGTACAGGCCGGCCGCGAGCTTCTCGCGCGCTTCGGCCGCGGTCGTGCACTCGTGGTCTGACGACACGCCGAGCAGTGCGTAGGCCTGCAGCGCACCGCCGCTCAGCCCCGGGCTGTGCCCGTCGAGCGGGCGCTGCCCGCGGGCGGCGAGCTTGTCGAGCAGATCGTCCTCGCCGACAACGGCGCCGGGGAAATCCATCAGCTCGGCGATTCCGAGCGTGCCCGGTTCGCCGAGCAACGCGCGCACGTCGTCGGCGGTGATCGCACCGCCGGTCGTCGCGTTGGGTGTGGCCGGCACGCAGGGCGAGACCTGAAGCAGGATGTCGACCGGGACCTGCGCGAGCGCGTCGCGCATCCAGCGAATCCCGTCCGGGCCGACCACGTTGGCGATCTCGTGCGGGTCGGCGATCACCGTGCCGGTGCCGTCGCGGGCGACGACGCGTGCCAGCTCGCCCGGCGCCAGCAGCGTGCTCTCGACGTGCATGTGGCCTTCGATGAACGCGGGAACGAGGGTCAGCCCGGCGAGGTCGACGATCTCGGCCGCGGCGCTGTACTCGCCGACGCCGACGATCTGATCGGCGACGATCACGACGTCGGCGACGCGGGTCGTGCCGGTAAAGAGATCGGCGACGGTCGCGCCGTGCAGGAGAAGATCGGCGGGCGCTTCGCCGCGAGCAACCGCGAGCGCGTGCTGCGTGGCGTCGTGGCTGGTCAAGCTGGGCATGATAGGCCGCCTCGCTAGTCTCGGTCGATGCCTGCCGAGCCCGAGGACCCGCCGCCCGACGCCGGGAAACTCCCGACCGGGCGGCTCGCGCGGACGGCGCGGATCGGTGGTCTGGTCGGCGGCCAGGGGCTGCGCTGGGCCGGGATGCGGACCGCCAACCGGGTCCGCTCGCCCGAGCGCGCAGCAGCGGCGCAGAGCGAGCGCACGGCGGCGCTCGTCGGCCAGCTCGTCGATCAGCTCGGGCAGATGCGCGGCGCGGCGATGAAGGTCGGCCAGATGATCTCGATGGTCGAGTTCGACGGGCTGCCCGAGGAGGAACAGGACGAGCTGCAGCGGAAACTCGCCGAGCTGCGCGACGACGTGCCGCCGGTTGCGTTCGCCGACCTCGAGAAGCTGATGCGCAAGGAGTTCGACGGGCCGCTGACCCGCGTCTTCTCCGACTTCGACGAGCGCGCGTTTGCCGCCGCCTCGATCGGCCAGGTCCATCGCGCGACAACGCTCGATGGCGCTGAGGTCGTCGTCAAGATCCAGTACCCCGGCGTCGCCGAGGCGGTCGAGACCGACCTGCGCAACGCGATGCTGCTGCTGCCGCTGGTCAAGCGCCTCGCCCCCGGGCTCGACGCCAAGGCGCTGGCCACCGAGATGCGCGAGCGGATCGCCGAGGAGCTCGATTACGAGCTCGAGGCGCAGAACCAGCGGCGCATCGAGCGGCTGATGCGCGGCCATCCGTTCGTGCGGATCCCCCATGTGTACACGGAGCTGTCGACCCGGCGTGTGCTGGTCTCGGAGTACGTCGAGGGCGAGCGCTTCGAGGAGGTCCGCCGCGCCGACGAGGCCACAGCGCGACCGCTACGGCGAGATTGTCTTTCGCTTCTTCCTCGGGCTGCTCTACCGAGACCGGATCGCGCTCGGCGACCCGCACCCCGGCAACTACCTGCTGTGCCCCGACGGGCGCGTCTGCTTCCTCGACTTCGGCCTGCTGCGCGACCTCGACGCACGCCGCATCGACGACGAGCGCGCGATCAATCGGGCCGTCGGAGAGGACGACGCGACGGCGCTGAAGGCGGCGCTGGTCGGTGGCGGCTATCTCCCGGCCGATCGCTCGTCCGCGGTCGACGCCGATTGGGCGCTGGGCCTGATGAAGACGGCGATCGGCTGGTACGCGATCCCCGGCAAGCGGCGCTTCTCACCACAGGACTCGCGCGACCACCGCGACCGTGAGCGGGTGGGCGGGTCTGCTCAGGCGCGCGCTGCGATGCGCACGCAGGTCAACCAGTTCACGTTGCCGCCCGAGTCGGTGCTGATCCGACGGATGCACGCCATCGTCGCCGTCGTGCTGGCGCAGCTTCGCGCGGGCGGAGACTGGGGCGCGCTCGCCGCCGAGTACCTCCACGCCGGCGCGCCGTCGACGCCGCTCGGCGAGGCCGAGGCGCGGTTCTTCGCGCCGCGCTCCGGGGAACGAACCCGCGCGGGCGTCGGCTGACCGAAGTACCGTTGCGTGGCTCATGGTCAAGGATGGCGCGAACCTGCTTCGGACGATCGCCGTCGCGGCCGTGGCGGTCGCGATCGCCGGCGGCGCGGGCGCCGTCGCGATCGGGTCGCCGAGCCGCGGCGCGGGCGCCGGCCTCAACGCGGGGCCGCGACACCTCGAGCAGCCGGCCGGCGCCGTGGACGGGCGGGCCGATCACGTTCCCGGCAGTGGCCGTTACACGTTCCTGCTCAAGCTCGCCAACGCCCCGACGACGCGTGTCTTCGACGGCCATCGCGCAGACGGCCTGCGCGCCGCCCGGGCGGCGGCCCGCGCGCAGCTCACGCGCATCGCCGGCGCGCAGCGCGATCTGATCACCGAGCTGCCGCCCCACTCCCCCGTGCTCTACCGCACGCACAGCGTGCTCGCGGGCGTCGCCGTGACGACCGATGTCCACAACGCGCGTGCGCTCGCCGACCTGCCCGATGTCGCCGCCGTCTACCCGGTCGCGCCGAAGTTCCTCGACAACTCCTACGCCGTGCCGTTCCAGGGCGCTCCGCAGGTCTGGACGACCAACGGTGACACGGGCCAGAACACGACGATCGCGATCATCGATACGGGGATCGACTACACGCACGCGAACTTCGGCGGACCGGGAACCGTTGCCGCGTACACGACCGCCCACGCGGCCGAGGCCGCACCAGCCAACCCGGCGCTGTTCCCCAGCGCCAAGGTGATCGGCGGCTACGACTTCGTCGGCGACGCCTACAACGACGACACGTCGAGCGCGTCCTATGACCCGGTGCCCCACCCCGACGGCAATCCGCTGGACTGCAACGGCCACGGCAGCCACGTCGCCGGAACGGCGGCGGGCCTGGGCGAGAACGCCGACGGGACGACCTACAGGGGCACGTATGACTCGAGCACCCCGGTGGGCACGATGAAGATCGGCCCCGGCATGGCACCGGGGGCCAAGCTCTATGCCTACCGCGTACTCGGCTGCTCGGGCACCGCCGCGACGAGCATCATCTCCGCCGCGATCGACCGGGCCTCTGACCCCAACGACGACGGCGACCCGTCCGACCACGTCGACGTGATCAACCTGTCACTGAGCTCGAACTTCGGCTCGCCCGACGACGGCGACGCGATCGCCGCCAACGACGCGGTCGACCTCGGTATCAGCGTCTCGATCTCCGCCGGCAACGGCGGCGACGTGACCGACATCGGCGGTTCGCCGGGCACCGCGAGCAAGGCGATTACCGTCGCCGACAGCCAGGACGCGGCGAGCACGGTCGACGGCGTGTCCGTGACGATCGACGGGAACCCGCAGACGTACGCCGCGACGCGGGCCGCGCTCTACGACTGGACGACCGGGGCCGACCTGAGCGGCAGCGTGGTCCTGCCCCCGCCCGGGACCAGCACCACGGCGTGCGATCCCTACCCGGCCGGCACGTTCACCGGGGCGATCGCGCTGATCGAAGCGGGCGCGGAGTGCGGCTCGACCCAGCGCGCAGCCAACCTCGAGGCCGCGGGCGCGAAAGGCTTCATCCTCGCCAACTCGACCGAGACGTTCGCGACGGGCATCAACGGCTCGGCGACGATCCCCGGCGTCCTGATCGCCAAGTCCGGCGGCGACGCGATCCGCACGGCGCTCGGCGCCGCAACCGCGGTCACGGTCACAGGGACCGCCGCCAATGCGATCACGCAGCTGTTCACCGACGACAACGACAAGCTCAACAGCTCCTCGTCCCGGGGGACCCGCGCGCCGGGGAACGTCAAGCCCGACGTCGCCGCTGTCGGGACCAGCGTCTTCTCGACGGCGGTCGGGACCGGGAGCGACGGCAGGAGCATGAGCGGCACGTCGATGGCCGCACCGATGGTCGCCGGGCTCGCCGCGCTCGTCCACACGGCGCATCCCGACTGGACCCCGAACGAGGTCAAGGCCGACATCATGAACACGGCCGGTCAGGACGTGTACGTCGACGGCGCGGCGCACCCGTCCGGCGGGATCTACGGTCCGGCCCGCGTCGGCGCCGGCCGCATCGAGGCCGATGCGGCGTTGGCCAACGACGTCCTCGCCTACGACGGCGACGACGCCGGCACCGTCAGCGTGTCGTTCGGCGCAGTCGAGGTGACCGGACCGATCGCGCTCACGCGCCACATCACGGTGAAGAACACCAGCCTGTCGACCGTCACCTACAAGGCGTCGTATGACCCGATCACCGTGGTACCCGGCGTCAGCTACTCGGTCACGCCGTCCACCGTGGTGCTCACGCCCCGCGGCTCGGACACGCTCACGGTGACGCTGACCGTGACCGACCCGGCGCAGATGACCAAGACCGTCGACCCGACGATCGGGCGGCTCACGGCGCTGGGCCGGCCGCGCGAGACGCTCGCCGAGGCCAGTGGCCGCGTCCTGCTGACCTCAGTCCCATCGGGCCGGCCGACGCTGCGGGTCCCGATCTACGCGGCGCCGCGCCCCGCCTCGGTGATGACGCAGGCGGCGACGCTTCAGATCTCCGGTGCCGGCTCCGATCAGACCGCGCCGCTGACCCTGACCGGCCAGGACCTCGGCAGCGGAATGACCAACGGCGTGGGCGACGGCGATCCCGACAACGACATCTTCTCGCTGGCCGCAGGCTTCGAGCTTCAGGCCTCGAGCGGGCTCGCGCCGCAGTGCGGGCCGGAGATCCTGACCGACTGCTACCGGATCGCCGAGGAGCGCGATGCCGACCTCAGGGACGTCGGTTACACGTCGGACTACCCGCTGTTCAACAACCCGTCGGACAGCTTGGCCTACTTCGCGGTCTCGACGCAGGGGCCGTGGTCGACGCCGTCCGACAAGGCGACGCTCGAGATCGCCATCGATGTCGACGGCGACAACGTCCCCGACCTGTTTCTCTACAACACCCGCCTGGGGACCGACGACGAGTTCGTCTCCGAGCTCTACGACCCCGGCGTCGGAGTCATCGATGACGAGCCGATCGACGAGCGCTCCGGCGATACCGACGCCGCCCTGTACGACAGCGACACGATGATCCTGCCGTTGTACCTCGGCGCGCTGGTGCCCTACGGCATCACCGCGGCGCATCCGCGGATCTTCTACGGGGTCACGGGTTACTCGGCGTACTCCTCACACCCGATCGACGTCATCGGCATCGATCCGGCGACCGGGCACCTGTCTCACCCGCTCACGGCCAACCTCTACGCGCCCGGGGTGCGGGTTCTCGACAGCGGCGGGGACGGCCCGCTGATGCTCGACACCAGCGGCGCGGTGGTCACCGTGCACCGCGATCCGGCGTCCTACCGTGCCGATCACGGACAGGGCGTGCTGATGGCCCATCTGCACAACCGCGTCGGCGACAAGACGCAGGTCGTGACGCTACACGGCATCGCGCAGGCGATCTCGATCGGCTCGACCCCGTCGTCGCCCGGCCCGGGCCACACCTATTCGCCGACCGCGACGGGCGGCGGCTCGGGGCTGCCGATCGTGTTCAGCTCGGCGACCCCGACGGTCTGCACCGTCGCCGCCGCGACGGTCAGCTTCGTCGCAGTCGGCACCTGCACGATCCACGCCGACCAGGCCGGCGACGACAGCTACGAGCCGGCGGCGACCGTGACCCAGACGATCACCGTCGCGCCCAACGCGCAGACGGTCACGATCACCTCGAGCCCGCCGACCGCGCAGCCGGGTGGCACGTACGCGCTGACCGCGACGGGCGGGGGCTCGGGGCTCCCCGTCGTCTTCAGCTCCGCGACACCGGGGGTCTGCGCCGTCTCCGCCGCGACGGTCACGTACCTCGCGGTCGGGGACTGCATCGTCCATGCCGACCAGGGCGCCAACGCCGACTACGCCGCGGCGCCGACGGCCGGGCAGACGATCACGGTCGTCGCGGCTCCCCCACCGCCGCGGGTCAACCCGAGGATCAGCGCGCACGTCGCGAGTGCCCACGCCAAGAGCCGCTACGGGTGGTACCGAAGCCCGGTCACGGTGACGTTCACGTGCACCGCGGGCAGTGGCGCGCTGACCGGGAGCTGCCCGAGGCCGGCGACGCTGTCACACAACGGGCCTCGGCAGTCGCTGTCGCGGAGCATCGCGGCCAGCGACGGTGGCCGGGCGGCGATCACGGTCAGCGGACTCAACATCGACACCACCGCGCCCACGATCACGATCACCGGTGTGCGGCCCGGCGCGACGTACAGCGGGACGCTGCCGCGCGTGAACTGCGTCGCCCGCGACGCGCTGTCGAAGGTCGCGTCGTGCCGGATCGCCACGCGCACGAAGCGGACCACGGTTCGTTACACCGCGACGGCGATCGACCGGGCCGGCAATGTCCGCACCGCACGCATCACGGTCCATACCGCGCGCTGAGCGAACGGCGGCGATGGAGACTCTCCGTCAACACGCTCGGTACAGCGCGGGCGACCCGGCGACGTCGAACGCGGCGATCCGGGTCCTCGGTCGCGCGATCGCGCTCGGTCTCGTCGCCTCGCTGGCCGTCAGCTCACCCGCGATCGCACAGCTCGGCGTCGCGCGCAACGGGCTCGCGGCGTTGTTCGCCCCGGTCGTTGCACCGGATCCGCCCGACGTTCCAGGAAGCCCGCTCGACGTTCGCCGAGTCGCGTTCGGCCAGCAGGGCGCCGAGCTGTCGCTGCAGCTGAGCACCGATCGGCCGTGGGCCACGCGCGAGCTGCTGAGCAGCGGGCGTTCGCTGTGCGTCGTCGTCTCGAGCGCGGGGCGGCTGTGCGTGGGCCCGTTCGTGCACACGACGGTGCTGCGGCTCACGCGCGACGGTGAGCCCGGTCCCGGCCGACGGATCGACGCGAACGTCTCGCGCCCCGACGACCGCTCGGTCTCCGCGACGTTCTCCGCCGCCGAGATCGGCCTCGCGCGCGGACCGTTCACGTGGTCGGTCGACGCCCGCTGGCAGGGCGACGGCACCTGCGCCATCGGCTGCGAGGACCTCGTCCCCGACCGTGGCGACTTCTCCGCCACCGTCGCCGTGCTCGCCCAACCGCCGTGCTTCGGCGCCGCCGCCCGCGACCGGCTGCACGTGTGTCGCAACCCGGCTTTGCGCCACGCCGCCGTGCCGAGCCCGTTCGTCGCCCAGATCGCGCCGAACTCGCCGTGCCGGCTGGTCTCGGTTCCCCGCCCCGGGTCGGTCCTGCATCCGTGCGAGTTCGGGGTCACCGGCGACGAGCGGACGGCGACGGTTGCCCTGATCGGTGACAGCCACGCCGAGATGTGGCGCGCGGCGATCGACGTCGTGGCGCAGGCCAAGGGCTGGCGGGGCGTGTCGATCGCGCGGCCCGGGTGCCCGTTCTCCGCGCACGTGCCCGCGAGCCCGGACCTCGGTCCGGCGCAGTGCGCGCGGCTGCACGACGAGACGCTTGCGTGGCTTGCCGCGCGCCCTGCGGTCCACACGATCTTCGTCGCCGACTGGGCGCAGCCCGACTCGGGGCCTGCCGGCGGGATCGACGGCTACGGCGGCGGCGCGGCGGCGTTCGGCGCAATGCTCGACCGCGTCCCCCGCAGCGTGCGACGGATCTACGTCCTGCGCGACATCCCCGGGACGGCGCTCGACACGGCGACCTGCGTGACCGTCGCCCGTGACCGCCACCGGCCGCTGGCCGGCGCCTGCGCGCTGCCGCGCTCGGCCGCACTCACGCCTGACCCCGGCGCGCAGGCCGCAGCACAGCGACCATCGCGTGCCCGGGTGATCGACCTGACGCGGTTCTTCTGCCGCTCGACGCGCTGCGATCCGGTCATCGGCGGCGGCTACGTCTACCGCGACGACAACCACATGAACGCGGTCTTCTCGTCCTCGCTGGGGCCGTTCGTCCTGCGAGCGATCAACAGCTTCGAGCACGCGTGAGGCCCCCGCCGAAGCGGGTGCCTTCTAACGCGCGAGCTGGTGCGCGGGCTGTCCGTTCCGGCGACGACATCGACCGGGCCGCGGAATACTGGGTCGGTGGACTCCGCCCGCCCCCCGGCCCCGCTGGTCTCCGACGCCGATCGTGCGCAGGCCGTCATCGCGCTGCGCGATGCCGCGGTCGACGGCCGGCTGACGCTCGACGAGTTCTCCGAGCGCGTTGAGCACACCGAGCTCGCGCGGACGACCGACGACCTCGCGCAGGTCCTCGCCGGCCTGCCCGCCGCGCACCTGGGCGCCGCCGACGCGCCCGCGCGCCACCACGCGATCTTCTCCCGCCTGGAGCGCCACGGCCGCTGGGAGCTCGCCGCCGACAGCCGCGCGCTGTGCGTCGGGGCGACGATCGATCTCGACCTCGGCCAGGCGACGCTCACCGCTGCCCAGACCACGCTGAAGATCCGCAACTGGTTCGGGACCGTGACGATCGTCGTCCCACGCGGCGTGCACGTCACCGTCGACGGCGGTGGCGCGTTCTCGAGCCGCGATATCGAGCTGCCCGACGCCGGGTCGGTCCCCGACGCCCCGCGGCTGCACATCCGCACGTCAGGGCTCGGCGGGACCGTGCGCATCCGCAGCGCAAGCTCGCCGGCCGAGCAACATGACTGGCTGGCCTGAGCGCCCGTCGACACTGACCCTTCGGTAATCCTGACAATTCCCTGACGGCGTTCTCACCGGTAGGTGGTGTCCTGTCGTCTATGAAGCGACATCGAACCACCCGTCGGATCGCTCTCGGCGTCGCCTTCGTGTTCGGCGTTCTCGCCCTGCCCGCCGCGTTCGGCGAGCCGGGTCACCACTGACCGCGCTCGAGGACAGCCTCGTACCTCCCGGGCTCCGCGGTGCACCAGCTCGCCCAGCTCCCGCGCGCGTCCCGGCCCACCGAACACCCCTCCCCGCTGGCCGCCAAGCCGACGCGATCAGCCACGCCGACTTGACAACCAACGCCCATATCAGAAGACGACGGTACTGCCCTCGTGAGCGATGACGCGGTCGTTGAGATGCCAGCGCACCGCGCGGCCGAGCACGATGCGCTCGACGTCGGCCCCGAGGCGCTTGGCCTCGACGCTGTCGGCGCGGTGATCGATGCGCACGACGTCCTGCTCGATGATCGGCCCGGCGTCGAGATCCTCGGTGACGTAGTGCGCCGTCGCGCCGACGATCTTCACCCCGCGGTCGATCGCGCGCTGGTAGGGATCGGCACCCGCGAACGCGGGGAGGAACGAGTGGTGGATGTTGATCACCGGCAGGCCGAGCCGCTCGAGGAAGTCGCTCGACAGGATCTGCATGTAGCGCGCGAGCACGACAAGGTCACACGTCCCGCTCAGCAGCTCGAGCAGCTGCGCCTCGGATTGCGGCTTCGTATCCGGCGTGACCGGGACGTGGTGATAGGCGATCCCCAGGGCCTCGACGCTGTCACGGTGGTCGGGGTGGTTGGAGATGACGAGCGGGACGCTGCCGCCGAGCTCGCCGCGCTGGGAGCGCCACAGCAGCTCGAACAGGCAGTGCGGCTCGCGCGAGACGAGAACTGCGACGCGGCGCGCTTGCGCCTCTGGCGTCACGCGCCACTGCATGGCGAACCGCTGCCCGACCTCGTCGGCGAACTCTCGGCGCAGGTCGTCGAGCCGCCGGTCAAGCTCCGGCGCGTCGAACACGACGCGCATGAAGAAGTGCCCCCCACCCGCCTGGGTCGAGTGCTGGGCGGACTCGACGATGTTCGCCCCGCGCGCGGCGAGGAAGCCGGAGACCGCGGCGACGATCCCGGGCCCATCTGGGCAGTCGATGAGCAGTCGGGCGCGATCGGCGGTCATTGCGGAGCGTCGTCCCGCGGCGGCGCCTCGCCACCCGCCTGCTTCAGCCGATCGTGCAGGCGCTCGCGCAACTCGTCGGGGTCATAGTCGTACTGGTCACGGCGCCGGCGCGCGACGACGACGCCCGTCGCGGCGACCCCCGCGACCCCGGCAAGGCCGATCAGCTTCCAGGACGGTCGCATCGGTCGCGTAGGTTACCCGCGATGGAGGAGCACACCATGGACTTCGAAGAGGCGCTCGCAACGGCCGGAACCGGCGACCTGTGGCTGTTCCGCGGTCGCTCGATTGCCGACTTCGCAATCCGCACCGTCACCAACAGCCCGGTCAACCACGTCGGCATGGTCGTCGCGATCGATGACCTCCCTCCACTGCTCTGGCACGCCGAGCTCGGCCAATCGATGCCCGACGTGTGGTCCGGAGAGCGCCACCGCGGCGTCCAGCTTCATCTCCTGCGCGACGCGGTCACGACGTGGAACGAGCGCTACAACCAGCGTGCGTGGATGCGCCATCTCTCCGGCACAATCGAGCGTCACCACGAGGACCGGTTGATGGAGTCGATCGAGCGCTTCAACGCGCGCCCGTTCCCGACCACCGCCGGCCTCGCTCGCCAATGGGCGACCGCGCGCTACCGCCGTCGCGCGTCGTCGATGGAGGCGATCTACTGCGCCGAGCTCGTCGCCGCGACCTACCAGCACATGGGCCTGCTGCCGAGCCGCCGGCCGGCGAGCTGGTACGACCCGGGGAAATTCTGGAGCGGCGACCGGATCGAGCTCGTCGCGCCGTTCTCGCTCGACGACGAGGTCGCGGTCAGCTGAACCGTTCAGCCGCGGCGTGGCGCGGCGTTAGGGTGTGCCTCCGTAGCGTGGGGTCTCCAGGAGAGGGCACATGACAGCCACGAGCGTGCCGTTCGTTCCAGCACCGATGACCACCGCCGTGACGATCGCGGAGGCGTTCCGCTGCACCGTGGACCGCGTCCCCGATCGCCCGGCCCTGCGCACGCAGGGCGGCGCCTATGAGCTCACGTGGGCGCAGACGCGCGACCGCGTCGACGCCCTCGCCGGCGGCCTGCACCAGCTCGGCCTGCACCGCGGCGACACGATCGCCCTGCTGATCGGCAACCGGCCGGAGTTCCACATCGCCGATCTCGCCGCGATGACACTCGGAGCAACGCCGTTCTCGATCTACCAGACCTCGTCGGCCGAGCAGATCGAGTACTTCCTCTCGGACTCCGGCGCGCGGATCGCGATCGTCGATGCGGTCCACGTGGACCGGTTCCTGGAGGCAGCGAACACGGTGCCGGGCTTCGAGCAGCTGATCGTCGTCGAGGACGACGCGCCCGGTGAGGTGCTGACGTTCGCCGAGGTCGAGGCGTCCTCGCCGGCCGACTTCAACGCTGAGGAGCACTGGCGTGCCGTCCAGCCCGAGGACCTGCTGACGCTGATCTACACGTCGGGCACGACCGGGCCGCCGAAGGGCGTGATGTTGACCCACTTCAACCTGATCAGCGCGACGGCCGGCCTCAACCAGCAGATCGCGCTGCCCGACGGAGGGCGCGTGATCTCATGGCTGCCGTCGGCGCACATCGCCGAGCGCAGCGCCCACCACTACCTGCCGATCGTTTACGGGATGACGGTGACGAGCTGCCCCAACCCGCGCGAGATCATCGCCGTCCTGCCCGATGTGCGCCCGAACTGGTTCTTCGCCGTGCCGCGGATCTGGGAGAAGCTCAAGGCCGGCCTCGAAGCGAGGATCGCGTCGCTGCCCGACGAGCAGCGCCTCCCGACCGAGAAGGCGATCGCGGCGGCCGTTGAGGTTGTGCGCCTCAAGCAGCGCGAGGAGCCGGTGCCTGACGAGCTCGCGGCCACAGTCGCGACAGCCGACGAACAGATCTTCAGCCGGCTGCGCCACCAGCTCGGCCTTGACGAGGTCGCGGCGATCAACGTCGGCGCCGCGCCGACGCCGGTCCCGGTCCTCGAGTTCTTCCACGCGATCGGACTCGAGCTCTCAGAGATCTGGGGGATGTCGGAGACCTGCGGCGCCGGCTCGGTCAATCCCGCGGCACGGATGAAGCTCGGGACGGTCGGGATCGCGGCGCCCGGCGTCGAGCTGAAGCTGGCCGACGATGGGGAGCTGCTGATCCGGTCCGACGTCGTCATGAACGGCTACCACAACATGCCCGACAAGACCGCCGAGACGATCGATCCCGATGGCTGGCTGCACACCGGCGACGTCGGCGAGATCGACGAGGACGGCTACCTGTCGATCGTCGACCGCAAGAAGGAGCTGATCATCTCCAGCGCCGGCAAGAACATGTCGCCGGCCAACATCGAGGCGGCGCTGAAGGCGTCGTCGCCGCTGATCGCCAACGCGTACACGATCGGGGACGCGCGCCCGTTCAACACCGCGCTGATCGTGCTCGACGCCGACTTCGCCCCGGTCTGGGCCAAGACCCACGGCATCGAATCCGATGGACTCGCCGAGCTCGCCCGCGACGAACGCGTGCGCGACGCGGTGGCCGATGCCGTCGAGACGGCCAACGCGCGCCTGGCCAACGTCGAGCAGATCAAGCGCTTCCACATCGTCGAGGGCGACTGGCTGCCCGGCGGCGACGAGCTGACCGAGACGATGAAGCTCAAGCGCAAGCCGATCGCCGCGAAGTACGAGGAGATCATCACCGGGCTGTACGGCCCGCGCTGAAAGGACTCGCTACTGACGAGCTTCGGGAAACCGCGTCAGGCCATCGTCGGGGATCGCTTCCCAGGCCGCGGCGTACGCGACGTACTGGCGGTTGATCGGCCGGACGCCCGGATCACCATCGAATGACCCCATGCGGATCCCCACGACGTCGGGATGCTCCGGGCTCTGGGCGAACATGTGTGAGCCACACGTCCCACAGAAGACCTTGTCGAAGCCGTCGCCAGCGTTCCAGCGCACGAGCGCATCCTCGCCACTGACGATGCGAAAGGTCCCGGGGCGCGCCAGCGCTGAACACGCCGCGGCGCTTCCGGTACGCCGCTGGCATCGGGTGCAGTGACAGTAGCCGGCGGCGAGCGGAAGCTCTGAGATCTCGTAGCGCACGAGGCCGCAGTTGCAGCCTCCGGTCAGGGGGAGAGCGACGCTGGATTCCATGGGGTTGAAGCCTAGGCGACTTCACCCACCCCTCTTACGCTGACGCCACGTCTCGCTAGGCTGGCGCCGACCAATTGTGACGAGCACCTCCCTGAGCCCGAGCGTTCCCGTGCCGCCGCAGCAATCGCGCGCGCGTCGAATGCGCAAGGTGCTGATGTGGCTGGCCGGAATCGCGGTCGCCGTCGGCGTCCTCGATCTGCTCGGCGTCAACGTCAGCGGCTGGTTTCGGAGCCTCTGGGACGCGCTGACTGCGATCGGGGTCGGCTACCTCGTGGTCGGCTTCACCCTTCAGACGGGTCAGACCACCCTGACCGCGCTGGCCTGGTGCTTCATCCTGCGCGCCGCGTTCCCCAATCCGCCGATCCCGTTTCGCTCGATCCTCGCCGCATACGCCGCCGGCGTGGCGCTGAACGGCTTCCTGCCCGCGAACATCGGGACATTCGTGATGCTGCTGATGTACGTCGCGATCATCCCCAGGGCGAACTTCGCCGGCGTCCTCGGCTCGATGGTCGTCCAGAAGATCTTCTTCACCGTCATCGGCGTAGTGGTCTACATCTACCTGTTCCTCTCGGTACCGGGCGCGTTCCACATCAGCCTGCCCGCGGTCGACGACCACCCCGTCCTGATCATCGCGATCGTCGGCGGCGCCCTGTTGCTGATCGTCCTGCTCGGGCGCCTGTTCTGGCCCAAGGTCCAGGGTTGGGTGGCCAAGGCCGAGGAGGGCGGCGCGATCCTCCGGCGCCCGCGCGAGTACGTGACCCGCGTCCTGCTGCCGTCGTTCGGGGCGTGGCTGTGCAAGCTCGGCGTGATCGCGGTCTTCATGGCCGGCTACGGCATCACGGTCACGTTCCATGCGGTGATGTCGGTGGTCGGCGGCAACTCGATCGCCAACACCGTGGCGGTGACGCCAGGGGGCGTCGGCGTCAACCAGGCGGCGAACGTCGCCGCACTGCACGGCGTGACCGACGCCGCGACGGCGACCGCGTACTCGCTCGGCCAGCAGTTGGCCATCACCGCGTGGAACATCGGCTTCGCGATCGTGCTCGTCGTCTGGGCGTTCGGCTGGACCGGCGGCAAGCTGCTCGTCGAGCAGTCCTACGCCGACGCCAAGGTCAAGGTCGACGAGCAGAAGGCCCAGCGGGCCGAGAAGAAGGCGGCCAAGCGCGCCGCCCACGACGACTGAGCGAGCGTCCGACTGGACGCACGTTCGACCGCCGCGCTGAAGGTCTGCGCTGTCGTGCCGAGTACCCCGCCAGACGCTTGCTAACCGAGTACTAACACTGGCTATGGGGGCCAACTACATGCATCCTCTTCGTACCCGCGCTGCCCGCGACGAAGGCTTCACCCTCGTGGAGCTCCTCGTTGTCATCCTGATCATCGGCATTCTGGCCGCGATCGCCCTGCCGACCTTCCTGGGTCAGCAGAAGAAGGGCCAGGACGCTTCGGCCAAGTCCAACGCGCGTAACCTCGTCTCGCAGGTCGAGTCGTGCTACGCCGACGCCACCGACTACACGTCGTGCAAGACGATCGTCCAGCTGACCCAGAACGGCACGACCTCCACCGGTCTGCCGCTGCAGGACAACGCTCCGGCCATCGGCGGCGTCGCCGTCACGGCCGCGTCGGCGACCGGCTACACGATCGCCGCGCTCTCGAAGTCCGGCGTCACCTACACGATCGTTCGCAGCAACACTGGCTTGATCAGCCGCAGCTGTGCTCCGGCGAGCACCGGCTCCTGCCCGGCCAGCCAGTCCTGGTAGGCAACCGGGGCGCCGCAGCAGCGACGCGTCGAGGTACCCCATAGCCCTACGACGCGGCGCCCGACCTCCGGCGGGGCGCCGCGTTCGTCGCCGGGCGGCCAATTTGTAGGGTGAGCAGAGCGCATGCTTGCCCTGCTCACCGATCTCATGGACCAGGCCCAGGGGCGCTGCGCCTACGCCGAGGCCCGGCGAGTCCACACGCGCAGCGAGGACGTCAGCGTCCGCGGCGGGCGCCCCGAGGAGATCGCGGCCCAGGAGACCGACGGAATCGGCGTGCGGGTGCGGATCGGTGGCGGCTGGGGTTTCGCGGGCACCCACGACATCAGCGCCGCCGGAGCCCAGCGCGCGCTGGGCCGCGCGCTGCAGATCGCCGAGGCCCAGCCCGCCGGGGCGACCACGGCGATCGCCCCGGTCGTGGCATCAGCCGGTGGGCACTGGGAGTCGCCATGGCAGGAGGATCCGTTCGCGCTGAGCGTCGACGCGCGGCTCGACCTCCTGATGGCCGCCGCGGCGCCGCTGTCGGGTGACCCGCGGATCGTCCACAGCTGGGCCGGGATGAACGCACGGCGACTGACGACGGCGTTCGCGAGCACCGACGGCGTGGCGTACACGCAGACGATCACCGAGTGCGGCGCCGGCATCCAGGCGATCGCGGTGGCCGACGGTGAGCTCGCGGTCCGTTCGTTCCCCAGCGCCCATGGCGGGCTGATGGCCCAGGCCGGCTTCGAGAATGTGCGCGCCCTGGACCTCGCGGGGCAGGCGCCGCGGGTCGCCGAGGAGGTCATCGCGCTGCTCAGCGCGCCGGTGTGTCCGCGCGAGGAGACGACGCTCGTCCTGCACGGCGAGCAGGTCGCACTCCAGGTCCACGAGTCGATCGGCCATGCGCTCGAGCTCGACCGCATCCTGCTCGGCGAAGCGTCGTACGCGGGCACGAGCTGGGTCTCGCCCGACGACATCGGTTCGCTGCGCTACGGCTCCGACGAGCTCAACGTCACCGCCGACGCAACCACGCCCGGTGGGCTGGGCACATTCGGCTGGGACGACGAAGGCGTGCCCGCGGCGCGCACGCCCCTGATCTCCGATGGCGTGTTGCGCGCCGCGCTGAGCAACCGCGAGAGCGCCGCCGCGATCGGACGGTCGTCGTCGGGTGGCTGTGCGCGCGCCGACGGCTTCGCGCGCCAGCCGATCGTGCGAATGACCAACATCAACCTCGAGCCGGGCCACGGCGGAACGCTCGAGCAGACTGATCGCCGGCGTCGAGCACGGGATCTACATGGAGACCAACCGCTCGTGGTCGATCGACGACCGGCGCCTGCAGTTCCAGTTCGCCTGTGAGCTCGGCCGCGAGATCCGCGACGGAGAGCTGCGCGGGCTGATCCGCAACCCCTCCTACGCCGGGGTCACGCCGCAGTTCTGGGGTGGCCTTCGAGTCCGTCGGCTCCCTCGAGGCCTGGACCCTGTGGGGCCTGACGAACTGCGGCAAGGGCGAGCCCGGCCAGATCATGGCGGTCAGCCACGGGGCCGCACCCGCGCGCTTTGCCGACGTGCAGGTCGGCGTGGCATGAGCGACGAGCTCGACCTGGCGCAGCGTGCACTCGGCGTCCTCGGCGGCGACGGCCAGGTCACGGTGACCCGCGAGCGGTCGCTGTTGTCGCGCTTCGCCCGGTCACGGCCCACGCAGGCGACGAGCATCGACGACGTCGAGATCGACGTGCTGTGCCTGATCGACGGCGCGACCGGCAGCGCGTCGACCAACCGCGGCGACGACGAGGCGCTGCGCGAGACCACCGGCCGTGCCCGTGGCGCCGCGCAGGCCGCGGCGCGGCTGGGTGGCGCCGACGGCGCCGCCGACATCGGGCTCCCTGCGCCGGCGACCTACCGCGCTCATGAGGGACATGACCCGCCGACCGCGCACCAGGATCCGGCCCTGGCCGGCGCTGCGTTGCAAACCGCGTTCGAGGTCGTCGACGGCGAAGGCCTCGAGGCATTCGGCGTCTGGACGGCCGGCGAGGTGACGACGGCGATCGCGTCGAGTACCGGCGTGCGGGCCATCGATCGGGTCACCGACGCGGGCATGAAGGTCATCGCCCGCGACACGGACGGGCGCTCGGGCTGGGGCGCCGCGGCCGGCGTCTCGGTCAGCGCGCTCGATGCCCAAGCGGTCGCGCGGCGGGCACTCGAGGCCGCGCCGCGCGAGGAGGCGATCGCGCTTGACCCCGGCGAGTATCCGGTCGTGCTGGCGGCCGACGCGGTCGGCGAGCTGCTCAACTTCCTCGGCACGACGGCGTTCAACGGCCTCGACCACGTCGAGGGCCGCGGCGCGCTCAGCGAGCGCCTCGGCGAGCAGGTTGCGGCGCCGCTGATCACCGTCTCCGACGATCCATGGTTCGCGGGCACGCTGCCGCGCGCGTTCGACGCCGACGGAACGCCGAAGGCACCGATCACGCTGATCGAGGACGGCGTCGCACGGCGCGTCGTCCACGACCGCCGCTCGGCCGCCCAGGGCCCGGCCGGCACCGTCTCGACCGGTCACTGCACGCAGCCGGGCGGCTCGCCCCGCGGGCCGGGCACGACGAACCTCGTGCTCGCCGGCGGGGACGCCGACGACCTCGACGAGCTGTGCGCGCGGGATCGAACGCGGGCTGTTCGTGACGCGCCTCTGGTACGTCAACGTCGTCGACGGCCAGCGAACGATGCTCACCGGAACGACCCGCGACGGCACGTACCTGATCGAGGACGGCCAGATCTCGCGGCCTGTGCTCGACGTACGCTTCACGGACTCGGTGCTGCGTGTGCTCAGCGCCACCGACGCGCTGACATCTGCGCAGCGCCTGGTCAGCGAAACGAACTTCTACCGGCGGCGCTTTGCCACCGGCGTCGTCTGCCCGGCGCTGCGGGCGCAGGGGTTCCGGGTGACCGGCCAGACGGTGTAGCGCGCCCTAGACGCGGTCAAGACCAGTGGCGGCGCACCGGCGCGCACGACGATCGTGTGCTCGGCGTGGGCGCTCAACGAGCCGTCAACCGTGCGCACGGTCCAGCCGTCGTCCTCCCCCACGACCGCACCGCGACCGGCGGCGATGATCGGCTCGATCGTGATGACCAGCCCTTCGGTCAGCGGCTGGGTCAGCGCGGCGACGTGGTGGTTGGGGACGTCGGGCGGCTCGTGGATGCGGCGGCCGATGCCGTGGCCGGTGAGTTCGGTGCAGACGCTGTGGCCGGCGAGCTCGACCGTCTGCTGCACCGCGGCGCCGATCGCGTTGAGCGGCGCGCCGGCGACCGCCGCGCGCAGCCCGCGGGCCAGCGCGCGCTCGGCCGTCGAGACGAGCCGCAGGGCGGCCGGCGAGGCGGTGCCGACCGGAACGGTGATGCAGGCGTCGGCGTAGAAGCCGTCGAGCTCGGCGGTGACGTCGAGCTTGACCAGGTCGCCGTCGAGCAGCCGCCGCGATCCGGGGATCCCGTGGACCGCCTCGTCGTTGACGCTGATGCACGTCGCGCCCGGGAAGTCGTAGTCGAGCCGCGGGCCCGAGCGGGCGCCGGCACGGCGGAACTCCTCGGCCGCGATCTCGTCGAGCTCCGCGGTCGTCACTCCGGGCGCCACCGCCTCGCGCATCGCCTGCAGCGCGCGCGCGACGACGCGTCCCGCCGCCCGTAGGCCGGCGAGCTCCTCAGCCGTGTCGGCCGACATGCGCTAGGCCCAGGGGGCCTTGAGCAGGAGGATCGTGTTGACCGCGAACGCGATCGCGAAGCCGATCGTCCAGCGGTTCAGGTTGCGCTCGACGAGCGAACCGCCGCCAAGCGAGCCCTGGCCGGTGCCCACGCCGAACGCGCCGGACAGACCGGCGTCCTTGCCCGAGTGCATGAGGATCAGCAGGATCAGCGCAACCGAAAGGGCGACCTGGATGACTGAGTCGATCGTATCCATGGCTACGGGATGTTACTCATCTCCGAGCTGATCCAGCGCATGCAGGATCTCGACGGCTTCGGCGCGCAGCGTGCGCTCGATCGCCGCGTGATCCTCGTCGGAGAGCTTGCCCGTGCGCCAGTCGAGGTCGGTGTCGCGGATCTCGCGGTACTTGGCCTCGCGCGCAGCCTCGAGCTCGGCCCGCTTGATCGCTCGCCGCACCTGCGCCGGGTCCTCCTCACCGGACCGGCGCAGCGGACCACTGATCGCCCACACGGTCGCCACGAGCACGGCGACGATCGTCAACAGGACGACGACGTTCATCGCGGGACCCGCTACGCGCGGGCGCTGCTACCGAGATCCTGCGCGACGCGGGCCTTGTACTCCGCCCGCGCGCGCCGTGTCTGGCCACGGGCCGGCGGCCACAGCGAGGTCAGGCCGCCGAGGAAGACGATGATCGCCCCGAGCCAGATCCACGTTGCCATCGGCGAGATCAGCATCCGAAACTGCACCGGCGGCGGGAAGCGCTTGTATCGGGCCACGATGCCCTGGAGTGCCGTGCCGAGCGCCGCCTCGTACTGTGCTCGCGGGATCGCGCTCGCTCCCGAGAAGACGCTGTCGCCCTTGCGGATGATCCCCATCAGCGAGCCGACATTCGTGTCGTTGACGTCGATCCAGATGTCATGCAGCAGCCCGGCCTTCAGCCCGACCTCGCTCGTCTGATTGCCGGTGAAGTACTGCGAGACGGGGCCGCCGGTCCCGGCGGTCGGGAAATAGTCGCGCTCGGTGTGCATCGCGGTGACGAACGTCCCGTCCTTGGACACGCGTACGTCGCTCCCGAGGGAGATGTTCTCGAGCCGGCCGTTGGCGACCTTGAGCCCCGACGTTGCACGCACGTACTTGACGACGTAGCCGCCGACCGTCGCGCTTTGCCCGGGCCGCAGGGTCGGGGTGATCGAGTGCTGGAAGGCCGACGACGCGGCGATCCCGATGAACAGCACCGCGACGCCGAGATGGACGAGGTAGCCGCCGTAGCGCCGGCGGTTGCGCCCGACCAGCGACACCAGCGCGCGTGGCAGGCGCTCGCCGCTGATCGCCTTGCGTGCCTTCGTCCCGCGCCAGAACTCCTGGCCGACGCAGGCGACGACGAACGCCCCGGCGCAGAACATCGCCACGGCGAGCGGGCTGTCGCCGGCGTTGGTGAACGCGAGCACCGCGACGAGCGTGATCGTGGTGACGATCAGCGGAGCGAGCAGGTTGCGCTTGAGGTTCGACCACGTCGCGCGGCGCCACGAGATCACCGGACCGAGGCCGCTGACGATGGCGAGCACGATCGCCAGTGGCACGGTGTAGCGCGCGAACCACGGCGGCCCGACGGTCGATTTCGTGCCGGTCAGCGCCTCGGAGATCAGCGGGAAGAACGTTCCCCAGAAGACGACGAAGCACAGCGCGACGAGCAGCAGGTTGTTGAACAGGAACAGCGCCTCGCGCGACAGCAGCGAGTCGAGGCGGTGCTCGGACTTGAGGATCGAGCGGCGCGAATACACGAGCGCGATCGAGCCGACGGTGCAGATCGCGATCAGCGCGGTGAACGACCAGGCGATCCCGTTGCCCTGCTCGACGAACGCGTGGATCGAGTCGATGATGCCCGAGCGCACAAGGAACGTGCCGACGATCGCCAGCGTCCCGGTGGCCAGGCACAGGGATGCGTTCCACATCCGCAGCATCCCGCGCTTCTCCTGGATCATGATCGAGTGGATGAACGCGGTGCAGATCAGCCACGGCATCAGCGACGCGTTCTCGACCGGGTCCCACCCCCAGTAGCCGCCCCAGCCGAGCTCGACGTAGGACCAGCGTGCGCCGAGCACGATCCCGATGCCGAGGAACAGCCAAGCGGCGAGCGCGAAGCGCCGCGTGGCGGCGATCCACTCGGCGTCGACGCGGCGGGCCATCAGCGCGCCGATCCCGAACGCCATCGGCACCGCGCACAGCGTGTAGCCGCTGTAGAGCATCGGCGGGTGAATCATCATCGACGGGTAGCGCAGCAGCGGGTTCAGGCCGACGCCCTCGGCCGGCGCGCGCGCCAGTTCGTAGAACGGCGACTCGGCGAACACGACGAGCCCGACGAAGAACGACGCGAAGCCCATCAGCACGCCGGTCGCCCACGGCGTGATCTCGCGCAGGCGGTTGCGCGTCAGGTACAGGACGAGGCTCGACCACATCGACAGCAGCCACGCCCAGAGCAGCAGCGAGCCCTGTTGCGACGACCACGCGGCCGCGGCGCGGTAGAGAAGCGGCGTCGTCGTCGACGAGTGGCTCGCCACGACGCCGAACGAGAAGTCCGAGGTCAGAAACGCGCCCTCGAGGATCACGAACGCGATCGTCAGCAGCGCGGCCAGCGTGTAGACCGCGCGGCGTGCCGAGTCGGCCCAGCGACGCTGGCCGGGCCGGGTTCCGTAGAGCGCGGCGCCGACCCCGTAGAGCGCGACGACGAACGCGATGATCAGGCAGGCGCGCCCGAGGACCGCCATCGCGTCAGGCCGAGGTCTTGTCGGTGAACTTCGACGGGCACTTGGTGATCAGCGAGTCGCGCTCGCCGACGAACTGCCCACCGGAGCCCTTGCGGACGGTGACGATGATCTCGCGGCCGTTGCGAAACGGATCAGGAACGGCGCCCTCGTAGGCGACCGGGACCGAGGTCGTGTCGGCGCGGTCCTTGACGCGGAACAGCAGCGTCGACCCGCTGTGGCGAATCGAGCCGTCGACGACCTTGCCGGTCAGCTGGTAGGTCCGCCCGGGGGTCGCGACGGCGAGCAGCTTCTTCGGGGTCACGGCCGCGCTGGCAGCGCTGAAGCTCGTGTACACGAGCGCGCCGGCCAGAAGGACGGCGGCGCTGAGCGCCACGACGAGCCTGATCCTGCGCTTGCGAGACGGGTCCATGGACCGGCCGAAGTATCGCAGGATGGGCTGTTCGTCCAGCTGGCCAACATTAAGCTAAAGAGAAGCTGAAGCCAATCCGACTCCATGAGAGAAACCTTCTCGCTGCTGGGGCGTTCTTCCTGATGGCCATGCGCGTACTCCCAACTCGTCCGACCGTTGATCGGCGTCCTGCCCGCCGGTTGCACGTCGTTGCCCCCACGGTGACCGACGCGCGAGCCCGCGAATTGCGCGACGAGCGCCGCTGGCGCGAGTCCGGCGGGCCGAAGGACAACGCGACCTACGCGTGTGCCTGTGGCAAGCAGTTCGAGGCCCCGGTCTCGACCTCGGTCAGCTGCCCGTGCTGCGGCAGCGGCCAGGCCTGGTAGCCCGACCGCGCCGCCGCACTCGCTGGCTACGAGATCGCGTACGCGACGGTCACCGTGGCGCCGACGTCACACGGGTAGACGTCGTTCTCGGGGCTGTCAGAGGCCATCACCGCGGTGGTGCGGACCTTGGCCTTCGTCTTCTTGATCGCGTTGTGGTGGTGCTTGACCGGTGCGCGCTTCGTCGAGGCCGGAGCCCTGGCCGACACCATGCCGTCGGCGAACATCGGCCCGTCGCAGTCGCCGGTCGGCGAGACGGTCTCCTCGGTGATCGTCTGGATCGCGCCGAGCGTCACGCCCTCCTTGGCCGCCAACGCGGTCGCCTTGGCCGAGGCGTCGTCGAGCGCGGCGAGCAGCTGGACGCGGTAGGTCGAGACGAACAGGGCCTTGGTCGAGTTGGAGCGCACGATGGCGTCGGCGATGCCGTTGACCGAGAGCAGCCGAGGTGTGGTGGTGGTCGGGGTCATCTGCTCGGCCGATGCGCTGCTCAGCGCGCCGGCGGCGATGAGGGCGGTCGTGATGGCCACGGGGGTGATCAGTCGTCGCATGGGGTCTCCTGGGGCGGTGGGTCGTTGGGGGGACTACGGGCGACCCCGCGGCTCGTCACACGACGACGGTTTTCCGCCATACACGACGACGGTCTGCCTCATTTCGCAGCGCCCCGACGGCTCGTAGGTTCATCCCATGCGCCGATTCCTCATAGCCCTTGCCCTCCTCAGCTGCGCCATACCGGTCTCCGGAGCTCTGGCGAACGGCGCGTTCGTCTACAGCGGCGCGACCTCCGACCTCTACCAATTCGCGGCCGGCCCGACCGGCCTGCTGACCGCGCTGAGCCCCGGCAGCGTGCAGGCCCCGGGCCAGTCGTCGCCGTCGTGGCTCGTCGAGCTGCCCAACCAGACGCGGCTGTACGCGCCGATGTACAACGACCAGTTCGTCGCCAGTGCGTCGGTCGCGCCTGACGGAAAGGTGACATTCTCCAGCGGCCAGGCAACCGGCTCCGGCTCCCAGCCCGAGGGCGAGGCGCTGAGCCCGGACCTCCAGAGCCTGTACGTCGCCGACCACGGGTCGGGCGGCATCCATCAGTACACGGTGACCGCCAGTGGGACGCTTGCGCCGAAGTCGCCGGCATCGGTGGCCGTGCCGTTCGCGACCGACATCGTGGTCACACCCGACGGCACGAGCGCCTATGCGAGCTCACAGCTCGATGGGATCGACAGCTTCGACGTCACCCCCGGCGGCCTGCTCGTCGCGAAGGCGGGCGCGAACGCCACGACGGCGGTCGGCGGCGCGGGCGACGCGCTGGGCATGACCGCTGACGGCCGCTTCCTGGTCGTCGGCACGCCGGCCGGCGTCCGGGTGCTGGCGATCGGCGCCGGTGGCGCGCTGACCGCGGTCGGTGGCGCGGTGCCCGGTCCGGCCTCGCCGCTGTATGTCACCGTCAGCCCCGACGGCCGCTCGGTCTACGTCAGCGGATCGGCGACCGACCTCTATCTCTACTCGCTGAGCTCGGCCGGCGCGCTCACCGCGCAGTCGCCCGCCACGCGCAGCTTCAGCCCCCAGTTCGCCGGCCAGCTCGCGATCTCGCCCGACGGCCACTCCGCGTACGTGCCGGCCGGCGCGGTCGTCAACCAGTTCGACATCGGGGCGACCGGCGGATTGACGCCGAAGGCGCCGGCCGGCGCCGCCGCGGCGACGTTCGGCCAGACCGTCACGGTCTCCCCCGACGAGCTTGCGGTCGCGGGCTTCACCGCCGCGATCGGCGCGCCCGGATCGCCGACGACGTTCGATGCGTCGAAGACCATCGACCCCGACGGCACGGTCGTGCGCTACGACTGGGACTTCGGCGACGGCACGGCGGCCGCGAACGGCGGCGCGAAGGTCTCCCACATCTACGCGACCGACGGGATCTATACAGCGAGCGTGCGCGTGACCGACAACCGCGGCTGCTCGGCGCCGAGCTTCACCGGCCACCAGTGGCTGTGCCACGGCTCGGGCTCGGCCGCGCAGGCGCTGACCGTCGGCAACCCGGCGGTGGCGACGACTCCCGACGTGCCGGTGACAACTCCGAACGCTCCGGCTCGTAGCGCCAAGCTCGTGCGCCTCGGCGTCGCCAAGATCACGATCTCCCACGGTCGCTACCGGCTCGTCAGCGGCTACGGCCTGAGTTGCTCGCCCGGCGTCGGCGCCTGCCGCGGCCAGATCAGCGCGTCGCTGCTGGTGGCGGGCAGGAAGCACGGGACCGGGCTCAACCGCTCCTCGTTCACGGTCAAGGCCGGGACGACGTCGACCGTCGGTCTGACCGTCTCCAGCCGCTTCACCGCAACGTTCACAAAGCTTCGCACGGCCAAGCTCGCGATCACGCTGGCCTCCAGCGTGCCGAGCGGGACCGGCGCCAGGTTGCAGCGCACCGTCACCCGAAAGGTGCCGGCTCTGCACGCCCACACACGGGCCAAAGACCACTGAACGTGGCGTAGACTCGCGTCCGCGCGGACGTAGCTCAGCTGGTAGAGCGTTGGCTTCCCAAGCCGAAGGTCGCGGGTTCGAGCCCCGTCGTCCGCTTCGAAGAAACTGCTGGAAATCGGATGGTATTTGGCGTCTGAGCGATGATGGATACGGGCTCAAGTCGTCACGGGTACCACTCGCGGGTACCAAACCGACTCGGTTTGTGACTCGACCGCAGCACGCTGTCAACGCCGGCGTCAAGCTCCCCAGCGCCCTCACGATCGGTGATCGGTCGTCCCTCCGCGGAGGTCATCGATGGCGTGGAGTACGTCGGAGCGCACGAACCGGCGGTGGCGGCCGAGCTTGAGCGATGGCAGAAGGCCACGGCGGGCGTAGTCCTCCACGGTCGACTTGCTGACGCACAGGAGCCGGGCGAGTTGGTCGGAAGTGAGAAGTTCGTCGAGGCGGTCGTGCGCCTCCCCGCGGTCGTGGCCGTTGGTGCGCGGGTGTTCGTTCATCGTCCGAGGTCCAGGTCGTGGAGGTCGATGCCGACCTCCCGTGGGCGGTGGTGTCGCGGTGGTGGCGGCGGTGGGGGCGGCGTCCAGTGGTAGGGGTCGAGATCGAGCGGGTGTGCGTCGTGCGCCACGACGTCTGGCGCGAGGTCATGCGACTCGAGCGGTCGGTCGCGATGTTGGTGTTCGCGACTCAGGGCGTGGACCCGTCGTTCGGCCTGACGGTCGATCGTGTCGCGGGCCTGTACCTCCTGCTCGACGGCGAGGAGGCGCTCGACGGTCGGGCGGCGATCGTCCAGCCAGCGCTGATCGCGGGTGTCGGCGATCTCGCGTTGGGCGATCGCGTTCTGGAGGTGCTCGTTCTGGGCACGCTGGTATTCGAGGTTCTGTTCGAGGATGTTGTCGAGGTCGGCGCGCTGTTGGCGTTCGCGCCAGCGCAGCCGCTCGCGGTCTTTGCGCACCATGCGTTGTCGTTCGTGGGCCTCGTGCAGCGCGATGGTCGCGCGTTCGATCTCGTCATCGAGCTCGCGGCGTTGCAGGTCGTCGGGTGGCGGGTCGCGCTCGATGGTCTTACGGAGTCGCGTGCGGTCGCGTTCGAGCTCGTCGCGGTCCAGTTCGGGCAGCGACTCGATGGCGAGGTCTTTGGCGTGGCTGCGACCGATGAGTCGCTCGATGCCGGCGATGACGGGGTCGACCTGGGGTGCTATGTCGCGGTCGAGGTCGATGTCGGCGCGGGCGATGTAGAACCTTGCCTCGTCGCGGTGTCTGGACAGGGCGGTGTAGCCCCATTCGCGGTAAAGCTCCTGGCTGCCGAGCACGAACGTGCGGTCGACGGTCGCCCCCTGGGCGCGGTGGGCAGTGATCGCGTACCCGTGGTCCAGCCGGCGGGCTTTGAGGTAAGCGGCGGGGATCTCGATCTGCTCGCCCTGATCCAGTTGGACCTGCAGGCTCTCGCGGTCGGGGTCGATCGCTTCGACGATGCCGCGTTGGCCGTTGAGGATCCCGACGCTGCGGTCGTTGCGCAGTCCGATGATGCGGTCGCCGATGCCAAACGCGCGACCGGCGACCTCGATCTCGTCATGGCCCAGATCGCCGCGGGCCTGCCTGAGTTCGCGGGCACGCTGATTGAGATCGGCGACATCCTCCCGGCGCCCGGCGATCATGAGGCGGTCACCGTCGGCGCGCGACCAGTCGTTGACCAGAGCGGCGCGGGTCGCCTCCGCGCTCGCGGCGATCGTGATCTGCCCTTGGGCGCGGTACGCGCGAGCCCAGCGCTCCACCTCCCCGTTGCGCAACTCCTCCAATGCTTGGCGGTCCCATGCCTGGCGTTGGCGGCGAACCTCGCGCAGCTCCAACGCTCCGAGGTCGTCAGCAAGGGCACGGAATGCGCCGCCGGCCTGGATCTCTGGCAGCTGCCGGTCATCGCCGACCAGCACGAGTTTCGCGTCCGCGCGGTCGGCGGCGTCGGCGAGGTTCGCGAGGTCACGGGTGCCGACCATCCCGGCCTCGTCGACGACGAGCACTCCGTGGTGGGGCAGCTCGAAGCCGCGTTCGATGCGGTGCTGGAGGGTGGCGATCGTGACGGTGTCGATCGCGGCTTGGTCGCTGAGCTCAAGCGCAGCGCGAGCCGACAGCGCGCACCCGACCACCTCGATGCCGCTGGCCTGCCAGGCCTCACGCGCCGCGTCCAGGACGAACGTCTTGCCGGTCCCCGCCGGCGCCCGCACCACCGCGACACCCTCACCCTGGCGGCACAGGTCGACAACCACGCTCGCTTGCTCGTCGCTGAGCGACCGCTCCGCGAGGGCGGCGATGACGGTGTCGGCGCCGGCGATCGCGGCGGCGCTCTTGCGCCGCCCCTGGGCGCCGTCGAGGAGCTCGCGCTCTATCCGCAGCAGCTCGCGGGTCGTGAACCGCGGTTCGGTCAGCCCCGCCGGTGCCGGCCCATCCCGTAACGCCACCACCTCCCGGTCCGCGAGAGCCAGGTCGGCCAGGCGCTCCAGTTCGCGGACTCCCGCCCCGGCCGGTTGCGCTGCGGCGAGCGCCTGCAGCAGCTCCGGGCGCCCGAACACACTCGCTTTCCGGGTCAGCGCCTCGGATGCCACCGGCTGGGTCAGCGGAACCATCCGACTGCGCGACCGGAAGATCCGCTCGACGACGCGTGCGGTCAGGCCGTGCTCTTCGGCGCGCGAGCGCCAATCGGCGCGTAGCCGATCGAGTGGCATGTCCTGCTTGGCCTGGCGGGTCTCCAGAGCGGCGATCTGCGCCGATGCCGCCGACCGGCCGCCATGCTGGGCCATGTGCTCGAGGATCTGCGCGCGGCGCCGGGAGAAATGCTCGATCACCCCGCGCGGAACGCCGCGGATGTCCGCGACCCCACGGTCAACCGCAGTCCATTCCAGTCCGAGGCGCTCGGTCAGCTCGCGGCGCAGCACCGCCTGATACAGGTAACCCGCCGTCTTGACATGGCGATACAAGTGCCGAGCATCCAACGCGGTCCAGCGCTCGTCCGGTCCCTGGGTGAGATTGCCCACGACGACATGGGAATGCAGCAACGGGTCACCGGCGGGTGAGGCGCGATGCATGAACGCCGCCCCGACGAACCCAGTGCCTGGGACCTGGACGGCGCCGGCATGACCGCGGCGCGCCCGGCACGCCTCGCGCTCCAAGTACCCCAACGCCTCGTCGACCGCGGCGTCATGCCCCGCGCGCAACGCGTCCGCCTGCTCCGGCGACCCGAGCCCCCACAGGACGCTGACGGACTTCGGCGCGCGGAACGTCAGATCGAACCCCGCGACCGCGCCCTCCCGGGTCGGCTGGCGCAACCCACCCCCGGCCAGCAGCTCGGTGAACGCCTCGGGCCCGACAACCCCGCGACGACCGTTCGCTGATCCGACCCACCGGCCCGGCGCCTCCCCCTCACCCGCGTAGTAATCCTCCCGGCCCCGCGCGACCTGATCAAGGTAATACCTCGCCGCCGCCGGACCCGCCGCGATCTTCCCGATCGACAACATCACCCCACCCGCCCCGCGAGACGACCGAAGCCCGATCCGCCGATCCCGATACGCAACAAGCCCATACTCGGATGTCGCGCCAGCGCGGGAATCACCCCCAACGAGTAGGGCCAAGCGCAACCGGAAAGCGGTTCCCGAACGGCGATCAATGAGCCCAGCACGCCTCCATGTCGCCGGACCCCCGATCAACCCCCCCGGCAATCGGGGCATCCACCCCTCGCACCAACTGGTGCATATCTGTGCAGCTGTTCAGTGAGGCTCTAGTTGACCTGGGGTTGAAGGTGGCAATCGGGGTTGAGACTGCGGCTTCGGTCGGTGCGTGGCGATGCTGAAGTTGGCTGGATGAAGATGAAGCTGGGGGTGTCGGGGACTGAGAAGTGGGCTGAAGCGATTGGGGGCGTGCTGAGGCTGGGATCTAGCGATGCCGGCCCGCACTACGCCAACGGGAAGGGTGCGGGCCGGCCATCGGGCGACGCCGCTCCCCGCGATCACGCAAAGCACAAGTCCTGGAACCGCGTGTTGCGCAAATCGCGCAACGCACAACTGGTGCGCTGAGGTCAGTTTCGGCGCGTCTTGTAGCGCGGTGACCCATCAGTCATCGACGCCTCGCCGTCGCTGATGTCCACATAGAGCGCATGGGTTGTGTCTCGCCACGTCGCGCTCCGCTGGGCGGTGGCGGCGATCCATTCGGCGACATCGGCAAGTACGCGCAGGATGGCCGCCGAGACAACGGCTCGTTGGTCGGTCGGGACGGCGGAGACCGTGATCGACACCTTGCCCGATGCGTAGTTCCGGCTCGACAGTCCGTTGTAGACGACGTCCAGAGGGGCAACCGGAACCTGTCCTTGGGCCCATCCTTGGGCGACCATGTAGCGAACCGTGAAGATCCGCTCGACGGCTCCGGCGGCTTCCAGCGCCGCGTCGAGTTGCGACCGCTTGAGCGGGTACGCCCAGCCCTTCGGGAGCTTCCCCCTGTCGAAGCCGTAGGGCGGATGCTCGTCGCTGTCGACCATTCTCAGCGTTGTATCACCAGACACGCGACGTGTCGCAAATCGCGCAAGGGAGTAGTGGCCGATACGGAATTCGCCGAGGAGGTTGCGGGCTACGCGGCTAGTGCGTGCAGGGGGTGTCGCCGGGTGAGGCGGGGATCGGATCGCAGGTCGTGCCGTCTCGTTCGGTGAGGGTGAGTTTCGGGCGGCTGCCGTCGGCGGGGGGTCGGACCACGAAGATGTAGGCGCCGTCGTCGTCGGGCTGGAGCCCGATGGTTTGGCGGGTGGTGCCGACGGTGAGGGTCATGGTCTTGGCCTGAGGGCCGGCGTAGCCGGCGACGACGACGCGCATGTCGGCCTTGGGACATTCTGGGACGTGGCGCAGGCGCTTGCGGGTTTGCGGGGAGACGGTCGGACCGTTGAGGTTGACGCGCTCGCGGCAGCCACCGATTGGTGTGCCGGGTGCGCCGGTGTAGCCGCTGGCGGGGATCGCGGGGCCGAGGCTGTAGATGACGAACGGCTCGATTGATGTCGAGCACGCGAAGCTGGCCTGGGAGCCGGGGTTCAGCGGGTGGAAGAGTCCGTCGTCATGAAACACGCCGTCCTGGCCGATGACGCCGAGCGTGCCGTTCTGGGCGCGCCCGACGTAGACGCACAGCAAGGGAGATGTTGTGGAGGAGTGGTGCGGGATGCTGCTACTCGCTTGGGCGGTCGCGACCGCCCACGGTAGTCCTCCGTCGGGATCAGGCACTCGGAGATGAGCAAGCGTGAAGCCGTGCGATGTCGAGACGACGACCCCGTGGTGGCGGTCGGCCGGGACTGGCGGTCCAGTGCTCAATAGGCCGGTGGTCGTCGCTGCGACGGCAGCGCCACCACCGACGAGCACCAGGAGCGCGACCGCGAGACCACGAGAGCGACGCAAACCAGATCGCCGGCGACGCGGCGGCGTGGGGGTCGTGTCCAGGCGACGCGCGGCATCGTGCAGCGCGCGTTCGAGTTGGGGTAGCCGGGTCATCGCATCTCTCCCAGTGTGTCGCGCAGCGTTCGCAGTCCACGACTGACGCGCTGGCGAACCACGCTCGCAGAGCACTCCAGCTGGGCCGCGAGATCGTCGTAGCTGCGCTGTTGTAGGACGCGACCATCGATCGCGTCCACCTGTTCGCGAGGAAGCGCGCCGAGCGCCTCAAGCGCCGGCGTTGCGCCGAGCTGATCTATCCGAGCAAGGTCTTCATCGAGCAGCTCGATCGGCTCCATCCCAAGGCGACGACGCATCTCGTCGTCGACACGACCACGCTCGAGACTGCGCACCAACACCTTGCGCGCAATCCCGAACAGCCAGCCGCGGGCATCGCCCAACTGCGGATCAAACCGATCCCTCCCGGCCAGCAACGCGGCGAACGTCTCTGCGGTCAGATCAGCAGCCAGATCCCCACGCCCGACTCGACGAACGAAGAACCCCAACACCGCATCCTCATGGCACCGGTAGAACGCAGCGAACCCGTCGGCGTTCCCCAAAAGCATCTCAGCGTCCGAACGGGCCATGTACGTACTTTCGAGCTCGCGCGCGAATGTGACAAGGCGATCCGAGCGCCGCAACACTCACGGAGGACACTCGCAGACCACATCGTCGCCAAAATTGTGGCCCCCACGAGCTATCACCGGCGGATCGTCGGCGCACTTTCGGTCATCGCGCAGAGGAGGAGCCCACCTCAGTGCCCAGCCCGCCCTACGATCCTGTCGTGCCTGTAGCACCCGACGATTGGCGGCGGACGGGTCAAGAACGCTCTTTGCCGCCCGGAACACGACTCGTGTTCACCCGCTATCGAGCCAAGAGCAAGGAGTCGGAGCACGACCACTGCGAGTTCTGCTGGGCCAAGTTCATGGACCCGAACTACTCAGAGGAGCACCGCCGCTTCATCTCCGAACACGACGACGTGCTGACCGAGGGCTACGCGACAACCGAGGAGCAAGAGCGCGGAGCCGGATACCACTGGGTCTGCCCGCCGTGCACGTTGGACTTCGCCGAGGAGTTCCGGTGGAGGGTCGACGGCGGACCGGCGGCGCCAAGCGCAGCCAACTGATCCCGCCCCGTGCTCCTGATCGCGCCATAGGAGCACTCTCAGCACTGCCGTGCGGCCGGTTACGGCGCGCCGCAGTGTCGACCGATCCCGAACCTGAGCGTCTTTGAGTGGGTGCCGATGCGAAAGGTAAGCGGGACGCAGGCCGACCGGGAACGGATGAGGATGCCGCCGGCGTAGCCGTTCCATGCATTCGGGGCTGGGTCGCACGTGGCGATCTGAAGTGTGTTGACAGCGGGGAGGCCGTTGCCCCAGGTAATGGCCGCGCGTCCCCGCCAGGCGTTCGGCAGCGTGACGGTCACTGGGCCTCGACCGGCGTGGACGACGAGCCCGGCCTTGATCCAGCGCAGCCATCTGGGGCCCTTCAACACGGCGGGCTTACGAAAGTACGAGCGCGGTGCGGACACGCTTCCGCCCAGCACGACGCGATAACCGTCGGACACCGACGCCCATCTCGAAGAACCGATGATGTTGTCGCACGACACCGTGAGCGGTGCCGACGCCACGGATCGTCCTGACGCCGTGTGACTCGCGAACCCAACCGCCGCGAGAGCGATCGCCGTCAGAGCACACGACCGAACGAATCTCATACTTCGTTATACGACGTGAAGCCGCTCGAGGTTCCCAAGAGTTCCATCGGGACACGATGGGGCATGGCCCTCCGCGTGCCGGTTTTCGCGAAGCGCAACGCAGGCGGAGATACTGAGACACCGACCGTGGAGGTGGGCGCCTTGCCGTCACAGATGGGGTCGATCGGTCATACAGGGGTTGAATGGATCTCGAGCGAGTCAGTGATGAGGAGCTGCTGGTGCTGGCCCGCGAGGAGCCGCGCGCGTTTGGCGTGTTCTATGGTCGCCACGTCTATGCGGTTCAGGGGTACTTTCGTCGCCGGGTGTTCGAGGTCGAGTCGGCGTTTGATCTGACGGCGGAGACGTTCGCTGGGGCGCTGCGAGCGGTGCCGCGTTACGAGCCTCGGCCGGAGCCGGCGCGCGCCTGGCTGTTCGCGATCGCGCGCAACACGCTGTCGGAGGCGGTTCGTCGCGGGCAGGTGCAGGATCGCGCGCGGCGCGCGCTTGAGATGGAACCGATGGTGCTCGATGAGACTGACGTGGAGACGCTTGAGCTACTGGTCGAGACGCCGGCGGTCGAGGCGGTGGCGAGCCTGCCCGACGACCAGCGCGCCGCGGTCATCGCGCGCCATGTTGATGGTGAGCCCTACGAGGAGATCGCTGTACGGCTGGAGTGCTCGCCGAGCGTCGTGCGCCAGCGCGTGAGCCGTGGATTGCGCACGCTGAGAACCCGATTGCAGGAAGGACGTTGATGGCAAGCGAGACTCCGTTCGAGCGGTTGGGGCAGGAACTGGAGGCGGCTGCCGGGCGTCAGGTGGACCGCGCCAAGGCCGAGGCTCCCCGCACATCTCAGCAGCGGCGGTGGCGCGGCCGGACGTTCGCGGTCGCGATCCTGGCCGTGGTCGTCGGGGCAGGCGCGGCGGCGTGGGCCGCGACGTCGTTGTTGTCGTCGGGGTCGCCGGTGCCGTTCGTAGACGGCGCACCGATCGCCGGTCGCGCCGAGGGCGCCCCGATCTCCGGCACGGTCAAGCTCCTGACCAGCAATGTCGCCGATCCGGGCGGCGGGCTGCCGTGGGGACTGCGCTACTGGGAGACCGACCGCAAGTTCGGGTGTGTCCAGGTCGGCCGCGTGTACGACGGCAAGCTCGGCCAGATCACTGGCGGCAAGGTCTTTCACGAGCTGCGGCTCGGTGTCACCCTCGGTGCGCTCGGCGGGTGTTTCACGCTCGATGGCAGCGGCCATGCCTTCGTGGCGCTCCACACCGATGCCGAGAGCGGCGCTCAGCCACCAGCGTGCCCCCCCCGGTGTCCCGATTGGCACCGCGGTCCGCGGGCCAGCAGGCCGCGTCATCCATTGCGTCACGCCAGACGTGACGATCGACTTCGGACTGCTCGGGCCGAATGCCAGGAGCTTTACCTACCGGATCGCCGGGGAGCAGCAGACAGCGTCGCCGCTGGGTCGCGTAGGGGCATACCTCGTGGTGCAAAAGCACATCGAGCCATTGATGCGCGAAGCCGGCTTCCACCACCACAACTCGAAGCTCAACTTCTCCGTCCCGGCCGAGGCGTATGTCGCGCTGACGCCAGCGTCACAGGTGATCCAGCGGGTCGTCTACGCCGACGGCGTGTGCCGCGTCTACGTCACGACGGCGCGCAAGGGCGCCTGCAACGCGGTGGCTGGCTTCGTACCGATTCCCCAGCCTCAGGTCGCCGACCTACGGGCTGCGGTACACGCCTTCGCGGCCCCGGCAGGCCAAGGAATCGAGGTGCGCTTCCGCGCACGCCGAGCCGTCATCGACGGCCGCAGCGCATACGACATCGAGGTCCGACCGGCCGGCGGCCATGCGTTCACCACGGTGGCCTACTCGCGCAATGTCGCGGCGGGCAGCCTCGTCCGCACGACGGTTCGCCGCTACAACCACCGCCGCGGCGTCTACCTGATCGTCGTGCGCTATCGAACGGTCAGCGCACGGCCAGGGCCATACGCCAGCCTCGTGTACCCAGGGGTACTGGTCGGACAGACACGCATCAAAATCCCGTAGGCGCGCATCCGAGGCCGCAAGACGGCAAGACAACCCGCCGGGCACCGATCGCGTCGACACCAACTCGCTTGTGCGACACCCTCCGCGCGAAGCGCCACACGGCGCTTGGACAGCGTGGTTCCTGTCGGAGTCCTTGTGGAAGCGTCGTTCGTGGTTGTGGGAACCTCGCACGGCGGTTGCGCGTTGCAGTCTTGGCATGGCGAACCACGATGACATCCAGGCGCTACGGCGCTCGCTTCGCGAGCCAGCGGCGTTTGACGAGCTGTTCGTTCGTCATCACGCGTCCATCCGGCGGTATATCCGCGCCCGTCTCGGCGATGACGTCGTGGCTGAGGATCTGGCGGCCGAGACGTTCGTCCGCGCGTTCGCCGCTCGGGCGCGGTTTCGCGACCAGGGACACGGGGTCCGGGCGTGGCTGTTTCAGATCGCCACGAACCTGCTGCGCGACGAGCTCCGTGCGCGTGCTCGGCGCGCCCGGTTCGCACCGGACACGAGCGAGGTCGCGCCCCCGGTACTCCCGGCCGATCCGGTATTGGCGGCACAGTTGCGCGAGCTGCCGCGAGACCAGCTGGAGGTCCTCCTGCTCTACGCGTGGGCCGACCTCAGCTACGCAGAGATCGCGTTGGCCCTCGGAGTGCGGGTCGGCACGGTTCGCTCGCGACTGCATCGCGCCCGCGCCCACCTCCAACGGACGCTGACCATCACCGCCGACACCGCGCACCTGCCCCCGCGACCCGAACGGAGCACGACATGACCGGCCTCGAACGCCTACGGGCCGCCTACCCGCCGCTGCCCGGCAGCGCGCCGCCGGCTGCAACGGTGGCACGCCTCCAGGCCCTCTACGCCAGCAACGGCGCAGGAACCGCGCCCGTGCCAAAGCGCCGCCGGTGGCCGTCGCACCGCATCGGGCTGCTCGCGGTCGGTGCGGTGGTCGCGACCGGGACGGCGCTGGCGGCCACGATCGGCTGGCACCCGGTCCTCGGTTCGGGCGACGGGCCGCGGCCGGTCGCGGCCAACGCGCCGGTGCCCGCCGACCAGCTCGACGCGCTGGCAGTGTTGCGTCGACCCCAAACGGCCATCGACCGCGGGCCGATCGTCAGGCTTGCGCTGCGCCACCTGCCCGGTCAGTTCATCACCGGCATTCATACCGACGCGATCCGGGTCATCTACCAGAGCCCGCGCGAGCTGGTCGTCCTGATCCCGGCCGAGCACACCGGCCCGAGCATCCCCAACGTGCCACACATCACCCACCGCAATGTCATGTGTCTGGTGTCGAGTTCCTACGCGCGAGGACGCACGATGGCGCTGCCGTCGGGACACACGTGGTACCTCCCGCAGGGGTACTCCAGCTGGGGCATGCGGTGCGGCGGACTGGACATGCTGCGCAGCGCGGGGATCGCGACATCGACCACCCCCGACGGCTCCGGCGGCATCAGGGCGGGGCCGCCCACCCACATCACGCTCCACCGCGTCACCCTGGTCCCCGACGGCGTCGCCCGCGTCACCGTGCGTGTGCCCCACGGCCGCGCGATCACCGTCCCC
The DNA here is from genome assembly GCA_963817035.1 of uncultured Actinomycetes bacterium. Lineage (GTDB taxonomy): Bacteria > Actinomycetota > Thermoleophilia > Solirubrobacterales > Solirubrobacteraceae > AC-49. The sequence goes on from CAWFMM010000004.1 coordinate 2,170,479, forward strand.
GTTCACAACAACGTCTACCGCTACACAACCCACGACATCCCAATCCAGCTCGGCGCCATCTGGTACGACGCCAACGGGCACCGCATCAACCACCGCCAAAACCCCTGACAACGCCACGCCGCCCTCCCTTGGCAGTGTCGCGTTGTGCGCAAGGCGACACTCGCTTCGGTCACCCAGGGGGGCCGATGGTCGTGTTGTCGGCGTCGAGCCATTGCACGCGGGATGGCAATGCCGGGGGTGGCGGAGGCCGGGTTGGCGATCGGTCGCTCGTCGACGGTGCTGGGGTGACCGCTGCGCGGGGCTCGTCGGTGTAGAGGTTCTCGGTGACCGGGACGTGGTGTGTGATGCCGTCGGGGTAGGTGAGCCGTACCGTCGCGACGCCGTCTGGCACGACGCCGACCGCGTGTCCTTCGACGCCGAAGACACCGACGAGGAGACCGTGGGCGCGGATCGCGGCGAGACTTGCGCAAGACCAGGCGTCGGGCGGGATCAGGATGCAGATCGGTTCGAAGCTCTGCGTCGCGCCGGTCACGGGGTTGATCCCCTTCTGCTGGGAGTAGATCACCGCGTGCTGGCCGTCGGCGAGTGTCACGAGCCGGATCGAGCTGAGCCGCACTCCAGCGCCCTCAGGGCCAATCGCACGAAGCAACGACTCAGTCGCACGACTGCGGTCGGCAGCGGTTTGCGGCCGACGCAGCACGCCAAGCGTCGTGACCGCCGCGGTCGGGATCGGCGTCTTGGACGTGCTGGGCGCCGCGGCGCCCGGCCCGCCGAGCATCGGGGTCCAGACTCCGGTCGCGGCCAGCGCTGCAGTCGTAGCCGCGATCAGACACAGGGCGACAAGGGCGACACGAACACCGACACGCCGGGCATGCCTACCCGGCACGAACGGGAGGTGCCGTTCGACGCGTGGCGGTGCATCTGTGATGGCGGTGATCCGCGTCCAGAGCGCGTCGCTTTCGATATCGGTTGACCGGGTGGCGTCAGCGAGCGGGTCGTGGGCGCGAAGCAGCGCCAACAGCGGATCGTCAGCGACGGGCGCCCTGCTGGTCATGATGCAGTCTCCTTCGGCTCCGGGGCCGATGTCGGTGACACCGCGGTCGATTGGTCGGCTGGCCGATCGAGCACGCGCCTCAGGCGGCGCTTCGCGCGATGCAGCCGAACCCGGAACGCTCCGGGCGAAACACCCATGACGACAGCAGCCTCGTGTGGTTGTAGCCCGTCCCACGCGATCAGCGTCAGCGCCTCACGATCCTTCTCGCCCAGGCGGGCCAGCGCGGCCACGACAAGTCCGTCCCCTTCCACCGGGTCGGTCGGCAGTGGCCGTAGGGTTCGCAGCCGAACTACGAGTGCGTAGCGGCGCCGCGCTCCTCGTCGTTGGGTCCCGATGACGTTGCGAGCCACCGCAAGCAGCCACGGCAGCGGGTCGGCAGGCACGCTCTCCAGCCGTCGCCAGGCAACAAGAAACGTCTCGGCCACGACATCCTCGACGCTCTCGGCCACTACCCGCCGACGAGCGTACGCAATGACCGTCGCGTGATGCAGGACGAACAGCACCTCCAGCCGCTCCGCGCTCAGGGACAACTCGCAAGACTCACCCGGTCCAGGCATCACCCCCTCTGTTGCCAGCACACCCGGCAGCGTTACACGACTCCCCAACCCGTGCTGTCAGTGCAGCTGACCGCGCATAGGAGCACTCTCAGGGCGAGGAGTGCCTTGCGCCGCACCCGTAGACCGCCCGTCCAGCGCGATGGCGCTCCGCGACGAAGCAGCCGTTGGTCAGCACCTGGACGTCGTACTTCGCGCGCTCTCCGGTCACCTCGATCAGACACGCAAACAGCCGTAGCCGAGTGTGACCAAACGGCGCCGCTTGGCGCTCTGCACGCGTCGCCGCGTGACACGATGCCCACGTGGGGCGCGGCGAGCTGGCCGTGTGGGTCAACGCGTGCTCCAGGGCGCGGACCGACCCCGACTTCCCGGCGACCGCGATCGGCGAAAACACGCCGACTAGCACCACCGACGCGATGACCGCAGCGGACAGGACCCTGCGCTTCACAGGCAGACCGTAACGCACTGGACAGGGTTGTCAAACCAATCTGCCGCGCGTTGGCTGGTCAGACTGCGCGTCGGGGCAATCGGTCCCCCGGGCCGCGCCGACCTCGATCGCTGGTGCTACCCGCAAAGCGAGGTCGTCGGAGCGACGGCGTGCTCTGCTGTATGTCCGTCGACGACATGAGCCCCGTTGAGCTTGAGTGCCAGCCTCGGGCGGTCGATAGGAGGCCATATGGGTCAGCGGCGTCGACGGACAGCGGGGATCGTCCTATGCGTCGTCGAGGTTGCAGTTCTCGGCGTGTTGCTCGTTGGACGCGGCTCCGGTTCGCCGCCGGGACGATCGCAGGCCAGCTGTCAACACGGTCACGGTCGCGCGTGCGTGCTGTTCGTGGGCAACAGCTACACCTTCGTCAACGACCTCCCGGCAGCCTTCGAGGCCCTCGCGGACAGTGGGGGCCATTCGGTCGCGACCGGGACTCTGGCCGAGGGCGGGGCGACGCTTGCCGGCCATCTCGCTGCCGCGGAGACTCGCAAGACGCTTCGTGACTCCCGGTGGGACGTCGTGGTGTTGCAGGAGCAGAGCCAGATCCCGTCTATCGACCAGCTTCGCGTGACCGAGATGTATCCGGCCGCTCGCGGCCTTGTCCGCGCGGTCCGCAACGCCCATGCCAAGGCGCTGCTCTTTCTCACATGGGCCCATCGCCACGGCTGGCCAGAGAACGGGTTGAGGGGCTACTCGCCGATGCAGACGGCGATCGATAGCGGCTATCTCAAGATCGGGCGAGAACTGCACGTGCCGGTCGCTCCGGCTGGCGTCGCGTGGTCAGCCGAGCTGCGGCAGCCGACCCACCCCGACTTGTGGATACCTGACGGCAGCCATCCAACGGTCAGCGGAACCTATCTGGCGGCGTGCGTGTTCTACGCGACGATGTTTCACCAGAGCCCAGTCGGCCTGCGCTACCGGTCCGCCGGGCTATCAGCAGACACAGCGGCGCAATTGCAGCGCGTTGCCACAAGCGTCGTTCTCGGCAGGCCCGCGAGATGGGGATTACGACAGGGCGGACTCTGACGCGCTCGCCTACCGTTCGCTGCCGCGTGTCGCGCAATGCGCGACTGACGCTCTGACCACGTTGCTCGGCCTCGGCGGTCGGTCGGCTCAGCGGCCGGTGTCGAACAAGAACGCAGCGTTGAGCGGCGTGCTGATCGGAGTGTAAGAATCCGGCGTCGTCTGGACATGAGGGTGTTGTGGCAACGAGCCGAGTCGAGCGCCTTTTCGTAGATCACGCACCAGAGGTGTTGGCCTACGCGTTACGCAGAACGGACCCCGCGACGGCCGAGGATGTCGTGGCCGAAGTGTTCGCGACGGCGTGGCGGCGCATGGATTCGATACCTGAGAAGGATCCGGTGCTCTGGCTGTACGCCGTGGCCCGTCGGGTACTCGCCAATCAGCGACGCGCTGCGCTCAGACGCCTTGCGCTGGCGGAAGCGATACGCCCCATGCGTACGGCTGTGGGTCCACCAGAACTCGAGGAACGTCTCTCCGTTGCGATGGGCAGTCTCAGGCGCGCAGACCGGGAGCTGCTGTACCTATCCGCGTGGGAAGGACTTGAGGCCGGTCAGATCGCGATCGTGCTCGGCTGCTCGACCGCCGCGGCGTACACACGATTGCACCGCGCCAAGCGACGCTTGGCGATCGCGCTCGAGCGTGGCAGTGAGCCCGCACCGGAACCGACCCCGGAGGTCGCCTGCTCATGACCGACCCAATCGACTACCTCCGCGCCCGCAACCCCGTCGATACGGCATCCCTCGAGATCCCTGCACCGCTCGCCCTGCGTGCGATCACGCCGCCCCCGCCTCCGCGACATTCCGGACGCTGGCTTGCCGCCGCGGCCACGGCGGTCGTGGCCGTCATCGCCGGCGTCCTTCTCGTCTCCGGCCCAGCGACGACCGTCAACGCGGCCGCACGCGCATACGCCGCCGTCGCCCCCGGCACAGGCGTCACGCACTGGCGAACCGAGACCACCAACCCCGGTGGACAGCGACAGGTCACCGAGGGCTGGGCGACGTCGACGGTCACCCACGCCGTCGACTACTTCGTCGTCGACGGCCACCCGAAGCTGGTCGACGATGTCCTCACCGCCGACGGACACCAGACTGTGTGGACGGCCGGGACCGGCGAAACGCGCGCCGCCCCCTACCACGTCGATCCCAAGAACTTCGACAGCGGCGCCGGCGGTCTTGACCCCGGCCAGGACCCAGCGACATCGCTGCGCCTGGCTTACGAGGCCCACGTCCTACATCAGGTCGACCCGACGACCCTCACCATCGACATGCCACCCTGCTGCACCGGCACCTACCACCTCGACCCCGACACCGGCGTGCCCACCCAATACGTCGTCACACGCAATCCCGCCGACATCGGACCGACGACGATGGACATCACGACCTACCAGCACCTCCCGGCCACCGCCGAGAATCTCAAGCGTCTCGACCCGCTCCCCCACCCCGTCCTCAAGCAACTCGGCACGGCCCGGGAGATGTTCGCGGCGCTACGCGAAGGCGCACCACCGTCCGGCGCAGATCGCGTCCACCTCAAGTCCTGGATGAGCAACGCAGGCCCGGACAACGGATGGCCGATGACCATCGACGACGTCCGCCCGCTCGGCAACGACGCCTACCTCGTCCCGGCCGGCGACCATCTCTGCATCGCCATCGTCGGCTCGCTCGGCACCGGCGCAAGCTGCACCACCCTGAGCTACGCCGAACGACACGGGGTAGAAGTCGACGGAACGATGGCCGTACCCGACGGCATAACCGCCGTCGACATCACCAACAGCGACGGCACCCACACCATCGACCGCGTCAAGAACGGCACCGCCACGATCATCGGCGACCTGTCCTCGGGCTATGAGCTCAAATAGGCACCCACCGCTCGCTTCTCGCGCCGGGCTGAGACGCCGCAGATGGGAGAGACCTGGAGGCGGTGCTCTCGGCGCGCTGAACGCAGGGACTCGATGAGCTCGCGCAACAATTCGCGCCCTCCCTCGTTCTCCAGCCAAATGGCCGTGACAACACAACGATGGAGGCTCCAATGCTTCGGCCGCGTCCTGCCGCCGCGCTGCTCGTGATCTGCTGCGCTCTCAGCTCGAGCGCCGCCGCCGCGACAAGCGCGGCATCACCGCCGGCCACCAAGCCCACGATCCCGTCGGTCGTGCTCCGCGACTGCCTGTGGCACGCCGGCGGCATGGTTCACAAGCACACCCTGGTGGCCCTGCGGCGAGCGTTGATCACGATGCCGCTCGACGTGGACGAGTACACGACGTGCAGAGTCCAGATCGAAAGCCAAGTCGCCGCCTACACCGGGAACCCGGGACAAGCCAAGTCCGACGCCGTGGTAGACGACTGCACCACGCACGGCGCCCTGACCCACAGCTTCCCTGTGTCCGTGTTACGCCAGGCCCGCCGGAACCTGCGCATCGATATCGCCGACTACACCGCGTGTAGCCAGGTCATCACCAGTCAGCTCAGCGCGTTGCGCTGAGGGCACGGATGACTAACGGGTGCAAGCCACGCCTTGCGTTCTCGCGCACTGTCAATGCGCAGCAGGTACCAGGCCCATCGTTCCGCTTTATGAGGCGCTGGAGACTCAGCCAGTGAGCGCGAGTTCCTGCTCTCGAGCGAGCAGGCCAAGCCAACGGTCCAGGTGTCCGAAGTCGGGAACCTTGAGGTCGTGGTGCTCGAGCGTCCGACGCACCACGGTCGCAACGTCCCGCGCCGCGCGCAGTTCGCCCTCGATGTGCGTCATCCGCATCGAAGGTAGAGAAAGCCTCCGCATCGCGTCGACCTCGCCCTCTCTCGTCCAGAGGTAGTGTGGGCGGGCTCGATCGGCGAGATCCTCGAATCCACGGAATCGACAGCAAGCGCGCTTGCACGTGAACCGGTGACGGATGTTGCCGTCGGCCAGGATCGCGTCGGCTGCCTTGGCGTCGAAGGTCGTCTTCAGTGCTTCGAGGTACACCCGCCGGGCGGGGCCACCGCTGTTCTCTCCCGCCTCGCGGCGCAACCGCTCCCGTTCCGTGGTCGGCCGGTTCAGAGAGGCGAGGTCGTGTCCTTCCGCTTGGCCGAGCCCAGAGTCGAATGCGGTGACGCCGAGGGCCTGCAGGACGAGTCCGAATGCGCCGACGCGTCCAACGATGATCGGCAGCCCAGCGGATCGAATGGCGTGCGTGAACTGCACGAAGCGAGCCAGCTTCTCGAGGCTGTCGCTGACGGGGTTCAAACGCAGTGGCTGGACGTAGACGCCGTCGATCGGATGATCGAGCAAGCGCCGCACCATCTCGTCCGGGCGCGACATCGCCACCGCGCCAGGTGCGAGCATCGCCAGCATGGGCTTGCGATCAAGCGATGCGCCGCCATTGCCTGCGCAGGCGGCTGCGAGGATCTCGTCATTTGCCGACAGCCACGCTTGCAACTCGTGGTCGTAGAGCGGCAATCCAGGGGCCAGATATAGATCGGCACCTACGTTCTGCTGAAAGTCGAGCGCCCGTCGGGCGAACTCCGCCGCGCGTTGCCGGGTGAAGTCGGCGACCATGATCGGCCGATTAGGCGCGTACGGGAGCGTCGCCAGTGCCTCAACCTCGAGGAAGCGGGCGCCCGTGAATCGCAGACTCTGCGACTCAACGATCCGCATGATGCGGTCCTCGCGCAGACGCTTGAGCAACGGGGGATCGCTGGCCGCGTACGACGCCTCGATGACGACACCCCGCGGATTCAGGCTGTCGGCGAAGAGTGTGGCGCCCGCGAGCGCCTCCTCGATCGCGCGGTGGTCGCGGCGGGTCACGCGCGCCAGGAATGCCAAATCGTCTAGAGGCGCCGGAGGGGTAGCTATTGTCGCGGACATAGTGTGTGACAAACTAAGGGACACAGCGGATGGCAACCCGAACGACACTTGAGCCCCTTCCCGACCGGCTGCGGCGCGCGGTTCACGAGACCGATCTCGATCAGGCGGACATCGCCCGGCTGCTGGACACCAATCCCCGGACCGTTTCGCGATGGTTGCAGGACAAATCCGAGCCGCGGCCCGAGGCCCGCAGGCGGCTTCTGGAGGTCGTCGCGGTGCTGGAGAGCCTGTCCGCGGTCCTCAAACCCCAAGCTGCTCACGATTGGCTGTTCTCCCCGAACAGCATGCTTGACCACCACAAGCCTGTGGATCTCCTCGCCGAGGGCGGGTTTCGTCAAGTGCTGGCGCTGATCGACGCGCTCGCTGAAGGCGTCTTCGTCTGAGACGTGGATCTCGCGGAGGTCGTCGCCGCGCTGGATCGACTCGCGGCGGGCGAATTCGCCGGCGAGGCATACCGACACGTCGCGGCGGGTCGCCCCGCACTATCGGGGGAGGGCGCCCGCCTCGTGGGTGGACGCTGGAACCCTCCGGAGAGCTTCGCAGTCTTGTATCTCGCGCTCGACCGCGACACCGTGGCGCGCGAACTCCACCGCCTCGCGGCCAGGCAAGGACTTGCGCCCGAGGACTTCATGCCGCGCGACTTGTTCACCTACGAGGTTCGCCTCCAGCACGTCATCGACCTCCGCGAAGAACGCAGTGCGATGGCGGTCGGGCTCGCCGCGGGCCTGATGGCAAGCGACGATCCAACCGAGTGCCAACTCGTAGGACAGGCGGCGCACCACGCCGGATTCGAGGGACTGCTGGCGCCCAGCGCAACCGGTGCCGGCGATGTCCTCGCGGTCTTCCTGGACCGCACACTTCCCGACTCCATCGTTCGAGACACATCGTGCAAGCGATGGATCGATCCGCCATCTGTGCCGTCGTAGCCGGTGCACGCCCGAGCGCACCTCGACGCGCCGACGTAATGCACGCCGACCTCCGGTACGAGCGTCAGCCTTCGCCGTCAGCAGCCAGCGACGGGCTGTAAAGGCGCTCGAACTCCTCGAGATCCTCGGCGGTCGCCGGCCGGCCGCCGTCACGCGCGTGGACGTCGGCCACGGTCATCCCGTCGGGCGCCGGCTCGATTTCGTCCAACACCCAGGCGACGAGCCGGTACAGAGCGTCCTCGGGCATCTCGAGGCGCTCGGCGATCTCACGCGGCGACAGACCCTCCGCGACAAGCGTGAGCATGCGCTGCTCGGGCTCGGTGAGCCTCGGGATCTCGGCGAGAGCCGACGGGAGCGAGCGCATGTCGAACATCGCGTGCCTCAAGGCTACGCCGCCGTGACCGCGTCCGCATCCGCTGGTGCTTCGCCTGCGAATGCCTTGGTCAGACGCAGCGCATCGGTTCGCCGCGAGCGCGCGTGCAGGTAGCGCTCCGTGGTGGTGATCTTCGAGTGGCCCATGAAGTCCTTGACGGCGACCGGGTCGAACTCGCGGATGACCAGGCTGCCGAAGCTGTGGCGCAGGTCGTGGAAGCGCAGCGGGCGAAGCCCGGCTGCCTTCTGGGCGCGGTGGTAGCGCCGGCGCATCGCGGACGGGTCGAGGTAGTCGCCCACGGCGCTGCAGAAGACGAGGTCGTCGCGATCGACGAACCGCTCGCGCTCGGCCAGGCGCGCGAGCACGGCGGCCGCCTGGTCGGCGAGCGGGACGGCGCGCCACTTCCGGGACTTGGGCGAGCTGAGGTGACCGGCCGACCAGCTCCTCTCGACGACGAGCTTCGCGTCGGTGAAGGAGACGTTGCGCCAGCGCAGAGCGAGCAGCTCGCCGAGGCGCAGGCCCGTGAACGCGGCGACCACGAACAGGGCGGCGTCCTGTTCGTCGGCTCGGGCGCGCTCGATGCGCTCTTCGTCGGTGACCGCGGGGCGGCGCGGGTCGCGATGCTCGCCGGCACTTGCAGCTCGTGCGAGCGCCATGACCTCCTCGGGCTCGTAGAAGTCGATCGGCTTGTCGTCGGGTTCGCGGCGCTTGTCGGTCGCGCGCACCGGGTTGGTGGTCACACCAGACGTCTCGTCGCGCATCGCGTACTCGAAGACCGAGGCCATGACCTGGCGGTGCTTGTTGATGGTCCGCGCCCCCATCGAGGGCACGGCGTCGAGGCGCGAGAGAAAGCGCGAGATCTCGCGGGCGGTGATCTCGGTCAACGGGCGGTCGCCGAAGGCGCGCATGATCCGTGCCGCCGGCTTGCGTCCGCGCTTGCGCGCGACGGCGTCTGCCGGCGCGAGGTAGGAGCGGTAATCCGCCAGCGTCGACGGCTTCACGCCTGCGATGTGCTCCTGGTGATCCAGCCACCGAGCAGCGGCCTCGGCGAACGTCGGCGTCGACGAGACGGGTTCTGCGCTGCGGACAGCCTCGTGCTCGTCGACAGCATCGGCCAGCGCGACGATCGCGGCGCGCTCGTCGAGAACACCGTCGGGAACGCGGCCGCGGCGGCGCTTCCACTCGCCGCGATCCTGAACCGCCCAGGCGGGGCCGAGCAGCCGCTTGATCTGACGTCCCGAGGCGTCGCGCCACTTGCCGTAGTACATCGGGCCGCGGTCGCGCTCGACCACGAAGACGGCGCCAGAACGAAGGCGAGTTGCGGTGCTCATCGCCCACAACGATAGCTCCAGATCGGACGGCGCGGGTACCATCCGGGTACCAAATCAACCTGATCCAACCTGATTTAGCCGTTCGAGCTTGAGCTATAGAGCCAGATCTAGAGCCAAATCACTCATAACCCGAATATTTCCCAAGCCGAAGGTCGCGGGTTCGAGCCCCGTCGTCCGCTTTGATGAAGGCCCTGCAAATGGCCGTGTTCTGGATCTGGGGCACACAGAGCGCGGGACCGCCTTCTGGGCCACAGGCGGGCCGAACGACGGTCGAGGACCGTTCCCCCGAGCCGGCCAGCGAGGCTCGGGGCTCGTCTCCCTAGCGGGGGAGAGCGCGAACGGTGCTACCGCACTGGCGCCCTGGCGATGGGGCTGTTGGTACGGCCGAAGAGGCTGACGTCGGCTTCGTAGGGTGGGGTGAATCGCGCGGGGTAACGCACCTTGAGGTGCGTCGCGCCGCCCTTGCTATGAAGCGGGACGCTGCCGGCGGTGATCGCGGGGACGACGTTGCTGAGGCTGCGCGCGCTGACGAGGATCATCACGCGGCCGCACGCTGCCGACGATGTGCCGTGGATCGTCCAGTTGACCGTGATGTTGGAACCCGAGATATGGGCCGACGTGATCGCGGGTGTAGCGATCTTGCAGGCCGTTGACGCCGCGCCGACCTGCGATGGCACGGCGACCGGCGCCAACACGGCTAGCACGGGGATGAGGCGCCGACACATACCGGAGTCGTCGGCCCGGGCGGCCCCGGCTTGAGGTGCCCGCCGAGCTTCGTGACCCTGGGCCAGTGTCAGTCCGACGGACGGCGGTCACGATCCGCCTTCCCGCGCAGTTATGCACGATCAGGTATTCGACGCCCGTCCAGACGAGTACGACCCGCGTCCCGCGCATTGGTCGGCGATCTCCCCATCGGACGCGTCGCCGGAGACTCGGGCTGGCCGGTCGGTCGGTCGAGCGACGCCCGAGATCCCGGGCAGGTGTCGCTCGTCGCTCAGGCTCGGGTCACGGTCGAAAAAAACGCCCGATCGGCATCGAGGATCTCTCGCCGCGGGCCGGTGAGCTCAACCTCCGTGTTCAGTCGGATGTCGTCCGAGCTGCTGCCGATCGATACCGACACCGTCCCGGGCTCGACGGCGAACGTTCCGTCGACGCCGGTGTGCGCCAGAAGCGCGGCCGGCATCTCGACCTGCAGCCGCGCGCTCTCGCCCGCACCGAGCTCAACGCGCGCGAAACCGACCAGTTCCTGGGCGGGCCGCGTGATGCCCGAGACGGCCTGATGAGCGTAGACCTGGACGACCTCGGCACCCGCGACGGCGCCGGTGTTGGTGACCGTGAACCCCAGGGCAATGGATCCAGCCGTACCGACCTCGACCGCAGCCAACTCGAGGGTGTCGTAGGCGAACGTCGTGTAGCTGAGTCCGTGCCCAAACGGGAACAGCGGCGTTGCGGGCATGTCGGTGTAGCCGCGGTGGACATCCGCGGGCGTCCGGCGGTAGCCACTTCCGGTGCGCTGGTAGTGGTAGATCGGAACCTGGCCCGAATGACGCGGGACGGTCACCGGCAGCTTTCCCCCCGGGTTGATCTCACCGAACAGCGCCTCGGCGAGCGCACGGCCGGCGGACTGCCCGCCGAAGTAGCCGGTCACGATCGCGGCGAGGTTGTCGGCCGCCGCGCCGATCGCGAGCGGGCGTCCCTGATAGAGCACGGCGACAACCGGCTTGCCAAGACCGGCCACCGCGTGCACGAGCTCGGCCTGTGCCCGCGGCAGGCCGATGTCGGCCCTATCGCTGCCCTCGCCCTCGGTGAAGCCCTCGGCGAACCACCCGCTCGCGCCCCCGATCGCCACGACGACGACGTCGGCCTCGCGGGCGTGCGCGGCCGCTGACTCGACGCCACCGGGAATCGGCTCGATGAGATCGCTGCCGCGCTCATGGCACACATCGACATCGGGAGCGAGCCGACGGATCTCCTCGAGCAACGTGGCAACCGGATAGTTGGCGCGGACGTACGGCTCGCTGCCCATCATGATCGCCGGACCAAGCTCGGCGAACATCTCCTGCATCCCCTCGGGGGTGAACACGTCACCCGCATCGTCGAGGCCGGCCATCGCGCCGCCACCGCCGGCCATCGCGCCGAGCATCGCGGCGCTGCCGGATGGGTATATGCAGGGAAGCCGACCATCGAGCTGTCGGCATGGGGGCCGATGACCGCGATCCGCGCCACCGACCGCGACAGCGGCAGCGCGTCATCGTCGTTCTTCAGCAGCGTGATCGACTGGCGTGCAAGCTCGAGCGACAACTCATGACCCTGTGCCGCGAGGGTGCGCAACGCCGCGGCGCCCTCAGGGACGTACGGGTCGTCGAACAGGCCGAGGTCGTACTTGGCGGTGAGGACACGCAGCACCGCTGCGTCGACCGCCTCCTGCGTCACGAGCCCGCGATCCGTGGCGCTCTGCAGGTGCGGCCCGTAGCCGAACACCGTCGGGAGCTCGATGTCGATGCCGGCGTTGAGCGCGAGCGCTCCGGCCTCCTCAGGGCTCGCCGCCACGAGCATCCGATCCACGAGCGTCGTGATCGTCGCGTAGTCCGAGACGACGACTCCCTCGAAACCGAGACGGTCACGCAGCAGACCGGTCAGCAGCCCGCGATCCACACCCGACGGGACCCCGTCGATCTCGGAGTAGGTGTTCATCACCGATCGCAGTCCCGCCTCGCGGATCGCCGCGGCGAACGGTCGGGCGAAGACGTCGTACAGCTCGCGGGTCCCGACCTGCACCGCGGCCATGTTCTGGCCCCCCTCCCTCACGCCGTAGCCCAGGAAATGCTTAGCGGTGGCGATGACTCCGGTGGTGAGATCGGCCCCCTGGAGCCCGCGGGTGAAGGCGACGCCGAGGACGGCGATGGGATACGGATCCTCTCCGAACGTCTCATGCACGCGCCCCCACCGCGCGTCGCGAGCGACGTCGAGCACGGGAGACAGCGCCTGGTGCAGACCGACCGACCGCATCTGGCGGGCCGTCAGCGCGCTGAGATCCTCGACCAACGCCGGGTTCCATGTCGCGGCGAGTCCGATCGGCGTCGGAAAGTTCGTGAAGCCCGGTGCCACCACACCGTTGGACGCCTCGTTGTGGCAGATCGCCGGAATGCCGAGTCGGGTCTCCTCGACCAGGAACCGCTGGATCGAATTCGTCATCTTCGCGAGCTCAGGCGGTGCCTTGGCGCCGAACATCCCCGGAGCCGAGATGTGGCCGATGCCCTCGACGAGCAGCAGCGCCAGCCGCGCCGGATCCAGTCCGCCGGCGCCGATCAGGCTCAGGTGCATGACCCCACTCAGCTGAGAGATCTTCTCCTCGCGAGTCATCTGTCGCAGAAGGGCCTCAGCGCGACTACGACTCGATGATTCGGACATCATGTCTCCCTTTCGATTCAGGCCCCCGGACAGACCACGTCAGAGGTTCGTGGCGTCGCGCTGACGCCAGACCGCGCACGGCGCCGAGACCTAGCGACCACGGCCCAGACACCGGCTGACCGCTAGATTCGGGGGCGTGGCCTGGTTTCGCAAAGCCCCGTTCGAGGACGGCATCCGCACGACCGCGACGATCGAGCGCATCGTGGTGACCGACTTCAGCCACGACCACAGCAGCGGCGTGCACCAGCCGGAGGTCTACCTGACCTTTCAGTTCACCGACGAGCACGGCGCGGTCGTCCGCCACGAGCGCCGGCTCGCGGTCGCGCACGTCATGCCCCCGGGCTCACGGGTCGACGTCGCGTACCTGCCCGGCGATCTCGACACGATCGACTTCGACCGCCACACGATCCAACCGCCCGACCCCGCAGTGCCGCGCGGCTGGGGCGCCGGGATCTACGAGGTCGAGGATCTCGGCTCGCATCGGTCGGGCACGGCCCAGGAGCGCGAATCGATCGACAAGCAGCGCGAGCTGTTTCGCACCGGGCGCCGCGCGCAGGCCGAGGTGCTGGGCATGCGCGACGGCGACTGGCGCGTCGGGCGGCGCAACGAGGGTCAGATGATGTTCACGCTGCAGATCGACGGCACCGAGGTCGAGGCATCCGCGTGCGTCTCCTACTACCCGGAGCCCGGCGACACGATCGAGGTCGCGATCAGCGTCGACGGGACCGGCATCGCGTTCGACACCGACGAGCGCTACAGCGGCGGGCCGGGCCAGGGGCTCGTGTTCACGACGCCCAAAGTCGCATAACGACTCAGAAGGCCAGCTGCACAGCGCCGCGCAGCGCCACGTAGACGCCGGCGAGCCCGAGCGCGCGGACGGAGAAGCGGTAGGCGTTGCGGTCCAGCCACGCGTTGACCCGCAGCGTCATCGTCGCGGTCCGCGCCGGAGCGATGAGATAGCCCGCGAGCGGGATCTCGATCGTCGTGAACATGATCACGAAGAACCCGAACAGCAGCGCGATCGTCACCCCGACGCTCTTGTCGAGCTCGGCGATCATCTCCATGCCGACGATCGGCAGCACGCCAGGAGCGATGTTGAACAGCACGCCGGCGGCGAACGCCAGCGGCGCGCCGCGGTCGAGCATCCGCTCGATCCGCCCGCCGTGCTCCTTTGGTGCCTTCGGCGCCCGATGCGTGCGACGGTGCTCGAGCGCCACCGCCACCACCACCGCCAGGCAGCCGACCACGACCTGAACCGCGGGGCCGAACCAGTACTTCGACGCGCCGGCCGTCAGCCCGGTTCCCCGCAGGACGTAGACGAAGACGATCCCGACGGCCATCGTCGTCAGCAGCCCGCCGGCGAGGAAGCTCGCCATCAGCCGCCCTGGATGCTCGGCGCGCAGCGCGATCAGCACCACGGCGATGAGCCCCGGCCAGAACGCCGACGCGATGGCAACGAGAAACAGAGCCTGCATCGACTGCCACCCCACCACACCGGCGTTTGGAACGCAGCGTCGCCACGCAGCGGCTGTTCGGGATCACGCGGATCACCGACCTCGTCTCGCGGTCCCCGAAACGGACGCTGCACGACGAGCAGCTCGTCGGCGTCGCGCGCGTCAACTCGCTGGTCTGCTTCCTCGAAGACGCCGCCGGCGCGACCGGGCTGCGGTCCTGACCTACAACGTCCCGTCGGCGCGCATCAGCCCGAGCAGGTAGCGCAGGGCGATCTGGTCGCCGCCGGCCGACAGGTGGATGCCGTCGGGTTCGCGCGAGTCGACCGAGCCGACGTACTGGCGAAAGTCCCCGCCAGGGCTGAAGATCGGGCGGATGTCGACGACCTGAACGCCGCTTCGGAACTCGGCCGCCGCTTTGACGAAGCCCGCGTCGACGGCCTGGTAGACGCGGACGAAGTTCGGCCGCCGCGGCGTCGGCAGCAGGAACCAGTAGACGCGGCCGGCGCCATTGCGCGCGTAGGCGCGCATCATCTGGTGCGCACGGGCCGCGTAGGCATCGATCCAGTTCTGGCCGCAACATGAGACCGACCCGCCGCCCGGGCCGGGTAGGTCGAACCCGTCGTTGGCCCCGATCGACATCACGGTCACGTCGGGATGGATCGCCTGCGCCTGGTTCTTGGCATGGGCAAGCCAGTTGAAGATCGAGAGCTTGCTCAGTCCGGTCGAGATGTGCGCCTCGCCGATCACCCGCGCGCGGCCGCTCAGCGCACTCGCGAGCTGGTCGTCGAGAACCTGGATCTCGGAGTCGCCGGTCGCGAGCACGGTCAGCGCGCGGCGGCTGGTGTTCAGCGGCCGGCTCAGCCCGATCCCCTGGCCGGTCGCCGACAGCGTCCACGTCCCGCCGCCGCGCAGGACGAGCTTCGCCGCCGCTGCGCCGGTCACCGCCGACAACGTCGCGGTCCGGCAGATGCGCCGTGTGCGGCGCTCGGCGCACAGCTTCACCGTGCGGCGGTCGTCCTTGCGGGTGCTCGTCACCGTGACGTCGAGCGGGCGCCCGGCGCGCGCCGGCTGAGGCCACGTGGTCATCGCCAGGCCGGCGGTGCACGACGGCGTCGTCACCGTCACGTCGGCGGTCTGGGTGGTGCCGTCGTCCAGCGTCTCGGTCGCGGTGAACGAACGGCGGCGGCGGTCACAGCGCCACGGCGCGCCGTGGCGGCGTCCGCCGGTCTGGGTCGGCATGACGAAGCTCGCAACCGTCGGCGTCGCGGTGCCAACGGACTCGGTGATCTCGACCGACGCACCAGTCGTCCCGGTCGCGGTGAACGCGATCCAGCCCGGCTCGCCCGTCGACGCGTCGAGCGTGAACGCGTCGGCCGGCCTCTGGGCCACCGCGGTCACCGGCGCTGCCAACCCAACCACGCACAGAAGAAGTGCGTGTCGAGCAGTCATCTAAAAGCGGAAGTCGCGCCCCAGCGCGGTGACCACGACCGGCGCGAGCAGGTTCGCGCCGGCGTCGTTGAGATGGATGCCGTCGGCCTGGCGCACGATCGTCTTCGAGCCGCCGATCGTCATCGCGTCGCGGTAGCCGTTGGGGGTGAAGATCGGGACGCTGTCGATGATCCGCGCCTGATCGGCCCACGGCTGCACCGCGACCTTGAGCGCAGCGTTGACGACCTTGGCGACGCGTTGGTGGGACGCGGTGCGCGGCAACGGCAGCGTGATCCAATAGACGCGCGCCGCGCCATTGCGGCGGTAGGTGTTGGTCATGATCCGCACGCGCTGGGCGTAGAGCGCGGCCCATTCGGTCGAGCAGCACTGGACCTGGCGCCCGCGCGGCCCCGCCATCGGCCAGCCTTCGTTGGCGCCGATGAACAGGACGACCGCGTCCGGCTTCTTCTCCTTGACCTGGGAGACCGACAGCTTGCCCCAGTCGACGAGGTTGGACTTCGAGATCCCGGTGCCGATGTGCGGGTCGCGGATGACGTTGACGTGCTTGGGCACGAGGCGCTGAGCCAGGTCGGCGTCGAGCGGCATCGACATCGAGTCGCCGGTGACGAGCAGCGTCTTGAGCTGGCGCTTGGCCGCGGCGGGCTGGCCGATCTGTGTCGGATCGAACGCGTCGGCCGTGACCGGCGGGACCTGCCCGGCGGCGCGCGCGGTGACCGCGCCGGCGAAGCCGCCGCCCGAGCTGGCGAGGTTGCGGTCGGGCGACAGGAAGCCGGTCAGGTCGCGCGTCGTCGAGGCGAGCTGCAACCGGTCCGACGCGTCGGCCGAAGGTCGGCCGACGGCGAGGACGATCGAGCGCCCGATCCCCGGCTTCATCTCGTTGCCCGCGTGGCGCACCGACGGGCCCTCGAGCAGCGCGAGCAGGATCGCGACACCGAGGACGACAAGCACGGCATCGCGGGCGCGATAGCGGCGCAAGCCACCCTCGTCGAAGCGCTCCATGAGGCTGTCGTCGCGTGCGGGTTTCTTGGCCATGATTCGAAGCGGATCTAGAAGCGGAAGTAGATGAAGGGCGGAACGCCCTGACTGGGGACGGTACTGCCGGCGGCGATGACGACCACCGCCAACCCCACCGCCAGGACGACCGGATTGAGGCGCCCGAACCAGCCCTGAACGTCCTGGACCCAGCGCTCGGGGACGAGCTGAAGGCCGATGACGACGGCGATCGCGGCGAGCACGGGCAGCGTCCACAGCGTCGCCGGGCCCCAGTCGGCGAGGCGCCCGAGGAACGTCCATGCGAGGTCGATCGACTGCGAGCGGAAGAACACCCAGCCGAGGGTGATCAGGTTGAACGTGGCGAACCAGCGAAACCACACCGGGCTCTTGATCCTGCCGCCGAACGCGTGCTCGAGGCACAGCATCAGGCCGTTGAGCGCCCCCCACACGACGAACGTCCACGCGGCGCCGTGCCACAGCCCGCCGAGGACCATGGTCGCCATCAGATTGATGTAGGTGCGCCGCCTCCCCTTGCGGTTGCCGCCGAGCGGGATGTAGAGGAAGTCGCGCAGGAAGCGCGAGAGCGTCATGTGCCAGCGCGTCCAGAACTCGCGGAAGCCGGTCGAGCGGTACGGGCTGCGGAAGTTCTGCGGGAAGACGTAGCCCATCAGCAGCGCCAGCCCGATCGCCATGTCGGTGTAGCCCGAGAAGTCGCAGTAGATCTGCGCCGCGTAGCCCCACGACGCGAGCAGGATGTCGGGCGCGTTGAACGCCTGCGGGACCGCGAAGACCGGGTCGACGAGCGTCCGTGCCAGGTAGTCGGCGATGACGATCTTCTTGACCAGCCCCATCCCGATCAGCATCACCCCCGAGCCGACGGCGACGTGGTCGGGATCTCGCGGCGACGCCAGTTGGGGCAGGAACTCCCGCGCGCGCACGATCGGGCCGGCGATCAGGTGCGGGAAGAAGCTCAGGTAGATCGCGACGTCGATCGTCTTGGCCGGGTCGGTCAGCCCGCGCTTGACGTCGACGACGTACGAGATCGCCTGGAAGGTGAAGAAGCTGACGCCGACCGGCAGCAGGATCGTGATCAGCGGAAACGGCAGGGCCATGTGGACGGTGCCGAGCGCGTCGGAGAAGTCCTGGACGAAGAAGCCGTAGTACTTGAACACGGCCAGGGTGCCGAGGTCGAGCGTGACCGCGAGCGCCACGAGCATCCGCTGGCGCTGGTCGCTCGTGGTGCGCGAGATCGCGATCGCGAAGGCCTGGTTTCCCAGCGTGATCGCGGCGAGCAGGATGCAGAACTTCCAGTTCGCGGCACCGTAGAAGATGTAGCTCGCGATGAGGATGAACGGCTTCCACAGGCGCGGTCGCGACATCAGCGCCCACGACAGGGGCAGCACAATGGCGAAGAAGATGGCGAACTGAACGGTGGGGAACAGCAACGGCGGCAGACTACGGGGCGGTCGGCGTCAATGAGCCGTCTTGGCGCACGACGAGGGCATTGGCGCCGAAGTCCGCGCGCGAGACGGAGCTCACGAGCTGCGCCGCGGCGCCGCTGGGATCGCGGTGCGGAGTGTCGGCGTCATCGAGCTTCAACGAGGCGAACGTGCCGGCGAGAAACGTGCCGTCGGCCTGCATCGTGATGCGCAGGATCCCGCTCAGCGACAGCGCGCCACCGGTGGAGAAGTTGTGGAAGCCGGCCAGGTTGCCGAGCGAGTAGGCGATCACCCGGTCCCTGTAGGTCTCGATCCCGCGCAGGACGTGCGGGCCCGAGCCGACGACGAGATCGGCGCCGGCGTCGATCGCCGCGTGGGCGAACGCGCGCTCGTTGCCGCGGTTCTCGCCGAGGAAGACCTCGTCGCCGATCGGCGTGTGGGTCTGGTCGGCGCCCTCGGCGCCGGCGTGGACGAACACGACGACGATGTTCGCCCTGCGCGCCGCGCGGCGGATGAGCTGGCGCGCGGAGAACAGGTCGGTGATCGACGCGGCCCACGGGTAGGCGGCGAAGCCGACGAACGCGACCTTGGCGCCGGGGACGTCGAGCACGGTGATCTCCCCCGGGCGCCCGGTCTCCGCCACGCCGCGCTTGTGCAGCGCCGCGAGCGTCTGCCGCTGACCCTCGAGGCCGTTGTCGAACGCGTGGTTGTTGGCGACGTTGACGATGTCGACGCCGGCCTTGGTCAGCGCGGTGACGTTGCTCGGCGGGGCGCGGAAGGCGAAGCAGGTGTCGGTGTTCGGTCCGCCGCACTTCGAGGCGCCGCCGAGCGCGAACGTGCCCTCGCTGTTGACCGCCGTGAGGTCGGCGGCCTGGAGCAGCGGGGCGACGGCGCGCAACTGGCTGTAGCCGTGCTCGGGCGGCAGGCCGAGCGACGAGCCCAGCGTCGTGTCGCCGCCCCACGCAATCGTGACCGGGCGCCCGACCGGCAGCACGGCGTGGGCGGCCCGCGGCGATCCGGCGCGCAGCAGCACGACGGCCGTCGCGGCGACGGCCGCCGGCAGGATCAGGGCGCCGAGGCGTCGCGGCATCACCGTTCGCGTTCGCCGTCTCATGCCGGGGTACCTGCCGGAGCTACGCCGAGCACGAGAGCGCCGCCTGGGCGTAGAGGTCGGCGCGCTGCTGGTCGCCGAGCGTCGTGCCGTGGACGCCGTCGGGCGCCAGCCACTCGGGGTGCCGCGCCGCCTGCGCGTCCCACGGCACGATCAGCACGCGGCCGCCCAGCGTCGCGGCGACCGTCGTCAGGGCGTTGTTGGCCGCGGCGTAGCTGACGCCGTTGACCGGCGGGCGGTGGATCGTCGCCCAGATCGCACAGCCGTGGGCGCCGAGCCGCGCGACGCTGGTCAGCACCGCCTGGCGCAGCGCCGCGACGTCGGTCGGGTCGTTGTTCGTGAACAGGCTGAACGCGAGGATCGTCCGCGGCGCGGTGACTTGCGTCTGCTCGAGCACGCGCATCCCCTCGGCCAGCCCGCGATCGACCCGCGCGTTGGTGACGGTCGGCCAGCCCGGCAGCGCGGCGGCGAGCGGGGCGCGGGTGCCGACGGCGAGCGAGTCGCCGATGACGATCAGCGGGCGAGCGCCGGGCGAGCCGGCGCCGGGCGTGGTCGACTGGACGACGGTCGCGGTCGGGGTCGGCGACCCGGTCGGGGCGGGGATCGGCGGCAGCGGCTTGACGTCGGGCAGCGCGCTCGAGGGAACCTTCGGCTGCTCGGGGATCGGCGTGGCCGGAACGCGCAGATCGACGGTCTCGGTGACCGGCGCCTGACCCGATGCCGGGTCGGTGTAGCCGACGGCGAGGCTGAGATGCGGCGCGTCGACGGGCGCCGAGACCGTCGCGTGGATCGTGAAGCGCCCGTCGGCGTCGGTCGGCGCGAGGCGCTCGCACGACGGCCGCTTGCAGTCGGCCTCGAGGAAGACGATCTGCTTCGGAGCGGCGCGCCCGGCGATGTCGAGGCTCGCGACGAGCACGCTGCCCTCGGTCTCGGCGTCGAGCGTGTGGCCGGGCCGCGGGCGCAGCACGGCGAGCGGGCCGAGCTTCGGGGCCGGCGCCGCGCTCTGAGCCGTCGTCGCGGTCGCGGGTTGCGTGTCCAAGGCCGAGGGCGTGGTCGACGAGCCGCAGCCGGCGACCGCGACTGCGGCCGCGCAGACGCCGACGGTCCAGCGGATGGTCGCCGAGGTCGCGATCCCAACATTGTCCCAACACATGCACAGGGAAGTTCCGGGCCGGTTCGGCGTCTCCCTCGGAAGACCCGACCGAAAGCGAGTTCCAATGAGAAAACTGTTCATTTCCACCGCCGCGGTGGCCGCCCTCGGCTGCGCGGTGCTGTTGAGCACCGCATCGGCCGATCACGCGACCGCCGCCGCCGCCAAGGCGCAGCTGAAGACCCACAAGGGTGCGCTCGGCACGTTCCTCGTCACCGGCAGCGGCCGCACGCTGTACCTGTTCGAGGCCGACACGAGCAAGAAGAGCTCGTGCACGGGCTCGTGCGCCAAGGGCTGGCCGCCGCTGCTGACCTCGGGCAAGCCCACCGCGACGGGCGCGATCAAGGCGAGCAAGATCTCGACGATCAAGCGCCCCGACGGAACGACACAGGTCACCTACGGCGGGCACCCGCTCTACACGTTCGTCGGCGACACGAAGGCCGGTACGACCAAGGGCGAGGGCTCCAAGGCGTTCGGCGCCGACTGGTACGTCATCGCGCCCAGCGGCAAGAAGATCGACGAGGGCTGAGGGCCGGGGGCGCCGGCGGGCGGAGAGAATCCCGCGCCCGGGCGTCCTTGAACCCGCCCCACGCGGTCGCGCGCGTCCGTCCGCCTCCCCGGGCGGGCGCGCACCGCAGGAGTGGCGTCGTGGAGGCTGGCGCCGCGTACGCTTCAGGGCAATGAGAAGGCTTGTGACTCTTGTCGTCGCGTTCGCCGCGGGCGCGTCGATCGTCGCCCTGCTGGTGTTCGGCGTGGCCCAGAAAGCACCCAACGGCACGCTCGACGACGCGGTCAAGAGCGGCAAGCGCCCGCCCGCTCCGCAGGCGACGCGCGTGCTCAAGGGACTCGGCTCGTCGCCGGCGCATTCGCTGGCCGATTTCCGTGGGCACGTCGTCGTGTTGAACTTCTGGGCCTCGTGGTGCAAGACGTGCATCGGCGAGACCGCGGTCCTCGAGCAGGCGCAGAAGCTGCTCGCCACGCACGGCGGGACGGTTCTCGGCGCGACGTACGAGGACGTGCCCAGCGCGTCGAAGGAGTTTCTGGCCAAGTACCACCTCACCTACCCGACGGTGATGGACTCTGGGATCAAGCTCGCGACCGCGTTCGGAACGTCGGTGCTGCCCGAGACGTTCGTGATCGATCGTCGTGGCCGAATCGTCGCGATCTCGCGCGGCCAGGTCACCGGGCCGCTGCTGAACACCTGGATCCGGCAGGCGCTGGCGACGTGAACCGGCTCGTCGCTCTCGCGGTCTCGCTGCTGCTCTGCGCCCCGGTCGCCGTCGCCTCGGCCTCGCCACCGAACTTCCCCGACGTCGAGGCGCAGTACATGTGCGTGACGTGCAACATCCCGCTGCCCGAGGCCGAGTCCGACCAAGCCAACAGCGAGCGGGCCTTCATCCGCGACCTGATCGCCCAGGGCCGCAACGAGGCCCAGATCAAGCGCGCGATGGTCGCCAACTACGGCGAGCGGGTGCTTCAGCTGCCGCCGCGCTCGGGCTTCAACCTCGTGGCGTACCTCGTTCCGGTGCTCCTCGTGCTGGCACTCGTCGCCGGTCTGCTGTTCGTGCTGCCGCGCTGGCGCCGGCGCTCGGTTGAGACGCCCGAGGGCGGGCCCGACCTCGGCGACGCCGATCGTGCGTTGCTCGACGCCGACCTCGCTCGCTTCGACCCCTGATGTTCGCCGTCGCCTCGGCCCCGGACACAACGGTGCTGGCCGCGTTCGCGGTCGGAGTGCTGTCGTTCGTCTCGCCGTGCGTGCTGCCGCTGGTGCCGGGCTATCTGTCGGCGATCTCGGGCGTGTCGATCGCCGAGATCCGCACCGGCGAGCGGCGGACATGGCGGCTGCTGCTGCCGAGCATCATCTTCTGCGCCTCGTTCACGATCATGTTCGTCCTGCTCGGGATGGCGGCGACGAAGCTCGGCTCGTCGCTGATCGCCCACCGCGAGACGATCAACACGATCGCCGGCTGGCTGATCATCACGATGGGCGTCTTCTTCCTGCTGACGCCGGTGCTGCCCTTCCTCAACAAGGAATGGCGGCCCGAGGGGCTGATCCTGCGGGCCGGGACCGGCGGCCCGATCATCGCCGGGTTGGCGTTCGCCGTCGCGTGGACCCCGTGCGCCGGGCCGACACTGGCCTCGATCCTCGGCGTCGCGAGCACCTCGAGCACCGTCTACCACGGCGGCATCCTGCTGCTCTTCTACTCGGCCGGCCTGGCGATCCCGTTCCTGCTCTGCGCGCTGGCCTTCGACAAGCTGACGACCACGTTCGCGTGGATCCGCAACAACTACCTGATCGTCACCGCGGTCGGCGGCGTCTTCCTGATCGCCACCGGCGTGATGCTCCTGACCGGCGAGTTCGCCCAGCTCAACGTCGACGCCCAGAAGGCGCTCGACTCGCTCGGGCTGGATTTCTTCAAGAACATCTGAGGTAGGCCGCGGGCTACATCTCCTGCGGCGCGGTGATCCCCAGCAGCCCGAGGCACGCGGCGAGCGTCCGCTGCGCCGCGGCGCATTCGGCGAGGCGGAAGCGCTGGACGGCCTCGGCCTCGCCGACGACGTGGCAGTCGCGGTAGAAGGCGGTGAAGGCCTGGGCGAGCTCGAGCGCGTAGGTCGCGATGCGGTGCGGGGCGCGGCGTTCGGCGGCCTCCGCCACCTCGCCCGGGAAGGCCAGCAGCTTCTGGATCAGCACGCGCTCGGACGGGTGCAGCTCGACGCCGGGCGCCGCGGCATCGACGGCGACGTCCCCCGCCTTGCGCTTGACCGACTCGATGCGCGCGTGGGCGTACTGGACGTAGAAGACCGGGTTCTCGGCGCTCTGCTGCGACGCCAGATCGAGATCGAGGTCGATCGTCGTGTCGTGCGAGCGCTGCAGCAGGTACCACCGCGCCGCGTCGACGCCGATCTCGTCGACCAGCTCGTCGAGCGTCACGAACTCGCCCGAGCGCTTGGACATCGACGCCCGCCCGCCCCCGCGCGCGACGAGATGGACGAACTGCATGATGATCAGCTCGAGCATGTCGCGGTGGCCGCCGAGCGACTCGTAGGCCGCCTTCATCCGCTGGATGTAGCCGTGGTGGTCGGCACCCCAGACGTTGATCTGGCGCTCGTAGCCACGCTCGCGCTTGGTCTGCTGGTAGGCGATGTCGGAGCCGAAGTACGTGTGCTCGCCCGACGCCCGCACGAGCACGCGGTCCTTGTCGTCGCCGTGGGCCGAGGTCCGCAACCACAGCGCCCCATCGCTCGTGTAGGTCTGGCCGAGCTCGGCCAGGGCCCGGAACGTGTGCTCGACGGCATTGGCGTCGTCGCCGACCGGCTCGGTGTGCAGCGCGCGCTCGGAGAAGAAGACGTCGAACGCGACGCGGAAGCGGTCCAGCGCGACCTTCATGTGCTCGAGGTTGCGCTCCACCCCGCGGCGGCCGAGCTCGTCGAGCTCCATGTCGGCCGCACCTTCGATCTCGCCCGCGAGCGTCTCCACGTAGTCGCCGACATAGCCGCCCTCGGGCACGTCCTCGCCGCGGGCCCGAGCGCGCAGCGACTCGGCGAGCCGCACGATCTGGCTGCCGAAGTCGTTGACGTAGAACTCGCGCCCGACGTCGTGGCCGTGGAAGGCGAGCACCCGCGCGAGCGCGTCGCCGTAGGCCGCGTTGCGCGCGTGGCCGACGTGCAGCGGGCCGGTCGGGTTGGCCGAGACGAACTCGACGTTGATCCGCTCGGCGCTCGCAACTCCGCCGGAGCCGAACGCCGCGCCCGCTGCGAGCACATAGGCCAGCGCGTCGACGTGCCACTCGTCAGAGAGGAACAGGTTCAGGAAGCCGGGGCCCGCGACCTCGAAGCGCTGCAGATGGGCGCCCAGGTCGGCCGCCAGCGCCTCCCCGACCCGGCCGGCGACATCACGTGGCGGCGAGCCGAGCATCGGCGCGAGCAGCAGCGCGACGTTGGAGGAGAAGTCGCCGAACTCGGCCTTCTTCGGGTGCTCGAGCGTCGGCGCGGTGAGCAGCGCGCCGGACCCGTGGCCCTCGTCGTCGACCAGCGACCGGGCCGCCTCGGCGACCGCTGTGCGCAGGACTTCGGTCGGGTTCATCGCGCCGGCTCGAACAGCGCTTCGAGGCGCTCCATCGTCCGCGGCGTTCCGAGCGCCATGACGACGTCCCCGTCCGCGAGCACGGTCTCAGCCGGCGGCTGGGGCTCGAAGGAGCCGTCGGCATGCTTGATCCCGACGATGAACGCGCCGCCGCGGATCTCGTCGATGCGCATGCCCGAGCCCGGGGAGCCCAGCGCCACGGAGATCTCCTCGAGACGGTAGTCGTCGGCGACGTCGACGACGCCGGAGACCTGCGGGTGCAGTGCCAGGCGCGCCATCTCCGAGCCCGACGCCTTGTAGGGCGAGATCACGCGGTCGGCGCCGGCGCGCAGCAGCTTGCTCTCCGAGTGCTCATCGGCCGAGCGGGCGACGATCGCCACGCCCGGGTTGAGCTCGCGCGCGGTCAGGGCGATGAAGATGTTCTCTGCGTCGGAGTCGACGCAGGCGATCACCGCGCGCGCCCGCTCGATCCCGGCACGGCGCAGCGACTCGTCGCTCGACGCCGAGCCTTCGATGAACCGGACGCCGACCTCCTGGGCCCATTCCGGGCGGTCATGCTCGGGATCGACGACGACGTAGCGTGCGCCGGCGGCCCGCAAGTCGCGCGCGACCTGACGCCCGACGCGGCCGTAGCCGCAGATGATGAAGTGGTCGGAGGTTGCGTCGATCATGCGCTGGGACTTGCGCTGGGCCAGAATGCCCCCGAGATGCCCGGACACCAGGAACTCGGTGACCGTGGCCAGGGCGCCAAAGAGCGTACCGACGCCGACCACGATCAGGGTGACCTGGATGATCTGGCCGACGGTCGACTGGGGATCGGTCAGCGTGCCCTCGGTGGCGACGGTGTCCATCGTCCAGCGAAAGCCCTGCCAGGCGCTCAGGTGCTCAGCGAGCGAGTAGCCGATCGTGCCGAGCACGATCGTCAGTCCCATGATCAGGACAAGCAGCCCGACCCGATGGGCGAACGACCCGAATTCGCGCTCGCGATCCATCAGTAGTGGTAGGTCTCGCCGGCGATGATCTTGTGGGCGCGGTAGAGCTGTTCGAGGAGGACGACACGCGCGAGCTGGTGAGGCAGCGTGAGCGAGCCAAGGCTGAAGCGATGGTCGACCTTCTCGAGCGCGGTGCCCATCGCGCCGCCGATGACGAAGCAGAGATCGCGCGCGGCCTGGCGGCGCTGATCGATGAAATCGGCGAAGGTCAGGCTGTCGTAGGTCGTGCCCCCGACGTCGAGCAGCGAGACGAACGTGTCCTTGGGCAGTCGCCGTTGCACCTGCTCATCCTCGCGTACTTCGATCAGTTCCACGCGCGCGTGGCGCGTCAGGAGCTTGGCGTAGTGCTCGACGTCGTCGACGTACGGAGGACGCAGACGCCCGACTGCCAGCACGGTGATCTTCATCGGTTGCGATACTAGAAGGCGATGAGCGACCAAGACTCCGGGGCCGAGCGCCACATCAACATCCACTTCTCGCCCGAGGTGATGGCCGGCCACTACGCGAACTTCGCCAACGTCAGCCATTCCGACTACGAGTTCACGATCACCTTTGCTCGCGTCGACCACGAGGTCGAGGACGAGGAGATCCCCGGCGTCGTCGTGTCGCGCGTCAACCTGTCGGCTCGCTTCATGAGCGAGCTGATCGAGGCGATGCAGGACAACTACTCGAAGTGGCGCACCCGCGAAGGCATCAAGAACCTGCCCGAGTTCGACGAGGGCGACGGGGACATCGGGGATTAGTCGCGTTGCCGGGTTCGCCCGTGAAGCGCGTCGCACGCCTGGCAACGATCGTTGCGGTTCTCGTCCTGGGCGCGCTGGCCGGTGTTGCCGCGTTCGGGGCGATCAGCACGGTGCCGGGGGTGCAGTTCTTCCCGGTCGCGCATTCCGACCCGTCTGACACGACGGGCCCGCTGGATCTGACATCGGTCACATTCGGCCAGCAGGACACCGAGCTCGTGCTGTCGCTCAGCAGCGGGTCGACGTGGTCGGCCGGGTCGCTGTCGGACGCCAAGGGGCGCACGCTATGCCTGATCCTGTCGTATGGGCCGGTGACGCGGCCACGATCACGGATCTGCGTCGTGTCGACCGGGGGCGGGCCGGCGACAGCGGGGTTGAGCATCGTCGACCTCGACGCGTCGGGGGCGGTCTCCGGCGTGGTGCGCAAGCTGAGCGCATCGGTCTCGCGGCCCGACAACCACACGCTGACCGCGACGTTCACGCCGCTGTCGGCGGGGATGGCGCAGGGACCATTCGCGTGGCAGGTCGTGACGGACTGGACGAACAACGCGGCGTGCCCGGCGCCGGTGGGCTGTGTCGACCGGGTCCCCGACCACGGGCGCGTCAGCGACACGGTCTCGCTGCTCGCCGAGCCGCCGTGCTTCGGGGCCGCCGCTCGGGACCCGGAGCATCCGTGCACGAACCCGGCGCTGAAGCTCGCCGTCGTGCCGACGCCCGACGACGCGGTGATCACACCGAACGCGTTCTGCGACCCGGCGGGCCGGGAGCAGATGGTCTCGGTCTGCTCGTTCGGGGTGACCCAACGGCAGTCCTCGACGACCATCGTCCTGGCCGGCGACAGCCACGCGGCGCACTGGCGCGGGGCACTCGAGGTCGTGGCCCAGGCGCGGCGCTGGCATGGGCTGTCGATCACGCGCTCGGGTTGTCCGCTGACGGTGGCGCTGCCGGTGCTCAACACCAAGCAGCGCGCGCAGGACTGCGTGACCTGGAACGCACAGCTGCGTTCGTGGCTGACGCGCCATCCGTCGGTCAGCACGATCGTGACGTCGGCGCACGCGGCGGTGCGGTTCGCCGGTTCCGTGCAGGCCCAATACCAGGAGGAGTGGCGCAGGCTGCCGGCGACGGTCAAGCACATCATCGTCATCCGCGACACCCCGGCGATCGCTGCTCAGCAGGTCTCGTGCATCAACCACGCGATCACCACGCACCTCGACGCCGGGACGCACTGCGCGCAGGCGCGCTCCGCCGATCTGCCCCCGGATCCGAACGTCGCCGCGGCGCTCGCGCTGAACTCCCCGCTGGTCAAGGTCGTCGACCTGACGCGCTACATGTGCAACGCGGCCCTGTGCTTCCCGGTGGTCGGTGGCGCGCTCGTCCGCAAGGACGCCACTCACCTCACGCGTACGTTCTCCACCTCGCTCGGCCCGTACCTCCTGCGCGAGATCAACCGCGTCGATCCGTAGTCGCTACGCATCTCCGCCGCAATCTCCGCCGTTCCTCCACGAAGGGGTCTGACCCCTTGATGTGGTGCGACTGAGATTTTGTGATGCGCGCGCTCACAAGGGGTCTGACCCCTTTCGCTTGCCATGCCGGCGCGGTCGCGCGCGACTGATCTCCTCAACGCTGAAGTACGATTACGCCTCCACCGCAACGGGATCACGCGTCCTGCTGCGGGGACTGAGCGCCACCGCCACGCCTCGGCCGTCACCGCGGCCAGCCCGAGAGCGTTCAGAAGGTGCGCCCGCTCAACCGCCACCCCGCTCACTCTAGATGCACGTCGCCATCGTCTCGGACATCCACGGCAACCGCCACGCCTTCGAGGCGGTGCTCGACGACATCGCCACCAGCCAGGCCCAGGAGGTCTGGTGCCTCGGCGATCTCGTCGGCTACGGCGCCGACCCCAACGACTGCGTCGACCTCGCGCGCGAGCACTGCTCGATCGTCCTGGCCGGAAACCACGATCTCGCGGTCACCGGCGGCCTCGCGCTGGACGACTTCAGCCGCGGCGCCGCGCTGGCCGCCCGCTGGACCCAGGAGGTCATCGGCGAGCAGCAGCTCGCGTTCCTGAAGACCCTCGAGCCGACCGGCGCCCGCCGCGACGTCGGCCTCTACCACGCGTCCCCGCGCGACCCCCTGTGGGAATACGTGCTCAGCGCGCTGCTCGCCGAGCTGTGCCTCGACAAGCAGGAACACCGAATCGGCCTGATCGGCCACAGCCACGTCGCGCTGAGCTTCGTGCGTCGCGAGGGCGAGCTGGCGACCGGCGAGCCGCGCCGCGCCGGCGATGCGCTCGATCTCGGCGCCGGAGAATGGCTCGCCAACCCGGGCAGCGTCGGCCAGCCGCGCGACGGCGACGCCCGCGCCGCGTGGCTGCTGCTCGACACCGAGGGCTGGCGCGCGATCTGGCACCGCACGAGCTACGACATCGCCGGAGCCCAGGCGGCGATCCGGGCGGCCCGGCTACCGGACTCGTTGGCCGATCGGCTCCAGTACGGTCAATGATCGTGCGGTCTGCGTTCCCTCACCTCGTCGCGCTCGCGCTGGGCGGCGCCACGGCACTGCTCGTCTCGTGCGGCGGCTCGAACGCCGGACTGATCCCGGCCGACAGCGCCAGCCAGCTCGACCGCCACCTGCAGGACGTCGCCTACGCGGTCGCCGCCCGCAACTGCGACGCCGCGGTCTCCGCGGTCAGCGTGGTTGCCACCGAGGTCGCGTCGCTGACCTCGATCGACGTGCGCCTGCGGCTACGGCTCAAGCAAGGTACGAACCGACTGATCAGGGCTGTCCCCCACGACTGCAGCGCGGCCAAGCCGACGACCACCACGACCACCGCGCCGACGACGACGGCGACCACGCCGCCCAAGACGACGACCGCGACAGCGACGACCGTACCGACGCAGCCGACCGAGCCGACGACCCCGACCGAGACCAACACGACGACGAGCCCGACCGCCCCGCAGGACACGACCGGCGGCGCCGGAGTCCCGCGATGAGCGATGACCTGATCGCCGACCGCTATGAGCTCGGCGACCGCCTCGGCATCGGCGGCATGTCGACCGTGCGCATCGCCCGCGATCGCCGCCTCGAGCGCAGCGTCGCGGTCAAGCTGCTCGCCGAGCACCTCGCCGACGACGCCTCGTTCGTCTCTCGCTTCCGCCGTGAGGCGCTCGCCGCCGCGCGGCTCGTGCACCCGAACATCGTCCAGGTCTTCGACTTCGGCCTCGATCAGAAGACCGGGCGCCAGTACATCGTCATGGAGTACGTCCAGGGCAAGTCGGGCGCCGAACTGCTGCGCGAGCAGGGCCAGCTCCCGCTGACCGACGCACTGGCGATCGTCGCCAACGCCTGTCGCGGGCTCGAGTTCGCCCACCGCCACGGCGTCGTGCATCGCGACATCAAACCCGGCAACCTGCTGCGCTCGGACGAGGGAACGACGAAGGTCGCCGACTTCGGCATCGCCAAGAACCTCGGCGACGAGTCGTCGATCACCCAGGTCGGCTCGGTCCTCGGCACCGCCGCCTACCTCGCGCCCGAGCAGGCCGCGGGCGAGGAGGCGGGCCCGGCGGCCGACCTCTACGGGCTCGGCGTCGTCGCCTACCAGCTGCTCTCGGGTCAGCTCCCCTACGAGGCGCAGTCGCTGACCGAGCTGGCGATCAAGCAGCAGCGCGAGGCGCCGCCGCTGCTCGACGAGATCGTCGCCGGCGTCACGCCGCAGCTCGCGATGGCCGTCGATCGCGCGCTGGCGCTCGACCCGCGCGACCGCTTCGCCGACGCCGACGAGATGCGCAAGGCGATCATGGACGGCGCGCGTGGCCAGGGTCCGGCGCCGACTGGAGCGACCCGCGTCGCCGCCTCCGACACCGGCGCCACGCGGGTCACCGGGCCGTCGACCGGCGCCACACGCCGGATCGAGAACGAGCCTGCGACGACCCGCCAGCCCGGCCTCGCCGCCGCGGTCGCTGCCGCAGGCCCGGCGGCCGTCGTTCAGCGCCAGCCCTCTCCCCCGCGTCAGCCCGCCACGCCGAAGCCGGGAACGCCCGGCGCGCCCGGCGCCACCACGCCCGCGAAGACCAAAGCGCCCGGGAGTCGCCGCCGCCGCGCCCGCCGCGTGTTCGTCTCGCTGCTCGCGGTCCTGTTCGTCGCCGCGGGCGTCGTCATCGCCGTCGTCGCGACCAGCACCGACTCAACCGCGGTGCGGCTGCGCAAGATCACGGCGGACAAGACCCAGTCCATCGTGCAACAGCTGCAACAGCTCGTGGATGACAACACGAAATGAGCCGCGTGGTCCTCATCACCGGCGCGGCCCGCGGCATCGGCCTCGAATCGGCACGTCAGCTTCACGCGCGTGGCTGGACCGTCGCGCTGGCCGGGCTCGAACCCGAGGAGCTCGAGCGCCAGGCGCAGCTACTCGGTGATCGGGCCGGAGCATTCGACGTCGACGTCACCGACGTCGCGGCGCTCGAGGCGACGATGCTCGCGGTCGTCGAACGCTTCGGCGGGATCGACGCGGTGATCGCCAACGCCGGTGTCGCCGCCGTCGGCACGGTCTCGACGATGGACACCGCGGCGTGGGAGCGGATCGTCGAGGTCAACCTGCTCGGCGTCTGGCGCACCGTGCGGGCGGCGCTGCCCCACGTCACCCCGCGCCGCGGCTACATCCTCTGCGTCTCGTCGATGTCGGCGGTCATCCACCTGGGAATGATGAGCGCCTACACGGCCGCCAAGGCCGGCGTCGAGGCGTTCGCCGACGCGCTGCGCCAGGAGCTCGCCGCCCAGGGAACGGCAGTCGGTGTGTGTTACCTGAGCTTTGTCGAGACCGACATCGTCCGCGACACGTTCGCCCACCCCGGCGCCGCGCATTCCCGCGCGACGGGCCCGAAGTTCCTGACCGCGGCGATGCCGCTCGAAAAGGCTGGTCGCACGATCGCCGACGCCGTCGATCAGCGCAAGAGCCGCGCGTGGTCGCCGCGCTGGTCGGGCCCGGTGATCGCGTTGCGCGGCGTCATGCAGCCGTTGCTCGACCGCCGCGCCGGGACCGACAAGGGCCTGATCGAGGCGATCCGACTGACCGACGAGGCCGCGCGCAGCGGCAACGAGACGCCGGGCGCCACGATCCCCGCCCGCGGGCTCTCGGCCAAGAGCTGAGCGGACGAACGGCCACCGGGGCGAGGTACGAAGACTCTGCGACGGGCCAGACACTTCTCTTAGCGATGGTCCCCAGCTCGAACGTCCTCACCAACTCCGACGGCTCGTCCAAGCAGGCCGGCGTCGCGCTCAAGCTCAACCTCCACATCCTCAACACGACGTCGTGCGCGGCGATCTCCGGCGCCCAGGTAGACATCTGGCAGGCCAACGCCAAGGGCGTCTACTCCGACGAGTCCAACCAGTCGACGCTCAACCAGACGTGGCTGCGCGACTACCAGCTCACCGACGCCAACGGCCTGGCGTCGTTCACGACGATCTTTCCCGGCAGGTACTCGGGCCGCACGCCGCACATCCACCTCATGGTCCGCACGTTGTCGGGCGGCGGCACCGGCTCGAACGGCGGCGGCCCCGGCCAGACGACGACCGCCACCAAGACGATCCACATCCCGACCGCCGGTGCGACCCAGGGTTCTAAAGCAGGCCGACTGCCGGGGCCGCGCCGGCGAGCAGCTCGGCCGAGCGTTGCGCCAGCGTTCCGTCCGCGATCGCCGCGCGCAGGTCGGCCATCAGCCGCGCGATGTAGGCGAGGTTGTGCAGTGTGAGCAACCGCTGGCCGGTCAGCTCGCGGGCGCGGGCCAGGTAGTGCCAGTAGCCGCGCGAGTAGCCCAGCGCACACGCCGCGCACGGGCAACCGTCCATCAGCGGCTCGTCGCTCTCGCGCCAGCGGGCCTTGGCCAGGTCCAGGCGCCAGCGGCCATCGGGGTCGGGGACGAGCGCCATGCCGTGACGTCCCAGGCGCGTCGGCATCGCGCAGTCGAACGTGTCGATGCCCAGCGCGACGCCGCGAATCAGGTCGTCGACATCGCCGATCCCGAGCAGGTGGCGCGGGCGCCCGTCGTCGCCGAGCGCCGCGGTCGCCCAGCCGACGACCTCGTTCATCTGCGGCTTGTCGGCGCCGAGCGAGCCGCCGATCGCGATCCCGTCGCAGCGGCTCGCGGCGATCGTCTGGGCCGAGTCGGTCCGCAGGTCCTCGTAGACCCCGCCCTGGACGATCCCGAAGACGAGCTGCCCATCGGGACCGTGCTCGTCGTGCCAGTCCAGGCAGCGATCCAGCCAGCGATGCGTACGCTCGGTCGAGCGCGCGGTGTACTCGCGATCGACGTTCAGCGGCGTGCACTCGTCGAACACGAGCGCCAGATCGGAGCCCAGCGCGGCCTGGATCGCCATCGACGTCTCGGGCGCGATGAACTGCTCGGAGCCGTCGATGTACGAGCGAAAGCGGGCACCGCTCTCGTCGATCGACAGCAGCCGGCCCGAGCGGTCCGACGGGCGTGAGCGGCCCTTGATCTCGTCAGCGACCGTGCCGTGGCCCATCGAGAAGACCTGGAAGCCGCCGGAGTCGGTGATGATCGGCGCATCCCAGCCCATGAAGTCGTGCAGTCCGCCGAAGCGGGCGATCAGCTCGTGGCCCGGCGTCAGAAAGAGGTGAAACGTGTTGCCGAGCACCATGTCGTAGCCGAGGCCGGCGACCTCGGGCCCGGTCATCCCGCGGACCGTCGCCTTGGTCGCCAGCGGGACGAAGGCCGGCGTGCACACGTCGCCATGGGCGGTGTGGAGGACACCGGTCCGCGCCTGGCTGCCTGGGTCGCTCGTGAGAATCCGCAGGGCACTCATCGCCGCCATCGTATGCTCGCCCCGTGATCGCCTCGATCGTCGACGTCGCGAACGTCGGCCTGCCCGTGATGTTCCTGCTCGTGATGCTCGAGTCGACCGGCATTCCGCTGCCGGGCGAGACGGCGCTGTTCGCGGCGGCGATCCTGTCCAGCCAGGGCCGATACCCGATCGAGGTGGTGATCGTCATCGCCGCGCTCGCCGCGATCATCGGCGACAACCTCGGCTACGCGATCGGCCGGCGCTACGGGCGCAAGCTGCTGACCGGCAACGGCCCGTTCTACGAGCACCGTCACACCGCCCTGCGCATCGGCGAGCCGTTCTTCGAGCGCCACGGCCCCAAGGCGGTCTTCTTCGGGCGCTTCTTCGCCGGCCTGCGGATCACCGCGGCCTGGATGGCCGGCATCACCAGGATGCACTGGACGACGTTCCTGGGCTGGAACGCGCTCGGCGGGATTCTCTGGGCGACCGCGTGCGGGCTGCTCGGCTACTTCCTCGGCCACGTGGCCGAGCGGATCTTCCAGACCGTCGGGCTGATCGGCGTGGCCGTGTTCGTGGCGGGTGTGGTCGCGCTGGGGATCTGGCGCGTCCGCAGCGACCGGCGCAAGATCGCGGCGATGATCGCGGCGTCGCCCGAGCCCGCGAACGAGACCAACGACCAGGCGCCGCGCGAACGCGCCTGATCGCGCCGCCGGTCAGTGCTCGAGCTGCTTGGCGACCTTGGCGAAGGCGCCGAGCGCGGGCTTGCTCTTGATGGTGTTGGCCTTGCCGTAGCGCAGGCCGGTGAAGTCTTCCCAGTGGTCGGTCGCGACGTCCTCGGGCGTGTACCAGCTGTACCAGTACACGGCCGCGATGTGGTCCTTCGTGCGGTTGCGCGCGAGCGCCTGGTAGACGTGGGTCAGGTTCTGGGCCTGGACCGCGTAGCTCGTGTTCCACGATAGGCCGCGCGGGATGCCGCCGCCGATGTTCGCGGTCGACCATCCGAGCCCGGTCAGCATGAGCGGCTTGTTCGCATCGCCGTTCTTGGCCATCGTGCGCCGGAAGATCGCCACGAGGTGCACCACGTCGGCCGGCGAGTGTGCGTACGGGTGCATCGCGGCGATGTCAAAGTACGTGCCGCCGCCGGCCTTGTAGATGCCCTCGAGCGAAATCGAGGACAGGTCGCGCAGGCCGCCGAGGATGACCTGCGCCTTCGGGTCCGCCTTCTTGAGCGCCGCGTGGCTCGCCTTCAGCAGCTTCACGTAACCCGGCGCGTAGGGATGGTCGGCCCAGAACGAGTTGAGGTTCGGCTCGTTCCAGATCTGGTAGGAATGCATCGGGGTCCTGGGCAGCTTCGGGTTGGCCTTCCAGAACGCACCGTTGGGGCCATAGCGCTGGACGAGCGCGACCATGAACGCGGCGTAGTCGGCGGGGTCGCGTGGCGGCGAGCTGGCCAGAGCCTCCGGGTTCAGCGCGTCCCAGGCCGGGCTCGAGAGAACGGTCGGCAGGATCCCGATGCGGTTGCGCGCGGCGGCGGCGACCTTCGTGTCGAGGTCGGCGAAGAAGGTCGGGCGCCCGCTGACGTTGATGAAGCCCCTCTTGTTGTCGGGCACCGCTCCTGCGTTGGCGTAGGGCTGCATCAACGCCCAGTACACGGGGACGCGCAGGGTCTGCACGCCGCTGGCGCCCATCACGTTGGCCTCGTGGTCAAACAGCGACGCCGAGGAGAGCAGCGTCGGGTCAGACGCGACGACGCCCATCCAGGCCGCCGGGACGTGGCCGGCCGCGGGCGCACTGGCGGAGCCGGGGATCA
This sequence comes from uncultured Actinomycetes bacterium, assembly GCA_963817035.1. GTDB lineage: Bacteria > Actinomycetota > Thermoleophilia > Solirubrobacterales > Solirubrobacteraceae > AC-49. The sequence goes on from CAWFMM010000004.1 coordinate 2,205,492, forward strand.
GGGCGACGCCGATCGCGAGCGTGGCGGTGCACGCAGCCGCCAGCCGTCTCATGCGCAAAGCTCCTCCAGACCCCGACCCATGTGGCGCCCACCCTAGACGTCAGCGCCGGCGGGTGCGCAAGCACTCAGGGCGAAAGCCGGCCCCAAGCCGCGCCGAGAACCTCGAGCTCGTCGGCCCCGAATCGGCTGAGGAAGTGCTCGCGCACGCCGGCCAGATGGGTCGTGCGCGCGGCGCGCAGCTTGGCCGCACCGGCATCGGTCAGCACCGCGTAGGCACCGCGAGCGTCGTCGTGACACGACGCGCGCGCGATCAGTCCGTCGCGCTCAAGGCGGTCGACGAGGCGCGTGAGCCCGCTGCGGCTCAGCAGCGCGGTCGAGGCGAGGTCGCACATCCGCATCCGCCGGCCGTCGGCGTCGTCGAGGTAGGTGAGAACCTCGTAGGAGCTGAGCGCCAGGCCGTGGGCTGCTTCGAGCTCGGCGTCGAGCGCCTTGGTCAGGGCCGCGTGGGCGCGCAGCAGACCGCGCCAGGCGAGGAGCTCGCGTTGGTCCAACAGGTTTGGGCTGGGGCTCGCCGTCAATGCCATTGCGCGTGCAACGACGATACCAGCGGATGTCGGCTCTGTGGCAGGCTTTGGCCCACATCGAGAGGAGAGCGCCGTGGCCCTCGAAGGCCTCCACCACATCACTGCGATCACCGGGGACGCACCGGCCAACGTCGACTTCTACGCCCGGCTGCTCGGGCTGCGCATGGTCAAGAAAACGGTCAACTTCGACCAGCCCGATGTCTACCACCTCTACTACGCCGACGAGACCGGAACGCCCGGGTCGGTGCTGACGTTCTTCGAGTTCCCCGGCGCCGCGCGCGGGCGCCCAGGCGCCGGGATGATCCACACGATCCAGTGGCGAGTTCGCGACGGGGGTGCGATCGGGTACTGGGCTCAGCGTCTGGACGCCGCGGGGGTCGCGGCGACGCGCGACGGCGACACGCTGCGGTTCTCGGATTCAGAGGGCCTCGACCACGAGCTCGTCGTGTCCAATGAAGGCGACGAGCGGCTCGTCGCCCAGTCGCCCGACGTGCCGCCGGAGTTCGCACTGACCGGCTTCGACGGCGTGCGCGCGTACGCGTCGGATCCGGGACGCAGCTCCGAGCTGCTCGATGCACTCGGCTTCGTTCCCGGCGACGACGGCTGGGTCTGCCGTGGCGCGCACCGCCGCGCGACGCTGCGCTACGACACGCCGCCGGGTGCGCCGGGGATCCAGAGCGCCGGCAGCGTCCACCATGTGGCTTGGTCGGCCGCCGACGACGCGGAGTTGTCGGTATTTCGGGACGTCGCCCTGAGCCAGGGCGCCCACGCCACAGGGATCATCGACCGTCAGTACTTCCACTCGGTCTACTTCCGCGAGCCGAGTGGCGTGCTCTTCGAGCTGGCGTCACGGGACATCGGCTTCGACGTCGACGAGCCCCTGGCAATGCTGGGCCAGGAGCTGAAGCTGCCGCCACGGTACGAGGACCGGCGCGCCGAGCTCGAGGCCGCGCTGACGCCGATCGCGAACCCGCGGGTTCCCGTGCTATGAACTATTCGAAGTTCGGGGCCCAAGCAACGAAACGCCGGTCATCTCCCGCGGCTGCGCGATCCCCAGCAACTCGAGCGCCGTCGGCGCCACGTCAGCCAGCACGCCGCCGTCGCGCAGCGCGAACGACGCCTGATCCGGCGTCACCACCACCAGCGGCACCGGGTTCAGCGAGTGCGCCGTGTCGGGCGAGCCGTCCTCCTCGAGCATCTCGTCGGCGTTGCCGTGATCCGCCGTCACGATCAGCGCACCGCCGCTCGCGAGAACGCAGTCAACGACGTCCCCGAGACACCTGTCCACCGTCTCCACCGCGGTCACCGCCGCCGGGATGACGCCCGTGTGCCCGACCATGTCGGCGTTGGCGAAGTTGATGATCCCGAAGCGCGGCGGCGCCTCGCGCCACGCGCCGATGAACGCGTCCGCGGCCTCGCGCGCGCTCATCTCGGGCTCGAGGTCGTAGGTCGCGACATCCCGGGGCGACGGCACGAGCTCGCGGCGCTCGCCCGCGCACGGCGTCTCCTCACCACCGCCGAAGAAGTACGTCACGTGCGGGTACTTCTCCGTCTCGGCCACGTGGAGCTGCGTCCCGCCGCTCGCCTCGATGACCCTCGGCAGGGTGATCGCCGGGCGCGCTGGCGCGAACGCGACCGGCCACGACCAGCCCTCCTCGTACTCGGTCAGCGTCGTGTAGCGCCCGGCCAGCGGCCCGAGCTTCTCGGTCAGCTGACGCATGCGGTCGGGGCGGAAGTTGAACGCGATCACGCTGTCGGTCGTGCGGATCCGCGATTCGGCGCCGACCTTCGTCGCCGCGATGAACTCGTCGGTCTCACCGCGCTCGTAGGCGTCGCGGACCGCGTTCTCGCCCGTCGTCGCGCTGTACTGCGCCTGGTTGTCGAGCAGCAGATCCAGCGCCCGCTGCGTGCGACCCCAGCGCCGGTCGCGGTCCATGGCGTAGTAGCGCCCGATGACCGAGCCGACCCGCGCCCCCGGCCACGCGTCGACCTCGGCCAGCGCGGCCGCGCCGGCACTCGGCGACGTGTCACGGCCGTCGGTGAACGCGTGGACGACGAGGTCGGGGACGCGCAGCTCGAGCCCCATCCGCACCAGCGCGCGCAGATGGCGCTCGGACGAATGGACGCCGCCGTGGCTGACCAGCCCGATCAGGTGCACGCGCTCGAAGCCTCCCATCGCCCGGCGCAGCACGTCGTTGGAGGCCAGCGAGCCGCCGTCAACCGCCTCGTCGATCCGCGTCAGGTCCTGGTTGAGCACCGCGCCGGCGCCGAGGTTCAGGTGGCCGACCTCCGAGTTGCCCATCTGGCCCTCGGGCAGACCGACCGCGAGCCCACACGCCTCGAGCCGGGTGCGCGGCGCTGACTCCCACAGCCCGTCGAAGACCGGCGTCCGCGCCAGGTCGATCGCGTTGCCCGGACCCGGCGGTGCCAGACCCCAGCCGTCGAGGATGACCAGGCACACCGACGGGTAGCTCGCGGCGGCCATCGCGGACTACCCCGCGGCGTCGACGATCGCCGCGAAGGTCGCCGGCTCGAGCGACGCGCCGCCGACCAGCGCGCCATCGACATCGGGCAGCGCGAGCAGCGTCGCCGCGTTGTCGGCGTTGACGCTGCCGCCGTAGAGCACGCGCGTGCGCTTCGCCTGTTCCTTGTCGCGGTCGGCGACCAGCGCGCGGACGAAGCTGATCGCCTCCTGGGCCTGCTCAGGCGTCGCCGTCTTGCCCGTTCCGATCGCCCAGATCGGCTCGTAGGCGATGACGACGTCACCGAGGCGCTCGCTCTCCACGCGCTCCAGTCCCTCCTGAACCTGGTGGCGCAGCTTGCGCTCGGTCGCACCGTCCTCGCGCTCGGACTCGGTCTCGCCGACGCACAGGATCGGCAGCAGACCGGCGGCGAGCGCCGCCGGAACCTTCGCCATCAGCGCCTTGTCGGTCTCGCCGTTGAGCTGGCGGCGCTCGGAATGACCGAGGACGACGCCGTGGACGTCGAGCTCGGAGAGCATCGGCGCGCTGACCTCGCCGGTGAACGCGCCGTGGTCGGCCTCGTGCATGGTCTGCGCGAAGACCTGGAGGCGCGAGCCGCGGGTCGAGTCGACGCATGCTCCAAGCGCGGTGAACGGGACGCAGATCGCCACCTCGGCGGTCGCCGCGCTGATCCGCGGCAGCAGCCCGCCGATGAACATCTCGGCCTCGGCGATCGTCTTGTGCATCTTCCAGTTGCCGGCGATGAACGGCGTGCGACTCATGAGCTCAGGGCCTCCACTCCGGGCAGGGGCTTTCCTTCGATGAGCTCCAGTGAAGCACCCCCGCCGGTAGAGAGGTGATCGACCTGGTCATCGAGACCGAACCGCGCCAGCGCCGCGGCGCTGTCACCGCCACCCACGACGGTGGTCGCGGCGGCCTTGGCCACCGCCTCGGCGACGGTGCGCGTACCGGCCGCGAACGGCTCGAGCTCGAACGCGCCCATCGGGCCGTTCCAGAAGACGGTGCCGGCCTCGGCGATCTCCGAGGCGTAGCGCTGGGCGGTGCGCGGGCCGATGTCGAGACCCATCCAGCCGTCGGGGACGTCGACGTGATCGAGCACCGTGTGCGACGCATCGGCGGCGAAACGGTCGGCGATCACGAGGTCGTCGGGCAGCACCAGGCGACAGCCCGCATCCTCGGCCTCGTCAAGCACTCGCTGGGCGGGCTCGACACCCGCGTCCTCACACAGCGAGTCGCCGACGTCGTGGCCCATCGCCTTGAAGAAAGGGAAACACATCGCGCCGCCGATCAGCACCGTGTCGGCCTGGTCGACGAACGCCTCGAGCACGCCGATCTTGTCGGTCACCTTGGCTCCGCCGACGATCGAGACGAGTGGCCGAGCCGGCTCGTGGAGGATCGAGCGCAGCGTCGTGACCTCGCGCTCCAGTAGCCGTCCCGCCGCGCTCGGCAGCAGGTGGGCGATGCCCTCGGTCGACGCATGCGCCCGGTGCGAGGAGCCGAACGCGTCGTTGACGTAGACGTCGGCGAGCGCGGCGTAGCGGCGCGCGAGCTCGGGATCGTTGGACGTCTCGCCCGGGTTGAAGCGCACGTTCTCGAGCATCACGACGTCGTCGTCGGGGACGTCGTCAAGGTCGGTCGCGAGCGGGAACTCCATCGACAGCAGGTGCGCGACGCGTGTCGCGACGGGCGCCAGCGACAGCTCGGGTTCGCGGTCCCTGGGCCGCCCGAGGTGCGAGGCGAGCACGAGCTTCGCGCCCTTGCCGCGCAGCTCGTGCAGCGTCGGCAGCGCCGCGCGGATGCGCGCGTCGTCGGTGATCGTGCCGTCGTCCAGCGGAACGTTGAAATCGACCCTGACGAAGACCTTCTTGCCCTCGAGGTCTCCGAGGTCCTCGAGCGTCCTCACGAGGCGGGTAGGACCTTCTGGACGAGGTCGACGACACGGTTGGAGTAGCCCCACTCGTTGTCGTACCAGCTGACGACCTTGACCAGCGTGTCGTCGATGACCGCGGTCAGGCCGCTGTCGACGATCGACGAGAAGGCGTTGCGGATGATGTCGCTCGAGACGATCGGGTCCTCGGTGTAGGCGAGGATGCCGGTCATGTCACCGGTGTCGGCGGCGGCCTTCAGCGCACCGTTGACCTCCTCGACCGAGGTCGGCCGGTTGGCCTCGAACGTCAGGTCGACGACCGAGCCGGTCGGAACGGGGGCGCGGACCGAGAAGCCGTGGAGCTTGCCGTTGAGCTCGGGGAGCACGAGACCGACGGCCTTGGCGGCACCGGTCGACGTCGGCACGAGGTTGATCGCGGCGGCGCGGGCGCGGCGCAGGTCGGAGTGCGGGGCGTCCTGGAGGTTCTGGTCGGCCGTGTAGGCGTGGATCGTCGTCATCAGGCCGTGCTTGATCCCGATGCCCTCGTGGACGACCTTGGCAAACGGGGCCAGGCAGTTGGTCGTGCACGACGCGTTGGAGATCACATCGTGGGCGGCGACGTCGTATTTGTCGAAGTTGACGCCGAGGACGACGGTGATGTCCTCGCCCTTGGCCGGCGCGGAGATGACGACCTTCTTGGCCCCCGCCGCGAGGTGCTTGGCCGCGTTCTCGCGATCGGTGAAGAAGCCTGTCGACTCGACGACGACGTCGACGCCGAGATCGCCCCACGGCAGGTCGGCGGGGTCGCGCTCGGCGAGCACGCGCAGCTCCTTGCCGTCGACGATCAGCCCGGTGTCGGTCGCCTCGACGGTGCCCGGATACGGGCCGTAGACCGAGTCGTACTTGAGCAGCTGAGCGAGCGTCTTGGCGTCGGTGAGGTCGTTGACGGCGACCAGTTCGACGTCGGCGCCCTGCGCCTGGGCGGCACGGAAGACGTTACGGCCGATGCGGCCGAAGCCGTTGATTCCCACGCGTACGGGCATGGAGGAGCGGTCCTTCCTGGGGAGCTGGAGCGGGGTGAAGACCCTACTCAATGGCCGCCGGCGACCACCTCGACGCGGTAGCCGTCGGGGTCGAGCAGGTAGGCCGCGTAGTAGCGCGCGCCGTACTGGGGGCGCGGGCCGGGCGGGCCGTCGTCGCTCCCGCCGGCGCCGATTGCACCCGCGTAGGCGGCGTCGACCGCGACACGGCCGGTCGCCTCGAGCGCGAGGTGGCCGTAGGCCGGACCGGGCCCGCGATCGCGGGCGATGATCCACAGGCGCGGGTCGTCGCGACCGTAGGCGATCGCCTTCGCGGTCTCGTCCATCCGGCGCAGGCCGAGCGGGAGCGCGAGCGCGTCGTAGAACCGTGCGGAGCGCGCGAGGTCGGAGACCTCGAGCGCGATGTGGTCAAACAGGCGCCGGCCCCGCCTTCTCGATGTCGCGGTGGGTGACGGCGATGAACACGTCCTCGCGATCGCGGTAGCGGCGGTTGAGGTGCTCGACGATCGCGACCGAGCGATGCCGCCCGCCGGTGCAGCCGATCGCGATCAGCAGGTGGGCCTTGCCTTCGGCGACGTACTGCGGCAGGAGAAAGTCGAGCAGCGGCAGCAGCAGGGCGTAGAAATCATCGAGCTTGCCCTCGCGCGCGACGAAGTCGACGACGCGCTGGTCGTGGCCGGTGAGCTCGCGCAGCGACGGTTCGTAGTGCGGGTTGGGGAGGAAGCGGACGTCGAGGGTGAGGTCGGCGTCGCGCGGCGGACCGTGCTTGAAGCCGAACGACTCGAGCGTCACCGCGAGCTTGTTCGAGGCGGTCCGCGGCAGGTACTCGTCGGCGATCTTGCGGCGCAGCATGTGCGCCTCGAGGCCGCCGGTGTCGATGACGAGGTCGGCGCGCTCCTTGAGCGGCTCGAGCATCACCCGCTCGGCGGCGATCCCGTCGGCGAGCTGGCCGGTCGGAGCGAGCGGGTGGCGGCGGCGGGTCTCCTTGTAGCGGTTGACGAGCGTCGCCTCGTCGGCGTGCAGGAACAGGACGTGGTGGACGATGCCGAGGCTCTCGAGGTCGGCGAGCACGTCGCGCAGCGCCTCGAAGTACTCGCCGCCGCGGACGTCGGAGACCACGGCGGCTCGTTCGACCTTTGACCCCTCGTGGACGAACAGCTCGACGAGGCCACGGATCATCTCCGGCGGGAGGTTGTCGACGCAGAAGTAGCCGGCGTCCTCGAAGACGTTCATCGCCGTCGACTTGCCGGCGCCCGAGTAGCCGGTGATGACGACGAGATCCTCGAGACGGGAGTCGGCGAGCGGTTTCGGCGGGGCGTCCGGATCCGTCGCGGCCATGAGCCGCATTGTGCCGGGTCGCCCGGATCGGTCAGGATCACGGCCGTGGCCAGCGAGCATGCCCCCGGAGTCCGGCTCGAGAAGCCGAAGCGATTTCGGCCCCGCTTTCACTACGAGCTGCTGATCTGCGGGCTCAGCGGGCATGCGCTCGTGGGGCTCGACGCGCGCTCGGTCGGGCCCGAGGACTCGCTCGTCGCGCGGCAGGTCGGGGATGTGCGCTGGCTTCGCTGCCTGCGCTGCGACTCGTGGCTGGCCGTCGACCCCGTCGAGCCGCCGGTGCGCGACCAGCCGCCGGGGCGTGACGAGATCGAGCTGCCGCTGCGGGGAAAGCCGCTGCGCGACAAGGTCATCCTGCGGCTGATCGCGATCAACCGCGGGTTTCACTTCCTCGTGCTCGGGTCGCTGGGCGCACTCGTGCTCCTGTTCGCTCACGATCGCGCAGCGCTGCGCGACACGTTCTACCAAGTGATCGCCGACCTCCAGGGTGGGGTCTCGTCGGGCGAGGTCCACCGCCACGGGATCCTGCACGAGATCGACACCGCGTTCACGACATCGTCGTCGCACCTGCATCTGCTGGGCGCGGTGCTGATCATCTATGCGGTGGTCGAGGGGATCGAGATGGTCGGCCTGTGGATGCTGAAGCGCTGGGCCGAGTACCTGACCTTCCTCGTGACGACGTCGCTGCTGCCACTCGAGCTCTACGAGCTGGCGACGCGCGCGACGGTGTTCAAGATCTTTGCGCTGATCGTCAACCTCGCCGTCGTCGTCTACCTGCTCCTCGCCAAGCGCCTGTTCGGCTTCCGCGGCGGCGTCGCCGCCGAGTACGCCCTGAAGGACCGCGACCTCGGCTGGGAGGCGCTCGAACGCTGCACCCCGCCGGCCGGCCCGGCGTAGCGTCCGTCAGCCGCTGGTGCGGTTGAAGGCGGCGAAGAGCTCCCGGGCGACCTTGGGTGGGACGCCGGTGACGCCTTCGAGCTCTTCACGGGAGGCTTGGACGATTGCGTCGGGCGAGCCGAAGTGGGCGAGTAGGGCGCGCTTGCGGGCGGGGCCGATGCCGGGGAGATCGTCGAGGATCGAGGTGGTCATGGCGCGGTCGCGACGCACCCGGTGGTGGGTGACGGCGAAGCGGTGGGCCTCGTCGCGGATCCGCTGGAGCAGTTGCAGCGCCGGCGTGTCGTGCGCCAAGACGATCGGACCGCGCCGCCCCGGCACGAAGATCTCCTCGATCCGCTTGGCGAGCGAGATCACGGTGACGCCGCGATCGCGAAATCCCTTGAGCGCCCGCACGCCGGCGGCGAGCTGGCCCTGACCGCCGTCAATGACGATCACGTTGGGCAGCGAGGCAAACGACTCGTTGCGCTTGGGGTCGTGCGGCGACAGCTCCTGTTGGGTCTCCCACGCGGCAAAGCGCCGGCCGAGCACCTCCTCCATCGAGGCGAAGTCGTCGGGCACGCCCTCGGTCATGCCGCGCACGTTGAAGCGCCGGTAATCGGACTTCTTCGGCGCGCCGCCCTCGAACACGACCATCGACGCCGTCGTGTGCGTGCCCATCAGGTTCGAGATGTCGAAGCACTCGATGCGGATCGGTAGGACATCGAGCCCCAGCGCCTCCTGCAGCCCGTCCAGCGCCTCCACCCGCTGCTGATGGCGGCGCTCGGACTTCAGCCGGTCCTGATCGAGGGCCAGCTTGGCGTTGCGCGACGCGAGCTCGAGGATCCGGCGCTTGTCGCCCCGCTGCGCGTGGCGCACCTCGACCGCCGCGCCCCGGCGCTCGCCAAGCACCAATCCCATGGTCTCCGGATCGGGCAGCTCAGCCTGGACGATGATCTGCGGCGGGATCGACAGTGCCGCGCCGTAGTACTGCAGCAGGAACTCCTCGGCCACCTCCCCCAGCTCGCGCTCGGCCCGGTTCTGGAGATAGAACGATTGGCGGTCGCTCAACACCCCGTCGCGGACCTGGAAGACCTGGGCGTTGGCGTCGATCCCGTCCAGCGCGACGGCCACCGCGTCCAGCGAACCGACGCCCTCGTTCGCCACCCGCTGGCGCTCCAACAGCGACCGCACCGACCGAAGCCGGTTGCGCTCCAGCGCCGCTTGCTCGAACTCCTGGGCCGCCGACGCCGCCTGCATCCGCGCCTCGAGGTCGCGTTCGATCTCGCGATAGCGGCCCGACAGGAACGCGACGACGCCGTCGATCGACTCCATGTACTGGGCCTCGGTGACGTAGTTGACACAGGGCGCCCCGCAGCGCTTGATGAAGTAGTCCAGGCACGGCGAACCGGTCCGCCGCCCAGGCTCGACGCCCTGGCAGGTGCGGAACTGGAAGACCTTGCCGAGCAGGTCGAGTGTGTCGCGCACGCGCTTGGCGTTGGAGTACGGCCCGAAGTAGACGCGGTCGCGGCGGTGGCGCTCGCGGGTGAAGTAGACGCGCGGGTAGGTCTCGTCCATCGAGATCGCGATGAACGGGTAGCTCTTGTCGTCGCGTAGCCGGATGTTGAACCGCGGGCGGTACTGCTTGATGAAGTTCTGCTCCGCCAGCAGCGCCTCGGCCTCGGTGTTGACCTCGACGAACTCGACCGATTCGATCGCGTCGACCATTTCGTACGCGCCCCGTGATTGCGAATTCCCACCCACCCCGGAGAAGTGACTGGCGACCCGCTTGCGGATCGACTTCGCCTTGCCGACGTAGATGACCGTCCCGGCTGCGTTGCGAAACAGGTAGACGCCGGGCGCGTCAGGCAGCGCCTTGCGCTGTGCGGCAAGGCGCGTCAGGCGTCCCTCAGAGCGTGATCCATTCGACTCGGCCATCGGCCGTCGAGCATAGAACGCGGGTCAGGCGGGGTCGGCGGGTCAGGCGGCGAGCGTGTCCGGGAAGCCGTCGTCGGGCGCGACGACGATCCGGCTGCGCCCCGCGCGCTTGGCGGCGTAGAGCGCGGCGTCGGCCGTCTCGAGCACATCGGCCAACTCGCTGCCGTTGGCGGGCGCGGTGGCGACGCCGATCGAGACGTCGACCCGCGGCCCGTCATAGTCCGAGAACGACTCAGCGACCTCTCCGACGATCAGCGCGGCGATCGCTTCGGCGTCGGTCGACGGGCGCTCGATCCAGACTCCGAACTCGTGGCCCCCGAGGCGGCCGGTGTGGCCGTGGCGGGTGAGCACGCGGGCGATCTCGGTCAGCACCAGGTCCCCGACCGCCGGCCCGTGGCGGTCGATGACGGCGTCGATATGGTCGACGTCGATGACGAGGACGGTTCCGCCCCCGCGCTCGGACAGCGCGCCACGTACGGTCTGCAGCCAGTGGCGGCGGTTGGCCAGCCCGGTCAGCTCGTCGGTCTGTGACAGCCGCTCGAGATCGGAGACCTTGCGCGCCAGGCCGCCCTGCGCGACGACCGGCGTGGTCGTTGTCGGCGCGATGGCCAGCGCGAGGCGGTCGAGCACGTCGGGCTGAAGCTTGATTCGAGCCAGCGCGCTCTCGACGAGCACGTGGTCAGGCTCCTCGCCCGCGAGCATGTTGACGACGGCGTCGGCGATCTGGATGCAGGCGACGTCGGGGCTCGCCGCGGCGACGCCGGTCGGGCCGCCGTGGTGCATCGCGATCAGCGTGACGACCTCCGCCGGCAGGTTCCAGCGCTGGGCGAGCAGCGCGCCGGCCTGGGCGTGGTCGATCCCGAACGCCGCGCGCTCGGCAAGCACGCGCTCGGCCCCGCTCGATGCGGAACGGGCGACCGCGTCGCAACGCTCGACCCCGAACGCCGCGGGCAGCACGAGCTTGCCGATGTCGTGCAGCAGACCGCCGAGATGAGCCGCGTCGCCGCCGATGCTCGCCGACTGCGCCGCGGCCGACGAAGCCATCGCGACGTTGATCGCGTGGATGTGCAGCTGACCGCACGACGCGCCGCCGTTGCCGCTCGCGCGCTCGAGGAAGCGGAACGTGCTGGCCTCGAGCGCGAGGCGGCGCAGCGAACGGCGCCCGACCAGCATCACGGCCTGGCGGATCGTCTTGGCGCGGATCGGCGTCGCGCAGGCGGCGGAGTTGGCGAAGCGCAGGAGGTTGGCCGAGAAGCTGGCGTCGGCCTCGAGCTGGGCGACGAGATCCGCGACCGTCGTCTCCGGGTCATCGCACAGCGAAAGCACCCGCTGAACGGTTGCATCGAGTACGGGGAAACTGCCCAACGCGTCGATGGCGGTTGAGCAGGCGGCAGCAGCGGCGGGATCAATCGCGTCCCTCCACTGCGCGCAATCCGTTGCGTGCGGTGCCTCCATGGCTCTCCTGTCCTCGGTCGCTTGTATGGCTGACATAAGGTCGATGGACGGATGTAGGGTCCGCGCGGTGGTCAACGTCGCACGGCCGCGGCTCGCCGCCGATCTGGCGGATGTGGCGCGAGCCCGAATCCATAGGAGGACGAGATGAGCCAGACCAACATCACCCAGGTCGGTCGCGTGGCCGTCCCGGTCGCAGACCAGGACGCGGCGATCGCCTTCTACGTTGACACGCTCGGCTTCGCGAAGGTCGCCGACATCCCGTTCGGCGCGGGCGATCGCTGGGTCGAGGTCGCGCCACCGGGCGCTTCGACGTCACTTGCCCTCGTGCCCCGGCGCTCGGAGACGCCGGGTGGCGTCATGACCAACGTGTTCCTCGAGACGACCGACGTCGATGCCGACCACGCGCGCCTGGTCGCGGCGGGGGTCGATGTCGACGCCGAGGTCATGCGCGTCGGCGACCCGGTGCCGCCGATGTTCTTCTTCCGTGACCCGGACGGCAACGGGTTCGGCCTCGTGATGGTGCAGTAGGCCGCCGCGAAACGCGGAACGGCCCCGCTTGCGCGAGGCCGTTCCGGACGCCGGGTGAGACGAATCGCGGCTAGGCGCCGACGCTCGCTCCGTTGCACGTGAACTTCCGCGCCATGGCCTGGCTCTTCTTCAGCAGGCCCGGCGGGAGGCCGGCGTAGCTGAGCTTGACGGCGGAGGCCTGGCCCTTGTTCAAGCCATAGGCGATGAACGTGCCGAACGCCTTCGCCGCGTCCTCGCTCATCCCGCCCTTGCACAGGTCCTGGTAGGCGACGATGAACGTCTGCGAGACGATCGGGTACGCCTTCGGGTTGCGCGAGTCGATCGCGATGAAGCGCAGGCTCGGCGGGATGCTGATGCCCTGCGCCGCGGCGGAGGTCGACGCCAGGTTCGGCTGGATGAACTTCCCGCGCGAGTTCTTGACGTTCGCGTAGGTAAAGCCGTTCTGCAGCGCGTAGGACTGCTCGACGTAGCCGATCGAGTTCTTGGTCTGCTTGATCGCCCCGGCGACGCCCGAGTTGCCCTTGGCACCGGTGCCGAGCGGCCACTGGACCGTCTTGTCGACGCCGATCTTGTTCTTCCACTCAGACGAGTAGTTGGCCAGGAACTGGGTGAAGCCCTTCGTCGTGCCCGACGCGTCGGACCGATGGACGATCGCGATCGTCGAGTTGGGCAGCTTGACCTTCGGGTTGAGCTTGGCGATCGCCTTGTCGTTCCACTTCGTGATCTTCCCGAGGAAGATGTTGGCGATCGTCGCGCCGTCGAGGTTGAGCCCCGAGTGGATGCCCTTGAGGTTGTAGGAGATGGTGATCGCGCCGAGCACGGTCGGGATGCTGAGGACCGGGCCCTTCTTCATCGTTGCCGCGTCGGCGTCGGTCAGCGGCGGATCCGTGGCCGCGAAGTCCGCGGTACCCGCGGCGAACGCGGCGACACCGGCGCCCGAGCCGACGGCGCCGAAGTTCAGGGTCAGCTTGCTCTTGAGGTCGCTGCCCCACTGCACGTACACCGGAGCGGCGAGTGTCGAGCCCGCGCCGTTGATCGTCGCGGCCGCCGCCATGGCGACGCCGACGGCGCCGATGGCGAGAGCGGCGAGTGATACGGCTACGACAGCCCTTCTCGATCGATAGTTCATGTGCGTCCTCCTTCAGGGGATTCGAGACTGAGAGGCTGTCGGCTCGGAGCCGGGCGGCTGTTACCGGCGTGTCACCCGATTGTGAAAAAGACGTGAAGTCGCTGTTTCACCGCACCAGCCGGACCGCCATCCCCAGCGCCTGGCTGTCGCCCGCGCCGTTCATACGACCGAGGATTGCGGCGACGTAGGCGACGGTCTCGGGGATCGCGGGAACGCAGGCGCAGGCCCGCACCGGGGCCTCGCCGGCGTTGTAGGCCGCGAGCGCGAGCGCGACCGAGCCGAACGTGCGCAGCAGGTCGCGCATCAGGTGCGCCTGGGCATCGATCGCGGCCTTCGGGTCGAACGGATCGCGCAGGCCCATCGCCGCCGCGGTGCCGGGCATGAACTGGGCGATCCCCTCCGCCCCGGCCGGCGAGCGAGCGTTGGGGTCGAAGCCCGACTCCTGGGCGATCTGTGCGGCGAGCAGGACCGCTGAGACGCTCCAGCGCTGTGAGGCGTGGACGATGTCGGAGACGTACGGCGCCGGGACGACGTCGGGCAGCGTCGACGCCGCGCGGCCGTCGGCCGCGTCGGGTGTGCTCGACGGGTTGAGCAGGTAGCCGAGGTGCCAGGGTTCCCACGAGTAGCGCTGCAGGAAGTGGAAGCGACCGGCGTTGGCGTCGAGCCACGGGTAGGCCGACGACGGCCCGAGGTCGAGCTCGGTGCCGAAGCGGTGCAGCGATTGGCCGGGCGGAGCGACCCACGTCGGGTCGGGATGGGCGGCGAAGAGCTGGGCCTGCTCGGCGTTGGAGCGCCAGCCGCTGACGATCAGCACGGTGATCCCGGCTTCCTTCGCCGCCGCGGCGGCGAGGCGATCGAAGGCAGGCGCGACGTCGGGGCGCATCGGCTTGCCCTGCCGAAACACGAACGGCCCGTTGTACTGATTCTGGCCGCCGATTCCGGTGAGCGCGCCGCCACCGGGGATGAGCTCGGCGGTCGCGGTCGCCCGGTGGACCCGGACGCTGACCTGGGTCGGTGCGATCTCGTTCGATGAGGCCCCAAACCACACCGTCGCGTCCGCGGCGCCGTTGGCACGCGCCGCGCCGATCGCCTCCTCGCGGCCCAGCGCCAGGTATGCGGCGCGGCTCAGCGCCCGCGGGTTCGCGCGGCCCGCCACGATCGGCGGCTCGTACACGCGCGGATAGACCGCGACCATCTGTTTCGCCGCGGCCAGCGCGCCCAGGTCAGCGGCCTGCTGGTCGTTGCCGGCGAGGCCGAACACCTGGCCGACCGAGCCGAGCACGACGGCGCCGACCACGACGAGCACCATCACGCCGACGAGCAGCATCGCGGCCTGGCCGCGCTCGTCGGCGAGCCGAGACGACGTCATGCGAGCGCCTCGATCAGCGGTGCCACCGCGCCGGCCAGCGACGGCATCACCGCCACTCCGCTAGCGGCGAGCGCGAGCGCCGCGCGCGAGACCGAACCCTCGAGGCTGACCGCACCCGGCGGCAGTCCGGCGATCGCGAGGCCCGTCAGCACCGGGGGGTCGCCGGGCCCGCAGGCAACCCCGACAACGTCCTGTGCGGCGAGCACGCGGTCGAACGGACTCTCGCGCGGACCCGCGAGGACGACGACCGTCGGCGCCTCGCCGGCCGCGCCGATCGCCTGCTCGGCGCGCGCGACCGCCGCGGCAGCGTCGAGCCCCAGCGACGCGCCGTCACCGGCGGCGTCGAGGTCGACGAACACGAGGCGCCCCGCGGCCACCGCCGGCACACCGGCCACCCCGAGCGCCGCGGCGAGCCGCCGCGCGCCCAGCCCAGGCGCCGAGCGCCACCCCGCGCCGACGTCACCGCCACGAACGCAGACCATCGCCGCCGGGCAACGGCGCCGCCGAGCCAACGTCAGACCGATCGCGCAGCCCGCGGCGACGGCCCGCCGATCACGCCCGACGACCGCGACCGCCGGCGCGAGCACGGCGTCGATCGTCACCACGACCTCGCAGCGCGGCGCCGGTGCGAGGAACAGGCGCGTGAGCAGCCCGGACGGCTGGCTCATCGGGTCTCCCGTGCGGTCACCGTTGTCTCCAACAACGACGCCAGCCCCGGAAAGACGGTCGGCGGGCTGAGGTGCACACGTACGCGCCCGTCACTGACCTTCACGCTCATCCGCGAGCGACTCCAGGCCGGCAGCGATGTACGCACCGCGGCGGCCACCGCCGAGTCGCCCTCTATCGCCGCGACCGCTCCCGCCTCGGCGGCGTGCCCGGCCAGCTCGTGGGCGAGCCCGGCCAGCAGGAATTGTGTGCACGCCAGGCCGATCGCCACCACGAGCGGCAGCAGCGCGATCAGCTCGACGCTTCCCTGTCCGCACGCGCGGGCGCACAGACGCGCAAGACGCACGATCACTGCGCCTCCATCCGCGCACTGGCCGAGACCGTGCCGAGCGACCGATGGGTCACGACCAGCGGGATGACGACCCGCACCGACACGCCACCGTCGTGGCGCGTCACTCGCAGCCCGTGGCGCAGCGCGCTCGGCAGCCGCGACCGCGCCGCCGCAGCGACGTCGCCGCCGACCGCCTCAGCCCGGGCCGCCGCCCGCGCCGCGGACCCGGCCAGCCACGCCGCCTGCCCGGCGAGCATCCCCTGCCACAGCGCGAAACAGAGTGCAACGATGACCGGAATCAGCGCGACGAGCTCGATGCTCGCCTGACCGGACGAGCCACGCCACCACCGCGAACACCGAGCCAAAAGCATGCGCCCGACGCTGACGGCTCACGCGTTCCACGGGACCTGCGGACTGCGACAAATCAGCGCAACCGCCCCGCGCCCGACTGCGCAGCTCGCAATGCGAGGGCCAGTCGCTATTGGTACGCCCGCCAGCGCTGGAACACCGTGATCAGCGCGAAGGTGGCGAAGCCGAGCAGCGCGATGAAGACAAACGTCCCGCCGCCGGTGTTGACCCACTGCGGGCGGCCGGCGAGAGCCACGACGAGCGCGCCGAACGCCGCGTAGACGAGCAGGCGATCGCGGTCGCCGAGGCTGAAGATCTCGACCCGGTGCTCGACGTAGAAGCGCACCGCGAAGACGACGAAGATGACCGTGATCAGCTCGTAGAAGATGGAGCGAATCAGCGAAGCGGTCGTCCCACCGTTGGGCAGGAAGGCGACGGCGGCCGCGAGGGCCATGACGATCGCGGTGTTGCGGGCGGTACGGACCACGGCCTGCAAGGGTACGCCTCAGGCGGGCAGGAGACCCAGCGCGGTGCGGACCATCGCGCTGACCAGGGTTTCGCGCTGCACCTCCGGGTGATCGACCCACCACAGCGCGAGCCCGCTGAGCGACGAGCGGATGATCTCGCCGAGTGGCTCGAGCTCGTTCTGCGGGATGTGGGGCGCGAGCTCGCGCAGCAGCGCGACGTCGGCCGCGCGCTGGAGGTCGTGCAGCTCGGCGAGCAGCTGCGTCACGTCGGGGTCGCCGGTCGTGTCGGCGAACAGCATGCGCGCGTACGGATTCGCCTCGAGGTGCGCGAACCACGCGGCGACCATCGCACGGACGCGCTCCTCGATCCCGTGGTCCGACGCGGCCGCCAGCGAGCCGAGCGCCGCGTTGGCGAGCTCCTCGCGGTGGCGGCGCAGCAGGAACAGGTGCAGCCCCTTCTTCGACGCGAAGTGGCGATAGAGGATCGGCTTGGTCACCCCGACCGCAGCCGCGATGTCGTCGACCGTCGTCGCCTCGTAGCCGCGCTGGGCGAACAGCCGCGCGGCCTCGTCCTCGATGCGGGCCCGGCGTTCGGCGGCGGAGAGGCGTTGTCGTGTCGTGGCCATGGCGCTACAGTAGGTTACCGCAGAGTAACTTCGTCGAAAGGCAGAGCCGATGATCTTCTCGATGCAGTTGGCGGACCTCAGCGCGCTGACCCCAAGTGGACTGCGCCGCAACCCCGACCCGCGCACGATCCCCGGACTGCGCAACGCGATGGTCATGCTCACCGCCGGCCTCGGCGCCGGAGCACCGCGCGTCCGCCTGCGCCGCACCGGCCTGCTCGCAGCGTGGGACGACGACGCGTCCTTCGAGCGCTTCCTCGCCACCGACCCCCTGGCCCAGCGCTTCGCCGGCGGCTGGCAGACGCGGCTCGAGCCGTTGCGCGCCGCGGGCGACTGGCCGGCGTTCGGAGAGCTCGGTGAGCTCGGTCACCCGGCCGACGACGACGAGCCCGTCGCCGTCCTGACCCTCGGACGCCTGCGGCTCAGCCAGACACTGCGCTTCCTACGGGCGAACTCGCCGTCGTCGAGCGCCGCGGTCGCCCACCCCGGCTTCCTGATCGGCACCGGCCTCAGCCGCCCGCCGCGGGTCGTCTCGACGTTCTCGCTCTGGCGCTCCAAGGCCGAGATGGCCGACTACGCCTACGGCGAGCACCCGCCCGCCCACTACGACGCGCTCGCCGCGCACACGGCGAACCCGTTTCACTCCGCATCGACGTTCGTCCGCTTCCGCCCCTACGCCCACCGCGGGCAGTGGAACGGCAGCGACCCGCTGGCCGACCTTGCGGCCGAGCGTCAGACGAGCTCGACGTCGGGCGCGACCAGCGGCGTCTCGACGGTCGCGATCGGCTCCTGAGAGCCCCCCGCCATCGCCTCGTCGACCGCCTCGCCGATGCGCGACTCGACCGCGAAGCGGTAGCCGACGCCGAAGTGCGTGTGGATGTACTTCCAGTCCGGTGAGGCCTTCTCGAGCTTCTGGCGCAGCTTGCGCACGAAGACGTCAACCGAGCGATCGCCGCGGGCCATCTCGTAGCCCCACACGCGGCGGTAGATGTCCTCGCGCTCGAGTACGCGCCCCTCGGCGTCGGCGAGCAGCTCGACGAGCTCGAACTCGCGGCGCGTCAGGTCGACCGACTCGCCCTGGACGTAGGCCTGGAAGCGGTCGGCGCGGATCTCGAGCTCGCCGGCGATGACCGGGCCGCCCTCCGAGCGCGCGTCGGCCTGGCGGCGGCGGCGCACGACGGCCTCGACGCGGGCGATCAGCTCCTCGGGGTGACAGGGCTTCGAGAGCCAGTCGTCGGCGCCCATCCGCAGCCCGCGCACGCGCTGGGCGACGGTCGAGGTGCCGGTGCAGACGACGATCCCCAGGCCGGGCAGCGCGGCGGCGACCCGCTCGAGGTACTCCCAGCCCTGCGGGCCAAGGACCGCGAGGTCGACGACGAGCGCGCCGAGGCGCATCGCGACCAGCGTGTCGACCGGCACGGCGCTGGCCAGCACGCGGTGTTCCCAGCCCAGGCGCTCGAGGCGCTTGGCGAAGACCTGGAGAAACCCGGAGTCGGTGTCGATGACGGCGATGCGCAGTGCGCCGGCGCCTGATGCGAGGGCCGGGCGATCCATCTCAGACCCGGCAGAAACCCGTTCGATCATGTCTGCGCACTGTAGTGCACCACGACGATGATTCGAGCCACATTCCGCCTGCTGGTCACAGCCTTTTCACAGGACGATCGCCGCACGGAGCGGGGGTCTTCAGGCCGGCGTACCCTGGCCCGCCGGGTGCGACGAATCGGAGAACTCGCGAAACAGGCCGGTGACGACGAACGCCGTCTGCTCGCCGATGTCGACGGCGTTGTCGCCGATCCGCTCGATCGCGCGGCCGACAAGCGTCATCAGCATCGCCCATTCGCGGGTGTCGGGGTCATCGCCGATCTGCACGGCGAGCTTGAACAACTCGCGGTTGATGCGATTGGTGGCGCGATCGGCGCGGATCAGATCCTCGGCCATCTCGACGTCACGGTCGGCGAACGCCCGCTTGCACTGCAGAACCTCGGCCCGCGCGCAGCGTCCCATATCGGTGATCTGCTGCATGACCTCGTCGTGAATCGGCGGCTCGTGGCCCGACAGCGGGATCAGCTTGGCGATGTTCACGCACTGATCGCCCATGCGCTCGATGTTCTTCATGACGTGCAGGAGCGCCGCGACGAGCCGCAGGTCCCCGGCCACCGGTGCCTGCAGCGCGAGCAGCGAGAGGACCCCCTGGTGGACCTCGAGGTAGCGTCCGTCGACGCGATCGTCGTCGGCGATGACCATCGACGCGAGCTCGACATCGGTGTGCTGCACCGCCTCGAGCACGCGGTCGAGCTGCTCGACGACGATGTCAAGGCCGCCGAGCGCCTGGTCCTCGAGCGTGGCGAGCTGCTGCTGAAAGCTCGGCCGGCCCTCGCCCGGAGAAGGTGTCATCCGAACTTCCCGGTGACGTACTCCTCGGTGCGGGAATCGGACGGCGTCGTGAACATCATCTCGGTCGGTCCGACCTCGACCATCTCCCCGCTGAGCATGAACGCGGTCGTGTCGGCGACGCGCGCGGCCTGCTGCATGTTGTGGGTGACGATGACGATCGTGTAGGACTGCTTGAGCTCGTCGATCAGCTCCTCGATCTTCAGCGTGGCGATCGGATCGAGCGCCGAGCACGGCTCGTCCATCAGGATCACCTTCGGCTCGACGGCCATCGTGCGGGCGATGCACAGCCGCTGCTGCTGGCCGCCCGAGAGACCGATGCCCGGCGAGTTCAGCCGATCCTTGACCTCATCCCACAGGCCGGCGCCGCGCAACGAGCGCTCGACGACCTCGTTCACGTCTCCCCCGCGCCCGCGCGTGAAGCGCAGGCCCGCGGCGACGTTGTCGAAGATCGACATCGTCGGGAACGGGATTTGGCTTCTGGAAGACCATGCCGATGACCTGGCGCACCGCGACGACATCGACGCCGGAGCCGTAGATGTCGAGGTCGTCGATCGTGATCGAGCCGGTCGCGCGCGCGCCGGGGATCTCCTCGTGCATGCGGTTGATGCAGCGCACGAGCGTCGACTTGCCGCAGCCCGACGGGCCGATCATCGCGGTGACCTGGTTGGCCTCGAAGTCGAGGTTCACGCCCTTGACCGCTTCGGCGTCGCCGTAGAACGCGCGCACGTCGCGCAGGCGGACGCTGTGTCCGGTGACCGGCGCGGTCGCCGTCACGGTCGGCGGCACCGGGGCGGCGACACCCCCGGCCGAGGCCGGCGTATCTCCGGGCGGGTGCTGTTGGTCGGGCGTCGTCATGTCGGTGCTCACGCGAGGCGGCTCCTTCGGGAGTACAAGCGAGCGATCAGGGTCAGGATCAAGACCAGCATGACCAGCGTCAGCGCCGCGCCCCAGGCGCGGGTGACGATAGCCGACTGGGCCGAGTTGATGTCGTTGAAGATCTGCAGCGGCAGCGCGTTCATCTGGCCGCCCGGACTGAAGTTCGTCCCGGCCGCGAAGCCCGCGGCGAACAGCAGCGGCGCGGTCTCGCCGGCAGCGCGCGCGATCGCCAGCAGCATGCCGGTGATCATCCCGGGCAGCGCCGTCGGCAGGACGACCTTCACGATCACCTTCCAGCGCGGTGCGCCGAGCGCGAGCGCGGCCTCGCGCAGGGAGTCGGGCACGAGCAGCAGCACGACCTCCGACGAGCGCACGACGACCGGCAACATCAGCAGCGCCAGCGCGACCGAGCCCTTCCAGCCCGCGTAGGTCGAGTTGCCGATCTTCGACACGACGAGCGCCGCGTAGACGAACAGGCCGAAGACGATCGACGGCACGCCGGTCATCACGTCGACGAGGTAGCGCACGACGTTCGCGAAGCGCCCGGTCTTGCCGTACTCGACGAGGTACAGCGCGACGCCGACGCCGATCGGGATCGCGATCACCGAGGCGAGCGCGACCATCTCGAGCGTGCCGAGGATCGCCGACTTGGCACCGCCGATGTCGCACGACTGGCCGGGCAGGCAGATCGAGTTGCCGGTCGAGTCGGTGGTGAAGAAGTCCGACGTCAGCGCCTTGGCCCCCTTGTAGAACAGGAAGTAGACGACGAGCACGAGCGGGATCAGCGCGACGATCGTCAGGACGCCCATCGTCCGGCGGGCGATCGTGTTGCTGCGCCGCCGGCGGGCGCTCACGGTGGGAAGCGCGAAGCTGCTCACAACGGCGCCGTCTCGAACAGGTTCGTCGCCTCGGCGACCGGGCGCATCTTCGGGCCGCGCTCGGCGCGGCGCACGAACCCGCGGGCGATCGCGTTGACGATCAGCGTCAGGACGAAGAGCACGAGCCCGGCGGCGATCAGCGCGCCGGAGTGCAGCTTGTCGTCGGCCGCCTCGCCGAACTCGTTGGCGATCACGGCGGCCAGCGTGTTGCCCTGCGAGAACAGGTGGTGGCCGATCTGCGGCGCGCTGCCGATGACCAGCGTCACCGCGATCGTCTCACCGATCGCGCGGCCGAGGCCGAGCATCGCCGCGCCGCTGATCCCCGAGCGCGAGTACGGCAGCACCGCGATCTTGATCATCTCCCAGCGTGTGGCGCCGAGCGCGAGCGCGGCCTCCTTGTGATCGACCGGCACGGTCGCCATCACCTCGCGCGTGATCGCCGAGACGATCGGCAGGATCATGATCGCCAGGATCAGCCCGGCGACGAAGTAGTTGGGGCCCGCGACGCTGCCGCCGCCGATGAACGGGATGAAGCTGAACGTCCGCGCGAACCACTCCTCCGTCCCCTGCAGGTGCGGGATCAGGACGAAGAAACCCCACAGGCCGTAGACGACCGACGGGACCGCGGCGAGCAGGTCGACGAGGATCGTCAGCGGCGGGCGCAGCCGGCGCGGGCAGAACTCGGTGACGTAGAGCGCCGCCGCGACCGCGATCGGCACGCCGATGATCAGCGCGATCGCCGACGTGATCATCGTGCCGACGAGCATCGGCACCGCGCCATAGGTCTGCCTGGACACGTCCCACGTATCGCCGAACGTGAAACCGAAGACACCGAAGTGCGCGAGCGCCGGGTGCGCCTTCTTGATCAGGAAGTAGAAGAAGAAGACGATCAGCGCGAGCAACAGCCCGGCGAGGATCGTCAGCATCCAGCGGAAGATCGGGTCGGCCAGGCGCGCCCGCGACGAGCGCGTGAGCGATGTCGCGCGCTCCTCCCCAGGTGCGATGACGCCGGCGGCCATGCGGGCTGCTCAGGCCCCGACGGCGGTGCCGTTGCAGGTGAACGTCGCCGCGGCGGCCTGCGCCTTGGAGAGCAGCGATGCGGGCAGCGGCGCGTAGCTGAGCGCCTTGGCCTGCGCCTGTCCGGCACCGAGGCCGTACTTGACGAAGGCGCCGAACGCGGTCGCGACGGACTCGCTCATCCCGCCCTTGCACAGATCCTGGTAGGCGATGATGAACGTCTGCGAGGTGATCGGGTAGGCGGCCGGGTTGGGCGAGTCGATCGCGGTGAAGGCCAGGTTGGCCGGCACCGTGATGCCCTCGGCGGCGGCCGAGGTCGAGGCCAGGGTCGGGGCGATGTAGGCGCCCGACTGGTTCTTCACGCTGGCGTAGGTGAAGTTGTTCTGCAGCGCGTAGGCCTGTTCGACGTAGCCGATCGCGCCGTCGGTCTGCTTGACCGCGCCCGCGACGCCCGCGTTGCCCTTGGCGCCGGTGCCGGTCGGCCACTGGACGTCCTTGTCGACTCCGACCTTGGACTTCCACTCGGGGCTGTAGGCGGCGAGGAAGCCGGTGAAGCCCTTTGTCGTGCCCGAGGAGTCCGAGCGGTGGACGACGCTGATCGTCGTCGACGGCAGGTCGATTCCGGCGTTCTGGCTCTTGATCTCCGGGTCGTCCCAGCGCTTGACCTTGCCGAGGAAGATGTCGGCCAGCGTCGCGCCGTCGAGCTTCAGGCCCGACGTCGACGCCGGAGACGTTGTAGGAGGCGGTGATCGCGCCGAGGGCGACGGGGATGTTGAGTGCCGTGCCCTTCTTCAGCGACGCGCTGTCCTCGGCGGAGAGCGGAGGATCGCTGCCGGCCCACTCGGCCGTGCCGGCGGCGAGCGCGGCGATGCCGGCGCCCGAGCCGACGGGCTGGAAGTTGACGGTGATGCCTGAGCTCTTGAGCGTCGAGCCCCACTGCTGGTAGATCGGGGCGGCGAACGTCGAGCCGGCGCCGTTGATCGTGGCGGCGGCGACCTTGGGGGTGCTCGACGTGTCGGCGCTGGTCGAGCCGGAGTCCGACGTGCTGCTCGACCCGCAGGCGGTGGCGCCCAGCGCGAGGGCGCAGGTCGCCCCGACGGCCAGCCACGATCGAATGCTCACGGTGCTCATGTCTCCTTGGTTGCTCTCATGCGACGACCCCAGACTCCCGCCCGGCAGGCGGCAGTCTGTTACCTCGATGTCGAAGCCTTGTGAAAAGGATGTGAATCCTCGGGAGCCAGCCGATAGCCGAATCCGACGTGCGTGTGGATGAAGGCACGGCCGGGCGCGGACTGCTCGAGCTTGCCGCGCAGCTTGTGAACGTACACGTCGATCGAGCGGTCGCCGGGGCGCAGCGGATGGCCCCAGGCCATCTCATACAGCTCCTCGCGAGTAACGATCCGGCCGGCGTGGCGGGCGAGAGCGACGAGCAGCAGAAACTCGCGGACGCTGAGCGTCAGCGCATGGCCGTCAGCCAGCGCAAGACCATGATCGGGCTGGATCTCCAGCTCCTCCACACGCAGAACCTCGTTGGAATCCATGAGCCCGGCTTCCATCTGCCGGAGACTCTGTCGAGCGTGGGCGGGGTCGCGGTTACCACGTTGTGAACCCCCTGTGAAACAGATGTGAACGTCGTTCACGACGGTTTGCGGGGTGTCTACGGTGGCCCCATGCGGCTCTTTGCGCGCGCGCTCGACGCGACCCTGCTGGAACTCGTCGAGGAGGCCGGGCGCAACGTGCAACGCTCGACCCTGCTGCTGCGCGACCTGCTTGTCGACTGGCCCGAGCACTCGGATCTCGCGCGGGACCTCGTGCTCTGCGAGCAGGAGGGCGACCGCATCACCCACGACATCATCCACCGCCTCAACGGCGGTGGCTCCGGGCGCCCCCCGTTCGACAGCGCCGACGGCCACGCGCTCGCGACCGCGCTCGACGACATCGTCGACTTCGCCGAGCAGACAGCCGACATGCTCGTGATCTACGGCGTCGAGGCACCGATGGAGCAGGCGACCGCGATGGGCGATGTGCTGGTCGGCGCCGGCGAGCAGGTGGCGCTGGCGTTGCGAGCATTGAGGACCGGCGGCGAGATCGCGCCTCAGCTCGTCGAGATCCACCGGCTGGAGAACGAGGGTGATCGCATCTCGCGGGATGCGGTCGCGTCTCTGTTCGCGACCGGGATCGACCCGATGGTCGTCATCCGGTGGAAGGACGTCTTCGAGTCGCTCGAGGCGAGCGTCGACGCGTGCGAGACGGTTGCGCACGTGCTCGAGGGGATCAGCTTGCGGCGGCGGTAGGACACGTTGGTCTGCCGTCCGGTAGACCAAATGGTCTCCTTCCCCCTCAAGGTTGCTTTTCGCAGCGCCGAAGAGCTTCGGGTGAAGGCCTTCCGACACCCCGCCGCGACGCTTGGCCTCGGGCTGGTGCTCACCTGGGTCCTGCTCTACGAGCTCGACGTGCTCACGCATGTGTTCCCGCTGCGCGGGATCGCGCTCGGGCGCCCGGCGCACCTGATCACCGACGCCGCAGCGGGGGTGCTGTGCGCGATCGCCGCGCTGCGCCACCGCGGCATGGCGCGCTGGTCGTGGCTGCTCGTGTCCGCCGGCATCCTCGCGTGGACGGCCGGCGATGCCTATTGGACCTTCGTCCTGCTCGACGACCCACATATCCCCGTCCCGTCGCTCGCCGACGCGGGCTACCTGCTCTTCCCGCTGCTGACCTTCGCCGGCCTCGTCGGTCTGCTGCGCACCCAGGTCCACGACATGCGCCACGGCGCCTGGCTCGACGCGGTGACCGCCGGGCTCGCGGTCTCGGCGGTCGCGGCCGCACTCGTCATGCCGACCGTCATGAGCAACGCCGGCGGCGGTGGGCTCGCCATCGACACGAACCTCGCCTACCCGATCACCGACATGGTGCTGCTCGCCGTCGTCGTCGGAGCGACCGCCGCACGCGGCTGGCGCCTCGACACGGCGTGGTCGCTGGCCGGCGTCGGGATCATCGGCTTCTGGATCGCCGACTCCCACTACCTCGTCACCGTCAACTCCTACAGCTTCCCCAACGCCTTCGATGTCGGCTGGGGCCTGTGCTTCTGGTTTTTGGCCGCGAGCGCCTCGCGCCCGGCGCCCGGCGTAGCGGTCGGTGTGCAGTTCGGGCGCCGCTTCGACCTGCTCCCGCTCGCGTTCGCGGCGACGAGTCTCGGCGTGCTCGTGTACGCCGGCCTCTGGGGCACGACCGCATCGGCGGTCGCGTTGGCGGCGATTTCGCTCGTCGCTTCCGGGGCGCGGCTTTGGCTGACGTTCCGCGACAACAACGAGATGCTGGAGGCGTCGCAGCGTGACGCACTGACCGACGCGCTGACCGGTCTCGGCAACCGCCGAGCGCTGCTCAGCGATCTCGAACACGTGCTTGCAACCGCGACGCACAGCCTCCACCAGACGCTGCTGCTGTTCGACCTCGATGGGTTCAAGCAGTACAACGACACGTACGGCCACGGCGCCGGCGACGAGTTGCTGACGCAGATCGGACGGATGATCACCGCTGAGGTCGCGGGCCGCGGGACGGCCTATCGCATGGGCGGCGACGAGTTCTGCGCGCTGCTGCGGGTCGGGTCGGCGCCGCCGGAGGTCGTCGCGCGCAACGTGGCAGCACGCCTGTCGCTGGCCGGGGACCGGTCCGGAGTCACCGCTTCGTACGGCATGGTCACGATCCCGACCGAGGCGACCGAGAGCGCCGCGGCACTGCAACTGGCCGACCACCGGATGTACGAACGCAAGAACGGCAGCCGGCCGTCCGCGGGCAGCCAGAGCCGCGACGTCCTGCTGACCGCGCTGGCCGAGCGCAACCCCGACCTCGGTGAGCACCTTTCGACGGTCGCCGAGCTCGCCGTGGCGGTCGCCGAGGTGATGGGCCTCAATCCCGAAGCGGTGATGGAGGTGCGCCACGCGGCGGACCTGCACGACGTCGGCAAGGTCGCGATTCCCGACGCGATCCTCGACAAGCCCGGCCCACTCGGCACCGAGGAGTGGGTGCTGATGCACCGCCACACGATCATCGGCGAACGGATCGTCGGCGCCGCCCCGGCACTGCGCGGCGTCGGCGATCTCGTCCGCGCGAGCCACGAGCGCCACGACGGGAGCGGCTACCCCGATGGGCTCGTCGGCACCGAGATCCCGCTCGGCGCGCGCATCATCGCGGTCTGCGACTCGTTCGACGCGATGACCGCCGATCGGCCCTACCGCCGGGCGATGAGCCACGAAGCGGCGATCGCCGAACTCGACCGGGTCTCCGGCGGGCAGTTCGATCCTGCGGTGGTCGACGCGTTCAAGGCCGCGCACGCACGCCTGCTGGCGACCCGCCGGCTGCCCCGCGCTGCCTGACGCAACCGCATCGCCATGCTCCCCGACGACGACGCCGGCGACGCCGTCACCCATGTCCCACTCCTGAAGCAGTGCCGCCGGAT
Organism: uncultured Actinomycetes bacterium; assembly: GCA_963817035.1. Classification (GTDB taxonomy): domain Bacteria; phylum Actinomycetota; class Thermoleophilia; order Solirubrobacterales; family Solirubrobacteraceae; genus AC-49. The sequence goes on from CAWFMM010000004.1 coordinate 2,232,149, forward strand.
CGCCGCGCTAGTGATTCGTGGCGAGTGCGACGGTCGCCCTGTTGGACCATCGGTCCAATGCGTTACGACCGATGGGTCATGAGACTGCGCGCAATGAGCGTAAACGTGATCGTCTCGTACGACGGCAGCGACAACGACGACGACGGGCTGAGCCTGGCCGGGATGCTCAAGAGCGCCGGCGTGACCCTCGGTCTGGCCTACGTGCGCCACTCGCACGAGTTCGGGGAACGCCGGGAGGAGATCGCCCAGTTCGACGCGGAGAAGCGTCTGGACCTCGGCGCCGGTCGCATCGGTGACCTCGACATGGCCAAGCACGTGCTCGTCGCGCCGTCGACCGGCGAGGGACTGCGGCAGTTCGCCGAGTCCGAGGGCGCGTCGATGGTCGTCTTCGGCTCCGAATATCGCACGGGTCCCGGGCGCGCCGAGCCCGGCAAGTCGGCGCAGTACCTGATCGAAAACGGGTCGTTCGCCATCGCCGTGGCGGCCGCCGGCCTGCGCGTGGATCCGGACGCTCTGATCTCCAAGATCCGCGTCGTCGCGGCCGACGGTGACGACGCCGCCGAGCAGACCGCGGCCTCGCTGGCCGCCAAGCTCGGCGCGACCGTGGTCACCGATCCCGGCGCGACAGATCTCATCGTCGTCGGCTCATCGAGCGAGACGACGGGACGGATCAGGCTCAGCGGGGCAGCACGGTCGGTGCTCGACGGCGCGACCGGATCCGTGCTCGTCGTGCCGCGCGGCACGCCGCTGCTGGTGTAGGCGCCCGCGCGCTGTCTTTCGGGCAGCGAGCAGGAGGCGGGCCTGCGCACGAGAATCCCGCAAGGTGGCTGACAACACCATCGGGTCGGGCCACCGACGCGGGCGGCGCGAGACGCGGCTGGAGCTGGCTGAGCGGATCGGCGACGCCTACGGGCTCGTCCTCATCCTGATCCTCGTCACGTTCGTCGTGACGATGACCCTGCCGCCCGAGGGATCCGGCGGCCGCGTCGCCGCGATCACCGTCGCGGGGCTGACGGCGATCATCGCGTTCACGAGCTCAGACGTGCGCCCGGCGCGTGTCCGCTTGGCGGTGGTCGTGGTGATCGCCGCCGTCGCGGCGTCAGTGCTCGCCGAGACCATCCCGTCGCACCGGTTGCTCTCGATCGCGTTCATCGCCGACGCGACCCTGCTCGGCATCGCCGCGATCACGATTCTGCGACGCGTGATCATCGGCGCCAACGAGGTCGACTTTCGCACGATCCTCGGGGCGATCAGCGTCTTCACCCTGCTCGGTCTGCTGTTCGCCTTCCTCTACATCTCCTTCGGGCGCTGGACCGAGAGCGGGTTCTTCACCGGCGTGCCTCACGCACGAGCGAGCGACTACCTCTTCTTCAGCTACACGACGCTCACGACGACGGGCTACGGCGACCTTGTCCCGGCGGGGACCGTGGGCCAGTCCGTCGCCGTGATGGAGATGCTGGTCGGCCAGATCTTCCTCGTGACGCTGGTCGCCGGGCTCGTCAGCCTCTGGCGCCCAGGGCCGCGGCCGACTCCGGCCGTCCCGAGCGACGCCTGATCCCGGCGCCCTGGACGGGCCCCACGCCCCCGGACAACCGTCCAGGCGTTTTCGCGACAGGAGCATCATGGCGTGACGAATGCCACGACGGCATTCGATCCTGTCACGAAGACAACTCTCGGGCGGCGGCACGACGACCACGACGACGACTCCGACGAACCCGACGACGCCCCCGCAACGTGCCCACGACTCCGACCACCACCACGACGCCGGGTGGCGGCGTGAGCTAGTCACACACGCTGAGTGGGGGGCGGCGCTTCGGCGCCGCCCGAGGCGTTGAGGTCCGCTACCAGCGCGGCCACGCGCGCTCGGATCTCGTCGCGGATGGTGCGAACGGCGTCGAGATCCTGACCTCTGGGGTCGGGGAGGTCCCAGTCGATGTAGCGGGTGCCGGGGATGTAGGGGCAGGCGTCGCCGCACCCCATGGTTACGACGAGGTCGGCCCATTGGGCGAGCTCGGTGGTGACGAGCCTGGGTGTCTCGGTGCGAAGGTCGAGGCCGAGCTCGTCCATGACGGCGATCACTTCAGGGTGGACCTGGTCGGCGGGGGTGCTGCCGGCGGAGCGGGCGCGGTGACGTCCGCCGGCCGCCTGGTTGAACACTGCCTGGCTCATCTGGGAGCGTCCGGCGTTGTGCAGGCAGACGAACAGGACGTGGCTCACGATGTGGCGCCGGGCGGGGTCTGCGGTGTGCGGATGAACTGGTAGGCGAGCGCGCCGAGGGTGGCGCCGACGATCGGGCCGACGAGGTAGATCCAGAAATGCGTCCAGGTGTCCGACGCGAGCGCGGGGCCGAACGAGCGGGCGGGGTTCATGCTCGCGCCCGACACGCCGCCGCCGACGAGGATGTCGAGCACGACGACGCCGCCGATGGCGATCGCGGCGCCGGCACCGACGGCCCGTGTGTCGGTCGCGACGGCGAGGATGACGAACATCAGGATCGCGGTGAGGATCGCCTCGTAGAGCAGCGCGGTGGGCACGCCGACCGAGGCGATGTTCGCGCCGAGGTGCCCGGGTTTGGCCGGCCAGGCGGCGAGCAGCAGCAGCCCGGCGAGCGCGGCTCCGGTCAGCTGCGCGATGACGTAGACGACGGCGTCGCGGCGAGGAAAGTGCCGTGTCGCGGTGAACGCGATCGTGACCGCCGGATTGATGTGCGCGCCCGAGAGATGGCCGGTCGCATAGATCAGCCCCATGATCGCCAGCCCCGAGACGGCGGCCTGGGCGGGTAGGCCGAGCCCGGCGTGACCGGAGCCCGCCTCGGCCGCGGCGCCGCCGACGCAGAAGATCAGCACGAACGCGGCGATCGCCTCGGTCATCGCGCGGCGCTTGAGGTCGGGACGCTCCATCAGTTCTATTGATCTTCGTCACTTCAATCGATATCGTCAAATAGATGGCCTTCGATCTGGAACTCGCTCCGAAGACCAAACGCGCCAACGGCTCGCCCTGCTGCGAGCCCGTCGTCTACCCCGACGTCGACCGCGAGCAGGCGCAGCGCATGGCCGCAGTCGCCAAGGCGCTCGGCGACCCCGTGCGCCTGACGCTGCTCGACGTGCTGCGCAAACACGCCGGCAAGGTCTGCGTCTGCGAGCTCGTCCCGCTCTTCGACCTCTCCCAGCCGACGATCTCCCACCACCTCAAGGTCCTGCGCGACGCCGGCCTCGTCGAGTCCGAGCGCCAGGGGCTATGGGCCTACTACTACGTCATTCCGAAGCGACTGCAAGAGTTGACGACATGGCTGAGCTGACGACGCTCCATCACCACGGCGGCTTCGAGCACAGCCATCCGCACACCGGGCCGCACCGCCACTGGCGCCGCGGGTGGCAGCGGTCGGTCGCGGACCACGACAGCCACAGCCACGCTCACGGCCACAGCCACGCTCACGGCCACAGCCACGCTCACGGCCACAGCCACGGGCTCGTCCACGACTCGATCAAGCGCTCGCGCGAAGGTCTCCGCGCCGTCGTGCTCTCGCTCGCGGTCCTCGCCGTCACGACGATCATCCAGGCGATCGTGTTCGTCGCCTCAGGGAGCGTGGCGCTGCTGGCCGACCTCATCCACAACGGTGGCGACGCGCTGACCGCCATCCCTCTTGGGATCGCGTTCGCGATGCGCTCGCGTCGCGCCGAGGGCTACGCCGGACTGGCCGTCGTGGCGGCCATCTTCATCTCGGCAGTGGTTGCCGGCGTGGAGTCGGTGCGCCGTCTGATCGACCCGAGCCCGCCGATCGACCTCTGGGTTCTGGCCGGCGCCGGCGCCGTCGGCTACCTCGGCAACTGGATCGCGGCGCAGATCCGCACGCGGGCCGGCCGGCGCCTGGAGTCACCCGCGCTGATCGCCGACGGCAACCACGCCCGTGCTGACGCCTACGTCTCGCTCGCCGTCGTGGCCGCGGCCGCGGCGGTCGCGCTCGGCGCACCAATCCTCGATCCGATCATCGGCCTGCTGATCACCGTCGCCATCCTGCGGATCACCTGGGCTTCGTGGCTCGTCGTACGCGCGGACCTCTACGCGCAGCAGTCGTCGTGACAGTGTTCGCCGGCTGAAGCGAACGACGGGCCACAGCAACTGTCGCCGCGCCACGAGCCGCGCCCCTCGCGAGCCGCGGCGACAGCGACGACCAGCGCGGCGACCGGGTCGGCCCACCACCAGCCGAACGCGGCGTTCGCGCCGAGGCCGATGAGCAGGGCGCCGGACAGCGCCGCGCAGATCATCGTCTGGCGTGCCTCGCTCGTGGCCGCCGACGAACCGAGCCGCTCGCCGACCCGCCGCTTCGCGATCGCCAGCGGCGGCATCGTCACCAGCGTCACCGTCGCGAGCGCGATACCGACCCAGCTGACTTGCGGGTGATCTCCGATCACCAGCGCGCGGACCGACTCGATCGCGACGTATGCCGCAAGGACGAAGAACGAGACGGCGATCATCTGCTGAGCCCGGCGCTCGGCACGCGCCGAGAACGATCGCGCGACGAGCCACAGGACGACGATCCCCGCCGCGGCTTCGATCACGCTATCGGCACCGAAGCCGATCAGGGCAATCGAACCGGCGGCCACCCCGGCGGCGATGGCGATCGTCGCCTCGATCACGTGCCAGCCGAGCCCGACCCATGCGAGGAACCGGGCACGGCGCATCAGGGCGGCGCGTCGCGCGGCGCCGGGCCCCGGCGTGGCGGGCGCCGCGACGTGGAAGACCGGAAGCTCGATCGGCTGGGACGTCACGCGGTCACCATTCCAGGTTGGGCGCGCAGCGCAGCGAGCAGCGTATGGCCGCCTTCGGCGAGGCGGTACATGACCATCTTCCCGTCGCGGCGCGAGCGCACGAGCCCGGCGGCCTTCAGTGCCCGCACGTGGTGAGACACAAGCTTGTCCGAACGCTCGACGGTCCACGCGAGGTCACAGACACACGCCTCGTCCGTCGCCTGAAGAACCAGCGCGATCAGCAGCCGTGTGGGATCCGACAGCGCCTTCGCTCGAGCGGCGGCTCGTTCGAGCATCTCGATGTCCGGGCGCTCGCGACGGAGCTTCTCCGCCTTCGGCAGGTCCAGGCACAGCAGCTCACACACGTCATTTGCGGACATGACGACATACTAACGGACGTTAGAACGACGCCGTTGTTAGGGCGAGCGCCGCGTTTTACTCTCGCCTCGTTTCGTCTATCGGCTGACATTGAGGCCGGTGCCACGCCGTGACACCATGATCCGGGTAAATAGCCCATGAGCTCGAGTTCACGCCATGTTTGACGCAAACCACGCCGTGGCGCTCCTCGCAATGTTGGAACGCCACGCACGAGAACACCCGTCGCTGACGGTGACGGCGGCGATCGCCGCCACGCAGCGCAGCCTGCACCTCCATCGCGGCGGCGCCGCGGATCCGGCGCCCTCCGTGGACGAACAACCCGACAACCGTCGCCCGCGCCCCTCAGCAGCGGACGAGCCTCAGCCGTAGAGGTATTGACGATCGGGGCCGGCGGAGGCGTCGCGCGTCTCTGGTGGCCAGTTCAACTCGCCCGTCGTAACCGAGAACGTCGTGCCGGCGTCGACGCCGGCCAGAGCGACGAGCTCGATCGCGCGCACCGACGCGTCATCCAGATTCCAGCGAGACGTGATCCTCAGCGACACGACGCCGGGCTCCTCGCCGCATTCGACCACCGACGCGTCATACGGCGCCAGCCGACGGATCGCCCCGATCAGGGCGCCCTGCTCCCCAGGTTCACGATGGATGAGTCGGACGATGATGTCCATCACTTGGCCTTGCGCGAGTCTAGGATGGTGTGCGGGTGGATTCGCGGTTCCCCGCGCAACTTGCGACGTTTTTCGGCCTAAACTGGACCCGTGGCGTCCGCGATCTTCCTGCTCGTGCTCTCAAGCGGCATGATCGCCGCCGGCACCGGGTACGTGCGGGCGGCCCGGCGTATGCGGGGATTCCGGACGACCGAGGGGACCGTCGTCGCGCGGAAGCTGACGACCGTCGCCGGCGGCACCCGCGAAGGCCACTGGGGCTCGGGCGGCGGCTACCGGCCGAAGGTGACCTACACCTACGTGGTCGACGGCGTCTCCCACACGTCAGATCGGTCGAGCTACGCCAATCGCGGGTTCAAGCGCAGCATCGCCGAGAGCCAGCTCGCGGCGATCCCGGCGCACGTCGAGGTGCACTACAACCCGGCCGCGCCCGGCGAGGCGTATCTCGCGACGAACAGCCCGCGGCTCGGGGTCGTTCTCGTCGCGGGCGGCTGCGTCGGCGTGGTGTTCGCACTGCTGTTGGCCATCTCCTAACCTTGGCTGGGTTCCGAAGCGATACGGTCGCTCTGTATCTCTGAGCACGCTACGGCGCAGACCAGCGCCAGAAGGACGGATGGTCACATGGCACTCGGCTTCTACATCACCGCCACCAACTTCACGGTGGACCGCTACGACACGACACTCGCGCAGCTCGAGGAGGCGGGTGCGGGGGCGCCGGCCGGACGTTTGTCCCACGTCGCGCTCGAGTCCAACGGCGAGATTCAGGTCTTCGACATCTGGGAGTCCCAGGAGGCATTCAGTGCGTTCGGCGAGACCCTCATCCCGATCCTGACCGCGGCCGGCGTCGAGCTCAACGAGCCGATGGTCGCCAAGGTGCACAACACGATCGCGGGCTGAACGGCCGCGCCGGTCGCCTATGCGGCGACCGGCGTCCACAGCTCGTCGACCGCGTTCCGCCGCGGCGGGGCTCTCGTCGGCCAGCGGGACCAGATCGGCCATCGCGGGGTTGACCTTCGACGGGGTCAGCTCGGGGCCGATTGACCGCGGCTCGATCCCGGTGCCGAGATCCTCATTGAGCCGACCGACTTCGAGTACGGCGAACGGCCCTACGCGGCCCACGACCCGGCCCGGCACCGGTGGACGTTCTCCGCGCTCGACCGGCGCGATTTCGCGACGCGCTGGCTACCGTTGATTGCGGAGGTACGCGATCGCACCGCCGGCTCTGGAGGGCCGGCCGGGTACTGGAGGAGACCATCATGGGCGATTGCCCACACCATCTGCTGGACGCGTTCGGCCAATGGGCGCTGGACGGAAGACCCCAACACGCGCTGGTCGACAACGGCCTCGGACTGGCCGAGTGGCCATGGCGCGATCTGTGTGCGCATGTGCGCGGCTGCGACGAGAGCATGCCGATCGAGGTGTGCGACGCGCTTGCGCTGCCCGAGAACTCGCGCTACTCACTCGCCGCGCGACGTCTGCTGCTGAAGGCCGGCGACCCGCTGCCGTGGTCGATCCAGGCCGTCGACGCCGACGGCTACCCCTGCGGCTGGACCGGCACGCGATGGGTACGGCTGTCAGGCTCGTGATGTCCTGCACCATCACGCGAGAGCACCCATCGGGCCCCCGGATCCCCTGCCCGAACGCGGACTGCCCGGGGACGTTCGCCGCCCCGGAAGCGCGCCACCGCTACGGCGACCCTCCGGCCCGCCACGCAGCCCAATGCGACGGCCCAGGAAAGCACATCGTCGAGCGCGTCGCCGACGGCCCGTGGCGCCCGGCGGCGTAGCGCGTCACAACCCAAGAGCCGGGACCTCGGCCCCGAGTTGCTGCTGGAGCCCGGCCGTGTCCATGTACGTGTCCTTGCGCGCGATCAGGCCATCGCGGACCTGAAACACATCGACGCCATCGACCGCAAACGCCGCGCCGTTGGACGTACCCGAAACGACGTACTCGGTCACGACGCTCGCCTCACCGAAGTACACGGTTTTGCTCGCAAAGGCCAGGTCGGGAGCGAGAGCGAAGAGTCCGGCGATCGCTTCGCGCGTAGCCACCGCGCCGACCGCCGGCTCGCCCATCCCGTGGGTGTGGAAGACGGTGTCCTCCGTGTGCAGCGCGATGATCGCATCCGGGTCGTGAGCGGCCCATGCCGCGTGGTAGCGCATCGCCAGATCGACGTGATCGGTCATTGAGGTCCTTCCAAGGCAGTGGAGGATCGCGTCAGTCCGACTGGCGCGCGCAAACAATCGGTCCGACCGTACGCCTCGCCCGAGGGCCAGTCAAACCGGCTCGGTCACGACCGTCGCAACCGCCGATAGCCCTCCGCCCCCATGACCCCAGACCCGACAACCACCGTCGAGCTGACCATCGACGTCGGTGGCTGCGCGATTCACGCGCGCGCATGGGGCGACTCGGCGAAGGCCGCGATCACGCGTGTGCAGCATCTTTCAGTCCATCGCTCACACCATGGCGGGCGCGCGCACGAACCGGCGCACAACGGCCCGATGCTCACTACCTTCACTAGGCGTCAGGTCCGCTCGTTCCGTTCTCCCTGGACCGAGTGGGCTACTGAGGCGCCGACGCCGCCGGTCACGGTGGCGAAGGCCGAGGTCCGGCGCCTCCGTGGCTACCTGCCCTGCGCGCTGCGGGGGCGCCGGGCTCGAATTGCCGTCTCAGCGGCCGTCGCGCGAGAAGTGCTGGAAGTCGGGCCCGCGTAGGTCAGAATGGACCGATGTCCGCGCCCGCGAAACTTGGACCCGACTTCGCCCACGCGCTCGCCGAGAAGGACACGAGCCGGCTGCGTGATCTGCTGCACGCGCAGATCGAGTTCCGCGCCCTCACTCCACGGCGCAATTGGGAAGCAAATGACCCCGACGCTGTGCTCGAGATCGTTTTCGGCAGTTGGTTCGATGAGTCCGACGACATCCGAACGCTCGAGAAGCTCGAGAGCGACGAGTTCGCCGACCGCCAACGTGTCGGCTACCGCTTCGCGGTGACCAATCCCGATGGCGACTTCATCGTCGAGCAACAGGCATATCTCGCCGAGCGCGACGGGCGGATCGGTTGGATGCGCATCGTCTGCTCAGGGTTTCGCGAGGTCCCGTAGCCGGCTGGCGACCGCCCACGCGCGGACGCCGGCCTCGGCGTCGTTCATGAAGTTCACGACGAGCTGCTACACCACCGCGTCGAACGTCGCATCGACGAACGGCAGCGCCTCGGCCGGCCCGACGACGACCTCGACCCCTGGCCGTCGGGCCGCGCATCCGGCGTCGCAACCGAGGCTACCCCGCCCCGGCGCGAGTAGCCTCCGACCCGTGACCGACGCCCCCCCGCCCACGCGCAGCGCGACGCTGATGGCACGGCTCGGGGCGTTCATCGATGCGGTGCGCGACGGCGACGAGGCGATGGTCGAGGAGCTCGTCATGCGGCTCAGCGGCTCGCGGCGCCTGCTCGCTCCGCTCGCGTTCGTGGTCGGCGGTTTCGCGATGCTGTTCAACGGGCTCAAGCTGTTGGTCTCGAACTGGCGGCTGATGGTCGTGCAGATCCTGCCGGCGATGTGGATCTGGCTCGCGACGTACGACCTCAAGGCCCACGCGCTGCACGGCAAGTCGATCCACGTCCTGCGCGGCCCGATCCTGATTCCGCTCGCGGCCGTGGTCATCGGGATCACGATGGCCTGCTTCTTCCTCAACGCGGTGTTCGGGTTCGCAGTCGTCCAGGAGCGCGACGGCCCGCCCCAGGTGCGGCCCGCGGTCGCGCAGGCGCGCACACACCTGAAGCCGATCCTCTGGTCGGGCGCGATCGTCGGGATCGCGCTCGCCTTCGCGACGCTGATCGTGACCCGCTGGGGCCGACCGTGGTTCGGGATCTCGCTCAGCATCGTTGTCGGGGTGCTGATGGTCTCCTACGTCGCCGTGCCGGCGCGGCTGATCGGCGTGAAGTCGACCGCGTCGCGCCGTGACAAGTTGACCTCGAGCGCCGTCGGAGGAGCGCTCGGCGCCGTCGTCTGCACACCGCCCTACGTGCTCGCGCGGATCGGCATCCTGATGCTCGGATCGAAGGTCCTGTTCATTCCCGGCATCATCGTGCTCACGATCGGCGTCACGCTGCAGGCCGGCGCGACCGGTGCGGTCAGGACGGTCAAGATGAGCGCCAAGCTGGTCGGCGGCGACAAGCCGAAGAGCGAGACGACGCCCGCCGCCCCGCCGACCGAGACCGCCTGACCTACGCCGCCGGGCCCTCGAGCTCCAACACGTCGAACGACCACAGCTCGCTCGCCGTCCCGACCGGACCGCCGGTGCGGTGCTGCGCGTGGCCCGCGGCGAAGTCCGGGCCGTTGAGCCACGCCTGGAAGTCCTCCTCGCTGCGCCAGCGCGTGAGCACGAGGCAGATCTCGCGATCGTCGTTGGGACGCAGCAACTCGAAGGCCTCGAAGCCCTCGGCGCTGGAGACCTTCCCAGCGCGGGTGGCGAAGCGGTGCTCGAAGTCCGCGAAGCGCTCCTTCGGGACGGTGATGGCATTGATCTTGACGACGCTCATGGTCGGCGATCCTATGGGGCGCCCGGGTAGGGTGCGTGCGATGACGGCTCGTCATCGCGCCCGTCGTGTCGCCGTCGCCGGTGCGCTGGCCGCTTCCCTCGGGCTCGTGACCGCCGCCGCTGCGCCCGCAGGGACCTTCTACGTCGACGGCACCGTCGCCGCTTCGGACGACTGCCTGTCGCCCGCGAAGGCGTGCAAGACGCTTGCCGCCGTGATCCCCAAGGAGCGCGGCACCGGCGAGGCCGACACGGTCAACATGGCGGCCGGCGTCTACACCGAGACGCTCCTGCTGAACAGCGCCCTCGACGGCGGGCTGAGGATCGTCGGCGCGGGCTCAGGCCCAGATCCCGCCACGAACACGCTGATCGAGAACGTCAGTGGGCCGGGCCCGACGATTGAGGCCGACGCACCGGACGGCAGCCTCGCGCTGCGGTCGTTGCGGATCGTCGCCGCCGGCATCCAGGCCGGGCTCATCGCAACCGGCACGCCGGTCACCATCGGCCGCGGCGACGGCCCGGTCGTCGTCGACATGCAGCCCGCATCCAACAGCAGCCCCGCCCTTGCACTGACCGTGACCGGCCCGACCCCCTCGACCCTCGATCACGTCACGGTGACCGGGGACTGGACCGGCAACGCATTGTCGACCGTCGGCAACGTGACCGTGGTCGACAGCCGGCTGACCACGAGCGCAACCTCGACCGCGTACGTCGCGACCCTCGCCGACCCGGGCGCCGTGTTCTTCCAGCGCTCGATTATCAGGTCCGCCAATCCGGCCGATCCCAACTACGTCGTGCGCGGCCAAGACGTCGACGTGGCGTTCGACTCGTCCGAGGTCCTCGGCGGGACGGGGGTGTCCACGGGTTCGTCGACGCCCGGGCGCGTGCTGGTAATCCTCAACTCGACGATCGATGCCGGCGTGCTGGGGAGTCGCGACCTCTCGACGGGTGTGAGCGTCCACGCAGGCCTTCTCACGGCGACGATGGAGGCGGCGATCGACGGGTCGATCGTGCTCGAGTCACTCGCGGCGACCCACGGCACCGACGACGCGAACATCACGTGCGATGACAGCGAGGTCCCGCTGACCACGCAGGCCCGCACCTCGTCGCTGGGCAACATCGCCTGCGCAGCGGCCAACCACAACGTGTTCACCTCGTCGCTCGACGCGCTGTTCGCCAATCCCGCCCCCGAGTACACGCTGAGCGCGAGCTCGACCGCAGTCGATGCGGTACGTCACACGACGACCGCGCTCCCCGCAGGCCTGACCGCATCGACGACCGACGTCCTCGGCGCGCCGCGCGCCGTCAACGGGTCGGGCGTCTGCGGTGGCGCGGCGGTGGCGGACCGCGGCGCGCGCGAGCTGCAAGGCCACGACGGGACGCCGTCCGCCGCGATCACTGCCCCGACGAGCGCGGTCCAGGGCACGTCGGTCGCATTCGACGCCGGTCCGGCGGCGCCGGCGACGACGTACCTCTGGGAGTTCTCCGACGGCGGGACCGGCGTCGGCCCGAGCATCACCCACATCTTCTCCGCCATCGGGCCGGCGACCGCGAAACTGACTGCGACCAGCGCCGGGGTCTGCTCCAACACCGCCACGGTGGCCCTGACGATCACGGCGCTTGGCAAGGGCTTGGCGCCGGAGATCACCGGCCTGTCGCTGACGCCGAGTGCGTTCTTCGCCAAGCCGTCGGGTCCGACCGTCACGACCGCCAAGGCCAAGAAGCGCAAGAAGACCTACGGAACGGTGGTCAAGTACACGGGGACCGCGACCGCGACGACGACCTTCACCGTGCTGCTGCGAAAGCGCGGTCGCAAACACGGCAAGATCTGCGCCAAGCCCGGCAGGACCAACCGGCACGGCGCGGCCTGCACCTATTACAGCCGCGTCGGCAGCTTCACCCACGCCGACGCCACCGCCGGACCGATCCACTTCCGCTTCATGGGCCGCGTCACCGGCCGCACCCTCCAGCCCGGCAGCTACCGCCTGCAGGCAGTCCCCCGCAACAGCATCGGCATCGGAAAGGCCGTCGCCACGTCCTTCACGATCAAACGCTGACGTAGCGGCTCAGAGGCGGCGGGGCGCGAGCTACGATCCGTCACATGCCGGTGCTCCAACGCGTCAGCTCGCTGCTCGATCGCCTGGACGACCGCTCCGCCGACGACACGCTGAGGGACGCGCGCGAAGCGCTTGCCTACTGGCGCCGGCGCGAGTCGAAGCTGGCGTGGCATCAGCGCGCGGCGCGGGCTGAGGCACGCGACCACATCGCCCGCTGGCACGGCCACGTGCAGCGCGCCCAGCTCGAACGCTTCGGCCTCGCGCCCCATCACCCGCTTGCCCCGCTCGTCGGGGCCCTTGGACTGCCCGGCCGCGAGCTCGTCCAGCGAGTCGGGACGCTCGCGTCGGCCACCAGCCCGGTCCGCTGGCTGCGCCGGATCCTCGTGGCGGCAACCGTCGTCACGGCGGTCGCGTTCCTCGCGATCGCGCTGCTCGTCACCCAGCTCTTCTAGTGGGCCACTAGGTTCCGAACCAGCGGGCGCGGCGACTCGAGCCGAAGTGGTCCTTCTCGGCGACGAGCTCGACCGACGGCTCGTTGTAGACCCCGGTGCGCTCCGGCCCCGAGAGGAAGTCGATGTCGACGCGCCCGACCCTGCCGTGGCCGAACTCGATGTAGCACGAGCCCTGGCCCTTGTAGGGCCCCGGCGTGTCGGCGTCGCCAAGGTCAGCAATCAGCGCCTGGGCGACGATCCGCGCGGCGCCCTCGGCGAACACGCCGGCCTTCGGCACGCCGACCGTCGCGACGTCTCCGAACGCGTAGACGCCGGGAAACTGCGATCGCAGCGTGTACGAGTCGACCGGGATGTAGCCGTCTTCGGTCATGCCGCTGGCGATGACCACGTCGGGCGCGCGGTGGTTGGGCACGCCGAGGAAGAGATCGAAGGCGAGCTCACGGTCGTCATCGAGGATCGCGACGCTGCGGGCCGGGTCGATCGAGGTCACTCGGCGCCCCGTGATCAGCTCGATGTCACGCTCCTTGAACGCCGCGGACAGCGCGGCGGAGGTCTCCGGCGACGGCGGCACGGGCGACGGCAGCGGGATCACGAACGAGATCTGACAGGCGTCGCGGACGCCCCGCTCGACGAGTTCGTCGTGGAGCAGCAGCGCGCACTCGCTCGGCGCGGGCGGGCACTTGAACGGGGCGCCGCACACGCCGATCACCGCGTGGCCCGCGGAGAACGTCGGGATGATTGAGGCGAGCCGTTGCGCACCGGCCGTTGAGTAGAACTCGTTGCCGCCCTCGGCGAGGCCGGGCGTCGCGGCCATGTCGTAGTCGGCGCCGAGCGCGATCACGAGCACGTCGGCCTCGTGGACGCCGGCGTCGGTCGTCACGCGCTTGGCCTCGGGATCGATTGCGGTGATCGTCTCGCGCAGCACGCGGACCCCCGGCTTGGCGATATCGGCGTAGGGCAGGCGGACCTCGTCGAGCGTTGTACGACCGAACATCACGTCGAGCTTCGAGAAGCCGAAGACGAACGCGTCGCTCTTGTCGATCAGCGTCACGTCGGCGGCGTCGCCGAGCGACTCCGAGAGCATCGTGCAGAGTTCGAGACCGCCGAACCCGGCACCGAGAACGAGTACGGAACGATTCATGGTGCGAGCATATCCGGCATTCGGAGGGTAGACGCCTGTGCGAACATACGTTCGTGCCCGGCGCCGCCACCATCCTCCACGCGGACCTTGACGCGTTCTTCGCGTCGGTCGAGCAGCGCGACGACGTTTCGTTGCGCGGGCGGGCGGTGATCGTCGGCGGCGGGGTCGTGCTGTCATCGTCGTATGAGGCGCGCGCGTGCGGGGTGCGAACGGCGATGGGCGGTCGTCGCGCACGGCAGCTGTGCCCACACGCGATCGTCGTTTCGCCGCGGATGTCGGCCTACTCGGAGGCGAGCAGGTCGGTATTCGCAGTTTTCGAGGACACGTCGCCAGTCGTCGAGGGCCTGTCGATCGACGAGGCGTTTCTCGATGTGCGCGGGATGGAGCGGATCGCCGGGACGCCGCTTCAGATCGCGGGGCGGCTGCGGCACCGGGTGCTCGAGGAGGTCGGGCTGCCGATCACCGTCGGAATCGCGCGGACGAAGTTCCTCGCCAAGGTCGCGAGCGGGGTCGCGAAGCCCGACGGACTGCTGCTCGTCGAGCCCGACCGCGAGCTGGCGTTCCTGCACCCTTTGGCGGTCGAACACCTGTGGGGCGTCGGGGCGGTGACGGCGAAGAAGCTCCACGACCGCGGGATCCGGACGGTCGGAGAGCTGGCGGCGCTGACCGAGGCGGCGGCGGTCGAGATCCTCGGGCGCGGGACGGGGCGCCACGTCTACGCGCTTGCGCACAACCGCGACCCGCGCCGCGTGCGGGTCGGGCGCCGGCGTCGCTCGATGGGTGCGCAGCGCGCGCTCGGGCGCCGGCGGCGGTCGGCCGGCGAGCTCGACAGCTTCGTCATCGCGCTGGTCGACCGCCTGGCGCGGCGGCTGCGGGGCGCCAACCGCGTCTGCCGCACGGTCGTCCTGCGGCTGCGCTTCGACGACCACTCGCGCGCGACGCGCTCGCACACGATGCGCGAGCCGACCGCCCACACCCACGCGATCCTCGCCGCTGCCCGCGACCTGCTCGTGGCCGCGATGCCGGTGATCCAGGCGCAGGGCATCACGCTGATCGGCATCGCCCTGATGAACCTCCAGGACGACGACGCCGTCCAGCTCGAGCTCCCCCTCGACGCTTACCGCCCCGCCGCGCTCGACGCCGCCGTCGACGAGGTCCGCGACCGCTACGGCTCCGCCGCCATCACCCGCGCGGTCCTGCTTCACCGCGATCCGGGCACGATCGCGCCGCTGCTGCCGGATTGACGTGGTCGAGCGCGAACCGCGCAACCTCCCGGACGACGCCGTGACCATAGAAGGGGTCAGACCCCTTGAGTGGTGTCGACTGAGATTTGTTGAGTCGGACGATGAAAGGGGGTCTGCCCCCTTCACGTGGCGGCGCCGCTCGCGCCCAGGAGTACGCTGAAGCGATGTCTCCGATTCCCGGTGAGCCGCTTGAGCCCAAGCCCGCGGAGCTGACGACCAAGGATGGGCGGAAGTTCAAGATCAAGGTGCCGGGCCTCGCGCCGCCGCTGAACCCGAAAGCGACGACCGAGCGCGGCAGCCCGGAACCGCCGCGCGACGATCCGCGGCCGCCGGTCAACCCGCACCACGCCGGCTTCTAGGCCGGTCGCAGACTCCAGGTCAGCCGCTCGTTCACCGTCGCGGCGAGCGCGACGCGCATGGCGTCCTCGTCGTCGAAACGCTCGGTCAGGCGCCGGGCGTCGACGCCGATCGTCAGCTCCGCGACCGACAGCGGCCAGGGATCGAGCGTCGCCTCGTCGTCGCCGACCGGCGTCACGTGGATCGTCGTCCCCTCGACCACGGGCAGGTCGCGCCCGACCCAGCCGTGGCAGAGCACGAGCGACAGCGCGTCGAGCGCGAACACGAGCTCGGCGTCGGCCTCGGCCCGCTCGCGGGTCGCATCGGGCAGCACGACCAACAGCGCGTCCTGGTCGGCGCGCTGTTCGGCGAGGAACTCGGCCGGCGCCGTCACGTCCTGCGGCAGATAGCGCGTGTGGATGTTCGTCGCGTGCAGGGCCACGAGCAGCGCCGCGTATGGGCTCTGGGCCTCGAGCCGGTGCGCGACGTGGCGCCACGCCGCCAGCCGCGGCTCCATCGCGACCTCGAAGAACGCTGCGGCCCGGCGCGCGGGCGCGTGGAACGACGGCGCCCGGTCCCACTCAACCCAGGCCACGTCGTGCTGCTCGACGGCGAGGACAACATCGTTCTCGAGTGGCCGCGCCCAGTGCTGTGCGACCTGCCCCGCGAGATACGCGTGCGCGGGCTGCGTGATCGCCGTCCAGGACTGCTCGTCGTCGCGAATCAGCATCCCTCGATCCTACGACGCACGGCGCGCCCCGGATGGGGCGCGCCGTGGTGAGCCAACCGCGTTGATGTCAGCGAGCGCTCAGCCGGCGGACTCCTGGGACAGCACGCCGGTGCTCAGCACGTTCCGCGACGCGCGCACGATCGCGGCCGGAGTGACCGAGGTCAGCGTGCGCGTCGTCGCGGCGCTGTGGCCGATGACGATCGAGCCGAGCTTCGCCTTGGCGATCGGGCTGACGACCGGTGTCACCGAGACGACCGGCGCGGTGGCCAGCGACGCCAGCGAGCTGGCCGACGGCAGCGCAGTGGTTGTCGGGACGGTGACAACCGGCGTGTTGGCCGGGAGCGCCGTGATGGCCGCGGCCGTCGACGGAGTCGGCGCCGGGACCGGTGCCGGTGCCGGGATCGGCGCCGACACAACCGTGCTGGCGACACCCGGGGCCTTGATCGTCAGCTTGCCGCTGGTCGAATCGACCGTCGCGCTGACGACGCTCGCGTTGGCCAGCGCCGAGGCCGGCAGGCTGACCGTGCCCTGGGTGGCGAGCGACGGAGCGAGCACCTGGACCGCCTTGGACTTCGGCGTCACCGCGTCGATCTGACCGCGCATCGGGTCGTAGGCGATCGCCGCGACGTTGCTGTCGAGCGTCGTCTTGGCGACCTTGGCTCCCGTGTTCGAGACGGCCGAGACTTCACGGCCGGCCGCCGCGTAGATCGTGTCGCCCTTGGTGTTGACGGCCAGCGAGGTCACGGCCGAGCTCGCCTTGGTGATCGGCGTCGAGACGCCGGTGCGCAGGTCGAGCTTGTAGACCGTCTTGCTGTTGGTCATCGCGTAGTAGGCGGAGTCGCCGGCCGGCGAGACCTGGACATCGGTCGCCACTCCGGCGATCGCGGTCTTGAACTTCACCGTCGTCGCCGCCTTGGCGAAGATCAGATAGTTGCGCTTGGCGGTCAGGGTCCACGTCGGCTGAATCACCGTGTAGCCCTCGATGTAGGCGCTCCCGCCGGCGTAGCCGGGCATCCGCAGCAGCGTCTCGGGCTGCATGTCGGTGCGGTACGGCTTGCCGGTGCTGTCGGTGTACGACGTGGTGACCGGGGTGACGGGCTGCACCTGGTTGGCGTAGGCCGACTGCGCGAACCCGGCGGGCGCGTCGGCCGGATCCATGAAGTTCAGCGCGTTGTTGTCGAACCCGGTCATGGCCACGAAGTGCCCACCGGTGCGACGCAGGCCGATGATCTCGCGGCCGTTGCCTTCGACGACCACGGGCGTGTAGTAGCCGATCGAGACGATCACCGGGTTGCCCACGGCCTCGGCGAACGCGGCCATGCCGAGGTTCGGGGCCTGCCAGTCGTCACCGTCGCCGATGAACTCCGAGACGAGCCCGAACCGGTGGCCGCTCGTACCGTGGTTGGCGCTCCAGGCGAGCATCCCGTTCTGGAAGCCGCCGAGACTGGTGCCGGTCTTCGCGCCGGTGCCCATCAGGCCACCGAGCTCGTTGATCTTGGCCGACATCGTCTCGTAGTTGGTAGGGGTGGTCCAGTTGAGGGAGCCGGGCGACATGTTCGACGCGCCGTGGTCGGCGAGGAAGGCCAGCGCGTCCATGCCGGCGGCCGGGCCGCAGTACATGAAGCCGCTGCTGGGCAGCCCGACGTGGAAGACGGCGGCCGCGTCGCGGCCCGCCGCACGCTGTTGGTCGAGGTCGGGCATGTCGGCGTAGTTGAACACCGAGGTCGCGATCGGCTTGGCCAGCGCCGGGGCGGCGGGCAGCGCGCCGAGGGCGCCGCCGAGGCATGCGGCGGCGGCGATGACGGTGGCGGTGGTGCGGCGGGTGAGACGAGAAAGACGCGGGGCGATGGGCATGACTGGACTCCTGTGTGGTGGAAGGAATGCGATGGCTGCATCCCATCTCCACCCGGGAGTCGTGTCGGTGCGTTCTGAGGAGCCGCAAACGTGACGTTTTTCACAATGCGTCGAGGTACCCCTGTGCGAGCCGCTTGGGCGCGCGCGCGAGCCAGGCTTCGACGATCACCTCGTTGAGGTCCCCGTCGGAGATGTGGTCGAGCCGTACGAGGATCGCCGGGTAGTTGTCGAAGTGCGGCGTGGTGAAGAAGACGCTCGGGTCGTCGGCGAGCAGCGCCTCCTTGGCAACGAGATGCTCGACGCGCGCTCCGAGGATCGCCCCGGTCGGAGCGCCGTCACCGAGCGCCTTCAGATCGCCGGCGCGCAGCGGGCGTTCCCAGACGAAGCCCTTGTCCTTCACGCGCCAGTGCGCTGAGCCCCACGAGACAGCCTCGGTCGTCTCGGGTAGCGCGAGCGCGATGCGGCGAACATCATCCCAACTGGCCACTCGGGCAGCTTCCCACGATGGCCGCATGAGCCGCGCCGTTGAACATCCCGGCACCGGCCGCCGCGCCCTACTTGATCCCGAGCAACCCCAGCGCCTGGTCGATCAGCCCCGCGGTCGAGCGTGGGTTGATGCCGTACTTCTTCTTGTAGGCCTTGGCCTCGGCGCTGTCGGCCAGCGCGAGCACGAGCTCCTCGCGCGACGAGCCGTTCTTGCATGCGATCTCGTCGAGGCCGTGCAGCGCCTGGTCCTGGACGAAGCCGGTGATCCCGCCGGCATGCGGACGCGAGCGCGGCTTGCACGGATCCGCAATGTTCACCGCGGCGGGCGCGAATGCCGCGTGGGCGAGCGCATAGACGCCTGGCGTGAGGACGGCGCAGGCCAACGCCGTCGCGAGCCCGCCGCTCCACGCCATCCGGGCGGCAAGGAACAGCGCGCCGATCAGGGCGAGCGCGCCGGCGATCAAAAACGCCGGCAGGAACGCACTGCCGGCGGCCGCGACGATGATGTTGTCGGCGCGCTCGCCCATCGCGTCGTAGGCCCCGAGGTCGTCGCCGGTGAACGAGCCGCGCTCCTTGGCGATCGCCTGCTTCAGCGCGTTCCGCGGCTGCTGCGTATCGACGGTCGCGAGCAGCTTGGGCGCGAGGCGGATCTTGTCCTGCGGCTGGAGCTTGGCGTCGAGGACGACCGCCACGCCCTGGAGCTGGACCTTGGCGATCGCGGTGTCGAGCTGGTGGGCGGCGATCGGCGCGATCAGGACCAGCGCGAGCGCGATCCCGGCGTGGCGGATCGTCAGCAGCATCGCGGCGTCGCGCGCGGTGTGCTCGGGCAGCAGCTCGCCGCCGAGGGCGGGCAGCGACAACCCCATGCCGATGCCGGCGACAAGCTGCGGCGGGATCGTCCACAGGACGTTCGCATCGGGCAACCAGGCCAGCGCAAGCACGCCACCGCCTACAAGCAGGCAGCCCGCGCCCGCGCGCAGCGCCGGGCCGCCGTCGTTGATCCGTGCCCCGATCAGCGCGCCGATCGGCAGCGTGGTGACGACGGCCGCGGCCTCGATCGGCTCGATGTTCCAGCCGGCGACGAGCAGCAGGATGAGCAGGAAGAGGACGCCGGTCAGCGCCGCGGAGACGCACGCGAGCGCGCCCGCGGGCCCGCGCGCCAGCCGCGGACGCTGCGCCATCGCCGGCTCGGCCGCGACCGGCTCCTCGAACGCGCACGCGATCACGCCGACCAGCGCGATCGGCACCTGCGCGATGAAGATCGCGCGCCAGTCGAACAGCTGGGTCAGCGCGCCACCGAGCGCCGGGCCGACTGCCGTGCTGAGCACGATCGCGTACAGCCACAGCTTCCGCTGCGGCCGGTCGCCGGTGTGGAGGAGCGCGAATGCCGCGACGAGCCCCGCGGCGCCGCCGATCGCCTGGATCCCGCGGCCGATCAGCAGGACGTCGAGCGAGCCGGCCTGCGCACAGACGGCCGAGGCGGCGGCGAACAGCAGGAAGCCGCCGATGCCGACCGTGCGGTACCCGACGCGCTGGGCGAGCGCCCACGCCGGAAGCAGCGTTACGCACAGGACCACCGTGTAGACGGCGATCACCGCGGCGACCCCTTGGATCGTCGTGTTGAACTCGGTCAGCAGCTCCGGCAGCGCGAGCGTGACGATCGACGCATCGGCCAACGCCAGGCCCGCGGCCACCGCGAGCAGGATCGACTTCCAGCGCATCGGCCACACGGTAGCCGCCGAGTGCTCTGCCGTGATGCACTACGCCGCGCCATCTCGAGTCGGCGCACCGCACGCTCGACGACATCGCCCGCCGCGCCGGCGAGCGGCTCAGTGCCGGCGCGTAGCCGACCGTCTGCTCGCCACCGCGAAGGCGGGCAGCGCGACGACGAGCTCATCGAGCGTCAGCGGCGCTGCTTTGAACGGCCGCGTCGCCCGGCGCGCCGGGCGCAGCCCGTCGAGCATGACGGTCAGGGTGCGCCGCCACACCTCGGGGGCGATGTCGCGTGTGGCGTCGACGATCGCCCCGACTGCGAACTGCATCATCGACAGGTCGGTCACGACGACGTCGTCGCGAACCGCGCCGGCCTCCTGGGCACGGACGAGCAGCTGCTCGACCAACGGGGCGATCCGCGACCGCGCGCGGGCCACCCGTTCGGCGCCGCCCTGCTCACCGTTGAGGACGAGCTCCTGGAGTCCGCGGTTCGCGCTCTGGAGCTCGTGTCCGCGGACGATGAGGTGGACGAAGCCCTCCCACGGATCGCTGATCGCCAGCGCCGCCTCAGCGACCGCGACCATCTCCTCCATGCCCTCCTCGAACAGCGCGTCGATCAGCTGCTCCTTGTCGGGGAATCGGCGATAGACGGTGCCGACGCCGACGCCGGCCTCGCGGGCGATGTCGTCCTGGGAGGCCCGCAATCCGCGCTCGGCGAACACGACGCGCGCGGCGTCGAGGATCCGCTGACGATTGCGCTCCGCGTCGCGACGCAGTGGACGTTCGGTGGACCCCGACCCGGTGACCATGCGTCCAGAATAGCGGAAGTGGAGACCAAATCTCAATGTGGAGGTGACTTCTCTAGTTTCGTGCTACTCTGCGTCTACGAAGTTGAGATTCAACCTCCACTTAAGTCAGGAGCCCCACCCGATGAACCCCGCAGACAATCCCCACCACGCCCGCCGCTGGCTCATCCTCGCGGTCATCGGAATGGCCCAGCTGATGGTCGTCCTCGACTCGACGATCGTGAACATCGCCCTCCCCTCCGCTCAGCAGTCGCTGCATTTCTCCGACGACTCGCGCCAGTGGATCGTCACCGCCTACGCGCTGGCCTTCGGTGGCCTGCTGTTGCTCGGCGGCCGCCTCGGCGACCTCTTCGGCCGCAAGCGCGTGTTCATCGTCGGCCTGATCGGCTTCGCCGGCGCGTCTGCGTTCGGCGGGCTCGCGCAGGGCTTCACATCGCTCGTCGCCGCTCGCGCGCTGCAGGGTATGTTCGCCGCACTGCTCGCCCCGGCGGCACTGTCGCTGCTGACCACCACCTTCACGGAGCCCAAGGAGCGCGCCAAGGCGTTCGGAGTCTTCGGCGCGATCGCCGGCTCGGGCGCCGCCATCGGCCTGCTGCTCGGCGGCGTCCTGACCGAGTACCTGACCTGGCGCTGGTGCCTCTACGTGAACCTCCTGTTCGCGATCCCCGCGGTCATCGCCGCGTCACGACTGCTCCACCACGAGGTCTCGACGGCCGCGCCTCACATCGACGTACCCGGAGCGCTGACCTCGTCGCTCGGGCTGTTCGCGCTCGTCTATGGCTTTGCGAGCGCCGAGACCAACGGCTGGGGCGCGTCGATCACGATCGCTTCCCTGATCGCCTCCGCCGTGCTGCTCGTGAGCTTCGTCGTGATCGAGCGCCGCGTCGCGCAGCCGCTGCTGCCGATGCGCGTCGTGATGGACCGCGCTCGCGGCGGCTCGTACCTCGCGGTGGCTGTCGTCGGCGCCGGGATGTTCGGCGCCTTCCTGTTCCTCACGTTCTACCTGCAGCGCACGCTGAGCTTCTCCCCCGTGGAGACCGGCCTCGCCTTCCTGCCGATGATGGCGACGGTCATGGTCACGGCCACGATCGGCACCGCGAAGCTCGTTCCGCGCTTCGGTCCGCGGCCTCTGGTCCCACTCGGCCTGATGATCTCGGCCGCCGCGATGGTGTTGTTCACCGGGATCACAGTCGACTCGAGCTACGCCGCGCACGTCCTCCCCGGGCTCCTGCTGGTCGGCGTCGGCATGGGACTGGCGATGGCGCCGGCGATGTCGGCCGCGACCGCGAACGTGCGCGACTCGGACGCCGGCGTCGCCTCCGCGATGGTTAACACCGGCCAGCAGGTCGGCGGCTCGGTCGGCGCCGCGCTGCTCAGCACGCTTGCGGCCAGTGCCGCGACGAGCTTCGCCAGCGGTCAGGCCCCGACGGCGCAGCTGATGGCCGAGGCGTCGGTCCACGGGTACGTCACGGCGTTCTGGTTCTCGGCCGCGGTGTTCGCGGTCGGCGCACTGGCCTGCGGGATCCTGC
The DNA here is from genome assembly GCA_963817035.1 of uncultured Actinomycetes bacterium. Lineage (GTDB taxonomy): Bacteria > Actinomycetota > Thermoleophilia > Solirubrobacterales > Solirubrobacteraceae > AC-49. The sequence continues at coordinate 2,254,817 of CAWFMM010000004.1, forward strand.
TGCCGAGTTACGTGCCCGAGGTCGAGCCGGGCTCGGATCTCGTGTTCGCCCACTAGATGACCACGTCCAAGAGCGTCGGGCTCAAGGCGGCCAAGAACGCCAGGCACTCCTGACGGCCGGGTCAGTCCCCGCCGCGCTCCGCCATCCACGCGCGCAGATCGTCGGGCAGCTCGGTCGCCGCCAGCGCGGCATCCAGCAGCTCCGGCTCGCCGAGGATCGCCCGCGACACCAGCGCGCTCGTCACTCCATGTGGAGGGCGCGAGACGACCTCGATCCGAGCAACGTGCTGCCGACGACCCAGCGCTCGCCGATCACCGCCGCCGAGACGGGGATCCCCCGGACCGTCAGGTTCTCGCCGAACGTGCCCGGCTCGAGCTCCGCGCCGAGTTCCCCGCCCCACGTGCGCCACGTATCGAGGAAACCGTGCAGGAGCACGAGCGGTGTCCCGGCGCCGGCGCGGTGCGATGCGGTGAAGCTCCTGGCTCCAGTATCCGCGACGGAGGTGGCGCCCGAGCGCGCAGTACCCTGGACCGATGGAGGACATCAGCGCAGGAGATCGCGTACGTGTGACCGCCGGAAACGGCCCGCAGCTCGACGGGATCGTGTTCAGCTTCCCGAGCAAGGCGAAGGTTTCGGTGGCGATCGTCGATTCGGCCCGTGGCCCGGTCTTTCAGACCTTTCATCCCGAGCAGCTGAGCGAACGGACACAGGACGGTCCCCAGGACGGCGCGCTCAAGCTGCTGATCCGCCGCACCCCGCCGCCCAGCCGGGGCGGGGCGACCGGCGGCTCCGGCGCGATTCACGGACGGGCCGGCGGGCACTCCCGCGCCGCGGGCCACCGCACGACCGGCAAGTAGCGGGCGACCTACAGCACTTTCGAGCGGTGCCGGGCCCGCATGACCAGCGAACGCGTGTGGCTGGTCGGCGGCCCGCCGAGGGCCGACTGGAACGTCACCGTGAGCGTCAGGTGGATCGCCCGTCCGGCCGCGATCGCCTTGCGGGCCTTGGCGACCGGCTTGACCCGCAGCTCGTTGAACTGCGTTTGCTTGACGAGCAACGTGCTCGTCCCGTAGACGATCGACTTGCAGTGCGTGCGGCACAGGCCGAGGGAAGCGGTCGTCGTGTTCGCGACGACCGTCAGGGTGCCCTGATCCTTGACGCGTGCGACGAGCGTCAGGCTGCCGTCGGGCCGATACTGCGGAACGAGCAGCGTGAGGGTGTTGTCGGGGCCGCGCATAACCATGGTCTTGGTGGCGACGCGGGCCGGCGTCGAGGCGCCGGCGGCATTGCTGGCGGTGACGCCGACGGCCAGGCCCTTGCCCAGATCGGCGGCCACCGGCCGGTAGGTCGCGGCGGTCGCGCCGGCGATGTTCGCGCACGCCGTGCCGCCCTGCTCACAGCGGATCCACTGGTAGGAGAATGCGGTCGGGCTGTAGTACCAGTCCCCGGAGGTGACGGTCAGCGTGTTCCCGACCTGCGCGGTGCCGGTCAGGAGCGGAGCAGTCTTGATCACCGGCCGGGTGGGCACCTCGGGCGGCGGCGGCGTGGTCGTGGTCGTGGGGGTCGTCGTCCCCGACGTGACGGTCTGCGACAGGGCCGAGTCGGCGGGATCGGACGCGCCGTTCGCACTCGCCGCGATCACCCGCACGGCGATCCGGTCGCCCACGTCGGCGACGGCGAGCGTGTACGTGGTGAGGGTCGCGCCGATGATGTCCGAGCACGAGGACGCGGTCGACGAGAAGCAGCGCCGCCACTGGTAGGAGTAGCCCGTCGGGGTGGCGCTCCAGGTTCCCACGGTCGCGCCGAGGGTCACGCCCTTGGTCGTCGCACCGGTGATCAGGGGCGCGGAGAGGCTCACCGGCGGTGAGCCGTGGATGACGGCCGACGGGCCCGAGGTCGCCGCTGCGGACGCGCCGTTGAGGTTGGTCGCCACGACGACGACGCGCACCGTCGAGCCGGCCTGCGGAGCGGTCGGATTGAGCGAGGCCCCCGTCGCGCCGGCGATGTCGGCGCAGTTCGCGCCCGCGGCGTCGCAGAGCCTCCACTGGTAGCTGTAGCTGCTCGGCAGCCCCGACCACACGCCGACGTCGACAGCGAGCAGCTGGCCGCTCTGCGCCGAGCCGTCGATCGTCGGCGGCGCCTGGTTGGCCGGCGGATCGGTGATCGCGCCGGCGGTTCGATAGGCCATCACGGTGGTCGCGCTGGGGACCACGAGCGTGCCGTTTCCGGCGCCGAGCCCGGTCAGCGGCTGCGAGACGTTCTGCTCGTCGGGCGGCGGGATCGCGACGCCGACGTTTGCCGACCAGCTGATCGTTCCCGCGGCCGCGTCGAGCGCGTAGAGCATGCCGGTCGACGAGCCGACGAAGACGAGGCCGCCGACGACCAGCGGCGCGGTGACGAGGTGGTTGTCGCCGGCGAAGCTCCACGACGACGTGCCCAGACCCGAGTTGGCGATCGCGCTGAGCGTCGTGCCGCTGAGCATGTACGCCGAGCCGCCAGCGACCGCGGGCGCCGGCCCCGCGGTGAACGGCCCGAGGACCGACCCGGCCAGCGTCGACAGCGCCACGTTGCCGGTCGGGGCGTCGCGCCCGAAGACCGTGCCGGCGGCGACGACCGGGGTCTTGCCGCCCCCGCCCTCGCACGCCGTCGTGTGGTGCCAGAGCAGACTGCCGGTCACGGGAGCGAAGGCGTAGTCCTGACTGCAGGCGTAGGTCACGTACACGGCCTGGGCGTCGACGGCCGGCGAGCTGTTGTCGCCGTTCTCGACCGGCGCCGACCACATCAGATGGCCGTCGGACTCACGGGTCGCGTACAGCGTCCCGCCCGAGCCCGCACCACCGGTGTAGACGATGCCGCCCGCGGCGGTCGGGGCTGAGGAGAACGACGACTGGCCGGGAAGCTGGACGCTCCAGTTGATCGCTCCCGTCGCCGGGTCGAACGCGGTCAGCAGGCCGCTGGAGGTGACGACGAAGACCTGGCCGCGATCGTAGGCGAGGCCGGACCAGGGGTAGGTACCGCCGAGGCCGTGCGACCACAGCGTGGCGCCGGTCGCCTGGTTGAGCGCGTAGAGCGTCTTGTCGGCCGCGGTGACGAAGACCGCGCCGTTGACGACCAGCGGGTAGGAGCTCGCTCCGGGGAGCGGGACCGACCACGCCTGCGTGAGCGGCGTGCCGAGCGGAGCGCCGGCCAGATAGCCGTCGTGGGTGGCGTTGAGCTGGTAGGCGACCGACTGATCGGCCGAGGACGCCAGCGCGACGGCGCTCGGTCCCGCAACGGCGCAGCACGCTGCTGCCAGCACCGCCGCGTATCTCGATTTCGCCCGCATGCCCGACCTGATTGGTCGGCAACCGTCGCAGCAACTGTAGGCGCGTCAGCCGGCGGCGGACGTCGGCGCAACGCTGACCGCGATCTTCGTCCCGGTCGGATCGCCGATGAAGAACATCTGAAACGCCGTGGGTACAGGGGTAGACGCGGCCGGCAGCGAGGCGACGAGCGATCGGCCCGCGGCCACGACCTTGCCACCCTTCAGGCCGACGCCGAAGATCGGCAGGTTGCTCTGGACCGCGCCGGAGCGGTTGGTCAGCGTGCCGGTCAGGAAGGTCCCGCCGGGGTCGCTGGTCAGCTTGAGGCCGGTCGCGGTCACCTCGGGCACCTTCGTCACCGGGCGCCCGGCGCCGATCTTCACGCTCAGCGACTGCTGGTCGGGCGCGCCCATGACCTGGTCGTCGACCCACCACGTGTCGGTTCCCGAGGCGACAAGGGCGATGCGCTGCAGCGACGGTTGGGTCCCCGCCGTCGCGTTGGTGTATAGCGGCTCCCCCGCGCCCTTGCCCGCCTGCAGCAGCACCGGCACGTCGCCCTGCGCGCCACCGCTGTTGTGCAGTTTGACCGCGACCGCCTGAGCGCCGCCGTCGCCGTTGATCAGCGTCGTCGAGATGACGCGTACGTCACGACTCGTCGCGTCGACCTTGAGCGCGTTGCCCGCCGCGATCGCATGCTTGCCCTGCTTGGCGATCGCCGCACTGCGGTCCTGATTGGACTCGCACGCGCCCAGCCCGAGCACCGTCACCGCGCAGAGGATGGCGGTGAGGGCGCGGCTCAACCGAACGCCCCCGCGACGTAGTCGCGGGTGCGCAGCTCCTGGGGAGCGTCGAAGACCCGATCGACGTCGCCGAGCTCGACGAGGTCGCCGAGGTACATGAAGGCGACGCGATCGGCGACGCGCCGGGCCTGGGCGAGGTTGTGGGTGACGATCACGACGGCGAGGTCCAGCCGCAGCTGCGCGATCAGCTCCTCGATCCGCGCGCTGGAGAGCGGGTCGAGCGCCGAGCACGGCTCGTCCATCAGCAGGACCTCGGGGCGAGTGGCGATGGCACGGGCGATGCAGAGCCGCTGCTGCTGGCCGCCTGAGAGGCGCAGCGCCGGGCGATCGAGGTCATCGGAGACCTCGTCCCACAGTCCCGCGCGGGCGAGGGCCGAGGCGACCTCGGGCATCAGCTCACGACGACTGGGGCGCTTGCGGTTCTGGATGCGGATCGCATAGGCGACGTTGTCGAAGATCGACATCGGGAACGGGTTCGGCTGCTGGAAGACCATCGCGACGCGGCGGCGCAGGGCGGTCAGCTCGATCTGCTCGACGTCGGCACCGTCGAGCAGGACGCGCCCGTCGCGCGTCGCGCCGGCCGTCGTCTCGGTGAGGCGGTTCAGCGTGCGCAGCAGCGTCGTCTTGCCACAGCCCGAGGGGCCGATCAGCGCCAGCACCTCACCCTGGTTGACCGACAGCGAGACGTCCTTGACCGCCGGGCGCCCGCCGTAGCTGACGCTCAGTGACTCAAGCGTCATCCGCTCGGGTCCGATCGCCGACGCGCGCGGGAACGCGACCAGCTCGGGTTCGGGGCTCGTCGCGACGGCGCTCACCGGCCGTCCTCGAGCGGATCTCCGCGGCGCACCAAGCGGTCGACGGTGAGGTTCACCAGCAAAACGATAGCCAATAGGACAAAAGCGGCGGCGTAGGCCTTCTGCGGCGCGTTGCCCTCGCCCGCCGGCGAGGCGTCGTAGACGAACGTGGTCAGGGTCGAACCGGTCCCGCGCAGCAGCCCGAGCACCGGCACCTCGTTCTGCGGAGAGATCTGCGGCGTCGCGCCGAGCAGGACGATCACGATCGCCGTATCGCCGACGATCCGGCCCATGCCGAGCGCGCCGCCGGTGACGATGTTGCGCCGCAGCTGGGGCATCAGCACCGTGCGGATCGTGCAGATCCTCGTCTTGCCCAGGGCCCACGACGCCTCGCGCATCTGGGCCGGGATCGTCATCAGTCCCTCGCGCGTGTTGGCGAACACGACGGGCAGCGCGATCAGCGACAGGATCGCGCCGGCCGCGATGAACGAGCGCCCGAACACGCCGCCGCCCGACGAGGTGAACGACAGCCCGGCGAACAGGGGAAGCTGGAACAGTGCCAGGCCGAAGATCGCCAGCACGATGTCTGGCGTCCCGGCGATGATCTCGATGCCGGACTCGACGAGCCGCGCAAGCCACCGCGGGTGGCCGTACTCGATCACCCACAGAGCGGCGATCACGCCCATCGGCACCGCCAGCGCGAGGGCGATCGCGGTCAGGATCAGCGTGCCCTCGAGCGGGTCGAGCATGCCGCCCGTGTCGATCTGGCGTACCGCCGGCTGCGGATGGGAGAGCAGCGTCTTCAGGTCGATGTACTGCGCGCCCTTGACCCCCATGTAGCCGACGATGGCCACGGCGAGCGCACACAGCGCGATGCCGGCAGCCCAGCACAGGCCGAACGCGATGCGCTGGCTCAGCCGCCAGGTCGAGACCGAATCCCCGACCGGACGCGGGCGCGGAGCGAGCGCAGGGTTCGTCATCGCCTGGTCAGCCATCCCCTAGACCCGCATCCCCTGCCGGCGCATCGGCAGCTTGGCGAGATAGCCGCCGATCGACAGCATCAGGCTGCCGAACAGCAACAACAGCGCGAACGCGTAGAGCGTCGAGCGCACGGCGGGGCTGGTGATCGCCTCGGACTGGCCGACGATCGATGACGCGAACGTGTTGACCGGCTCGAACAGCACGGTCACGCCGTCGAGGAAGTTCGGCGCCCACGCGCGACCGCCCGAGACCATCGCGATCATCACCGCCTCACCCAGCGCGCGGGCGCAGGCGAGCACCGCGGCGGCGACGATCGCCGGCCGCGCGGCCCGCACCGAGACGGTCCAGAGGACCTCCCAGCGGTTGGCGCCGAGCGCTGCGGCGCCTTCGCTCCACGGCTTGGGCACCGCGCGCAGGGCGTCGACGATCATCGCGATCATGATCGGCGTGATCATCACCGTCAGGATCAGCACGGCGACGAGCACGCTCGACCCGGTGAGCTGGACGACGTACTGCACCGACTGCTTCTCGTGCTCGGAGACGACGTGGTTACCGATCAGCGGTACGAGCACCAACACGCCGATCAGCCCGAAGACGACCGACGGGACGGCGGCGAGCAGGCGCACGGCCGGGATCGTCACGCGCCGCAACCGGTCAGGGGCGAACTCGACGATGAAGATCGCGCTGAACAGCGAGAACACGAGCCCGATCACCACCGCCAGGCCCGAGACCAGCAGCGTCCCGTAGAGCAGCGGCCACGCGCGCAGGTGGTAGACCGACGCCGGCGGGTGACGGCTCGTCGAGACCATGCCGCTGAGCTGCTTGCCGACGTCGCCGCCGGGGCCCAGCCACGCGATGCCAGTGTTGTGCACGAGGGTCGGCCAGGCCCGCACGAACACGAACACGACCATCAATACGATCACGCCCAGGGACAGGCAGGCCACGGCGCCGAGGCGCCGTGAAGCCTGCCGATCCGTCCACGGCTCACGGAGCCATCGGAGCATGAGCGTTCTCCCGATCCTCGCCTAGTTCAGCGGGATCGCGATCGCGGCGATGATCTTCTTCGCCGCCTTGCTGCCGCGGATCCAGTCGATGAACTTCTTGGCCGGCCCCTGGGCCGGGCCCTTGGTCACCTCGTAGTAGGTGCGGAAGCCCGGGTACTGCCCCGAGCGCACGTTCTGCAGCGAGCAGGCGACTCCGTTGTAGGCCAGCGCCTTGACGTCCCTCTGCCCGGCGTAGTAGCCCGAGTTGAAGCCGATCGCCTTCGGGTCATGAGCGACCGCGTTCTCGACCAGGCCGTCAGAGCCCTTCAGATCGGCGAGCGGCGAGATCTTCGATCCGGCGAGCAGCAGCGTCTGCACGAGCGGCGGCAGCGACGACGCGCTGGTGCGGCCGATCAGGTCGATCGTGCCCTTGAGGTTCGAGCCCGGGACGTCGCTCCAGTCGCGGATCTGACCGGTCCAGATCGCCTTGGCGACGGCCGCGCTCAGACCGGAGACCTTGTTCGACGGGTGGACGTCGAAGCAGAACGAGTCCTTGGCGATCGCGTACCAGATGAGGCCCTTCGGGTCGGTCGATGGCTTGGGATCGCGTGACGCATCGCCGATCGTCACAGCGCCGGAGGCGGCGTCCTGGATGCCGACCTCGCCGCCTCCCTGGGCGATCTTGATCTTGACCGTGCCCGGGTGGGACTTGACGTAGGACTTGGCGAGCAGCTGGATCAGCGGGGCCGAGCCGGTCGCGCCGCTGATCGAGATCGTCGGCAGGGACTTGGCCGGCGCGGCCGCTGCGAGCGCCGCGACGAGCGCGGCGCTCACCACGGCGGCCGCGGCCAGGCGGCTATGACGAGTGGTCTTCAAGGGAACTCCTTTTCCGAAACGGGACAAGTCGAGGACGGCACGATAGCGCATTCTGCATAAATTCGATTGGGAATATAAGCTTGATGGGAAAGCACCCGACAAGGAGGTCCCCTTGACTTCACGCATCCCGCTGTTGATGGTCGTCGTGGCCATCGCCCTGACCACCGGCGCCGCGTCCGCGCAGGCGTTCGACAATCCCAACACCGCCCAGTGCTATGGCCACCTCGAGGCCGGCGAGCCAGCGCCCGGTGACACCGACACCCAGGTCAGGTACGCCTTCGGTTGCTCCACGCCGATCACCGGCTACCAGATCCAGGCGCAGGTCCCGATCACCGGCTTCGACACCTCGGCGATCGCGCTCGACGGGACCGGCGCGGTCTCGCCGACCGACAGCTTCACGTGCAACGGGGACTTCCCCGGCATCGCGTTCAACTGCGTCGGGACCTATAGCGGGCGGTCGACCAACCTCCAGTTCGAGTCGGTCGTCGGCCAGTTCGCGATCGGGACGAAGCTGTGCGCCGAGCCGCGGGTCGATCCGCTGCTGACCGTCGTCTACGCGTCGGTCAACCCGACCACCGGTGTGGTGACGCAGGCGATCGCCGGACCGTTCGATCTCGGCCGGCCGCTGAAGTGCCCGAAGTCGATCTACGCCGGCAGCGCCCGGATCGGACCCGACGGGACGCCGGTCGTCAAGACGGCGCCCAAGCACAAGGCGAAGGCCAAGACGACGAAGGGGCACAAGAAGACCAAGGCCAAGAAGCACGCGACCAAGCGGTAAGGCACGGGCGACCGACCGCTCCGGGTGACCACCGCGGCGCGCCTGACGGCGCGCCGCGCGCGGTCGCGGCTCCTACTCGTAGAGCGAGTCGAAGACCGTCGCGTACTTCTCGTTGACCACATTGCGGCGGACCTTCAGCGTCGGCGTCAGCTCGCCGGTCTCCTGCGAGAGGTCGTGGTCGAGGATCGCGAAGCGCTTGACCTGCTCGACCTGCGCGTACTTGGCGTTGGAGCGATCGAGCTCGGCCTGGATCAGCTCGCGCACACGCGGCTCGGCGGCCAGCGCCGCGATCGAGGTATCGGCGATCCCCTGCTCGGTCGCCCACGGGACGATCTCGTCGGCGTCGAGCGTCACCGCCATGACCGGATACGGGCGCCGGTCGCCGTGCATGACGGCCTGCGAGACCCAGCGGCTCTGCTTCATGTCGTTCTCGAGGTTGGCCGGCGTGAGGTTCTTGCCGCCCGCGGTGATGATGATGTCCTTCTTGCGGCCCGTGATGTAGACGAAGCCGTCCTCGTCGACGCGCCCGACGTCACCGGTGTGGAGCCAGCCGTCGACGATCGCCCCGAACGACGCGTCGTCGTTGCCGTGGTAGCCCTGGAAGATGTTGCGGCCCTTGATCAGCAACTCGCCGTCGTCGGCGGTGCGGACCTCGCAGCCCGGAATCGGGCGCCCGACCGAGCCGAAGCGGTGGTGCTCGATCGTCGAATACGTCGCCACTGTCGCGGTCTCGGTCATGCCGAAGCCTTCGAGCAGTGGGACCCCACAGCCGTAGAAGAACTCGAGGATCTCAGGCGAGATCGGGGCGGCCCCGGAGACCGCCTGGCGCACGTTGCCGCCGAAGATCGCGCGTACCGGCGCGAAGATCGCCGCGTCGGCCTGGTCGAACTGCTGCTGGATCTCCCGCGGGACGGTCTCACCGCGCAGATGCATGTCGCGCACGCGGGCACCAAGCTGCGCGGCCTGCGTCATCTGCTCGCGCACCTCCGGCGGCTTGGAGCTCAGCGCGGCGGTGTAGATCTTCTCGAAGATCCGCGGCACGCTCGGGAAGTACGTCGGGCGCACCTCCTGGAGCTCGGGGAGGATCTTGGCCGGATCGCCACCGAAGTAGGCGATCGTGGCGCCGACGCGGACGCTGAGCAGCTGGATCAGCAGCGCGAACGCGTGGGCGAGCGGCAGGAACAGGTAGGCGACGTCGTCGGCGCGCAGCACGTCGATCTCGGTGCACGCGTCGAGCACGAAGCGGTAGTTGTCATGGGTGAGGACACAGCCCTTGGGCATGCCGGTCGTGCCCGACGTGTAGATGATCGTGAACGGGTCCTGCGGTGTCACCGCACGTGAGCGCTCCTGGAGCGCCGCGACGGGTTGACCGGCGCCGCGGGCGCGCAGTTCGCCGAGCCCCGGATCGATGATCACGACGTCGCGCAGCGCCGGAAGGTTGGCGCGGACGGCGGCGATCTTCGCGGCCTGCGCGTCGTTCTCGCAGACGATCGCGACCGCCCCGGAGTCCGAGACGACCCATTCGCACTCCTCGGGCGAGTTGGTCGCGTAGATCGGAACGACGACGGCGCCGATCGAGGTGATCGCGAAGTCGCAATAGGTCCACTCGGGGCGGGTCTGGCTGAGCAGGCAGACGCGCTCGCCCGGCGCGATACCGAGGTCGATCAGGCCCAGTGCGATCTCCCCGACGATCGCGGCAACTTCGGCGTAGGTGGTGTCGCGCCACTCACCGTCGAACTTCTGCCGGACGAAGACCCGGTCGGGCGAACGCGTCGCGGTGTACTCGAACAGGTCGGCGATCGTATGCGTAGCATCGGGAGCCATGGGCCAACGCTACGGGATTTCGCGGGGACTGCGTCAGGCGCGACGGGCGAGCTCGTCGTAGGTCACGGCGGTGCGCGTCCGGGCGCTGCGCAGCAGGAGACGCTCGAGCGCGCGCATGTGGCGCGGATGCTCGAGGTCGGAGGGATGCAGATCGATGCGCAGCAGCGGCCCGGCGGTCAGCGCGCGGCCGAGCGTCCCGCTGCGGTGCACGGGCGCCAGCGTCGCCCGGCGGCCCGAGCGGTGCAGGCTCACCAGCCCGGCCCACCAGTCGAACGACGCGGCCAGCGTCGTGCGCAGCGCCGGTGTGTAGGCGTAGGCGGGCGCGACGAAGCCGCGCGGCTCGACGCCGGCGAGGTGCAACACGCGACGGCCCGCCGCGACCGCGGCCCGGGTCTCGGCCGCGTCGAGCCCGACGAACTCCGCGCCCTCGCCGCGTAGCCCGGCGCCACGAGTGCGCAGGCGACGGTGGTGCAGGCCGTGCTGGGCGACGGCATCGCCGCGCCGCACGCGGTCGCCGAGCCAGTCCCCCAGCGCGGGGCAGCGGTCGTCGAGCGGGTGCATGTCGACCGCCGGGATGACGAGCAGCGTGACCCGCGCGATTCCGTGGTCGTCGAGCCAGTCGCGGATCAGCGCACAACGCTCGAACGTCGCCGGCTCGACGTCGTGCACAGAGATCGCCAGCTCACGCGACATCGCGGGCCTCGTCGGCGTTGGCGTGCGCCTCGTGCAGCGCGTGCTCGTAGCCGATGGCGAGACGCTGGAGCGCACGCTCCCACGTCCGCCCGGCAACGTCGGCCAGCGCGGCATCGGCGAGCCGCCGGCGCCGCGCCGGGTCGGCCGCCAGCTCGGCGACGGCATGCGCGAGAGCCTCGGCGTCGGGCGGGCGCAGCAGGCCGGTGACTCCGTCCTCGACGAGGCAGCGCGGGCCGCCCTCGTCGACCGCGACCACCGCCAGGGACGAAGCCTCGGCCTCAAGTAGAGCTTGACCGAAGGTGTCGGTGCGGCTGGCGAAGAGGAAGATGTCGGCGCTCGCATACGCGCGGGCGAGGTCGTCACCGGTCAGCCAGCCGAGGAACGTCCCATGCTCGCCGACGCGCTCGCGCAGCGTCGCCTCCTCAGGCCCACCGCCGGCGAGCACGAGATGCAGGCGCGGATCGCGCTCGCGTGCAGCGAGGAATGCGTCGGCAAGCAGGTCGGCGCCCTTCTCGCGGCTGAAGCGCCCGGCATAAAAGACGTTGATGCCGTCTCCGAACAGCCCTTCGACGCGATTGCCCGGCCCGAAGCGCTCGACGTCGACGCCGCGATCCCAGCGCCCGATGCGCTCGGCGCTGACCCCGAGCCCGAGCAGGGCGTTGTCGCTCGCCGGGCTGGGCGACAGCACGTGTCCACAGCGCCCGTAGAACGCGCTCAGCGCCATCCGCATCCCGGCTTCGAGGCGCGGATCGCCGCTACGCACGCGGGCGTAGGCCTCGAGCTCGGTGTGGTAGCTGCCGAGCACCGGGACGCCGGTGACTGCGGCGATCAGCGCGGCGGCGATCCCGGCCGGGCCGGGCGAGCACAGGTGCACGAGGTCATAGCGGCCGTCGGCCAGCGTCTCGACGATCGCCGGCAGGCTCGGCACGCCGACGGTCAGGCCCGCGTAGAACGGGACCTCGACCTCCGCGACAGCGCTCAGACGCCGGTCGCACATCGGGTCGGTGCCGACGATCTCGACCTCGAACCCGGGCACGCCGCGCTCACGGATCTCCTGCAGGGTGTGCGTGACGCCGTGCATCGCCCCGACGCCGTCAGCGACCAGGGCGACGCGCCGCGGCTCGCCCTCGCGTGTGGTCAGCCGCGCCTTCTCGGCCCCGAGGAAGGCGGCGGCCGGTGCGTAGGGGATCGCGGCGATGCAGGCGTCGAACGTCGTCGCCAGCGCCGGCAGGTGGCCCTCCCCCGTGCGCGCGGCCTGAAGCAGCCCGTCGACGGCGTGGGCGAGCTTGCGCTCGTGGCTGCGCCGGGCGCGGCGATAGAGCGCGGCGTGGCTGAAGTCCGGCGCCTGGAGCAGCTCGAGCAGCTCGTCGGGCGCCATGTCGAGCTCGACCGCCGCCAGCCACGCGCGCAGCAGGCTGCGAGCGTCGTCGGGCGCGAGATCGCTGCCGATCGCCCCGGCGCGGTCGCTGCCCTCGCCGACGATCCGCTGGGCCATCGCCCAGACAGCCCGCGGATCGGGCGGCCGGTTGCCGCCTTCGCGGCCCAGCGCGCGGACGGCCAGGCCCATCGCCGCGTGGGTCCACTTCGCCGCGCTGCCCTGATCGCCGAGCGCCTGCGCCCGGCCCGCGCGCACATGCGCGAGGAACTCGGCCGGCGTGGCGCAGGCGGGAGTCGCGGTGTAGGTGCGGCCGATATCCACGCCGGCGTGGTCGTCGGAACCGCCGACACCGGTCCCACCGTGGGTCTCGATGTAGACGGCGGCCGGAGCGTTGAGCTCCGGCGCGCGCGCACCGTTGCGCGTCTCCCAGATGTCGAACAGCTGCGCCAGGCGCCGGCGGTGGCGCGGCTGCAGCGGTGCGGCGACGGCGAAGAACGGATGCGCAAGCGCACAGGCGATCTCGTTGGCGTGCAGATACTCCGCACACTCCTCGACGTCGCCGCTGTGGGCCTGGAGCCATTCGTGGTCGTCAGGGGTGATTCCCAAGCACAGGACATGGACCGCCTGGGGCTCACCGCGGAAGCAGGCCGTGAGCTCCTCGCTGACGAAGACCCGGGGATCGTCCGCGATTTCCATAACCCCGTCGATCGTGTCGTGGTCGGTGATCGTCACGAAATCCATCCCCCGGCGGGTGGCCAATGCGAGCACATCCTGCGGCGGCGTGGCACACTCCGGGAGGCCAAGTGCCCGCTGCACCCCGAGCTTGGACAGTTGGGAGGCGGTGGAATGGCAATGCAGGTCGGTCCGGCTGGTGTGGTGAGTCATCGGTGCTCCCCCGTGTCCGTCGTGGCTGGTTACATACAGATTTCCCTGGAATTTCCGGCCTTCTGTGACGATTCGGCCACCAGGATGTGATCGAGTCGTAAACCGATGCTCGAGGATGTGCCCGTCGTACCTCTCGAACGTGTATTGATGCCGCTTCAGTTCCCCACACGATCTGCCGAACCCATCGTCCAGTGACGCGTTCCACGGGCTCTCGCCTGCCGCGGCGGTCTCTCGCCGCCCTCACCGTGATCGCAGCCATCGCGCTGCTCGGCCTTGGCGTGCCCGCGTACGCGGACGATCCGGCGACCGATCCGGCGCTGACCACCCCGGTCGCGACGACGCCGGCGCCGGTGACGACCGACGTGACACCCCCGCCGGTCGTCGACCCGGCGACCGCGCCCGCGCCCGTGGTCACGGCGACTCCCACCGACGAGCCGCCGACCACGACAGACTCGCCGGCGACCCCGCCGCTGCACCACGACACCCCGTCGGCGCACCGTCACAACGCCGCGGCCACGAAGCCCAAGGACACGGCCGGCGACGCCGCCGCTCAGGCCCTCGCGCTGGCAAAGCTCAAGTTCAAGTACAGGCTTAGACATCACCACGGCGCCGCATCGACGACGACCGACCCGATCCCCTTCACCCAACCAGCGACCGCGATCTCGAGTCTGCTGCTCGACTCGTTCCGGATCCCGCCCTTCCTGCTGCCGATCTACCAGGCTGCCGGCGTGCAGTACGGGATCCACTGGCAGGTCCTGGCCGCGATCAACGAGATCGAGTCCGACTACGGACGTAACCTGAACGTCTCGAGCGCCGGCGCGCTGGGCTGGATGCAGTTCGAGCCTTCGACCTGGGAGCAGTACGGCGTCGACGCCAACGGCGACGGCAAGCGCGACCCCTACAACCCGGTCGACGCGATCTTCGCCGCCGCGCGCTACCTCAAGGCGGCCGGCGGGGACACCTATGTGCGCCGCTCGATCTACGCCTACAACCACGCCGGTTGGTACGTGAACTCGGTGCTCCTGCGTGCCCGGCTGATCTCGGCGCTGCCCGACAACCTGGTCAGCGCGCTGACCGGACTGACCCAGGGCCGCCCGCCGCTGCCCGACCCCTACCAGGTGCAGCTGCTCGATCCCAAGGTCGGGGTCAACATGGAGGCGGCGCCCGGCACCGCGGCGATCGCCGTCCAGGACGGCCGCGTGACGCGCATCGGCTACAACCAGCGCCTCGGGCACTTCGTCCAGCTCGTCGACGTGTACGGCAACACGTACACCTACGGCCACCTGGGCAGCGTCTCCCACTTCTACCCGGTGCCGAAGACCGAGACAGTCACCGGCGCGCAGGTGGCCAACGAGCTGCATCTGCGCACGCGCGGGACGCTCTCGGTCCTGCACGCCGTGCACCACTCGGCGCGGGCGTCGGCGGATCCGGCGGTGACGATCGCGAACGTCTCCAAGGCGAGCGAGCGCCCGCGCACGACGCTGCTGAGCGACGTGCACGCCGATGCGGTGACGACGACCGACCCGAGCGTTCCGCTGGCCGGTGACGCGACCGCGACGCCGGAGGCGTCGGCCGTTCCGACCGTGCCGCTGACCGACGACCCGACCGCGGCCACCGCGACGCCGCCCGCGCCGCTGCTCGCGACCACGACTCCGGCCGAGACGACCACGCCGGCCGAGGCCACGACGCCCGTCACGCCAAGCACGCCGGCCGACACAACGACGACGACCACGCCTTCCACGCCCCTGACGACGATCCCACCCGACACGACGACGACCGAGCCCCCGGTCCCGCTCAGTAGCGACACCGGCGTCGTCGCCTCGGTCGTGCCACCGGTCGCGCTCAAGGACTCCGAGCTCGTGCGCGGCGTCCGTGCGCTGCCCGGTGGCGACGGCGAGTTCGGCGCCCCGATCCTGCTCGGCTACGACGCCAAGGACCGCACGGCGGGCGCCAAGCTGCTGGGCCTGAAGCTCTCGCAGATCCAGTTCAAGCCAATGCGTGAGGGCGCGTCGGTCGTCGGCGGCACCGTGCTCGGCCGCCTCGGGGGGCGCTCGATGCGCTTCGAGGTCCGCCCCGCCGGCCACAACGAGCCGCGGATCGACCCGGCGCCGCTGATCGGCGGCTGGAAGGCGCTGCGGCGCACCGACATCTTCTCCAGCGCCGCGACGGCTCGCGTCGCCGGCCTCGGTGCCGACTCGACGAGCGTCGGCCAGGTCCTGCTGATGACCAAGCGCGAGCTCATGGCCCGCGTGCTGATCGATCCGCGCGTGACGATCTACGCGTGCGGGCGCCGCGACATCGAGACCGGCCAGGTCGACCGCCGCGTGCTCGCCGTGCTCGAGTTCCTGGCCAACAGCAACCTCAACCCGACCGTGACCGCGCTCAAGTGCGGCCACAGTCTGCTGACCAGCTCGGGCAACGTCTCGGAGCACTCGACCGGCGACGCCGTCGACATCGCCGCGATCAACGGCATCCCGATCGTCGACAACCAGGGCGCGGGCACGATCACCGACACGACGATCCGCCGCCTGCTCCAGCTGCAGGGCGCGATGAAGCCGCACCAGATCATCTCGCTGATGACCTTCCCCGGAGCCGACAACACGCTCTCGCTGCCCGACCACTTCGACCACATCCACATCGGCTACCACCCGGTGCCCGGCACCGTGATCCCCGGCGATGCCGGCAACGCCACCGTCGGCGACGCGATGCCCTCCCAGCTCACCCCGAGCCAGTGGCAGCGCCTGATGGAGCGTCTCGGCCAGATCGGCAACCCGCACGTCCCGGGCTCGCCGTCGAAGTACGCGCTCCCGGCCGACTGAGCGCGGCTAGCGGACCGCTGGCGAGCTGCACTTACATCTCACGCCGACTCGAGCGACGCGGCGTGTTCCTCCCACGCCGCGTAGGCCTCCTCGACCGCGCGCTTGGCCGCCGTGTGGCGCGCCGTCGACTTGGCCGATTCGTACTTCGTCGCCCAGTGCTTCGCGTCGGCGAGCTCGTCCTCGAGCGCGGCCAGCGCCGCGTCGGCCTCGGTGGCCGCGCGTTCGAGCTCCTGCTCCTTGCGCCGCGCGTTCTTCGACGGCGCGGGAGCCGATGGCACCGCGGCCGCGGCGGCCGGCGCAGGCGAGGGGACGCCGTCGGGCATCCGCGGCCGGCCGTTGGTCTTGGGCAGCGGCGCGGGCGCCGCCCCATCGACGATCCCCGCCGCCTTGCGCTCCTCGCGTACCCGTGCGTATTCGGGCCACCCTCCGATGTACGAGTGCAGCGTGTGGTCCTCGATCGCGACGGTCCGCGACCCGACCGCGTCGAGCAGCGCCCGGTCGTGGGTGACCAGCAACAACGACCCCGGGAACGCGAGCAAGGCGTCCTCCAGCGCCTCGCGGCTCTCGAGATCGAGATGGTTCGTCGGCTCGTCGAGGATCAGCACGTTGGCGCCCGACTGCACGAGGATCGCCAGCGACAGCCGCCGGCGCTCACCGCCGCTCAGCCCGTCCAGTGGCTTCTCGGCCTCGTCGCCACTGAACATGAACCGCCCGAGCAGCGCGCGCGACTGGCCCGGGTTGAGGCCGGTCTGCTTGCCCGTCGCCTCGAGAACCGTCCGCGCCCCACCCCAGTTGAGCTCGTCGGCGTGCTGGGAGAGGTAGCCGACCTGGACGTTGTGGCCGCTCGACAGCCGCCCGGCCTGCAGCGGCCGCTTGCCGGCCAGGACCTCGATCAGCGTCGTCTTGCCGACGCCGTTGGGCCCGACCAGCGACACGTGCTCACCGCGCTCGAGCCACAGCTCCGCGTCGTGTAGCAGCACCTTCACGGGATCCTCGCCGACCTCCACGTGCGCGCCGGTCAGCTCGAAGATCACCCGGCCCGAGCGCTCCGGCTTCTTGAACTGGAAGGCCAGCCCGTCGCGATCGCGCGGGTCACGTTCGACCCGCTCCATCTTGTCCAGCGCCTTGACCCGCGACTGCGCCTGTCGCGCCTTGGACGCCTTGGCCCGGAAGCGCTCGACGAAGCGCTCCATCCGCTCGATCTCCGCGCGCTGCTTGTCGATCGCGCGGCCGAGGGCCATCTCGCGCGCCGCCTGCTCCTTGCGCCACGCCGTCCACGTTCCCTTGAAGAACCGCGAGCGGCCGGCCTCGAGCTCGAGCACCGCGGTGCCGACCGCCTCGAGGAACCAGCGGTCGTGGGCGACGAGAACGATCGCGGCGTCAAGGTCGATCAGCGCCTGCTCGAGCCACTCGAGCGACTCGATGTCGAGATGGTTGGTCGGCTCGTCGAGCAGCAGCAGGTCGGGCGCCGCGGCCAGCGCGCGGGCCAGCGAGGCGCGGGTGAGCTGGCCGCCGGAGAACGTATCGAGCGAGCGGTCGAGGTCGGCATCGACGAAGCCGAGACCGTGGACGACGTTGGTCACCGCGTCGCGCCAGCCGTAGCCGCCGACCGCCTCGAAGCGCGCCTGAACGTCGGCGTAGCGCTCGATCGCGTCTTCGTCGCCACGGCCCATCGCCGCTTCGAGCTCGGTGAGCTGCGCCTCGAGCGCCAACGGCTCCTTGCGCGCCGAGAGCACATAGTCGCGCAGCGACATGCCGCGCTCGCGCGGCGGGCGCTGGTCGTGCAGCGCGACGGTCACGCCCTTGGAGAAGACGAGCTCGCCGCCGTCGATCGACGTCTCGCCGGCGAGCATCCGCAGCAGCGTCGTCTTGCCCGCACCGTTGCGCCCGGCGATGGTCAGCCGGTCACGGCGTTCGAGCTTGAATGAGACGCCCCGCAGCAGGGGCTCTCCCACCATGTCCTTGGCGAGATCTGATCCGATGACGACGGCCACGCACCCAGAATAGGCTGCGAGGATGAGCAACAACGTCCACTCGGGCGACGGCTACACCGTCGCCAACCTCGACGACCTGGGCGAGGGCCCGGGCTTCCGCAAGCTCCGCGAGCCGCTGCGCCTGACCGAGTTCGGCGCCAATGCGATCGTGCTGCCGGCCGGGATCAGCACCGGGTTTCATTACCACGACCGCCAGCAGGAGCTGTACTTCGTACACAGCGGTCGCATCAAGATGACGTTCGGCGACGGCAGCGAGCAGGAGCTCGGACCGGGCGGCCTCGCGTCCGTCGATGCCGCCACGCATCGCAAGATCGCGAACATCGGCGACGAGGACGCGGTCTACCTGATCACCGGCGGTGCCGGTGGCTATGTCGGGCGTGACGGCCGGGCGCCCGAAGGCGAACCGCGCCTCTCGTCGGTTCTCGATCAGCCGGCCTGATTGACGAACGGCACGTAGGTGCGGCACGGCTCGCCGCGCAGCCCCGGGCACGGCGGCAGCGCGGTCGGCACGTCCACGTTCGGCACGACCGGCAGGACGATCCGCGACGGCATGCTCGACCCGTAGCCGATCGCGACGTTGGCCGTGCCCTTGGGGATCACCTCGGCGAAGCCCCAGATCGGCTGGGAGCCACCGGGCGCCGAGACGGTGATCCGCAGTTGCGATCCGGCCCGGTAGGCGTGGCCCTCGTAGTAGAGCGGCACCGTGACCTTGGTGAACGTGCCGCTCGGAAGCGGCGCGGCGTCGGCCTTGGTCAGGCTCGGCACGGGCGCCAGCTCAGTGCTCTTCTTCGGGTCGAGCTTGCGAGCGCTCGCGCGCAACCAGCCGTCCTGCACGAACGTCTCGCTGCCGTCGGGACGGACCTCGGAGACCGTGACCTGGAGGTCGACGCTCGGCACCGACGCCTTGATCCACAGGTCGACCGCGCCGCCGCCGATCACCGTCGTGTTCGCGCTCAGCGGCGCCGACAGGTAGGAGACCGCCGTGCCGGCCGCATTGGGCGTCCAGTGGTAGGCCGGCGTCGCGTTCCACAGCCCGCCCGCGCCACCACCGGTGGTGCCGGTGAAGTCGGTCGTCGGGCCGCTGGCGGCGTTCCAGGTGAACTGGTCGCTGCCCGCCCCCGAGGCGCTGTCGGCCAGGGCGCCACTCGCGCCGAGGAACCACGACCTGGCCTGCGCGCCGGGGATCGGGAACGTCGAGAACGACTGCTCGAAGCCCGCGTCCGGAGCGCCGGGAATGACGCCGCCGGCACCGTTGTCGAACAGGATCCGGACCGAGGGCAGCGCCTGGAACGCGGCGAGCGCCGCTGGGTAGGACTGGCCCTGAATCGGGTCGGGCGGCAGCGTGACGCCGGGAACCCCGAGCACCGCGTTGTAGATCGTCGGCGCCGCGCCGAGCTGCGCCGCCGACATGTTCGGCGCCTGCTGGGCGACGTACAGCTCGAGGAAGTCGTACCAGCGCACCAACGTCGCCGGATCGAGGGAATCGGTGTGGACGCCGTTGGTGAATGTGAACCACTTGTGTGTGGTGCCCGTGAAGTGCGAGACGAGGTTCGGGCAGTGGCCGCCGGTCTGCTCGTCGGTGAACTGACAGGCCAGGAAGACCGGCACGTTGATCTTTTTGACGAAGGTGATCGGCGCCAGCTGGTCGGCGACCTCGGCGCTGTAGTACTGGTTCGCCTTGACCTTGGCCAGCAGGTCGACGGCCGAGCCGTGCAGGACCTGGTTGGCCTTGCAGACCGTGTCGCCGCCGAGGACCTGCTTCAGCGCGTAGGCCTCGCCGCCGGTCTTCGAGGCGGGCCGGGCGTCGTGGACGCGGTCCTTGACCCACTGCACGGTGAAGCCGGTGTTGAGGATCCCGCCCGCGTAGAGCGTCGTGGTCGAGTCGTCGATGACCGACAGCGGCGTGATCGCGGCGAGGCTCGGGGGGCGCGTCTGCGCGACGAAGAGCTGACTGATGCCGCCGTAGGAGACGCCGATCATCCCGACCTTGTGGTGCAGCACCCACGGCTGGCGGGCGACGGTCTCGATGACGTCGTAGCCGTCGAGGCCCTGGAGCGGCTCGAAGTAGTCGAACGCGCCACCCGAGCAGCCGGTGCCGCGCATGTTGACGTCGACGACCGCGAAGCCGAGCAGGTTCGCGATCGGGGCGATCCCGCTCTGCGGGCCGGCCGGGTCGGCGTAGCCGTAGCCGGCGTACTCGATCAGCGTCGGGAACGGGCCCGTGCCGCCCGGGACGTGGACGTCGATCGCGAGCTTGGTCCCGTCGCGCGTGGTCAGGTAGCCGTAGCCGGTCGCCGGGATCTTCTGGGCGTAGATCTTGGTGCTTGGCGGGGCCGAGCGGTTGGACAGCACCGTGATGGAGCCGGCGCGCCCGCGGACCTTGTACTTGGTCCCCGGCTTGATGTCACGGAAGACCGCACCGCCGAGCGAGTTGACCCTCGCGGTCGCGACCGTCTTGCGGTGGCTGTTGAGGAGCTCGAGCTTGGCGCCCGGTCCGGCGCCGGTGACGTCGACCTGCATCGCGCTGCCGCGCGCGGTGAAACCCGCGGCGCCGGCGACGCTCGTGGTCGCCGCGAACGCAGCAGTCGTCAGCGCGACGATCGTGAGCGCCAAGGCCGCCCGATGGACTCGACGTGACCCTGCATCGATGCTCATCATGCAGGCACTCTCGCACGTCCGACGCCCCAGTGGCGCACTCCTGACTCTCTGGTCAGTTACGCGGTCGCCGGCAGCACCACGGCGCGTCACGAGGACGGCAATCGCCAGACCCGGCGTCTTCATCGCTTGAGCCCATCCGCGAACCGGGGGATGATCCCCCGACCGTGTCCGTACTCCTGTCTCACTCCCACGGTGCCTCCGCGCCACCGCTGCTGACCGAGACGATCGGCGCCAACCTGCGGCGGGTAGCCTCGGAGATGCCTGACCACGAGGCACTCGTCGACGTGCCCAGCGGCCGCCGCTGGACGTACGCGCAGCTCGACGCCGATGTCGATCGCGTCGCACTGGGACTCCACGCCCTCGGCCTGCGCCGCGGCGACCGCGTCGGCATCTGGGCCCCCAACTGCCCGCAGTGGACGCTCGTGCAGTACGCGACCGCGCGCATCGGCGTGATCCTCGTCACGATCAATCCCGCCTACCGCACGCACGAGCTGCGCTTCGTCCTCGTGCAGTCCGGCTGTCGCCTGCTCGTCAGCGCGAGCACGTTCAAGAGCTCGGACTACGCCGCGATGATCGACGAAGTGCTCCCCGAGGTCGCGTCGCTCGAGCAGGTCGTCTACCTCGACGGGCCACAGTGGGACGACCTCCTCGCCGCCGGCGCGGCCGCCGACGCCGCAGAGCTCCCGACGCTCGAGGCGCCGCTGGACGCGTCCGACGCGATCAACATCCAGTACACGTCGGGCACGACGGGCTTCCCCAAGGGCGCGACCCTCACCCACGCGAACATCCTCAACAACGGTTACTTCGTCGGCGTGGGCTGTCGCTTCACGCCCGCCGATCGCGTCTGCATCCCGGTGCCGTTCTACCACTGCTTCGGCATGGTCATGGGCAACCTCGGCGCAACGGCGCACGGCGCGACGATGGTCATCCCGGCGCCGTCGTTCGACGCCGAGGCGACGCTGCGCGCGATCGAGCGGGAACGGTGCACCGCGCTGTACGGCGTGCCGACGATGTTCATCGCCGAGCTCGCGCTGGAGAGCTTCGCCTCGTTCGACCTGTCGACCCTGCGCACCGGGATCATGGCCGGCTCGCCGTGCCCGACGACGGTGATGACGCGCGTCGTGGCGGACATGGGCTGCACGGAGGTGACGATCTGTTACGGCATGACCGAGACGTCGCCGGTATCGACCCAGACCGGCTTCGACGACGACCTCGAGCTGCGCGTCTCGACCGTCGGCACGGTCCATCCACACCTCGAGATCAAGGTCGTCAACCCGGAGACCGGCGACGAGGTTCCACGCGGCGAGGTCGGCGAGTTCTGCACCCGCGGGTACTCGGTGATGATCGGCTACTGGAACGAGCCCGAGCTGACCGCCGAGGCGATCGACGCCGACGGCTGGATGCACACGGGCGACCTCGCGACGATGGACGCAAACGGCTACGTGAACATCGTCGGCCGGACCAAGGACATGGTCATCCGCGGCGGCGAGAACCTCTACCCACGCGAGGTCGAGGAGTTCCTGTTCACCCATCCGGCGGTCGCCGACGTCCAGGTCGTCGGCGTGCCCGACGCCAAGTACGGCGAGGAGCTGTGCGCGTGGGTGCGGCTGACCCACCCCGGCGCGGTCTCCGACGACGACCTGCGCGAGCACTGCCGCGCGTCGCTGTCGCGCTTCAAGGTCCCGCGCTACGTCCTCTTCATCGACGAGTTCCCGATGACCGTCACCGGCAAGATCCAGAAGTACAAGCTGCGTGACGCGGCGATCGAGCAGTTGGGGCTGCACGACGCCGCGGCGATCACGACGGCCTGAGCGCTACGCATCGCCCAGACGGCGCCTCGTCTGCACAAGCGGACCGCCCCTGACTGAGCTACGATGGGCCGATGCGCCGCCTCGCCGCCCTGAGCCCGATCGTCGCCCTCCTCGCCGCCGCGCCGGCCGCATTCGCCCACGACGGCGGCCAGGGCTGGTACGGCCCGGTCGACGACAAGGTCACGACCAACGCGGGCTTCATCCTCATCATCTTCTTCCCGCTCTTCATCCTTCTGGCGAGCCTGCTCCTCTCCCGCCTGGAGAAGCGCAAGTACGCCCGCAAGGCCGCCGCCAAGAACATCGAAGGCGACTGGCGCGGCGGCTGGTAGGCGCCCGTGGTGGACGAGGTCCGCTACGAGCGCATCGGCGCCGCTGCCGTCATCACGATCGACCGCCCGGCACGGCGCAACGCCGTCGACGGGCCGACCGCGCAACGTCTGAGCGAGTGCTACGCGCAGTTCGAGAAGGACGGCGACGCACGCGTCCTGATCCTCACCGGCGCCGGCGACCAGGCGTTCTGCGCGGGCGCCGACCTGACTGCGCTGGCGACGTTCGGCGATCGCTTCAGCGACCCGGGCGGACCGCTCGGCTTCACGCGCCTGACGCCGTCGCGGCCGACGATCGCGGCGATCGGCGGCTGGTGTCTGGCGGGCGGGCTCGAGCTGGCGCTGTGGTGCGACCTGCGGATCGCGTGCGCGAGCGCGCGGCTGGGGTTCACGGAGCGGCGCTTCGGCGTGCCGCTGATCGACGGCGGGACCCAGCGCCTGCCGCGGATCATCGGGATGGGCCGCGCGCTGGATCTGATCCTCACCGGCCGGATCGTCGACGCACCCGAGGCCCTGGCCATGGGGATGCTGACCGAGATCGTCGATGACGGTGAGCACCTGACGCGCGCGCTGGCCATCGTGCAGGCGCTGGCCGCGTTCCCCCAGCCCGGGATGCTCGCCGACCGCCGCGCCGCGCTCGAGGGCGCCGGACTGTCACTGGCCGAGGGCCTTGCGCTCGAAGCGCAGGCCGGGCCCCAGACGTTCGCCAGCGCACTGGCGGGCGCCGCGCGATTCGCCGGGGGCGAGGGCCGCGGCGGCGCGGGCGCCGGAGTCTGAGCCCGGGTATCACGTAGGCTGCTTCGCAACCGCGTCGCATCCCGAGGAGACAGGCGATGACGTACTTCGTGACCGGCGCAACCGGGTTCATCGGGCGCTATCTGGTTGAAGAGCTGTTGCGCAACCGCGACGGCGACATTCACGTCCTGGTGCGTGAGGAATCGCGCGATCGGCTCGACACTCTGATCGCCGGACCGTGGGGCTCCAGCGAGCGCATCAAGCCGGTGACCGGGGACCTGCTGTCCGAGCGCCTCGGGGTCGATCCGGCGTGGGTATCGGCCAACGCCGGCTCGATCGATCACGTCTTCCACCTCGCCGCGCTGTATGACATGACGGCCAAGCCCGAGGTCAACGAGCGCCTCAACGTGCAGGGCACCCGCAACGCGGTCGACCTCGCCACGGCACTGGAGGTGGGCTGCTTCCACCACGTCTCGTCGGTCGCCGTCTCGGGCAGCTACGACGGCACGTTCCGCGAGGACATGTTCGACGAGGGCCAGAAGCTCCCGTCGGCCTATCACCGCACGAAGTTCGAGGGCGAGAGGATCGTGCGCACCCAGACCCACGTGCCGTGGCGCGTCTACCGCCCGAGCGTCGTCGTCGGCCACTCGAAGACCGGCGCGATGGACAAGATCGACGGGCCCTACTACTTCTTCAAGGCGATCCAGAAGCTGCGTCACTGGCTGCCCGAGTGGCTGCCGCTGCTCGGGCCGGAGCTCGGGCACACGAACATCGTCCCGGTCGACTTCGTCGCCGCGGCGCTCGATCACATCGCCCACCTGCCGGACGGCGACGAGCAGGCCTACCACCTGATGGCGCCCAAGTCTCAGCGCTCGGGCGAGGTGCTGAACCTCTTCGCGCGCGCCGCCCACGCGCCACAGATGTCGGTGCGCATCGACAAGCGGCTGATCGACATGCTGCCCAAGGGCGCGCTGTCGATGCTGATGACGGTGCCGCCGTTCAAGGACGTGCGGCGCACGATACTCGACGACATCGGCATCCCCGAGGAGATCATCGGCCACGTCGGCTTCACCGCCCGTTTCGACACCCGCGATGCCGAGGCGGCGCTGGCCGGTTCCGGCATCGAGGTCCCGCCGCTTGAGTCCTACGCCGACACGCTGTGGGACTTCTGGGAGCGCAACCTCGATCCCGACCTGTTCAAGGACCGCTCATTCGCGCGCGCGATCAACGGCAAGACGGTGCTGATCACCGGCGCGTCGTCGGGCATCGGTCGTGCGGCGGCGAAGCAGGTCGCGGCAGGTGGCGGGATCCCGCTGCTGGTCGCGCGCAACGCCGACAAGCTGGCGGAGACGCGCGACGAGATCATCGCCGCGGGGGGCAGCGCGTACACGTACTCGTGTGATCTGTCGGACCTGGAGGCGATCGAGCAACTGGTCGAGACGGTCCTCGCCGACCACCCGGCGGTCGACGTGCTCGTCAACAACGCGGGACGCTCGATCCGGCGTTCAATCGCGCTGTCGATGGATCGTTTCCACGACTTCGAGCGCACGATGCAGCTGAACTACTTCGGCGCGATCAAGCTCACGATGCTGCTGCTGCCGCACATGCGCGAGCGCGGGTCGGGGCATGTGGTCAACGTGTCGTCGATCGGCGCGCAGACGAACCCGCCGCGGTTCTCGGCGTATGTCGCCTCGAAGGCCGCTCTGGACGCGTGGACGCGGGTGGTGTCGTCGGAGGTCATCGGCGACGGCGTGTCGTTCACAACGATCCACATGCCTCTGGTCCGTACCGCGATGATCGCGCCGACGAAGATGTACGACCAGTTCCCGACGATCACGCCCGAAGAGGCCGGCGGCATGATCTGCGAGGCGATCCGCTCCAAGCCCAAGACGATCAACACGCGCCTGGGAACGTTCGGCGAGGTGGCCTACGCGCTGGCGCCGAAGGCCGTGGACCAGGTGCTGCACATGGCCTACAAGGTCTTCCCGGACTCCGCGGCGGCGAAGGGTGAGTCCGATCCGGCCGAGCACGCGTCGGTGGAGCAGGTGGCGATGGCGAATCTGATGAAGGGCGTGCACTGGTAGGCCGCGGATGCGGCGAACCCTTAGGGGGCGAGTTTGGGGGGTGCCCAACCTTTTGCGTGTGAATGCACGCAAAAGGTTGGGCACGTCAGGCTGAGAGGCTCGCGGAGCGGCAACATGGTCGGCTGACTCGCCGCCAACTCCTGGCGC
The DNA here is from genome assembly GCA_963817035.1 of uncultured Actinomycetes bacterium. GTDB lineage: Bacteria > Actinomycetota > Thermoleophilia > Solirubrobacterales > Solirubrobacteraceae > AC-49. The sequence goes on from CAWFMM010000004.1 coordinate 2,280,685, forward strand.
TCGGGGCCACAAGTGAGGCGATCCAAGTGGCGCGAGAGGCGGGCCGGCTCGTGGCGGACCCGCGGCACCGGGCCGTCTACGCCCTCGGCCACATGGTCCACACGCCGCAGGCGCGGTTCATGGCGGCGGTCCTGTCGTGCACGCCGGAGACCGTTCTCAGCCACCACTCCCTGGCGGCCCACTACGGGCTCCTGCCGGATCGCCCGAACGATCCGGTCCATGTTTCCTCGCTGCATTGGCGGAGGGCCACGCCGGCGCGGCGAGTTCATGAGCTGCGCGAGCCGCTGCACCGACTCGACCGCACCACCCGCAACTCCATCCCCTCCACCACCATCCCCCGCCTCATCCTCGATCTCGCCGAGACGGCAACGCCCAACACGCTCGAGCACGTCCTCAACGAAGCGCACTACCTCTACGGCCTCGCGCTGAGCGCGATCGAGGACGCCGCCCGCCGCGCCCCCGGCCGCCGGGCCCTCAAACCCATCGCCGCCCTCCTCCGCCACTACGACGACGGAGCCAACTGGACCCGCACTGAGCTCGAGCGCGCCCTCAAACGCGCGATAGCGCAGGCAGGGCTGCCGCCCGCCAGGATGAATCACCCCTTCGGCCGCTTCGAGATCGACGCCGCCTACCCCGATCTCAAGCTCGCGATCGAGGCCGACGGCCGCGCCGCCCACTCCACGCCGTCGAACTTCGAGCGTGATCGCGTCAAGCAGAACGCCCTGACCCTCGATGGCTGGCTCGTCCTGCGTTTCACCTTCAGCCAGATCCGCGACCACCCACAGCGAGCCGCCGCCCAGATCCTGACCGCCTACGCGTCGAGGTCGACCTGATGCTCGATCCGCTCGAGCTCGAGGTCGAGGCGGCGGTCGGCGACCATCGCCTCGAGCGCCTCGGCCGCGCTGCGCGCCCACAGGCGTCGCGCCACGACCTTGCGCACACCGCCGCTCCCATCCTCCTCGTACTCCGACCACGTCAGCGATACCAGCGGCACCGGCGATGGGGGCGCGTCCTCGGGCGGCGGCGCGCCCCAGCCGTAAACCGTGATCTCCGCGGTCCAGCCGTGCGGGCACAACTCGCTCATCACGGCCCGAGCGCGCCATTCACGATCGTGATCCGCGGGTGGCTTGCGATGACGCTTGCGCCGGCGATCGATCCACTCGACGAGGCCCGCGACCGGCACCAGCGCGAGCAACGCCAACACGCTCGCACCTTCACCGCCATCGCTCGTGTGACGGAGGTCCTGCAACGCGACGAAGAACGAGTTCGCAACCAACGCGAAGCGCATCCGTTCAATGTAAACCCTCCGACCGGCCGCCCGGGAGGACACCCAAGCCTCCGGGCGGGCGGTTCAGCGCATGCCGGGCGGGCCGACGCTCGTCGCGGTGCGCGGGTCGACGCGCGGGCGGGCGGGCGGCGGAGTGAGCGGCGCCGGCGGTTCGGGCGCGGCGACGACCGGCGGCACGGGGGCGACTGGCGGCGGCGCCGTGGCTGGCGTGAGCAGCTCAGGCGCGGTCTGCTGGATGTAGGCGAGCAGCGGATCGGCGCCGGGCGCCAGGGCCGCCACGGCGACCGGCGCCGCTACAGGCGCGACCGAAGCGACCGGCGGCGGCGCACCGAGCAACGGCGCCATCCCAGGGTCGGCCGCGAGCAGCTCGGGCGCCTTCTTGGCGAGGTAGGCGACCAGGTCGTCAGCCTTCGGCTCGGGTACGACGACGCCCTTTATTGCCACCTCGGGGTTGGTCAGCGCGCGCGCCTTGTAACCGTCGGACTCGTAGGGCCCGAAGAACCGCACGATGCGCGGGTGCAAGCTTGAGAGTCCCCACCACGCGTAGGCGACCGTCAGCCCGGCCAGCGTGGTCGCCCACGAGTGCGGCGCGACGAAGATCGCGACGATGCAGATCAAACCCTGGACAAGATCGGCGAGCGGCGCCGCCTGCAGCGCGTCCTTCGCGACGCTGACCGGGACGCCGGACAGGTCGACGGAGCAGGCGCCGCGGATCGCGAACGCGCGCAGGTCGACATCGAGGCGGCCGAGCGGGAAGTGCAGGAGCGACGGGCCCCGTCCGAGGGTGACCGCAGTCCGTCGCCCGGTGTGGCGCGCGATCACGATCGCGTGGGTGCATTCGTGCACGGCCACCGCGAACAGCGGCGCGACGATCACCCAGACGAAGATCGACAACAGCAGATCGCTCACCAACGAATTGATCGGACGCTCGCGCCACGCCTTGACCACCCCGACCGTGATCACGTACAGTTGTCTGTTATGACACACGATGCGCCCGCCATCTTCGACGCACACGCCTCCATCTACGACGGACCCCGCCGCCGGCTGATCCCGCCGTTCGATCGGTTCTACGACACCGCCGTCGAGGCCGTCGGCCTCAGCGCGGCGCCGCCGCGGCGGATCCTCGACCTCGGAGCGGGCACGGGGCTCCTCAGCGTGCGCGTCGCCGACGCCCACCCCGACGCCCACGTGGATCTGCTCGACGCCGCCCCCGCGATGCTCGAGCAGGCAGGCGCCGTGCTCGGTGATCGCGCGACGCTGCACGTCGGCGACTTCACCGACGCGCTACCGGCAGGCCCGTTCGACGCCATTGTCTCGTCACTCGCGATCCACCACCTCGATGACGCCGGCAAGCGCGACCTCTACGCCCGTGCCCACGACGCGCTCGTCCCCGGCGGCGTGTTCGTCAACGCCGACCAGGTCGCCGGACCGACGGCGCTGTTCGACGATCACTTCGCGGCCTGGCACCAGCGCGAGAGCTTTGCGCTGGGCTGCAGCGAGCAGGAGTGGGCCGACTCGATGCAGCGCCGCGCGTTCGACCGTTGCGCGAGCGCGCGCGATCAGCTGCGCTGGCTCGACGAGGCCGGCTTCGCCGATGTCGAATCCATGTTCCAGGACCACATCTTCGCGGTAATGGTGGGTCGCAAGGCCACCAGCTAGTCACTCGGTACGCCACCGCACCGAGCGCAAGCGAAGCGAGCGGCGCGGGGATCGTGGCGCGGCGCAGCGCGTCGCAGGCATAGGTCAGCGGCAGCAGCCAGGACAGCGCGTCCAGCAGTGGCGCAACAAACAACCCGCAGAGCAGGAGCTGGGGCAAGATCACGGCGGGCACGAACTGCACGGCCTGGAACTCGGTCTGCGCGAACGCGCTCATCAACAGGCCGAGCGCCATCCCGAGCACCGCGTTGAGGATCGCGAGCACGGCGACAAGCCCATCACGTGGCTCGAGATGAGCAGTGTCACACCGCGGCCGGCGAGCTCGACGACCTCCGCCACGCGCTCGCGCGGCGCGCCGACGACGTAACGCAGGTTCTCCTTGATCGTCAGGTCGGTGTAGACCGACGGCGCCTGCGTGCTCGACCTGCGTGCGCAGATCTGCCGACCCGGCCGGGCCGCGACATCGAGCGTCAGTCCCTCGAGCACCACATTCCGGTCCGACGGCCGCGCTCATGTCAGGCGGAACACCGAGACGAGGCGCTTCTCGTGCTCGGCGTCGATGCGCGCGATGACCTCGATGTGCTCGGCCAGCGGCGTGTTGCGCAGCTTGGTCCCAAGCCCCTCGTCGACCTGGAAGATGCCGGCGCTGTTGGACATCGCGATCTCGACGCGGACCGCGGTGTCCTCGCCCGGGCCGATCTTGACGTCGTCGATCGCGTAGGCCGACAGCGAGTGGATGTTCGTCTCCCCCGCCTCGAACGGAACCCGGGTGCGGCCCTGAGCCATGTCGAGCGCGTCGCCGACGCGCACGATCGCGGCCTCGATCGTCTTGGGCTGGCCGCGCGAGCGGTGGGAGATGATCGCGTGCAGGGCCTCGGAGATGACGACCGTGCGCTGCGGTTCGTCGTAGACGTCGGCCAGCAGCGAGGGCAGCTTGTCGGCGGCGAGGAAGAGCGAGAACTGCTCGTGGTCGGCGCGATCGATCGACAGGCCGACGTCGTGCAGCAACGCGCCGGCGGCGATCACGACCTCGGCGTCGCGCTCGGTCAGGCCATGGTCGGCGACGATCGACGGTACGACGCCACCCTTGAACAGCAGCCTCGACACGCGCAGCGCGATGTTGGTGACGATCTGGATATGGACCCACGAGTGGTCCGACATGCCCAGGCGATGCGCGTTCACGCCCGCCGCATGCCACCAGCCCTTGATCTGCGAGTCGGCGTTGACCGCCGCGATCAGCTTCTCCAAGCGCCGGTTGCCGCGGGTCGGCACACGGACGGAGATCTCCGCCAGACGGTCGGCGGTGAAGGGGCGGATCGCGTCGCGGGCTTCGTCGTTCACGCGCGCCTCAGACTACGCGCTGGTGCGGGCGGCGGCCGGACGGGCCCAAGGCCCGCCCTGAAAAACCGCCCGGACAGAGATCGCCGCTTTTACTGAATGTCCCAGGACTGATGAGTGTGCTTGCCTGGGCGGCTAGAACACTCCCGGCCACCTCCCGTTAGGGATGGCTTCACGGCCGAGTTGGCAATCCGCCGAACGAGGAAGACTACCGATCGCCGCCCTGGCGATCGCAGCCTCAGGCCGAGCCCTGACCCTCGGCGGCGCGTGCCGCGTGGCCGAGCATCAGCTCGCCCTGCGCGTCGCGTGGCTCGACGCCCTGCTGCACACGGCGCGTCCAGGTGCCGTCGCGACCGAGATCCCACGCGTTGGCGTCGTCGGCGAGACAGCGTTCGATCGCGTCGATCAGGTCGTCGCGCAGGATCTGGTCCTCGACCGGGGTCAGGAGCTCGACACGGTTGTCGAGGTTGCGCGGCATCAGGTCCGCCGAGCCGATGTAGACCGTCGTCTCGCCGGACCGCTCGAACGTGAAGATGCGCGAGTGCTCGAGGAAGCGACCGACGACGCTGACCACGCGGATGTTGTCGCTGATCCCCGGGACGCCGGGCACGAGACGACAGATCCCGCGGACGTTGAGGTCGACCGGTACGCCGGCCTGTGAGGCGCGGTACAGCGCGGCGATGCAGTGACGGTCGACGAGCGCGTTCATCTTCATCGCAATCCGCGCGGACTGCCCGGCCTGGTGGGCGGCGATGGTCTCGTCGATCTGGGCGATGATCGCGTCGCGCAGGAAGTTCGGCGCCACGAGCACCTTGCGGTAGCGCCTCGGGCGCGCGTAGCCGGTGAGGAAGTTGAACAGGTCGGCGACGTCGGCGCCGATCTCCTCGTTGCACGTGAAGAGGCCGAAGTCGGTGTACAGCCGCGCGGTCGTGCGGTGGTAGTTGCCGGTGCCGATGTGGACGTAGTGGCGCACGCCGTCTCCCTCGCGACGGATGACGAGCACGCACTTCGTGTGGGTCTTCAGCGCCGGGTGGCCATAGACGACGTGGACGCCGGCCTCCTCGAGCTGTTGCGCCCAGCCGATGTTCGCGCGCTCGTCGAAGCGCGCCTTGAGCTCGACCAGGCAGACCGCCTGCTTGCCGCGCTCGGTCGCGCGGATCAGCGACGGGACGAGCGGCGAGTCGTCGGACGTGCGGTACACGGTCTGCTTGATCGCCAGCACGTCGGGATCGACCACGGCCTGCTCGACGAAACGCTCGACCGACGTGGGGAACGAGTCGTACGGGTGATGGACAAGCACGTCGCGGTCGCGCATCGCGGCGAACACGTCGGGGCGCTCGCCGTCGCGGCCCTGCAGCCGCGGCTGGGTGACCGGCGTCCACGGCGGGTCGCGCAGCTCGTCGAAGCCCGACAGCCCGAGCAGCTGCTTGAGGTCATTGAGGTCGAGCAGGCCGCGGACATCGAACACGTCGCGCTCCTGAACCTCGAGCGCCTCGATCAGGTCGGCCCGCAACCGCGCGTTCATGCCGGCGCCGATCTCCACGCACACGACCTCGCCGAAGCGCCGGCGGCGCAGCTCGACCTCAACCGCCTCGAGCAGGTCGTCGGCCTCGTCGGAGATCTCGAAGTCGGCGTCCCGCGTGACCCGGAACAGGCCGTGGTCGACGATCTCCATCCCCGGGAACAGCGCGTCGAGGTTGTTGGCGATGATGTCCTCGAGCGTGACGAACGTCGTCGTCTCCCCTTCGACCGCGACGAACCGCGGCAGCATCTCCTTCGGCACCTTGACGCGCGCGAACGTGCCGGCCTGGGTGACCGGGTCGTTGACGAGCACGGCGAGGCTCAGCGACAGGTTGGAGATGTAGGGGAACGGGCGCCCGAGCCCGACCGCGAGCGGGGTCAGGACGGGGAAGATCTGGCGGCGGAAGCGGCGGCGCAGCTCGTGCTGCTGGGCCTCCGTGCAGTCGTGCCAGCCGATGATTCGGATGCCGTGCTCGTCGAGCGCCGGGCGCAGCGAGCCCGAGACGCAGGCGCTCTGACGCGCCGAGAGCTCGGCCACGCGCTCGTGGATCGCGGCCAGCGTCTCAGCCGTCGTGAAGCCGTCGGCACCGCGGTTGGTCAGGCCCGCATCGAGCTGGTCGTGCAGCCCGGCGACGCGGATCATGAAGAACTCGTCGAGATTCGAGGTGAAGATCGAGGCGAACTTGACGCGCTCGAGCAGCGGCACCGTACCGTCCTCGGCGAGTTGGAGAACGCGGTCGTTGAAGTCCAGCCACGATAGCTCGCGGTTGAAGTACAGCGACGGATCCTCGAGGTCGAGCACGGAGCCGCCGGATGGAACGTCGGGCTCCGGCCTGGGCACCTCGACCGTTCCGCTCGGATCCTGGGTGCTCATGCGTCCGCCTGTTGTACCGCGTCGGTGTCAGCGTCGTGTGAAGCTGAAGTCAAGACGACGGGGCGCTCGTCGATCGCCGCGAGCAGCCGCCCGCGGAAGTCGTCGCGCTCGGTGCGCTCCCACAGCGTGAGGAAGCGCTCGAAGAGCAGCTCGCGCCGGGCGTGGAGATGGACGCTCAGCGTGACCAGCCCGCGCCGGGCCGCGGCATGGGGCGCGCCGGACGCGAGCGCCGGATCGAGATCCGGCGCACCGCCGGCCAACGCGAGCACCGCGAGCACGTCGTCGTGTGCAACCTCCTGCAATCGCGCGCGCACGCGCGGCAGCGCGATGTCGCAGTCGTGGATCTCACCGAGAGCGTCCTGGAGCTCGCGGGTGCGGCCGATCGCAGTGCGCGCGTAGGGCCCGAAGCAGCCGTCGCCGAGCTCAAGCACATAGCGCAGGCGCTTGATCGCGATTCGCATGTTGTGCTGCGCGGTGACCTTGCCTGGCTTGATGGCCTTCGGCGCGAAGCCGTAGACCTCGTCGACCCGCACGGCGACGATCCGCGCCAGGTTGTCGGCGAGCCCACCCTTGGGCTGGAGGTGCTTGACCGTGCGCGCCCTCATGCCGCCTCGTGCTCCGGTTCGCCGTGCTCCGGCTCACCGGCCAACCGCATCAGCTGACCTTCGAGATCGACCTTGGCGGCCCGCTCCAGCGCCGCGGCGACGACCTCGTTGCCCGCCTCCTGCTCACCGCGCAGCACGCCGGCGAACTCCGAGACGCCGCGTCGGTCGACGGTCGTGAAGCCGGCGGCGAGGCGGTCGAGCGCCTCGAGCTGGACGTCGGGGTCGCGGCGCGCGCCGAGCGCGTCGGCGAGTCGCTTGACCTCGCGCAACGCGGCGCCGTGGCGCTGACGCGGGAAGCACGGCGCGTAGACCTCGAGCACCGCGCGCAGGCGGCGCGAGGCAACGCGCATGTCGTGGACATGCTCGATCGCCGACGTGTCGAGGACGCCGTCAAGGTGAGCGAACAGCTCCTTCGTCCGCACGGCGACGGTCAGCTTCGCGGCCTGCTTGAACGGCAGGTCGGGTGAAAGGCCCTGGACTTTGTGTGCCTTTGCCACAGAGGCCATGCTAGCTCCCACGTGAACCCATGTCTTCGAGCACGACGCCCTCACGCAGGCCGCCGGAGGCGATCCGCAGCGGCAGGCCGAGCACGCTCGACGCCTCGTCGAGGAGCAGCATGCCGGCCGGCAGCACGCGCACGCGCTCGGGATGCAGCTCGAAGCGCTGGGCCACCAGTTCGACCGGAGTGTCGGCGAGCACCCGCATCCCGCGCGACAGCGTGTCGTGGCTGAGCTCGGCGCCGACGAGGCGCCGCAGTGACGTCGCGCTGCCGCCGACGGCGTAGCCGACATCGGCCGGCGGCGCGGCCAGCCCCTCGAAGACGCCGCCGACGTGGCGGCGGATGTTGTCGAGCTCGTCGGCTGCGGGCGGGTCGGAGCGCAGGTAGTGGTCGGCCAGGAATCCCGAGCCGACGCGAAACGACGCCGACCAGGTGACGCCGTCGGCCATCGTGCCGATGACGATCTCGCTCGAGCCGCCGCCGACGTCGACGACCGCGATCGTCCCCAGCGGCGCGTGCTGGAGCGTCCGCGTCGCGCCCGCGAACGCGAGCCGCGCCTCGTCGTCGCCGCTGAGCACGACGATCTCGACGCCCGCCGCGTGGACAACCGCCGCGCACAGCTCGTCGCGGTTGGGGGCATCGCGAATCGCCGCGGTCCCCACCGTGCGGATCGTCTGCGCGCCGCATTCCAGTGCCATGCGGACCTGGGAGGCGACGATCTGTGCGACGAGCTCGATCTTGTCGGCCGGGATCGGCTTGCCGGACGACAGCCGCGTGAAGGCGCGCTGGCTGAGCACCTCCTGCAGCGAGCCGTCCGCCGACTCGGCGACGAGCAGCCGCGTGGTGTTCGAGCCGATATCGATGCAAGCGCACCGCACGGCAGCCAGCTTGGCATGATGCGAGCCGTGACCGTCACCCCGGCGATCGAGGTCCGCGGCCTGCGCAAGGCCTACGGCGGACTGGAGGCCGTCCGCGGGATCGACTTCACCGTCGCCCGCGGCGAGGTCTTCGGCCTGCTCGGGCCCAACGGCGCGGGCAAGACGACGACGGTCGAGATCCTCGAGGGCTATCGCCAGCGCGACGCCGGCGAAGTCCGGGTGCTCGGGATGGACCCGGCGCTGCGCGAGCGCGCGCTGCGCGAGCAGCTCGGAATCGTCCTGCAGAGCTCGGGCATCTATCGCCACATCAAGGTTCGCGAGGCGATCGCGCACTGGGCCGGGCTCTATCCCCATCCGCGCGATGTCGACGAGGTCATGGCCCTGGCCGGCCTGGACGAGAAGGCCGGCGAGGTCGCGCGCAAGCTGTCGGGCGGCCAGCAGCGGCGGCTGGACTTTGCGCTGGCCCTCGTCGGCGACCCCGCGCTGATCTTCCTCGACGAGCCGACGACCGGCTTCGATCCCGCGGCGCGGCGCGCGGCGTGGGACACGATCCGCTCGCTGCGCGACCTCGGCAAGACGATCTTGCTGACCACGCACTACCTCGACGAGGCCCAGGCCCTCGCCGATCGCGTCGCGATCATCAAGGACGGCGCGTTCGTGGCGCTCGGCGCGCCGGCGGAGCTCGGGGTGGATGCGGCGGCGCGCGTGATCGTGTCGTGGCGCGACGACGCCGGAGGACGCCAGGAGCGCTCGGTCGACGACCCGACGGCGCTGGTCCATGAGCTGACGAGCGCGGCGCTGGCCCGCGGCGAGGCGGTCCGCGAGCTCAGCGTGGCGCGACCGTCGCTCGAGGACGTGTACCTCGAGCTGACGACCGAAGAGCCCGAGGAGGTCATCGGTGTCTGACGTGACGCTGGCCTGGCGCCAGTTCCGGCTTGAGCGCCACATGTTCTGGCGCAACCCCGCGGCGGCGTTCTTCAACTTCCTGCTGCCGATCGTCCTCCTGCTCGTGTTCGGGAGCCTGGCCGGCAGCCAGAAGGAGCGCGACATCATCGTGCCGGGGATCGCTGGCATGAATGTGCTCGCGACGACGTTCAGCGCGCTGGCCCAGAACCTGACCTACCTGCGCGAGACCGGCGTGCTGAAGCGCATCCGCGGAACGCCGCTGCCGTCGCGGTCATACCTGACCGCCCTCTTCTCCAACACGCTGATCAACGCGTCGTTCCAGATCGTGCTCGTCGTCGTGGCCGGGGCTCTGTTCTTCGGGCTGCCGTGGCCCCAGGACTGGGCCGAACTCGTCGTCTTCTCGATCGTCGGGATCGTGTCGTTCTCGGCGTTGGGCGTCGCGTACTCCTATGCGATCCCGAACTACGAGTCGGCGGCGGCCTACGTGAACTTCGTCTTTCTGCCGGCGGTCCTGCTCGGTGGCGTGTTCTTCGACCCGCAGCAGAGCGGGCCGGTGCTGCACGACATCGCCGCGGTGCTGCCGATCAGCCACTTCGTCAGCGGGCTGCGGGCCGCGATGGTGACCGGGCAGCCGCTGAGCGCCCATATCGGCGATCTGGTCGTGCTGGCCGGCTGGGGCGCCGTGGGGATGGTCATCGCGGTGCGCGGGTTCCGCTGGGAGTGAGGGCGGGCGGGAGCCCAACCTCCCGAAACGCCGGCGGCACCTCGCCCACGAGCTCGGCGCCTGGCGACGCCACTGACCCGGCGAGCCACTCGCTACGCAGGAGGCCGAAGACGTGGACGTCGTGGCGCGTGTCACCGTGGCGGTGAAAGGCGCGCAGCGTCCCTTCGCGGACGAACCCCAGGCGCTCCAAGGCGATGATCGACCGCACGTTCTCCGGGTTGGAGTACGCGCCGACCCGCTCCAACCCGAGCACCGCGAACGCCAGATGCAGCGCGAGCCCCTTGGCCGCCGCGTTGACGCCGCTCCCCCAGAAGTCGCGCCCCAGCCACGTCCCGACGGCGGCCCGCCGGTCGCGAGCCGAGAACTCACTCAGGCCGATGATTCCCGCGGGACCGCGTTCGTGATCGACGATCAGCAGGTCGAGCTGCTCGCCGCGCTCGCGCTGAGCCGCCAGTCCCGCGAGGTACGCGGCCGGTTCGTCGATCGACCGGTACGGGCCCCACGAGAACCACCGCGTGACCTGCTCGTCACTCGCCAGCTTCAGCAGCGCCGGCGCATCGTCGGCGCGCGGCAGCCGCAGGGTCACATCGGTGCCGCGGAGCTCCATCTCAAGCATCATCGCGCAGAGCGGTTTCGAGGTCTGGGCTTCGACAGCTATCGAGTCAGGCGCTGATCGGGGGGAATATTCCCCACCAATCGGCAATGAGCGCGGGGCGGCCGGCGCCTTCGACGGTGCGCTCGGAGTGGCGCAGCACCGATGTAGCCGGCGCCACGCTTCCGGACCTCCTTGATCTCAAAGCGCGAGAGCACGCGATCGCCGATGTGGATCGGCGCGGTGAGACGAACCCGGTCGAGACCGTAGTTGGAGCCCACGACTCCCGTGACGTACACGAGCTCGAGCGGCGCGATCGTGCGCGTCATGAACGCCAAGCGCTTGACCCCAACCCCGGGGTATCGCCTCGTCGGCCATAGCGATTCCTAAAGTACAGCTCGAACCTGTCCTTCGGGATCGGGTGAAGAACGCGAGGCTGACGCTCAGTCGAGGAGTGAGCAGCTCGATGTGACCGATGTGCGCGACGCCCCCGAGCTCGGAGAGCAGATCGGCCATCACTCGTAGACCTCGGGGTCGACCCCGCTGGCAGGTCGCCGGCCCGCGAGGACCGCTGCGACGTTTTCGGAGGCAAGCCGTGCGAGGGTGGCGATTGACTGCTCGGAGTAGAAGGGAGTGTGCGGCGTTGCTACGACGGTATCGAGTGCCAGCAGCGGGTGGTCGGCCTCGAGGTGTTCCGGCACGAAGACGTCAAGACCGGCGCCGGCGATGGTCCCGCGGGTCAGTGCTTCCACGAGGGCGCCCTGATCGACGACGGCGCCGCGGGCGCAGTTGATCAAGTACGCGGTTGGCTTCATCGAACGAAGGAACTCGGCGTCAACGAGCCGTTCCGTGTGGGGCGTGGCCGGCACATGCAGCGTGACGACGTCAGACCGGGCGGCGAGCTCGGGCAGCGGGACGCCACCGCTGCGGGTGTGCACGAGCACCTCCATGCCCAATGCCCGCGCGCGCCGCTCGACCGCCCGGCCGATGGGACCGTGGCCGACGATGCCCAGCGTCATGCCGGCGATTTGCCGCGTCGGCAGGCCCGGGGCCAATGACCAGTCGCCCGCTCTCACCGCACGGTCGTAGCGGGGGCACGCCGCGAACGAGGGAGAAGAGGAGGGCAAGGACGTGCTCGGCGACTTCATCGGAGCAATACTCCGGAACATTCGTGACCGGAATGCCGAGCTCCGTCGCGACGCCGACGGCGATGTTGTCGGTGCCGATGCCGTACCGACCAACGACCTTCAGCGTCGTCCCGGCGCGGATGACCGCGGGCGTCACCTGCTTGAAGCACGTGAGGATGCCCTGGCAGTCGCTCACGAGCTCGACGAGTTCGTCCTCCTCCCCCGTCGCCGCGTGGACCAGCTCGGCTCCGACCTCGGCGAGTACCGCGGCCTCGACGCTCGTGTCGGCCCAGGTGTAGTCGGTGACCAGGACCCTAAGCACCGCGACCCCAAGGCGCCAGCTGCGCAGGCCTACGAGGACCGACGCAAGCCACACACCAAGAGCGTCACCGAGCTCGCGTACATGAACGGCAGGATGTTCCACCGCCTTCCACAGCCGCTGCGCCCACTGCGCGACTTCGTCTTTGACCACACGCCGTTCCTGCAGAAGGTCATCGGTGAGAAGATGCCCGCCGACATCCTCGCCCAGCTTGCGGAGATCGAGGAGCCGCAGACGGAACCAGCGCCGCACGGCAGCTGACCCGGATCGTCGCCGCCATGCGCAAACAACCTCCGCTACCCCACGCAGCATCTCCTCATACCTCCCAGCGAGCCACGCCCACCCCGTGAAGGGCGCGCTGACGATGCATAGGCGCCCCGATCGGCTCCTGGTGAGGAGCCTTCGCATGCGGGTCACCCCCGAGCATTCAGCTCACTACCGTTGCCCGCTGACGAGACGGACCCGGCGGAGTGATGGGCGACTAGAACAGGCGGTAGGACCGGGTGGAGACGAAGAAGCCGTGTCCGTTGGTGGTGTTGGTGCAGGTCACGCCGGCAGTCTGGCTTTGGCAGATGAAGATGCCGTAGCGGTCACTTGAGCTGTAGGGGAGCACCGTGTCGCGCGGGTTGAGCGCTGTGTCGCCGGCGCACACGATGTGAGCGGCGCCGGTCTTGTCGACCTCGACGCCTCGGCCGAAGTCGACGATGTGGGTGCAGGACTTGGGTCGCGTCGGGAGCTTGTATGTGCGGTGCTTGAGGTCGCACCGCGCGGTGCCGCCGGCCAGGATGCAGCCGATGTTGTGTGATGGGATCTGGAACCGTGCGAGGTGCTTGGTCCCGGGTGTGGCCGCGGCCGGTGAGCCGCCGAGAACGGTCAGCACGATGAGGGCCACGCCGCCCGAGCTGGGGATCCTGATGCGCACCCCGCCATCGTAGTCAGCGATGTCGCGCCTCTTGCTCTGGCAAGCAGCAGGACGAGTGAGCTCGGTGTTCACCGGGCGACGAGCTCGGCCGGGGTTCCTGCGACCGGAACGGTGGTGGTTCCCTGCGAGTCGTCGAAGGTCAGAGCGGCGGACTTTGTGATGGCGGCGAAGGCGACGTTGTCGGCGACGGTGAGGTCGTCGGTTGTTCCGTCGACGGCGACAGCGGTCACCGTGGCGACGTCGTCGGGCACGAGGATGGCGATGAGGGCGTCTCCGGCGACTTGTCCAGGAAGTCCCACGAGGCCCGTCCAGAGCCGGCCTTCGATGGCCCGGTCGATGGGTGCGCAGTTGATCGCGAAGCCGTCGATGGGGTCGGGTTGGGCAAGACAGACCTGGCGGGGACCGGGGATCGCCCACACCGCTCCGGTTGCCGATGCGGCAACGGCGCGCGCGGCGTCGAGGTCGACTCCGGCGGCTTCTGCGGTTGCGGAGAGCTGAGCGCGGACGCCTGATGGCATAACGTCACCCGATGCCGCTAGGCGGCGGAACACGGCGAAGCTGTCGGGCCCGGTTGACCGGGCCGGCGCCTCGGCAGCGGCCTGTGCGTGGGCGCGACGGTCGGCGTGTGTCGCGACGGCGATGCCGATCAATGCTGCGGCGAGCGCGGCTGTCGCGGCGGCCGGCCTGAGCTTGGGCATCGTTGGCTCCTATCAATAGGTGATGACGCCGTGAGTGGTCGCTGCGACGCTCACGTACTCGTCGGCGGTCAGCAGGTTGGCCCCGCTGTAGGTGTGGTTGCACGAGGGGTTGCCCGAGCTGTAGCCGGCGTACTGCGCGCCGCTCAGGTAGGCGCCGCAGAAGATCGTCGGGGTGGTCGGAGCGAACACGAGGTAGGCGTAGTTGTTGGTCAGCGGCTCGTCGGCGCCGGCGAAGCACAGGCTGTTGGCGGCGATCGCGTCGCTGCTGCCGTCCCAGTGGCAGTAGTCATGCTGGGTGGCGAGCGCCGAAGGGCAGGCAGCAAGCCCGACCGCCAAGCCTGCCAGCAGCACGCACGCCGTTCGCAGTGGCTTGCGCTTCGCGCGCCGTAGGCGCCCATGGGGCGCCAATCGTCTGTCGCTGTGCATGAGACCCCTTCTCGTTGTCGCGACGATGTCGCCGTCGGGCGATGTGGGCGCTAGCCAACCGGGTTGCGGGGCGATCGAGGGCAGTTCGCGTGCGAATCTCAGGTTGTGTGGGGCGGCCTATGCACCTTGTCCGCGCCTCGTCACATACGCGCAGCTCGAGATACTTACCAGGGTTCGACTGAAGTGAAGTCGTCCAAGCGATGGCGGTGATATCTGCCCATGCCAGATCGCGGCGCCCGCGGTCTTGGGCGCGGGCGCTGCCGAGCGCGCGGCTACGGCCGCGCGGCCGGGTAGATGTAGCCGGGTGGTGTCGCTTGGCATCCCCGGGGTTGGTTGGGGAATGCTTGGGGTGACGCGAACGGCTGGGGTATCCGGCACGTGAGGCCGTTGGCGTACTGGACGGTCATGCGCATCGCAGCGAGTCCGGACTGTCCCGGGATGACGAACAGATATCCGCCCTCGTCGCTCGGGCGAAGGGTTTGCGTGACCGTGGGTCGCGATGGACCCGACAGGCTGACGCGGCGTGCCGCCGGGCCGAGGGCTCCGATGACCACCGTCCTGAGGTCCGCGGTCGGGCATGCCGTGAGCGGGTGAGCCAAGTGGCGCAATGCAAGGCGCAGACTTGCACGGACCCGGGCCAGGGAGGCTGGGGTGTCAAACGGGCGTGAATGGCTAAGGATCCGGCGAGCCGAGGTCACGGTGAGACGGTCGATTCGCGCGGCACCGGGTGTCTGACAGTCCGGGAGCCCGGTGGTGGCCGAGGCAGTGGTGATGGCGGGTGACCCGCCGACGCGTGGGTTACCGACGGAGTCCGCTCCGCCGCAGACCTCTGAGCCCGCGGGCAGGGCATGAGCTCGCCCGTCATCGGCGAACGAGCCGTCGATCCCGAGCACGACGAGCTTCCCGTTGACCACGCGTCCCGTCTGGACACACGCCGAGCCGCCCGTCGTCGACGACAGCCTAAGCCCCCACGGCGGGCCGCCGGCCGGATCCGCGACTCGCAATGAGAGCAGGCGTGCTGACCCGGGCACGACTGCCCCCACGGGCTGAGGCGGCGATGGGGAGCTCGCGACCGGCGAGCCGAACAGCCACGCCCTTGCGGCCAGCGCGACCGCCGCCAGGGCCAGCAGCGCGAGGACGACGAGCACGGCGGTCCGTAGCGCCCGACGCCGCGCGACCGAACGGCGAGCAGCGCGGTCGCGAACCGCGCCGACCGTTGCAAGCTGGCGCCAGAACTCCTCGACGATCTGCAGCTGCGACCCGTGATCGCTCATGAGGTCTCCGGGACCTCCAGGTCGGGGCGATCCTCGCTCAGCGTCGCAGACAGCGCCCGCAGGCCACGGGACACGCGGGCTCGGACCGTCTGCTCACTCACATCAAGCCGACGCGCAAGCTCGCCATAGGACAGGCCGTCGACCACGCGCAACCGCAAGGCGTCACGCTGCAGCTCAGGCATCGCGGCCAGCGCGACACTCAGCGCCTCGCGCAACTCATCAAGGCCCGCAACGCGCTCCAGCCGCGCGAGATCAGCATCATTGAGTTGCGGCCGCTCAAGCCCCAAACGCTGCATCGCGCGACGCTCCGCAGCACCGCGCTTGTAATACGCGCCGAGCACGTTCCGCGCGATACCGAACACCCACGCCTCCTCCTCGGCGACACTCTCGCCTCGAAAGCTCTCCCGCGACGCGAACGCCCGAGCCCAACTCTCCGCCCACAGATCGGCCGCGACCTCAGGGTCAGCGGTACGCCGCGTCAAAAACACCAGCACCCGCTCAGACACCCGAAAGTACAGCTCCTCAAACGCGTCGCCTTCACAAAGCCGAGACGTACCCGCCCGAAGACGCAGCCGATTAGCGACGTTCACCGCTCTCAGGTAGCGAGACCCACGATCCTGTGACACACGCCGCGCAAACGCCGTCAGCGCACGCCACCACCCCGGCACACGCACCCCAGCCGCGTCCGCCCCGACGCTCACACCCATGGCCCCGCCACGCACGGGCGCAGCGACACGCATGCCAACCCCGAAAGCCAACATCCCGAATCGGGTTGCGTCATGTCGCCGAAACATACGGGCCAAAGACACGCAGCGCGCACCTTCCGAGGGTGATCAACGGCGGCTACTACCAATGGGACTCGCGAGCCGCCTGACGCTCATGCGCAACCCGCGGCAGGCCGGCCAAATCGGAACCATTGGGACCACGAAATCGGCCCCGATCCACTCCTTAAAAGCGAAAATCGCCTGGCGAGAGGCGATTTCCGC